>NZ_CP186334.1:2845491-5690982 GCF_049347105.1 Gaoshiqia hydrogeniformans
CAACAGCGGGATGATGGTTCCGAACATGGAGGCGAAGATGATCACGATAAACAGCGTGCAGCTCACCGCCATAGTCAGGTTGAAATTGTTGCTGAAAAAGAAGTTATAGGCGAAGATCACGCTGGAGAAGAATAAGGCGGTGATCAGGCCGACAGCCAGTTCTTTGATCAGTTTCTTCCCAAACGAGTCGAAATCGCGCGAACCGCTGGCAATGGTTTGCACAACGATGGATGAGGATTGTACGCCTACATTCCCGGCTGTTGCTGCAATGAGCGGTATGAAAAAGGCCATCGCCGGAATCTTGTCGAGCGTACCGGCATTGGCGCCCAGCACCCGGGCGCCTAAAATACCACCCATGGTACCGATCAGCAGCCAGGGGATGCGGGCGCGGGTTTGTTGCCAGATCCGGTCGCCTGATTCCACATCGCCGGTGATCCCCGAAACCATTTGATAGTCTTTCCCGGCTTCCTCGCGGATAACATCCACCACGTCGTCAATGGTAATGCGGCCTTTCAGCCGGCCGATGTGATCGACGACGGGCAAAACAACGAGGTCGTATTTTTCCATGATCTGGGCCACTTCTTCCTGCCGGGTGTCGGTTTTCACCGCATGAATTTCGTCGTAAACCAGGTTTTTCACCTTCGTGTGCGTCGGTTTCTGGATTAATCGGGACAGCGAAAGGATGCCTTTCAGGATATTGTCATCGTCAACAACATACACGTAATAAATCTCGTCGATTTCTTCTGCCTGGATGGAAATTTCTTTCAGACAAGTCTGGACGGTCCAGTTTTCGTTTACTTTCACCAATTCTTTGGCCATCAAACCCCCGGCGGTATCTTCGTCGTATTCGAGCAGGTCGGCAATGTCACCGGCTTGTTCTTTGTCTTCAATTTCGAGCAAAACGGCTTCCTGGATGGCTTCTTCCAGGTCGCCCACAATATCCGCGGCATCATCGGAGTCCATGTGTTCGATAAACTGCCGGGCGATCACTTCGGGCGGAAGGGCTTTCAGAAACCGGCGACGGTCGGCTTCCGGAATCTCGATTAACACATCGGAAGCTAACTCCCCGTCCAGTTGCAGGTAAAGAAACCGGGCTTCCTCCATGCTAAGCTCTTCCATGATTTCTGCAATGTCGGCCGGATGCAGTCCATCCAACATTTTCAGAATTTCTTTGGCAGCTTTTTTATCGATCAGCTCTTTCAGCTTGTCAATAAACTCTCTGTTTAATTCGAACTTCATGGTTTCATGGTTTTGGCTGATTGGCAATCAGCCGGGTTAACTGTTCAAATTCACCCACGCTCAGTTGTTCGGGGCGTTTGTCGAAAATGGCTGAGCGCTTCAGTTCTTCATCCGTCAGAAATGACTTGAGCGAGTTACGCATGGTTTTACGCCGCTGGTTAAAAGCGGTTTTTACAATCTTGAAAAACAAGGCCTCGTCGCAATCGAGCTTTTCGCGCTGGTTACGCACCAGGCGGATAACAGCCGACTTTACTTTTGGCGGCGGAATAAAAACATGCTCGGGTACGGTAAAGAGGTATTCGATCCGGTAATAGGCCTGAAGAAAGACACTCAGGATACCATAGGTTTTTGAACCCGGACCGGCGCTCAGGCGTTCGGCAACTTCTTTTTGGATCATCCCGACCGACTCGGGGATCAGATCTTTGTATTCCAGTAGTTTAAAGAAAATCTGGGATGATATGTTGTAGGGGAAATTTCCGATTAAAGCAAACTGTCCGGGAAAATAATCCGACAGTTTCAGTTTTAAAAAATCTTTTGAGAGAATCCGGTCACCCAACTCCGGGAAATGCTCTTTCAGGTAGACGACCGATTCGTTGTCGATCTCGACAACGGTGGTGCGGTAAGCTGATTTTTTTAGCAAAAATTGGGTGAGAACACCCATGCCCGGGCCAACTTCCAAAACATCAGGTGTTTGGTTGGCCTGCAAGCTGTCAACAATCTTTTGGGCGATATTTTTGTCCTTCAAAAAATGTTGACCTAAGTTTTTTTTGGCCCGTACTATGGTCATTACTGTCTCCGTCTTCCATTATAAGCATTGATGAATATGTTGCCAAAAACAGGTGCGATTTAAAACAAATCTGTATTTTTGTCAGCGAATTTTGCCGTTTTAAAGGCGTGCAAATTTATAAAAGTACTTAATAAAACCTCTGAGATTGCCTTAAAGGTTTTTAAAATTAGCGTATTTTCAGAAATAAACAAGTTCATTTTGAAACAGAAGCTTCTACAACTTATTAAATTTCTTGCCTTTTTTGCCTTTGGGATACTTCTTTTCTGGTTGGTGTATAAAGATCAGGATGTTGATCGGATAAAATCAATTCTTAAAAATGATGTTGATTACCTGTGGATCTGGATTGCCATCGTTTTGGGCATATTGAGCCACATCAGCCGGACCCTGAGGTGGGCATTAATGATTGAACCTCTGGGACATAAACCCCGTGTGTTTAACACGTTTTTGTCGGTGATGGTTGGTTACCTGATGAATCTGGTGTTGCCCAGGATGGGAGAGATTTCGCGTTGCGGCGTATTGTCCCGGTACGAAAATATATCGTTTACCAAATTGGTTGGGACCGTTGTTACCGAACGCATCATCGATGTGGTCATGCTGCTGTTATTGGCTTCGGTGGCGGTGGTCACCCAATTCGGGAAAGTTTTGGAATTTCTTGAAAATAACCCGGGCATCAGGGAAAAACTGGGAAATACAGGCTTAATGATTTGGATTTTAGTGATAACCGGGACCTTGGTTGCAGGGATCTTTTTCTTTCGCAGGAAAATTAAAAAATCAGGCATCTTTAGTAAACTCAATGGCATCCTGTCGAAGTTTGGCGAAGGCTTGCGAACCATCAAAGATATGAAACACAAAGGGGCGTTTATTTTTCACACCCTGTTTATCTGGTTGATGTATTTCCTGATGCTGTATGTCGTTTTTTTCTCTTTTGAATTTACTTCGCACCTGACGGTGATCGCAGGTTTAACCGTGTTTGTGCTTAGCAGCTTCGGCATGGCCGCACCGGTGCAGGGAGGTATTGGCGCCTGGCATTTTATGGTGATGCAGGCCCTGTTGGTTTACGGGGTGGCCAAAACCGACGGCGTGATCTTTGCGTTCCTGGCACACGGCACTATGACTGCCATGCAAATCCTGCTGGGGGTAATTTCTTTGCTGATCTTACCGTTTATTAACCGCAGAACAAATTAAAGTTTGTAGTTTTACGGGCAAACAGAGCAAATCCTTGAATACAGAATTGTTTATAGCGCGCCGTTTATTTTCTTCAAAGGACCAATCCCAGCGGATGTCCCGGAGAATTGTCCGCTTGGCCGTGGCCGGCATTAGTTTGGGCATGGTGGTGATGATTCTGGCCATTTCGATTGTCACGGGGTTTCAGCGCGAAATAGAGGGAAAAGTAAACGGTTTTGCCGCCCATCTGCAAATTGTGAGTTACGACAGTAACCAGTCGTACCAAACCGATCCGATCAGCAGCAGGCAGGATTTCCTGCCTCAGCTGAAAAATTTTCAAGGGATCAGGCATATCCAGCAGTTCGCCACCAAGCCGGGCATGATTAAGGCGGATGACGATATTCAGGGGGTGGTTCTGAAAGGAGTTGCCGCCGATTTTGACTGGAGTTTCTTTGAGAAAAACAGGGTGGAGGGCGCCCAAATCAGGCTCGATTCGGCCCGGACCGACGATGTTTGGATCTCGGAACAGATTTCGCTGTTGCTGAAATTGAAACTGGGCGACCGCTTTCGTATGTATTTTCTGAACTCCGGCGAAAAGGTGCCGCGTATCCGTCAGTTTACAGTTGGCGGCATTTACCGGACAGGCCTCGAAGAGTTCGACCGGATGTTTGTACTGGTTGATCTGAGGCATGTGCAAAGGTTGAATTCGTGGGATGACGACCAGATTACCGGCTTCGAATTGTTTGTCGACCAGCTGGATAAGGTGGATGAACTGGATTACCAGGTGCGAAACCTGGTGCTGACCTCGCTGAAGCAGGACTCGCCGATGCTGCGGGTGGTAAATGTCAAGCATAAGTTTCCGTATATTTTTGATTGGCTGAACCTGCTTGATATGAATGTCTGGATTATCCTGGCGCTCATGGTTTTGGTAGCCGGTTTCAATATGATTTCGGGTTTGCTGGTGATCATCCTGGAACGTACGCAGATGATCGGGATATTGAAATCGATGGGAGCCGCCAATTTCAATATTCGGCGGGTTTTTATGTACCTCTCGGCTTTTTTAGTGGGAGAAGGCTTACTCTGGGGAAATATACTCGGTGTCCTGATTTGCCTGGCACAACATTACCTGAAGATTATTCACCTCGACCCGGCGTCCTATTATGTGGATACCGTGCCGGTAAACCTGCTTGTTTCGCACCTTGTCCTGCTGAATATCGGCGCTTTGGCCGTTACAATGCTGATGTTGCTTGGCCCTTCGTATATCGTCGGGCGAATTGCGCCTGAAAAAACCATCCGCTTCGAATAAGCGATCCATCGTTTTGTGAGAATATTAATTTTGCATTTTAGGCGTGAAATTTTAACATCTTTTCAATTTCACATTTCAGCTTAATGATTATATTTAGTTATGAACAGTTTTTTGCCCGACCATATTGCCCGTTTACTGCAATCCGGCCTGCCGGGAGAACAGTCTCACCTGAAGATGGTACCTCCGGGGAGAAGCTTGTATACTGCGGCAGAAGACAGGAAGCGGGTAAAACTCAGCAGTGTGCTGATCCTGCTGTTTCCGGTGGCCGGCGAAATTTACACTTGTTTTGTGAAGCGGAGCGCGGGCTTAAAATATCATCCGGGTCAGGTTAGCCTGCCCGGCGGACAGGTAGAAGAGGGCGAAAGCGCCGAGATGGCAGCTTTGCGTGAAACACAGGAGGAAATAGGGGTTTCTGCCCGCGATATCCGGGTTTTGGGGCGCCTGTCCGAGTTGTTTGTACAGGTAAGTTCTTACACGGTATATCCCTTTGTGGGTTGGCTGGATGAGCAACCCGAGTTTGTTTTAAACCGGGATGAAGCGGAAAAGCTGATTTTATTTCCCGTGCAGCGGTTCCTGGAACGCCGCGAAATCGGGTATATGGAACTGGAAACCAGTACCGGTTTGCTTGAAGTCCCTTATTACCCCTGCGACGGCGAAATCATTTGGGGGGCAACGGCGATGATCCTGACGGAATTCCTTGATCTACTGGGCAAACCCAAGCTTATTCCCCGATGATATTCCGGTAATGCCGGTAGGTGGCTAACACGTTGTTGACGTAATTGAACGGTTCCTCGCCCCGGCAATAGCCCCACCTTACGACCGGGTCGCGGTAATATTTGGCAATGGATTTACTTAGTAAAAAGTAATCGACATTATCGGTCCAGACAATCGGTATCCGGTCGTACTTCTCGGCCAGCCGCTGCGCATCTTTTACATGTCCAAGGCCCACGTTGTAGGCGGCCAGCACAAACTTTACGCGCTCAGTCGAATCGGGAATATCCTGTTTGAAGTTGTCGTCGAGCCATTTGATCAGTTTTGTTCCTACCGCGATGTTGTTTTTTGGCTCATCAAAGTTGTAAATATTGAACAGGTCGGCCGATTCGGGCAACACCTGCATCAATCCGTAAGCGCCGGCCCAGGAAATTGCTTCCGAGTCGAAGCGGGATTCCTGGTAAATAATAGCCGCAACAAAACGCCAGTCCAAACCGATTTTGGCGCTTTCTGCTTTAATCAGGTCATCGTAGGGCGATATTTTTCCGCCGGTCAGCGAATGGTAGTCGCTGTTGGCCATCACGCTGGAACGGCTGTTTTCGAAATATTTTTTGTAAAGGACCAGGTAGGTTGGCGAGGCTTTGATATCGAGGATCCAACTGTTGATGTAACTCAGCCATTCCGGCGAATCGTTTCTTACGGCCCAGGCAATATTTTGAGGAAAACTAACCGGCGTTTCAATATCCAGGTTCGGATAAAAAGATTGATTGACCCGGGCGACATTTTCATCACAAACGGTGTAGTCGATTTCACCTTTGGCAACCATCGATACCAACTGTTCCACTCCGTAGATGCTGTCCTGAACGATTTCTATTTCGGCTCCAATTTCGTCGGAAAGGTTGACCAACCTCCGGTAGTAAGCGGTATTTTTTTGAACATGGATCCGTTTTCCGGCCAAATGCAGCTGGCTTCTGATCAGCGAATCTTCGATGGCATGGGGAGGCATCTCCCGCCATTTTTTCGGTTTCCGTTGTACCAGCACCTGCCGGGTTTGTTCCAAGGGGATGGTAAAATCAATCAGGTCATTTCTTTTTCTCGTGATGGTCAGGTTCTTAGCTACCAGGTCGTATTGTTTCCGGTTCAGTCCTTCAAATGTTTCTTCCAGGTCATTACTCACCGAAATTTCGAGCTTAACCCCCATGTCTTTAGCCAATTTTTGCAGTAGTTCGTACTTGAACCCCATTGGCTTTCCTTTGTAAATAAAGTAGTTGGTAGAGTTGTAATCGACAACGACCCGCAGTTTGCCGGATTTCATGATCCGGGTGACTTCGGTTTCCCTTTCTACGTTTGCCTGACCTGAGATTGTTTTTTCTTTGTTGGAACAAGACCAACCGGCTAACAGCAGAACAACAATCATCAGGGAAAGGTGTATGTTTATTTTTCCCATTAAAAATGAATTAGCGCGAACTAATCGTAAAATGACCAGGCGATGCCAAGACGGAATGTTCGTCGGTACAAGGGATAATCCGGCGCTGTCCAATAATTTCCCTCCATTAAGCCGGAAGCCGCATTCAGTAACTGAAAGAACGCCCGTGTCCGTTTTAATTTTAAGTTGGCATGCAGGTCAACGAAGGGGAAGTTACCAATTTTTTGTTGATTCTGCCAATAAAAACGTCCTGTGGCCGGATCAAAGGCATCGGCATAATACAAACTGTGGTACCGGACATCAAAGCCCAGGTTGGTATAAAGCACTTTCGAGATGACCGTTTTGAAATTGAAACTCAGGTATCCGGTCAGTTCGGGTAAATGCAGATAATCTTCCTGGCTGCTGGTCTGCCAGAGCAAGTGGGTGCGAAGGAGCCAGTGCTTCGATTCAAAATCTTTACGGACATAGGCCGACAAAACGAGTAGTTCTGAACCGCCTTGGTTCGGGAGGGCGTCCTGGTCGTTATAAATGTAGTTGCTGATCAGCGAGTGGTTGGCGCCCAGTTCGAGCTTGTACTTTTGCGACCTGATCTGCCCGCGTATGGTAAGCTCATTGATGTTGCTGAAACGGTTATCCCACTCGTAATTGTTCGAGCGGTAATGCTGCTGAAAGTAATCAGGAACAAGGCTGTTGATTTCGCCGGACAAGTACAGGCTGGTGGTGTCGCTTCCAATCTTCAGGGGCTTGTAGATAAAGCCGCTCAGTTCGGTTTGTCCCGACCGGTATCCGGTGAGGTACATTTTACCCTGGGCGTTCCAGCGCCAGAATTTTCCTTCATCCCGGGATATGCCGCCTCCTATAAACGTGTTATGCAGATTTTCCTTCGACAGGTATAAACTGTCGGCATCAAGCATTTTCACGGTAATCAGGTCGTTCCCGATGTAGGCCCTTTGGGTGAAGGTGAATTTGCGCTCGGGCGCTTCGTAAAACTTCAGCTGAAAAACATTGGTCAGCCGGTTGTAAATTGTGGTATCGCTTGTAGCCGTTTCGTCGCGGTATACATTTTTATACACGTCGGCGTTGTGCGGGTCGCTGTCCAGGTACCGTCGTTGGTTGGTCGAGTATTCAAATTGATGGATGAAGCCGGTAATGGGGCGAAACGAATCGTACAGGTAACCATCTTCCGTTTCTTTTTCCTCTGTTTTTCCTAATTTATATTCGTTGGTAAATGCCACGATGTTATTTTTTACCGACGAAGCGGCATTCAGCAGGTTCACCAGGTAAGTTTCAGTTTCTTCGTACTCATTCAGGTCTTGTCCCGGAGTCAGACCGCCGTTCTCCTGCGATTCGTACCGGTTGAAGATCACGTGAAAATGAGAATTGAATTTGTCTGACAGATAAGTGGTATTGATGCCAATATTGTGAAACTTGGCTTCCTGATTCTGGTAGTGCCCGGTTGATTTACTCTGGTCGTAAAATAAGGTGAAATTAAAATCTTTGTTCACGTTTTGGCTGTGCAGCACATTAAACCGGGTTTCATTCCGCGAATTCCGGTTCTCACTTTGGGTATAATCGAGTAAGGTATACGGCGTTGTGGTGTTGAAAAATTTAATGGTGGCGGGAAACTTGGCGTAAGCGTCGTATGAGCGGTAAAAATAGAAATCAGAAACCGGTTTACGGTTGAAAAAGTCGTTCGACTGGTAGGCACCGCCGGTATTCCCGGTGAAGGTATTGCTGATACTGCGCTGAAAAACCGGGTTGTACACGTGAAAGAAATTCAGGGTGGTGTCAAACTCGGCTTCTTCAATATTTGCCCCGTAATTCGAAAGCTGCCAGTTACGGATAAACGACGGGACTTGTTTTTTCTTCGGCTCGTCATGTTGGTGAGCCGTATCCTGGTCTTCCGAACCTTCGTAATCTTCAGGGCTTAACAGTTCATTTCCGCCGGTCCCGAAAGTTCTTACAGCCTCCTGTGCCTGGCTGAAAGATACCGTAAGCAGTAAAAATAATATGCTTATGTACTGTTTTCGATTCATACGGGGCAAATATAGTTAAAACTCGAGGCTTGCCTGATCATCAAGCCTTAAAAAACTTTAATAAATGCCGGTTGTTGGTTCTTCATCAACTAAATTGAGACAAAATGGAATTTGCCGGCTGATTTTATGAGGAAGTTTTCAACTATGGGTTGTTAGTTATTGGCGCTTCTTAAAAATTTTGGCGCACTTTTGTTTTCTTTATATTTGTGTCAAATTGCAAAGAGGTATGACTCCAAATTATGATGAGGGATCGATAAAAACCCTTGACTGGCAAGAACATATCCGGAAGAGACCGGGGATGTATATTGGGAAACTGGGCGACGGCTCGGCCAGCGACGACGGTATTTATGTCCTGTTAAAAGAAGTTGTGGACAACTCGATCGATGAGTTTATGATGGGATTCGGGAAAAAAATCGAGATAAGCGTATCGAACGAACTGGTCAGCATTCGCGATTTTGGTCGTGGGATCCCCTTGGGCAAGCTGAAAGATGTTGCTTCGAAAATGAATACAGGCGCCAAATACGACTCCACCGTGTTTAAAAAATCGGTGGGCTTAAATGGTGTGGGAATCAAAGCGGTGAATGCACTTTCCTCTTCATTTTGCATCAGGGCTTTTCGCGAAGGACAGGTGAAGGAAGTTCTATTTTCGCGCGGGCAGGTTGTTGATGAAAAAAATGTTGGTCCGACAGACGAACCCAACGGTACGGCAGTCGACTTTGTGCCGGATGGCGATATTTTCAGAAACTATCGCTTCAGGAGTGATTATGTGGAGACCATGATGAAAAATTACTCCTTCCTGAATGCAGGTCTGGTCATTCATTGTAACGGCGAACGCTATCAGTCGAAGAATGGGTTGAAAGACCTGCTGGAAGAAAACCTGGATACAGAACCGCTGTACCCGGTCATTCACCTGAAAGGAGAAGATATTGAAGCAGCTATTACGCATGGCAACCAATACGGCGAAGATTACTACTCTTTTGTAAACGGGCAGCATACCACGCAGGGCGGAACCCACCTGGTTGCTTTCCGCGAAGCGATTGTTAAGACCATCCGCGATTATTACAAAAAAGATTTCGATCCGTCGGATATCCGGGCTTCCATTATTGCTGCTATCAGCATTAAAGTGGAAGAACCTGTTTTTGAATCGCAAACCAAAACCAAGCTGGGTTCGCGGGATATCGGGCCCGATGGTCCGAGTGTACGGAATCATGTGGCGAACTTCATTCAGAAAGAACTGGATAATTACCTGCATAAAAACCAGGACGTAGCCGAAGTGTTGTTGCGGCGGATCCAGGAATCGGAGCGCGAACGAAAAGCCATTTCAGGAATAAAAAAACTGGCCAAACAGCGGGCCAAAAAGGCCAACCTGCATAACCGGAAACTGCGCGACTGCCGCATTCACTATAACGACAAGAATGACCACAAGGCCGAATCGAGCCTGTTTATCACCGAGGGAGACTCGGCCAGCGGGTCGATCACCAAGTCGCGCGATGTCAATACGCAGGCGGTGTTCAGCTTGAGAGGAAAACCCCTGAACTCATACGGGATGACTAAAAAGGTGGTTTACGAAAATGAAGAATTCAACTTGCTGCAGGCCGCACTCGATATCGAAGAAAACATGGACGACCTTCGTTACAACAAGGTGATCATAGCGACCGATGCCGATGTTGACGGGATGCATATCCGCTTGTTGCTGATTACCTTCTTTTTGCAGTTCTTTCCCGAACTGATTCGGAAAGGTCATTTATATATTTTGCAAACCCCTTTGTTTCGCGTCCGGAATAAAAAGAAAACCATCTACTGTTATTCGGAAGACGAACGCCTGGCGGCCATTGACGAGATTGGACGCGGAGCAGAGATCACCAGGTTTAAAGGTCTGGGCGAAATTTCTCCGGACGAGTTTAAAAACTTTATCGGGCCCGATATCCGGCTGGAACCGGTGAAAATGAAAAAGCACGAATCAGTTTCGCAGATGCTTGAATTTTATATGGGAAAAAATACGCCCGAGAGGCAGGATTTTATCATTGAAAACCTGTATGTGGAGAAAGATGAACTGTAATATGTCAACGACTAACTGAAAAAACGTGAGCGAAGAGGATATCAGAACAGATCAACAGGGATCGGAGGATAAGATAGATAACATTGTCTATCTGTCCGGAATGTATGAAAGTTGGTTTCTTGATTACGCGTCGTACGTAATCCTGGAGCGGGCTGTTCCATACGTGTATGACGGACTGAAACCCGTACAGCGCAGAATTTTGCATGCCATGAAAGAGATGGATGACGGCCGCTACAACAAGGTGGCCAACATCATCGGGCAAACCATGCAGTATCACCCGCACGGCGATGCATCCATCGGTGATGCGCTGGTACAACTGGGGCAAAAAGACCTGTTGGTAGACACGCAGGGTAATTGGGGAAACACGTTCACCGGCGATGGTGCGGCAGCTCCCCGTTATATCGAAGCCCGCCTGTCTAAATTTGCACTCGATGTGGTGTTTAACCCGAAAACGACCCAATGGAAACTTTCGTACGACGGACGAAAGAAAGAGCCGATCACACTTCCGGTGAAATTTCCTCTGCTGTTGGCTCAAGGAGTGGAAGGGATTGCCGTTGGACTGGCATCCAAAATCCTTCCGCATAATTTCATCGAACTGATCGAGGCGTCGATTGCCCATCTGAACAAGGAAGAATTTATTCTCTACCCCGACTTCCCGACGGGCGGCTCGGTAGATGTTTCCCGATACAACGACGGGATTCGCGGCGGCGTTGTTAAAGTGCGGGCGAAGATTGAGAAACAGGACAGCAAAACACTGGTTATCACAGATCTTCCGTTCGGCAAAACCACGGGGACGCTGATCGAATCCATCATCAAGGCGAACGATAAGAACAAAATCAAGGTAAAGCGGATCGACGACAATACCTCGGATAAGGTCGAAATCCTTGTTCACCTCGCCCCGGGTGTTTCGTCCGATAAAACCATTGATGCCCTTTATGCTTTTACCGATTGTGAAGTATCCGTCTCGCCCAATTCCTGCATTATTGAAGACGACAAGCCCCATTTTATGGGCGTTAGCGAGATTTTGAGGAAAAATACCGATCAAACGGTCCAATTGTTAAAGCTCGAACTCGAAATCAGGAAAGGCGAATTGCAGGATGCTTTGCATTATGCCTCGCTCGAAAAAATATTCATTGAAGAACGGATTTATAAAGACAAAGAATTTGAACAGGCTGTTAATATGGATGCGGCCGTGGAACACATTGACCGGAGGCTTGACCCGTGGAAACCGAAACTGCTGCGCGAAGTGCTGCGCGACGATATTTTGAAACTCATGGAAATCCGAATGGCCCGGATCCTGAAGTTCAACTCGGATAAAGCGAATGATTATATCCGTTCGGTTGAAGAAGAAATAAAGGAAATAGATTACCATATTGAACACATCATTTCTTATGCGATTGACTATTTTGAACGCATCAGGAGTAAGTACGGTAAAGGAAAAGAGCGCAAGAGCGAACTGCGTAATTTTGAGAATATTGTTGCGTCCAAGGTGATTGTTGCCAACGAAAAACTGTATATCGACCGCGAAGAAGGATTCATGGGCACCGGCCTGAAGAAAGCCGAGTATGTTTGCGATTGCTCGGATATCGACGATGTCATTGTTTTCAGGAAAGACGGAACTTACTTTATTACCAAAGTATCCGAAAAAGCCTTCATCGGCAAAAATATACAGCACCTGGCTGTCTTTAAGAAAAACGACAACCGGACAATTTATAATATCGTTTACCGCGATGGCAAGCAAGGCCATTTTTTTATGAAACGTTTTGCCGTGACCGGCGTCACCCGCGATAAAGAATACGATCTGACACGGGGAACTGCCGGATCGCGTATCTGGTATTTCAGCGAAAATCCGAACGGTGAAGCAGAAGTATTGCGGGTAACCTTAAAACCCAAGGCCAGGTTGAAGCGGCTGATGTTTGAGGTCGACTTTGGCGAATTAGCCATCAAAGGGCGCGCCGCGATGGGAAACATCCTCACCAAGTATGAAGTGCACCGGATCGTCCTGAAAGAAAAAGGCGTATCGACGCTTGGCGGTCGTAAAATCTGGTTCGATCAGGATGTATTAAGGCTGAATTCGGATGGACGCGGCAAGTTCCTGGGCGAATTCCAGGGAGAAGACCAGATCCTTGCCTTGTACAAAAACGGCGATTATCAACTGTATAATTTTGATCTGGGCAACCACTTTGATCAGGATATCCTTGGTATTGAGAAATTTGATCCAAGTAAGGTCCTTTCGGTGGTCTATTACGATGCCGAGCAGGAATACTATTACGTGAAACGTTTTGAGATTGAAGAAATCTCGGGGAAACGCATCGGGTTTATCGGAGAGCATCCCGACAGTAAGCTGGTCAGCATCACCTGGGTGCGCTACCCGCGGCTGGAAATCGAGTTTGGCGGGAAGAATGCCCAGCGGGAGAACGAAATCATTGAGGTTTCGGAGTTTATCGGGGTGAAATCGTATAAAGCACGCGGAAAGCGCTTGACCAACTACGAGGTGGAGAACATTAAAGAGTTGGAGCCTGTTATTAAAGACGAAGATGACAAGCCGGGACTGGATGAAGTACCGGATACGGATGCCGATGATATCCCGTTCGAGATAGACCGTCCGGACGAAAATGAAGATACAAACCAAATGTCGCTCTTTTAATGAGAATCTATCTGATTGGTTATATGGGAAGCGGCAAGACGACCCTGGGAAGGGAGCTTGCCTCGAAGTTAAGCATGTCTTTTTTAGACCTGGATAAATACATCGAGAAGACGTATTTTAAAACAATCCCGCAACTGTTTGAAGAGGAAGGGGAAAAAGCCTTCCGCCTGAAAGAGCAAAGCTGTTTGCACGAAGTGTCGGAGTTTGACGATGTGATTATTGCGACCGGGGGCGGCGCTCCTTGTTTCTTCGATAACATCCAGGTGATGAACGACACGGGCTACTGTGTTTTCCTGGATGTGGATACCGAAGAATTGGCCGGGAGGTTGATGAAGTCGAAATCCGAACGGCCGCTGATTAAAGATAAATCGCCGGAAGAACTGGCCGGATTTATTGACGGGATGATGGGAAAAAGGCGTCCCTATTACGAACAGGCTAATTATATTGTTTCCGGAACCAATATAACGGTCGAGGAAATTCTTAAAAGGATTGAACTGGAGCATGACTAAACTGGAATTGTGCGCCCTGGCGTCAGGCAGCAACGGGAATTGTTACTATATAGGCAACGAACACGAGGCCCTGGTGGTCGATGTTGGTTTATCGGCCAGGCAACTGCAGCTTCGGATGGCTGAACGGGGACTGGACCAAGCGAAAATTAAAGCCATCCTGATCTCTCACGAACACAGTGATCACTGCCGTGGTGCGCGCGTTTTCAGTAAGCGTGTCAAGGCTCCGGTATACCTCACAAAAAAAACATTTCTGGCCATGAGCCGGGCTCAGCGGCCCGAGAATGTGGCCTGGTTTGAACCGGATCAGGCTTTCCGGTTGGGCGGATTCGAGGTTTTTCCGTTTTCCAAACAGCATGATGCCGTGGAGGCCTGCTCGTTCAGGCTTAGCTACGGCGACAAACATGTTGGGGTGATGACCGATATCGGCGAAGCCTGCGAGCAGGTGAAAACACATTTGCCACTCTGCGACGCGGTATTTCTGGAGAGTAATTACGACGAGGAAATGCTGATGGCAGGTCCGTACCCTTATTTTCTGAAGCAGCGCGTGGCCTCGTCCTACGGGCACCTGTCGAACGAACAGGCTTTTCGTTTGGTTGAAGAATATGCCGGCGATCGACTTCAAACCATCTTTTTGAGCCATCTGTCCGGCGAAAACAATACGCCGGAAAAGGCCTGTGAAGTTTTTCAATCCCTCCGGGGCCGTTTTCAGATTGAACTAACCTCCCGCCAGGCCCCGACGGCTGTAATCTCGTTGTAGCTAAAACGAATTAACCTGTCCGCGCTGTCCTTCGTTTGAGCGAAGCGTTAAATAAGGAAGGTGGGCATTACACGCCCTGCTTGCGAAGGACAATCAGCAGTGCTGCGGGATATTTGTAGCTACATAACAATCATACCATCGCTCGGGAGTAGGGGCGCAAATAAAAAAAGCCCGGGGTTACCGGGCTTTCGTCAGAAACAAAGAGTGAAAAATATCGTTAATTGAAGAGCTGCCTCTATAGGCCCTGCTCAATTTCGGAATTAATCTACTTTTGTTACGTTCGTCGCAATTGGTCCTTTTTTTCCCTGACCAATTTCAAATTCCACGGTCTCATCAGGTTGAAGACCGGTAATGGTATTTGCTAAACCAGAGCGATGAACAAAAATGTCTTTGTTGTCTTCGGTCAGGATAAATCCGTAACCTTTGGTTTCATCATACCATTTAACAGTACCTTTCATGGCCTAATTGCTTAGTAATTCGACCTGAAATTGTTGTCTCTGCGACCATAGCCGCCGTTGCCACCACCGCCACGGGTGTTGCCGCCGCGGAAGCCACCACCGCCGCCACCACCTGGTCTGCGGGTGTTGTTGTCTCTCTTTTTCTCGATAGACTCGTTAACGACCATGCTGCGGCCTTCAACTTCGGCTCCGTTTAATTCTTCGATAGCTTTTTTAGCTTCTGTGGCGTCAGCCATTTCAACGAATCCAAAGCCTTTGCTTTTTCCGGTAAATTTGTCTGTGATTAATTTTACAGAGCTTAACTCACCATACTCCTCAAAAATTTCTCTTAAATCATCTTCAGTGACTGAGTAGTTGAGGTTTCCTACAAAAATGTTCATATTCAATAAAAAATAATTGTGTGTTGGCAAATGTAGACTTATTTTGCTTCTAAAAAAATAATTTTCGGAAAATATGTTAATATTTTGCTGATTCTTTTTGGTTGATTATCAATAAAAAGCGGGAAGCCGGAGAAAATCCCGCTTCCCGCTTTTATTTATAGAGCCGAGGCCGTAAAAAATCGCTTCAGCTATTCATGATTGAGCAGGTTATCGCTCAATGCCTGCAGTGTTTGTTGCTTGTGTTTGGTTGGTACCAAAACAGAAATATTAAACCGGCTTCCGCCATATGAAATCATTCGGATCGGGATACCTTCGAGCGCCGTAAATACTTTCGCGGCAAAACCCCGTTCTTCGGCGATGATGTCGCCAACAATGCAGATGATTGACTGATCTTCGTCAACTTCAACTTCTCCGTATTCTTTCAGTTCCCGAAGAATGTCGTTTAATTTGTTGGTATTGTCGATAGAAAGCGAAACGGCCACCTCGGAGGTCGAGATCATATCAATCGGGGTTTTGAAAAATTCGAAGATCTCGAAAATATTTTTCAGAAAACCGTACGCCATCAACATTCGGTACGAACGGACTTTTATGGCCGTAATCCCGTCTTTTGCGGCAACCGCTTTAATCCCGGTTCCGGTTGACTCGGCGGTGATCAGTGTGCCGCTGTCGGCCGGGTTCATGGTATTTTTTAAGCGCACGGGGATATTTTGCAGCTTGGCCGGCAACACGGTTTGCGGATGCAGGATTTTGGCTCCAAAATAAGCCAGCTCGGCTGCTTCGTTAAACGAGAGTTGCTCAATTTTGCGGGTATTTTTCACGAAACGCGGATCGTTGTTGTGAAAACCGTCGATATCCGTCCAGATTTGCACTTCTTCCGAATCGATGGCTGCACCAATCAGCGATGCGGTATAATCGGAACCTCCGCGTTGAAGGTTATCAATTCCGCCCTCGGCATTGCGGCAAATAAAGCCCTGGGTGATGTAGTAACCGGCATCGCCGGTTTCTTCCAGTACGCGGGCAATATTTTCTTTAATGGCATTGATGTCGGCTGCTTTGTCGGCATCAATACGCATAAAGTCGAGCGCCGGCAGTAACTTGGTCTGGTAGCCTCTCTCCAGCATCAGTTGGGTGAATAAGCCGGTAGAAATCAGTTCGCCCTGGGCCAGGATCGTTTTTTCACCCGCTTCCGTAAAATCGCCGGATGTAAATTGTTTTATCGTGTCGAAAGCAAGTTTAATGACTTCTGAGCCTTTCTTTTTATGGTCGGCATTTTTCAGCAAGGCGCCCAATACCTCTTCATAGGTTTTTTCCAGCTTACTGATGTGAACGCGCGCGGCATCTTTATTCTTCTTGTACAGGTAATCGGCAATTTCAACCAGTGCATTGGTTGTGCCCGACATGGCTGACAGGACGACAAGCTTCTTTTCTCCATCGGCGATCAGGTCAACGACTGCATTCATATTTTCAACGCTTCCGACAGAGGTTCCACCAAACTTTAAAACTTTCATAGAATAATTATTTATTTATTGTCACGTACGATTAACGGATAAAACGGTTTATGACCGAGCGACAAATATGAAAATTTTTATCAGATTATTAAAGCGAAAAATCAACAAATGAATAAATATCCACCAGAAATGTATAAAAATTTACCATGCCGCCTGAGGGACTCGACAAACGGGCGATTATCAGCTTCTTGTGCCGCTTCGGGCAAATACAGCGTTAATCGGGGCCGTGGCATCATCCGGGCAAAATCGTGTTGTATAAAAGCTTGACGGTCTTAAATAATAGTTTTTTATTTGTATCAAACTTTTTTGGTGGACGTCCAGTCTCTTTTCAGGAGATTTATGTGCAGTTAGGGGTGGTTGCACGGACGTCCGCCTTTTTTTTAAAAATTTCCGAAAATGGCGTGTTTTTCCGAGTTAAAATAGATCGTAGAGTAAATATGAAAACCTTCCCTGTTTGTATACAGTTTCCGCTCAATATAAAGCACCGGGTCGCCTTTTTTTATTTTTAACAGGCCCCCGATTCGTTCATCGGCTTTCATGGCTTTCAGTTTTTGTTGACCTCCTTTTATTTCAATCCGGTAGTTGGTACGAAGCGTGTCAAACAACGATTTGTTTTCGAACGAACGGCTGGTAAACCTTGGCAGGTTAATGTTAGGGATGTGGTTGATGTCGTAAAAAACCGGCTGTTCATTCACAAAACGCAGGCGCTCCATGTAAATGCAACCCGAATCTTTTTCGCTGTCAGCCAGGTCAAAGTGAAACGGCTCGGGCCACGGCTGAATTTGCGGCTTCTGTAAAATCTGGGTCTGCAGGTATTGTTTGCTGATGGCCGACGCTGTCCCCTCAATCGAAAGAATCCCAATGTCCTGGGGCGGTTTTCGTACAATACTGCCTTTCCCTTGTTTTTTCAGGATAAAACCGTCCTGCACCAAGGCTTCCAGAGCATGGCGGACCGTTGGCCGGGTCACGCCATGAACGGCGCAAAGTTCGTTTTCAGAGGGCAACAGGCTACCTTCTTCAAAAACACCCGACATGATGTGTTTGCGAAGGATTTCATACAATTTTTTGTATTGCGGGATCTTGTTGTTTTCAGCCATTTGTTGTGAAATGATGATCAAAAATAAGAAAAATAATTAAATTTTCTAATTTCACTTGTATATACAAGTTGTATACTGTAAGTTTACAACCGAAAACAGAACAAGTCAAGTATGCGTTGAATTTTATTGACTGTTTTGTTTTTATTGATCTGATTAATGTATTAACAAGTGAGATAAACGTATATGGCGATTCCCGTTATTATGCCTCGCCAGGGGCAATCAGTTGAGACCTGTATTATCGGTGAATGGTATAAGCAGGTGGGCGATCAGGTGAAGGCAGGAGAAATCTTGTTTTCGTACGAAACCGATAAAGCGTCGTTTGAAGAAGAAGCAAAGGAAGATGGCGAATTGCTGGCCGTTTTTTATGAATCAGGCGATGAAGTTCCCGTGTTGAGCAATGTGGCGGTTCTGGGTAAAAAAGGAGAAGCGACGGATGAATTTCGTCCGGGAGGCGGCCCGACTCCGGTTGTATCCGAAGTTGTTCAGGAGCATGCAGCTCCGGCCGAAGACAAAAAAGAAGTTGTACTGGCTGACAGGCCTGCGGGAACCGTGAAAATATCGCCCCGCGCCAAAGTGATGGCCGAAGCAATGGGCGTTCCCTGTGATCAGGTTATGGGGACTGGTCCGCACGGACGGATTATTGCCCGCGACGTTGAAGCTGCTGCTGAAGCGCTTCCAAAACTTACCCCGCTGGCTCAGGAAAAAGCAAAAGCTGAAAGTCTGATCCCTTCCAAAGAAACAACCGGATTGGGCGGACGCGTTGGCGCTGCCGACCTGATTACTTACAACCCGGTTTACGGCGACGATTTTGAAGTAAAAAAACTCACCAACATCCGCAAACTGATTGCCAAAGCGATGCATCAATCTTTGCAGAATTCGGCCCAGCTTACCCACCACATGAGCGCCGATGCCCGCCGGGTGATGGCTTTACGCAAGCAGTTCAAAAAGAAACTGGAAGCCGGTGAAATTTCCCAAAATATCACGATTAACGACCTGGTTTGTTTTGCCGTTATTAAAGCGCTGAAAAAGTTTCCGCAGGTGAATACCCACTTTATTGGCGACAGCATGCGCTGGTTCAAAAAAGTACACCTGGGACTGGCGGTCGACACCGAACGCGGACTGATGGTCCCGGCCATTAAAAATGCCGACGATCTTTCTATTGAAGGGCTTTCGTCACAGCTGTCAACCGTGGCGGGACAATGCCGCAAAGGAAATATCGATCCGGAGTTGCTGAAACCCGAAGCAGCCAGCTTTACAGTTTCCAACCTTGGGAATTATGGGGTTGAAATGTTTACTCCCGTGATTAATCTGCCTCAAACCGCCATTTTAGGTGTGTGTACTATCGTTCCCCGGCCGAAAGATCTGGGCGATGGCGTCTACGGTTTTGTCCCCATGATGGGACTTTCGCTGACCTATGACCATCAGGCGCTGGACGGGGGAGAGGCAACACTTTTTTTGAAAGAGATCAAAGATCAAATTGAAAACCTGTCGATCTGAAAATCATGAGTAACAAATTCGATATAGCAATTATGGGGGGTGGCCCTGCCGGTTATGTCGCGGCCGAACGTGCCGGGGCAAAAGGACTGAGCGTGGTCATCTTTGACAAGAGAGCGTTGGGCGGGGTGTGCCTGAATGAAGGTTGCATCCCGACCAAAACGCTCCTGAATTCGGCAAAAGTGCTGGAATATGCGCACGAGGCTGAAAAATACGGCGTTCAGGTGGAAGGTGTTGGAATTGACTTTAAAAAGATCATGGCGCGCAAGGATAAAGTTGTGCGCAAGTTGGTTTCGGGTGTTGGCGCCAAAATGAAACACATCAGGGCCGAGGTGGTGATGGCCGAAGCGGTCATTAAAGAGAAGCGGGCCGATGTGATCACCCTTACAGCCGATGGAAAAGATTACCAGGCTGCCCGCCTGCTGATTTGCACCGGGTCTGAAGCGGCGGTTCCTCCGATTCCGGGCCTGGACCAAACACAGGTACTTACAAACCGCGAAATTCTTCAACTGAAAGAACTGCCTCAAAGCCTGGTGGTTATTGGCGGCGGCGTAATCGGTACCGAGTTTGCCGACTTCTTCAACGCGATGGGAACCAAGGTAACCGTGATTGAAATGCTGCCCGAGATACTCACCGGCGTGGATGAGGAAATTGCTGTTTTTGTTCGCAAAGAATTTACCAAACGTGGAATTGAGTACCATTTGAATGCCAAAGTTACTGAACTGAAAGGCAAAGAGGTGATCTTTGAAAAAGACGGACAGGTGCTGTCGGTTACCGGCGAACAGGTGTTGCTGTCGGTTGGCCGCCGACCGAACGTTCAGGGGATTGGCCTCGAAAATATTGGCGCGGAATTCTCGCCGCGCGGCATTAAAATCGATCAGTACTGCCGCACCAACATCCCGAATGTATATGCTGCCGGCGATATCACCGGCTTTTCACTGTTGGCCCATACAGCCAGCCGCGAGGGAGAGGTGGCCGTTAACCACATGTTGGGCCGGAAAGATGTCATGCGTTACAACGCAATTCCGGGAGTGGTGTACACGCATCCCGAAATTGCAGGTGTCGGTTTAACCGAAGCAGTTGCCAAAGCACAGGGAATTGAGGTCGAAACCCGGAAACTGCCGATGGCTTATGCCGGCCGTTTTATTGCCGAAAACGAAGGGAAAGATGGTTTCTGTAAAGTGGTGGTTGGTAAAAAATACAAAGAAATTCTGGGTATACACCTGGTTGGCGGCGCCTGTTCCGAGATGATCTGGGGCGCCTGCGCTTTAATCGAAGCCCAACTGCGCGTACAGGATGTCGAAGAAATTGTTTTCCCGCACCCAACGGTCAGCGAAATCATTAAAGAAACCATATTCCAGTTTTAGGGGAGTTTCAAGTTCAAAATTTCAAATTCCAAGTTATGTCAACTATTGAGCGTTTTGAGGATTTAAAAGTTTGGCAAGCATCACGCGAATTCTGTAAGTTGATTCATCAATTTACCTTGAAGGAAGCCTTTTCCAAGGATTTCAAACTGATTAGCCAGATCAAATCTTCTTCTGGCTCTGTGATGGATAACATTGCTGAAGGATACGAACGCGACGGGAATAAGGAATTTGGACAATTTTTATCTGTATCCAAAGGTTCTTGTGGAGAATCCCGTTCTCAACTTTACAGGGCTATGGACAATGGATATATTTCAAAACAAGAATTCGACCAAGCGTATATGCAGGCATTGGAAATCAATAAAATGCTGAGTGGTTTCATGTCTTATTTGAAAGAATCAGAGCTAAAAGGGAAGAAATTCAAATAATTTCCACACCAACCTGAAACCCTGAATTTAGAACCTGTAATTTGGAACTTGAAACCTGTAATTTGGAACTTGCTTCAAAAAGCACTACGCATAAAAACAGACAAAACAGAAAGAAAAGAGACGAAACCGTAATACGAAACAAATATGCCAAAAGTACAATTTATTGATCCGCAGGAAGTCAGGAAGGCTGGAGAAGTGACTTTCAAGCCAATTCCTGTTAATCAATACAGCAAAACGATTGAAGAAGAGAAAGCCAACTTCACGAAAGAAGATTTTCTTCGTATTTATCACGACATGGTGGTGATCCGCGAGTTTGAAACCATGCTCAACGAAATCAAAATCAAAGGCGAATACAATGGGATCCCGTATAATCATCCCGGGCCAGCACACCTGTCGATCGGGCAGGAAGCTGCTGCTGTTGGTATGGCCTACACCCTGGGTGTTGATGACTTCATTTTCGGTTCGCACCGCTCACACGGCGAGATCCTGGCCAAAGGATTGTCGGCAATTGTGAAACTCAGCGATGAGCAGTTGCTGCAAGTTATGGAAAACCATTTCGATGGAAAAACCTTTGCGCCGGTTAAAGCCAATTTTAACGGTTCGGTGAAAGAACTGGCCATCCGCTTCCTGATTTACGGAACACTGGCTGAGATTTTTGCCCGCGAAACCGGTTTTAACCGCGGTTTGGGCGGATCGATGCACGCTTTCTTCACCCCCTTTGGTGTATATCCGAACAATGCGATTGTAGGCGGTTCGGGCGATATTGCTGTTGGCGCTGCCCTTTACAAAAAAGTAAACCGCAAAAATGGTATCGTGGTGGCCAACATCGGCGATGCTTCGATGGCCTGCGGCCCGGTTTGGGAAGGCCTGGCTTTTGCCACGATGGACCAGTTCAATCAACTTTGGGACGGTGATATGAAGGGCGGCTTGCCGCTGATCATCAATATTATGAACAACCAGTACGGGATGGGCGGACAAACCTGCGGCGAAACGATGGGTTACAAGGTGGCTGCCCGTATTGGCGCCGGGCTGAATGCCGACCAGATGCACACCGAACGCGTGGATGGTTATAACCCCCTGGCGGTGATTGATGCCTATAAACGCAAACGCGAAATCCTGAAAGAAAAACGCGGCCCCGTGTTGCTCGACGTGCTGACTTACCGTTTCAGCGGACACTCGCCCTCGGATGCCTCTTCCTATCGTTCTAAAGAAGAAGTGGATGCCTGGCAGGCAGTTGACTCGATCGTCTGGTTTGGCAACGAACTGGTAAAAGCAGGCATTGCTACCGAAGCTGAACTGGAAACAGTTAAATCGAATACCACCGATTTGATCAGTTGGGGTGTGAAACTGGCCATCAATCCTGAAATCTCGCCCCTGATGGACGTGGAGAAATACCCGGAATTGATTGGCGAAATGATGTTTTCGAACGAATCGGTTGACCGTATGGAAGACCGCCAGCCGGATGTGAATCACCCGATGGAAGAAAATCCGCGCGTGAAGCAGTTGGCCACAAAAGAACGTTTTGCTTTTGATAAAGATGGCAAAGCTTTCTCCAAAATTAAACAATATGGTTTGCGCGACGGGATCTTCGAAGCCATTATCGACCGTTTTTATAAAGACCCGACACTGGTGGCCTATGGCGAGGAAAACCGCGACTGGGGCGGCGCGTTTGCCGTTTACCGGGGACTGACCGAGGCGCTTCCTTATCACCGGTTATTTAATTCGCCGATCTCCGAAGCGTCAATTGTCGGGACAGCCATTGGTTATGCCATGTGCGGCGGCCGTGTGGTTCCCGAGATCATGTATTGCGACTTCCTGGGCCGCGCCGGCGACGAGGTATTTAACCAATTGCCGAAATGGCAGGCCATGAGCGGGAACGTGATCAAAATGCCGGTGGTCGTTCGCGTTTCGGTGGGCTCAAAATACGGTGCCCAGCACTCGCAGGACTGGACGGCTTTACCGGCGCATATCCCCGGCTTAAAAGTGGTTTTCCCGGTGACACCTTACGACGCAAAAGGCTTGATGAATGCCGCTTTGCAGGGGACTGACCCGGTTATTTTCTTCGAAAGTCAGCGTATTTACGATATTGGCGAACAGTTTCACCAGGGTGGCGTTCCCGAAGGTTATTACGAGATTCCGTTTGGCGAACCCGATGTGAAACGTGCCGGAACAGATGTGACTATCCTCACAATTGGCGCCACCTTGTACCGCGCCCTCGAAGCGGCTGATATCTTGCAGGAAAAATATGGCCTGAGTGCCGAAGTGATTGATGCCCGTTCGTTGGTTCCGTTTAACTACGAACCGGTAATTGAATCACTGAAAAAGACCGGTCGTATTGTGATCTCGGGCGATGCCTCGGCCCGTGGATCATTTATGCGCGAACTGGCATCTAATATTACCGAACTGGCGTTCGACGAGCTGGATGCCCCGCCGGTAGTGGTAGGTTCACGTAACTGGATTACCCCGGCTTACGAGTTGGAAGAAGCTTTCTTCCCCCAGGCCGGCTGGATTATTGATGCGATTCACGAAAAAATTCTTCCGTTGAAAGGTCATGTTGTCAAAAACAACTTTACCGAACCGGAACAAATCCGCCGAAATAAGTTGGGAGTTTAATAATTCTTTTTTCATTTGGTTAAGAGCCCTGTTGCTTTGGCGCAGGGCTCTTTCATTGGGTGCCGTATATTTCCTGCCTGGATTTTATATCGGCTGCTTCTGCCCGGCTTGTTATTCTTCTTTTTCGGGCAACGATTCGATTGTGCCGTAGAAACCGATCGATTGCCGGTTGTTTGAAACAACGTTTACATTGGCATATCCGCCCAGTCCGGCCGAGATTTGTATTTTGTAATTATCCTTCTCCGTTTTCACTTCCATATCAATCAGGTATAACTTTTTCTTTTCACTAAACCGGACTTGCAACGATTTTGCCTGTTCTCTAAACTTAATGCCGCCGTCAGTGCTGCCGTAATCGGCTTGGTACGCGCGCCCGAAGAAAGGTAGCCAAGCTTCAATCCAGGTGCTGTCAATCGTTAAATTGTAACGCGACGTCAGATCGATTTTACGCATGGAGAGCGGTAAGGCCGATTGTGCTTCAAAGCTGAATTTCCGGCTTTCGATCAAAGTTTTTATTTCTTGTTCTTTTTGAATTCTGCGCTCTTTTGCGGATAGTTTTTGTGCCTGGCAGCATGAAGTTCCGGCAAGCACAATCATCAGTAACAGGATAATCCGTTTCATAAGTTTTCTATTTGATGAAATTTACGAAAATCCGGCAAATTGGATACCAATTTTCTGTTATACCTGATCCGGCTGTTGTTTTATCCTCTTTCTTATTCTTTCCGCGGGGGGCGGTCATAAGCAGCTACTACGAACAAAAAAGCCGGTCATACGCCGGCTTTTCCTGTTATACTTGTGTTTGGGGGTCTTCTACTTTCTCTGCATTAAGCAGCGGGTTGGCATACATTTGCATAAACAGCCTTTTCTGGCAGTCGGTATCTCCGCCCCCAATGGTCTTCACCAAATCGTCCATCAATTCTTCAAACTTTTCGCGGGTAGCCTGGTCAACCTTATCGGCGTGTTGCTGGTTGCAACTCAACAAGTCGGCGGCCAGGTAATTATTCGGCCATAGTTTATAGTTGCGGTAGATGCACTGGTCGATATGTTCAGCCAGGAGCTGAATACTTGCATTGGCATTTTCTGTCCCTGCAAAATTTTCGAGTTGTGCATCAATCGGTTTTCCAAAAGCAAAATGTACGCGTCCTTTGGGCCTGGTGAGGCCAAAGGCCATGCTTTTTAAGTCGTCGGCCTGCGTTTTGATATATCCTTCACGTTCGCGTTTGTAGATTTCTTCCACTTTTGAAATACCGCAGGGTTCGCGTTCGTAGGAAATCGACAGCGGAACAATTTTCAACTCGCGAAAACCGGATGCAAAGTCTCCCTTGTTACTGAGGTTCAGCATTTTTAGCAAAGCCTGCTGCGTTTGGTCGAAACCGTTTTTGGTTCTTCCTTCCCGCTGTGCAATCCAAACCGACATATGGTCCTTGGTGATGGTTTTGCGAATGTACGACGACAATTTCTGCGAGGCCAGCAACAGTTCGCGGGCGGGCAGGTTACGTTTGACTACAAAGGCGCGGTTTAATTTTACAGCATGCAAAATCCAGTCGTAAATCAGCAGGTTGTTGCCAATCGCGATTTCGGTGGTATTCATTCCTGCGTTTACAATAATGTAGTTCAGGATGGCTGCATCCAGGATGATATCGCGGTGGTTGGATATAAACAGGTAACTTTGTTTTTTGTCCAGGTTTTCCAGTCCGCTCCAGCTAACTCCGCTGGTCGTTTTCTCAATGATCCATTCTTTGATGAGCGGATACATGAATTCCATTTGTAATTGGTTGATCGTTTTAATTTCCGAGAGTACCCGGCCAATACCGTTTACTTTTTCCTCATCCTGGAAAATAAAAAACAACACTTTACGGAACACTTCGTCTTTTAACAATACCTGAATGTACTGATTGACTTCATGATCTTCGTAAGGCCGAATATCATCATACTTCATAATTTCCCTCATTCCGTTAGATATAGCGCGGCAAAGATAGTAATTGCAATTAAATCCTGAACCGTAATTGAAATTTAACCTCCGTCCGCTTGTTCCCTTCGATCAGGTTGTAGCCGCTTCCAATGCCGTCGGCGCCGAACAACCAGCTTCTTGAGACCTTAAACCAGAACTCTGTTTTTTCACATATTTTAACTTTTCCGGTCAGGTACGATCGTATTCCTTCGTCGTAAAATGCAGGAACTGAGAACTGGTAAAGCAGATCATTTTCATATGAATACACGCGCGAGTCGTAATCGTCGGTATGAAAATAAGCGATCCGGTACCAGAATTGTATGGGCCATTTTTCGGGTTGAAATCCAATATCCTGACTGATAAAAATCCCTGACGACCAGTGGTCGTGGTGATAAAATGACTGCTCAAGGCGGCTTTTTACCGGGAAGGTTGCGCCGAGCTTCCCGCTAACCTGAAGCCGGATTGACTGCCTGGTTTGATCCAGGTTTTCTTTCATCAGCAGTCCGTTTACTTTAACGGGCTTCTTCTCGTAAAAATACCGGCCAAGCAGTTGCCAGTTGCGGCTAAGCTGATAGCTGCCCTGCATCATAAATTCTTTTCCCTTACCGGGAGCGGCGGTGGTGTATTTTATCCATTTGTAGCTGAAAAAGTCGGCATACAGGTTAAGCCTGACTTTTGGCGCCGGCTGAATTTTTGTTCCCAGGTAGAATCCCTGTTCGTCGTTCACCCGGCTGTTTTCGGTGAAGGAGGATGAAAAAGGGGAATTGTAATTTTTACTGATATTCCGGTACAGGGCTGAAAGCTCCAGTTGATCAACCGGTTGGAACATCAACCCGTTCAAGCCGGCGAGGCCCCCGGAGAAATCAGAAGCCAGTTCGCCGAACAGATACAGCCGGTTTGTACTCCACCGGTAATCCAGGCTCAGATTGCTGATTCGGTTCCCGTCAAACAGAAACCGGTTGTATAAATCGTTACTTCGTTTCAATGGCCATTCAAAATGCGTATGAAAGCCGGTTATCCCCCATGCCAGGTTGGTCGCGTTATAGGTCAGGTTCGCTCCCGCCACGGTCGATGAAACGGAATTTTTATCTTCAATTTCCGATGTTGTCCGGTGGAGCCCGCTCGTTTGAAAGGAGGTAAACACGCTCATGTCGTCAGCCCGCTCGGTATTGGCATCGAATTTTTTATGTGAGAAGAAGGGACTCAGTTGAAACCGTCCAACAGGAAATGAGGCCGCTGCTCCCCGCATGTAATTATTTTCGTCGGTTGAACGGTAGGGTTTAAAGCCCTGGTTGAATTTGGCTACCCGGCTTACTTCGGCCGATTTGCCCATCGAAAATCCTTGCCAGGCTGCCAGCCCCTGCCCAAACTGAAGAAGATAGTCGCCCACCGTCAGCGATGGGTTCTTTTTACCAAATGTTAGTCTGGCAAAACCGCTGTAAAAGTCAAATCCGTTTGGGTTTGCCCCTTTGAAAAAAGATTCGCCGGCATCTTTTTCTGCGGTAAAACCGGCTTCGATCCGGCTCGATGAGAAGTGGTAACGTGTATACAGTTTTTCGGGCGAACCTTCATATTTTCTATCGGTAAAACCAGCCTGTTCCTCCATCAGCCTGACTGCCCGTAGGATCAGTTCCTGCCGGGGACGAAATGATTTTCGTTCGGTTGGAATGAGATCGAAGCTTACAAATTCACCTAAAAGCCGGGCTAATTCAATCTGAAACCCTTCGATGGCAGCAAGTTCGTACACCGAAAAAATCGGTCCGTATTTCTTCCGGTATTCCATGACCGACTGAACCTGCCTGGGCGTTAAAAAGTGAAGGCTTAACAAGTCGGCTTCATTCGCCTGATTCAGATTGATCGGATTTTCCCTGATTTGTTGCAACTCAATCAACAGTTGTTCCGCATCAGTTTCCTCATTTTCAGTCAGGCTCATTTCAATCAGGGCTTCCAACTGGTAGCGGAACTGCCGGTCGGCTTCCTGCGCATAAACCCAAACGGCGGACAGCAGCATGAATACCGTGAAGCTCGCTTTTTTCATTTGCGTTGGTAATAGATGGTTACTGAGGGGGATAATCCCAGGTATTGATGATAGGAAAAGGCAATATCTGTTTGAATTGTTTTGATCAGGTATCCCAGGCCCATCGCCAGGTTTCCGGTTTGCGCCTCCAGCCCGCAGCGCAGCGATAACTGGTTATTGATCAGGTATTGCATCCCGAACCGCGGTTCAATGGAGGCGTGCTGCTCCCGGTATAACTCGGCTGTCAGTAGAAATGATTCCTGAAAGTTTTTATGTGCTCCCAACCTGATTGCCCAGGGATAGCCGGCCGGTAAGCGATTGTTGCTTGTCGAAATGCCATACGGATTAAAGTACTGCAAGCCCAAACCAAGCTCCCCGAAGCGAAGCTGGATGCCCAGGTCGGCAAGTAACCGGCCATGCCTTCGTTCATTTTCGGCCAGGAACAAGCTGAAATAATGAAACTGCAGGGCGGCTGAAACAGCAGGAGAGAGTCTTCTTGACAGTCCGGCAGAGAACTTATCCTCTTGAAATCCCTCGCTCCCAAACCGGGAAAAGGTGAACAGGAAACGGTTTTTCTGAAAAGGCAGGATCAGAAATACTGAACTGGTAGAAAGGTCGTCGAGTAAAAAACGATTGCTGTACAGGATGCCTCCGGCCAGTTCGCTTCCGGCCGTTCCCGCCGGGTTCCAAAATAGCGCAACCGGCGACTCCAGGCTGGCGCCGGTATGGCCCATCGCCTGAAAAGCGGCAGGAACCCGGAAAAGCTCCTGGCAGTTTCCCCCTGGTGAGAGAAGGAAGAATGAATAAAAAATCAACAACAGAGATATGTAGAACCGATAACCCATAAAAAAAGTGAACAATTTTGTCCACCTTTTCCACTAAGCTCTTACAAGTTACAACTTCTTGGTTAAACAAAAAACTAATTTGTTTTGAATTTGTACTTTACTTCCGATAAATCTTTGTTCGCGTTTACGATCTTTTCTTTCAGTTTATCCTTAAACCGGATAAATCGTTCCATCACTTTTTCGTCGCCCAGCGAAAGCATTTGTACGGCCAGGATGCCGGCATTGTTGGCGCCGTTTATTGCCACGGTTGCAACAGGGATTCCCGGAGGCATTTGCACAATGGCCAGCAGGGAGTCCCAACCATCCAAACTGGCTTTTATCGGTACGCCGATCACAGGAAGCGGTGTCATCGCGGCAATTACGCCGGGAAGATGAGCAGCCATGCCGGCACCGGCGATAATGACTTTAATTCCCCGGTCTTTGGCTCCTTTGGCAAATTTTTCGACCTCTTCGGGCGTGCGGTGAGCCGACAGGGCGTTGATCTCGAACGGAATCTCAAACTCATCCAGAATTTTTGCAGCCCCTTCCATCACTGTTAAATCAGAGGTGCTGCCCATAATAATACTCACTTTTGGTTCCATCTGTTCCATGCTAAAATTTCAATCATTTCTGTCTCCCAATATACAGAAAATCTTCAATTCGCACTTTGTTGTATAAAAAATGAATTTTGAGGCGAAACACATTTTAGTTGAGCAATTATTTTTTGTTACTTTGCACCTTTTTAAAAAATGACGCTAAACTGATCGAAATTAAAGACATACTGATCCTGAACAAATATTCTGAAAAATCAAAAGAAATGGGGAACATTCAAATTTTAGATAAGGAGTTCGAGTTATTTATGCCGTACGAGAAAATTCGTTCGGTAGTTGAAAGAATGTCAGAAGAGATGAATGAACGGCTGGAAGGAAAAAATCCGTTGTTCATCTGCATCCTGAACGGCTCCTTTATGTTTGCTGCTGAAATCTTTAAACGCATCACCCTGCTCGATGCCGAAATCTCGTTTGTAAAGCTGGCTTCTTACGACGGAACTTCCACAACCGGTAGCGTCAGGGAACTGATCGGCTTAAACGAAGATTTGGCCGGCCGTACGGTGGTGGTCCTCGAAGACATTGTGGATACCGGTATTACCATTGAAAAGGTGATCGCGCAGATTCAGTCAAAAAAACCGGCTGAAGTGCAGGTGGCAACGCTACTGTTAAAACCGGATGCTTTGCAAAAAGAGGTTCAGCTGGATTATATCGGCCTTGAAATCCCCAATGATTTTATTGTTGGTTACGGGCTCGATTACAATGGGATGGGCCGGAACCTGATCGATATCTTCAGAGTTGTTGACTAAAACCAAAATTCAATATTTTCATGTTAAATTTAGTTCTATTCGGGCCTCCGGGAGCAGGCAAAGGAACCCAGGCCGAATTTCTGATCGAAAAATTCGGCTTGATCCATTTATCAACCGGAGACCTGTTGCGTAATGAGATTGCTGCATCAAGCCCGCTGGGATTGGAAGCTAAACGTTTTATGGATAAAGGAGAGCTGGTTCCTGATTCAGTTGTTATCGGAATGATAAAGAACAAGTTGTTGGCCAATACAAACGCGAACGGGTTTATTTTCGACGGCTATCCGCGTACCGTGGCGCAAGCCGAAGTGCTTGACAAACTGCTTAACGAAAACGGCACGCCGGTATCGGGGATGCTGTCGTTGGAAGTTGAAAAAGAGGAGTTGGTTGCGCGCCTGCTTAACCGGGGTAAAACCTCAGGACGTTCAGACGACCAGGATGTTTCGGTCATCGAAAACCGGATCAACGTGTACAACGAAAAAACCTCACCCCTGAAAAGTTACTATGCGGCTCAGTCCAAACATTTCGGCATCGACGGGATGGGAACCATCGACGAAATTGCCGATCGTTTGAAAAAAGCGGTTAGTGCACTTTAATAAGAAATTAGTTTTTAAGATGAGGACGGATGTATTCCCTGCATTCGTCTTTTTTTGTTTATCTTGCATCTTCCCAATTATTGAATAAATGGCTGAAAGCAATTTTGTTGATTATATAAAAATATTTTGCCGTTCGGGTAACGGAGGACCGGGCTCAGCACACCTGAGACGTGAAAAATATATCCCCAAAGGCGGACCTGACGGCGGCGACGGCGGCAGGGGAGGGCATGTGATCATAAAAGGAAATGCCCAGATGTGGACCTTACTCCACCTCCGTTATCAAAAACATATTTTTGCCGGTCACGGCGAGTCGGGTGGTAAACAATGCAGCTTTGGCGCCGACGGAGAAGATGTGACCATTGAAGTTCCGCTGGGAACAGTGGCCAAAGATGCCGAAACGGGCGAGTTTCTGTTTGAAATTACAACCGACGGTGAAACGCATATCCTGGCCAAAGGCGGACGCGGCGGACTGGGAAACACGCATTTCAAATCGGCAACCAACCAGACTCCCCGCTACGCGCAGCCGGGTGAGCCGGGCGAAGAAGGATGGAAGATCCTTGAACTGAAGGTGTTGGCCGACGTCGGTCTGGTGGGATTCCCCAGCGCCGGTAAATCGACGCTTCTTTCGGTCGTATCGGCGGCAAAACCAAAGATTGCCGATTACCCGTTTACAACGCTGGTCCCAAACCTGGGTATTGTTTCTTACCGCAATTCCCAGTCGTTTGTGATGGCCGATATTCCCGGGATTATTGAAGGAGCCAGCGAAGGAAAAGGACTCGGATTACGCTTTTTGAGGCATATTGAGCGGAATTCTATGTTACTGTTCATGGTTCCGGCCGACAGTAAAGACCACCGTAAAGAATATACGATCCTGATGAATGAACTTGAAAAGTACAATCCCGAACTGCTGGATAAAGAACGTTACCTGGTCATCAGTAAATCAGATTTTCTCGATGAAGAGTTGAAAAAAGAGATCAGCAGGGAGTTTAAAGATATTCCGCACAGCTTTATCTCTTCGGTGACCGGGAGCGGCATTACGCAACTGAAAGATACTATCTGGAAAATACTGAATCACTCATGACCGGATTTTTTGAACTGATAACTGATCTGGACCAATCGCTGTTTTTTTTCCTGAACGGAAAGCATTCCCCCTTTTGGGACATTGTGATGACCCTGTTTACCCGGACGGAATACTGGTTGATTTTATATGTCCCGCTGATTTGGTTCATCATTAAAAAGTACCGTGCCAAAGCCCTTGTGATACTCATTTTATTGGCGTTGGCCATTGTTATTACCGACCAGTTTTCGGTGTTGGTGAAAGATACGGTGAAACGTTTTCGCCCAACCCACGACCCGGCTATCCAGCACCTGGTTCACAACGTGTTGAAAAAAGGAGGCCTTTATGGTTTCTTTTCCTCCCACGCTTCCAATACTTTTGGTGTGGCTGCGTTCACGTCGTTATTGTTCCGGAATTCACGATATAGCTTCCTCATTTATTCCTGGGCTCTGTTGGTCAGTTATACCCGGATTTACGTGGGGGTGCATTACCCGCTGGATATTCTGACCGGGATGTTGTTCGGCATACTGACCGGTTATTTCATGTATAAATTATTGATTGTTATCGAGAAACATTTTTTAGTGCTCCGAAGTCCCAAACTCGAGGAAACCAACTTGGAGAACAGTGGGTTTAATCTCATTTTTATCATTTTTTTAACCGTTCTCGCGACTACATTTATGGTAGTCAGCCGGCTCCAACACTTTAACTGGATTTAACCGATGGACGAACTGCGGCAGGAATATGAGAAATTTCTGGATTTCGATAAAAACCGTTTATCAGGGGCGAAGGCGAGGCTGAAACGATTGAGTTTGGCGCGGTTTCTGGCTTTTCTGGGGCTTATTTTGTCGTTTGTTTACCTGAGGTATCCGTACAATATCGGGGTGGCTTTGTTTGCCTTCTCCTTGTTTCTTTACTGGATCAGGAGTTACATCAGCGAGGAAAAGAAAAAAATCCTGTACGAACGTTTAATCCGGATCAACCAAAATGAATTGTTGGCCCTGGATGAAATTTATACGCAGTTTGATGGCGGAACCGGTTTTGCGGATCAGGGGCATGCTTATTCTTTCGATCTGGATTTATTTGGCGATGGGAGTTTGTTCCAGTTCTTGAACCGCACCGTAACCAAGCTGGGAAGTAAAAAACTGGCCGCTTACCTCAATAATCCGCTGAGCGACCCTGCGGAAATCAACGAACGGCAAAAGGCGTTGCTTGAGCTTGCCGGCTATACCCGCTGGCGGCACCATTTTGCTGCAAAGGGACATACGCATGATGAGCAGGACCTGCGTTTGCTGCATCAGATTGCCGCCCACGAAAATCTCGGTCATCCGAGGCATGTGGGCTGGTTAATCCTGATCCTGCCAGTATTTAGTGTGAGTATGCTTGCTTTGTGTTTATTTTCAGTCCTGCCCTGGATATTTTTTATCCTGTCGGTTTTCCTGAACGGTTTTGTTTTGTACCGGTACCGGAAAACCATCAGCTCGTTTTATCAATTGTTTGGTAACCAGGCGGAAATTCTGGATAGTTACCGCGAACTTCTTCTGTTGATCGAACAGAAAAAGTTTGACTCAGAACTACTTAGAAGGCTGAAAAAACAACTTTATTCGCACCATAAAGAAGCCAGCAGAATTGTTACGGACTTACGAAAAATCATGGCCAGGTTTGATTACCGGGCCAATCTGGCCTTTGCCCTGTTTGCCGAACCCATTTTTATCTGGGACCTGATCTGTGTTTATCAACTCAACCGGTGGAACCGGAAATACAAAAATGATATCCTCCGTTGGTTTGATCTGATTGCTGAATTTGATGCTCTTTCCAGCTTGGCCAATTTAAACCATAACCATCCCGAATGGGCCTTGCCAACATTCGAAGATGACGATTTTTGCTTGTCGGCCAACGAACTGGCGCATCCCCTGATCAAAAAAGAAAAACGGATAGGTAATGATTTTCGGATGAATGGGCGGGGAAAAATCATGATTATTACCGGCGCCAATATGGCCGGGAAAAGCACTTTTTTGCGTACTATTGGCGTGAATATGGTTTTGGCGATGAACGGCTGCCGTGTTTGTGCAAGCTGGTTTACCATGAAACCGGTCAGTTTGTACACCAATATGCGGACAACCGACAACCTGCAAAAAGATGAATCCTACTTTTTTGCCGAACTGCTTCGCATACAGCATATGCTCGAACTCATCAACCAGGGAAAACAGCTTTTTGTCATTATCGACGAAATGCTGAAAGGGACCAATTCGGAAGATAAACTCACCGGCTCAAAAGCGCTGACAGAAAAACTGATCAGGCTGAATACCAACGGGCTGGTGGCCACGCACGACCTTAAGCTGACCGAACTGGCCGATACCTACCCCAAACAAATCAGCAACAGGTGCTTTGAAGTAAAACTGGCAGGTGGCAACCTGGTTTTTGACTACAAACTGATTGATGGCGTAACCCGGACCATGAATGCCAGCTACCTGATGAAAAAGATGAAAATTATCGATTAATGATCATCGGAATCATGTTTGTTTTTTCGTATTTTCATCTTCCGAAATAAAATCAAACGAATTATGGAAGATTTAGCAGTAGGTACCCGGGTAAAACATCCGGCTTATGGTGAAGGAATTGTCAGCCGTTCGCACCTGACCATTTACGAGATTTTTTTTGAACGGGCGGGAAAAATGGAACTGACCAAATACAATGCAGACCTGGACATCATCAGCGCACCGGACGAAAAACCACGTACCGGGCTCACCCTGGCCGAGGTGGAAAAAGCGATGACTTACGTGCTGGATAAATTTCAGGGTCTGACTTACGCGGTAAAGATGGCCGATAAATGGAAAGGCGGCATGCTGGAGATGAAACCGGCCAACTCCGAGCTGCAATCGAAAGAGGTGCCGATGGAAACCTTCTTCCATAAAATAGTCATGCTGCGCGACCGCCTGCGCGTGCTGGAGCAAAACATCAACAGCCACCCAAGGCTTGACGACGACGACAAGGTGCAGTTGCAACAATACATTACCCGCGCTTACGGTAGTTTAACCACCTTCAATATTTTGTTCGCGGACAAGGAAGATTACTTTAAAGGCCAATCGAAGTAGCGCCATGACAGACTTGCCTGATTTTATCGCGGGCTTGCCCAAAGCCGAGTTGCACCTGCACATCGAAGGTACGCTGGAACCCGAACTGCTGCTCCGGCTGGCGCAACGAAACCGGATTTCGCTGAGGTATCAGTCGGTGGATGAACTGAAGCAGGCCTACAGGTTCAGCAACCTGCAGGATTTTCTCGATATTTATTACGCGGGGGCCAACGTTTTGCGCGAAGAGCAGGATTTTTACGAGCTCACCTGGGCCTATTTGCTGAAATGCAAAGAACAACAGGTGGTGCATGCGGAGATCTTTTTCGATCCGCAAACCCACACTTCACGGGGTATTTTATTTGCCACCGTGATTAACGGCATCAATCATGCCCTGCAGGATGCGCGTGAAAAGCTGGGTATCTCAAGCCGGCTGATGATGTGTTTTCTGCGTCATCTCGACGAAACCTCGGCTTTTCAGACCCTGGAGCAGGCGCTTGATTATAAAGACCTGATTGTGGGCGTCGGGCTCGATTCGTCGGAAAAAGGCAATCCTCCCTCGAAATTCGAACGGGTGTTTGCCAAAGCCCGCGACGAAGGTTTTCTTACGGTGGCCCATGCCGGCGAGGAAGGTCCGGTGGAATACGTTCGAGAGGCCGTTGATCTGCTGAAAGTTTTCCGCATCGATCATGGGAACGCCTCCATCCGGGATGAAAAGCTGGCGGATGAGTTGGTAAAACGGCAGATTCCGCTCACGCTTTGTCCGCTGTCGAACCTGGCGCTAAAGGTGGTTCCCGACCTGAAAAGCCATCCGCTGAAAAAACTAATGGACCGTGGCTTGCTGGTTACTGTCAACTCCGACGATCCGGCTTATTTTGGCGGCTACATCAATGAAAATTACCTGGCCATTGCCGAAGCGCTGAACCTTTCCCGGACCGATTTGTGCCGGCTGGCTAAAAATTCATTCCGGGGCAGCTTACTCCCAGTTTCACTGAAAGAGCAGCATATCATGGCTATTGAGCAATACGTCAGCGGGAGTGCATAACTGCTTCATGAGATTGCAGGATAACGGAAACTCAGCCAGCAGGTTTACTTTAATTTTTGCCTGACCTTGTTTCCGGTTTTTCATCACGATACAGGACACCAAAGGATAGCTATTTCATCCGGTTTTACTTCTTTTGCATGATTAAGTCAAAAAAGTTAAAGTAAGACCCTATGAGAACATCTGTTTTTGTAAAATACCCGGACCCGGAACAACTAAAAGAAGCGGTGAACGGATTCGACCGCGAAGTCCTTCAGGTAAACGGGCATTTCCACACGCCGTATTCGTTCAGCGCATTTCCAGAAATCCGCCAGGTATTTGACATGGCCGGCAAGGAGGGAGTCAAGGTGTTGGGGATTAATGATTTTTATACGACCGACGGTTACGAAGAATTTAATACGCTGGCGAAGGAATACCGCGTTTTCCCGCTTTTTAATATCGAGTTTATGAGCTTGCAGAAAGATTTGCAGGCTGCCGGTGTGCGGGTAAACGATCCGAATAACCCGGGTCGGACTTATTTCAGCGGGAAAGGCTTGAGGTTTCCTGTCCGGCTTAATGCCCAAATGATCGAACGTTTGTTTCAGGTTCAGGATGAAAGTAACCGGCAAACGGCCGAGATGCTGGTTAAACTGAATGATTTTCTGAAAGAGTCAGGCGAAAACTTATCGTTTTCTTTTGACGGGATGAAAGAGAAATACGCCAAGAACCTGTTGCGCGAACGCCATATCGCCAAAGCTTTGCGCGAGGCCGTGGTTGCCAAATACCCTTCGGAAGAAGATCAAAAAGCGTTCTTCGAGAAAATATTCTCAGGCAAGGCTGCCAAATCGGCCATGTCGGATGTGGCCGGATTGGAAAACGAAATCCGCGGAAACCTGCTGAAATCGGGTGGTCGTGCGTTCGTGCCCGAAGATGACAAGGCATTTTTAAGCCTGGAGCAGGTAATTGAATTGATTCTGGAGGCCGGCGGTATTCCCTGTTACCCGGTATTGCTCGACAATCCGAAAGGTGAATTTACCGATTATGAAGGCGATTTTGAGAAGCTTTACCAAAACCTCGTTGCCAAAAATGTATATATGCTTGAGCTGATCCCGGGCCGGAATAAACCGGAAATCCTCGAAGAATTTGTTAACTTTTTCAACGAAAAAGGCTTTGTGATCACTTTTGGCACCGAGCACAATACTCCTCAGCTCGACCCGGTTACCGTTTTTGGCGGCGACGGAAAAGAACTGAGCCCGGCGATGAAAAAAATCGGTTACGAAGGGGCCTGCGTGATTGCCGCCCATCAGTACCTGAAAGCCAAAGGCAAACCGGGCTATTTGAAAAAATCGGGAAAGGCCCGGCTTGATCAACGTTCCGAATTTGTGGCCCTTGGAAATGCAGTCATTAAAAACTTTTTGAAAGCCTGAGGGATTGGTTGTTGGTGATTGGTAAATTGGTCATTGAACCAGTAATCAGTAATCAGTAACCGGTAACCGGTAACCAGTGACACTTGACAATTGAAAGCTGGAACTTGGAACTTGGAACCTGAAACTCAAAACTCAAAACCCGAAACTCTTAACTCTCATGAAACAAGGAATAAAAGAATTGATAAACATCTCGCAGTATTACGGCAAACAAAAAGATTTTGTGATTGCCGGAGGCGGGAATACTTCGTTTAAAAACGATGAATATTTGTGGGTGAAGGCCAGCGGATTTAGTTTGGCCACCATCAGCGAAGCCGGTTTTGCCAAGCTCGATCGCTCATTGCTGGCCGAGGTGAACACGAAAACCTATTCGGAAAATGTGCTTCAGCGCGAAGAAGAAATCAAAAACGATTTGCTGAAAAGCCGCGTAGAACCCGAAAAAGGGCAGCGTCCTTCGGTGGAAACTTCGCTGCATAACCTGATTGATTTTGCCTTTGTGGTGCATACACATTCAACGAAGGTGAACGGCTTGATGTGCAGTAACCGGGCTGCCGAAAAAACGGCTGACTTGTTTGGCGACCAAGTGCTTTATATCGCCTACGAAGATCCCGGCTACATATTGTTTAAAGTGGTTGAAAAAGCAATTCTGAAATACCGGGCCGAAAAAGGCCAGGAACCGGCAGTCATCTTCCTGCAAAACCACGGCGTATTTGTGGGCGCCGATACCATTGCCGAAGTAAAGGCCATTTACGATGAGCTGATTGACAAACTGGATGCAGTTTACGGAGAAGAGCCGGCCATTGAACCGCTCGCGGTTTCAGATGAGGCTGCCCTGATTATTCCGGCTGTTCGTATGATGGTTTCGGGCGAAGGATTAAAAACCGTTCGTCTGGCCAACAGTACCATCCTGTCGAAATACCTGGATCGGGCCAACCAGCAGGCTATTGCCGCTCCTTTCACGCCCGACGGCATCGTGTATGCCAACTCGTCGTTCCTGTTTGCTGGATTTACAGGTAATGTTGACCATTTTCTGAATGACATTCAACAAAAAATTGAAGCCTACCGGCAGCAAAAAGGTAAGCTGCCCAAGGTGATTTTTGCTTCGGGACTGGGCGTGTTGGTGATAGCCGACCATGCCGAAGGGGCCGAAATCCTGGTGGATGTGGTGACCGACCATTGCCGGATAGCCCGGTTTGCCGAATCGTTTAGCGGACAACACCCGATGACGCAAAAACAAATCGAGTTTATCGAAAGCTGGGAAGTGGAACAGTACCGCTCGAAAATTTCGCTGGGAGCTACGGCCGGGCGGGTTGACCGGAAAGTGATTGTTGTAACCGGCGGCGCACAGGGCTTCGGAGCAGGCATCGTGGAAGAACTGATGAAACATGGCGCCAACGTGGTGATTGCCGACCTGAATGAGGAAAAGGGAAACGAGTTTGCCGGTCTGTTGAATACGGCGACCCGTAAAAACAAAGCCCTGTTTGTAAAAGCCGATGTATCGAACGCGGCATCGGTGGAAAACCTGGTGTCCGAAACCGTGATCAATTTTGGCGGGCTGGATGTGTTTATCAGCAATGCCGGCATTTTACGCGCCGGTGGGCTGGACGAGATGACGCCCGAAACCTTTGAACTGATGACCAGGGTGAACTATTCGGCTTACTTCCTGTGCGCCAAATATGCCTCGGCGGTGATGAAGCTGCAAAATAAATTCAAGCGCGACCATTTTGCCGACATCATCCAAATCAATTCCAAATCGGGATTGAAAGGCAGCAACAAAAACTTCGCTTACGCGGGCGGCAAGTTCGGCGGGATCGGCCTTACCCAGTCGTTCGCGCTGGAGCTGATGCCCAGCCGCATCAAGGTGAACTCCATCTGCCCGGGTAACTTTTTCGACGGGCCGCTGTGGGCCGATCCCGAAAACGGCTTGTTCGTGCAGTACCTCCGGGCAGGCAAGGTGCCGGGCGCCAAAACCATCGACGATGTGAAGCATTTTTACGAAGCCCAGGTGCCTGCAGGTCGCGGTTGTACCCCAATTGATGTGATGCGGGCCATCTTCTATGTGATTGAGCAGGAATACGAAACCGGCCAGGCCGTACCGGTCACCGGCGGACAAAATATGCTGAACTGAGACTGGCTGCCAGTTGCGGCAGATTAATAGAAATATCAAAAAATAAAGAAATATGAAAACCAAAGCAATCCGCTTATACGGAAAAAAAGACGTGAGACTGGAAGAGTTTGAGCTTCCGGCGATCTCCGATGACGAGATTCTGGCAAAAGTCGTGTCCGACAGTATCTGCATGTCGTCGTACAAGGCGGCTACGCAGGGTGCCGACCACAAACGCATCCCTGATGATGTGAACGAAAACCCCGTCATCATCGGCCACGAGTTTGCCGGCGAGTTGGTTGAAGTGGGCGCCAACTGGCAGCACAAGTTCAAGGCCGGGCAGAAGTTTTCCATTCAGCCGGCCATTTATTACGAAGAAGGCCCCGTTGGCGTGCTGAGTGCGCCCGGCTATTCGTATCAGTACATTGGCGGCGACGCCACCTATGTGATCATCCCGAAAGATGTGCTGGTGCAGGATTGTTTGCTGGCCTACGAGGGTCCCGGCTATTATCCCGCATCGCTGGCCGAGCCGCTGAGCTGCGTGATTGGCGCCATGCACGCCAACTACCACACCAGGCCGGGTTCGTACGTCCACCAGATGGAGATTGTTGACGGCGGCAAAATGGCCATCCTGGCCGGTGTTGGGCCGATGGGACTGGCGGCCATCAACTACGTGATCATGCGCGAAGACCGCAAACCTTCGTTGTTGGTGGTAACCGACATCGACCAGGCCCGTCTGGACCGAGCTGCATCGATCTATTCGCCCGAGTGGGCCAAATCGAAAGGTATTGAACTGATTTATCTGAACACAGGAGGTGAAAATCCGGTTGAAAAACTGCGCGCCCTCACGGGTGGCGAAGGCTACAACGATGTGTTCGTTTTCGCGCCGGTACCTCCGGTTATCGAGCAGGGCGATGCCATCCTGGCGAACGACGGTTGCCTGAACTTTTTTGCCGGGCCGAGCAACCCCGATTTCAGCGCCAAAATGAATTTCTACAACGTGCATTACGCGTCGACCCATATTGTGGGCACTTCGGGCGGTAATAACGACGACATGGTAGAGTCGCTCGAAATGTTTGGCAAGGGTCTCGACCCGGCCGGATTGGTCACCCACATTGGAGGGTTGAACGCCGTGATTGACACCACGCTGCACCTGCCCGAAATCCCTGGCGGCAAAAAGTTAATTTATACCCACAAGGACATTCCGCTTACAGCCATTTCCGAATTTAAAGAAAAAGGTAAATCTGATCCGTTTTTTGCCCGGCTGCACGAAATTTGTCAGCGTAATAACGAACTTTGGTCCGTCGAGGCAGAAGAGTTCCTGCTGGCAAATGCAAAGGACATTTAAACACACACGATGATTTACATGGCAGATACGGCCGACTTGTCGGCCCTGGAGGAGTTGTATGATTTTTTTCCGCTGGAGGGGGTAACCACCAACCCAACCATCCTGAAACAATCGGGGATGAAGTTATCCGCAGCGATCGAACGTATTTTAAAGTTGATCGGGCATGGCATGATCCATGTGCAGGTGATGAGCGAAAACGCCGAAGATATGGTGCGCGAGGCCAAAACCTACAAAAACTATTTTGATGTGGGCGATTCGTTTTTCGCCAAGATACCCGTTACACCGCAAGGATACAAAGCGATCGCCATTTTGAAGGATGCCGGGATGAATGTAACGGCTACCGCCATCTTCACGCAGCAGCAGGCCCTGGTGGCCGCCAAAGCAGGCGCCGATTTCGTGGCGCCCTACGTGAGCCGTTTGGACAACATCTCTTCGCACGGGATTGAAGTGGTACGCGACATAGTGAAAAACATGAACGATTTTAAGCTCGGAACGAAGGTGCTGGCCGCCAGTTTTAAAACGGTCGACCAGATTCACCGCGTGAGCATGAACGGTTCGCACTCGGCCACCGTTGGACCCGATTTACTGATGCAACTGATCAGGCACCCGATGACCGATATCAGCGTGAAAACCTTCCTCGAAGACGGACAGGACTTGTACGATATCTCGTTCTAAAATGCACATACAAAAAAACAGCTAATTCGTTAGCCAATGTGAGGGACCTCGGATGGGGTCCCTTTTTTTGCCGGATTTTTGCCAACCTCACTCCCCTTCGTTTGTAAGGAAAGCGGGAGCGGATAACAGCCCTGCATCGCAATTTTGCGGCTGTTAAGAAATATCTTGAGCCTATTTTGTAAATTAGGGTGCGAAAACATGAGATGCAAAAGTGACACACTCCCTTCGAAATACAGGGATGTAAGATCACTTTGGTGGATAGATAACCAAATTATGCACAACCTTGAATCGATGGAAACTTCAATTAAAATGACATAGAATGAGATTATTTACAATAATAATTTTGTCGGCTGTTCTAGGTTCATGTAACGGACACCAAAATAAAATAAATGAAAAATCATCAAAAAGTGATCGTTTTCCCTCTTCTGAAATCAAGACTCCTGCTGAAACAATTAACGGAGTCGTTTACTTTTCAGTCAACAATGGTCTGACTTGGGAAAATAAAAGCGATGGACTGCCAGATTCCATTACGATAGCATTGGGGGCCATTGCTGTTTCCGATAAATCACTTGGAATTGCAACAAAAGAAAAAGGAGTCTTTCTTTTTGATTTTCAGAAGAACCAGTGGGTTAATATTCCAACAGACAAAAACATTATTGAAAGTATTCCTGGCCCTTTAATCTTTTTTAAACACCAAATTTATGTAGGAACGCAAACCAGCGGAATTTTTTCGTCGGCGGACTTCGGTGAACATTGGGAAAAACCAGATTCAGGTCTTACTAATTTTACGATTCGAAGATTCGTTCAGATTGACGATAGATTGTATGCAGGCACCAACGCGGGATTATACTCTTTCAATGAAACGGAAATGAAATGGGAACTTGAATACGGAAACAGGACAATGCAGGTAAATGGTATGACCGAATTTGATGGAAACATTTATATCGGAACAAATCAAGGGGTATTCACCACTCCCAAAGGCCGGAAAGAATGGGTACAAATACTGGAAAATCGTAGTCTGCACAACATGAGTTCAGACGAGCATACCATATATGCAATGACGTATAATGAGTTACTTGCGTCAACGGACAAGGGATTCACATGGGAAAATATTCAAAATGGGTTACCCGCCGAACTTTATACTTTTAATGTCATGAAAAACGGCAAGTCGGTTTTTGCCGGGCAATGGGACGGAGTTTACCGAAAAGATCATGCAAATGAAAATTGGAAATCGTATAGCAATGGATTACCGGAAAAATTGGCAATAAATAATATGAAATTATACAAGGGAATTATTGTCGTAAGCGGCAGTGAGAGACGACTAAAAAAAGGAATGAGTACGGATCGGATTGAATATTAGCAAAGATGGCACATAATAAGCAGGATTCTGAGCAGTCGGCATGACCCGGCGAAGGGGCCTATTGATGACCTGCCATCGTAACTGAAACCTAAAATATGAATAGACTTATTGTCGCAATTGTTTTATTGGCAACTGCATTGACCGCAAAAACACAAAACATTCAACCGTTTATTGATAGTTTAATGCAGGCCGGGCATATTCCGGAACTCGGTTATGCCGTTATTTCGGCCGACAGCATTATGACCCTTCAAACAGTAGGCTTTCACCGGGCGGACCTCAAAAAAAGAAAAACCCGGGCAAAAGTTACAGACTATTTTCATTTAGGTTCAAATACAAAAGCAATAACAGGTTTCGTTGCAGCATATCTTGTTGAAAACAACAAAATAAATTGGACGACTATGTTTTTTGACTTATTCCCGGAATGGAAAACACAGAGCAACCCGGCCTATTATGAAATTACCTTAGCCGACTTACTCTCCCACAGGGCCAAAATACAACCCTATACAAGCGGACTTGAATATCAGAAACTACCGGCTTTTAAAGGTGATAAATCAGATCAACGAAAACAATTTGCCAGGTATTTGCTAACCGAACAACCTGTAAGAGATAGTAGTAAGGTTTATAACTACTCTAATGCCGGTTATACGGTTGCCGCTTTGATGCTTGAGGAAGTCTCTGGAAAAACCTGGGAGCAATTGACAAAAGAAATCATGTTGACAACACTTCATGTCGACATAAAATTCAGCTGGCCCAATAAAATAAGCTTAAAACAACCATATGGCCATTGGGTCGAAAGCGGAACCCTGCAATCGCTTGCACCTGACATCAGCTATAATTTAAGACTTGGAGAACCCGCGGGTGATATCAGCATGACCTTACCTGATTACGCAAAATTTGTACAACTAAACTTACAGGGATTATTAGGAAAAGACCATGTTATAAAGGCAAGCACATACCATTATCTTCATTTCGGACGAACAGACTATGCGATGGGTTGGGTCAATGTAAATAATGATGATAACGAATTTTCCGAACATTCAGGTTCGGCAGGGACCTTCTTCAGCCATACGCTTATCGATAAAAAGAATAAATTCGCCTACATCGTTGTTGCAAATAGTGCCACCGAAGAAACACAACAAGGAATATTTTCACTTTTAGACAGATTGAGAAAAAAATACAGCAGCTAAACCCGATGTCGCGTGTAACGATAAAAAGAAGAGCTGCCAGGCTGGTCCCAATTTTTTTTTACCTCAGAGACTTTTAAGAATATTTTAAATAAAAAGTAAACTATACTTGACATTTAGAAATGTATACTTATCTTTGTGGAAATTTTATACGACATATTATGAAACGAGAAGTAAATCAAAAGAGTGTGCCTTGGGCCCTGGTTTTTACAGTTAGCTTTATAATCAGCGTATTTGTACTGTCTGAATTTTCCCTCACAGTGCCAATAATTTTGCTGATTATTACAATTAATCCTCTTTTATTGGTTTATTCATTTCAAAACGGAAGTACAGATGATAAATACAATAAAGGTTGAGCGGGCAAAAAAAAATTGGACACAAGCTGATTTGGCCGGGAAAATTGGTATCTCAAGACAGGCTATGAATTCAATCGAGACAGGTAAGTTTGTTCCGTCTACCTTGCTGGCGTTAAAATTGGCCCACGTTTTTAATACCCCGGTCGAGGAAATATTCAAGTTGGAAGAGGCCGATCTTACAAGCAATTAGTTGTACGATTGCAAATTCAACAGACTAAGTGATCTGTCGACCCCACCTCCCTCTTGCCTTCGCAGAGCGGTGACGAGGCGTAAGCTCGCAGTCGTTTGTAACGACAAATGGCGGATGACAGTTGTGCGAAAATCCGGTTTGGAGACGATGACTTCTGAACACCACGCGATGCAATCGCACGGGAGCGGGATTGCATGCAGCCGGATTCTTTTTTCTGTAAACATTCGATGCTTCCGGCATCCTCATTATGAAAGCGTCATCCCGAATTGGTTTCGGGATCTCTGTTGCTAATTGCAAAATCGCCGGCGGCCTTGACTTTTTCTGTTTACTTTTTTGTCTTGACACAAAAAAGTAAATCCTGTCCAGAAGGACAAAAGTGTTGGGTGTCGCAGGTTTCAACCGCGCATCCCATAATCGTCGGTTAAAAACCGACGCACCCAAATCGTTTCAGATACAAATACGGTTGTGGAGACAGATGCTGAAACAAGTTCGGCATGACCGAAGGGCAGTTTAGCTATTGTAACAGCTTCATCGGAATTTAATAAATAAGCACCGGGTACAATAAATAGGACTCTGAGAGGTCGGCACGTCCCGGCAATGAGCCGATGCTGAACAACGAATAAGGGCCAGGCTCATGCTGACGCCGGTTTGTAACCGGCGCCTTGCCCGTCAGGGCGAGCTTTTGCTTTTTCAAAGCAAGGGAGGGGTCACAGACCCGTAACAGCAAAGAAAGTATCCTGTTGTTCAAACTACGTCTGCGCTGGGCGATGGCTACAGAAGCGCAAACTCAAGCACTTCGCCTACATTTCGTACAAACCGGAAGTTTAAGCCTTTCAGGTAAACATCTTTGATTTCTTCCAGATCTTTTTTGTTCTCAACCGAGAGCAATACCTCTTTTATTCCGGCTCGTTTGGCAGCCAGGATTTTTTCCTTGATTCCGCCTACCGGCAACACTTTCCCTCGCAAGGTAATTTCACCGGTCATCGCAATATTTTCCCGAACTTTTCGGCCGGTAAGTACCGAGGCCAGCGAGGTGACCATCGTGATCCCGGCAGAGGGACCATCCTTGGGAATGGCGCCTTCGGGCACGTGAATATGCCAACTGCTTTTTTCAAAGACCGCGGGGTCCACATTCAGCTCTTTTGTATGCGATTTGAGGTATTCCAGCGCTAACATGGCAGATTCTTTCATCACGTCTCCCAGGTTGCCGGTGAGGGTCAGGTTGCCTTTGCCATTGCTTTGGCTCGATTCCACGTACAGGATTTCGCCGCCGTGGGCAGTCCATGCAAGTCCGGTAACAACTCCCAGGAACTCGTTCCCCTGGTAACTTTCGTGCGTATATTGTTCTGCGCCCAAATAAGCCCGGGCATCCTTTTTGGTCAGCTTTTTATCGTAGTCCTCATAAAAAGCAACTTTTTTAGCTACACGGCGAACGATTTTGGCGATCTTCTTATCCAGATCGCGAACGCCTGATTCGCGAGTGTAACTGGCGATTATGTATTCCATCACCTCTTTGGGAAACGTCAGCTGGCTTTTTTTCAAACCGTGGTTTTCCAGTTGCTTGGGAATCAGGTGACGCCTGGCAATTTCCACTTTTTCTTCCATGATGTAACCGCTCACGTCAATCAGTTCCAGGCGGTCGCGCAAAGGCGGCGCAATGGTATTCAGGGTGTTTGCCGTGGCAATGAACATGACTTTCGACAAGTCGTATTCAATCTCCACATAGTTGTCGTGAAATTCATAGTTTTGTTCGGGGTCGAGCACTTCGAGCAGAGCCGAAGCCGGGTCGCCGTGAAAATCGCTCGACACCTTATCGATCTCATCCAGGATGAATACCGGGTTTGATGATTTTGCCTTTTTGATATTTTGCAGAATCCGCCCGGGCATCGCGCCGATGTATGTTTTCCGGTGCCCGCGAATTTCCGACTCATCGTGCAAGCCGCCGAGGCTCATCCGGATATATTTTCGTCCCAGTGCCCTTGCAATGGACTTACCCAGCGAAGTTTTTCCAACTCCGGGAGGACCATACAAACAAAGGATGGGCGCTTTCATATCTTTCTTCAATTTTAGCACAGCCAAGTGTTCCAGGATGCGCTCTTTAACCTTTTCCAGTCCGAAGTGGTCTTCATCCAACACGGTTTCGGCATGTTTCAGGTCGAAATTATCTTCCGTGTATTCATTCCAGGGCAAATCGAGTAAAGTCTGGCAATACGAATATTGCACGGAATATTCGCCGGCAGCCGGATTGAGCCGCTGAAGCTTGTTTACTTCTTTCTCGAAATGATTTGCTACCTCTTCGCTCCACTTTTTCTCTTTGGCGATCTCTTTTAGATCGTTGATCTCCTGTTCAGTCGGGTTTCCTCCCAACTCATTCTGGATGGTTTTGATCTGCTGATTAAGCAAAAATTCACGTTGTTGCTGGTCCAGTTCCAGTTTTACCTTGGTTTGGATATCCCGTTTCAGTTCCAGCATCTGAACCTCCTTCACGAGGTAGGATATCGCCTGGATGCCGCGTTCACGGATATCGGAGAACTCGAGCAGATTCTGCTTTTCTTCCACTTTCAGGTCGGTATTCGAGCAGATGAAATTGATCAGGAAGGTAGAATTCTCAATGTTTTTTACGGCAAAGCTGGCTTCGGGCGGAACATTTGACGAATATTGGGCAATTTTAATCGACAGGTCCTTTAATGAACCCACAATGGCGTTAAATTCGGCTGTTTCGTCGCCCGAGACGATTTCTTCGAGTAGATTAACCTTGGCTTTAAAGTAGGGAAATTCTTCGAGGTAGCTCTGTACCTGAAACCGGCGTTTTCCCTGGATAATGACCGAGGTTGATCCATCGGGCATTTCGAGGATCTTTAAAATTTGAGCTACTGTTCCCACCCGATACAAATCTTTCGGTTCCGGATCGTCCACCGATCCGTCGATCTGGGTTACCGTACCCAACACTTTATCATCCCGGAATACATCCTGAATCAGCTTCAGTGATTTTTGCCGGCCTACTGTAATCGGAATAACAACTCCCGGAAACAGAACGGTATTTCTGAGCGGTAAAATTGGCAGTGTTTCAGGAACATTAAAGTTTTTCAGTTCCTTGTCATCCCCGTCTGCAATGATGGGGATCAATTCGCTGTCATCATCGTCTATTCCTGTAAATATCATTCCACTAAAGGGTTGTCCTTTCATATTTCCCATGATTCATTCTTCGTTTCTGTATGACAATCTGGCCTGTTTTCACCAGCATAAAAACCAGGACACAATAAGGCAATAGCCATGCCAAAAAGCGTTGTTTCTGATGGCGGGGCTAAAACCTGCGATATGGCGCAGAACAGTCAAAAACCGAGGTAAGAATACGCTGGTCTTCGTCTGTCATCACCCGTTTCCGGCGGGCCATTACCTGTGCGGCCGTGTTAAATACACTTTTCAGCGAGTTTACTTTGTAGCCGTGAGCCCCCCCGTCGGAAAACGAAGGCACAAACTGCCGGGGGAAACCGGCCCCGTGAATGTTACAACCAACGCCGACTACCGTGCCTGTGTTAAACATGGTGCTGATCCCGGCTTTCGAATGATCGCCCATGATTAGTCCGCAAAATTGCAGACCTGTCCTGATAAATTTGTTTTCCGGATAACTCCAGACTTTAACTTTTTCGTAACTGTTTTTCAGGTTCGAAACATTTGTGCCTGCGCCCAGGTTGCACCATTCGCCCAGAACCGAGTGTCCCAGAAATCCGTCGTGTCCTTTATTGGAATAACCGGTGATGATGGATTGGGCAATTTCTCCGCCAACTTTCGAGTAGGGGCCAATTGTGGTAGCGCCGTATATTTTGCTTCCCATGTTTACCACGGCATGTTCGCCCAGTACAACCGGCCCGCGGATCAGAGAACCTTCCATGATCTCGGCATCTTTCCCGATGTATACCGCCCCCTGGGTCGCGTTAATGGTCGCGTATTCGATCTTCGCCCCTTCTTCGGCAAAAATACGTTCAGGCGCCAGCAGCTTGTTGGTTTTGCTGATGGGGGCAGATTTGCGGCCTGCCGTTATCAATTCAAAGTCCAGCTGAATTTGCCGTGCATTTGCTTCGGTGAGGTCCCAGGGATGCCTGATCAGATCGAGCTCGCCGGGAAAATCGGCCCATTGGATCATCTGAACTGAGGCCGGGTACGACCTTGCCTCTTCAGCCGGGAGGCGCACCGCCACCGGAATTCCGTTGTAAGTGATTCCCTGGGCCGGCAGTAATTTTTTTACCTGTAAAACCAATTCATCGGTCGGGCAAATATGGGACGACAGGAGTAAATTGTCATCTGCAACTGCCAGGGGAAATTTTTTTCTCAGGTATTCTTCCGTTCTGAACGAATAAGTTTCAGGGATCCGGTTTTCCCACTTCCCGCGAATGGTGAGTATGCCGCTGCGAAGCATCGCAACCGGGCGGGTGTAACACAACGGAAGCAGACAATCGCGCTGGTCTGATTCGAATAAGATGATATTCATGACCGGATGTTTAGACAGTAAATTACGATTTAAAAAAAAAGCTCCGCAAAAGCGAAGCTTCGATATTTATCGTGGAAATAAATTCTTACTTTTTACGGGCATCCATGTGTTTTTGGTAACGGCTCATGAATTTATCAACGCGTCCGGCCGTATCAACAAGTTTCATTTTTCCGGTATAAAACGGATGAGAGCTGCTTGAAATCTCCAGTTTCACTACAGGATATTCCGTGCCATCAACGATTTCTGTTTCTTTTGTTTGAATTGTAGACTTTGTCAAAAATACGTTGCCGTTTGACATGTCTTTGAATGCTACCATTCTATAGCTATCCGGATGTATTTCTTTTTTCATTGCTGATCTCCTTTTTCAACATTATTATAATCGGGCTGCAAATATAAATATACTTGCGTAATTTCCAAAGATTTTAGTTTTTAATTTTTTATTATTCTTTCTCAGCGCCAATGATCGGCGCCCGGCTGAATGTTTTTGTTCGGTCGAACAAATAACGCATGGTGTAATGTGTTTTCATGTGTTTCCCGCCAACCGATTTATAGAGCGCCACAATTTTCGGATTGAAATCACCGGCCCAGCTAAGTTCCATTTCCCGGTACCAGTTTTTTCGGTACATCACCGGACGCAGGTGCCAGAAGATAGCCGATTCAACTCCCGAACGCTGAAACTTGGGCACAATCCCGATGATCAGGCTCCGGGTCCGGGTCATGGTTTTTCGTTTCTTCAGCCAAAGGAATTTAAGCATATTCCAAAGGTTTAATTTTCCGTTCAGGTGAATCAAAATCTGGTTCAGGTCGGGTATCATCACGAACAGGGCAATCGGTTCGCCTTCATGGTAGGCAAACCAGATGAATTCCTCCTCCAGGATTGGTTTGGCCGACTTCAGGAAATCTCTCATGTCGTCTTTATCCAGGGGCTGATAATGCTCGTGAAAACGCCAGGCTCCATCGTAGACCGCGGCAAAATCATCGATGAATTTTTCCTTTTTATCCCAGGAGAAATGTTCGAAGCGGAATTGCGGTTTTTTAGCGACCCATTCGGCTACCTTCCAAAAACGTTCGGGTAATTCGGGCAGGGTGGTATCCAGGTGATAGCTGTATTGTTCAAAATAAACCTGAAAGCCATAATTTTCGAACAAAGATTTGTAATACGGCGGATTATACGGCATGCCAAAACCTTGCGGCATAAACCCGTCGGCCAGCAGTCCCCAGTTCATGTAGTTTTCTCCAAAATTTACGGGGCCGTCCATGGCTTCCATGCCACGATCTTTCAGCCAATTGCGGGCGGCATCAAACAGCGCATTCGCCGCTTGCTGATCATCTGCACATTCAAAGAAACCACAACCCCCGGTGGGCTGCTCAAAGGAGTTGGCTTTGTTGTAGTTCACAAAAGCGGCAATTCGTCCAAGCAGCTTGCCCTGGTCATCGGTCAATATCCACCGGATAGCTTCACCGTTTTTAAATGAAGGGTTTTTCTGTGGATTGAACGTATCTTCCACCATCATTTCGAGTGGGGGAGCCCAATTTTTGTCATGCGTGTACACGAGATGGGGAACGCGATGAAATTGCTTTTTTGTTTTCTGGTTGTCGACGGTTCTGATTTGCATATTCAGTTAAAAAATAATAAGCAAGTTAAGATTAAAAAAACTTCTGACGAATAGGTTAATGCTCATCAATCGAGAATTATTGGCGATCGCTGAAATTCCTTATTCCGGTCAAATAAATACCGAAGGGTCAGGTGGGTTTTGGTGTGGATCCCGCCAACAGCTTTGAAAATGGAAACCATTTTCGGGTTAAAATCTCCCACCCAGCTCAATTCCATTTCATTATACCAGTGTTTTTTCAGCAACACCTGTCTGATCTGGTAGAAAATAGCCGATTCAATACCTGATTTCTGAAATTTGGGAACGACCCCCATCACCAAAACCCGGCAACGGCTAATCACCTTTTTCTGTTTCAGGTATAACATTTTCAGCATTTTCAGAAAGTTTAACTTTCCATTCCTGAAATATTTAAATAACTGGTTCAGGTCGGGTATCATCATGAAAAATGCGATGGGTGTGTTTTCGTGGTAAACAAACCAGATAAACTCTTCATCGATCATCATTTTTGATTGTTTCAGCATGTCCCGGATATCGCCTGGGGTGATTGTTTTATAGTTATCGTGTTTGCTCCAGGCCTGCTCATAGATTTGAAGAAAGTCGCCGATAAACCGTTCCTGTTTCGAGAAGCGGAATTGTTTAAAACTGTAAGCCGGCTTTTTGGCTGTCCAGGCAGCGATTTTCCAAAAACGTTCAGGAAGATCGGGACTGGTAATGTTCAGGTGATAACTATATTGCTCGTAATAGGTTTTGAACCCGTAACTCTCGAATAGTGTCCGGTAATACGGAGGATTATAAGGCATACCAAAGCCCTGTTGCACGAATCCTTTGACCAAAAGCCCCCAGTTGAAAAAGTTTTCGCCAATATTGATGGGGCCGTCAACGGCTTCCATTCCTTTTTCTTTTAACCAGTTACAGGCGGCGTCGAATAATTTACCGGCGGCTTTCTGATCATTGATACATTCAAAAAAACCACAGCCGCCGGTGGGCTGGTCGAAGCTGCCGGCATAAGCGGGTATGAAAAAAGCGGCAATTCGTCCGACAAACCGGCCATCCTGCTTCAGTAACCATCGACAGGCCACCCCCGATTTCAGCGCGTTGTTCTTTTGCGGGTCGAAGGAGGTTTCGACCATGATCCGTAAAGGCGGTACCCAATTTGGATCGTTTTTGTAAATTAAATACGGAAGTTCATGAAACGCATCAACCAGCTTCTTATCGTTTATCTCTATGATCTCCATGTAGCAATAAATGATTAAAACTGCCGAAAATAATACTTATCGGCTGAAAATAAAAGCAGGGGCCAAAACCCCTGTTAAAATTTACCGAAACAACGAGCGAAAAGTCGACTTAAACCAGTGTTTCTGCCACCCCAATTTTTTACGATTAGTATGTCCAATGGAATTTCTCTATTGATTGGAACTTAACCGGTCGAAGGTACGCTGTGGAACCAAGGATTTGCTTACCTGGCCAACAGTCATTTCCGAGTTTACCTCAAACGAAACTCTTTGGTGTATCTTAACCGAAGATGTACCCACTTTTAGCGTGTAGCTTCCCGGTTCAATTATCCAGGCTGAATCAGTTTCGTCGAACGATGCCAAATCGTTTGCGGTAATCGTAAAACTAAGGGTTTCGGTTTCACCCGGCTGCAACAGGCGGGTTTTTCCAAATGCAACCAATGTTGCTTCTGGCTTTTCCAATTTGCCGTTCGGTGCACTGACATATGCCTGTACCACTTCGCGTCCGGCAACCGAACCAGTGTTTTTCACTTCAACCGAAGCGGAAAGCGTACCGTCGAAAGTGGCTGAGCCGAGCTGTAAATTTGCGTATTCGAAATTGGTGTATGACAGCCCATAGCCAAACTCGTAGGCCACAGGTACATCAAACGTGTTGTAGTAGCGGTAGCCCACGTAAATATCTTCTTCATAAACAACCTCCCAGGGCACACGCCGCATAAACGAGAAGCCTGATAAATCGGCCGCATCATCCACCTTGTTTGATTTTACCTCAATACCCGGAAAATTTTTAGCCGTTGGGACATCCTGATAAGAAATCGGGAAGGTAACCGCCAGTTTGCCGGAAGGGTTCACCTTGCCGGTAAGCACATCCACTACCGAGTTACCGGCTTCCTGTCCCGGCTGCCAGGCCATCAAAACAGCATCGGGCCATTCGCGCCAGCTGGCGGTTTCAATTACACCGCCCACATTCAGCACCACAATCGCTTTTTTGCCTTTTGCCCGGAATGCCTCCGATACATCTTTAATCAAGGCTTTTTCAGTAGCTGTGAGGTAAAAATCTCCTTCCACAGCTTCGCGGTCGCCACCTTCGCCCGAGTTGCGGCCAATGGTGATCAGGGCAATATCCGCCTTACCGGCCATTTTTACAGCCAGTGCTTTTGCTAGGGGCATCTCCTCAACCGGTTCTTTACCGCCCATCAGAGCTGCCAGCCAGTTTTTTGGGGTGCCGGCTTTGGCACGGTTTTCTTTCATGTAGCCGTCGTAGATTGCTGCCAATTCCTCATCGGTTTCGAAGCCCCCGTTTTTCAGTCCTTCGATCAGCGAAATGGTGTATGCCTCGTTGACATCGCCACTGCCCGTGCCACCGGCAACAAAATCGTAGGAAGTATTTCCAAAGGCAGCTACTTTTTTCAGGTTTTCAGCAATAGGAAGCGCCTGTCCTTTATTTTCGAGCAAGACCATCCCGTCTGTCGCTGCCTGGCGGGTTACATTAGCATGAGCTTGCAAATCGGGATTTGAAGAATAAGCATAGCCCTGATATTTCGGAGTTTTCAGCATAATTCCCAGGATGCGGGATAGGTTTTGATCCAACACGGCTTCATCCAGACGACCTTCGTTTACCGCTGCTATTAACTCCTGTATTTGCTTCGGCTGGCCTGGCTGAATCATGTCGTTTCCGGCTTCCATTTGGGCCACCACATCGCTGCCACCGCCCCAGTCAGTCATTACATAACCGGCAAAACCCCAGTCATTACGCAATATTTTTGTCAACAGATCGTGACTTTCGGATGTGTAAACGCCATTAATTTTATTATAGGATGACATTACCGTCCACGGTTGCGCCTCTTTCACGGCAATTTCAAAACCTTTCAGATAGATTTCGCGCAGGGCCCGCTCACTCACAACCGTATTTACCGACATCCGGTTGGTTTCCTGATTGTTGGCGGCAAAATGTTTCACCGATGTGCCAACGCCGTTCGACTGGATGCCCTTAACCATGGCCGCGGCCATTTTACCGGTCACCAGCGGGTCTTCGGAATAGTATTCAAAATTACGTCCGCACAGCGGGTCGCGCTGAATGTTCATTCCCGGGGCCAGCAACACATCGGCCCCATATTCCAGCACCTCGTTGCCCATCGCCTCGCCTACCTGGTAAACCAGCTCTGTATCCCAGCTCGAAGCCAGCACCGTGGCAATCGGGAAAGCGGTGCAATAATACGTTCGCTCCTCTCCTTTTCTTTTGGGTTGAATCCGCAAACCGGCCGGCCCATCGGCCAATACCTGCGAGCTAATGCCTATTTCCGGAAACTCGGAGCTAAAGCCTGCCGCACCCGGGAGATATTTCCGGATACGATCAACCATATTGGCGTACAGGGTGTCTGTATTTTCGTCCATTTTCCGGTCGCCAAACATGTTTTTGATGGAATCCGGCAAATCCATGAACATACCGGTACCAATCAGCAACTGAGCCTTTTGTTCCAGGCTCAAGGCCGAAACCATTTCCTTTATTTTTTCCTGATCGGTTTTTCCCTTTTCGGAAGGATTACAACCAGTAATTCCGGCCATTACGAACACATATATGGCGAACTGAATTACCTTTTTTCTATAGGAACATTTTTTTTTCATAATCGATTATCCTGCTAAATTTGAGTTTTGTTTTCTATTTTACAAAAGATGCATCGTTCAAATAGTTGAAACATTGCCGGACACCTTCGAATTGGGTAATCCCGCTTTTAACGGCTTCGAGCTCAACATAAAAGTCCTTCACCCCAATCTCATAGGCTTTATTGAAAATGTTTTTAAAGTTCATCATCCCGGATTGTCCTAATACAGCGCGGTCTTTGATGTGAAGGACGGGGAAACGGTCGGGATATTTTTCGAAGTACTCCAGCGGATCATTTTGTCCCATCACCGTCCAATACACATCCATCTCGAAGAAAACCAAGCTGGGATCCGTTCCTTCCAGGAGCAAATCGTAAATAACGTCGCCAAGGGGCATCCACCAAGATGCCTCTTTCCCTTTATCTTCTTCTTTTACAACTCGTTTAAACTCCATGTTGTGGTTGTGATAGCCCCACTTTATGCCAGCTTCCCGTGCAATTTCGCCAGCCTGGTTAAATACTTCGCAGACCAATTGGGCATCATCGTGGTTTTCAATAGTCGGCATCATGGGCTGGATCAGCGTTTTTACGCCCAGCGCCAAATGATCCTCTGTTGCCTGTTTCCAGAAATCGGCAATTTCGCCCTGATTGGATTTGCTGAATGCCCGCACCGGCGGGTTTACATGCGAACTGCGGATTTCCAGCCCGGCATCTTCCACAATTTTTCGGTACTCAGCCATGTTGTATTGCCCCATTTTTCGGTCGCGATAGCCAGCCAGTTCAATATAACTGTAGCCCATTTCGGCAATCTTTTTCATCCCCGACGGAACATCTTCCGTAAGTTCCTTTCCGAGCGAATAAATCTGCAAACCGATTTTTTTTGACGGGGCAGGATTGTTACCGACACTTTGTGAGGCAAATGAAGATTTTCCGGCCACCAGTGCCCCGGTTGCCAACAATGACAATTTCTTTAAAAATTCACGTTTCGTTTCCATTTCGTATTGGTTAAGTTAGTTGGTATTGGTTAGTCCCCCAAGCAAAAAAACCTGAAAGAACCAGGATTAAAACCATAAATAATGTATTTACGTCATTCTGACACAATGATAAAATGAATAAATTGAAATTCAAACCAAATATGTTTTACAACCACGATTTTCTGATCAGGATAAAATCTGAGAGAAGCAGAAATGGAGACCGGACGAATAGCTTCGTTTTCATCGGCGAATATTCTCAAAACGAAGCACAACGCCCGGTCAACCTTTTACGGTTTAATTCTTACAGCAATTGCCGGGCCGACCGGTCGGGATCGTTTTTCAATTCCGGAACGTCATTTAAAACCATGGTTTCTCCTTTCTCTGGAGAATAAGGTTTCCATTCCGGAAGACCACCTCCGTTGGGATTTCCGGTTTTCATAAACTGGAGCAAAGCCGAGGACATTTTATCTGCCAACTGCCGCGGACGTTTTCCACCACCGGTATGGGTCAGCATCAAATCGGTATTGGCAAACCAGAAACAAATATCCAGGCAATGAAAGGCGCGCATCCGGTTGTTAAACAGGGGCGGTTCCCAGCCAAACCAGGCTAAGTAAACCGGCGCCTTCTGGGCAGTTTTGGCATTGGCGGTTTCAATTGCCCCTTGGCGGTTGCTGCTTACCAGGGTCATAATTTCGATAGGCTTGGCATTCGGGAAAGCTTTCGCATACGCATCATAAACAGCTTGTGCTTTGTCGCCTAAGCCACCGCCAAATCCGGCACGCTCTTTCAACATTTCGATGGCTTTTTCAGCCGTGATATTTTCCATCTCGGGCAAGGTGCGGGCCATTCCCCATTCGTGGAAAGTGGTGCAAATCAGCATGGGCACATCAGCCGACAGCTCAGTTGAATCGGCATAAAACTGGCCTTTGGGAAGGTTCACCCCATCGGCCACTGGAGAAAAACCGCCACGCATGCCGGCAGTTCCCATTTCAGCCGATGCTTTTTGTGCCGCCTTATTGGCCAGCAAGATGTATTCTTTCCAGGGCATCTCCTGAAGTTTGTCCACCTCGGCAGCAGTCAGCCCTGCCTCTTTCAAAATATATTCGCCAATCTTCCTCGAATGGTCCTGGTCCATGGCTTTAGTGGTGGATCCACTCAATGGAACAGCTTTCTGAAATAGCCCTTTTGCTTTAGGCATCGCGGTCAGGATGCAGACTTTTGCGCCGCCGCCCGATTGCCCCATAATGGTTACATTGGCCGGATCACCACCAAAATTGGAGATATTGTCTTTCACCCACCGAAGGGCAGCGACCATATCGAGTGCGCCAACATTGCCGGAATGGGCATATTTTTCGCCGCCAACAGCCGACAGGTCGGAAAAGCCGATTGGCCCCAACCGGTGATTGATCGATACAAATACGACATCACCCTTTCGGCTCAGGTTTTCGCCGTCGTAGCCATCCTGCTCAATGCCATTCCCGTTGGTGTAGCCGCCGCCGTGCAACCAAACCAGCACCGGACGTTTCTTATTGTCGGGCGCGGGTGTCCAGATGTTCAACTTCAGGCAGTCTTCGCTAACATCGTCGTAGTTCCAGTGATCGACAAACGAGGAATACGCGTTTGCATAACGGTTGTCCATCATTTGAGGGGCTGTGTTTCCCCACCAAACAGCTGGCAGCACATCGTTCCACGGCTGAGGTGGCTGGGGCGGCATAAAACGGTTTTTGCCCGAGGTATCGGCCCCGTACGGGATTCCACGAAACTGGTGAATTCCACGCAAAATAAAGCCCTTCACTTTCCCGTATTGGGTCTCGGCAATAGCAATATCATCGCCGATAAACAATTGCTGATCATCGTCATCTGTTGATAAATTACTGACGGCTGAATAACCGCTAAGCGGCACCGATGCCAATCCAATCCCGGCAGCGCCAGCCCCCAGGGTTTGAAAAAAGTTACGTCTGTTAGTTTTCATATTGCATTGGTTTTGAAAGGTTAAATTCAATAAATTGATTTTATTTCAATGTCACTTCTTTTTTTAGTTTGATATCGCCGGAAGAAGCACCAACCAACAACTCGATATTACAAAAATCGTCATTCCACTTCTGACGCGTTTCATCCCAATACTGAAGATTTTTTACCGGGATTTCAAACGAAACCGTTTTGCTTTCACCTGGATTTAGTGGCACTCGCGAAAACGCTTTGAGCTCTTTGTACGGCCATTCCACTGACGGATTTATCCGATGAACATAAGCCTGAACCACTTCGTCGGCTGTAGCCGAACCTGTATTTTTCAGCTCAAAGGAAACGGTAATCACATCGTTTTTTCCGTACTTATCTTTGTCAGTTTTCAGATCGGAATATTCAAAATTTGTGTAGGTAAGCCCGTAACCAAACGGGTACATCACGGGAATGTTTTTCGTATCGAACCATCGGTAACCCACTAGCGATTCTTCGGAATAGATAGCCGTATTTGGATCATCATTTAATTTTTCATCCGGTGCATTGTCTCCAGATTTTTCCACTTTTTCGGTTTCCGAAACCAGGTCGGCAAAAATATCGGCTCCCTTTTTTCCCTGCGGATAATTACCCAAAGCATAAGCAGGTGAATCTTCCAGTTTTATGGGAAGCGTAAAAGGCAAACGCCCACTGGGTGAGATATTTCCAACCAGGACATCGGCCAGCGCATTTCCACCTTCAGTTCCGTTGAACCAGGAAATCAGCAGCGCTTTGGAAACGGGTTGCGCGACATTGAGATCGTTCGGGGCACCACTAACAAGAACGGTCACCATGTTTGGATTTACCGCGGCAATTGCCCGAATTAAATCATCCTGCCCGGAAGGCAATTGAATATCTTTCCTGTCGCTACCTTCGGTTTCCACTGCCCGGTTGTTGCCACCTATAAAAAGTACCAGATCGGCCTTCGACGCGAGTTCGACAGCCTCTTCGGTCAATTTTTTAGCTACCGCTTCTTTCTCCTGAGCTTCTTTTTCAAGTTCCTCCGGCGTCTTTTTCCTGAACATATCGGCAAAACTAAAAACAACCGGCTCGTACCCTTTTGCATAAACAATCTCTGCCCGATCGCCAATTTTGTTTCTCAAGCCTTCGAGCGGAGTGACTTCATACAACGTTTTTACGCCGGCACCCATTCCGCCAAGCCCCATGGTTTGTTCGGCATTGGCCCCAATAACGGCAATTACCTGTTTTTTGCTGAGATCTAAAGGCAGGACACCTTCATTCTTCAATAATACAATTGATTTTGAAGCTACATCATACGCAATTTGTTGTTGTGCCGGTTGTGAAGTCACTTCCTTGTTGGCTTCGTCAGCTGGAATTGGCTTAATGGCCAACCGAACGCGCAGAATTTCGCGAACACGCTGGTTGATGATCTCTTCGGAAACCAATCCGGCTTTTACTGAATCAAGCAAAGCATCACCCAGAAATTTTTTTGTTGGCATTTCAATATTCAGGCCGTTGGTTATGGCATCAACGGTGCTGTGTGTACCATTCCAGTCGGAAATGACCAAACCTGCAAAACCCCATTCGTTGCGGAGAATTTTATTGAGCAGGATGTCGTTTTCGGCACACCACCAATCGTTTACTTTATTGTAGGCAGCCATTACACCATAGGCATCTGCCTCTTCGACAGTCGCCTGAAACGGAGGAAGGTAAATTTCGCGCATGGCACGTTCGCCAACAATCACGTTTACGGTTCCGCGGTTGTTCTCTTGGTTGTTCAGGGCATAGTGTTTTAAACAAGCTGCAGCCCCGTTATCCTGAACCCCTTTGGTATAACCGACAGCTAACCTCGAACTTAAGAACGGGTCTTCGCTTAAATATTCATAGGTACGCCCCCCTGTTGGAATGCGTTGAATATTTATGGCCGGCCCAAGGATCATATCTTTCCCGCGCAACCTGGCTTCGCGGGCCATGCCGGTGCCATAAGCATAGGCCAGTTCGGGGCTCCAGGTAGCTGCCAATGCCGAACCGGTGGGGAAAAAAGTAGCTTTATCAGTTTCCCAACCCAAAGGCATCCAGCCATCGGGTTGCATTTCTTCGCGAATGCCAAAAGGGCCATCCGCATAAATTATATCGGCAATTCCCAATCGTTCCACTCCTGCCGAAACAAACATGTGTTTTGCATGGAGCATATTTATTTTTTCATCCAGGGTCATTTGGCCGATGATACCGTCAATCTGTTTGTCGTACTGAAGTAAAACAGATTTGTGTACATTTTCGGCGGTACAACCTCCCAGAAGGATTGTAAAAACAACAATTGTTACAAGTTTTGCTAGATTCATTTTTTTAGTTTAAAGTGTTCATGAAGTTATGTCAAATATCAATGATTCTCATGTGAAAAAGAGAACCATAGTTCTGTTCCTGGCAGACGATTTATTTTCGGAAACAATCGGAGACGAAGGGAATCGCGATATACAATGCCGAGTGCCAGTATTCCCAGGTGTGGCCTCCATCGCGGATGCGGATTTGCCTGGGGATTCCGGCCTGTTGCATGGCCATGATCAACTCGAGATTAGGGCGTAAAGTAAAATCGTCGTCACCGCAATCAATAAACCAGCTCACGGTTTTCATTGCCTCCACTTTCCTGGCATCCGCATGTTCAACTAGTTTTACAGCATTGTTGTCGTCCACCAGTTGATGTATTTTTTTCTGAACCGGATCGTTGTCGGTATTCAACCAAAACAGCTCTTTCTGATGGTACAAATAAGCGCTCATGGCATAAGCCGAACAAAACATTTCGGGATGATGAGACGCGTAAACGAAAGTTCCGCCGCCTCCCATTGAAAGCCCGGCAATTGCCCGGTGCTTTTTATCGGCAATCACCCGGTAATTCGATTCAATGTAGGGAATCAGTTCCTGAAAGAAGTAGTCTTCGTAACGCCACACCGGATTGTTGAAATAGTTCATGAACGTTTTTCCAGCCTCCGGGCAAACGATGATCATTTCGGTTGCCTCGTTCGATTCGGTCAGCTGATTGACAACAGCGGCCAGGCTTCCTTTTTGCGGCCAGTCGGTATGGTTGCCGCCGCCACCGTGCAACAAGTAAAGCACAGGGTATGCCTTTCCCGTATTTTCCGCATAGTTCTTGGGGAGGTAAACCGCATATTCGCGGTTTTCGTTTAAAATTTTGCTGGGCATGGTTTTGTATTCCACTTTTCCCATGGCAGGCCATTGTGCAAAAGCGGTAATCACCATGCAAATAAAAACGAATGAGCTAATTATTTTCTTCATTTTGTATGGGTTGATTTTAAGATTTCTTTCCCAAACGCCATGTATTCGCTGCGTTTCAGGTTGTCGTATTCGGGCATGTTGTAGCCTTCAATCATTTTTCGCGATTCTTCATCCATCAATCCATTTAGTTGATGTTTTCCGGATCGAAAACAATACTTGCGCTTCCCTTGGTGACAATCATCGGGTTTTGCGCACCGATCGGCACACTTACCGGGTAAGGTTTTGCCTCGGGGGCTATTCCCGTTGAAAGTTCTCCGGCAAGTATCCGCATGTCGGTGATATATGTTTTGTCAAGTGCTTTTTTAATGTACTGATAATGCCCGCAGTAGATTTTAGAGACTGTTTTGATTTTAAATTTAAAAAATATTATAGCGCAATTAACACCAAGGTGTTTATAATTAAAAAATTGGTTATCAGCTAACTATATCAGGTTAGATTTTCTTTGCACTAAAATAACGACAAATTAGTGTACGATGAAAATTTACCCAAGTGATTTAACCGATAACCAGTGGCAAGTTATAAAAGATTTGTTTGAACAAGAGCGAAAAAGAAAACATAGTTTACGATCAATTGTGAATGCAATTTTGTACATAACCAAATCCGGTTGCCAATGGCGGATGCTCCCCAACGACTTTGCGCCATGGCAGACAGTTTATTATTACTTCAGACAGTGGAAGTTAAACGGGCTTTTGGAGGAATTGCATGATTATCTTGTCGAAAAGGTCAGGGTGCAAAAAGGCAGAAACCCTGTTCCATCTGTTGGCATAATTGACAGTCAATCCGTTAAAACAGTCAATGTTTGTCAAGACGAGATTGGGTATGATGGCGGCAAAAAGATTAAGGGCAGAAAAAGGCACATTGTTGTTGATACCCTTGGCTTACTACTGGCCATTGTAGTCCATTCAGCAACGCCACATGACAGCAAGGCCGCAGAACTTGTATTTAAAATCCTTAAAAATAAATACATAAAAGGGATCGTAAAAATATTTGCCGATGGCGGTTATCGGGGGGAATTAATAGAGACAGCCAGGATAAAATTTGGTTGGGCCCTCGAAATTGTCAAAAGAAATGAAGCCCACAAATTCAAAATCCTGCCTAAAAGATGGATTGTTGAAAGAACATTTGCCTGGATTTCATTTCAACGACGGACCTCGAAAGACTATGAAAGGTTGACCGAAACAAGTGCAGCCTTTGTCCAATTATCAATGATAAGATTGATGCTTAACAAATTTTGACAATGATTTCAAAACAGTCTCTTAGTGATGCCATTTTCCATCAAAGCTTCCATTTTTCGGCACGATTCGGCATAAGTGGCCATAGATACATGCGGCTGTAACTGCATCCACACCTGTCCCGAGCCAAATGTATCGCCCGAGTAACAGATACCTGATTGCCAATCAATCAAAACGATTGAACCGGGAGTATGGCCCGGCATTAAATGGACCTCCAATACCGTTTCTCCCAAATCGATTTTCTGATTGTCAGCAACAAAATTGGTTTTTCCGTCGTACGAAACGCCCTTTCTCCCAAGTAGTAAGGTGTCGGCCGGATGATAATGAATTTCATCGAAGAACCGGATATTGCCTGCATGATCGGGATGCAGGTGGGTAACGACAACACAAACCGGCTTTGCCGTGATCAGTTTCACGATGGAATCAAGTTTCTCTGTTTTGGTTCCCGTGTCAATAAGCATGGCCCTTTGTGTTCCTTCAATCAGGTACATGGTGGTATGATCGCTGGTTTCCATCACCCACATATTTTGTTCGAGTTTGGTGATCGTGAGCTCATCGTTTCTGAAAACTTCCTGCCCCGAAGCGGAAATTCCGGTAAAACAGACCAGCAAAAGAGTGATTAAGAAGATCGGTTTCAGGTTCATGGTTCGGCGGTTTTATCGGTTAAAACAATCTGAGACGGCATAGCCGAGAGACGAAACAAACCACAGAGATTCGAGAAATCAGGAAGATGGAGAACAAAGAAGTGAAGACCTTCCCCTTCTGTTCTAATTTCCTGAAAACTCTGTGGTCTATCCAACCATTCTATTTAAAAAGCATTGGTGCAAATTGTGAAAGATACACGCGCCAGTTGGTCCAGGTATGACCACCGTCAGTTTCCACATAATTGTATTTCATGCCCATGCTATCGAGTTTAGAACGGTATTCTTCGCCCGATTTGTAGAGAAAGTCGGTTTTGCCCATGCCAATCCAATAAAGCTTATAGCCATTTGTCATTTGCATTTTCAAACTTCCGTCGATATCGTTGTACACTTCGTGCGAAACATCCTGATTGGGCAAAATAGCCGCCGAGAACAAGCCCACATAATCGAATGTGTTGGGATAATAGCGGGAGATGTGCAGCGAATGGAATCCGCCCATGGAAAGCCCGGCAATGGCCCGGTTCGTTTTGTCGGTCTTGACGCGATAGTTGCTTTCAACAAACCTCATGATGTCGGGGAACGAAGCCTCGTAGTTGCCGTCCATGGTGTTGGGTACCATAAACAGAGGTTTGTAGAATCCTCTCAAGCCTTCGCCGGGTGCCGCCGATTGCGACACATTCCCGTTGGGCAAGACAACAATCATCGGCTTTGCCTTTCCTTGCGCGATAAGGTTGTCCATAATTTGCGAAAGGCGCCCCAGGTTAATCCAGGCTTCTTCGTCGCCACCAGCTCCGTGCAACAGGTACAGCACCGGGTATTTATCCTTGCTGTTTTCATAACCCGGAGGGGTATAAATGGTGATGCGGCGTTGCTTTTTTAGGCTTGGTGAGTCGTACCACCGGCGGGTTACCGAACCGTGTGGAACATCAGTTACCGAATACAAATCGCCTTTTCCGCCGCCAACAATAAACACATTGGTCACTGATGCCACATCGCGAATCAGAAAAGGATTGTTTGGATCGGTGCCGCGAAGACCGTCAACCAGAAAAGCGTAACCATAAAGGTCCGATTCAAGCGGTTTAGTTGTGAAAGACCACACTCCCTTGTCGTCCTTTATCATTGATTCGGAGCCGGGCACCCAACCTTCTGAGGGCATCCAGTCGCCGGTAAGTTTTACTTCTTTGGCATTGGGAGCATGAAAGCGAAAGGTTACCGTTTTGTCGTCGTTTACTTCGGGCGAGGTAATTTGTGTGCCTCCCCAAAGCGCTTGTTGGGCAGATGCCGATGCGCAGAACAGAATCGCCAAAATTGTAAGTGAGAAGATTCGTTTCATTTTTTCGTTTTTAGTTAAATTAACAAGTATTTAAAGCCAGGTATTAGACTTGAACTCCTTTATTGTGTTTAATTGACACAAGTCTGTCTTTAAATTTATTTTCTATTTGCTTATTCAAACGATAAAAGTTGAATTTATAATAAAACAGGTATCACTTGAACTGACTTTCATCCAGACGGAAAAATCGGACCGCATTATTGAACAGGATGTCCCGTTTCTGATCAAACGATAAGTATTGAGCGTTTTCGATAACGCCAATTGAGGTTTCGAACAGTTTTGGCCACATCATAAAATCGGTGCCATACATGATGCGTTTTCCGAAACCGGCCTGTACAATCCGTTTAATATAAGCATGAATTTCGTCAAGCGGATAGCTCCAGATGAAGCCCGAAATATCGCAATAAACATAAGCATTGGCGCCCATCAGGGCAATCAGTTCATCAATCATCGGGTAGCCGGCGTGCATTACCCAAACCTTTAGATTGGGGTGACGGGCCAGCAAGTCTTCGAGAATAAAGGGGTTACCGAGCGATGCGCGATATTTTGGTTGGGTCAGGTTTGCCATACCGTTTCCGCCGGTACCCAAATGGATGCCAACAGGAATGCCGAACTCTTCTGCAATGCCAAAATATTCGTCCAATGACAGATCGCTTGGCGAAATGCCCTGATACTGCGGGGCACACTCGCCCATCACTTTATAAAACCCATTTGACAGCGAATCCCGAAAAGCTTCAACCGACATTTCGTTCGCATTGCTAACCCCGATTCCCGGAATGATCCGTCCTTTGGGAGCTTCCTTGTACCAGCGATGAAGGATTTCGGCATCGCTAAATGCAACGATAGTCATATTTAACCGCTCCATAGTTTCCAAAACTGCTGCCTGCATTTCCTCATCACTTTTGGACGGTTGAAGCGGGTCGGAACAGTCCAGGTTCATGAAAAACGACGCCGGTTCGTTCGGATCGCCTCCTGGCATATCGCTCAAAAACCAGGGGCACATGGGCGACGACCAGGCCGGATTTACTTTCATTGTATGCACATGGACATCAATGATCGGCAAACGTTTGGCGGGCGCTGAAGACTGGCAATAGGCATTTAGTCCGCAGGCTATGCAAAATAAAATCAGGGCGTTTTTAACTTCATTCATTTTCATATTCTTTATTTTATGGAAGGCAGTTCCGGATAGCTGTTGAGGATTTTTCTTTTCTGAAAGAACATCCGGAAAAAACTTTCGGTGATTTGGTTACCACTGTTACGTCACATTTAAACAGACGGTCTGAATCAGAACTAAAGATTCACCCTGTCGTGAAAATTAAACTTCTGCCTTCTGTCTGTTTACTGTTGACTTGATACTACCAACCGGTATTTTGTGTCAGGTTTGAGTTCACGTTCATTTCATGCTCCGGGAAAGGCAGCAGCTCATGTTTTCCTGCCTTAAAACCATAAGCCGTATTTGAGTAAGGGTAGCTCACATTATGCGTCCCATCTTCTCTCAAGCCTGTGAAAACAGGGACTTGCTTTCCCTGCTCTGCCAGGGCAGTAGCGGCATCGCCCCAGCGGACCAAATCCTGAAACCGAACCTGTTCAATGCATAATTCCAACCGTTTCTCCTTTTTAATATCATCTAGCGTAACCGCCGATAAAGCCGGCAATTGGGCGCGGTTGCGAATTTGGTTGATATAATTGAGCGCATTCTCGCCGTCGCCGGATAACAGGCATGACTCGGCAGCCAGCAGAAGTACTTCGGCATAACGCATAATCCGGTAGTTGTTATCAGTAGCCAATCCCCACGAATTGGGAATAACTTCGGATCCCAGAAAACGCCATTTCCAGTTGAAATAGCCTTCGTGGCCATAAAGACTGGTTCCTGCATTCACCGTAACCGGGGCAGCCGGAGCGCCAATTGTCATTACCTGCTGATATGTTTTTACCGTAGCGTTCAGCCGGTAACCTGCTGTTCCTTCCATTTCAACAAAAGCATTGTACAAGTTTTCCCGGGGGTTAGCAAAGCCCCAGCCTCCGGGATACAAATCATGCGCCCCAAACCAGTAACCATTCAGGTTGAGCCGGTCACTTCGCCAACCGTACATATTACCCAATATGGTTGTTCCCTGATTAAAAGCATTTTCACCATCGTTTATCGAGTTGACCTCGAAAATGTTTTCCGGTCCAAAATCTTCCACTTTGCGGAGCACATTTTCGTAATTGTCAATCAATTTGTATTTGCCGGAATTGATAACTGATTTTAAGGTGGTGGCCGCTTCGCTGTATTTCCCCTGAAAAACCTGTGCCTTGCCCAAAAATGAAAGAGCTGCCTGTTTGCTCAATCTGCCGCCGACAGATTTATCAGCTTCACTTGCTTTTTCGGGCAACGCCCCGGATGCGGCAGCTTCTGACAAGTCGGTTTCAATTTGCCCCCAAATTTCGCTTAGCGTTCCGTTTGGCTGTTGGTACTCGCTTGGCGCAAGTTGGCTGGTGACAAAAGGAACCGGGCCCCATAAAGTAACCAGATTCAAATATGCCCAGCCGCGCGCCACTTTTGCTTCGGCAATAGCCCGGCGTTTTGCCTCCGTATCATCCGTAAAATTGTTGATCACCAGGTTTGATCGATAAATCAAGGTATAAAGTCCGCTAAAATAGTCAGACATGGTCGAGTTTGAAGTCGAAAACCGGTATTCACTCAGTTGTTCCAGAGTAGAGTTATCGCCCCGGGAACCACCTCCGGAGTAGATATCGTCAGAGAGTGTATTTTTCAGAAAAAAATCGTTAAATGCCTGACTCCGCCACTGAAAGTACACAGATGCAATAGCTTCTTCCGCATCCGAGTCCGTTTTATAAAAGTTTTCTATCGAAGTGGTCCCTTGTTGTTCCACATCATCCAACAGGCTTTCACAAGCAGTAAAAATCCCCATATTGAATAAGACAGCGATCAGGTATATTAATTTTGTTCTCATAATTTTCAGTTTTTAAAAGGTTACATTAACACCAAACACGACCTTCCTGGAATTAGGATAGGAGCCTTTATCGACACCCAGCGATGAGGTTGAGCCTGCCGAGGCTTCAGGGTCAAAACCCGGATAATTAGTGAATACAAACCAATCGTCCAAAGAGGTATATACCCTCAGGCTACTCATGTACAATTTTTTACTGACGGCTTTTGGTAAGGTGTAGCCTAACTGTATTTGCTTAATCTTAAAAAATGATCCATTCATTACAGCATCACTGCTAATCCAGTATTTGTCTTCGCCGTTGGCGTTTGGCCTTGGTCTGGAGGCATCGGTATTGGATGTGGTCCATCGATCGTCGTAGAATATTTTCAGCTTATTACCACGCGGTCGGTCAATACGGGTGAGGGCATTATAAATATCGTTCCCTTCCGACCCCGTTCCGAACAAAACCAAGTCAAAACCTTTATAGCTGGCGTTAATCGTAATCCCATAGGTAAAATCAGGGATCCCGCTTCCCAACATTACTTTGTCGTCATCAGTAATACTTCCGTCGGCTGTATCCGGTTTACCGTCGCCATCGGTATCTACAGTTAGTTGATCCACGAAAACCGGATCGCCTGTAGCATCATCAATATCTGCCAGTTCGAAACCCCGCATATACCAAACCGGATAACCCTGCTCAAACACAGTAATGCCGGCTTGCGTGTGGAATGAGGCCCCGTTGATGCGTGAGATTGTGGGGTCGAGATACGTTACTTTATTTTTGAGGGTGGCCAGGTTACCCCGGATGCTGTAACTGAATTTATTGATCCGTTCGCTCCAGCCCAACTCAAACTCAAGGCCTTTGTTCGACACATTCCCTGCATTTACAGTAACCGAACTCACACCGGTTTCATAAGGCGGTGTTGTTTCCACCAGCAAGTCTTTTGTTTTTTTGTCGAAATAGTCGAACGAGAAGGTCAACCGGTCGTTGAATGCGCGCAGGTCAAACCCAAGGTCAAGTTGCTCAGATGTTTCCCATTTCAACTCCGGATTACTGAGAGTGCTGGGGAAAGAGGCAACCTGATAGGCAATGTTATCGGAATAGGGATAACTTCCATCAGAGCCGATTGATGCCCTGTACCTGAACCCGCCCAGTGGACCGATACTGCCATTCTGGCCCCAGCTTGCCCGTAACTTCATGAAATTTACCGGGGTTGATCTTGGGAAAAAGTCTTCGTTTGAAATGACATAGCCAGTTGAAACAGCCGGAAAGGTTCCCCAGCGGTTTTCGGCCGGAAGGATGGACAAATCGCTGGCATCGCGCCGCAACGAAGCCTGAATAAGATACTTATCGGCAAAATTATAACTCAAACGTCCAAAATACGAAAACTGGCGTCCTGTATCGGAATATCCACCGGCAATACTTTTGGCGGCAGTTGGCGAAAGATAATCCAGATCGCGGAACATTGGATCGTCTTTGGTAATCGCATTTCCGCTGGCTGTAACAGTAGTCGAATAGGGCTCGGAATACGATATCCCCAACATGGCAGTCAGGTGATGATCGCCGGCATCGTAGGTGTAATTGGCAAAATTCTCCCACTGATAATAGAGACTATTTGAGTTCGTACGGCCCACACCGATGTTATCATTTTTGGTGACATCATTTGCATAATAAATGTAATCGAAGTAATAGCTGCTATAGAATGAGCCTCGATAACCTAACTTAGACGTAACGGTGAAGTTTTTGAATGGCTTAAAATCAGCATAAATTGTTCCGATCACATTAGCTCCCTGATATTCAGCATCCGTGCGGTCGCGCATGAGTAACGGATGCACCTGGTCTGCCTTGTAAATTTCGGATAATCCGTAGTATCGGCCTGTTTCATCCTGCAGAAGCACTTTCCCTGAGTTTAGGTAGCCTTGCATATAATCCGGAAGATTATCTTCGGTAAAATAGGCTGGTGTAAGCGGGTCCATCGTCAATACGGCAGCCAGCAAACTACCGTATTCCGAGTTTTCGGAAACCGATTTGGTTTTCCAGCGTTCAACCACATTGGTTGTTCCCACTTTTAACCAGCTGTTGATGTTGTAGTCACCGTTGATCATGGCTGTCATGCGCGAATACACGTCCTTATCGCCACGCACAATCCCGTTTTGGTCGAGGTATGAAAGGGACAGGTTATACGAGCCGCGCTCGTTTCCTCCCTGAAAGCTCAGGTTGTGTTTTTGCATCAGCGAGTTTTCGAAAGCTACATCTGTCCAATCGGTATCTGTCGTCCCATCCCAAACCGAGTTGATTTCCCCGGGAGTAATGTGGTTGCCCTCTGTCATGTAATTGATGTACTCTTCGGCATTCATCACCTTCGGTATCCGGTTCAGCTGGTTGGTAACGTATTGAAAGTCATATGAAATTTTGCCTGCCCCTTTTTTACCTTTTTTTGTGGTAATCAGCACCACCCCGTTGCCTGCCTGTGCTCCGTATATGGCGGCCGAGGCAGCATCCTTTAATACCTCCATAGACTCAATATTATTCGGGTCAATGGAACCGATGTCTGTTGTACGCAGCCCGTCAACTACATAAAGCGGATCAGATGAGGCATTGGTACTGTATCCACGGATACGGACCGTTGCACTTTTTCCAGGCGCTCCGGAGGTCTGGATGATCTGCACACCTGCGGTTTTTCCTTGCAAAGCTTGCTCGGGCCGGGTAATGGTGCGGTTTTCCATGTCGGTGGCTTTTACCTGCGAAATAGCGCCGGTGAGATCGCTTTTTCGCTGAACACCATAGCCAATCGCCACAACCTCTTCCAACCCAATGGTTTCCTCCTCCAGTGTAAGGCTGATTTCCTGCCGTCCCATAACTTCAACTTCCTGAGATTTCATGCCGACAAAAGAGAAAACCAGCACCGCATTACCGGGAACTTTATTCAGAAGATAATACCCGTTTACATCAGTAATTGTCCCGATCGTTTCACCTTTTATTACCACTGTAACCCCCGGAAGCGGCTGCCCGATACCGTCAGTCACTTGCCCTTTAACCGCGATTTCCTGCTGCATCAAGGTTTGGCGTCTGAATTCAGCCTGTTCTTCCCTGTTCAACGGATTGATAATGATCAGATTGTTGTCGGTAATCCGATAATTGATGCCTTCATTTTTGAACAATTCGTCCAAAACGGCTTCGACCTGCTTGTTCTGAATTTGAAGATCAACTTTCCGATCCAGGTTGATGGTCTCGTTCGTATAGATAAACCGATACTCACTTTGCAATTCGATTTGGTGTAGTACATCTTTGATGGTGCTATTCTGCACGGATAACGACAATCGCGTGTTTTGAGAATAGACAGTTGCCGTAACGTGCATGGCAAGAGCAATGAGAAAAAAAACAGTAAGCTTCATCATTCGCCAATACTTGTGGGAAATAAGGTATATTCCTTTCCCGGATTCATAATTTTTTTTCATAAGTTTGTAGTGTAATTAGTTAATAAATCAAGCTAATGTGATCGCATTAGTTTGGAGAATTACAAAACGGGGAATGCGGGAACATTTCCCGTTTTTAGTACTCATAGGCGTTATTTTTTAGTGATAAAAATGTTTTTCCCTTTCATTGTGTAATGGATTTCGCTCAATGCACAAAGTGCATCAAGCACATCAGATATCGTTTCTTCGCTAAGGACGCCGCTGTAATGAATTGAACCTGCGAGTATTTGATCTTCGATTTCGATCCGAACATCATACTGGCGTTCCAGTCTTTTGCAAACTTCACCCAAAGACATATGATCCATATACAGTTTATTTTCCAACCAGCTTAGCACTTGTGCCATCGGGCCCTGAACCAGGCTAAGTGTTTTTCCATTTTTTTCGAAGTTGGCTGTTTGCCCGGACAGTAGCGTGAGCGTATGACCTCCTTCAACCTGCAATTCGACTTTGCCTTCAATCAATGCAGTTTGGATGATGGCGTCGCCGGGGTAGGCTTGCAGATTAAATTTTGTTCCCAATACTTTTAACTTCATACCATCGCCGGTGGTAATCACAAATGGATGATTGCTTTTGGCCACATCAAAAAAACCTTCTCCTGAAAATGAAACCTGTCGGTCCCGGTTCGAAGCGTTTCGTTGATAAGAAATAGAGGATCCGGCATTCAGGTGGACGGCTGTTCCGTCGGGAAGCGTGATTTCGGTTCGACTGCCGTAGGTGGTGGACGCAGCTAATGAAACCGGATTATCGGAAAAAACTGAAAAATGTAACTGCAGGCCGATGACAATCAACAAGGTGGCAGCCATGCCTGAAAGGGTATAAGCCAGACGATAAACTTGTTGCCTTTTGCGCTGTTGGCGACCGATTTTCCCATCAACTTGTTGCCATGCACGCTGCGGGTCAAATGCACGCATTTTGGACAGGCGCTTTGTATTTTGCCAAATGCGAAGCATGTCCAGAAAGATTTTTTTGTTCTCGGACGATGATTGTATCCATTTGTCTAGTTCAGGGCTGTGTTTACCCTCGGCGCCATCTGTAGAAGAGAAATGATCGATTAACTGCTCGCCCAATTTTTTTTGCTCATCCATTATTTTCGGCTTTTTACAGGTATGACACTGCACCCTGTAAAAAGTCCTATCCGAAAATCACTTTTTTTATTTCTTCGAAGAAAAAAAGTTTCCGCGAACCGGAAAGCAAAAAATATTCTGAGGAATGACAAATGACTACATGACATTTTTCTGTTGGAGGCAGGAACGCAAATATTGCATCGATTTCCAAATTTGGTTTTTAATGGTTTTTACGGATATTCCCAATCCTTCCGAAATTTCGGTATGCTTCATGCCATCAATCCGGCTCATTACAAAAACTTGTTTGCTCCTGTCGGGCAATTCATCAATACATACCTGTACCTGAGCCATAAATTCGTCAAAATCGGAAAATTCATCTTCCGTCTGGCTTGCAGCCAATACCAGTTTGTTAATTGCTTTCTGTTTATTTGTTTCAGACCGGAGATAATTCAGGGCAGCATTCCGCGATGCTTTATACAGGTAAGAGATTACCCGATCGCGGATTTCAATCCGTTTGCGTTCGGTCCACAGTTTCAGAAAAAGATCTTGAATCAGATCTTCGGCAACCGCTTCATCCTTGATGTATTCGTACACAAAAACACACAGACGGGCATAATACCGCGTAAACAGCAGATTAAAACTTAAATAATCATCTTGCTTGACACGCTGGAATAATTGATCATCTGTTTTGTCCATGCCGTGGATACAATGATTTACTGCAATGATACGCAAACCTGAAAAGAAATCAATCCAAATTCGATATTTTTTATTTTACAACAGGCATCGTGTCCTACTTACGCATCTGTTTGGGTGTTTGAAAAAAACGGGTATCATGGTGTTTCGTATTATTAAACACAAAAAGCCCAACATCCGTTGAGCTCTGTTTGAATTTCTTTCAGCAATAGAACGAAAGGCAGGTACGCTTGAATTTTGGATAAGGTTTTGCCGTCTCTCCCGTTCAGATATCATAAGACAATTAATCGCGTTTGGCAAATTTCGCCAAAAGCCTCAATATCTCAATGTATAACCAGATCAAAGTTACCATCAGGCCAAAAGCGCCGTACCACTCCATGTATTTTGGCGCACCACCGGCTGCTCCGCGTTCAATAAAGTCAAAATCAAGGATCAGGTTCAGGGAGGCGATCGCTACAACCACCAGGCTAAATCCAATGCCGATTGTTCCGCTGCCGTATAGGAAGTTTAGGTTTGCACCAAACAATCCGGCAATAAAACTGACAAAATAGATCAGCGCAATTCCTCCGGTTGCTGCCAAAATGCCCATTCTGAATTTACCGGTTGCCCGAATTTTTCCGGAGCGGTACAAGGTCAGCATGATCAGGAACACCCCAAAGGTTAATGCAACGGCGCGCATCACCAGTCCGGGATACATACTTTCAAAAAAAGCAGAGATTGCCCCGAGGAACAAGCCTTCGAATACCGCGTAAACAGGGGCTGTTATATTGGCCCGGCGCGGACTGAACACAGTGATCAGCGCGGTTATAAATCCCCCGATCCCTCCGGCCAGCAACCAGATTGACACCGCCTGGAAGGCCGACTCAGGCGTTGAGTAATCAAAAGCAGCAAAAAATTTCCGCCAGGTAAAGACGGCCGCAAATATCAGTATCAATAACATCAGGCCGGTCTTATTGACGGTTCCTTCAATCGTCATATGACCTGCCTGCGTACCGGTTTGAACACGATCGTAAACAGCATTCCCAAAAACAGGATTTGATGATTTTGTTAAATTCATTTCACTTGTGTCGTTTAAAATTCAGGGATTAAAGTAATAAAAATAATGCCAAAAAACTCTTTACCGAAAAAGCTGCCGAAATTTCATGCAAAGATATTGACACGGTAGCTTTATTTTTTATAATTTCGTCCCCCATTGGAGAGTTGCCGGAGTGGTCGATCGGGGCAGACTCGAAATCTGTTGTACCCTTCGGGGTACCGGGGGTTCGAATCCCTCACTCTCCGCATTTATAACCGGGTTCTTCGTCAAAGTTGTCCACTGATTTTTCCGTATTATTCCCAGAAGTTAAAGAAATGATGGACCGGTCCGTGTCCGTTGCCTGTTTGATAGTTTGCCCCGTGTATAATTGCCTGGCTGATGTATTCTTTGGCATGGTATACCGCATCGTTTAACGGCAGATGGTGCGCAAGAAAAGATGCCACTGCCGACGAAAAGGTGCATCCGGTTCCGTGTGTATTGCGCGTAGGTACCCGTTTAGACCGGAGTTCCAGGATGTCATCGGTTTCGGCGTTATAAAAAAGGTCAGTCAGTTCGTCGTCTTCAAGATGCCCGGCTTTGAGCAAAACAGAGACCTTCCCGCCGCATGAGAGTTTTTTAATCACCCGCGATAAATCCGACTGTCCCCGGATGCTCTCGCCCAACAGGATTTCTGCTTCGGGAATGTTCGGAGTGATCACCCTGGCGAAAGGAATCAGCTCGTTCTTCAAGGTCGAAATGGCTTCGTCCTGCAACAGTTTGTCGCCCGAGGTGGCAACCATCACCGGATCGAGGACGATATTCCGGATCGGATAATGCGATAAGGTTTCCTTTACTCCCCGGATCAGTTCCGACGAGTGTAACATGCCGATTTTAATGGCATCGGCGCCAATATCGTCGAGTACCGACTTAATTTGTCCCTGAACGAAGGGAACGGGAACCGGATGTACCCCAAATACGCCCACTGTATTTTCGTCGACGACTGCCGTAATTGCCGAGGTCCCAAAACATCCGCAAGCCGACATGGTTTTCAAATCGGCCTGAATGCCGGCTCCGCCGCTCGGGTCGCTGCCGGCTATGGTTAAAACGCGTTTGTATTGCATAATTGCTGATTTGTGTTGTGCGTTTATAAGAAATGGTTAAAACCGTTCTTCGAAAGCTGAACTTCTGTTTCATTCTGAAACCAGCGAATAACGGGAGATCCTTCATCAATGGTTCCAACCGGATAAAGGGCTTTGCCGAATTCTGTTTGAAACTTTTGCTGAAGCGCTTCTACCTGCCCGGGCGCCACCGTGAGAAGCAGTTCGTAATCCTCGCCGCCTCCGATAGCCAGGTCTGTCGCGTTCCAGCCCTGCTCGTTGCAAATCCGTGTCAGAGCACTGGAAACAGGGAGCTGGTCCAGATTAATCCGGGCCGTTTTGCCCGATGTTTTGAGGATGTGTTTCAGGTCGGAAGCGATACCGTCGGAAATATCCATCATGGCATGAACTCCCGGTAAACTGCTCAGAAATCGTCCTTCGGCTAACCGGGGTTCAGGCAGGTAATGTCTGGCAAGCAGGTATTCCCGGTCGGGAGATGATTTTAGCCGGTTCAATACAACCTGAAGCCCGCCCGCTGAATCACCCAGAAAGCCCGTCACACAAACCACATCGTCCACCTGAGCCATTGAGCGCAGCCGGGCCTTGCCTTTGGCACATTTCCCGACCACACACACATTGATGGCCAGATGGCTGACCGACCTGGTGGTGTCGCCACCCAAAAGCGGAACCTTGTATTTTCGGGAAATTTCCTGATAACCTTCCATCAGGGCATCAAGATATTCCACCTCTGTTTCCGGAGGAATTGCGATTGAAAGGAAAGTTCCCAGGGGCTCGCCGCCCATAGCTGCAATATCGCTCAGGTTTACGGCAACTGATTTGTATCCGAGTTGTTGCGGTGAAATTTCATCCCGGAGGAAGTGCACATCTTCCATGAGCAGATCGGTGGTTACCAGCAAATCTTCCGTTTCGTTCATCGGAAGGATCGCGCAATCGTCGCCAATACCTGTCATCTGCCGGGTAAGCAACTGGTCAAACGCCGGCGAAAAACGTTCGATAAAGCCAAATTCTCCTATTTCATTGAGTTTCATTACGTTCTTTTTTTCGCATTTGTAAAACATCGCAGCCAGGCTCCGGCGGCTGTTAAACCGGCCATTGCTCCATGTTCCAGGCGCTGTTCCAGAACATCCATTCCATTTTGAACGAAAGAAGAAACGCCCGCGTCATGGCTTCCCGCCCGGCGTCGGTGCAGGCAGCAGCCGTTTCGTTACAAATTTCGAGGGCTGTTTGAACCGCCCGTGCAAATTCTTCGCCTCCGTATGTGTCAATCCACGACTGGTAGGGATTTTCGTTTTGAGTTTGGCGTTCGACAATGTAATTGCCCACCTTCTGGTAAACCCAAAAACAGGGCAACACGCTGGCCAGAACTTCTTCGGTTGAGCCATTGGCCAATTGCCGATACATGTGTCCGGTGTAAAGCATACAGCTTGGCGAAGGCATAACTGCCGGGGCTTCGTCTTTCAAGAAATACTGGTGTAAGGCCTGCTCTACCGAAACCGTATCAGCCGAAAAATGAAGAAAGGCTTCTCTCCATGCTTTCCGGTCGAGTTTTGCGGCAATGCCTGCCAGTATTTTTCCGTATTCCGACAGATAAAGCGCATCCTGCTTCAGGTAAAACAGAAACTTTTCGCGCGCTAAGCTACCGGCTATCAGTTCATGCAAAAAAGGCAGGTCGAGTATTTTTTCGTAAATCGGTTCGGCGGTTTTCCAAGCCTGTTCAGTCCATTTTGTCATTTTGTGGAAATTAAAATTTCGTTTTTAAGTAGTTGTGCCGCTTTCATTGGATTTTCAGCCGATGAGATGGCCGAAACCACGGCAATCCCGCCGGCGCCACACGCGATGATTTGTCGGGCATTGCTGAGCTTAATTCCACCGATCGCGACGGTTGGATGTTTGGACAGGGAACTGACCTTCGTTACGCCTTCCGGTCCAAACGGTTCAAAGGTGTCGGTTTTGGTCGGCGTTGCAAAAACCGGTGAAATCCCGATATAATCGACGTCCATTTCATTCGATTCGATAGCCTGCTGAACGGTTTCTACAGAAAGTCCGAGGATTTTATCTTTGCCCAGGAGCTTGCGCGCCACTTTCCATGGCAAATCGCTTTGTCCGATGTGTAAACCATCGGCATTTGCAGCCAGGGCAATGTCGAGCCGGTCGTTAATGATGAGTGGGACCCGTAGTGGTGACAGCAGTTCTTTTAACCGAAGCGCCAGCTCATAAAATTCGTGCGAACTGCAATTTTTTTCGCGCAGCTGTATCATGGTAACGCCTCCTTTTACCGCCTCCTCCACGATAAATTCCAGCGGACGGCCCAGCGATAATTCGCGATCGGTGACCAGGTAAAGGCTTAAATCGAAATCCTTCATGGTTAGGCTTTAAAGATACGTTCAATATCTTCGGGCGAAAGACTGAACAGGACATCAATAAAATGCAGCTGCAGGGTACCCGGGCCGGCCGATTTTGCTGTTGCCAGTTCGCCGGCAATGCTCATCACGGCCATTGCATGGGCAGCCGCCATCAGCGGATCGGAGTTTACGGATGCAAATGCAGCGATTACTGCCGTTGCCGTGCAGCCCATCCCGGTTACTTTGGGCATCAGGGGCGAGCCATTTTTGATGGAAAGTACCTGGTTGCCATCGGTAATAAAATCTTCGGCGCCGCTGATGACGATGATTGCCCCGGTTTGCGCAGCCAGTCGTTTGGCCGCCTCAACCGCCGAGCCCGAAGCTGCGGTGCTGTCAACGCCTTTGGTCGGGCTGTTTTCATTGGCCAATGCCATGATTTCGGAAGCATTCCCCCGGATGATGGTTGGCTTGCATTGTTCAACGATTTGAGCGGCCGTTTCGTTGCGGTAGGGAGTAGCGCCCACTCCAACGGGATCAAAAACAACGGGAATGCCTTTTTGGCGAGCGGCTTTTCCAGCCAGTAACATTCCGTCGACCCAGTGGCGACTCAGCGTTCCCATGTTGATGACCAGGGCCGAAGCGATCCCAACCATGTCGGTCACTTCTTCGGCAGCATGGGCCATGACCGGTGATGCTCCCAGGGCCAATAAGGCATTAGCCGTATTGTTCATCACAACAAAATTGGTGATGTTATGAACTAAGGGCGACCGGCTGCGTACGGCAGCCAAATCAGCGCTGATGGAAATTGCGTTTATCATGATATTTCGTTTAAAATAAAAAAACCGCTCCGCAGAAATGCGAAACGGCTTGTATGAATTTCGTTAAAAACAGGTTCAAATACAATTCTCGTTTCCCTCCGCTGTTATGATACATTTCAGGTTATTAGGGTCTGATCTCAGCCTGTGCACCTGCACAGACACCCCTAACGAGATGATGAAGCAAAAGTAGTAATATTTTTCAATTGGAAAAGCCGGATCAACGGGCCGGCAGGGAAATCGCTTTTAAAATATTAATGTTCTTCATAGCTTGAATAATTATTACTATATTTATCACGGTTTTGGGTTTCGTCAAAAAAATGACTGTTCAAAACGCAGAAAATCGTACTAAACAAAATGTTTTCCAACAATTTTTCTCTACCTTGGAAGATCCCCGCAGAACAAACAAAGGCCATTTTTATTACCCGCTCGACGAGATACTTTTTCTTGTTATTGCTGCTGTGATCAGCGGTGCAGAAGAATGGGTCTCTATCCAGTTGTTTGGCAAGGCGAAGCTGGAGTGGCTCCGGCGTTTTTTTCCCTACAAGCACGGAATACCGTCCCATGATGTTCTCGGGAAGCTTTTCTGCCGGTTGGACCCGGTGCGTTTTAATGAATGTTTCATGGCCTGGGTCAACTCTATTTCTGATCTGACCAAAGGGGAGGTTATTGCATTTGACGGGAAAAGCATTTGCGGTTCAGGCCGGTTGGGTATACCCAAATCAGCAGTGCATGTGGTTTCTGCCTATGCCGCACAAAGCCGTTTATGCCTGGGCCAGGTTGGGGTTGACCAGAAAGAAAATGAAATTGTGGCCATTCCACAGTTGCTTGAACTACTTGCCATCAAAGGGTGCATCGTTACCATTGACGCGATGGGGTGCCAAAAAGAAATTGCCCGCAAGATCATCGGGCAAAAAGCCGACTACATTTTAATGGTGAAAGACAATCAAAAGGAACTCAAAGAACAGGTTGAGAAAATATTCCGTATCCAGAAAGATTGCACCCAGGACCAGACAATTGATGCCGGACATGGAAGAGTTGAAACCAGGACATGCCGTGCCACCGGGAAGCTGGACTTTATGGACGAGAAAGAACAATGGGAGGGGATACGGTCGGTGGTACAAATCAAGAGCGAACGGTATATTAAACAAACAGGGCAAACCAGTGAAGAAACCAGGTATTACATTACCTCCCTGAAACCAGACCCGGCAAAACTAAACCAGGCTATCCGTTCTCATTGGGCAGTAGAAAATAACCTGCACTGGTCTTTGGACGTGGTATTCAACGAGGATAACTTATTAAAAAAGAAGGATTACTCAGCGAGGAACTTTAATATTATTGCCAAAATTGCCCTGGCCTTGCTCGAAAAGGAACCATCACTTAAAGCATCCAAAAAAAAGAAAAGGCTCTTTGCTGCACTGAAAGACGATTACAGAGAAAAAGTACTCAAAGTTTAAAAGCGATTTCCCTGAACGGGCCGGCGGAAAAACCGGAGCTGTTTTATTTTGCCGCAGCCCGGGTAAATTACATGGACGCAATATCTTCGAGCAGGATGGCCGCCAGCTTTTTCGGATGTTCTTCTTCCATCTCCAGCACCAATTCCAGAAAGTTTTTGCACGATTCACGCAAGGTGGTGCCACGATTAGCCATGAGAATCACGGTCCGGTAGATGATTTGTCCCAATTCGGGATCTTTAATCAGCGAAAACAACACGTTGAAAAAAGGTTCGAACATTTCATCAATGGCTTTTTTGTCGACCATCGCCAGCCGCCCGATCAAATGCAGGCCGGTGTATTTTACCAGTTGTTTTTTTCCGCAGCAATATTCCAGTGCTTTGATAAAGGCAAACTTTGAGTATACAAATAGATTAGCCACTGCCTGTTCTGCAATTTCGGCCTGTTCAAAGCTCTTCGTCCAAAAATCCATTTGTTCTTCGGTCAGCTTCTCCGGCTCATCGAGCAACGTTGCCAGGATCATGGTCTCGCGCCATTGTTTGTTCCAAAGCTTCAAGGCCAGTAAATGATTTTTTTCGTATTGCCGGGACAGTTCGCGAAGCGAGATCACCGAAGCGCCCCAATTCATTTTGTAGACTATGCCGTGAGCCTTCATCTGTGCAACGGTTTCACCGTTTTTTCGCAGCCTGATTTTTGCCAGTAATTCCTGAAATATTTTTTCTGTTTCCGGATCGTCCAATAAGATATTCATAACCATAAATTACACGCTCATTTTGCGAATGAAGAAGCAACAAAGATAATACATCGGGAGGTTCGGGCCTGTAATTACTTCCTGAAAATAAAGTAAACGGCCAGGATCAGAAATATAAAGCCAATTACGTGATTCCATCGGAAAGACTCGTTCCGGAAAACAAGCACCGTGAAAACCGTAAAAACGAGCAGGGTAATCACTTCCTGCAATACCTTAAGTTCGATCAGCGAAAAAGGGCCGCCATATGCTTTAAACCCAATCCGGTTGGCCGGAACCTGGAAGAAGTATTCGAACAGGGCAATTCCCCAACTAACCATCACAATGGAGATGAGACCCAGCTTGCTGAACCATTTCATTTCTGCAAACTTCAAATGTCCGTACCAGGCAAAGGTCATAAAGGTGTTCGACATGACCAGTAAACCAATTGTGAGCAATCCTTTCATACAGTATAACGGATGATTAACGCTTGTTTGTTTATACTTCCAAAAACCGGTTCAAAACTACCTGTTTCAGGTGAATGGTGATTCGGCAAACCAAAATATTTCGGATGATTTAAACATTACATCAAATTTCAACCTTCCTGCATGAAATAAAACAGGCTTTTGGGTAGGGTAAACTGTTTTTTAAACGGTTAGTGAGTGAAACAAGACAGATTATCATTAACTTTTTTCAACTTTGAGAAGACGTGAATGATAACGGAAGGATCCTAAACGTATTGAAAATTGACAACACAGGAATTTAAACAATTGTTTGACCGGTATTTTGATGCGATCCGGAATTACATCTATTACCGGTCGGGCGACAAAGAGCTGTCGACTGATATTGCTCAGGATGTTTTCTTAAAGTTCTGGGAGAAACAGGAGGAATACCGGCCCAAAGAGAATGCAGGCCTGCTATATAAGATGGCTTCCGATTTGTTTGTCAGCCGTTACCGCAGGCAGCAGATCGAACAAAAGTACCTGAGCGGGATTGAATTTGAAATGAGAGAGCTATCACCCGAAGAGCAATTACAATACGAAGAACTGAAAAGAAACTACGAGTGTGTGTTGGCGCAGATGCCGGAGAAACAACGGGTTGTTTTTCTGATGAGCCGCTCGGAAGGCCTCAAATATCATGAAATTGCCGCCCGGCTTGGACTAAGCGTAAAAGCAGTGGAAAAAAGAATGACAAGCGCTTTGGGGATGTTAAAAGAAAATTTGCAATGGCTATGAAAAAACAGGAAGAATATCATAAAAAAGAACAATTGGACTGGACCGAGATTGATCGCTTTGGCAGCCGGTTGACCACAGAATGGGAAGAATCCAAAGAAGCGATCTGGCTTCGTATGGAGCAGAAACTAACGGCGCCGGCGAGGCCGGCAAAAGTCATCTTTTTTGCACGACCCGCTTTCCGGCTTGCTGTAGCCGCCCTGGTTGTCTTGCTGGTCGGCCTTGGCTCGGTCATGCGTTTCCATAGCCGGACTTACCACACAATTCCCGGGCAACACCTGGCCATTGCTCTGCCCGACGGGTCAACCGTGCAACTGAATGCCGCTTCGGTGTTGACTTTTCGTCCGTATTGGTGGCGCTTTTCGCGCGAACTGGCACTGGAAGGAGAAGCTTATTTTCAGGTCAGCAAAGGCGACCGGTTTACCGTGATTTCATCAAACGGAACAACCACCGTTTTGGGTACCAGCTTCAATATTTATGCACGTGACGAGGCTTACCGGGTAAGTTGCCTGACGGGAACAGTAAAAGTAACCAATGCCAGGGGAAACCAGGACGTTATTCTTTCGGCCAATCAAAAAGCCGAATGGCAAAGCAGCGCTTTCGTGAGGGCCGACATGAAGGCCAACCATGAACCGGCCTGGGTGAACAAACAGTTTGAATTTACAGGCAGACCAATTCGTGAAGTGTTTGACGAAATTGAACGGCAGTACGGCATACGGATCATCTCCGATCAATCGTTGAATTTTGAATACAGCGGCAATTTTAATAAAGAAGAGTCAGTTCATCAGGTGTTAACCTATATTTGCAAGCCTTTTAACCTTAACTTTGAAGAGAAAAAGACCGGGCAATACCAGGTATTGAAAAATCAGTAATCTGTTTTGAAAAAATATATTTTAATTGGTGCCTTGCTGTTGTCGGGTTTCCTGGGTTTCGCACAGGAACTCGATCTCGTTTTTCAGGATACTCCGCTGAATGAGATCTTGCTTGCGGTTCGCGACCGTTACCAATTGCAGTTTTCGTTCGATCATGCCCGTCTGTCGGCTTTCCCGGTGACGGTGAACCGAAAGTTTTCGTCGCCCGAAAAAGCGCTGGATGAATTGCTCAAGAAACTTCCCTTGACTTGGGAGAAAGCCGGCGGGGTTTATTTAATTTATGACCGTGTGCTCCCTGAGCCAAAGAAAAATTATCATTTGGCCGGAACAGTCACCGACCGCGAAACGAACGAAAGCTTGCCATATACCCACCTGGTGGTAAACGGCCACGGGTTAATTACCGATCAGAAAGGGAATTTCTCGTACCTCTCAACTGTCGACAGCGTTTTTCAGGTACAGGTATCCTGCCTGGGCTATTATTTTTTGGATACACTGGTTCAGGCGCGAATCAACCAGCCCCTCCGGTTGACTCCCTCTGTTTATAAATTACTGGAGATTAAGGTAGAAGGGTTAAAGGTAGTTCGTTCGGTACAAGTTGGATACAGCCCAGGTACGGTGCGTCTTAACCATCAGATAGCAGGTCATTTGCCCGGTTACGGAGATAATTCGGTGTTTAACCTGTTGCGTTTACAATCCGGTATTTTGGCTGCCGGAGAGCAATCGAACGATCTGATCATCTGGGGAAGTTACGAGGGGCAGAGCCAGGTGTTGGTTGATGGCTTTACGTTGTTTGGCCTGAAGAATTACAACGACAACATCAGCGCGATTAACCCCTTTATGGTGAAAGATATTCAGGTGATGAAAGGTGGATTCCCGGCTCCGTTCGGCGAGCGGGTGGGCGGGTTGGTTAATATCACTTCCTCCGATGGCGATGTCAATGATTTGCACGTAAACCTTTCGGTGAACAATATGACCATGAATGGTTTGCTGAATGTACCTGTTGCCGGGAAAGCCTCGCTCATGGTGGCGCTCCGGCAAACCTATTACGAGTTATACGACAAGGGCCAAATTGCCTTGTCGTCAGGAGGGAGCAGGGGCAATAGGAACTTGGTTGACCGGAACATTTATCCCGATTATCATTTTCAGGATCTGAATCTGAAATTTACCGGAAAAACCAATCACAACGATTCGTACAGCCTGAGTTTTTTAACCGGTAACGACCGGTTTGCCTATGCACTTGAATATGAAACCCCGCAAACCAACCGGATCTGGGACGATCGTGAAAATAACCGGCAATACGGCCTGTCGGCACACTATAATAAAGGGTGGAAGAACGGGGGAAGGTCTGAATTGACTCTGGCGTATTCCGATTTGCAAAGTGAGCTGAACAACATTCGGAAAACCGGTAACCAGCAGTCTGGCGGGAGTGGAGGAAGCGGTGGCCAGGGGCCTGGAAGCGGGGGAAGTGGAAGCGGAAATACATGGCAGACAAATATTGATCAATTCAATCAAAATAAAATATCTGAGACCAGGTGGAACCTGCACAACTACTTGCCCTTGCCGGCACGCCATCAGCTTGAATTTGGCGGAGGGATGTACTTTAACCGGATTCATTTTACGGAAGACTCATTCGAAGTGAATTTGACTGAATTGAAAGAGGAAACCAGACGGTTAAACGGATTTGTTCAGGACCGTTTTTCCATCGGAAACCGCTTGCAGCTAATTACCGGAATCCGTACTGATTACCCGCTTAATTTAGACCGGCTTTATCTGCAACCCCGTGTTGCCGCGACAGTCAGTTTAAGTGATTTCCTGAAAGTAAATGCAGCAGGGGGTTTGTATCGTCAGTACATTGCCCGGAACTCGGTGATTGATGAATTTGGTAACGTTCGCTATCTTTGGACGATTTGCAACGGGACAAGCGTTCCTGTCCTGAAATCTGAACATACCACGCTCGGGTTTACCTATCATCAGCATGATTTTACGTTTAGTATTGAGCTGTACCGGAAGCAAACCAACGGTTTGTCGCGTTATGCCGAAGAAGGCGAAGACCTGATTTTGCATCAGGGGAGAAGCAAAAGTAAAGGACTTGATCTGTTTATAAAAAAGGATTACAAAGGGCATTCGTTCTGGATCGCAGCGATGCTGGGAAATACGCGGGAACATTTTTCCGATTTCCCGGATGAACAATACCAGCGGGCTTTACACGACCAGCGGGTTGAGCTGAAATCGGCAGCGCTCATTCATCTGGAACCGTTTTATTTGTCGGCCAATTATGTCTATGGCTCCGGATTTCCCGATCCCCTGTTGCTTGGTGACGAAAATTATGAACGCGATTATCACCGGATGGATATTGCCGCGGTTTACCGTGTCCCGCTTAAAAGGCTTGCTCTGGAAGCCGGTATTTCCGTCCTCAATGTTTTTAACTACGAAAACATCAAGTATGCCAATTTTATCCGTATCCCCGACGATCAGGATGCCACGGTGAACCTTCATGCTGAAGCGGTGCCGTTCACCCCGACGATGTTTTTGAACCTTTCGTTTTAAGGAGAGAATTGATCCGGGGCTTGCGGGCGAAGCTGCTTTTGGCGTAATCGGGATTTATTTTCGTAATTTTTCAGGAAAAAGAAAAAAAAGGTAGGGTAAAATAATTCTGGTGCGGTTAGCAAATGTAAAAGATTTATAAAAACATTAATCGAGCGAATTATGAAAACATTAATCAGAACATTTGCATCAGCAGCCTTGGTCCTGGCTATATCGGCAACCGGAGTTTTGGCGCAAACCGAAGAAACTCCAATCAGGAAAAGAGATCAGCAACGGATTCAGTTGCAAGATCAGGATGGTACGATGAACCAGGTTCAGGCCCGAAATGCAACACAACGCGCCGAACGCCAGGCGTTAAGGACGCAGCGGCAAGAGGAAGCCAATCAATTCAGAACCGCTTTCCGGGCTACTTTGTCTGAAGAGCAGTTGGCTATTCTGGAAAACAAAGAAATGACCCGTGAACAAAAACGCGAAGCGCTGATGGCTTCTTTAAGTGAAGCGCAACGCGAGATGTTTCAGGCCCAGCAGCAATTACGAGCCGAACAAGGTTTCCAGTATCGCGAAGGGATGAAGGGTGAACAGGCCAATCAGGCCCGGAACCGGGCGCAGCAAAGCGGCGAATGCCTGAATAATGAAGCTTTGCAGCAACAAGTCCGCGAACAAATTCGTCAGCAATCGTCCGGAAGTGGTTCCGGCGGCCGTTATGGCAAAGGGGGAAATTAGAACTGATCCTTAAATCATAATGGCTCACCGCAATCAGAATCGATTGTCCGGTGAGTCATTATTTTACATTTTTGTTTCTACTGATATGAACTACCGGATGGTATCACCCATAAAACTGTTATTGTGAAAAAAATTCTTGTAATCCTCCTTTTGTTGGTTCTCGGGCAGCAGGCAGTAAAAGCCCAAATAACCGATTTACCCGACAATCTTCGCTCATCCCGGATCGATTCCTTGTTATACGATGTTTTGTTTGCCGATGACGAGTTAAGCCGGCTGCTTGGTTTGGATAAAAATTTTCAGTTCCTCTATTTTCGTGCAAATTACGATACGCGAACGACTTTTGCCGGGCGCGAGATTGGGGACAACCAGTATAATCTGAGCGGACAGTTGTACTATATGCACTCCGTCGGTATTTATGCCGGGGTTTCGGGAAGCTGGTACAGTCAGTTCGATCCGGGCTACCGGGCAACCGTGCTGTCACTCGGCTACAGTAAAGGATTACAGCGGCTGAAATTTTTCAGATACCGGATTTCTTACGATTATTACCTGTTTAATAACAACATTCCGGATTTCGATCCGCTTTATACCAGTAGTATAAATTCAGGTTTTACGCTCCGGAGTAAATCAGTGGGCACCAGCTTTGACGCCTCACTGTTGCTTGGAGATGATGTGAGCTCCCAATTTAACTGGGCTGCTTATGCTTATATAAACCTGATAAAGTTAGGTGGATTTAATAAGATCAGACTGGAGCCGGAAGCTTCCATGTATTTTGGGACAGAAGCAGCGGCCTTTTTGTTGGGCGAAGTGTATGTTGACCCGGAAACAAATGAGGAATATGATATTTATTATCAGGATAAATTCGGACTGTTGAATATCCAGTTTCAGTTGCCGCTTAGCCTCAACCTGAAGAACTTTGATTTGAGATTTAGCTACATTTATAATTTGACGCGCCAGGCAGGAGATGCTTTTGACTATCCCGAAACTTCATCGTTTCGTTTGTCATTAAGTTACCTGTTTAATTTGTAAAGAGGCTACGGATCCTTCCTTTGCCAGTCAGCTGAGTTTTGTTCGGATGTTTCCATCAGATTCAGCGAAAGTTTCTTGTATTGAGTTCTTCATCACGGTTAGTTTAATACGGTGCTTCTTCGGGTGTTATATTTCAGCCGGACATGACTAATCTTTTTTGTATTTCCGGGGCGAATGTGTATTTTGTGTCCGCACACACAAATGTATCAGTGATGAAGAAAATAGGAACAATCGGATTGATTATGCTGCTCTTATTGCAGTTTGTATTTGCTCAGCGTGAAGACTTTAGCCGGCAGGGTGAAGTGGTTTACGGGATGTTTTCCGAGGGGTCAGGACGCGGAGGTTCCGCGAAGATGATCGTGACTTACGCGAACGGGATTGCCCGTTTGGTTGCCGACCGCTCGGGAAGAAACCTGATCCCGGAAGTACCGGAAGAAGCATCTTACCTCGATTACCGTTTGAAAAGAACCTATCAGCTGGCCAAGTTCCAAAACGGCGATCTCATTCATAGTGCAGAAGATTTTAATGAACTTGCCGGCTTTGAGCCCGATGGGACCACTGAAGAAATACTGGGCTATACCTGCCGGAAATACGTGGGCAGTTCGTTCTCGAACCGGATTGAACTTTGGGTTACCCGCGAGGCAGGGATTCTGGGAACCCCGATTTTAGGTTTCCCGGTTGCCGACGGACTGGTGCTGAAATATGTCAGGAACGGGAATGCCGGTTTTGTGGCCACGAAGGTGGATATCCGGAAAAAATCAAAAGCGCCAGATTTATTTCCCCCGGATTTGGGAGCCGAAGTCTCGGCGGTTAAATACCGGTTGCGCATGGTGAATGCTTTCGTGAAAGAGGTCCGTGTATTCGACGGGCAGCAAATTAACTGGGGCTCCGGAATCGAAAATCCGCAGGGCGATTGCGATGATTATACCTACCGCTATGCCGGGGGAACTGTAATCCTTAAAAAAGTGATACTACCGGAGGTTCCGGATGGAACCTCTGTTTTTGCCGAGCTGAAACAGCAATCGAACGGCGACGCCTACGACCGTACCGGTTCTGTTTTTGTTGTGCCGGTTGACCAGCCCCGGAGTTTTTTGGATGGGATGCGGTATGGACTGGATTCGTTGCCGGCCTATGTGAGCAAAGAAGGTAAAGCCTACCAGGGAATCGCAGCTACCGGCGATTATTCGCCGATTGTTGAACTGATCCGGTTTTTTACGCCCTTTGGTATCCATCATTTTAATGATAAACGCGATGTTGGCATTGCCTGGGAGGATACCGCTGTTTACAAGCAGGAAATTTCTGATTTACTGCCGCTATTGCGCGGAGAAACCTGGATCGGCGTTTTTATTGGCAATTATGACGGGGGAGGGCACAAAGTCAGCCTAAACCTGAGATATCACCTGATCAGCATGGAGGTAAGCGACCGCCCGGCAAAAAATTACTGGATTAAACCGGTGTTTACTACCACCAATGTGCTTGAAATGGCCGGGCAGGAATACGGGACCTTGTTTGGAAGCGACACCCTGGCAGTTGATTTTGAAGTTCCGGCAGGCGTGAAGAACCTGACTTTCCGGTATCTGTCAACCGGGCACGGCGGCTGGGGGCAGGGCGATGAGTTTGTGCCGAAAACCAACGAAATTTTTATCGACCGCGAACCTTTCTTTAAATATACGCCCTGGCGAACCGATTGTGCAACGCATCGGGCCTACAACCCGGCATCGGGAAATTTCTGGAATGGTTTGTCGTCATCCGACTACAGTCGCTCGGGCTGGTGTCCGGGAACCGTTTCCAACCCCTTGTATATGCCGGTTAAGAACTTAAGCCCCGGAAAACATACCATCCGCGTGTATATACCGCTGGGCGAACGCGAGGGAAATATGTTCAGCGCCTGGAATATTTCGGGGGTATTTATGGGTGAAATTGACGAGTAAAACGCCAAATACCTAAGCAGAAAAAGCTTTTGCATGGATTCACCTGCAAAAGTCTTTTTTGATTTTATCAAGGTTCCTGCGCCGTTTTCTTCGTCTTTCGGCTAAGAGATATCGAACATAGCGGCCAGGTCGTAGCGCGAAAATGCGCGGAAAGCCACCATGGTTTCGGTTTTGTTGATGCCTTCGATTTTTGTGATCTTTTCAGTGACCAGCTCAGCCAGCGATTCGTTGTCGGGCAAACGCATAATCGCTACAAAATCAAATTGTCCGCCTACTGAATAAACTTCGGTGATGCCTGAAATGCCTGCCAGTTGTTCGCCTACGGCGTTCAGCAGTTTCTGGTCGGCATGGATAAGCGCTATTGCTGTTGTCATATCGTTTAATTTTAATCTGATTTCCGGCAAAAGATACCGATTTTTGTGTTCATATTCAATGACGGCCTGAAGCGAAATCATGCAGTTGCCGCAGGCCGGGAATGGGTGGCTCTGTTGTGGTTTTTTCAACAAAAATGCCGGCTAAATGTTAATGTTTTAGCTGTTGCCGGTCAGCAGCTTTTTTATTGGTGTCAAAACGATTATTTTCATCCGATTTCTAAACAAACACGTTCATGAAGAAACTAATTCAGTTCCTGACTTCGATGCCGTTTATGGGCTTTTTATTGTTAGTGATGGCTTTTTCAATGGCTATTGCCACCTTTACCGAAAGCAGTTGGGGCACCGAAGCGGCTAAGGCTTTGGTATACAATACCCGTTGGTTCGAAGTGGTTTTTCTTTTGCTGGGCATCAGTCTGGTGACAAATTTTATCCGTTACCGGATGTATTTACCGCAAAAACTGCCGGTCGGGATTTTCCACCTGTCATTTATTTTGATTGTTTTTGGAGCTGCCATTACACGGTATATCAGTTTCGAAGGGGTGATGCATATCCGCGAAGGTCAAAGCTCGGATTACATCATGTCGACCGACACCTATTTTAAGGTGGAAACCGGCGATAAAAAGATACGGGAACAGGTTTTGTTTTCCGAACTGACACATGGTCAGTTTCATGAAACGTTTGACCTGGACGGGCAACGGGTGAAGATAAAATCAGTCGGCTTTGTGAAGAATGCTTTACGTACGCCGGTTGAACATCCTGCGGGCTCGCCGATGGTCGATTTTGTGATTTCGGCCGGACAGGGCATGCAGAGTTTTTCGTTCGGCCCCGGTGATCAGTTTGACCTTGGGGCGGCGAAGGTTGGCTTTAACAACGATGCCAACATCCGTTTTGAACAGGAAGGCGATGAGCTTTACCTGCTTGCCGACCGGGATATGGAAATCAGATCGATGGGAGGCGGAGAGCCGGAGCCGGTGCAGGCCGGTGTTCGCAGTCCGGTGAAGATGATGCATTTGTACGCTTTCGATAACTACTTGTTGCTGGTGCGAAAATTTTATCCGAAAGCGTTGATCCGTGTAACCCGCGACGCTTCAGGTAATTCGCATGAAGATGCCGTTATTCTGGAAGTTTCGGAAGGCGGCCGCGTCAGTACGGTTAATGTTTTTGGACGGAGCGGAACCGCCGGAGAGCCGGTTACCTTCAAAGCCGGAAATACGAATCTCCGGTTGAGTTATGGTTCAGAACCCATTTACCTGCCGTTTAAGTTGTATTTAAAAGATTTTCAGTTGGAACGTTATATCGGCTCCGAGAGCCCTTCATCGTATGCCAGCGAAATAAAGCTGATTGATGAGCAGGAGGGTGTTGAACGTGATGTTCGCATTTTTATGAATAATACCTTGAAATACCGGGGGTACCGTTTCTATCAGTCGTCGTATGATGTAGACGAACTGGGTACTGTTCTTTCGGTGAATAAAGATTTTTGGGGAACTTTCGTGACTTACCTGGGTTATTTGCTGATGGCTTTGGGAATGATTTTCTCCTTGTTCTATAAACATTCCTATTTTCAGTTTCTGGTTCGTCATTTAAAAGAACTGAACAAGTTTAAAGTCACTGCGGCGCTGGCTTTCCTGCTGTTGTTGTCTGGTCAGGCGCAAGGAAACAATGCAGCTGTATCCGGGATCCCGTCGTTGGATGCACAGTTGGTCAGCGACTTCTCGGAGCTGTGGGTTCACGGACGCGACGGGCGTATTGAGCCCATGTCGACCTTGTCGAATGAGATCTTGCGGAAAGTCAGCCGGAAATCGTCATTCTACGGCAAATCGGCTGATGAGGTCGTGCTGAGTATGCACCTGTATCCCGAAATCTGGCGCACCGTCCCGATGATCAAAGTTGACCGGGAGGTGGCAGCCTTCCTGGGGATTCAGGGGAAATATGCCGCTGCTGTTGACTTCTTCGATATGAGCGGCCATTATAAACTGGCGGAACCCGCCCAGGCGGCGTATAATAAAATGCCGGGCATGCGTAATCAGAAAGAAAAGGAATTTCTGTATACCGATGAGCGGGTGAATATCTGCTTCATGGTATTTAACGGCGAGTTTTTCACCTTTTTCCCGCCGAAGAACCCAACGGAGGCCTGGTTTTTCGCCGGTAGCAAACCGGATGGTTACCCGCGTGCCGATTCGTTGTTTGTAAACCGGAGCTTTCAGCTCTTGCGCGAATCGTTATTGCCCGGCAGCGATGTGCAGCCAAGGCAAATTCTGGCTACGGTTGCCAGCTTTCAGGAAAAGTTTGGCGCCGAAATATTACCTCCGGCACAAAAAAAATCGGCGGAGTTGACTTACAATAAGATACAGCCGTTTAAGCGGGTATTTTCCTGGTACCTGTTAACCGGTTTTATTTTACTAACGGTTCTGTTTGTGAATATTTTCAGGCAAAAACCGGCTGGTAAACTTGTAATAAGAATGTTCGTCGGCCTGATCTTCTTCGGATTTTTGCTACACACCGGAGGGCTTATCCTGCGCTGGTATATTTCGGGGCATGCACCCTGGAGCAACGGTTACGAATCGATGGTTTATGTGGCCTGGGCAGCCATGTTGTCCGGTTTTATCTTCGGACGTAAGTATCCGTTGGTTCTCGGAACGGCGGCTTTCCTTTCAGGTATTACGCTTTTTGTGGCTCACCTGAACTGGATGAACCCCGAGATAACTCCGCTGGTTCCCGTGCTAAAATCCTACTGGCTGATTATTCATGTAGCTATTATTACGGCCAGTTACGGGTTTATCGGGTTGAGCGCATTTGTGGGACTGCTTGTACTAACCCTTTACGGCCTGATGAAAGAAAGAAACCGGGAAAATGTAAATCATTACATCGATCAACTGACCACCATCAGTGAACTTTCGGCAACAATCGGCTTGTATATGCTGACCATCGGAACATTTTTGGGCGGCGTTTGGGCCAACGAAAGCTGGGGCCGTTACTGGGGCTGGGACCCGAAAGAAACCTGGGCGCTGATTACCGTGATGATTTATGCATTTGTGGTACACATGCGCTTAATTCCTTCTCTTCGTGGCCGGTTTAACTACAACCTGGCAACAGTGATCGGCTTTTCATCGGTTCTGATGACCTACTTTGGGGTTAATTATTTCCTGAGCGGCATGCACTCGTACGGAAAGGGAAGTGTCGACGGGATTCATTGGGCCGTTTATGTATCCTTGGTGCTTGTTGCCGGCTTAATTACGTTTTCATATCTGAATTACAAGAAGTTTGAGGGCGCTGATCGTTCAGCGTGAATTGGATAATTTTTCTGAAACATTATCTTTGCCTGGTTATTTCGGTTTAAATCTAAATCTGAACTTATGAGTAAAGATGTTTCACGCACCTTTGATATTTTGGAGCGCTACCTGTCGGACTTTCCCCGGGAAGATGCTCTTGGAGGTAAAACAGACGGAAAGTGGTACACCTTCACCACGGCTGAGTATGTTGAAAAATCCCATCAATTTGCCCTGGGCATGTTGGCGCTTGGCTTAAAGCCAGGTGAGAAAGTGGCTACAGTGACCCCAAACCGGCCCGAGTGGAACTTTGCCGATATGGGGCTGGCGATGGCCGGTTTGGTGCATGTGCCCATTTACCCGACCATCGGCGAGGACGAGTACCGCTATATTTTCGATCATGCCGGGGTGCACTACCTGATTGTGGGAGATAAAAAGTTGTATGAAAAACTCAGCCCGATCGCGGCTGAGATGGAGCAGGTGAAAGGAATTTATTGTTTTGAAGAAATCAGCGATTGTCCGTACTACCAGGAAATTCTCGATTTGGGAGAAAGCAAAAAGGACGAATTGTCGGCTGAGCTCGAAAAAATCAAAGCTTCGGTCCGCCCCGACGATGTGGCTACGCTGATTTATACCTCGGGAACAACGGGCGTTCCAAAAGGAGTGATGCTCACCCATGAAAACCTGGTGTCGAATTTTGTCGCCCATTCAAGAATGCACCACCTGGGAAAAGACCACCGCGTCATCAGTTTTCTTCCCCTGTGCCATGTGTACGAGCGCAGTGTGAACTACCATTTTCAGTATAAAGGGATGGGAATTTATTATGTGGGGAACCTGGGGCAAATTGTAAGCGCGATCAAGGAAATTAAACCACATATGTTTAATTCGGTTCCCCGCCTGCTCGAGCGTGTGTACGATGGCTTTGTTTCTAAAGGGCAGGAGCTTGCCGGACTGAAAAGGATCATCTATTTCTGGGCGCTCAGGCTAACCCGTCATTTTGAATATAATAAAAAATACAGCTTATTTGTTCGCATGCAGATTAACCTGGCCGACAAACTGATTTATTCAAAATGGCGGGAAGCTTTGGGGAACAACATTGTTTACGTGGTTTCGGGTGGGGCCGCTTTGCAACCGCGTATTGCCCGGGTGCTGGGCATGGCTGGTATGCTTACCCTCGAGGGTTACGGACTCACAGAAACCTCGCCGGTAATTGCCGTAAATAACCCGGCATTGGGCGCGATGAAAGTTGGAACCGTGGGGCCGGTTTTGGATGGAGTTGAAGTGAAAATTGCCGACGATGGCGAAATCCTCTGTAAAGGACCTTCGGTGATGAAAGGGTATTACAAAGCTCCCGAACTTACGGCCGAAGTGATCGACGAAGAAGGTTGGTTTCATACCGGCGATATCGGTATTTTGGATGAAGGCAAATACCTGAAAATAACCGACCGGAAAAAAGAAATGTTTAAAATGTCGGGAGGCAAATACATTGCTCCTCAGATGATTGAGAATAAACTGAAAGAATCGTTCTTTATTGAACAAGCGATGGTGATCGGCGAGAATGAAAAATTTGCCAGCGCGCTGATCTCCCCGAATTTCGAATACCTGCACGATTGGTGTTCGCAGCATAAAATCCATTTCAGGGATAACGAAGAAATGATCCAGAAGAAAGAAGTGATCTCACAGTTGTTTAAAGAAGTGGCCCTCATTAATAAAACACTCGGGCAACACGAAGAAATCAAACGTTTCAGGCTGGTTTGTGAGGAATGGACACCCCAAACCGGAGAACTGTCGCCTACCCTGAAGCTGAAACGGAATTACATTTTGAAGAAGTACAAACACATTGTGTCCGAAATTTACAACGGTTCGAAGCCGGCGGGCGGAGGCAACGGATTTCGGATTCCACGCGTTAATCTTCGCTTCGACATGAACGAACTGCTGAAGAAATTTAAGCTGTAAATAAAGGAAGAAGCTATCTGTAAAAAAATGATGGGTTAATTTTTCCCGGTTCTGCCGGCAATCACCTTATTTTTCAGAGAGCTTCCTTAATTTGTCTTCGATCCGATTCTTTTACTGCACTCGAACTCCCGGCGCTTTTACAGCATTCGTCCCCAGGGAATAGCAGCCAGCATAATCAGGTAGGCGATTCCGAAGAAAACCAGCGAATTGCTGAATTTGGCCTTCGGGTTGACCGCTTTCTTTGTCCGCACCCGCCCGATGTGCACCAGGATCACCGCAATCAACATCAGGGTGAAATGTTCCACCGCGTAAAAACGCAAATCCGAATTTTTCATAGCTGCGCCAAAATCGCGAAAGGCGGCTTTCGTCAGAGGGCTGACAAAAAAGTAGAGAACGAGCCCTGATAATAACTGTAAATCAAGCAAGGCAGTAAATACCGCCCCCAGGATATGATCCGATTTATGCCACTTGCCCTGGTTAAACCAACCCATGAAATATTTGAAAAGCGCAACAAGGGCTATCGCTAAGATGAGCCAGCGTAATAAATTGTGAAGATGTAATAATCCGATATACATGATGGTAACTTTTTCTTTTCATCTGTAACGTTTACATAGTCCTTTGGTTGAAAAAATACACGCAGATTATTTTAAATAATCCTTAATAAGATTGGATTTTGTTTCTTATTTTTATTAAGATTAAATTAGCATAGACTAAAACCATATTTTTCAACTTAAAATGGAGTAAAATGATCAACAAGATTCACAGTCTCGGCGGGTATTTTCATGAATACCAGAAAAGCCTGGCCAACCCGGAAGCGTTCTGGGCACAACAGGCCGAATGTTTATTTTGGCGGAAAAGATGGGACCAGGTGATTTCGTGGAATTTTGAAGAGCCTGATGTAAAGTGGTATGTTAACGGGAAACTTAACCTGACAGAAAATATCTTTGAAAAAAACCTGTACACGCACGGCGATCAGGTTGCCTTGATCTGGGAACCCAATGATCCGGCCGAAGAGCCGCGTAGCTTGACTTACAATGAATTATTCAGGGAGGTCAACAAGTTTGCCAATGTACTGAAACAACTTGGGGTTCAAAAAGGCGACCGCGTGGCAATTTATATGCCAATGGTACCTGAACTTTCGGTCGCCTTACTGGCCTGCGCGCGCATTGGGGCCATTCACTCGGTGGTTTTTGCGGGTTTTTCGGCCCATGCATTGTCGGAACGGATTAACGATGCACAGGCTAAGGTATTACTGACGGCCGACGGCGGTTTTCGGGGTGAAAAAATTACGCCGCTGAAAGCCATTTCGGATGAAGCGTTGGCATCCTGTCCCGGGGTTGAAACGGTGGTTGTATTAAAACGAACCGGCATCTCCATCGATATGAAAGAGGGGAGAGATCTTTGGTGGCATGAGGTCACAGCCGGACAATCAACAGTTTGTCAGGCCGTGGAGGTGGATGCGGAAGATCCCCTGTTTATTTTATATACTTCGGGCTCAACCGGCAAACCCAAAGGCATTGTGCATACCACCGGGGGTTACATGGTGTTTACGGCGTATACCTTCCGGAATGTGTTTCAATACAGCGCCGGAGACGTTTATTTTTGCACGGCTGACATCGGATGGATTACCGGTCATTCCTATATTGTTTACGGGCCTCTGCTGAATGGCGCCAAAACCCTCATTTTTGAGGGAATTCCGACCTGGCCCGATGCCGGACGCTTTTGGGATATTGTGGATAAATACAAGGTAAACCAGTTTTACACTGCCCCGACAGCCTTGCGTTCGCTCCTGGCAATGGGAAACGAATACCTGGAAGGGAAAAAACTTGATTCGTTGAAGGTACTGGGAACCGTGGGTGAGCCAATCAACGAAGAAGCCTGGCATTGGTACCACGATCATGTGGGCAAAAACCGATGTCCGATAGTCGATACCTGGTGGCAAACCGAAACCGGCGGCGTTCTGATTTCGCCTATGGCCGGCATTACACCAACAAAACCTTCGTTTGCCACACTCCCCTTACCCGGTATTCAGCCCGTTATTGTTGACGGTAAAGGCCGGGAATTATCCGGCAATTCGGTTGAAGGGAACCTTTGCATCAAATATCCCTGGCCAGGTATGGCCCGGACCATATGGGGAGACCACCAACGGTTTAAGAAAACCTATTTCTCCACCTATAAGAACCTGTATTTCACCGGCGACGGCGTAAAACGAGATGAAGATGGTTACTATCGCATACTGGGCCGGGTGGATGATGTGATTAATGTGTCGGGACACCGCCTGGGGACTGCTGAAATCGAAAACGCGATTAACGAACATCCGCTGGTGACCGAATCGGCGGTGGTGGGTTACCCTCATGCCATAAAAGGTCAGGGGATTTATGCCTTCGTAGTTTGCTCCGAGCTTTCCACGGGAGGAGAAGAGGGCATCCGCCACAGCATCAAACAAGGCGTGACAAAAATCATTGGTCCCATTGCCCGGCCCGATCTGGTCCAATTGGTTCCCGGCCTGCCCAAAACACGGAGCGGGAAAATTATGCGCCGTATCCTGCGCAAGGTAGCCGAAGGTGATGCTTCGAACCTGGGCGATATTACGACCTTGCTGGACGAAGATGTTGTGTCCAAAATTATAGACGGGGCGCTGGTCGATGTGAAACTGTAGCGAACAACCAGGAAAAAAAGGAGGATATTTTTCGCTTGTAACTTTTGTGTTAAACTTAAATCAAACATCAGTCATTTCTGTTCGGAGGAGGGAATTCTGTTTACTTTTGGCATTAGATAGGAAAATCTGTTCCGGTTTCATGTACCTGTACGTTCTGGTCGATAAAATTGAATGTGTTTTCGAAACTGACAGAAAAAGGAGCTATTTAAAAACCGGATACAGCCTTTTATCGTAAACGTTCATCCCTAATCATTTAAAAATCAGATCATGACAGTAAACAGAACTTTTGGGATAGGTAATGATGCGAACGAGCCTGAAGTGTCATACAAAAAGATCATCCAATATATCAACCTGAAGCTTGCAGCCGATGGTTATCCGACTTGTATGACCGGGGTAAAATCGGATCTGCTGGAAATTGCCAAACCACTGCTGGATAGTTACAACATTAAATCCAGGCTGTTGGCTAACCAAACTTCTCCGCTGGGGCAACGTGTTCAAAATTTTCTTAAGGAATTTTTAAGCGATGTTCCGGGCGATAATTCCTTCGCTTTTCCCGACCACCCGTTTATTCTCGATCGCTACGGATTGGCTCGTAAAGTTTCGTTACCTGCCGACGGAGATTATTTTGAAAACGACATCATCCGGTCGTACCGTACGGCACAGGGGATCCTGAACAATCCAAAAGAAGACCGGAGGACCACCAAAGGCGTTTTTCATATTTGCGAAGGCGGATTACCTGTCCCTGATGATAAAAAAGCGGTGCCCAAGCCTGTTTTCTGTAAGTTACTGCAAGAGGCCCTGAACCCGCCCGGAGAATTGATGCGGCTTCCGTTTACCGCCAACCAGGAGCAGGCGGCCGAGTTGTTTGTCAGCCTGATGCTTCGGCCGGTTGTGGTGCCCGAAGTTCCCGGAGTGATGGCCGAAAAATCGATGGAAATCAAATTTTTAGCCCCGGGTAGCCTGGTTTCCAACCTGGATTTTGTCGAATCGATCTTCGGAAATGCAGGCGATCCTTTTCTGCCGGAAAACGATGCGGCTTTAAATCCGGATACCTGGACCGGCCACACCGGTTGCGTGATTCTGGCACCGCATCTGACCGTTTTTACAAAAAAAGAACTGGGCCTTCCGTTTTACAATAATGCCACCGATCGTCAGAAACGGGACGGTATGTGCTGGACAAAGGAGGACGAAAAATACAACGATGGCAACGCGTTTAAAATTACCGCCCGCGACAAACGGGGAGTGGTTGTCACCCTGATTGCCGATAACTATTACGGCTATTGCAAAAAAGAAGTAAAAACCATGATCGGTTATTCGGCCAACCTGTACGGGCTGGCTGAAGAAGAACATGCCGGCGGAGCCATTGCCTTCCGCAGCTATAACCTGGGCGAAAAATGTTACCTTGATGAACGGCTCCCGACCAATGGCTTGAACTTTGCTTCGTTCCTTTATCTGTTTGCCGACATGCTGGAGCTTAAAAAAGAAGGTTATGCGGTCGATAAAAAATACCCTGATGTCGTTTATATTCCTGAGGACGCCAATTTTGATTTGCTGAAACAGACCATCACCTGGCATACCGGCGGGAAGCAACAGGTGATCAAATTGCTTCCTTACAAGTATTACATTTATCCGAACGGATACAAAGTTGAAATGAAAAAGCGGCTGGAAGGACCAAAATGGCATTTGGTGGGCACTACGGCCGAAGGAACGCTTTGCCACAAGCCCTGCACCGTGTCGGGAGGCGGAAAATCTGAGATCTCCAAATCAATCAAAGATGCCATGATCCAGGGATCGGTTATTGTGAATGACCTGAATACCGATTTGGACATGGTGGAAGAGATTATGTCGAAAGATTATTCCAAACGGTTCAAAATACCCGCTGATTATTCCGTAAAGAAACCCCGGCACATACTGAGCCGCCGCCGTTCCCTCGGATCGGTGATTAAATTGCTGACCCCCGCCGACGAGTATACCGACGAATACAACGACTGGCTCCGTTCGCTTCCGCAACGCATCAGGGTGCTTATTTATGTGATCAAGGGAAATTACAGCCAGGACTGGGACAAAGACTGGCGGAAATATTTTTCGGTGGATAAAATAAACGGGATACCGGGCAACGAACTGAAGTTCCAATCCAGTAAGTTGTTGACAAATTATTTGCGGGTAGGGCATGATATCGATCATTCCTGGCGTATTTTCCTGACGCGTCAGGATTACAATCCTTCGGCCAAAGTACAGTTTGAGGATGACATTACCGCTTCGGTGGTCCTCGATGCCAAAAAACTGGAAAACCTGAACCCGGAATATGCCAATCGAAGTGTCAAGATCGTCAAAAACTGCGAATCACGCTTGTTTCAGCGTCCGGATGACTGCATCATCAAAGGGTATGACAAACAGGGCGAAAAGGACCTGTCAAGCCCGAATACCTTCTTGTCGAATTTTGAACCGCTCACGCGGAAGCAGGTGCAGGAGATTAAAGATGATGCCATTGGTTTTGAGCTATATACACAGCCGGTCAAGGACCTGATCAATAACTTTCTGGCAAGCGATACTCCTGAATTTTTGGTGGTTCCTTCCGAACCGCGTCTGGTAAACGGAGTTCCCTCAAAGAATCCGCGCTACCTTCAGATACGCCCCGATTTGGTCGATCCGGTTAGTAAATATGTGGCGGAAGTAGGTACCCGCATTTTTCGTAAAATTCCGCTGGATAAGCCGGTATTTATGCCGGTAAACGCGGTGTTGCCGGGACGCCGGAACAATCCGGCCGAGCCGGAAAATAAGGTGCCGCCCCTAGCCGTGTATAACCCGATTCATTACCAGGAGTTGCCGGAGCTGTTCATCGATTTTATTTGCAGCATCACCGGGAAATCTCCTTCAACAACCGGTTTCGGTTCTGAAGGGGCCCTCACCAAAGGGCCGTTCAACTCGCTGTTGCCGGCTTCGGACCTGAATAATGCCTTCCTGTCGTACATCCTGACCGGTTACGACGGATTTTCTTCGGCGGCAGGTTATGTAGGCCCAAAATATAAGGTTGATCACGATATCAGTCTGCTGATCCCGGAAATCTGGTGCCGCATGTCGGTGGAAGAGCGCGAGCCCAAATTCCTGATTGACAATGGTTACCTGGAGAAAGTGGAAAATTTTACCTATCAGGGCAGGGAAGTGGACGCCAGCTTATTGGGTTACCGGATTACCCTGCGGTTTGTGACCCATTTCATGGCCCGTATTTTCAGTAAACCCGACGCTGTTTTTAGCGACGACATGCTGAAGCCGGAATTGCAGGATATGGATATGTTTGTCGCCTCCATCGAGAACCTGTCGATCACTCAAAAACGGGTGGCCGAGGGTTACATGCGCGACGGAACGGTCGATTTGCTTTGCCCGCCGCTGAAAGCGTTGATTCATCTGATGATCGACGGAACTTACCGGGGAAAAGGACGTAATCATCCCGATATCCGTGCCATGTTTACGCCTGAAGCGGTGTTGAACAGCAACTGGTACCAAGAACGCCTGCTTGAAAAACAAAAACGCGATGTGGCCCAGTGGACAAAAAATGTGGCTTATATCGAAGAAGTAACCAGCCGCAGGAATTTCGCCGAAACCTCGGTGCGCCTGTCGCTCCCCGAACGTTTAAACGCCGCAAAGGCCAGACTGAAGGAAGTATCGGCGCCGGCTTACCTGGCCGATTTGACCGGTACGCTTGGCGTTGACACCCTGAGTCTGATCGAGGATTAATGACGGATCAGAGGTCATATGAAACTGACATACGGACTTATCGGAACCGGAGCCTTAGGCGGTTATTACGGCGGATTATTGGCAAAATCGGGGCATGATGTTCATTTCCTGTTCAACAGCGACTACCGGTATGTTTGCGAAAACGGACTCCGCATTGATTCGGTGAACGGAGATTTTCATTTGAATAAGCTGAATGCGTATGCTTCAACCTCCGGCATGCCGGTTTGCGATGTGATCCTGGTTTGCCTGAAAACAACCCATAATCATCTTTTAAAAGACTTGTTGCTGCCGCTTATTCATAAAAACAGCCTGGTGGTGATGATTCAGAATGGTTTAGGCATTGAAGCGGAACTCGAAAAACAGTTACCTGATGTGCAGATTTCAGGAGGTTTGGCCTTTATTTGTTCCAATAAAACGGGACCGGGGCACATCAGTCACCTCGACCTGGGAAAACTGGTGCTGGGGGCTTATAAGCTGAATCGGCCGGAAATGCTGCAACAACTTTGCAACGATTTTCAGCAGGCCGGGGTTCCTTGCCGGCTTTCCGAAGACCTGTACCATGCGCGCTGGCAAAAACTGGTGTGGAACGTACCCTTCAACGGGATGGCGGTAGTACTGAATACAACGACCGACCGGATCATGGCGAACGAAGCTGCCCGCACCCTTGCCCTGGAACTGATGCAGGAAGTGATCGGGGGCGCCAACCATTGCGGCGTAAACCTCGACGAGGCATTTGCTCACAGCATGCTGGAAATGACAGCCGGAATGGCGCCGTACGCACCCAGTATGAAACTGGATTATGACTTTAAGCGCCCGATGGAAATTGAGGCCATTTATTCCAATCCGGTCCGGGAGGCTGCTAAAGCTGGTTTTGAAATGAAAAAAGTGTCGATGCTTGAAAAACAACTTCAGTTTATTCAGGCACAAATGAAGACATAAAAAAGCCCGATCAAAAGTTCATTCCATATCAGAGGTCAGCCCGAAATAAATTCGGGCTGACCAACGAAAGTGAACTTTTGAACAGGCTTTTCTTTCAGCTAGATTTCTCAATCATTATTTGGTTGCTGCTTCCAGCCGTTTCATGATGGCAAAAATGAAGGCGGCAGAAACCAAGCAGCATACAATAAAAATTAACCACAGGTACGATAAGTCGAGTTTCCCCCAGAAGAAACTTCCCACAAACAACAGTTTGTTTCCAACTGCCGTTGCAAGCAGCCAACCACCCTGCATCAAGCCTTGGAAACGCTGCGGGGCCACTTTCGAAACAAATGACAATCCCATCGGGCTCAGGAAAAGTTCGGCGATCGTCAGCACAAGGTAACTTTCAATCAACCAGTACGGCGATACCCGCGAGCTGTCGGGAACAGCCTGCCCGGCCAGTTCGTGAGGCGAAACCAAACCAATCGAGGCGATTAAAACAACAAGGAAACCGACAGCGGCGATGATCATCCCGTAGCCGATCTTTTTGGGCGTCGAGGGTTCTTTCCCGATTTTATTCAGCCAGCTGAAAATACCCATAACCAGGGGAGTCAGAAAAACGATAAACAGCGGGTTGAAGGATTGGAAAACTTCCGGTGCAATGGCATTGGAAGGGCCGTTATTAATAACAAACCAGGCAGACAGACTTCCTCCGACCAGCAGTAAGGCGGCTCCAATAATGCGGTTGACCGTTGAACTGTTTTTTGCAATCAGCATGATAAGCCCCGAGATGGCGCCAATAACCGACAGGATGGATTCAAGCGTGAAAAACAGGTGGGTGAACGGACCTACTTCTTTCACAATATAGTCGCGGGCATAAAAGGTCAGCGTCAGTCCGTTTTGGTGGAAGGACATCCAGAAAAAGATCACCACAAAGAACACCAGGATCAGTGAGCTTACTTTGGGCTTCTCTTCTTTGGTGGCCGACAACGAGATCCAGGTGACAAAGGCGGCAAACAAGCCAAAGGCCATCCCTGTTTTGTAGTCGAGTACTATCCCGGTCAGCAGCGTGACTGCAGCGGCAGCAACCAAAGCGGCTACCACAGCCATTGATTTCGACCTGCTTCGGGGTTGTGTAATATCTTCAGCCACTTGCGTTGCGGCTTTCGGCAATTGTTTTTCTTTATTCGGCAGAAGTTTCTGAAATAAAACATAGATCAGCAACGAAATAATCATAGCCCCGGCAGCGATTCCAAAGGCATAGTTATACCCCTGCGAGAATACCCCGATGTAACTTTCGGCAAAGGCATTTAAATCGGTTACTGGTCCGCTTAGGCTGACGTTGTTGGCAAGCGAGGAAAACTGGCTCGTATCGGTCATGCTTCCGTTCAGGTATTGATGGCAGAGCGCCGGCAGGCTCCCGTCGTGTAAAAAACCATTAGCTTTTAACCACCAGTTGCGGGCTCCGGTAGCGGCAAAAGGGGCAAAAAAAGCACCGACATTGATCCCCATGTAAAAAATCATGAAGGCCGAATCCCGCATTTTCGAGTAGCGTTCGTCATCGTACAACTGTCCCACAACAGCCTGCAGGTTTCCTTTAAATAATCCGTTACCAAATGCAATCACAAACAGGGCAATAACGGTTATCGCCAGCGACATGTTGGGGATGGCCAGAATACCGTATCCGCCTAACATAATTACAATCCCGGCGAAAATAACCAGCTTGTATTTTTTTGTCCAGTCGGCCACGATGCCCCCAACCAGCGCCAGCGCATAAATTCCGAAGTAAAACCAACTGTAAATATCACCGGCTACTTCTTCGGTGAGGCCAAAGCGGGCCTGTAAGAAGAGCACCAGGATGGCCATCATGGTGTAAAAACCGAATCGTTCGCCCATGTTGGCAAAAAATGCCACCAATAGCCCCTTGGGATGTCCTTTCAGCATAATTGATCTTTTTAATTAGTAAATTTTTGTTGTAAAGTTTTGCAAGACTGACAAATATAATCAACTTTTTTGCTTCTCAAGTTTGATAAATATCAGGTTGGGAAGGATAGTTTTTTGTAAATTCGGTTTAAAATTAGCCTTATGAAGATCTTTTCCACGAAACAGATAGCCGAAATTGATCGGTACACCATTCAAAATGAACCAATTGAAGATATTGATTTAATGGAACGGGCTTCGTTGCAAATCGTCAACTGGTTAATCCATCATTGCTCAAACGAACGGAAATTAATCATCTTTGCCGGCCCCGGGAACAACGGCGGCGACGCCCTGGCTGTTGCCCGGATGATGGCTGATTACGACTATTTCTGTGAAGTATACCTGCTTGGGTTTGGCCGGGACTTGAGCGGTTCGCCGGCCATAAACCGGCAACGTTTGGAGGAACAGGGAAAAGCGAAGCTGATCGTTCTGTCTGAAATGGGCGATCTGCCTGAAATTCCTGAAAACGCGGTGGTGATTGATGGTTTGTTTGGCTCCGGTTTGAGCCGGCAGCTTGATGGTTTGGCCGAAGCGGTTGTTGCCCGGATAAACGCTTCGCAGGCGCAGGTTGTGGCAATCGATATGCCCAGCGGCCTGTTTGGAGAGGATAATTCGGGAAACGACCTGGCTAAAGTGGTAAAAGCCGATTATACACTGACCTTCCAGTTTCCCAAGCTGAGTTTCTTTTTTCATGAACATGAAGATTTGCTCGGACAATGGGAAGTATTGCCCATCGGGCTTCACCCGGAGGCTATTTCTTCTTTTCAAACGCCGTTTCATTTTTTAACGGAAGAATATGCTTCGTCTTTGCTCCTGAAAAGGCGGAAATTTGCGCACAAGGGAAGCTTTGGCCATGCCCTGCTGATTGCCGGCTCCTACGGAAAAATGGGGGCTGCCGTGTTGGCCTCAAAAGCTTGTTTGCGCGCCGGCGCCGGTTTGCTTACCAGTCATGTGCCGCACACCGGTTACCCCGTTATTCAAACAACGGTTCCCGAGGCCATGTGTTCCATTGACGCCTCTGATCTGATGTTTACGGAATTTCCCGAACCGGCTCAGTTTTCGGCGGTTGGTGTGGGGCCGGGGGTCGGGTGTAAGCCGAACTCGCAAAAGGCGCTGAAAGAACTTTTACTGGCCAATCCGTCCAAACTTGTGCTCGATGCCGACGCCCTGAATATTCTTTCGATGCACCCCGATTGGTACGAGTTGCTTCCGGCGAACAGCATCCTGACACCCCATCCGAAAGAATTTGAACGCATGGCAGGCGAAACATCCGATTCCTGGTCGCGCCTGCAATTACAGCTATGGTTTTCGGCAACCTATCAGGTAATTGTAGTATTAAAAGGAGCCCATACAGCGGTTTCATTTCCAGATGGACGGGTATGTTTCAACACCACCGGTAACCCGGGCATGGCCACTGCCGGCAGCGGCGACGTACTGACCGGTTTTCTGCTTGGCTTGCTGGCCCAGGCTTATACGCCGCGCGACGCCTCGCTCCTGGCTGTTTATCTTCATGGCCTGGCCGGCGATTTGGCTGAACAGCAACATGGACAAGAAGCGTTGATGGCGAGCGATCTGATTGAGCATTTCGGGAAAGCATTCCTCCATCTGGCAAAATAAAACGCGGAGGCGTCAGTTATAAAATTAAAGGTCAGTCCTGGAATTTTTTATCGAAAAACCGCGGTTCAGGAGCGACAATCATTATTTTTGAGAAGAATTTAAAAAACGATTAGTCATGAAGACAAAATACACCGTACTGTTTTTGTTGCTCTTCAGCAACCTGGCTCTGTTTGCACAACGTGCAAAAGAAGCTACACCCGGTCTTGCTTTTAGCGACGGGGTCGTGTACAGTTTGCCGCGCACCGGTGTGCGGGTTTACGTGAAAGCTACTCAGGAAAAGTTTTTCAGAGGGCCGTATTACCAATATGCCGAAACCATGCTTGGATTAAAGAATGCGCCCGCGTCGGATTCGGAAAACTGGACCATTGATGATGTGAAAATTGAAACCTTCAGCGAGGCCGACCCCAAGCAGGTATATAAAGCAAAAGGTAGCGGAGCATCTCTGCTTAGCCTTACCGAGTCGGGTGTATTGGCCGGCATCAATAAACCGGCAGATGGAGGAGTTGAGTCGCCGGTTGTTTCAACCTTTTTGGGAGAGACAAAAATCCCGGATTACCCCTTCTCCGATTTATCGTTAAACCCGTTTTTTGCCAAGCAGGATTCGTCCCGCCGGAATGTGATTGTTCCGAAATCGTTGCAGGAGAAAGCGATGGAAGCTGCGCATACGATCACCAAATTGCGCAAGCGCAGGTTTAAATCGTTGGCAAACGGGTATGATGAACAATTGCCCGACGGACGCGCTTACGAGCTGATGGTGGACGAATTGGGAAAACTGGAGGCTGAATATGTGGCTTTGTTTATTGGCAAATCCTACCAAAGTACCTTCGAATATTGTTTCGATTTTATTCCCGGCGAAAATTCGGTTTCGGGTGAAGTTGTTTTTCGTTTTTCCGAAAATAAAGGCGTTTTACCCAAAACCGACATGAGCGGAAAACCCATCGTGCTCGACATCAAAAAACTGGACGACCTGGCATCGGCCCAGGAAAAACTGCTGAGCCAGCCGACTGCTGCAAGCGGCGTTTATTACCGCATGCCTGGAAAGGCTGAAATCCGGATGCAAAACGGCATTAACCTGATGGCCGCAACCCGGGTGGATCTGGCCCAGTTTGGAACGGTAGCCCCCTTACCCGAAGAATTGCTGGATGGTAACCATCAGGTTGTTTTTCATCCAAAAACGGGAGGGATAAAAAGTATTCTTCAAAAATAATTCAGGAAAGGGCAGCTTGTGACTGCCTTTTTTAATTCCTGCCGGTTGGCGGGCTGCTATTTTTTTTATTTTTACCAACTTCGAACGAAAATTTACAAATTAGTATACGATGGATGCGATTAAAAAGACGTTAAAAGATTCGGCCGCAGTACGCTGGTTCGTGTTGGTGCTTATTTCTATGTTCATGTTCGGTACCTATTGGTTTCAGGATTTTATGTCGGGACTGAAAGGTCTGATGATGTCGGAACTTGGAATTAACAGCAGCCAGTTTGGGCTGATCATCAGCTCTACCACCTGGGCAAACATGGTCGGGATGATCATGGTAGGCGGGATTATCCTGGATAAGTGGGGAATCCGCGTGGCCGGGGTGGTGTTTGGAATTGTGGCAACGCTTGGCGCATCCGTAACGGCGATGGCCACTTATGGCATGTTTGGCGACGATCCGGGAACCATGATGAAATTCATGATGGCCGGACGAATGTTGTTTGGCATTGGTCTCGAATCCATTTGCGTGATTGTTACCCGAACAACCGTAAAATGGTTTAAAGGATATGAGCTGGCCCTGGCAATGGCCATTAATGTGGCTTTTGGTCGTTTCGGAACGGCTTTCGGAACGGCTTTCTCCGTTGAAATCGGGGGAGGACATGTGGCCCCGGCGGTTGCTTTTGCCGCTTCGCTGATTGGCGTGGGTTTTATTTTGTTTCTGGCTTACCTGATTTTCGATATTCGCCTCGACAGGCAGGTGAATGCCATGAAGGAAGAGGGCGCCGGCGAAGAGGAATTTAAATTCAGCGATTTACTGAAATTGGTTACCAATAAAGGCTTTATCTATATTACCTTGTTGTGTGTGGCATTTTATTCAGGGGTGTTCCCTTTTATCCAGTACGCGCCCGATTTGCTGGTGAATAAATTTGGGTTTACCTACCAGCTGCCCGATTTGTCGGGGATGACTTTATTTGAAAAGATCGGCGCTATTTTTCACAACGGCCCCAAGGTTACCGGTTTGATTCCCCTGGGAACAATCTTATTTACGCCTATTTTCGGTTCGATTGTCGATAAAAAAGGGAAAGCGGCTTCGTTGATGATCCTGGGTGCATTCTTATTAATTTTCGCCCACGTGTCCCTGTCGCTTTTCCTCAGCGTGACGCTGGGCTATCTGGGACTGATTTCACTCGGAATTGCATTTGCACTGGTTCCCGCGGCCATGTGGCCTTCGGTAGCTAAAATTGTTGCCGAAAACCGCCTGGGAACAGCCTATTCGTCCATGTTTACCATCCAAAACTGGGGGCTTGGCCTTTTCTTCTGGGGAATTGGCGCCTTGCTCGACTATGTAAACCGTGCCGATCTGGATGCCATCAAGGCGGGCGAGAAAATGTACGATTACACGATTCCGATCCTGATGCTGGTTTTTTGCGGGCTGATCTCGATCTTCCTGTCTTATATGTTGTTGCGTGCTGATAAACAAAATAAATACGGACTGGAACTACCTTCGGGTGTCGAAGCCGAATAAACCTTAACCCTGTTTGTAACGAAGCTGCCTGAAAAACCGGAATAACAGCGTAAACCCGGTTTTTCAGGCAGTTTTTTATTTCAGCTGACGAATGTCAGAACAAGTTGGGGGGTAAAATTGTATTTTTAAAGGATTCTGTTGAAATCGTAATCACTTAAATAAAGAGCAATGAATAAAAACATTCGTGCGCTGGAACCATCTGCGCTGTGGGAAAATTTTTACAAACTCACGCAAATTCCGCGTCCCTCCAACCATGAAGAACGTATCCGGGAGTTTATCTTTAATTTTGGCAAAAGCCTTGGTTTGGAGACCATTCAGGATGAAGCCGGAAATATCATCATCCGAAAACCGGCTACCCCGGGCATGGAAAACCGGAAAGGCGTCATTTTGCAGGGGCACCTCGACATGGTCCCGCAGAAGAACAGCGATAAAATACACGACTTTGTCAGCGACCCGATTGAAGCATATATCGACGGCGAGTGGGTAACGGCAAACGGCACCACACTTGGCGCCGATAATGGTATTGGCGTGGCTGCGGCCATGACGGTGCTGGCTGCCGGCAACCTGGTTCACGGGCCGCTCGAAGCCTTATTTACGGCGACCGAAGAAACCGGCATGGATGGGGCTGAGGGCCTGAAAGCCGGGATTTTGCAGGGCGACATCCTGTTAAACACCGACTCGGAAGACGAAGGCGAATTGTACGTGGGCTGTGCCGGCGGAGAAGATGCAAGCGTTACCTTTACATATAAGGCGGATGCTGTTCCGGCAGGTTCGCTGGCTTTTAAGCTGAGTGTAACCGGTCTGAAGGGCGGACATTCGGGAATGGATATCATCCTGCAGCGTGGAAATGCCAATAAGGTGTTTTTCCGCTTGCTGAATGAGGCTTGCATTGCTGCCGGCGCCCGGTTGGCGTCGGTTGACGGGGGCAGTTTACGCAATGCTATTCCCCGCGAGGCTTTCGGGACGCTGATCGTAGATCAAAACAAGGCGGATCGCTTAAAACAAGCGCTTGAAACGGAGTTTACAACCATAAAAACGGAGTTGTCGGCAACCGAACCGGAAATGAAAATGGCCCTGGAGCCGGCAGACCTACCGGGCGCACTCATTGACGAAACAACGCAGCTGAACCTGACAAAGGCCGTGATGGCCTGTCCGAACGGGCTGATCCGTATGAGCGACAGTATGCCGGGTTTGGTGGAAACATCGGTGAATATGGCCATTATTAAGTCCAATGCTGCCGATAAGCAGGTTAGTCTGTCGTTCCTGATGAGAAGTTCTGTCGATTCGGCCAAAACCGACCTGGGTAAACGCATTGAAGCCGTGTTTACCCTGGCCGGAGCCGACGTAAAATTCGCCGGCGCTTACCCGGGATGGAAGCCGAATATGGAGTCGCCGATCCTGAAAACCATGCAAAAAGTTTATGCCGGAAAATATGGCAAAGTGCCCGAAATCAAAGCGATCCATGCCGGACTTGAATGCGGTATTCTTGGCGGAACTTATCCGCACTGGGATATGATTTCGTTTGGCCCGACCATTCGTTTTCCGCACTCGCCCGACGAGAAAGTCAATATCGGAACTGTCGGTAAATTCTGGGATTTTCTGCTGGAAACACTGAAAAACATTCCTGTAAAATAAAAACAACAGAGGGCCTCCGATTATCAGAGGCCCTCTGTTGTTCCCTGCAAAAAAATCGTTATTCCTTTGGTGCTTTCTTCGGCAGGGTGTTACATCCAAAAGGCAGGTACAAAGGACAAAAACTAAGAAAACCGGTTAGCAGGAAGATACATGCCACGATCAGCAAAACAAGCCCCAGGGTACCTGAAATAACCCCGGTAAAATGCAAAACAGCGATGATTACTGCAATAATTGCACGGATGGTGCGGTCTGTCATTCCCATGTTTTTTTTCATGATTCCCAAAATTAAGTTAATACGTTATTCTTTGCCAGTTCCTTCGAAAAAATCCGGTTAAAACAAAAGTAGTCAATTTGAATGAATGTTGACTTTACTTTAGTTCGTTGAGAAGTGCATGTCTGTCAGGTCTTTTTTACCGATAAAACGATTTTTTCTTTGTCCTGCCGGCCGACTCCGTTCAAAAATGTATTGATCTGTTCAAATTCTGCCGGGGAGAAGTTTCCTTTGTTGATGGTAATCACCCGATTTACCAGGATACTGCTGTCGGTCACCTTCCGGTAGCTGATTTTGTATGAACCGTATGACGAGCTGATTTCGGCATCTTTCGGCAAAAATTCGATCTCCAGCTCCTTCGGGATGTTTAAACTGAGCGTATCATTGTATACGTAGCCGACCGCTTCATACAGGTTTTGTTTCCGGTTTTTCCTGATTTGGGATGGAAAGGAATGCGGAAACAGCAAGTTCGGTTCAACAAACAGACGGGTTCCGCCGGTAACGGCATAACTGCCGATTTGTCCCTTTACGTACAAATCGGCGGCTGCTTCGCCAGTTGAAGTGTCTTGTACCAGGAAATCAGCAATCTGAAGTCCTCCTCCGGATAACGATTTTAGCAACTCTTTCTTTTGATCTTCTTTTGACAGGTAAATCAGGGGAAAAACATCGCTGTACAGCGAATTTCTGAACCCCGAATTTAATTCAAAGAGGGCTGATCCGTTTTCCTGCAGGTCGACTTTCAGCTGCGATGTCCGGGTGTTTTTGTCTGTGCCATATACCGGGGTCCGTACAAGTTTGCCTCCTTGTTCGGTCACCAGCAGGGCATAACGGTCTGAATTACCGGTCCCGATGTAACCAAAAGGATAGTTCTGGTTGGTGCATTCAAGCCAGATGGTGTCCTGTTCAACGGGAACACAAAGAATGATGTGGTTTGTTTGATTCGCGCTGGCAAATTCCGGGAATTTTATTTTCCGGGACGGGCCGTTCCCGATTTCGGTATAATATGATTCCACGCCAATCCCTTTCAGAAGGGCTCTCATGTAGTTGCTCAACGCTTTGCAGTCGCCGTATCCTTTGGCATGTACTTCGGTGGCAGGCGCAGGCTGAAAACCGCCAATGCCAAGCGAAATGTTGACATACCGCGTTTTTTGCTGCATGTATTTATAAAGCGTTTTTACCTTTTCTTTTTGATCTGAAATAGGGTCGGTAAGTAATTTGATTTCGTCCAGGCTTGCCGTCGAAAGTTCATCGCGTTTATTAATCAGGCCATAAACCCAGTCGCCGTAATTCTTCCAGCTGTTAAAATTGCCGCTTGTTCCTTCGTACGAGATTTCGGCGGGCGATAAAACAACAACCGGAAAAATATCCAGGTAATCAGACATCGACGGTTCGTAAGCAATCGCTTTTAAATGCGAAGCGCTCCAGCTGTACCGGATCACGTTGTCCTGTTCTTTCTTTTCAAAAATAAAAGGATGATTAAGTTCTTTATAACGCAGTTCGAGTGTCGCCGGGGTTTTTACAATTAATTCAGCCTTTTCGGTTGAGATTCCAAACCAATCGTGAGGCAACCAGTTTCCAAAACCGACGGTGCTTTTATGATCGACGGTGTAACTGTACTCAACTGTGTAAGGATAATTGTTGTTTGAAGGTTTGTAGTGGATGACCCGGTTGTCGCTGTAAAGGGTATAGCTGCTGTTGCTGGCGTAGTCATTAAAATCTTTCCTTTTAATGGCTTTCAGCAGATTGCCTTTGGCATCGTAAATGTTTTCTTTGATCGAACTGACCGAAGAATTCCGGTCGTAATAAACAGCTAATTCCGCAGCATGGATTCCCCTCGAGTTTAAAACGGTTACGGTATAATTTACCTCCAGCGTATATTTGTCGACCGACAGCCGGTTGTAAACCCTTGAAGAATTCCGGATAACCGCATTGGCATCTTTTTTCAGCGAATCAGGGATCAACGATACATCCAGTTTGTTTTGGGCATTTCCGGCAATTCCGGCCAACAGGCAGACAACTAAAAAGAGACCGGCTTTTTTCACACGGATAAATGGGTGATGAGTTTTCATGATTAACGGCGATACCTGTTTAATTTCTAACCGATTTTAAGACGACCATCTCTTTCTCTTTATCAACAATAGCCTGCACGAAGACTTTTAATAACTCGTATTCGTCGGGTAAAAACAAACTTTTATTGATGCTGATCAGCGAGCTGAAATTCAGCATATTCCCGATTTGCTCCGTGTGGTAACGAAAACTGCCCGAATTATCCGGGAGTTTAACGATGATTGGTTTGGGCAATTCCGAGACTTCATAATTTTGAGGGATCGTAATGGTGTACATCCGCTGAATCTGGAACGGATAATCAAACTCGACAGGAAATTCGCGTTTTTCCAGTTTGAAAGGGTTTTCATCAAAAAACGGATCAAGGGCGGGCGAGAAGTAGACCATATCGCCCGCGTTGTTAATGCCGTCGACAGAACTGATTTCGTAGGTTAGCTTCAGGCTGTTTGAAATGCTGTCGAGCCCATCTATTTTCAAATTGCTGATGTGGTAGGCGGTATTGTCTTCTTCCAGGGTTTTTAACGACTCGTCGGGGTCAGATTTATCTTTGATACTTCCCCGATAAGAATAAGCGCAGTAATCCAGTAGGTTTTTCTGGATTTTACCGGTTACGGCCAGGGTACTGTCGAGCGTGATGATGCTCTGCGACCGTGTGATGTAGGCTTTATAGTCCATTAAATTGATCCATTTGTCAGCCGTATTTCCAATAATCCGTCCTTTGTCGTTTAAACATCTGACAGGCAGCAGGTTTCGTAGTGAATTCGGGTCGGTGGCATCCATCAGGTAGGTATTGCCGTTGAGGTTTACCATAGCAATAACATAATTGAAACTGGTGATTGACGGGTGCGATGGGTGTACAATCCCGTTAGTCTGAGTGCTCAGAATAACCGGGTAGCTGGTAAATCCAAGTGCCCGGAGCAGCATGACTAAATTCAGGTTTACGTCGGCGCTGTTTCCTTCGCCGGTTTTATAGGCTTTGGAAAGTGTCGATGTAGTATACTTGTTAAACCCACCGTTCCAGCTTACCCGTTGCGTCATAAGGCTTAATGCGGCATCGATCAATGCTTCATCCTTCAGGTTCCTGCTTTTTAAAAGTTCCGCATCAGTATTCAGGTGGTTGGCCCGTTTCAATTCCTGGCCGAAATTATAGCTTTCATCCAGCTTCCGGTCAATTTCGTCCCAACTGGAAGTATAATACTCCATGGGCTGTTGGGGAAATTTGGTGTATTGTAACTCAAATTCAACCTTTGAGAGGTAATTGTTGGCTGTTTTCAAAAACTTTTCATTGGGAAATGCCGGAATATCTTTTGCCAGAAAATGATAGATGTGTTCGGTAAAATCAACGTCATAGGTGTACTTTTCTTCTTTGACACTCATTCCTTCGGCCCGCTGGTGGTGGGTAAGCGTCAGTTTTCTGGGTTTACGGTTGGTCACGGTTTCAATCGGGAAATATCCTTTTGATGTTTTATTGTAATTAAAATACTCGGGGATAGTTACGGTATATTCGCTGTACAGGGTGGGAATTCTTCGTTGAAAATACCATTCCTGCAGGTTGAAAAGAAAGTCTGATTTGATGGAATACTGAATTTCGATCACAGAACCTTCTTTTAACGCCGGCATGGCAAACTTCACCGTTTTGAGGTTTTCGCTTGTTTCTTCGGTTAAAATATCACTTTTTTCAAGTTTGATTTTTGCAATCTTTCCGTCTTCGAGGTTATAAGTGAAGGCTTTCAGGTTGGTAACTTCTTCCCGCGTGCTGCCTTTCTGGTAGATGGGAATTTGAAAATCGCCCCACGAAAGCCCCTGGTTGTTTAAGATTTTTACCCGGAGATGCCGGTTAAAAACCAACTGAAAACCCTTATTTGACGACTGGTCGTAAATGAACTCGGTTTCACCGGCGTCGAAGATGCAGTAGGCATCGGCGTGTGCGTCGATAGGGCATTCTTTCGATTCCAGGCCGGAGATCTCAATTTTGCCAAATTTTTCGGGAGCATTTTGTGAAAAAGCCTGTTGAAAAAAGCACAGGAGGATGAATAGCGCAGTGATTGTTGGTAACGTTGTTTTCATAAATAAGGTTTTAAATCAGGATAAGTTGTCTTTTTGGGGAGGACAATCCCCGGGTATCAGGTTGTAAGAAGTTGCCGGAATACAGGTGGATGGAATATGTCGGTCTTTTCTCCAAAAGTTGCTTGAGCTTGGTTTCCGGCAGTCAAGTTATCAAAATAAAACAGAACAATAACCATTTCCGGCAGGAAAATTCATTATTTATTTTATGTCTAAATAACAATGCGTTTACCCGAGTAACAAACTCCCCTGTTCATCGAATGTCCAAAAGGGGGCCCAGGCAATTTCCCAGGCATGACCATCGGGGTCAGCAAAATAACAATCATATCCGCCCCAGAATGTTTCCCTCGGTTCAACCAGCGACTGGCCTCCATTTTCAATGATTTGCCTGTATAATTGATCAACGGCTTCTTTAGTGTCCTGATTGATCGCTAGTGTCACACCCGAAAAACCACTTCGTTCGGGCGGAATCCCGGCATCCTCGGCCAGGCCGTTGAGCGGGTAAAGGGCAAACACGATGCCTCCCTGTCCGTAAAAAACAATGTTATCGTCGCTGCCTGTTCCGGGCTCCCAGCCCAGGGCTTGGCGGTAAAATTCGCGTGAGCGTTTGAGGTTACTCACTCCAAGGGTTACGATGTTTAAGCGCGATTTCATGGGTACATTAGTTCTAATTTCGGTTAAGGTACGACGATTAACGATGATCCGGCTGGTGTCACCTCTGTGTTATTCGGTAAAATGCCCGCAGCTCTTCTTTTCTTTTTCCGGGCAACTGGTGCCAGCGGATTCCCCGGATGGCGCCTTCGAGCCCGCAAAGCATACTCAGGCAGACTGTTTTGTCGATGGTTGACAAACGGATAAAGGCCTGTTCTGCTCCCATTCTGATGAGTTGTTCGGGAGTTTCAATGCCGGCTTCTTTTAATTTGGCTTCTACAACTTTGCCAATGTTGGGCAGGTCGGACAGTTGTGTCATGGTTTTTTTGTTTTTTTCAAATTTACGGAAGAATATGTATCATATGCTCCCTTTCAGGATCAAATTTTAAGCTAAAATTGTATTCTTCAGGGAATAGGGGACCGGTTAATTTGTAAAAACTTGTTAATGCGCCCGTATAAACCGGACGATGATTTCCCTTTTGCCCGGATTTTAATTTATTTAGCTAATCCAATTTTGACAAGTAGCATGAATCATTCAACTGGTATCTTTTTTTGCCGTTGCGGGGCCCATGTAATTTCGGGCGAAAAAACGGACGAATTAGCTGATGCTTTTCGCCGGTTGGATGCCGATGTATACGAGCTTCGCGATTTGTGCGCCCTGTCGGTCGCCGGGAAGGACATGCTGCAAGCTACTGCGGAAAAATACGACCGCAAAGTAATTGTTGCCTGTTATCCGCGTGCGGTGAAAAATTTGTTAGGACAGGCTGGAATTGATTTTGGAAAATTTGAGGCGCTGAATTTCAGGGAGCTTTCGGCAGAACAGATCGGGGTACAGTTGAGTGAAAGCCATCAATTAGAGGAAGGTGAAGCCCGCTGCCGGGTACTGCAGGCTGAGTTGGATGTGCCGGCCTGGTTTCCGGTCATCGACGAGTCGCGCTGTGCCCTTTGCGGACAATGTGCCCGTTTTTGCCTGTTTGGCGTTTACAAATACGATAAAAAAAGTCTGCGGGTGGTTAACCCCCTGGCGTGTAAAAATAATTGTCCGGCCTGTGGACGGACTTGCCCGGCATCGGCCATTATCTTTCCGAGGCTGGCCGAGAAATCGGCGCTGGCCGGCGCCGAAGTTGATGAGTCAAAACTACCGGGTCAGGCAAAGCCGGGAAGCTTGCTTTTTACACTAAATGAGCGTAATCAGGCAAGGAAAAACATTTTCAGACAAGGGGTGGTGCAGTTGGCCGAAGAAGAACGGCGCAAGGCGCTGGAAGAATTCAAAGAAAGCATTCGAAAAGAGAACTGACATGCTGAAACAACTACTGTTTAATACCGATAAGCGGTGTCTGTATAAATTTGTGTACAATCTGGGGATTAAAGGTACACGCAGTTTTAACCGGTTTCAAAAACGGTTAAAGAAAGGCCAGTTTTTCCCGGCTTTTCATTTTATCTCGGTAACCGACGATTGTAATCTGAATTGTCAGGGTTGCTGGGTGATGGGGAAAAAGAAAAACAACCGGCTGCCGGCTGAACAATTAGACCGGATCATCACCGAAACCAAAGCGCAAGGCTCCTACTTCTTTGGAATTCTGGGTGGAGAACCTTTGCTGTACAAACCGCTTTTCAGTGTGTTCAGGAAACATGCCGATTGCTATTTTCAACTGTTCACCAACGGGACTCTGCTAAGCCCCGATGTGGCGGATGAATTGCGCCGTTGTGCCAACGTAACACCTTTGATCAGCTTCGAAGGAGATGAAAAGGTTGCCGATGTTCGCCGTGGGGGCAAAAACGTGTACCAACGCACCTGGCAGGCTATTGATCAGGCCGTCGGGGCAGGTTTGGTGACCGGAGTTGCCATGAGTGTTTGCAAATCAAATCTCGCCCTGGCGATGTCGCCTGCGTTTATTCAATCGTTGATTGACCGGGGGGTGCTTTATCTTTGGTATTACATTTACAGGCCGGTTGGCGAAAATGCCACCGTGGAGCTGAGTTTAAATAAGGAAGAAATAGAACAACTGCGGTTGCATATGGTGGAAGCGCGGACAAAATATAAAATTGCGATCATTGATGCCTATTGGGACGGGGAGGGCAGGGGGCTTTGTCCTGCCGCTACGGGCTTGAGTCATCACATCAATGCTTCGGGTTATATCGAACCCTGCCCGGTCATACAGTTTGCGACCGACCGTGTCGGAGACCAACCGCTGGCTGAAATTTACCGGTCTTCGTCATTTCTGACCGAATTGAAAGCAGAAATTCCAAAGAAAACTTCCGGCTGCATCATCATGGAAGACCCCCGTTGGCTGGTTGATTTTGCGGAAAGGCACGGGGCAGCGGATACTTCGGGCAGACGCAATGAAGCCGCCCGCCTGCGCGCGATGGAAAAAATATGCAGTCATGGATCGGGAAGACCCATCCCGGAGAAAAGTTGGGTGTATAAATTTGCGAAAAAACGGGCCTTCTTTGGATTGGGGGCCTACGGATAAAAAAGATGATAAAAACGCAACGACTATTAAAAGTACCTCAGGATGTGAAATTGCGAAGTTTGCTTCGCAAGGAAGCTGCTTTGTTTGTTGCCCGCGAAAAAATACGTCCGCCGGTCGGTTTTGTGCGTTTGCAAAATCTGGCTGCGGTACTGCTACGGCATTTGGGGATGGACGACGAATACCTCGATTTTACGATCGTGCTGTGCGGCAACGAAATCTGGCGCGATGTGGTTGCAGCTACCCCTTTTGACCGTCGCCTGTTGTTGTTGCCGCAGTGCCTGAAAAATACCCAAACTTGTCAGGCCGATATGGACTCGCTCGGTTTAATTTGTGCCGGTTGCAAAGCCTGCCCGATTGACAGCGTGCTGACAAAAGCGGAGGCTCTTGGGTACACCACCCTGGTTGCCGAAGGAACCACCGTTGCGGTGGGTTTGGTTGAAGAAGGCGCCATCGATGCGGTGATCGGTGTGAGTTGTATGCCCGTGTTGCAACGGTCGTTTGAGCCGGTTTCAAGGGCTGCCGTGCCGGTGATGGGTTTGCCGCTGTTGTTTAACGGCTGCGAAAATACCAACCTGGATTATGGCTGGCTGTTTGAAGAAATGCACTTGTTAAAGCAGAATGCAGCCATTCAACCGCTTTCGGTTTCCCTGCTGAAAGATCAGGTTCAGGATTATTTTACCGAGTTTACCCTGCAGGATTTCTTTTGCGCAGGGAACGAAACCGAAAAACTGGCCAAACGCATGCTGATGGCGGGGGGCCAGCGTATCCGGCCCTTACTCACAGTGCTGGCTTACCGTTCGTATGCCAGGGAGGTAAGGGAGGACTTACAGGCTGCACTGGCGATGATTATCGAATGCTTCCACAAGGCTTCGCTGATTCATGACGACCTGGAAGACGATGATGATTACCGCTACAATCAGGAAACCCTGCATAAAACACACGGCATCCCCGTGGCGGTTAACGTGGGCGATTACCTGGTTGGTAAAGGCTACCGGTTGCTGGCAAGTTTGCCCGTCGATCCGGTGGCATTGGCCGAATCGCTTCGCGTGGTATCATCCTCGCACCTTAACCTGGCAACCGGACAGGGAGCCGACTTGATGCTGAACGGACAAAGCCAGGCGCCGTCGGTTGACGAGTTGCTGCAAATCTTCATTCAAAAAACAGGTGAAGCGGTAAAGGTAGCGCTGTTGCTTGGGGCCATTAACGGCGGTGCCGAACCCGCCGAACTGAGAATCCTGGAAACTTTTGCCGACTGGTTTGGCATCGCCTACCAGATTCGCGACGATTTGAATGAATTCCGCGACGATCATCAGCCGGGGCATACCCGTCATTTCCCGTTTTTAATGGCTTTACTGAATGAAAAACTGGCAGAAAATGAAGGATACAGGCTGCAGGAGATGGCAAAATTGAGTTCAAACGAATTGCGCCGTTTGATGAGCGATGAAAAAGTGGATGTACATGCCGATGCTTTCCTGAAATTGTATGTTGACAAATGCTATCGCGAACTGGACCGGCTGCAAAACCTGAAGCTGAAACTGAGTTTATACGGGCTGATGGGCAAAATCTTCTGAAAAGAACCATGAAACCTGCCAAACGGGACCGACCACTCTACCTGCAGTTTATCCGGACCATCCGCGATGGACTGAGTTTGCTTGACCCGGATATTCAAAACGAAATCAGGCAGTTTACCGACCGTCAGCAACACCCCTCGGGCGCGTTTACCGATCGTGCCGGAAATCCCGATTGCTATTATTCCTTGTTTGGTTTTTGGCTGGCCTCGGCTTTAAATATGAAAAGCAACCTGGAGCGGCTGCTGGCGTTCGCCTCGGTAAAAGATATTGACCTTGAGAAAAGACCGGTCGACCGGTTTGCGTTGATGCTCATCCGGCATTCGTTGTCTCCCGGGAAAAATAACTCGTCAAAACTGCCCGGGATGCTGTTTAAGAAGGAATACCGTGTGAACTTCTCTTACCAGTTGTTCTTATCTTTGCTGGTGTTTGACGCCCGATACGGTCGGAAAGAATGGTTATATTTCCTGGTTCGGCTGGTTTTACGGGTGTATCAGCCGGAGGGGAATGTTCCGTGCAGCCTGTTGGCCGCCTTGACGGTAGCCCGGCACGAAGCGGGATTAAAAACCGAAAAGCAACACCGGCAGTTGCGGGCTTTTATGGATGGAGATCAGGGCTTTAAATCGTTCATGCACATGGAGTCGGGCGATTTGTTGTCGACAGGCGTGGCCTTGTATGCCCTGCAAACAGGGTATGATTTGCGGCTGATTGCCCCTGACTGTTTCAGTTTTGTTCAACGGCAATATGCCGGCGGCGCATTCTTATCGGGCGATGGCGACCAAACCCGCGACCTGGAATACACGTTTTACGGTTTGCTGGCTTTGGGGAGTTTGGCCGGGAGCTGAGACGGTGAGTATACGCAGACAACATCGGTATAAGTTGAAATTAGTGAAAGACGATTATCTTGATTTATGACAAAGCAAGATCTTGAAAAACGCTTTAAGGAGTTATCCGGAATCTTATTGCAGGAAATGAACCCGCAAGGTTTCTGGACCGGAGAATTGTCGTCCAGCGCACTGGGAGTGGCTGTAGCTGTTGCGGCTTTGCATTTTCACGACGCGCAAGCCAACCGGGATGAAATCAGGAAGGGCTTGGACTGGCTTCAGCAAAATGTCAATGCCGATGGCAGTTTTGGCGATACGCCGGCCAGTCCGGGGAATGTGAGTACCAGTTTGCTGGTATATGCTGCCGCGAACCTGTATGCTGCAACCGATGAAAAAACAGCCGTGTTGCAGGAAAAAATTACAGCTTATTTGTCGGCGCAGGGAATTGACGTCCGTTCGCCGCAGGTCGCCGAATTTATTCTTGGTCATTATCAGAAAGATTACACGTTTTCTGTTCCGATCCTCACTATGTGTGGTTTGTGCGGCGTTCCGGGCGACGACGCTTTCCAATACGTCCCCCAGTTGCCCTTTGAACTGTCGTTGGTGCCCCGGAAATTTTACCGGCTGCTTAAGCTGAGCGTGGTCAGTTATGCTATTCCTGCTTTGGTGGCTGTAGGCATTGTGGTTTTCAAAAAGAAGAAGTCGAATGTTGTTTGGCGGTTTCTCAGGAAGGGGTTTGTAGGTCCGGCGCTGAGTCTGCTCCGACGTTTAATGTCTGAAAGCGGCGGCTTCCTGGAAGCCATTCCCTTGACGGCATTCGTGAGCTTAAGCCTGATCGAGGCTGGTTTTGGCGGGTTGGAAGTTGTGGAGAAAGGGATTGCCTTTTTAAAGCGTACCCAACGCGCCGACGGCAGCTGGCCAATCGATATTGATTTATCGACCTGGGTGACTACCCTGGCCGTAAAATCGCTTCGCGGGCGAAGGGATGAGGCGCTCAAGCCGGAGATGCAGTCCCGTATTGCGGGGCATCTGAATGAGATTCAAAACCTGGAAATACATCCCTTTAACGGCGCCCATCCGGGCGGGTGGGGCTGGACCAGCCATTCCGGTTCGGTGCCCGACGGCGACGATACGCCCGGAGCCATCCTGGCCTTACTTCAACTTCAACCGAAACAAGAGGTCAAACATCAGGTGTTGGCGGCCTGTGAGTGGCTGCTGCAACTGCAAAATAGCGACGGCGGCATTCCTACTTTCTCAAAAGGTTGGGGTAAGTTGCCCTTTGATCAGAGTTGTGCCGACCTGACCGGTCACTGTCTGCTGGCTATTTCGGCCTGTTTGGATGCGTTTGGGCAGGAATTGGACGCTGATACAATAACGAGGTTTAGCTCTGCCGTTAAACGAATGGGCGCTTATCTGAAAAAACACCAGCAGATAGATGGAAGCTGGCTGCCGCTCTGGTTCGGAAACCAATATACATCCGGCCAGATTAATCCGGTGTATGGCACCGCGCGGGTGCTGACTTATTTGCACGATGTCAGCCGTTACAGTTGGCCGGATCGCGCGATGCGTGAACAGTTGCAAAAACTCATGCATCCGGCTGAACAATTTTTGCTGGCCGTTCAGAATGAAGATGGCAGTTGGGGAGGTGATCAATCGGTCAGCGGATCGCTTGAAGAAACCGCCCTGGCGGTGTCTGCCCTTTCCGGCAGTCGGTATAACCAGGTTTGTTCACGGGGGCTGGACTGGCTGGATGCGTTTTTCCTTCAACACGGATTAAAAGCTTCGCCCATCGGGCTGTACTTTGCCTCCTTGTGGTACGATGAAAAGCTCTATCCGTTAACGGCTTACCTGGAAGCGGTTGTTCGTACGGCCGAAATCGAAGATCCGGCGAACTAAATTATCCACGGGAACAAATCATGCTGATTCGTTCGCCCTCGGTGGTGAGGTAACTTCCCATTAAGTTTGCCGTCAGGCAACTGTGTACGGGAATGATTTCAACCAGGTCGCCCACGTTGAAATAGTTGAAATCTTTATAGGTTACTTTTAATATGCCGTGTTCCTGGCTGAGTTTGTGCAGGTAGTTCCGCTCGTCGAGCAGCATTTTTTCGCCGTTTGTCTGTACAACAATCTGACCGTAAAGCTCTTTTCCGTCGGTATTGGTGATGGAGTCTTTTGAAATATGCACAGCCCCCCCGTAAATTACTACTTCGTTGCGTGAAGCATATTTGGCAATGACGGGACAAACCAGGCGTACTGCAATATCGTCGAATTTACAGGCGCCAAGTTTCCATTGCATCAAGTCGTAAAAAACAAAATTACCGGGACGGATTTCATCAATGCCATCAAAATTTTCGCAAATGCTGGCCGACGGAGTATCGCCCAATGATAACAATAAATTGGGCCAATCGGACTGGTAACGGCATTTGAGCGAACGCATTTTTAGCAAGGCGTCGAAATGGCGGTTAAAAATATCGTGCTTGGAATAGGCCTGGTAAGTTTGACCTGAGTGCGAAAGAAATCCGGTAAAGGATAAACGCGGATTATTCTGCATGATTTCCAGGAGGCTGTCTGTCAGGTTGGTTTTGCTTGCTGAAATTCCGGTGCGGTTATGTCCGGTATCAATTTCAATATAAATCCCAACCGGAAACCGGATAAATTTATCCAGATAAAGCAGCGATTCTTTATTCTCAACCAATAATTTCAACTTGATTTTTTGAGCCAGTTGATTGATCTGATCAATTTCGAGGATGTTAACCGGAATCGCAATGGTGATATCAGTCCATCCGTGTTCGGCGAAGTACATGGCCATGGCTACCGACGAAACAGTAATACCTGTTACTCCATATTCGCGGAACCACCCGCCGATTTCTGCTGACTGATGTGTTTTGAAATGCGGGCGAAATTGCAGGTTCTTTGATTTTGCCCGCGCTGCCATCCGGGCAATATTTTTGCGACAAACTTCTTTGTCAAGTACCAGGGTCGGGTGTACTATTTCCATGATAAAACCAGTTTTATTCCACGAAAATCAGATATAAAAACAGGCTCCTTAAAAAAAACGAGGATACAGGATCTGATTTTTCAAACAAGCCTTTAAAGTTAAACATTTCAATGAGTAATAAAAATTATTGCAGGTCGAATAAGGGTGAGGCCGGCCTGATCAGGATGTGTGGTGTTTTATATGTTTTTTAGACGAAATTTGATGTTCTGATACAGATTACTTTGAATTGCTTTTCTTAGTTTTGTGTCTGCTGATAATTTGCTTTAGATCTGTTTCTTTTGTATCCGAAAAAATTAACATATTGCCTGTTTCTGACAATTCAATTAATTGCGGCCGCCATGCTGTCGCAAGCCGGTCATTTGTGGTACACCGAACTTCCCGACAGCGCCCGGGCCAAAATCCGTTTAACCTCCTACCTGCTGATCAGTCTGTCTGATTTTTCAATGCAGGAAATTTTACAACTGGCTGACCGAAAAGTGCCGCTCGCCTTCATTGAGCCGGGCTTGCCGGATGCGAACATGAACCATCTGTTGCAACAGATATCCGTAAAACAAAACCCGTTGCCGCTTATTTGTGAAAATGCAGGTTTGGATGATGAGTCGGAGCTTCCCGGTGTAATCCTGATCAAGCCGGAACAAATGGATCAGGTCCGGTTAGAGTCAATAGGCACAGATAGTTTATTAAATAGCTCGTTGTTTACTTTTCGCGAGTTGCTCTGCGTGGTCAGCCACATTGGCCAGCCAGCCGACAGCAGTTTGTTGTTCCGGCTTTGGAGGCAGTCGGGAAAACTGCCTAACTTTATTCAAAGTCCCAAAGGGCAGGTTGATGCGTTGATACTGCTTATTGAATCGTTAAACTCTCACCGGAAAATTTACGGGGTAATCCGGTCGGGCGACCAGCTTCTTGGCCGGGTGTCGTGGAAAGATTATCCCAACAGGATCGCCAACGGGTACTTTTGTTTTCCGATAGAAGGACAGGCCCGCAGAACTTTCAGCCCGTATAAGGCGGGCTATCAGTTTTCACCCGATATTATTCTCGATTCGCCCGAAAATCTGAATTATCCGAAAATTTTTAAAGCGGTTGAATTGAGCGCTGACTTTGGTTTGAGCGATCATTTTAAATTTAATGGGAAAATTGTAAACCGGGAACGGGGCAACACAAAGGAAATATTGACCTATGATATTGAGTTTGTAAAGGATGAAACCCGTGGACAGGTTGGCTGGTTTCCGGGAAGGGCTTATGTTGATGCCGGTTTGCAAAGTAAGACATCGTTAAAAACGAATTTCAGCATCACGGCCTGGATTAAACCCACAAAGATCGGAGCGAATAACAGCATCCTGGGGAAAGGAAAAAATTTTGTCCTGAAATTACATAACGGGATGCTCACGTATACGATGCAGGGCATCAAAGATTACCAGGGACAAAACTCAAAAGTTCCGGTTAACCAATGGACATTTGTAGGCCTGGTACACTCGGCCTATGAAAACCGGATCAGTTTTTATATCAATGGTGAACTGACCGATCAAACCGACCTGATTACTCCGTATGACGAATCGGATTATACCTTGCTGATTGGCAGCAACCTGTGGGAAGAGTTTTTTTCAGGATATATGGATGAGTTAAAAATCTGGACAAGGGAACTCAACGACGATGAAATCCGCCGGCAATACCAGGATTCGCGAATAAAACACCGGGAAAAAACTTACGCGCTGATTTTCCTGGTCCTGATTCCGGGTATTGTTCTTCTGCTGTTTTTCCTGCTGCGCCGGAAACAGAAGTTTCAACCTCGTTCTTCTGTAAAGGCTGAAGCCTGTAAGCCGGTTACTCCGGCATTGCCCGCCAATGGGGAAATAATCTGTTGTTTTGGAGGCTTGAAAGTGATAAACGGGCAGGGAATAGATATCAGCCAACGGTTTTCGCCCAAAATAAAAAAATTGTTTGTATTGATTTTTCTGTATAGTGTGGATGGACAAAAGGGAATCGCTACGAAAAAATTATCGGAGACCTTATGGCCCGGCATGAGTCCTCAGCATGCCAAAAACACACGGGGAACCAACATCCAAAACCTCAAAGCGGCGCTTGCCTCCTGTCCCGGCATCAAACTGGTCTTCCGCGACAAGCTTTGGTTTCTTGAGTTCGGTCCATCCGTTTATGCCGATTATACCGATGTTCAGGTCAGGATCGGGCAACTCGAAAAATGGGTTGGTGACGGAGCTGTTCCCGAAAAAGAACTCAAAGCCTTGCTGGATATTTTAAACCAAGGGACGCTTTTTCCAAATATGACCGAATCGTGGCTTGATCCTTACGTGAGCAAAATGAGCGACCGGATCATTGAGCTGGGATTGAGGCTCTTCGACCTGCTTGATGAGAATAAACAGGCCTCCCTGATTCATGAATTAGCCGAGGTGATTAGCCTGAACGACCCGCTCAACGAACCGTCGCTTCGTGCAAAACTTCGAATCCTCACCCGGCAGGGAAAATTAAGCCTTGCCCTGACGTTGTACAATCACTTTGTCAGGCTTTACCGCGAGTTGTACCAGGAGACCTATCCGGTCGATTTCAGAGACCTGACCTCGGAAGTCTGAGCTGATCAATGACGAAAGATTTGTATTGGCCTTATTTTCTTTTGGCATTACCCCTTTTATTACCCCTGCTGTTATACCCTCTTTGTTTTCTTTGCCGTAAACAAGCTGACAGGTAAATACTAAATCAAATCAAATACGAATGGATAACAAAACGGACAATCGCCGCGATTTTATTAAAAAGTCGCTGATTGCTGCTGCCGGGATTACGATAATTCCCAGGCATGTCATGGGAGGCGCCGGTTTTCTGGCGCCCAGCGATCAACTAACAAAAGCCATTATTGGCGTCGGAGGAATGGGGCAGGGGCACATTAACTATGAAGGTACCCGCTTGCTGGCTGTTTGCGACGTCGACAAGAACCACCTGGAACAAACCCTGAAGAAGGTAAATGCAGAAGTGAAAGGTTACGCCGATTTTCGGGAAGTGCTTCAACGTCCCGACATCGACATCGTCCACATTGCCACGCCGCCTCACTGGCACGGTATCATGTCGGTGATGGCAGCCCGGGCCGGTAAAGATGTATGGTGCGAAAAGCCCATGACCCGTACCATTGGCGAAGGTAAACGCGTGGTGGAAGCCATGAAGGCGAACGGCCGCATGTTCCGGTTGAATACCTGGTTCAGGTTTAAAGATAACTTTTACGGACTGGGTACGCCAGTAAAACCCTTGAAAAAAGCGGTGCAAAGCGGGGCCCTGGGCTGGCCGCTGAAAGTAACCATCAGTGGGGTAACCGGCTTCGACTGGAAATTCTACTGGGTTGGAAAGACCAACCTCAGCCCGGAACCTGTTCCTGCCGAACTTGATTATGACATGTGGCTGGGACCGGCCCCCCTGAAACCTTACAATAAACACCGTGTGCATCAGACTTTTCGCGGGTACTGGGATTACGACGGCGGCGGTCTGGGCGATATGGGGCAGCATTACATCGATCCGGTGCAATATATTCTCGACAAGGACGATACCAGTCCGGTAAAAGTGGAGATTGACGCTCCCCAGCAACACTACGACGCCATCGGAACATGGCGAAAAATCACCTATACATACGCTGACGGATGCCAGATCATTCTCGATGGTGAAAATAAAGATCAGAATGCCGCTTATATTGAGGGGCCTAAGGGGAAAATCTATAAAGGATTTAAATCGGACATTCCCGGACTGAATAAGTTGATTGACGCTCTTCCTGATCCGGAACCCCGGATAACCACTTTCAGCGAATCGGTACGCACGCGCAAGAAATTTGCGCTGAACGAAGAAAACGGGCATCGTTCGTGTACTATCGTAAATATGGGCGTTATCGCGTTGCAATTGGGGCGTAATCTGGAATTCGACCCGGTTAAACAGGAGTTTGTTCATGACGATGAAGCCAACAAGCTCATTAACCAGCCAATGCGCGGCGAATGGACCATTTAAGGATCGAAGCACAATATGATGGAGTTAAACCAAGAAGAAATATGAAATATCTTTTTAAAAATATACTGACTGTTTTGTTGACAGCCGTTCTGGCAGTTCCGTCTTTCAGCCAGGACACCCGGACCATCGGCACAAAGGTGGCCGATATACTGGCACAGTTTCCCGCGCCGGATGCGGAACATACCAACCGGTTGATGGCCGGGATTACCGACCTTGGACCGGAAGGTCTCGCCAAGGTGTTTAACCTGCTTGTTCCCGCAGGTACGGGCGACGACACCCAGGTGCGTTATGCTGTGGGCGGTCTGGCCCGCTATGCCGGCGCTCCCGGGCGCGAAAAAGTCAGGGAGCAGGTTGAAAATTCTTTTCTGGCAGCCTTAAATGAAGCTTCGGACCGGGAGGTGAAGGATTTCCTCATCCGGCAGTTGGCTTTCTGCGGGCAATCGGCCACCGTTGATGCATTGGCGAAATACCTGGATGTGCCTGAATTGTCGTCGCCGGCCGTAGCCACGCTAACCACGATCGGGACCGGCGAGGCCGCCGCTACCCTCCTCCGCGCCCTTCAATCTCAAACCGGCCCTCGCCAGGCTGAGCTGATCAAAGCCTTAGGCGTACTGAAATATCAGCCGGCTGAAAGCTATCTGATCACCCTCTCCGCAAAAGCACAAGCTCCGGTTTTAGCCACGTTATATGCGGCATTGGCTGAAACCGGCGGGAAAAATTCAGCGACCTTGTTTAAATCGGCGGCAGAGAATGCACGTTTCGCCACCGATGAAAACGGAAGCATGGTTTCGTACCTGCGGTATGCCGGACGGCTGGCTGAAAACAATGAAGTAAAATTAAGCAATTCGCTGTGTGCTGCCGTGTTGAAAAGCTGCACCCGGACAGACCAGCTGCAGTTCAGATCGGCTGCACTGGCAATCCTGCACGGGAACGGAGAAACTTCAGTTCCCTTGTTTTTAAAAGAGATCAAAAACTCAGATAAGGCTTATCGGGTTGCCGTGATGCGTATTGCCGGCGATCAGCTAAATTCGAGACAAGCCGGGCAGTGGATTGCCGGATTCAAAAAAGTTTCGGCTGAAAGCCAGGCTGAACTGCTTCACTTTTTAGCTCCCCGTCAGGATGAAAATGTTCTGACCGAAGTTATTCTGCCGTCTTTGTTGGCCACACAGGCTGCTGTTCGCCACGAAGCAATCCGCGCTCTGGTGATCAACCAAAAAAATGTTGCTGTTCCGCTGCTGCTCGATCAGTTGAAAAAAGTACAGGATCAGAATGATTACCCCGTGTTGAAAGAAGCTTTGTTCACCTCCTGTTCGGTGAACGAATGCAACCAGCTTGCTGATGAAATGAGTCAGATGAATGATGCCGGTAAAACGGTACTCATGGAAGTGCTGGCCGGACGTGGTGCAAGCGCCTACTTTGGTTTGGCGGAAAAGCTTTGTGCGTCAGAAAGCCCCGAAGTACGCCTGGCTGCCTATGCTGCGCTTAGCCGGATGAGCCAGCCTGAAAACATCAACCAACTGATCACACTGCTCGGAAAAACCTCTGTTCCGGCCGAAACGGAAGCGGTACAAAAAGCCATCATCGGGCTTTATGCGTCCGATGATCATCCCCAGGCTTCCATTGTGCTGAATAAGCTGACCTCAGGGACACAACGCGAAAAGCTGATCCCGGTATTGCCGTACCTGAACGACGGGAATGCTTTGAAAAGCGTTAACTCGCTGCTGGAAGACGGAACAAAATCCGAAAAAGAAGCGGCTTTGAAAGCGCTGACCAACTGGACCGATCACACTGCTTTACCGGCATTATTCACTATTTTTAGCACCAACGACTATCGGGCTTTCCGGGCAGAGGCGCTCAGCGCTTATCTCCGACAGGTAAACCAGGCTGCTATTCCGGACGACCGGAAACTGCTTTGGCTCGACAAGATCATGGGCGAATGTACCGGGATCGAAGAAAAGAAACAGGTCATCAGCCTCGCCGGATCGGTGAAAACATTCCTGTCGCTGGTTTTTGTATCCAACTACCTCGATCAGGAGGAACTGAGCGGGGTCGCAGCTCAGGCGGCTATGAAAATAGCTTTGCCTTCGGGCGGAGAGAAAAACGGGCTAACAGGACAAGTCGTCCGGGAAACGCTGGAAAAAGTCAAAGAGAAAATTACAGGTCCCGACAGCCAGTATTTTAAAATAGATATCCAGGAATACCTGGATAAAATGCCTGCTGAAGCGGGTTATCTGTCTGTCTTCAACGGCGAAGACCTTAGCGGGTGGCAAGGACTGGTGAAGAATCCAATTGCCAGGGCAAAGATGTCAGCCGCCATGTTGGCGAAAGAACAGGTTGCGGCAAACAAACGCATGCTCGAAAACTGGTCGGTGAAAAACGGTTCCATCGTATTCAACGGGAAAGGCGACAACCTGTGTACCGTGAAAAGTTACAAGGATTTTGACCTGGTAGTTGATTGGCGGATTACCAAAGACGGCGACAGCGGTATTTACCTGCGCGGAACGCCCCAGGTTCAGATTTGGGACACGGCCTGTGTTGACGTAGGCGCCCAGGTTGGATCGGGCGGACTTTATAACAATTCAAAAAATCCCAGCAAGCCGCTGGTTCTGGCCGACAATGCCATTGGCGACTGGAACACCTTCCGCATCCGGATGGTTGACCAGCGGGTCACGGTTTACCTGAACGGTGTTCTTGTTGTCGACAACGTGATCCTGGAAAACTACTGGGACCGCAACATCCCGATTTTCAGCGAAGGACCCATCGAATTGCAGGCTCATGGTACCGACCTGGCCTTCCGGAATATCTATGTCCGCGAGATTAATCCGGACAGCTCAAACCTGAGCGAAACAGAAAAGGCAGAAGGCTTCGTTTCCCTGTTTAACGGCCAGAACCTTGATCTCTGGGTGGGCAATAAAACCGATTATGTCGCCGAGGACGGTGTCATTGCCGTTTATCCGACAAAAGGAAGCCGGGGCAATCTGTATACGGCGAAAGAATATTCCGACTTCATTTTTCGCTTCGAGTTTCAGCTGACCCCGGGCGCTAACAATGGCCTCGGAATTCATACGCCGATGGAAGGCGACGCCGCTTATGTGGGCAAAGAGTTGCAGATCCTCGATGATACCGCGCCAATTTATGCCAAACTGGAGCCATACCAGTACCACGGATCGGTATATGGCATCATCCCGGCCAAACGCGGTTTCCTGAAACCGGTTGGCGACTGGAATTACCAGGAAGTGATCGTTAAAGGCGATGATATTAAGATCACCCTTAACGGCGAAGTGATTGTTGACGGAAATATGAAGGAAGCAAGTAAAAACGGAACAGCCGACCACAAGGAACATCCCGGTCTGGAACGCCATTCCGGTCATATCGCCTTTCTGGGACACGGCTCCGAACTGAAGTTCCGGAATCTTCGGATTAAGGAATTGAAATAGTCACTTTCGGGCTTGTTCGCTGTTACCTGAGAAACGAAGTAATCTGTTCGGTTACCAACTGGCAGATTGCTTCGTTGTTTTTTGATATGGTAGGTTGTTTACCCTCGTTGGCTGTGATTTTTCTTTCCTTTTCATCCCAAAGATGACCCGCAGGATATTATTCCTGAAAATGAAAAACTGATAAACAGCGGAAATAATAATCAGGCTGATTCCTGTAATCAACGCGGCTTTTAAAGAAACAGAGAGCCCGGAGCCAGTAACGAAATAGGCAACAACAATGATCACGGGCTGGTGTAACAGATAAAACGGGTAAATAGCCGCGTTGAGCGGCTTTCGGATTGGCATGTCGGTATTCAGGTATTTTTTTGCATAACCCAGAATTGTCAGGGAGATTGTCCAACTCATCAAAATGGATAATAAAGTGTAGACCGAATGTCCGACCGAAACGCTTTGAAATATGTCGGGCAGCGAGTACATAGCCCCGGTTGTAATAAGGGTAACTCCAAGGTTAACCCGGCGATGTTTAGCAATGGCTTTTACCAACTCGGGGTTGCCCAATAGAATAAACCCGTATAGAAAGTAGATAAAATCAAGGCAGAGAAATGCCCAGTCGTTAAACAGAGCATGTGTTTCTTCCGGGAACCAGGGGCGAAGAATGAGCTGGGAGATCAGTAGGGGCAAGGCAAGCACCAGTAAACCTGCTTTTCGTTTTGCCAAACGCTCGAGCCGGTTTTCGAAAAGGCGGTAATACGATGAACGGTAGAACGCGATAAAGGGAACAAACATCAGTGAAATGAAAAACAAATAAATAATGAACCACAGATGGTGCCAGCTAAAATTTCCTTCCGGATAAATCCCGTCAAAAAAGTGCATATAAAAATCAAGCAGTGAGGCATACTGATCAAGCTTTTCGATATAAACCTGTACCGGGACAAGAATAAAAATTCCTGCGGCAAACGGGATCAGAAGGCGTTTTTTACGTTCCGAAATAAATTGTTTCGTGCTTCGGAAGCCTAAGGCAAAGCGGGTACCTGCCCCCGAAACCAGAAAAAGCAATGGCATACGCCAGGCATGTAAAAAGGCCATTGGCCGATTCAGCAGAGCAAATTGTGCATCGTTTTTCACATGCCAGCTCCACCCGTTAAATATCATTCCAATGTGAAAAAGAAAAACGCTGAAGATTAAAAAGATTCTGATCCAGTCGATATAGATTTGCCGTTCGTTCATCGCTATTGTTTTTAGAATTCTCAGCAAATCAACACAATTGGCAGGGAAAAACAGGGATGCGCCGATCAGGTGATACTTCTGCCCGATCGTCTCATACAGGCGAAGAGGATTGTTTTTCCCGAAAATCGGAAGGCGTTAATCCGGTTATATTTTTAAATGCTTTATTGAAGGTTGCTTTGGAGTTATAGCCGACCATTTCGGCAATTTCTTCAATCTTGTATTTCATGGCATCCTTTCCCGACAGCAATTTCATGGCTTCTTTTATGCGGTATTGAGCCAGCCAGTTGAAAAAATTCATACCGGTTTTTTCGTTAATGACCTGAGAAACCCGGTGAGACGTTTCTCCAATTTTTCCGGACAGGTCAGACAATGAGGCCAGGTTGCCGGAGAAATATTTTTCGCGGGTCATCAGGTCAGTCAGCTTTTGCAGGATTTCCTCCTTTTGCAACTCATCCAGACTCGATTTTTGGTATTTAGGCAAATCGTTTCGATGGCTTTCTTCAAAAAAACTCGACCGACTCACAATTAAGAAACTAAAGGCATACAACAGGAAAGAGGCATAGCTGGCAATAAAATAGTCGCCAATGTCCCGGCCAAATTCGATCTTTACCCAGATAATAATGCCGGTAATAACAATGAAATGAAAAAAAGAATCACGATAATGCGAAAGCGCAGTTCGTTTTAAACTGAAAAAAGGAAGTGCCTGCTTTTTATGCTCCCGAATCAGGATTCTCCCGGCCATCAGCTGATAAATAAGGAAATGAAATAGCGTAAGTTCGTAAATATGAACTCTTAATTGCAAGGGATCCGGATTGAAAATCGATCGATAATGACCATCAAACAGTTTATCAAACAGCTCGGGATAATAACATGATAAATATGAGTCGAACTTAAATTCGTCGGGCTGAATGTAATATAAAACACAATAGATGAGATAAATGCCAAATACGATAAAATGCGGCCCGATGTTAGCCGGTTTTTCTGGATAAAGAGCGGTGTTGATGTATAAAAACATCAATGGCCCGATCACAAAGTTCAGCGGCTCGGAAAAATTGTCAAGAAACATGACTTTTGTAATCAGACCAGTGTAATTGAGCAGGATTTCGAGAATAAGAAGGGAGAGTGATACGACAAACAATCCAAGAAAAATATTTCTCGGCTGTCGCCGGTTCTCTTTTTTTAGCAAAAAATAGCTGATAAAAAAACCTTGAAAAACACCCAGCAAAATAAGCAAGGCAAAAATGTTAAACCGCAGATCAAGCTCCTCCATATTTGCGACAAATAAACCATATCAAAAATAGTATTTTCCTGCAAAAATTAGGTTTTGTGTGTTTGAAGTCGTCTTTCCCTTTTCAAATTCTGTCGGAAATGATCTTTTTCAAGATCTCAGCCGTATCATCAGGAAAATCGATTTGCAAAGCGTCCTCTTCTTTCAGCCACCGGCCGATTTGATTTTGACCGGTACGCAGATCGGTTAACACCGTAATTTCCATACTTTTCAGGAAAGCGGCATTGCAGGCTTGTTCGTACTGATTTTTCATAGGAACAACGCACAGTTTTTTCCCCATATAAATGGCCTCTGCCGGTGTTTCAAAGCCAGCGGTGCATAAAATGCCGGCACAGTTTATAAATGATTTGCTGAACCCTTCAAGCGAAACGGGATGGAAAGAAATGTTTTTTTGTTGGTAGGTTTCGGGACTGTGTTTCGAAAAAACTTCCCAACGGGTATCCGGGAAGGCCGACAGGATGTGTTCAATCTCCTTATTGCTGTATGCCGGCAGATATACCGTGTAATGCCCTTTGTTTTCAGGCACGGCTTTTCGGATGGCCGGCCGGATGACCGGACTGTAGTTGTCGGCATCGAGCGCTGTAAAATGGAACCCGTATTTGAAAGAAACCGGCGCATAGTTTTTCAGAATAAAGTGGCCCAAGCTGTTTTTTTTGTCAGGCAGAGGGGCTTTGGCGTGGAGCACGGCATTCTGATGACTGACACCAATGCACGGCTTTCTTTTTAACCGGCATGCCCAGGCCGAAACCGGCTCGAAGTCGCATAATACCAGGTCGTACTGCTTAACCGGCAGTTTGGCCAGGTCCCTGATCAGGCGTAAGGGCCGTAAGCGGTAAAGCGTTTTCAGCAGGCTGACCCCTCCTTTCCTGCCAAAAATAAAACTCATCCCGTAAAGCCGGTAATCTACCGGAAAGGGAAGTTTGATGTCGCCCTGAATGCCGCTGACCAACACATCGGTGCGGGCTAGTTGTTTTAATAAGGGAACAATCTCGGTTGCCCGTGCTAAATGTCCGTTGCCGGTTCCCTGGATGGCATACAGGATTCGTAAATTGCGGTTGTTCATAAGTGGGATGTGTTTTTTACAGGATATTGGCCATGGCAAGTTCACGGAAGAGCGATTGGTAAAGCTGTTTTTCGTTCGGGATGTCCGGCTCGTCGGTCATTATTTCATCGTCATGGTCATCTTTGTATTGGAAAAGGTTCCATTTCCCGTTTTGGTATTCCGCAGCGGTGAAATGTTCTACCCAATCTCCGCAATTCAGGTAATGCACGGCCCCGTGTTCATTGATGATTTGTTTGTCGCGCGGTTGATGGGTGTGCCCGCAGATGACTGTTTTATATCCTTGCGCGGAGGCTGTTTTGCTCACCACCCGTTCAAAAGGCGATACCTGAAACCGGTCTTTCACCAACTTATCCTTGATGCTTTTATATAGGATGAATTCTTTCAAACCGAAAGGACTTAGCAGCTGGTTCAGCCCGTGGTTGACGACCGATAAAAGCCCGTAGATGGCCGCGCCAAATTTTGCCAGCCATTTTGCCCGGTGAATGATATGATCGAAAATGTCGCCGTGAAAAATCCAGGTTTTCTTTCCGTCAATTTCGAGGATCAGCTGGTTGACGATTTTTAGGTTACCCATTTGGGTCTGGTTGAACTTCCTCAGAAATTCGTCGTGATTACCGGTAATGTAAATCACATGTACGCCTTTTTCGAGCATCCGGATAAATTGCCGGATTACCTTCAGGTGCGATTTGGGAAAGTATTTGCGGCTAAACCGCCATGAATCAATAATATCGCCATTTAAAACCAACATCCCCGGATTGATCGACTTGAGGTATTTCAGTACTTTTTTTGCTTTGCTGGCACGGGTTGCCAGGTGCAGGTCGGAGATGACGGCTATTTCCGGCTGTCTTGTTTTCATATTCCGTATTGTTTGCAGCGAAGGTTGTAAATCACTGTTAAGCAGCAGTTACGGCAAGGTCAATAAAAGCATATCAAATGGCAGTAAAAAGGCGTCGGTTTGTAAATTATTTTTAAACAACTTAAACACAGGGTAAAGCGTGACTTCTGTTTATACTTGTTTAACAGCATCTGTTTATTGTATTACTGATATACGAACTTGTGCTAATTTCGTGTGCTTAATCAACGAAGATGATATGCCTCAACATTTCGAAGGAAACGACCATGAGCTTTGGACAAAATTCCTGGCTGGAAATAACCAGGTTTTGTCCTTGATCTATCTGCGATATGTGAATGCCTTATACGACTATGGGTGCAAAATTTCTTCTGATCGTGATTTGGTGAAAGATTGCATTCAGGATATCTTCTGCACGATCATCCGAAACCGCAAATCACTTTCCCCGACGGATAATATTCAGCTTTACCTGTTCAAGGCGCTAAAACGGAAACTGATTCGCGAATTACAGCGAAATCAAAAATATAAACAGCTTGATCAGGAAGGTAATCGCTTCGAAATTGCTTTTTTCCAGAGCTTTGACCACGTTGAATATGAACTGACCGATTCGCAGAAACAAAAACTGATTGCAGCTGTCGATTCATTGAGCGCCAGGCAAAAAGAAGCCATTTATCTTCGTTTTACACGAGGAATGGATTACCGGGAAATTGCGGTTATTCTTAACCTGAACTATCAATCGGCGCGCGCCCTCATTCACAGGGGTATCAGTAAATTGAGGAAAATTTTGGCCGAAAAATCCAATTATTTCAATCAATTTATGCTCTGCATCTTCGGTCAGGCAAAGAAAAATGCTTTACAGCAGTAAAAAAATCGTTCAAAAACTATCAACAGAAATCAGTTTCGTGCCTTTTACCGGCAGATTCTGATGATTATGGAGAAGTACAAAAAATATACGAGCGAAGACTTTTTAGCTGATGCTGATTTTATCAGCTGGTTGCTCAATCCTTCCGAAGAACAGGAAAAATACTGGAAAGATTTCCTGGAACACTATCCCGATAAAAAACAGGCAGTGGATGAGGCCCGGTTTATTTTCAGTATGTTTCAGCACGAACAGGAGAAAATGAGCCTGGATGAAACCTATGATATCTGGAATAACATCCTGAAGTCGTTCCGCGGCCCGGTACGCTTAAAATGGGGAACTGCATTGAAATACGCTGCCGTGCTGTTGCTGGTATTCCTGTCGGGCGCCATCAGCTATCACATCTACGAAAACAGGCCGCAGACTCATTTCGACCTGGTTTCGGTTCCCGAGACAAGCAGCAACGAGGCAAAAATCATCCTGTCCGACGGTTCTGAAATTTCACTCGAAAAGAAAGAGTCTGAAATTACGTACAACAGCGCCGGCAATCAACTGATTGTGAACAATGATACCATTCGCCAGAGCCAGACGCCTGGGCGCGAAGTGATGAACAAGGTGATTATTCCTTACGGTAAAAAATCGATGATCCATCTTTCGGACGGAACGGTGGTTTGGCTGAACGCCGGGAGTCAGCTGATTTATCCGTCCACCTTCCTGCGAAAAAAACGGGAAGTGATTTTGATTGGAGAGGCTTATTTTGATGTAGCCAGGATGGAGGATAAACCGTTTATTGTCCGCACGGCCGAGATGAATGTTAAAGTGCTGGGTACCCGCTTTGATGTATCGGCTTACCCCGAAGATAACTTCACCGAGGCGATACTGGAAGAAGGCAGCGTGGCCCTTGAAATAAAAGCCAAAAACTTTCATGACCAACGGAATGAGTTCATCCTGAAGCCCAACGAAAAATTCAGCTTAAGTAAAGACGAAGGTGAAATTTCTGTCAGGACGGTCGATGTCAGTATGTACACGGCCTGGAAGGATGGCATGTTGAAGGCCGAGAAAGAAGACCTGGTGCGGGTCATTAAAAAAGTAGAACGTTATTACAATATCCGGATCGAGATGAAAGACCCTCTGGCGGGAGGGTATCTCATCTCCGGGAAGCTTGATCTGAAAGGAAGCCCCGAAGAGGTGCTGAATATCATTAAACTGACAGTGCCGGTCGACTGGACCAAAAAAAGCAACGGGGATTTTGTAATTGTCAGAAAATAGAAATGGATAAAAAAACCGGTAAGCGTAGCGGCGCTTACCGGTTCAAACCATGGGTTTTTATTAGTCGTTAAACTAAACGTTTTAAATGTATGAAAAAAATGTTTCATGTGCGAACCTTTCTTTCAAATGAGAGGTTTAAAAAAATGTTCCTTGTCATGAGGTTATCAGTAATGCTACTTTTGGTCAGTGTTTTCACCGCCGTAGGGGGTAGTTATTCGCAAAACACGAAATTCTCAATGAGTCTGAGTAAGGCTACGATTAAGCAGGTTTTTAATGAAATTGAACAGAACAGCGAGTTTATCATCGTTTATTCGGATGATATTCTGGATGTTACAGAAGTTGTTACCATTAATGTGAAAAATTCTCCGGTCGGGAAAGTTTTGGATCAACTTTTCGCCGGAACGCCTCTAAGCTATGAAATTAAAGACCGGCAGATTGTTATTACCCAGCGCGAGGAACTGAAACGGCCGGCAACCGGGCAGCAACCGGTCAACCAGTTGCAGGGGCGCGTGGTCGACGTGGGCGGCCAGCCTTTGCCGGGCGTTACCGTACTGGTGATGGGGACCACCATCGGCACCATTACCAATTTTAACGGCGAATTTACGCTGAATGTCCCTTCCGACGCCAGAAGCCTGCAATTCTCTTTTGTCGGTTTTCAAACGGAAGAAATCACTATCGGTACCCAAAAAACGTTTCAGGTGCAGATGCGCGAAGACGTCCTGGAACTGGAAGAAGTGGTTGCCGTGGGCTACGGTGTTCAGCGCAAGAGCGACCTGACCGGCGCAACCAGCCGTCTGACCGGGGAAAATATGAACAAGGCGGTGGCTACTTCGCCGATCGAGATGATGCAGGGCCGGATTTCAGGCGTCAACATCACCCAAAACAGCGGGGAGCCGGGTACCGGCATGTCCGTCCGAATCCGCGGTTCCAACTCCATCCGTTCCGGGCAGGAACCCTTGTATGTGGTTGACGGTATTCCGCTCGACAATGCCGATATTACCCCAACAGGAGGTGGTGCAGCGGGTTATGGCAGCGGGGCCGTAAAAAATCCGATCAGCTTTCTTAATCCGGAGGATATCGAATCGATCGATATCCTGAAAGACGCTTCATCAACCGCGATTTACGGGGCGCGTGGCGCTAACGGGGTGGTTATTATTACCACCAAAAAAGGAAAACAAGGCAAAGGCACCATCACTTATGACGGTTATACAGGCGTAGCTCAGATACGCGAAAAACTGGATATGCTTACAGCTGCCGAATTCCGTTCGTATACCAAAGCCGACGGTTCTAAATTGCTTGATCTGGGAGCCAGCGTTGATTGGCAGGACGAGATTTACACCACCGGGATTACGCAAAGCCACAACCTGTCGTATGGCGGTGGAACCGAAAACTTTACTTTCCATGCCTCACTGGGCTACCTCGATCAGGAAGGAATTGTGAAAACTACCGGACAGGAAAAACTGAACGGAAAAATTAATGTGACTCAAAAAGCCTTTGACGGGAAACTAAACCTGACCGGAAGCTTGATCGCCTCGCATACCACCGATTTCCGCGCTCCGATTACCGAACAAAGCGGGTCGGGCTACGAAGGCGACCTGATTCTGACTGCCTTGAAATCGAACCCGACCTATCCGGTGTATAATTCCGACGGAACGTATTACCAACATGCCACTGACCAGCGTAACCCGGTAGCCATGCTCAGGTTGGTGGACGATGAAACCCAAACCGACCGGATCATCTCGAACATGTCGGCAGAGTTCGACATCATTAAAAACCTGAAATACAAGCTGAATGTGGGGTTCGACCGTACCGTGGCCGAGCGCCGGGTCAATCAGGATAAACAACTGACTTACCTGTCGAACAAGGGTGAGGCAGATATCAACGGCATTACGGCCAATAACCGCCTGATCGAGAATTACATGACTTACCTGAAAGACTTTGGCACGGATCATTCATTCAACTTCCTGGCCGGTCATGCCTACCAGTTCTTCAAGGTAAGTACTACCGAAGTGAATGTAACCGGTTTTGAGGTGGACGATGTCAAATATACCGATAACCTTCAGTATGGTAATTTCTCGTCGGCCAACGTCAACTCATCGGCTTACGAACGCGAACTGCAATCTTTCTTCGGCCGGGTTAATTACAGTTTCAGAGATAAATACCTGTTTACCTTCACCGGGCGTTTTGACGGTTCATCTAAATTTGGGGAAAACAATAAATATGGTTTTTTCCCTTCTGCTGCATTTGCCTGGAGGGTTTCCGAAGAAGAATTTCTGAAAGGATCGGGCAATCTAAGCAATCTGAAATTCCGTTTGGGCTGGGGCTTAACCGGGAACCAGGAAATTCCGGATAAGATTTCATTATTGTCGGTTGGTACTCAACCCGATGCCAACGGATATTTTAACGGTACGCTTTCGCCGGGGATTACCTATATTCGGACGCCGAATGCCGATATTCAATGGGAAACCACCATTCAGACAAACATCGGTATCGACTTCGGCTTCTTCGAAAACCGGTTATCCGGGACCATCGACCTGTTCAATAAAAAAACCAAAGATGTTTTGTTGGAAATACCATCCAAAGCCCCGTCTCCAACTCAAACCCAATGGCTGAACGTTCCTGACCTGAAAATTGTAAACAACGGGATCGAATTGGGGCTGAATGGTTTGCTGATTGATCAAAACGACCTGAGCTGGGACCTCGGCTTCAATATCGCTTACATCAAAAATGAAGTGAAAGACCTGCCCGTAAAATTTATAGAAACAGGAAATGCCAGCGGGCAAGGGCTTTCGGATACCCGCGTTCAGGTAATCACCAATGGTGAACCGGTAGGCACCTTTTATGGCAAAGTTTGGGAAGGATTCGACAGCAACGGGATGAGCATCTATAAAAAAGATGCCGACGGGATTGAGGTCAAAGAGGCCTTAGGTTCTGCTTTGCCTGATTATACTTACAGCCTGAGTTCGAAATTAACATACAAACGATTCGATGTCAGTATGTTCTGGTATGGATCGCAGGGAAATAAAGTGTATAACAATACAGCCAATGCCTTGTTTCTGAAAGGCCCGCTGGACAAGGGGAACAACGTGCTTAAATCGGTGCTCGAATCAAATGAAAGCCCGGAGAATTCCAATGCGTTCTCTTCCCGGTTTATCGAAGACGGTTCATTCCTGCGCCTGGCTAACGTTACCCTGGGATATACCTTCGATACGCAATCTGTTCGATGGTTGAACAGCGCCCGTATTTACGTGACCGGAAACAACTTGTTGTTGTTTACCGACTACTCGGGCTACGACCCGGAAGTGAATGTGGCTGCCGACGAAAACGGCGTGCCTTCGATGGGTATCGATTATACGGCCTATCCGAAGCCGCGGACATTTACCTTTGGCGTAAACCTTCAATTTTAACATGAACCTAAATCCGAAAAAAGATGAAACCATATAAATTTATTTTATTCTTTACCCTACTGGGCTTGTTGGCCACTGTTGGTTGTACCGACCTGGAAGAAACTGTACTGGACGAACAACTGGGTGCCGACCTGATCAGTAACCCGGAAAACATCGAAGCCCTCATCAATCCGCCGTACGGAAGCCTGCGCCGCACCATTGAATGGTACGATTACTGGGGATTACAGGAAGTGACGACCGATGAAGTGATTGTTCCGACACGTGGTACCGACTGGTACGATAACGGCGCCTGGATGGAGCTTCATCTGCATACCTGGACCGCTGATCATATTCGTATGAAAAATGTATGGAATGCATTAAGCCAGGGGATGGCGCGATGCAACCTGGCCATTTATTATATCGGTCAATTCCCCCAATCGGCCAAAACAGAACAATACATCACCGAAGCCCGCTTCCTGCGTGCGTACTATATGTATTTGGTTAATGACCTTTTTGGGCAGGTTCCCTTTCGCGAACCCGACGAACTCGATTTTAAGATTTCGCCGATGGTGATGGACCGGAAAGCTGCTGCTGATTTCATTATTGAAGAAGTGAAAGCGGTGTTGCCAAACCTGAAAACCAAGGCTGAGGTGGGTTCCGAACGCGTAACTGTTGGCGCCGCCCAGGCCCTGCTGGCAAAAATTTACCTTAATTACGAAGTTTATACAGGAGAGGCCAAATGGGCCGATGCCATTACCTATTGCGATCAGTTGATCAATTCGGGCGTTTACACGGTGACCGACGACTACTGGACCATGTTCCAGAAAGATGTGGCCGAACACGCTGAATTTATCCTGCGTGTACCGATGGACGACAGTGTGGATATGGGCAGTGGCAGCGTATGGGTGAACTTTACCCTGCATTACTCCCAGGTTTTTGGAAACATTACCAGCACCTGGAACGGACCGTCAACGACTAAAACATTCTTTGAGACCTGGGATATGGTAAACGATGCCCGTTTTTATGATGCCCGCATAAAAGGGCAAACCGGTTTCAATCAGGGCTTTCTGCACGGCCAGCAATATGGACTGGATGGAACAGCCTTGTCGCAGCGCAATGGTTCTCCGCTGATTTTCGTGCCTGAAATCAACCTGGCCAGTTCGCCTGAGAACGCCGGAATCCGTGTCGTCAAGTTTGCTCCGAATCCGGCTACCGAACGCCAGTTCTCGTCGCCTAACGATGTGCCTATTATGCGGATTTCCGATATTTACCTGATTCGTGCCGAAGCAAAATTGAGGAATAATGACCCGGCCGGGGCTTTGGCCGATGTTAATTTTATCCGTTCAAAACGCAGTGCGCCCGGCAAAACGTTGCCCGCGCTGACTTCGGTTACGCTGGATGATATTCTGAAGGAACGCGGGTTTGAATTGTATTGGGAGGGCCTGCGCCGCCAGGACCTGATTCGTTTTGGTAAATTCACCGAGGCTTACCAGGAAAAACCGGCAACCCATGCACAGAAAACGATTTTCCCTTTGCCGACATCAGCCGTTGATGTCAACGAAAACTTGACTCAAAACCCGGGTTACGAATAAGCGAAACCGATTAACCCATAACAGAATGCCAGATGCTGCCACGCGAAGCAACTGGCTTTTTTTAACCTGACTTCAACAAAACCTCAGGACCAGCAGGGTTTTGAGCAATTGCGAATAATGGCCGCTGTCCGCATACGACAGCGGTTTCGCTTTTACCGCAAATGTATTCCCTCTTTTAGCGAAGTCTTCCCGAACTTGTTTAGCGATCTCTGTCTCACTCATGGATGTTCCGCACCGTGTTTCTCTGTTTTGAAGAATCGTTCGCTGTTCTTTTAAACCGAAACCTCTTCTGGTTGTTGTAATAAACGAAAATCAAAAAAACGAAAAAGATGAAAGAAACAACCGGGAAAGTTACCTCCAAGGGAAACCCCTTAACCCTGTTGGGTGAACAAATAAAAGTGGGCGACAAAGCGCCTGATTTTGTCGTGCTTGGTTCAGGTTTGCAACCTGTAAAACTGTCCGATTACGAGGGCAAAGTGAGGGTTATTGCCGTGTACCCGTCGATTGATACCGGCGTTTGCCAGGCCCAGAACCGCAGGTTCAATGCCGAAGCTTCCAATTTGGGAGATGCGGTAATCCTGTCCATTTCCTGTGACCTGCCCTTTGCCCAAAGCCGTTTTTGTGCCGCTGAAGGGCTCGACAAGGTCGTCACCTTATCTGATCACCGTGATGTGGATTTTGGGACCAAGTATGGTTTTCTGATCAAGGAGTTGCGTTTGCTGGCCCGCGGCACTGTGATTATTGACAAAGACGGAATTGTAAAATATGTGGAATATGTTCCCGAAGTGAGCAGTGAGCCGAATTACGAGGCTGCCATACAGGTGGTGAAAGGTTTATTGTAGTAGGGGGATTTAGTGTTTTGATTGAAGAGGCTGTTTTGGAGAGAGTGTAAGGTAGCACATCGTCTGCCGAATAACTTGTATTCAAAACAGCCTCTTTCCTGTTTATCCGGCTACGGCAATTTTGACTACCAGTTTTTTCACGGGTTTCGGTTCTTCAGTCATGATCGAAGGACGATGAACATCTGAAGGGAAAAACAGAAAAAACGAGTCGGTGGTTGCGGTGTGATAATCACCTTCATTTTCGGTAAAGAAGATCAGATCTTTTTCTTCGTTGTATTCCAGGGCGCCAGCCGCTTTTTGTAAAGGTAAAATCCCCATTTTTTCTTCCCCGGAGATCATAAACTGCAGGTCGGTGTATTTTTTATGAGCCTCCCATTTGGCCTGTTCGGGCAACTTGGTCTGGTATTCGGAAACCATCGCGAAGGCTTCGTTCCCAACCAGCGGATATTTCCCGGGGGCAAGGGCCGAAAGCTCCTGTTTCATAAAGGCAAACACGGCTTTCCATAAGTCCGGGCGGGCATGATATTGTTTATAAAACTGATCGACATCAACTGACTCGTGAAATCTGACAGGGGCCCCTTCCGTCCACGAACCGCTGTTTAACCATTCTTTTGCTGTACTCATCGTCACAAATTTTAATCTTTTTTTGAATGAAAGCAAAAGTAATGATATTTCAGGTTGGTAAGGGAGAATTTAACGCACAAAAAATGCGGCTTCTTTTGGATAACCGCATTGGAAAACCAGTAGAAGTAAGAATTACTTAACTTCTACCGTATAATCGAAAACGTCGTTTCCTGTGGCTAAAACCACCTGGTAATTTCCGTTTTTCAATTTAGAGAGGTTTAAACCTTCATTTACAGAAAAAGTATTTTCCAATGCTTTGTTGTAAATCAGGTTGCTGCCTTCGTAAATAAGCAGGTTCATGTTTTCACCCGGATAGTTCAGGTAAGCGACACGTAAAATATCATCTTTGAACGAGAAAAACGGTTCGACCACATTTTTCATTTTACCGACGTTGATGTTTTTACTTTCGATGCTGAATGCACGTTCGCTTACGGCGCCGTCAATGCTTACCGTCAGACGGTAATCGCCTTTTTCCAGTTTGGAAAAGTCATAGATTTTGCGGTATTCCGCTGCATTCCCTTCGGTTTCCTTGTAATAGATCATTTCGCCCGATGAATTTTCAATGCTGATCTGAAATTTGCTTTCGGCATTGTTCGAAATAGCGACTACAGCACGGTCTGCTGTTAAAGGAAGGATGTCAACCCGAAGGTTCCCGGTGGCCATGGCCATGTTTGCAATAACTATTAAAGCAAACATCATTGTTAAAGTTCTGATCGTTTTCATAGTTTTAAACTTTTAAAAAGTTCGACATTCATTACAATACAAATGTACCATGTTTTACAACATATGTCGTAAAACATACGTTAAGTGTAAGTTAAGTTTATGTTGTCCAACATATCGACATAATCTATACGTGAATAGGCGTTGTTTTCCCTTATATTTAAAGGGATTTTGAAAATGAATCGCTTTTTATCAAATATTGTGCCAATCAATAAGATAAAATATTAAATTTAGATCAAACAGATGCAAACAGAAATCTTACAATTGCTGGAGGGAGCAAGGAAGGCCAGCGGATTAACGGTGATCATTGATGTATTCAGGGCATTCTCAGTAGCCTGTTATGCTTACAACAGCGGGGTGACGAAAATTTATCCGGTAAGTGATATCGATCAGGCATACCGTCTTAAAGCGAAGAATCCGGATTATATGCTGGTGGGAGAACGTAACGAGAAAAAGCCTGAAGGCTTTGATTTCGGTAATTCGCCCTCGCAGTTACTCGCCGGTAATCTTTCAGGGAAAACGATGGTGCATACCACCAGTTCGGGTACACAGGGAATTGCCAATGCAACCGGTGCGGATGAACTGATCACCGGTAGTTTTGTTAATGCCGGAGCAATTATTCAGTACATTGAACAACGGAAACCTGAAAAGCTTTCGCTGGTTTGTATGGGTTATGCCTGTTCGTATCCTACCGATGAAGACACCTTTCTGGCCGAATATATTAAAGCCAGGCTGGAGAAACAACCGGTTGATTTTGAGGCGATGGTCGAAAAACTTCGCACCGGGTCGGGAGCCCGCTTTTTTGCCCCGGAAAAGCAGGAATGGGCGCCATCGGCCGACTTTGAACTGTGCCTGAGTTTAAACCGGTTCAATTTTGTATTGAAAGTTGAACAGGAAAACGGACGTAATTATCTGAAAAAAATCGATCTTTAAGCACATTTCCTGTAATGATAAATACACATGGTGAGAACATATAATTTTGATGAACAGATAAACCGGGAAGGGACCAATTGCATCAAATACGACGCCCGGAAGTTTTTCTTCGGAAAAGAAGATGTGCTGCCGCTTTGGGTGGCCGACATGGATTTTAAAACCCCCGACTTTATTCTGAATGCCATCAAAAAACGGCTTGAGCACGAAATATTGGGTTACACATTTCGTCCGGATTCGTATTTTCAGTCGATTATCGGCTGGATGAAAGAACGCCACAACTGGCCGGTTGAAAAGGAATGGATCTCATTCAGCCCGGGTGTTGTTGCCGGTTTAACGCTGGCAATCGAAACATTTTCGAAACCGGGAGATGAAGTTGTGGTTCAGCCGCCGGTTTATTTTCCTTTTTTTGATTCGGTTAAATCAACCGGTCGGCAGATGCTCGAGAACCCGCTGAAGCTGGTAAACGGCCGTTATACATTCGATCTCGATGACCTGCGAAGTAAAATCACTTCAAAAACAAAACTCCTGCTGCTGTGTAACCCGCAAAATCCGGGTGGGATGGTTTGGACAAAAGAAGAGCTGACTGCCCTGGCCACGTTGTGTCTGGAAAATAAAATCCTGATTATTTCTGATGAAATCCATTCCGACCTGGTTTTTAACGGGCATAAACATATTCCGCTTCCAACGCTTTCGGATGAGATTGCACAAAACTGCGTGGTTTGCATGGCGCCAAGCAAAACATTTAACCTGGCCGGATTGACGACTTCGTTCCTGATCATTCCGAATAAACGGCATTTTGCACGATATGAGCGAACCCTGAAAATTCCGCATCTGCATATGGGAAATATTTTCGGAACCATTGCCCTCGAAGCGGCCTATACGCATGGTTCAGGCTGGGTTGATCAGCTGGTCGGATACATACAGGCTAATTTTGACTTTCTCGAAGATTGGTTGAGTAGGAACTTGCCACAGGTTAGGGTGATGAAAGCCGAAGCCACTTATCTGGCCTGGCTCGATTTTTCGGCTCTTGGGCTAACCGATGAGGAGCTCAATGAAAAATTGCTGGACGCAGGTGTCGGATTGAACCGGGGCGTTCAGTTTGGCAAACAAGGTTCGGGCTATATGCGCATTAACCTGGGATGCACGCGCGCTACGCTCAACGAGGCGTTGAACCGGATTGCAAAAATCGGGGGCCCGGCGTCGGAGTAACCCGCGGGGATCGGTATATAAAAGTTTGCCCGGGAAAAATGATGATTTTGATTCTTCCCGGGCAACTTCTGAATTTTATTGAGCATCAGACAGATTCTGCCAGAATACTGATTTTATTGCTTTTTGATTCGACCACCCCTCCCGCGATTTCAATAAAGGAAACCTGGTCGCCCTGATCCACAATTTTAATTCGTCCTTTTTCCAGGGTCGAGATAATCGGGGCATGGTTGGTCAAAATTTCAAAAGAACCTTTCGTTCCGGGGAGTTGAACCAGCTTCACTTCCCCCGAAAAGACCTTTTTTACCGGTGTTATAATTTCAAGATACATAGCGCGGTTTTTTCAGTCAAATGATCAGGCAACAGACTCGGCTAACATTTTCTCGCCCTTGGCAATGGCTTCTTCAATGGTGCCTACCAGGTTGAACGCCGATTCAGGATATTGATCTACTTCGCCGTCCATGATCATGTTAAAGCCTTTAATGGTATCTTCAATCGAAACCAACTTGCCTTCGAGCCCCGTAAACTGTTCGGCCACGAAGAAGGGTTGCGACAGGAACCGCTGTACGCGGCGTGCGCGGTGAACCACCAGCTTGTCTTCTTCCGAAAGCTCATCCATACCCAGGATCGCAATAATATCCTGAAGTTCTTTGTAGCGTTGCAGGATTTCTTTTACGCGCTGGGCGCAGTTGTAATGTTCTTCACCAACAATATCAGCCGTCAGAATGCGCGAGGTGGAATCCAGCGGGTCAACAGCCGGGTAAATACCCAACTCGGAGATTTTACGGCTCAACACCGTGGTGGCGTCCAGGTGGGCGAAGGTTGTTGCAGGGGCCGGGTCGGTTAAGTCGTCGGCAGGCACATAAACAGCCTGGACCGAAGTGATTGATCCGTTTTTTGTTGACGTGATCCGTTCCTGCATAATCCCCATTTCGGTGGCCAGGGTGGGTTGGTAACCTACGGCCGAGGGCATCCTGCCTAAAAGGGCCGACACCTCGGAGCCCGCCTGGGTGAAGCGGAACACGTTGTCGACAAAAAATAAGATGTCGCGGCCTGAGCCGGGAGTTCCGTCCCCGTCGCGTAAACTTTCGGCGATCGTGAGGCCCGACAAAGCCACGCGTGCGCGTGCGCCGGGAGGTTCGTTCATCTGCCCGAACACCAGGGCCAGCTTCGATTTTTTCATGGATTCGGGGTTTACTTTTGAAAGGTCCCAACTGCCGGCTTCCATTGATTTTTTAAACTCCTCACCATAATTAACAATGTCTGCTTCAATCATTTCCCGAAGCAAGTCGTTTCCTTCACGGGTACGCTCGCCTACGCCTGCAAATACTGAAAGTCCGCTGTGAGCCAGTGCAATGTTGTTGATCAACTCCTGGATCAATACGGTTTTACCTACGCCTGCGCCGCCAAACAAGCCGATTTTTCCACCTTTGGCATAAGGTTCAATCAGATCGATTACCTTGATCCCGGTGAATAATACTTCGGTTTCGGTAGTTAAATCTTCGTATTTGGGAGGTTTGTTGTGGATGTGCAGTCCGTCTTTGGGCAACTGCTCCAGCCCATCAACCGCGTCGCCGGTGACATTGAGCAAACGTCCGAGGGCAATTTCTCCTTTGGGCATGGTGATTGGTTTGCCGGTGGCAATCACATCCAGACCTCTTCTGATTCCATCAGTTGAATCCATCGAGATTGCCCGCACTGTATTTTCACCAATATGCTGCTGGCATTCTACAACCAGATTGGGTATTCCTTCACGGACAATTTCGAGGGCATCATAAATCTGAGGGAGTTCGCTTCCTTCACGATCGAAGCAGATATCGACTACAGGACCAATCACCTGTACTACTCTACCAATATTTTGATTCATTTTTAATAGTTTATTCGAGTGGAGCCGGAAATTACAAAAACCGGTTTAATTGAACAAATTTCTTTTCTGAATAATGGGTATTAAATTTTTACCGATCACAATAAACGAACACGCATGATTAATGTTCACGTTTCATGATTGTTTTTGCCAGTAAAAGTAAAGCTTCTTTTCGCGATTCTTCTACCTGAACAGCCTTCAGTTCCGTCAATGCCTTTTGGTAGAAATCATCCATCACCGACTCGCTGATCTGACGCACGCCAGATTCGGTGTAAATTTTCCTGACAGCCTCAATCTTCTCGGTGGGATCAAACCCGGTTTGTCCGATACGGAATAACAATTCAGTCCGTTGACTGCCTGTGGCCAGTTCAAGTGTTTTCAGCAGTAAAAAGGTTTTTTTATTGGCCACAATGTCGCCACCGATTTTTTTGCCAAATTTTTCCTGATCGGCATATACATCCAGCAGATCGTCCTGCAACTGAAAAGCCAGTCCCAGGTTGATCCCGAAAGCGTACAGGCGATCGGCGTCTTCGGGGCCTGCCTGGCCGATAAGCGCCCCCATTTTAAAGCTACAGCCTATGAGTACAGCGGTTTTCAGCCGGATCATTTTCAGGTAATCATCGATGCTAACGTCCGGTCTTTCCTCGAAATCCATGTCATATTGCTGTCCTTCACAGACTTCGATGGCTGTTTTCGAAAACAGTTGGATTAGCTCTTTGTAGGCCGGTGTTTCGGTTTTTAGCAGGTAATGATATGCCAGAATCGACATGGCATCGCCAGAAAGAATTGCGATATTTTCGTTGAACTTTTTATGAACGGCCGGTTGGTTTCGGCGCAGCTCGGCCTGGTCCATCATGTCGTCGTGCAGCAGCGTAAAGTTGTGGAAGATTTCCACGGCAAGGGCTGCATTCATGGCGTCATCGGGTTGTCCTCCAAAAAGCTCGCAAGCCATTAACAGCATCACCGGGCGGAGCCTTTTTCCACCCATGTTCAGCGTATATTCGATGGGGCCGTACAGATTAACAGGAACCGTTGAGCCGATTACCCTGGCTTCTTCTTCCAGTTTTAAAACAATAAGTTCCTGTAATGATTTTGCGGTATGCATCATTCCTGTTCTTTAGTCATCGGAAGTTCCTGTATTTCCAGGTCGTCCAGTTCTATATCTTCCTCCTCATTATAAATGGACAGCAACGGTTCGCGGAACGACCGGGTGGTGGTGAGCCTTTCCAAACCGATCAGCAAACTGGGCAGCAGGATTAGGTTGGAGGTGATGGCAACCAGCAGAGTCAGCGAAACCAGTACGCCAAGAGCGGCAGTTCCTCCGAATTTGGAGATACTGTACACGCCAAAACCAAAAAATAGCACCACGAAGGTATATAACATACTCACTCCGGTTTCGCGCAAGGCCCGTTTTACCGAACGATGAATGTCCCAACCCGTTACATTCAGCTCCTGCCGGTATTTGGCCAGGAAGTGAATGGTATTGTCAACCGATATTCCAAAGGCGATACTGAATACCAGGATGGTGGATGCCTTGATGGGAATGCCCGTGAATCCCATGATCGCCGCGGTAAAAATCAACGGGAGTATATTGGGAATCAGCGACATAACCACCATCCGCCACGAGTAAAACATGAGGGCCATAAAGGATGAAATCAGGAAAATAGCCAAAGCAAGGCTCGAAAACAGGTTTTTAACCAGGTATTTGGTGCCTTTAAAGAAGGTAATGCTCGAGCCGGTAACCGTAACCTTGTATTTGTCGGCCGGGAAAATAGAATCCACTTCCTGTTTAAATTCGTGGTATAATTCTTCCATTCGTTTGGTTCCCACATCTTTCATCCGGATAGACACGCGTGTTATTTGTTGTGTGCTGTCGAGGAACGAGTGCAGTGCGCCAATACTGTTTTGTGAGTTTTGTGTCGCATTATTGGCATACGCCAGAATGAAATTCTTTTCCTGATTACTCGGCAAGGTATAATAACGTTCCTTCCCGTTATAAAAAGCCTGTTTTGAGAATTTCAGAATATTCAGCAGCGACAGGGACGAGGAAAGTTCTTCGTAATTTGTCAGGTGTTTTTCCAGTTTGTCAATCAGGTTGAAGGTGCTCAGGTTCATGGCGCCGTTTGGCTTTTTAGTATCCACGATAATTTCCAGCGGCATAATCCCGTCGATGTGTTTTTCGAAAAATTTCAGGTCTTTGTAAATTACGTCGCTTTCGGGAATGTCGTCAACCATGTAGCCGGAACTTTTAATCAGCGAAATACCGTAAATGCCAAGCAGCAGAATGAAAAATGCCGAAATATACACCCACTTGATATGGTGATAAGTGATGTCGACCAGTTTGTCGATGATGCTGCGAATATTTTTGTTTTCGAGATGCTGAATATGCCTGGCCTGCGGTGGATTGAAAAAGCTGAAGATCGTAGGGATCATCGCCAGGGAAAGCAGGAAAAGGGTCATGATATTTAAGGCGGCAACCAGACCAAATTGCCGCAGAATTTCGCTGTTGGTAATCACAAAGGTGGCAAAGCCCGAAGCGGTAGTCAGGTTGGTCAGGAAGGTGGCATTCCCGATTTTAATGATCACCCGTTGCAGCGACTTGATTTTATTCCCGTGGGCCCGGAACTCGTGATGATATTTATTCAGCATGTAAATGCTGTTGGGAATACCAATCACAATCAATAATGAAGGGATCATGCCGGTGAGCAGGGTAATTTTGAAGCCTAACAAGGACATGGTGCCCATCGCCCATACAACGCCGGTCGAAACAATCAGCATGGGGATCAGAACCGCTTTAAACGACCGGAAGAAGAGGAACAGGGTAATAATACACAAGGCCATGGCCAATGCGCTGAACAAAAAGATTTCCTTTTTTATATGGATTGAATTGATTACCCGAATGTAGGGCAGACCGGAGTAATGGACTTTCAGGGCTGATTCTTCAGAATACCGGTCGCAGCGGTCTTTAATAGCCAAAACCAACTTTTCGCGGGCTTTCGACGCCATTTTATCTTTGTTGACCGTAACGGCCAGCATATAAACATGGGCCTCAGGATTATACAACAGGCCGCGGTAAAAAGGCAACGAATGAAATGTTTTTGCCAGGCTGTCGAGTTTTTCCTGCGAGTCGATGTTTTCGGGGAAAATCGGGTCCAGTTCAAATTTCCGCTCTTCGGTGTTTTTTTTCAGCGTAAAAGCGCCTGACGCCGAAAGGATATCTTCAACCCCGTCAATTCTTTTTAAATCGTCATTTAACTCGCACCATTGGTTAAAATACGATAGTTTAAAAAAATCGGGATTTTCAATCCCCACAACGATCAGGTTGCCTTCTTCCCCAAATATTTTTTTGAAATTCTGATAATCGATATTGGCGCTGTCCTTTTTCGGAAGTAATTGTGCATATTCATACGACATCTCCAGTTTTTGGGCCTGATAAGCCATAAAAACAGTGACAATGCCTAAAAAAACGAGTAAGAAAATTCTGTTTCTGAGAATAATTCTTGAGAGCCGAACCCACATAGTAATAGTCTTCAAAAAATATAGGGCGAAAATAGTTATTTATATCGGGATTACGAAAGTTTGTTTCAAGCAGATTCAGGTCATCGCATAACGGGTTTGGTTAACTTTTCAGTTTGTAAATCGTACTTATGATACAACCAAAAATTAAATGCCATGAGAAAATATTACTATCTGGTTGCTACTCCCGAATCGTTAATTGCCTCTCATCTGGCCCCCGCCGATTTTGGCAATTACCTGGCCGTAGGCACCAAAAAGCAAACCAGGGGGCAGGCCATCTTTTTCGAAATTGATCCGGATAAAACCAGGTTGAACCAGGATTATATCAACATGAAGATGAAGCCCTATGATGACGGCGAACCCAAACGCTCCGTTTACCTGTCGATTTACCGCACCTTTGAAAGTATCCCGATGAAAGCGCTGAAAAACCTCTACCTGGTCACCGACGATGGTATTGCCCTTGAAGTTGAACCCAGGGATTATGTGGACCGGAACCCGGATGAGATTCATCTTTATCAGCAATTTATACCGATTACCACCCGGGTGGCCAGTAAATTACCGCCCGTCGATTTCATCCGGTTTCTCACCGATACCGGCAAACCGGTTTCGGCTCCAAAAATTTTTATGGCCGACCTCAGGTTGAATGAACTGGTAAACGACCCTTATGCGCCGCTGAACAATTTGCCTTATCCGAACCCCGACCATTTGCGCGATTGCCTGATCCGCCTGAAAGAATCGCCGGGCAGACAAACCAAGACGGTTTTGCGTTTCCTGCGCGACGATATCCCATACAGGACCATTAAAACCGGGTTTTATATCGGCGATAAAGATCATTACCTGTTTTACCCGTTTCCGGCAATCTCCGATCTGGAAGGAAAATATTATCACTGGTGGCGCTCAGCATTGGTCAGACATTTCTGAAAAGGCTGATTTTGCTAAGGTTTTAATAGTCTGAACGATGTGATGGGGCCGGTCTGTCGGCAGCAAAATGGCCCCGGATTTTTTTGAAAAAAGTTTCAGGATTTTTTTCAGAAAAGTTTTTTGTTTTGAGAAAAGCTGTTATTTTTGCATCGCTTTTGAAACACAAAGCAAACGTTCCAATACAGAAATTCCCTAGTAGCTCAGTTGGTTAGAGCGGCGGACTGTTAATCCGTAGGTCGTAGGTTCAAGTCCTACCTGGGGAGCTAATTTTAAAAATAACGTGCTGAAAATCAGCACGTTATTTTTGTTTAAAGAGAGTTTTAAAGAGAGAATGAAGAAAACACCACCATCTAATCCCAAAAACCAACTGACTTTGTGTCCCCGAATAAAGGTCCTTCATAGAAACGTCTCAATAACCGATTTTTAAAAGCTCGCGTATTTACCGAAACCAGGTTAACATCTTCTGTTTTGTTTGTGTTGAAGAGGAGCCCAAAATCGGTCGAAATCATATAAATGCCATTCTTCTTGATGTTGAAAATTCCAAAACTATTCAACTGGTTCAAGCTTTTGGCGATGGCTTCCAGGGTGTTAAGCACTTCGTTTTGCTCTTCATTTTGGGTAAACATGGTTGTTGCCTCAATCAGCTCGTTTTCAAAAGCATCGGTCAGGGTGAAAAAATCGCCGTCTTCATGCTGAACAATCAACATACGAAGAGGAAAAATAAATCGTAATTGATCTGCTTTTTCCAGGCAGCGGTGCAGGGAGGCATGACTGTCCAAGATCTCGCTGTAATCCGGCAAATCGAACAATCCCAACTCTTTCAATTTTTCTGTTTTCAGGTGTGGGATGTTGATGTTTTTGGCTTGGACATACTTAGAAATCAACCAGTTCTCCGGTTCTTTCGATTTTAGTAACTCAAATAACAAGTCAGAATCAAGGGCTGTCACCTGGTCGTTAGTGACCAGCACCCTTAGCTCCACTTCAATATTGTTGATTTCGTCAACAATTTTGGTGTAGACGCTACGGATTTGTTCCTGGAGTTTAGTGTCGGGTAGACCAATGGGTCTGCGTACAAATACTTTTTCCATAATTTTAAATGATTTTTTTTGTGATACTATTTTTTTTTAATGCACCATTAAGAAATAATAAAGGGCGGATCGGGGAGTTCCCAATCAGGGGGAAGCTCTCGCGTAGTGTTCGGCGCGGTGTATCCTTCAATTTTTACAATGCCTTTATGTGATAACTCAAAATTTATTTTATTCAGAATGAATGGGATACCGTTTATCACGTATCGTTTTTTGAATTTCAGGTTCACCACATCCTTTAGCGACATTTTAAAATACTTGACAAACCGGCGGGCGTGATATGCTTTCCATTCCATGAAAAGCGCATAATTATAGGTATTCAAGAATGAGGGTGTCAAATCGATATCAAAATCCCGCGAACCGTCTGTCATTTGCCTGTTAGATAAAATATTCGGGATGGTCACGGAGCCTAAGGTCAATGAGCCTCGGAAAAGAGTAATATACAGTGATTGGTTGGTGAACGGTTCGTTTTTTAAAATGAACGTATTTACAATCGTGATGTCAGTTGTTTTTGAAATTTGACTTATCTCTCGTTGCTCGCATACCGGAACATTGGCGTTTATTTCAAGATTCTCGGCTGCTGTTCCTTCTGTATATTCTTTTAACCGGCCAATTTGTTTCCATTCGCGGCCTGATCCTGTTTCTTTCAGTATATAATCGTACCCGGTATTGTCCACGTGCACAACTTCATCGTATAGTTCTGCAACCACAGCCGGCAGATCGTTGTGGGTAGCGACCGATAACAACGGGGTGTAATCAGATTTGGTAGCTTCATCGTCCTCCTGTGTTCTGTATTTCAGGGTGTATCCTTCAGGAATATTTTCTTCGTGATGTTCGTATGAATTCAGTTCGGATCCAGGAAGCTGAAACAAATTTGAGGGCAGGAATAATTGGTTTTTTGAATAAATCGAAACTTCTTTCCTTCGTTCGTCAATATCAATAGTTAAACAGAACCACTAGTGTCCCATTAAAATCGGGACGTATTAATAATTAAACAAATTTGGCTCATTAAGGCTAAAACGTTCTTTGTCATTTTGAAATTTAGTTCTATCAAATAGGTCTCGAAGATTAGTTTTATCTGTTAAAGATATGCTCAGTATCTGCAAGACCTCATATGTGCTTCTATCAAGTTGCATGTCCTTTTGGACGATTGCCACCAAGCAGTAAGTGCACATGGCAGCGTAGATTTGAATCCGAACAGCATTTTCAGTAGTACCCCAAAACTTTTTGATTTTCAGATGTTGCTTTAACCATTTGAAGAACAGCTCGACTTGCCAGCGGTTCTTGTAAAGTTCAGCAACCTGCAATGCAGAAATGTGCATTGCATTGGTCAAGAATACAAGCTCACGCTTTTGTTCTTCATCCCAATATCTGACCAATCTAAGATGCTCTGGATAGTATTGCTTAGGATAAAACCCAGTCAATTCAATTGTTACATCTGAAAGCACGTTCTTGGGCAATCTTCGTTTCCATTTGATCATCTTGCATTGTAGATTCTTTTTGGCTCTTAAAACATAGAAAGCTCCTATTTGATGAATCTTATACAACATCTTGAAGTGATTATATGCACGGTCAAATATGTAATATGAGCCTGATTCATAAGGGATCTCTTTCATGGCAGTAGAGTCGTGAACAGATGCTTCAGTGATATGGAAAAATGCAGGTATCTGTGTCTCCACATCGTATAATGCATGTACTTTGATTCCACCTTTTTTCTTACGGAACTTCGCCCACCAGAATACCGAAAGGCATAAGTCAATTGTCGTTGAATCAAAAGCATAGACATTGCCTTCAAGCTTGAAGATGTCAGCAACGCGTTTCTGCCTGGCTTCGTTTACCAGATAGTAAGCATACTCTTCAAAGATGTGATAGTCCCTGTCTTGATTGGCTCTGGCCAGTGATGATTTTGAAATGTTCTTGCCCAATCCCAAATGATAAGATTTGGAGTGATGAGCATCAAGTGCGACGATCAAATCTCTAAGACTTTCACGATTTGACAATTGCCCGAACATCAGAGATAGCAATTGATTCCAACAAGTGAAATGCTTCACGTATTTGTCGCCATTGTATTTGGCAACAATACGATTGAATTTGCTTCGATTCAGAAACGAGACTAGTTGAGCGAAAACGTATTTGTCTTGATACATATGCAATCAGAATAATCTGATGCAAAACTAAAAATTCAAGTCCGTTCGCTCGAAAAATGGATACAACTAACTAAATTTCAAATACATCAAAGAACTTTTTTAGTTTTTAATGGGACGGTAATGAAACAGAACATGTTTTTAATGGTCTCGATAAAATCAAGTACTTCGATTTCAGGCATCAAGTCGGCATAATAAAGCGTGTTAAATTTTGGGAATGAAATGTACGAATAGGTCACACCGCCATCCAATAAAAATGATCGGCCTACAATCATAATTTTCCCAAAAATGATCGCATTTTTATGTATCGATACCGCAAACTGATTGGAGTTAACCGAATATCCGGCATCCTCAAAAATTTTTGTTAGTATAAAATTGACTTTAAACTGAAAACAGTATGGGGCGGAGAGGGCAGATATATCAATATTATGTGTAATATATAATTGCCCGGAAGAATTTACATAATTGACCAATGTCTGCTTATTATCAACGTTAGCGTAAAATGGAGCAAGAATAATATCGCCGCCCAGTGCGTTGTATTCCCTCCAGCGGTTCTCTAACATGGTCCGCGGATCCGGATCTGTTCCATAAGTGGCCTTCCATGCGTCCCAATAGGAGAAATCATATGATCCACCTACTTTGGGCAATGGTACATATGGGTAATATTCGCCGCCAAAATCAATATCTCCCAACATGACACCCTCCATTTTTTTATAAAAAATCGTGTTCCCTGACTTTAGTACCAACCCAATCTCGTCCCTGTTTATACTGTCGTAGGCTGTTTCTCCGCGCAAAACCTGGATACCGGAATCTTCCAGTAAAAAATCCTGAACTCCCAGTTTATTTTTCCTTTGCAACCTGCCAGGCCACCCTAAAGCCTTAGCGTTAGGATTAAAAGGCACCGGGAAGGGGTAAGAAAATGTGCCTGTATCATCGTTAAGGATCGGGCTGTTCCGTTCGATGCTAATTGTTTGATCAACAGGCATCTGGATTAATGCATCACCAACTTTTAATTTCATTGTGTTTTTACTTTATTTTTAAAATTCTCCATTTCTTCCAAAGCTTCGTCCAAGCCGCCTTTGCCATATTTGCTGATTATGGCTTTAGCTTCAATCCCATCATTAAGTTTCTTTTCCAATTTTTCTAAAAGTGAAATAAGCCGGGGGTCTGATTGCACGATTACCTGTGGCCCATTGATCTGGCTGAGAGATGGACCATCAGATCTGTAAGCAGACGACTGGTTGGACACGGCTTCCATAATGCCCGGGTTTATGGTGTAACGACCTTTCCGAAAATCCTCCAGCCAGTTAATCACCGGTCCGGTGATCGGGTTGTTTATCATTTTGTGGGGTGCAATCCATTCTTCTCCGGATTCTCCTGCGACATACAACGATTCTCCCCCGGTGAATCCCCCGGTTGCAAACTTGGCGGCCTGGCTTACTGTTTGTGCGAGGATAGAAGCAATTGAAACACCGGCAGAAGCGGTATTTATGCCCACCCAAGGCTGGCCAAAGGTAAGCGGAGAAGCAGCAACTGCCTTTGCATTGGCAATGCCGGTATGAAAAATAACTTCGCCAACAGCCCTGGCCTGGTTAAGTAGAAACAAGGCTTTGCCGATGTTTGATTCCATGCCGGCGACTTGGATCAGCGCGTCCATTGCCTGACCGGAAAGGCTCCATATGGCGTCCTTCACAGCTCTCCGGGCTTCAATTTCTTTGTTCCATTGTTCAATTTTTTCTTCGGAAATTTTTTGCCCGGCATCTGCCATTTGCTGCTGGTATGCCAGCCAGTCGGCCTCCATCGTTTCCAGGGTCTCGATCTCCCGGGCGCGTTGGTTGATTTCAACGGAAACTTCGCTGAGCATATCCATCTTTGGTTGTGTTCCGTCGGCAACCGGCGTAGCTCCTTGATTAGTCCCCGGATCAGGATCGGGATATGCATCCTGAATGTTCAGTTTTCCCCGAAGTTCGGTAATCGCATCATTCAGGGCTGCTTCTTCGTCTAAAAGTCCCTGGAACTGGTCGCGGATCTTATCAAGTTTCCGCGGTAAAAGGTCCATCGCGTTCAGTGCGGTAATTTCTTCATCGCTCAGCAAGGTGCGAAGTTTTAGCGGGTCTTTTTCGGTTGCAGCTTTTGTCCGGGCCTGGTTGGCCAGTTCTTCATATTTTGCCAACTGTTTGATTGTATCAAGTTCCTGGAGGGTCAAATCAATACGCTGCCGGTAATTAGTTTTCAGGGCGTCTTCCTTGATGGCCAGCAGAATTTTACTTTCGTATTCTTTGTTTACTTCTTTCAATCGATCCCTAAGTTCTTCATTGGTCAGTTTTTCGGTATTTATATTCTGCAGGAAGTCAGGATATTTCTCCTGGAGCGCCTGGATGAACTTATTACGTGTAGCCTGGCTGTTGTTGGCGTTCATGATCGATGTAACCAACAGGTTAAGTTCTGTTTGTTCTTCCCGGAGCGAGGCTGCTGGAGATGCAGCGATCATCCGGGTAAAAGCGGTTGCCACCGAACCTGCAACCTGGTACAAAGCGGTCATTGCTGGGGAAAGGTTTTTTCCGATTTCAATAGCTGCATTATGAAAAGCATTGTTAGCCTGGGCTTGAATTGCTTTCGCGTTATCGGTATTTTTTGCGGCCTGCTCAATGGCCATGTTTGTGCCGGTAACAGCATTGGTATATCGGTTAAATTCTGCCCTGTTTTGCACAAGCAGCTCACCCATTTTAGCATGTTCGACTCCGAAAATTGATGCTGCCGATTCGCCGTTTTTATAACGTCTTTCAAGCTCTTCCAGCGCAGCATTTACGCTGAAAGTGCCATTTACATAGCCAATCTGTTTTTCTTTCAATTTAAGAAAAACTTTATCCAGGGAGTTACCGGCCATTTCTGCTTTGGCGTAAAATGGGGCCATTGCTTCAATTAACCCGATGTTCTCTTCCAGCGAAACATTCATCAGGTTCATCGTGGTACCGGATTTTTCTATTGCCTGAGTGAGGTATGGAATATCCGCTGCACCCTCTTTGGATCCTGCGGCCATTGCGTTGATGATCCGGCGGCTTTCGCTTGCCGGCAGGTTAAACTGGTTCATCGTAGTGGTCAACCCTTTAACGGCCGGTTCAAGGTCAGATTTGGCGGCTTCGGAAAGGATAATAGCATCTTCAGTTACTGCGGCCAGCGCTTCGGCATCTTTCAGAAGTTCGGGGCGCTGGGATCCTACTTTGGTGTAAGCGTCCACAATATCATCTGCACTTTGTTTAATCCTCACTCCACCGTCAGTAATTTTTACGGAGGTTTCTTGTGCGGTTTTGCCAAGTTTTTCAAGCTCAATTCCATTCAACCCGGTTAAAGCTGATAGGTTATCAACTCGCTCTTCAAACTTATCGGCTGCATCTGCTGCGCGCCTATACGCAATGGCAAGCCCTGCAATTGAAGCAATACCGGAACTGACCAATCCGAAGTATTTATTGATCTTCTCTGCAGCAATGGTTGACCATGATTTGCCCATATTCTGAATGTCAGCCTTGTGTTTGTCGGCAATTGATTTAAGTCGCCCAATTTTTTTAAACTGGTCTTCATATTCCTGACTCCCGATCGTCATCCGCCGTTGTTCATAAATGAGCTTGCGCATTTCGGCCTGAATGGAACCAATATCATTTTTTACTTCTTTACCATTGATGTAAAGGTTTATCCGTCTGTTGTATGAGTTTGCCATTGTGTTGGTAATTATTTAGTTAAAGCTGCATCTGGAACAGATATTTGCTCCGGTTTGCCCTGAGAGTTCAACCATGACACGAAATAATCATCCGTTTCATCATCATCTACTAAAAGGCAATAGCGGGTAATCACCATCGGACGTTTCTTTTTTTCATCGGATGATAAAAAAACCTTATCACCCAATTTAAACCTCAGGTGAGGTTGTGCTTTTTTTGTTTCAATATCTATCATCATTTTATCCAGTTTTTAAAAAGTTAAAAATCAATTCAAATATCAATTAATCAATATCTTATCCCAATACAAAGGGGTCAAAATCCACTGAAATGGCTTACATTACCTTAGAGCATACGGAACACGCCCTATCCATTTGAGCATAAAAAGGAGCATAAAATGCAGGAAATATGACAGCCGGGGGACTATTCCTGTCGTTTGTTTTCTGCATCATTTTCTTCTTTTTCCAGTTCTTTTTTTATCAACTCACGGATGAATTCGCTCCGTGTTAGCTTGTTCTTTTTGCACGCGCAACCTACATCATGCAGGTCTGATGGAGTAAGCCGCAGCGAAAGCCATTTGGTAAAAATTTTTTCCATTACTTTTCTTTGTTAAAAATCTAACAGTGAAGATATGGCAGGCGTGTCACAGAAAAAAGGACAGATTCTATCTAGTTGACTATAAAGCGTATGCGTCTATATTTTGATAAAATAAAAAATCCCACCAGATATTTAGGCGGGATTTAAAAGTCAGTAGCTTGAGGTTTCTTCAAAATATTTTTCTCAATAATCGTTGGTGCCAGGGAATCCTCACTAGAAACTTATCCAGGTAGGCTTTATCTTCATCGGTGAATGGAAGATGATCAAGCGGATCTATACCCATTTTTTCAAGTTCGGCTTCGTGCCATTGACACATTTCGCTTAAATTATCGATGTCGTCATCGTTAAATTTCAACCGTTCAAGTGCCTTGTTAATCCGGCCTTCCTGGTCATCAATTGGAATGGTGGCTTTAATCAAGGCATTGTATGCACGATGCCCTTGAATGATGATAGGTATCTTCGTAATGAATAACTGGTGATATTCAGCTTTAGTCATGTTTTTTTTAGTTTAATGGCTTACATATTTAAGTTCGGAGGAAACAATCCGCCATTCGTGGATGGTCTTTTTTGCGTATTCAATGGCTTCGTTTTCATTTTCTGCAGTTTTCGAAATTTTCACCATCTCTTAATTCGGCTATTTCTTCATTTTTCAAACTTTCCAAATATTCAATTTCTGTTTTGCCTGAAAGCTCCATTTTTCTATTCTGTTCATTTTGCGGACCGGTCTTCCTTTTGTTCTTGGATATCCGACGTGCAGTTGGACACTTGTCTTCAATGTTCCTGGCATATCCACGATACCAACCGTCCCGCCACAAATCAACATAATTTTGGAGCCTAAGGGAAAGGGCTGAATCCTGTGTGATAATGGTATGATCAACTAGGTCAAAATCTAGAATATCTGCGGCCTTCCTTAAATGATTCGTGAAGTCAACATCGTTAGTCGAGGGAGTTAATTGTCCGGATGGATGGTTGTGTGCAACTATAAACCCGGTGGCGTTTAATAAGAGAGCGGTTGAAAAAATAAGCTTTTGGTTGATCTGGACGCTCTCCAAATTACCTTTACTAATTACCTTAAAACCCAAGACTTCTGATGCTCTGTTGAGATAAATGGCAAAAAAGAATTCCTGAATATCCAATTCGTCCCGATCCGGGACAGAGGCCATGATAACATTCCAAACATCTTCCGGAGATGAGATGGTAAACTTTGGATTCACTTTTTTCTGATATTTCAGCTTAAGTTCTCCAACATTCCAATTGTTTAAAATTTGGGCTTTTCTTTTCATTGTTTTTGAATTTGGGCTAGTGGTGTGATAATCTAATCTGTCAGTTTTCGCTTGAATCACTTCTTTAATGATCTCTTGGTTTGAAATTATGTCGCAGCCTAATTTCTCAAACCTTTTAGCCAAAAATGTAGATGGACCAATTGGATTATCACACAATGGGCAAACTCTGTCAGAACTTGGCTCTGCCTCATTCAGATCAATTAGAACAACTCCACATTTGCAATTTGAAACATTGTTTACGGTGTAGGTTTTTCCTTTTTCTATTCCTACGGGAAATTTGGTTCCAATTGGTAATGCGTTTTTACATACTACTTTTTGCATTTTTGTAAACATGATCTTCATTTTTGTTTGTTAATAATTCATTGAAATCTTTATAGTTTTGGTAAATCATTTCCGCATGGTTAATGGTACTGGGATATAATTGAGATATTATTTGGGCTGCCCTTTGTCCTGCCTGGTCATTGTCCAGGTATAAGTTTATCCGGATAAATTTTGATAGATCCGCTAGAAATCTATCATTGATATTGCTGAGTGAATTGAGGACAATGGTATGATTCTTTGCGTGGGTAGAACTGAAGTATTCTACAGCTGACAGGAAGTCCATAAAGCCCTCGAACAGATTGACTGATTTTGTTACTCCGGGAATTGTTGTAATTGCTTTGGGTGAACTGCCACCTTTGAAATATTTATTTCGTAGTTCAAACCCGCCTTTGTCGTTTTTGAATGCCAGGGCAAAGTAATTTTTTTCATTGGTGAGATAGTAGGCTTCCTCTAGGTACTTTCCGGCAACCTTAGCGGAAATGTTTCTTGATTCCACGTATTGAATTAAAGCTTTGTTCTGGAGTGGCTGAAGGTGTTTGATCTCGATTGAACTGGTAGCGGAATTTTGCTCGTCAAAAGAAAAAAAATCGATTGGGGCGGGAGCGATACCAGACAGGACGAGCAACGCACCGGCAACAGATACCCCAGACAAGTAGCAAACCAGGTCAACCGGCCGGCCGCCTTTCCCGGATCCGAAATCATACCACACATTGTCAGTACGGTTAACTTTTAAGCTTGGCCGGCTTTCATTGCGATTTGGCGCTTTGAACCAAACGTCATTTCGTCGGACCTCTCCAGTTTGGTTATAGTGGTGCGTCAGGATGTGAGTACAAGGGATTTTATTTGCTTCGGTGCAGGTCATTTTTTCTTTTTTTGATTAGCATTTTTCATTAAACTGGTTAACTTTCAACATATCAGTACATTAAGTGGTTTAGTTTAATTGTGGTCTATATATAGTAGGGTAAACTAAACTGGTCTAAGTATTTATTTTTGTAAAATTCGATAAATCAATAATATATGTGGTTTAGTTTAATTAAACTGCTAACTAAACCACTAAACCTTTGGAACGTTTGATGAATAATGTTTGAACTGATCATTGTAGTTCAAATAATGATTATTCTGCATGTAGCTCACCAATTCTTTACATTTATTATCTCCAAACTGAATATCAATGGATTTCAACGATGTTTTTAGACCTTGCCAAAGCTTTCCGTATGGTAATGACGAACTTCCGTTGAAGGTTGTGTTTATCACCTCTTGAAGTTGCTGAGATGTTAATTCATGAACCTTGGGGTTCTGTGGCTGATAACCTTGTTTGGCTTCTTCTCCAGATATGTATCCTTTTTCGTCGATAGAATATGCAAACGGCTCAAAATCTTTGTGTCGCGTAAATTCTGGTTCCACTATTGTTAACCGGGTTCCGGTGGTTTCGTCTCTCACTAATTTTGCAACAGTTTCTGCTTTATTCATTAACTCTGTCCCCAGGTGGCCCCTTGCGTTCGCATCTCCTTTATTCTGGTGAAGGATGGTTAAAATATGTATGTCTCGTTCTTGTGTCCATTTTAGGAGTTTATCGGCAATATAGGTTGCCTCTCTTTCATCGTTAATGGACGAAACGAAATCCCTAATTCCGTCAATAATCACAAAGGATAGATCTTTAATAGCATTGATAGCAAACTCTGTCAACTGTATTCGTTGTTGGTTGCCAAATTGTCTAAATGAAAAAAAATACAGGTTCTCAGGGTGTTCTTGTTCATTCCCGGTTGTTAATTTAGCTATGAGCCGAAGGATCTTTATACACTCTGGTTTGCCCTGCTCGGTATCGATCCAAAGTATTTTTTGTCGTTCGTTTGGTAATTTGGGGATAAAGTTTAGTTTTTTGGTGCCAGTCAAAAGCGAACTCACCGCTATTGCGGTAAAAGTAGTTTTGCCAACTTTAGGTCGGGCGAGTATCGTTGAAAAATTCCCCAGCGTGGCAAAAATCTGATCTCCATATACTCCTTCAATTTCTAGTATGGTGGGTGGAGCCGCAAATTCATGATCCGCTTTCAGCGCGGCCTCGTTTAGTAGCGTCTGAAGTTGTTGTTTGGTAAGATCCATTTTTTTCTGTTGTTTCTTCGGTGAGGCTTGCCTATTCTTCTTTCTTCTCTTTCTCTTTCCGCTCCCGGATCACACTTTGTAACCATTTGATCCTGTCCGCTCGTTCCTTACTGATTTCGACTTTACCGATACCCGGGAAATGAGCTGTGACTGTTGTTTTCTTTTTCATGGTCTCATTCAATTTTTTTATAAGCTTCAATCAACTCAGATTTTAATAAAAAGCGGGTGCGGCCTTTCCCATGTACCGGCACTTTCCCTGTATTGATCCATTTGCACAGTGTGGTATAACTTACATCGATATACTTGGCACCATCGCCAACGGTCATTTTTTCGGACCCAAAATCAGCCGGCTGTTTTTGGTTTGAAGAATGTTCGTCCAAGATCATTCTGATCCCTTTGGCTATTTCTTCTGCGGTGGATAGTATCATTACCTTTTCCATAGCTTGAAGTTATAGGTCATAAGTTTCTTTAAGGGCATACCTGATCAAATCGGTAAGTCTTACTTTCCTATCTCGGCAGTACTGCATAATCCGTTTATGCTGGGTTGGGGTTACTGGGACAAACAGCCGTTTGTCTTTGGTTTCTTGTTTCGGGATAGTTACATCTTTCATGCTGTTATAGTATTAAGTATTTATATGCGCAAATATAACAGATAAGTATTTATAATGCACACAAAAAGATAATAAAAATCTGAATAGTTGTATTTAGATCATTTTGGTGCAAAATGATCTAAATAGTATTATTTTTACAGCATGTTAGTTTTGAAACGGATAAAAGAACTCAGGAAGACAAAGAAAATCAGTCAAAAACAAATGGCTGAAGCACTAAATATTAGTCAACCCGGATACCAAAAAATAGAGCAGGGGTTAAATGTTTTAAGTATCGAGAGATTTTTGGAGATTTGCCGGATTCTTAAAATAGATTCATATAACGATCTGTTGCCAGCAGTAAGTGCAGATATTGTTGAAAGGATTAATAATACAATAATTGAAGGCAATTTATCATTTTCACATATCTTAGAGAATGCCAAATATTCAGCCAAGCTGGTTGATGAATTAATTGATAGAATTAAAGATTCGGATATTAGCAAGGAGGGTATAATTGAAGAACTTGAGTTTTTGAATAATTATTTGGCCATCATCCGCAAGGAAAGTACCCAGAAAGAATATGCCCTTAGACCTCAGTTAATTAAGACTGACAAAATAGATTGATTATATCTGAATCTATTTTTCGTTCCAAAAACCGCTTGTAAATCTCAAATTCAGGATGTCTGGAGGCAGATTTCTCTATTAAGATTATGTGGGGGGTATGGTTTTTTGTACCACAAAAACACATCTTGCATACCCCTCTCCTAACTATTTTAAAGATCAATCAAACAGCAATCCTTTTATCCATATTTTTCCGGGTATTCATCAGGCTTGCATTTCGGAAATGCCGGTTTATTTCGTTCACCAGCTTGTAGGGGCGGTTAAAAGCTTCCTGGTTAAGCTTGAAATAATTGGAAAGCCGCCGGATGTTTTGTTTGGAAAGTCCTTTTAAAAATTAATAATGATACCGGCATTGGGCGATATACAAAACATCATTTTCAACCTTATACACCAAGCGGTGTTCGCCGGTAATCCTACGGGACCAAAACCCGGAAAGGTTTTGTTTCAGGGCTTCCGGTTTGCCGGTTCCGGCAAATGGTGTGCGTTGGCACTCTTTAATCAATGCGTTTATTTTTTTCAGGACCTTCCGGTCGTTGTCCACCCAGTACTGGTAATCCTCCCAGGCTGTTTTGTCCCAAAAGATATCCATTACTCCACGATTGGATTATTCAACAAACCACGTTTGGCGTTAATGTTGTCGATGGCATTTTCCAGCCTTTGCCGGTTGGGTTTGCTACGGTTCAGGTGCATGGTTTCCTGCAAGGCGTTATACTCGGCCAGCGACATCATGACAATGCTTTTGCCCTTTGGCCGGTGAACAACCAATAGTTCCTGATCATCCGTTACCGCGTCCAGGTTGGATTTAAGGTTTTGCCTCAGTTCTGAATAATTAACTGCTTTCATCTTGCTTGTTGATTTGGTACAAAATTAAGTACTTTTTTAGGTATTTCCAAAAGCTTTGTTCATGGCTTCTTTTCCCATGTTCTTGTGGGTTAAACTGTCTGCTTTTTGCCTAAATTTTTCGGTGTGTTCATCAGGCTTGCATTCCGGAAATGTCGGTTTATTTGGTTCACCAGTTTGTAGGGCCGGTTAAAAGCTTCCTGGTTAAGCTTGAAATGATCGGAAAGCCGGCGTATTGTTTCTTTGGATAGTCCTTTCTGGCAGTTCAGTATTTTCGAAACCGTGCCTTTCGATAAATTGAGGATACGGGCCAGGTCAACGGCTTTCAGGTTGTTTTCTTCCATCAACGATTTTAACAGTTCAACCGGGGTAAGTTCTTCAAACGAATTGTTCTCGCTGTCCCATTTTTCAATCAGCAGGGTAAGCAATTCAATTTCATCGGTCAGGGTTTTATCTCCTTTAACCAGTATATCTTCCAATACGTTGCAATACTCGTTGTACTGCTTTTCGGTTTTAATGATGGTATATTTTAAAGTTTCCATTGTGTTTGATTTAAAACATTTCAATAAAATATTGTTCCTCTTTATTGCAAAGCTTGGTGTAAGCTGCATGAGTGCCAATCCATTTTACAAATAGGTGCACTTTTTGTTCCCCGAAATAGTATTTGCAAATCATCCGGTATTTGTTTCCGCCAATGTTGAATACTACCCGGTCGGAGCCATTTCCCAATATATCAGCACTGCTGAATGTTCCAACAATGTCCTGGGGCGTTTCCCAGTCAGCCCGTGCCGCAATGGACAGCCAACCATTAAACGGCTGCTTTGCCTGGACATTTTCAGCCACATAGTCTTCAATAGACTGCTTCTTTATTAAATGAACCCTCATAGGCTAATGATGCAAAGTTAATAAAAAAGTTTCACAAAAGGAAACTATTAGATATTTCCAAAGGCTTTATTCATGGCTTCTTTTTCCATGTTCTTATCCGATCCCATGTACCGGCGCAAGGTTTTATCCTGGGTGATCCCGGCATTTTTCTTGGTCAGGTTCATATCTTTTGTATTGTGGTAAAAGTTGCTGATAAACGTTTTCCGGGCGGTATGTGATCCGATCAGCTTGTACTTGGGTTCAATTTTCTCCGTTGTTGTTCCCCCTGTAAAATCTTTGAAAACCGTGGGAGTAATTATTCCTGCTTTTTCACAGCATTCCTTGATGTACTCATTAAACCGCTGGTGGCTTATTTTCGGGAGGGCCTTGTATTTGTCCTGGTATCTTTTAATAATCTCGATGGCCGGTCCTGCCAACTCAATATCCAGTGGTATTTTTGTTTTGTGCCTGAGCTTGGTAAGTGTTCCGTTGTTGATGTGCTCCCTGGTCAACGAATCCAGATCAGAAAAGGCCAGGCCTGTAAAACAACCAAAACAAAACTTATCCCGCACCTGGTTCAATCGCTTGTTTTCAAAATCGTGATGATACAAAGTTGACAGCTCATCCATCGTCAGGAATATGATTGTAGGCTCTTTTTCAGTGGCCGAAAATTCTTTAAACCCGGTTTCGTCGTGATACTTTTGTTTAATGCTCCAGTTCAAAAAGAATTTAAGCTTTTTGATAGCCGTTGCAAAGGTGTTCCAGCCCAAGCCTTTTTCGGTTAAAATGTAATGTTGGTACTTTTCAAAGAATACGGTATCAATCGTTTTATAGTCGATATAGTATCCGGTTTCCTTTTCAAACTCTATTAACTTCGTGTAATATAGCGTATAGTTTTGCTTGGTTTTCGGCTCTACTTTCTTTGATGTCAAATATTCATCATAAGCCGTCCAGAATGCTTTTTCTGTCAGGCTCCTTTCACCATTCAGAAATTTTTTTGCAATGGCTGGGGTTAGATCAACTTTATTCATTCGGCAACGCCTGGTAAAGTCTTCAAAATCTTTTTCCAGTCTCTCCAGCGTGCTATTTATTAATTCGTGGCCGTTGGTCTTACCCGGCCGGGGCGGTCTCACCCGTTGTTGTTTCGGGTTCCATTCAGAGGGCAGGATATGATCAATTATTTTGGTTGTGTTCTTGTAATTGATTGTGATGTTTGCTTTTATTGGTGCAAATCCTTTCTTGTTCCGGTTATTCTTATCGATATAAAACGTTACCTTTGGTTGTGTTTGCCTGGACATATCTCAAGTTTTCACCAAAGTTATGAAAGAGAATTTAAAAGAGAGAATAAAGAATGAAATTAAGCTTTTGTGACTGAAGATAGAATGTAAATTTTTATTCAAATGCCTGTTTTATAGGTTTTTATAGGCATATAACTTGTTGTGTCTTTATATACAAAAAGTCCTACCTGGGGAGCTTTATAAAGCTAAAAACGCACAAACCGCCGGATATCGAACGATGTTTGGCGGTTTTTATTTAACCGCTTTCCAAATCAATCCATTTTTGTCTGAAACTTTTGATGTTAGTTTGCTCCTGATTGGATGTTCAATTTGACTTAGTTCATTCATCGGATTTGACCTCAGTTGATTCGTCTTGATATTTATGATAAATCTTGTGATTACTAATTTGTAAATGTCAACTTAAAGTCATGTGAGCCATGAAGGTTAAAGTCAAAATTCAAATTTTTATTCGCAAAGATGTACCGATGGCAAATGGACTACTACCAGTTTATCCGGGAATTTACTACGGGGCGCAAGTTGCAGAAATGTCTACCGGCAAGGGTCTTGAACGAACGAATGGATCGTTATTTGACTGGACAAAAACGAGCAACAGATGACGGGCCTTTACTTCCAAAGGCTAAGGAGATATTGAAAAAATACGAAGGTTATTCAAAAAATCAGGAAAAGACATTTTACTTCCTGTAACGACCAATCAGAAAATGAACAGCTATCTGAAAGAATTGGGGGTATCTGTAGCATCAATCTTTCTGCAATTGAAGAAGGTAATTATGGTTTGGTGATGTGTTTCAAGGAGACAAACAGCCTCTCAATATCGGCAAAAAACACCATCCACTTTTTTACCAACCCGGCAATTCTCCGATTCAACATTTTTGATTTCTTATCGTATATACAATCAGCTTATTGCTATCTTTCATGCTGAGCCTTAAGACAAAACGATTTTTAAGAGGACCATTAAACAAGGACTTGAAAATCAAATTCGCCGAGTTGACGGTTAAAAGGTGTAACTTTACTTTGCTACTATAATAATACTGCATTGAAAATCTACATCAAAAATATGGTTTGTATCCGTTGCCAGATGGTGGTGAAGGCAGAACTTGAAAAAATTGGACTGCAATATGCCTCCGTGAAAATCGGGGAAGCTGATCTTATTGGCGATGTCCAGCCATTGCAACTACAACAATTGAATGTCGCCTTGGAAAAATCAGGACTGCTTTTGATGGAAGACAAGAAAAGTATTTTGGTTGAAAAGATAAAAAGCACGATTATCGAATTGGTGTATTATACAGATGATCAAATTAAGGTTAATCTTTCAGACTACCTAAGCGAAAAATTCAATCATAATTATACATATATGGCAAACCTGTTTTCTGAAGTCAATGGCATTACCGTTGAAAAATTTTACCTGACCCACAAAATAGAGCGAGTAAAAGAACTGATTGTATATGATGAGTTAAATCTCACCGAAATCTCCTACAAAATGAACTATAGCAGCGTTGCCCACCTGTCCAATCAATTCAAAAAAATTACCGGATTAACTCCCTCTCATTTTAAAAGGCTCAAGGGGAAAAGACAGGACATACTAAAAGATGTGTGAATTATGCAACAATTTTTCAGAATAATGTAACGAGAAAGCCATTCGAATTCCTGAATTTTATATCCTGACATCTCTATAACCGGAAAAATAAGCTCTTGTTTTTATTTTTCGGTGTACTAATAGTCTGTAAATAGGCGTACGCTAAGCGTTTCGAGTTATAACAAGCTAATTTGTTTGGTTTTGAATGAAAGGGGAAATACTGTTTGGTAGATCCCTTTGAACGATTCATCGCTCCTATTTTTCAATCGGCAATTAGAAGGATTGAAGGCTTGCAGGTTCATCTTTTCATTCCTTCCTCTTTACAAATAGCTTCTGAATTTAACCATAAATTTAGAATAATGAGATGAACATATTATTGATCTATCCACAGTGCCCCGAATCGTTTTGGAGTTTCAAGAATGCTTTAAAGTTTATTTCCAAAAAGGCTGCTGTACCACCACTCGGGTTGATCACGGTTTCAGCCATGCTCCCCTCATCATGGCAAAAAAAATTGGTGGACATGAATGTGTCAAAACTTCATGAAAGCGACATTCAATGGGCTGATTACGTTTTCATCAGCGCCATGTATATTCAAAAGGAATCCGTAAGTAAAGTCATCGCCGAATGTGTGAAGTGGGGTACCAAAATAGTTGCAGGAGGTCCACTATTTACCCAGGAATACGACAACTACCCTCAAGTAGACCATTTCATCTTAAACGAAGCTGAAATCACCTTAGCTCCGTTTTTAAAGGACTTAAGTATGGGGAAGCCCAGACGGCTTTACCAAACCGATGAGTTTGCCGACATTACACAAACACCTGTACCCGATTTTCATTTATTGTCGGTCAAAGATTACGCATTTATGAATATTCAGGTCACCCGTGGCTGTCCATTCGCCTGCAGTTTTTGCGAAATCACAACCGTGTTGGGGCATAAAGTCAGGATGAAAAGCATTTCACAAATCATTAATGAATTGGATGTCTTATTTCACAAAATCAAATGGCGGGGCCCCGTTTCCATTGTGGATGATAATTTTATTGGCAACAAAAGCGAACTGAAAACAAATCTCTTGCCAGCTATGAAAAAATGGATGCAAGATCACAAGTTCCCATTTAGCTTCAATATTGAGACTTCGATAAATTTAGCTGATGATACGAATTTGTTGAATTTACTGGTAGAAACAGGATTTAATTCAACGTTTATTGGCATCGAAACCCCTGACGAAGACTCACTGCGTTACTGCAATAAAGTGCAAAACAAGAACCGCGACCTGCTCGAAAGTATCCGGAAAATTCAAAAAGGAGGCATGCAAGTGTCCGGTGGTTTTATTGTTGGTTTCGATAGCGACACACCATCTGTTTTTCAACGTCAGATTGATTTTATCCAGCAAAGCGGTATTGTTTCGGCAATGGTTGGGTTATTAAATGCTCCCAAAAACACAAAATTGTATAATCAAATGAAGGCTGAAAACAGGCTAACAACAGAAGCAAGTGGCAACAATACAGATATGTCGATGAATTTTATCCCCAAAATGGATTCCAAAGTTTTACAGGAAGGCTATAAACGAATTATTCATAACATCTACAGCGTAAAACCTTACTATGAAAGGCTTCGAAAACTGCTTTTGAATTACAACCGGAAATCCGCTCATCAAACCAGGATCAGTTTTTCACTTTTTAGGGCTTTTCTGAAATCTGTATTCATCATTGGACTTCTAAATAAAGGACGAAGGGAATACTGGAAGCTGGTTATTTGGACACTTTTCACCCGGCCGACAGCCATCGTTGATGCCATTACCTATAGCGTTTATGGCTACCACTATCGAAAGGTTTACGGACTGTAGAACTGGCGCTTTTTAAGGCATTCTTCAAAGCCATCTGGAGTTTCACTCTTTAAATTTGGAAATATCGATTGCGGACAAAAGACATTCCCGCTTATCATCAATAACTACTCCTTCCAAATAGACAGGGTGTAAGTTTTTTTGATCAATCCCCATCATCACTTTGCACGATTCAGTCGTTTTCCTCTCAAAGACCATCCGAAGAAAATCCTCAAACACCGCTGATGACTCATTAGAAACGAAAAGTTCAAATTTGGTATTTATCAAACTAAAGCGCTTCTCACCAAGTATTTCGGCACCTGTAAAGTTCAAATCGCAGATTAAACCTTCAGTATCGAGCGTAAAATACCCCATCGGAGCAAAATCAAACAACATAGTGTTTTTTTTCACGGCCAATTCGGCTGTCTCATTTGCCTGACGAAGCTCTTCGTTCTGCATTTCCAATTCGATTTGGTATATCTGCAATTCGTGTAGAAGCGTTTTAACTTCGATTTTCGTCTCCGGTTTAACCATTTCGTGGCATTTTCCATCCAGGTACTCTTCTGCCTTCTGCCTTAGCGTTCTGCCACCTGTTGAATTCTTACTTCTGCTGCTCATGCTTTTCTTATTTAATTTTTTTGTTTTAGCAGATTGTATTCTTCTTATGAAATAAACTGTAAAAACATTAACGAATCATGGAAATAGGCATTGCATGAGACGAACAGAGTCTATGTTTCTGCAAACTGCTCTAAATCAAATAATTTGGATAAACGAGGGCCCAACTTGCCTTCCTCTTTAAAATTGGCATTCAGAAACGTTTGCACCAGCGTCCAGCATTGCTCATCGGTTGAATTTACTTGCTGATCCAGGCACATCAGGTTCATGTAAATATTTTCGACTCCATGTTTAGCCGAGAAGTTTTCGGTAATCAATGCATTGCGAACGCCAGCTACCTTATTGGTTGTAGCTTTAAGTTCGGCTATAAACCGAGTTTTCACGATAAACCCAGAATGATTTGCTGCTATTCCGACAGTTAGCTTTCGTTTTCTGCCCAATCTTCTTTTTGCTTTTCTATAATCTTTTACTCCCATTTTTAGACAATATTTTGGTTTTGACCAGGCCGATTAATTATAAACATTGATCGTTTTTTTCTACAAAATAGAAATCCGATAAAAAAACCGACTGCTAAACCAATAAATACGGATCCTCAATTCCAATTGTACATACCTGTCGTTCTATTTCCGTGCATCATTCCGTCATTCGTATCACAGCCTAAAATTAATAGCATAAACAGCATGCTTTAAAGTATCCTTTTACTTGCTCTCGTTACTGTCTTTATGTCCACAGTTTATTCCCTTTCTTAATTATACGAAGCTAAATGCGATTTTCAACCTTGGGGACGAATCTTCTTCCTACTCGTGACCATTGAACTGTTTATCAGCAAGCTATCGAAAACCATCCCAATCAGAGCTTTGACCTTGATCCATTCATTTTATGTATCAGTTGCTCCCTTTCTGCTTACCGTAAAATTCTTTTACAAAAGCCTGTTGTTGATTTTCCGTCAGGTTATCAGTCGACATAATTTCAAATTTTATCTTTTCAAATTGACGATCATCTTTTAACCTATTGAATAATTCGGTTTTTGCATTCGTTGGTCCAAACAGAAGAACTTCTTTGTAATTATTTATCAGGCCACCTAACTTTTTGTAAAAATCAGCTTGTTGATTCTGCTCCTTACTGTGCATCAAACTTTCATTCATTCTCAAATTTTGCACCCGCTCGGGAAAGGCAGAGGTTAATTCTAACGAAATAATTACTACGTTTTCATTTGAATATTCTATGATGTTGGCTGTTGAATGATCCATCCAAATTCCTAACTGTTTTGCTGATTTCATCTTGTTTCATTTTTGGTGCTTTATGACTTTATTACAGAACAGCCCGGTAATAATTCTGTTAAAATCAGATTTTATTTTTTTGTTGGAATAATCAATACCGGTATTGTTGTATACAGTAAGACCCTTTCAGTAACGCTTCCCATGGCCGTATTTTCGAACCACTTCCTACTGTGCGAACCCATAACAATAACATCTGCATCAATACTTTTTGCTACCGCTAGTATGGATTCCGCAAAATCACCTTCCTTTGTTTGAGTCTGAATCCGATCATCTCCCAAATATTGTTTTGTTTTGTTAAGGAATTGACTTGATATTTCGTCCGGCTGAAGTTCTTCTTCTATAAATTTGTCACTAGTATCCATATGCCCGGCGAATCCCAAGATGGTAATCCGTCCAATTGAAGTATAATACAACGGATCAGCAATTACGTGTAGCAGAGTAACTTTTGCCTTCATCGTTTTGGCGAACAAAAATCCTTCATCTGCAACTTTCTGAGCACTTGGATCATAATCCAAGGCAATCAATACTTGTTTTGTTTTAGCTGTCATCCGAACTCAATTTTAATTTATCTTTCAACGTTATCTCCTGTACATACCTGCATTCTACTAAGCAAAAACAACCTAACTAAGAGCACAGTCTAAATTTCAATAAGAGTAAAATCAGCATTAGTCAACAGCAGCTATCCTTGTTTATCTTTATAGCAATATTATCCCGGTTATTTAGGCTAAATTTTTTGCTTCAGTAATAATCAGATAAAGCTCTTTCCAATTAATATCAAAGTAAATTCGACGTCAGTGTTTCTTAAAGGTTTAACTGTGAAATAGGTTTTGAAGAAGCACAATAAATCCGGCTACTGGTAAAAGAATATCAATTTACCTGAAGGAATGAAACCCTATGGTTACAATGGCCACCGAAGGATATTTAATCCTGCAATAATGTAAGGTAAATTTTTCATGGTTTTTGTTTTTTATTGACATATAAGAAATGACAGATAAAATGAAATTTGCCATCATTTGGTTTATGAAACCAATGGTGACATCGATTCATTCTAAAATCTATCTGTTGTTAATACCACCTGTCGACCAGGATATTCAACGTTGATCTCTGACTCGGTTGTTATAAATATTTTCACAGGTTGATAAGGAGACACGGTCTCTATGGTAGCCTGCAATTTACTTGAAAAAAGCGCGGTTGAACTGACCAATTGTCCCAAATTTTCAGTTTTGCCCTGATCGGTTTCCATCCAAACGACATAGGTTAGTTTCGAGTTTTCCATCCTTTCAATTCCAGCCAAATTGGCTACATAAATCTTAATGTGATAATTCTTATTGCTATCTTCCTTAACCTTCACATAACCCTCTGCTGCCGGAACAACGGTCGAAATATTAAATTTGAACTTTTTGGCAGATAAATTCAGCGGTGAAAAAAGAAGAACCAAAAAGAAACCTATGAGTATCATCTTCATTTTACTTAAAGTTGTTAGTGTTTCCATCTTATTCGATTTAAATTACTCTAAATACTGGATTGTACAATCAAAGGTAATACTCGGCAATCGCAAGCATGTTACACAATTCTGGATAAGAGTTACATCATTCTCACATAATATTACGACAATTGATTTCATCGGAATACAACAGACGCCGGTTTCCCAATTTCAAAATCGCGAAAGCCGAAATCGGTGGTTTGAAAAGAGTTCATTTTAAGAATATTTTTTCCTTTACCGGGAATTACCGGATAGAAAGAGATGGATAATTGAAAAGCATTCATAACCAGGTTGTCATTTTTTATTAAAACGCCCAATCCTATTTGCGAATACACCTTGCTTGCATGGAAACCTTTTTCTGCATCGCCAAGCATACCCAACGAAACGTTTAAATAGGGGCCGAAATGAAAGCCGATAAGATTCCACGGAGCATAAAATTGTGTTTGCGACGTAAGCAAGAAACGGCTGGTTCCCGACAAAACCAAGCTGTTAAAACCTCTCAGCCCGTATTCATTATTAATTGTCAAACTGTCGTAAGCGGTACGGTGGATGCCAATAATAACCTGCGGTTTAATAAACTGCCTGAATTTCCACTGTCCGATTTCAATCAATCCTGTAAAATAATTTACGCCGGCCCTGAAAACACCCTGCTCGGCCTGCGCCGACCTGAGGAACGTACCAAATTCGATATTGGAACTCAGGTATCCCCACGTATAATAATTGCCCGAAGAAAAACGCGCTCCAACATAGAAGCGCCCAATACTGTTTTTTTCCTGATAACCGCCAGTCAGGCTGATAACTTTTCCAATCGGAACATCTTCTGTTATTCCAAACTTGAAAATATACTTGTCTTTTACATATAACCGTGTTGCTACGCCTATGCTGGAGAGGTAAAAATTCTCGTCGCGGTAAAAGCGGAGTGTGTCAATCGTTTCAGGGGGCTTTTCGATAAAACGGATCCGGATAAAACGCGCGGCAGAAATGAACCTGGTCGTACGGCTATATTCCGAATTTCCCCTGAAAACAGGTATGGCGTTCCCCGCCCAGTAATCTTGTGCATTGTACTTATAGCGTATAAAGTTGATTGACAGGATTGTATCTTTATGAAGGTATTGCGAAAAACTTATACCTGCTGCCCACTTCGCCAAAGGGGAAAAAAAAGGACGATCGACGGCAAAATTTTTAATAAAATTTCCGTATTCATCAGTGCCATATTGCAGCGTTGAATTAATATAGGTATTTCGAATATTTGGGATAAAGTATTTCATTCTGTAAGCCATGTCGCCGGTTGAATGGTTCCAAATGATTCCATTTCGAAACTCGTGGCCCGTGCCAATGAAATTGTTTTCTCTCAGTTTAAAGGATAGGCGAGAAGAAGACCAGGAGCCTCCGGGGATAAGGCTCCAGCTATCCAGTTCGTGGATGAAAATATCAACAGAATCATTCGTTTCAGGCGCTGCAACTATATAAAACGATACATCGGTGACGTAATTCATACTGCGTACCAAACGTTCAGACTCTTTTACCAGCAGCGAATCGAAGGGTTGATTTTTATGGATCAGCAAGAGGTTTCGAATGGTGTTGTGATGGGTTTTAACATGAAATTTGTTTCCGATGTTGGATAAATAGTTGAGCGATGCCGCAATCGTGTCGCCAATAGAATATCCAAACGGGTCGAGCGTTACAATATTGATTTGCCTGATGATTTTCCCTTCAAAAGAACCGTAAGGTTTCTGTACGAGCCTTTTATTCAGTGTTTCTAGCGCGGGGGGTGGTGCTGTCGGTTTAAAAAACAGCCGGAACATAAATTTGGTAAACTTGCTTCTTTCGGAATAGGTTTCGATGTTCTCGTAAAGATGGGTCGAATCTTTTTGAACTGTAATATCCTGTCCAAATGCAAGATCATTTGTAGTCAGTAAAACAAAAAACAATATTTTGACACTTTTTATCCACATTGTTCTCCATTAAAAACAGTCTGGCGCAGGCACGCTGATTGCCATTTTAAGCCTTCCGTTTTGTTTTTGCCTTAAACCCTTACCCGGTCTTTTTCACTTATTTTCAACCGGTAATCACATTTCTGCCTCCATTTTCTTTTTTCCTCTTCTTTACTCTTTCGCTTAAAATACCTCCTGAAAAGGAAGTTGTGTTTGAGCGCTTCCATGTTTTCGTTCAACCCTTTGCTGCTTTCTTTTAGGTTAATAATGGTTTTATCAATGTTTTTTACGATAGTTGTATCCTGGATCAACATCCCTATGGCTCCTTCGCCAATGTTTATTTTCATCATAATTTCACCAAGCTGGTACGAGGCAACTTCAGTTTTTGCGGCAGTTTTTTGCAGGCTCTCCATAAAAGCGAACACATTTTCTTTGGTAAGATCTATCGTTTCATCCAGTCCTGCCGAACTTTTTTTGAAGTTACCAATGGTCTGATTGATATTTTCTGCAATGGTTGAATCCTGGATTAATCTTCCGAGCGTACCTTTCCCGCTGTTGATATTCGTCATTATTTCAGCGAGTTGAAGTGTAATGAGTTCCGCATTAACGGCTGTTGAATGCAAACTTATCATAATAGCATCAGTCTCGACAGGCTCCTTTGATAAAATCTGCTGGCCGTCATTTGCCATTGGCGCATCATTACTTCCCTGGGTGATGATTACCACCCGGTCGCCAATAATACCTTCGGAACCAATACTCGCATAACTGTCAGCCTTTATAAACTGCTGCATATCTTTTCTGATAAGCAGATCAACCTGCACTGTTGAATCATTAATAATTTTAATGTTATCGACAATGCCAACGTCGATGCCTGAGAACCGGATATTATTTCCAATCTGAAGGCCGCTAACGTTGAAAAAGGTAGTTGTAATTTTAAACACGGGATTAAACAAATTCTGTTGTTTGCCGATAATAAAAATCGCAATGACAAAAATCGTTATTCCTCCTGCAATAAAAATTCCCAGACGTGTCTTAAACCGTGGTGTATGATTTTCCATTTTTTATGTTTTTTGTTTGAAAAAAGACCGGATCAGCTCATCGGTTGAATTTTCGAATTCATCGATATTCCCTTCCATGTAAACCTCGCCGTCATGCAACATGATAATTCTGTCGGCAGTGGCACGGGTACATTCAATATCGTGAGTGATGATGATGGATGATGTTTTGTATTTTTTTTGAACATCATTAATCAAAGCGCTTATTCCGTCAGAAGTTACCGGATCGAGTCCGGTGGTTGGCTCATCGTACAACATAATCATCGGATCGACAACAATGGTGCGCGCCAGGCCCGCCCGTTTTCGCATTCCTCCCGAAAGCTCGGAGGGCATTTTGTGTAACGTGTCGGCCAAACCCACATTCTCCAAAGCCTCCTCAATTTTTTGGTCCCTTTCCTTTTTCGTGAGTTTCTTATTTATTCTGCGTAAAGGAAATTCAAGGTTTTGTTTAATGGTCATGGAATCATACAGCGCACCGCTCTGAAAAAGGAAACCAATTTTTTCCCTCAGCGCGGCAAGTCCCTTACTGTTTAATTCATTTACATTTTTGCCCAGTACCGTAATTGTACCCTGGTCAGGGGTTAACAAACGAACAATGCATTTAATAAGAACCGATTTTCCGGAGCCTGATTTTCCCAGCACGACCAGGTTTTCGCCTTCAAAAAGCTTTAACGACAAGTTTTTTAATACTTGCGAATCGGCAAAACCTTTACTGAGGTTGTTAATTTCAATAACCAGATCGGATGTTTTTACACTTTCCGGAGTAACCGTTTCATTTTCAATCATATCTTATGTTTTTATTATAAAAGCATATCAGTTATCTGAACAGCAATTAAGTCAACAATGATCACAAGCAGGGACCCAAGCACCACGGCCGAATTGGCCGCTTTGCCCACGCTTTCTGTTCCGCGCCCTGCGGAATAACCTCTGTAACAACCCACGAGCCCGATGACAGCGCCAAAAAAGAATGTCTTAACTACGGCAGGTAAAAGATCCATAAAATCAACCACCCTGAATGCCTGATTGAAAAACAAAACAAAAGTGACGCTTCCTTTAATATTTGCACCTGCCCAACTTCCCAAAATTCCAAGAGCATCGGCATATAAAACCAAAATGGGAATCATCAGCGTGGCAGCTAAAACCCTTGTGACCACCAGAAAACGCATGGGATGGGTGGAAGAAACTTCCATGGCATCAATTTGTTCCGATACTTTCATTGAACCCAGTTCGGCCCCCATGCCAGAGCCAATTTTTCCGACACAGATTAATGCGGTAATAACCGGTCCCATTTCCCGAATGATTGATAAAGCGACCATTCCCGGAAGCATGGATACAGCCCCGAAATCGACCAAAACAGGCCGCGTTTGTATGGTTAGCACCAACCCGATTATAAAGCCGGTTATTGAAATAAGCGGCAACGTTTTGTATCCAATTTGAAAACACTGGCGCAGGAATTCATTCAATTCAAAATCCAGGGAAAAAGTTTCTTTGGCAAACTGCCGAAGAAACAAAAAGAAATCGCCTATTCTTGAAAAGAAAACATTAGCTTCCTGCGTTTTCTCAATGGTTTTATCGCTAAGTTTAATGACTTGCTTTTTTACATTGGGAAGTTTTCTAACCTTTTTTATTACAGGATCAATAATTTTCACTATAAAATGGTTGAATGTTATCTCACTGTACAAAGGTCGTTGGCTTCAACCGACAATACATTACATAATTCCAAAGAAGATTTACATCATTCACACATTAAAAAAACCGAAAAACATTGAATACCAATAAAAAACAATTACTTTTGGCCCATGCGGAAAAAGAAAATCGGTTTAGTTTTTTTTTTGTTGGTTCTGATTTCTGTGATAAGTGAGTGGAGTGTCGCGTCTTATAAGGACCATAACTCACCCCTGTTGATTGAAAAATTTAAACTAACAAATACAGGAAACTCTTCAGAACTTCCTGCTTTAGATTTATTGCAGACCGCACTTTCCGGCTACGAATTACTCAAGGAAGAACAGACTATCCGTCGTCCGGAAGTGATTACCATTATTGATTATAGCCTGCCTTCAGACAAAGAGCGGCTTTGGGTACTCGACCTGGTGGAGGCAAAAGTTTTATACCATTGTCTTGTTTCGCATGGACGCAATTCGGGCGAAGTTATAGCCAATAATTTTTCCAACGATTCAGGCTCGTATGCCAGCAGCCCCGGGTTTTATACCACCGGAGAAACCTATTCAGGTAAAAACGGTTTTTCACTTCGGCTTGATGGAATGGAAAAAGGAATTAACGATAAAGCACGTGAACGGGCGATAGTGATCCATGGTGCTGATTATGTTTCTTCAGAATTTATCAGGAAAAATGGAAGACTTGGCCGCAGTCACGGTTGTCCGGCTGTTCCTGAAGAATTGAGCAGGGAAATTATTGAAACCATCAAAGACGGCACATGCCTGTTTGTTTATGTACCCTCAGAAAGCTATCTGACAAAATCGCCGGTTATCAGCAGAATGGCCGCAGTTAAAAAGGGATAACCTTTATTTTTTCTGCTTCCGGTTTTTGATTTAAAGCATTCAACACGATTTCATCATGCCCGTAAATATCTTTTCTGAATTGAACACGGCCATTTCCGTCGGTCCATGCTGTTAGGTATAGCAAAACCACATCAACAGGCGTTTTTAACCGGACTGTTTGTTCCTTTTTCTGCTGCATGGCGTTGTGGATTTGCGCTGAAGTCCACTCCGGTAAATCGTACAGTAAAAGTTCGGCCAGTTCAAATGGTTTTTCAATTCTGATGCAACCTGAACTCACGGCCCTGTCGTCGCGTGCAAAAGTTCCCTTGGTGGGAGTGTCGTGAATATAAATGTTGTTGCTGTTTGGAAACATAAATTTTACTTTCCCCAATGCATTGTCAGGTCCGGGACTTTGGCGCACCATATACGGAAAATTGTTTCTCGATATGTTTTTCCAGTCAATTTCTTTGTAGAGAATTTCAGAACCGTCGGACCTTAGAATTTTCATATTTTTTTTAGTCAGATAGCCTGAACCTTTTTTTAGTTCGGGAATCACGTCATTTTTCAAAATGGTAGGAGGTACGGTCCATGACGGGCTAAATACGATATAGGTCATTCGTGCATTAAAAACGGGGGTTTCCCGGTATTCTTTTCCAACAACAACGCGCATCGAAATCAGGGTATCAACTCCATTGATCATCAAAAGCCTGTAATTGGCAATGTTTACCATGATGTATCTCTCCGTTACTTTTAATGGAAGCCACCTGAACCGTTCCATATTTACCTTCAATTGATTAATAAGCTTTAGCGGTTTGCTGTTTAAGGCGAGTAACGTTCCTTTTCCAATAATACCATCGGCATTTAAACCCCAGTCTGCCTGAAATGACTTTAGTTGTTTTTCGAAATCAATATCATAATCCACAGAAATGCTGTCGGATAACGGATATCTTAATTTTATCAGCCTTTTTCTGATTTCCGGGATGATTTGATTGGATTCGCCGGGCTTTACAATTGTATCCGTCAGAATTGCCGGCCAGGGTTCACCGGCGATGCTGAGAAAAAATGCCAGGTTCTCTTTCATCAACCAATAAGCACGATATCTCGGGGCAAGCAGGTTTAGCGCGTTGGCAACATCATTAAAAACCAGTGCTTCTTCCAGTTTCACATTAAACTGCAACTCCGGCTCTTTACGCTGTATCTTCCAACTCCGGCCTTCATTTTCTGAATCAACTCTGCCGTAATACAAATGCAGGCCTAAAACTAAAAAAGCATCAGTGAGTAATACATCCAGTTTCATCATATCCTCCGGATCCATTGGCATAAAGGGTACTATTTTACCAATATATTTTTCAATCAAGCTTAGATGATAATCGTTTGGATGCAAACCATGCCGGTCAATCTGACGGATATAATCGAGCAACAGAAATCCGTTTTTGCCCAAAGCATTCGCATTAAATTGTACCGGAATATCAGATTCAATCCAGGCAGGAACATCAGCATTTGCCCTGACCAGAGTTTCCGGGTTAATCCAGGGTGGAGAATCAGAAATTATCCATTCCGAAGCTTTTTTAGTTATCCATGCCGGGGCATAATTTCTTTTTGTATAAAACTGATGCAGCATTTTACTCGAAAAAAGGGACTCCTGATCAATCACATAGGACCTATTTTCCGGCTTGTTGCTGATAAACCTGCTGATCGATTCAGTAAGTTCATTTGCCGCCAATGAGAAGGTTGAAAACAAAATAAAAGCAACAACGATTGTATGTTTCATCTGTCAGGTAGTTTATTTGTCAAACCTGTCCGTCGTGAGAATGTCTTCTGCACCCGGATAACGAACATTCTGGTTAAATTCGGTGGTAACAAAAAACCGGACAGGTTTAAATGATGAAACGGTTTCAAGCGATGCGCTGATTTTTTTTGATATGAATCCGCTGGAACTATTCAACTGCCCTAGATTTTCAGCATTTCCATGTTCTGTCTCCATCCAAACAATATACATTTGTTTTGAAGACTGTAATCTTTCAACCTCCGCCAGATTTTCAATCTGCACCTTTATGGCGTAATTCTGGTTGTTGTCTTTTTTAATCTTTACAGTTCCGGTGGCCGCAGGAACGACCGATGAAGTTAAAAAAGGTACAGTCGTGTCACATGAAGCGACAAAAAGTATGATGGTCGCCAATAATATGGCGGGGAGGATTTTTTTTGTGAATTTATTTGAAATAAGTGTAGTCATCCTGATTCATTTTAAATGAGATTTCCCGGATTAAAGGTAATTCCTTATGGCCCGGAAAACATTACATGATTCAGGACAAGAGTTACATCATTCACACATTATTCCTGATTTTTCAGTTTGAATTTTGAAATATCGATGACCGACAAAAGACATTTTTGTTCATCTTCGGTTACGACACCTTCCATGTACACCAAACACAAAGGATTATTGTTGTAACCAAGCATTACTTCGCATGATTCCTTCGCATTCCGGGAATAAACCTTTCTAAAAAAGTTATTAAAAGCAGGCCTTGATGCTTCGGAGACAAATAGCTTAAAATTGCTGTTTATCAGCGAAAAACGTCTATCCCGGAGCATGTCGGCTCCTGTGAAGTTGAGGTCGCAAATAGATCCTTCCGGGTCGAGCGAAAAATACCCTACCGGAGCTAAATCGAACAACATGGTGTATTTTTTCAGCGCTGACTCCATCGTTTCATATGCCTGACGCAACTCTTCGTTTTGCATTTCCAGTTCAATCTGGTGTACCTGAAGCTCATGAACGAGTTTTCTTATATCGGTTTCCTTTTCCAATTGGGCCGCATCTTTTTGTTTCTCTTTGAGTACTTCTTCCGCTTTTTTACGCAACATTTGTGCATTTGTGAAATCAATTTCTTCGACAGTCATGGTTCTGTTATTTTAGTTTTGTTGTTGTTAAAATTATTCCTGATGGCATATGCAGGTTATTGTACATGACATGAGCCGACCATTCAACATCTGTTTCTGTCGCTTTGCAGTCAATAACTTTCATTTTAAATTTGCTATTATCGTTCTGTTTCATCAATTTAATCATCTCAAGTTCTGTTTTTTTTCTAAAAGGTTTCGGAACAAACAATTCCAAAAACTTTTGATTGGTAACAGCCACGCTTTTTTTGCCGAAGAATTTTTCAGCCACCGAATTAAACTCGTTAATCATCAAATCGTTGTTTAATTTAATGACGATGTCGGGAAATGAATTTAGAAAAAACTTGTTCAGCTTTTGCATTTCGTTTAATTCTTCCGCCACCTGTTTTAAATCGGAGATGTCGATAAAAGTAATGACGAGCCCGTCAATCCGGTCGTCGAATGTACGATAAGGCATAATCCGGATGGAAAACCACCTGCCGTCAACGGTAGGAATTTGCTTTTCAATAAAAATCAGCGTCCTTAACACTTCCAGGGCATCTTTTGCCAACTCCGGATAAATAAGTTGTGAAACCTGGTCGGTGAATGGGCGGCCAATATCGCTTTTAATCAGTTTGAATATTTTGGTTGCCTGATTGGTATAACGGCGGATATTTAATTCCTTGTCGAGAAACAAAGTGGCAATGTCGGTGCTGTTGAGCAGGTTTTTCATGTCGTTGTTTACGCGCGAAAATTCATCCACCTTCGACTGTAATTCAGCGTTCACTGTCTGAAGTTCCTCGTTCAGGCTCTGCATCTCTTCTTTTGAAGTAGTCAATTCTTCGTTGGTTGACTGAAGCTCCTCGTTGGTTGACTGCAATTCTTCGTTGGTTGATTTCAGCTCTTCCTGCGACGTTTGCATTTCTTCCATAATACTCTGTATCTCTTCCCGGGTATGCTGCAATTCTTCTTCCAGTTCCGATTCCCGTTTGCTGCCCGATACATTTTTACCTTTTCGTGCCAGGTGTTTGGTTTCCTGAGTTTCAGGGACATCCAAAAAAATGATCATGATTTTGCCGTACAAAGGTTCCGGTTTATTGATCCACTGAATGTTGACATTGATCATAAGCGAACCGCCATTTGTGCCGATTTTAACATGGTGTAATACCACGGCTTCTTTTTTCATGACGGCTTTACGGAATGCAATGGCAAAATCGTTTTGAAAACCTGGCCGTAACATGGTAAAAATATTCATGTTTGCTTTGCCCACCGCCGGTTCCAGGTATTTCCCGGTCCGCCCGCTAATATAAAGGATATCGCCATTTTCGTTGACCAACACCCCGGCTGGCGAAAATTGGCTTAACAGCATTTGATCGGCAAGTGTTTGAATGTTCATAACTGGTTTATCAGGTAGCTTTGTTTCTATTTGACTTATTTTGGGTCGGGAAAAGGAAGAAGGGAAATCGAATAGTTCTGGATTCGTAAGGGCTTCGGCACGTTTATATATTTTCAAACTTGAATTTACTGCGGAAAAAAGATGTCCCTGCACCCCAAGTGTTTCTGAGTTGCCCAATAGTAATATACCATTGTTGGTTAGGCTGTAAAAGAACAGACCTATCAATTTCCGTTGCAATTCGGGATCCATATAGATAAGCAGATTTCTGCACGAAATGATATCGATATTGGTAAATGGCGGGTGCATAATAATGTTGTGCTGGGCAAACACAATCATTTCCCTTATTTCTGTGCTGATACGAAATCCGTCGTCTGTTTTGGTAAAAAAGCGGTTTAGCCTCGTTGGCGATACATCGGCTGCAATATTGTCCGAAAACAATCCTTTCCGGGCGGCATCGATGGCATCGCTATCAATGTCTGATGCAAAAATCTGTAAAGAAATTCGCTCGTGTGTTTTTATTTTTTCAAGCGCTTCCTTAAATACGATAGCCAGCGAATAGGCCTCTTCTCCGGTTGAGCAGCCAGGGATCCAGGCCCTTAATGTAGAGTTGTTGCTCTGTTTGGCAATCAGGGACGGAATAATTGTTTCTTTCAGTTTTTCCCAAACCGGTGCATCGCGAAAAAAATTGGTTACACCAATCATCAGTTCTTTGAACAGGATATGCACTTCCTTGGGATTTTCCTGTAATAAATGTACGTAAGAATAAATTTCATCAATTTTATATACGCCCATTCTTCGTTCGATCCGGCGATAAACCGTATTTTTTTTATATAGGGAAAAGTCGTTGCCGGTATGCGTTCTCAGCAGGATAATTATTTTTTCGAACGCACTTTTGTCCCTGATTTCGTTACTGAGGTTCGATTTTACAACTGGTAAATGTTTCATAAAAGACAAGAGTTCCGAGGGTAATTTATCGGGCGGGGCAATCAGGTCAACCAAGCCGGAGTCAATGGCACTCCGTGGCATACTGTCGAATTTTGCAGTATCAGGTTCCTGTACCATCACTATTCCGTTATTCTCCTTGATAGCCCTTATTCCCACGCTCCCGTCAGAACCCATCCCCGAAAGAATAACACCAACCGCGTTTTCTTTCTGGTCATCGGCCAGCGAACGAAGGAAAAAATCAATCGGAAGACGCAATCCACGGGCTTCGATGGGATCGAATAGATGAAGAGTGCCTTTAAATACCGACATGCTTTTATTCGGGGGAATTACATAAACACAGTTTGGTTTTACTTTCATCAGGTCTTCCGCCTGAAGGACCTGCATTTTGGAAATCCGCTGAAGCAGTTCGGGGAGCATTCCTTTTTGGGTTGGATCCAGGTGCTGCACGACGACAAATGCCATACCGCTGTATTCAGGGGCATTGCCCAGAAACTGTTCAAGAGCTTCCAGGCCGCCTGCTGAAGCGCCGATACCGACTATCGGGAAACTACTGTTTTTCATTTCAGGAGTTTTTTCTTTTTTTGAAATCGCCGGTTCTGTATTTTTTGTTTTCAACTGTTTGTATTTTAAGTAATCCCCGTCATGTATGACATTTGTTCAACTCCTTCTTTTTCAGTATCCGCGTGTTGAACCGATTTTGAAAGCCATGTAAATATAGTTAATCCACTTCATTTGAAATTAAAACAATTGTAGTGTTTATACCAAAAATAATTTGCGCTTTTTGATTTTTACTTGTTCATGATGAATGCGGAAATTAACAAACTAAGATAATTTGTGCATTATATAATTCAGTGAAAAATTTACATTATTCCCACTTTTTTAAAAATGAAACACTGCTAATAATGTGTGAATGATGTAATTATTTTTGAAAATTATGTAATGTTTCACTGTTGAAATGAGCCTACCTTTATTTGAAAAATAAGCAACTGTAAAAGAACAGTTCTAAATATATTAAAATGGCAAATACCAATAATTTAAAAATGAGATGGAAAAACGATTTGGGACGGGCAATTGGGGAGCAAGATGTTTTGAAACTCAGAAGTCGGCTCAGACAGATTCGGGATCGCCAAAATGAAAAATTCAGGAATTATGAGATGATTGAAAAGAAAGAAAAGAAGTATACTTTTTTTTGATTTATAAAAGATAAGGTTTTGTAATGAGTACAAGTTTTAAACAATTAAATAAGTTAAATATGAATAAGTTACGAATGGGTTTACTCGTGGTGTTATGCTCATCTTTTATTTTTACGGGCTGTTCTTCATGGAATAAAACACAGAAAGGGGCGGTTATCGGAACTGTAGCCGGCGGAACTGCAGGTGCAGTAATAGGCCGGGCTTCGGGAAATACTGCTCTTGGGGCCATAATTGGTGCTGCAGTTGGTGGCGCTTCCGGTGCTGTAATTGGCCGGCAGATGGATAAGCAGGCTGAGGAAATTAAAAAAACCGTACCTGATGCAAAAGTGGAACGCGTGGGCGAAGGTATTGTGGTGGAATTTAACAGCAATGTTTTGTTTGGATTCGATCAGTCGGATCTTTCCAATGATGCCAAAATCAGCCTGAACAAATTGGTAACGGTTTTGAATACGTATCCGGAAACCAATATTGAAGTACAGGGGCATACCGACAGCAAGGGGAGTGAAGCCTATAACCAGACTTTGTCGGTACAACGGGCTACCGCAGTTAGCCGTTATCTGACCAGTGCCGGCATTGCAACGAGCCGTTTAAGCATCATAGGTTTTGGCGAAACATTACCCAAGTATGAAAATGAAACAGCAGATGGACGTACCCAAAACCGCAGGGTCGAATTTTTGATCACGGCCAATGAAAAGATGAAGGCAGAAGCCGCGCAAGACGCTCAAAATTAATGGTAAAATTCACGTAAATATTTTTGATATGAGAACGAAACGAATTTCTTTGATTCTGATTTTCACACTAACCGTGTTTTTGGCAGAAGCCCAAAGCGGAAGCGGGGGAAGAACATCATTTGCCATTCTGGGTGGCGCTGGTATGCAAAACCTGAACGGAAAAGATATGAATGGCGACAAACTTGAAAACGATATGATCATTGGTTATCATGCGGGGGTAAATATCCAGTTTCCTGTTGCCCCCACGTTTTATGTTCAGCCGGGATTACTGTTCAGTGCAAAAGGAGCAGAAAATAATGATGGACTGATCACCAATACATATAAACTTTCATACATTGAGATGCCGTTGAATTTTGTATATAAAGGCAAGGTAGGCAATGGTTATTTTATGCTTGGGTTCGGACCTTATGTGGCGTATGGAATTGGGGGAAAGGCCATTTACGAAGGAGGTTCGGTAACCGTTGAAACCGACATCGAATTCAAAAAAGAGGTGGAAGCCGGCGACCCGCTTACCACAGTATATATAAAACCGTTTGATGCCGGCGCCAACCTCTTTTTTGGTTACGAATTACCGGCCGGACTGTTTCTGCAACTGAATACTCAACTCGGGTTGCTCGATATCAATCCGAAGGACAACCGGATTACCGGTGATAATAAATCATCACTTAAAAATACAGGTTACGGGCTTTCCCTTGGATTCCGGTTTTAGCTCTATATATTTCTGATTAAAAGAAAAGGCTGTCGTTATTTTTTAACGATGGCCTTTTAAAATTTAAATGAATTCTGTTTTGACTCGGTATGTAATATGGTTATAAAATGAGCTTTTATGTTGGAGAGTTGGGAAGATGATTTCTTTGTTTTCTGAAATTGGAAGGAGTCATTCCGGTAAACTTTTTAAACTGGTTCGACAAATGAGCCGTACTGCTGTAGTTCAATTTAAACACCATGTCGTCGAGGCTGAGGTCGGTGTAAATAATCAATTCTTTAATACGTTCTATTCGCTGTTCAATGATATATTTCTCAATGGTTATGCCCTGCATCTTCGAAAAAGTATTGCTAAGGGAGGAGTAACTGAGACTGACTTTTTGACTAATAAAATCTGAATAGTTTGGTTTGGGAATGTCATCCGTATAATATACCAATTCATGAATAGCCGCTTTAATTTTTTCAACCAGGTTGTGCTTTTTATCTTTCAATAATTCCAAACCGGCATTTCTGAGGGCAATATCCAGTAGCCTTAATTTCTTTTCAGGTAAATTCTCACTTAATTCCACTTCACCCAATTCAACGGTTATGTTGTAAATGCCCAGTTTGTTAATCTCGTTCTGAACAAAAATTTTACAACGACTGGTTGCCATATTTTTAATTTTCAGAATCATTTAGATGCTATTTCAGTATCCTATACGATGACCGCATCTTATGCTTCCCCCCATCCTTAGGACAGGATAAATATAAAACTAAGTTTGATGATAATGATGATGCAATGGTGTTAACAACCGGAAATAACTCGCAGAGAAGCGGAGAGTTATTCTGGTTATTAACACCTTTTCTTTTTTGGCTACTTTTTTCTTTTGTCAACATCTCTGGTTTTTGTTTATAACTCATCAGGCTGCCTGGAAAATCTCTGCTGGAACCTGGTAAGCCAACGAACTATGCCGTCTTTGTTGATTGTAATAATGAAAGTATCGTTTCAGCCCCATATAGAGTTCGGGCCCCGTTTCATAGGCATTCAGATAAATATCTTCGTATTTCAGGCTGCGCCACAGTCTTTCAATAAAGATATTGTCCGTGGCACGGCCCCGTCCATCCATGCTGATGGTGATATTTTCACCTGTCAGAAAACCGGTGTACAACTCGCTGGTAAACTGGCTGCCCTGGTCTGAGTTGATTATTTCGGGCTTGCCATGTTGGCTGATAGCCTCTTTGACCGTCTCCAGTACCCATTCGGATTCCATCGTGTTGGACAGGGACCATCCAACCACAAAACGGCTAAAAAGGTCAATAATGGCCACCAGGTACAAATAGCCATGCCTGACCGGAACATACGTGATATCGATCCCCCAAACCTGGTTGGGCCGCTCAATGACAAGGCTGCGCAGCAAATAGGGATACTTCTTATGCTCTTTACATCCTTTTGAGGTATGCGGGCCCGGAACGATTGCCGACAAATCCATCAACCGGTATAACCTGGCTATCCGCTTATGATTGACCTGAAACCCCATATCCCGGACCAACCATTGGGTCATCGACGGAACTCCCATATAGGGATGTTTCAGGTAATGCTGATCGATCAGTTTCATCAATTCAAGGTTGAAGGCATCTTCTTGCTTTTCCTGTAAATTATAATAGTACCCGGAACGATGAATGCCCAGCAGTTCACACTGCCGCTTGATACTGAGCTTGTGGCGGGCCTTGTCAACAATCTTGCGCCGCTCTGCGGGACTGGCTTTCATGACAAGGCTTTCTTTAAAAAATCAATCTCTACCTTTTGCTGGCCAATCACCTCGTACAGCTTCTGCTTTTCCTTGTCTTCCGATTTGTCACCCTTGGTTGATCCTTCCGAAAAAACAACTGAGGATTTATTTAAAAACTCCCGCTTCCAGTTGGTGATCTGGTTGGGATGAAGATCATAACGCTTGGCCAGTTCCGCGATGCTTTCCCTTTCTTTCACGGCTTCGACGGCCACCTTGGCTTTAAATTCTGCTGTAAATTTCCTTCTGCTTTTCATAGACAACAATTTTAATAATTTCAAATTAATTCTGTTGTCCTAAATTTGGGGGTAATTATATCTTTTTTTGAATCAGATGCCAGTAATCCAACGTAAAATTAAACCATTCGTATTTTTAGAAAGTTACACAATTCGTATGAAAATTTACATTATTCACACATGATCAAAAAAATACCGCACCCAATAAAGGAGTGCGGTGATGCAGCTTTTTAATATCAGCAATAAAACTTTACTGATACAAAAGCTTATATATTTCTTGAATATCGGGCGAAAGAATAACTTCTGTTCTTCGGTTGCCTGCGCGACCCTCAACGGTATCATTCGATTTCACCGGGTGAAACTTACTTTTCCCCGAAGCTGTTATCCGGTCCGGATCGAAACCAAAATCGTTGGTAAGGATACGCACGATAGAGGTTGCCCTGGCTGTGCTGAGATCCCAGTTGTCTTCAAACATTTTGGTTTTAATGGGCACATCATCCGTGTGGCCTTCAATGACCACGGTAAAATCGTTGGTACTGTTCAGTACATTTGCCAGCGTTTTAAGGGCGTCTTTCCCTTTCGGATCGACCACATCACTGCCCGATTTGAATAACAACTTTTCTTCGAGCGATACATAAACATTTCCGTCTTTCAGGAAAACATTCAGTTCATCAGCTTTATAATTCAACAGGGCATTGGCAATCGAATTTTTCAGTTTATTGGTTTTATCCGTTTGAACCTGCATCACATTCTGAAGGTTTTTTAACCGTTTTGCCTGTTGGGCAATAGTCATTTTTGATTCGGTGGTAAGCAACGTCAGATCCTTCTGGATCAAGGTATATTCCTTTTGCAAAGATGTGTTTTTATCATTCGCTTTTTTCAATTGCATGTTGCTTTCAATCAGTTGATTAAGCACTGTTGTGTTGTCTCTTTGCAGCTTGTTGCCCCTGGCTTCTGAGGCCGAGAATTTTTTACCTGATACACAAGATGTAAATATCAACCCAATAAATAGGAACATGAGCGGCGTGCAGCGCCCAGCGATTGTTCCCGGTTGAACTACACCCGCCGGGTTCAGGGCTATGCACTTATTGAAGGTTTTTATTGGATTTAATAAATAGGAACATGAGCGGCGTGCAGCGCCCAGCGATTGTTCCCGGTTGAACTACACCCGCCGGGTTCAGGGCTATGCACTTATTGAAGGTTTTTATTGGATTTCACAGATAGAATGGGCAGGAAACAGCCCGACGTTCATTGACATGTTGCAGGTTTTTGTGCTTTTCGGTTCAGTTTGCATCAGCGACTTGATGTTTAAGCCCTGCTTTTTTTGCGTTTTTGCCGGTATGGGGGCATACCTCTCCCGGATACGCCGGGAGCGTAACGTGATTTAATGATTATGACCGCGTTAATGATTGCTCCAGCTGTCCCCAAGCCGGTGAACGTATCCGTGGCAGTTCCCGGATGGTTACCATCCTTCCGGTTTTGCATACCGGGCAAAGACAGGGATTTACGCCTGTCAGCCTGGCAAAACGTTCCACGTTGGTTTCCGGCGGTTGTTGCCGTTCGATTACCGAGTCAATATCCGGCTTCTGTTGGGGAACAAATTGCAGTTTGAGATTGCGCTTTACGGTGTGGTTGTAAATACCGAAGCGCCGGATCCTGACAAACCTTCGGGGCAGGATGTGTTGTGTGAAGCGCCGCAGGAACTCAACCCCATCCAGGGTAACAGGCTTTTTAATGGCCCTGTCACGATAATCCTTTGCCAGGAAGGTCACTTTGCCACCGGCAATGTTCACAATGCGCTGGTTGGTGATGGCTACCCGGTGCGTGTATTGGCCCAGGTACCTGACCACGTGCTCAGCGCTTGCCAGCGAAGGTTCGCAGTGAACCACCCATTTTGTTTGATAAGCCTGCTTTATCTGGCTGCTAAAGAGGGAAAGCTCGTCTTGTTTTTGTAAAGCCCGTTTAAGGCTGTCGAGGAACCTGCCTTTAAAGGCACTGCTTAGTTGATGTACCGGGTAAAGGTAAGTTCCCGAATGCCCGATGTTCTTCCACCGGCCATCCAGGGTATACCCGGCAGCGGGAACCAGGCAATGGATATGCGGATGCAGCGAAAGGTTTTGTCCCCAGCTGTGCAGCACGGCCACAGCCCCGGTTTCAGTACCAAAATGCGAGTAGCCAAACGAGCGGAGGGTTTGCCAAACGGCCGAAAAAAGCAGGTCGTAATACATCCTTTGGTTATGCAGGCAAACAGCATTCAGGTGGTGCGGCACGGTAAATACCAGGTGGTAATGTTTTACCGGCAAGGTATTTTGCACCAGATCATCAATCCAGAAGGCCTGTTTGGCAGCCTGGCATTTGGGACAATGACGGTTACCGCAACTGTTGTAACTGTAGCGAACGGTTCCGCAGTTTTCACAGGCTTCTTCATGGCCGCCCAGGGCAGCAGTACGGCAAACAGCTATCTTATCCAGCACTTTCAGTTGCAGTGGAGTAAGCTTTGTTTTGGCAGCCAGTTCAGGGGCGAACAAACGGACCACATCGGCCAGTTCAAACTTAGCCCTCATTTTTCGGTGAACCGGTGTTTTTCTTCTTCTTTTTCCTGGAAAAGTCATAAAGCGTATCGAGCGGGCTGTGAGGTTTGATCAGCGTGCATTGGGCCACGTGCAGGTAAATCATGGTGGTGGTAATGTCGGCATGGCCCAGCAGTTCTTTCAGGGTGACAATGTTCAGTCCCTGTTCCAGCAGATGGGTCGCATACGAGTGGCGCAGCGAATGCAGATTTACATCCTTTGTAATAGACGTCTTTTTCAGGTTTTCGCGCATCACCCAGGATAAACCCCGGACACTGTAACGGCCATCAGGTTCTTTGCCGTTAAACAGCCAGATGTGCGGGTTTTCGGCTTTCAGGTACTTTTTCAGGCCAACGGCCATGCTGTCGGCCAATGGCACGATGCGGTCTTTTTTATACTTACTCTGGCGGATGTGGATGGTACGGCGCTCAAAGTCGATATCCGATATCTTCAGGTTGATTACTTCCTGACCGCGCAGTCCGGCCGAATAGATCAGCGTGAGTACCACCCGTTGTTTCAAAAGCGTTGGCGCGGTAAAAAGCTCTTTAAGCTCCTGTTGGTTCAGGATGACCGGCAGTTTGGTATTTCCTTTCAGCGAAGGCAGGGCGATGGCATTTTTGTTCATCCCCAGCAGACGGTAATAGTAGCGCAGCCCGTACACCATGTGTTTAAAACTGCTGCGCGAAGGCGAGCGGGGATCGCGGGCCAAAGCTGCCAGGTACTCGTTGATCTCTTCGGGATCGATCTGCTCGGGAAGCTTCCCGAAACGGACCACAAACAGGGCGATGCGGCGGATGTAATTATTTAACGTACTTTTGCTTTGTCCGCGCAAGGTAACCTGTTGCTCCAGCTTCCCGGCAACTTTTTCAAACTCAGGAACAAGCACAACAGCCTGCTCAATAATAGTTAAACCCGATTTCTTTCTCATATTCAGAAATTTTATTGGTGAAAAATTCCGGAGTATAGGAAGAATCGGGTACTTTTAAAACAGCTATCCGCGCAGGCGGATTTAGTTCAACAATCAGTACAAAGAATGTAAGGTGATAAATTGTTTTTTTCATTTTGATTATTTTAAGTGAAAAGTAATGAGAGCAAGGTGAGAACATTTGGAATATAGAATGTTACACAATTTGAGATAAGAGTTATATCATTCACACATATTCCGGCGATTCATTCCACGCTGGTGATCCAATCGTATTTCACTTCAGTTTCAATTTCTTGAGAATTGATTCACTGCTTAGTGGCGACGGCATGGTATCGCCCAATAAAAATCCCCAGGGTTTTAACGGTTCGATATGATCAAAAATAAGCTTCGCAACCGCAGTTAGCGGAATGGCGATCAACATACCCGAAATACCCCACAGTGTGCCAAATGTAATCACAGCAATGATGGAAGCCAGTGCGTTGATTTTTACTTTTGAAGCAACTATTTTGGGTACGATAAAGTTGTTGTCGATAAATTGAATGATGATATAAAGCGCCAGAACCAGCAAGGCAAACCAGGGAGATGGTTTGGTTACAATAGCTATTATCATTGGCATGGATGCAGCAATGATTGAACCGAGATAAGGAATCAGATTAAGAAGGGCACCCAAAATACCAAGAATTAAAGCATATTCGATTCCTAATATTAAAAGGCCAATGGTATATAAAAAAGAAATAATGATCACCTCAATAAGCAGTCCGATGAGGTAGCGCTGAATAAGAGTTTTTATCTGGTTTATTATTTCGCTTACCTTGTCTCTGTTGTTTTTCCCAAACAAACGGTGAAAAAATTCAATCAGGAGAGATTGGTAAAATAAAATCATAAAAACATAAACAGGAATCAGAAATAAAAACGCCAGGATGCCGCCAACATTAATGATTGTTCGTCCGATCTCAGCACCTCCAATGAGTTCATTTTTTGTTTTTGTAATCCATGCGGTAATTTCATTGGCGCTAATGTCAAAATAACCAGTAGCCCAGAAGATGATTTGGTTGAGTATTTCGGTAAACTTGTCAATCAGCACGGGTAATGATTCAGTGAACCGGCTTGCCTGGGAGAACAAAAGTGCGCCAAATGAGGCAATAATCAAAAAAGTAAAAAACATCACGATAATGATGGCTACGATCCGGTGAATCTTCAACCTGATTATCAGGTTCACGGCCGGGTGGAGCACGATGGCAAAAATAGTTGCGAAAACAATTGGAATTATAACGCCTTGAGCAATATACAATGTGATAACAAAGGCGAGTAAGCCGATAAAAACCAGTACCGTTTTTACGTAAAGAGGTATCATAAATTCTTTAACTGTCACGGTTAGTCGGATTTGATTTCCTTTTTGCTTTTACTGAAAATATCCTGAACGAATGACTTTAATGCATTTGGGGCATTAACAATCAGGTTTGTAACACCTAGCTGTAAAATTAGACCCAAAAGCTTTCTGGATTTACTGTTTGAGCTGCCGATAAATATTGCTCTTTTTGAAAGATAACCTGCAACCAGACCAATAGCAACGTTAAAAATATTGTTGAAAAGATCGGGCGAGGAACTAATTTCTTTTATTGTACTTTTAATGAGATTAGCGGGTTTAAGGTACTCGTAGGCAAGGAAAAAGTTTGCCCTCATCTCCTGAAAATGAACAGACTTTTTCGCTTCCAGCAATGCAATCGCTTCTTTCAGCTCAGCAGGGGTCGATATATTTTCCATGTCAGTTTATTTAAACATCTGTTTAACCAGATAATTGCAAATCTTCCGTTTAATCCACTTATGCATAAAAAAATGCATAACAAGCCCCACAATTGCATAAAATGCAGCAATCACAAAAAATCCGCAGAAATTATTTCCGATGATGTCACCAAGCCAGAAGGCCAGTCCTAAATTGAGAAAAAGCAGAAACAAAACAAGAATAAAAAAAACAACGGTATGTGGAATAAGACTGGAAACCACATCTGATGTTTTGTTTAAAGTTTTAAGCTTGATCAACTCTATTTCCGCTGCTCCGTACTTGAAGGTACTTTCCAGTAGCGATTCTATTAACTTCACGTTGTCATCCATAGTATTTTTGCATTATCGTACTTCATTTTGTGAATTTTGAAGTTGTGCGCCTCGGGTTGCCGGGAATAAGTGTTAAAAGAAACATGGTTTTTTCCCCGGTTGTTAAAATGTAAGGTTTGTTTACCTGGATTATAAGAAATTCACCCTGGCTTAAATCCAGCGATTCTTCATGCGCATGAAACCTTAATTTTCCCCAAATAACCTGAAGGATCATTTGCTCATCTGATTGGAATGAATTGATTTCTGTTCCCCTATCAAAGGTCGTAAGCACAATCTGCTTGTCGGGATCGTTTAAAAGAATCATTGAATGCAAATCTCTTTTGAACAAAGTCGGTTTATGTTTCATCTTTTCAATCAGGGGCAGCAAATTGAACGTGCGAAATGAAGCCATAAATGACCGGTTAATTCCTCCGGTTGATTTTGTTTTCAATGATTCTTTAAACATATTCCCATTTTTTAGACTTTTCTAACCCTCAACAGTTTTTGTTTTCTCTTCTGCTTCTTCGGGTTTTCCCATTTTCTTTTCGGCATAGTCGGAAACATCTTCTTTCATTTTTTCAAATTTTTCGGTGATTACCTCAACGAAATCGTTGAACTTTTCCTTCAATGTTTCTGAATAGTCTTCACCCTTTTTCAAAATTCTTTTACGGGTTTTCGATCCTTTTGCAGGGGCAAATAAAATCCCTGCCAATGCGCCGACGGCGGCCCCGGCCAATACGCCCAACAAAACTTTTCCTGAACTCATACTATTAATTGTTTATATTGATTAAATAATTTACACTTACAACGGTCAGCCATCGCGGCAACTCTGTTCCCGGCCGGGTTTAAAACCTTGAGTTCTGATAAAAATGGTTTATACACGCAGGTGCCCATTAACTGCAGTTCCGATTCCACGACTAATCTCAGTTGCTTACGGCCTGTTGCCGGGTTTAACATGCACCCGGTCAGAAAAGATGCGGTAGATAATGAAATAACAATATTTTCCATTTTGAATTTGTTAATCAATAATGCCCTCAGATTTTCAGGAAAAATGTGGGTACACTGCCCACATTCTCATTACAAATCCATATTAAACCAAACCCATCAATAATATTAGACAATTATTGATGTACAGAAAACAAAGTATTCAAATTTCCCCAACATTTAAAGAAAAAGTTCTTTCTATAATATCCGTCTTCCCTGAATAACCCTGACGATTATTGCAATAATTGCAATGACAAGCAGAATATGTATTATGCCTCCGGCATTGTACCCGATAAATCCGATTGCCCATCCGATAATCAGGAGTACAGCGATGATGTATAGCAAATTTCCCATGATACTTTTTTTAAATTATTATTTGTATTAATAGTTAATATGTACAATTTTTTAAACTGTTCATTTTTTGGTGTCAGAGAGTTATTTATTAATTAAGCACCTGATGAATGGTCCATTCAATCGTTTTTATATCTTCATCTTTTTTCTGCACATTCAATTTACAGGGTACATTTATGCGAACCTTCCAAATCCTGACAGATACTTTTATCTTACGGAATCTGGTTACTTTTCGAGGTAAAACATTTTTGAATATCATTCTTATCGTTTATTACCAAAGGTATTTCTCTTTATCCCCTAAACTGTTACAAAATTTCTCAAATAAATTACATCATTCACACATTTTATGATTTCGTCAATTCTGAAAAATAACTGGTTATCATCTTCCTTAAATCGACTCTGTCTATTGGTTTGGAAATATAGTTATTACATCCTGCAGCTATTGATTTCTCTCGGTCGCCAGCCAATGCATACCCGGTTTGTGCGATTATTATCACCTCCTTATTGAACTTCCGGATGTTACGGGTGGCTACATAGCCATCCATCTCCGGCACATTTATATCCATCAGCACCAAATCGATGTCAGGATTTTTCCGGCAAATTTCAACCGCTTCAACTCCGGTTGTTGCTTTTAGAATTTTCCAGGCAAATCCTTCAATCATCTTATTAATAAGCATTTCCGAGGTTTCATCATCTTCAATAATCAAAATAGTAAGTTTTCCGGTTCCATTTTTGGCCGATTGATCCGGTGGAGCAACCGGGGTAATTTGATTGGTTTTATTTACCGGATGGGCTGGTATGGTAAAAAAGAACGTGGATCCCGAAGTATTTGTATTCTTTTCGGCATTATTCTCAACCCAAATACGTCCACCCAGCATTTCAACATACGCTTTTGAAATTGACAATCCCAGGCCGGCTCCTTCATGGTTCCGGGTCAATGTTTCATTGCCCCGTCTGAAGCGTTCAAAAATAATTTCTTTCTGTTCATCTGGAATTCCGGGACCGCTGTCTTTTACATAAAATTCGAGAAATCTGTCTTTTTTTAAATAACCCAATTCAATGGAGCCGGTTTGGGTAAACTTAATCGCATTTTTTACCAGGTTGGTGAGTACTGCATACACCTTTTCGCGGTCTGTCTTTATAAAAGCCTCATTTCGTTGCAACGCATTTTTATATGAAATATGCAATTTTTTCTGTTTTGCCTCCAGCCTGAAAAAGTGATAAATGTATTCCACCTGTTCGTTTATATTTGTTTCTGAAACTGAAACTTCAATTTGGCGTGATTCTATTTTGGAAATGTTGATAATATCGTTTATGATATTGAGCATGCGGGTACCGCTTTTCTCAATAATGCCAATGTAGGTTTGCTGCTCTTCGCCGTTTAACTTTAACGTTTTAAGCAGTTCGGTAAAACCCAGGATCCCATTCATCGGTGTTCTGATTTCATGGCTCATGTTGGCCAGAAAAGCTGATTTCAACCTGTCGCCTTCTTCCGCTTTTTCTTTGGCTCTTATCAATTCGTTCTCGGCGTGTTTACGCGTTGTAATGTCAACCAGTGTCACCAGACATTTTTCGTCAATATGGCTGATTATGCCGTTGACGAGTATGTACTTTATTGAATCGTCGGAGGTTGCCAATTTCAGTTCGCAGGTTTCTTTTAATTTGTTTTTGAATATTTTTTTCAGAAAACGATTATAGAGGGCTCTGGTATCAGAAGAAACAAAGAAACCAAAACTGCTTTTAATCAGATGCGAACGTTCCTTTCCCAACAAATGTTCTGCACGAATATTCAAATCGATAATTTCACCTTCCTTTGTCAGTGTCAGGTATCCTGAAGGGGCAAAATCATATAATTCGGCATATTTTTTTTCTGCAAGTTCTGCTTTCTCCTTTGCCTGTTTCAGCTCTTCATTTTGCATTTCCAGTTCTATCTGATGTACTTCAAGCTCGTGGATGAGTTTAAGATTATCGGATTCGTGAAAAAATTTCTCCAAACTTTTCTCTTTTCGGTTTAGCAACAGTTCTGCGGCCTGGCGAAGTTTATCTGGTTTGGTTGTTGTTTTTTTTTGTTTATTCATGCTGAAATATATTATCGTTTTTCTTCAACTTATAGAAATCTACTGGTCGATTATCTTTCTTTGTTCCGGGCATAAAAGAGTTCAATTCCACAGGCGGGCAAACAGGTATGGTAAAAAAGAACGTGGATCCCGAAGTATTTATATTTTTTTCGGCATTATTCTCAACCCAAATACGTCCACCCAGCATTTCAACATACGCTTTTGAAATAGACAGCCCCAGGCCTGCCCCCTCATAGTTACGGGTCAATGCTTCACTGCCTTGCCTGAATCGTTCGAAAATTGATTTTTTGTGTTTTTTGGAAACACCTGTTCCACTGTCTTTTACGTAGAATTCGAAAAATCCGTCTTTTTTTAAGTACCCCAATTCAATAGAGCCGGATTGAGTAAATTTAATTGCATTTTTCACCAGGTTGGTGAGCGCTGCATAAACTTTATTACTATCTGTTTTTATGATCGCTTCATTTACAGGTAAATCATTTTTGAATGAGATTTTTAATTTCTTATTCTCAGCTTCTAACCTGAAGAAATTAAAAATGTCCTCAACCTGAAAATTTACGTTTACATCCGAAAAAGTTATTTCAGTTTGATTTGACTCTATTTTTGAGAAGGTAATAATGTCGTTTATAAGATTGAGTAACCGGATACCGCTTTTCTCGATGATACCAATAAATTCTTGTTGTTCCTCAGCTGTTAAATCTGCAGTGCGAAGCAACTCGGCAAAACCGAGAATTCCGTTTATCGGTGTCCTGATTTCATGGCTCACGTTGGCCAGAAAAGCTGATTTAAGCCTGTCGCTTTCTTCCGCTTTTTCTTTGGCTTCTATCAATTCCATTTCGGCACGATTGCGTTCGGTAATATCGTTTGAAATTCCTATGATACCTGTTAATTTCCCATTTGAGTCGAGTAATGGCGTATCGGTAACAAATGCAGGAAAACTACTTCCGTCTTTTCTTTTTACAGGAAATTCTCCAGTCCATGTCTTTCCCATGCTTAATTTTTTCATGATGTCAATGGCCTGTTCATTTGTTTGCCGGGCAGGTGTTAAATGGATAATATTTTGTCCGATTGCTTCAGAAGAAGACCATCCGTACATTTTTTCCGCGGCATTGTTCCAGTAGGTTACTTTACCTTGCAAGTCTGTTGCAATAACCGACTGCCCTACATTGTTTATTAAATCAGCCTGAAACTTGATTTTATTTTGAACGTTCTTGCGTTCTGTGATATCCCGTATATTGCATTGGATTACCTTAACACTATTTGCCAAATAAACATTGCTGACGAACTCAACATAGATTTTACGACCCTTTGAAGTTTCAAGCGGCAAATCATCATACCGTACATATTCATTCTGCTGTAATTCCAGAAACTTTTCATGGTTCTGATAAATATCATGAAAAGAGCCGATTTCCCAAATTGATTTTTTAATAAAATCTTTTTTGGAGTAGCCCAGCAAATCAATTAAAAAAGGATTTACATCAACGATCCTACCTGTTTTTGCATCAAGAATAAGGATCCCGTCTTTTGCCGATTCAAACAATCTGCGGTAACGAATTTCGGAGTCAATTAAAGCCTCTTGCAATGCAGATTTTGGTATTTTTTTCCCTAAAGTATTTCCGGAATTTTGATTTAATGATGATTTATGCATATTTGTATAGTTTACGTCCAACGTGTGGCCAAACAACAAATCTCCGGTTTTAAATGCTGGAATTCATTACATTATTTTATGAATAAATTACATAATACACACATCCTGAAAATCAGAACGCGTAAAAGTCATTCATTTTAAGTTGCCGATGAAGTTGAAAGAAGGAAAGGGTGGGGGAGCATTGTCCCCTGATTTTATCAGGCAGCATCAAAAAATAAATTTTAATGTCTGCAAACTAAATGGTCACGTTCTTCAAACTGTCCAATACTCCAAATACGTTGAGCAACCACACCACCAGGATAATGACAACAACAGCATTCAAAATATTTTTAATGGTGCGCTGCATGGGAATATAGCTGTTTACCAACCAGAGAATGACCCCGACAACGATAATAACGACAAGAATAGTTAATATTGGCATGACGATAAATTTTTATTTGTACTAAATCGTACTATGTAAAGTTTAACTTTTTTAAACTAAAAAGTATTACATTATATGCTTCCCCCCATCCTTAGGACAGGATAAATATAAAACTAAGTTTGATGATAATGATGATGCAATGGTGTTAACAACCGGAAATAACTCGCAGAGAAGCGGAGAGTTATTCTGGTTATTAACACCTTTTCTTTTTTGGCTACTTTTTTCTTTTGTCAACATCTCTGGTTTTTGTTTATAACTCATCAGGCTGCCTGGAAAATCTCTGCTGGAACCTGGTAAGCCAACGAACTATGCCGTCTTTGTTGATTGTAATAATGAAAGTATCGTTTCAGCCCCATATAGAGTTCGGGCCCCGTTTCATAGGCATTCAGATAAATATCTTCGTATTTCAGGCTGCGCCACAGTCTTTCAATAAAGATATTGTCCGTGGCACGGCCCCGTCCATCCATGCTGATGGTGATATTTTCACCTGTCAGAAAACCGGTGTACAACTCGCTGGTAAACTGGCTGCCCTGGTCTGAGTTGATTATTTCGGGCTTGCCATGTTGGCTGATAGCCTCTTTGACCGTCTCCAGTACCCATTCGGATTCCATCGTGTTGGACAGGGACCATCCAACCACAAAACGGCTAAAAAGGTCAATAATGGCCACCAGGTACAAATAGCCATGCCTGACCGGAACATACGTGATATCGATCCCCCAAACCTGGTTGGGCCGCTCAATGACAAGGCTGCGCAGCAAATAGGGATACTTCTTATGCTCTTTACATCCTTTTGAGGTATGCGGGCCCGGAACGATTGCCGACAAATCCATCAACCGGTATAACCTGGCTATCCGCTTATGATTGACCTGAAACCCCATATCCCGGACCAACCATTGGGTCATCGACGGAACTCCCATATAGGGATGTTTCAGGTAATGCTGATCGATCAGTTTCATCAATTCAAGGTTGAAGGCATCTTCTTGCTTTTCCTGTAAATTATAATAGTACCCGGAACGATGAATGCCCAGCAGTTCACACTGCCGCTTGATACTGAGCTTGTGGCGGGCCTTGTCAACAATCTTGCGCCGCTCTGCGGGACTGGCTTTCATGACAAGGCTTTCTTTAAAAAATCAATCTCTACCTTTTGCTGGCCAATCACCTCGTACAGCTTCTGCTTTTCCTTGTCTTCCGATTTGTCACCCTTGGTTGATCCTTCCGAAAAAACAACTGAGGATTTATTTAAAAACTCCCGCTTCCAGTTGGTGATCTGGTTGGGATGAAGATCATAACGCTTGGCCAGTTCCGCGATGCTTTCCCTTTCTTTCACGGCTTCGACGGCCACCTTGGCTTTAAATTCTGCTGTAAATTTCCTTCTGCTTTTCATAGACAACAATTTTAATAATTTCAAATTAATTCTGTTGTCCTAAATTTGGGGGTAATTATATTATTCCGGTTAATCGTTACATGATTCACACATTTGGGAAATCAGAATTATTTTCTTGGAGTCATTTTTAGTTTTTTAATTGAATCGAGTGAAAAAACAAACCGGATTCGGTTTTTGAATGGCCCGCTTATTAAATCAATATTTTTGGAAACCACCAAAGGGAAATGAATTTCGAAAAGGTCCCATATTCCGGCTTTTAAGCCCGTTTCAAAAAAGATGGGGGAATCATTACTTTTTCCAAAAGTATGGTCATTCAGGAGAAGGTTAACAAAAGGTTTAACTGGTAACCGGTTTATCTTTTCCGGCAAATTACTGGTGAACGATAAGGCAATAATCCACTGGCTAAAACCCAGGCTATCGTTAACCGGTGAAACCAGTCCGCCTTCAGAAAGGCTCATTTGCCGCGACCAGAAATTGGTTGGGAAAACGGCAAAACGGTCGGGGTACGATCCCTGGTAAAGATATTGCTCACGGCCAGTTCGTCCACCTGCTGAAAACGCGTAAAACGAAATATCCGATTCGTTTTTCAGCATTGTCCCGGCAAAGAACCGGATATCCAATCCCTGGGATAGCCCGTAATAGCTGATTTTGTAATTAAATTCCAGCGAAGTTTTTTGGTAAGATTTCCCAGTTTCCAATGTCGCCTGCAGGCTGAAGGGGTTGATTGACCGCTGCTGCTCCACCCGATAACCAAATTGCAAATAAGAACTCATTTTTGCTTTTTGCCCAAGTTCAATCTGATAGAGGGAGGAAGCAGCAATATAATTTCCAAATACTTTTTGGCTAAACGAGTGACTCATGTTTCGGCTTCTGAAATACAAATCAACGCCGGTTTTTAACTTTTTGTAGTTTTGGTTAGCCGGTGCGCCGAATTGGGTTCCTTCGAACGAAATTGCGGCCAGTCTGACGAATTTAGCGTACGGCGTAATGTTATATGTCACCTTGCCAAACCCTGCCAGATCATTATTGCCGAATGCATAAAAGGGCATCACAAAATATTCCACCGGTTTTGGAATGATGAAGCCGTTATGGAGCGCCAACCCTGCCATAAACCCGTTTTCCCGGGTCCAGTTTATTGCCGGAAAATACATCAGTGTGTGTTTTTCGGAATCATCAACGGTAAAGAGGAGTTGGGTTTGTATGGGATCTGCCTTAGGAAAAGCACCGGTTTTCCGGATATTGTTATTCATCCTGAAAATTTCGGGCATTTCATGTCTGGGGTCGATTTTTATTTCTGTATAATCACCCTCGGGCAGTTCAATCCATTTTTGTCCCGCAAACCCATCCACCCATTTTTCAAAAAAGATTGAATCTCCGGTCATGCCGGCGATGACCAGCGGCGAAACCAGTTTCCCCTTATTTTTGACAAGCAGTTGTTTGTTCTCCACGCGAACCATTTTATAGTCCAGGCGTTTGGTCGTACCAATTAAATCATCAAAAAACCAGGTTAAATCTTTGTCTGTAAGGTTTTCAAATTCGGTGCGTAAATCATCTGGCCGGGGATGCCTGAAAATCCAGTTGTGGTAATGCTCATACATGGCCGCATCAAAAAGTGAATCTCCGAGGTAAGCCCGCAGATAATTAAAGGCGATGGCGGTTTTATTGTAAAGGATAATGCTGTAATTTAAATCGCTGAATTCGGTTGCCGGCAGGTTCATGGGCTGTTCGAGGTTACTGCGGGCCTGTACCAGCCATTCCAGTTCCTGCAACCGTTTTACAGGCAATTGGTCAATATGTAAAAATACAGCCGGTTTACGGTTTTTAAACCAGACCTCCCAAAACTTCTTTTGGGAATATTTTTCATTCATGTAACGTGCGGTGTAAGCGCTGGTTATTCCTTCATCCATAAACGGATAAAGCCGCTCATTAAATCCCAGCGAACTGTAAAACCAGTTATGGCAAATTTCGTGGGCAATTACCTCATCAAGCGAGTAGGCATTTTCAACAAGACCAATCACGGTAATTCCGGGGTATTCCATACCCAATCCGGCACTCAGCGCACTTTGGACCACAGTGAAATTCTGATACGGATAATCGCCCACTTTAGTTGAATAATACGAAATGGCATCATTCGCATAATTCAGAGACTCTTTCCAAAGGTGGGCCTGTTTGTTCGTAAACATTGCCCACGTAGTAATTTCCCTGCCGGATTCCGGTAACGTAACATTTCCTTTTAAAACATGAAACCGTTTATCGGCAAACCATGCGAAGTCGTGTACCTGTTCTGCGATGTAATGCAGCGTTTTCACCTGTTCTGATGAAACCGGAAAATCATCTCGGTGAATGTTGATAGTTTTTATCCATGAAGTGTCGGCTGCTAATGCAGTTAACATTTCAATTTCTGATCGGTTTTGCAGGTTTCCTGTTGCACTTACAATGTAATTGTCAGGCAATGTGATGCTTACATTGAAATTTCCAAATTCCGAATAAAATTCTCCCTGATCCAAATAAGACATCTCGTGCCAGCCATCCTGATCATAAACTGCCGGTTTTGGGTACCACTGCGATATTTGATAGGATTGCTCAATGTACCCCAACCTTGACGTAACTCCTTTGGGAATTTTTACCCGGAATGGGGTTGAAATTAATATTGTGTCACCAGCAAATAAGGGCTCATTCAGAAGTATCCTGCAGATATCGGGCAGGTCGGGCAATAAATTCCAGTGCACCGGTTTGCCGTTTACGTTAAAGTCGAGTGAATCGATATAACCTTTCAATTCAGGGATATCGAACAGCCTTGCCTTCCCGTTTAACCGGAACAGTTGTTTGGCCAATGGGGTGTTGTTGCCGGAATAAGCGTTTGGCCACAAATGGAAATATAAAAAATAGAGGGTGTCGGGCGAATTGTTGATGTATTCGATGGTTTCGGATGCATTTAGTTCGTGTCGCTTATCATTAAGAGATACCTGAATGTTATAATTGACCTCCTGCTGAAAATACTCCTGAGATAAAACCCTTGAAAACGATCCAAAGTAAAACAGGCAAATGAACATCATCTGCCTGATAGTTACGTTGAGTAGAAATACTTTCAATTTATTAGTACACGAATTAATTTCCTTCATTTTTTTGATTGAAAACAGAAAGAAGAAATTCATTATTAATTTCCCATTTCAAAAATATTTTTTAGTGTATGTATCTGTCTGTCTTTGTATCAAGGAAATTTAAGAATCAAACCAAAAGGATAATTAAGATGATAATTAAAATAAGGCTGGCTCCACCAATATAAATGGTTCCTCCCGATCTCTTTACATCTTTTTTCATTTCTTTCAGCTCACTCTTCAGTTCACTTTTTTCTTCAGCTGTCAAGTCGCTTTTATCCATTTTCCGGATTTCTTCGATGCGATTTGTTAAACGGGTAATTTCTTCTTCAGATAGTTTGTTCTCCGTTTTTACCGGGACTGCCAATTTTTCTGAATCAGCGGTTCTGTCCTTTTTGCTGGCAAATGCAATTGATGAACTCAAAACAAACACCATTGCGAGTACTAAAAAAATAGTTTTTTTCATTTTGATATTTTTTAAGATTTATAAATTAGAATAAAGGTAATTATCGAGCACCTGAAGCTTGTTACACAATCTTTGGTATAAATTACATCATTCACACATTTGGCAATTTGATTTGCCTTACGACATTTCTCAGAAATGGACCTTTTTTTTGTCAAGAACAATTACAGTTATTCCGCCAACTATCAGGATAATTCCGACAACAGGCGGCCATTTTACTGTATTATTTTTTTCCTTGTTTATTTCAATCGGACCCAAATCAACCACCTTTTCCTTAGTTACATAATTAAAACCAGTGTATGCAACCATAAGTATTCCAAGTACGACGAGCATAATTCCCAAAGTCTTTTTCATTTTTAACTGTTTATTTTGTGAACAAATTTCTACAGATTCAAAGGTCTGTCCATTCGTGCCGGGAAGTATTACACAATTCGGAATAAGAGTTACATCATTCACACATTTTGTATAAATATTATAAAATGAATGGAGATAACATTTGAATTCAAAATTTAATCTGAGAGGTTGTTTCAGAACCGAGGCGGCACTTTTACTTAAATTTAACCATCAATCTGTGAACTTGAATATTATAAAGATCCGGCTGATTCGTTTATTTGAGACGATTAAAATGTCAATTTTAATCAACATTTTAGCACCTTATTTGTCGTATTGAAACGACAGAAATACGGATATCCTATTTGAATTTCAGGAAAATCGTGTACGACCGGGGAGAAATGATTTCAGAAGGCATTTGCATAACCGGATCAATTAGAAACAGCGGATGATTGGAGTCAAATGCCCCGTGGCGCCGGAAAAACTACTCTGATGCTGCAGCATCTAAAAATGCGACTTGGGAATACTGTCAGATGCGTTATATCCTGCAGGGAAAGGCTTAGGATATGATCTGTACAAAGACAGATTTTAATTCCAGATACCAATATAGCAATGGAAGATTGCAGGTCTTCGGCGCCCCAGCTTTAGCAAAAAAATCAGGTTGGATTCTTAAGTATTGCACTTTAGTAAGCGACCGTCCCAAATTTCGTTTTGAGACGGTCGCTTACTGTGATGCCGTTGTGTTAGGATGAAGCTTACTTCACTTCGGGGAACACGTTGTTGTCGTCCTTCTCCCGGATGTAAGTTTCGATATGACGGTCTTTTTTTACTTCGTAAATATCTTTAATCGTCACAATGATTCCCGTTTCTTCCACGTCGCCAAAGCGGTCGTTCAGTACAGTTCCGAAGGTTTTCATCGAAGGACTGAGGTTCATGTAAGCATTAATCAGCGGCGGAATATTTTCGCCATACTCCCTGACTTTATGTGTCAGGATGCGATAATCTTCGTTGTACGATCCGCCGGAGAAAATTTGCTCCATAGTTTCCATGTCCAAACGTAAATCAATTGGTCTTTTGGGGGTAACCAGGTTGTCGCGGTCGCGAAAGTATTTGGAGAAGAAACACAAAATTAAATTCCGTGCATCGATATTAAAATGCGTGTACATAGTCACCTTGCCAAAAAAGTATTTAATCTCCGGATGATCGACCGTTAGCGCTCCTAAGCCATCCCACAGGTTGTCGAGGGCAAACAGCGCTTTGGCCCCTGCTTTACTCGACTGGTAGTCGGGCTGAACAAATGAACGCCCCAGTTCGAGGGTGTGGGGGAGGTAGTTCTCGATAAATTCTTTGGAAAAATGAAACAGGCGTGAAGTCGCCAGTTTTACTTCTCCGTTTTCATCCAAAGGCAAATTTTTGCAGGTGATGTAGCGGTAGCCTCCGAGTATTTCCCGGGCATCCGGATCCCATACAATTAATTGCTTATACGGATTCTCACAGGTGTCGTATTGATCAATATCCAAATCCTTTCCCGTTCCACCGCCGGCATCGCGAAAACTGATTTCCCGAAGTCGGCCAATTTCATGCATGATGTTGGGAGAGTCATGATGAGTGATCACATAGATCTCATTGGCACCTTTATTGGTTTTTCTCAACAACTTTTCCGGGGTAAGCTCCGCCAGAATAGCATCTTTCGCTACAGGTGCAGCAATTTCCTTCATACTTGGTATGCTTAATAAAAATGAGCTACAAAGCTAAAAAAAATATCAAAAGAATGTTCTTTTACCCGGGTTTCATTTGTTTCTTTGGCCGGGTAAACTGTAAAGAATTCTTTTGACTTCGTCGGCCCATTGTTTTTGCGTTTTTGTTTTGTCAAACCTTTTATACGATATCGGTTTGCCAAATGTGAGGGTAAATTCCTGATTTTTATGCCTGAATGTTTCATCCGACAGGAAGAACATTTCCAGGTTCCATTTTATCCGAAGAAAACTCCGCAGGTTCGCCAGGTTGTAGAAAAAGTTTGAGTTTCGGCCGCTGATATGTACCGGGATCACATCGCGCTGGTATTCGATGGCTTTTTGGATAAAATGCTTTTTCCAGTCCAAATCGGTTACTTTTCCTTTTACTTTTCTGGATGCGAAACCGGAGGGGAAAATCAGGATTTGAACATCGGAACTGTACTCGCGGTGGATGATCTCTGCAATTTCACGGTTGTGTCCGCCATGCTTGTTGATTGGCACAAAAATACTCTTCAGCGGGTAAATCTTCATCAGCACATCATTCACCAAAAAGCGAAGTTCCCCGATTTGATTGTATACATTATGCATGAGTAACAGCGAGTCGAAACCGCCCAGGGGGTGGTTGGCTGCAAAAATAAACCGACCTTCACGGGGGACATTCTCCAGCCCGTAAACTTTTTGGCTGACGTTGAAATATTGAACGGTGCTGTTGGCAAAATCAATTCCCTCCTGGTGCCCGTACGTTAGTATAATTTCGTTGATTTCGCTGATGTGCATAATCCGGTTGATGTACCGGTAAATGAAACCAGGCAGTAGCCTGGCCAGTTTTGGGTTCTTTTCCCGGAACAGCGCTTCAATGTCGATCGGCTTTATTTCGCTGCGTATATGTTCTGTCATGGGCGTGTTTTTTATCCGCAAAATAGAAAAATTATCGCTACGCTGAACCTCGATGGCGATTGTTTATAACTTTGCCCGTCGGAGTTGATTTATTAACGGTTGTTGATATTTATTTGAGCTATCGAACTTCTTGTTAATAAGCAATGTCTGGATAGATATTAACGTTTTGAGTGGAGTTGTGAACAGGAAATAAACATTTTTTTTATTTGAAAAGGTGGAAAAAAGTGACTGAAAGTGACTGAAAGTGGATTTTTGGGAAAGAATTTGCTAATTTTACAATTGAAAAATAGGCAATTAACTCATGGATTTTTCAGCAGAAAAAAGCGCAACCGTTGACGAAAAAGGTCGTGTCGTATTGCCTGCCGATTACAAAAACGAGATGGGAGGCGGGATTCCCGGTGGTCAGTTGACCATCGAGCTGGATCCGTATGAGAAATGCCTGAACATTTACCCGACGGAGATCTGGGAAAAACGCCTGGCATTTCTGAAGGGAAAATTGAATCGGAACAATCGTGAGCAAAGCCGTTTGCTCGATTTAATTTACCGGAGTTTCAAAATTATTCAGGTCCCCGAAAGTTGCCGGATGAATCTTCCGAACAACTTTCTTGAAAAAGTGGGTATCGCCAAAGAGGTAGTCTTTGTAGGCCAGGGCGACCGGATCAGGCTGTGGGATGCCGGGGAATACGAGGCTTATCTTGGATCGATGGGAGGATATGGAGAGTTATTTGACAAGCATTTTGGAAATTTGGAGGAATTGTAGTGGAACAAGCTTACCACATACCGGTTTTATTGAATGAAAGCATCGAAGGGCTGAACATTCAAAAGGATGGCGACTACGTGGATGTTACTTTTGGCGGCGGCGGGCATTCACGCGAAATATTGAACAAGCTTTCGGACGGCCGCCTGTTTGCTTTTGACCAGGATGAAGATGCCGCGGCAAACGCGTTCGATGATCCCCGCTTTTATTTTATTCGTCATAATTTCAGGTATATCCGTCATTTTTTGCGCTATTATCAGGTGGAAAAAGTCGACGGGATCCTGGCCGACCTGGGGGTTTCGTCCCATGATTTTGATGTGGCTGAACGCGGATTCTCCTTTCGTTTTCCGGGCGACCTGGATATGCGAATGAACCGGGACGCTTCGAAAACGGCGGCATCGGTCATTAATGAGTACGACGAAGAAACGCTGATCCGGGTTTTCCTGGAATACGGCGAAGTTGAAAATGCCCGCCGGTTGGTGAAACAGTTGATTGAAGCGCGGCAGGTTCAGCCGGTTCGTACCATCGATCAGTTTAAAAGCGCTATTGCTTCATGTGTTCCGAAGAAAAATGAAACAAAATATCTCGCCAAAGTTTTTCAAGCCTTGCGCATTGAAACCAATGGCGAACTGGATGTGCTGAAAGATTTTCTGGTGCAGAGCGAAGAACTGCTGAAGCCGGGAGGACGCCTGGTGGTGATTACCTACCACTCGCTGGAAGACCGGCTGGTCAAGAATTTTATCCGTACCGGAAATTTTGAGGGGAAACAGGAAAAAGACTTTTTCGGCAATGTTACTTCCGGTCTGGAAGCTGTCAACCGCAAAGTCATGATTCCCGGCGATGAAGAGATTGAGCGGAACCCAAGGGCCCGGAGCGCCAAATTACGAATTGCAGAAAAACGATGACAGAAGAAGCGCCAAAAAATGAAAAAAGCAAAGCCCGCAAAAGCGGACTGAAATCCTTTTTGGGAGGTAATTTGCTGGCCAGCGAGCAGGTGATGAAGCAAATGCCTTTTGTTTTTTTTGTGGTATTTCTGGGAATATTGCTCATCACGAACCGGTACTGGGCCGAAAAAACAATGAGACAAATTGAGGTGGCCCAGGATTCGATTAAAGAGCTGAAAGCCGAATCAATCACCTTCGAGACTGAACTGATGCGGATGAACAGGCCTTCGGAAATTACAAACAAGGTAAAAGACAGCGGGCTGAACCTGGTTGAACCCCAGGAGCCTGCACGTAAAATAAAAGTAAAAAAATCGGATCGGGATTAAATGGAAATCAGGAAAGACATAACTTTTCGTTTTGGAATTATTTATTTTTTGGCTGTTTTGGTGGGCGTCATCATTGTGGTCAAAACATTTATGATCCAAACTGTCGAAACCGGGAAGTGGAAACAGATTTCCAAAGATCTGAAAAGCAACACCGCCCAAATATCCGCTAAACGCGGCAATGTTTGTGCCGACGACGGAAGTATCCTGGCCACATCGGTCCCTTATTACGAACTGCGGCTCGATCTGGCAGCTCCCCGCGTCAAACGTGTTTTCAATGATGATGCCGACGAGTTTTCGTTACAGGTAGCCGAGTTATTTAAGGTGTCTAAAGCGCAATTCAAACAAAACCTGACGAAGGCGTACAAAGCCGGCAACCGTTGGTTTCTGATCCATCCGCAGAAAGTGAACTATAATCAGCTTCAGCAATTTAAACGGTTGAGTATGATGAAGAAAAGCCATTTTGGCTCGGGACTGATTGTTGTTGGTGAAAGCGAGCGAATTCTTCCGCATGGCGATATGGCCAGCCGCACCATTGGTACCTTAAATAAAGGAGCTTTTGGCGGTATTCACGGGAATGTTGGTTATTCGGGCATCGAAGGGATTATGGAAGGTTACCTGGCCGGCGAAAACGGACTGGCCCTGAAACGGAATTTGTCCGGTCATTGGGTTGACGTGCCCATTATTGACCCAAAAGACGGGAAAGACATCATTACCACTATCAATGTAAACCTGCAGGATTTTACACAAAATGCGTTGATGCGGCAAATGCGCGAATCCCAGGCAGAGTGGGGGACAGCGGTGGTGATGGAAGTTAAAACCGGCGAGGTAAAAGCCATTGCCAACCTGGGGCTTAAAAAGGACGGCACCTATGCCGAAACCTACAATTTTGCGTTGGGACATGCGGGCTGCAGCGAGCCGGGATCAACCTTTAAACTGGTTTCCATGATGGTGGCGATGGAAGATGGTTATGTGGACACCACCGATGTTTTTGATACCGGAATTGGCCGCTGGGAATACCGCGGACAAACCATATACGACAGCGATTACGGTCGCGGCGGTCACGGGAAGATCAGCATGAAGCGTATTTTTGAGCTTTCTTCAAATGTAGGAGTGGCAAAAATTATCACCAAACATTACGAAGGGAAGGAAAAAGATTTTATCGACCGCATTTACAACTTTGGATTGAATAAACCCCTTGGACTTGGATTTGCCGGAGAAGGGGTACCCTATATCAAATATCCGGGAGATAACAGCTGGTGGGGGCCTTCCCTGGCATGGATCTCCTATGGTTACGAAATCAAACTAACACCTTTGCAAACCCTCACTTTCTATAATGCCATCGCTAATGACGGGCGCATGATTAAACCCCGGTTTGTAAAAGAAGTTCGTGAAAACGGCGTGTTGGTGAAAGAATTTAAACCGGATGTGATCAGTCCGTCAATCTGTTCACGAGCTACACTGGCCAAAACGCAGGCATTACTTCAGGGCGTGTGCAGCGAGGGCACCGGAAAGGCCTTGAATAACCCCTATTTCCCGATAGCCGGCAAAACCGGGACTGCCCAGGTGGCCTACAACAATGAAGGGTACAGTCAGGGCGGCAGGAAAAACTACCAGGCTTCGTTTGCCGGATACTTCCCGGCTGACGATCCGAAATATTCGGTCATCGTGGTCATCGTGGGGCCCAAAGGAAAGTATTACGGCGCCTCGGTTGCTGGTCCGGTCTTTAAAGAGGTTGTGGCCAAAGTATATGCTTCTTTTCTGGACCCGCGTTCGCCGAAAGAGGAATTGCCGGCCGAAGCGCCGGTCGTAAAGGCCGGTTTTAAAGACGATATTAAAGAAGCTTCAGAAGCGCTGAACCTGGATCTTGATGCACGGAAAGCCGATTCGGAGTTAATACGGGTAAAAACAACCACGGGAAAACCGGAGATTGCCGCGATTACCATTCGCGACGGACTGGTGCCCGATGTAACCGGCATGGGCGGGAGCGACGCCTTGTACCTGCTCGAAAAGTCTGGGCTGAATGTGAAATTGAGCGGCGTGGGAAAAGTACGGAAACAGTCGTTGCCGGCAGGGAATAAATTAAAGAAAGGTCAAACTATTTATTTGGAGTTGAGTTGATGAGAACATTGGAGAACATATTATCAGGCCTGACGTTCGAGCTGGTTTCGGGGAGCCTTTCTACCGAAATCGGTCAGCTGCATTTTGATTCGCGCAAAGTAAAACCGGGCGATGTGTTTATTGCCGTTGGCGGCACGCATGTCGACGGACATAGCTTTATCCCCGCGGCTGTCGAAAACGGGGCATCGGTGATTATTGCCGAACGAAGCGACGTGGAAGCCGGTGCTGCCACCTTGGTAAAAATGGAACATACCGCTTCGGTGATGGGCATTCTGGCAGCAAATTATTACGGGAATCCGTCTGGAAACCTGAACGTGGTTGGCGTTACCGGAACAAACGGTAAAACCACGATTGCCACGCTGCTTTACCGTTTATTTAAAAAACTGGGCTATAACGCCGGATTGATTTCAACCATTAAATATTATGTGGGTGATGAGGAATACCCGGCCTCGCATACAACGCCTGATGCGCTGCAGATCCAGTCGTTGATGGCTCAAATGGTGGATGCCGGCTGTGAATATTGTTTTATGGAAGTCAGCTCGCACGCGATCGATCAGGACCGGATCAAGGGGATTGTTTTCGACGGCGGTATCTTCACCAATCTGACACACGATCACCTCGACTACCATAAAACCTTTGCGGAATACCTGAAAGCGAAGAAAAAATTCTTTGACCAACTGCCGGCCTCCGCCTTTGCCCTGACGAATGGCGATGAGAAAAACGGCAAGGTCATGCTGCAAAATACAAAGGCCGAACAAAAAACATATGCCTTAAAAACACTGGCCGATTTTAAATGCAAAGTGCTCGAGAAGCACCTCGACGGCATGTTGCTGGATATCGACGGACGGGAAGTGTGGACCCACTTTTCCGGAATCTTTAATGCCTATAACCTGATGGCTGTTTATGCCACAGCCTTGTTGCTGGGCGAAAAAGCCGAATCCGTTTTACCGGTGATGAGCGAACTACGTCCGGTGGCCGGCCGTTTCGAAATCCTGCGTTCGCCCGATGGAAAGTACGCCATTGTTGACTACGCGCATACCCCGGATGCCCTGAAAAATGTACTGAGCGGGATCAGCGAAATACGGACCGGGGCCGAGCAGGTGATTACGGTGGTGGGCGCCGGCGGCGACCGCGATAAAACCAAACGTCCCGTGATGGCGAAGGAGGCGGTGCAACAAAGCGATAAGGTCATTCTCACATCGGATAATCCGCGCACCGAAGTTCCCGGGCAGATTATTGCCGACATGGAAGCCGGAGTGGAGCCCCACCAGCGCAGAAAAGTGTTGTCGATCGAAAACCGGAAGGAAGCGATCCGTACAGCCTGCATGCTGGCAAACCCGGGCGATATTATCCTGATTGCCGGGAAAGGGCACGAAGATTACCAGGAGATTATGGGCGTGAAATATCATTTTGACGACAAGGAAGTGGTCAGTGAAATATTTAATTCAAATCAATAAGAAGAAAAGCAATGGTTAGTTTATTGTATGAATGGCTGAAAGATTTTGATATCCCCGGACTGGGAATGCTTCAATATATTTCGTTCCGGTCGGCAGCGGCTATCATTACCTCACTGTTTATTACGATGGGGTTTGGTAAAAAGCTCATCCGGGTGCTTCAAACCAAACAAATAGGCGAGGAAGTCCGCGATTTGGGACTGGAAGGACAAATGCAGAAAAAAGGTACGCCGACCATGGGGGGCATTATCATCCTGGCTTCCATCATTATCCCAACCTTGCTTTTTGCACAATTGAATAACATCTACATCATTCTGATGCTGATCACCACCATATGGCTCGGAATCATCGGTTTTATCGACGATTATATCAAGGTATTCCTTAAAGATAAACAAGGGCTGGCCGGAAAATTCAAAATACTTGGACAAGTTAGCCTGGGAATTATTGTGGCATCAACGCTCTATTTGTCCGACGATGTGGTGGTGCGCGAAAAAGTGCGCAACGCCAAAGGCGATTTTGTGAAGGAAATTGTGGTCGACAACGAAACCGGGCAGCAGGAAATCCGCTTTGTAACCAAGGAGGTAAAGTCGACGAGGACAACCATTCCCTTTTTGAAAAATCACGAGTTCGACTACGCCTGGGTAATCCGTTTTATTGGCGACAGTGCTGACTATTTGCGCTGGCTGGTTTATGCCCTGGCAATTATCCTGATTATCACGGCAGTTTCCAATGCGGCCAATCTGACCGACGGCATTGATGGGCTGGCCACCGGAACATCGGCGATCAGCGGGGTAACGCTCGGGATACTGGCCTATGTGAGCGGAAATATCATTTATGCCGATTACCTGAATATCATGTATATCCCGCATATCGGCGAACTCACCGTATTTATCGCGGCATTCATCGGGGCAACGGTTGGCTTTTTGTGGTGGAATTCGTTTCCTGCCCAGGTATTTATGGGCGACACGGGAAGCCTGGCGCTGGGCGGAATTCTGGCTGTGTTCGCCGTCATCATCCGGAAAGAAATCCTGATCCCGATTCTTTGCGGCATCTTTGTGATTGAGAATTTGTCAGTGATGATTCAGGTAACTTATTTCAAATACACCAAACGAAAATACGGCGAGGGACAACGGGTTTTCCTGATGAGCCCGATCCATCATCATTACCAGAAAAAGGGCATTCCGGAACCGAAAATTGTCACCCGGTTTTGGATTGTGGGGATTGTTTTGGCAGTATTTACAATTGCAACTTTAAAAATGCGGTAACTGTGGCAACAAAAATGGTCATATTGGGAGCAGGCGAAAGCGGTGTTGGTGCGGCCATCCTGGCTAAAAAGCAGGGTTTTGACGTATTCGTTTCCGACGCGGGAACGATGAATGAAAAATATAAAGACGCTTTGGTGGCGCGAGGGATCCGTTTCGAGGAAGGCCGTCATTCGGAAGACGAAATTCTGAAAGCCGGCCTGGTAATCAAAAGTCCGGGTATCCCCGACAAAGCGCCGCTCATTAAAAAACTGAAAGAAGCAGCTGTTCCGGTTATCTCCGAGATTGAGTTTGCCGGGCGCTACAACCGGGCGAAAACCATCTGCATAACCGGCAGTAACGGGAAAACCACCACCACCATGCTCACTTATCACCTGCTGAAAACGGCCGGGTTACATGTCGGCCTGGCCGGAAATGTCGGTGAAAGCTTTGCCTGGCAGGTGGCCGAAAAAGATTTCGATTATTATGTGATCGAGCTGAGCAGTTTTCAGTTGGACGGCATGTTTGACTTTAAAGCCGATGTAGCCGTCTTGCTGAACATCACACCCGACCACCTGGATCGCTACGAGTATAACATGCAGAATTATGTGGACTCGAAGTTCCGCATCATTCAAAATCAGACGGAAGACGATTTTTTTATTTACGGCGCCGATGATCCGGTGATCCGGGAAGAACTGAAAAAACGGAATATACCGGCTAACTGCCTGCCTTTTAGCTGGGACGAAACGCCTGAAAACGGCGCCGGTACAAAAGAGAATAACATCATTATTAATTGGGGAAAAAACACATTCACTATGTCTATTTTTGATATTGCTTTACAGGGAAGACATAACACCTACAATTCGATGGCAGCCGGGCTTGCCGGAATGGTGTTAAAAATCAGGAACGAAAAAATCAGGGAAAGCCTGTCCGATTTTCAAGGAGTGGAACACCGGCTGGAACGTTTTCTGAAAGTGCATGGAATCGAGTTTATCAACGATTCGAAAGCAACCAACGTCAATTCCACCTGGTACGCTTTGGAGAGCATTAACCGTCCGATTGTCTGGATTGCCGGAGGCGTGGACAAAGGCAACGACTATAGCGCCCTGCACAGCCTGGTTAAGGAAAAAGTAAAAGCGATCATCTGCCTGGGGGTGGATAATAAAAAGATTATCGATTCATTTTCGGGGATTGTTCCGGATATTATCGAAACCCGCGACATTAAAGATGCTGTTCGTTCGGCCTATTACCTCGCCAAAAACGGCGAAGTGGTTTTGTTGTCGCCGGCCTGCGCCAGTTTCGACCTGTTTGAAAACTATGAGGACCGCGGACGTCAGTTTAAAATGGCGGTCAGAGAACTGTAATATTGAAATCGGAGAAGACTAAAGATAGTATGGACTTTTCATTGGGAAAAATATTTAGAGGAGACCGGATTCTGTGGGTGGTTTTGGTGTTTTTATCACTCGCGTCTATCCTGGTGGTTTACAGCGCCACCGGTCGCCTGGCTTATCGCGAAGCCGGTGGCCAAACGGCCTACTACCTGGTGAGGCAAACGGTTTTCATTTTGTTGGGTTTTGGGGTGATGGTCCTTCTGGTGAATGTTATTCCTGTAAAAATTTATTCCTGGATAGCCCCTTTGTTGTTGATGATCACCATCTTTTCCCTGTTTGCTGCGATCGTCCAGTTTAAGCTAAGTCCCGCCAAACCGACTCCCCGTTCGTTGGATTTGGGATTCTTCAGCTTTCAGCCGGCAGAGCTGGCAAAAATCTCCCTGGTGATGTTCGTGGCGAAGATACTTTCCAAACGCCAAAAAACGGCTGAGGAACTGAAAAAGGCATTTTACTGGGTGATGGGCGCCACAATCGTGGTGAGCGGAATCATTTTTTACGGAAACATTTCAACTTCGGTATTGATTTTTTTGAGCATCATGGTGCTGATGCTGATTGCGCGCGTTCCGATGAAATATTTACTGATGACGGGGCTGGCCGGCTTATTACTCTTGTCGGTTGTTTATTTTACGGCCGATTACCTGCCTTCGTCATTTGGCCGGGTGCATACGTTTAAAGAACGGGTGAATGATTTTATTTATGGCGATGCCGACTCCGAAGAGGGAACAACACAGGCCGATTATGCCCGTTTGGCCGTATTTGAGGGCGGTTTGCTGGGCAAAGGTCCCGGCGGAAGCGAAGTGAGTAACTACATGGAAGCCGCCTATAACGATTTTATCTATGCCATTATTATTGAAGAATACGGACTGTTGGGAGGATTGGCTGTGGTATTTCTCTATCTCGTGTTTTTATACCGCGGGGTAACCATTGTCAGGCGGTGCAACCGCACGTTCCCGGCTTTTTTAACGGCCGGGCTGGTGTTGCTGCTGGTATTTCAGGCCTTAATTAACATGTCGGTTTCGGTGGGGGTGATGCCCGTTACCGGTCAGCCGCTGCCGTGGATTAGTATGGGTGGAACATCCATGTTGTTTACGGCGGTATCTTTTGGAATGATCTTATCGGTGAGTTATCACAATCAGAAAAACAGAGAAAACGTAGAACAGCCGGTGATGGTAAATTTGCCGGACGAAGATCAGGAGTTGTAATATGAAGAAACTGAAAGTTATCATAAGCGGAGGAGGTACAGGAGGGCATATTTTCCCGGCGCTGTCTATCGCCAATGAGCTGAAAGCCCGGGTTCCCGGTGTGGATATCCTGTTTGTCGGCGCTTTAGGGCGGATGGAGATGGAACGGGTTCCTGCCGCCGGTTATCCCATTGTTGGTCTTCCGGTGATGGGCCTGCCCCGGAAAGCATCGCTGAAGATGTTCCGTTTTCTCTGGATGCTGTATAAAAGTATGCAGAAGGCCCGTCGGCTGATTAATGATTTTCAACCCGATGTGGCGGTTGGCGTTGGCGGTTATGCCAGCGGACCGGTATTGAAAGCCGCGGTTCGGAAAGGAGTGCCGGCTGTGTTGCAGGAACAAAATTCATACGCCGGGGTGACCAATAAATTGCTGGCCTCCAAAGTGCGTAAAATCTGCGTGGCCTACCCAAATATGGAGCGCTATTTCCCAGCCGGAAAAATTGTGCTGACCGGAAATCCCGTCAGACAAAACTTATTACAGTCGGTAGATAAACAAGATGCTTTAACCGAATTTGGGTTGGTTGCCGGAAAACCGGTGGTGCTGATTGTGGGAGGAAGTCTGGGGGCGCGTAGCCTGAACGAGGCCGTGCTGATCAACCTGGATTTGATTGCGCAAAGCGGTGTCCAGGTGCTGTGGCAGACAGGCAAAATCTATTACAGCGAAATCATGGAGCGGGTGCAAGGCAGGCTGCCCGATAACCTGAAGCCGCTTGAATTTCTGTCGAACATGGATTTGGCCTATAAGGCGGCCGATTTGGTCATTTCGAGGGCCGGAGCAGGAACCATCTCCGAACTTTGCCTGTTGGGCAAGCCCTCGGTGCTGGTGCCTTCTCCCAATGTGGCCGAAGATCACCAGACAAAAAATGCCCTGGCGCTTGTCGAAAATGACGCCGCTGTTTTGGTAAAAGATGCCGAAGCCGGCGATCGGTTATTTCAGGAGGCATTTGCACTGGTGAACGACGAAGAGCGTCTGGCTCAACTGGCTGCCAACTGCCTGAAAATGGCAAAGCCAACGGCCACAACAGATATTGTAAACGTAATTTTAAACGAAACAGAAAATAAATGACCGGCTTAAACGACATCAGACAGGTGTATTTCCTTGGGATCGGAGGAATCGGGATGAGCGCGCTGGCACGCTACTTTAAGCATGCCGGTTTGCAGGTGTCGGGTTACGACCGTACCGAAACAACACTTACGAAAGAGCTGGTTTCCGAAGGAATTGCCATTCATTATCACGATCGGCCGGAATGGCTTGCCGGTCAGCTTAAGAAGGAAGAAACACTGGTGGTGTTAACGCCTGCTGTCCCGGCTGATCTGGGAGAACGGGTCTTTCTGGAGCAGCAAGGGTTCAGTATAAAAAAACGTTCCGAGGTTCTGGGACTGATTTGTAACCAGGCCAAAACATGCGCCGTTGCCGGAACACATGGGAAAACGACTGTTTCGACCATGCTGGCGCATATTTTAAAAACTTCGCGGCTGGATTGTACGGCTTTTTTGGGAGGTATATCAAAAAACTATCAGACCAACCTGTTGCTTTCTGCTAAAAGCGAATGGATGGTCGCCGAAGCCGACGAATTCGACCGTTCCTTTTTACGACTGTTCCCCGACTTGGCCGTGATCACGTCGATGGATGCAGACCACTTGGACATTTATGGCAATCATCAGGCGATTATCGAATCGTTCAACGCATTTGTTGCCCAGGTGAAAACCGGCGGTGCGGTTGTGGCCAAAAAAGGGCTTCCCATCCACCGGGAACGCAATACACACATCCGTCATTTTTCTTATTCATTAAATGAACAGGCCGATTTTTATGCTGAAAACCTGAGCCTGGCAGACGAGGCCTACCGGTTCGACCTGGTTCATCCGGAGGGAAAAATCAACGGGATCCGATTAAGTTATCCCGGTTTGATGAACGTAGAGAACGCCATTGCCGCTTCGTCGCTGGCTTTACTGGCCGGAGTAGATGAAACAGAGTTGAAAACAGCCCTGTCATCATATCAGGGAGTGAAACGACGTTTCGATCTGCGCTATCGCAGCGGGAATTTCATTTTAATTGATGATTATGCACATCATCCCGAAGAGCTGAAGGCAACCATTCGTTCGGTGAAAGAGATGTTTGCCGGACGTTGGATCACCGGTATTTTTCAACCGCATCTGTACAGCCGGACGCAGGATTTTGCCGATGGTTTTGCACTTGAGCTTAGCTATTTGGACGAGGTCATTTTGCTGGATATTTACCCGGCCCGCGAAGAGCCGATTCCGGGAGTCAGTTCGGCGTTGATTTTTGATCGACTGACCAGCCCGTATAAACAACTGATTAAAAAGACTGAACTGCTGGCTGCGGCCGAGAACCTGAAGCCCGGTGTCGTGTTAATGATGGGCGCCGGAGATATTGATACCCTGGTCGGGCCGGTCAGTCAACTTTTGAAAGAAAAAGACCATGTTTAGGAGATTGTTGCAAATAGGATTATTTGGTTTGCTGATGGCATTGATCGTCAGTTCACTGGTATTTTCTTCCGGGAAGTTGTCCCGCCTGAATTGCAATGAGCTGACCGTGGTTATTCCGGACTGGTCGCCCCGTTTTATCGACGAGGACGAAATTGCAGGTATTATCCGGAAGGCCGATCCGAAACTGATCGGCAAACAACTGTCAGCCATTAATACGGAAGAACTGGAGCGGCATCTCGAAAAAACAGCGGCCATCAAAAATGCAGAAATATACCGGCATGTAAGCGGCGACCGGATGAACTTTAAAGGGAAACTGGTGGTTGAGGTTGTTCAGCGCCAACCTTTATTCCGGGTTGTCAGCGGCCAGGAAAACTTTTATATGGATGCTGACGGGGTAAAAATTCCCGCCAATCCGAAATTTACCTCGCATGTGTTGCTGGTTACCGGGAAAGCCGGCGAGAAATTTGCGCGGGAACGCCTGCTGCCTTTCGTGAGTTACATCGAAAGCAATGAGTTCTGGAAAGCCCAGATTAAACAGGTTGATGTGGAGGACGACGGAGAACTGACCCTGGTGCCGCTGATTGGCGACCAGTTGGTCGAGTTTGGGGAACCGGATGATTTTAAGGCGAAATTCAGAAATCTGAAGGCCTTGTACGATCAAACTTTCCCGGAAACCGGCTGGGGAAAATATAAGAAGATAAGTGTAAAATATAATAATCAGGTTGTTTGTACCAAAAAGTAAAACTTATGGGCAAAAGCAATAATATAATCGCAGCGGTCGATGTGGGCACAACCAAAGTGGTTGTCGTGGCCGGACGAAGAAACGAAGACGGTAGAATTGACGTGTTGGGCGTGGGCAAAACCCGCTCGATGGGCGTGAAACGTGGTGTTGTTTTGAATATTGAAGAAGCCTTTAAGGCCATACACGAGGCGATCAGGCAGGCAGAAGATGTTATGAATGCCGATATTAACGAGGTGTATGTCAATATTGTAGGGCAACAACTGAAAACCTTCACGCTCAAAACCGAAAAGTACATCGGCGAAAAACAGATTGTTACCGAAGAAGATGTGGAACATCTGTTTCAGTATGCCCGAAAAACAGCTTTACCCGAGGGGTATACAATTTATCATGCAATTCCTCAGTTGTTCCGGATTGATCAGGAATCCGGCATCCCCAATCCGGTGGGCATCGCCGGCGAAAAGCTGGAAGTCGATTTTAAGCTGCTGGTGGCTCCCGAGGTCTACGAAAACAACCTGAAAATGTGTTTTGACCGGGCCGGGATTAAAGTCAGAAAAAGCATGATCGACCCGTTGGCTTCATCCGAGGTGCTCTTGTCGGACGACGAAAAGGAGGCTGGCGTGATCCTGCTGGATATTGGTGGCGGAACCACCAAAATGGCCATTTATCACGACGGGGTGTTGTGTTATTCATCCCTCATCCCTTTTGGCGGAAACGTCTTAACAAACGATATTAAAGAAGGATGTTCCATCCTGGCCCGGCAAGCCGAATCACTGAAAGTTCAGTTTGGTCAGGCGATGGGCGATTTCGCCCCCGAAGATAAAGTGGTAACTATTCCGGGTATTTCGGGATGGGAACCCAAAGAAATTTCATTCAAGAACCTGGCCTTTATCATCCAGGCACGCATGGATGAGATTATTGATGCCTTCTTTTTTCAGGTCGAAAAATCGGGTTATCTCGAGAAAGTGGGGGCAGGTATTGTGCTTACCGGTGGAACGGCTTTGTTGCCTAACCTGAGTCAGCTCATTAAATACCGGACGGGAATGGACGTCCGCCGAGGTATTCCGCGGCTGAAGCTCGATCATCCGTGGAAAGAACTGGAAGATCCGCGAAATGCAACGGTATTGGGTCTCTTAGTGGCCGGTTTGAACGATTTGGAGAACGATTCGCCCAAAAACCGGATGCGTATCAAAAAAAATAAACCAAAAAACACTCAGCCTGGTTTCTTCAGCAATATGAGACAGCAAGTGGCTCGCCAGGTTACCTTGTTCTTCGAAGACGAACAGGATGCAGAGATGTATTAACCCGTAAAATCCTCGCCTATGATTGAGGAAATTATAAATTTTGGATTGCAGCAATCGCAATCATCCATCATCAAGGTACTTGGTGTGGGCGGAGCCGGCTGTAATGCCGTCAACCACATGTTTAACGAAGGAATCCGGGGCGTTGATTTCCTGATTTGCAATACAGACGCCCAGGTGATGCAAAATAGTCCCGTGCCGATCAAAATACAGCTTGGGGTGACCCTGACGGAAGGACGGGGCGCAGGCAACCAGCCTGAGCACGGCGAACAGGCAGCCATTGAAAACCTGGAGGACCTGCGCAAGGTGCTCGAAGGGACGACCAAAATGTTGTTTATTACGGCCGGAATGGGAGGTGGTACCGGAACCGGTGCAACACCGGTAATTGCCCGCCTGGCCCGCGAAATGGATATATTAACCATTGCCGTGGTAACGGTTCCCGCTCCGAAAGAGGGGCGCCGCCGTTTTCAACAGGCTATGGACGGACTGGAGCGATTAAAGGAACATGTCGACAGCATGTTGGTGATCAGCAACGAAAAACTGCATACCATTTACGGTGACCTTCCGGCCTCGAAAGCCTTTAAAAAGGCGGATGATATCATTGGAACAGCCGTAAAAGGCGTGGCCGAGATCATCACCGTCCACGGAAATATTAATATCGACTTTGCCGATGTGTACACGGTGATGGCCGACAGTAAGGTGTTCATCATGGGGACCGGAATTGCCGAAGGCGAAAACCGCGCGATGCAGGCTGTGGCCGATGCGCTGGAGTCGCCTTTGCTCGACAGCAACGATATTTACGGTACCAAAGATATTTTGCTCAATATTATTTCGGGCGATGACGAGATCACGATGGGCGAGATCGGCGACATCATTGAATACCTGCAGGATAAAGCCGGGCAGGATGCCAACATTATCTGGGGTAACGGGATCGACCGGAAACTGGGCAACAAAATCAGCGTAACCATCGCGGCTACGCGTTTCGAGAAAAACCCGAGCAACTTGTTGCAGCCGCCCGTATCAAAGGAAGAGTTTGTCCTGGATATGACCCAAGGGGCCGACATCAGCATTGAAGATGACGACAACGGGTTTTCGGGCCACCTTTTTGAAGATGTCGGCATCAAGCAAGACCGGAAAACCGGTAAAATGAAAACGACCAAAAGTTCGCCGCGAAAAAACAAGCAAACCGGCGAACTGATCTCTGAAAAAAAACAGGAAAGCGGAAGTACCGATGGCTGGTTTCTGCGCCAGTTTAACCGTTTTTTTGATGATCAGGATGAAGCAATTAGTGATAAAGATTAAGAGAGAAGCCTATGTCAAGCGATATCATGAATTTTGATTTGGAGAAATCTTCAGGAACGATCATCAAAGTGATCGGTGTTGGAGGAGGAGGTGGTAATGCGGTGAACCACATGTACCACCAGGGAATAAAAGATGTTGGATTTATGGTGTGTAATACCGACGCCCAGGCGTTGCAAAACAGTCCGATCCCTTTTCGTGTCCAGTTGGGGGCCTCGCTCACCGAAGGACGCGGCGCAGGGAACAAACCTGAAATTGGGCGGCAGGCAGCCATCGAAAATATTGAAGATGTAAAAAAAGCGGTAGACCCGGCAACCAAGATGGTTTTTATTACTGCCGGAATGGGCGGCGGCACCGGTACCGGAGCGGCCCCGGTTATTGCCGAGGCTTGTAAAGAGCTGAGAATCCTGACTGTAGGCATTGTTACCCTGCCATTCCGGAACGAGGGACGCCGCCGCATCAAACAGGCGATCGATGGCATTGCCGAACTGGAAGGTCATGTCGATTCGCTGCTGGTGATCAACAATGAACGGATCCGTGAGATGTACGGCGACTTCAAAATATCCGAAGCTTTTGCCAAGGCCGATAATGTGTTGGCAACCGCAGCCAAAGGGATTGCCGAGATTATTACCGTGCCGGGTTATATCAATGTCGACTTTGCCGATGTGGAAACCGTGATGCGCAAAAGCGGAGTGGCCCTGATGGGATCGGCCAGGGCGCAAGGCGAAAACCGGGCCTTGCAAGCCGTGGAAGAAGCGTTGAATTCGCCTTTGCTGAACAACAACGATATCCGCGGGGCACAAAATATCTTGCTCAACATCACTTCAGGAAAGGAAGAGGTGACAATGGACGAGATCGGACAGATTACCGATTACATCCAAACAAAGGCCGGGCACGATGCCGACCTGATCTGGGGAAACGGAGTTGACGAAAACCTGGGCGACGAAATTTCGGTGACTGTTATTGCTACCGGCTTTAGCGTGAGCAGTATACCGGAAATGATGGCTGCCCGGAAAACCGAAAAAACCTATCATACCCTGGTGGACGAAACGCAGCCAAAACCGGCGCCAAAGCCAACCGTCAAACCCAAACCGTCTTTTGGCGATGCGCACGCTACCCGGATCGATCAGCGTACCTTTGAGTTTGAGGTAGGCACATCGTCGCATGATGAGTTTGATGAATTGTACGGGAAACCGAAGACGGAATTTGATTATGATCTCAATGCAAAAATGGATTTTTCGAGCTCGGGCGACGAGGTAGTGGACGAACTGGAAAACATACCGGCATACCGGCGTAAAAAGTTAAACATTGCCGATGTACGTAAAAGGTTTGAACAAAAGTTGTCGCGCTTTACCTTATCGCAGGACGACGATGAGAAAACCATCCTGCGCGACAATAACTCGTACCTGCACGATAATGTGGATTAACAAACCCGGATAGCTTAACAAAAAGGAATTGGAATAAACAACACAACAATGAGCTTATTTGAACAAATCAACGAAGATTTAAAAGCGGCCATGAAAGCCCGCGAAAAGGAAAAACTGGAAGCACTACGCAATATTAAAAAGGTTTTGCTTGAAGCCAAATCGGCGAAAGGAGCTGCCGCTGAGCTGGACGATCAGGAAGTGATCAAAGCGATTCAGAAACTGGCGAAGCAGGGACAGGATTCGGCCAACCTGTACAAAGAACAGGGACGCGACGACTTGTATGCCGAAGAAATGCTCCAGGTGGAGGTGTTCGGGAATTATCTTCCCCGGAAACTTTCGGACGAAGAATTAAGGGCTGCCGTGAAAAACATTATTCAAAAAACCGGCGCCGCAGGGATGAAAGACATGGGAAAGGTAATGGGGCTGGCGTCAAAAGAGTTGGCCGGAAAAGCCGACGGGAAGGATATTGCCGACCAGGTAAAATCCCTGCTTGCCGGATAAAGACTTACTGGCCTGTTGAGCCTTGCCTGATACCGAATTGGTCTGCCTGGTTTTCGTGTTTTATCCGTTTGCATGGTTACCTGCAAAAAGGGTGAGTATTCAAATAATAGTAAAAAACAATAAAAAACAGTAAAATACATCGAATAATTCCATAACTTTATGTTTTAACTAAACTTATTTGTTATGGAAAAGAAAAACACATTATTCGAGGTGTTCAAGGTATTTCAGAATACGGAGTCCTATTTTGAGGAAAGAAACAAGGAGCAATCCCGAAAAGTAATCTTTTTCCAGGTTCTGGTTATTTGCGTTTTTGCCTTTTTGTACGGAGTGGTCATGGGAAGTTATCACAGCTTTCTTCAAGCTCTCGTTGCGGGCCTGAAGGTGGTGTTTTTGTTTTTGTGCTCCGTGATCATCTGCTTTCCTTCTTTTTTTGTTATCCAGCAAGTGCTCGGGTCGAAAATGACGCTCCGGCAAATGCTGTTTATTGTATTAAGCGGATTTGTGCTCACATCAACAATCGCTTTCTCGTTTTCACCCATTGTTATCCTGTTTCAGATTACCGGTGGGCATTATCATTTTTTGCAGCTCCTGCATGTGGCCATTTTTGTGTTCTCCGGTATTTTCGGGATGAGAATGATGATCGAAGCGCTGAAGTTTGCCTGTGAAAAAAAGGAGATTTACCCGCGCATTGGTGTAACTGTTTTCAGAATCTGGATTATTATTCTCGCATTTGTTGGCATTCAGTTGTCCTGGAATCTAAGGCCTTTTTTGTGCAATAAAAGTGAAGAATTTAAAGTATTCAGGGAATACGAGGGAAACTTTTACACGGCCATCATCTATTCCGTTCAGCAGCTGGTATCGGCCAACGATACGGCGCAGCGTAAGTTTCTTCAGGAATCGTATTTTTACCGCGACAGCGTCAACGCCGAAGTAATCGATACCACTTATATAAATCTTTTGACGAAGTAAAGATGGATGATATTATGACCATAGAGGAAGTCGCAAGGTACTTAAAGCTTAAGCCACAGACGATTTATACCTGGGCACAGAACGGTAAAATTCCGGCTGCAAAATTGGGGAAGGAATGGCGGTTTAAAAAGTCAATCATCGATAAGTGGTTCAATCAGCACATCGACCAAAAATTTTCGGAATATATCGACTGAGTTCAATTTCAGTTGGTTTTGCCTGATCATTGGCGTAAATTCATTCTTAAGTAACGAATGATTGTTTCGCAGGGCTTGAATCATATCAAAGGAATTGCTTACATTTATACGGTATGAAAAAGCCTTTTTATATAAAGGAAACAGCCATGTATGTCCGGTTGAAATTTGAACAGGAAAGCAGCGGACATGACTGGTGGCACATCTACCGGGTTTGGAAACTGGCCGTTAAAATTGGTCTGGAAGAACATGCGAATTTGTTTTTGGTTGAAATGGCTGCTTTGCTTCATGATCTGGATGACTGGAAAATTACCGGCCAAACGCAAGAGAAAGCACAGGCTGTGAGCTGGATGGAGAAGCTGGGAATACCTCAGCGGAAGGTGGAACAGATTTGGCAAATTATCAACGAAGTTTCATTTCAGGGAGCGGGCGTCGACACGATCCCGACCACTCTGGAGGCGAAAGTGGTTCAGGATGCTGATCGCCTGGATGCTATCGGAGCGATTGGCATCGCCCGTACGTTTGCTTTCGGCGGATGGAAAAACCGCTTAATCTACGATCCCGGCATAAAGCCGGAACTGCATAGCAGTTTTGAAGCCTACAAAAAAACAACCGCCCCGACCATCAACCATTTCTACGAAAAACTCTTGCTTTTAAAAGACCGTATGAATACGGAAACCGCCAAAGAGATGGCGCAAAAAAGGCATGAGTTTATGGAGGTATACTTAGGTCAGTTTTTTAACGAGTGGAATTTGAACTAGAAACAATAACTAAAATATTCATTCTATGAGAATAGCACATATCGCCATTTGGACCAACGACCTGGAAGGAATGCGTAACTTTTATATGCATTACTTTGATGCCGGCTCGAATGAAGGGTATTATAATCACACAAAAGATTTCAGATCCTATTTTATCACGTTTAACGGGGAATGCTACCTGGAGTTAATGCAAATGCCGGGGGTGCCGCAATCAAAAAACGATCCGAAAAAACAATTTACCGGTTTGATCCACTTTGCTATAAATGTGGGCTCGAAACAGCGGGTAGACGAACTGACAGAAACACTGAGAAGCGACGGTTTTAGAGTGATTAGCGAGCCCCGCACAACCGGCGACGGGTTTTATGAGTCTGTGATTCTCGATCCGGAAGGGAACCGGGTGGAATTGATGGCCTGATAAAAAACGCTCTTAAAAACTGCTTGAATGATAATAAACATGCTCTTGTAAAAGCGGAACATTTCTCCCGGACCAGCTTAACCTGAAGCCGGGTCCGGGGAAAAATATTCGTTATTTACTGTTTGTTTAGTTGGTTTTCACTTCCGGCCTTTCGGCAGTGATGTTGATTACTCCCTGAGATGAATTGGCTTGCCCGGTAATCCGGTTTCCGCTAATTTTTCCGCTTACTTTCACCGGTTCGTACTCCACCTCAACTTTAAAAGAGAAACTGTCTTCCCCGATTTTGGCATCCTGAGCTTTGATGATCGTTCCGTTTCTGAATTTTACCGTGATGCTGATTTCACCGTTCACGTCTTCAAATATAATTTTCCCGGTATTGTACTCGTAAGGAGCATCAGGAGCTTTGTATTCCCAAGTCCCTTTTAAATTTTCTTTTCCGGCATCAACCGGACGACCGCTCGCCCAGGCCATCGCTCCCGAGAGCAGTAAAATGAACACGAAAAGTTTTTTCATTGTCTTTTTGTTTTAGTGGATGATTAATTTTATTTCCTGAATTTCTGAACATTCCGGCAGTTCCCGGAAAAACATGTTACAAATTTATGTTGCCGAAAAAAAGAAAAAAAATTTATGGGACGAAAATGCCCGTTATGGGGTGGATGACGGTATAACAACAAACCAGGGGAAGAGCCTGTTCTGAGAAAGACGTTTTTTTACAGGTTCCGTTTTCGGTATGGTTTAAATTCGGGATAAAATTTACGGGAAACCGGGATCAATTTTTCAACGCCCGAGAGTTTTACCGAACAATTCGCGTTTCCGTGGTTTACAAATTCAATCTTCTGAAGGTTCACCATAAACGAACGGTGACATCGTTTAAACGGAAGACCGCTGAAGAGCATTTCCATGTTTTTCATAGAGCTGCGCAAGAGCTGTTTGGCCAACTTGTTTCCGCTCAGGTAAAACACGATGACATAATTGTCGGCCGATTCGAGGTAATAAACATGGTCGCTGGCTACCGAAAAGCGGACTACCCCTTTTTCGTCGGGGAAATCCAGGAGTGTGGGGTCGAAACCGGATTTCCCTGCTTTGGTTTTCAGTTCATTCAGCCGGTTTCTGCTAACTATCTGTGAAATAAATAAAAGCGACAAGGAATAAGGAATCAGAATTCCGGGTAAAGTATATTTTATGCTATCCGGGATGTCTTTTAAAAACCGGATAACACTCAGTTGATGCGACTGATAAAAAAGAAAAGCCATGGACATAAGCGTCATTTCGCCGGAAAACCAAAGGATGAAGGTGAAATTCCGGTATTTTTTGATGGCCCATAGTTTCCGGACAACAATTTGTGAGAAAAATAAAATCAGGCCGGCAATTATTCCGAAACCGGAGAGGCGCATAAATTGGGCGAAGCCGGAATCGTTGCTCCACCGGTTGATGTTGAAAGGTACAAACACATTGATGAAGATGATCCCGAATATGGTGCAAAAAGCAATCAAAACCCATCGGTGACGGGTCTCATCGAGCAGGGTAAACGGCTGATTTAAAAAATGAGAGAAATTCATTTCCCTGGCTGTTCTGCGTTTAGCCGTCTAAAATACGAAGTTTCTATTTCTTTTCCCAGGGTCGTTCTTCGGCAGCATAGCTGAGCTGCTCATACCAGTCTTTACCGTACTTGCGGATCAGCGGTTCTTTCAGGAATTGGAACAGCGGAAGTTTCTGACCTTTTCCGCAGTCACGGCCCGGCTTACAAATATCAAGCTCCTGGTAGTTGATGGCGTCAAACCGTTTGTATTCGGTAATCCGGATTGGAAACAGGTGGCAGGAAACCGGTTTGCGAAAATCGGTTTTTCCCTCCAAAAAAGCTTTTTCGATGGCGCATTTGGTAATGCCGTGTTCATCTTTGAAGGTGAATGCGCATTCCTGGTTATTCACCAGCGGGGTCACCAGGTCGCCGTCGCTGTCGATCATCGACGTTCCCTGAAGCTCAACTACCGTTTTTCCTTCCGGCGTCATGTAGGGTTCGATTACCGGATAGTCTTTTTCAATGGTCAGCGCTTCTTCCTGCGTTAAGGGGGCGCCCGATTCGCCTTCCACACAGCAGGATCCCTTACACTTGATTAAATCGCAAAGGAAATGCTCTTCAAGCACATCAAAACTTACAATGGTTTTTCCTATCTCCAACATAGCCGACGGTATAAAAAAGCCCTCCCGTTGACGAGAGGGCTTATCTCTTATATGAATTTATTTATCGTTCAATCAATACATTTCCGGTCATTTCTGCCGGAATTTTCAGTCCCATTTCAGAAAGCAGGGTCGGGGCAACATCAGCCAAAATACCGTTTCTGATTTTCAGGTTTTTATTGTCGCTTACATAAATACACGGAACCGGGTTCAGTGAGTGGGCCGTGTTGGGCGAGCCATCCGGGTTAACGGCATTATCGGCGTTTCCGTGGTCGGCAATAATCAGCACATTGTAGTGGCTGGCGCGTGCAGCTTCCACCACTTCTTTCACACATTGGTCAACCGCCTCAATGGCTTTGTAAATCGCTTCGTAAACGCCGGTATGGCCAACCATATCGCCGTTGGCAAAGTTCAGGCAAATGAAATCGGCTTCCGCTTTCTGTAACTCGGGAACAATGGCGTCCTTAATTTTCGGGGCCGACATTTCTGGCTGAAAATCATAGGTCGGCACTTTCGGCGAAGGGATCAAAATGCGTTTTTCACCTTCAAATTCAGTTTCCTGCCCTCCGCTAAAGAAGAAGGTAACGTGCGCGTATTTTTCAGTTTCGGCAATACGGATCTGCTTCAACCCGGCTTTCGACACCACTTCACCCATCGTGTTGGTCGGGTTCTCTTTGTCGAAAATCACATGTATATTTTTGAAATCAGCCTTGTAATTTGTCATGGTGTACCATTGCAGGTTCATGGTTTTCATGCCAAACTGGGGCAGGTCTTCCTGGGTGAAGGCAATGGTTGTTTGCCGCAAACGGTCGGTACGAAAGTTGAAACAAATCACCACGTCGCCTTCTTCGATCAGGGCAACCGGGCTTCCGTCTTCTTTTACCATCACGATCGGTTTGATAAATTCATCGGTCACCCCTGCATTATACGAAGCCTGTACCGAGGCCAGCAGATCGGTCGATTTTTCGCCTGTACCATTGGTATACAGATCGTATGCCAGCTTCAACCGGTCGTAGTTTTTATCGCGGTCCATACCGTAGTAGCGGCCGATAACCGAAGCGAACTTGCCGTTTGTTGATTTTAACGCTTCCAGGTCGGTTTTCAGAAAACCGTAACCCGAACGGGGATCGGTGTCGCGTCCGTCGGTCAAGCCATGCACAAAAACGTCGCTTAAGCCCAAGTCGGTAGCCATTTGGCACAAGGCGACCATATGGGTGCTGAGCGCATGGACTCCGCCGGGGCCAATCAGGCCGATCAGGTGTACTTTTTTCTTATTTTCTTTGGCGTATTGGTATGCTTTTATAAGCTGCGGATTCTGCCACAAGGTTTTTTCGCGAATCGCTTTGGTGATTTTCACCATATCCTGGTACAATACCCGGCCGGCGCCAATGTTGAGGTGGCCAACTTCCGAGTTCCCCATTTGTCCGTCGGGCAAGCCAACATTTTCGCCCGACGTAAGTAATTGTGAATTTGGATATTCGTTCATCAGCGAATCCATAAACGGAGTCGGAGCCGAGGCAATGACATCGCGTTCGGTACCATCGCCGATTCCCCATCCGTCGAGGATCATTAAAAGGGTTTTTTGTACAGCCATAATTTATATTCGTTTTTTATGATTTGCTAAATTCCGCACAAAATTATTCTTTTTTTAGAAGGATTAAAAATAAGCCGGATACGATGCGCCGAGATTTAATGATTCGTTGATCTGTTTATCCGGGATCGCCAACACGATGCCTGGCTGTTTCTACAAATTCTTTTCCGGGTATAACTCCTGCCATTGCTGCGGCTGATTTTTGAGTTTCAGGTCGAACCACGACATGATGGTATCGTGCCATTTGAGGCGTTTCCGGTAATCGAGTATCCAGTGGTCTTCTCCGTCAACCAACACCATTTCTACCTCTTTGCCCAACAGCTTTAAGGCGGCGTAATACTGTAAACTTTCGCCAACCGGGACATTGGTGTCGGAGGTGCCGTGGAGCAGCAGGATCGAATTCTGAAATTTGTCGGCATTGTACAACGGGCTGTTATCTACGTAAATATCCTTCCTGTTCCAGGGGTAACTGAACTTAGCTGCGCCGGCGTTATACGAATAGCCCCAGTAGCCTTCGCCCCAGTAACTGCTGATGGCGCTGATGCCTGCATGCGAGATGGCCGTTTTGAAAATACCGGTCCGCGTTTGCAGCAACATGGTGGTAAACCCGCCGTACGAAGCGCCGATACAGCCCACATGTTCCGCATCAACCGAAGGATGTGCCCCGATCAACTTTTCAGTCCCTTCAATAATATCGTCAATGGCGTCGAGCCCCCATCCGTTCACGTGTAAGGCCGAAAAGTTCTGTCCGAAACCGGTTGCCCCGCCCGGCTGCAATACATAAACCAGGTAGCCGTTTGCAGCCCAGACTTCCTTGGGGTAACGACCTCCAAACGACCGGTCGGTGGGTGTGGTTCCGCCGTAGAAGTTAACGATTAACGGGTATTTTTTACCGGCATCGTAATGAGGCGGGTAGTAGATTCGCCCGTAAATGGTCGTTCCGTTTCGGTTGGTGAAGTTCCAGTCTTCGCTTTCGCCAAAGCGGATCTGTTCGAACCTGTCTTTTTCAGGGAAAGAGATTAAGCTGCTTACGGCTTTATCCAACAGGATAACAAACAGTTTTTTCGGTGTCGAAATGCCCGAGCCCGAATAAACGGCTACCGGTTTTTCGTAAGCAAAATCAATATCAGACAAAACATCTGTCTGTAGCCCGATTTGGTTGAACGACCTGTTTTTCAGGTCATAACGGTAAAGATTTTTATAATCTTTGTAGGTGGCCGAAAGATAAATCCGGTTGTCTTTGCTCCAGTATGCGGCGTCAACGGCCGGATCAAAGTCCCGTGTCATGGCTTCGGCCTGCCGGCTTTGCAAATCGAAAATGTAAAGCTGCTGATCGTAACTGTTCGGAATCAGCCCCTCGCCGACATTTATGCCAAGCCCGTCAAAACAATCCGGCCCGCCTTTCACCAACAATTTGGTTCCGTCGGGCGAATACTGGCAGGAACCGGCATACGACTGATCTTTCCAAACCGTGTCGAGAACATGGGTCCTGATGTCCATTTCATACAAATTCTGTTTCCGGAATGGTGTTTCTGAATGATCGGTCCGCGAGCTTGAAAATAAAATTCCGGAACCATCCGGCTTGATATCATGGAGATTTGCCGACAGGTTTCCGGCTGTTAACTGGCGTATATTGCCGGATGTAACATCGATCAGGTGCAGAAACAACCGGTCGCGGAAGCCCGGTATCCGGTCGTCGTTTGCGAAAATCCGCTTCAAATCGCCCGGTTTCTCCGCCTTTTTAGTCGTCGTGGCGATGATATAATCCTCGCCCGGCGACCAGCGGAAACCCGACAGGTCTTTGATGCCTTTGGCGATTGATTTTTCGACGCCTGTCTGCGGGTCGTACACAAACAACTCCGACTCTTCATCCTGAATGGCGGTATAGCTTAGCCTGTCAGTTCGCGGCAGCCAGCCCATGTGCCGGAGATCTTTATTCCGCCAGACCGTGATGTTCCGCTTTTTTTCCAGATCATAGATTTCGCTGTACGACCTGCTTTTACCGCTTCCCGACAGCACTTCCGAGTAGTTGATCAGGACGTATTTGCCTGAAGGAGAAATTTTAGCAGAGCTTAGCTGGTTTCCTTCCAGTACATCGCGGATGGTGCAATAGCGGACGGCATTTAAATTCCAAACCGCGTTGCAGTCCGCAAATTCCACATCGCACGTAAACAGGGCATGTAACTTCATCGGTTTGTCGGGGCTGAGGCATTTTATTACAACACGGTGATTTCCCCGGCTCAGTTTCAAATCAATTTTGTTGGTATTTAGTTCGGCATTTTTCTGGCTTTTCAGAAGTTCATCATCGAGGTAAATTTCATAAACGGCGTTCATGGTAACGTTTAAGGTTGCTTTGGCCCAGCGTTCCACCGAGAGGTAGCCCGATAAAAGGACCAGCGATCCGGGTTCAGGCTGGTCCGAAAGCAAACTGTCGGGTCCAATTTCAACCCGGCTCCGGCTATTGGCCGGCACATCAAAATTCACCTTGGCGCTGCTTAGCAAATCGGATGTTCCAAAGGTGTTTCCATCCGTGTTTTTCGTGTCCGAAAAGACGGGCATCGTTAATTGTTGCAGGTTGATCAGTTCCCAGACGTTCATGTCGACGGAAAGTTGTGCCCGCAAACTATTTGAAATCAATAAAATAATTAAGAAGAGGCCTGTTTTTTTCATTCTCATTCATTTATGTGTGTTGTATGTTCAGGTATTTAACAGAAAGCGTCCAAAATAACTAAAATTGATTTGTCATTGCATGACTTTTGTTGGCCGCTTCGGTGAATTTTTACCAAATGATAAACAGCCGGGAGGCGATCCGGTTTGATGTGAAATTCACCTTCCTGTTGCAAATGAGACGATGCTTTTTGTCTGTGTTAATTTTCTTTTGAAAAAACATAAAATCGGAGTATATATGTTGTACAACATGGAAAATATATACCTTTGCGGCTGGAAAACACAGGCATTCATGGCATACTTAAATAACATAATGATTATCCGGCATGAGCTGATGGCCAGGCTGGTTAAGATGTTTGGAAACGGTGAATTGGTGACAAAAATCAACAGCCTGCCGGTTGAATTATATCCGAAAGACCGAAACCCGCGCGGGCGTTGCTGTATATATAAAGAACGGGCCATCACGCGTTACAAGATGTTGCCCCTGTTGGGCTTCGAAGTTCCTCAGGACGACATTGACCTATACCCGCTGGAGCAGTATGCCGGAGAGGCGCTTGTTCGCGAAAAACAGTCGGGGAATATCCTGACCGTGGTTGATGAGGCCTGCACTGGTTGTGTTCAGGCAAATTACGTGGTAACCAACCTTTGTCGCGGCTGTGTGGCCAGCCCTTGTGTGATGAATTGTCCGAAAAATGCCATCCGGTTTACTGCTACCGGTCAAACCGAGATTAAAGCCGATCAGTGTATAAACTGTGGCTTGTGTCAGAAAGCCTGTCCGTACCATGCCATTATTTATATGCCGATTCCCTGCGAGGAAGCTTGTCCGGTAGGGGCCATAAAAAAGAATGAACGCGGAATTGAAGAAATTGATCCGGACAAATGTGTTTACTGCGGAAAATGCATCACAGCCTGCCCGTTTGGAGCGATTTTCGAACTGTCGTCCATCATCGATGTTTTGCGAACAATTGAAAACAAACAAGAAGTCATTGCCCTGGTGGCTCCTTCCATTTTGGCGCAGTATGCCGAAGCCCCGGGAAAAGTATTTGCAGCGATCCGGAAAATTGGATTCAGCCAGGTGGTTGAGGTGGCGCGCGGCGCTGAAAAAACAGCCCGTCACGAAGCAGAAGAGCTAAAAGAAAAGCTGGAGCAGGGCGAAAAATTTATGACCACTTCCTGCTGTCCTTCCTATGTGGAAACGGTACGGAAGCATACACCCGGCTTGTTGTCCCATGTTTCGCATACACCTTCTCCAATGGCCTATACCGCCGAAGAATTGCGTGAAACGCATCCTGACGCCAAGCTTGTTTTTATTGGCCCTTGTGTGGCTAAACGAAAGGAGGCGCGCGACCTGGGGATCATCGACTTTGTCCTGAGTTTTGAAGAGTTGGACGCCATTTTAATCGGGATGGACATGCAGCCCGAAAAAATGGACAGCCTGCCGTTGGAAAATTACAGTAAAGAATCGAGGGGCTTTGCCCAAAGCGGAGGCGTGCTGGGAGCTGTTCTGGCTGAGAAAAAGATGGAGAACTTTAGCTTTGAGCAGATCGACGGGATCGACCGGGCTGCCATCAGGACCTTAAAAATGATGGAAAAAGGAAAGGCAACGGCGCAGTTTTATGAAGTAATGGCATGTGAAGGCGGCTGCATTGCCGGGCCGGGAGCTTACATCAAATCGGCAAAGGCGAAAAAGAATTTCATCAATTCCATGAAAGAGCTGGAGGTTTGATTGGTATCCGCCTGCACGTTTCTGCCGGATTCAGGTGTTTTTCCGGATAAGCATTAAGCCGTCGCGCAGCGGAAGAATGAGTTGACTGACCCGCGGGTCGTGTTTCATCTTTTCGTTGAACCGGATGATCCCTGCCGTTTGTTCGTCTTTCGGGTCAAGCGTTTCCGTAACTTTTCCGCTCCAAAGGATATTGTCGGCAATTACGAATCCGCCGGTTTTTACTTTGTCAAAAACCAGGTCAAAATAACGGCAGTACTCCCGTTTGTCTCCATCCAGAAACACCAGGTCGAAGCTTTCGTCCAGTTCCGGAATGATGGAACAGGCATCGCCAATATGTTGAATGATGACATCGGAGAGCCCTGCTTTCGCGATGTATTTTTTGGCAATCGGTTCCAGTTCGTCATTCATCTCAATGGTATGCAGCTTTCCGCCTTCTTTTAAGCCTTTGGCCAGGCAAATTGCCGAGTAGCCGGTAAAGGTGCCGATTTCGAGTATCCGTTTGGGGCCGGTCATTTTTGACAGCAGCTCCAGTAGCTTGCCCTGTAAATGCCCTGAAAGCATACGCGGACGAAGAATATTCAGATGTGTTTCACGATCCAACTCTTTTAATACCGGGTCTTCTTCTTCCGAGTGTGTAAGGATATATTGTTCGAGCTCGTTTTCAGTTTCCATCATTCGTAAATCAGTGTGCTTAATGCTTTTTCATCGAGAATTTCGTTTGCAATCTCCCGGAGTTGTTCGCCGGTAATCTGTTCAATTTTCTGATAGATTACGGGCAGGCTGTCGACCTTGTTATACAATAAAAAGCTTTTACCCAGGGTGAGCATCAGGTCGTCCCGGTTCTCGCTGGATATGGCAATTTGACCAATCAGCTGTTTTTTTGCTTTGCTGAGTTGCAGGCTGCCAAGCGTCTTTTCGCGGAGCAGGCGAAATTCGCTATTGGTTAGTTTGATGGCTTTATCCAGGTTTTCGCGGTCGGTGCCGAAATAAATATTAAACTGGCCGGTGTCGGTAAAGGCGCTGTAATTCGATTCCACGTTGTAAGCCATGCCATTTCGTTCGCGCAGGCTGAGGTTTAAACGCGAGTTCATGGATTGTCCGCCCAGGATATTATTCAGCAGCACCATGCCCATGCGTTTTTCGTCGCGGGCATCGTAGGCAATATTCCCGATCACACAGTGCGTTTGAAAGGTGTCCTTTTTGATCCGTTTGAAGCCGGGAATGTAATTGTCGAACAATTGCCGTTGCCGGCTCCTTGTATTGGGGGGTATATCGCCGAAATACTTTTCGGCGAGGTACAGAAAGCGTTCAAACGATATTTGTCCAACCGAGCTGAGAACCATTTCGTCGGTATGGTAGTTCTGGCCGATGAAGCGCAGGATGTTTTCCTTGTTGAATGATTTGACCAGTTTTGGTGTTCCCAGGATGTTGCGGGCAATGGGATGGCCATCAAAAAGCAACTCGTCGAAATCGTCAAAAATCAGTTCCGACGGACTGTCCTTGTACGAGTTTATTTCTTCGATCACCACTTCTTTTTCGCGCTCGAGTTCCCGCTCCGGGAAAGTGCTGTTGACCATGATGTCGCTGATTAGCTCCATGCTCCGGTCGTAATGCTCATTTAAAAAAGTAGCATAAACAGCCGTTTCTTCTTTGGTGGTATAGGCATTTATTTCGCCGCCTACATCTTCGATGCGGCTGAGAATATGAAATGCTTTTCGCTTTTTTGTCCCTTTAAAAATAACGTGTTCAATGAAGTGGGCAATCCCTTGTTCATGGGGCAACTCATCACGCGATCCGGTATTCAGGATGATTCCAAAATGCGCTGCAGGCGATTCAACCTGCTGGTGAATGATGCGTATCCCGTTTTTTAATGTGCTTGTAGCTATCTTCACAATAAGAATAATTGGAGTGCAAAAGTAGAAAACGGGAAGCAAATACCAACCGATAAACAAATGAAAAAGAAAAGGTTTAGCGAAATGATGAAAAAAAATCTTCAGGTGGACATGAAATTTATTTTGTAGTTTAATATTTTGAGCTATATTTGCCACCGCAAAACCAAAGCGGCTTGGTGCCATAGCTCAGTTGGTAGAGCAATGGACTGAAAATCCATGTGTCCTTGGTTCGATTCCGAGTGGCACCACAAGCAAAAAAATGAATGAACTGATAGCGAATACTTTAGAGTGTTCGCTATTTTTTTTAGTCAGCATTTGGTCCGCGAGAAAAAATGGATCAGATGATATTTCTGGATCAGATGATATTTCTGGTGGATTAAATTTTCAAGCATAAATTTTAGCGACTCTGAAGAGGAAATATTTTACATCGCTTACCTCTCTCAAAACTGCTCTGAAAGCTTTCAGTTTAGCATTGAATGATTCAGCAGAGGCATTGGTTGAACGGTTGTCAAAGAAGTTCAGTATTTCCTGGTAATGGGTGTAGATGGTTGCAGAGATGGTGTTGAAAGATTCGAAGCCTGAATCCGTTACCCTATTTTTTAAAATTGATTCGAAATTAGTTGACAAGTAAAACTTATTACGTCAAGTTTTGTAAATTGTAGAGCCAAACCGGAAATTTGCGAATCAAAGGGTGTGGCTCATACTCAACCGGATATACAAAAACAATCTTTAAATAATGAGGAATTATGAAAAAAAATAGCATGAACAAATGTCAGGAGTCTGATTTGAATGGAAAAAAGCAATCCATTCAAAGAATCATAGATTTAAAATTTCTTGAGCAAAGAAAAATATTTTTATGGGGACAGGTTGATGACGATTCGGCCAAGGATATTGTAAGTAAACTGCTTTTTTTAGAGTCAATTCAACCCGGCGAAAAGATCGATTTTTTCATCAACAGCCCCGGAGGTGTTGTTACTTCGGGTTTTTCAATATTAGATACCATGAATCTGATTTCGTCACCGGTTTCGACGATTTGTATGGGCCTGGCAGCTTCGATGGGCTCAATATTATTATCAGCAGGACAAAAAGGAGAGCGGTATATTTATCCATTGGGAGAGGTCATGATTCATCAACCCGGCATCGGGTTATTACAGGGGAGTGCAACCGATTTGGAGATACAGGCAAAGCAGATTATGAAAACAAAGGAAATTGCAGCAGATATTCTGGCGGGAAATTGTAATCAGACGACCGAACAGATCTATAAGGATTTTGACAGAGATTACTGGATGGACGCTAAGGAATCAATTGAATACGGAATCGTTGATAAACTGTATGAACTGAAATAATCCGGCGCCATAACAGTACCGCAATTATAATGACAGTAAAGGAAGTTTTACCGAAATGGATTGATGCATTCAACCGGACTTCGTGGTTGCGGTTTTTTTCATGTCCAAAACGGAAAGATTATTTTTCAACGTGGCTATTGGGATAAGCTTTCATTCTTGAAACTGCACAATCTGCCAATTGAATAAACAGGTGAATAAAAAGACTTTTTCGTAACAACCATTGGTGTTTATGCCGACAGCCAAATCTGTCTCGACCGGGTTAAACATCGGGACCAGGCAATTCATATCAATATTTCTGACGATCAAATTGCCCTGATAAACGAAAAGGTGTCGTTACGAAATTTTCAGACGGATTTCTTAATGGTCAATGAAGCAAAAACGAAAAAGCAATAAATGAAACGATTAATAAAAACGTTACGAAATGAAAAGAATAATTCCAATTGTAGCTATTTGTATTATTTCTACAAATCTATTTTCGCAAACCTATAAACTCGAAACGATATTTTCAGATAAACTAACAGAAACATATCTCTCACATTGGAAAGTAATTGAGCCGCTTAATGATGTTAGTATCAGTACTTTTTCATTATGGGGGTATCAACTTTATTTTGATGACTGGACCAAAGGCGTTTATGAAGTTGAATATTTCAAAGGAAATGCAAACGAGACTTTTAGATTTTTGACAGAAATTAACCAGTTTTCAGAAAAATATAAAAATGAGGATAAAATATTAACTCATATTTTGGGTGTACAAGTAAAGACAGTGAAACAATTAGGATTTAAATACACACTTGTGTATGATAAAGAGAATAAGGTGATTTGTATGTTCACCCAGAAACAATGGTTAGCCATGTTAACAGAACTTGTTTCATATTGTGATAAAATGAATATTGACTATAAACAGAATGAATAAAAACAGATAGTCGAGATTCATCAGTTTAATATGGATACTAAACGGAGGTTAAGGTGGAGAGACGATCTGTCCAGGTGTCAGCCCTGCTTCTTATGTCCTTCCGGGATGGGATTTATTTTTTTGTGTCAACGCCAAAAGCAAAAAAAAAGTCAAGGCTGACAGGAAATTCAATTGGTCAAACCAGCGATTCCCGATTGTATCTTTTCCGGTATTCAAGTGGAGACAACCCGGTAATTTTCCGGAATACTTCGCGAAAGGCTTTGATGTCGGAATAGCCGACCTCATACATGACTTCATTTATGGTTTTTCGGCTGGTTTCAAAGGCTTTTTTGGCTGATTCAACCCGTACCCGCTGGGCATATTCAACCGGTGTGTTTCCGGTGGCCCGGATAAACCGGCGGTCAAAAGTTCGCCGGTTGACGGCGAACATGGACGATAGTTGCGTAACCGGAATTTGTTCGTGGAGTTTACTTTCAATATAGTTCTGTGCTTTTCTTACCATGATGTCACCGTGCATCTTTTGTCCTTTGAAGATGATGAATTCGGATTGGCCGTGACGGTCGATTTCAACCTGGAATACTTTGGAACAGAAAATGGCCGTTGGGCGGCCGTAATATTTTTCTACCAGGTAAATCACCAGGTTCAGGAAAGAATAAGCGCCTCCGTTCGTGTAAATTCCATTCTCGTCGGTAATCAGTTTGTCGGTTTGTAAGTTCACTTTCGGAAACATGCCCCTGAAATGATCTGCCGCTGCCCAGTGAGTCGAGCAACTTTTCCCGTCGAGCAAGCCCGACGCGGCCAGCAAAAAAGCCCCGGTACAGATTGTTGCTATTTCGGCTCCGTCGTGGTATTGTTTGGCAATCCAGTCAATCAGCAATTGGTTGTCTTTTACAGCATTCGCGTAATTGTGGTTCAGAGACGGAATAACGATAAGGTCGGTTTTCGTGATTGCTGAAATGTGGGTGTGAGGTTTCACGGTAAACAGTCCATCGTAAAATTCAACTTCTTCCGAAATACCTGCCAACCGGATTTTAAACAGTTCGTCCCGGCCGTTTTCCTTCCAATGAGCATTGGCCCGTGTAAATATTTTATAGGCGCCCACGATGCTGCTCAGGTTGTTTTGTCCGTCGGGAACCAGAATGGTAAGATGTTTCATGGCTGCTACATTTGTTTGTTTTTGTAAAAATAGGAATTCAGACTGTCCAAATCAACCCGCTACAAAGTCCGTTTTGCACTCTGCCTGTTTCTCCTGAAGGCAATAGCTTTGTAACTGACAGTGCGATTTAAAAACAGAACAACAAAAACAATGGGAAACACAAATTTTACGACAAGCTTCGTGGTTAACCAAACACCTGAAGCGGTATTCAGGGGCATCGTTCATGTGCGCGGGTGGTGGTCGGAAGAAATTGAAGGCCCGACCGAAAACCTTCACGACGAGTTTATTTATCGTTACCGGGACGTTCACACTTCGAAAATAAAACTGATCGAGGTGGTTCCAAACGAAAAAATTGTTTGGCTTGTCCTGGAGAACCGGTTTAACTTTACCGAAGACGAAGGCGAATGGACGGGCAATAAAATGGTTTTTGAGATCAGCCGAAGAACCGGTCAAACACAGGTGCGATTCACACAACTGGGTTTAACGCCCGAATATGAATGTTATGATATTTGCAAGGACGCGTGGACCCATTACATCAACGATAGTTTGCACGGTCTGATCACTACGGGCAAAGGCCAGCCGAACCCGAAAGAAGGCGGCTTTAACGAACAACTGCTTCAACAACACAAAAAGTAACGCTGATGGAAGAACAACATTATCAGACCAGCATTGTGGTTGATGCCACGGCACACGAAGCATTTGAATGTATTAACCGTGTATCGCGGTGGTGGACGGAGAATCTGGAAGGCAGTACGCAACAACTCAACGACAAATTTAATGTCCGTTTCGGTGATGTGCATTATTCCCGGCAAAAAATAGTCGAGCTCATTCCCGATCAAAAAATTGTTTGGTTGGTAACCGACAGTTATTTGAGTTTTCTTCGGGATAAGAACGAATGGACAGGTACAAAAATCAGCTTTGAAATTGTCCGGCAGGGCCGCCGGGTACAGGTTCGTTTCACACATTTGGGTTTGTTTCCCGGCATTGAGTGTTTTGATGCCTGTTCCAATGCCTGGGAACAATACATCCGGCAGAGCTTACAGAGCCTGATCAGCACGGGGAAAGGCCAGCCGGATCCGAAGGAAAACGAAACGAAGGCTTCAGGCTGATCGCTCATCACTATTGTCAGTTTGTAGTTTGTGGTTGATCTTGTTCGGTTAGACGTATTTCGACTAGTTGTATCCAATTACAGACCGGACGAGTAGCTGATTAACCGATGCTGACAAATGCGCGCTTACAAATCGCGCCACCTGCCTGTTCGGTTGTTGTTCCCTTTTTAACTACGGAGAAAGAAAGGGCCCGTCCGGTCTGAAGGACAAAAGATACAAGAAAATAAACAAGCAGATGAACCTGCAAAACAATAGACAGCCCGGATCCGGTGTGCCGGTTTTTAACCGGCGATTGTTGAATGCGCGGTTACAAACCACGCCACCCGTTCATGCCGCTTGGTAAAGTCCTTACCCCGATTCCTTTGTTTTCCGGGTTCAAAATCCCCGCAGGTCGCAGCGGAACGACAGTTTATTGCAGATGCGCTGTCATGCTGAACTTGTTTCAGCATCGGTTGCCCGATGTGGCCCCGCGGTTAACGACAGCCACCCCGAAAACAAACCCGGGATGACGCCCTCCAATCACTTGTTTTTTAAATTGGTTCCAAATTAGTTGATAAGTAAAATTTATTACGTCAAGTTTTGTAATTTGGGGAGCGAAACAGAAAATTTACAGCCACGCTGTATAATACATGCCCAATTGGCGATATAAATGCACCTCTGCGAAATTGATAAGGGAGAAATAAAGGCAGTCGAATTATATTTGGTAGTTGTTTGTCAGCTTAAGTAAATGATGTAGCGTTCAATAAAAGTAAAATGAATGTTGAAAAAGAAGTTTGACGATGAAATATCAGATTTTACTTTTAATTATTATTGTAGTAATCATCTTTGCATTTAAGAGGTGGGGATTCAATGTAAGACGAAAACAGCGTAGAAACTATATGCTTCCCCCCATCCTTAGGACAGGATAAATATAAAACTAAGTTTGATGATAATGATGATGCAATGGTGTTAACAACCGGAAATAACTCGCAGAGAAGCGGAGAGTTATTCTGGTTATTAACACCTTTTCTTTTTTGGCTACTTTTTTCTTTTGTCAACATCTCTGGTTTTTGTTTATAACTCATCAGGCTGCCTGGAAAATCTCTGCTGGAACCTGGTAAGCCAACGAACTATGCCGTCTTTGTTGATTGTAATAATGAAAGTATCGTTTCAGCCCCATATAGAGTTCGGGCCCCGTTTCATAGGCATTCAGATAAATATCTTCGTATTTCAGGCTGCGCCACAGTCTTTCAATAAAGATATTGTCCGTGGCACGGCCCCGTCCATCCATGCTGATGGTGATATTTTCACCTGTCAGAAAACCGGTGTACAACTCGCTGGTAAACTGGCTGCCCTGGTCTGAGTTGATTATTTCGGGCTTGCCATGTTGGCTGATAGCCTCTTTGACCGTCTCCAGTACCCATTCGGATTCCATCGTGTTGGACAGGGACCATCCAACCACAAAACGGCTAAAAAGGTCAATAATGGCCACCAGGTACAAATAGCCATGCCTGACCGGAACATACGTGATATCGATCCCCCAAACCTGGTTGGGCCGCTCAATGACAAGGCTGCGCAGCAAATAGGGATACTTCTTATGCTCTTTACATCCTTTTGAGGTATGCGGGCCCGGAACGATTGCCGACAAATCCATCAACCGGTATAACCTGGCTATCCGCTTATGATTGACCTGAAACCCCATATCCCGGACCAACCATTGGGTCATCGACGGAACTCCCATATAGGGATGTTTCAGGTAATGCTGATCGATCAGTTTCATCAATTCAAGGTTGAAGGCATCTTCTTGCTTTTCCTGTAAATTATAATAGTACCCGGAACGATGAATGCCCAGCAGTTCACACTGCCGCTTGATACTGAGCTTGTGGCGGGCCTTGTCAACAATCTTGCGCCGCTCTGCGGGACTGGCTTTCATGACAAGGCTTTCTTTAAAAAATCAATCTCTACCTTTTGCTGGCCAATCACCTCGTACAGCTTCTGCTTTTCCTTGTCTTCCGATTTGTCACCCTTGGTTGATCCTTCCGAAAAAACAACTGAGGATTTATTTAAAAACTCCCGCTTCCAGTTGGTGATCTGGTTGGGATGAAGATCATAACGCTTGGCCAGTTCCGCGATGCTTTCCCTTTCTTTCACGGCTTCGACGGCCACCTTGGCTTTAAATTCTGCTGTAAATTTCCTTCTGCTTTTCATAGACAACAATTTTAATAATTTCAAATTAATTCTGTTGTCCTAAATTTGGGGGTAATTATACTATTACAGGAATGAATATCTTAAATCGGATGGTTGGAAGCGAAAGCGTTATGTGAAAAATAAAATTTTAAGGGTTTCTTAAATATGAAAAAAATATTTTTTTCAATTTTTCTACAGCTTTTATTTTGTCGTGTTTTTTCTCAAGATATAGGATTTGACGAATTAACTAATCTTCAAAAAAAAATCCTTTATTGAGATAAATGATTACTTAGTTACGAAAGGCTGGGAATTTAGCCATTCAAAACAAGGTGATTATGGCAACTATAGTGTGGTAGTCTGGGCGTTTGGTAAGTCTTATGGCGGCAAGTCACTTGGCTGGTTCAGTTTATATTATGGCTCTGGAAAGCAAAATATTATTTCATATCAAATTCACAATAAAGATTATTACAGCGCAATAAAAGCAAACGTGAATACTTATAAAATGAAAACACTTGATAGTGGAATAGAAGAAAATAGAATTTATTCAATTCATGAAGGTATTAACTATGTAGTGAAATTAGTAATAGAGTCGGAAGAGCAAAAAGAAAACACAATTTATCATGTCAACCTATTCCATAAAGAGACATATAATTCAATTGAACAGGTTAAGTATCTTAAGATTTATAATGAATTATTAGCAGAATATTATACTAAAGAACAAAAGGAAAAAGAAAATATAGAAAGAATTGAACGAGAAAAACTGGAAGAACAACAAAGGTTTGAGAAAGAAAAAGAAAGAATAGATGAATTAATAAGACAGGGATATTCAAAAGTCAATACTGGTACAATATTGTATACTAAGGATATGAAAAGAATAATACAAGTTTATAGTAAAACATATGCTAAAATTTTAAATAAGCAAACTGAATTAGAGAATTATTATTATGTAGAATACAAAGGTTTTAAAGGATACGTGTCAAAATATTGTTTTGAATGAAATAATTAGTCAAACGTGAAAAACCCTCGTTTTTCCAGAATTTATTTTAGGTGTCGGATTTGAACAGGGGCTAAGAAATATTGCTGTGCAAGACCAGAATCCAGGACTAAAATATAGAAACAGTACAGTTCAAGTTTCGATTGGATACAAGTTATAACGAGAGAAATAAGAAACACTAATTTGCAAATTGCATTGCGGGTGCAGTAGTGTGCGTTGTCTCGCTCCTTTCCCACTACCAACCGTTGTGTCACCTTAGAGATGAAATGAAACATTCAAAAGAGAGGATATCCAAGTCCTTTTTGTTTCAACTGAATCTGAAAAAGGTGAACTGATAAAAACTTTCGGATTAAATATTGAGATAATAAAAATATCAAATTGGAGTATAGAATAAAAGGAGAACACACAATAAAACAAGCCCCTCAGCGGGCTGCAAGTTCCGGCGATGAGCCGGTGTTGAACGACAACAAAAAGATTAATAAAGAAACAACTGTTTTACCAGAATCATGAAAATCACTTTCATTACACTCGGATTCATTCTGATTTTAATCATGAATTTGAACGCTCAAAACATTGATTTGGGGATTAAGACCGGCGCAGGTTTTGCCAGTGTAAATTTTACAAATATCCCTGGTACAGATAGTAATGCGGATATTTTTTCGTCAACTTTTTCATATGGCGTTAATGGAACGTTAAATTATAAACTTAACGAACTTTTAGGATTTTCACTTGAACCCGGGATGATAAAAAAGGGATGGACGTCTGATAATATAAACGATCATAGCAACAAAACCAACCTCTACTATCTTCAATTACCCGGTCTTTTAGATTTTTATTTGTTAGATGGGTTATTTCTTTCAATCGGACCGGAGATTGATTATTTGATAAATGCAAAAGTTAAATCGAACAGAGGTTCGGAAGATGTTACCGATTTATTTAGAAAATTTGAATTTTCAGGCACAACAGGAGTAACATATCATATTTTCGATAGGTATGATGTTGGTTTTAGATATAGTCATGGACTGACAAAAATATCTGATCGTTTATTTTGGATTACGGATGATGATGCTAATACCATAAAGCTAAAAGGTTATAACCAAAGCCTTCAGTTTTTTATAAAATTCAGCATTAAAAATTTGCGGTAACGAAGGACTTCTTGCGGCGCGCGCTGCCCGGCAGCCGCTAGCAGGTGGAACGATATCCGTGGCGCTTGGGATTCTGTGGCTTTGTCAAAATTTGACCTTTAAACGGATGAACAGACCGGTAACCCTCACCCAAAACAAAAGGCTTTCCGGAAACGGAAAGCCTTTTCGTATTTTGTACAATTTGCTGGTTTATGCCCGGGCAATCCATGCGGCGATCCAGTCGCCAACTTCCGATGTTTTGTATGATTTGCCTTCGGCAATATCGACAGTGACCACCCCTTCGGCCATCGACGCGGCAACGGCATCGCGGATCAGCTTGCCTTCTTCCACCAGGTTGAAGGCGTACTCGAAAAGCATGGCTGCCGACAGGATGGTGGCAATCGGGTTGGCAATGTCTTTCCCGGCAGCTTGCGGGTACGAACCGTGGATGGGCTCGAATACCGAGGTGTGGATGCCGATGGAAGCCGAAGGCAGCAAACCCAGCGAGCCGGTGATTACACTGGCCTCGTCGGTGAGGATATCGCCAAACATGTTTTCGGTGACCATCACGTCGAAGTTTTTCGGCCACTGGATAATTTGCATGGCGGCATTGTCGACAAACATGTACTCGGTAGTCACATCCGGGTAGCCTGGCGCCATTTCCTGGGCTACTTCGCGCCACAGCCGCGAGCTTTCGAGCACGTTGGCCTTATCAACCACGGTGAGTTTTTTGTTACGCTTCAGGGCGAATTCGTATCCCAGTTTCAGGATGCGCTCCACCTCGGCACGGGTGTAGGTGCAGGTGTCGAAAGCGGTGTTGCCGTCGTCTTTCCGGCCTTTTTCACCAAAATAAATGCCACCGGTGAGTTCTCGGATGGCTACAAAGTTGGCGCCTTCGACCAACTCGCGGCGAAGCGGCGACTTGTGCAAGAGCGATTCGAAGGTCTCCACCGGACGGATGTTGGCATACAGTCCCAGTTTTTTGCGCATCAGCAGCAGTCCTTGTTCCGGACGAACTTTGGCTTTGGGGTTATTGTCGAATTTGGGGTCGCCGATAGCTCCGAACAGCACCGCATCGGATTTCATACACAGTTCGTGCGTTGTTTCGGGATAAGGTTCGCCCAACTGATCGATGGCAATGGCGCCGGTTAAAGCATATTCATATTCCAGCTCGTGATTAAATTTTTCGGCAATGGCTTTCACCGATTTCATGGCCTGCTCAATAATTTCGGGGCCAATTCCGTCTCCGGGGAGAACAGCTAATTTCAGTTTCATGTACGGGTTATGTGTTTTGAGTTATGAATTTTGAGTTTCGGGGTTCGCTTCGATGCCTGTTTTGTGTTCAAGCAGGTTAAGCATGCGTACCGTTGCTTTAATGGCCGCCGCGGTCTGGTCGGGGTCAAGTCCCCGGGTTTTAAATTCGCGGTCGAGTTCCCAGATAATCACGGTTTCGACAAGGGCATCCGTTTTTCCCCCGGGAGGGATGGTTACCGAGTAATCGAGTAGTTTCGGGAATGGTTTTTTCAGGCGTTTGTAGATGCTTTTCACGGCATTCACAAAGGCATCGTACTGGCCGTCGCCGGCGGCAAACGACTCGTAGGTTGTTCCGTCGATATTAATACTCACCGTGGCCGAAGGTTTGAGTCCCATCGCATGGGTAAGTGCATAATTATTGATGAAAATTTTCTGCTCAATATCTTCCTGGAGCACATCGGCAACAATATACGGCAGGTCTTCGGCGGTCACGGTTTCTTTCCGGTCGCCCAACTCAATGATCCGGTTGGTGACCATTTTCAGCGCTTCGGGCGAGAGCTCAATACCGAGGTCCTCGAGGTTGGCCTTGATGTTGGCTTTTCCTGAAGTTTTTCCCAGAGCATAAGTGCGGGTGCGGCCGAAACGTTCGGGCAACAGGTCGTTAAAGTACAGGTTGTTTTTGTTATCGCCGTCGGCATGAACGCCGCTGCATTGGGTAAATACAAACTCGCCGATTAACGGTTTGTTTGTTGGGATGCGTATTCCGGAGAAACTTTCGACGATCTTCGACACCCGGTTCAACATGCTTTCGTTGACGTTGGTCTTCATCTGCAGGTGATCCTTCACGGTGGCAATTACGCTCGATAAAGGCGCATTCCCGGCACGTTCGCCCAAGCCGTTCACGGTGGTGTGTACGCAGCCAATTCCCGCTTTTATAGCGTGAAACACGTTGGCAATGGCCAGGTCGTAATCGTTGTGCGCATGGAAGTCGAACAAAACACCCGGGTAAGCATCAATCATTTCCTTGCAGAAGTGGTAGGTTTCGTCGGGATTAAGAATGCCAAGCGTATCGGGTAACATGATCCGTTTGATGTTCATTTCTTTCAGCTGTGAAACCATGAAATGCACATAGTCGCGGGAGTTGCGCATCCCGTTCGACCAGTCTTCAAGGTAAACATTGACGGAAATGCCCAGTTCGGTAGCGTAATCGACCGATTTTTGAATGTCGGCGATATGCTCTTCGGGCGTTTTGCGTAATTGTTGGGTGACGTGTTTGTAGGAGCCTTTGCAGAGTAAATTCAGCGCTTTGCCGCCTGCCCGGTTAATCCAGTCGAGCGAAGTGCGGCCATCAACAAAGCCCAGTATTTCAATGCGGTGAAGGTGTCCTTTCTCTGCCGCCCAGTCCATGATCCGGCGGGCGGCATTAAATTCTCCTTCAGAAACCCTGGCCGATGCAATCTCAATCCGGTCGACATTCACATCTTCGAGCAGGACTTTCGCTACGCTCAACTTCTCGGTATCCGTAAATGACACCCCCGAGGTTTGTTCGCCATCCCTCAGCGTGGTGTCCATGATGGTGACCAACTGGTTATTTTTCGTGACTAATTCTCCTGTCATTTGAGTTTATTTTTCAAACGCTTCAATCTCGGTTTTTAAGCTCACGAGATAGTCGATGTCGTCGAGCCCGTTTTGCAGGCAGTGTTTTTTGTACGGGTTGATCTCGAATTGCTCAGACTCACCGCTTGCTTTGATGGTGAAGGTCTGCGAGGGAAGATCAACTTCAAATTCAGTGGTTGGGTCAGCTTCGATTGTAGCGAAGATCTTTTCGAGGAATGCCGGGCTGACAACTACCGGAAGTAGCCCGTTGTTGATGGCGTTTCCTTTAAAGATATCGGCAAAGAAGCTGGAAACGACTACGCGGAAACCGTAGTCGTAGATGGCCCAGGCGGCATGTTCGCGGCTTGATCCGCTGCCAAAGTTTTTACCGCCAACCAGGATTTTACCACGATATTTGGCATCGTTCAGCGGGAAGTCGGCAATGGGCTGGTTGTTTTTATCGTAACGCCAGTCGCGGAATAAGTTGTCGCCAAAACCTTTGCGTTCAACTGCTTTCAGGAAGCGGGCCGGGATAATCTGGTCGGTATCCACATTTTCGATCGGCAGTGGCACCGCCGGTGATACTATGTTTGAAAATTTGTCGTAAGCCATTTGAATTGATTATTTATAAGTGATTATTTATTATTGAAGATGATTATTTCTTGTTCTTTTGCTGAATCGTTTTTCGGGAAGCGATAAAAATTGCAGTCAACTCTTTCGCTTCTTTCATTAAAGAAATGGTTTCTGATTCGGAAATTAAGTTTTCATCTTTCGCAAATTCCATCCAAAAATCAGACTCATCAACTTCTTCAATTACAATCGACAACTTTGCAGAAAAGGCGGCATCAGATTGTGCCAGCAGAACCGCTCTGTAATTAACAGCAACTGAAGAAGAACAACGGATTAACTGACCCTGAATATGATTTCCGAGTTTCGTTCCCGGCAACGAGTTCGCCAGCTTCACACACGCGTGAGCAAATGCCTTTGTTCGTTGTTTTAATTCGTATCGGTCCATCGCTAATCAATAATCATTAATCAATAGAAAATTATAAAAACTCTCTCGGGTCGGTGATGACGCCGGTAACAGCGGCGGCAGCAGCGGTGAGCGGGCTGGCCAGCAAGGTGCGGGCTCCCGGTCCCTGGCGGCCTTCAAAATTCCGGTTCGAGGTAGATACGGCATATTTTCCTTCCGGAATTTTATCGTCATTCATGGCCAGACAGGCCGAACATCCGGGTTGGCGTAAGGCCATGCCGGCTGCTTCGAAAATTTTGTCGAGGCCTTCCGCTTTGATTTGCGATTCTACGGCTTTTGATCCCGGAACCAGCCAAACGGTTACATCGCCGGCTTTTTGTTTTCCTTTTACAAATCCGGCAAATGCACGGAAATCTTCAATCCGTCCGTTGGTGCAGCTACCCAGGAACACGTAGTCCACTTTTTTGCCTTTCATGGTTTCGCCCGGGTTGTAATCCATGTATTTCAGCGATTTCATGAAGGTGGCTTTATCGGTTCCTTCCAGCTCGCTTCCTGTCGGGATTGATTGTGAAATACCAATGCCCATGCCCGGGTTGGTTCCGTAAGTGATCATGGGTTCGATGTCGGCGGCATTAAAGTGGTATTCGGTATCGAATCGGGCGCCTTCGTCCGATTTCAGCGTTTGCCAGTAAGCAACGGCTTTTTCCCAGGCTTCGCTCTGAGGCGCAAATTGGCGGCCTTTCACGTAGTTGATCGTTGTTTCATCGGGGGCGATCATCCCGCCGCGGGCGCCGCTTTCAATACTCAGGTTACACAGGGTCATGCGGCCTTCCATGCTCAGGCCGGTAATGGCCGAGCCGGCGTATTCGATAAAATGACCGGTTCCGCCGCTGGTCGAAATCTGAGAAATAATGTAAAGTGCAATATCTTTTGCCGTTACGCCTTTCCCCAGTTTCCCGTCGACGGTGATGCGCATTTTTTTCGGTTTGGGCTGCATAATACACTGGCTGGCCAGTACCATTTCCACTTCGCTGGTGCCAATGCCAAAGGCGATGGTTCCGAAGGCGCCGTGGGTTGAGGTGTGGCTGTCGCCGCAAACAATGGTCATGCCCGGCTGGGTCAGGCCCATCTCGGGTCCGATGATGTGCACCACGCCATGCCCGTCGCTTCCCAGTCCGTAGTGTGTAATGCCGTTTTCTTCGCAGTTTTTCTTCAGCATTTCAACCTGGTTGCGCGACAACTCGTCTTTGATGCTCAGGTTCTGGTTGATGGTGGGCACATTATGGTCGGGAGTGGCCGTGGTCTGGTCGGGGCGGAATACCTTCAACCCGCGGGTTTTCAGCCCTAAAAATGCGACCGGGCTGGTCACTTCGTGAATAAAGTGCCGGTCGATGTACAATACATTGGGGCCGCCTTCTACTTGTTTCACCACGTGGGCATCCCAAATTTTATCAAATAATGTTTTTGCTTGCATATCTGTTTATTTTCAACTTCAGCCTGCTTGGAAATGCAGGGTTGTGAATCGTTATAATTTTAAGAGTATTCTGTTTTTATTGGACCGGAATTTTATTGACAGCATCCAGAAAAGCTTCGACCGATGCGGTAATAATGTCGGTATGCGCACCGAAACCAAAGAATTTGGCGCCATCGTGGTCAAGTTCCATGTGTACTTTTCCGACGTCGTCGCTGCCTTTGGTAATGGCCTGGATCAGGAATTCTTCGAGCGTGACCTGGCGTTTCAGGATCTGTTTCACCGCTTTGATGGCGGCATCAACCGGGCCGTTTCCGGAGCTGGTCGCGTCGAATTTTTCGCCGGCAATGTCCAGCCTGACTGTGGCCATCGGGATCAACGATTTTCCGGTGACTACCTGCAGGAAGTCAAGCTTAATGCGGCGTTCTTTTTTCTCTGAATCATCCACCAGCAACACCACGTCGTCGTCGCGAATGTCTTTTTTCTTGTCGGCCAGTTCCAGAAATTTCTCGTACACCTCGTCTACTTTCTCCTTGGTCAGTTCGTAACCCAGCACTTCCAGCCGGTGTTTCAGGGCCGCGCGTCCGCTGCGGGCGGTCAGTACGATGGACGATTCATTGATGCCCACCTCGGTTGGATCAATGATCTCGTAGTTTTCGCGGTGTTTCAACACGCCGTCCTGGTGAATACCGGATGAGTGGGCAAAGGCATTTCGGCCGACAATCGCTTTATTGGGCTGAACCGGCATATTCATCAGGTTCGATACCAGACGGCTGGTTTTGTAAATATTCTTGGTGTTGATGTTGGTATCGATATTCAATACTTTGTAGCGGCTTTTCAGCGTCATCACTACTTCTTCGAGCGAGGTGTTTCCGGCGCGTTCGCCAATGCCGTTGATGGTTACTTCGGCCTGACGGGCCCCGTTGATGATCCCCGAAATGGTGTTTGCCGTAGCCATTCCCAGGTCGTTATGGCAGTGCGTGGAAATAATGGCATTCTCAATACCCCGGACATGATCAAACAGGTATTTTATTTTTTCGCCAAACTCGTGCGGCATGGTGTAGCCGGTAGTGTCAGGAATATTGACCACGGTTGCCCCGGCCTTAATAACCGCTTCTACCACGCGGGCCAGGTACTCGTTTTCGGTACGGCCGGCATCTTCGGCATAAAACTCCACATCTTCCACATACTTTTTGGCATATTTCACGGCTTTCACGGCACGCTCAATAATTTCATCAGGATTTGAGTTGAGTTTGTAGTGAATGTGGTAATACGATGTTCCGATACCGGTGTGGATACGTCCTTTTTTCGCGTATTTGAGGGCATCGGCTGCAACATCAATGTCTTTTTCTACTGCGCGGGTGAGGGCACAAATGGTGGGCCAGGTAACCGCTTTTGATATTTCAACTACTGATTTGAAATCTCCGGGACTGGAAATCGGGAATCCGGCTTCGATCACATCAACGCCCAATTCTTCCAATGCTTTGGCCACTTCAATCTTTTCAACGGTGTTTAACTGACACCCCGGAACTTGCTCTCCGTCTCTTAAGGTGGTGTCAAAAATGTACAATCTGTCGCTCATGATGAAATGATTTGTTTATTATCTGTTGTATTATTTTACATATCAAAAAAGCCATTCTCTGCGGAGAATGGCTTGATGTCATTTTTTTATCTTTTATTCCATACCATTCTCAGTCGCGCATCCCAATTAGAATACCGAGAAGAATACCGAGAATAGAAATGGAATTAATATGCTTCATCTGTTCAAAGATTTCCTGCAAATATCACAATTTAATTTTAAAATGAAAACACAAAGGCCATTATTTTTACAATTCATAAGAAAAAGATTTTATTATCTTTTGTCTGATTGCCCTGACGGCGATATTTCAACTCGGAAAAACTGAGTTGGCCGACCTTCCGAAAAAAGAGCTAAAGAGCTGTGTTTGGAGGCAATTCACCTTGTTTTTCGAACTGAATAATGGCCACAGCCTCTTCGTTGGTACCCCATTTTAACGGCGGACAGGTCAGCGTCAGGCTTTTCCCGCGCAGGCGGGCGTGGCGGATTTTATCCAGACCCTCTTCACTGGGGAACAGCGATCCTTCTACGTGGTGGACAATGTAATCTTTTTCGCGGTTAAATTCATAATGCCCGAAATACGATACACCGTTTACCTTGTCCGGATTTATTTCGCGGGGCATATACTGCACTGAAAAGTGCCCGGTAGCCGAATAAGTGATTAAACCGATGGGGTCTTTCCCAAACGGAAAGATTGTTTCACCGTTCTGATTTTGGGCCTCAAATGATTTGAGTTTCCAGCTTCCTATGATTAAACTGTTCATGATTTTAAGTTTTACTGATTGAAGACGAATATTACCTCTTTTTGTTCAAAGTGAAAACATGTTTTAAAAATAAATTAAAGCCGGTTGTGGCATGACAGGCGACCTTCCGGCCATATCCTTTTGGTTTATTTTCATCCAAGCGCCACATCCAGCATCATCATCAGGGCAAAGCCAAGCATGGTGCCAATGGTTGCAATATCGGTGTGTTTTTCGAGTTGGGATTCCGGGATCAGCTCTTCGACCACAACATAGATCATGGCGCCGGCGGCAAACGACAGGGCGTAGGGCAGGATCGGGCGCATCAGCAAAACTGCCGCAGCGCCAAATACGCCGGCAATCGGTTCCACAATACCAGAGGCCTGTCCGTACAAAAAGCTTTTACGGCGCGTCATGCCTTCTCTTCGTAAGGGGACCGAAACCGCAGCTCCTTCGGGAAAGTTTTGGATGCCAATGCCAATGGCCAGGGCAACCGCCCCCGCAAGCGAGGCCGCGGGCAAATCGGCGGCCACTGCGCCAAAAGCGACGCCTACCGCCAATCCTTCGGGAATATTGTGTAAGGTAATGGCCAGGACTAAAAGTACACTTCGTCGCCACGAGGTGGGAACCCCTTCTGCTTCTTCACGGGGAAAACCGAGGTGAAGGTGAGGCAGAAACTGATCGATCAACCATAAAAAGAAACCGCCGGCCAGAAAACCGATCACGGCCGGTACCCAGGGGATGCCTCCCGCTGCCCGCTCCATCTCGATCGCCGGACTCAGCAACGACCAAAAGCTGGCAGCAATCATTACTCCGGCAGCAAAACCAAGCATGCCGTCCAGCACTTTCCGGTTAATTTCCTTAAAGAAAAACACCATGGCGGCGCCAAGCGCGGTCACAAACCAGGTAAATAAGGTTGCGATAAGAGCTTGCAAAATGGGACTCAAATTGATAAACCAGTCGATCATCGTTATTTGCTTTATCGTTGTTTATTTTTGACGAATTTACACAAATAACGGTCGATACGGAGAATTGGTTTAATACTTTCCCGAATGATTTTTAACCAGGCTGAATTTCTGTTTGGGGAAAAAGGTCCGGCGGATGGATTTTATGAAAAAAAGCCTGACAATCAATCAACGGTCAGGCTTTTGTTTGTGGAATATCGTGAATTAAACGATTTTCTTCATCGCGGTCATCGATTCGCGCAATTCGTAGCCAACGATTTCTACCGGGTGGAAACGAATCAGTTCATTCACGGCAATCAGTTGTTTATTGTCGACCCCGTTGTCATGTCCTTCGCCGTATGTTTCGCCTATGACATCCACATCAATATTCGACATGAAATCAGCTAATAAGGGTTTGCAGGCGTGGTCGAACAGGTAGCAGCCGTACTCGGCCGTATCGGAAATCACCCGGTTCATTTCAAACAATTTTTTACGGGCAATGGTGTTGGCAATCAGCGGCGTTTCGTGCAACGATTCGTAGTAGGCCGATTCTTCTTTGATGCCGGTTTCAGTCATTGTTTCGAAAGCCAGTTCAACCCCCGACTTCACAAAGGCAATCATCAGCACGCCATTGTCGAAATATTCCTGTTCGCTGATTTCCATATCGGCGGCAGGTGTTTTTTCGAATGCCGTTTCGCCCGTTGCAGCGCGCCAGGTCAACAGTTTTTTATCGCCGTTGGCCCAGTCTTCCATCATGGTTTTCGAGAATTCGCCGCTCATGATGTCGTCCATATGTTTTTGGAATAGCGGGCGCATCAGGCGTTTTAATTCTTCGGAAAGTTCGAAGGCCTTAATTTTTGCCGGATTCGACAAGCGGTCCATCATGTTGGTAATCCCGCCGTGTTTCAGGGCTTCGGTGATCACTTCCCATCCGTACTGGATCAGTTTGGAAGCATATCCGGGCTCAATTCCTTTCTCAATCATTTTGTCGAACGAGAGGATCGATCCGGTTTGTAACAAGCCGCACAGGATGGTTTGTTCGCCCATCAGGTCCGATTTTACCTCGGCCACAAACGACGAGCGCAATACGCCGGCGCGGTCGGCTCCGGTTGCCACGGCATAGGCCTTGGCAATTTCCAGCCCGTCGCCGTTCGGGTCGTTTTCGGGGTGGACGGCAATCAGCGTGGGAACGCCGAAACCGCGTTTGTATTCTTCGCGAACTTCGGAGCCCGGCGATTTGGGTGCAACCATGATGACGGTCAGGTCTTTACGGATCTGCATGCCTTCTTCAACAATATTAAAGCCGTGTGAGTAGGAGAGTGTTGCGCCTTTTTTCATCAGGGGCATAATGGCATTGATCACGCCGGTGTGTTGTTTGTCTGGCGTCAGGTTGATCACCAGGTCGGCGGTCGGGATCATTTCTTCGTACGTGCCGACTTTAAACCCGTTCCCGGCCGCGTTTTTGTATGATTGCCGCTGCTCTTTGATCGCCTCTTCGCGAAGGGTATAAGAGATATCCAGACCCGAGTCGCGCATGTTGAGTCCCTGGTTTAAGCCCTGGGCGCCACAGCCTACGATCACGATTTTTTTACCTTCCAGTTTTTTTACGCCGTCAGCAAATTCCGATTTGTCCATGAATTCGCAGGTTCCCAGTTGTTCCAGTTGCAGGCGCAACGGGAGCGTGTTAAAATAATTTGCCATGTTGAATGAATTTATTTGTTCTTATTTGATTTTTAATTTACCGGATACAAAGCAAAAGAATAATCGGCAAAAAACGGAGTAAAAAAGCATGAATTATTGGTAATTTTCATGGATTCGGGTTTTATCTTGCCCGATTATTCGATTTTTTCCCTTATCGTTCAGTAAATTACATTTTTCGGGGCGATGGTACTTTTGTGTTAGCGCGCAGTTTCGGCCCGGTATTGAAGCGGCGAAAAGCCGGATTCGCGCTTGAAAAACTTGGTAAAATATGATTGGTCGTCAAAGTTGAGCTGGTGAGCGATTTCGGCGATGCTCAGGTTGGTGTGCACCAGTAGCCGCTTGATTTCCATGATTTGTTTGGCTTTTATGATTTGGCTGGACGTTTTCCCGGTGTATTGTTTGACTGTTTGTGTTAAATGATTCGGGCTGATCGCCAGCGAACGGGCATATTCCTTTAACGATAAATTTTTGTGGGTATGTTCTTCTACCAGGTGATAGAAACGTTTCACCAGCAAGTATCCCTTACCTTTTGCCTCCAGGTTTTCGGCTGTTTGATAAAGCGAGGTGCAGGTGGTCAGGATCAGGTCGAGCAACGAGCGGAGCATATCCAACGGGTTGGTGTTATTGGTGCGAAGCTCCGAGATACTCCTGAGGAACAATTCCTCGAGAAACAGGATGTCTGCTTTCTGTTCGGGCAAGAGGGGCGGGTTGTCCTGTTCCAGGTTATAAAAGAACGGGAATTCGATCAGACTGTTTTGGTTGCTTCGGTTGGCCAGGTAGAAGTCGGCCGTGAAAATAAAGATGTAACCGCCGATATCTTTTGAAAATTCAATTTTGTGGGCTTGTCCGGGTGACATGAAAAACACGCAGGGAGGATGAATCTCGTACTTGTTCCCGTCGATCACGTGAAAACCGGAGCCTTGCATCAGGTATAACACTTCGAAAAAGTCGTGACGGTGCGGGTATTTGACGCTAAAATGACGGTTAGCGTCAAATACCTCTACCTGGAACTGTTGGCTTTTCCGTTCCGCCTGGCTGAAGTTATGCAGGCTGTATACCGGTAAATGTTCGGTTTTTGCCATCACGGCAAGATCAGAAAAAGGTCAGCTTGTTTGATCTCATTTAATCCAGGGCTTCGAGCATGGCATCGCGTTCTCTCAGGAACTCCGAAAGTCGCTCAATCGGGTCGCGCGTAAGGGCAATTCGGCCCGAGCGGATAAACTGCATGACTTTAAATTCGTTCAGCTGTTCAAAAAGCGCCTGTGTTTCCTCCTTGTGGCCGGTTTTTTCAATCACCGTATATTCGCGCGTGATTTCGAGGATACGGGCCCCGGCATTGCGAACCATTTTTTCAATTTTATCTGTTTCGTACAGGGCCTCCGTCGGCACCTTATACAAGGCGATTTCCTGGTAGATCAGCTCTTCGTTTGTATGATAGAAGGCTTTTAATACGTCGACGATTTTATCCAGTTGCCCCACAACTTTTTTGACCCGGTCTTCGGTTTCGTTTACCACGATGGTGAACTTCGAAATGCCTTTTATGGCCGATGCCGATACGGTCAAACTTTCGATGTTCATTTTCCGGCGGGTAAAATTGATGGTAATCCGGTTGAGTAAACCAATGTGGTTCTCTGAATATAAGATGATATTAAATTCTTGTTTCATTTTTCGTTGTTTTAAAATTAGGCTTCAAGAATGATATCGGAAACAGCAGCTCCTGAAGGAACCATCGGGAAGACATTGTCTTCTTTCTCAACCACCACCTCAAGCAGGTAAGGCCCGTCGTGGTCAAGCATTTTCTGTATTCCCGCTTCCAGTTCTTCGCGTTTGGTAACCTTGTGGGCCGCCATGCCGAAACCATTGGCGATCATGATAAAATCCGGGTTTTGAAGCTCGGTGAAGGAGTAACGTTTTTCAAAGAAAAGTTGCTGCCACTGCCGAACCATGCCCAGGAAGTTATTATTCAGCAGGATGATTTTTACGGGAAGTTTGTTTTGTACAATCGTTCCCAACTCCTGAAGTGTCATTTGAAAGCCGCCGTCGCCGACAAAGGTAACAACCGTACGGTCTTTTGCCCCAAGCTGCGCGCCTAAGGCAGCCGGAATGGCGTATCCCATGGTGCCCAGGCCACCGGAGGTTACATTGCTTTTCGAATGTTTAAACTTGAAATAGCGGGAGGCAATCATTTGCTGCTGGCCGACATCGGTCACCAGGATGGCTTCGTGCCCGGTTTTCTCGGAGGCAATGCGGACCGCCTCGCCCATCGTCAGCCCGGCCTTTTCAGGATGTATATCTTTTTGAATGACTTTCTCGTGCTCAATCTGATCGCACACGCGGAATTCCTGCAGCCAGCTGTCGTGTTTGTTTTCTTTGACATTTTCGGTCAGCATGGCCAGCGATTTTTTGGCATCGCCTAAAACGGCTACGTCGGTTTTAATGATTTTATCAATTTCAGCCGGGTCAACTTCGAGGTGGATGATTTTGGCTTTCCGGGCGTACGAACTGACTTTGCCGGTTACGCGGTCGTCGAAACGCATGCCCACCGCAATGATCAGGTCGGCATCATTTGTTTTGATGTTTGGGCCGTAATTTCCGTGCATGCCCAACATGCCCACGTTCAGCGGATGGTCGGACGGCAGCGCCGACAGCCCAAGCAGGGTCCATGCAGCCGGGATGCCGGTTTTTTCGATAAAGGCTTTCAGCTCGGCTTCGGCATTGGCAATAATAACGCCTTGTCCGAAAAGCAGCAAGGGCTTTTTGGCGGCATCGATGAGCTTGGCCGCGGCTTGCACTTTAAACGGGTCAACCGGGTATTCGGGGATGTATGAACGGATTTTCGTGCATTTTTTGTATTTGAAGTTCAGTTCCTGAAACTGGGCATCTTTGGCAATATCCAGCAAAACAGGTCCCGGGCGGCCCGATTGGGCAATGTAAAAAGCCTTGGCAATCGCTTCAGGGATTTCCTGGGCCGAGGTGACCTGGTAATTCCATTTCGTAATGGGCATGGAAATCCCAACCACATCCGATTCCTGGAATGCGTCGGTTCCCAGCAAGGGAGAAGCTACCTGGCCGGTAATACAGACCAGCGGGATGGAATCAATCATCGCGTCGGCAATGCCGGTGATGAGGTTTGTTGCTCCCGGGCCCGATGTGGCAAAGCACACGCCGGCTTTCCCGGTCACCTTGGCATAACCTTCAGCCGCATGAACTGCGCCCTGCTCGTGCCGGGTCAGGATGTGGGTCACTTGTTTGTCGTAGTCGTACAGGGCATCATAGATGGGCATGATGGCCCCGCCTGGGTAGCCAAAAATGGTATCAACTCCTTCTTCCAGTAAGGAAAGAATAACGGCCTGAGATCCGGTAATGTGTTTTGTTGCCATATGAATGTGTTTTATTTTTTACTAATCAATGATGCGAACGGCGCCTTTGTCGGCTGAGCTGACCAGGCTGGCATACGCTTTTAATGCTTTGCTGACAGAGCGTCGGCGGCCTGCCGGTTTGAAGGCCTCTTTTCCGCGGGCTTCTTCTTCTGCTCTTCTTTTATTCAATTCTTCGTTTGTGACCAGCACGTTGATTTTACGCGCCGGGATGTCAATTTCAACCGGGTCGCCGTCTCTGACCAGCGCGATCGCACCGCCGGCAGCAGCTTCGGGTGAAACGTGGCCGATGGAAAGTCCGGATGTTCCCCCCGAAAAACGGCCATCGGTCAGCAGGGCGCATACCTTATCCAGTTTCATGGATTTTAAATAAGAGGTAGGATAGAGCATTTCCTGCATGCCCGGTCCTCCTTTAGGCCCCTCGTAGCGGATGATCACCACGTCGCCGGCTTGTACTGCATCGCCAAGGATGCCATTGACGGCGTTGTCCTGCGATTCAAACACGCGGGCCGTTCCTTTAAACCGGTAAACCGAAGGGTCGACGCCGGCTGTTTTTACAATACAGCCGTCTTCGGCAATGTTCCCGTAAAGAACCGCCAGCCCGCCGTCTTTGCTGTAGGCATGTTCCAGGTCGCGGATGCAGCCGTTTGCCCGGTCGGCATCAAATTCGTGATAATAACTTTCCTGTGAACCCAGTACCAGGTTGCGGACGCCGCCCGGTGCCGATTTATAGCGTTGAATATCTTCCGTGTTTACGTCCTTCCTCATGATATCGTACTTTTCAATGGCTTCTTCCAGCGTCAGGCCGTCGACACGCGAAACGCTGGTGTCGAGATGCCCGCCGCGGCTTAGTTCGGCTAAAATTCCAAGAATGCCGCCTGCCCGGTTTACATCCTGGATGTGGTAGTGCCCGTTTGGCGCTACTTTGCACAGGTTGGGGGTGATCCTGGATAACCCGTTGATATCCTTCATGGTAAAATCGACCCCCGCCTCGTGTGCAATGGCCAGGATGTGTAAGACCGTGTTGGTCGATCCGCCCATCGCAATATCCAATTTCATCGCGTTTTCGAATGCAGCTTTTGTTGCAATCTGACGAGGAAGGGCCTTTTCGTTCCCGTTTTGATAATAGTCGTAGGTGAGTTTAATGATTTGTTTGGCGGCTTGCTCAAATAAACGTTTCCGGTTCCGGTGAGTGGCTACGATGGTGCCGTTTCCCGGCAGGGCAATCCCCAATGCTTCGGCCAGGCAGTTCATGGAGTTGGCGGTAAACATGCCGGAGCAGCTTCCGCAGGTAGGGCAGGCATCGCGTTCCACTTTTGTCAGGTACGATTCGTCTACTTCGTGATCGGCGCCCATAACCATCACATCCACCAGGTCGTAGTCTTTCCCGTCGATGTTGCCGGCTTCCATCGGGCCGCCCGATACAAAAATAGCAGGGATATTCAGCCGCATGGCGGCCATCATCATGCCCGGGGTAATTTTGTCACAGTTGGATATGCACACCATGGCGTCCACTTTGTGTGCGTTGCACATGTATTCCACGCTGTCGGCAATCACATCGCGCGAGGGCAGCGAATACAACATGCCGTCGTGTCCCATCGCAATCCCGTCGTCGATGGCGATGGTGTTGAATTCGGCGGCAAAGCAGCCTTGTTTTTCAATTTCGCCTTTAATAAACTGGCCGATATCGTGCAGGTGAACATGTCCCGGAACAAACTGGGTGAATGAGTTGACGATGGCGATCATCGGTTTGCCAAATTGTTCTTCTTTCACGCCGTTGGCGCGCCATAAACTTCTGGCGCCGGCCATCCGGCGCCCTTCGGTGGTTGTAGCTGATCTTAATTTGTGTTTCATATCTTCAGTTTGTCGTGTTTGTTTTTACAAAAAAGCCCTTCTCGGGTTAGAGAAAGGCTTTTGAATGATATTTGTTTATTCAACAATCAGCAGCCTTTCCAGCGGGGTCTGTGAAGGACGACCAGAAGGACTACCAGAATATGTGTTGAAAAATGTCTCATTTGCAAATTTATTTAAATAAAAAAAGCCATTCCCTTTTTGTGAGAATGGCTACCTGATATACCAACGTGCAACATCCTCACTTCGCTTGCGAAATGACCACGACGACGAGGATAATGACGTTAAGTATGATAGCCGGATACTTCATTTTTATTTCTTTGTTTGGGCAAAAGTAGAAATTAATTTGAAAAAGCAAAATTAAATTGAAAGTAAAAACGTCTTTTTAAAATAAATTTCACGATTAACCTCTGGTTTTTCTTCCATTTGGTAATACGAATAAAAACTCCAACAGATTATATCCAACAGATTAACTTATGATTACGGGGATTTTAACGCGTAATTTCCAAAAGATTAAGTTATAATCCTGGAAAGGTTAAGTTATAATTTTAAAGCCGGCCGGATTATTCGAAAGCCTTTTTAGGTTTCCAGGAGGTTCTTCTCTGAGAATATATTCACCAGCATAAAATTCCCGCGCAACTATCTTGTAACTTGTTCATCTTCTTACTACCCGCGATTCCGGAGAGGTACATCTGTTGAACCTTTAAACGACATCCGATGAAAACACATCCTGCTAAAACCTTCCGCTTACCGCCAAATGGCGATTCAAAAAACATATGGTCAAACTTTAAAACTCAGAAACAATGAAAACAATTCACTAGTGTCCAAAAGATTTTTTTAGAAACCTTTGTAAGTTATTATAATATAGTCAATTAAAAGCAAATAATCCACGTGTCGATTTGAATTCATTTCGCATCTTGCAGCCTGGAAATAAACCCGGGCAAATATGAACAGCGGCAAATATGTATTCAGTCAACTGGTAGAGTTCCTGCCAAAGAGAGTTTTTGATATGATTGTTAAGCGACATAACGGAGACAAATGGGTGAAGACATTCACCTGCTGGAACCAATTGCTCGTCATGATGTATGGGCAATTGGCCTCGTGTGACAGCCTCAGAGAGGTCGCGTGCATAATTGACGCTATCAAAAGCAAGAGCTACCATCTCGGATTTGGCACCGGAGAGATTAAACTGAGCAATCTTTCCTATGCCAATATGAACCGGGACTACAAGATATTTGAAGAGTTTGCCTTTTTCATGATTAATCTTGCTCAAAGCAAGCGAATCAACAGACCATTCGAATTGCGTGGAAAGTTCTATGCGCTCGATTCCACCACGATAGATCTTTGCCTGAGCTTGTTCAAGTGGGCATACTTTAGAAAGAACAAGGGTGGCATCAAAGTTCACACACTCTTTGACGTAGTAACCCAAATACCGACTTACATTCATATTACGGAAGCAAAAGTTCACGACGTGAATGTGATGGATGAGATTCCCTATGAGCCGTATGCGTTCTACATTTTTGACAAGGGATATTATGACCTCGCAAGGCTGCATACATTCAACACGATCGGTTCCTGGTTTGTCATCCGACAGAAGTCTCACCTTAAGTATGAAGTTATTGATGGTGAAGAGCTTTTGGATGGAGCGGACAACGTTTTGCTTGACCAGACGATACGCCTTACCGGCTACCAGACCCAAAAGAAGTATCCCTGCGTGTTGAGAAGGATCGTTTACTATGCTCCTGACCTTAAAAGAACGTTCACCTTCCTGACCAACAATGTCAGCATCAAGGCCAAAGACATCGCCATGCTGTATAAGCAACGCTGGCAGGTGGAGCTGTTTTTTCGGTGGATAAAGCAACATCTCCGTGTCACATCCTTCTGGGGCAATACCGAGAATGCCGTGAGGATACAAATTTATGTTGCGGTTATCACATACTGTCTGGTGGCCATCGTCGAGCATGACTGCCAGTTGGGCAGGACTACATTCAATGTGCTTCGCGTGATCAGTAGAGTACTGACAGACAAAACGAACATCAGAGATCTTTTCCTGACCTCCGGGGACATTGATGATATATATGAACAAGCCGCTCAACTTGAATTTGCCTTTAAGTATTAGTTATTGAAAATTTATTGGACACTAGTGAAAACAATTATTTTAAAACTAATTGTAATTCATATACTTCTCTCGATTATGATACTTTCATGTAAGAACGACGAAGCAGACACAAAAGGGTGTCCTATGTTTGATATTGTTCCTGAATCACCCTATAATGACCCGATCTGGCATCCTTCCGGCGAAATAATAGGATTTAACCATACCCCCATTAAGGAAATACATTATACCTATGGGTACGATTGCCCCCACCAGGCAACTTATATTTACGAAGAAGATTCTGTTGGATTTTGGTTAATCAATTCCGATGGAACGAACCAGCGAAGAGTTCTCCCTTATACATTGGTAACACCGGCATGGAGCCCGGATGGAAAGTGGATTGCATTTTCACAAGGGGCACAATTGTATAAGATGCCTTTTGATGGAACTCAGTTTGATACTACAGCGATAGTGCAATTGACATTTGAAGGGAGGAATTTTTTCCCTGCTTGGAGCCCGGATGGTAATCTCATCGCCTATAATGAATCAATATGTGATAACAAAATTTCCTGTGGAATATGGATTATAAACCTTGAATCAGGAATGAATAAGTTTATTGGTCCCTATGGAAATTATCCAGACTGGCACTCATCAGGTGATTTGCTGATTTATCTAAAAGGCGACTCCATTTGGTTATACAATAATAAAACAGCAACCATACAACGGCTCATAAATATTCCTTCCCATAATTACAATAACCAGTATCTAAAATATTCACCTGACGGGACAAAAATTGCCTTTATTTCTGCTTTAAAACCAGAGGGAGGCATATTTCTGCTTGCGGTTAACCCAGATGGAACAGGGTTAAAAAAATTAACATCTTCATGGGTTACTAGTTTTTCCTGGTCCCCGGAAGGAAAAATTGCCTATCTGAATTATGATTACAGTCGTATTGATGAAACAAAAGGTACACTTTGGATCATGAATTCAGATGGAAGTAACAAATATCAACTTACGCATAATCGCTTTCAATTAATCCAATAAATTATTAACCTTTTAAATTTTTGAATTATGAACTTGAAACATTTTACTTTGGTACTATGTGTGTCTATCTGGTCGTTAACCGGATATTCACAACGCAACCCTGATCATGAAATCCTGGTTTTCTTTTCTGATGGGATAACTCAGAAAATTGATACAATCAACGGTATCCTTGTTAGAACAGTAAAATTCACTAAAGCAGGGCTTAAGCAATCGTTAAATGCTATCGGGATACCCGATTCGTTGATGGAATTTGCTTTGCCTGATTTAAAAGAGAAGATACCCTTAAAGTTTTACCGGACGGAAGGGAATTAACCCAACCCGACATGACAAAATTAATCCGGGTTAAAGTTCCGAAAGACAAAGACCGAAAAGATTTAATTAAACACTTGAACAGCCTGCCAGAAGTTTTGTTTGTTATTACGGTACCTCCTTTACCTTAAACAACCTGCCACCTGTTAATTCCATCACATGGGCGCCTGGTCCGAACCTAACTATTTCTTCGGGACAGAACGATTCAACCTGCACGTTTTCAGCTACAGGTGCCGGAAGCAGTTGGATCGACGTGACCCTCAACGCCGATTGCGGTAACGTTGCCCTCTCCCGGAAAACGGTTGGGGCCGGAGAACTTGTCAAAAATGATTTTCACTTTGTGATGCTGAATATTTCGACAGGAGAGTATGTGTCTAATTTCACGAATAACGACGGAAATCCTACCGAACTATGCCCGAATACGATTTATGAGCTTTGGACTGATTATTACGGCTCCTTTACGATTCAGGATCTGGCGTGGGATCTGACATATGGATGGGAAATACAGGCGCAATACGGTTCAAACAATCGTTTTACAACCTATTTGGCGGTAGATGTATAACGTGCATACCGGGCTCTTCTTAACTGTACAAACCGAAGAATGTGGATGGGGCAACATGCTTCCGGGATTTTACTTTATTGAAGACTATTCGTGCGGCAGTTACTACTTGCTTATATCTCCCAACCCCTCCACCGGCGAAACCACCATCTCCATTGAATCTGCATCAGCAGAAAGCCCCGACATAAATACCGGATGGGACCTGGAAGTTTATGACCAAAGCCAGCAGTTAAAAGTAAAGAAAACCAAATTAAAAGGCCCGGCATATACGCTGAATACTATGGGCTGGAAAGAAGGCATTTATATTGTCCGTGTAAATTACAACGGCGAGCTGTTGACCGGCAAACTGGCGGTGAAAGAATAACGTTTGGATTTTGCAAATTACGTTTTAAAAGGCTGCCAGGTTTGCCATTCAAAGCTTCCAGATGGCTTGTCTGAAAATATGTTCACCAGCATAAAATTATCGCGCAACTATTTTGTAACTTGTTCATCTTCTTACTACCCGAGATTCCGTGAAGGCAGATCTGTTGAACCTTTAAACGACATCCGATGAAAACACATCCTGCTAAAACCTTCCGCTTACCGCCAAATGGCGATTCAAAAAACATATGGTCAAACGTTAAAACTCAGAAACAATGAAAACAACCATTTTAAAAATCGGCGTATTTATCTTGCTCCTTAGCTTAATGGGGGCCGGGTGCGAAAAAGAAGAGGATGAGTATTCGAGTTTCATTGAAGGTTATATTGTTGGTACATTTATTTGTGACGAAGTAAATGCGAAAACAGGGGAAGCTTCCGGTGATAAAACTCGTAGAGGATATTGCATTGTGATGGAAGGCAGCGAACTCACTAACTTTTCTTACCCATTGGATTTCTATACTTTTGATTTGTCAAACGATCTATTTGATTTCCCTAACGAGATTCTTTCGCCGAATTTTGATAGTGGGAACTGTGGTCCTAATTTTTTTCCTGACAATCTTAGAAATGCGTATAAAATTAAATTCAAATATCAAATATTGAATGAATATGACGAATCTAAATTTGTATGTGGAGCTTGTACAGCAATGGAGCTTGCGTTTCCCTGGGAAGATTACAGGCAAATTAAATTAAAAGACATCACCATTAACAACTAATCCTAAAAATTATTGCTATGAAAAACTTTTATATTACCCTCATTACTATAGGACTTCTATTTTTTATGTCAGTGTCCATGACTGGCAAAAACGAGAAGTTCTATTATGCTTTTAATGAAAAGGTTTCTCTTATTCCTAAAACTGATGCATTATTAGTTAAATATGCTGAAGGTACTGAAAAAATTGAAGCAGAGAAGCTAATAAAAGGCTTATCTGTAGATTTTAAAATTAACTGGCATAACTCTTTAACTGCTGAAATTATTGCCAGATCACAAAAAGAAAAGAACGAATTGCTATTAAAACTAAAGCAGAACAACCTGGTAAACACCTGCCAACCATTTTATACTTTAGAAAATGGATTAGACATGGGAGTAACTGATGAGATTCTGATTCGATTTCTTCCAGAGGTTACTGATGCACAGAAACAAGAACTTCAGAGAAAGTTCAATACGAGAATTATAAAAACTACTAAAATTTATCAAAAACTTGAAGTGATGAAAGGTGAAGATGCCTTGGAGATAGCAAACAAATATTATGAAACAGGACTTGTGGAGTTTGCTACACCTAATTTTTTATCTTATCCGGAACTCCATCAGGTAATTCCTAACGATACTTATTTCAACATGCAAATAACTTGTCATAATACAGGACAAACATTTAATGATGGACATGCGGGCACAAACGATGCGGACATAGATGCATCTGAAGCATGGGAGTTAACCACGGGATCCAGTAATATTGTGATAGCAGTTTTAGATCAAGGCGTTACCTCTAACCATCCAGACTTACCTAATACACGGCAGGTAAGGTTAAATGGTAGTAATTTTGGTGATGGAAATGCAAATGACCCGTCTCCAACGGGAAATGCCAACCACGGCAATGCTTGCGCAGGTGTTATTGCAGCCACAATGAACAATAATCAGGGAATAGCGGGAATAGCCCCAAATTGCAGAGTAATGCCTATAAGAATATTTAACTCAGATGGAACAGGCGTTTCCCCTGATCGAATCGCAGATGCAATTGAATTTGCTGTTGACAATGGAGCTAATATATTGTCAAATAGCTGGGGATACTCATCTTCTAACCAAAACTTACACCCAGTTATAGTTACTGCTATTAATTATGCTTTAACGAATAATCGGGTAGTCCTTCTTTTCTGCCGGAAATACAGCTGACCATGCCGCCAGCAACAATGGATACGTAGCTTTCCCAGCAAATGTGAACGTTGCTGGAGTAGTCACTGTAGGCGCCTCTGATAGAAATGATGAACAGGCAAATTACAGTCCAACCAGCAGCCTAATTGATGTTGTAGCTCCATCTCATAGAGCCTACCCCTGTCAGATCACAGGTGAAGCATTTGAAATGTGGACGATTGATATTCCCGGGGATGCCGGGTATAATTCATGGCACGAGAGTGGAAATTGTCTTAACCCTCCACAAATAGGGGAGCAATTACCCAATAATGGCACTAATTTTCAATCTTATACAGGACGTTTCGGTGGTACCTCTCATTCATGCCCTGTTGTTGCAGGCGTTGCTGCCTTGTTACTTTCAGTAGACCCAAGCTTGAACTATATGGATGTTTTTAATATTTTAACTAATACTGCCGAAGATGTGGGAGGGTATACATATACAAATGGGAGGTGTAATGAAATGGGGCATGGCCGTGTGAACGCACATTGCGCAGTGCAAAATGCCATGGCGGAGCTTTCTTCTATTACCGGTCCCTCTCCCATTTGTATGGCAGGGACATATACAATAAATTTGCCCTCCGAAGTTACAATTGAATGGACACAAAGTAATAATCTAACCAGAATTTCGGCTCAAGGGGCGAATCCTTGTACATTTTCGGTTAGTGGATTAGGTGCGGGATGGGTTGGAGCAACCATAATCTGTGATTGTGGAAATATTAATTTACCACAAAAAAACATTTGGATCGGACCACCAGATTATACGATGATTAATGTAAATTTGCAAAGCAATAGATTGGTTGCTTGCGATTACACGAGCGGCACGGCCAATTACAATGGGACAGCCATGGTAGATGCCTTCGACTGGTATTTACCGAATGCTACTAATTGGAGTATAAGGGACGAGCAAAGTTTTCCTATTATAGCATATAAATACGTGGAGATTCATTACTGGGAAGACCCCGCTCCATTTCAGGAGGATATTTATATTAGGGCCCATAACAGTTGTGGATGGAGCAATTGGAAACGTACTACCTGGCCAGTAGTAAATCATTGTGGAGGGTGGCTATTAGTGTTGACTCCCAACCCCTCCGCCGGCGAAACCACCGTATCCATTGAATCTGCATCAGCAGAAAGCCCCCACATAAATACCGGATGGGACCTGGAAGTTTATGACCAAAGCCAGCAGTTAAAAGTAAAGAAAACCAGATTAAAAGGCCCGGCATATGCGCTGAATACTATGGGCTGGAAAGACGGCATTTATATTATCCGTGTAAATTACAACGGCGAGCTGTTGACCGGCAAACTGGCGGTGAAAGAGCAATAAATTTCACCTGCTTGAAACAGGAAAGACTATTAACGGGCATTTGTGAATAACTAATCGGTATTGGCGGTGTTTTCGGGCTTATTTCGTCTTATTTTTAAGCATAAATTTGCGATATGTCCCGTTTCCCTTTTTTCAAGCAACCCGATGCCATGGACTGTGGGCCAACTTGCCTGCGGATGATCGCCAAATTTTACGGGAAAAGCATTCAGCTCGATTTTTTACGGGAACAATCACACATTACACGCGAAGGGGTATCCCTGCTGGGCATCAGCGATGCAGCCGAGGCGATCGGCATGCGCAGCCTGGGGACAAAGGTCACTTTTGAACAATTGATAAAGGATGTGCCCAAACCCTGTATTGTTCACTGGGATCAAAACCATTTTGTGGTGGTATTCGGGGCGCGGAAAGATAAAATTTATGTGGCCGACCCGGCTTTTGGCCTGGTGAAATACGCTCACGAAGAGTTTAAGAAACATTGGCTGGCCACGGTGTCGGGCGGCAGCCAGAAAGGGATTTGCCTGATGCTTCAGCCAACCCCCGAGTTTTACGACCGCGACGATGAAAAAACCGATCGTTCAGGCTTTGGCTTTCTGTGGCGTTACGTGCGGCCGCACCGTCGCCTGGCCGGCCAGTTGTTGCTGGGATTTCTGGCAGCAAGCATCATCCAGCTGATTTTTCCTTTCCTGACGCAAAGCATCGTCGATGTTGGAATCAACAACCAGGATATTCATTTTATTTACCTGGTGCTGGTTGCCCAGCTGGTTTTGTTTATCAGCCAGACATCGGTCGATTTTATCCGCTCCTGGATTTTGCTGCACATTTCAACCCGGATCAATATCTCCATTATTTCCGATTTCCTGATTAAGCTGATGAAGTTGCCGATCGGCTTTTTCGATACCAAAATGATCGGAGACCTCATGCAACGCATCCAGGACCACCGCCGAATCGAACGTTTCCTGACCACCCAAACCCTCAATACCCTGTTTTCGGTGGTTAACCTGCTGGTGTTCGGTATTGTGCTGGCCATTTATAACTGGAAGATCCTGTTTGTATTTCTGTTGGGCTCGGCGCTGTATATGGTTTGGGTATTTGTATTTATGCGAAAAAGGCGCGAGTTGGATTATAAAAAATTTGCGCAGCTTTCCGAAAACCAAAGCATGCTCATCCAGTTGATCAACGGGATGCAGGAGATCAAACTAAATAATTACGAAAAACAAAAACGCTGGGAGTGGGAGCGCATTCAGGCCCGTTTGTTCCGGGTGAACGTGCAAAACCTCACAGTCGATCAATACCAGCAGGCTGGTTCGGTCTTCCTGAACGAAACCAAAAACATCATCATTACCATCATCGCCGCGATGGCGGTGCTAAACGGGGATATGACCCTGGGGATGATGCTCGCCGTGCAATACATTATCGGGCAGTTAAACGGGCCGCTCAACGACATGATCAACTTTATGCACCTGGCGCAGGATGCCAAGCTGAGTATGGAGCGTTTGTCCGAAATTCACAAACAGGACGACGAGGAGTTAAAAGATAAACCGCTGCTGAATTCGCTTCCGGCCGACCGGTCGTTGTACGTGCACGATCTGGTTTTTCAGTACGAAGGGCCTCATTCACCCAAAGTTTTAAACCAGATCAGCCTGACCATACCGGAGAGAAAAATCACCGCGGTTGTCGGGACCAGCGGAAGCGGAAAAACGACCCTGGTAAAATTGCTGCTTGGGTTTTATCATCCGGTGAGCGGTAAAGTGCGGGTAGGCGATACCGATTTGCATAACTTTTCGCAGCAATGGTGGCGTACACGGGTGGGGGCCGTGATGCAGGATGGTTTCATTTTTTCGGACACGATCGCCAATAATATCGTGGTTGGAACAGAACGGATTAACAAGGAGAAGTTGATGTTTGCCGCCAAAATGGCCAATATCATGGATTTTGTAGAAGGCTTGCCCCTGGGCTTTAATACAAAAATAGGGCAGGACGGCCATGGGTTAAGCCAGGGACAGAAACAACGAATCCTGATAGCCCGCGTAATCTATAAAGATCCGGAGTACCTGTTTTTCGACGAGGCGACCAATGCACTGGATGCAAACAACGAAAAGGTGATCATGGAAAACCTGAACCGGGTGTACGAGGGAAAGACCGTTGTGGTGGTCGCCCACCGGCTGAGCACGGTAAAAAATGCCGGGCAGATTGTGGTGCTCGACCGGGGCGAAATTGTCGAGATCGGGACACATGCAGAATTGACAGAAAAGAAAGGAGCGTATTACAATTTGGTGAAAAACCAGTTGGAACTTGGTAATTAGACGCAGATTGTCATGATCTAATATGATTTCGAATGAAGGAATTAAAAAAATCATAAAGATCATAAGTAATCATAAAAATCAGCGTCTAAAAACGATAAAAATCAGTGTCAATTGATGAAATGTAAAAAAGAATGGATGCAGGAAGAATTAGACACAGATTGTCATGATCTAACATGATTTCGAATGAAGGAATTAAAAAAAATCATAAAGATCATAAGCAATCATAAAAATCAGCGTCTAAAAACAATAAAAATCAGTGTCAATTGATGAAATGTAAAAAAGAATGGATGCAGGAAGAATCAGACGCAGATTGTCATGATCTAACATGATTTCGAATGAAGAAATTAAAACATCATAAGGAAACCATAATAAATCATATAAATCAGCGTCTAAAAACAATAAAAATCAGTGTCAATTGATGAAATGTAAAAAAGAATGGATGCAGGAAGAATTGGACACAGATTGTCATGATCTAACATGATTTCGAATGAAGAAATTAAAACATCATAAGGAAACCATAATAAATCATATAAATCAGCGTCTAAAAACAATCTCTAAAATCAGATTAGATGGAAGAGAACTATAAACATTCGGAGTTGACAGGAAGGATCATTAAAGCGTATTATCAGGTTTATAACGAGCTTGGTCACGGCTTTCTCGAGAAGGTTTATGAGAAAGCGATGATGATTGAACTGTCTAAAATGGGCTTAAAGGCTGAAGAGCAAAGGAATATTAAAGTATTTTACCGAGGAACTGAAGTCGGCGATTATTATGCGGATATTATTGTCGAAAATTGTGTGATCCTTGAACTGAAAGCGGTTGAAGTATTGGCTCCTGAGCATGAAGTACAATTGGTCAACTATTTGAAAGCAACGGAAATTGAAGTAGGTTTATTGCTGAATTTTGGACCCGAACCTGAGTTTAAGCGAAGAGTGTTTTCAAAAGACTATCTTCGAAGACTCGATTGATGAAATGTCAAAGAATTGGATGCAGGAAGAATTAGACACAGATTGTCATGATCTAACATGATTTCGAATGAAGAAATTGAAACATCATAAATAAATCATATAAATCAGCGTCTAAAAACAATATAAATCAGGTTCTAAAAGTTATGCCGCAAAATGACAACATAGAAATCAGGAGCGACGAGGTTCAGGAGATCATCGGGAAGTCGCCGTCGTGGTTGCTGCGAAGCGGGCTGATGGTTATTATCGGTTTTTTGCTGTTGCTGTTGCTCGGAAGCTGGCTTTTTCATTATCCCGATATGATCCGGGCGCGGGTGGTGGTCATGTCTGAAAACCCGCCGGCCCATATTGTGGCCAGGACAACCGGGCGTATTGATCAGCTGTTTGTTCAGGACAAGGGGCTTGTATCCAACGGACAAATTATCGCCATCCTCGAAAATACCGCCAACCACGAAGATGTTGCCCAATTAAAAAAAGACCTGCTGGAAACGGATCGTTTTTTCATCACGTTTGATACCTTATATTATAAGGAAATTACAACGGATTACAGTTTGGGCGATATTCAGTCTGATTTTTCTTCTTTTTTACGTTTATATCATAATTACATCAGTTTTGTCCGCCTGAACTTTTACCCGCAAAAAGTCGCCTCGCTGCGCGAGCAGGTATATATGCAGCGGGTTTATTACGACCGGTTGTGGAGCCAGCGGCAAATCCTCGAGAATGAATACCAGATTGCGCGCGATCAGTTTAAGCGCGATTCGATGTTGTACCGGCGCGAAGTTCTTTCGCTGGTCGATTTAAAGAAATCCGAGTCGGCCTTATTGCAAAAGCAGTATGCCTTTAACGGGGCCCGGACCACCCTGGCCCAGACGCAAAAAGAAATTATCGAAATGGAGCAGGCAGTCATCGGGACCGAAAAAGAATTTGAAGACCAGAAACGCCGGCTGCAAACCGAACTGATAGAATCATTAAACGTATTAAAGAGCCGGCTCGAATACTGGGAGAACTCCTTTGTGCTGAAAACGCCGATCGAGGGGAAGGTGACCTTCACAAACTTCTGGAGTAAAAATCAGCAGGTAAAAAGTGGCGATATTGTTTTTACCATTGTCCCCGAACACGAAAGCCATATTATCGGCCGTGTCAGTCTGCCCTTGCGCGGCGCCGGAAAAGTAAAGGTCGGGCAGCCCGTCAATATTCGTTTCGATAATTTTCCATATATGGAGTACGGGGTGGTCAGGGGAACGGTAAAGTCGATCTCACTGGTGCCGTCGAACGATAATTATATTGCCGAAATTGATCTGCCGCAGGATTTGAAGACCAATTACAACATTCCGTTAACCTTTAGCCAGGAAATGAAAGGCGATGTGGAGATTGTGACCGAAGACCTGCGTTTGCTTCAGCGTTTTTTCAATCCGGTTAAATCGCTTTTCAAGGAAAAAGTCCTGAATTAGCCTGATACCCATCTGCTTTTTTAAATAATTTTCGAAAAACAATACGAAAAACGATTGTTCTTTTCTGAAAATTAGTACTTTTGCCTGCCGTTTTTGGAGGATTCTGTCAAAAACGGAGATGGTTGCATTTGTATTTATTGAAAAATCAATACCTTTGCAGTCCATTTTACGAAAACTTTAATAAAAATAAAAATAGTTGTATGCCAACGATTCAGCAGTTAGTTAGAAAAGGGAGACAATCAAAAGTAGTTAAGAGTAAGTCTCCGGCTTTAGATTCTTGCCCGCAAAGAAGGGGAGTTTGTGTACGTGTATACACCACAACCCCGAAAAAACCAAACTCGGCGATGCGTAAAGTTGCCAGGGTACGGTTGACAAACGGCAAAGAGGTGAACGCTTACATTCCGGGAGAAGGCCACAACCTTCAGGAGCACTCTATTGTATTGGTACGCGGTGGTCGGGTAAAAGACCTGCCAGGGGTACGTTATCACTTAATCCGTGGCGCTTTGGATACCGCAGGTGTTGAAGGTCGTACGCAACGACGTTCAAAATACGGTACTAAAAGGCCGAAGAAGAAATAATAAATGGATGTTTAGTGGTTTGGTTGAGTAAATGATCCGGCAAGTGTGCCGGAGAACTGAAGCTCAAATAAGTCACAACCAATTCGAATAACACTAAAAGTTTTAAAAGATGAGAAAATCAAAACCAAAGAAGAGGATCATTCTGCCCGATCCAAAATTTAACGACGTTCTGGTAACACGATTTGTAAACGACCTGATGGTTGATGGTAAAAAATCCATTGCCTATGGTATTTTCTACGATGCGCTGGAGTTGGTTGGCAATCGTTTGAAAAACGAAGAATTATCTCCGCTTGATGTCTGGAAAAAAGCGCTGGAGAATGTTACTCCGGCCGTAGAGGTGAAAAGCCGCCGCGTTGGTGGAGCTACTTTCCAGGTTCCTATGGAAATCCGTCCCGAAAGAAAAGTTTCAATCTCAATAAAAAACCTGATCCTGTTTGCACGCAAACGCTCAGGTAAATCAATGGCTGATAAGTTGGCTGCTGAAATTCAGGCTGCTTTTAACGAAGAAGGTGGCGCCTTCAAGAAAAAAGAAGAGACACACCGTATGGCTGAAGCTAACCGTGCTTTTGCCCATTTCCGGTTCTAAACGAAGGATTGGTATTAGTTTAAATCAGGATTAGAATAATTGGTAAACATGGCTAGAGATTTAAAATATGTAAGAAATATCGGTATCATGGCCCACATCGATGCCGGAAAAACAACAACGACTGAGCGGATCCTGTATTATACCGGTTTGACTCACCGTATCGGCGAGGTGCACGACGGAGCTGCTACCATGGACTGGATGGAGCAGGAGCAGGAACGTGGTATTACCATCACGTCGGCTGCTACAACGACATTCTGGACCCACGAAGATATACAACACCAAATTAATATCATCGATACTCCCGGACACGTTGACTTCACCGTTGAAGTTGAACGTTCGTTGCGTATCCTCGACGGCGCTGTGGCCCTTTTCTGTGCAGTAGGCGGCGTTGAAGCCCAATCGGAAACCGTTTGGCGTCAGGCTGAAAAATACGGCGTGCCACGGATTGGTTTCGTCAATAAAATGGACCGCTCAGGTGCCGATTTTTATGATGTTGTTTCGCAGGTCCGCGAAAAACTCGGGGCAAACCCGATTCCGATTCAGATCCCGATTGGCGCCGAAGAAAAATTCGAAGGGGTGATCGACCTGATCGAAATGAAAGCGGTTCGTTGGTATGACGATGCCGCTATGGGGACGACCTATGCACTCGAAGAAATTCCGGCCAACATGCTCGAACAGGCCAATGAGTATCGCGCTCAGATGGTTGAAGCGGTTGCCGAACTGGATGATAATTTACTGGAACGCTTCTTTGATGATCCGGATTCGATTACTCCTGCTGAATTGCATGCTGTCATCCGCAAAGCGACCGTTGCCGGTATCATTGTGCCGATGATGTGTGGCTCGGCATTCAAAAATAAAGGTGTTCAGCGTTTATTGGATGCGGTTTGCGAATATTTGCCAAGTCCGCTGGATAAAGGAGAAATAATCGGAATCGATCCAAAATCTGACAATCAGGTGGTACGCCATGCCGATGTCGATGAACCCTTGACTGCTCTCGCATTTAAAATTGCCACCGACCCCTACGTGGGCCGTTTATGTTTTATCCGCGTATATTCCGGTAAACTGGAAGCAGGTTCAACCGTATATAATTCGCGTACAGGGAAAAAAGAGCGTATTTCGCGTCTTTTTCAGATGCACTCAAACAAACAAAATCCGAAGGATGTCATCGAAGCAGGCGATATTTGCGCCGCGGTAGGTTTTAAAGACATCCGCACCGGAGATACCCTGGCCGATATTGACCATCCGGTTACCCTGGAAAGCATGGACTTCCCGGAACCGGTAATTGGTATTGCCGTAGAGCCAAAAACACAAAAAGACCTGGATAAACTGGGACTTGGTTTGGCAAAACTGGCCGAAGAAGATCCTACGTTCAAAGTTCACACCGACGAAGAATCGGGTCAGACCGTTATTCGTGGTATGGGCGAACTTCACCTGGAAATCATCATCGACCGGTTGAAACGCGAGTTTAAGGTTGAATGTAACCAGGGTAAACCTCAGGTGGCCTATAAAGAAGCGATCAGCCAGACCGTTGAATTGCGTGAAGTGTTCAAAAAACAATCAGGTGGTCGCGGTAAATTTGCCGACATCATTGTTCGCGTAGGTCCGGCCGAGGAAGGAAAAGAAGGCTTAACCTTCATCGACAGCATAAAAGGTGGTCGTATTCCGAAAGAATTCATCCCGCCGGTACAAAAAGGTTTTGAGTCGGCTATGCTGAACGGGCCATTGGCCGGGTTCCAGTTGGATAGCCTTCAGGTTGAACTGATTGACGGTTCATTCCACGCGGTTGACTCCGACCAGTTGTCGTTCGAAATTTGTGCCCGCCAGGCTTTCAAAAGCGCTGCATCAAAAGCAGGCCCCAAATTGCTGGAGCCCATTATGAAAGCAGAGATCGTAACCCCGGAAGAATACATGGGCGACATCATCGGCGACCTGAACCGTCGTCGCGGTAACGTGGCCGGCATGGAAGAAAAATCCGGAGCACGTGTGATTAAAGCAACGGTGCCGCTGGCCGAAATCTTTGGTTACGTCACCACACTGAGAACATTGTCTTCAGGTCGTGCGACCTCTTCGATGGAGTTTTCTCATTACGAAGAAGTACCGCGCCAGATGGCCGTCAAAGTACTTGAAGAAATAAAAGGAAAAGTAGAGTTATTGTAAAATAATTTATTTATCTCACTATGAGTCAAAAGATCAGAATTAAGCTGAAATCGTATGATCACAACTTGGTTGACAAGTCGGCTGAAAAGATCGTTAAGACAGTGAAAACAACCGGTGCAGTTGTGAGCGGGCCAATTCCGCTTCCAACGCACAAACGTGTTTTCACGGTATTGCGTTCAACTTTCGTGAATAAAAAGTCACGCGAGCAATTTCAGTTGTCTTCTTACAAACGTTTGATCGACATTTACAGCTCAACAGCTAAAACCATCGACGCCTTAATGAAGCTTGAATTACCAAGCGGCGTTGAAGTAGAAATTAAAGTTTGATAACCTGTAAAAAGCAAAAAAAATGGCAGGATTAATCGGTAAAAAAATCGGAATGACTTCCGTATTCAGTGTTGAGGGGAAAAACATCCCATGCACTGTGATTGAAGCCGGTCCTTGTGTGGTAACACAAGTGAAAACGGCAGAAACCGATGGCTACGAAGCAATTCAGTTAGGTTTTGGTGACAAGAAAGAAAAAAACACCAGCAAAGCTGAATTTGGTCACTTCAAAAAAGCAGGAAGTGAACCAAAGCGCGAAGTCGTTGAGTTTCGTGATTTTAACGACGGGTTTAAACTCGGCGATACCATTACTGTTGACACCATCTCGGAAGATGGCTGGGTAGACATTACTGGTGTGACAAAAGGTAAAGGATTTCAGGGCGTTGTTAAACGGTACAACTTCGGTGGAGTTGGCGATGCTACACATGGTCAGCACAACCGTCTGAGAGCCCCCGGTTCATTAGGCGCTTCTTCGTACCCCTCGCGCGTATTCAAAGGAATGCGGATGGCAGGTCGTACAGGCGGAGCGAACAAAACTGTTCAAAACCTGAAAGTCCTGAAAGTAATCCCTGAATCAAACCTGCTGATTGTTAAAGGTTCGGTTCCGGGAGCAAAAGGTTCAACCGTAATTATTTATCAGTAATGGAAGTACAAGTATTAAATACAGCCGGAAAAGAAACCGGAAGAGCAGTCGTTCTCAATGAACTGATCTTCGGTGTTGAGCCCAGTGACCACGCCATTTACCTGGATGTAAAACAGTACATGGCCAACAAACGTCAGGGGACTCATTCAGCGAAAGAAAGAGGAGAAGTTGCCGGAAGTACCAGGAAAATCAAAAAACAAAAAGGTACAGGTGGCGCACGTGCAGGCAGCATCAAATCTCCCTTGTTTCGCGGTGGTGGCCGTGTTTTTGGACCACGCCCCAGAAACTACAGCTTTAAGCTGAATAAAAAAGTGAAAGCCCTGGCCCGTAAATCAGCCTTGACTTACAAAGCACAGGCAAGCGATATTCTGATCCTTGAAGATTTCAATCTGGATACTCCGAAAACAAGAGAGATGGTCAATATCAGTAAGAATCTGAATATTACCGATAAAAAGTCGCTTTTCGTTTTACCGGAAGAAAATAAAAACATATATTTGTCATCCAGAAATTTGGATGACGTATCTGTTGTAGTTGCCTCAGAATTAAGCACTTACCAAATCATGAATGCTAAGAAAATTGTTTTCTTAGAGAGTTCTTTTGGTAAAATTGAAGAACAATTTAAGATTTAAGGGGGAAAAGAAATGAATATTTTAATTAAACCCATCGTAACGGAAAAAGTAACGGGACAGGCTGAAAAGCTGAATCGTTATGGTTTTGTCGTTCGGAAAGATGCCAATAAGCAACAGATAAAAAAAGCAGTTGAAAGTTTGTACAACGTGAATGTCGTTTCTGTCAATACCATGATTTATGCCGGTAAAAATAAAAGCCGGTACACAAAAAGCGGTATGATTAACGGCAGGACCAATGCGTTCAAAAAAGCCATTATCACGTTGGCAGAAGGAGATGCGATTGATTTTTACAGTAATATATAATAAACAAAAATGGCAGTAAGAAAATTAAAACCAGTTACTCCGGGTCAAAGGCATAAAATTATTGGTGCTTTTGATACGATTACTGCATCAACGCCTGAAAAATCATTGTTGAAGCCCATGCAAAAGTCCGGTGGTCGTAACAACCAGGGACGCATGACAATGAGGTATATAGGTGGAGGGCACAAAAAGAGATACCGCGTGATTGATTTCAAACGCGAAAAAGACGGTATCCCTGCTCGTGTTGAGTCAATTCAGTATGACCCGAACCGTACGGCCCGTATTGCACTGTTGGTTTATGCCGACGGTGAAAAACGGTACATGCTTGCACCGAATGGATTGCAGGCCGGTCAAACGGTATTAAGCGGTTCAGGCATCGCACCTGAAATTGGCAACTCCCTCCCTCTTGGTGAAATACCTCTGGGAACATTGGTTCACAACATTGAACTTCACCCTGGACAAGGGGGCGTGATGGCACGTAGTGCAGGTACTTATGCACAGTTGACCTCAAGAGAAGGAAAATACGCTATCGTAAAACTACCTTCAGGCGAATCCAGAATGGTACTTGTTTCTTGTAAAGCGACCGTTGGTACTGTTGGAAATACAGAACACAACCTGGAACGCTCAGGTAAAGCCGGTCGTTCACGTTGGTTAGGAAGAAGACCACGCGTACGCGGTGTTGTAATGAACCCGGTTGATCACCCCATGGGTGGTGGCGAAGGACGCGCTTCAGGCGGACACCCGCGCTCACGCAAAGGCTTATTGGCTAAAGGTTATAAAACCCGCGCCAGGAAAAAAGCTTCCAACAGGTATATTGTAGAAAGACGCAAGAAATAATAAAGGAGAAGAACTATGAGTCGTTCATTAAAAAAAGGCCCTTTCATTGCCTACAAACTCGAAAAGAAAGTATTGGGTTTGAATGAATCAGGTAAAAAGTCGGTGATTAAGACTTGGGCCAGGGCATCAGTAATCTCTCCTGACTTTGTAGGGCATACCATCGCGGTACATAACGGGAATAAATTTATCCCCGTTTATGTGACCGAAAATATGGTTGGTCATAAACTAGGCGAATTTGCACCTACAAGAACATTCAGGGGACATGCCGGTAACAAAAGGTAGGCACGAGTTTCTCATTAACTATTAAAAGAACTTACGATGGGTGCTAGAAAAAGAAATAAAGCAAACGAACTTAAAGAAGCTAAGAAATCACAATATTTTGCAGTATTGAAAGATTGCCCGACTTCTCCGCGTAAAATGAGGCTTGTGGCCGATATGGTTCGCGGAATGGAAGTTAACCGGGCGCTGGATGTCTTAAAATATTCGTCGAAAGAAGCTTCAAGAAAAGTTGAAAAACTGTTGATGTCGGCCGTGGCAAACTGGCAGGCAAAAAACGAAGGAACTCGCCTTGAGGAAAGCAATTTGTTTGTGAAGAATATTGCCGTTGATTCAGGACGTATTTTAAAACGTCTTCGTCCCGCTCCGCAAGGCCGGGCACACCGGGTCCGCAAGCGTTCGAACCACGTTACACTTTGCATCGATAGTAAAAATGTTGTTAACGAAAACGAATAAATAGTAATACATGGGACAAAAAGTTAATCCAATCGCTAATCGCTTAGGAATTATCCGTGGATGGGATTCCAACTGGTTCGGTGGAAACGACTATGGTGACAAGCTGGTTGAAGATACGAAGATCCGTGAATACCTGAATGCCCGTTTGGCAAAAGCAAGTATTTCCAAGATCATTATCGAACGTACCCTGAAGCTGATTACCATTACTGTTCACACCTCACGCCCAGGTATTATTATTGGCAAAGGTGGTCAGGAAGTTGATAAGCTGAAAGAAGAATTGAAAAAAATTACGAGCAAAGAAGTTCAAATCAATATCTTCGAGATTAAACGACCTGAACTCGATGCCCGTATCGTGGCAAATAATATTGCACGTCAGATCGAGGGAAAAATCGCTTACCGCCGCGCTGTGAAAATGGCCATCGCTTCTACCATGAGAATGGGAGCACAAGGAATCAAAGTGATGGTTTCAGGCCGCTTAAATGGCGCTGAAATGGCTCGTTCTGAAATGTATAAAGACGGCCGTACTCCTTTGCACACACTCAGAGCCGACATTGATTATGCTTTGGCCGAAGCTTTAACAAAAACAGGGTTGCTTGGCGTTAAAGTCTGGATTTGTAAAGGTGAAGTATACGGAAAACGCGATCTGTCGCCAAACGTAGGACAAAAATCACCTGGCGTACCAGCCGGTGCCGGTCCGCGTGGCAACAGAGGAAGCGGTTTCAAAAAGAAAAGAAAATAATTGGAAACCTTTTAACTAAAAAAGGATGTTACAGCCAAAAAGAACAAAATTTAGAAGAGTCCAGAAGGGCCGGATGAAAGGTATCGCTCAGCGCGGAAACCAACTGGCATTCGGTTCATTCGGGATCAAGACGTTGGAGGAAGCATGGATTACCGGTCGTCAGATCGAAGCGGCGAGGGTTGCGGTAACACGTCATATGCAACGTCAGGGTCAAATCTGGATCCGTATTTTCCCCGATAAACCAATTACCAAAAAACCTGCTGAAGTACGTATGGGTAAAGGTAAAGGTGCTCCTGAAGCATTTGTAGCTCCGGTGACTCCCGGCCGAATCATTATTGAGGCCGATGGCGTGCCCTTTGAAATGGCGAAGGAAGCCCTTCGTCTGGCCGCTCAAAAATTACCGGTTACGACCAAGTTTATAGTTAGACGTGATTATGTTGAATCTGAAAAAGAAGATTAAGAATGAAAACTTCTGAAATTAAAGAATTAACGGATAAGGAGATCCTGGAGAGAATCCATCTGGAGAACGAAACCTTGACGCGTCTGAACATGAACCACGCTGTATCTCCACTCGATAACCCGATGAAAATTAAGGTTGCCCGGAGAAATATTGCACGCCTGAAGACCGTGTTACGTCAACGGGAATTGAATCAAAATCAGAATTAATTTTGTAGAATGGAAACACGTAATCTGAGAAAAGAGCGTACCGGGGTCGTTGTGAGCGACAAAATGGATAAAAGCATTGTTGTTGCTGTTAAAATGAAAGAAAAACACCCGATCTACGGGAAATTCGTTAACAAAACAACTAAATTTTATGCTCACGACGAGCAAAATACCTGCAACGTTGGTGATACCGTACGGATCATGGAAACACGTCCGTTGAGCAAAAGCAAACGTTGGAGATTAGTTGAAATTATTGAAAGAGCTAAGTAATCATGATACAACAGGAATCAAGATGTACAGTAGCCGATAACAGCGGAGCAAAAGAAGTGCTTTGTATCCGTGTTTTAGGCGGAACCAGAAAGCGCTATGCCTCGCTGGGCGACATCGTGGTCGTTACTGTGAAAAGTGCGATCGCGAGTAGTGATATGAAAAAAGGGACTGTTTCGAAAGCAATTGTTGTACGCACAAAAAAAGAAGTTCGTCGTCAGGATGGTTCTTATATCCGTTTCGATGACAACGCTGTTGTGCTGCTAAACAACGCTGGCGAAATGCGCGGTACCCGTATTTTCGGACCTGTTGCAAGAGAACTTCGTGACAAAAACATGAAAATTATTTCACTTGCACCAGAAGTACTATAATGCATAAATAAAACAAGATGCAGAAGAAATTACATATCAAAAAAGGAGACACAGTTGTTGTAACTGCCGGAAACGATAATGGACGGCAAGGAAAAGTACTGGAAGTAATCCGGGAAAAAAGCAGAGCAATTGTGGAGGGCGTTAATATGATTAAAAAACATACCAAACCCAATGCGGAAAATCCGCAGGGAGGTATTGTTGAAAAGGAAGCGCCAATCCACATTTCCAACCTGATGCTGGTTGATCCGAAAACCGGAACACCCACCCGTATCGGTCGGAAACTCGGCGACAACGGTAAATTAGTTCGTTATTCAAAAAAATCTGGAGAGGAGATTAAGTAATGGCTTATACACCAACACTTAAGAAGAAATATTCGGAAGAAATCATTCCTGCATTAATGAAGGAATTTGATTACAAATCTGTTATGCAGGTGCCGAAGTTGAAGAAAATCGTCCTGAATCAGGGTGTTGGAGCTGCAATTGCCGACAAAAAAATCATTGAAGTCGCTACTGATGAGATGACCATGATCGTCGGACAAAAGGCAGTCCAAACCAAATCTAAAAAGGACATTTCAAACTTTAAGTTAAGAAAGAAAATGCCGATCGGTGTTCGCGTGACCCTGAGAAGGGACAAAATGTATGAATTCCTTGATCGTCTGATCAATGTTTCTTTGCCACGTACACGTGACTTTAAAGGAATTGAGAGCAAAATGGACGGACAAGGAAACTACACCCTGGGAATTCCGGAACAGATCATTTTCCCCGAAATTAACATTGACAAAGTAAACCGTATTAACGGGATGAACATTACTTTTGTGACTTCTGCTGAAACAGACGAAGAAGGATACGCTTTGTTGAAAGAGTTAGGTTTGCCTTTTAAAAACGTAAAAAAGAATTAAGCTATGGCAAAAGAATCCATGAAAGCCCGCGAAGTGAAAAGGGCAGCACTGATTGAAAAATACGCTGAAAAAAGGGCTCAGTTGAAAGCAGAAGGCGACTTTATCGGCTTGCAAAAACTACCTAAAAATTCATCAAAGGTACGTTTACACAACCGTTGTAAATTAACAGGGCGTCCCAAAGGATATATTCGCCAGTTTGGTATTAGCAGGATTAACTTCCGCGAAATGGCTTCTGCTGGTTTAATTCCGGGCGTTAAAAAAGCTAGTTGGTAATTATTAATCAAAAAGTAATGAGCAAAATTACAGATCCAATAGCAGATTACTTGACACGCATCAGAAATGCTCAAAAAGCCAAACACCGCGTAGTCGATATTCCTGCATCGAACATAAAAAAGGAAATCACCAAGATCTTAAAAGAGAAAGGTTATATCCTGAATTATAAGTTTGAAGATGAAGTGAATTATCAGGGGAATATTAAAATTGCTCTGAAGTATCATCCTGAAACAAAAACACCAGCCATCAAGTCAATCAAACGGGTCAGTAAACCCGGTTTGAGACAGTACTGCGACAGCGAGAACATTCCTCGTGTATTAAACGGCCTGGGAATTGCAATTCTGTCGACCTCCAAAGGTGTGATTACTGACAAAGAAGCTCAGACACAGGGAGTCGGTGGTGAAGTTTTATGTTACGTTTATTAATAAGGAGGAAAAACAATGTCAAGGATAGGTAAATTACCCATCGAAATTCCTGCCGGAGTAACGATCGCTGTCAGCCCGGAAAACCTGGTAACAGTTAAAGGAAAGCTCGGCGAACTTTCGCAACAGGTAGACCGTGAGATTGAAATAGCTGTTGAAGGAAACCAGGCGCTGGTTAAACGTCCAAGCGAGCAGAAAAGGCACCGCGCCATGCACGGTCTTTATCGTTCGCTGATCCATAACATGGTGGTAGGCGTTTCTCAAGGCTATGAAATTAAACTGGAACTGGTCGGTGTTGGTTACCGTGCCGAAAGTCAGGGCCAATTGCTCGACCTCGTTTTAGGCTATTCTCACCACACCTTTCTGGAACTTCCGAAAGAAGTGGCGGTTGAAGCCGTAACCGATAAACGCAGTAACCCAACTATTACTCTTAAAAGCTGCGATAAACAGCTTATTGGCCAGGTTGCGGCTAAAATCAGATCATTCCGTGCTCCTGAACCTTACAAAGGAAAAGGTGTGAAATTCGCGGGTGAAGTATTACGTCGCAAAGCCGGTAAATCTGCAGGTGCTAAATAGTAAAATTTGAAACCATGGCTTTAACGAAACAAGAAAGAAGATATAGAATAAAAATGAGAATCCGGAAAATTGTTTCCGGAACTGCTGAAAGACCGCGCCTGAGCGTATTCAGAAGCAACAAACAAATCTATGCCCAGTTGGTTAACGACCTTGCCGGCACCACCTTGCTGGCAGTCTCTTCATTAGATAAAGAAATCGGTGCAGCCGAAGGAAATAAATCCGAAAGAGCTGCCCTGGTTGGAAAAGCTTTAGCTGAGAAAGCAATCGCTGCCGGTATTTCAAGTGTTGTATTCGACCGCAATGGTTATTTGTATCACGGTAGAGTTAAACAATTAGCTGATGCTGCCCGTGAAGGTGGCCTTAAATTTTAATGATTATGGCAGGAAATATCAAAAAAGTCAAAACAACTGACATTGAACTTAAGGACAGGTTAGTGGCGATTAACCGCGTAACCAAAGTAACCAAAGGGGGTAGAACGTTCAGCTTCTCAGCCATTGTCGTGGTCGGTAACGAAGATGGTATCGTCGGATGGGGACTTGGCAAGGCAAGCGAAGTAACAGCAGCCATCGCGAAAGGCGTTGATGCTGCCAAAAAGAACCTGGTTAAAATCCCGATCAACAAAGGCACCATCCCTCACGAACAAGTGGCTAAATTTGGTGGCGCCAATGTATTCCTGAAACCTGCATCGCATGGTACAGGTGTAAAAGCAGGGGGTGCTATGCGCGCCGTGTTGGAAAGTGTTGGAGTCCATGATATCCTGGCGAAATCCAAAGGATCATCGAACCCGCATAACCTGGTGAAAGCGACGATGAATGCACTGCTCGAAATGAGAGATGCTTACACCGTGGCTCAGCACAGAGGAGTTTCATTGGAAAAAGTTTTTAAAGGATAGAAACATGGCTAAAATAAAAGTAACACTGGTAAAAAGCATAATCGGTTCCGAAAAGAGCCAAAAAGCAACCGTTGAAGCTCTAGGAATTAAAAAATTGAATCACAGTGTTGAACACGAAGCTACACCCGCGATATGGGGTATGGTGAACAAAGTGAAACATTTGGTGAAAGTTGAAGAAATTTAAAATATTTTAAGATTAAAACTATGGATTTAAGTAATCTTAAACCTGCAGGAGGATCCGTTAAAAAAGTAAAGCGCATTGGTCGTGGTCAAGGCTCCGGACATGGTGGGACCTCCACCAGAGGTCACAAAGGTGCCCAGTCGAGATCAGGATACAGTCGTACCCGCGGATTTGAAGGCGGTCAGATGCCTTTGCAACGCGTGGTGCCAAAATTCGGATTCAACAATGTAAACAGGGTAGAATATAAAGCCATCAACTTAAGCACACTGCAAACATTGGCCGAAAGCAATCAACTTTCAGCAATCGATGTTCAGTTATTGGTTGATGCCGGTCTGGCTTCAAAAAACGACCGTGTGAAAATTTTAGGAAAAGGCGCGTTAACGCTTAAGCTCGATGTTAAAGCACATGCTTTCTCTAAAAGTGCAAAAGAAGCCATTGAAAAATTAGAAGGAACCACAGAAACACTCTAACCTAATGAAAAAATTTATCGAAACCCTAAAGAATATTTATAAAATCGAGGATTTAAGAGCCCGTTTGGGCTTAACCTTATTTCTTCTTTTGATTTATCGATTAGGATCGTTTGTCGCCTTACCGGGAATTGATCCCGCTCAACTTGGACAGTTGAAACAACAAACTTCAGAGGGGTTGCTGGGGTTGTTAGACATGTTCTCGGGAGGGGCTTTCTCAAACGCTTCTATATTCGCTTTAGGGATTATGCCTTACATTTCTGCTTCTATTGTCATCCAGTTAATGGGAATAGCCGTCCCGTATTTTCAACGGATGCAAAAAGAGGGAGAATCAGGAAGAAGGAAAATCAACCAGATAACCCGTTATCTGACGGTGTTGATTTTGTTGTTCCAGGCACCGGCGTATCTTGCCAACTTAACCTATCAACTTCCTGCAGAAGCATTTGCAATGAGCGGCTGGATGTTTAAACTGACATCAACAATCATTCTGACTGCCGGATCGATGTTTATTATGTGGTTGGGAGAACGCATCACCGATAAAGGAATAGGTAATGGTATTTCGTTGATTATCATGATTGGTATTATTGCCCGTCTGCCATTCTCTGTTTTTGCAGAGTTTGTTTCCCGTTTGGAGCAACAGGGTGGCGGTATGGTCATGTTCCTGATTGAGTTTGTTGTCCTGTTCATCGTTTTCATGGGGAGCATCCTGTTGGTACAAGGTACCCGCCGGATCCCGGTACAATATGCAAAACGCATTGTTGGAAACAAACAATACGGGGGCGTACGTCAGTATATACCATTAAAAGTGAATGCCGCCGGGGTAATGCCGATCATTTTTGCCCAGGCGATCATGTTTGTTCCGATTAGTATTGCAGGATTTGCCAATTCGGAAAGCATGAGCGGTTTTGCGGCTGCAATGTCGAATCATGTTGGGTTTTGGTATAATTTCTCTCAGTTTGTCATGGTGGTTTTGTTTACGTATTTTTACACCGCCATTACTGTAAACCCGGTACAAATGGCCGAGGACATGAAAAAGAACGGTGGTTTTATCCCGGGGGTAAAACCCGGTAAAAAAACGGTCGAATTTCTCGATACAGTCATGTCGCGGATTACGCTTCCCGGATCAATTTTCCTCGGAATCGTAACCATTTTGCCTGCATTTGCAATGATGGCCGGAATTAACACGCAGTTCGCCTATTTTTACGGCGGTACCTCCCTGTTGATTCTGGTTGGCGTGGTGCTCGATACGTTGCAACAAATCGAAAGCCACCTGTTGATGCGGCATTATGACGGTTTGATGAAATCAGGCCGGATTAAAGGACGTACCGGCGGTGGTGCTGCTATGTATTAAACGTCTTTCATCTAAATTAACAATATGGCCGGGATGGTTGAAAAACCGGACCGGCATTAAATTGGACAGATAAATAAATATGGCAAAGCAGCCTTCCATAGAACAAGACGGAGCAATCATCGAAGCCTTGTCAAATGCCATGTTTCGGGTTGAACTCGAAAACGGGCACGTGATCACGGCACACATCTCTGGTAAAATGCGGATGCATTATATCAAAATTCTTCCGGGAGATAAGGTGAAAGTGGAGATGTCTCCATACGACCTGACTAAAGGACGGATTACTTTTAGATATAAAAATTAAAGTACGAAATAATGAAAGTAAGAGTATCCATTAAGAAGCGCAGCGCCGACTGCAAAATTGTTCGCAGAAAAGGCCGTTTGTACGTGATCAATAAAAAGAACCCAAAGTTCAAACAGCGTCAAGGATAATTAATTAACTTTGTAAAAATTTTTTTTATGGCTCGTATTGTTGGAGTTGATATTCCTAATAATAAAAGAGGTGAAGTGGCATTAACCTATGTTTTCGGTATTGGCCGGAACCGTGCCCGGTTCGTCCTCGAAAAAGCTGGCGTTGATTTTGACACCAAAGTGCAGGATTGGAATGATGACCAATTTGCTGCAATTCGTAAAGTAATCGGCGAAAGTTTCAAAGTTGAAGGTGAACTTCGCTCTGAAAACCAGTTGAACATTAAACGATTGATGGACATCGGTTGTTACCGTGGCATCCGTCACCGTATTGGCCTTCCGGTACGTGGGCAAAGTACTAAAAACAATGCCCGTACACGTAAAGGAAAGAAGAAAACTGTAGCTAATAAGAAGAAAGCCACTAAATAATTGATCGTTAAGTTATGGCAAAAAAATCCGGAACTACAAGAAAAAGAGTTGTTAACGTTGAAGCTACTGGCCAGGCGCATATTCATTCCTCATTCAATAACATTATCATTTCACTGACCAATAATAACGGAGAAGTTATCTCCTGGTCGTCGGCTGGTAAAAAGGGATTCAGAGGTTCAAAGAAAAATACGCCTTATGCCGCACAGGTAGCCGCAGAAGAATGTGCAAAAACGGCCTATGACCTGGGTCTCAGAAAAGTAAAAGTCTTTGTAAAAGGCCCCGGAAACGGGCGTGAATCTGCTATTCGTGCGATTAACAGCGTGGGAATTCAGGTAAACGAAATTGTTGATGTGACTCCACTGCCGCACAACGGTTGCCGCCCTGCAAAAAGAAGACGTGTTTAATCTTTTAATTTGGATGAATAATGGCAAGATATAGAGGCCCAAAATCAAAAATCGCACGAAAATTTGGTGAACCAATTTTCGGACCAGACAAAGTTCTTGAAAAGAAAAATTATCCTCCCGGTTTTCACGGTTTAGCCAGCCGCAGACGTAAAAAATCTGAATACGGTTTGCAATTGCGTGAAAAACAAAAGGCTAAATACACCTATGGCGTGTTGGAACGGCAGTTTGCCAACTTGTTCCACAAAGCTTCTGCTGCGAAGGGGATTACCGGTGAGGTATTGCTTCAGTTGCTCGAGTCAAGGCTCGACAACGTGGCTTACCGTCTTGGATTGGCCCGCACCCGCGCAGGTGCACGGCAGTTGGTCACCCACAAACACATCATGGTTAACGGTGAAATCGTTAATATTCCTTCTTATCAGCTTCGTCCCGGCGATGTGGTAAGTGTACGCGAAAAATCAAAATCGCTTGAAATCATTTCGGCCGCTTTGACTTCTCATCGTTACAACAAACACGCCTGGTTGGAGTGGGATGGAGCCCAAATGACCGGAAAATTCCTGAATCGCCCGGAACGGGAAGAAATTCCGGAAAACATTAAAGAACAACTGATCGTAGAGTTGTATTCTAAATAATAAAATTACTCAGTATTATTATGGCAATATTAGCGTTCCAAAAACCTGACAAAGTAATAATGGTAGAGTCCGATGAGAAAGTCGGTAAATTCGAATTTCGTCCATTGGAGCCTGGTTATGGGATTACCATCGGTAATGCCTTGCGTCGAATCCTGTTATCTTCGTTGGAGGGCTATGCAATAACTACCGTTAAAATAGAAAGCGTAGACCACGAGTTTGCAACGGTTAAAGGAATCATGGAAGATGTCACTGAAATCATCCTGAACCTGAAACAAATCCGTTTTAAACGTGAAGTAGAAGATTTTGACAGTGAGAAAGTTTCTATCACCATTACCGGACAGGAAAAATTTACGGCTGGCGACATCAATAAATTTATGACCGGTTTCCGTGTCTTAAATCCAGAGCTGGTTATTTGCCGCATGGAAGCTGATGTTAAATTGCAAATGGAAATTACCATAGGCAAAGGTCGCGGCTATGTTCCCAGCGCTGAAAATAAGCCGGTAGATGCTGAGTTTGGTATAATTCCGATTGATTCAATTTTCACACCGATAAAAAATGTGAAATATGCAGTTGAAAACTATCGGGTTGAGCAGAAAACTGACTACGAAAAGTTGGTTCTCGAAATCAAAACCGATGGTTCAATCCATCCAAAAGATGCCTTGAAAGAAGCTGCCAAGATCCTGATTTATCACTTCATGTTATTCTCTGATGAAAAAATTACCCTTGATTCGGACGAGAAATTTGCAAACGAAGAATTTGATGAGGAAGTGCTGCACATGCGTCAACTTCTGAAAACCAAATTGGTTGATATGGATCTGTCAGTTCGCGCATTAAACTGTCTGAAAGCTGCCGATGTGGAAACCTTGGGCGAATTGGTTACCTATAACCGGAACGATTTGCTTAAATTCAGAAACTTCGGTAAAAAATCATTAACAGAGTTGGATGATCTGTTGAATGCCATGAATCTGACATTCGGAATGGATATTAGTAAGTATAAATTAGACAAGGAATAAGCACAAATGAGACATAATAAAAAAATCAACCATCTGGGACGGAAAAGCGCTCATCGCAAAGCTTTGTTGTCGAATATGGCCAATTCTTTGATTTTGCACAAAAGAATTACCACGACAACAGCCAAAGCCAAAGCGCTAAAGATGTATGTTGAGCCGCTTATTACAAAGGCAAAAAATGATACAACACATTCACGTCGTACCGTTTTCAGCTACCTGAAAAGCAAAACGGTTGTTGCTGAACTTTTCAGAGATGTAGCCGAAAAAATCGGCGATCGTCCGGGCGGTTATACCCGTATCCTGAAAACAGGTAACCGTTTAGGTGATAATGCCGAAATGTGTATCATCGAGCTTGTTGATTTCAATGAAAACATGCTCGCGGCTAAAGAAACCAAAACCAAATCACGTCGTTCGCGCCGTGGCTCCGCTAAAAAAGCAACTGAAACTGCCGCTCCTGCAGCGAAAGCTGAAGTTGCCCAGGAAGAAGCAGCCGATGTGGTTGAAGAAACGAAAGCCGAAGCCGTTGAAGAACCGGCAACTGATGAAGCTCAGGCTGACGAGACAAGAGCTGAATAGTTTATTCAGACAAAAAATAGAAAAGCTGACTTTAAAGTCAGCTTTTTTTGTTTATGCTATTGGTCCCAAATCAACCACTGATTTATTTCGAAAAGCACTTGACTTTTTCCTGCAGTGTGGCAGCAGGAACCGGTTTTACCAGGTAATCATTTGCGCCGTACTGCAGGCAACGGTTACGGTCGTTTTCCATGTTGCTGGTGGTAAACACCATAATCGGCGTTTTCCGGTTGCTGTTACGCTCTAACTGGCGAATCTTTAAGGTTGCTTCAGCTCCATCCATAATGGGCATCCATAAATCCATGATAATTAAATCATAGAGATTATGTGCAGCCTTATTAACCGCTTCTTCGCCGTCATTTGCCGTATCGATATCGTGAGAATTCCGAAGTGAGTATTGAACAAACTTCTGATTAATCGGATTATCATCTACAACCAATATCTTCAAAGCAGTCGTTTTTGATTAAAAATTACAGTTTAAAGATACGCATATTCATCCCAAAAATCATTTACATTTGCTAACTGAAGTTTTGGATTGGATAGTTCAAAATACCATTTTGACAGATTAGCTAATAAATTGACAGATATGAGCGACGACAAAAAGATTATTTTTTCGATGTACCGGGTGAGCAAAACTTACCCTCCACAGAAGCAGGTGATTAAAGATATTTCCCTTTCATTTTTCCTTGGAGCCAAAATTGGGATCATCGGGTTGAACGGATCAGGAAAATCGACCTTGCTTAAAATTATTGCCGGCCTCGAAAAATCATACCAGGGCGAAGTCGTGTTTTCACCCGGCTACAGTGTGGGTTACCTGGAGCAGGAACCACATCTCGACCCTTCGAAAACAGTGAAGGAAATCGTGGAAGAAGGTGTACAGGAAGTGGTTGATGTGTTGAAAGCCTACGAAGAGGTAAACATGCGCTTTGCCGATCCCGATGTGCTGGAAGACCCGGACAAAATGGATGCCCTGATGAACGAACAGGCCCGGCTTCAGGAGAAAATTGACCAATACGATGCCTGGAACCTGGATACAAAACTCGAACGCGCGATGGATGCGTTACGCTGTCCTCCGGGCGATCAGCCGGTGAGCGAGCTTTCGGGCGGCGAGCAGCGTCGTGTGGCTTTATGCCGTTTATTGTTGAAAGAGCCGGATGTGCTGTTGCTTGATGAACCGACCAACCACCTTGACGCCGAATCGGTGCAGTGGCTGGAATTACACTTACAGCAATATAAAGGAACAGTGATCTGCATCACGCACGACCGCTATTTCCTCGATAATGTAGCCGGCTGGATTCTGGAACTCGACCGGGGCGAAGGCATTCCGTGGAAAGGAAACTATACTTCCTGGCTCGAGCAAAAATCACAACGCCTGGCGATGGAGGAAAAACAACAATCGAAGCGCCGGAAAACCCTGGAACGCGAGTTGGAATGGATCCGTATGGCGCCCAAGGCCCGTCATGCCAAAGCCAAAGCCCGTTTAAATGCCTACGACCAGTTGATGAACGAGGACGTGAAACAAAAAGAGGAAAAACTGGAGATTTTCATCCCGAATGGCCCTCGTCTGGGCGAAAAGGTGATCGAAGCGCACGGCGTGTCCAAAGGATTTGGCGACCGGCTGTTATTCGAAGACCTTGACTTTGTATTGCCTCCCAACGGGATTGTTGGCGTTATTGGACCCAACGGCGCCGGGAAAACCACCCTCTTTAAGCTGATTATGAAACAGCTTGAAGCCGATAAAGGAACTTTTGAGTTGGGAGAAACGGTGAAGCTGGCTTATGTCGATCAGTCTCATGCTGCCATCGATCCGAATAAAACGGTTTATGAAGTGATTTCGGGCGGAAGTGATTTGATCGCGATGGGAGGGCGCCAGATTAATGCCCGCGCATATGTATCGCGTTTTAATTTTACAGGCTCCGACCAGGAAAAGAAATGCGGTATCCTTTCGGGTGGAGAGCGCAACCGGCTGCACCTGGCCATGGCCTTGAAAGAAGAAGGCAACGTGTTGCTGCTCGACGAACCAACTAACGATATTGATGTCAATACCCTGCGGGCGCTGGAAGAAGGGCTCGAAGACTTTGCCGGTTGCGCCGTGGTGATTTCGCACGACCGCTGGTTCCTCGACCGGATTGCCACCCATATCCTGGCATTTGAAGGCGAATCGCGCGCTTATTTCTTCGAAGGAAGCTATTCTGAATATGAAGAAAACAAAAAGAAACGGTTGGGCGATGAAGGTCCGCACCGCATTAAATATAAAAAGCTGGTGAAATAGCCCTTTTTTTGCCCATGCTGTTGTGTGAAATAACAGCCAGACTAAAATTTCCTGCCGTGAAAAATCTTTTTTTACAGTAGGAAATTTTCGTTTCTACCCTGCACAAAACCAGTGATAACAGCCTTCGCGAAGGAAAATCGCTTCGTGATTAACCTTTGCGTTACCCGGCAGCAAAACAGTTGTTTTATTTAACCGGGCTATCGACGGGACGGCTATGCCCTTATTTTTCCGCTTTGCCGCCTGACTGAAAATTTACAAGGTTAAAATATTGTTTTGTTTGTGAAGTTTTGAGTGTTTGATTAGTTTTGAACTGAGAAAACCGATTAAATTTACGTTAAAACGAGAAAAGATGGATGCTTCGGAAAGGATAAGGAAACAAAAAGAACTGATTGAGTGCATTGGTCGGCATCGCGAACGGGATGGGATCCAGCCGGTTGCTGCCCGTATTATGGGTTTGTTGATGGTGATGGATAAAGAAGAGTATACCTTTGAAGAGATCGTAACAGAGATGCAGATTAGCAAAGGGACTGTCAGTACCGCCCTTAAAAACCTGGAACTGCGCGGATGTATCGAATATACAACCTACCCGGGCGACCGCAAACGTTACTACCGGGCGATATCGAGAGATGTCCCTGCCATTCTCGGGGAAGCGGAGAAGAAAATCAGGCAGCACATCGATCTGATTGACCAGATTATCAGCTTAAAAACAGACCAGAACTCAAAGAATGTGAATTTATTGAAATCGATTTCTGATGGATTGAAGTTTTTTCTCGTAAAAGCAGAAGAATTTAAAAAGGAGATGTAAACAATAATGAGATTCTTTTGTCATTGATTCGTATATGAAAATTTACGTTTAAAAATATGATTAAACGGGCCATGAAAACCATTCCACAGGCTGGTAGCCTGATCGGTACGCTTGTAAGAAATTCAGGATTTATGTGGGTATCGCTGCTGATGATGCTTGTTTTTTCTTCATCAGCTTCTGCCCGGCAAACCGACCGTACGGCAAAATACCGTATCCGTGTTTTAGGGATGAATATCGGTGAATTTACCGTGAACCAAAAAAATGTGGGCGATGAGGTCAGGATCGAAGCAGTCACTGACGTTGAAGTAAAAATTATTTTCACATACCGGGTTAAGTTTATACAAAATAGTATCTACCGCGACGGGAGTTTATGGAGTTCGCATGTACAAACCATAAAAAACGGGAAACTGAATTCGGATTTGCGGCTTGAAAAGCAGGGCGATGCCTATCTGCTGGTCGAAGACGGAGACTCCACTTTTGTGAATGAAAATATTACCTACAGCGGGAGCTTGCTTTATTTCAATGAGCCGGAGCAGGTTGCATACCTGTTTAATGAACGGAACGGCGAAAAGAAGCCGCTGAAATGTACCGCCGACCAAACCTATGTGATTACCGACGAAAAAGACAATAAAACAAATGAATACAATTATAAAGACGGTATTTTAGACCGCGCCTTACTGATACATCCGTTAGCAACAATCCATTTAGAACGCAGATTGCCATGATTTTTTATTCTCCCATAGAACCGGTTTATTTTTTGCTCCCCTTGTTCGGCCTGATCATCGGGTTGTTCGGGACCATGCTTGGCGGAGGAGGCGGATTCTTTTTTCTGCCGATCCTGATGCTTCTTGTAAAGGCGCCGGCTCAAACAGCGGTAATCACCTCGTTGGTTGCCACCTTACCGATATGCCTGGTTGGCTCGCTTGGGCATTACCGAAAAAGCAATATCAATATTCAGATGGCTGTTTTATTTGCCATATCGGGTATTGCCGGGGCTTTTACAGGCGCCGGTATTACGCGGCTGGTCAGCGGCAGTATGCTTAAAGTGAGTTTCGGGGTTTATTCTGTTTTAATTGCAGTCAACATGATTGCCGGCACCTGGCGTAACCGGCATGACGGCGTTACCACAAAAGTACAACGCTACTCCGGGCAGGAAATAGCAAAGGGGTCATTTTTCGGCTTATTTGGCGGAATTATTACCGGTGCTTTTGGCACAAGCGGAACAGCGCCTGTCCTTGCCGGCCTGTTTTCAATGCGTATTCCTTTAAAGATGGTGATCGGTACATCCATGCTGGTTGTTTTGATCAATACATTTTTTGCGGTAGGCGCACATTTTTTAATCGGGAAAATCGATCTGACCCTGGTGGGATTTCTGACTGCCGGATCTGCAATCGGGGCGCTTACCGGACCTAAATTACTGGCAAACGTTAAAGTCGGAAATTCTGAAAACAAAATTAAATATGCTTATGCCGCTGTGATGGTGGCATTGGGGGTTTTAATGATTGCCGGATAGTGTGAAATGATAAACAGTAGAATATGATCCGTACAATTTATTTGATTATTCTTACTTATTTTTTGCTTGGCGGGATTGGTTTCTATTTGATCAACCGGAATAAAGAGGCACGGGTGGCCCGGAAAAGTTACACCAAGTTTATCGCTTATTTTTTTATTATCAACCTTTTGTTTTTCAGCATTGTTGTTAAACCTGTTCTGTTCACATATCTGGCCGCGCTGATTGTCGGTGTCGGGTTTTATGAATTATTTAAATTGTTCCGTTTAAGCAGGTATCAACTCAAAGGTTTTTTTGGGTTGTCGCTGTTTATTTATACTGTTCTGTCGACAGGTTTTTTCCTGTTTAGCAGCCAGGATAAGGGATTAATCCTCTTTTCATTTTTAATCCTTTCCATTTTCGACAGCTTCAGCCAAATCAGCGGGCAGCTCTGGGGACGTACGAAACTGCTGCCCGAAATCAGCCCCAATAAAACGGTTGGCGGGCTGGTTGGCGGGACGCTGGTGGCGATGGCAAGTTCGCTGTTGCTTGATGACCTGTATGACGGATTGCCATTAAAATCAGTATGGATAGCAGCAGGTGTTGTGTTTTTTGCCTTTGCAGGCGATGTGGCAGCATCCTATTATAAAAGAAAATATCAGGTAAAAGATTTCAGTCAGCTGATTCCGGGACACGGAGGTTTTCTCGATCGTTTCGACAGCCTGATTGCCGGTGGGGCATGGGTGGCGTTCGGCGTGTATATATTTAATTTTTAGCCTGATCAGTACCAACTAAAAACAGAGTGACATGGTCAATACAATTGTATTCGCGTTTGTTTATTTAATTGGAATAGCCATTCTTTTAATATTTAATGAACTCAATTACCGGAGACTTAACGTGAAAGGCGAAATAACGCGTAAGTTTGCCCACTTCACAGGCACACTGGCGACAATTCCCTTTCCGTATATTTTTAGTTCACATTGGTACGTCATGATCCTTGCGGCTATTTTCTTCGCGGTTTTGTTGGCTACGCAGTACAGTAAACAACTGAAGTCAATTCACGATATTGAACGAAAATCAATAGGAAGTTACCTGTTGCCGTTTTCTATCTACATCACGTTTTTGATTTCCACCCTTTTTGAGAATAAATTTCTGTATATCCTGCCCATGTTGTTACTGGCTGTTTGTGACCCCATGGCGGCGATACTTGGTATGAGTGCGAAGAAAAACAATGGGAAGATTAAACTGTTTGGTGTAAAAACAGAAAAGACCATCATCGGATCGGTTGCATTTCTGGTCACCGGTTTTGTAATCAGCATTATCGCTCTTTATTTTCACAGGGCCGTATTCGATCTGAAGACATTCTGGCTGGCGCTGCTTGTAGCCGTAACCGGAACCCTGGCCGAAATAGCGGGCTGGCGTGGTTCCGATAATTTGAGCATTCCGTTGAGTGTTGTCATCATTCTGGCGCTTTTTCTGTAATGAAAACAATTTGTAAACCCGGATAAAGAAATAAAGCTATGTACTTTAATCGATTCAAGAAGACGATATACTATGAAGAGAATAATTATTAACGGGGCCAATGGCTATGTCGCCTCCAACTTTATCAACGAACTGCTTCGGCAGGATTACGAGGTCATCGCACTGGTGAGAGGAAGTCATAAGTATTCGGCTGATGACCGGATGAAAGTTGCTTTGGCCGAAATTAATGATGGCGTGTATAAAAAAACAGAAAAACTGAAGATATTCAATTATTCACTGCTCCACGACAATTTTTCGATGTCTGAAAAACAACTCGAAGAAATTTTCAGCCAGGATGCCGACTATTTTCATTTTGCTGCCAGCCTCAAGTTCGATTTTAAATCGAAGGAGGAAATATTCAATACCAACATCAACGGGATTGAAAATTCGCTGAAGGTATTTTCGAAGTATGCTACCGCCCGGTCGCGTTTCTTTTTTATCAGCACGGCCTACTCGTGCGGCAAGGCGCCGGGCCTGTTTCAGGAAACCTTTTATGAAAACGAAGAGATATCGGGTTTCAGGAATTACTATGAGCAATCGAAACGGTTTGCTGAAAACGTAGTCCGGAAATTTATCGACTCCCATCAGTTAAACGGGTATATTATTCGCTTGTCGCAGGTGGTTGGCCATAATAAAACGGGGGTTACCAAAACCGATTATGGTATTTTCGATTTCGCACGGAGAGTTCACAGCCTCGCGTTGCGGTATCCCCACAAAACCATCCGGGTGCGCGTTGATCCGGATTCAACTCAAAATCTGATCCCGATCGATACCGTTGTCAATTATTTGTTTCGGACGCTGGAAGTGCGTAATCTGCCTGTTATCATGAATTTTACGGCCCGAAATTCAATTAAAAATGCCCATATTATCAGCAGCTTGTCAAACTTGTTGCCTGTTCGCCTGATTGCTGATAAAACGCTTTCGAGGGCAGAAATGAATGCCTTGGAACGGGTTATCTCCATCGGCATGTCGTTTACCAGCAGCTATACCGATGTTAATATCTTGTTTGATACGAAAAATCTGGATTTACTTGTTTCGTCCAACGGAAATGAACCCAGCGAGCAAAGCGTGTATAAGATGCTCGAATATTTCATCCTTCAGTTGTCGGATAAGAAAAAAAGCAAGGTTTTCACCTCGGCTTCCTGATTCGGTCAGTCGAGTCCGGATCAATGAATAAATGAACGATTTTAATGTTGATTGTAAATGAAAAAAGTAATAGTAAAAGGCGAAAACATTTTAAATGTGCCTAATCTCATTAGTTTATACCGCCTCCTGGTCTTTCCGCTCATTCTGTTTTTTGCCCTGACCGGCCAGGAAAAATGGTTTGTCATTTTTTTGTGTATTAGCCTGATCAGCGATGTGCTTGACGGGAATATTGCGCGCTACTTTAAACTTCAGACCAATTTTGGCGCAGCGCTCGATAACCTGGCCGATATCTGTACTTACGCGATGGCCCTGCTGGGGTTGTTTCTTTTTAAGTGGGCGGACATCGAACCTCACGCCTGGATCCTGTATCTTTTCCTGTCGGTTTTTGTGCTGAGCTACCTGGTTTCATTCTACCGCTTTGGTAAAATACCGGGTTTACACCTCTATTCGGCCGTATCGGCAGGATATATCCAAAGCATATTCTTTTTCGTGTTGTTTGTCTTTGGCTTTTACCCCTGGATGTATTACCTGGCCGTAGGTTGGGGAGTTATCGCTTACATCGAGAAGATTTTTGTATTGCTGTGGCTCGACGATATAAAAATCGGGGTTAAAGGGTTCTATTGGTTGATGAAGGCAAAGAACAGCCATAATTGATTATTGCTATGTTGGTTCGGTTTGCGATACTTGTTTTAATCACTTTTGCCGGTTCAGGTATTTTTGCGCAGGAGGTTTCGGGTTACATCGAAGATGCCGCGAATAAAGAGCCTGTTCCTTTCGCGAATGTCTGGATTAAAGGAACACAGCGCGGAACGATGTCGGATATCAATGGGTTTTTTAAGCTTTCCGCTTCGACCAACGATATTATCAGTTTTTCTTCTGTTGGCTATATCCCTCAGGAAATACCGGTCAGGGATATAGCGGGCAAGCGGCTTACGGTTTTATTGGAACGGGATGTTCGCTTAATTCATGAAGTAACGGTAAAACCCGAAATTCCCCGGGCCAGGGTATTGTTTAATGAAATTCTCCGGCACAAAAAGGAAAACCGGGAAAAGGTACTTGGACTGACAGATTATAAGTCGGTGGAGAACACCACCGTGTACATTGCCGTGGATACAACTTCCCGGATGATTCGCTCTTTTGGGAACCTCGACGATATTACCGTAAAGATCGACAACCAGGACCTTCGGTTTTCGCCCGTTTACCTGTTCGAACAGGCACGTGATGTTGCCGGCAACCAGGCTGAAGTGGTCCATCATAAAAAGAACAGCATTTTCCCCCGGTTAAACCAGGCCTTTGAAAGTGTTATCCTGAAGAATGTCGTTGTCGATCTGGATTTCTACAAGGACCAGATCGTGATTCTGGACCGGGGTTTTATCTCGCCGCTGAGCAATTCGGCTTTGTCGCATTATAACCTGTATCTGAACGATAGTGTCATGATTGACAGTACAAAATATTTTAACTTTTCATATGCACCTAAAAACAAATATAATCAGCTGTTCTCGGGTCAGTTTGTGATTGAAGACGGCAGTTTTGCCTTAACCCGGATTGACGCTTACATTTCCAGGGAAGCCAATCTGAATTTTGTAAACGGTTTTCAGGGAAACGTTTCGTATAGCAAATTGCCCGACGGCAGGTGGTTTTATCATGAGCAAAAAATCGACATCAACCTGGCTTTGACGTTAAATAAAGATTCGGTATCGAATTACAGTTCGAAACGCGTTGAGCAGGTATCGAGCGGCAACTGGTTGATCAGCCGGTCAACCCGTTATTCCACATCCGAACGTCTTGAGCAGGTGAACGCAGGAATGTGGAAAAATCAGCCCGAATTTGCTTCCCGGAAACCCGAGACCGACTCCTATGCCCATGTTGACAAGATCAAAGAACATGATGTGGTGAAGGGCATTGATGCGATCGGGGGGATGGTGTTGACCAGCTATTTCAATGCCGGGAAAATCGATATCGGGCCTGTTTACGATATTTACAGCACCAATACCATCGAAGGCAGCCGTTTTTCGGTACCCTTGCGAACCAGTGAGAAACTGTTTAAGAATTTTTCGGTTGGCGGATTTTTAGGCTATGGTACCCGGAACGAAGAGTTCCAGTTTGGAGGGAACCTGGTTTATCAGCCGTTAAAAACCGACAAGTTTGTTTTCAGGTTTAATTATTCAAACGACTATGCCCTGGTTTCTCAGGATAAGTATCTCCGTTTCATTAAAAATAACCCCAACAACAAGGGTACGGGGAATTTCATAGCCATCTTCACCAGCAGGGAGGACAATCCCTATCTGAAAGATGAAGAAAGTTTTGAACTGCGGATGGAATACAATTCGCCGAACGGTACCCACCTTGAAGCGTCTCCTTACCTGTTGTCGAGCAAAAGTACGCCCGCGGTTTCGTTTGTGCGCGAAGGGGAAGTGTATAACAGCTATAAAAACTACGGCCTGTTGTTCGACGTCCGGTTTACATTCGGACAGCACTACGACAAGTATTATTTCGACCGGGTATATTATGTGAATCCGACACCGGTCGTCAACCTGAGTTGGGACATCGGGCAAACTTTACTGCCGGGAGAGAGTATGAGGAATTCGGGATTTTATGCTCAGTTTCACGGATCGGTGCAGGGGCGGATCAATATGGGGCAGATCTTTATGAATTATATTGTCAATGCGGGTTATCTGTTTGGCGATGCGCCGTACGATTTGCTCGATCAGCCGGTCGGCTCCATGTCGCTTGGGTATGCGAAAGACCGTTATAACCTGCTGCATTTTGCATCCTTTGCCCACAACCTGTACACCAACACGCACCTGCATTTCAACGGGGGAGGTGTGATCCTTAACCGGCTTCCGCTTGTCAGGAAGATGAAATTGCGCGAAATTCTTTCTGTTAAATTTCATCACGGTAAATTGGACGATTCCTATAAAGGGGTGTTTGATTTGCCCGGCTATTATACAAACGAATTTAAATCGCCTTACGCGGAAATTGGTTTTGGCGTAACAAATATTTTCAAGGTGTTACGTGTCGAATACGTTCATCAACTCAACCCGGAGTATAAAAACAGGAACTTTACGGATAATGGCGGTCTCCGTCTCAGGGCAGAGATGAGTTTTTAAAGGCGTAAACCGCCGGATGATCGTATTGTGTCAGGATAATCTTTTGAAGAGGATGATAAATTACGGATTTAGGTATGAATTTAGATTTTTTATTTGCAACTTTTGTTCGTTAAACGAACCGGGAACGATATGAAGAACCTTAAGGATAAAGTGGTCTGGATTACAGGCGCATCATCCGGGATCGGGGAAGAGCTGGCCTACGCCTTTGCCCGCGAAGGGGCATTCCCGGTATTGTCGGCCCGGAATGCAGATAAACTTGAGCAGGTAAAGGCCAAATGTTTAATATTTACCTCAACCTGCTGGGTTCAACCTGCCGATCTTTCAGATATCAATTCGCTGAACGGTGTGGTGAACGCTGTTTTGGCGCAAGCCGGTCACATCGATGTGCTGGTTAACAATGCCGGCCGGAGCCAACGCTCACTGGCGAAAGAAACACCGCTGGAAATCGACCGGATCATCATGGAACTTAACTTTTTCAGCGTGGTGGCACTAACCAAGCTGGTGTTGCCGCATATGCTTAAAAATAAATCGGGGCATCTGGTTGTGATCAGCAGCATTTCCGGGAAATTCGGCTTCCCGCTGCGAACAGCCTACACGGCCTCAAAACACGCGGTACAGGGATATTTTGAAGCGCTGAGAGCCGAGTTGCTCAACGAAAAAATTAATGTAACGATTATTTCACCGGGCAGGATCAGAACCGGTATTTCACGAAATGCGATCATGGCAGATGGTCGTCCGTACGATAAAATGGATGACGGGCAGGCGAACGGAATGGCGCCGGATGTTTGTGCGGTCCAAATTGTGAAAGCCATAAAAAAAGACCGAAAAGAACGTCTGGTGGGGCGAAAAGAAATTCTGATGGTTTATATCCGGCGGTTTATTCCGGCCTTATATTATAAAATAGTCACCAAAATCAGTCCTGAATGAAGACAAAAAGTCGTATTGACATGGAAAAAAATATTTGCGGCATTCAACAAATCGGAATCGGCGTGGCAGATGCCGGGGAAGCCTGGAAATGGTATCGTGGTGCCTTTGGAATGGATATCAATGTGTTTGAAGACACGGCTACCGCGAAACTCATGTTGCCATACACCAACGGCCAAGAGTGCAGGCGCTACGCGGCGCTGGCCATGAATATGGAAGGCGGCGGTGGTTTCGAGATCTGGCAACATACCGATATGCTTTCCAAACCGCCTGTTTTTAATGTGCAGTTGGGCGACTGCGGCATATACATCTGCAAAATGAAATCACGGAATATCAGGCAGGCATTTGAGGGACACCAGGCCAAAGGGCTGGATCTCATCGGAACCTTATGCCCGGACCCGCAGGGCCGTCTGCATTATTACCTCCGCGATCCGTACAACAATATTTTTGAAATTACCGAAGATTCGTCGTTTTATCTGAAACAAAAATCGTTGACCGGAGGGGTTGCGGGCGCAGTGATCGGGGTTTCAGATATCGATGAAGCTAAAAAAGTATATGCTGATATTCTTCAGTACAGTCAGGTTGTTTTTGATGAATCCGGTCGGTTTGATGATTTTGCCGCCTTACCCGGCGGAAATGAGACCTACCGGCGGGTTTTACTGAAACACCAACCCCGGACCGGGCCATTCAGTAAACTGCTGGGCCCGACCCGGATTGAACTGGTTCAGCCGCTCGATCGTCGTCCGAAAAAGATCTACCAGGACCGGATTTGGGGTGAACTGGGTTTCATCCACATTTGCTTCGATATTATGGGAATGGACTTTTTGAAGCAGGAATGTGAACAGAAAGGTTTCCCGTTTACCGTAAACAGCGCCGATAGTTTCGACATGGGTTCTGCTGCCGGTCATTTCTCGTACATCTCCGATCCGGACGGCACACCCATTGAGTTTGTTGAGACACACAAACTTCCCATCATCGAAAAGCTCGGATGGTATATGAAACTAAAAGGGAGAGACCCGAAAAAATCGCTTCCAAACTGGATGATTAATACCTTGAAATTTAGCCGGGTTAAGGATTAAGAAGTAACTGTTTAATGTTTTTTTAAACTTTTTAGCAAAACAATTGATTAATTTTGTGACTGATCAAGCTGTTTTAATCGCTGTTTAAAATTCGTAGGCAATGAAAAAGTTAATTCCCTTTATGCTCTTTTTCGTGCTTGTTAACTGCTGTCTGGCACAGAAAAAGGAAAAAGCAAAGCTGCCGGAAGAACAAATCCAGGTCAATAAAGAGTTTGACGAAAACGGTAACCTGATTCGTTTCGACTCAACTTATGTCTGGAGCTGGTCTTCAGATTCAGCTAATCTGAACACGTTTAACCTGGATGCTATCCGCAGGGAAATGGAAAATATGTTCGGCGGCAGTTTCCAAAATTTCTTTTCCGATTCAATTTTCGGAGGACAAAGTCCGTTCCCCGGAATGCCTGATTTTTTCGGTAGCCCCGGCTTCGATTCAATGAATCCGTTTGGACAATGGTTTAACGACAGCGCCTTAAACCTGATACCCGATTCATTCTCACTCTTCAACCTCGACCGATTTCGCGAAGATATGATGAAACAGTTTGGCGGCTTTGCTCAGCCCGATTCCATGCCTTTTCAACTGAAAGAGCTGCCTGACATGCAAAATTTTGATTATCTTTTTGGCCCGGAGCACTATGAGCGCCTGAAAAAAGAGTTTGACCAGTTCAAACAGCAAAAACCGGAGAAGTAAGCCGGTGCTTTTTTAACGTCGTCAAGCCTAAAGTTTCAAGTTCCAAGTTTCACTCCTTTGCTGGCGAACTTTCCCTCAAACCGTACCGGTTTCCCTCGACGTTCGAGAGAGCCTTTTACATGAATTGTGTAAGCCTTCTGCACGACTCGTGGAAGCCTTTCGCATGATCCGTATAAGCCCTTTGCACGACACGTGCAAGCTACTTGCATGAAGGCTGTAAGCGCTTTAAACGACCCGTGGAAGCCTTTTCCATACACCACGGAAGCCTTTTCCACGGTGTATGGAAGGCAAGGTCCGGAGAATACGAAAACAAGAGTTTGCTGGCAGCAGTCGCCTTTTACTTTGGTACTTTGTCACTCAGGTGCTTTTTTGAACTCTATAATTACCCCCAAATTTAGGACAACAGAATTAATTTGAAATTATTAAAATTGTTGTCTATGAAAAGCAGAAGGAAATTTACAGCAGAATTTAAAGCCAAGGTGGCCGTCGAAGCCGTGAAAGAAAGGGAAAGCATCGCGGAACTGGCCAAGCGTTATGATCTTCATCCCAACCAGATCACCAACTGGAAGCGGGAGTTTTTAAATAAATCCTCAGTTGTTTTTTCGGAAGGATCAACCAAGGGTGACAAATCGGAAGACAAGGAAAAGCAGAAGCTGTACGAGGTGATTGGCCAGCAAAAGGTAGAGATTGATTTTTTAAAGAAAGCCTTGTCATGAAAGCCAGTCCCGCAGAGCGGCGCAAGATTGTTGACAAGGCCCGCCACAAGCTCAGTATCAAGCGGCAGTGTGAACTGCTGGGCATTCATCGTTCCGGGTACTATTATAATTTACAGGAAAAGCAAGAAGATGCCTTCAACCTTGAATTGATGAAACTGATCGATCAGCATTACCTGAAACATCCCTATATGGGAGTTCCGTCGATGACCCAATGGTTGGTCCGGGATATGGGGTTTCAGGTCAATCATAAGCGGATAGCCAGGTTATACCGGTTGATGGATTTGTCGGCAATCGTTCCGGGCCCGCATACCTCAAAAGGATGTAAAGAGCATAAGAAGTATCCCTATTTGCTGCGCAGCCTTGTCATTGAGCGGCCCAACCAGGTTTGGGGGATCGATATCACGTATGTTCCGGTCAGGCATGGCTATTTGTACCTGGTGGCCATTATTGACCTTTTTAGCCGTTTTGTGGTTGGATGGTCCCTGTCCAACACGATGGAATCCGAATGGGTACTGGAGACGGTCAAAGAGGCTATCAGCCAACATGGCAAGCCCGAAATAATCAACTCAGACCAGGGCAGCCAGTTTACCAGCGAGTTGTACACCGGTTTTCTGACAGGTGAAAATATCACCATCAGCATGGATGGACGGGGCCGTGCCACGGACAATATCTTTATTGAAAGACTGTGGCGCAGCCTGAAATACGAAGATATTTATCTGAATGCCTATGAAACGGGGCCCGAACTCTATATGGGGCTGAAACGATACTTTCATTATTACAATCAACAAAGACGGCATAGTTCGTTGGCTTACCAGGTTCCAGCAGAGATTTTCCAGGCAGCCTGATGAGTTATAAACAAAAACCAGAGATGTTGACAAAAGAAAAAAGTAGCCAAAAAAGAAAAGGTGTTAATAACCAGAATAACTCTCCGCTTCTCTGCGAGTTATTTCCGGTTGTTAACACCATTGCATCATCATTATCATCAAACTTAGTTTTATATTTATCCTGTCCTAAGGATGGGGGGAAGCATACTCCTTCAAGCCGCAAGCTGCAATAATCAATGACCAATTATCTAATTACAAGCTGATGTTTGTGGGTTTTCGCCCAATACAGGTATCTTTGCCTAAAAAGTACAATTTATGACCGGAAAAGATTTGCGGATTGTTTTTATGGGTACGCCCGATTTCGCGGTGGCCAGTTTACAGGCCCTGGTTGAAAATGGCTATCAGGTCGTCGGGGTGATTACAGCTCCGGATAAACCAGCCGGCCGCGGGCGACAGGAACAGGAGTCGGCTGTGAAACACTATGCGGCAAAAAAAGGTTTGCCCATCATGCAACCGGAGAAACTGAAAAATCCTGATTTTATCCGCGAGCTGGAAAGTCTGAATGCTGATTTGCAGGTGGTGGTGGCTTTCCGGATGCTGCCCGAAGCGGTTTGGGCCATGCCCCGCATGGGAACCTTCAACCTGCATGGTTCTCTTTTGCCGCAGTACCGGGGCGCAGCTCCCCTGAACTGGGCTATTATCAACGGAGAAAAAGAAACCGGGGTTACCACCTTCCTGCTTTCTCACGAAATTGATACGGGGGCTATTCTTTTCCGTGAAAAAATAACCATTGCCGACAACGATACGGTAGGCGATATTCACGACCGGTTAATGGAAATTGGCGCCGGGCTGGTTGTGAAAACGGTAGATGCACTGGCTTCGGGGAATTATTCTCCCGTCGAACAGCATGACGTTAAGACCGATGAATTGAAACCGGCCCCGAAAATCTTTAAGGAAGATTGTCGCATCAACTGGTCGAGACCCGGGCAACAACTGCGTAACCTGATCCGGGGACTTTCGCCTTATCCGACTGCCTGGACCGAACTGACTGATGAAAACGGACAGACCCTTGTGCTGAAGATCTTCGCAGCTACCTTTGAGCCCGGTGTTCCATCTGCTGCGGGAACGATCCGGTCTGACGGGAAAACATACCTGAAAATTGCCGCCGCCGATGGTTGGCTAAATCTGACGGATTTACAGCTGTCCGGTAAAAAGCGAATGAACACAGTCGATTTTTTAAGGGGATTTCACCGGATTGAACACCACACTGTAAAATGAAGAAAATCCTTTTTATAGCGTTGAAAATAACCCTGTGCCTTTTTTACCTGGCCTTGAGTTTTTTATTCTTTTATATCGACTTCTTCATTTTCAAATACGTTATTTGGGCATCATGGAAAAGCGGTAGTCTGCAATTGCATGAAACACTGAATATTTTTGTATTCAGTTTCAGCAACAATATGGCTTACCTGCCTTTTTTTGTGTATCTGGCAGCAGGCTTGCTTTTTCTGGCGCTGTCAATACGGATGTTTTACCGTGGATTTCTGAATCATTAATTCTGAGGTTTCTTGTTTCTCAGGTAAATCACAGTCCCTTCGCGTGGTTCGGTATTTGGACTCATCCGGTTCATCCGGTATAGGTTTTTGAGTTTGATCCCGTAGCGTTGCGAAATAAAGTGCATGCTGTCGTCATGTTCAAACACGTGTACGTTGTTGTTTTTATGCGCTTTGTTTCGTTTTGGTTCGATGTAGAGAATTTCGTTCTCGTACAGCCGTCTGTTTTTCGGGAAGTCGTTGTACTGGAAGATCTCCCAGGTTTTCATGTTTAGTTCTTCCGCGATTTTACTGATGCTGTCGCCGTTTTTAACGACAATTGATTTCAATCCGTTTCGCGATACAATTTTTCGTGACTCGTAAGGGTTGATCAGCGGGCCTCCCCCGTTTGTCCCGTTCGATCCGTTATTGTTGTTGATGCGGGCCAGTTGCCGGCCGTCAATCACCTGGTCGTAGATGTACAGCTTATATTCTTCAATAATCCGGATCAGGCGTTCGGCATAATGCGGATTTGTGGCATACCCCGCCTTTTTTAGGCCGTGGGCCCATCCTTTATAATCGGTAATCTCCAGATTAAATAAAGCGCTATAGCGTGGATTGGCCGACAAAAAGTTACTGTGGTCAACAAACGATTCTTCCACGGTTTTATAACTACGGAAGCATTCATTCCGCATATCATCATCGTGGTAAACGCGCTTACCGGTCCAGTCGCTTTTACATTTAATGCCAAAATGGTTATTCGATTTCCGGCTGAGTTCGCTATTCCCGTCGGCCGATTCGAGACAAGCCTGGGCCAACTTGATGCTGGCCGGAATACCCGTACGCTGCATTTCGTGAACGGCCAAGGTACGGTAAGCTTGGATGTATTCTTCGCGGCTGTATTTGCGTTGAGAAAAACTACTGATGAAAATTATGCTGAGGAAAAAACTTGCAAAAATCTTTCTGATCATAACGATATAAATTTAGACAAAAATAAGAATTACCCTGAAATAGCCTAATCTGGCGAAAGTGCATTTAAAAATGTACTTTTGGGAAAAGACTTATTTTATGAAAACAAAAGAAATCAAAATTCTTATTCATCAATACAGTCGTCTTGAAGAGTTAATAACAAACGATCGTGAATTAATTCTGGCTGCCCGTGAAATTGCAAAAAAAGCATATGCTCCATACTCCGGTTTTAAAGTAGGCGCAGCGCTCCGGATGGAGGATGGCAGCATCATTGCCGGGAATAACCAGGAGAATGCGTCATCGCCAATCGGTACCTGCGCCGAGCGTTCTGCCTTATTTTGGGCAAATTCCAATTTCCCGGAAAAAGCGGTTGCGGCTATCGCCGTCACGGCCATCGATCAAAACGGGCAGCGGGCAAAAAGTTTAAGTCCGTGCGGGGCCTGTCGCCAGGCCATGCTCGAAACACAGTCGCGCTTTGCAAAACCCATCCGCATTTTACTCGAAAGCCGCGAACTGATTGAAGAACTGACGAATGTTGAAAGTTTATTGCCTCTCAGCTTTAACGGGAATTCGTTGAAAGCAGGCGTTTAAACGAAGCTCAAAAAACTCCTGTCAATGGACAATAACCTGACATACATCACCCGAAAACTCCGGGAAGGGGACGATGATACCTACGTTTTTCTGTTCCGTAAATATTATGTGCCGCTTTGCTCGTATGCCCGGCGTTATGTGGGGCGCAAGGATGTGGCTGAAGAAATTGTCTCGGAAACCTTTTTCAACATTTGGCGAAACCGGGCAACGCTCGAAATCAGGTCGTCGGTGAAAGGATACTTGTTTCATGCCGTTTGTAACAATTCGTTAAACTACCTCCGAAAACTGAAGAAAGAGGAAAACCTGGATCATTTTTTTAAAGAGAATGCTGCGGAAAACAGTCATTTTATCCTTGCTTCCGAAGAACTTCCTTTCGATAGTCTGCTACTGAAAGATTTGACAAAAACCATTGATGACGCGGTTGCTTCGCTTCCACCTCAGCAACAAACCGTATTCAGGCTGAAACGCTACGAAGGCAAAAAGAACGGAGAAATTGCAGAAATAATGGGCCTTTCAGTAAAAACGGTTGAAATGCACTTATCGAAAGCATTACTGTCGCTCCGTAAAAACCTGAAAGATTATTTGCCCGAATTTCTTCTTTTTCTGTTCCTCAACAGCATTTTCTAAAGCATAAAACCGGGAACTGATTTTTTTTACTCCCCCAATACAGGGTCTTTGCCTGTTTTTGCATCATCACTTTTGAATACGATAGCTATGCATACAGATCAGAACATCCATCAGTTGATTATTCGCGTGTTTGCCGAAGAAGCAAACGCCGAAGAAAGACAAATAGTTGCCAACTGGCTGGCCGATGATGCCGGGAAACAAAAAATTTTTAACGAGTTGAAAGAAATCTGGCTAAGTTCAGGAATTGAACACAATCCGGACAGCTACGAGATCGAAAAGGCGATTCAAAAATTTCTGTGGAAAACGTCTCTTCTGAAAGAAAGAGATGCCCGGAAAAACCGCATTTACCAATTTGCCCGTTACGCTGCAATTTTGTTGCTGACCCTGACGATTCCGGTCGCGTATTATTTAGGGACGAAATTAACGGTTGGCACCGATACCCTGACAACCATCACCTGCGATTTGGGCGATAAAACTGCCGTTGTATTGCCCGATAGTTCCCGCGTAATTCTTAATTCGGGAAGTAAGCTCACCTTCAATAATAATTTCAAAAACGGATCCCGTCAGGTGATGTTGGAAGGCGAAGCCTATTTCTCGGTGCGTAAAGATCCCCGGAATCCTTTCCGGGTGAACACTTCCGCCATTGATATCGAAGTTCTGGGTACGGAGTTCAACCTGAAAGCCTATGCCGGTGAGGCGACTACCACAACCACTTTGGTTAGCGGGAGCCTGAAAGTGACCGGAAACAACAAATCGACCATCATTGAGCCCAGCCAAAAGCTGATTTTCGATAAAGAAAGCCGGCAAATGCAGGTCGTGGAGTTGGCCGACCTGTCGCCCGAAACCGAATGGAAAGACGGACGGTTGGTTTTCCGTAACCAATCGCTGGAAGAGTTGGAACACGAACTGGAACGATGGTTTGATGTGGAGATTGAGTTTGCCGATGAGCAGGTGAAAAACCGACGCTTTACCGGAACCGTGGAACGTGAGAGTATTTTGGAAGTCATATCATATTTTGAACGGTCGAAATATGTAGCTTGCCGAATAACGAACAATGTAATTACCTTTTATACAAAATGATAAAACGAATATGCCTATGAATTGAGTGACTCGTAAAAGGAAGAAAGGGAAGTGCGACCAACACCCCCCTTTCTGAAAAATTAAACCAAAGTTTAACTTTAGAAACTATCCAAATTTATGAAAATTAATCTAATTAAACTGCCTGACTCTTATGCCGGGCAATTAAAAAAAATCTATTTAGTCATGAAACTAAGCTGGCTATTGATTTTGACAATTTGTCTGCATTCCACCGCTTCGGTTTGGTCGCAAACCACCAGTATATCGTTGAGCAAGAGCAATACCACCCTTCATGAATTGTTTATTGCTATTGAGAACCAAACCGGTTACCGTTTTTTTTATAACAACGACGATGTGGATGTTTCACAAAAAGTGACCGTAAATGTTTCCGGTAAACCCATTGGCGAGATCCTGACCCAGGCCTTTAAAGATTTGCCATATACCTTTAAGGAGATGGAAAACAGGTTAATCCTCATTGAAGGTCATGCCGCGAAAACGGGAGTTCCTTCGTCTCAGCAATCAAGGACAGTAAGTGGAAAAGTAACCGATTCGGCCGGAGTTCCGATCCCGGGAGCTGCTGTGGTCATCAAAGGAACAACCAACGGAACCATCACCGACATGGACGGAAATTATTCTCTCCGGCAAGTACCCGATGACGCAGTCCTGTTATTTTCGTTTGTTGGAATGAAACCACAGGAAATACCCATTCGGGACAGGTCGACCATTATGGTGGTGATGGAAGAAGAAATGGTTGGGATCAGCGAGGTGGTGGTCACAGCCCTCGGTATCGAGCGGGAATCGAAAACACTTTCCTATCATGTCCAGAAAATTGATGCCCAGGAGATTGTTGCGGTCAAGGACGCCAGTTTTGTAAACAGCCTGACCGGTAAAGTGGCAGGGGTTACCATCAACAGCAGTTCTTCGGGAGTCGGGGGGTCATCGCGTGTGATTATGCGGGGTGTTAAATCGATCTCCGGAAACAACAATGCCTTGTATGTGATCGATGGGATCCCGATGCCGAATCTGTCGGGTGGACAACCGGATGATATTTTTTCCGGTGCAGGTCAAACCGGCGACGGCGTGTCGAACATCAATCCCGACGACATTGAAAGTATTTCGGTGCTTAGCGGTCCGTCGGCAGCTGCCTTGTATGGTAGTTCCGCTTCGAACGGCGTTGTTTTAATCACGACTAAAAAAGGGCAAAAAGAGAAATTATCGGTAACACTGGCCAATACCACCCTGTTCTCGTCGCCATTAATTTTACCTAAATTTCAGAACACCTATGGACAGACAGAACCCGGCAGTTATTACAGTTGGGGCGAAAAACTATCAGCCCCGTCAACTTACAAGCCATCCGATTTTTTCCAGACAGGCGTCAATTTATCCAATTCAGTCAGCTTGTCTACCGGTTCGGAGCACAACCAAACCTACGTGTCGTTCGGAACGGTAAATTCTCAGGGTATTATTCACAATAACAACTACGATCGATATAATTTCTCGGTCAGGAATACATCTGTTTTTTTCAACGATAAGATGACGATGGACCTGGGTTTTATGACCAGCAGCGTGAGAGAACAGAATATGATTTCGCAGGGGCAATACTTCAACCCGCTGGTTGCGGTGTACCTGTTTCCTCCGGGCGACGATTTTTCGAAAGTGGAAATATATGAGCGGTATGATGCGTCGCGTAATTTCAAAACCCAGTTTTGGCCCTATGGCGACCAGGGCTTGTCGATACAGAACCCGTATTGGGTGACCGAGCGGGGTAAGTTTATCAATCATAAAGAGCGCTACATGACCAATGCAACGCTTAAGTACGAGTTTGCCGACTGGGTGAATCTTTCCGGCCGGGTTAAAATGGACCGGAACAACGACCGGTATGAGAAAAAATTCAGCGCTTCTACCAATACCTTATTTGCATCAGAAAACGGGTATTATTCGCTTAATGAAACCGAAACCCGTCAAATATACGGCGAGGCCTTGTTAAGTATTAATAAATATTTCTACGATCAAACCCTGGGCTTGGTCGCAAATATTGGTTCGAGTATTGAAGATATTCTGCACAACCAGGACATGTACGGGGGAAAACTTCACGGTGTTGCCAATCTGTTTACTTATTCCAATGTGAATACTTCCACATCCGAATCATCGCAGAGCGGGTACCGCAAGCAAAAACAATCGGTTTTTGCCAGTGCGCAATTAGGTTACAAGAGTTTGGCCTACCTCGATTTGACGGCCCGTAACGATTGGGCTTCCACCCTGGCTGAGTCGGATACCAAATCTTTTTTCTATCCGACGATTGGCCTTTCAGGAATTGTGACTGATATATTTGACATTGATACCGATATCATGCCGTTCATGAAACTGCGTGTTTCTTATTCGGAAGTGGGTAACGAACCGGATTTGTTTCTGACAATTCCTACCTATGCCGTTGCCAGCGGTTATCCGCAAACACAAACCCGGATGCCTAACACCGACCTGAAGCCTGAACGTACAAAATCATGGGAAACCGGGATGAATTTTGTTTTCTTCAAAAATAAACTAAAACTGGATGCGACGGCATATAAATCAAGTACTTATAATCAGTTCTTCGAACCCACTTTGTCCTCTTCTTCCGGTTATACCAGCGTGATTGTGAATGCGGGACGGATCGACAATAAAGGCGTGGAAGTTTCGGCCAGGTTCAACGACCAGTTTGGCAAGCTTGATTTTAGTTCATACCTGATCTATTCCCTCAACCGGAATAAGATTGTAGAGCTGTTACCGGGCTGGACCAATCCGGTAACCGGCGAAGTGATCTCCTTGTCGGAACTGGATATGGGAGGTACCGGGAGTTATAAAATGGTCTTAAAAGAAGGCGGATCGATGGGGGCGATTTACGTTAATACGCTCCGGGTTGACGAGCACGGAGCAATTTATGTCCATCCATCGGATCAGGTCGTGGTGCCCGATGCCAATAATTTTGTTTACGCCGGAAACAGTAATCCGAAGTATCATATAGGCTGGGGAAATAATTTGAGATGGAACGGCATTTCACTCGGATTTTTAGTTACTGCGCGTGTCGGCGGTATTGTCGTCTCCAATACGCAGGCAATCCTGGATGCGTTTGGCGTATCAAAAGCCTCGGCTGAGGCGCGCGATGCCGGCGGGGCCCTGGTCAACGGAAGGCCCATCCCGGCTAAAGATTATTATCAAACGGTAGGCGGAGGCGCATCGGGGGGCATTGGCTCCATGTATTGTTACAGCGCCACCAACGTACGGTTGGGCGAAATGACCCTGGGATACAACGTTCCGGTAAAACGATGGTATAAATGGGTGAAAGAACTTAATGTCTCTCTGGTTGGCCGCAACTTGTTTTTCCTGTATAACAAGGCGCCTTACGATCCGGAGTTGACAGCAAATACCGGAACTTACTTTCAGGGTGTTGATTACTTCATGTCGCCAAGCCTTCGAAATGTCGGGTTTTCTGTTAAAGTTCAGTTTTAATAATCTAATTGAAAAGAATTATGATGGTGAATAATATATTTTCATGGAAAAAGTTGCCTCTGCTTTTTGCAACGCTGATGTTACTTAGTCCGGCCTGTACCGATTCTTTCGGGGATTACAATACCAACCAGCACGAGGCCACGGAAGAGATGATGGCGCACGATAACCTGAAGACAGGCGCGTTTTTCACTCAAATGCAGCGAAATGTAGTTTTGTTTAAAGACGGAACAAATCTAAGCAGCGATTATCAGGTTGCTCAGGGGCTTACCAGCGACCTTTATTCCGGATACATCGCTCCGACCGGAACCTGGTACAGCGGGGTTCATAACGGCTCGTATTATTTTATCACAAACTGGATTGAAAAGACCTTTACTTCCGGCTTTTCGAGCGTTATGCCTGCCTGGCAATCCATCGTGGAAGTGGCTGCCGAACAGAAACTTCCCGAAATATCGGCTTTGGCTACTGTTGTTAAGGTTGCAGCCATGCACCGTGTAGCGGATACCTACGGCCCGATACCTTACCTGAATTACGGCAGCGGCTCGTTACAGAATAATTATGACGGGCTGGAAGATGTTTATGCGAGATTTTTCGAAGAACTCGACGATGCCATTGAAGTGTTGACCAACTATGTGGCAGGAAATCCTTCGTCCCGGATTCTTCAGAAATATGATCTTGTTTACGATGGCGATGCAACAAAATGGGTCAAGTTTGCCAATACGCTTCGTCTTCGTTTGGCCATGCGGGTGGTTTATGCCAATCCGACGCTGGCCCAAACAGAAGCCGAAAAATCAATCACCAACGCAATCGGTGTTATTACAGCAACCAATGAAAGAGCCGCCTTACAACGCTCGTCGAACCTGGTATACTACCATCCGTTGTACGATATTGCCTACAATTTCAATGAAGGGGAGGCCCGCATGAGCGCATCGATGGATGCCTATATGAACGGGTACAGCGATCCCCGTTTGCCGGCTTATTTTAAACCGGCAGCAGTCGACGGCGCTTTTCATGGCGTTCGCTTAGGCATCTCCACCTCGGTTTGGACCCGCTATGTTGGCGATAACATCTCCAATCTGAATGTGAATGAAAGCTCAACTGCGATTGTCTGGATGACCGCTGCCGAATCCTATTTCCTTCGCGCGGAGGGCGCTTTGCGTGGTTGGTCGATGGGGGGAACTGCCCGGGAACTTTATGAAAACGGAATTGCAGTTTCATTCGAAGAAAACAGTGTGCCGGGAGCGGCTAATTACATGGCCAATGACGTAAATGCCCCGATCCCGTTCACCGACAATGCAGAAGGATCAAGTTTCAATGCTCCCGCGCCAAGCGATATCACAATCGCCTGGAACGAAAGCGAAACCTTTGAACGGAACCTCGAACGGATCATCACCCAAAAGTGGATCGCCTTATACCCCGATGGCCCGGAAGGATGGGCCGAATTCCGGCGTACCGGCTATCCAAAACTCATTCCTGTTGTTTCGAACAACAGTAACGGCACCATTGATACAAACGTACAGGTCCGCCGAATCCCTTTTCCCCAGTCGGAGTATAATAATAACATGACCGGTGTGCAGGTTGGCGTTTCCAAACTGGGTGGCCAGGATACGGGTGGAACGAAACTTTGGTGGGATAAAAAATAATTCGGTGTTTCATGTTAAAATTTAAATACAATGAAAATGAAAATATTAGGTTTGTTCATACTCATCTCATCAATATTTGTCGTTGCAAGCTGTGAAACGGATATGGAAGCTTTGGAAATTCAAAAGCTGAAAACATACGACGAACAGTATTATGAAAATTTACGGGTTTTCAAGAAAAGCGATCATGAGATAAGTTACGCTTATTATGAAGCCTGGTCTCCGTTGGAAGGCGTAGAGGGATATAAAGATCCTGCATCCTGGGGAGAGCGTATTCTGGGATTGCCCGACAGTATCGATATCGTAAACCTTTGGATGGGCATACCTACCCCGGATACTCATCCGATCGCATACCAGGACATGAAGTTCTGTCAGGAAAAAAAAGGGATACGATTTGTCATGCACGGAGATGCTTCCCACTACAGACATAAATTCACGGTGGATGGCGTAGATTATGATATGTCGCAAACCGGTTTAACCGATGAGGTACTTTTGGCTTATACAAAGTTCATCGTAAATAGTGTGATAGACGGGGAACTGGATGGTGTGGATATCGACTGGGAGGGCTGGAGCGGCACTGATCTGGAACGACTTATAACCGAGCTTGGTAAATATTTCGGTCCGCAAGGTGAGGATCCTGAAAAACTACTTATTGTGGACTTTTTTAATAGTCGTCCTCCATTAAGCATAATTCCTTATTGCGATTATTTTGTCAGCCAATCCTACAGTAATCAAACCGGAGGGATCTATCACCCTCAGAATTTCCCTTACGAGAAAATGATTTATTGTGAGTCGTTTGGCGTTTTTTATGCTGACGGAGGCAAACTTCTTGATTATGCAAGATGGGAACCGGCAACCGGGCATAAAGGAGGTTGCGGCGTATTTTTCTTAGGGAGAAATTATTATTCTTCATCTGGCATACCTTATAACGAATTTCGGAAAGCTATTCAGATCATGAATCCAGCTGTTAAATAAATACAAGCCGAATTATTCAAGAATGATAAAATTAAGATGAACATGAAGACAAAAATATATTTAAGACTGACCCTTCTCGTAACAATTGGCATGTTCCTGCTGGCCGGTTGTACGTCAAAAGGAGATGATTTCGACTATGGCAAAGAGGTGATCCTGGTTACAGGAACTGATAGTAACCCGTTGATTAAGTTTGTTGTTGAAGATACGCCGGCGTCATATACCGTTACTGCTTCGGCAACCGGTAAGGTTTCGGAGGATGTGGTTGTGAAGTTTGCCCAGGATAATTCGTTGATTGAAGCCTACAACGCGAAGAATAAAACCAATTTTTTTGCCATCCCGGAATCGGCGATCCAGATCGACGGGACCCAGGGTATCATTAAAGCCGGAACGGCTTCATCAACCGGGATTACGGTACGTGTCGTATCTACCGAAGATTTTAAAGACGGCCGTACCTATGTGATCCCCATCACCATCGAGAGCGTCAGCGGAGGGAATATGGATGTACTGCCGGCGTCGAAAACCATTTTTTTGCGCGTGTCCCGCATCATTAATTTTAATTCGCTGGATATGACCAATACCTATTTCTATGGGAATTATTATGCCGAAACGCCGGTCGATCTTCCCATGTATACGTACGAAATTAAATGCTTAGTCAATCAGTGGCACCCCGGTAACGAACCCATCAGTCGCTTAAGCAACTTTGCGCCGATTGACGAGTCGGTGACCAACCTGCTCCGGTTTGGCGAAAACGGGCAGGACGTAAACTCCCTGCAATGGGTATCCCCGGGCGGAGGGCTGATCTCGTCTACCCGCTTCAATACAGGCCAATGGTATACCATTTCGCTGACATTCGACGGCAGCAATTATATCATGTATGTTGACGGAATTAAAGATGCCGAGCTTGCCGGAACCAAAGGAACTACTTTCCAGCGACTGGAACTGGGCATGTCGTGGTACGACAGCGGAAACCCGGGTACTTCTTATCCGTACAGACAACGATTCCTGGGACGTATCGCCGAAATCCGCTTGTGGAACCGCCCCTTGTCGACCAGTGAACTTCAAATTGGTCTTTGTGGTGTTGATCCCGAGTCGGAAGGTTTGGTGGCTTACTGGAAACTGAATGAAGGTGAAGGCCATATCTTTCACGACGCAACCGGAAACGGATTCGACATGGACTGGAGCAAGGCCTGGCAAAACGAAATACAGTACAACAAAAGCGGTTACGTCAAATGGTTGTTTGATGATAAAAATAAGTGCAGTCAATAGTAAAAAATGCAAAAATTACAGATATGAAAAAGATACTGAACTTGAAATATATTGTCATCAGTGTGGCTGTGTTTGGGGCTTTTCTGTTCCAATCGTGCAGCGAGGACGAAACATTCGATGTTACCGGCGCTACCGAAAATAAGGTTTATATCAATACTTACGCGTGGAGCCCGGCAAATACGCCCAAAAATACCTTTATGTACAAGGTAACCAATACACCAATCGGGAGTATTATTGCCAATACCGATCAGATTGAAGTGAAATTTGGGGTGCAATGTACACATGTGGCGCCGGAAAACCTCCGGGTTAAGTTTGAGACCGATCAATCGTTGATATCGGAAGGTTATATGGCCTTGCCCAATGGCGTAACCTTAAGCATGGACAAAACGGAACTGATCATTCCGAAAGGGACAACCAAATCCGCCGACAGCATAACGCTTTCCATCGATTCGGATAAACTAAATTTGCTGGCCGTGGCTACTTACATGGTTCCGGTTAAAATAGCATCGGTAAGCAATGGCAATTCGGCGGTCAGTTCAAACCTGAATGCCGTTTATCTGATGATTGAAACCACCGAATCGAACTGTTATAACTTTTCGGTAGCCAACGACATGACCGGGGCTTTAATTACCAGTAAAACCGGATGGACCGGAACTGTAAATGCCCCGCTGGTCAGTGGTACGCCTGCCAATATGCTCAATACGATGACTTCTTCCTACTGGCGGGTAAATCCGCAGGTATTCGACTGGTCGGTGGATATGGTCAGCGAACGGACAAACATTACCGGGATACGCATTCACACCAACAATGCAGCTTATAATTTTACTAAATTAAAAGTATTTTCCAGTACCGACGGAGTCAGTTGGACCTCTCAGGGGATCACCGAATTAACCATTGGGAACGCTTACCAGTATATTAAGTTCTACGAGCCGATAAATGCCCGCTACCTGAAATTTGAGGTATTGGGTTGGCGATCAACAACTCAGATCCGTGTGGCTTTATTCGATGTATACATTGCTATATAACGGATCAGGTTGTTATCAGCATAAATTTTGGTAATTAGCTGTGTTTTGAGAGAGGCGGTTTTCGTAGCCGGAAATCGCCTCTCTTTCCTCAAATGAATAACATGATGAGACGATTTATTCTGCTGCTGTTGCCGGCTGTTCTTTTGCCCAGCGCACTGTATCCACAGGCTGTTCCGTCAATGCTTTCTTTTGAAGAACGGGTGTTCGATTTTGGCGAAATTCCGGAGGAAAACGGCGAAGTGTCGCATACCTTTTTCTTTAAAAATACAGGCAAAATGCCGGTTATTGTTGATGAGGTGTTCAGTGGTTGCGGCTGTACCAGGCATGAATACTCCAAAGAACCTGTTTTGCCCGGTCAGAATGGGAAACTTATCATCACCTATCAGCCCCGTTATCGCCCGGGATTCTTTTCCAAAGAGATTGTTGTTCTTAGTAACAACCAAAAAAGTATTAACCGGCTGTGGATTAAAGGAACGGTTATTCCCTGCGGGCATCCGGTCGAAGAAGATTATCCCTATTCTTTTGGAAATGGCCTGTATTTTAACCTGAAGGTTTTGCCTTTTGGAAAGGTAGCGGAAGGAAAAGAAAAACAAATTAAGCTGCGTTATGCCAATGATACCGACAACCCAATGATCCTGAGTTTTATGGTTGAGGGTAATCAGCAGCAGATCCGGTTCACCAACCCGGGAAACCTGTTGCCCAAAGAACGGGGCGAAATGCTGTTCAGTTACAGTCTGCCAAAGGGGGTCAGAGGTGAAATCAGCATAGCCATTTATCCGGTCGTGAATGGCAAAAAATCGGAACAACCGCTCCAGGTGCGAATTACGGGAATTGATTGAAGGTTTTTATCTGAAAATCGCAGAAAATAAGAACGATGGAAACAGCCCTTCCCGAATTGGTTGTACTCGGATACCTGGTATTTTGTCTTTGTTTTCTGTTGAAGAAAGAACGAAAAGATAACAGCGAGCTTCATGCACGGAACCGCTATGATCAAACAGCCGAACTGGAGTTAAAACAGAGACCGAAAATCAGAACAGATCGATTGTGCCGGGCTGAACCATTGCAGCCGGATTTAACCAACTCTCCATAAGTGAAAACCTTTAACCTTTCAATTCCTTAATCTGGATCAGGTCGTCCCAAATGGGGTCGCCTTTGGGCGGGTTGGCGATAATTTTAACCGGTTCTTTTTTTACCGGGTGAATAAACTCCAGTTTTCGGGCATGCAGGTGGATGCCGCCATCCGGGTTGCTGCGTTCGGCGCCGTATTTCAGGTCGCCTTTGATGTGGCAGCCTATTTTAGCCAGTTGTACCCTGATTTGGTGATGCCGTCCGGTATGAAGGTCGACCTCCAGCAGATGATACCGGTTGACGCTGGCCCGGTGCCGGTAGCTTAAACTGCAAAAACGCGCGTCTTTTTTGGGTTTCACCGATGCAAAGCTTTTGTTTTTGCCCTCATCTTTCCACAGGTAATGTTCCAGGGTGCCTTCTTCCTGCTCCGGGAGAATATTCACCACGGCCCAATAGGTTTTTTTCATGGCATCTTTATCCTGGAACATTTCATTCAGGCGGGTAAGCGCCTTGCTGGTCCGGGCAAAAAGCACCACGCCGCTGGTTGGCCGGTCGAGCCGGTGCGGCGAACCCAGGTAAACATCGCCTGGCTTATTGTATTTTTTCTTGATGTAGGCTTTTACCTGGTCAATCAGGGTTACATCGCCGGTTTTGTCGCCCTGCACAATTTCGCCACAGGCTTTGTTCACCGCAATAATATGGTTGTCTTCGTAAATCACTTGCATGGCAGATGGAGTTTCAGATTTCAAGTTTCAAGTTCTGAACTTTAGATTTCCAGCTACTTGTTACTTACTACTTATTGTTGGTTAATACTGTTCTCTTTCGTTCGGAAAATTCAGCGACTTCACATCGTCGATATAGGTGCCAACAGCTCCCTTAATTTCAGCGGCCAGGTTATGATACCGTCGCAGGAAACGGGGCGAAAATTCCTGGGTAATGCCCAGCATGTCGTGGATCACGAGCACCTGTCCATCGACTCCGTTACCGGCGCCAATGCCGATCACAGGTATTTTCAGCGATTCGGCCACCTGCTTGCCTAAAACCGCTGGAATTTTTTCGAGTACCAGGGCAAAACAGCCGGCATCTTCCAGTAGTTTGGCATCTTCCATCAACTTGGCGGCCTCTTCTTCCTGACGGGCTCTTACCGTGTATGTTCCGTATTTGTGGATCGATTGCGGCATTAAACCCAGGTGTCCCATGATGGGAATACCGGCCGACAAAATCCGGTCGACCGATTCGCGGATTTCTTTCCCGCCTTCGAGCTTCACGGCATCGGCTGCCGTTTCTTTCATAATCCGGATGGCTGAATTCAGCGCTTCCTTGCTGTTGCCCTGGTAGGTGCCAAAGGGCAGATCAACGACCACCAGCGCCCGTTTTGTTGCTTTTACAACCGAGCTGCCGTGGTAAATCATCTGGTCGAGGGTGATGGGCAGGGTCGTTTCGTTCCCGGCCATGACATTTGATGCCGAATCGCCAACGAGAATGACATCAATTCCGGCTTCATCAACTAATTTGGCCATGCTGTAATCGTAACTGGTCAGCATGGATATTTTCTCACCTTTCAGTTTCATCTCAGATAAAACATGTGTGGTGACTCGCTTAATTTCTTTATGTACCGACATGCTTAATTCTTTTATCGGCACAAAGGTAAGTAACTTTTAAATTATCCGGCCAAATTAGTTGCGAATGATATCAGACTCTTAAGAAAACCTCTTTTTTGTACATGTAGTACAAGATGGCCCAGATAAGGGCAAGCAGCCCGACATAGTGGATGAACTGTCCCAGATCGCCCCAAAGTTCGGGGGCCCATCCAAATAAAAAACCGGAAAGCCGTTCTACATCCACAAAACGTACAAATAAGTACACAAAGATGGAATTCATGCCGATTATGCGGAAATAAAACGACCATTTCGACCATTTCATCACATCGATGATCAGGTAAAAGAATGACAATAACAGAAAGCTGATACCGCCGGCCATCAGGTTGAAGGTGGTGGTCCAGCATTTTTTAATGATCGGGTAGAAGGGGTGAATGATGAGCGCCAGGACGACCAGTGCCGCTCCAATTGCGGCCATGAGTGTTGCTTTTTGCAGGTCGTCGCGTTTTTGTCCCCGCAGGATATGACCGGCCACTGCTCCCATGAGGGTAATTCCGGTTGCCGAAATAATGCACAGGAGTCCTTCCGGATCAAAAACTTCTCCGTGCAGGCGGCCGGGCAGCAGCAGCCGGTCAATGTAACCGTTGATACAACCCTCGGGCGTGAGCACGCCGGCCCCGATACCCGGAACCGGGACGAAAAGCTGGATCAGGGCATAGCCGGTCAATATACCGCCAAGCCAATACAGCCTGCTTTTGATGGATTTGGTATAAATTACAATGACAGCGGCAAAAAAATAGGCCAGCCCGATTTGTCCAAGCACACTGGCAAATCGGATGTTTGTTAGATCGCCGCGTAGTGCGCCGTTATAGATAATTCCCAGGATCACAAGGATGATCATGCGTTTGAAGACTTTGTTTACCAACGTTTTCTTGGGTGAATTTTTTTCGAGTTTCGAAACAATGGCATACGGGATAGCAACGCCCGCGATAAACATAAATAGCGGAAAAATCAGGTCGTACAGGTGAAAACCGGTCCAATGAACGTGTTCCATTTGTGCCGAGAGCCATGATGCTCCTGTTTTTTGCCCGATGAAGGCAAATAACGCTTCGCCGCCGATAATCCAAAACATGTCGAATCCGCGGAGTGCATCAAGGGATAGCAGGCGGTCTTTTTTTTCGGTCCTGATAGGTTCCATAGGTATACCGTTTTAGAATTTGTTTAGTGGGGTAAAAGTATAAAAATTAATGAATCGCTGTCTTTTTGTCATCAAACATGTCAGGGTGAAATGCACGGGTTTTTATTCATTGTGCCAATATTGCACTTCGGGCCGGCCAATTCTCCTTGGCATAATCATTGATCAATTCTGACCGTATAGCTGAAATCCAATCAGGGAATTATTAAAAAACAAAAGATAAAATGGGAAAAATTATTGGAATAGACTTAGGTACAACAAACTCATGCGTTGCTGTCATGGAAGGTAACGAGCCTGTTGTTATTCCCAACAGCGAAGGAAAACGTACCACTCCTTCAATCGTTGCATTTGTCGAAAACGGTGAACGCAAAATTGGTGACCCGGCCAAACGTCAGGCGATCACCAACCCGCAAAAAACGATTTTCTCCATCAAACGGTTTATGGGAGAGCGTTTTGCCAATGTAAATAAAGAAGTATCACGCGTTCCATACAAAGTTGTTGAGGGTGACAATAATACGCCTCGCGTACAGATTGACGACCGCCGTTATTCGCCGCAGGAAATTTCGGCTATGGTGCTTCAGAAAATGAAAAAAACGGCCGAAGACTACCTGGGACAGGAAGTTACGGAAGCAGTCATCACTGTCCCGGCTTATTTTAACGATGCTCAGCGGCAGGCGACCAAAGAAGCCGGCGAAATTGCCGGACTGACAGTTCGTCGGATCATCAACGAACCAACAGCTGCTTCGCTGGCCTATGGCCTGGACAAAATGCACCGCGATATGAAAGTTGCCGTGTTTGACCTCGGTGGCGGTACCTTTGATATCTCCATCCTCGAACTGGGAGACGGTGTTTTTGAGGTAAAATCGACAGACGGCGACACACACCTGGGTGGCGACGACTTTGACCAGGTAATTATTGACTGGCTGGCCGAAGAATTTAAAAGCGATGAAGGCCTTGATCTGCGTAAAGACCCGATGGCTCTCCAACGTCTGAAAGAAGCTGCCGAGAAAGCAAAAATCGAGTTGTCGAGTTCCACACAAACGGAAATCAACTTACCGTATATCATGCCGGTGAACGGCATGCCGAAACACCTGGTAAAAACGCTGACCCGCGCCAAATTTGAACAACTGGCCGACAGCCTGATCAATGCCACCATGGAACCCTGCCGTAAAGCACTGAAAAATGCCGGTATGACTGCCGCCGATATTGACGAGGTGATTTTGGTTGGAGGTTCAACACGTATTCCGGCTGTTCAGGAAAAAGTGCAGCAACTCTTTGGCAAAGCCCCTTCAAAAGGCGTAAATCCCGACGAAGTGGTTGCCGTTGGCGCTGCTATCCAGGGAGGTGTTTTAACCGGTGAAGTCAAAGATGTATTGTTGCTCGATGTGACCCCGCTTTCGCTGGGTATTGAAACCATGGGCGGTGTGATGACACGGTTGATTGAAGCCAACACGACCATACCGACCAAAAAATCGGAAACATTTACAACGGCTGCCGATAACCAGCCTTCGGTTGAGATTCATGTGTTGCAGGGCGAACGCCCGATGGCCGCCGGGAATAAAACCATTGGTCGTTTCCACCTCGACGGAATCCCGCCGGCTATGCGCGGCGTGCCTCAGATCGAGGTCACTTTCGACATCGATGCCAATGGTATTTTACACGTGAGCGCCAAAGATAAAGCTACCGGTAAATCGCAGTCTATTCGCATCGAAGCATCGTCGGGATTAAGCGATGACGAAATCAAACGGATGCGCGAGGAAGCTGCCGCCAATGCCGAAGCCGATAAGACCGCCAAAGAAAAAGTCGACAAATTGAACCAGGCTGACAGTTTAATTTTCCAAACCGAAAAGCAGTTGAAAGAGTTTGGCGATAAACTGCCTGCCGACAAGAAAGGCCCGATTGAAGCCGCTTTGAATAAACTGAAAGAAGCGCACAAAAATCAGGACCTGGCAGCGATTGACGCCGCTACGGCCGAACTGAACCAGGTGTTCCAGGCGGCCTCGCAGGAAATGTACAACGCACAGGCCCAGGCCAACGCCCAACCCGGACCCGATGCCGGTGCCCCGGGCGGCAACGGACAATCATCGAAAGCTTCGCAGGACGGCGAAGTAACCGATGTGGATTTTGAAGAAGTAAAATAGGGTACGATTAATAAGGATAATCAATAACTAGTAAAACGCAGTAAGTTTCTGACTTACTGCGTTTTTTGTTTGTAGTCATTTGATATTGTTAACTTGTTTTTCATGTATTTTTAGCATATATTTGTACCATACTTGTACCGCGCGCTATTTGACGTTAATGTGCGCCTTAAACAGGCTTATTTGGTCTTAACTGGGCTTATTTGTGCTTTTTTAGCTTGATGTAGTGCTAATTGATAAAATATATGGCAAAAAGTAAACTTAAAATACCCAAGATATGTGAGCAGTGTGGAAAGCCATTTGAAGCCAAAACTGTAGCAACCCGATTTTGTAGCCCTTACTGTGTAGATAAATCAGGAAGAGCAAAAAGAAGACGAGCCAAGGAGGCAATAGAAAAGCAAACATTGTTGGAAGAATCGATTCATAAGATAGCTGAGATCCAAACTCGGCCATTTATTTCGGTTTCAGAAGCTACAGTTCTTTTTGGTATATCAAAAGATACTATTCGTCGGCTTATTAAAGCAGGGAAAATTCCAGCTTATAATTTAGGACAACGATTAACCAGAGTTAGTCGAGTACATATTGAGGCAATGTTTACAGCCGTAGACTTACCTGAAACTCCTGATGAAAAGCCTGTTCGAATGCAATACGATAAAAGTGAATGTTATAATATTGCCGAAGTATCAGAAAGATTTGGAATATCTCCTTCAACTGTAAACAAAACGATCCGTAAATACAGCATTCCCCGAAGGCAAATTGGGAAATATGTGTATGTACCTAAAGAGCAAATTGAAGAGATATTTTCAAAAAAATAAACTAATACCCCATGAAACAATTATCAAAAACTAAAGTAACCGTTAGGCTTCGCAAGGCTGAAAATAGAAATGAGTGGTACATTTACTTAGAGAGTTATCCTGTGTTTGTTCCAGGAAAGAAAACGCCTCAGCGTATTCGGGAATACCTTAATAGGAGTGTAACTACAGTGGTATGGAATAAAAAGGGGAATGTTCGGATCAACGCCAAGGGAATTGGGACTTACAAACCTAAACGCAATGATAACGGTGTAATTATTTGTAAGAGTGAAGTTGATAATGAAAGCATGTTGTATGCTGATGGCGTTCGTAAACTTCGACAGCGCGAATATGATCATTCTGATCTATACAACGATACGGAAAGCGCTCAGGCCGAGCAAAAGGAACGATTGCAGCAGAATTTTATCGATTACTTTACCAAAGTAACTTATAAACGTCATTCAAATAGCTCGAAATCCATTTTGATAAATTGGGAGCGTTCCATTGAGTTCCTGAAACTTTATTCAGGAGATACACTTTTATTTTCAGAATTGGATTTAAGTCTGGCCGAAGGTTTCAGACTTTTTCTCTTGTCAGCACCACGAGGGGGCAACAAAGGTGGTAAGCTATCCCATAATTCCGCATCTACCTACTTTTCTGTTTTTAAGGCAGCGCTTAAGCAGGCCTTTATTGATGGTTATCTGACTAGTGATTTATCTGCTAAGATAAAAGGGATTCAGTGGCAGGAATCTCGCAGGGAATACCTAACCGTAGAGGAACTAAATAAACTTGTAGCTACTCCATGTGAACGTGATGTTCTTAAAAGAGCTGCTCTTTTTTCTGCTTTAACAGGTTTGAGGCTTATTGATATTCAGCAACTAAAATGGAATGAAATTATTGTTGATGGAAATCAAGCGCGTTTACAATTTACACAACAGAAAACAAAAGGATTTGAGTATACTCCGATTTCAGAACAAGCCTTGCAGCTTTGTGGGGAAGTAGGAACGCCAGAGCAATTAGTTTTTGACGATTTGCCGGGACCGGCATGGATTTCGCGGCCGTTAAAAAATTGGATTGAAGCTGCAGGTTTCAAAAAGAAGATCACATTTCATAATTTCAGACATACATTTGCAACCCTGCAATTATCAAGCGGAACGGATATCTATACGGTTAGTAAAATGCTTGGACATACGAATGTAAAAACCACTCAGATTTATGCAAAAGTGGTGGACGAGAAGAAAAACAAAGCAGCACAAGCCATAAAATTAGATGACATCAAAAACTTAAAGAAATAGTCTTTCAATATTTCATTTTAGCTCAGCAGATTCATTTAATTAAAGTTTTAGAACGCTTTTCAGATATTCAATTTTTAATTCATGCTTTTTTTTTGAGATTGTATTTTGAAAAGTCTAAAAAAAAGCGAAAAGGAATAACCACACTATTGCTTTTTTTAAATACAAAAACGAGTAGTAAGACTACTCAATAAATGACAAATTTAAAGAGTTTAATACATTCTTTAGAGCTCATAAAGTTGCTTCTGCTCCATCTTGAACAAAGTCTGATATGTTACCTGTATCAGATCTGGTACTGCTAGTGGTACATGTACTGATACCGGAAGAATTATAGTGATTAATTTGTAGATGCTTTACCATTGAATATATAAGTTAGTCCATTATTTTATTCAGTACATTTTGGATATTTTGGATGTTGGTTTTTGAAATTCCGCATTCTTTGGCAATGGACGGCCAATGGTTAATTGCATCTTGAACTTCTTCGATAATTACATCACCTTTTTTTAATCCAAAATGATCGGCCAACTTCAAAAGTTCCTTTCGTCCTGGATTCCGACTTTCTCCAGCTATCATGGTGCTGTGAAATCCGTAGGCCGAATTCGAAAATGTCAGGTCGTAAGCCGGGGCAAATTGCCATTCTCCTTTTGCGTTCATCAGGAAAGAGAAATTTTTGCTATGATCGTCGCGATTGTGAGCGAAAACATTGAATGCGGCTAACCTGAAAACTTTATCATAGGCATTTACATGTTTTTCAAGGCGGAATGCACAGTCCATTAAATGTCCATAATCCATAGTACTCATTCTGAAATTGTCATGCATAAGTCCGGATGCGGTATGTGTATGCAGACGTTTCCCTGAATCCCGATCAAAACGTTTTGTTCCGAAATATACCTTTCCTGATTTTCCCTCAAACAGCCTGCATTTGCTCATTCTTATTCCTGCCTGCAAGGCCATTTTGTGATAGGCGAATTCGATTCTGGCAATTTCCGGATTGTCTGACGATGATGGAAATTTAATAATCCAGTCCTCATAACCGTCTGGCAGATGGTCGAAACCATGAGTCAGTTCATTGGAATGAGGATTGTAACCAACAAAAACCTTTGGGCGGGCACCACCTGATGATCCTCCAAGAATAAATAATTCCTCAATAATATCAGAACTTGTTCCCTGTAGGATTTGATTCATTTCGTAAGCAAGTATGTCAAGTTCAGGAATGTGACCGGTATCTTCAGCAGGTTCCATTTCTGGCTTATAAGTCAGTGCTCCCATACCTGAAGAGCCCACAAATGCCAACCGGTCTAAAGGTGTAATTCTTGCTATGTCGATTCCTTTTGAAGCTAGTGAGCGATCAAGAAGTAAACGTCCCCATCCATCCGGTAACGAGTCGTTAAATACTCCAAATAATCCGTCAAAAGGTTCTTTGTCTGCACTTAAAATATCATTTGTAAATGGCAATTTGATAGGCGAGAGGTTGAGGCCATTTTTTAGGAAATCTGCATTATATCTAAAATAGATTTTGCTATCAGATAATACCAGTTCTCCCACTTCTGCTATATCTCCTTCGAGCAACAGCGATACTGTTATTTTCTTTATTGCTGGCATTGACTTTCAGATTATTTTGAAAAAAGTTTTTCAATATCTTCCCGGTTTTCATTGATTGAAAGAATAGTATCGATTTCGTTTAATCGTCCCAGAAGATGCATTAATTTTAATAATGATTCAAGAGAAATTCTCCCGGTTCTTTCAAACCGCTTTAAACTACCCAATGAAACACCTGATCGTTCTGCCATCTCTTTTTGAGATAGTTTTGATTGCTTTCGCAGGGTACGAAATCTTTGTGCTAACTTTTTACTAACCTCGGTAGGTGTTTGTTCTAATGAGTACATATTGTGGATAAAATATTAGCTAAAAGTACGAAAAATAAATAAAAATGGATAATATATTAGCTGAAAAAGAATTCTGATGTTATTGTTTTTGCTACATATTCTTGTGCCGCGGCCATTTCCCCTGATCGGCTCCAACGCTCCCTTATCCCGTTCGCCCACTCACGGAGAACGGTAGCTTTTTACGCCGTTACAGTGAAAAACGCCTTCAGGCACCGCACGAAAAGAGCCATCCTTTCGTTTCACTACAGTCCTGCACTTTTCCTTAGCCGTCCACAAGTAAGGCTTAACAGGTTTTAATAACCTTTCAGGTGGAAAACAAAAAAGAAATCCAAGATCGCCGGCCTCCCCGCAAATCCTCCCCGGGAAAAATGCAAGATCAAGATGAATGCCCCGGATTAGTATTATTGCAGATAGACCTAATTTGTTTATAGTTATCCGTGGCAATCCTGCATTTTATCCACGGCCGTCAACTATCCGGCTTTCTTTTCTTTTTTTCCCTTTTTTCTTTTCTTATGAGGAATGTTTTATTTGTTCAAATAAAATCAATTCAGATTTTTTGTTTCTCAGGTATTATTTATTGGATGGAGTAACAACACTCAAAATGCATATACATCTTTTGGATTCAATTTTCATTTGTTAACTTGCAATAGTTAGAAACACATATCATTAATTAGATTCAATAAAACCATGGAATTACGGACGTTTGTAATTCCACACTGAGAAGTCAGCTGAGAAAGAAATGCACTCCAAATATTTTGAAAATATCGTCATTTATTTATCCGTTTTGCTGGCGTGTATCATATTGGGTGTTTTTGCAAGAATGTTTGCAATAAGTGTTGGAGCAGATGAATTTACGGCGAATATTGTCTTTGTAGCCGTTACTTTGTTTGGTGTTCTCGTTTACGTCCTGCTGTCTATTTTTTTAACGGATCTTTATACCGTAATAGCCAGAATATTTTTTCCTAAAAAGAAACAGTTAAAAGATCCCGCTGAAAAAGCTAATGATCCGGCCTGGATCGATAAAATCAGGACCGAACAAATACAGTTGATTACAAATCAGGAAAATAATAAGATTGCTATTGCAGTTAAATACACACAAACAGTTTTTGCAGCCTATACCTCCGAAAAGGATTTAGTTCTGCTATCCCGGAACATCACATCCTATGCTGAAAAGAAGCTGACCGATGAAATTCAATCGGTAGAAGTCACCGAATTAAGCAGCATCGATCTTTATCATTTTGGCTGGAATATCTGGAACCATTTCAGGATTGGTAATCAGCTGCAAATGGCAGCCTTTCTAAAAAACGTCTTTCCCTCAATTCTTGGTAATGTGGAAACAGAAACCATCAAACGGCATTTAAAAGATGACGAGCAGAGAGGTATCATTCAGATTCGGAAAAGTCTTTCCAAAGAATAAGCACAAATAAAAATCATCATTCCCTGTGTTTTTGAAGTGTTTATCCTGTGTTTTTGCGACACAGAAAAAACACTGGCTTTATTTGCTTCATAACGATTAAAAAACATAGTTATGGATGTCAATGAAATTTCTTTCGAAAACTTACCCAGAGCAGTAGCCCACCTGGTTACTGAAGTGGCAGAATTAAAAGTTCTGGTTGAAAAGGGCCGGACACCCGTTGAAAACAAAAAACGTATTCCGATCGGAATTGATCAGGCGTGTAAGATCATCAAAAAAGCCAAACCAACCGTTTACACGCTTGTGCGCAAACGTATGATTCCTTGTTACAAAAACGGAAAACAACTCTACTTTTTCGAAGACGAATTACTCGAGTGGATCACCAATGGCAAAAAGAAAACGCTACAGGAGATCGAAAATGAAGCAAAAGCCGGATTCAGAAAGCGTTCGCAAGTGAGAGGATAATGAATCTGTTTGAGTTGATTAACAACTTCTGGCGATTGGATGAACAGCTAAATTTTACTGGAAATGAAACCCGATTGTACTTCTTTTTGCTTCATGTGGCCAACCGATCACGATGGCCGGAATGGATTGAATATGCTGACAAACGACTGGCGGCTAATGCCAATATGTCGTTGCAGGTACTAAAATCGGCCCGGGGACAATTGAAGGAAGCGGGCTTGTTAAACTATGTTCCCGGGGGTGGATTTAGGGTTAAAACTAAGTATCAGATTCTGACACCTAGGTCTACACTTAGGTCTGACCTTAGATCTACACCCTACTATATAAAGACTAAAGACAATAATACAAATACAAAGACGAATGGAAAAGGGAAAGGATTTGTCCACACAGGAAGTGATTTCGACTAAGCAAAAATTCTGTGATGTATTGCTCGACGATGCCCAAAAGATAATTGCCGGTGAAAAAGAAAAGATGCGTCGCCGCCGATTAATTTTTCCTTTTGAATATCCTGAATTTCAAAACCTGATAAAAGCATTCGGGAACACCTGCCTGGCTCAACGAAATCAGGACCGGAATTTTGTTATCGATAAATACAACGAACCGGTGATAAAACAACTTTACTTGTACGTTACCGGCAATACTTCTTTCACCGGCGATCTTGCAAAGGGATTGTTATTGCAGGGAAAATACGGATGTGGCAAAACAGTTTTGCTCGAAACCTATTCCATGCTTCATAACCATATCGTCAGAAAATTGAGTTTGAATTATCCGGTGCTTCGGTTTGTCAAATCCGTTCAACTCCAGGAGCAGATAAAAGAGCAGTCCATGGAAATGTTTGTCAAAAGACCTTTAATCATCGATGAATTCGGACGGGAATCAAAAACGGTCATAGATTACGGAAATATCAGTCGTCCAATTTCTGAATTATTAAGTCTCAGAAGTGATGTCGAAACCATAACGCATGCCACTTCAAATTTTACGTTTAAGACCCTTTCTTCCGATGAATTTTACGGTGGAATGATTGGTGACCGATTAAAAACCATGTTCAATTTTATCACTATGAAGGGAGAAAGCAGAAGAAAATAATTCAGCAACAATTGACTTTTTCAGGATTACAATTTGGGAATTCCCCGACCTGATAAGACCTCGAAAATCACTAAGAAATAACTACGGGGGAGGGGACTGCAAGATGTGTTTTTATTACCATAAAAACCTTCGGTATCTTGTCTGGCAGGAGCCCCTGGTTTTGACCAAACCAACTTGCAGTCCCCTCCCCAAAAAGCAAAACGCAAGGAAATTATGCGACCAAAATTACCGGAGCACGAAAAACGAACCGAGATCATCCGGCTGCTTCTTACGAAAGAAGAAAAGCAGCGATTGGATAGTTTGGTGCGTACCGGGAAGTTTGGCTGCCGGAGTGATTATATTCGCTATGCCATATTTCGGAGATCAGTAAAGAAGGAAGTTCACTTAGATTCGGAGACAAAAGATCGGTTGAACAATCTGGACTATGAATTGAATAGGATTGGAGTGAACCTGAACCAGCTTTCTAAAAAAATGAATTCATTTTCTACATACAATGTTGGAGATAATGACCGACACTTACTAAAACAGGCTTTTCAGATGATGATGCAATGCCTGGCTTTTTTACAAAAACACCTGCGCTAAATTTTTACTATGGTCATCGTAATCCATCAATCGGGCAATACTCAAAATGCTTTGTTTTACAACGAAAAGAAAGTACAACAGAAAAAGGCACACTTTTATAAAAGCGGCAATACACCAACCATAAATCCTTTTGCCGGAACAAAACATGATCGGCTGAATATTCTGAAAGAGATTGAGGAGCGAAACACACGGGTGAAAAAGAAAGGCTTACATATTTCTGTAAATCCAACAGTAACGGATTTGGTGAAGTTGGGAGATAAAGGAATCCGCACCGAAATCGGAAACCTGATGGAACATTTGGGTTATGGTAATCAACCATACTTTGTTTACAAACATTCAGACATTGACCGGACACACTTTCATATCGTTTCCACACGAATTGATTGCCAGACCGGGAAGAAGATCAAGGACAATTATGAGAAGGAGAAAACGCAACGTTTCATCAAATCTCTGGAACAAAAGTATGATCTCACCAAAGAGCAGAACCAGGTACAAGCTAATTTAAAATTTTCTGCAGGAAGCAGAAATCTGAAACAGAACCTGGAGATTTTATTTTATCAGCTAAACGAGATTGAATCTATCTCGACTAAACAGCTTTACGATAAATCGCTGGAGCTTTTTAATGTGGAGGTAAGGAGATCGGGAAGGGGGCATGTAGTTTTTGTTACTGATGAAATTGGAAATCCAATTCGTTACCCGATCAGGCTTTCGGAATTTGAAGAAAGACCTCGATTTCATCATTCTCAAAGTGCTGAACAGGAGCAGCAAGTTGCTTCTCCCATGATCAACGAGTTTCATTTGGCGCAATGGGCGAGGGATGTAAATCGATTAATTGAGCGAAGTAACAGACGAAAAAAGGAACCAACTATGAAATATAAAGTGAAAAACAGAGGTAGGGGAATGAGTCGTTAATAATTGAGATACCAAAAAAGGCGATCAGCACCTTCTCTGTGAGGGATGCTAAATCTACAAGTTCATGAGTAATCATCATACACGATAAAAGCTGTTCATCATATGGAATAAAAACCAAGGTGATGTTTGACAGCGAACTTTTCTGCCAAACATCAAATCTCAGCATTTAATATTTTCTAAATACTTTGTACGAATGGGGCATCAGTGTAATACGAAATTTATAGGTCTCCCGGGGATTTCTCCATCGGTTTTGTACGGAATTGTCCTCCTGTATTTTTTCAAGTTTAATCCCGCTGACCAAATCTTTAATCTCAGAAAGATCTTCATAGCTCACTAATTGTATTGTTACCGGTTCATCGCGAAATGACTCTACAATAAAAGTACTGTTATCGTACAAAAACAATCCAACTTTCGATGGTCCTTCAATATACATACCTAAATCTTTGCTTAAAACTTGTCTGAAGGTATTTAGCACGCCTGCAGGAAGATCATACAGGTTGCCAAAGTCGTCGGGAATTGTTAGTACATAAAGGTTACCTTTGGAATACTTCGCCCTGAGTAACATTGGGTAACCACTTACTCCTCCTTTTAACGGTCTGCCGGCACTTACTATTTCCCAGGCATCGTTAGTCTGATACTTAACTTGGGTGATAAGAATATCTTTATAAATTTCTCCTGCATATCCAAAATCATTCACAAGGGCTTTTAAATCCGAAGCACGTAATTCAGCAATGTCAGCAATATCTTCCTGAATAGCTTTTAACAAAGCACTTGTAATAACTACATCACCTCCTTTATGGAGTTGTTTTTTCATTTTATTTACAATGTCCGGATCGTATTTGGCTTGTTCGGTAAGTAAAACAACCTGCTGGTCGGTTGGGAAATCTGAGTACATATCCATCGGAAGTCCTATCATACCAAGATAGTTTTGCAAGAAATCGTCGCCCAGCGAATGGAACGGTTTATATGATTTGATGCCAACAGGATTTCCTAATTTGCTTACAACATCATCAACTTGTTGCAAAGCTACACCGGCAACCCGCGCAATAGTTGATGGGGTGATGGTTTTTCCATTTGGCGTTTGAACAGGTTTCATCATTTCATCATAATTGAAGCTGGTTCCCATTCCCTGCCAGGGAGTTCGGTGTATTTCTGTATGTAATTCTGTTCCGAGCAATTGGTGGTAGGCAAACAAAATAACTTCGGGTGCTTTGGCAAACATAGTTAGCCAGAGTTGCTCGGCATAGCGGTCCATCCCCATGCCTGAACCACCAGAATCTACCCAGCCTCCAAAGTTAAAACCTGGGCGTAGGTTGTTGAAATAGCGAATGATGTTATAACTTAAATAATTTTGCAAGTGTTGTGCCGAAGAGGGATCACGTGTTTCGGTGCCTGTCCATACGCCGTCAAACATTGTCGGTCCGTTACTCAGGTCGAAACCCAATCCCTGGAAATGATCATACCAGTTAGGGTATTTGATAATGATTTTTACATCTGGATTGATTTTTTTTGCAGGTTTAATAACCAGGTCCATTCCTGCTTCGGTCATTAGCTTTGTGCGGTATTCTGTCCAGCTCATATCGCCTTTGGCTTCAATTTCAATATCCGATTTGCAGCTGGTAAAAAAGAAATCGTCAAGAATAAAATCATCAAAATGCCGGGCTGTATGTTCTGCAATTTGTTGTACAATATCCCGATGTTCAGGATTTGAATAGCAAAAGGTTTCAAAACTGTTTGATTCATCAATTGTATAAGTAATTCCACCTCCAACTTCAAGACCTTTGTCCAAAAAATATTTTTTTGCCTGTTCCAGTGTTTCGTCCGGAACGATTAACAGGTCGCGGTGTGTTTCCAGGTAAATCTTGTCAATTTTTGCCTGATCAGAAATGATAGTCCAGGTGGAGTCGAGCCAGTTTAGGTCTTTCATTTTTTCCACCTCGTAGGCCCGAACATAAACTGATACTTTATAACTTTTGTAATTCCCCGCTTGCGAGAGAAGCGTAATTCCGATCAAAATGATCAGAGTGAAAATTTGTTTCATAATTAGGTTTTTATTGGTTTATAATAAGTTTATTGAAAATTATTGAGTTCTTTGAAACAGTTCAAAGGCCATCCGGCTGTTGTGATACGGACACTTCCATAAACTAACTTTTGGTCGGACTAAATTCGGTTTGCCATCTGGGCCTACACCTCCGTACCAACCTCCATATTTGGTGTCAACTAAGTTGTTTTTTATCCAGCTCCAGGTTTTTATCGCTGCATCGAGGTATTTTTCATCTCCACTAATTTGCCAGGCGTTATAAAAAGCTACAACTGATTCGGCTTGTGGCCACCATTCCAAGCCTCCATGAATTTGTCCGTTATTTCTCTCATAAAGTAATGAACCATCCGGATTCCAGCCTTCTTTCATTTGAATATCTACCAACTTAAGAGCCATTTTTTCTGTTCGGCGGATGAGTGTTTTATCTTTAATTGCTTCGGCAGATTCAAAAAGCAACCAGGAAAGTTCCATATCATGACCGTACGAATCAATGTGTTCCAGGTTTTCCCATTCCATAGTAAGGAAAAGCTTTTGATGTCCTGTTTTTTGGTCTATTATCTTTTCATAAAACAAATTGATAAGTCCGGTTAATTGCTTTTTCAATTCCTTATCGGGCCATACTTTGTATAGTAGTGTATACGCTTCCAGAACATGTAAATGTGTATTCATGGTTTTGGCTGCAATGCCAGAGCCATCATAACCAAAACGCTCGGGAGTTTCCCAATTACGAGAAAAAGATTCTATATAGCCGCCGTTAAGAGGATCAAAAGCCCTTTTCTCCAGAGTACGGTATAGTTCGATTGCCTGTTTTAAGCTTTCCTTGTTACCAATTGCCCGATAGTGTTCTGCTAGTCCATAGATGGCATAGGCAATTGCATAGGTTTGTTTTTCTGCGTTTAGTGGGGTACCATCAGCATTTATCGTCCAATAAGTCCCCCCGTATTCCTGATCGATAAAATTCATCAGAAAATAGCTTTGCGCTCTGTCTGCTAATTCCTTGTAATTTTCATTCCCAAACAGTTGATAAGCTTTCGAGAATGTCCATAAAATGCGGGCATTCAAAACACCACCTTTCGGAGCATCCGGTACAGCTGTGCCATCGTTTAAAACCGTGCCGTAAAAACCTCCGGAGGGATCTGGTGTATTCTTTTCCCAGAAAGGAAGTGTATTGTGTTTTAAATCCTGTACCGATTCACTCACCAACCCGGATACTTTCTTGTTGGTAGCAACCTGTGCAGATGCTAATGAAAACATCTGCACAGTAAAACCTATGAATATGATTAATACTTTTTTCATTGCTGCTTTTTATTCATCAAGTAATTGCTGAGCAGCTAAAACCAAAAACATATAATGCGAAGAGCCACCTCCTAGTACATATTCTACCTGTTGCCATAAATATGGAAATTCCAGTAACTCAGGGAAATCGGGTCGGATAAGTGCCGTTCCCGAAACCACTCCGCCCGGAATATAAGACCAGTCAGCACGGTTTAATCCATATCCAACGGTAGCAGAACGGGCTCCAACTCCTGAAGCAAAGGAAGAGGTATTCGAACCGGGATGACAGCCTAAAATAAAATTCAGAGCATTGTAAATGTATTCTGATTTGAAGATATCAGGATAAGAGGTATGTAGGAAATATTGATTAAAACCGAATGCTTGAATATTCCATCCGGCTCCCCAAATATGAGGACGATAAGGAATGCCATAAGGTGTTTCTGTGCCTTGTTCCTCAATCTCATTGCGCAATGTGATCATTGCCTCACGCAATGCTTTTGTAAAGTCTGCATCGTTGATCTTTTTTTCAGCACGGCCAATATACCAGCCAACCGAGCTGATCGCCTGAGTAATAAATTCAGTTTCAGAAAGCAGATAATTTTTGTATTTATCATCACTGGTAGTCAGGTAAAGTTCGGCAGCTGCATGAACTTTGGCCGACTTAGAACGTCCGTCCATTTCGGTAACGTCGAACAAAGCTCTTGCACAATGAAGAGCTTGTGTGCTTAGTGTATCGTTGAATCCTTTTAATACACGTGAAGCAGCAGCCATTTGGGCAGCCGTTGTTAATTCCCTGCGAGGATTGTCTTCCGTAAATACCCAACGGTCATCTTCATTTCCAATTTTATTATCGGTCATGGCCGAAGCATCGCCCAGCATTACATATTGGCGCAGGCCATTACATATAATTCCGCGGTAAAGTCGACCCAGAGAACGGTATCCGCCAACAACAGTAAGTACTCCGTTTTCAACTTGTTGTAGCAGGTCGTTTTTACCGTCGGGTTGATGAATTTCAGTAAGGTGTTTATTTTGATCAATGGAAGTGACATCGTAGTTCACATTAAAAGCTTCGTATGCCAGTGCTAAAATGTAAGACTCTCCGGCTTGAGATTCAACACGAAGATCAAAGTCGCCTGCGTCGTGCCAGCCACCGATGTTTAAGCCCGGAACAACATCTCCCGGACTATAATCTGTAAGAGTTGAAGGTCCTTGTGCATAGCCGTCAATGTGGTTAAAATTAACCGGAGCCATGCGGGCATCGTCCAAATGACATTCGTCATGCCAAACCCGGTATTTCTCGTTTACACGCATGTGACACATTTGAACCGGTAAGAAATATTCTAATACAGGTTGCCAAACACCCCGGTCATAAATGTCGTCGGCAATTCGAAAAACCGAAGAAACAGAATTCCCATAACGAACCTGGTAAAGTCCGGCTTTTTTAATCTTAGAAAAATCAAATTTCAGGTAATTGTAGCGAAGAAATTGCCCCCATTCTTCTCCGGCAACTTTCAATATTTCCTTTTCACCTGAATCCGTAATTTGCACCAGGGTAGGGGTTTCACGTTTAATTTCTCTTTTGTCGAGTTCAATAATAGCAACTTTCTGTTGATTGGTTTGGTAACCAATTTGAGAAGTTTGTACAACAGGTTTATAGTGCCAGTCGTTTACTACATTTGGTGTAATCACCCACTTAACAACTTCTTTGGTTTTACCTGCAGAAATTTCACTTCTGACAACGAACCATCCATTGTTGTGATTCATTCTTCCGTCATAGAGTTTCAACTCCGTTCCTTTACTTTCAATGGTGAATTTATTGTAAGGATCATCAGGACGAACTACAAAGTTATGCCCAACTGCATAAGGTTCAGATACGATATCATCTGCAATTATCGGGCTGTATCCGTTTCCGGCGAGCTGTTCTACAGAAGCTTCTCCATCAGGATTAAAATTGCCCTGATGTTTATGATTAGACGGTTCGTAACGCGTTGGCCCGTTAGGTTGTTGCGGAAAAATCCCTGTCATATCGTCCATAATCCAGGGTTTCCCGAACAAGGTTCCGGGGAAAAGCTCCATGTTAAAACCTACTTTACCAATATATTCCTGAGGGATTGGCCGGTCTAAGTCAACAGTTACGATAACCGAACCACCTTTTCCAACTACATTAACTTTATAATTAAATACCAGGTCAGGATAGATGATCGGATTGAAGCCCGTAACGTGCCGTGAAGAATCAGGGTAACTTAACGACGCGGTAATTGTATTCGTCGTCGGGTCAAGCTTCCGGTCTCTTTGTTTCGGAACAGGTTGCCACTGTCCAGGGGTGGGCTCCAATCGAATATCACCGTTTGTTGCCACACGGTTTCCGTGCATAATTAAAGAGACACCTCCCTGGTGTCCTTCAGGATAGATGTCATCGAAAGCCATTACATCAACTCCGTTATTTTGAAAATAACCGGATGACGTTAATTTAAATTCCTGTGCTCTAAGATTATTTACACATAGTAAACTAAACAGGTATAATATAAAGAATAGTTTGTTCATATTCATTTTTTATAATTATTTAAAACTATCTTAAAGAGAATTTTCTCTTTAAGATAGTTTTATTATTTCATCGCATTATTCATTTAGTAACCAGGATTTTGATCTTCCTGGCTGATTTCGTCATTTTTAATGATTTCATCGGTAGGAATAGGGTAGAGCATACGGTTTGGATTAAAATCGAAACTCCGTTGAGTATAACCTTCATTTTTCGGATATTCATTATTCAAAAATTCTTCGGCCATGTTTGTCCGGCACAAGTCGTACCAGAACGAATATTCAGCTAAGAATTCATGTCGGCGCTCGATTGTTATTGCTACTTTCCAAACATCCGAGGTATATCCTTTTTGAGTTTTGTATGATTGATAATAACTTTCTGCTTCGGGTACATCAACTACATCAGTATTATATTCAATCGGGTAATCTCCCTGGCTTAGCTCAACTTCGAGATTTCCCCATGCGCGGTTACGAATCTGGTTAATGTAAGACCATCCTGTTGAGGCTTCACCTGTTTCAAAACAACATTCAGCATAATTTAACAGCACAGCCGAATAGCGCATCCATTTTGCTGAAATCGGATTCATAACAATACCATCGCTACCCGGTTTCCTTTTCCAAAGTTTAATACTAAAATTATTTGGCATTCGCTCTGAAGAGACAAAATCACCTTCAAATCCTGCACTGGCTCCAATTGTTTGTCCGGTAAATGGGTGGATTTCCCCCTTCTGAACAACTGAATATTTTAATCTTTTATCTCCGTCTTCAAAAGATTTACAAAACTCGTGAGAAACATAAAGTGATCCCCAGCCACCATATTCAGGACTAGCTGTTAAATAGGTGGGCCACCATAAAGCGTCGGTTTGTCCATCTGCCCCCCAGTTCAGGTTCCCGAAATGAGGATAAGAAACCTCCCAAACACTTTCAGAATCCCAGAAATTATCTTCCATATGAATTTGTCCGAAACTAGGATTTAGTGCATATACGTCGCTGTCGATAATATCTTTTAACTCGGTTTTGGCGTCATCAAAACGATCAACATACATATACGCTTGTGCGAGATAGGCTTTTGCCATTCCTCTGGTAATTCTTCCGTATTGATCATTCCAAGGTTGCCAGTCTAATGTTTTCGCCGCAAAATCGAAATCTTCAATAATTAATGCCCAGGTTCCTTCTGTACTTTCTGCACGAGGTTTGCTCGGAGAAGTTGAATACGTTTCGCCCGGCACTAACATTGGGATACGGCCAAAATTTTGCGCCAACCACGAGTAAAAGAAAGCCCTGATTGCTTTACATTCAGCCTCTATTATACTTTTAGTGTTTTGCCCATCCTCAAAAACAGAAGGGTCTGTAACTTCTAAATTTGAAAGAAAACGGTTTGCACGGTCAATGGCTTTGTAGGCTTGTTTCCAACCTTCGTAGAACATATCTTTATCGGCCCGCCATTCGTGGCGCGTAAATTCATTATCCCAACCGGATGCCTGACAGTCGAGTGCCGGATAATTTGAGAAGGCAAGCTGTGGTTTAATGTTCCAGCTTTTTTGAACATCAGTTGCATCGCGCCATTCAGGATAAAACATATCGTAAACACCGTTTAATCCCTGAAGTATCGTTTCTTCACTACTAAACATTGCAGAGGGTTCGAGAATATCGTAATGATCGATTTCCAGAAAATCATTACTACAAGAAAATAACCCAGCCAGTAGTGATAAGCTAATTATATATTTATATATTTTTTTCATACTATTAAAATTGTTTATTTTAAAAGGTATAGTATGGAACTCGCTTGTTTTAATTACGCTCTTAGATGTAATTATTTTATATGCTCGTTTCATAATTTATTTTTTAAGAATGTTATCAGAAACCTAAACTAAGTCCGAATACGTATGTACGAGGAAATGGATAACGACCGCCGTCAAAACCTGTTTGTAATACTTTGCTTGTACCAATTTCCGGATCTCCGGCATCATAACCGGTTATGGTAAACAGGTTTTCAATACTAGCAAATAAGCGCAGATTTTCCATTTTCAGGCCTTGAATATTGCTTTTCTGGAATGTATAACCTACCTGAAGGTTTTGAACTTTTAAAAAGTCTCCGTTTTTAATAAAAGCATCTGAAACCTGTCCGTTGTGGTTGGCATCCTGTTTTGTAAGTCGCGGATATTCATTATTCTTATTGTTTTCGGACCATGCGTTTTGTGCATAGTCAACAAGAACATTTCGATAACCTCCTGCGGCTATGTACATACTTGTTTGGTTTTTATAGGCATAAGACAAAATTTCCTGTCCTAAAACTCCATAAGCCGATAAATTAAGGTCCCAGTTTTTATAAGCTAAAATAAGGTTCAATCCAAAATTAAGTGTAGGGTAACCATCACCAATGATTTCCCTGTCCTGATCGCCAATCCATCCGTCATCGTTAAGGTCTTTGTATTTATAATCGCCTGGTTGCGTGCTTGCTGATTGATAATAGCCACTATTGTTTTCAGGATCAACGTTTGCATTCAAGGCGTCAATTTCGCTTTGGTTTTGGAAAATTCCGTCAACACGCCAGCCATAAAATGATCCCACAGGATAGCCGTTTCTGGTTAACGAGTAGCGATCCCAATAATCGCCATCTGCAACATCTTCGTTAAAGTAGATATCGTTACCAACATCAATTGCCTCATTTTTAAGTGTTGCACCGTTTAGCCGGATATTTATATCCCAGTCTCCCATCTGTTTTTGATAGGATGCCATAAACTCAAATCCTGAGTTTCTTATGTGTCCGGCATTTGTGTATATATCAATATATCCGGTTGAAGGACGTAACGGACGGTTTAATAACAGATCCTTCGCATCTCTGATAAAATAATCAAATGAAAAATTGAGGCCATTATCCAGAAAACCTAAATCCAAACCGATATTGGTTTGTTCGTTGGTTTCCCATTTTAAATTGGTGTCTATCTCTCGAACCTGAGCAAGACCCGGAGCAATAGATTCGCTACCATCCACAAAATGATAATAAGCGATTCTGTTTGAAGACAGCTGATCAACCGAAAGGTTTGTAGAATTACCTGCGTTACCGGTTTGTCCCCAACCCAAACGTAATTTTATGTTACTGAATAAGTCACTATCCTTCATAAAATTTTCTTCGGTTAAACGCCAGGCTAACGAAGCTGAAGGAAAAGTTCCGTAACGGTTACCGGCTCCAAAATTTGATGATCCGTCTTTACGAACTGTGGCTGTGAATAAATAACGGTCCAGTAAGGAGTAATTTACCCGCCCAAAAAACGATTGGCCACGCGATTCTCTTCCCAATCCTCCACCAGCGTTAATTGAGCTTGTGTTATTTGTCAGTTCTATTCTCCGTATTGTTTCGGCAGGGAAATCCAGTGCACTGGCATTGATGTCCTGCGGTACATATTTTGATACAGAGTGTCCGGCCATAAGGTTTAAGCGATGTTTGTTGTCAATTTTAATATCGTAAGTCAGGTAACTTTCCACTGAATATGAAATGTTTTGATACTGTGATATATTGAACCCATCAGGTCGGTCTATTGACAAATAGGTGCGGTCATGTTTCATATTATAACCATGATAGGAACCACCAGAATAGTTTAAACCTCCAATTGTTTTAAATACAAGACCTTCTGCAATATCAAATTCCAGATAAGCATTTGTAACCAATCTGTTGCTATAGTTCTTACTGTCGCGGGTTTCTGCCTGCGCAACCGGATTGTCCTGTCCTTTATTGGTGTCGCCGTTACCTTCGCGTTTAAAATGGCCCCAGGTCCCATCTGGGTATTGAACCGGAACATTTAGTAAGTTTCCGTTCTCGTCAACGTCGTCCATTGTTGGAATGATAGCCGCATAGTTCTGAAGGTTGCCGCCACCATAACGCTCATTACGCATGAAAGAAAGGTTAATGCCTGTACGAATAAAATCTTTTATTTTATGATCGATATTGGCACGGGCTGTAATACGTTTGAAGTTGGAATTAATAATAATTCCATCGTTATTTAAATAGCCCACCGACATAAGTGCCTGAGTGCTTTCACTTCCCCCGGAAACATTTACATTGTAATTCTGTTGCAGGGCTACCTGAGTCATTTCGTCCTGCCAGTCAATACTATTCAGCTCTTTATCATAGTTAATCCATGCATCGTTTGTTAATATATTTCCATCGTTTGCGGCTGCCTGTCGTGCTGCTTTAACAAACTGTTCTGCATTCATCATATCTAACTTATTGGCGAGTGTTTGTACGCCAAAATTTGCTGTCAGCTTAATATTGGTAGGTCCGTTCGATCCTTTTTTCGTGGTAATAAGAATTACCCCATTTGCACCCCGGGCACCATAAATGGCAGTTGCAGAGGCATCTTTTAAAACTTCTATTGATTTTACATCGTTTGGATTAAGAAACTCGATACTTGAGCCAACTTGCATGCCGTCAACCACAAATAGCGGATCGGCAGAGTTATTAACAGTAGCAACACCACGAATACGAATCGTAGCATCGCCTGAAGGATCGCCTGAATTGCGGATTACTGATACTCCGGCAGCAACTCCCTGTAATCCTTGTCCGATGTTAACCGGATTTCGTTTCATCATATCTTCCGAATCAACTGAAATCACAGATCCGGTTACATCACTCTTCTTAACGGTTCCATATCCAATTGCTACAACTTCTTCGATGCCGATTGCATCAACTTTTAACGTAACGTTTACAGTAGATTGATTGCCCACAAAAATTTCCTGGGTTGTCATCCCTACAAACGAGAATATGAGCGTAGCATTCTCAGGGATATTTGGGAGGTTATAACTACCATCCATGTCTGTAACCGTTCCTTGTGTAGTACCTTTTATTATAACAGTTACTCCTGGCAATGGCTCACCGGTTTCATCTTTAACAGATCCTGAAACAGTCTTTTGTTGTTGCGACAGAATTTCTTCATCTTTTTCAATTTCACCTTCTTTTGATAATAAGATTAACTTATCCTCAAAAAACTTGTAAGTTACGTCGGTCCCCGCAAAAATATTATCAAGAACCTCTTCCACTAACTTGTCTTCCATGTTTACGTTTACTTTCCGGTTAACATCAACTTGTTCATTTTTATAAAAAAACCGGAATTCACTTTGCTCTTCGATAGTTGTTAGTACATCTACAATTTTTTGATTATGGGCATCAACCGATAACTTTGTTGTTTGCGAATAAACCGATGCCGTTACCTGCATCATGCCAACAAAAAGTAGAATCACAGATAATTTCATAATTCGAAATAGTTTATGCCATCCGGTGCCCGGATAACATGGTTTAGCTTTTTTTTTCATAAATTTGCTTTGATATTAAATTATTACTATTGGTGTTAGCGCACCATTTAATTTATTTCCAAAGCCGTTGGATGTTAGCGCATCTTTCGGCTTTTGTTTTGTTCTGGTTTAGTTTATGTCATATGTTTCCTCCTATTTTTTTTGAATGATTATTTTTTGACCTTTTATTTCGTATTTTATTGGGTGCGTATGTTGAATAATGTTCAGGATTTCGAGGATGGTTTCATTTTTAATTGTTCCGGTGTAATGTTCATCAAGGATCGTTTTATCAATGACTTCAATATTTACCCCAAATTTTCTTTCCAACAGTTTTATCAGATCGGCAAAAGACATATTCAGGAATATGAGCTTATTGTCCTTCCAGGAGGTAAACAGGCGGGTATCTACTTCTTCGATATAGAGTTTTTTATTGGTTTTATTGTACGCCAATTGTTCGCCGGGTTTTAAAACAACGTTTCGCTGTAGTTTGAACTGTTCGGTTGAAAGCACCTGAACAGAACCTTCTTCTAGTGTAGTGACAACTGTCTCCTCGTCTTTATAGGTTTTTACATTAAACTGGGTTCCAAGTACCTTCACGTCGTAATAGGGCGTGTGTACAATAAAAGGCTTTTCTTCGTTCCGTTCCACATCAAACCAAGCTTCGCCATCAATAAACACTTCACGCAAATTACTTTCTGCATTTACATCGTATTTTATTTCAGAGCCGGCATTTAAATATATCATTGTTCCGTCGGGTAAAATGGTTTGTGCTACTGATCCGGCCGGTGCAATAGAAGTCATATAAACGGGCACTGCTGGTTTAAAATAAGGCTTAACTAAATTGGTAATTAGTAAGCCTAAAGCCAAAATTGCTGCCACCCTGGTCCATGTAACTATGCGTAACCTTTTCTCTATGTTGTTTGGGTGGGCAGCAATCCGGTTTTTAAAGCGTTCCCATTCTTGGGAAGTTTTGGCAATTTCTGATGCATTGGCCAAAGAGGCTTCCCATAAGTCTTTTATTTCGGTATAATAGCGGGTGTTTTTTTTCGATTTTGCCATCCAGTTGTATAGCCTTTCTTTTTCCTGGAGACTAATTTCACCGTCAAGTTTTGCTATTATTAATGATTTTATAGATTGCTTTTCCTGCATTATTTCTATTGTATATTACTGTGACACTTAAGTTGTTGACAACCCTACCTTTTCTTCAATATTTTTTAAAAACTTCAAAGCAGATTCTTTCAAAGCCTTGTTTCGCGCAGTGTTCCGGGCGAGGTTCTTTATTTATAGTTCAAAAGAAGAAGATTGAAAACGGGATGCTTATGGTACCTTTTTATAGAGCCTTGAACTTTATGCTTTGAACCCGCTTTCAAAGCTTTGTAATTAAGACCATCAACAGTACTCCTAAATAATCTGCCAAATTGCAGCGAAGGATAAAGAGAGCCTTTGAAATATGTTTTTCAACTGTTTTCACAGAGATATTAAGCTTTTTTGCTATCTCTTTGTTTTTCAGGTTTTCGAAACGGCTGAGCTTGAAAACTTCACGACATTTATCGGGCATACTTTCGATCACTTCGTTGATTTTTTCCTCAAGTTCCAGCTCTATTAAACTATAATAGGGGCTATCTGAATTTTTGTAAACCTGCTTTTCAAGTTTCGAAATTTTGTTTTGAATTTCAGCTTCAGCAGATTGTTTAATTGATAGATGACGGTTGTAATTCAAACAACTATTTTTAACCGCTTGATATAAATAAGCTTTGGGTGATTGCTTTATTTCAAATTGATCGGCTTTTTCCCACAAAGCGAAGAAAGCATCCTGTACCAAATCGCGTGACACCTGCATATCACCAAGAAACTTGTTGGCAAACAATACCAGTCGACCATGATAATTAAAAAACAGTTCCTCAAAAATGACCAGATCCCTGTTTCTTATCCCGGATATGACTCGTTTATTTTCGATTTTAGTTAAGTTTTGGTTTTAGCATAATGGCAAATATTGTTGCCCTGGCTTTACTATCAAGAAGGGCATTTTTGGAGATTGCCGGAAGAAGACAGATTATATTCTTGTGCGTTGAGAGCAAAAGGCAGTAATAGTACAACCGAGCAAAATAGTAGAAATAATTTGTTCATCGTATTAGGTTTATTTGTATTGGTTTATTAACGCTTCGCAGATAGTTTCGTTCTTGATCCTTACATGCTTACACGTTATGGAGTCAAAATTATAAAAAATTGTATTATATACAATAAGTGGGGTGAAAAATGGAAATGCTCGAACTTCGAGTCTTTTTATATCTAGGGGAATAATCTTTTCTTTATAGGATTGTTACCTTGTTGTAGTATGTGTAAGTAGTTTATTATGTGGTTATTGAGGAGTCAAAAAACATAACAGCTGAAAACAGTACTGCTTACATTCTAGGTTGGTTAAAGAAGCTAAAGAGTGATAAAAAGTTCATCGTAATGGCTTCCGGTTTAGCTCAAAAAGCTGTTGGTTATATTCTCGATCATCAGGATTCCAGCTTCAAGCCAGTACTGAAGATAAAGAAACCTCAAATTGTGTATACTTCAATTAGTTTCTAATCTGAAATTTTCTGCAGGTAGCAGAAATCTCAAACATAACCTGGAGAGTTTATTTTATCAGCTAAACCAAATAGAATCCATCTCAACAAAACAACTTTACGATAAATCGCTGGAGCTTTTTAATGCAGAGGTACGGAGATCAGGCAGAGGACACGTAGTCTTAATAACAGATCGTTAGTTTGTACTCGATAGTTTTAAAGAGAGATATGGAATAATTCTCTCTTTAAAGACATAACATAAATGAACATGACAACTGATAATTACTTTCGATAGAAAAAGCTCCATCTGCTGCACTAACTTTATTAAACAGATAGGAAAAACCTAAGTTTCATATTAAGCACAGCAGATTATTGAGTTAAAGCCAGAGAGTATTTAGGGCAGAACCCATTATCACGATGTCAGCCACTCAATGCGGAGCATAAATAAAAGTTTATGCAAGTATACGGAATTGATTTATCAATGGAAAAGTTCGATGTGAACTACATCGACCAAAACGGACAAGAGAGAAAAAAGGAAGTGAAGAACAAGTTAAATGGCATATCAAAGTTTTTGGCAACGGTTCCAATCGATGCTGTCCTGTGTGCAGAAAACACGGGAACTTATAGTGATATGTTGGTTTTTCTGAGCAATCAAAGAGGGTTGAGAATAGCCTTAGTTCCAGGTTACACCATCAAGCACAGCCTGGGAATGGTGAAAGGGAAATCGGACTCTGTAGATGCTCGAAGGATAAGAGAGTACGGAGAACGCTTTCATGACAAACTTGTGTTCAAACAATACGACAGGGAAGAGATGGTTGAATTAAAGTCCCTTTACTCTTTACGTTCCCAGTTAGTAAAGTCCCGTAAGATTTTACGCACGGGAGAGCATAGCCGTTCGAATGTCCCGATGCAGAGCCTTAGCGTAAAAAGGCATACAAACCTGGCTTTGGCAAACCTTGATGCAGAAATCAACGAGGTAGAAAAGGAAATAGAGGGCATTATAAAAGCTGATCATGAACTTAACGAGAACTATGAGCTATCGGTGAGTATAAAAGGGGTAGGCCCTGTTATAACAACCGATTTGATAATCAAAACGGGAAACTTCGAAGTCATTAATACGGCTCGTAAAGCAGCATCTTATGCAGGTGTGTGTCCATTCCCTAATGAATCTGGAAAAATGGTTGGAAAAAGGAAAATAAGCCCATTTGCAGACCGAAAACTAAAAGCGCTCTTGTACATGGGGGCAAAATCGGCAGTAAAACACAACACGGAATACCGCCTGTATTATCAAAAGAAACAACTTGAGGGAAAACCTCATTACCTAATAATGAATAATGTTTCAAACAAAATGCTTAGAACAATTTACAGTGTGGTAAAGAACAAAACACCATATAGTCTGGACTATGTTTGTCCTGACCCGAGAGAATTAGAAAATAGTAACAGCTCCTCTAAAAAAGTGGCTTAAAAACTTGTAATTTATTAGAGTATATGAAAATGGAAGTCCGGTTCGTTATCCGATAAGACTTTCTGAATTTGAAGAGCGGCCACGATTTCATCATTCTCAAAGTGCTGAAAGAGAACTGCAAATATCCTCACCCATGATTGACGAGTTTCAGTTAGCTCAATGGGCGAGGGATGTAAATCGGTTAATTGAGCGAACTAATCGGCGTAAAAAGGAACCAGCTATGAAATATAAGGTGAAGAATAGAGATCGGGGAATGAGTCTTTAATATTAATTATTGTTGGGAGTTTCCTTATTAGCGGATTCTCTATACTTAGAAGCTAATCAACAAATCCAAATATAAAAAAATGGATTGTCAAATGACTATAATTAAGCTGCACTCATAAATTAGTTTAATACAAAAAATACTTTTAAATTTATGAATTAAATACATTGTAATGAAAGATTTAAATGAGTTGCTTGATTCATTTTTAATGTTCATCCCTCAGGTTGGTTTGGGGCTTTTAATCCTGTTGGTTTTTGTTTTAATTTCATGGCTATTTAAAAGTATTATCACTAAACGTATAAAACCTAGAACTAAAAATCCATTACTCGCTGAGTTTTTTGGAAAAGTAATTGCCTTCATTTTTTCTCTGATTGGTTTCATATTTTTTCTCCATATTGTTGGACTAGGTCGTATTGCTACCTGGAATTCAGACCCGAACTACCCATTATTGCTGTAACTGCCCATGCTGCATCCGGCGATGAGGAAAAAGTCCGTAATGCCGGCTGCGATGGATATCTTGCCAAACCTTTTGACCGCAATAAGTTAATTTCTCTTCTTAAAAATTGTTGCATGTAAGTAAAGCTCGACTTTTACATCAGGTTCCGAAATTTTATTTCAAAATATTCATCAACGAAATAAAATCATTTGAAACTAAAATTATGGCATTCCGGTTTTTCTTAAGTATTTTTGTTTCATGGAGAACGGAAATGATACCGATGTGGCGTAGAAAAATAAATGATTATTTTGTGTCATATTTGTACCATAAGTTCCTAAAGAGCTGATAATCATGTGTGGTTATTTTTGAAGAAGTGAAATAAATTCATCATTATAACAGATAACAGAAGGCCCTGATCGATTTTTTTCGGTCAGGGCTTTTTCAATATCATAGCCTCAGTTGGGTATCCAGCGGTTTTACATCCGGCTTTTGTTTCATTCGTGCAGGAATGCAGTCGACTACTTCATTCAGCAGCAGCTGAACCAGCTTTTTAAGCCCGGTTGTTCGCAGGTAAGCGGCGCTGATCTCCCTGACCGGAGTTTCGCCTTCAATCTTTTTGATCATATTCTCATAGTCCGACGGGATGTTGATGGTGGCCAGTTCAGGAATAAAGGTCATGCCGCCCTGGTTCTCAACAATCCGCTTTAACGATTCGATGGAGTACGAAACATAGCGAAATGCGAGATCGCTGTCTTTCGGGTCGGGAATCCGGCAAAACGAATTGACCTGGTTTTGAAAACAATTTCCCTCCCGGAGATACCAAAGCTCGTTCCGGGGCAATAGTTCGAGCTTGACTGAATCCTGCGCGAACAAATGATGATGCTCCGACACATACAGAAAAAACTGTTCATAAAACAGGGGAACAAAACCAATATTTTTCGCTTTCAGCGGGGTCGACAGGATTCCGGCATCCAGTTCGTTGTAAGTCAGCCGGTTAATAATATCTTCGGTATTTAATTCGGTAAGGTCGAGAAATAATTTGGGATATTTTCGGTTTAGTTGCTTGATAAACAGGGGAGTCAGGTAAGGGGCTAGGGTGGGAATGATGCCAATCCGAAGGGTTCCTTCGACCTGCTCCTCCATTTCGAGGCTTAACTGTCCCAGGTCTTCTACCAGTTGTATAATTTTTAGCGCTTTCTCATAAAACAATTCGCCCTCGGCAGTCAGCGCCAATGGCTTTTTGGTTCGGTCAATCAGTTGGTATTCGAATTCCTCTTCGAGTTTCCGGATCTGAAGGCTCAGCGCCGGCTGGCTGATGTTTAACCGGTTGGCCGACTTCGAGAAACTTTTGTTCCGGGCCAATTCAATAAAGTATTTTAATTGATTGATATTCATGAATTATAATTACAACTAATAGGGATATAAAATTAATAAATAATGATTGTAATATCTTTGAATAAAGAAAATAAAAACAAGATAAGTCGAACAATTTAAAACGAAACGATATGAAAACCTTAGAAAAAAGCAACCTGAAAAATGATGTATTGGTAGATGGATTAAACGGGTTTTTAGCCGATCTGCAAATTTTCTATCAAAACCTGCGGGGATTGCACTGGAATGTTAAAGGATCAATGTTCTTTGTCTTACATGCCAAGTTTGAAGAGTACTACAACGAAACATCTGAGCTGATTGACGAAGTAGCCGAACGCATCCTGATGATTGGCGGAGAACCGGTCCATGCCTTTTCGGACTATCTGAAAGTAGCCGGGCTACCCGAAGTAAAGCAGGTGAGCGACGGACGAAAAGCCGTGGGCGTGGTCATCACCCAGTCAGAATGGCTTCTTGCCAAAATGAAAAACCTGCAGGCGGTAGCCGCCAACCAGAACGATGAAGCCACTAATGCGCTGTTCAGCGATGCCATTAGCGAAACCGAAAAACGCATGTGGATGCTGAGAACATTTCTGAGTTAAGGGGAAAAATAACCAAAAACAAGCGGCGGCTGTTTCTTTTGAGACAGCCGCTACGCCTTTTAAAAGATAAATTCTTTTATTTCTTCTTCTTCCGTTAACTCCTCGTTCGAGATGGTTAACGCGGTTTCAATCAGTGCCAGGTGCGAGTATGCCTGCGGAAAGTTTCCCAGCATCCGTTTGGTTTCAAAATCCAGGTCTTCGCTGTAAAGGCCCAAATGGTTGGCATACTGAAGCAAAGTCCGGAACTTTTCGACCGCTTCTTTTTTTCGGCCGATTTTGTACAGGCTGTTGGTTAGCCAGAACGAGCAAATCGTAAAAGCCGATTTGGGAATTCCGAAATCATCCCGGTTTTTGTACCGGTACATCAAGCCGTTGTATTCCAGATCCTTTTGAACAGCCAGTACGGTGTCAACAAAGCGTTGATCTTCAGCGGAGATAAAACCGTACGTTTCCATGAGTAATACCGACGCGTCGAGGTCGTCGGCGCCGTAGGCCTGGGTAAACGATTTTTTTGTCTCCGACCAGGCATGGCGGTGGATATCGGCTTTAATCTCGTCGCGTAAATCGGACCAGGGCCTGACATACAGCGTTCTTTTCAGCAATTCGGCAATCCGGACGGCCCGGTCGACCGCTACCCAGCACAGCACTTTGCTGAAGGTGAAATGTTTGTTCTCACTGCGAATCTCCCAGATTCCCCGGTCGGGTTTTTTCCAGTTGGTTTCAACCACCTTAATTATGTTTCGGACGATGGTCCAGAGTTCCTCGCTGTGTTCAAGCGTATCGGAAAATAATTCAAAATGTTGCAGGATCACATCCAGCAAAATCCCGTAGATATCGTTTTGTTTTTGTTTGTAGGCAGCATTGCCGATGCGGACCGGAACGGAATTTTCGTAACCCGAAAGATGAGGCAGTTCGTATTCGGTCAGTTTTTTTTCTCCGCGTATGCCGTACATGATTTGTATTTTTTCGTCCTTGTCGGGCAAAATATCCATGATGAAGTTCAGGTAGCGTTTGGCCATCCGGTGATGTCCCAGTGTGTTCATGATTTTTACCACCATTGAGGCGTCCCTGATCCAGCAAAAACGATAATCCCAGTTCCGTTCTTCTCCGGCCGTTTCGGGGAGCGAGGTGGTGAGGGCTGCCAGGATGGCCCCGCTTTTGTCGAAACTGAGCATCTTCAGGGTCAGCGAACTGCGGATAATGATCTCGTTGTATTTTTTATACGAGGTGGTCCGCTCCGACCAGTTCAGCCAGTAAACCTTGGTTCGTTCCAGCTTTAAATAGCTTCGTCTCACCGTCTGCTTTAGTAATTTCTGGTTATAACTCAGCAGACAAAAATTGTCTTTCGAAAGTTTAACCGGCGTTTCCTTCAAAATGGCTTGCAAGTCGAAACCCGAATACAGGTAAAGCGAGTCGTAAGGGCCTTTTTCGGTCACCGATTTGATATAGTCTTCCTCGATCACGTGTCGGGTGGGGTGCCGCGCGTATTCCAGCCTGGGTTGATACCGGATTACCAGTTCGGGTTCGCCCGAAATATATCGGAAATAGCGCACAATGTCGGGCGGGATGTAATAGCTGCCGGTATTTTCCTCGCGATACCGGGGCATGAAGTCATGCAGCTCAAAAACGCCATCGGAACAGGTGAACCGGGTGACCAGGATGTTGGTATGAGGGACATAACACTGGTCGATCTTTTCGCCATGTAGAGGTAACACCTCGAAACTTCCTCCCTTTTGGTCGTCAAGTATTTTGGCAAATACCGACGATGAATCAAATTGAGGCAGGCAAAGCCATTCTATGGATCCGGTTTCCGAAACCAGCGCCGCGCTTTTGCAATTGCCTATTACACCGTAATTTAAGTTCTTCATAACCTGATTAAGCTTAAACGTAAAACAGAAAAGGTTTAGCTGATATTTTCATAAGCATCATTTTTGATGTATCTTAATGCTGTCTTTTTTGTGTCGGCTAATGTTTGCATGATCTTCTGCTTTTTGTCATTATTCAACATTCTAATGGCACAGATGTTGAATTTTTAAAGGACATTCCCTGAAAATAGAATATAAAAACGAAAAGATGAGTAAAATTCACATTGTTTCAAACCGTTTACCCTTAAGTATCGTCAATGATGAAGATCGTTTAACATTAAATCCCAGTGTTGGTGGTCTGGCCACCGGGATGAGGTCGATTTACAAAGAGTACGGAGGGCAGTGGATTGGTTGGCCCGGTTTGGCAACCGACGATTTAAAGGATGGGGATATGCGCCAAATTGATGAGAAACTGGTGGAAGAGAACTGCCTGGCGATACACCTTACCCGCGAAGAAATTAATTTGTATTACGAAGGTTTCAGTAACAACGTGATTTGGCCATTGTTCCACTACTTCGCTCAATTTATTGAATATAAACAGGAGTATTGGGATGCCTATGTAAAAGTGAACCGGAAGTTTGCCGACAGAACCCTTGAAATACTTGAGGACGGAGATATCATTTGGGTGCATGATTACCAGTTATTGTTGGTACCTGAGATGATCAAGGAAAAAAAGCCGGGAGTGATTATTGGTTTCTTTTTACACATTCCCTTCCCCTCGTTCGAGGTGTTTCGGATTTTACCCTGGCGTAAAGAACTGATCAAAGGGATGCTTGGCGCCGATCTGATCGGTTTTCACACCTATGACTACGAACGGCATTTCTTTAGTTCGGTACGCCGGCTTCTCGGATTCGAGGTGTCGTTTAATCAAATTCACCTGGAAGATCGCATCGTGATGGGTGACGCTTTCCCGATGGGTATCGATTATGAAAAGTTTAATCTTAAGGCAAAAGAGGTTTTTCAAAAATCGTTACAGGAGAAATCAGAATTGCACCGCGAGCTGGATAAATACTTTCTGGTTGATCCCGACCGGAAACTCATCTTGTCGATCGACCGGCTGGATTACACCAAAGGGATCCCGAACAGGCTCCGGTCTTTTGAATTGTTTCTCGAACGACACCCCGAATTCAGGAACAAGGTGACCCTGATCATGCTCGTGGTGCCTTCGCGAAGCGAGGTGGAGCAGTACAAGTTGTTAAAAAGTGAAGTGGATGAACTGGTTGGCCGGATCAACGGACGTTTTGGCGGAGTAAACTATACCCCGGTCTGGTATTTCTTCCGTTCGCTCCCGTTTGAAAACCTGATTGAATTATACAGCACTTCGGATGTGGCCCTGATTACGCCTGTCCGAGACGGGATGAACCTGGTGGCAAAAGAATACATTGCCTCCCGCGTTAATCAAACCGGCGTCATGATCATCAGCGAGATGGCCGGGGTGGCGAAGGAAACGGGAGAGGCCATTGTAATTAACCCGAACGACGAAGGCGAAATTGCCGATGCCATTTACCAGGCGCTGAACATGCCTATCGCCGAACAGCGCGAACGGATGAAGTTTTTGCAGCAACGCATCAGCAGGTACGATGTTTTTAAATGGTCGGGTGAGTTTATAAAAGCCTTGAGGCGAATCGAAAATATCCAGCATAAATTTCTGGCTAAACGAATTACTTCATCCGTTAGAAACGAACTGGTCGGTCAGTATCGAAAAGCGCAACACCGGGCCATTTTTCTCGATTATGACGGGACCCTGGTGAGCTTTCAAAACGACCCGCAGGCGGCCAGCCCCGATCAGGAGCTGCACCTGTTGCTAAATAAGCTGGAAAAAGATGAGAAGAATACCATCACCATCATCAGCGGACGCGACCGCGATACACTGGAACGATGGCTGGGCGAGCACCAGGTGAACCTGATCGTTGAACACGGCGTTTGGCTCAAAAAGTATGGCAAAGACTGGAAAATGACCGATAACATCAGTAGCGCCTGGAAACCGGTGATCCGGCCAATCCTCGAAACCTTTGTCGACCGCACCCCGGGAACTTTCATCGAAGAAAAAAACTACTCGCTGGTGTGGCATTACCGCAAAGCCGAGCCGGAACAAGGCGACCTGCGGGCCAACGAGCTGAAAGATGAATTGCGGAACATGATTGCCAACCACAACCTCGAAATTATGGAAGGCAACAAGGTGATCGAGGTAAAAGCGGGAGGCGTGAATAAAGGAAATGCAGCCATGCGGTTTTTAAAAGATAAGGACTTCGACTGCATCCTGGCTATTGGCGACGACTGGACCGATGAGTACATGTTCCGCGAACTGCCCGAAAGCGCGATCACGATAAAAGTCGGCATGAAAAATACGGCCGCTTCCTACAAAGTGGAATCGGTAGCCTCGGTCCGCTCATTTTTAAGATCGTTGAGTGAGTGAGAAATACCGGTTAAGGCGACTTAATTCTGATCTCATCTAAAATATTTCTTTAGTTTTGGGTGTTATAAAAAGAAAAAATGATGAGTAGATTTTTGACGATAATTTTCGTGTTTCTTGCCGTTACACTTGCTGCACAGGATCAGGTGAATTACACCGATGCCCAGGGTCGCAAGCAGGGACGGTGGCAGAGAAAACAGGACAACGGGAAACTGCTGTACGAAGGCATGTTTAAAGACGGTCAGCCGGTGGGCGAATTGAAGCGCTATCACCCAAACGGTATGATCAAAGCGGTGATTAATTATCCCGAAACGGGCGATTCTGCTCAGGCAAACCTCTTTGATGAACAGGGCAAGCTGATTGCCGCAGGCGTGTATGTGAACCAGAAGAAGGCCGGGAATTGGGTCTATTATCAGGAACAAAAATTGGTTGCGGAGGAATCTTACAAAGAAGGACTGAAAAACGGTAAATCAAAAACCTATTATCCTACCGGTGAATTACTCGAAGAGGCCGACTGGGTGGACAACCTGAAAGACGGCATATACCGGGTGTATACCAAAAACGGGAAAGCTTATTTTGAGTGTCAGATGAAAGCCGGGAAAAACGACGGTTTTTGCCAGGTTTTTCACGAGAACGGCGAATTGCAGATGGAGGCTTTTTACCGGCAGAACTTACGTCACCATTCCTGGAAATTTTATGACGACCAGGGTAAGCTGAGTTATGAACTGATTTATGACATGGGTGAACTGATGAACCCGGAGGTACGCGACAGTATTGATCAGATTCAATTGCAGGAGATGGAGGAAAACAAGTCAAAACTGATCGATCCGGAAAAATTCATCGATAACCCGATGGACTATTTGAAAGACCCGCTATCGCCGGATAAATTATAAACAACATGAAATCGTTCGCCTGGTTACTTCTGCTTTGTTTGTTTTTTTCCTTGTATTTGCCGGCCCAGGAAACAATGGATTACTACTGGGTGGGCTTTAAAGATAAGGCCGGGACAAGCTATTCGGTGGCCCGGCCCGACGAGTTTTTATCCCGGCGCGCCATTTTCCGGCGCGAAAAGCAGCATATTCCGGTTGACCAATCCGATCTGCCGGTCTCTCCGGTTTACCTCGACGGACTAAGAAATGTGGGCGCAACTATCGTTCATTGTTCGAAATGGTTAAACGGGGCAACTATAAAAGCGGATCCGGCAGTCGCCAATGCCGTGTCGGGGCTGAATTATATCCGGGAGATCCAGCTTAGCCGGCCCGGGATGATCGCGAAATCAGCTCATGATAAATTTGCCCGCGAAAAGGTCACCGCCTCCATCGATACTTCCTATTACGGTTACTCGGTCCACCAGATTGGTCAGCTTAACGGTCAGTTTTTGCATAATAATGGTTTTCAGGGGCAAGGCATATGGATTGCTTTGCTGGATGCCGGATATTACCGGGCCGATCAGTACGCGGTTTTTGGCTCGCTTTGGGCCGACGGCCGTTTGTTGAGGACTCGCGATTTTGTGTCACCCGGCAGTAATGTTTTTGCCGAACATTACCACGGGATGAGCGTGTTGTCGGTGATGGCCGGTAACCTGCCCGGCGTACTGATTGGCTCTGCCCCAAAGGCTTCGTACTTGTTATTCCGGACCGAAGATGTCGGCTCGGAGTACCTGATTGAAGAAGATCATTGGGTGGCTGCCGCCGAATATGCTGATTCGCTGGGGGTTGATGTTATCAATTCGTCGCTTGGTTATACCCGGTTTGATGATGCCGCGATGGATCATACCTACCCCGACATGGACGGACGTACCACACGGGTCACCCGTGGCGCCAATATGGCCGCACGGAAAGGAATGCTGGTGGTCACCAGCGCGGGAAATGAAGGCAACAGCTTCTGGAACTTTATTGGCGCCCCTGCCGACGGCGACCTGGTGATTGGGGTCGGCGCCGTGAACAGCCAGGGACTGAAAGCCCCGTTCAGCTCGTTTGGCCCCGCATCCGACGGCGACGTAAAACCCAATGTGGCTGCTATGGGGCAGGGAACGACGATTCAACTAAGCAACGGGTATATCGGGTACGGAAACGGCACATCCTTTTCGGCGCCTGTTTTAGCAGGAATGGCTGCCTGTTTATGGCAGGCAAACCCGGAGGCCAGAGCGGCCGATGTTAAGCTGGCGATCGAGCAAAGCGCCAGCCAGTACCATTCCCCCGACGAGCGGTTGGGATACGGCATCCCTGATTTTCAACTGGCCGATGAACTGTTGAAAAAACAGAACAGCTCCGGGCGGGACGAATGGACAGCGGCGCCTAACCCGCTGCAAACCCATGTCTGGCTTTACCGGCGCGACGGCGCTCCAGATGATGAAATTACTGTCAGATTATTTCGGCCAAACGGTTCGTTGGTTTACGAAGCACAATTTCCGCCTGCCAACCCCATTTATATACCGAATCTTACTAACTTGCCTGCCGGTTTATACGTAGCCGATATTTGCTGCAATAACCAATCGGCCCGGCTAAAACTGATCAAATCGGGACATTAAAATCCGGCTTGTATGGCAACGACGCAATTATCGCTTTCTGAGCTCAACACGCTCATCAGGGAGACGCTCGATGACGCTTTCCCTGATCTGATTTGGATTAAAGCCGAAATCAGCGAGATCACCATCAACCGGGCAGGCCATTGTTACCTGGAACTGGTCGACCTGGATCCCCTGAGCAAGGAAGTGCTGGCACGTGGGCGGGCAACGATTTGGTCGTATACCTTCCGCATGTTGAAGCCTTATTTCGAAACCACCACGGGGCAGGCGTTCACCGAAGGCATTAAGACGCTCATCCAGGCGAAAGTTGAATATCACCCGGTTTACGGACTCAGCCTGAATATCCGCGACATCGATCCCAGCTACACCATGGGCGACATGGCCCGAAAACGGCGCGAAATAATTTTGCAGCTCCGGGAAGACGGCGTGTTCGATATGAACCGGGAGTTGGAACTTCCTTTGGTTCCGCAACGGGTGGCTGTCATCTCGTCGCCGACAGCTGCCGGTTTGCAGGATTTTATGGAGCAGCTGGCCAACAACCCGCGGCGCATCCGGTTTTACACCCGCCTGTTCCCGGCGGTGATGCAAGGCGCCGGAACAGCCGATTCAATTATTCAGGCGCTTGACCAGGTGTTTCAGTACGGCGATTTCTTCGATGTAGTGGCGATCATCCGCGGGGGAGGCGCCCAACTCGACCTGGCCAGTTTCGACCATTACGAGCTGGCCTCTCATGTGGCCCAGTTTCCGCTTCCTGTGATTACAGGCATCGGGCATGATAAAGATGAAACGGTGATCGATTTGGTAGCCCATACCAAAATGAAAACCCCCACAGCGGTTGCCGAATTCCTGGTTAGCGGCGCCGAAGCCTTTGAGCAGATGCTGACTGAGATGGAAACCCGTTTCGTGAATTTGGTGGAAGACCGCCTGGAAGAAGAAACAAGTTGGCTGGAACAAGCCGTCCTGCAACTCAAAACAGGCGTGAGGCAACTGGTGAAAGAAGAGGAATACCAGTTCAACCTGACAGGCCTGCGGTTGAAAAATGCAGTTCCGTCCTTCCTGAAACAACAAAAAGACCGGTTCGAAAGGTATAAACGCAGTCTGGAATCCGACGGACTGGGCCATTTGAAAGAAAAAATGCACCTGTTACGGAAAAAGACGGATGATCTGCAGCACTATTCGAAACGACTGCTTCGTACCGAAACGGCTGCTTTGACTCAGGTACGGCACGGAATGAACATCCGCCTGCGCGATAGCTTTAAATTACTGCGCAGGCAACTGTCCGGCTTCGATGAAAAAGTCAGGCTGGTTGACCCGTATAACGTGTTGAAACGCGGGTACAGTTTGACATATAAAAACGGGCGGCTGGTAAAATCGGTTTATGAGCTGGAGGCGGGAGATGAACTGCTTACGCGCCTGGCTGACGGCGAGGTAAAAAGTGAAATCAAAAAATAAAATAATATGGTTCAGAAGAAAATGACTTACAAGGAAGCGGTGGATGAAATTGATGAAATCCTGGAGAAAATTGAAAACGAAGAACTGGATGTAGACGAACTGTCGGAAAAGGTGAAACGGGTTTCGTTCCTGATTAAATTTTGCAAGGAAAAACTCCATAAAACCGAAACCGAGGTTGAAAACATTCTGAAAGAAATGGATGAGTAGCCGGATAGCTTATTTGTTTACCCGCCTGTTCGTTTTGCCTTGTAGCCGTCGGCCAACAGGATTTGCGTGATTTTGTCGCGGAAATCGCCCTGGATCAGGATTTCGCCATCCTTGGCCGAGCCGCCTGCGCCGCATTTTGTTTTTAAGCTTTTTTCCAACGCTTTCAAATCGTCTTCGGCGCCAATAAAACCGGTAATCAGGGTCACCGCCTTTCCTTTCCGGTTTTTCTTGTCCAGTCCCACCCGCAGGTTTTGCTGTTGGGGAGGAAGCGTTTCGGGCGCTTCTGCCTGTTCCTTCTCAAATTGAAAGTCCGGGTTGGTCGAATACACCACTCCCAGACGCTCTTTCCAGTCTTTTGCCATACGGTTTGTTTTTGTTCCAAAAATAACAGAAAATTTTACAGGAAGATCAGAATTTGCTCCTGCATTCTGTGATGCATCCGGTCAGCCGGGACGACAGTAGTGCGTCTCCGATAGTTTTGTATATTACACCGGCGTTTTGGCAAACTGTCGGACCGGTGTTTATTTTTCGGTTTTTAAATCCGGTGGTGAACCTTTCGTGATGCTTTGTGGTTTGGAAAAAGGATGAAACTGAATGTATGGCGAAATTAATAGAAGTAAACTCAATCGAGGACATCTTTCCGGAGTACCAAAAGACACCAATCGGCTTGTTGCTTGAGTACCACAACCTGAATAAGACCTTTTGCAGTTACGATCAGGCCCAAATGCTGATCGGTATGTGTATGGATAATCGGAAAAGCTTGTGGATCCCCGAAAATTTTGCTTTTATCATACGCTCGGGTGGGGCAAACCTGTTTTATCACGAATTTCAGGTGTCGTATGCCATTGCCGTGGGAGACTTGAGATACATCGCGCTGATCGGTCATAATAAATGCGGCATGGTGAGGCTCGACGAACGAAAAAATGAGTTTATCAACGGGCTGGTGAGAAATGCCGGCTGGAAGAAAGAAAATGCCGAGAAACATTTTGAGAACCTGTCGCCTTTTTTCGAGATTGGCGATGCTGTTGATTTTTTGATCGTCGAGGTGGAGCGCCTGCGAAAACGCTATCCGAAAGTGAAAGTCGCTCCGCTGCTGTACAATGTCGATACCGGTAAAATTTCACAAATAGAGACCTGATGAGCCGGGTTTGTAGTTATTGGTCATTCATACCTGTGTGGTTCCCCATAGAGCGCAGCGGGAGGGAACTTTTCCGAACTTGCTTATCATCCGGATTTAGCGGGCTTGTTCCGGATATCTACCGGGAAATTTTTGGTTGCTTCGCCGGCATACAGGCTCAGGTGCGGGAACGGAATTTCAATTCCTTCGCGGTCAAAGGCCTCTTTGATATCGATCAGGATGCTGTTTTTTGTTTCCCTGAAGTTGGTCTTTTCAAACCACACGGCAAACAGGATATCCATGCTGCTTGCGCCAAATCCCTGCATCAGAATAAGTGGTTCGGGTTCTTCGAGGCACAGCGGATTTTTGCGGGCAACCCCTTTTAATACCTCAAATACTTTGCGCAGGTCTTCTTTGTAGGCAACCCCCAGGTTAATATCCAACCGCCTGATGGGAAACCGGGTTACGTTAATCACTTCCGAACTGATGACTGTTTGATTGGGAATGCGGATCAGCAAGTTGTCGTGGGTGCGTATTTTTATACTGAGTAGGTCGATGGAGTAAACAGTCCCTGTTTTATCGCCCAGGCGAATAATGTCGCCAAGTTCGAACGATTTTTCCGATACCAGGAAGAAGCCGCTGATAATGTTGCCGATACTGGTTTGCGAGGCAATCCCGATTACGATACCAACTACCCCGGCGGCCCCGAATAGGGCGGTAATGTCGAAATCCAGTTCGTTTAAAACCGTTAGCCCCAGCAGCAGGTACCCCGAGTAAACAATGATCCTGTTCACAATCATCCGCGATTGTTTGCTGAGGCGGTAGGTGATGCTTCGTTTTACCAGGAAGGCTAAGCCGTGTATAAAGCCCAAGCCGATGATCAGTACGATGGCAATGCGGATAATCTTATCCAGTGTTTCGGTATTGAAGTAGGAGGGAAGATCGAAATTCATAACTAAAACTGTGTGAAGTTCTTGATAAAATGAAAGCTTTGTCCGAGAATATTTTTACTGGTAGCCATACGCGCCTTGCTGATCAGCAACGGCGATTCTCCGTGCAGGCCCTTCTCGGTCGAAAACTGCAAACTGCTGATCATATCCTGCCCTTTAAATTCGATGGTGACCAGGTCGGTGACCAGTTGATTGCTTTTTTGATAGGTATTCAGGTTTTCAACATGAATAATCAGTCGTTGTAAGTCGAGCGCCTGGTTCGAATTATTCTGAATGTGTACCGGGCACACCGCATCGTAGTACTCTTTTTGAAGCTGGTCGCCCTGTAAGGCAAAACGCGAACCGATCGAGAAAGCCGGCTCGCCGCCATCGGGTTCTCCAAACCAGGTATCCGACAAGCGGAAGGTGGAAAATTCGCACATCAGGTTCTCGTTTTTCGGCTGGCTAAAGTAAAACTGAATATTTACCGGTACGGACAGGAACAGCCGGATCGATTGCATCGGGCTTACAATCATCGGCTTGTTATTTCTGAAAACAACAGGTTTTTTGGGAAGGGCCGGTTGCGCGAACAAAATCTCCGAACGTCCCGTTTGGTAAATCTGTGCCTCCAAAAGCGCTTCTCCTTCTTCCGAAATGTCAGCCGAAAAAGTGTCGTGAGCCGTTTCTGTGCGGTTTTCCTTAAACATCCATCCGCCCGCGAAACGTTTCACCTGAATCTCCGTGAAGCCACCCTTGAATTTGAAAAACCGGCCTGGCTTACCCTCGTATTTTCCCCAAATCGACTTTGTTTTTTGCATGGCATGATCTTATTTCGTCCATGCAAATTTAAATTAATTTTTATCAATCATTATTTGCTTTTGGGCATGACATCTATATTTAAAGCCCGGCAATCCGGCAGAGGGCTATAAGCTGCAGGTTTCAGGCTCTGCGTTGCAATAACAAACCGATTACCCACTGATCACTTTTTTCACCTCGGCGGTGCGGGAGCGTTGTTCTTTTGTTATGTGACTCGTTTTTGTTGTTCGCTTCTTTTTATCGTTTTTTCTAATCGTGATTGTCTGGTTTTTTCTTGCATGGCACTCATTATCCAACGCATTATTGCTTTTTTATACGAAGGTGCTTGTTTCATAAAAAAGTCCCATGCTTTTTTGTTCTCTCTAAATTGTATCTCATAGTTTGAATCGGGGAATAACGTATCATTTTCGTAAGAGTAAGTCTCAGATTTATTTTCTTTCCTTAAACTAAAAGCTTTTAGCCCGGCAGGCTTCATAAGTCCTGCGTTGGTGAGTTCTTCGATTTTTTTAATATTTATTTCGCTCCAGTTACTGGTACTTCTGCGTGGGGTAAAACGAATTCTATAACTCTCCTTGTCAATGGATTTTCTTACCCCATCTATCCAACCGAAACAAAGCGCTTGGTCAACCGATTGCGACCAGCTCATTGAAGGTTTTCCGCTATCCACTTTATAAAACCCAACAATTAGTTCTGTTTCTTTTTCGTAGTGACTTTCCATCCATTTTCTAAAATCATCTTGTGTTTTGAAAAAAGTTACTGATTCTTTGATTGAGTAAAACTTTGTGCTTTCTGATTGATTCTCATTCATGATATTAGAAAGAATTTTTATTGCTTCGGAATAATATTCACTTCCGGAATCACAATTATTGAATGACGGTTTTACATGGAACGCTTGCTTGAAGTATTATTTGCTTTTGGGCATGACATCCATATTTAAGGCGCCGGTAATTTTCCCGATATTATTCGGGTCAATCAGCCCGCGAATGCTGATCAAAGCATTGCTGTCGCCGCCGACAACCAGCAGCAACTCCGAGAATTTTCCGCTGCCCGCGCTTCGTCCGTAAAACCGGACTACCTCGCTTTTATCCGTCACTTCCATAAGTACTTCGTAATCGTGGTTTTTAAAGAACCCGTCGGCTTCCAGTTCTTTATAAAAGTCGAGCGATTCATTCAGCGCTTCGTTGTCGACCGACAGGATGCGGATGCCTTTCAGTCCCGACAGAAAATCGGATTCGGGCGATGTACTGTCCATTTTACTGGCAAAACCCAGCAGGGCACCGCTGATGTTGACGGTGGTTAAGCCATCTTTATTGGCGTACTTCTCAAAAAGTTTGTCAATCGGGCTTTTCTGTCCCATGCTTATCATCGGGATAAGCAGCGCCAGCAGGACCACGAGGTATTTTACACCGGTTTGTCTACGAGCTGGTTGGTTAAGGGTTAAAGATGATTTTTTCATGGCTATTCATTTTTTAGTTTTTCATTTAATCGTTTTAAAGTTTCAACCTGTTCGAAACCTTTGTCAAGCGTTGACAAGCCTTTGTCCATTGGCTTTACTGCCTCATATAGTTTCCCCACCGGTTGCAGGTGGTTCATGCCTTTTTGGTATTTGCCCGCCATGTACTGAATCACCTGGCTGGCTTCGGCATAGGCCTGTTCGGGATCGGCATAAGTGTCTTTCCAGTTCCGGCGATCGTTGTTGTAATTCACCACCAGCAAAGCAATCAGCAGGATGGCTGCCACGCCGCTCACGGTTTGCCACAACCGCCGGTATTTTGTTTTTTCCTGATGTTCGTTTTCAAGAATAAAATCCATCAGCTCTTCTTCCGGCAACACGGCTTCCCGGTTTGCCAGTTCGTTTATCCCTTCAAACAGGCCGCGGTATGCAAGCAGTTCTTCATCCACTTTGCCGGAGTAGAAGTAGTCGCGCAGGATTTTCTCGTCCTTCGTACTGCTTTCGCCGTCAAAATATTTCTGCAGCTTGTTTTTGATGATTTCCGGTTCCATACAACTGTTGTTTTATCAATTCATCCCTGACCTTCTTTCTTGCTCTCGACAGTGTCACCCGAATCGCGTTCACATTCAGTTTGGTCAATGTCGCAATTTCTTCATATTCGTATTGTTCTACATCGCGCAGGTGCATCACCGTGCGCTGGATATCGGGCAACCGGCTGATTAATCTCCTGATCAGCCTGGCTGTTTCCGAAAGTTCAATTTCCGTTTGCAGGTTTTGTTGTTCGTCTGTTTGTTTTTTCAGCTTTTCATCCTCCACCGGAATCGAACGTTTCGATCGGAATAAGTCCAGACAGCGGTTCCGGATCATACGCATAGCAAATGCTTCGATGTTTTCTACTTTATCCAGCGTATCCCGTTTTTGCCAAAGTTTCAGAAACACATCCTGGGTGATGTCCCTTGCTTCGTCTTCGTCATTCAAAAGTTGAGTGGCAAAGCGCAGGAGTTTGTTGCCCAATGGCAAGATGGTTGTTTTAAATTCGCTGGCTAACATCCGCTTGTCTGTCTTTCAGGTTCAATTTCAAAGTTAAGACGGAGGGGGACGAGTTTCATTACAGCCGGAGGTCTTTTTTTCTGAAAAATACCGGTTTGTTTTTCTGTGAAGTGGTGTATGGCGCGGGCGGGCTTGTGCGGTAAGGGATTACAAGTGAGCTGATTTGTCGTGAAAAATATTCTGAAAGACCATAACAGCCACGCCTTTCAACCCGATTGTGTCGCCGGCGTCGGAGATTCTGACCTTTACATTCATGCAAATATTTTCGAGACAATACTGGTTTAAGGTTTGCTGGATGGGGATTAAAATATACTGACCGGCTTCGGACAAGGGGCCGTTCAGTACAATTAATTCGGGATTATACAGTTGGATGAGAATGGAAAGCCCCCAGGCCAGATTTTTGCTGATGCGGTTCAGCAGGGAAATACACAACTCGTCGCCCTGTTTGGCAAAATAAATGATGTCGGCAGGTTGAATGTCCTGCGGATTGGCTGAAAACCGGCTGGTTAAGCGCGATATGGTTCCTTTATTGACCTCGTCGCCTGCCATATTGAGTAGCTTTCGGGCGCCGGCGATGGTTTGAAGGCAACCGCGTTTGCCGCAATCGCAAAGGTCTCCGTTTTCAACAACCCGGATGTGGCTGAGTTCTCCGGCGCTTCCGTTTGATCCGCGATAAATCTGACCGTTCAGGATCAAGCCTAAACCAAGGCCCCAACTCCAGTTGATAACAGTGGTATTTTGGGTATTCCGGGCTTCTCCGAAAACCAGTTCACCCAAGGCCTGCGCCCGGGCATCGTTTCCCAGGTAGGTCTTTATTTTAAAGCGCTTTGTCAGCCTTGAAACAACATCGCGCGATGCCTCGTCTTTAATGGTCCGGTTGATTCCGTTCTCCGAATCAATCAAGCCGGGCATACTTAAGCCAATCGCGTTGATTTTATCGGTTTGCAGGGAAGCCTCCGCTAATAATTTTTCGAAAACTGCGGCCAGCTTGTCTTCCAGTTGCGGGTCATCAATGTGGGTATCGAATTCGTGTATGGAACAAATAGGCTGGTTATGGCAGTTAAACAGGCTTGCTTTGGCCTTGTAATGTCCAAACTCGACAGCCAGGATAAAAAAAGCGTCATCCCGGAGTTTGTATAACGCGGGTTTTCGTCCGCCCTGCGAGTCGCCAATTCCGGAAGCAAATACAATCTTCCGTTCAATGAGTTCGTCGAGTATGGCTCTGACGGTTGGTAAGCTCACGCTGGTTTTTTTGCTCAGAATGGTAGCCGATTGATCTCCTTTTGTATACAAGAGCCTCAATACCTGTGCGCGGAGCCTGTGTCGTTTCAGCTCGCCGATGGCCATGTTGATGGGATCTTTCCGGGTATGCAAGGTTGTTTAATATTTGTTTAATTGGCGATGCAATTAAGAAAAAAAAATCAAAAGATGGTCGATTTAAGTCTTAATAAACCTTAAATAGATCAGGCATAATCTAATATTTTGCTGATGTACCATCTGTCTCTGAATGAAGTCATGAATTAATCCAACTCGTCAGATGAAGGGACAAGCCTGGCCTTCAGGTCGGGATCCTCCATGTCTTTGTCTAAAGGGAACATGGGGCGCCGGATTCGCTTGTAGCTTAAGCGCTCCAGATCTTGATCGACCCCGCCTGGTGTAAGCGCCAGCAGCCAGTCAGCCTTCATGTTATAAAGTTCAGGCTCCAGGTAACCGATTTTTACCATGACGATATCCGCTTCCCTTGGATTCAGCCCCAGACGGGTAAAGTCGGCTTCCTTGTGATAGGGCTTTCGTTTTTTTGTAACAATCACATCAATGCTTCCAACCCGCACGACGACTTCGGTTTCAGCATTTTTATCGCCCTGTACGATGGATTTCACGGTTCCCGAAATCTTCAGAGGAGGCGCATAACGGGCGTCTACTATGGCACCGACGTACCCTTCAACGCGTTTACCTGCGCCGGCAGCTATGGCTTTCCCGATCAGGTCGGGTCCGGGGATGGAGGCATAAATAAGCGAGGGACCGTTTCCTGATTTAAATTCGGGGCGTGCCAGTAGTTGCATTAAGGTCCAGCTGACATCGCCTGCGCCACCGGCAGTCGGGTTGTCGCCCGAATCGCTTATAAAGAAAGGATGTTTGTCGCTGGCAAGCGCTTTCTCCAGACACTCGTGCAGGCTTCCGGCAGGGGCAACAAATGAAAATTCGTCTCTGACTTCCCAAAAATGCCGGGCAAGCTGTTCGGCCGTGCCGGTTACTTTCTCCTGATCATCTCCGGTAACCATCACCACGGCATGGTTGCGTGGTTCGTCGGCCCAGGCGTAACCAACCCAGATGGCTGCATCAATGATTCCTTCTTGTGCGGCTGCAGGCGCCACGGCCTGGTATAAGCTTTTGGCCGGCTCGATCCGGGTGCTTGTTTTTTCACCCGGTAGTAGGATTGGAACGGGAATCCATGCTTTGTAAGCCGGCTTTCCTTTCCCGCTTTCAATCCGGTCGAGCAGGTTTTCCAAAGCCCGTTGCCGCGATTCCATCGCGTCTTCGTGGGGCGCCATCCGGTAACAGGTAATCAGATCGGTATTTTCGGCCAGTCGCCACGAAACGTTTCCATGCAGGTCCATTGATGTGGAAATGATCGTTTCCTTCCCGATCACCTGCCTGATCCTGATGATCAGGTCTCCTTCCGGATCATCCAGCCCAACCACGCTCATGGCCCCGTGAATATCTAAGAATAAGCCATCGTAGGGTTTGTTTTTTTCAAGCAAGTCGAGCGTCTGGCCTACCAGCGACTCGTAAGCTTCCCGGGTAACGGCGCCTCCGGGCAATGAACGGCTCAGTCGGATTGGCGTCCATTGGGCCCGCCGGGTTAGCGTTGAATCCGAAAAGAATGGGTAATACGAATAAATTTCATCACCCTGCCAGGTAAAAAAGGCGTCTTCCCCGGTACGCGCAGGTGAAAACGTGCTTGATTCGATTCCCAGTCCGGCGATGGCAATACGCGGAAGCGCCTCTTCCCGGCTATGATTGGCCAGGCGGTTGCATCCGAAACTGAGGATGAAAACGGGTAAGATGATCAACTTAAATTTATTTGTCATAACAGGGCTCTGTTTTTAATATTCAGCTTTGTTTCATCCGTCGTTGCCCGGACATTCCGGTTGTTTTCGTATAGCGGTTGCCGGTTCATATTGGCAGGGAATAAATTTCGTCATTATTTTTTGAATACCTGTCAAAATAGGAAGAACCGGGTTTTGGGAGCACATATTTGATTTTTAAGAAAAGAGGCTGTCGATTGGGACAGCCTCTTTTGAGAATTAATTTGAATCAGCATCCTATAAATGTGATTTTAATTTTTTGTTCGACCGGTCCACCAGACAGGGGTGTCGTGGTCGTTCTTTGAAGCTACAGCCGCGAAATTTTCAGGATTTGTTGTTTCTTCACTTGACGGGTAATAAAACCGTTCCATCCAAATCCATTTCGGTGAAACCGGTGCTAAAATACCATAATCTTTCTGCAGACGGCGGGTCTCACTCCAAACCTCCCAGTAATTAAGAATATTTAAGTGTGCCATTTTCTGATAGAAGATATCCTTGATTTTATCATGGCTGCTAAGATTGCTAAACGCAGCTGTTTTATGATCAAGAAAAGCTCCAATTACTGAATTACCTGGTTTTGGATACTGCGACCCATCCATGATGTTTGCCGGGATGGGAGGCGTTGAAGATACACCGAATTTATTTGTCCTGTTTACTTCATAATACCAATCGATTGACAAAGAAATCGCTTTTCTGTATTCTTCAGCCGGATCGATTCCACCTGCTATCTCCGGATATCGGATAGCTGCTTCTGCCAATAACAAGTGGGTTTCAGATGGCGAGAAGGCAGGATATTTCATGTCGAAATTATAGTAGGTAATTTTGTTGTAGAATGAGAAATACGGTTCCAGATGGTCATCATAGTTCCAGTCTTTGGCTGTATTAATTTGGCTCTCACTGTATCCCAATGCCTCCATGTCGGCTTGAATATTGGGGAACTGGTTGCTGCCCCAGGCATCACAACCAACATAGTCACCAAATTTATTGGGCTGAAAAACTACATATAGACGCGGATCGATCTGGTTTTCAGGAGTTCCAGGGCCTTCGTATCCGAAAATATCACGAAGAATGAAACGTGGAGCATGGAAATTGTACCACATCTCCATCATAGCTCGTGGCCAATACCATTCCATAACATGTGCATAATCTTTTTCTGCCATTCCAATCAAATCTTCTGTTTCTGAAACAACGGGAAGGTTATTGCCAATAATGTCACCAATTATTTCCTTAGCTTTTGTTGGATCAACATTCGACAAGCGCATTCCCATTCTTAACCTCATCGAGTTTGCAAATTTTCGCCATTTTAGCAGATCTCCGTTATTTAAAATATCATGTATCTTAAATTTTTCGTGGGCAAGTGAATTGTTTAACGTAGCTCCGGCCAATGCTGTTTCAATCTCCTTCAGCTCGTTCAATAACGATGTATAGATGAATTCCTGAGAGTCATATTTTGCCCAGAATTTATTTTGGTAAGCACCGTTGGCTTCAGAAAAAGGAACGTCGTCATAGATGTCGGTTAATCGTTGGAACATATAAGCTTTAACGATATTGATACAATGAACATAGATTTCGTAGTTTGCTTTTTCTTCTTCGGGTAAGCTATTCAACATTAAGTTAATAACAGGGATGTTTTTGTTGAAATCAACATACGTTTTATTGAATTGTGTTTCGCGAAGGGTAACTCCCGACCAACCCGTCCAGGCAGTGACACTATTATCCGGGACATTATTATATGCGGCATACGGGAATGTCCCTAACCCAAACAAGCGGTTAAATGCACGGCTTTGATGGTAGCCAGGACCATATTCCGGGCGAAACAATTCAGTAGGTTGCAGTGCACCGGTAAACAACATCTCAAAACTGGGCTGTGTTTGTTGTTCCGGATTGTAGAATTCTTCTTCCAGCTTATCCTGGCAGGAAGAAAGAGTTAAAAACACCCCAATAGCGAGTACTGAGATTGTTTTTATTTTCAATATGTTGTTATATTTTATCTTCATAGTCGTAAGTTTTATAATCCCAATTTAATTTCACAACCAATGCTTCTTACACCAGGCATCCCTGAATATTCGGTAAACTCATTTGTTCCGGCATACGATTCAGGGGTAACATTAGGTACATCTTTATAGAGGTAGGCAATATTGTTTCCGAATAACGAAACACGGATTTTGCTGAAAAAGGTTTTGTCGACCATTTGTTTCGGCAATTCGTATCCAAAGGTTATCCTTCGTAAAGCAACGAAATCACTTTTGTATATGGCATCTTCCGTAATATCCATATATCCTTGCCAATAGGTTCTTTCGTAATATTCCTGGGCGGCAATTAAGATATCATTCTGAGAACCATCTGATTTGATCCCCGGCAGGACAACGCCATCGTGCAGAATAAAGTTATACTTCGAATCAGCAGGCACAGCAGCCGTATGCGAAGCCAACTGTACTTTTTGGTTGCTGGTATTTACATAGTATGGCAAACCTCCGCGAGCCTCGTCCCTGTATTTTAACGATTCATCCCCGGTTCCGTTCCCTTTTAAGTACATATTGGTTTGTGAGATCAAGGTTCCTCCAAATTGGAAGTCGAAGTCGAAATCAAGATATAAGCCTTTGTATGCAAAGTTTGTATTGAAACCTCCGGTAATGTCCGGGATTTGTTTACCAACTTTAATCTGTTCTTCTTTATTGAATTCATAAACGCCATTTGAAGCAACAACTAAATTTCCTGCATTGTCTCTTTTCCACGGGTTAATGTAAATTTCGCCGTATTGTTTTCCAACTCTGGCTTCCATTTTTGCTCCGGTAACACCCCACAATGGAAGGACTTCAACACCTTTTGACAATTCAACAATTTTTGTATTGTATTTTGCCAGGTTCAGGGTTGTGTTCCATTGAAAGTTTTTTGTTATGAGTGGTTTTCCCGTGATTTGTAATTCGAGACCGGTATTCTGGACATCACCGGCATTTGTAATGATACTGTTAACACCGGATGACCGGGGAACATCAAGAGCGATAATCTGGTCGTAGGTATTGGATTTGAACCAGGCAAAATCAAACCCAAGTCTGTTTTGTTCGAACAAATTTATTTCAAAACCAACCTCAAATTCTCGTTTTCGTTCTGGTTTTAAGTTCTCAGGAGGTAATTTCCCTTGAGCAATACCGGTTTCAAAATCGGCAGGTGGTAAGCTGCTTGATGAAGTAGCATATGCAATTCCGCCATAGCTGTTTACATTAAAAGCGAGGTTCCCGAAATAAATTGGACCGGGGCGGCCAACATCGGCAAATGATGCACGGAATTTTGCATATTTAATGACTTCCGGCAAAGTCAATGTTTCACTGGCAATCCATGATAAACTTGCTCCGGGATAGAAATAACTGTTGTTTTTAGGAGGCAATATTGATGACCAGTCATTTCGTCCCTGTACTTCAACGTAGAGTTGGTCCCGGAATGAGAGCTGGGCCGAAGCCAGTAAGCCATATAATACGCTTGATTTGCGGCTTCCCGAACCTTCCGACTTCACATCTTTGCTGCTGTTTCCTAATGAGAACCAGTTTTCAACAAGGAAATTGGTTGTTAACGATTTTACATACCGGTCTGAAAAGTTTTCATAAACAAATCCGACCAATCCATTAACATCAAAATCATCGTTGATTTTTGCATCGAAGTTTAAATATACGTTGTTATAGAAGTTCAAAATGTTTCTTTCTTCAACAGAATAGTATCCTTGCGACGAATCTTCACCAAGAGGCTTGATTACTTTCTTCTTCACTTCATTTAGTTTACGAGTCATATCGAAGCCTGATCTGAATGTAAGTGATAACCAATCGGTAAAATCAATATTCAGATTGACTGATTGCAGCAAGTGATGCCGCGTTTCATCAAAATCATTTTGGGTTTGATTCCAGAAGTATTCACTTCCAAGTTTACCGACAAGTCCGCCCGCAGCCTCCGATCTTTCTTTAGTTCTGAAATACCAGTATACACCTGTTTCGTCGAGAATATGGTTTTTCCATAATTCGGGTTTCATGTCACGGTTGATACCATAGGTAACTAAACCATCCTGCATGCGGAAGGGTGCATTATGATTAAATGTATAATAATAGTTACTGATATAATCAACGGTGATCTTATCTGATACGTTTAGTTTTCCGTTAAAACTGAAGATGTGATTATCCTGGTATGCCCCAATAACAGTACTGGTAAATTTCTTATTGGTATATCCGAATCTGACATTTCCTAAGTCGCCTGCATTCGACAGCGAGAATCCATTTGTGCGTAAATGCCCTTCCCGGAATATGTCTTTGAAGTTATCCGGTTGTGGCGAATAAGGTCTCATTTGCCCATCCCACCAAAGAATGTTACGACCATCCATCTTAGGGCCAAAACCTGCGGCTCCGTTTCCATAATAAACCGGAGTGAGTGTGCCACTAATGTCTTTGTATTTAAAGCCATCGGCATCTGTAAGGTTAGGATCAGGCAAAGCTGCACCGACACTTGAACCGGAACCAAATTCGTTTTGAAGTTTTGGGAAATAGGCAACGCGGTCCCAGGTATAGCTTGAGTTTATTTCTACGCCGAGGCCTTTTTTCTTTGTCCCTGATTTAGTTGTAATCAGAACAACCCCATTTGCACCGGCATAACCATAAAGAACCGACGCTTTTGCTCCCTTCAGAATTTCAATTGACTCAATATCCTCGGCATTGATATCGTTAATCCCGGTACCTTTGTCTCGTCCGTCCCGGTCGTTTCTGTTCATTCCCGTGTTTTCATCAAAGATTGGGATACCATCGACGACAAAAAGCGGCCTTGTTGACGATGATTCATTGAGGGATACTGAATTTCGTATGTTGATAACCATGCCTCCGGTGGGGCCATTCGCTGTTCCCGAAATTCTAACTCCGGCAGCTTTCCCGTAAAGAGAAGTAAGCGGGTTTACGGGGATACCACTTTTCACCAGTTCATCCGATTTTATCGAACTCACTGAATATCCAAGTGCTTTCTTTTCTCGTTTGATACCCAGGGCGGTTACCACAACTTCATTTAACCCGGTAGTTTCCGGCATTAAAATAACATTAAGCGTTGTTGTGTTTTCAGCAATGACTTCGTCTTTCTGCATGCCGATAAAAGAGAACACAACAACAGATCCTTTCGGTACAGAAATGGTGTACTTTCCATCAACATCGGTGATGGTCCCTTTGGTTGTTCCTTTCTGAATGACGGATACTCCAGGTAACGGACTACCGTCTTCAGAGCTGGTTACGGTCCCTGAAAGATTGACCTCCTGGGCCATCAGGATGCCAACTCCCATAAAAAGTGCGACAAGAGTTGTCAGCCACCTTCTAGACAAGTTTAATTTTCGATTCATAAGCATAATTTTAAAAAGTAGTGAAACAGAATGAATGATAAACTTTATTTATAAATACTGCCGGTTACACATCGGCAGATTTGTCTCGGAATATTTTTTGAAAAACCATGACTGCTACGCCCTTAAGGCCGGAACTTTCGCCCATTTCGGAGATTTCAATCCGTACTTTTTCCGAAATATTTTCCAGGCAGTATTGATTCAATGCCTGGCGGATTGGGATTAAGATATATTGATTGGCCTTGGTCAGCGGGCCGTTTAATACAATTAATTCGGGGTTGTACAGCTGAATGAGAATGGATAGTCCCCAGGCCAGTTTCGTGCTGATCTTACCGAGCAGGGAGATGGATAGTTCGTCGCCTTTTTTGGCGCTGTTTACAATGTCGATCGGCAACATATCCTGCGGATTTTGAGCGAATGTGCTTGTTAGCCGCGACACCGTTCCTTTTGATACTTCTTCCCTGGCTAAATCGAGCAGGCTTTGAGCCGAAGCAATGGTTTGCAGGCATCCCCGTTTGCCGCATTCACACAAGGCCCCGTTTTCGATCACCCGGATGTGACTGAGTTCGCCGGCGCAACCGTTCGACCCGCGGTAAATTTCCCCGTTTAAAATGATGCCCAGACCCAAACCCCAATTCCAGTTTAACACGGCTGTGTTGCTGGTATTTTTTGCCTTCCCGAATACAAATTCACCGAGGGCCTGCATACGCGCATCGTTTTCAATATAGGTCCTGATGTTAAAGTATCGGGTCAGCCGTTCCCTAATATTTCGGGCCTGCTGGTCTTTTATGGTTTGGTTCATCCCTTTTTCCGAATCAATTAACCCGGGCATGGAAACGCCAATAGCAGTGATCTTTTCTTTGCTGAGCTGCGATTCAGCCAACAACTTTAAAAGAGCCTCTTCTATTCGTTCCTCAAGCTGAGGATCATCAATGTTTGTTTTGAACTCGAATATCTGGCCGACTTCTTTGTTCAGACTGTTGTAAAGAACGGCCTTGGCTTTATAATGGCCAAGTTCAACGGCAAGTATATAGTAAGCATCTTCTGATAAGCTGTAAATGGTTGGTTTTCTTCCGCCAATCGAATCACCGGTGCCCGATTCGCGAACGATGTTCTCAATCATCAGATCGTCAAGGATCGAACGGACTGTAGGCAGGCTGACATGCGTTTTTTTGCTTAAAGCAGATGCCGATTGCATGGTTTTTTTATAGAGCAGACTCATAATTTGCATGCGAAGCCGGTAACGTTTCAGCTCACTAATGGCCATTTTGTCCATATTTTCCTTTTTGAGCGACAACATCTGCTTGTTTGTTTAATTAAGTTGTACAATAATATATAAAAATACATAAAAAAACTAAACTAATTAAAAAAATTACAAAAGTATTTCATAAAAGGAAATGAATTATTAAAAACATGTCATGTTTGATCTGAAATTGCCATATGAAAATTGTCAGGAAGGACGGCTTTCATGCCTCAATTCCCTCAATCTCTCCAATTCCATATCAATTATCTCGTTTGGTTGAAAAAATGACCGGCGTTTTTGCAAAAACGGGCGTATTCAGTTAAATTTCCCGGGAAATAGCCGGATCTGCGGATCTGAAAATTATCTTGTATATGACATCATTGATATCATCCGAAAATCATCTGGCCCTTTTTGCCGTTTTGCTGGGGGCCTCAGCCCTGGGAATCTGGTCGGAACACAAAAAATGGTTGGGCAAAGTTTCCGGTATTGTTGTGACCATGCTTCTCATGTCGGGATTGTCGATGTCCGGATTTGTGCCGGTGGCATCAGGGGCCGACGCCCGTGTTCCGGTTTACGAGCTGGTTTTCGACTGGTTTATTCCGCTGTCAGTTCCCATGTTGTTGCTGGGATCGAACCTGGGACGGATTATCCGTGAAGGGGGGAAGTTGCTGGTGGCTTATCTTATCGGAGCTGCCGGCGTTGTTTTAGGCTGTTTGCTGGCCTATGCCCTGATTGATCTTGGCGCCGATTCGGGCAGCGCGGCCGGCGTAATTGCGTCCACGCTGATTGGTGGAAGTATGAACTTTGTTGCAACCGGCGAGATCCTGAATTTCAGCACGCATCCTCTTTTTACGGCGACTATTGCCGTTGATAATTTTGCTGCCAATCTGTTTGTCTTGTTGCTGATCGCGGTTCCGTCAATTCCTTTTTTACAGCGCTTTTTTGCCCGTACAAAACCGGAAAATCAGGAAATGGCGACGAAACCGGAGTCTGTTTGTACGCCGGTTACGATGGAGCGGATTGCTTTATCGGTTTTTCTGGCCGCGGTAATTGCCGGAGCGGGAATATTTGCCAACGGGCTGTTGCAGCATTTGTTTGCCGTAAAAATGAATATGAGCATCCTGGTGATCACGGTTTTGTCGGTTTTGGTGGCCAATTTGTTCCCGAAGCGTTTAAAATTTCTCGAAGATACGGCCTTTGCGGTTGGCTTGTGGATGATGTATATTTTTCTGGCAACGATTGGCGCGGCGACCAACCTGCAGGATATTCTTCATGTCGGACCCTGGGTTCTTGGATTCTACCTGCTGGTACTGCTGATTCATTTCCTGGTGTTGCTGGTTACGGCAAAGTTGTTTCGCCTGGATGTTTATGAAGTGATCGTTTCCTCGGCTGCCAACATCATGGGGCCGTCGGTAGCTGCTCCCATGGCTGCCTCGCTGGGGCAGAAAAAGCTGATTACACCCGGTATTTTGGTTGGTATTCTTGGTTATGTGATCGGTACCTTTGTTGGTGTGACCATCGCTCTTTTGCTTAGCTGAGCAAATAAAAAAGTTTGTCCGGCTACCAGCGGATCCCCGATACCCGGACAAAGTTCGTCTGTTAAGCTTATCCTACCACTGGTCGGACAGCGCTATCCGTTGAGCGGCTGTCAGTTCGTCTTCCAGGGGCCAGCATTCCAGCCCGACAAAGCCGGTATAGCCCAGTTTTTTAAGCTCCTGCAATACGCGCGGGTAATGAATTTCACCCGTGCCCGGCTCTTTTCGTCCCGGATGATCGGCCACCTGGATGTATCCCACCTGGTCAAAACCTTCGTTGAGGTGCCCGCAAAGGTCGCCTTCGGTAATGTGCATGTGATACAGGTCCCAGTTGATTTTCACCATGGGCGAATCTACTTCGCGGCAAATTTTCACCGCCGGAGCGCTGCCGTATAACGAATGTCCTTTATGGTCGACCCGGATATTCATGGGTTCGAGGATGAGCATCAGCCCGGCTTCCTCCACCAGCGGTTTTACGCGTTTCAGCGCCGTGGTAATGTGCGTGTGCATTTCCTCCTGTGTCATCCCTTCCTGATCGTCGCCGCCAACGACGGTTGCCATATTGCAGTTCAGTTTTTTAGCGACCTGGATGGCTTCTTTTATTTTTTCTTCAAACAGATCGTGATTCACCGGGTTATTCATCCCTGGTTTAAACCCCCAGGCGGTAAACTGGCAGACGGTTATTCCAAGTTCCTGGCATTTTTCGGCCATCGCATCCAGGTCTTTATCCTCATAGCCCCAGAATTCGATACCGCTGTATCCCAGTTCTGCCGCTTTTTCGATCCGCCCGGTAACCGGCAGGTCTTTCCACCAGATTTCGATGTTAACGGCAAACCGGGTGTTGGGCGTTTGTCCGGGTTTCTGATTGGATGCTTGTGGCGAAGCGCAACTGTTTAAATGAGATAAGGCAATGCTGCCTGCGGCTGCAGCAAGCGTTCCGGTTCTCAAAAACGACCGGCGGGAAGAAGTTGGTTTCATGTATTTGAGTTTAGTGTTTTTTTGACGGTGCACAATTTAGTTATTCTGCCGTTAAAAAGAAAGAAGCCGGGTTGCCCGGCTCTGTTTCTTTCTATTTTCTTGAATACAGACAGACATGGTTGCCCTCCGTATCTTCAAAAACGGCATAATAGCCGATTTCTCCTGTGATCAGGGTTTTAGCCTGAATAACCCGTCCCCCGGCGATATCAACGCGAGCCAGCACATCTTTTAAGTCGTCGCCGGCGTTCAGGTATACTTTTGAACCTAAACTGCTGGGTGTATATCCTTCGCCCTGAACAATAGCGCCTCCAACGCCTTTCAGGTTCGGATCGACCGGTAAAAAACCCATGCGGAATTTTCCGTAAGATTGATCCTGCATCTCATAATTCAGCAATTTTGAATAAAACTCTTTCGCCCGATCAAAATTTAATACCGGAATTTCAGCCCAGACGATGGCATCTTTTTGCTTTTTCATGGCAGGTGTTTTTAGATTTTTATTTAATAACAATCGCTGCTTGTTTTTGATTTATGTTATACGATACGAAAACAGGCGCTCCAGGTTGCCCTATCCGGTAAAACAGGCGCATGAATGTGTTTGTTTTTGGAAATTTGACCCTCGAATTCTGGCTGAAAGAAAATGATGTTCTGCCCGATTGGATTATATTTGTCATTCGATTCAAACAAATAAAAAATGGAAGACCGCCCGCTTATTCTGATTACCAACGACGATGGAATTCATGCAAAAGGATTGAAAGAACTAACCGATGTGATGCGGCTTTTTGGCGATGTTGTCGTGATCGCACCCGAGGTCTCTATGTCGGGAATGTCGAGCGCAATCACGGTTGACAGGCCGCTTCGGGCCACCAAAATGGAGGAGGAAGAAGGCTATACCCTGTTCAAATGCAACGGCACCCCGGTTGATTGTGTGAAAATGGGCTTTAACCATTTGTTGGACCGTCATCCTGATTTTGTGGTTTCGGGTATCAATCACGGTACAAATTCGGCGATCAGTGTGTTGTATTCGGGAACGATGGGCGCCGCCATCGAAGGTTGTTTGCACGGCGTGGCTTCCATCGGTTTTTCCCTGTGCGATTTTGATGCGGATGCCGATTTTACGCGCGCCAAAATGTGGGTAGCCCGCATTTTTCAATCGGTTGCCGAAAATGGTTTGCCTCATTTTACCTGTTTGAATGTCAATATTCCAAAGGGAGAAGTCAAAGGAGTTGAAATTTGCCGCCAAACCGCCGGAAAATGGGTCGAAGAGCTGGAAAAACGAACTGATCCCCACCAACGAAACTATTATTGGCTGAGCGGTTATTTTAAAAACTTTGAGCCCGATCAGCCGGGAACCGACATGCACGCGCTGGAAAACCAGTTTGTGTCGATTGTTCCCGTAAATGTCGATATGACCTGTCACGAGACATCACAACAAATGAAAAACTGGAGGTTCTGAATGGAAAGGAAAATCAAATATAACATAAACAAGATTCGTTTTGGCTTTATTCCCGGCATGGTGTTACCGCTGGTCATTTTTATGCTGATGTTTTTGGTAAACGGGAACGAAGTTTCATTTACCGAGTATCTTTCCGGTTTATGGAAACTGGATATGCTTATCAAAATGCTGTCGCTGTGTGTGACGCCAAATTTGCTGGTGTTTCTTTATTTTTTCAGAAGAAAATGGGATATGGCGGCACGCGGGGTTTTAATGGCCACTTTTGTTTACGCTTTTGCGGTTTTAATAACGAAGGCATTTTAGCAACAAAGCGGTATGAAATATTATTTTATAGCAGGTGAAGCATCCGGCGATTTGCATGCCTCCAACCTGATCCGCGAGCTGATGAAGCAGGACCCAGGGGCCCGGATCCGCGGATTTGGGGGGGAGCTGATGGAACAGGCCGGGATGCAACTGGTCAAACATTATCGCGAAATGGCTTTCATGGGCTTTATTCCGGTGTTGTTAAACCTGCGTGCCATCAAAAAAAACTTTGAGCTTTGTGAGCGCGATTTGCTTGACTTTAAGCCCGACGTGCTGGTGCTGGTTGATTATCCGGGTTTTAACCTTCGGATGGCTGAGTTTGCTCAAAAACACAACATCCGGGTATATTATTATATCTCGCCGAAAATATGGGCATGGAAAGAACGGCGCATTAAAAAGATCAAGGCGTTCGTGGATGAGATGTTTACCATTCTTCCGTTTGAAACCGATTTTTACCGCCGCTTTAATTACCCGGTAAATTATGTAGGTAACCCGGTGCCCGATGCCATCGCTTCAAAACTTACCGGGAAAACCTTTGCGGAATTCTGCACGGAGAATAAGCTTTCGGATAAACCCGTGATTGCCCTGCTTCCCGGAAGCCGCCTGCAGGAAATTCGGTCTCTTTTGCCCCGTATGCTCGAAGCGGCATCGGGCTTTAAAACACATCAGCTGATCGTAACGGCAGCGCCAAACATCGACGACTGGGTTTATGCCCGACTGATGAACGGTTACGAGGCCATCCTGCTGCATGATAAAACCTACGATACCCTCCAACAGGCCGATGCGGCTGTATTGGCTTCCGGTACGGTATCGCTGGAGGCAGGGGTGATTGCTTGCCCCCAGGTGGTTTGCTACCGGATGGCCGGCGGCGCTGTTTTTTTCAAAATCGGGCAGAAGGTGTTGAAAATAAAATGGGTGTCGCTGGTGAACCTGATCTTGCAGCGCGATGCCGTGAAGGAGTTGTTGCAACATCATTGTTCGGCAGAAAACATCCGGGATGAACTGGAGCGGATCATCTGTAATCCGGTATACCGCGATCGGATGATGCGGGATTATGACGAGCTTCGTCAGTTATTGGGAGGGTCGGGGGCATCGGCCAGGGCGGCCGCCCTGATCATCGAAAGGCTCCGGCGATCAAAATAATCTTTTTCTATCTTCGTTGGGTCATATAAATAAACTGAGGCATGTATAGCTTATTTCGTAAAGAGATTACCAGCTTTTTCGGATCACTGACCGGTTACCTGGTTGCTTTTGTTTTTCTTGTTGCCAATGGTTTGTTCCTCTGGGTTTTCCCGGGAGAATTTAACTTGCTTGAAAACGGCTACGCCACCCTCGACAGTTATTTTTCACTGGCCCCCTGGATTTTTCTTTTTCTTGTACCGGCGCTGACCATGCGTTTGTTTGCCGAAGAAAAACGTCTTGGAACACTCGAAGTGTTGATTACCCGTCCGTTATCGTTGTTTCAACTGGTGTGGGCCAAGTACCTGGCAGGTTTATTTCTGGTGGTTGTTTGCCTGCTTCCCACGCTCATCTATTTTTATTCTGTTTATTCATTGGGAAACCCGGCAGGAAACTGGGACAGTGGCGCTGCCTGGGGGTCGTTTATCGGCCTGTTCTTCTTGGCGGCCTTATATGTTGGTATGGGCATGTTGGCATCGGCGCTCACCGAAAACCAGATCTTTGCTTTTATCGCGGCCTTGTTTCTGTCGTTTTTCTTTTATACCGGCTTCGATTTTATTGCATCCATGAATATTCCGGCGCCGTTCAGTTCATTTTTCACAGGAATTGGTATGAACGAGCATTATTTATCAGTGAGCAGGGGAGTGGTCGATTCGCGCGATGTGGTTTATTTTATTACACTTACCTTTATCTTTTTGATGCTCACCAGCCTTTTCCTTCAGCAAAAACAGAAAAAACGAAATGTACAATTACGGAAATTTCTGATCCTGCTGGTGGCTGTTTTGCTTGTATCGGTTCTGTCGTCCCGTGTTTTTTTCAGGGTAGACCTGACCACCGAGAAGCGGTATAGTTTGTCGCCTGTTTCGAAAGAACTGATCCAAAAACTGGAGGCGCCGGTGAAGGTTGATCTGTTTTTGGCAGGAGAATTGCCTCCTGGCTTCCGGAAATTACAACAAGCTATCAACGAAAAGGTGCAGGATATCAATGCCTGGTCGACTTATCGGGTGCGTTGCGAAATCCATGATCCGTACGAAATCACCAATGCCGACGACCGGAATAAACTGTTTGAATACCTGGTTGAATCGGGATTGCAACCCACCGATTTGCGCCTGAACCGCGACGAAGGGACGGTTACCCGCCTGATCTTCCCCGGGGCGACCATCCGGTATAAAAACGTAGAAATTGGCGTTAACCTGCTTAAAAATAATCCAGCCCTTCCGGCCGAAGAAAACCTGAATAATTCGGTAGAGACACTCGAGTTTGAATTGATACGGGCCCTTCAGTTGTTAATGGGGCAAAAGCGGCAGGAGGTGGCTTTTCTTACAGGGCAGGGAGAGTTGAATGAAGCGGAAACCTACGATATTCGACGTACCCTGGCGGAGAGCTATAAGATTACCAACCGGTTTGCCCATGAGCTGATTGTGGGCGACACCATTCCCCGGGCGCTGATTATTGCCGGTCCTTCGGAACCGTTTTCGGAGACGGCCAAATTTTATATCGACCAGTACCTGATGCGGGGAGGGCGAATCCTGTGGCTTTTTGATCCGGTGCAGGTCAGCCTCGACAGCCTGAGCCGCGGAGAAACAACGTTGGCTTTCCCCCGCGACCTGAAGCTGATGGATCAGCTATTTAAATACGGGATACGGGTCAATCCCGACCTGGTGCAGGATGTGGAATGCCTGATGATTCCCGTGGATACTTCACCGGCGGGTAGTCCACCTAAGTTTACACCTGCTCCCTGGTACTATTCTCCCTTGCTAACCCCGGCCTCATCGCATGTGATCAGCCGGAACCTGAACCGGCTGAAATCGGAGTTTGTCAGTTCCATCGATACGGTTGGAAAAAATGCCGGTGTGAAAAAGACCGTGATCCTCCATACGTCAATTTATGCCCGTATTGTGAGAACTCCGGAAGAAATCAGTTTGCAAAGCATCAACAATCCGCCTGCACGCGATCTGTTTCACCGGCAGCAGGTGCCTGTAGGTATTTTGCTTGAAGGGGTATTTCCTTCCGTTTTTCAAAACCGGATGACAAAGGAATTTGATCCCGACATCAGCGCCCTGGCCGAGTCGAGACCGGCAAAGATGATTGTGCTGGCCGACGGCAGCCTGATTGCCAATCAAGTGTCCCGGCGCGAGGGGAAAATACAGACCAGGCCGCTGGGCTACGACAATTATTCGCAACAGACCTTCGGGAACAAAGAGTTTCTGGTGAATGCGGTCAATTACCTGTGCGACGATGCCGGGATCATGTCGCTTCGTTCGCGCGTGTTTAAGATCCGCTTGCTGGATAAAGTAAAAGTACGCGAAGAAAAACTTTTCTGGCAGTTGCTGAATGTGATTTTGCCCTTGGTGTTGATCGCTGTTTTTGGACTGATCTTTAACTTCATCCGGATTAGAAAATACCGCGGTTGATTTCTTTGTATAAAATCTCAAAAGAAAACACCGCTAAACAAAACCAAAGTTTGTATATTCGTATTATTCTGATTACCGGTCTGAACGGTCAGTCAGGATTGATAGAATACATACATGAATACTAAAAGAGAATATCAATGAAATTTGTTGTTTCCAGTACCGAATTGCTCAGTCATCTGAATGCAATCAGTAAGGTGATTAGTTCGAAAAATACATTACCCATCCTGGATAATTATTTATTTCAGTTGGAAGATAACCGGCTAACGGTTACCGCCTCTGATTTAGAGTCAACGCTGATTACCAGCCTGACGCTGGATAACACCGAAGGCCAGGGGGATATTGCAGTTCCGGCAAAGTTGTTGAATGACACCCTGAAAGAGTTTCCGGAGCAACCGCTGACATTTAAAATCGATGCAGATACTTATGGCATTGATATTTATTCGGAGAACGGGAAGTTCAGCATCGTCGGGCAAAACGGCGATGACTTTCCGCAATTACCTGTTTTGCGCGAGGAATCGGCTTCAACCATCCAGATGAATCATGATGTACTGCAAAGCGGTATTTCACGCACCTTGTTTGCTACGGCCGATGATGAACTTCGTCCGGTGATGAATGGCGTATTGGTTGAGCTGGGACAGAATGACCTGACCTTTGTTGCCTCTGATGCCCATAAGCTGGTTCGTTACCGGCGTAGCGATGCCAAAGCCGAAGTCGATTCATCCTTTATTCTGCCTAAAAAACCGGCGGCCCTGCTGAAAAACCTTCTGAGTAAAGAAGAATTTGATGTGAAGTTGCAGTTCGACGAAAAAAATGCCTTCTTCACCCTGAGTAATTATAAAGTGATTTGCCGTTTGGTGGAAGGGAATTACCCCAGTTACAACTCGGTTATCCCGTCCAATAATCCCAATAAATTATTGGTTGACCGTCTTGAATTTTACAATACCATTAAACGCGTGTCGGTATTTGCCAATCAGGCAAGCAACCTGATCAAATTTCACATCGATGATAATCAGCTGGTGGTATCTGCCCAGGATGTCGATTTCTCCATCTCCGCGGTGGAACGGCTGAAGTGTCAGTACGAGGGCGATGAAATCGAAATCGGATTCAAATCAACCTTCCTGCTCGAAATTTTACAAAACCTGTCATCGTCCGAAGTCCGTGTCGAACTGTCCGACCCGACCCGGGCCGGCTTATTGTTGCCGGCTGAAAAGAGTTTTGATGAAGAAGATGTGCTGATGTTGCTGATGCCTATGATGATCAATGCTTAACAGAACGAATGAAACTGAATTTAAAAAACCCGCTGATCTTTTTAGACCTCGAAACAACGGGTATTAATGTGGTCACCGATCGCATTGTTGAAATAGCCTTGCTGAAAATACATATCGACGGATCGGAAGAAAGCCGTGAGTTTCGAATTAACCCGGAAATGCCGATTCCTGAATCTGCCAGCAAGATTCACGGGATTTACGATGACGATGTGAAAGATGCGCCTACCTTTAAGGAGGTGGCCAAATCGTTGGCCCGGTTTATGGAAGGCTGTGACCTGGCCGGCTTTAACTCAAACCGTTTTGATATTCCGTTACTGGCCGAAGAGTTTCTGCGTGTCGATGTGGACATCGATTTTAAAAAGCGGAAGTTTATTGATGTGCAGGCCATTTTTCATAAGATGGAAAAGCGGACCCTGGCGGCCGCTTACAAGTTCTATTGCCAGCAGGAACTGGAAGGCGCCCACGGCGCCATGGCCGACACCAAAGCAACTTACGATGTGCTGAAAGCCCAGCTTGATCTTTACCGGGAGGCTGAATTTGAGGATAGTAACGGCAAGGTCAGTAAACCAATTCAGAATGACATTGTGGCCCTGAGCGAGTTTTCATCGTATGACCGAAACGTGGACTTTGTCGGCCGTATTGTATACAACGACAAGGGTGTTGAAGTGTTTAACTTTGGAAAGAACAAAGGAATACCCGTAGAACAGGTTTTGCGTGAACAACCCGGCTATTTTGGCTGGATGATAACCAGCGAGTTTCCGCTCTACACCAAAAAGGTCCTCACGGCCATTAAGCTGAGAATGAAGGAATAAAAAAGTACGGGGTAGCGGATCGCGAGCAGAAAGTCAAAAGCACTCACTACTCATAACTCGATTGTATGAAGATTATTTGCATTGGACGCAATTACAGCGAGCATGTACGGGAACTGCAAAATGAGATCCCTTCGGAACCGGTTATTTTCATGAAGCCCGACTCGGCTTTGCTGCGGAATAACGATCCGTTTTATATTCCCGATTTCAGCCGGGATGTGCACTACGAGTGTGAACTGATTGTGCGGATCAACCGCCTGGGGAAAAATATCGAACCCCGCTTTGCGAACCGTTATTACGACGAGATTGGCTTAGGGATTGATTTTACTGCCCGCGACTTACAGGATCAGCTCAAAGACAAAGGACTGCCCTGGGAGAAAGCCAAAGCCTTTGATCGCTCGGCGATGATTAGTAACGAATTTATTGCAAAAACAGAGTTGCCCGATTTAAGCTCGATCAAATTTAGTTTGAAAAAGAATGGAGAACTGGTTCAAACCGGCGATTCGGCTTACATGCTTTTCCCGATTGACGAGTTGATCAGCCAGGTGTCGAAATACTTTACTCTGAAGATCGGCGACCTGATTTATACCGGAACACCGGCAGGTGTTGGCCCCGTTGCCATTGACGACCGCCTCGAAGGTTTCCTGGAAGGCAGGAAAATGTTCGACTTTGAGGTGAAATAATATCGACGATCAGGATAATCGTCAATCCCCTAAAAAACAAATAAGGGTGTCTTTCTGTAAGACACCCTTATTTGTTGGTACGGAATCAACGGGTTAAAGCACCGCTTTGCAGGCTTCAATCAGTTTATTGGCGTTGGCATTGGATGCATCCAATGTTTTTGCTTTTTCCAGTACTCCCAAAGCGGCTTTAAATTCAACTTTCGATTTCTGAACGGCAGCCGTGTATTCATCATCATTCGTGGTGATGGTTCCGGCATTGACTTTCGCGTTGGCGGCGTTCAGAATGGCAACGCCATCTTTGTAGAGGGCATTTCCTTCCGATACATAAACATTAGCCAGGGCCGATGTAATTTTTTTGTTTCCCGGGAACTTTGCTGCGCCTTCTTCCAAAGCTTGTTTGTATTCTTCGTCTTTATCCAATTTTTTCAACGAAGCTGCTTTGTAAAAGATGGCATTCTCGCCATTGTAGCCGGCGGCATAAGCCTGTCCGAAAAGTTCAGCGGCCTGCTCAAACAGTTCGCCTTTGTAGGCAACAATTCCCGAGTTGTAATTCAGGCTGCCTGCCTCGCCTCCTGCTTCAATAGCGGCTTTGTATGAGGCAATAGCTTCTGCCGTTTTGTCAAGCTTGGCATAAGCATTTCCTTTGTATTCGTTTGCGCTGGCCACATTGGCTCCGGCGGCAATGGCCTTGTCGAAATACTTAATGGCAGCATCAAACTTGTCAGCCTGTAAAGCCGCAAACCCGATATTAAAGTTAATTGCATCATCAACTTGCACATCACCCAGGTTGTTCATTGCATTCTCGTACAACTCAAAGGCTTTTGCATAATCTTTCTCTTTTAATGCCTCGTTGGCATTATTAATCAATTCTGCTGCATCCTGCGCGAACCCTAAATACGCTCCCGATAAGAATACAATTACTAATAAAATACGCTTCATAATAGTTCTTTTTAATTCAGTTTTATTAAACGGTTCGATAAAATTTTATCAGATTTCAAGGTTGATCTTCAAAAATAGTAATAATGATTTAAAATCCTAAAAATAAATGAGCGGATTGCCGGTTGAATTTGCTCTCAAAACAGAAAGAGAGGGGATGAATATCAACCCCTCTCTGACGAATAAACTAACTAAACTAAATTAAAACGAACCAATTAATCTTTTATAATCTTTCCGAGCCCTTCAATGTTTTTATCGACTTTGGGATCGTCTTTGTATTTAATTTTTCCCATTCCTTCGATCGATGCCGTTAGGGAATCTGTCGCGTGGACCGAAGCTAAGGTCATCCCTTCCACTTTCATGTTTACGTATTCGGCGCGTAGTTCGCCGGTGTTGACAAAACCGGCGCCCGAGATCCGGACTTCCATCGTTTTCGCAACACCTTTCAGGTTCAGGCAAACGCCTCCTTCGCCGGTAATGGTGAGCTGATCGGCTTTTAGCTCCATTTTCAGTACGGCGCCGCCTTCGGCATGAACCCGGAAATCGGCTAAATCGAGATAACCTTTAGTCTCCAGCCGTAAACCGCCGATTGAGCGGATTTCTTCGAGCCGGGTAAAGCTGACGTAAAGCGTAACCCGGTTCATGTCGAACCGTTCGCGGCTTATTTTTAGTTCTCCCGGATGGCCATCTTCCGAAACGGTGATGTTTTCAAGTGTTTCATCGTACGTTTTGATGCGTAAGCCTGCTTTGTCCGATTGCTCCAGGACAACCCTGAAGCTGCCTTCGAGCCTGAGTTTATTGAAGTCGCCGGTCTCAATGATTTTAACGGTTTGTTCTTCCCGGTTTTTAGCGCCGGTGTAGCAGGCGGTAAAAAAAACGGTAGCCGTTAACAGGACTAAGCTCAAACGAATTTTTCGCATCATGGTTAAAACTTCTTTTCGCAGACAGAACAAAGCTACGCTTGCCGGAATTTATTTCAAGCCGATATTCGACCAATGACCGGTTTTGGCAGGTAAACAGCCTGAAGGCCGAATTTTCGGTGTTTAGTTGTTAAGGCGGAGCAATAAAGCCCGGAGGTAAAGGATGACATAGTTGATTAGCAGGAAAGCCAGCAGGCGGATGATCAGGTCGGTGGTGTTTGATTGAAGGAAGGAACGACTGTCGGAATAAAGCGCCAAAACAACGCCGGCATAAAACAGGAAAAACAGGACGTAAGTCAGAACGGGATTTTTTGTTCTACTGGTCAGGTAAACAGCGCTTCCCCAAACCAGGGAGAAAGCTCCGGACAGGAGAACGTTCTGAGTGTTTCCCCCGGCAAAACTTAAGATAGCGTACATTACAGGGAAGATGGTGACCAGGGCCAAAATCCGGATCAGGCTCGATCTTAGCTTCCGGTTTTGTTCGGGGGTGTTTAAAACCGGGAACAATTTTGTTCCGGATGCTTCTGCCGGACGAAATTCAGGCCCTGCCAGGTCATACCGGCTGTTGATCAGGCCTCGTTCCAGGGCCAGTTCGGTAGCTGCTTCAATGGCCGCTTCCTGGTAATCTTTCGGATGTTTCAGGATGTCGAGCAACTGATCGTTGGTATAGTTTTCAAACCGGCGGCGTAAACTCTCTTTGTCGGGAAATTCCATGTCCATTGTCTTTCTGGCAAAATTAAACCTTTAAATTTATTAACACAGCGGTTGGTTTTCATTTTGTAATTTTGTACGAGCACTGCGTTGACGAATCCATAAAAAGACCATATGTACAATTTCACATTCCGGAATCCTGTAAAAATTTTGTTCGGAAAAGGACAAATTGCCCAAATTGGGCATGAACTACCTGCCAATGCGAAGATTATGCTGACATACGGCGGCGGGAGCATCTTTAAAAACGGCGTTTACGATCAGGTAAAGGCTGCGACTAAAGGCTCTAACATGGTTGAATTCGGAGGTATTGAGCCTAATCCGAAGTTTGAAACCCTGATGAAAGCCGTGGCTGTTTGCAAAGAAGAAAAAGTAGATTATCTGCTGTCGGTAGGCGGCGGATCGGTGCTGGACGGAACCAAATTTATCGCGGCAGCCGTGTTGTTCGAAGGAGACGACCCCTGGGATATCCTGGCCAAAAGCGATAGCTGCCCGGTAACCAGAGCGCTGCCCATTGGCGCGGTGCTTACCTTACCCGCTACCGGCTCGGAGATGAATGGAAACGCGGTGGTATCGAAAATCGAAACACAGGAGAAGCTGAGTTTTGGCTCGGCTGCCGTGATGCCGCAGTTCTCGGCGCTCGATCCGGAGGTGATCTTCTCGCTGCCTGCCAAACAGGTAGCCAACGGCGTGGTCGACGCCTTCATCCACGTGATGGAACAATACCTGACCTTCCCGGTAAATTCGCCGATCCAGGATCGCTTCTCAGAAAGCATCCTGATCACCTTAATCGAAGAAGGCCCGAAAGTACTGGCCGACCGGAACGATTATGAAGCGGCAGCCAACTTCATGTGGAGCGCCACGATGGCCCTCAACGGACTGATTGCCGTTGGCGTACCGCAGGATTGGGCCACGCATATGATCGGTCACGAGTTGACGGCCTACCACGGCATCGACCATGCCCAAACCCTGGCCATCGTATTTCCGGGGATACTGCATATCCGCCGGAAAGAAAAAGAAGCAAAAATACTTCAGTACGGCGAACGGGTCTGGGGCATTATTGCCGGAACCGTCGACGAACGCATCGACCGGACCATTCAGAAAACAGTGGCGTTTTTCGAATCGGTAGGCATTCAAACCCGGCTTCCGGAATACGGAGTTTCTGTTGAAACCATTGAGAAAATTTCGGCCCGTTTTGCCAGGCGCGGTTTCCGGATCGGGGAGAAGGGAGATATCGGCCCTGCCGAAATTAAACTGATTTTGGAAAACCGCTTGTAAGACCAACCGGCACTCCGGTGGCTGTCTGAAAAGTTATGACGAATCAACCGGGTGTTGAAAGCGTTTACTTTTCAGGCAGCCTTTTTTCTGTTACCGTGGTTTTGGTTGCTGCAACTTCTTTCACCCAGCTTGGTTGACTGGCGCCGTTTTCAAACACCTCAATGACCGAAGCGTTAGACCGGGAGCTTTCCTGGTAGTGTTCCAAGGCGATCGCGAGATCAAGCTCTCCGGTCCGGGTTGAGGTAAAAACCCGCGAGCTGTCCGAATCATTCCAGTCGGTGTACTCCCAGCCGGTATTTACCTGGCCGGTTTGGAGGAACCAGTTCCGGCCGCTTATTTTCACTTTCAAACTGGCGCCTTCGCGAAGAATGGCTTTCATCGAATGCGTTCCGGCCGGATATTCCCTACGGGTTTTATCCAATAGATTTAACCCATGTTTACCGTTTGCCGGGTAATTGAATAATCCTTCGAATTCGAACTCCGTATTCGCGATAAATTGATTGACGTATTTTTCAAAATCAGGCACTGTAATGTCCAATCCCAATGCCTGATACCTGTTTTCGAGGTTCCGGCGGATTTCGTCCGGTTTAATGGCGTTTGCATTCATTAAGAGGATGGTTCCGGCCGACTGGCTGTTCAATACCCCGTCTTCCCGGATGTCGGTGCTGATGTTGGCCAGTAATTCAGACAAATTTGAAACCGGCAGATAGCCCTGCAAAATGACGGAGATGGCCAGCAGGATTGCATTGTCGTCTCCGGGCTTCGTAATGTCTAACAGCTCCGATTCCACGATGTCGTCTTTGCCGATTCCGAAAATGGCCAGGATTTCGCCCTGGGCTTGTTTCTTGGCGGCGGAAAAGTCGCTCCCGTTCGCGATCAGGTAATTTACGCGGGCTTTCTCCAGGTGTGATAACACGTTGACATTTAAACTGCTTTTTACATTCAAATCGGATAGCGCATACAAGGTGAGCTGTGCTTCCGAATTATCGTTTCTTACTTCATTAAAATAAAATCCGTCGGCTTTTAGCTCAACATACTGAGAAACCAATTCGATATTATTAATTTCAAATGTGCCTTTATTGTCGAGTATTTGCGACGAAAAACTTTTGCCGGTCGGCGCCAGTTCACCGGTTAATTCAAAAATGGTGATCGATGTCCCGTTGTTAAACGGTCCCTTTTGGATGTATCCCTGTAGTTTGTCAAAAGAAAAGGTTTTATCCTGATCATTTTCACAGGAGAATGCGATGAGAATGAGGAATAAAACAGGCAGTGATTTCAGAATCTGTTTCATGGTTTAACGGTTTGATAGTTAGTTTTTTTTTGTGAACTGCGATCTCATGTTATCTTCGGAGAAGCGTATGTCGGCCAGCTTCTTTGCGTAGCCTAAATTACAAAACTTTACGTAATTATTCTTAATCAACTGGTTATTTTATGGGTTCTGTTTAAGGTAATCCGAAATCTTTGCACAGGTCTCATTGATGATTTAATAGGTGTTAAATTGTATTTTAACAGCTGTAAAAATTTGTTTTCATACGTATTAAAATATTGAATAATAGGTGTTAAATTTACAACAATATTGTATTCTTTATCCTAAATATTATGATGCCATGACTGTTAAGTACCGATTGATTAAGCAGGCCACGCCGGGAGTAAAAGGCGGCGGGCAGTACAAATATTACGCCAGGGCCTGCGAACGGCAGAAAGTGACGCTCGATGAACTGGCCGATACAATTGTAAAACGATCGTCGCTGAGCCGGGGCGACATTGTTGCCACGCTGGTGGAGCTGATCGACCTGATTCCTGAATTATTGCTCGACAACCACACGGTTGAATTAGACAGGTTGGGGACGTTCAGCCTCAACCTGAAGAGTAAACCATCGGACGAGCCGCGCACCGACGGCTTTCGCCTGATTAAATCGGCCGATATCAGTTTCAGGGCCGGTACGCGACTGAAACAGGCGGTTAGAAATCCGGATTACGAGAAGTCGAAAAAAAGCCCGTATTAAGACGGCGCCGGACGAAGAAAAAAATGTTATTTGCCTGCCTGATTCCTGTTCGTGATATCGGAAAACCGAAGAACATCCTTATTTTTAGACCTCACAAATAACGAGGACTGATAAAACCGAAAAAGAAAAGATATGATCAAATTGAGTATGGCTCTGTTTTTCATCCTGGCAAGTTTGTTTGCTCAGACCCAGGATCTCAATTATGCAAGAAACGTGATTGAAAAGCTGTCGTCTCCGCAATTTAAAGGAAGGGGTTATGTTGGAAACGGCGACCGGCTAAGCGCGCAGTACATCGCCGGACAATACCGCGAACATGGTTTGTTGCCGCTTTCGGCGACTTCGTATTTTCAGGAGTTCAGCCTGTCGGCCAACACCCTGCCCAACCGGGTGTCGGTGAAAATAGACGGTGTTGAACTGCAAATTGCCCGGGAGTTCCTGCTCGACCCGTCGAGCCCTTCGGTGAAGGGAAGTTATCCGGTTGTTAAAACTACGCGGGCCGAAATTGTGAACGAAGACCAAATGAGGACGGTAGCTGCCGGAGCCCGGGGCGCCTTTCTTTTAATCGACAGCCGCCATAAAAAGGATGAAGATCCTGAATTGAGTAAAAAGATCGATGAAAATATACGCCAGTTAAAGCTGAGTTCACCCGAGGTGATGAAGGGCATTTTGGTATTAAGCGACGAGAAACTCACCTGGAGGGCATCCACTTCACAAAGTCTGATCCCGGTAATCACCGTGAAAAAAGAACTCGATTTAAGCCGGGTAAGCCGGGTTGAAATTGTGGCCGACGCGCGGCTGATCGATGATTATAAGACCTCCAATGTGGCGGGCTTTATTCGCGGAACTTCGCCTGCCGATTCGTGTATTGTGGCGTTGGCGCATTACGACCACCTGGGGATGATGGGCAAGAAGGTCTTTTTTCCGGGGGCCAACGACAATGCCAGCGGGGTGGCTATGCTGCTCAATATGGCCAAACACTATGCGGTAAACAAACCAAAATACAATATGGTATTTATTTGTCTTGCTGCCGAGGAAATGGGCATCCTGGGGGCAAAAGCTTTTGTTGAAAATCCGTTGATTGACCTGGCGAAGATAAAGTTCCTGGTGAACTTTGACCAGGCGGGGACCGGCGACGAGGGGATTAAGGTGGTAAACGGCACGGTTTTTCAAAAAGAATTCGACCGGCTGTGCTCCATCAACGATGAGCAAAAACTACTCCCGGCCGTTGAAATCCGCGGCGAGTCGTGCAACAGCGACCATTGTCCGTTTTACCAGAAAGGCGTGCCCGCATTTTTTATTTATACACTCGGCGGGAGCAAGGCGTACCACGATATTGACGATCGTTTGGAAGGCCTGTCGCTGGCCGGCTTCGAGGGCTATTTCCGACTGATGACTTCCTTCTTCGATTCGATTTAGTGCCCGTCCTGAGCTAATTCAGCAGCTCGCGGGCGGTTTCACGGGCGGTTTCCGAGGCATTTTCGCCGCCAAGCATCTGTGCCAATTCGTCAACGCGCTCACCGTCGGTTAAGCGGCGGATGGAGGTGTAGGTGCGGTTCTCTTTTTCGTATTTATACACCTTGAAATGATGCTGGCCTTTGCCGGCAATCTGCGGCAGGTGGGTAATGTTGATGATTTGCATGGTCGCGGCCATGTCCTTCAGGATCGTTCCCATTTTCACGGCCACTTCGCCTGATATGCCCGTGTCGATCTCGTCAAAAACGATGGTGGGCAACGATTTGCTGTCGGTGATGAGGGTTTTCAGGGCGAGCATAACGCGCGATATTTCGCCACCCGACGCAATTTTCGAGATTTCCTGCGGCAGCGAACTTTTATTGGCCGAGAAGAGGAAACGTACCTCGTCCCGTCCGTTTGGCCCGGCTTCGTCCAACTCCTCAAACTGAAGCCCGAAGCTGGCATGAGGCATGCCCAGTTTTTGCAGTACGCCGGTTACCGTTCCGGTTACCTGGCCGTTTACCGAACGGCGCCGTTCGCTGAGCTGCAGGGCCAGTTCGTTCACCTGCTGTAAAAGCAGTCCGAATGCCTGCGAGGCGTTCTCAATTTCTTCGTCATATGAGGCAATTTGCCTGATCTTTTCATCCAGTTCCTGCTTTAGTTCAAGCAATTCGGCAACGGTTCCGAGCCTGAATTTTTGCTGAAGGGAATAAATCAGGTCGAGGCGTTCGGCAATCAGCTGGATGCGATCGGGGTCGTGGGCCGTGCGTTCGGACACCGTGGCGCTTTCGTCGGCCAGGTCTTTCAGTTCGATGTAACACGATTCCAGCCGTTCTTTCATTTGTTTGGCCTCGGGCAGCAGGCTGGCCAGTTTGCTAACCTGATGGATCTGTTCTTTTAAACGGGTCAACATCCCGGCGTCGTCGCCTTCGAGTTCTGCGGCGAGTTGGCCAAAGGTGAGTTTAATTTCTTCGGCGTGTTCCAGGGTGCCTTGTTCCGCTTCCAGTTCTTCCTGTTCATTTTCCTTTAAACGGGCTTCGTCGAGCTGTTTGAGCTGAAACTCGTAATAATCCATGTCGGCTTTGGCTTTTTCTGCATTTTCCTTCAGGCTGGCCAGCAGGTTTGCCTGTTTTTGCAACGCCTGGTACTGCCGGCTGTAATCAGCCAGCATTGGCCCGTTGGCGGCTACCAGGTCAACCAGTTTCAGTTGGAAAGAGCGGTTTCCAAGCTCCAGGTTTTGATGCTGCGAGTGAATGTCGATTAGCTGGAGGGCCAGGTCCTGCAATACTTTTAAGTTGACCGGGGTATCGTTGATAAATGCCCGTGATTTGCCCGAGGGCGTGATTTCGCGGCGAAGAATGGTCAGGTGGTCGTAATCCAGTTCTTCCTGTTTGAAAAAAGCTTCGAGCTGGTAATCTTTGATGCAGAATGTACCTTCAACGGTGCATTTGCGGTCTTTATCCTGTAAAACCGATAAATCGGCCCGTTGACCGAGGATCAGTCCAAGAGCGCCCAGGATGATGGATTTCCCGGCGCCGGTTTCACCGGTAATAATGTTAAAGCCCGGCTCGAAGGTAATGTTCAGCTCGTCAATCAGCGCGTAATTGGAGATATTTAACGATTGCAGCACGTTGAATTCGGTTTATTGATTTTCTAAATTAAAAGTGTTGTCCTTCCTGATTTTTTCATATTTAGACCCGTTTGACGGATCAACCTCATTTAAAATAGATAACACGCGGTTTTTCTCGTCGGGGTAGGAGCCTGAAAAAACATTGACCATTTCATCCGATTTCGCGTCGAAAAACACTTGCAGGATATACAGGGAAGGACGGGTGCGAAATACCCGTTGAACTAATTTTAGTGACTCGGCCATTTCCATCCGACCTTCTTCCACACGTTCGCTCATCAGGTCGAGCCCCAGGCGGTGGTAGCGGTAGGTACACTGGCGGAAAGGGGCATACGAGCGGTTCAGCAGGTTTTCGACCAGCCAGTACCGGTTGCGTTCGCTCTCGAAGGCTTTCCAGCCCGGTTCGCGGGCGTTTTGCGAATTGTTGACAATTTGCTGGGCTTTCTGGAAATATTCGGTTCCGCCATCGGGCGAAAAGGAGTCATAATCCATACCCAGGATGATGTAGGCGTAAAATGCCATCAAGTTTGTCAGGTTGTCGCGGTTCGATGTTTCGTTAAACTCCATCGTCTGGTATTGGGCGTAACGGGCCTGAAAATCTTTGTCCTTGATGTTTAATAAAGTGGATTCGTACGAAGAATTAAAGACCGGTCTTCTGACCTGAACGGTCATGCTCCCTTTAAATTCGTCGGAGGAGATTTGTTCGTCCAATTGAATGAAGATGTTGCATTCAATTCGTTCGTCCATGGTGTATACATGGTCGGTCCATTTCCGGTTGTTCATAAATTCGTACAGGTCGGCCTGCATGGTTCGAAAAATATTTCGGTTGGCGCCCTGCAGTTTTGTGGCCGAGATGCTGACATTGCAGCGAAGTTCTTGCGCCAACAGGCCTGATGCAAGGCTCAGAACAACAATTAATATGCAACTTAACTTCTTCATAGGATGGTGCTGCCGGTGAAGTAAAAATAATGAATTATTCGGAAGTCTTAACGATTCTCCAGTTCTTCTGCAATTTTGCAGACGATATCGCGGGCGACTTCCGCTTTCATTTTTAACTCAAAAACCTGAGCTTTATTGTTTTTCGACAGGATGGTTATTTTATTGGTATCCACGCCAAAACCAGCCCCCTGGTCTTGTAACGAATTAAGAACAATGAAGTCGAGGTTCTTTCTCGTCAGTTTACTCGTGGCGTTGGCTTGTTCATCCTGTGTTTCAAGGGCAAAGCCAATTAGCAGTTGCTTTTGGGTTTTCAGTTTCCCGAGCGTGGCGGCAATGTCGTCGGTGGCTTCCAGTTCGATTGTCATTTCGGCCTCCGTTCGTTTTATTTTCTGACCGGCCTGTTGTTTCGGGCGGTAATCGGCAACGGCGGCGCACATAATGGCTCCGTCAACCCCGGGAAATACCCGGAGGCAGGCTTCTTTCATCTCAAGGGCCGACTCCACATCTACCCGCGAAATATTCGGATGAAGGGTTTTGACCGACACAGGTCCGCTGATCAGGCTGACTTTGGCTCCCTGGCTGGCCAGTTCTTCGGCCAGGGCAAAACCCATCTTTCCGGACGAATAGTTGCCGATAAAACGCACCGGGTCTATTTTTTCGTAGGTTGGGCCGGCGGTGACCAGGAAATGTTTATTCAGAAGTTTTTTTTTTGAGTTGAAGAAACGGACGACTTCTTCAACGATTTGTTCCGGTTCCTGCATCCGGCCTTTGCCGTGCAGGCCGCTGGCCAGTTCTCCTTCGCCGGGCTCAAGGATGATGTTGCCGAACGAACGGAGCGTTTCCAGGTTTTTCAGATTAGCCGGGTGACGAAACATGTCCAGGTCCATCGCGGGGGCAATCATCACCTGCGACTTGGCCGACAGGTAGGTGGTTACCAGTAGGTTATCGGCGATGCCGGTCGCCATTTTGCCCAGTGTAGCGGCAGTGGCCGGGGCAATCAATACCAGGTCGGCCCATTGGCCCATATCCACATGCGAATGCCAGGTCCCGTCGTTGGCTGCGAAAAATTCGGAGGCAACCGGCCGGTTGGACAAGGCGCTCATGGTGACAGGCGTGATAAATTCTTTGGCAGCCGGTGTCATGACCACCTGAACTTCGGCGCCCTCTTTCACCAGTAACCTTAAAAGATAAGCTGCCTTGTAGGCAGCTATACTTCCGGTCACACCCAAAATGATATGTTTTCCGTTAAGCCTCATAAAGGCCCATTATACTAATCCTTTGCGGTTTTCTTTGGCAGGATTACGATGATAAATCTGTTTTTTGTTGAATTCCTCGTAAGCGATCAGGGTTGGTTTTGGCAACCGTTCGTAATATTTCGAAATTTCGATCTGCTCACGGTTTTCAAACACTTCTTCCAGATTATCCGAGTAAGAAGCAAATTCCTGTAGCTTTTGGCTCAGTTCTTCCTTCATTTCCGAAGCAATCTGATTTGAACGTTTGGCCAGGATCATTACCGTTTCGTAAATATTTCCGGTTTGCTCTTCCATGTCGGACAGGTCTCTGGGGACGGTGGTACCTTCTGCTTTGATCTTTTTAAAATCCATATATCAATTAATTATAATCTTCGTTGTAATGCAGCAACTTGGCTGTTGTTTCATAAAATTTGTCGGCATCTTTCCGGTGACTGCTCTCCGGGTATTCGTCAACAAAGGTAAAATATTCGTCCAACGCTTCGCTCAAACGTTGTTCTTTCAGGTCTTCAATACTCCTGATGGCCAGGTAATACTTGGCGCGGAGGAGCATAAAACTGAGTTCTTCCCGGTATTTGGTATCCGGAAAATCTTTCAACGAATTGGTTAAGGCAATTACCGCTGCCTTGTAATTTTCAAGATCGTAATAGAGTTTCCCGGTTAAATATGATTTAAAAACCAGCTTGTCGCGCAGTTCGATGATTAAGCGGTTTGCTTCCTCAACCCGGTTGTTTAAGGGGTATAGGTTGATGTATAACTGTAAGGCATCGATTGCTTTCTGGCTGATCTGCTGGTCCAAACGCGCTTTAGGTGAATCTAGATAATAACAATAGCCGTTCATAAACTGGGCTTCTTCCACAAATTCGCTTTTCGGAAATTCCCGAATCAGGGTCCGGAACCAATGCCCTGCCATCATGTAATCTTTCATTCCGTAGTAACTTTTTGCCTGATAATAATAGATTTTATCGGCGCGGCTGGTTCCACGGTAAATATTAACCAATTCCTTCAATAAGGTCGACGAGCGTACAAACTCACCCGCTTCATAATACTCAATGGCTTTTTTGTATTTGAATTCGTAGTCGGTACTTTTGGTTATTTTATTGAAATCACTGCAGGCAGTTGAAAACAGCCAAACCAGCAGCGAAAAGATTCCAATTTTAGATATTTTTCTTATCATGGCGCAAAGATACATTTTTATTAAAATCTCAGGACAAAATAAATAAGAAAAGTGGTTTTACTAACTGGTTTAATATAATTTAACAAATTTGCAGACTTCCTAAAATAAATTACATTTGCACAGTTTAATCTTAAAGTAAAAAGACGTGGATATTTTTGAAAAATTTCGATCCAATAAAGGAAATATCGGTCAGTATATGAAGCAGGCGCACGGCTATTTTGCTTTCCCGAAGCTGGAAGGCGAAATCGGCGCCCACATGAAATTCAGAGGTAAGCCGGTTCTTACCTGGAGTTTAAATAATTACATCGGTCTGGCCAATCACCCGGCGGTGCGCGAGGCTGATGCAAAAGCTGCTGCTGATTGGGGGCTTGCTTACCCGATGGGGGCCCGTATGATGTCGGGCCAGACTGACTATCACGAACAACTGGAACGCGAACTGGCGGCTTTTGTTCAGAAACCCGACGCCTTCCTGTTGAATTTTGGTTACCAGGGAATGGTTTCGATCATCGATTCGCTTTGCGGACGGAACGATGTGGTGGTGTACGACAGTGAGGCGCATGCCTGTATTCTCGACGGTGTTCGTTTGCACATGGGTAAACGTTTTGTATATGCCCATAACGACATGGAAAGCCTTAGAAAACAACTCGAACGCGCGACCAAGCTGGCTGAAAAGCAGGGCGGCGGTATCCTGGTGATCACCGAGGGCGTATTCGGCATGTCGGGCGACCTGGGTAAACTGGATGAAATTGTTGCCTTGAAAAAAGACTTCAAATTCCGCCTTCTGGTCGACGATGCTCATGGTTTTGGCACCATGGGGCCTACCGGCGCCGGAACACCCGAGCATTTCGGTGTGCAGGATGAAGTGGATGTGCTGTTCTGCACCTTCGCAAAATCGATGGCCGGAATCGGCGCGTTTGTTGCCTGCGATACCGACATTTGTTTCTACCTGCGCTACAATATGCGCTCGCAGACTTTTGCGAAATCGCTGCCGATGCCAATGGTAATCGGTTCGTTGAAACGGCTTGAGCTTTTAAGAACAGAAGCCGGCTTGCGCGAAAAACTTTGGACCATTGTTGATGCCCTTCAAAGCGGATTAAAAGAAGCCGGTTTTGACCTTGGCCGCACCAATTCGCCGGTGACCCCGGTATATATGAAAGGTGGCGTGGTTGAGGCAACAAACGTCGTTGTTGATCTGCGTGAAAACTTTAATGTATTCTGCTCGGTGGTTGTTTACCCGGTTATCCCGAAGGGTGAAATTATTCTTCGCCTGATCCCGACAGCAACGCACACGCTGGAAGATGTCACTTACACGATCCAGGCATTCAAAGCTGTCCGTGAAAAACTTGAAAACGGCGAATACAGCGGAACAGAAATCCGACAGATGGGCGCCATTTAAGATGATCCCAAATTGACTAAATAAAGAAAGCCATCCGGTACGGGTGGCTTTTCTTATGGGTGATGGTTGGTTATGAATGCTTTTCCGACAGATAGCGCTCGGCATCAATGGCGGCCATACAACCCGATCCGGCGGCTGTAACAGCCTGACGATAGATCGGGTCCTGGACATCGCCGCAGGCAAACACGCCGGGAATATTTGTTTTTGAGGTGCCGGGAGTTGTTTTAATGTAACCTACTTCATCCCGTTCAAGGAAATCGGCAACAAAATCAGAGTTCGGTTTATGCCCGATGGCCAGGAAGAAGCCGTCAATCTTGATTTTTACTTCCTCTTCACCGGCTTCGCCTTTGTTTTTCCATAACACGGCTCCTTCAACCACGCCGTTTCCAAACAAGCCTTTGGTTTGATGTTTCCAGAGGATTTCAACATTAGGCGTTCTCATCACCCGGTCGGCCATTACTTTTGACGCGCGCAATTCGTCCCGGCGGACAATCAGGTAAACTTTCCGGGCCAGTCCGGCCAGGTACATGGCTTCTTCGGCTGCCGTGTCGCCGCCGCCAACAACGGCAACATCCTTGCCCCGGTAGAAAAATCCGTCGCAGGTAGCGCAGGCCGACACGCCGCCGCCGGCATATTTTTGTTCGTCTTCGATTCCCAGGTATTTGGCTGTTGCACCGGTAGCCAGGATAACCGTCTCGGCTTCAATCAATTTTTTATCATCAATCCATACTTTATGGATTTCGCCTGAGAAATCCACCTTCGTGGCAAATCCAAAGCGAACATCCGTACCAAAGCGCTGAGCTTGTTTTTTAAAATCTTCCATCATCACCGGGCCGGTAACACCTTCGGGATAACCCGGGTAGTTCTCAACTTCAGTTGTTGTGGTTAACTGGCCTCCCGGTTGAAGGCCTTCATACATCACGGGGTTTAAATTTGCCCGGGCGGCATAAATAGCGGCCGTATATCCGGCAGGACCTGAACCAACGATCAAACATTTTACCCGTTCAGCATTCCCTGAATCATCCATATTTTTTTCTTCGTTTTTATTAAGATCTAATGATTTAAACATGACTTGAGTTTTTAGTTTTTTTCTTTCACAAAATTACGGATCATACGAAGATATCCAACAATCGCTTCATCGATAATAATTAAGATCGGATAGAGTTTAACTATCGGTATGCCCGTCAAGGGAATGAAGGTAAGTTAAAAATAAAAACCGATCAATTTTTAGAAATAATTTTGAAGTATAGTGTTGTTTATATACTTTTGCACACGCAATAGCAACGGGATGTAGCGCAGCCTGGTAGCGCACTCGTCTGGGGGGCGAGGGGTCGCAAGTTCAAATCTTGTCATCCCGACATATTGAGAAATCAAGGAGCATCTAAAGCCTGTAAGTCGTGTGATTTACAGGCTTTTTTTGATTTTGTCGGGTTGATTCTTGCCCGGAAGAAGATGTTGTTGTCGCAAACGGGTCAAAAATCTTTTTTCGTTTAGTTAACATGTTGACCGGATAAAAGCTTAATTTTATTGGCAGCAATCAGAATAAACTAAAAATCAAATACCTTTTCCCGATCCATGAAAACCCGTCAAAGCCTAAGCATTTTATCCTTACTGCTGTTATCATTTATTCACCTGAATTTATTCAGTCAAAAGTTGCCTGACAGCAGGCGAACCAGCTATTATACCTACATTTATAAGCTGACCGATCAGGAAGCTAAAAAGATTTACAGAAATGATTTGGCGAAGGTCGGATCTTCCTGTTTTCACTCGCTGGTCGATTCATTTTTAACCGACAGTGCGTATACGGGGGTGCTGCCCAAAGGCCATTACCTGAAAACTTACGCGGAAAAGAATAAGCAAAAATTCTCTGTTACAACGGTTCATGATTTCGATGTTTTCATTCTAAACAACCAGACCGATTTGTGTATCCAGGTGTATGACCTGCACGGAAAGATCATTCCCGATGCAAAGGTGAGCGTGGGCCTGAAAAAACTGCATTTCGATCAAACCACACAATCTCACCTGGACCGGAAATCAAATCAAAAAGGATTGCTAAGCGTAAAGTACAACGGGTTTACAAGCTGGTACAATCTTGCCCGGCAATACAATAACTCGTTTATTAAGCGGGGAGCGCAGAAAGTGGCTTATCACACGCCGGTAAAATATGTCTGGCTGCCTGTTCGTTATGCCATCCGTCTCCCGATCGACGGGACCAGGTCGATTGTTGAAGGAGGAACCCGGGGAACCATTTACGGGACTAAAAGATTCTTTGTCCGGTCGTTTCGGAAGGTGGCTTCCATTTTTGATGATTCTTACCGTGATAGCTATTCCGATTACAAGTTTGAACGGAACCACACCGGTTATATCGTTTTCAACAAGCCGAAATACCATCCCGGCGACTCGGTAAAATTCAAAGCGTTCCTGCTTACAAAAGAGGGAAAGCCGGTTGATAAGCCGGTTAATGTGATTCTGCAGACTAAAAAGAATGTCGAATTAACCCGTCTGGACCCTTATCGTCCGGGAGGTTATGCCTGGCAGTTTTTTCTTCATGATTCGCTCCAACTGCAGCTCGACCGGCAGTATCCCATCCGGCTTGAGTTGAATGGGAGGAAAAAACTGAGGACAGGCTATTTCCGGTACGAAGATTATGAATTGTCAAAAAACAAACTTTCACTTCGCTTAGATCAGACCGAACAATACCGGAATGAAGAAGTTAAACTTTTTGTCAAAGGAACAGATGAGAATGACCTGAACCTGTTGGATGCCCGGATTGAGGTTCTGGTCAAACCAAAATTGATAAACCGGTATTTCGAAAAACAGGTATTTATCCCCGATACCCTTTTGTTCCTTGAAAAAAGGCTCGAACCTACGGGTGAAACTGAGCTTATCCTGCCTGATTCCGTTTTTCCCAAGGCCAATCTGGATTATGAGCTTGTTGCGCGACTGCTAACCTCCGATAATGAAGCAATTTCTGAAAGCCGGACCGTCAGCTATTTATACGATTCCGAAGAGTTTGACATGGAACTGCTCACCGATTCCATCCGGTTCGGTTACAAAAAAAACGGCGTGGGCAGAGACAAAAAGGTAACTATCAGTGCGAATGATAATTTCGGGAACCAAACAAAGATATTTGAAGGAACGACACCGTGCAAAATTGAACTTGATCCGTTTTTCGCATCTTATACGATCCAATCCGACAGCCTGATCAATACGGTGGATATTTCGTCACAGCCTTCTCTGTTTCAATGTTTCTCTGAACGAACACCGGATTCGGTATATATTGTTGCTGATAATCCGCGTAAGTTGCCTTTCAGCTATACCATTTACAAAAGGAACAGCCAGAGAGCGGCGGGATATACTGATTCGTTGGATTTCAAACAAAAAACAACTTCAGGGCAGACTTATTTCGTATCCGTTCGTTACCTGTGGGGCGGGAAAATGAAAGAAGAAAATTACCAGGTTCCGTTGATGGATAAAAAACTGAACGTATCTGTTATTCAGCCGAAGGTTGTTTACCCGGGGCAAAAATCGCGTATTGAAATCCTGGTAACCGATCAGGACGGAAAACCGGTTGAAGGGGTTGACCTGACGGCCTTTTCGTTAACCAAAAAATTTGGTTACATGCTGCCGGAATTACCGTACCTGGGAAAAAGCAGAAAGAACAAAACCTTGATTAACAATTTTCATTTTGAAAAATTTAATCCTGGCGCTTTTACAGGGCTGAAGCTGGACTATGAGGCATGGAAGTTGCTGGCCGGCCTTGATTCTATTGAATATTACCAATTCATTTATCCTGAAGATTCCATTTACCGGTTTGAATATCACACCGGGGATTCTGCAAGCCAGTTTGCCCCTTTTGTTGTTTCAGAAGGAGATGTGGTGCCTGTTCATGTCGTTGAAGTCGATCATAAACCGGTTTATTTTAGCTGGTCAACCCATATCCGGCCGTATTCTTTTGAGGTGGACAGCGGTTATCATCAAATCAGCTTGCGGACAAGTACAAAAAATATCACCATCGATAGCCTGTATTTTCATCCGGGCAGGAAACTGATTTTCAGTCTGAATGAAGATGTGTCGCTGAGAAATGTCAGGATTCAGGAAGCAAAACCAGAATTAAGCGTTTCCGAACAACAACGGTTGTATAAATACATTTTCCCGTATAGGAACACCTTTGGCGAACGGTATGCTTTTCTGGAACAAAAGGAGGGGGTCCGGTTTTTGAAGCCTTCGTTGGCAGGCAACAATCGGTATCATCTTGCCGGACCGGTTGCCGGGCCGGTTGCTTTTCATCTGATGGACAGTTTTTCGTCCGGCTTTGATCATGAACCGTTTTTTGAATATGAATTTGCACCCGAGTTGCTGAAAATGCGGAGCGCCGACCGTAGTAAATATCCCATATATTTAAACCAGTATCAGCGGGAACAGGAACTGACGGATGTGGTATTGACAAAAGCGTCGTTGCAGAAACAGTGGCAGGACTATCTTGATTCGAAACGGCGGATGAAGGCCAGATACCGTTACCCCGATTCGACCTCGCCCGGTAACGGAAAAATGCTGGTCAACCTGACCAAGCCGGATCAGCAACGAAAAGACATGCCACTGAATATGCTTGTTTTCAGGTACGACAATCCTGATTTTCTCCGGGTTTATCCGGGCCAGGTTTCCTTTGTTCACGATTTACAGGAAGGCTATTATAAACTGATCTTCTTTTATACCGGCGCCAAATATCAGCAGAAAGATTCCCTGTATGTTGAGCGTAACGGGCTGAATTATTATGAATTTGATCAGCCACTGACTTTTAATAAAGATACGTTTAGTCTGGCAGTTAGTCAGTTGATTGAAGAAACCATCTTTAGTCCGGTCCCGTTTTTTGATGATGAAGAAAAAGAACTGAAAACCATTTATCATTCCTATCAGCAGCAATTTCAATATACCGGCGATGGTGACGCGGTTGAGGGTTACGTGTTTGATCAGGACTCCGGTGAACCTATCCCCGGAGTCACGGTGGTTGTTAAAGGCACCACGTACGGAGCGATTACCACCCTGGACGGGTACTATTCGTTAAGAGTGCCGCGCGACCGGCACGAATTGGTTTTCTCATTTATCGGGTACGACAGCGTGGAAAAAAGAATTGCCGGTTTTGGTTCCGTGAACGTGAACCTTTCGGCATCGGTGATGCGTTTGGATGAAGTGGTTGTTGTTGGGTATGGAATGCAGCGCAAAATGGATTTGACCGGCGCTGTTGCCGGAGTATCCACGGTTCGGATGACCCGGGGTATTCCGGGGGTCAGCGGAAATATTTCATTGGCGTTAAACGAAAAATTGGGAGAGGTGAAGTTTATTCTAGGAGATGCTTCCGCCGGACAACCTTTTGAAATTATGATTCGGGGAACGTCGGTTTTGACGTCGGAACAACCGCCCTTGTATTTGATCAACGGAAATGTATTTTCGGGAAATATTGCCGAATTGGATCCCGGGCTGATCAAAAATATTCAAATACTAAAAGGCGCAGACGCCACTGCCATTTACGGGGCTCGCGGGGCTAACGGCGTGGTCATCATCGAAACCGGGCCGGGAACTTTCCGCCCGACCACTGTTCCGGCCGATAAAGGGGCTGATTTTGACGACACTTTTCTGGAAGCGACTTCCGCAGCAAGTTCTATTCGGGATCATTTCGCTGATGATGCGTTCTGGAAACCGAACCTGACGACAGATAAAAACGGCAAAGCCGGATTTGAAGTGACCTTCCCGGATGACGTCACCAGTTGGGAAACCTTTTATCTGGCCATGAACGGCAAGCGGCAGAGCGGACAAACGCAGGACCGGATCAAATCGTACAAACCATTGATGGCTCAACTGGCTGTTCCCCGCTTTTTGGTGCAGTCGGACACTACCTTTGTCATCGGCAAGGCTTTGAACTACATGCCGGATTCAGTCCAAATCACGACCCGTTTTGAGGTGAACGGACAACCAGGCTCCAGCCAAACGAAATATTGTGCCCATTTCATGCTCGATACGATTCCGGTAATCGCTTCTTTGGATTCTGTTTCGGTAAAATATTTTCTGGAGAAAGAAGATGGTTATTTTGACGGCGAATTGAGGGATATCCCGGTTTTTCCTTTAGGTTTGGACGAAGCCAAAGGCGAATTCCATCTACTTGACCGGGATACAACGATTCAGCTTTCTTTTGATCCGGCAATTGCCGGAGAAGCCACACTTTATGCCCGGGCCGATGTGCTTGATCTGATCCGGGCCGAAATCAGGCATGTGTTGAAATACAGGTACCAGTGTAATGAACAATTGGCTTCAAAACTAAAAGTATTGCTCGCTGAACGGGCGATGGCCGGTTATGCCAGGGAAGAATTCAAACAGGACAAGGAAATTGAGAAACTGATCCGCTTATTAAACGGAACCCGGAAAACAAGCGGGCTGTGGGGCTGGTGGAAAGATTCGGAAGAAAGCGACTGGATCAGTCTGCATGTGCTGGAAGCGTTGGCCTGTGCTGAAGAACAAGGTTATGCTGTTAAAATTGACAAAGAAGAGTTGGTTGGAAGACTGACCTGGGAATTACAAAGCAGCAGAAATTTCGACCGGAATATCAGGATGCTCAACATACTGAAACTGCTGGATACGCAGATCAATTACCAGGCGTACCTCTCCGATTTGGAAAAAAGCCGGAAATTATCATTGCACGAGTTGTTGCGGGTGATGGAACTGAAACAACAATGTGAGCTGGCTTTTGATCCCGACACCTTGAATCACTATCAAAAAACAACCTTATTCGGGAATGTATATATTGAAGACAAAAAACAAGAACCCAGCCTGCTGGTCAACGAAATCCAAAATACCTTGCTGGCCTACCGGATCCTGAAAGCAGATTCGGCAAAAAACGCAGTCACCCTGGGAAAAATCAGGAACTACTTTCTCGAAAACAGAAAAAACGGTTTTTGGCAGAATACTTACGAATCGGCCCAAATCATCGAGACTATTCTGCCTGATTTGCTTGGCGGCAAAAATGCGCCGGCGAAACCGGAACTAAAAATTCAGGGGGATGTAAACCAAACGGTCACGGAGTTTCCTTTTGAAATGAAAGTTGATCCAACTCAACAGATTCAAATCTCCAAAACCGGAGATTTCCCGGTATACCTGACCAGTTATCAAACATATTGGAACCGTAATCCGCAAATAATCAGGGGTGATTTTGAGATTACGACTTACTTTGATCACGATTCAACTTTAAGCTTGAAAGCTGGCAACGAAGTGAGCCTGGTTGCGAAGGTTAAGCTGACAAAAGATGCCGAGTATGTGATGATCAATATTCCGATTCCCGGTGGCTGTTCGTATGCCGACAAGAAAAACAACTTCAGGAACGAATCGCACCGCGAGTATTTTAAAAACGAAACCACGATCTTCTGCGAGCGTTTGCGGAAAGGAGAGTACTCCTTCGAAATTAAACTGATTCCCCGGTATACCGGCACTTATGCCTTAAATCCGGCCAAAGTTGAATTGATGTATTTCCCGGTGTTTAGGGGAAATGAGGAGATGAAGAGGATGAGGATTTGTGATAAGTGAAAAAATCGTTTCGCATTGGCATTGTTTCACGATATTAAAGGGCTACATGAATTAATGAGTTTTCATCCGGCCATCTTTTACAGTTCCCTGTTCATGTCGAATACAGCTGTACGGCAGAAATGCGCAACTGAATCTGATTTGAGGGGGATTTTCACATTTGTTCATCTTTTAAAACAATGAGTTTCAGTTTCCGTGTGTGTGATCGGTAAACTTGTATCTGATAAAATTGATTAATTTAGCCAACTTAATCAGAATAATTTCATATCCGGCATGTCAATTAACGAAGGAAGGGATCTGTATCAGAATATATGGGAACGATATATGGAAGGTGATGATGCGGCGCTTTCATCCATTTATTTTGATTTTTTTGATATGCTCCTGAACTTCGGAATGAAGTATTCGTCCGACCGGTTTCTGGTTGAAGACTGCATCCAGAATTTATTTGTCGATTTGTTGAAAAACAAGCAAAAACTGAAACCGGTAAAGAATCTCAGGTTTTATTTGCTGAAAGCGCTGCGAAATCATATCGTATCGGAACAGCGAAAGACAAAAAATCTGTTGCCATCAGAAGGTCCGGGGGAAACGGATTTCCGGATCAGCTATTCGGTCGAAAACTCGCTGATTGCCGATGAAACGGATGAACTGCGCGCCAGGTTTCTGAAAATGATCACCGAAGATCTTACTGCCCGTCAAAAAGAAGCCTTGTACCTGAAATTTAATTGTGGATTTGACTACACCCAAATCTCCGAATTCATGCAAATCAGTGTGGAATCGGCCCGGACGATGATTTACCGGACACTGAAATCGATCAAAGAAACATTTGGTACAGCCGACCATTCCAATCTGCTTTTCTTTAGTTTGTTTAAATCAGTTCAAAATTTATAAGCGACTCATAATTAGCCGAATATTTTTATTTTGTATTTCGTTTCTGAATTTTTTCTGAAATTCTTGTCTATGGATTTCGAATGCTTACGACTTATTAACGAAACCCTGAAACAAAATGAAAGAGAATTTTCAAAAATACACCCTGGACGATTTTTTAGACGATCCTGATTTCTGCAGTTGGGCAAGGTCAGGGCGACCCGACATGGATGGTTTTTACCGGCAATTGTTAGCCCAATACCCCGAACAAACAAATGTTTTTCAAAAGGCCGTTAAATTGATCCGGCTTTTTGATGATGAAAAGCTTAAAACCGATTTGAGCCGTAAATTGGAAATATGGGAAGAGATCAACAAGATCTATCGGGAGCAAAAGAAAACTCCCAGGTACTACCGGTTGGTTTTACGTTACGCAGCTGCAATTATCCTGTTGTTTTCAGTTGGTTCATTGACCTATTATTTTGTTTCATCGAACACCGAATATGATTTTATGTCGTCATACAACCGGGAAGATTTTACTGAAACTCGGCTTTTGCTGGATAACGGAAAAGAAATAAACATCCGGGACGACCGGTCTGAAATCGTTTACGAACAAAAAGGAAAGCAAATCAAAATCAACAACGAACTGGTGGAAAAAGAGAAGGAGACCCGCCATCCGGTAATGAACCAACTGATTGTCCCTTTTGGCAAACAAGCGAAAATTGTGTTGGCCGACCGGACCGAAGTATGGCTTAATGCGGGTTCGCGACTGGTTTACCCGGCGGCATTCGATGGCAATAAACGAGAAGTGCAACTCCAGGGTGAAGCATTTTTTCAAGTCAGCAGCGACAAGTCAAAACCGTTTATTGTCGAAACAAGCAATTCGAGCATCAAAGTGTTGGGAACAAGCTTTAATGTAAAAGCTTATCCCGATGAGACAGTTGAAGAAACGGTTCTGGTCGAAGGTTCCGTCAGTCTCAATTTGGGCAAAACGTTATTGGGGAAAAATGTACTGCTCAAACCTGATGAGCGTGTTGTTGTAGCCAGCTCCGACAATTCGTATTCCGTGTCGAAAGTTAATGTCACCAATTATATTTCATGGACTGAAGGAGTGTTTGTTTTCAACGATGAACCGCTGCCTTCGGTGCTGATGCGAATTTCACGATTTTACAATGTCGGGATCCGGTGGACGAAGGATGTGGAGAACCGGAAAATATCGGGAAAACTTGATCTGAAAGATGACTTCCAACGCGTTTTAAACGCCTTGACGCTGATCTCAGACGGAAACTATACTGAAGAAGACAAAGCGGTTTTTTTTAGGTTGAATGAGGAGAAATAAAATGAATGCAAAATAAAAAGGAAGTTGGTTAAAAGTGCCAACCATAACCAACTTCCTGAATTAAGTTTAACCGCCTCTGTAAGGCAATTTTAAACCTGTTAACGTTTCAAATTTATGAAAAAAAAATGGAAAACCGATGTCTCTGCCTCTAAGCGGAGCATCCAAAAGTTTTTGTTAATTATGAGATTAACGACCTTACTAACCTTATTACTTACCCTGACAGTTTCAGCGGGGACCTATTCCCAAAATACGAAACTGGACCTTTCGCTTGACAATGTCACGATTGAACAAGTATTGCTGCAAATTGAAAACAACAGCCGGTTCATTTTTATTTACGAGAGCGGGACAATTGACAAGTCGGCAAGAACGTCTATTTCGGTCAAAGACAAAACAATAGATGAAATTCTGGCAAAGCTGCTCGAAGGTACAGATGTAAAGTATAATATCGATGATCGTCAGATTTTGTTGTACAGGAAGGGGAGTCCGGTGAAAGATATCAATATGGCAGGAACTTCTTCGGTTCAGGTTCAGCAACTGTTATCTGTGTCGGGAAAGGTTACCGATTCGTATGGTGCACCGCTTCCGGGAGTTACTGTGTTAGTAAAAGGGACTACGCGCGGAATTATTACCGATTTCGACGGCAAATACTCACTTTCGGATGTTCCGTTTAATGCTACGCTGGTGTTCTCATTTGTAGGGATGAGCACACAGGAAGTCCCGGTAACCGGCAAAACTGCGATTAATGTTATCATGGACGAAGAAACCATTGGGATTGAAGAAGTGGTGGCCATTGGGTATGGTTCGGTAAAAAAGAAAGATTTAACCGGCGCTATTTCTTCTCTTGGCGGAGAGAAACTGGTTGCCCGCCAGACTCCCCAAATCGGAACCGCTTTACAAGGGGCCTTGCCGGGAGTAATGGTCACCCGAAACAATTCGCGTCCGGGAGGAGCTGTCACAATTCGGGTAAGGGGGATCACTTCAATGACCTCAAACGACCCGTTGATTATTGTTGATGGTGTACCAACCGGTAGTATCGACGATGTAAATCCCGCAGATATTGAAAATCTGACCGTATTGAAAGATGCCGCATCTGCCTCGATTTACGGATCGCGTGCGGCTGCAGGCGTTATCTTAATCACGACCAAAAGAGGGGCAGCAGGAAAAGAAAGCATCGATTATAATTATAGCTACTCGATGAATTATCAAACTAAAATTCCGGATTATGCCGATGCTCCCACCTACATGAATGTTTTTAACGAAATGCTTTGGAACGATAACCCGGCAGGTGGCGAATACATCCAGTATTCAAAAGATTTGATTGACAATTACTGGACATTGAATAAACAAAATCCCGATCAGTACCCGAATACCAATTGGGTAGACATAAGCTTGAGAAATTTTGCACAGCGTCAGAGCCATCAACTTTCTGTTGCCACAGGAAAAGATAATTTACGTACCAATCTGAGTATTGGTTATGTTGACGAAGACGGTCTTTTGGTTGAAAATCAATCATGGAAAAGAATGACGGCACGTTTAAACAATAACCTCACAATCGGACGCTGGTTCTCTTCAACTTTCGATATAAATATGAAACGGGAAGTCAACGTGAATCCGGCATTCGATTATTTCTACCGAATGAGGTACGAACCGCCGATTTTTGCCGGCATCTATTCCGACGGACGTTTGGCAGGAGGTTACAACGGAACCAACGTGTATGGGAAGATGGCATTTGGAGGTACGGATGAAACATCTGACAACCAGGTAGACAGTAAAATTTCAATCGATATTAAACCGTTAAAGGGATTGACTATCACCGGACTTTTCGCTCCCAAATTTAATTTCTACAAAGGAAAATTGTTTAATAAACAGGTTCCTTATTTTTCTGCCTGGGACGATACCGAAACAACTGAATTACTGGACGGAACTGAAGTTACAAAATTGAAAGAAACCAGAGTGGATAGTTATTCGCTTGTTTCGCAGGCCTATGCCAACTATGTGAAAAGTATCGGCAAACACAACTTCAGTTTGATGCTTGGCTACGAAAACTATTATTTTTTCCATGAAAATGTGATGGCATCACGTGGCGAATACGATTTTACATACTATCCTTATCTGGATGCCGGGCCGGGACACATGAAAGACAATGCCGGCGATGCTTATGAGAATGCCCTTCGCTCGGCTTTAGGAAGGTTCATGTACAACTGGAATTCGAGATACCTGTTACAGGCTAATTTCCGTTACGATGGTTCTTCCCGTTTTCATCCCGATTACCGCTGGGGTTTTTTCCCGTCAGTGTCAGCAGGGTGGGTGGTTTCAGAAGAAGGTTTTCTGGAAGATAATTCATTGATTTCTCACCTGAAACTTCGCGCTTCATGGGGACAACTGGGCGATCAACGCATCGGGAACTATCCGTACCAGTCAACCCTCAGTTTCAATAACCCGACTTTGTACATTGGCAATACGGTCACTTCGGTTCAAGGAGCATCGGCTTATCAGTATCCGGTACGGGATATTACCTGGCAAACCACCGAAACGAAGGGTTTTGGTATCGATATGAATACCTTTAAAAACCGTTTGAACTTTTCAGGGGATTATTACTGGAAACAAACCAAAGACATGTTGCTGAAACTTCAGATTCCTACGTTTATGGGTTATTCCGACCCTTATCAAAATGCAGGAAAAATGTCGACAAAAGGATGGGATATCGATTTGGCCTGGAATGATAAAATCCGTGATTTCCGATATGGGATTAGTTTTAATATTTCGCATCACCGCTCGGAAATGGGATACCTGAAAGATACACGTGTTGAAAGCGGCGGAACCATTATACAAGAAGGAAGCGAATACTACGAATGGTATGGTTATTTGAGTGATGGAATTTATCAAACGACTGAAGAACTTGCCGGTTCACCGGTTACATCCGGCGTAGTTACAATCGGCGATGTCCGATACAAAGATATCAGCGGCCCCGATGGGGTGCCCGATGGTATTATCAATACAAATTACGACCGTGTGCTGCTTGGTGGTTCATACATCCCGCGTTTGAATTACGGGGGTAATATTAACATGGAATACAAAGGGTTTGATTTTTTACTTTCTTGCCAGGGCGTTGGCGAGAGAAAATCGATGCTGACCGATGAAATGGTACAGCCAATCCGTTCCGATTTGTACAATGTACCCGAAATTATTCTTGGAAAATATTGGAGCCATTACAATTCTGATGCGCAAAATGCCAATGCAAAATACCCGAGAGCGACCCGAACCGGTATTTCGAACAATTATGCAGTTTCTGATTTCTGGTTGATTAATGGAGCCTATTTCCGAATTAAAAACATCACCCTGGGGTATACCCTTCCAAAAACATGGATGAATAAAACCGGAATTAACAAAATCAGATTTTATGCCAGCTTGTCCGACTTCTTTACAATCAGCCACTTCCCGACCGGATGGGACCCGGAAGTAAGTTCAACGAACTATCCGATAACCAAAACAGTCACCTTTGGCGCTTCTGTAAGATTTTAAATTGTAATTAATTAAACGATAAAAAGTCATTCAATATGAAACTTAAAAAATATCTTATCATAATTGGATTAGCAGGGATTACGTTATCGGCATGCAACGATCTGGATCTGCAACCGCTTTCCGAGGCTTCCTCCGAAACCTGGTTTACCGACCGTACCCAGGTTGAAATGAGCCTGAACACCCTTTATCTTCATCAGTTCTGGCCCATGTTTAAAAACGATTTTACGACCTTTAGCAACGGGGCACGTACAATCAGCAATGTTATGTCGCTGGACGAACCAACCGATGACTGGATGAACCGAACCTCGGTGGTCCCTTTTATTAACGGTACTTTGAGCGGCAGCAACTCCACATTTCTGAAGAACACCTGGAGTTACAGTTACAAGGCAATCAGCCGATGTAATACCATTCTGGCAAACATCGAACGATCGAAAGAAAACCTGGCAGAGGAACTTTATGAACGTTATATGGCTGATGCCCGCTTTGTAAGGGCATGTCAATACGCGAGGTTAATCTCTTATTTTGGCGATGTTGTTTATTTTACCGAAGATATGGATTTGGAAGAAGGATTTGCTCAGGGACGTGTCAATAAAATGGAGGTACTTAGTCATATTTACGAAGATTTTGACTATGCCATTGCAAAATTACCTGTAGCTTATGAGAGCAGTGAAGTGAAGAGGGCGACCAAAGGGGCAGCGCTTGGAATGAAAGCCCGTATCGCTCTTTTTGTAAACGACCATGCAACAGCGCGTGATGCCGCGAAAGCATGTATGGACCTTGAAATTTATCAACTCTATCCTGATTTTGGCGAGTTGTTCCTGAGTAAAACAAAAAACTCAGTAGAAACGATATTTGGTATTCCCCGTTCTACAGAATACAAAACCAGTCTGGCAGGAGGCGCTGTTACTGCTTACCTGAGCCGTAACGTAACTTCTCCTTCTACAACTGCCAGTCCATCGTGGGACTTGCTTTGTGCTTTCCTTTGTACCGATGGAAAACCAATCGACGAATCGCCCTTGTACGACCGGACTAATCCGTTTAAGAATCGCGACCCTCGTTGTGGCTATACCATTGTTGAATTTAACTCCAACTATTTTGGGTTTAATTATACGCCTCATCCCGATTCAGCCTTATGCTGGAATTATACACAGAAAAAATTTGTGACAAACAAAGATTCAAAAGCCGGCGACACCTATGCTTCCTACAATGGATTGATCCTCCGCAAAGGGATTGACGAAGATTGGAGCGATAACCTGGAAGCCGATAATGATAAATTGATTTTGAGATACGCTGATATTCTTATGATGTATGCCGAAGCAAAAATTGAACTGAATAATATCGATCAAAGTGTATTGGATGCAATGAACAAAGTACGGGCACGAGCTTACAAAGTAGATTTTACATCAAACCTGTATCCGAAAATAACAGAAACCGACCAGGCTAAATTGCGGACCATTCTGCGGACTGAAAGACGAATGGAGTTTGCTTTTGAAGCTTTACGGTATAACGACCTTCTACGCTGGAGGATTGGTGAAATCGTGTTGAATTACAAGAATTATGGTTTACCGTCAAGTCTTGCTGCCACTAAGACGTATGTGAAGAATAACCACTGGTTTTTCCCGGGAATCCCCCAGATTGATGAAAACGGATGTCCCGACTTCACTACAATGGCCAATGTTTCTCAGTGCCGTGTATTGAGCCAGCGCGTATTTGACGCCTCGAAACACTATTTATGGCCAATTCCGGCTGATGATATTGCGGTGTGCCCGAACCTGAAACAGAACACGGGCTATTAAGTCAGTTATGCCGGGGCTGAACAAAAAGCAGGAATCGAGTCATCCCGAACTTGTTCCGGGATCTCCTTATTCTGATCGGCAGGCCCTGAAATAAATTCAGGGTGACGCTGATTGTGGGTCAAAGGCTTTTTGTTCAGCCCCGGTTTTCAACATCTGATTTTACAAAAAAAACGGGAAGTAGCATTTGAATAACAGCTAAACGGGAAAAATTTCATCTGAAATTAAAAAATCCCCCGAATTGACGCCGTGAACGGACTGTCGACAGGGGTTCTACATCCTGTACAATACCTTTTAGAAACCTGAATCACCATGAGAAAAACAAATTTAGTCCTGCTGATATGCTTAATGATCGGTTCACTGAACTTCCGGTTGCATGCAGGGAACATAGTAGAATTAAAAACTTCAGCATCCATCCTGAAAATTGATTCCAAAGGGAACCTTACCATTACCCAGGGAAAGGTAGTCCATCTGAATAAATCGCTGAACCAATTATGGACCGTTACCCTGAAAAACAACATTGACGGAAAAGAAACCACCCTGTCGCCCGGCAAAGAAATAAAAGCAGAAATGAAAGGGGAAACCATCGTGTTTGGCAAAGAAAATTTCACGGTCGGGCAAACCAATGTGCCGCTGAAAGCCGAATTTACCATCACGGTAAAAGACGATGCGTTCTGTTTCTCCGGACATTTGAAAAACAGCTCCGGCGACTGGATGATTAAAGAAGTCCGTTACCCGGAACTATCGGGAGCTGTTGCAAACGAAAACGACACGAAAATATATTGGCCAACGAGCATGGGAGAATGCTACAACAGCCCGAAAGATTTTGGCAGCAAAACATCGATTTACCCCGGCACCTGGGGATCAATGCCCTGGTTTTCCATCCATTCACAAGGAAATGGTTTGTATGTCGGATGCCACGACCCGGAACGCGGACGAAAAGACTTTCGTCTGCAATTCGATACAGAGAAAACATTTCAGGCAAGCCTTACCTTTCCGGGATATCAAGCCGAATTTACGCTTCCCGATGTAATTGTAAAACCTTACGCAGGAAGTTGGCACAATGCCTCACGGCATTATCGCGCCTGGTTCGACCAACATTTTAAATTACCGGAAATAGCCCCCTGGATACGCGAAAGTTCGGGAATGATGATGGTGATCTTCAAACAGCAAAACGGAAATGTCATGTGGAGGTACAACGACATCGACCGCTTGTGCGATATTGCTGAAAAACTGAACTTTAAACTCATTGGTTTATGGGGATGGGGCGTAGGCGGCCACGACCGTTTGTACCCGAACTTTCTGCCCGACAACGCGATGGGCGGGCGCAAAGAGCTGGAAGCAGCCATCGATCGGGCGCACCAGCGGGGCTTCAAAATCATCATGTACACCAACGGGAACATCATGGATGCCTCCACCGATTTTTACACCTACAATGGGATTGAGACGGCCCATCTTAACGAAAAAATGGACCTCAATTTTGAATCGTTTATAAAATACAATTATATATCGCCGGTGGTATTTGCACGCGGTTGTCCCGGTTCAAAAGTATGGCGAAAAGCCATCGAAGATGCCGTATCGAATGTAAAATCGTACGGGGCCGATGCCGTTCATGTGGACCAGGTGGGAGTGAAAAGCGCTTATTTGTGCCACTCGACCCACCACGACCACGAGCTTCCGCAGGATGCTTTTGCCAAATACCGGGTAAAAATGATGCGCGACATTCGCGAGAAATTAAAGAAAGACAATCCTGAATTCTTGTTGATGACCGAAGGGACAACCGACCTTCTGCTGACCGAAGTCGATGTTTTTCACGGATTGGGCCCGGGCAGTGTAATTACCCCCAATGCGTTTCCTTCGTTATTCCGCTATACTTTTCCCGAATCGGTTATCCTTCAGTTGAACGCCATTCCCATGTTGCCACGCTACGATGCCAATTATGCCGCCATTTACGGAATCAGGCACGAAATTATGTGCCGCTACGAGGCCGATGCCGATTATCTCGCCACAGGCAAAATGCCGGAAAAAGACGATTACAAAACAGTCAACTCGCCACCTGTACTAAGTAAAATACTGGAAGTATCGCACGACGAGGCGACCTCGTATGCCCATCGGTTGATGCAGTTTGAAAATGATAACAAAGATTTTTTCAGAAACGGAAAATTTATTGACGAAGAAGGAATTGAATACAGTGGAAACGACATCCTTGCCAAAGGTTTTATGAACGGTAAAAAAATCGGCGTGGTGGTTTGGAACCGTAATTTGTCGGAGAAAAAAGAGTTCTCGATTTCAGTTCCCGGCTACCGTCCGATTGCCGCATCGGAACCCGGAAAGGCAACCGTTAATTCGTCTTCTGCTTTGGATGCCAATTCGCTGAGATTGATCATTTTTGAAAAGCAATAGAGATATGCAGGAAAAACGTTTTCTAAAATGGGAACTTCTGATCTGGCTCTGGATTGCCTTCTTTTTTAACCAGGCCGACCGGCAGATTTTCAATATTGTACTGCCGCTGATTAAAGAAGACCTAGGGTTTTCCGATGCGCAACTGGGACTGATTGCCTCTGTTTTTGTGCTGTGTGTAGGGATTTGTACCCCCATTGCCGGTTTTGTGGGCGACTGGTTTAACCGAAAGAAAATCATCGTGATCAGTATTTTTTTGTGGAGCCTTGCTACCTTTTTTACCGGCATGAGCTATACCGTTTTTCATTTAATTTTACTAAGAAGCGTTTCAGTTGGCGGAGGGGAGGCTTTTTATGCCCCCTCGGCCAATGCGCTGATCTCGGAATACCACACCAAAACAAGGGCGCGGGCCATGTCGATACACCAAACATCGCTGTATATCGGTATTATTCTGAGTGGGGTGCTGGGCGGTTTTATTGCTGAAAATTACGGATGGAGAATGGCTTTCTACATCTTTGGCGGGATCGGGGTGGTTTATTCACTTTTACTGTTCTGGCGGTTGCCCCAACCAAAAATGAAACCCGAAACCACTACTTTTTCAGAAAGTAAAAAGTTTATTGGCGAGGCCTTCCGGATGTTACTCAGCAAACCATCGACCATGTTGCTCGGGGTATCGTTTATATGCCTGGTATTTGTCAATGTTGGTTACCTGACCTGGATGCCGATTTTTTTACACGAGAAATTCAATCTTTCGGTAACCAACGCTGGTTTCTCCTCTATGTTTTATCACCATATTTTTGCTTTTGTTGGCATTATCCTGGGAGGAATTCTTTCCGACAAGCTGGCGCTGAAATCGAAAAATTCCCGTCTGGTCATTCAGGGGGCCGGCCTTTTGCTGGGCGCACCGTTCATCTTTGGCATGGGACAATCAACCACTTTGTTTTCAACCTATTTCTGTCTGGCAGCATTTGGCCTGTTCAGGGGAATTTATGAAGCCAATTTTATCACCACGCTTTTTGCTACGATAGAACCCCGCTATCGCGCATCAATCAACGGAATCGTGTATTTGTTCGTGTTTGGGGTCGGGTCGCTGTCACCCTTCCTGCTGGGGTATTTCAAACAATCATTCGGACTTTCAAACGGATTGTCGTCCATGGGTTTTGCCTATTTGTTGGGCGGAATTTGTGTGCTGATCGCGTTGAAATGGTTTTTCGGGAAAGACAGTATTTTAAAAACAGATGAATAAATAAAAAATGAACTCAGAGAATAATAAAGATATGCTTGCAAGAGCGCACCGGGAAGCCGAAAATTTCCTGAACAACGAAAAACAGTTTCACCTGGGAATGTTGCCCACCGAACAGTCGAACCCCAAAACGCGCGGCCTCGACCAAAAATTTGCTTCTTCTCCGGCAGAAGGGATCAGTCTGTTGCTGTCGATTGACCGCGATGTACAGGCGATGGCCAAAAAAGTGCTGGCTTCGGAATCGTTTCAGAAGATGGTAGAAGCCGGGGCGTTTGCGGTTACCAACGGGAAAAAAATTGTTTTTTCCGGCTGCGGCGCAACCGGTCGCCTCAGCATTTTGCTGGAAGCGATGTGGCGTTGTTTCTTCAGGGAACTGGGGCAAAAACACCCTGCCATCTACCCAAAAGCTGCCCGGTTTGAAAATTCCGTGTTCAGCATGATGACCGGTGGTGATTATGCACTGATCCGTTCGGTCGAATATTTTGAAGATTACGAGCAATTTGGCCGGCAGCAGGTGAAAGAGATGGATATTACCGAAGGCGATGTGCTGATTGCCATTACCGAAGGCGGCGAAACTTCGTCGGTGCTGGGAACAGTTGATGAATCAGCCAATCGTGGTGCGAAAGTGTTTCTGTTGTTCAACAATCCGGCAGATATTTTGGCGAAACACATCGAGCGTTCCCGGAAAGCCATCGAAGACCCGCGGGTTACCGTTCTCGATTTGTATTGCGGCCCGATGGCGGTCGCCGGCTCAACCCGGATGCAGGCCACCACATCGGAACAACTGATTGGCGGGGCTGCACTGGAAACCATTTTGGGCCGCTGCCTTCAGCAGGTTCTTTTGCCCGAAGAACTGGAACTTATCCATGTCCGGAATTTCGATTATGCCGAAGAGTTTGCTACTCTTTTAGATGAATTGACTACCGACAGTAATACGAGAACACTGGGCAATTACCTGGAAATGGAGAAAAAAATATATCAGAAAAACGGTTTGGTTACCTATTTTGCAAAAGAATTCCTGCTGGATATTTTCACCGATACTACCGAACGGGCGCCTACTTTTATGTTGCCCCCGTTTAAAAAGTTCGACGATCAGGTTTCTCTGCCGTCGTGGGCGTTTGTAAAAAACCCGCTTCTGCCCACGGCTCAGGCTTGGGAATATGTGCTGGGTCGCCCGGTGCGTTGCCTCGAATGGACCAGCGACCTGTATCGCCAAATGGGTGTTCCCGATTCGCTTGCATCGGCGCCGCCACAGCTCGATAAAACCCAGATCGTAAAATTTCACATCGGGAACGAAGAAGATTTGTCGCGTTGGTCGAGAACCCCGAACAGGGCGGTGAACATACTCGGGGGCCGCGAAGTGGAAAGCCCGTTATACGGCGAATACAAAGCGGCATTCGACCGTTGCGCTGAAAAATTTCAGGAACAGTCGTCGCTGCTGGTGGGCAACAGCAACCAGCCGGCTGATTACCGGATAGCCTGTAGCCCGGCCCCATCGCTCCTGAACCTGATGGACCACATGGCGGTCAAATTAGTGCTGAACACGGTTTCCACCGGAACCATGATATTGATGGGCCGTGTAACCAGCAACTGGATGAGCTGGGTGGAGGTTTCCAATAAAAAACTCAGGGACAGGGGCATCCGTTTAATCTCCGAGCTATGCGAAGTAAGTTACAAAGAAGCGTGTTATGCACTCCATGAAACGCTGGAAGAAATGAAAACGCTCGATTTTACCAAACAGGAAAGGCCCTCTCCGGTACAGTACACCATCAGAAAATTCAGAAAATAAAAACAATATGAGAAAGATAAATCGAAAATTACTGGCATTTACACTAATCTCTTTGTGTTTAATCTCATTTTCGACCGTTGCAAAGGAGAAAAAAAACCTGCCCAAAAGTTTGCAAACAAACCTTGGACGATTAGACTATACCAACGATGAAATCATATTAAAATTCAAAGAGGAATGTCCCTCGTCGAGAGTAACCGGAAGATCAGTGTGGGCAATTACGCTGCAGAATCTTTCCGATTTCAACAAGGAATTGGAGATCAACAACAAAGAGAATATACCAGAAGTAAACGTATCGGAATCTGGTTTTTCGCTGGTTTACTCCCGGCTTCTGCAAGATGGCAAGACTTGGAATTTGTCATTAAAACTTGATTTCTCGCTTCAGGGTGAAGCCTTCCGGATTACCGGCAACATCGAAAATCGGGAAACCGAATGGGCCGTGGTTGGCTTTACCGGACCAGTTATTAATGGGCTTCAGGCCGATTTATCTACTCATCCTTTGCTTATGCCTTGTGGACTTGGACAAAAATTTGTAAAAGCGCCTTCATCGGAACCGGCTGAAAAAGACGACGAGAATGATTTGAATTACAAATACAACGGAGAGCTTGTCTGGAAACCCAACCCGTCAAATTCAATTTACGAGATTTCAGCAAATTACCCGTCTCGTTTTGCTACCATGCAGTGGTGCGCTTTTGCAGGGGAGAATGGGGGACTTTATCTGGGCAGCCACGACAAAAATCATGAAGCGAAGAAATTCATCGTAAGATATTATTCTGAAGACAAAACATTCGGAGCAGCTTTTAAACATCTGCTGGCTTGTGCTCCCGGCGATAGTTGGGCAATTCCGCCTTTGGTGGTATATCCTTACGCGGGCAGTTGGCATCATGCCGCCGATTTTTACCGTGCATGGTACAACACGTCTATTCAGCTTCAGGAAGTGCCTGTATGGGTACAGAATGCGTCGGGCTGGATGTTGACCATACTGAAACAGCAGAATGACGAAATTATGTGGAATTACGAAAGCCTGGATGAGGTTTGTAGAATTTCGACAGAACGCGGGCTCGACATAATCGGACTATTTGGCTGGGCACACGGCGGACATGACCGCTTTTATCCCGATTATCATCCCGATACAGCCATGGGAGGCCGTGAGGCGCTGATGAAAGCATTATGCAACATCCGAAAACAGGGAAAACGTTCCATTATTTACGCCAATGGCCAGTTGATTGACCAAAATGGGACCGATTACTGGGATGAAACCGGAAAACAAATCACGGTTGTAAAAAAAGACGGTTCGTATGATTATCAGAAATGGCAGAAATTCACCAATGCACCTACCCGTTATCATGGAATGGCTTGCCTGGGTATGGATGCCTGGTATGAACGCATGTTGGAACTGGCGCTTCAGGCAAACGAACTGGGCGCTGATGGAATACTGTATGACCAGCTGGCTGTCTCCGGCCCCCGGTATTGTTATGCCACCAATCATGGGCACAAAGCGCCTGCAGTGGTATATACCAACGACCGCTATCGCCTGCTCAACCGGATTGCTACACACCTGAAAACCATCAATCCCGATTTTGTTGTGATGACGGAAGGGTTATGTGATGCAGTCCTGGGTTCAATCGCCTATTTCCATGCCTACGAAAACGGGGCTTATGCCCCCATGAACAAAGAAGTTTATGCACGCATCAATAAAAAAGTGTACAGCTATATTTATCCTGAAATGTTTAAATACACCTTCCCCGAAGTGCTTACCACAACGCGGAACCCGACCCCGGTCACCAATCGTGCGACACTCAACTATGCAACAGTTTTCGGACTTCGTCAGGACATGGAATCACGCTACTCAGCCGACGTAAAATACCTGAAAGAAGGCAGGATACCTGTTATCGAAGATTATGAAAATGTAATATGGAAACCCAATCTTGAATTGGTAACTACAGAAGACCCGGTCGCTTCCAAAATCTACATCCGTCAGGTAATTGATTTTCAGCGCGAAAATTCAGATTTGCTTTGGAAAGGGAAATATATGGACGATAAAGGATTTACAATTTCATGTAGCCGGAACATTATTGCGAAAGCCTTTGTCAATAATAACCGCATGGGAATTGTGGTATGGAACGCCGGAGCGGATGATGAAGAATTTTTGATTGACGTTCCCGGATATACTTTTGATTTTGCGACCGAACCCGGAAAAGGCAATGTTAGCTTTGCTGAAAAACTAGCCCCTGAAACGATACGATTGTTAATTTGGAAAAAGTAAAAACATGACTAGAAGAATTCTTATTTGCAGCATTATTTTTTTGACTTTATTTTCTTTTGCTTCGGTTGCAATGGAAAAGAAAAAAGTTACCCCAACGGTATTACAAACAACCACGGGAAAGCTGATATACAGCGACCAGGGGCTGCAATTGGAAACAAACAAAAACTGCCCCTCTTCGGTGGCAACCGGGGAGGCAATATGGGCCATCGTGTTGCAAAACCTCGCCGACAATACCAAAGAAGTAGTCATCAGTAACAACGGAAATGTACCTGAAATTACGGCAATGGCAAACGGTTTCCGGCTGAGCTATCCATCGCTTGTACTCGACGGCAAAACATGGAATGTCGGGCTTGATCTTGATTTTTCGGTTCAGGAGGAAGCTTTTCAGATAAGCGGGGCCATCCGCAACCAGGTCAGCGACTGGGTGGTAATGAAATTCATCGGGCCGGTGGTCAATGGCATTCAGGCCGAACTTTCCTCTTTCCCCTTATTGATGCCCTGCGGACTGGGCCAAATTTTCATCAAAGAGCCATCGGCTGAAAACCCCATTAATAAAGTCAGCATGAAAGGGGCTTTGACATGGAAATACAACAAAGCTGTTTCGGCTTACGAAATCACAGCAGAATATCCCTGCCGTTTTGCCACCATGCAATGGTGCGCGATGGCCGGTAAAAACGGCGGTCTGTATTTTGCAAGCCACGATAAAGAATTCCGGTCGAAACAATTTCGGGTCAGGTATCAGCCTGAAAACAAAACATTCGGACTCGCTTTTCAGCACGACATGACTTGTTTCGCAGGGCAAAGCCGGACGATCCCGCCTCAGGTTATCATGCCTTATTCCGGAACATGGCACAAAGGCGCCGATTATTACCGCGCCTGGTACAACACGGCCAATCCGCTTCAGGATGTTCCTGCCTGGACAAAAAATTCGTCGGGCTGGATGTTGACCATTCTGAAACAACAGAACGACGAAATTATGTGGAATTACAACGATCTGGCTGAACTGAACCGTTTGTCGGTTGAGCGCGGACTCGACATCATCGGGTTGTTTGGCTGGGCGCACGGTGGGCACGACCGTTTTTATCCCGATTATCATCCCGACCCGGCAATGGGTGGCCGCGATACATTGGTAAAAGCGCTGGCCAACATCCGCAAAACCGGGAAACGCTCCATCATTTATGCTAACGGGCAGCTGATCGACCAGCACGGGACCGATTACTGGGATGAAACCGGGAAACACATTACGGTGCTGAAAAAAGACGGCACCCTCGATTACGAAAAATGGCACAAATACTCCGATGCCCCGGCCCGTATTCACGGCTTGGCCTGTTTGGGGACTGACGAATGGTACGAACGGATGCTTTTTCTGGCCATGCAGGCCAACGAACTGGGCGCCGACGGAATTCTTTATGACCAGTTGGCGGTACGCCCGCCGAAAATCTGTTATGCACCCAATCACGGGCATTCCGTACCTGCCATTGTATACGAAAAAGACCGCTGTCGCCTCCTCGAGCGCATCACCAACCACATGAAAACCATCAATCCTGAGTTTGTTGTGATGACAGAAGGCTTGTGTGACGCAGAATTGAATTCAGTATATTATTTTCATGGTTATGAAATTGGCGCGTATGTGCCGCTGCACGACGAGTTATCAGCCCGGCTGCACGGCACCGCGCCTACTTCAATTTTTCCTGAAATGTTTAAATACACGTTTCCGGAAGTGTTGAACACCGTGCGCAACCCGTCTACCGTGGCCAACCGGCTGATTATGAATTACGGCACCGTTTATGGCCTGAAACAGGAACTGGAATCGCGTTATGCAGCCGATGTCAGGCACCTGAAAGAAGACCGCATCCCGCTTCCCGAAGATTATCACAATGTGATCAGCAAACCCAACCTCGACCTGGTAACCAGCGAAGACCCGGTGGTGTCAAAACAATACATGCGGCAGGTGATCGATTTTCAACGCGACCATGCCGATCTTTTGTGGCAGGGAAAATTCGTTGACGAACAGGGCTTTTCCTTGAAAGCGCATACCGACGTGCTTGCAAAGGCTTTTGTTTCTGGAAACCGGATAGGGATCATGGTATGGAACACCTGCAAACAGGAACAGGAATTTTCGCTCGAAGTCCCCGGATACACATTCGACCATGCCACCGAACCGGGACAAGGAAATGTAAACCCGAATGAAAAACTAAAAGCGGAACACATCCGCTTATTAATCTGGAAAAAATGAAAATATTAGCGTCTGTTTTTATAATGATAGTTCTCGGAATGTCTTCCTGTAAAAAACAGGAACCGGTTGTTCTGTTCAATGTCGAAAAAACCTTGCCAACCGACAGCATCACCCCGCTTTTTGGAGGAAGTTATCAAACGGAAGACCAGGTATTAAAAGTCCATTCGGCGGTCACTTCAAAATATTCAGGAATAAAAATAAACGGACGCTGGGATTTATCGCAGTGCAACCAATTGATTATTGAAGCAACCAATTACAACACGCTGGAATACCTTCCGTTGACAGTTCACCTGGAAGGTCCCGGGGCTTCGTTGTCGAAACAAAAAAATATCTTTTTAGAACGGGTGTATATTCCGGCAGGCGAAACCAAAAGATTTTCAATTGCTCTTCCTTTTGTATTGCCGAATCCCGAAACAGAAGAACTCTGTAAAGGGATGCGCCGGAATCCGTTTTATCAGTGGGGCAGTATTTCTACCCTCGATTTAAAAGAAGTGGTTGCCGTGGCAGTATATGTCAATCGTCCGCGCGAAACCTGGGACTGGGCGCTGCATAAAGTAGAAGCAGAAACCGGTAAGCCCAATCAACCGTACCGGTGGATGACCATGACGAAAGATGAGTTTTTCCCGTTTATCGACCAATACGGACAGTTTATCCATAACGAATGGAAAGGGAAAATTCATTCGGACGAAGAGTTGAAAAATGCACGCCTTCAGGAATTAAAAGAGCTGGAAAACTATCCGGGGCCTGAAAAACGCAGCCGCTACGGAGGTTGGTTGGACGGCCCGAAAATGGAAGCCACCGGGAACTTTCGCGTCGAAAAAGTGGACGGGAAATGGTGGATGGTCGATCCCGACGGTTATTTATATTGGTCGCACGGAGTGGTGCGCGTGACCCCCTCTTCGGGCATGACCCCGCTCGATGAACGTGAATTTTATTTTTCAGACCTGCCCAAAGAAGGAACCGAATTTGCTGAATTTTATACCACCCGCGACGAACTGCTCTACCCATATTACGAGGCCCGGAACATCAAACAGATTTACGATTTTTCGGCAGCCAACATCAAACGGAAATACGGTGAGAATTGGCGGCAGGAATATGCTGAAACAGCACAAAAACGGCTAAAAAGCTGGGGGCTGAACACCATTGCCAACAGTTCCGACAAGTCGATTTGCCTGATGCGCCAAATGCCTTACACCGACCGCATTGAACTGAAATCGCCCGACCTGGAAAGCAGTTATGGTGTATGGTGGAAATTCAAAGACCCTTTTCATCCGGAGTTTCGTACCAATTTCCATAAACAGCTGATGGAACGAAAAGAAGAACTGGACGACCCTTGGTGCCTTGGCTTTTTTGTAGATAACGAAATCGACTGGGGCGAACCCTCCACCCTGGGCGAGTGGACTCTGCAATGCCCGGCCACACAACCGGCCAAAATTGAAATGCTGAAAGAACTGAAAAACAAATACAAAACTATTCAGGCTCTGAATACAGCATGGGAAACCAACTATCCGACATGGAACGATTTATTAAATTCGACCGCGAAACCGCCCCAAAAGGCATTGGCTGATTGTGTTGATTTTTCGGTTTGGATGACCGAAGCTTATTTCTGTAATGTGCGGGATGAGTTTAAAAAAGTAGCGCCAAACAAGTTGTACATGGGATGCCGTTTTGCCCGTTCCAACGAAAATGTAATCCGCATCGGGGCCAACTACTGCGACGTGATCAGTTACAATATTTACAAACGGAATCTCTACGGTTTTTCGTTACCTGAAGGTCTAGACAAGCCGGTGATGATCGGCGAATTTCATTTTGGCGCCCTCGACCGGGGAATGTTCCACCCGGGCCTGGTAAAAACAGCCAATCAGGAAGAACGGGCAGCCTGTTATGCCGATTATGTGGAATCGTCGCTCCGTCACCCGAATATTATCGGCACCCACTGGCACCAGTTTTCCGATCAGGCTACCACGGGACGTTTCGATGGGGAGAATTTTCAGGTCGGTTTTACCGATATTTGCGACACTCCTTACGAGGAGACCATTGCAAAAATCAGAGAGGTAGGATACAAAATGTACGAAATCAGAAAAGAAAAATAAGTTATGAGTTTAATGAGCAGATTATTTTTATGCCTCCCTATCGTGTTACTTTCGATAGTTTCCTGCAGCAAGGAAAATGATATTGACAACGGCGAAGAGAACAAGCCAATTGTAATCGTAAACGAAGGAAAAGTAGTATGCGACCAGCAAGGGGTTGCAGGAGTTGTGGTTACCGATGGCACCACCTTCGTGGTCACCGATCAGAATGGGTCCTTTTCAATTCCTTACGACCCCGTGGCAACCCATGTGTACATCACTTCACCTGCCGGTTATACCGTTCCGGTAGTAAACAGCGTCCCGAAATTCTGGGTACGTTTAAAAGATGTCCCCGATAAGAAAAACATCATTTTTAACCTTTCTAAACTGAACGGGACCGACAAAAAGCATTATTTCATTGCGGTAGGCGACCCACAGGTACGTAACGTAACCGAGCTGAATAAATTGAAATCAATCCTGGATTTTATGGCGCAGGACATCAACACATCGGGATTAAACCCGGTACACCTGATGGTAACCGGAGATGTGGTGTTCGACACGCCCAACATGCACGACCAGAGTAAATCCTATTTTTCAAAAGTAAATCAGCCGGTTTATTATTCCATTGGCAATCACGACCACGTGTACAACAAAAGCCAGGCAGCTTCGCCCAACAACGACCGCACTGCCGATTCTGTTTATGTCCGTCATTACGGGCCCACCTATTATTCGTTTGACCGGGGCGAAGTGCATTATATTGTGCTGGACAATATTTATTTTGAAGGAGGTTCCGATGTAAAATATTCTGTCCGTTTCACCGATGACCAACTGAAATGGGTAAAAAAAGACCTCTCGTATGTATCCAAAAGTAAAGCGCTGGTACTGATGTACCACGCACCTTCCAAATCTCCGTATTCTTCATCGTTGACCGGCAATAGTGGCGACCTTTACGCCCTGCTTTCGGGCTATGCCAATGTGCAGATTATATGCGGGCACACCCATTACAATGCCATGGAGACCAGCTATGCCGGTATCACAGAACACATTGTGGGAGCGGCCTGTGGCGGCTGGTGGGAAGGGCCGGTTTGTCCCGATGGCGCCCCGCTGGGCTATAAAATATTTGAGGCCGACGGCGCCTCCATCAAATGGACCTACCGTTCGTATGTCCATCCCGAAGACCAGTTTAGCGTTTTTGTGCCGGGCTATCGCGACCCGATTCTTCCTCCTTCCGACGAATTACTGGTAAATGTGTGGGACTGGGATTCGCAGTGGACAGTCAGCTGGTCGGCTGACGGAGGGGCAACCTTCCAGCAGATGGCACAGGTTACCAGCCGGACTTACGACCCTACGGCCTTTGAATACTTCGGGAAAGACGGGGATGCCACTCTCCCTCCGGGAAGGACGTGGATTGACGCAAGCCCAACCTATCATATTTTCAAATGTGTCCCGCCGAATGTCATTAACAAGGTAGTTATCAAAGTTGTAGACCGTTTTGGGCGTGAATACCGAAAAGATGTAAATTTATAGCGAAAGAAAACCTCTCAAAATGCAGCGAAAACTATTTCTTCAATACCTCTCCGCCGGAAGCGTGGGCGTTTGCTTGACTCCATCGTTGGCCTGTTCTTCTTTTTCAGGGGAAAAAATCAGCGGGACACAACACATCCGGTTAAAACTGGTTCAGGATAATTCGCTGGAAGTCCCAGCCGGCAAACGGGCGCCTTTTGGGTGGCCGGTAGCGGGCATTTCGCCCGGCGAATCGATTTTGGTAAAGCCGGAAAAGAAACTTCCCGAAGCCAATCTGTGGATACGGGTTTCCACCGCTCAGGAAATACGGGATGAAAAACTACTTCAGGTCACTATTCCCGGTACGGAAATGTATTTGGGAGCCATTGATATTCGGTATTCGGCGGTGCTGGTTCCTTATGAACTCGAAATTCCGAAGAAATATGCCCGGCATATCAACCAACACGGGTTGGAACTAAAACTGGAAAGCCCATCGCCGCTCTGGATTTTCAATGAAACGGATTCAAAAACAGACAATTCGGCATTTCTTCCGCATATAATGGCTTCATCGGAAAAAACAGGAACGGTTGACGACCTGTTGAAGTGCTTCACGTCTGTTAATTCTGTCCAATCGCTGGCCTGGCGCGGAGGTTGTGTGTTCGATGGGTTGTGGCAACTCTACGCGCGAAAAGGCAACGCACAGGCGCTGGAGACCATCCGGCAGCAATTCGGTTTGTTTATTGACGATCAGCAAAACCTGATTTACGAAACCGCGCGAAGCGTTCCGCACGACAACCAGATTGACGGTATCGAATCGACGCTTCCGTATGCCACCCTGGCCCGGATAGATGCCAACCACCCCATCCTGAAAACCGTTGTCGCCGCGTGGGACGAATACACCAAACCCGACGGGTTGGTCATCGACGGGAAAATGATTTCAGCCGAAGGTTGCTACACAGTGGCCTACCCAATGGCCGTTATTGGCAAAGCATGGAACAACGACCGGTTGAAGCGGAAGGCTCTCGAACAGCTAAAACACCGCTTTGTGCTGATTGCCGACGGACAAATCAATCTGCGATCGACCGAAGGCAAATACACCTTTACCAACTGGGCAAGAGGGGCCGCCTGGTTTTTGCTGGGTTTTGCACGTACCATTTCGGAACTGAAAGACGACATGCTGGACGAAGAAATTATCCGGAAATTTCAGGAGGCAACTGAGATTGCCTTGTCGATGCAACGCGAAGACGGGTTGTGGGGCTGTTTTATGCACCGCCCGGAAAGTTTGCCCGACACTTCCGGTTCGGCAGGAATTGCAGCCGCCATGATGACTGGCATTCACGACGGCTTTTTACCGGCTGAATATGCTGAAAGTGCAAAAAAATGTTTCGACGGGTTACAAAGTTACATTACCCCCGACGGCTACCTGAAAGGAGCAGCGCAGGACAACCGGGGCGGGATGCAATTGCAGGAAAGCGACTACCGGGTAATTGCACAAATGGGCGCGGGACTGATGGCTCAGTTATACGCGGTTATAGAAACATAATTGCGTAAACCGGATGATAATTAGGCGAAAAAGCCGTCAACAATCCTCTATTGTCTTCGGTCTTTAACCAGTGTGCCAATGGCTTTCCTTCAGGTGGACGGCGGTCAGCAACGGGAATTGAAGCTTATCAGGCATAGTCCAGGCAGTAGAGATCTCATCATAATTGCATTTTGCACATCTTTCTTCGGGAGTACGGCTTTTCCCTTTTCCATACTTTGTATGGCCACATTTTTTGCACCAGTAAGGATGATCCAAATTCAATTTTATTTCGGATAAATACCGGTAGCAGTCCTCGTCGTTCTGAATAAATTTTATTGAATTACCATTAATTTATCCAACACGGGATGTCGGTTACAGATTTAGCTCCGGAGATTAAATCAATTGTTCCCTCAATACACGAATTTACCTCATCTTTATATTGAGCTGTTGCTTTTAAAATCAAGTTGCCGTTATCCCTATTAATCATTATTTGATTTAAACAGAGTTGATTTACACCGGAAAATTCAATCAAATCATCCAATGCTTGATCCATCGTTGAAAATTTTAGATTATCTGCAGGAGCTATTTTTTTTATATCCGAGGAAAAAGCTCGATTATCTACGGCAATTTTTATTTTCACTTTTGTCAAATAGGTGTCTCTCGGCAAATCCACAGAGGGGTAAAGGGCATTATCTGCATTAATTTTGATTATAAACTGGTCACAGTTGTATGCCATTGCCCATCCAAGTTTGAATGTGTAACATACCCTGAATGAAACTCCGTCTGCCCAGTTGTGTAATTCTGATTGGCAAAGTTCAATGTGGGCGTCAAAGAAATCCTGGCTTAGGTTATTTTTTTCACAGATGAGTTCTTTCCACACAGCCAGGTATTCCAGACATAAATCATCGGTGCACAAGAATTCTGAGTTATAATTTTCAAGGTAGTCGTAATTCCCATGCTGAACGCAAGTCGTTTCCCTCGTTTGTTTATCGTTCTCACAAGCTGCAATAACAAAAGCCAAAGCGATAAAAAGCCATAAAGAATATTTCATTGTTTTTTTATTTAGATGGTCGATGTTCTATTTGAGTTGCGTTGTTACCGATGAAGTATATCATCTCATGATCTTTGTTCTCCGCGCTGCTCCTGCTGGGTATTCAACCGATGGGCTGGTGAAAAGTCTTTTCATTCATAATTAACCGGAATGAATCTAAATACCGGGCAAATCATTTAAATAAGTGAACAAAATATTGACTTTTACCGCGAATTTTCATAAAATGCATCTTTAATCGAATAGAATATGAGAGAAGGTGTAAAATTAGTCCGGGTTTATACGGGAAGCGAAATTTCGGTACTTCTGCTTAAAGGAGAACTTGAAAATATAGGCGTTTCAGCCTTAATCAAAAACGATTTCAGTTCAGGCATTGCGGCGGGCTTTGCCGGAGGAGTTCATTCGGCAATCGATCTTTATATCCATGAATCCGATTTCAACGAAGCCGAGCCTTTTATTCAGGAGTTTGTCAGGCAAAACGGATGAGCTTTTATTGATTACGCTTGTATATTTCCAATGCTGCCGGAAAGGGTTGCAGTGCTCGTTCGAAAATACCCAGGGAATATGCAATGGTCAGGCCGTAGTTGGTGATGGGGATGCCTAACTGCCTGGCTTTCATAATGCGAGACAGCATTTCGCGACGGTTCCACATACAGGCGCCGCAATGGATAATCAACTGATAGTCGGAAATATTTTCAGGAAAGTCGCGGCCGCGGGCAGAATCAATTTCCAGTTTTCCGCCAACATACTGGGTTAGCCAGCGTGGAATTTTTACGGTGCCAATATCTTCGCCAATCGGGTGATGCGAACAGGCCTCGGCAATCAGCACCTTGTCGCCGGCCCTTAGCCGGTCGATGGCCATTGCGCCGCGTACCATTTCGGCCAAATCACCTTGATGGCGGGCAAAAAGGATCGAGAAACTTGTCAGCGGAATTTCAGGAGGGGTGTCTGCTGCCACTTTCAAAAAAGCCTGGCTGTCGGTAACTACCAGTTTCGGCGGTTTATTCAGGCGGTTTAATGCTTCCCGCAACTCCCGTTCTTTCACGACCATGCAAAACGAATCACCATCCAGTAAGTCGCGGATACTTTGAACCTGTGGCAGGATGAGCCGCCCTTTCGGCGCTTCCTTATCGATGGGAACGACCAGAATGGCAGCCTCGCCCGGACCGACCAGGTCGGATACTATCGCGGGACGGTTAATGAAATCATCGGGCGCCGACTTCAATATGGTTTCGCGTAGCTGCGAAATTCCCCAATTGCCGGTTGCCGATGTTTCGACGACCGGTAACTTTTCTCCGGCAAAACTGTTTACGGTACACGAACGCACGGGGCCAAGATCGGATTTGTTGAATACGATAATCACCGGGGTATTACGGTCTTTCAGTTCCTGCAAGATCTTTTCCTCAAAATCGCCCCAATCCTGACGGGTCGAAACGATGATGCCGAGGTCAGTGCGGTTAAACACATCCATCGTTTTTTTGATCCGTTTTTCACCCAAAGCGCCTGCGTCGTCAATTCCGGCGGTATCAATAAACAATACCGGCCCCAGCGGAAGCAGTTCCATGGGCTTCTCTACCGGGTCGGTGGTGGTGCCGGCTACTTCGGAAACAATCGAAACTTCCTGCTGGGTTAATGCGTTCAGCAAAGACGATTTTCCGACATTCCGGCGGCCAAACAAACCGATGTGTAAGCGAAAAGATTTGGGCGCTCTCATAGCTAACAGATGATGTGCGAAAGTATAAAGCTTGTTTGACAAATCAATGATTTGGGAAAAAGAAAGTTAATTTATTTACTCCGGTGAATGAAGGTTTAACTTGTTTTTGCGGGCGGCGACACCTATGGGCATAAAAAAAGCCGGCGTTCACCGGCTTTGTCCTATTTTCTAAGAGATTATTCAGCTTTTTTCTCGTCGCAAGCTTTTTTCTCGCTGCAGCAAGCTTTTTTGGCTTCTGCTGATTTCTCGCTGCTTCCTTCTTTTTTGGCAGATTTTGCTTCTTTTTTGTCTTTTTCATCAGCTTTTACTGAGCTGACAACCTCTGTTTTGTCTTTTTCAGTTTGAACAGGGGCATTTAACGCGAATGTTACTCCAAAAGCAAAAACAATTGCTAACACTAATACCAATTTTTTCATAATCTTCCATTTTTAAATTTATTCAGGAGCAAGTTATTGAGAATTATTCTAAATAAAAATAGCCTTAACATTTGTTTAGAAAAAATTTTGTTAGCTATCAAATGAAGTTGACAGCTATCCGGATTCTTCCGGTTTCAGCATGTGTTAAGTGGCAACCGGGTATTTCAAATGAACGGCTAAAATCCTAATTTCTGAACAGCTTCGGGAGCAATACATGCTTCAAATTCCTCTTCTTCCATGAGTTGTTGTTCGAGGACGGCGGTTTTGATGGTTTTGCCGGAGGTTTTAGCCTGTTGTGCCAGTTGGGTGCATTTTTCATAGCCCAGTTTCGGGATTAAAGCCGTGACAACGGCCGTTGAGTTTAAGACCTGTGCCCGGCATTTTTCAGGGTTGGCAGTCATGTTCTTTATACCATGACGGGCAAGGCTTTCGGCTGCGTTTTTTAAGAGTTGAAGGCTGTTGAGCAGTGCATCGGCAATGAGCGGCATAAACGGGTTAAGTTCCAGGTTTCCGCTCATGACGGCCATCGAAATTAGGTGGTCGTTGCCGGTTACCTGCATGGCAGCCTGGCACACCGCTTCAGGAATCACCGGGTTAATCTTGCCGGGCATCATGGATGAGCCGGCCTGCAAGGGGGGTAGGTTGATCTCGCCGAAGCCTCCGTCGGGCCCGCCCGACAGCAGGCGCAAATCGTTCGATACTTTGATCAGGTTGGTTGCACAGGCTTTCAGAATACCGGACACTTCAACAAAAACATCGGCATTTTGGGTATTTTCTATGAGGTTTTCGGCCCGCGCCAATGGGGTGTTGGTCAGTTCGCGCAGGCGGTCGGTTACCCTGAAAATAAACGACCGGGGTGCGCCCAGCCCGCTACCGATAGCCGTTCCGCCCAGGTTAACCACCCGAAGCCGTTCTTCGCATTTATAAATTCTCCAGCGATCGCGGTTAAAGGCTTCAGCATAAGCGGCCATTTCGCGCCCCAAGGTTGTCAACACGGCATCCTGGAGTTGGGTACGTCCTATTTTGACAATGGCGGCAAATTCTTTTTCCTTTTGCTGAAAAGCTTCCTGTAACTCCAGTACCGATTGTTCCAACTCCCGGAGCAGTTTTATTGCGGCTAACTTCAGCGCAGTGGGGTAGCTGTCGTTGGTTGACTGGTGCCGGTTGATATCGTCGAGCGGCGAAACCGTGCTGTAATCGCCCAACGGTTTTCCCAGTAACTGTAGCGCGCGGTTGGCAATCACTTCATTCACGTTCATATTGGTCGAGGTGCCGGCTCCCCCCTGGAGGGCATCAACCACAACGGCGCCGGATAGCATGCCTTCGGCCATCTCACTGCAGGCCTGTTCAATGGCCACGGCTTTTTGACGGTCGGGGAAATAACCCAATTCGCCGTTGATTTGGGCGCAGGCAAGTTTTACCCAACCGTATGCTTTGATCAGTTCCGGGTTTACCGGACGCCGGGCCAGTTGGAAATTCCCGATGGCGCGGGCGGTGTGGATCCCGTAGAGGACATCGGCAGGAACCGTTTTGGAACCTAAAAGATCAGTTTCGGTACGTGTTTTCATCGTTGAAATTGACAAACCTATTGGGAGATAAAGTTAACCAAACTAGATGGAATGATATCGTGATGTTGTCCGTTATAGTTGAGTAAGTAAATAAGTGTTTGTTGTTTCGCGTTGATTTTTCTACGAATGTCAGGTTATCGCTCAATCTTAAATGAAGATTCGTTCCCCAACATATTTATTTCTGAATTCCTTTGGCGTAATTCCTTTCTTGTTTTTAAATGTGCGATTGAAATTTGCTATGTTATTGAATCCACAATTAAATGCAATTTCAGCAATAGATTGTGTCGTATCGATAAGCATGCGCGAAACATGTCCCAACCTGATCTCATTTAAGCTGTCGATAAAACTGAATCCGGTATGTTTTTTTATAAATCGACTAAAAGAAACTTCAGACATATTAGCTATTTTGGCGACTTCGTTCAGCGTGATTTGTTTTTGAAAGTTATTATTCATGTATTCAAATACTTTTTCGATTCTCCTGCTATTGTAATTGAAAAGTTCAGGAGTGAACGTTGAATCAGAGAGTAATTTCACGTCTCTGGATATCGACAAATCATGAATAATTGACAATAATTCTAGAATGGAATCAAATCCTCCTTTCTTATATAGAGCAAGGATGCGGGGAGCAATCGATTTTACAGTTGATGGAGAATATAATAAACCTCTCTTGGCGTTTTCAAACATGTTCCTGATGTTGATCATTTGATTTCTTTTCAAAAAGCGATCATCAAGAAAGTCGGTATGGAACTGAATTGTTACTTCTCTGATTTTTTTGCTGGCACATTTGTGCGTAAACCATCCATGTGCCAGGTTTGAGCCAATACAAACAAGCTCAAGATCATCAATTTCGCCAATATGATCGCCCACAATTCGTTGAGATCCCGCGCCATCAAGGATAAGATTTAGCTCAATATCTTCATGTACATGTAGTGGAAAGTCGAATTCTTCTTTTTCCCTTGAGAAAATTGTAAAACAATCATACTGAGTCAGTGGAGTAATCTCTCTTAAAATATTCATTTTGGAGTTTTTACATAGTGGATAAAAGAAGCCATAAGGTTATTTGAATTTTCTTTTCAAGCCCATGAGGTAAAGAATAAATTATTTCTTTATCAATTTTATATAGGTGCTAAAATACATATAATAAGTTTATTGTGTGTGCATTTTTCATGATTTATATTCGTAATGATGGATTAATATTATAAAAGGATAGAATTATACCATATGCGGATTCCTACAAACAAATGATAAAATTTTGTTACTGGGTTAGTCCTTGAAAAACTATTTTTGATTTTCATGAAAAATTTGTCAATCATTAACTTGCGCTAGACCAACTTAAATTTTAAAAGACCTTCTAAATGAAAAAAAAATGCATTCTTTTCCTGGTGGTTTTAACAGCCTCTATTTTTCAGACTAATGCTGAAAAATCAAAGTTTAAAACACTTGCTTATCTAAATGCGATATCCGGATCAAAAACGGTTGCCGGCATTCATAACCGTGAGCCCAACGCAATTCCCGATCAATGGACAAACGCGGTTTTTAAACTGACTGGGAAATACCCGGGGCTTTGGAGTGGCGACTTCTTGTTTCAGGAAGAAAATATTGCCAATCGTCAAAAGATGGTTGACGAAGCCGTGAAGCAATGGAACAACGGGGCAATCGTCAACATCATGTGGCATGCCTGCAACCCTGCTTTAAACGAGCCTTGTGGCTGGAACAAAGAAGGAGTGTTGAGCCATTTGTCGGATGAGCAGTGGAAAGAACTGACCACCGATGGAACCGCTTTAAATAAAGAATGGAAATCCAGGGTTGACGAAGTGTGTGTTTATTTGGAGTATCATTACCGTCCCATTAAAAACTAAAAAAGTTCTTTGATGTATTTGAAATTTAGTTAGTTGTATCCATTTTTCGAGCGAACGGACTTGAATTTTTAGTTTTGCATCAGATTATTCTGATTGCATATGTATCAAGACAAATACGTTTTCGCTCAACTGGTCTCGTTTCTGAATCGAAGCAAATTCAATCGTATTGTTGCCAAATACAATGGCGACAAATACGTGAAGCATTTCACTTGTTGGAATCAATTGCTATCTCTGATGTTCGGGCAATTGTCAAATCGTGAAAGTCTTAGAGATTTGATCGTCGCACTTGATGCTCATCACTCCAAATCTTATCATTTGGGATTGGGCAAGAACATTTCAAAATCATCACTGGCCAGAGCCAATCAAGACAGGGACTATCACATCTTTGAAGAGTATGCTTACTATCTGGTAAACGAAGCCAGGCAGAAACGCGTTGCTGACATCTTCAAGCTTGAAGGCAATGTCTATGCTTTTGATTCAACGACAATTGACTTATGCCTTTCGGTATTCTGGTGGGCGAAGTTCCGTAAGAAAAAAGGTGGAATCAAAGTACATGCATTATACGATGTGGAGACACAGATACCTGCATTTTTCCATATCACTGAAGCATCTGTTCACGACTCTACTGCCATGAAAGAGATCCCTTATGAATCAGGCTCATATTACATATTTGACCGTGCATATAATCACTTCAAGATGTTGTATAAGATTCATCAAATAGGAGCTTTCTATGTTTTAAGAGCCAAAAAGAATCTACAATGCAAGATGATCAAATGGAAACGAAGATTGCCCAAGAACGTGCTTTCAGATGTAACAATTGAATTGACTGGGTTTTATCCTAAGCAATACTATCCAGAGCATCTTAGATTGGTCAGATATTGGGATGAAGAACAAAAGCGTGAGCTTGTATTCTTGACCAATGCAATGCACATTTCTGCATTGCAGGTTGCTGAACTTTACAAGAACCGCTGGCAAGTCGAGCTGTTCTTCAAATGGTTAAAGCAACATCTGAAAATCAAAAAGTTTTGGGGTACTACTGAAAATGCTGTTCGGATTCAAATCTACGCTGCCATGTGCACTTACTGCTTGGTGGCAATCGTCCAAAAGGACATGCAACTTGATAGAAGCACATATGAGGTCTTGCAGATTGAGCATATCTTTAACAGATAAAACTAATCTTCGAGACCTATTTGATAGAACTAAATTTCAAAATGACAAAGAACGTTTTAGCCTTAATGAGCCAAATTTGTTTAATTATTAATACGTCCCGATTTTAATGGGACACTAGTGTTGGAGTATCTAAAAGAAAAAGGCGTTGAAGTGCTTTGGCGTCCCATGCACGAAATGAACCAGGGCGTGTTCTGGTGGGGCGGTCGTCCCGGGCCTGAAGGAACGAGGAAACTCTATCAGATGCTTCATGATTATATGACAGATGTAAAGAGCCTGACCAATTTAATTTGGGTTTGGAATATCCAGGACTTCGAGACATTGGCTGCCGATGCGGTGTCATATAATCCTGGCGACAGGTATTGGGACGTTTTGTCGCTCGATGTGTATGATGACAAAACCGGGTTCAGCGATGAAAAGTATAATATCATTGTCGGGGCATCTAATGGAAAGCCAATAGCGATAGGCGAATGCCAAAAGCTACCGACGGTTGAAAAACTAAAGAGCCAGCCAAAATGGACATTCTTTATGGGATGGTCGGAGCTGGTTTTCGAAAAAAAATCGAAAGACCAGATCAAATCCGTGTATGATAACGAAGATATAATCACTCTCGATGAAATGCCGGGATGGAAATAATAGTAAAACTAAACCAATGAGTACAATTAACCGAAGAAATTTTTTGGGAAAGGCAGGCGCCGGGATTGCAGCTTGCAGCCTTGGGGCAGCAGCGCCCCTTTCGGCCTGTTCATCCCAGTCGGAGAATAAATCAGGAAAACAGGCCGATGAACAACAGTTGCTTATCGGAGAAAATATTGCCGTTGCCGATACAGTTTATGGCCAGGTGAAAGGTTTCATCTTGCGTGGAATCCATGTTTTTCGCGGAATTCCGTATGGCGCCGATACCTCGGGCAAAAACCGTTTTATGCCCCCGCAACGGCCCGAACCCTGGGAAAATATACGCCCGGCCGTGTTTTACGGGAATTCGGCGCCGCAGGATATTTACGACCGCAGCCCGGAATCATACGGAGTTTTTGTTGACCATTGGAATTATGATGTGTTGAGCGAAGACTGCCTGCGCCTGAATGTCTGGACTCCGGCGCTGGATGACAAAAAAAGACCGGTTTTGGTGTGGTTGCATGGCGGAGGTTTTTCCCGCGGTAACGGCATCGAGCAGGACGGATATGATGGCGAAAACATTGCCCGGCACGGCCACATTGTTTATTGCTCTATCAACCACCGTTTGGGGCCGTTGGGTTTCTCCGATTTTTCATCGGTTGGCGGCGATAAATTTAAAAGTTCGGGCAATGTGGGCATGTTGGATATTGTTGCCGCCCTACAATGGGTAAACGAAAATATCCGGAATTTCGGGGGCGATCCGGCCAATGTAACCGTGATGGGTCAATCGGGCGGAGGCTCAAAAGTTTGTACCATCGCTACCATGCCTGCTGTAAAAGGATTGGTACACAAAGGAATTGCGCTGAGCGGCGAATCGATCAAAGGCGGAAATCAGGAATACACACAAAAGCTGGGCAGTTACATTTTAAGGGAAGCCGGACTAAATCCTTCGGAGCTGGAAAAATTGCAACAAATGCCCTGGAAAGAATACATGGACATCGCTTATCGCGCATCGTCGAAATTACAGAAAGAAGGTTTGCAGATGCTCCGTGGCGGTTTTGGCCCGATTGCCGATGGCATCAATATTCCTACGGGCGATTATTATAGCCCCGACGATGATTCGTTGCCCAATATTCCAATGATCTTTTGCTCAACCTTCCATGAATGGAACCCCAATCGCGACCATCCCGAATTGGAAAATATTTCGTTGGATGAGGTAGCAGAAAAAATCAAAGGCTCTTTCGGCGACAAATCAAAAGAAATTGTGGATGCGTATGCAAAACAATTTCCGGAAGCCCGGCCAATTGAAGTCTGGGCGCTGATTGTTTCAAACCGCAGGGGGATAACCAATGCCGCCAACGCTAAATTAAGGCAAAGTTCGCCCGTGTACATGGCGTGGTTTGGCTGGGAGTCGCCTTTGTTCGATGGCCGTCACCGGGCATTCCATTGCATCGATATTAGTTTCTGGTTCCTGAATACCGATCTGATGATCACCCACAGCGGGGGAGGCACCCGCCCGCGAAAACTCTCGGCAAAAATGGCCGATGCCCTGGTCAACTTCCTTTATAAAGGCGATCCAAACTGTGAAAAATTGCCCGGATGGCCGAAGTACACGGCTGAAGGTGGAGAAACAATGATCCTGAATGATACCTGTGAGGTGAAAAATAATCCCGATGGTGAAGCCAGAAAAATACTTTCATAACCAATAATTTTATACAATCATGTTAAAACGAACGATAAAAATAGCATCGGTTCTGTTGATGGGCTTAACGGCTCTTCAGCTTTATGCGCAAAACGGAAATTCAAAACAGATAGACTCGTGGATTACCACCAGCGACCGCTCATCGCTTTTCGGAAAACAAGCCGGGAACCTAAGTTTCTCGGACAAAAATGAAGGGCGCGGAACGGCCATCGTGATTGACGAACGGCAGGAATTTCAATCCATCGACGGATTTGGTTTTGCTATAACCGGCGGAAGTGCCGAGCATCTGATCCGTATGACTGCACCCGAAAGGGCGAAAATCCTGAAAGAACTGTTTACTACCGAAGGCAACAATATCGGGATCAGTTATTTGCGATTGAGTATTGGCGCTTCCGACCTAAACAGTTTTGTATTTTCATACAACGATCTGGAAGAAGGCAAAACTGATTTTGAACTGAAAAAATTCAGCCTTGCCCAAGATTTGAACGATGTGGTTCCGGTGCTGAAAGAAATCCTAAAAATTAATCCTGATATAAAAATCATGGGGTCGCCCTGGTCGGCTCCGGCCTGGATGAAAACGAAATACGATGTGCGTGGCGGCAAACTAAAAGAAGAGTGCTACGATGTCTATGCGCGTTATTTCGTGAAATATATTCAGGAAATGGCAAAACAGGGGATTGTAATCGATGCAATCACTGTTCAAAACGAACCGATGAATTCGCGCAATACGCCGAGTATGTCGTGGTTTGTGTATGAGCAGGCCGCATTCGTGAAAAATAACCTGGGACCTGCCTTAAAGGCCGCCGGTCTGACAACCAAGATCATTATTTTCGACCATAACTGCGACCGTACCGATTATCCGCTGGGTATCCTGAACGATCCAGAAGCAGCACAATATGTCGATGGCTCCGGTTTTCATCACTATGGGGGCGACCTCGAAGCGATGAGCCTTGTCCATCAGGCAAGGCCCGATAAAAATATTTATTTCACCGAACAAATGGTTACCGAGCGACCGGATAGCCCTGAAATTAATATTGTTTCACCGGTGAAACGATTGGTGGTGGGCGTTACCCGGAACTGGAGCAGGAATGTAATTTTGTGGAACCTAGCCGCCGACCCGCTAAACGACCCGCATACCGATAATGGCGGTTGCTCAATGTGCCAAGGGGCAATTACCATCGATGGGGACAAGGTGAGCCGCAATGTTGCCTACTATACTATTGCACATGCTTCCAAATTCGTCAGACCGGGTTCTGTACGCGTCGTTTCTACCAATCGTGGCGATAAAACGGTACATTTATACGAAGACGAGCAACGCCCGGGGGTATACCGTACTGGTGTTGTTGAAAACACAGATGTATTGCCGAACGTAGCCTTTAAAACCCCTGAAGGAAAAATTGTATTGATCGTGGTAAACGACACTTGGAACAGTAGTGGTTTTAAAATCCAGTATAAAGGACAATTTGCCAATCTTCATCTGAAACCAGGAGCCGTGGGCACATACGTTTGGGAAGAGTAATCAGAAAATAAAAATGGGAAAATTGAAATGAAGAAGATACTATTAGCAATCATTGTTGGCTTGCTTCTGAATATATCATATTCTGAGGCACAAAGCCCGTTCAGTACCAAAGGCTGGTGGAAACCGGCTGAACCAAAATTCTCTCCGGTTGTGAACGATGACTGTACGGTTACTTTCAGACTGAAAGCCCCGGGTGCAAAAAAAGTTTCATTGCTTTTCGATGAGTGGGATGTTTCGGCACGACCAATGAAAAAAGATAAAAATGGTGTTTGGAGCATCACCATCGGACCGGTCAATCCGCGGGTGTACCAGTATGCCTATTTGGTCGATGGCCTGAAGGTAATCGACATGGTGAACCCGGATGTGAAAGCAGGCACAATGGTTTACGGGAGCGTGGTGGAAGTTCATGGCGAAAATCCACGGTTCGACGAAATACAAGAAGTGCCTCATGGCGATGTGCATGTTCTTTCATATTTCTCAACATCGTTGCAGAAGTTCAGGAAAATGTATGTGTATGTTCCGGCTGCTTATTTCGACCAGCCCGAACGGGAATTTCCGGTACTTTATCTTCGTCACGGCGGCGGCGATAACGAAGGCAGTTGGGTGAACGATGGCCGCGCCGCTGTGATTCTCGATAACCTGATTGCAAAAGGTGAAGCCGAACCAATGATGATTGTAATGACCAACGGGCTGACCGATGGCTCGTGGGCGGGTGGCAGTACCGTGGAAGGAATGGCACAACTGGAAACGGAGTTGTTCAGCGATGTAATTCCTTTGATTGAGAAAAGATACCGGATTGCAGAAGGAAAGGCCAAACGGGCAATTGGCGGTTTGTCGATGGGCGGCGGACAGGCTTTTGTGATCGGGTTGAGAAACTCCAAAAAGTTTTCAGCTATTGGCCAATTCAGTGCAGGAATATTGAGTGATGGTAATTTCGACTACGACAAATACCTTCCCGGAATAATTGAAAATCCACAGAAAATTAATACAGAACTTCAACTTTTATGGATTAGCTGTGGAACAAAAGATCCACGTTATCAGGGACATATCAACCTCTTGGAAGACCTGAAAGAGAAAGGCATCAATTTTGAATTCCATGAATTGCCCTTTGGGCATGAGTGGCAGTTTTGGAGGATACAACTGCATGATTTTGCAAAAAAACTTTTCAAAGAAACAGCGCCCGAATGGTCGATGGCCGATAAAAATGCAACGCCTGAAACCAAAGCATTGTATGCCAACTTGATGAAAATACATGAAAAAGGGATCATGTTCGGGCACCACGATTATCCTTCGTATGGCATTGGCTGGCGCGGCGATAACGACCGAAGCGATGTAAAAGACCTGGTTGGCGATCACCCAGCGGTTTATAGCCTGGACATGAACCGGATAGGCGAGCAAAAAATGGAGTTTATCCGTGAGGTGCATAAAAGGGGCGGGGTCAGCATGTTGGTGTGGCATCAGAATAACCCGATGACCGAGTCGCCTGATGCGAAATATCCGGTTGGAACAGCTTGGGATAACACCAAGGTGGTTGACCAGATTTTGACTGAAGACAGCGAAATGAACCTGAAGTACAAAAAGCGACTGGATGGTGTTGCTGAGGTTTTTCATTCGTTGAAAGATGATGAAGGAAAGCCCATCCCGGTTATTTTTCGCCCCTTGCACGAACATACACAGAAATGGAATTGGTGGGGGTCGCAGGCAACTACCGGAGAAGAATTCATCGCATTCTGGAGGTTTATAGTTACTTACCTACGCGACGTGAAAAATGTACACAATGTCATTTATGCAATTTCGCCACAGATGGATGAAGTATACAGCGATGCAGAGGCACGCCTGCTTTTCCGCTGGCCGGGGAACGATTATGTCGATTTTCTGGGGATAGACTGTTATCAAGGGTTGAACGCCAAAGCGTTCGTATCTAATGTAAAAGCGCTATCTGCCTTGTCAGAAAAACTAAACAAACCGGTTGGAGTAACCGAAACCGGTTTGGAAAAAGACCACACTCCCGATTATTGGACAAAGGATGTACTTCCGGCGTTAATTGGTAAAAAGTGTTGCATGGTGGTCGCTTGGAGAAACGAGAAGCCAACCCATGCTTACGGCCCATATCCGGGCGATTCTTCTGCCGATGATTTTGAGATTTTTTACAACAGTCCTCATACCTTGTTTGAGAACGATTTGCCCGATATGTACACGATGCCGGAATAATAATGAAATTCCATAAAGCGAGGAGCAAATAAATCAATCAAACTGAACCTGTCGAAAAAAAAATACCATAAGCCGGGAATTTTGAGTAGGGACAGTATCCTTCTGAAAATGCCTTATTTGAATGTTGACGATTATCTAAACTGCGTTATTTGAGGTCTGATTTATATCATCTATTGAGGAAATTGTATTAAAAATTACCCTAATCATAGATTAATATTGTATCTGGCAATTAACTACTAAACGTACAGGAATTTTCTCAATTGACAGAGCTTTTACAAACCATTCCGTCCGTTTTTATTAAGGTATTTATTTGCTTTAATTTTAGTAATACTATAAAACTTAATTTAACCTAACTATGAAGATTTTGAAGTACGTAATGATTTTTTCAGTGATGGCCTTAATCGGGACATCTTGTCAAGATGATGCCAGAAATACGGAGGAACTAATTGACCCCTGGCTGCGTGAACGCACTCCGGTTAGCTTTAAATTGGAAGGTCAGGTGGGTGAAGCTACAATTGTTGATAATTGGCGTAATGACACGGAGGGAACGATTGTAATCACCATGATCTCTACCGCGGTTGAAGATTTACATCATGTAAAAGTCTTAGATCTTGGATTGCAGTATAATGCTACTTCCTCGGTAACCGTAGGAAGTACTCTCGATATTAGCAGCGGTTCAGCCTCTTTTGTTGTCGTTGCTGAGAATGGAGAATCCCGTACTTATACTTTGCGCTACGAGGAATTCAAAGAACCAATAGTGGGCATCTATGATGTTGATCAACTCTGGTTGTATGGTGGCACCGGTCCGGAGTACGGTGGTGGTGCTGTTTGGAATATGATGGAAAAGAGCTGGAGATGGAATGTTGACGGAAAACCGACAGCTGAGGAAGATAATGTGATTACCCTTATTTTGAAAGGCGTAAATGAAAGCACTGGAGATACCTATGGCACTTGTTACAACGATGCCGGACCCGACGGGATGTATGCTTCTTTCATTTACGACGACCGAAACTGGGTGAAACACGACCTGAAACATTTTTATCGGTGTATACCGGAAGGCGAGGGGACCTGGGAAAAAAATGCAAAAACAGGTGAAATTACGTTTATTTCTGCAGAAGGTGTACGACGCACTTGTTCATTAATAGGAGCCGGAACACATACGCTCGATGCTTATAAAAGCATTGCCATTCAAAATATGGCATTTAATTTTCCTATAACAGAAGGAGTTTCAGATAACTGGGATGTGATCTGGCAGGATGATGCGAAATATCTTTATCATCCGCGGAACTTTATCGTGAAAGTTACAAAACGCTAAATTCTCTGAAATTAGGTTTGTTGACTTTTTTTTGCGACCAGAATCATTCGTGATATGATATTTCTGTGGGAGCAATTTATTATTCAATAATTAGGGAAAATCAATATTGATCATCAAATGACATATATTTCAGATTATTATATAAAAGTAATTGCTGTTTTCTGCTTGGTCGTAATGATTGAGGTTTCTTGTGGCTGTAAGGAGTCTGAACGAACTGTTCCTCCTTTGCCTGAAGAAGAAGTTGCCGAAGAAGACAAAGACGAAGAGGAAGGAAAGGAAGAAGAGCCAACGAATATTCAACTTGTCATGGTTGATCCAAATGCAACAGAAACGACCCGGGCTCTTTATTCAAACCTTTGGAAAATAGCAGAGAAAGGATTTATGTTTGGGCATCATGACGATTTATGGTATGGTCGTTATTGGTATAACGAATCAGGCCGGTCTGACACCAAAGAGGTTTGTGGCGACTATCCTGCCGTGTTCAGCGTCGATTTTGCACAAATTATGGATGACCGCTACTGGTCAAGCCAGGAATCCAATGCGATCCGCAGAAAAGTGATTCTTGAAGCACGCGAACGAGGAGAAGTAATTACGGCCTGCTGCCATCTTAATAATCCTCTGACAAATGGCGATTCATGGGACAACTCGAACAACGATGTTGTTAAAAATATCCTGACGGAAGGAACGCCAACACGGGCAAAATTTATTTCGTGGCTTGATCGTTTAGCTGTTTTTGCTCTGAATTTAAAAGATAAAGACGGAAATTTGATTCCCGTTATCTTCAGACCTTTTCATGAACATACTCAGACTTGGTCGTGGTGGGGATCTAAATGTACAACCAATGATGAGTTTATCGGGCTATGGAAGATGACCATTGAATATCTGCGAGATAAAAAAGGGGTACACAATTTTATTTATGCAATTTCTCCCCAAATGGATCAGGTTTATGCAGAGACAAGAGAACGGTTATTGTTTCGCTGGCCGGGCGACGAATATGTCGACTTTATTGGAATGGACTGCTATCATGGAACCAATACGGATGCTTTTAATAGTAACTTAAAACATCTTTCGACTCTTTCGCGAGAGAAGAATAAGCCTTGCGGGGTAACTGAAACCGGTAAGGAGAGTTTCGAGATTTCAGATTACTGGACTCGGTGTCTCCTCACTCCCTTAACAGGGAAACGTATCAGCCTGGTGGTTATGTGGAGAAATAAATATGTCTCAAGTGAATCTGATAAACATTTCTTTTCCGTTTATCCGGGACATGTGTCGGCACCAAACTTTATCATCATGTATAACCGCGATGCTTCGCTTTTTAGCAACGATCTGCCGGATATGTATACACTGGCTGAAGGCGTGGTAATCAAATAAATAACAATGAAGGCCAGAGGCTTGGTTATCAATCGAGAATTTAAAAGCTTAATATTAATCTAATTCACTAAACCTATGTTTAATTTTATTAAAACTTTTCTATTGTGCGCAATTTTTTTCTGTTACGGAGGGATTTCGGGCATGCTGTATGGACAGCAGAAATCGATCGTCGGTACTGTACAGGATGAGAAAGGAGAAGTGTTGCCCGGAGTAACCATCGTGGTGAAAGGTACTACGATAGGTACCGTTACGTCAGGGAACGGGCAATTTATGCTGTCTTTCTCTCAAACCAATGCGATCTTGCAGTTTTCTTTTATCGGTTACAAGGCTCAGGAGATTGATGTGTCGTCAATTAAAGAACCGTTGATCGTCAAAATGACAGAGGATGTAGCCTCAATTGATGAGGTTGTAATAACGGCATTTGCTACGCAGAAGAAAGTAAACGTTACAGGAGCTATTTCTTCTGTAAATGGTTCAGAGCTTGTGGCTACACCGGTTTCGAATATTTCTAACGCGCTTATTGGAAATACCCCGGGCGTAAGTGGTTTGCAAACTTCGGGCGAGCCTGGACGGAATGCAGCCAATATTTATATTCGCGGTATTTCTACGTATGGTTCATCATCTCCTTTGATTGTGATTGATGGTGTTGAACAAGCAGCCGAGCAAGCCTTTAGCGAGTTAAATGCGATGGATGCCAACGAAATAGCCGGAATAAGTATCCTGAAAGATGCAGCATCGACAGCGGTGTATGGGATACGCGGGGCGAACGGAGTAATCATTGTTACAACCAAAAGAGGGAGGATTGGTAAACCTGTCATCAATTTCTCAGCAAATTATGGTCTTACCCAGGCATCCAATCTTCAAAAAGGCGTTACTGCCTATGAATATGCACTGATGAGAAATGAAGGTATTAGGAATGAGCAACGCAGCTACGATGGAACGGGGAGTCTTTCCACATATATCTTCGACGATTATGACCTGTGGAAGTTCAAAAATAACCGAGATTTTACTCCGGTTGAGATTGATGCAATGACAAATCTGACTGAAGAGCAAAAAACGAACTTAAAAAAATCGCCTGCGCTGTATTACTCAAGTCATGATCTCTATAAAGAACAATTTAACAAGGTTGCACCTCAAATGCAGGCTAATCTCAATATATCGGGGGGGACTCAACGTGTCAAATATTTTGTTTCGTTTGGTTACTTTAGCCAGGAAGGTATTACCAATGCTACCAAATACTACGGGTCGGATACTGGCTCCCGTTTTAACCGCTATAACTTTCGGAGTAATTTCGACATTGATGTTGCTAAAAACTGGAAAGTTACAATTAATACTGCGGGTCAGTTTGGACAAACACAGGGACCGGGTATTAACTCGGGTCCGTACGATTTAAACGGGCGTTATAAAGTGATTATGCAATATATTTATGACGGTAACCCCTTTATAACTCCAGGGATCATCGATGGAAAATTGATCAATAATTTTGCAGGGGTGGCTGGTAGCGACCAAAACCCGCTGGGAGTAAAAACAGGCAGTCAGATTGGTTCACAAAATGCGGTATACAATCTCCTGATCAGTGGTCGAGGAACCATATATAACAGCCTTTTGGATAATGTAATAAAAGTTAATCACGAGATGGATTACTTGCTGAAGGGATTGCAGGCTCATGTTACTATGAGTTATCAGGATAATTATAACCGGTATGTAACTTATTCTCCCTCAATTCCTTCTTATACGGTACAACGGAGCGCTCAAAACCCAAATGAACTTCAATTTTTTGGCGGTTCAATGGGGGCAGGATCCTTTAACTCGTATGGATACAGTAACTGGAATAAACTCTATGTTGATGCCGGTTTGAATTGGGCCGGTAGTTTCGGAAAACATAATCTGTCTGCCCTTCTTCTGGGGAAAGGATCAAAATATACCATGCCCTCCGATTCGTACAATGTGCCTTCAGGGGTAATGGGTCTGGTCGGACGTGTCACTTACAATTATCAGGATCGTTATATGGCCGAGTTTAATGCTGGTTACAACGGTACCGAACAGTTTGCAGAGGGTAAACGTTTTGGTTTTTTCCCGGCTTATTCAGCGGGTTGGGTGCCAACCAGTGAAAAATTCTTTCCAAAAAACAATATCCTGAGCTTTATGAAAATCAGGGCATCCTTCGGAGAGGTTGGAAACGATCAGTTAGGAGGCAGTCGTCGTTATTATTATCTTCCCAATACCTATAATCTGAATCAGGGTGGATACTGGCTTGGTAACAGTGATGGTTCTTCGGCCAATTCATATTATTATGGTGCGACTGAGGGAGCGTTGGGTAACCCGGCCATTACCTGGGAACGAGCAAAAAAATATGATGTTGGGTTGGAGATCCATTTTTTTAAGGACAAACTATCGGTAGTTGGCGACTGGTTTAAAGAAGACCGGAACAACATCCTGACTACACTGGGAACGATACCGGCCATTTATGGTGTTGCAGCCAGTTCTGTGCCTCCGGCAAATGTGGGGATCACCACCAATCAGGGCTACGAGATTGTGTTGAGATGGGCTGAACATGTTGGCAACTGGAGTTACTCCATTGAGGGAGATCTCAGCTATGCCCGCAATAAGATTATTTATAAGGCAGAAGCAAATAACCCGTATCCCTGGATGAATGCTACAGGTTTTTCAATTGGACAACGTTTTGGTCTTGTCAGCGATGGTTTATTCAATACGGTAGAAGAACTAATTAATCGTCCGTATAATACCTACACTTCCAATCAGGCTACCTTGGGAGATATTCGCTACAAAGACCTGAACGGAGACGGATTGATTGACAGTAAGGATATTGCCCCGATTGGTTTTCCGAATTATCCGCAATATCATTACAATACTAAGTTAAAAGTTGCATATAAAGGTTTTGATGTGAATTTATTGTTTGTTGGAACAGCAAATGGTTCATATTATTTAAACAGCGGTTATACAATTCCTTTCTTCAAACGTGCAGGGAATGCATGGCAGTGGATGTACGACGGCCGTTGGACCGAAGAAAAATATTTGGCAGGAGAGAAGATAACCTATCCGAGATCGACTTTCGATGCTACAACTTCGCATAATAATTATCGTCAGAGTGACTATTGGATGAAATCTAGTAATTTCTTCAAACTTAAGAACATTGAACTAGGATATACTTTCGAAACAAAAAGAAGTCAGTTTTTAAACCGCATTAACACGTTGCGTATATATGCGAACGCGAATAATGTATACACTTTCCGGAACAAACTGACGGATATCGGCATTGATCCTGAAACGACTGACGGAAGCACCTACATTTACCCTCTTACAAGTGTATTCACGATTGGTTTTAGTATGCAGTTTTAATGCGTTTTCAAAAATTAGAAAAAACATGATATGAAAAAATTAACAATTATACTTTTGGTTCTTGGGCTTGTAGGTTTGTCTTCCTGTGAAGATATGTTCCTCGAAAAGCCTGATACAACGGGGACTGTCGATTTGAACGAAGTTTACAGTTCCTCAAAGAATGCCGAGGCTGCTCTATGGTCGTGTTATCGAAATGTATTATTGCATGGATGGCCTGGTGGTTGGGGTGTTGGACATGGTGCTTTGGCTTCAATTAGTGGTGAGCGTTCCCGCGGCTACTCATGGCACGGAACCTACAATATTGCCGCAACTGGCCTCTCTGTTAATGGCACAGATGGTTCGGATGGCGGTTCTGATCACTATGGAAATAACTGGAGCTACATCCGGGCATGTTCGCTGGTTAAAGAGAATATCGATATGGTGCCTGATATGACGAGTGAAATGAAAGGTTACATCAAGGCTGAAGCAACCGGTTTAATCGCCTACCGATACATAGGCATGTTTTATCGATATGGCGGACTTCCCATTGTTCGTAAATCTTTTCAGGCTACCGACGACTTAAAAATTGGCAGATCATCTCTTCAGGAAACGCTTGATTATATCATTGAGCTTTGCGATGAGGCTTACAACGGATTACCGGCAGGTAATTGGGCCGCTGCCCAAACTGGACGTCTGACACGAGGAGCCGTGCTGGCCATGAAAGCAAGAGCATTAATGTTTGCTGCCCGTCCGTTGTTTAATAGCAGTACGCCCTATCTGACCAATGGGTCTGATAATAATCTGGTTTGTTTTGGAAATCAAGATGCTACCCGTTGGCAGGAGGCAATTACCGCAAATGAAGCGGTGTTGTCGTGGGCAGGAGCAAATGGTTATGCGTTAATTAATACCGGCGGAGCTCCTGCTGGACAGCCCAATCCGAATGCGTTAGACGATTACGGAAAAGCAACTTCAACTCCGGCTAACCAGGAAGTTCTTCTGGCTTATAAATGTAACACCAGCAACCAGTATGAATGGCCTGCAAGCGCAATCTTCTATTATTTAAACACGTCACCTAACTGGACCAATAATCGTTGGGATACTGATTTGGTAGGATTATTAACCAATTTCCTGGAAATCTATTATAAAAATGACGGCAACAATCAGGAATGGCCTCAAATTGGAGAATCAACACCGCGAGGAGCCAGCGATTGGCTTGAGAAAATTCCGCAAATGGAAGCCCGTTGCCTGGCTGACAATATTTTACCCGGATTTGATGCGTTTAATAACCCCGGTGTATATAATTACAGTGCACAAGGATGGGGTAGGACATGTATGAACTCCGGAAAAGAAACCAGTTTCCCCAATGCGATTGGGTCGGGACGGGGATGCGGGTTTCCGGTCAAATTTTATTATCATGCCGAATCCCGCGTTTGGTTCGAACCTCCTTTGTTCCGTTTAGCTGAAACCTATCTGAATTTGGCCGAGGCATACAATGAAACAGGAAATTCTGTAAAGGCCCTCGAAAATCTGAATAAAGTACATAATCGTGCCGGCTTACCTGCTGTAACCGAAACCGGTAAAGATAAACTCCGAGAGGTTATACAACGGGAAAAAGCAATTGAGTTTTATAATGAGAACCACCGCTACTACGATGTGAAACACTGGAAACACAAAGACATTGCCAATGGCATTATTGGAGGTCAAATGCGTGAGCTGCAATTTAAAATCAAAGCGAGCGCCAGTGGAAGTAACAATCTTGCCGTGAATTTGGAATCATACTGGGATGCCGTGTCTTACACTGCGTTCTGGAGTCCGAGAATGTATCTGGAACCGATTCCTCAGTCAGAGGTCAATAAGGGGATTTCTGTTCAAAACCCCGGTTATTAACCGGTTAAAGTAGTTTATTACTTAAGATGAATGAAATGTATATGAAGAAACTAAATATTTTCAGAGGAGTCCTTCTGGCAGGAGTACTCTCCATATTTGCTTGTGCCGGATTGGCTCAGGAGCTGGTCTCTGTAACTGATTCCGTAACAACGAATGCGTCTGTTCCCGGCCTGTTATTTTCTGTTGATCCCAATAGGCATACATCTGCGGTATCAACGGTAGTTGGAACTGATCTATACAAAACACCTGCATCGAATCTTTCCAATACCTTTCCCGGGTTGTTGTCAGGATTAACGGTGTTGCAAGGTTCAGGTGAAGTTGGAAACAACAATGCCAGCTGGTTGATCCGTGGTATTGGGAGCTATGGTGTTGGAGGGTTTAATGTAGCTAAAATTTTTGTAGATGGCTTTGAAGTAAACTCCAATTACATGGTTTATCTTTCACCAACCGAAATTGAGAGCGTTTCTATTCTTAAGGATGCTGCTGCACTCGCTGCTTTTGGTGAGAGGGGAGCCAATGGAGTCATATGGATTGAAACAAAACGAGGCAAAGTAGGTCCCTCAACAGTGACTGCTCAAGTAAGGTACGGATCACAGTCTCCGGTAGAGATTAATAAACCACTTGGTTCATATAAGTTTGCATCGCTATACAACCAGGCTGTGAGTAATGATAACGGGATATGGTCGCCGGTTTATTCCGATGAACAACTTTCTAACTATCAGAATGGTCAAGGGATTGATGTTGATTGGTATGACCAGGTCTTCAAAAATTCAGGTTCATTCGTTGATGGCGACATTACCTTCAACGGAGGTAGTGAACAGGCTCGTTATAATGTGACAATGGGATATATTGATCATGCGGGACTATATGATGTTAATAATACCGATGAAACTTCCAACCTGAAATATTCGCGGTATAATGTACGTGCAAACCTTGATTTCAAATTATTGGAGATTTTTGAAGCCCGGGTTGATTTGGGGGGGCGTATCGAGCGTCGCAAACGTCCAAATTTTGGCACTTCAGATCTTATGTCTGTGTTGTCAAGATATCCCTCCAATATTTATAATGTTTTTGATGATCAGGAACAGGAACATTATTCGGGAACCGCTATTTACAGAAACAACCCGGTTGCTTCTATCCGCGGACTCGGATGGTATTCTAACCAATCGCGTATTCTGCAAGGTAACTTTTCGTTGAAAGAAAAACTGGACATTATAACCCCGGGGCTTTATTTAAAGCAAGCGTTTTCATTTAATGCTTACACGTTGAGTACCTACAGTAAAACAAAGAATTATGCCCGTTATCATCATGGCGAAACAACCACGACCGATGAAACTACTTCGATTACAGCTAGTGGCTATGGATCTGCCGGGATGGAGGATTGGAAACAGGGAACGATTACCTTAGGTTATGATCAGGAATTTGGCAAACATGTTATTTCTTCTGCTGTTAATTTTCATGCGTCTGCTTATAATGGCGATGGTTATTTTTCTTACAAATATCGTTACGTGAACTATAATGGAAAGATGAATTATAGTTATGATAACCGTTATGCAGGCGAGCTGTCTTTTTCATATTTTGGAAATGATTCGTATGCTAAAGGTAGCCAGTGGGCTCTTTATCCGGCAATATCAGGAGCCTGGATTATTTCGAATGAAGATTTCATGGATGACTCAAATCGTATTGACTATTTGAAATTGAGGGCGTCGGTTGGTCGCACAGGTTCTTCCGATTCTAATGCTACAAGCGCTTTGTCGTCATTCTCTTCAAATGGCCGGTTTTTATTTAAAGAATATTTTACATCCAGTTATGTTGGCTCATTTTATACCGGAGCATCATCCGGGACATGGCAAAGTACATTGGTTCCGATGTTTATTTCAAATTTCAATACGCATGCAGAAAGAAGTACAAAATATAACTTAGGCGTTGACGCATCTGTATTCGGGAATTTGAATGTGACCGCCGATGCTTACCTGGATAAACGGACAGATATTTTGACCCTTGATAACTCATTGATGGAGTACTACGGTAAAAACTACTACTTCTCAAATATTGGCGAAATGACCAGCAAGGGATTTGAAGTCAGCGCTATATGGAACGGCCAGCTTGGTGGATTTTCGTATGCGTTAAACGGCATGGTTTCATATAATACCAATAACATTGATTACATGGCTGAAGTGGCTCCCGCTCACGGTTATAATGCAAGAACAGGTCGTCCGTTTGGCACCTTTATCGGACTTGTGGCAGATGGCTTCTATGATGTTACTGATTTTAATACTGACGGGTCATTGGTTGACGGAATTTCTACGCCGGCTTTTGGCGCTGTTCAGCCAGGAGATATCAGGTACAAGGATCTTGACAATAACGGGATGGTCGATCAAAACGATGTCACTTCAATTGGAAAATCAATTTATCCGGAATGGACATATGCTTTCGGCGGCTCTGCCGAATTTAAAGGTTTCGATCTCAGTATTTTGTTTCAGGGAATTGCAGGCGCGTCAGTTAATTTGCTGGATAACTGGAACCAGACTGTGGCATTTGTAGATAACGGGAATGCTTATCCAATTGCCGGGGGCGCTTGGGCATATTACCCCGAAAAAAATATTGATACCCGAAGTGCAGCCACTTATCCAAGGCTTACGACACAGAGTAACGCCAATAATTACCGAACGAGTTCATTCTGGATTAAAAACCGGGATTTCCTGAAAGTACGCAATATTGAAGTAGGCTATAACTTTTCAAAAAACAAGAGCTTGAATCTGGATGGCATAAAAAATCTGCGAATTTATGTTAACGCCACAAACCCGTTCACTTGGAGCAAATTGCTTGACGAATATAAAATGGATCCGGAAAGTATTTATGGCGGTTATCCATCGGTTAAATCTATTAATGCAGGCGTCACATTAACTTTCTAACCATTAAACTGATAGAACTATGAATTTAAAATATCTAAAAAGATCATTGTTCATTTTGGCAGGGCTGTCTATATTGTCCGGCTGCGACGAATTTTTGGATACAAGTTTGGATCGAAACCAAACAGCAGAAACCATAGCAACCAACCGGAGTACCCTGTGGAATTTTGGCAATGCATTTTATTCGCCAATAACTTACGGCTTCTCAATCATTGACGGTAATATTTTTGCGTCCGCATCCGATGAAGCCCAACAAACGGATGTTTCCTCCAATGTGGTCTATTTTAATAAAGGAATTATCAATGAGAGCATTAACCCATTGTTTTACCTGTATCAGAATTATTATGAAGGAATTAGGGCGGCTAATTATTTCCTCGATTATGTGAAAGATGGAAAAGGCGAAGCGTTACTGGCGCTTAACCGAAATATTGAAACTGATATTTATTCTTATGAACGCGATGTTAACTCGTTGAACTGGTATATTGCGGAAGCTCATATTGCCCGTGCCTATTATTATGCAGAATTGATTAAAATGTATGGTGGTGTTCCTATTGTTGAAAAGACCATCGAGCAAGCAGGAGGTGAAAAAGTGACCCGATCGGATTATGATGATGTCGTTGATTATATTGTTGATGAGATTGATACCTATAAAGGGCAATTGTCCGTCAACTGGAATGACTATGCCGACAGGAACGGACGTTTTACACTGGGCGTCGCCTTGGCAGTTAAGTCTCGGGTGTTACTTTATGCTGCCAGCCCTTTGCATAATACGAATGGCGATGTTGAGAAATGGAAAAAAGCGGCCAAGGCTGCTCACGACCTGATCGATAATGTAAACCTGAGTTATTCGCTTGCAGGCAATTACCGCGACTATTTTGTCGGGAGTAACCCGCTTATAAATAATGAAACAATTTATGCTGTACGCAGGGCAAATTCAAATACGATGGAAGTAAATAATTATCCAATTGCAACAGCAGGCGGATATAGCGGAGTGACTCCTTCCCAAAACCTGGTTTCGGCATATGAATATATTGGCGTTCCTGATCCGGCTAACCCGTATGCAAACCGCGATCCAAGACTTGCTGCCTCTATCGTAACGAATGGAAGCTCCTGGAATGGCCGGGTTATTGATCAAACTACAGGCGGCGCTGATGATATGTCGAACGCTAATGCCAGCCGTACCGGATATTATCTCAAAAAATTCCTGACTGATGGTTTAAACTTGGTTCAGGGCCAGACAGCTCAACACAACTGGATTGCCTACCGTTATGGCGAGATATTGCTCAATTACGCAGAAGCAATGAATGAAGCATATGGACCGACAGCCGTTCCGTCAGAGTTTACCATGTCGGCAAAGGATGCCCTTCAGCTTGTGCGGGATCGTGCAAGTGTGAACTTGCCTGCGATACCAGCAGATACGAAAGAAGATTTTCGTGCCGCAGTAAAACACGAACGTCGAATTGAGTTGGCTTTTGAAGATCATCGGTATTGGGACTTGCTCAGATGGAAAGATGCCGAACAAGTCCTTAATCAGCCAATTAAAGGGGTTAAAGTCATTAATAATGGTGGGAGTATCAGTTATCAGGAGTTTACAGTTACAGAACGTAAATTTCAGCAAAGAAATTATTATCTGCCATTTCTTCGGTCTGAGATAGAAAACTCAAAAGGCACATTGACGCAAAATACAGGATATTAAATAAAAAAGAAAAAAAGATAGTTATGAAAGTAAAAATAGTCTTGATGTTATTATTGATCCTTTCAATTTTTTCTGGTTGTCAGGAAGGTGACGGGGACCAGGATTATGGATTCGCATACATTTACATGCCCCAGGCAATGGTTTCCGGTGGATTGACGAATTACTATAATGTGCCATCAGGTGGTGGCGAATACACGTACAATTTTAAAATTCAGGATGGACAGTTAAATGTGATCCTGGGAGTTTTACGCTCAGGAAAACTTGCTGATGAAGCATATCGTGTCGATATCAATGCATCTGAAACGTCTGCAGATGTATTATCTGCTGTTGGTGGGCTTGCACTGCCAACTGCGATCTATTCGTTGCCACAAAATGTGAATGTTCCTTCAGGTAAGAGCGGAGAAACATTCTATCTGTCACTTGATGCTGATGCGTTAATGTCTGAGGCTTATGACGGGCAAAAACTTGTATTGACCATCGGGATAAGTAATCCGACCAATTTTGAATTAGCGGATGTGGGTACTTCTGTTGTGGTGATTATCGATGTTGATAATGTAAGAGAATTTATGTAGTATAAAAAATAAATTAAAGGTTTTCCTAAAGGGGTATTTAGTGCCTGTTTTATGCAGTTGAGCTGAAGGCCTTTTAGGAGAATTCTTTTTTATAGATTCTAATTATCCATCAATCCGTTATAAACACGGAACTGTTGAATCTTTGTTTCTATATCAAAATGAATTTTGAATGAAGAAAAGAGTTTTATTTATTTTTCTGATCGTTTTTGCGGCTTCAAGGTTGCAGGCTCAAATCAATAAGGTGGAATTACTTTCAAAGAAAGTAGCTCAATATGATCGCGCTGATTTTTCAATAAGTTTAACCGGAACATGGGAAAACCCATATTTCCAGGAGCAGGTTGCACTCGATATGGCGCTTACTTCCCCAAGTGGAAAAGAATTGGCGCTGCCATGTTTTTATGTATCTGGTGAAAGTAGAAAAATGTCGCAGTGGGCGGCACGTTTTACCCCACAGGAGCCAGGGAAATATCAGTGCCAATTTCGTTTCAGTGAAAATGGGGAGGTCATAGATGTTTCAGACAAATTTTATTTCGATTCGAAGCCTTCAAGACTGAAAGGCTTCCTCCACGTCAGGAACAATTGGATGCTTGAATTTGACAATGGTGTGCCTTTCAGAGGCGTAGCCTTAAACTTGTGTTGGGAATCGCGTACAAATGATGACTCAAAATTCTTCAAAGAATTGCACGAGAAACACGAAAAATACAACTACGATTATCTGGTTCCATTATTTGCCAGAAACGGGGGAAATTTTTGCCGGGTATGGATGTGTTCGTGGAATTTTCCGATCGACCGCAAAAACAATTTTAACAACCATCGGTATGTTTCGTCAGATGAGTATTTTAATCCAAGTGCAGTCGCAAAACTTGATCAGTTTGTTGAATTGTGTAAAAAAGAAAATGTGTACGTGATGCTTTGCATGGAGCAGGGCGATGTTCGGGCCGACCATAATTTCTTTGTTTCTGATGAGGCAAAAATCCGATATAAAAATCGGTTGCGCTACATTGTTGCCCGATGGGGGTACAGTCCCAATATTGCCATGTGGGAACTTTTTAACGAAATAGACAACATCCAATACCGGCAACAGGGGAAACCGATTCCTACGAAAGACATTGTGGCCTGGCATACCGAGATGAGTGAATATCTCCGGGAACTTGATCCTTTTCAGCACATCCGTACAACTTCAATTTCGCACCGCGATTTGGAAGGTTTGAATTCGATCCCCGGCATCGACATTAATCAGAAACACATCTACAAAAACACATCAGGTATTCCCGGAGAAATAGAGAAATATGAAAAAGAGTTTGGAAAACCTTACGTTATTGGCGAATTTGGTTATGAATGGGACTGGTCAAAGAATTTCGACGAGTTTGCTGATGGGATGGACTTCGATTTCAAACGGGGCTTATGGTATGGTTTGTTCACTTCAACCCCGGTAAGCCCGATGAGTTGGTGGTGGGAATATTTTGAAGATCGTAATTTAATCCCGTATTTCCGAGGAGTACGCGAGATAAACGACCTGATGTTAAAATCAGGGAATAGCGATTTCAAAAAATTAAACGTTTATGCGGAAGGTCTGGAAACCTATGGGGTACAGTGCGGCGAAATGGTGTTTGTGTATGTGCTTAATCAATCGGATGAAACGGTAACTTCTTCCATCCATATTGAAATGACCACGCCTGAAAAACTTAATCTAAAAAGTTTTCAGCCGTCTTCCCTTAAATCCGTTACTCAAAGAATCGTTGGTCAGTCAAATGGAGTTGTAGTTATAGGTAGTGGAAAAATAGATGCGAAGGAAGATTTGGTATTCATTTTATCAGGTAAATAAATCGAGAGCCTTTTCAACGATCAGGTAAATGATCACGAGGTGAGAACGAATCAATCAGGAACCATATTGGATATTTTATGTCAAATTCTAATAATACCGAGAGCCGGGGTTATTCTAAAAGCTCATTTTTCGATTGGAATGTATTTATAAATGATAAAATAACATTAAAGTCAGGATAATGAACCGTGTATTTTTGGCAGACCCGAAAATGAAAGAGATGATTGAAAATGAAGGTGAAAAGAAGCTTACAAATTTAGGAACAACGAATATGGAATTTAAGAAAAGACTGCAAAATTTAGAAGATAGATATCGGGCGGTTATCACTAAAAAGAATACGCCGGAAGAATTGTCGAACGGTATTTTTGTGCGCTATGAAAATCCGGTTCTGACAAGAGACCATGCTCCGGTTTTTTGGCGTTACGATTTGAATCCCGAAACCAACCCGATGTTGCTTGAACGCATTGGCATTAACGGGACATTCAATGCCGGGGCCATAAAATTCAACGGTGGATATATCCTGCTAGTGAGGGTGGAAGGTAATGACCGGAAATCATTCTTTGCAATTGCAGAAAGCCCTAATGGAATTGATAATTTCAAATTCTGGGACTTCCCAATAACATTATCTGAAAACGATGAACCAGATGTTAATGTTTACGATATGCGGTTGACTGAACATGAAGACGGATGGATTTATGGTATTTTTTGTACCGAACGCAAAGACCCCGATGCCCCTGTCGGCGATTTGTCTTCGGCTGTGGCGGCTGCGGGGATAGTCAGGACGAAAGATTTAAAAGAATGGGAACGTTTGCCCGACCTGAAATCGAAAAGTCAACAGCGGAACGTTGTGTTGCACCCCGAATTTGTTGATGGGAAATATGCGTTGTATACCCGTCCGCAAGACGGGTTTATTGATGCTGGCAGTGGAGGGGGAGTTGGCTGGGCATTGGTTGACGATATGACCCATGCGGAAATAGAAAATGAGAAGATTATCAACTTTCGTCAGTATCATACCATCAAAGAGTTGAAAAATGGAGAAGGCCCTGCCCCGATCAAAACAGAAAAAGGGTGGCTTCATTTGGCCCATGGAGTCAGAGGTTGTGCTGCCGGGCTGAGGTATGTGCTTTATTTGTATATGACCGACCTGCAGGATCCATCGAAACAAATTGCCGAGCCCGCTGGATATTTTATCGCTCCCATGGGAGAAGAACGACTCGGAGATGTATCGAATGTGTTGTTCTCGAACGGATGGATACTAGACGATGACGGCACCGTATTTATTTACTACGCTTCGTCGGATACCAGGATGCACGTCGCAACTTCAACGATCGAAAAACTGGTCGACTATTGCCTGAACACTCCGGAAGATGGTTTGCGGTCTGCCACTTCGGTCGAAACACTTAAAAAGCAAATTGAAAGAAATCTCGCATTAATTGCTGAAAAGGACGAAAAAAGGATTTCTTTGGAGATGAATTCCCATTGATGTGGCGCTTTGCATAAGGGGAAATGAAATAGGACAACAATTTTAAACTATGACGAACGAAAAACTAAAGCTGAAAGAAAAGATCGGGTATGGATTTGGCGATGCCGCATCCTCGATGTTTTGGAAACTGTTTTCGATGTACCTGATGTTCTTTTATACCGACATATTCGGCATTTCCGCTGCTGTGGTCGGTACAATGTTCTTAATTACGCGTATCTGGGACGCCGCATTCGATCCGGTAGTGGGAGTGATTGCCGACCGCACCAGTTCCCGATGGGGAAAATTCCGCCCGTTTTTGTTGTGGGGGGCTGTTCCCTTCGGAGCTGCCGGGGTTTTAACATTCACTACGCCTTCATTCGGCCCGTTGGGAAAGATCGTTTACGCCTACATCACCTATTCTATTATGATGATGTTGTATTCGCTGGTAAATGTGCCATACGCATCGTTGCTTGGCGTAATGTCCGATGATGGAAAAGAACGCACGGCTTTATCATCGTACCGTATGGTTTTTGCTTTTGCCGGGAGCATTTTGGTTTTGGCCATGATCAATCCTTTGGTTGCGCTGTTTGGGGGAAACCATGCCGGACACGAATCACGGGCATGGCAGTTGTCGGTTATGGTGTTTGCCGTCATTGCGGCTGTTTTGTTTTATTTCACTTTTGCATGGACGAAAGAACGGGTAAGGCCGATCAAAGTCGACAGAGTCAGTTTGAAAAGCGATGTGAAAGACTTGCTGGCCAACCGCCCCTGGTGGATTTTGCTTGGCTCGGGCATTGCAGCCCTCATTTTTAACTCGATCAGGGATGGAGCTGCTATCTACTATTTTAAATACTTTGTGCAACGGCAGGATTTGGTTTCACTCTTTCTGGTGCTGGGGCAGGCTTCCAATATCATTGGGATTATTTTCGTTACCCCGTTGGCCAATCGTTTCGGGAAAAAGAGGACATACTTGTATGCAATGGCTATAGCCACAATGTTGAGTGTTGCTTTTTATTGGATGAATGCTGAAAATATAATCCTCATTATTGTGCTGCAATGTTTGATCAGCATCTGTGCCGGAAGTATTTTTCCTCTTTTATGGTCGATGTATGCCGACATTGCCGATTATTCAGAGTACAAAACAGGCCGCCGTGCAACCGGTTTGATCTTTTCTTCGTCGTCCATGTCGCAAAAATTCGGGTGGACGCTCGGTGGCGCGCTTACCGGGTGGCTCCTGGCCATTTATGGGTTCAAGGCGAATGTGGTGCAAACAGAAGAAGTGCAGTCGGGCATCCGGATGATGTTGAGTCTTTTTCCTGCAATAGGGACGATTCTTTCTGTTCTCTTTATTTCTATCTATCCGCTGGATGAGCGCAAAATGGAAGAAATTACGGGGGCGTTGGCAGCCCAACGAGACGAAACTCCTCCACAAACAGTTACCGAATAATGCTAGGACAAATACTGAATAGCTTAAAAGACGAGATGAAACCTGATCTTGTCGACAATATCCTCCCATACTGGATGAACAGGATGCCTGATCGGAGTAATGGAGGTTTTTACGGACAAATAACCGGAGAAGAACAGATCATAGAGCAAGCAAACAAGGGCGGGATATTGAATGCCCGTATTCTCTGGAGTTTCTCAGCTACTTATAACGACCTGAAAAATCCGGAATATCTGGAGATGGCCAATCGCGCCTGCAATTATATCATCAATCATTTTTTTGATGAAAAACACGGTGGGACCTACTGGAGCCTCCGTTGCGACGGGCAGCCGCACGACACAAAAAAGCAGATATATTCGCAGTCTTTTTTTATTTACGCTCTGGCAGAATATTACCGCGCAACCCGATTCAGTCAAAGCCTCGAAAAGGCTGTTGAGCTGTTTCATTTGATTGAAAAATTCAGCTTTGATAAAACCCGAAATGGTTATTTCGAGGCGTTCAGTCGTGAATGGCAGCCGCTTGAGGACCTCCGTTTGAGCGAAAAGGATGCCAATGAAAGCAAAACCATGAACACGCATTTGCACATTCTTGAAGCCTATACTAACCTGTATCGGGTATGGAAAGACAAAACGTTGGAAACTCAACTCGAAAACCTGGTTCGTTTGTTTCTCGACCGGATTGTGGATTCGGGAACTTTTCATCTGAACTTGTTTTTTGACGATGACTGGACGTGCAAATCGAACATTATTTCCTATGGGCACGATATTGAGGCTTCGTGGCTGATTTACGAAGCAGCCGAGGTATTGGGTAAACGAGAATTACTGGAAAAAACAAAGTGGGTCTGCGAAAGGATCGTAAAGGCTTCGATGGAAGGTTTGCAGGACGACGGTAGCCTGATCTACGAAAAGGATTCAAAAACGGGGTATCTTGATGCCAACAGGCATTGGTGGGTTCAGGCAGAGGCGGTTGTCGGGTTCCTGAACATGTATGAGTTGACGCACGAAAAGGTTTATATTGAAAAAGCTTCAGCTTGCTGGCAGTATATCAAAAACAACCTGGTCGATCCCCGGAACGGGGAGTGGTTCTGGAGTATTTCCCGTGACGGCGTGGTTAATCGCAGAGACGACAAAGCCGGGTTTTGGAAATGCCCGTATCATAACTCTCGCACCTGTTTGGAAATAATTAAGAGGGTAGAAAGGTTGATCAAGTAAGCAGGGATGGAATTAATATCCGATGAGTTGATCCTCTTTGTCTTGCGTTTTTTGATACAGATGATAGGGACAGGTTTTTCCCTCACCTGTAAAAGTTCATCTCTTCGAGGTATTGATAGGCTTTGGGTGGAATGAAATGACGGATGTCTTTTCCGGCGGCAAGAGATTCCCGGATAAATGAGGCCGATATTTCCATAAGCGGGGCGTTAACCAGCTGTATGTGCGGGTGAAAATCTTTTTCCTGTAAGCTACACCCGGGACGGGGATAGACCAAAATCCGGTAGTTGGCCAGAATCTGGTCGTGGTTTTTCCATTTGTGAAAACTATCCAGGTTGTCGCCGCCCATGATCAGGAAAAACTCGTGCTTCGGGTGTTTTTCCTGTAAGTAGGCGAGCGTGTCGATGGTGTATGAAGGTTTCGGGAGCCGGAACTCGATGTCGGTCACGCGAAACCTAAAATCGTCGTGAATCGCGCGGTTTACCAATTCGAGCCGCTGGTAATCATCCAGCAGGTTCTTTTTGTTTTTATGAGGGCTGTGCGGCGAAACAACAAACCACACCTGATCAATTTCGGTGAACTCGACCATATAATTGGCAATGGCTAAATGGCCAATGTGAATGGGGTTGTATGTTCCGAAATAAAGTCCGACCTTCATGGGAAAGGTGATTATTATTTGAAGTTTACTGCTGAATGAAATCGGTCACCAGTTTATCGGCATTTGCCAGGGTAACCGCCAGCTCCTGGCTGATCAGGACGGTGTCGAAGTTCGGTGCAAAACTGAGTTCGTATTCGGATTTTTGGAGCCGTTTCTCGATCACCTCGGGTGAATCGGTCGAACGCCCAACCAGGCGGTTACGCAGTTCTTCGATCGACGGCGGTTGGACAAATACCGCAAGGGCTTCATCTTTGTAGTATTTTTTGATGTTTATGCCGCCAATCACATCCACATCAAAAATAACATGCCGCCCCTTGTTCCGGATCCGGTCTACTTCCGATTTGAGGGTTCCGTAGCAGATTCCGGGGTACACTTCTTCCCATTCCAGGAATTCATCGTTCGCAACCTTTTGTTTGAATTCTTCCGGACTTAGAAAGTAGTAGTCAACGCCGTGTGTTTCGGTGTGCCGTGGCGCCCTGCTGGTTGCCGAAATCGAAAATTCCAGGTTGAAATCCTGTTGCAGCAGGTGTTTTACAATGGTGGTTTTTCCTGCTCCCGACGGCGCTGAAAAAATGATTAACTTCCCTTTCATTCCATGTGGGTTTACAAAACATTCAGTAATTGTTCCTTGATCCGTTCAAGAGAATCTTTCATTTGCACAACAATTCGCTGGATGTTGCTTTCGTTCGCTTTACTCCCGATGGTATTGATTTCCCGCCCGATTTCCTGAGCGATAAATCCCAGTTTCTTGCCAACATCCTGACTGCTCTCCAGCGTTTCCAGAAAATAGTCGCAATGGTTGATCAGCCGGACTTTTTCTTCATTCATATCCAGTTTTTCCAGGTAATAGATCAGTTCCTGTTCAAACCGGTTTTTGTCCATGTTCCCGTTGAGGTTGATTTCATTAAGCCCATCCAGAATGCGGGCTTTAACGTTTTCAATGCGTTGCTCCTCAAATGGGGTAACTTGCGTTAATAATTGCTGGATATCGGCAATGTTGGCGCGAATATCGTTTTCGAGCGCTTTCCCTTCCTGTATCCTGAATTGATCCAGCGCCCGGATGACCGACCTGATCTGGGCAAAAATGTTTTCCCATTCCTGTTCATCCGGTTCTTCATAAACGGTTTTAACAGCGTCAGGAAGACGCATGACCGATTGCATGATCTTTTCGGAGACCGGCAGACCCAGGTTTTTCTGAATACTGCTTAGCTGGTTGAAATATGCCGTAACAATATTTTCATTGATGACTGAGTTACTTTCAGTTCCCAGGTTTTCGATGTACAGCGAAAAATCAATTTTGCCCCGGAGAAGCTTCTCTGAAATTTCTTTTCGAATCACAATGTCTTTTTCCCGGTAAAGCATAGGTAACCGCGAATTGATATCCAGTTGTTTACTGTTTAATGATTTCAATTCGAGCGTAATCTTCTTATTTCCGCTTTCAAATTCGGCTTTTCCATAGCCGGTCATCGATTTAATCATGTGCTGATTTTTTTAATTGAGCTCAAAGGTATACCAATTTTATTTCAGAAAAAAGACAACCGGAATCTTCGTTGAATCCGGTTGTCCTGGAGTAATATCGTATTGGCAATAAATTGGGCGATCTAATTGTGCGACCGCGCCTGACTTAAACTTTTAGTGACTTCAATCAATCGTACAAACTCCCCGCGATAACCTTCTTCATCCTGATCACGGGCGTTTTTAGCCAGTTCTTCAACCTGCTTGTATGTTAAGGCTCCGAGGTATTCCGAATTTCGGAGCAACATGCCAAATCCGGCCACCGCTGAAGCAAAACGGATATTTTCCGAAGAATTCCTTAGCGGACTAACTTTTGCCGGAACGATCTGATCAATCGGGTAACTTGTATCTCCGTCGGGTAATTTGTAGCGTGTTTTTACCGTCACCAGTTCATCGGTATAGTTATTTTCGGATTGCTTCCGGCTGACCTGGTATTTCAGTTCATCTGTTCCCGGAACTTTTTCTTTGGAACCGGCCGGAATTAACTCGTATAAGGCAGTTACAGAATGGCCCATGCCCATTTCACCGGCGTCTTTTTTATCATCTTTAAAGTCTTCGTTGTTTAATAAGCGATTCTCATAGCCAATCAGCCGGTATGCTTTTACGTGTTGCGGGTTGAATTCCAGTTGCAGTTTCACATCTTTGGCCACAGTAAACAATGTGCCGCCAAACTCTTTGACCAGTACTTTACGCGCTTCCTGCAGGTTGTCGATATACGCGTAGTTTCCGTTCCCTTTGTCGGCAATGGTTTCCATCTTGTCATCTTTGTAATTGCCCATTCCAAATCCTAAGACAGTCATGAAAATGCCCGATTCTCTTTCGATTTCCACGAATCGTTCCAATTCTGAAGTACCGGATACCCCTACGTTAAAATCGCCGTCGGTAGCCAGAATGATCCGGTTATTTCCTTCCGGGATGAAGTTTTCACGGGCAATTTTGTAAGCTAGTTTCAGTCCGGCGCCGCCCGCCGTTGATCCGCCTGCTTCCAGTTTATCGATTGCTGAAAGAATGCTTTGTTTTTGATTGCCCGTTGTTGAGTTCAAGACAACTCCGGCAGCTCCGGCATACACCACGATTGCTACCCGGTCGTCGGGGCGGAGTTCGTTCACCAACAGGTTCATCGACGATTTTACCAATGGTAATTTGTTAGGCGCTTGCATGGAGGCCGATACATCGATTAAAAACACCAGGTTCGATGATGGTAAGGCAGCTTTGTCAATTTCTTTTGCCTGAAGACCGACCATCAGCAGGTAATGATCGGAACTCCACGGACAGTGGGTCAGTTCCGTATTGATCGAGTAGGGTTTGTCTGCTTCCGGTTTTTCGTACTTGTAACTGAAGTAGTTGATCATTTCTTCAATCCTGACTGCATCAACGGGGGGCATTTGGCCCAGATTTAAAAACCGGCGTACATTGGTGTACGATGCCTGGTCAACATCAATGGAAAAGGTCGACAGCGGATTGTTGATAACATCTTTGAAGCCGCTTTCGTGGATGGTACTGTAATTTTCGGTGTTAAATTCCGGGCGGGTATAGTAAGCCGGAGCAACGGCATACGAAACTGAGCCGGTCGTGCTTGCTCTTTTTTTTGCACCAAAACCTACCACAATACATTCATTTAAGACCTCAGCATCTTCAACGATTATTAGTTCCTGAGTTAATATAACCGGTATAAAATTTCGGTTGTTTACCGGCAGTTTCTTTGTTTGATAACCCTTCGCTGAGAAAATAAGCGTATCAGTTCCAACGGCCTGAATACTGAAACTACCATCGGCTGTGGTCTGTGAACTGATGGATTTAAGGAGAACGCTAATAGATACCTGCGGCAAAGCCCGGCCTGTTTCGTCTGTTACTTTTCCTTTTACCGGGAGTTGCGCCATTCCGGAGATTGACAGTAAAAGCGCCAGTGTGATCATGGTTGGATTTTTCATGACTTAAAATTTTTGAGTTAATATTTGCAGATAGGATGCAGGCCGGAAAAGGATTCCATAAAAAATTCAGATTTTTTTATACAAAAAGATGTACTTTTAGTCTCACACACTAAAAATATGCTGACCGTTTGTTCCTGAAATCGAAACATAAAACAGATCTGACAGATGAAGAAATCGTTCTTCAATATAAAAGGGGAAATGATCAGGAGTTGCTGGCTCATCTGTATGGCAGGTATGTGACGCTGGTTTTCGGACTCTGCCTGAAGTATTTTTCCGACCGGGAACAATCGAAGGATCTGGTGATGCAAATTTTTGAAAAACTGGCTGTTGACCTACACCGGCACGAGGTCCGGCAGTTTCGAAGCTGGCTGTATGTGACCAGTAAAAATCATTGTTTGATGGAGTTGCGAAAACGGGAATCGCTGAGAAAGCGGGAAAAGGATTGGGTGGAAAAACAGGCCGGTTTTGTGGAATTTCAACATCAGACGCATCCCATTGAAGACGGTGTGGATTTACAGTTGAACGAGGCATTGCGGGATTGTCTCAATCGCCTGAAAGAGGAACAACGGCAATGCCTGCATTGGTTTTATTACGAAAGTAAAAGCTACCGGGAAATTACCGGTTTAACCGGACTGGAAGAACAAAAAGTAAAAAGTTTGCTGCAAAACGGGAAACGAAATTTGAAAATTTGTTTGGAGAAAAAACATGTCGGCTCAGAAATCATATCATGAGGAAGAACAGATTTACAGGTATTTGAAGAATCAACTATCTGAACGGGAGAGGAATGCTTTTGAACGTGAGTTGCAAAAAGATCCTTTTCTGGCCGAAGCTGTTGAAGGTCTGGCCAGTATGGCGGATGATTGTATTTGGAACGATCTGTCGGAGTTGAAGAAAGAAATAGTTTCCGGGAATCGTCGTAATCGCCGCATCTGGTGGTATGCTGCCGCGTCGGTTTTGTTGGTTGTCGTCAGTTCGGTTTGGTTATTTGATTTGGAGCAAAAGACATTTCAGACGATCACTCACAACCGGGAGGAGCGGGCGCCCGAAACGCAAATTCAGGAACACCGCCAGGAGCCCGCTTCGGTTCAAGCTTCCAAAGAGATCATTGCGGATTTAGCGGATGATACCGAAGAAGAGGCCCTGTTGATGCTTGAGGATGACGAAGAAACTGATCCAAGTGGTCGCAGCATTTCTCAGGGCCGGAGCGTTCTGACGGAGGATGTTTTTGTACAAGAAGAACAGAACCTGATTGTTTATGAGCTTGATCGGTCGGCTGTTCGCGCAACGGTTGGAGAGCAAAAAAATGGTTTTCAGGCACCATCGGCCGGAAGTTTAGTCAGACTGCCTGATGTGGCGGATACTTCAGATTTGACACTGAAAGGGATCGCATTAACTGATGATCATTCCGAATCTTTTTTACGGATGGGTTCTGGTTTAGAGCCGGCGCTGGACGAGGTCGTTATTGTTGGATACGGGAACCAGAAAAAGGCCGGGAGAACCGGGGCTGTTTCTTCGGTTGTGCCCGACCGGGAAGCCATACCTTTGGTTGGTTGGGAACAATACCGAACTTATTTGGACCAGGCTTGTCGGAATGTTCCGGTTGATTCTTCGAAGAAAAAAATTGTGGTGAAAATGACATTTGTTGTGAGTGTAAACGGCCTGCCGGAGCAAATTGAGATTCTGCGCAGCGATGATCAAACGTTTGACCGGGAGGCTATCCGGATTGTTCAACATGGCGGATTGTGGTTGCCAAAAGTGAAAGATTCGGTTCTTCAGGCAGAACAGGTGAAACTACGCCTTGTCTTTCAGTTTAAGGAATAGACGCCTTACGCGATTACGCCCGAGCCGATTAGTTCGTCACCATCGTACCAGGCGGCAAACTGCCCCGACGTAATTCCGCGCTGTTCGTCTTCAAACAAGAGGTACAAGCCTTCGTCGTGCCGGTAAAGTGTAGCCTTTTCCAGTGGCTGGCGGTAGCGGATCCGCACCCGGTAGTCGCGGATTTCGCCAATGCCCATTTGTAAGTCGGTCCTGATCCAGTGGATCTCTTCGTTCGAAATGAATAGCCCTGGACGATATAAACCGGGGTGTTCGGTTCCTTCTCCCACGTAGATAATGTTTCGGGCAACGTCGGTGCCAATCACAAACAGCGGTTCGGAATGGCCGCCGATATTGAGCCCTTTTCGTTGGCCAACGGTGTAAAAGTGGGCGCCGCGATGCTCCCCGATGATTTTTCCGTTCCAGGGCCTGTAAGGATAGTGGAAACACAGTTTTTTGAAATTAGCGGGTGACTTTTCAACCTGTTTTTTCTTATCGATAAAGGTTGAAGAAACTTCTATCACGTTTCCCGTTTTTGGTTCCAGTTGCTGCTGCAGAAAGGTGGGTAAATCCACTTTCCCCACAAAACAGATTCCCTGTGAATCTTTCCGTGTGGCCGTTGGAAGTTGTTGTTCGGCTGCAATACGGCGTACTTCGGGCTTATCGAGATGCCCGATGGGGAAGAGGGACTTACTCAGTTGGTCCTGGTTTAGCTGGCACAGGAAATAACTTTGATCTTTGTTGTTGTCTGCGCCGGCCAGTAACTGGTAGATGGTTTTTCCGTCTTTTTGGATTTCGGTCTTTCGGCAATAATGGCCGGTCGCCACGAAATCGGCGCCGTGTTTCAGGCACTCGTCCATGAAAATATCGAACTTGATTTCGCGGTTGCATAGTACATCCGGGTTTGGCGTGCGTCCCTTGCTGTATTCGTCGAACATATAATCAACCACGCGTTTTTTGTAATGTTCGCTGAGGTCGACGATATGGAAAGGCATATCCAGTTTTTTGGCTACCATTTCAGCAATCAGCGCATCATCTTCCCAGGTACATTGTCCGGTGAGCGTTCCGGTACGGTCGTGCCAGTTAATCATAAACAAAGCAATCACGTCATAACCCTGCTGCTTGAGCAGGTACGCCGCCACACTCGAATCCACTCCTCCCGATAAACCAATAACGACCCGTTTCATGTGCAATTAAATTGTGCGACAAAAGTAGAATGAAAATCGGAGATCCGCAATGTTCTGTTTCACCCTAACCGTTTCCGGTGCGATTCATAAAAAAAGGTACCCTTGCGTCAACCGGCAAAGATACCTTTTGTAATTCAAAAACAGTCTCGAATAATCTCTGAAAGCTGCTTCCTTTCTTTTCTTGTCTAATTATAATATTATCCTGCTGCCGGAACAACAAGTGAAATATTAACTGTAGTTGTAGCTCCCGAAGTGACAACAACGCCGGTTTGCTCAAAGGCGGTGTAACCTGTTGCCTGAACCCTGACAATATAGGTTCCGGGCGCGAGTCCGCTGATGGAATAACTTCCGTTTTCGCCGCTAACAGCGGTTGCAATGGCAGCGGGTACTTCTTCTCCTTCGGCCGGTGTCGGATGAACGGCAACCGTGATGGCTTGCAGTAAAGTTTCACCGGTGCTTACAACTCCGGCGATAGTTCCCGGTGTTACAAAAGCGATATCTACGGTCGTTCCTGCGCCGACGGCCACAGTAGCACTTGCTTCAAATTTATCGAATCCTTCGATTTCACAACTGACGGTGTAAGTTCCTGCCGGTAAGCCCATCACTTTATAGTAACCGTTCTCGCCGGTTTTGGCCGAAAGGGTATCTCCGTTGTGGATAATGTCAACAATAGTGTCGACCAGGGCTTCACCGTTGGCAGTCACGGTACCTTCAATCCAACCGGTATTGTCGATAACCGAAGCGCGGATGACCGGTTTAAAATTGAATCCTTTAATTCCGGCCGGAGTGGCAGCATTTCCCTGCATCACGAATGAACGGCTCACATCAAAATCGACCAGTACGGTTGCAAAACCACCGAATGTAACATTCAGGTCGCCTTCGATTTTAATTTTTAAGCCGCTGCTCGATCCGCTGGGAATTTTTAAATCCATCAGAGTACCATCGGTCAGTTTTATATTGGCGCTGACGACATGTAACCGGACTTCATTATAACTTCCGGATTCAAGTTCAATCTCTCCTAATTCTGCTGTAACACCGTTTTGCAGGTCAAGCAGGTTAAATGTTGTTTCTCCTTCAAGGTCGAACCCGATAAAATCAGATGAGTTTACGTCTTCCTCTTCTTCGTCACCTGCTGATTTGCGGACCTCAACCCGGTCAATGGTCACATTGGCTTCTTCTACCCATTCAAATGGGAACGGGGCGTCAGTCAGCAAAAAGCGAACGGTTCCTTTACCTTCTTTGTTAATTGACTCGTCTGTGTTACAAGCGGTAAAAACCACAGCCAGTAAGGCAATAATCAGGGCCGACATTGTTTTCATTCTTTCTTTCATAACTCGTTACTTTTTTTCGTTAACAATAATTACTTCGTTTGTTTGAAAGGAGTATTCGAGATTGAGGGAACGACACAGGATTTTGATGGCTGTTTCAGCGCTGGTAGTTTCCAGTTTTCCTGAAAAATGTTTTTGCACTGACTGGTTCAGCAAAATCCTGACTTGAAAAAAGTTTTCCAGGTCGGCAACAACATTCGAAAGCGTTTCATTTGAAAAGGTCTTTCTAAACGTCGCTGTTCCCGGATACATTTCGTCGGTATGAACCATTGATGTTTGTCCGTCGGGTTGATAGATCATTGAATTCCCGGCCGAAATTTCCTGTGCCAGGTTTTTCGTGGTAAACATTACCTTCCCTTCAAAACAAGTTACCTTTAGTCCATTACTTGTATCCGAAACCTGAAATCTCGTTCCCAAAACGCGAACATCTCCCTTCGGTGTTCTGACAATGAACTTATCCCCTTTTTTTACCTCGAAGTAAGCTTCCCCTTGTAGCTTGATCTCTCTTTTCCACCAGTATCTTGGGTAACTGACGGCGCTGTTTTCGCTTAAAACAACGCGGGAGTGATCAGGAAGCCTGATTGCGTTAACTTGTTGAATATTTCCCTCAAATACCTTTAACGAGAAGAAAAAATGAAGAAGGAAAACCAGGACCAGAGAAGCAGCGGTTGAAATTGCGATTCGATAAACAGGACTTAGTAATATTGCTTTTGTACTGACCTGATTTTGTCGCCCTTCTTCAATTTTCTTTAATATTTTTTGCAGCACAATATTTTTATCTGTCTTCCCCGGAACTAAATAAGATCTGACTACCTGATCAATCGGACTTTCATTTTGTGTGATTACAGGTAATTCCGGATGTAGACATATATTGTTGCTGTTTAACACGTTTTTAATTTGTTTACAGCATTAATATCCTTTCATCCGGAAATACCCTACCGGAAAAATCAATTTTTTTTAAATAAAAATGTAAGTTGCTTGTTTACAGGCTCCTGATGTTGATGAAAAATACCGGGGTGAATTTAACGGAGGTGATATCGGTGCGGATCGAATAAGAACCGGTACTGTCGGAGATCTTAAAATAATCGACCATCAGGACGTTCTCGCGATTAAACAAGTTTAAGATAGAAAAACCGGAACTCAGGCTGAAATATTTCAACGAAAACCTTTTTATAACCGAAAGGTCTGTTTGAGCGAAATAGGGGAGCCGCCCAAACGACTGGCTGTCTGTTTCGGTAATTAAATACGGGCTGCCCGAGTGGTAGTTCAGGCTCGCGGAAAATACCCAGCTTTTATATTTCGCCATTTCAGTCCACCGGAGTTTGAGCCGTTGATCGTCAAAAGGGGGATAACTTTCGCCGTTATTGAAGACTTCAAACTGTTCCGTCGATTTGGATAATGAGGCGGATAGCATGTGGGTGAAATTACCTTTTTGATAATGAATAAGCGCGTCGAGGCCGTAAGACTCTGTTTGGCCCGGGTGCGTCACATATTCGATGAATTTTTCTTTTCCGCCGCTGACTTCAGCATAAAGGTTAATTTTCCCGCTTGTTTTTTTGTAATAAGATTCCACATTCAGGCTAAGGCCGTTTTTTTCGTAACCGGCTCCAATCACATGCTGGCGGGCCTTCATGATGCCGTTGCCGGTAGTATCGGGTAAAAACCAAACCAGTTCACTTGTTCCCTGACTGTCGATTTTCCTGATCTGTGATAAAAACTGGTTGTAGGTTCCCCCGGAATAAAACAGGTTCAGGTCGTCGGTGGGTTTATAGCTGATCCCGTAACGCGGCTGGAGATAGAGTTTATCGGTGATGTCGGCTTTGTTGACCCGCAGACCGGCGCGTAACTGAACTTTTTCTGCCGGTTGAATGCTCTCCTGGAAATAGGCGTGCAGAATGGTCGCTTTTGAGTCGTAGTTGATCGAATCGACCGGAATATTGCCAACAGAACGCTCCGCCCGGTACAGGTAACTGACTTGGTTGGTTCTGGCCCCGAAGCCGAGTTGGTGTGTAAAACGGCCGGTTTTAAACTCCGATGACAGGCTGGCCATTAATTCTTCCAGCTGATTGTCGTCTTGGTCCAGTTCTGTTTTTCCTCCGTGTCCCTGGCTGTTTGGTAACATGCCGGCATTGCGGAGCGAAGAACGGTCCAGTTCATTATACCCGAAGTTGAGGTGATGTTGCCAGTGGCTCCCGGCCTGATACCGCCAGTTCCCGCTGAAGCCCCGGTTTTTGCTGTCCATTTCCTGATTCCGGTAAAAACGGGATCCTTCATTGAACAGGTAATCCTGTGTTTGCTGGTCATTACTGGTTAATACATTGAAGGAGATTTCCTGTTTTTCGGTTGGTTTCAGACTGATTTTGAGGTTCAGGTCGTCAAAATAAACAACCGGTTTCATAGTTGATTCTTCGTCTGTGGTAATTTCCTGTTCGAGGATTTGTTTGTATAAATAGTTTTCCCAAACGTCGATATACGATTTCCGGAAAGCGCCGCTGAGAGAAACGGTTTTCCCGACCGGGATATTGGCGGTGGCATTTACATTGAGCAAATTGGCCGAAAGGTCGAAGGCTGGTTTATAGTAACTGTTTTTTCCCGACAGTTCAATAATACCCGAAGTCCGTTCGCCCAGGGTGGCATCGAATGCGCCGCGCGAGACGAAAGCCTGTGAAATGTATTTGGCGTTCAGAACACTCATGCTGCCAAATAAATGGCTGGTTTCCAAAACCGGGATGCCGTCAAGCAAAATCAGGTTTTCAGAAGGCGATCCGCCGCGAATGGAAATGCCTTGGGTTTGACCGCCCAAAAAATTAACCCCGGGGATGAGACTTAGCGCGGTTACCAGGTCGCCGTCGTCGAGCCGGGGCATATTGGCGGCTTGTTTTGGGTTGAAGGCTATTTTTTCCGAGTGGTCACGCATTTCCAATACATCTTTTTCCTGTTGGTACACATTGATCGCCTCGATGTGAAAAGCGAAAGGCGTCAATGCTATCCGGTGAAATTTTCCGGGTACCAGGCGAAGCATCGTATCCAGCCGCTGGTAACCCAGATGGCCGATTTCTACGGCCAACTGATCCGTCTTTTCAATTTTTTCACCAAAAATACCTAATTCGTTGGTGATGGTCCCTTTGCTTGCACCAAAACCGATGTTGCAAAACAAGAGTGGTTCTCCGGTATGCTTGTCGATGACCAATCCTTCCATTCGGATAAATTCAGGAATTTTTTCGGCGACGGGAGTCGGGTTCTTATAAATGACCCAGGTATTTTCAATCTTTTCGTAAAGGAGATGATGCTTTTTGCACAGCTCATCCAGGAACCGGCTTACCGGAATCCCTTCGTAATTCAGTTCCGGTTCAATTTCGGCGAAGTAGTCGGCATCAAAGGCAAATTGCAATTGGTATACTGCAGCCAGATTTTCCAATACCTGCCCCAGTTTTTTTCCTTTGGATTGAACCGATATTAACTTTTCCTGACCAACTGCAAGTATTGAAATGCTTAGGAAAAACAGGAGGATAAAAATATGTGGCTTAATTCCTTTCAATTAACTGCAGTTTATTGTTTTCAATCAGGTAGTTGAAATTCATAGCACGTGACAGGATCTGAAGAGAGACGCCGCTTTGCGCTAAATTCAGCCGGCCGGTAAAACGCTGTTCGAGCATGCTGTCGGATGCCGCCAGCGTATAACCTTCGCGTTGACAGATCAGCAGCAGGATCTCTTTTAACGGGCGGCTATGCCAGTAATAAGTCCCCTCCGGTAAATCTGACAATACCTCCGGACTGATTTCAAAGGGGCCATCAGCCTTTTCAGTGTCAAAAGTAACGGCCTGCCCTTTTTTTAGAATAATTTCCTGTTGATGCAAACTCACTTTTACGGAACCTTCGTAACAATCAACCCTGCCCGATTCCGGCGAATAGGCCTGAATGTTGAACGCTGTACCCAACACCTCCAGGTCTCCCCCAGGGAAACTGACACGGAAGGTTTTTCCTTTTTTTACTTCGAAAAATGCTTCACCCTTCATTCCGATGACCCGTTCGCCGTTTCGCTTCCGGTAGCTGTATGTCAATTCGCTTCGGGTTTTTAAGGTTACCCGGCTGCTGTCGGGAAGCCAGACCAACTGACTGGGAGCAAGGTCGTTTTTTGCGAAACCGGGCTGCTCTGCCTCGCGGAACAAGGTAAAATATAACAGGACGACAGCTGCCGCAGCAACCGATGACCAGCCAATCATCCTGATCTTTGTATGCTTTGGCGCTTTATGCTCAGCTATTTTTTTTGACAGCAGATTCCAGGCTTCCTCCTTGCTCCTGGTTTCAGGTACACGGTAGCCCTTCAGCTGTTGTTCGATATCGAATTTATTTGAGTGCATATACCTTTATATTTTACGCTCTACTGTTTCTTTCAATATACTCAGGGCCTTGTGCATATGTTTCTCTACGGCTTTGTTACTGATCTTCAAATCCCGCGCAATATCCGAATACGTTAACTGATCAATACGGCTCATTAAAAAAATGGCGCGGGTTTTATCCGGGATTTTTGCGATGGCTTGCTGCAGTTTTTGATCAAATTCCTTTAACTCCATGATAAAATCAGGCGACTCGTTTTCTTGTCCCAGTACCAGGGAACTGGTAAAGTTTAAACTAATTGTCTTTCGCCGGTGGTGTTTAAAGTATTGATTTTTTGCCAGCGTGTATAACCAGGCCCTTACCGTATCTTGTCTGATTTTTGTATGTTCTTCCCAGAACGTCAGAAACACATCTTGTGTCAGGTCTTCTGCCAAATCAATATCTCCCGAAAGATAATAGATGTAGTTTCTGATATGTGTGTAATGATCATCAAATATTTTGCGAAACCAGACGGTATTGTTTTGCCTGTTTATCATGGATGCAGTTGGAATATTTTAAAATGAACTATGCAAATATAAACATAATGGTCAAATTCTGTTTTCTTTTTTGCCGTATAAAAATCAAATGTTTCTCAAATTTTTGATAATGAAATATTTCGATCCGGAAGCCCCGGAAATGACTGACTACCGGATTAAATCTTTCTGTTAACAATCAAGAAAACAGAATTTTTATTAAAAGGTTCGGAAATTACCCATTGCCCCGGATAGGAAAGTTGTCGTTACTTAGCTGAGATATTAACAGGAACATGTTGATAGCCACCGAAAGGTGCGCATCAGGACTTAGTTATTGCGGTCAAACTATCCCGGATTTCCCGGGTTTTTTATCAAGTTGAAATTGCGATTGATATTTCACATGGTCATGTGACTTATGAGGTATTGTTTTGGTTAAAAGAGAAATCTTTTACCGGACAGTGTATTCTCTGATGATATTAGAACTAATGTTTTATTAATCGTACATTTTGAAAAATGGAAAAACTTTACCTGTGTTTTCGAACATTTCGATTCTTTCAAAAATTCCGTTTGGTATTTTTGATTGTGTTGGGCGGACTCCTGTTCAGTTCCGCTACAAGCTATGCGCAGTATAACCAGGCAGCTGTGGCTCTCGACCAGTTGCGTAATGGTTCTGCAACCAATCCTCTTCCCGACCCGAGCTGGGTAAATGGTAACCTGGGCGCTCAAAATTCTCATTATGCCGAGGGTATGTCGGTCGCATACCGTGCCGTAATGATTAAGATGCCTGTTGGCGTGGACGTTCAACTGACGTTGGAATATGATGCCAAACACAGTGGTAAACATGCCCTGGATTACCTGACACATTTCCAACGGATGGAAGACCACAGTATGTATGGTCACGATGCCGAAATAGTTGACCCCACAAAGGGAACAGCCTTTGACGGGCAATTGATGAGTCCGACCAGTACCTGGGCGATTCCTGCTCCTCCGGGATATAACTCCGAGGTTGCCGGCATGCCGGCATCCAGCCATGCAGCTCTTCCCGGCAGCGAAATCTTGATGGCCATGTGGGGTGGTACCATTTCCGGTATTACGTATACCGACGAAAACGGTGTCGCCCATGCCGCAGATTTGGCGGTGGCTCAGTCAGCACAGAAAATTACCGTTAATTTTACAGCCGAAGCAGCCTCAGTCGTACTTGCCTGGGGCGGACACATCGGCAGCCGGTTGGAGTGGGGATATTTCCCTGACGGAACCCCCAGGTCGGCCGGTGGAATCAGCGGTTCTCCCTATCATATGCGTATCATCGACTGGAACCTGAATAATCTGGGAAACCAGGACCGGTCGCTTTCTGCTGACGCCGTTGCCATACCGCCTACCTGCGATGTTGTACCGGTTGATCAGTTTTGTGGCGGAAAAGTAATCACCTTCCAGGCCACTTCAGATGCCTCAAGTCCAACTTACGTATGGACTATTCTGAACAATACCTCGGGAGCTGCGTTTGTTGGCCCGACAAACGGGGCTGAAGTAACAGTGCTGTCTGAAAATCCGGGCGGATATACCCTGCACGTGGAAATTTCAGATGGACTTCTGTCGTCCGAATGTGAAACGGATGCATTGGTGAATGATGTGCCAATCTCGTTTACGCTTCCTGCTGATATTCATTTATGTCAGGATGAAGTTGGGGCAAGCCTGAGTGTGACCCTTGAAAACATTGATGCAATCGTTGATTACCTTGCTGATCTTGAAATTAGTTTTTCGATAGATGCTGTTTTACAGCAAGATTATATAAAACTTCAAAATTATCTTGCCACCAACTTTCCGGCATTTAGCTGGAACGATTTTGTGGCGATTACCGGTGATGGAGACTTCCCGCTGATTGGCGATCTGATTGCTATGCTTGGCGGGTCGGGTAGCAAAACCATCTCCGTGTCGCTTCGTTTGCCAACAACCGGAATGACCACTGACGTTTGTGTTTTCACCGAGGAAACACAGGTTACCGTTAACGATAACCCGCTATGCTCCATTGCCGGCGACGACTCTGTTTGCCCGGACGGGGAATTTACTTATACCTACGACGGAACGTCAGTGATAAGCACATATGCCTGGAGCGTATCAGGCGATGTAGCAATCATTGGAGGTGCTGATGGTCAATCAGTAACGGTAAAGGCTGACGCCGTTTGCGGAACATTTACCCTTTCATTGGTTGTTACGGATGAAAACGGATGTGAAAGTAGCTGCGAAAAAATTGTAGCTATTCAAGATGAAGAGATACCGGTGATCTCAACCGAAGCAGTTGACGGATACGATTGGGGATGTAACCCCGATGAAATTCCTGTTCCTGAATTTACTGCAACAGATAATTGCGGTGACTTTACACCAAATGTAGCAACAGATGGTCCCGTTCAGGATGCCGAAGGTTGCGGTATGAGTCAAACATGGACGGCTACTGTTGTTGATTATTGTGATAATGAGGCTGTTCCGGTAAGTATTACTTATTACTGGAAAGTCGACCTGGAAGCCCCGGTTATCACGGCCGCCAACGAAGATTCCGACTTAGGTTGTAACCCGACTGCAGAAGAAATCGAAGCAGCGCTTGGCGGCGCAACAGCTGCCGACAACTGCGATGCAGAAGTTACGGTTGAATATACCGACGGCGATGTGATGGGCGATGACTGCCTGAAGAGCCAGACCCGCACGTTCACCGCTGTTGACGAATGCGGCAACCAGGCCGAAGCCGTCACGGTTACGGTAAGCTGGAAAGTTGACCTGGAAGCCCCGGTGATCACAGCTGCGAACGAAGATTCCGACTTAGGCTGTAACCCGACTGCAGAAGAAATCGAAGCAGCGCTTGGCGGCGCAACAGCTGCCGACAACTGCGATGCAGAAGTTACGGTTGAATATACCGACGGCGATGTGATGGGCGATGACTGCCTGAAGAGCCAGACCCGCACGTTCACCGCTGTTGACGAATGCGGCAACCAGGCCGAAGCCGTCACGGTTACGGTAAGCTGGAAAGTTGACCTGGAAGCCCCGGTGATCACAGCTGCGAACGAAGATTCCGACTTAGGCTGTAACCCGACTGCAGAAGAAATCGAAGCAGCGCTTGGCGGCGCAACAGCTGCCGACAACTGCGATGCAGAAGTTACGGTTGAATATACCGACGGCGATGTGATGGGCGATGACTGCCTGAAGAGCCAGACCCGCACGTTCACCGCTGTTGACGAATGCGGCAACCAGGCCGAAGCCGTCACGGTTACGGTAAGCTGGAAAGTCGATCTGGAAGCCCCGGTCATCACAGCTGCGAACGAAGATTCCGACTTAGGCTGTAACCCGACTGCAGAAGAAATCGAAGCAGCGCTTGGCGGCGCAACAGCTGCCGACAACTGCGATGCAGAAGTTACGGTTGAATATACCGACGGCGATGTGATGGGCGATGACTGCCTGAAGAGCCAGACCCGCACCTTCACGGCTGTTGACGAATGCGGCAACCAGGCCGAAGCCGTCACCGTTACGGTAAGCTGGAAAGTTGATCTGGAAGCCCCGGTGATCACAGCTGCGAACGAAGATTCCGACTTAGGCTGTAACCCGACTGCGGAAGAAATCGAAGCAGCGCTTGGCGGCGCAACAGCTGCCGACAACTGCGATGCAGAAGTTACGGTTGAATATACCGACGGCGATGTAACAGGCGATGACTGCCTGAAGAGCCAGACCCGCACCTTCACGGCTGTTGACGAATGCGGCAACCAGGCCGAAGCCGTCACGGTTACGGTAAGCTGGAAAGTCGATCTGGAAGCCCCGGTGATCACAGCCGCGAACGAAGATTCCGACTTAGGCTGTAACCCGACTGCGGAAGAAATCGAAGCAGCGCTTGGCGGCGCAACAGCTGCCGACAACTGCGATGCAGAAGTTACGGTTGAATATACCGACGGCGATGTAACAGGCGATGACTGCCTGAAGAGCCAGACCCGCACCTTCACGGCTGTTGACGAATGCGGCAACCAGGCCGAAGCCGTCACGGTTACGGTAAGCTGGAAAGTCGATCTGGAAGCCCCGGTGATCACAGCCGCGAACGAAGATTCCGACTTAGGCTGTAACCCGACTGCGGAAGAAATCGAAGCAGCGCTTGGCGGCGCAACAGCTGCCGACAACTGCGATGCAGAAGTTACGGTTGAATATACCGACGGCGATGTGATGGGCGATGATTGCCTGAAGAGCCAGACCCGCACCTTCACGGCTGTTGACGAATGCGGCAACCAGGCCGAAGCCGTCACCGTTACGGTAAGCTGGAAAGTCGATCTGGAAGCCCCGGTGATCACAGCCGCGAACGAAGATTCCGACTTAGGCTGTAACCCGACTGCAGAAGAAATCGAAGCAGCGCTTGGCGGCGCAACAGCTGCCGACAACTGCGATGCAGAAGTTACGGTTGAATATACCGACGGCGATGTGATGGGCGATGATTGCCTGAAGAGCCAGACCCGCACGTTCACCGCTGTTGACGAATGCGGCAACCAGGCCGAAGCCGTCACAGTTACGGTAAGCTGGAAAGTTGATCTGGAAGCACCGGTCATCACGGCCGCCAACGAAGATTCAGACCTGGGTTGTAACCCGACTGCAGAAGAAATCGAAGCAGCGCTTGGCGGCGCAACAGCTGCCGACAACTGCGATGCAGAAGTTACGGTTGAATATACCGACGGCGATGTGATGGGCGATGACTGCCTGAAGAGCCAGACCCGCACCTTCACGGCTGTTGACGAATGCGGCAACCAGGCCGAAGCCGTCACTGTTACGGTAAGCTGGAAAGTTGATCTGGAAGCACCGGTCATCACGGCCGCCAACGAAGATTCCGACTTAGGCTGTAACCCGACTGCAGAAGAAATCGAAGCAGCGCTTGGCGGCGCAACAGCTGCCGACAACTGCGATGCAGAAGTTACGGTTGAATATACCGACGGCGATGTGATGGGCGATGATTGCCTGAAGAGCCAGACCCGCACGTTCACCGCTGTTGACGAATGCGGCAACCAGGCCGAAGCCGTCACTGTTACGGTAAGCTGGAAAGTTGATCTGGAAGCCCCGGTTATCACAGCCGCGAACGAAGATTCCGACTTAGGCTGTAACCCGACTGCAGAAGAAATCGAAGCAGCGCTTGGCGGCGCAACAGCTGCCGACAACTGCGATGCAGAAGTTACGGTTGAATATACCGACGGCGATGTAATGGGCGATGACTGCCTGAAGAGCCAGACCCGCACGTTCACCGCTGTTGACGAATGCGGCAACCAGGCCGAAGCCGTCACGGTTACGGTAAGCTGGAAAGTTGACCTGGAAGCCCCGGTGATCACAGCTGCGAACGAAGATTCAGACCTGGGTTGTAACCCGACTGCAGAAGAAATCGAAGCAGCGCTTGGCGGCGCAACAGCTGCCGACAACTGCGATGCAGAAGTTACGGTTGAATATACCGACGGCGATGTGATGGGCGATGACTGCCTGAAGAGCCAGACCCGCACCTTCACGGCTGTTGACGAATGCGGCAACCAGGCCGAAGCCGTCACGGTTACGGTAAGCTGGAAAGTTGATCTGGAAGCACCGGTCATCACAGCTGCGAACGAAGATTCAGACCTGGGTTGTAACCCGACTGCGGAAGAAATCGAAGCAGCGCTTGGCGGCGCAACAGCTGCCGACAACTGCGATGCAGAAGTTACGGTTGAATATACCGACGGCGATGTAACAGGCGATGACTGCCTGAAGAGCCAGACCCGCACCTTCACGGCTGTTGACGAGTGCGGCAACCAGGCCGAAGCCGTCACTGTTACGGTAAGCTGGAAAGTTGATCTGGAAGCACCGGTCATCACGGCCGCCAACGAAGATTCCGACTTAGGCTGTAACCCGACTGCAGAAGAAATCGAAGCAGCGCTTGGCGGCGCAACAGCTGCCGACAACTGCGATGCAGAAGTTACGGTTGAATATACCGACGGCGATGTGATGGGCGATGATTGCCTGAAGAGCCAGACCCGCACGTTCACCGCTGTTGACGAGTGCGGCAACCAGGCCGAAGCAGTAACGGTTACGGTAAGCTGGAAAGTTGACCTGGAAGGACCTGTGATCGAATGTCCTGACGATATCTATGTTGCCGGATGCGAATTAGCGCCATTCATTGAATTGCCTATAGCAACAGACAACTGCGATGGAGCTGTGGAAGTTACCGCTTCCCGTTCAGATGGTTTGGAATTGAACGACCCGTTTGCAGAGGGTATAACCACCATCACGTTCACCGCAGTTGATGAATGTGGTAATAATTCAACTGAATGTGTGGTCAATGTAACCGTTGATCCATGTGAGCCGAACTGTGAAACTGCTTATGGTATGCTGGAAGGCGGTTCAGTTTGCTTCCTTAATGATGGATTCAATCGATGGGGCTGGACAAACTCAATTTCCGAAGAAGGGGAATATTCAATGCCTCTTTACGCCGGAGCAGCCCAATGTAATCCTGATAAGGGCGAACTGGTCGGTAGGGTTGAAGTCACTTATTCAGGAAGTACGCTGACGGTTCAGTACCTAACCGATCCGGGTTATTCGATGAGTGAGGTCCATTTGTACGTCGGATGTGATAAATATCCGCTCGCGAAGAACGGAAAAGAAACCGTCGCTCCCGGACAATATACTCATAATGCAGGAAGTCTGAATAAGGTGAATAATTACACGGTTGAATTTACAAATGTGGAAGGACCTGTTTGGGTAATTGCCCACGCAGTAACCTGTGATGTAAATGGTGCCGGCATGGTCTCCGTTACGGAAATGGGGGTTGACTGTGGCGGGTTTGCATCGGAAGCAGAACAGCCTGTTGTAGAAGCCACCGAAGATTTATCCGGAAAAGATAATAAACCTGTAAAGATCAAAGCTTTCCCGACACCGTTCGACAAGAGTGTCAGATTTGAATTTGTACCAAACCAGGATGGTGAGGCACAGATTGGAATCTATAACTTACTCGGAAGTAAGGTTGGGGATGCCCTTAACGAAATAGTTTACAAAGGAAGAACCTACTCTGTTGAATTTGACGGTTCCGGGTTACCCGCAGGCGTCTATTATTATCGATTCGTGTTAAATAACCAAACGCTTACAGGAAAAGTAATTAAAAATAAGTAAGCTGTGGTTTGAAAGGGAGGGTGTCCATCGGACACCCTTTTTTTTTGTCAACAAATTATTATGTCACTTGTTTAAGAGCGGTTGATTACAACTTAATTCAGGATAAATCATCAACTTTGTGACATGTCATCCCTAAAAAGGCGTTTTTCAGGTACGGTATTTCTGGCAATTATTGCCTGTTTGCTTTGGTCATCGGCCTTTGTTGGTGTAAAGATCGGATTGAAATACCATTCACCTTTTCAGTTTGCAGGGCTGCGGTTTATTATTTCGGGTTTGATGCTTATTTTCTATTTCAATAACAGCAGAGATTATTGGAAAGAAGTTCGGCTGAACTGGCGTTTTGTAATGTTGATAGCGGGTTTGCAGACCGTTATTCAGTACATGTTTTTTTACGCGGGAATCAGTTTGTTGCCGGCGTCAGTTTCTGCCATGATCATTGGTTCGTCTCCCTTGTTTATTTCTATGGTCTCGCATTTCAGTTCTTATAACGACAAAATGGACGGGATGAAAACCTTCAGTATTTTATTCGGAGTGGCGGGAGTGGCCGTTATTAGTTTTGGAAGAAGTGAACTGCCTTCGGGATTGCAGATTAGTTTGTTGGGCGTGGTTTTACTGTTGATGAATAATGTGACATCGGGAGTGGCGAATGTTTTGGTGGCGAAGAAACCCGACGGAATTTCGCCGGTGGTGCTTAGCTCTTCTTCTTTGCTGATTGGCGGGATTGTGTTGACTTTAATTTCTGTTCCCATCGAAGGTTATGGTTTGAAAGCAGTTTCTGCCGAATATTTTGTTGCATTGGCTTGGTTGAGTTTTCTTTCGGCGGCGGCTTTCGGCATTTGGTTTACCCTGCTCCAACGCCCCGGCGTAAAAGTATCCGGTCTCAATTCATGGAAATTCCTGATACCCGTTTCCGGAGCGGTGTTGAGCTGGCTTATCCTGCCTGATGAACAGCCGGATTGGGTCGCTGTATCCGGCATGCTGGTGATTGCCTCGTCCTTATTTATGATGAATTATTCCAACCGGAGAGCTTCCGGCTTACTGCCTCAACCGGTTCCTGTATCTGCAAAAAAAGAAGTTTTCGATCAGAAATAGCGATATACTCCTGTTTGTTTTTTGCCCGACCGGTATTGGAAAAGCAGTGTTGTGTTGTTCAACACTTGAATCTATTTTTTTAATATAATTTGTATTTTGCCATTGGAAAGAAAAAGTTAATTCGTAATTTTAACAAAACTATTATTCCAACACCCGTTATGATACTATCCATCTTTCCGGTTTGGGAGGAACTTAACCTGCTCGAACAAATCTATTGGATCTTTACGATTCCGTCTACCTTAATTTTTCTTGTGATGCTTGTTTCAACGGTTATCGGAGCAGATGTGGATGCCGATGTTGGAACTGATTTTGACGCGTCTCTTGCCGATGGTGACAGTATTCCGTTTCAGTTTTTATCGTTGAAGAATATTGTTGCATTCTTTGCTATGTTTGGTTGGTCGGGCCTGGGGTTTATCCATGCCGGAATGGCCGTTTGGCTGATTATATTATTATCTGTTTTATGTGGTTTTCTTATGATGTTCGCCATGGCTGCATTGTTTTATTTCATGTCGAAGCTGTCAGAAACCGGCAATTTGAGGATGAAAAATGCAATCGGAAAACTTGGTGAAGTTTATTTAACCATACCGGCAAAGCAAGGAGGTCTGGGAAAAGTTCAGATGACCATCCAGGGAACACTCCAGACCCTTGACGCCATGACCAATGATGTCGAACCCATTGTGACCTCATCCATCATTCAGGTGGTTGATGTGATTGATGATCAGATTCTCCTGGTAAAACGATATTCCAACTAAAAATCAAAAATAACCAGCTATGGACAATTACTTTGTGATTATGGTCAGCCTCGCTGCCCTGTTCTTGTTTATGATTATCGTGGCCATGACGAAACGGTATAAGCGTTGCCCGTCCGACCGCATTCTTGTTGTTTACGGTAAAGTAGGAAAGGGGATCAACAGCGAATCCCGTTCCGCAAAATGTATTCACGGGGGCGCTGCCTTCATTTGGCCGATTATTCACGCCTATGAATTTCTTGATCTGACACCGATTTCGATCGAGATTAATTTGAGAAGCGCTTTGAGTAAACAAAACATTCGTGTTGATGTTCCTTCCCGTTTCACGGTTGGTATTTCTACCGAACCAAGTGTTATGACCAACGCAGCGGAACGTTTGCTGGGACTTTCTCAGGAAACGATCAGTAACCTGGCAAAAGATATTATTTTCGGCCAGCTGCGTTTGGTGGTTGCCACCATGGAGATTGAAGAGATTAACAGTAACCGCGATAAGTTTCTGGCTGCCGTGTCGTCAAATGTAGAAGCGGAACTCAAAAAAATCGGCTTGAAACTGATCAACGTGAATGTGACCGACATCAATGACGAATCGGGTTATATTGAGGCATTGGGTAAAGAAGCCGCGGCAAAGGCGATCAATGATGCCAAGAAAAGTGTTGCTGAAAAGAACCGCGATGGTGAAATCGGACAAGCGGATGCCCACCAGGAACAACGTGTTCAGGTAGCCCGGGCCGATGCTACTGCCGTTGAAGGTGAAAATATAGCCAAAGTAACCATCGCCAATTCCGATGCAGAGCGACGCGAAAAAGAAGCTGAAGCCACACGTAAAGCGATTGCCGCCGAGAAAGTGAAACAGGCACAGGCGCTCGAAGAAGCTTACGCGGCCGAGCGTGCAGCCGAATTGGTGCGTGCTGATCGCGATAAAGCGACTCAAACGGCGAATATTGTGGTGCCGGCTGAGATCGATAAGCAGAAAGTTGAAATTGACGCCGAAGCTTTGGCCGAACAAATCCGGCGCCATGCAAAGGGCGAGGCCGATGCCATCTATATGAAAATGGAAGCCCAGGCCAAAGGGATTTACGAAATCCTGAGCAAACAGGCCGAAGGTTTCGATATGTTGGTGAAAGCCGCCGGAAATAATTCGAAAGATGCGGTAATGATGATGATTGCCGATAAGTTGCCCGAATTGGTAAAAACCCAGGTGGAAGCAATCAAAAACATTAAAATTGATAAAGTCACCGTTTGGGAAACCGGAAACGGCAAAGACGGAAAAACGTCGACGGCCAATTTTATGCAAGGCATGTTGGGAGCTATTCCGCCATTGGATGATATTTTTAAAACGGCCGGGCTGGAACTGCCTGATTACTTAAAAGGAAAGACTGCTTCCGTTGAAAAAACAGCGAAATCTGAAGAAAAACAGATAAGGAAAACGGATGAATAATCTGTCTTACAGGATTTGATTTTGGAAGGGTAGCCCTGGGTTACCCTTTTATTTTGAAATAAATTTAACCATTTGGTTAAATTTTTTGGTTAATTTGCTTGCCTGTTAAAAACAGATGCCGTATATTTGACCACATGATTTAACCATTTAGTTAAAATAGCTATGGATTTAAAAAAAGACAATACCGAGGAAAAAATACTGGATGCCGCCACAACGGTATTTGTACGCAAAGGCATGGATGGAGCCCGCATGCAGGAAATAGCCGATGAGGCAAAAATCAATAAAGCCTTATTACATTACTATTTCAGGAGTAAAGACAAGCTGTTTGACGCTATCTTTAGCAAAATCATCAGTTTTGCTTTTCCTAAAATCGGTCAGATCTTGCAATCGGATATCGATTTTAAATCGAAGGTAGAACAAGCTATTGACACCTACCTCGACTTGTTGCTAAAGTATCCTTATTTGCCCGGATTTATTCTGAAAGAGGTGAACCGGGATCCTAGCGTTTTCTTCAAATTGGTGATTAAACATGGTTTTAGTCCAAAACCCATTTTTAAAATCATCTCGGAAGCGATGGACCGGGGCGAAATTATCCGGATGAAACCGGAACACCTGGTGGTCAACGTGATTAGCTTGTGCGTATTCCCTTTTGCAGGTAAACCGGTCATCAGCTTTGTTGCTTTCGATGAGGATAAAGAAGCCACACGGGCTTTTCTTGAAGAACGGAAAGAAGAAGTCAAACGATTTGTACTCAGGGCCATTGAACCCAGATAAACACGAAAACAATGATCAGAAAACAATTATTTCTGTGGTTTTTGTTGCCGGTACAATTGCTGGCACAGGAACCGGTGAGTTTAAGCGATTGCCGGGAATGGGCGCGGGAGCAACATCCTTTTTTGAAACAGCAGGAGCTTTACCGGCAGATGACTGAACTGAAACTGGCAAACAACGAAACCGGTTATCTGCCGCAAATCGGCCTGAATGCCCAGGCCACCTACCAGTCTGATGTAACGCGCGTCGGGATTTCACTCCCCGGTGTCAGTATTCCGGAAGTCTCAAAAGATCAATACAAAATGTACCTGGATGTGCGTCAGCATATTTGGGATGGCGGACTGACCAAAGCCAATGAGCGCCTCGAAACTGCTCAGGAGGCAACCAACCTGCAGGGAGTCGAGGTGGAATTGTACCAGGTGAACGAACAGGTGAATTATTTGTTTTTTACCAGTTTCGTTCTTCAGCAAAACCTGGAGGTTCTGGCTAAAAAGAAGGAAACCCTGGAGGCCGGCAAACGACAGGCCGAATCGGGCGTCAAACATGGCATGGTGCTGGCTTCCGATCTGGATCTGCTGCTTGCCGAACTGATCAAGGTGAAGCAGCAACAAATTGAATTGCAGTCGAACCGGGAAACTGTTCATTCAGCGCTGGCCATCCTGACGGGGAAACAGCCAGCTGATCTTCAAAATCTGGCAATTGAACCAGCTGAGCCGGTTTTTGACCGTCCGGTAAGCCGTCCCGAGTTAAATCTGTTTGATAAGCAGACGGACTTGCTGGATGCGGCATCTGATTTACTTCAGAAAAAACGTAATCCCCGTTTGTTTGGTTTTGGACAGGCCGGTTACGGACGCCCCGGCTTAAATATGCTGAATGATGCGTTTGATACTTATTACCTGGTTGGCCTGGGATTGAACTGGACTGTATTTGACTGGAAAAATACCAAACGCGACAAGGAGATGATCCGCCTGCAGCAGCAAATAGTTCAAACTCAACAACAACAATTTGAACGCCAGGTGAATATTGCGCTCGACAGCGAATCGCGCAAGATCAGGCAATTAAAAGATATACTCGAAAGTGACCGGGAGCTGATTGAACTGCAGGAGCGGATTACGAAAAGTTCCGCCTCAAAGCTTGAAAACGGAGCCATAACCATGTCAGATTATCTTCAGGACCTCAATGCGGAAGCGGCCGCCCGGATCACTTTCGAAACACATAAGGTGCAGTTGGAAGCTGCTAAAATTAATTATCAAAACATACAAGGTAACTAACATTGAAAAACAGAAAAATGAAACTTCAATATGTGGTTGTACTGGCATTGGTCGCGCTGATGTCGTGCAAAGGGAAAGATGACAAATCGGACGCTTACGGCAATTTTGAAACCGATGAGACGATTGTTTCTGCCGAACAGGCGGGAAAGCTGATCAGCTTTGGGCTTCGCCTGGGTAGCCAGGTTGAAAAAGATGAACTTCTGGCGGTAGTGGATACCAGTCAGTTGAGCCTTCAGTTGAAACAGGCGGAAGCGCAACTGCAGGCCGTGGCGATAAAAAAAATCAGTGTCCGGGCGCAGTCGGAGGTTTTGCAGGAGCAAATCAGCAACCTGAAAATCCAGCAGGACCGTGTTCATAAACTATTTGCCGATCAGGCGGCAACCCGGCAGCAGGTAGACGATGTAGACGGGCAGATGCGCGTACTGGAAAAACAGTTGGAAAGTCTGAATACACAATTTAAAACCATCGACAGTGAGATGGTTGTGCTGTCGGCCCAGTGGGATATTCTAAAAAATCAACTGGAAAAATGTCTGGTTACCAGTCCGATGAGCGGGGTGGTACTTGAAAAATATGTGGAGCCGGGCGAGTTGGTTTCGCCCGGCAAGGCGATTGTCAAACTTGGAAACCTGACCGAACTGGATCTGCGCGTTTATGTCAGCGGGGCCCAGTTGCCCCATCTTAAACTTGGGCAAGAGGTAAACGTGTTGATTGATAGTGATAAACGTGATAATCAGGTGATGACTGGTGTTGTGAACTGGATTTCACCGGAAGCTGAGTTTACACCCAAGATCATTCAAACCAAAGAAGAAAGGATAAAATTGGTGTATGCGGTAAAAGTGAAGGTGAAAAATGACGGGCGCCTGAAAATCGGCATGCCGGGCGAAATCCGGTTCGTGAGCAGTGGTCTGTCGCAGTGAGCGGTTGCAGATGCTGAATGTTAACTGCTGGTAGGCAGCAGCCCTTTAATCTGAAATCTGGAATTTGAAATTTGGAACCTAATGATCGAAGTCAAAAACATATCAAAGTCCTACAACAAAACCACGGCTTTGAAAGATATTTCTTTCGAAGTGAAACAAGGCGAATTGTTTGGGTTGATCGGGCCGGATGGCGCCGGAAAAACCACACTGATGCGGATCCTGATGACGCTCCTTCTTCCGGATCAGGGCAAAGCCGAAATGGCTGGTCTCGACGTCATAACCGACTACAAAAAAATCCGGAGCCTGGTGGGTTATATGCCCGGCCGTTTTTCGCTTTACCAGGATTTGACGGTGGAGGAAAACCTGGAGTTTTTTGCCACCGTGTTTGGTACCACCATTGCCGAAAATTACGAGCTGATCAGGGATATTTACGTTCAGATTGAGCCGTTTAAAGCGCGTTTGGCCGGTAAACTTTCAGGAGGAATGAAACAGAAACTGGCTCTTTCGTGCGCACTGATCCATAAGCCCGAAATTTTGATACTCGACGAACCGACTACCGGCGTGGATGCCGTTTCGCGCATGGAATTCTGGGAAATGCTGAAAAAGCTCCGCAAACAGGGAATTACCGTTTTGGTTTCGACACCTTACATGGACGAAGCCAGTCTGTGCGACCGGGTGGCGTTGATGCAAAAAGGACAAATACTGAGTATCGACAGCCCGGCCCGGATCGTGGAAACTTACAAACGAAAGCTGCTTGCCGCCCGATCAGCGGATATGCCGCGACTGATCAACGATTTGCGGGCCTGGGAAAAGGTGGGCACGGCATACGCTTTTGGACAGTTTATGCACGTTACGCCCAAAGATGACAGCCTGGAAGCCGTGGAACTGGAGCGCTACCTGATGGGACGACAACATGAAAAACTGCAGGTGTATGAAATTTCGCCAGGCATCGAAGATGTTTTTATGGCGCTGATGAGGGAGAGTGGTGGTTAACTCTGTGGTCTCCGTGGTTAAAACTGGAAAATATTAAATAGAACAAAAATGGATCAACAAACCCCGGTAATAAAGGTCAAAGATCTTGTCAAAAAGTTTGGCGCTTTCGTGGCAAACGATCACCTGAACTTCGAGGTTCATAAAGGCGAAATTTTTGGTTTCCTGGGAGCGAATGGCGCCGGAAAAACCACCGCCATGCGTATTCTTTGTGGGCTGTCAAGTCCAACTTCAGGAGAAATAATGGTTGGAGGTTTTGATGTTTATAAACAAACAGAGCAAATTAAGCGGAACATCGGCTATATGAGTCAAAAATTTTCGTTGTACGAAGACATGACTATTGCCGAAAATATCCGCTTCTATGCCGGTATTTATGGTATTTCAACAAAACAGCGAAAAGAAAAGGAAGAAATTCTGTTGAAAAAATTGCAACTCGAAACCGAACGCAATAAACTGATTGCCTCACTGCCTTTGGGCTGGAAACAAAAGCTGGCTTTCTCGGTAGCGCTCTTTCACGATCCGCAGATTGTTTTTCTGGACGAACCGACCGGAGGCGTCGACCCGATCACCCGCCGGCAGTTTTGGGATTTCATTTACGAAGCGGCTGCCGAAGGGAAAACCATCTTTGTAACCACCCACTACATGGACGAAGCCGAATACTGCGATCGCGTGTCGATCATGGTGGATGGCCGCATCGCCGCTCTCGACACACCCGAAAACCTGAAAAAGCAGTTTGCTTCAAACGATATGAACGGGGTATTTCTGAAGCTGGCGAGAGGAGTCGTGAGTCGTGAGTAACGAGTCGTGAGTATTTTCATTGAATGAACGTTTTAACCAAAAACAAATAATCATGAATAATTTTAAAGAATTAAAAGTTTGGCAGAAGGCAATAGAACTTGTCACGGACATGTACAAAAACACACAATCTCAATCAAACAGATTTTGATTTGCTGACTTCAGATTTGGATGAAATACAACGAATGCTGACAGGGCGGCAAAAAACTTTAAAGTAAGAAGCAAATGTTGCAGGTACAATCTCGCAACTCGCAACTCGCTACTCACAACCCGTAACTCAAGACAATGAAACGTTTCTTCGGATTTGTAAAAAAAGAATTTTATCACATCTTCCGCGATGTGCGGACCATGATTATCCTGTTTGGGATACCCGTTGCCCAGCTTTTGCTGTTTGGAACGGTGATTACCAACGAGATCAAAGATGTGCACATCGCGGTCTGCGACCAGTCGAAAGATGAAGTCACCCGCGAAATTACCAACAAGATTTTGTCGTCAGGTTATTTTTTTATGGATCAGTACCTCGAAAGTACAGCGGATATTGAGGCCATCTTTAAAAAAGGAAAAGTAAAAGAGGTGCTGGTTTTTGAACCGGACTTCGCCCGAAACCTCGAACGCGACGGCAAGGCAGCCGTGCAGGTGATCGCCGATGCGTCTGATCCCAACCTGGGGAAAATGCTGGCCGCTTATACCACGGGCATTATCAACGATTATATGCTGAAAGAGATGGGCGAATTGCACATGCCCATGCAGATTAAACCGGAGGTACGCATGTTTTACAACGAAGAGCTGAAGTCGGTTTATCTGTTTGTGCCCGGAATTATGGCCATGATCCTGATGCTGATCTCCGCCATGATGACCTCCATATCCATCACCCGGGAAAAAGAGCTGGGTACCATGGAGATTCTGCTGGTGTCGCCGTTGCGCCCGGTACAGATCATCCTTGGCAAAGTGGCGCCCTACCTGGGTTTATCTGTTATCAATGCCTTGATTATTTTGTTGATTGGCCACTTCGTATTTGGCGTCCCCATTCACGGGAGTTGGTTTTTGTTGATGGCGGAGAGTATCCTGTTTATCCTGATGGCGCTGTGTTTGGGTATTCTGATCTCCTCGGTTGCCAAAAACCAAATGGTGGCCATGTTTATCTCCATGATTGCGCTGATGTTGCCAACGATCCTGCTGTCGGGATTTATCTTCCCGATCGAAAACATGCCTTATCCATTGCAGCTTTTGTCGAATATCATGCCGCCGCGCTGGTTCATTGTCATCCTGAAAAACATCATGCTGAAAGGCGCCGGCTTCCTGTACGTGTGGAAAGAAAGCCTGATCCTGCTGGGCATGGCAGCGGTTTTTACCGCGATTGCCGTGAGAAAATTTAAAACGAGACTTGAGTAGTGAGTGGTGAGTAGTTGAACTCGAAACTCGCGATTCGTAACCCGAAACCTTAAAAAGATGAAAACTATCCGATACATTCTTCAAAAAGAATTCATCCAGGTATTCCGAAACAAAACCATGTTACCCATGATCTTTGTGTTGCCGCTGGTGCAAATGCTGATCCTGGTGTTTGCAGCAACCTACGATTTGAAAAACGTGGATATTTATGTGGTTGACCAGGATCTGTCGGCAACTTCGCGCGAACTGACAGGCAAATTTGAAGGTTCGCCGTTTTTTCGCTTGCACGACGCGTCGTTTGATCTGCAGGATGCCGAGAACAGTTTCAAAAAAGAAGAGGCGGATTTTGTGTTGGTGATTCCGCAGGGTTTTGAACGTTCGTTGGTCCGTGAAGAAGAGGCTAGAGTGCAGCTGCTGATCAACGCGATTGATGGTAGTAAAGCCTCACTGATTTATTCCTACACCCTGGGGATCCTTTCGGGATTCAACAAGTCGGTGATTGCCGAATGGAAAGGTCTGCCCGAATTTAACCCACCCAGGCGAATCGAGGTGAAAGACAGCTATTGGTACAATCCCGAACTGGATTACAAGTGGTACATGGCGCCGGGCATCCTGGCTATTTTGGTAACGATTATCGGCATGTTTTTGTCGGGCATGAACCTGGTGCGCGAAAAGGAAATCGGCACCATTGAGCAACTCAACGTGACTCCCATTAAAAAGTACCAGTTTATTTTGGGTAAGCTGGCGCCGTTCCTGGTCATTGCTTTGTTCGACCTGGCTTTTGGGCTGATTATTGCCCGCGTGGTTTTCGACCTTCCCATCATGGGCAGCCTGCCTTTGCTGTTTGGTTTTGCTGCCCTTTACCTGGTTGGCGTACTTGGTCTGGGACTGTTTATTTCGACGGTTACCGAAACCCAGCAGCAAGTAATGTTTGTAACCTTCTTCTTTATGATGATTTTCATCCTGATGGGCGGCATATTCACCCCGGTCGAAAGTATGCCTCATTGGGCGCAATGGCTCGACCGTATCAACCCAATCTACTATTTTATGCGGATTATGCGCATGGTTGTGCTGAAAGGCTCCGGTTTTTCCGATTTATTGGATGAATTTGTTTCACTGACCGTGATTGGTGTCTCGTTCTTAAGTCTGGCCATCTGGCGCTACCGGAAAACGAGTTGACCGAAAGGTAAAAGCACCTTATTTTGGTGGTTTTCGTATATATTCCTGTTAAGAAGAAAGGAGGGAATGATGATACCGGTTATTGAGGGAACGCAATTCGGGATGATTACGATCTCGGGCAGACAATATAATTATGATGTGCTGATCCGCCTGAACGGGCAGATTGAAAAACGGAAAAAGAAATTATCGAAGGAGAAATACGGAACCTCGCATAAAATTTCGTTGGAAGAAGCAGTTACTATTTATGAGCCAGGAGCAAAACAACTCATTATTGGTACTGGTCAGATTGGCTATGTAAAGCTTTCAGAAGAGGCAGCTTCGTTTTTTAAGCAAAAGAATTGTCAGGTACGACTGGTTGATACCCTGCAGGCGGTTCACGTATGGAATGCCGCTGAAGGAAAAGTAATCGGAATGTTCCATGTTACCTGCTGACTATTTTTTACTTAAAACCACTAGTGTCCCATTAAAATCGGGACGTATTAATAATTAAACAAATTTGGCTCATTAAGGCTAAAACGTTCTTTGTCATTTTGAAATTTAGTTCTATCAAATAGGTCTCGAAGATTAGTTTTATCTGTTAAAGATATGCTCAATCTGCAAGACCTCATATGTGCTTCTATCAAGTTGCATGTCCTTTTGGACGATTGCCACCAAGCAGTAAGTGCACATGGCAGCGTAGATTTGAATCCGAACAGCATTTTCAGTAGTACCCCAAAACTTTTTGATTTTCAGATGTTGCTTTAACCATTTGAAGAACAGCTCGACTTGCCAGCGGTTCTTGTAAAGTTCAGCAACCTGCAATGCAGAAATGTGCATTGCATTGGTCAAGAATACAAGCTCACGCTTTTGTTCTTCATCCCAATATCTGACCAATCTAAGATGCTCTGGATAGTATTGCTTAGGATAAAACCCAGTCAATTCAATTGTTACATCTGAAAGCACGTTCTTGGGCAATCTTCGTTTCCATTTGATCATCTTGCATTGTAGATTCTTTTTGGCTCTTAAAACATAGAAAGCTCCTATTTGATGAATCTTATACAACATCTTGAAGTGATTATATGCACGGTCAAATATGTAATATGAGCCTGATTCATAAGGGATCTCTTTCATGGCAGTAGAGTCGTGAACAGATGCTTCAGTGATATGGAAAAATGCAGGTATCTGTGTCTCCACATCGTATAATGCATGTACTTTGATTCCACCTTTTTTCTTACGGAACTTCGCCCACCAGAATACCGAAAGGCATAAGTCAATTGTCGTTGAATCAAAAGCATAGACATTGCCTTCAAGCTTGAAGATGTCAGCAACGCGTTTCTGCCTGGCTTCGTTTACCAGATAGTAAGCATACTCTTCAAAGATGTGATAGTCCCTGTCTTGATTGGCTCTGGCCAGTGATGATTTTGAAATGTTCTTGCCCAATCCCAAATGATAAGATTTGGAGTGATGAGCATCAAGTGCGACGATCAAATCTCTAAGACTTTCACGATTTGACAATTGCCCGAACATCAGAGATAGCAATTGATTCCAACAAGTGAAATGCTTCACGTATTTGTCGCCATTGTATTTGGCAACAATACGATTGAATTTGCTTCGATTCAGAAACGAGACCAGTTGAGCGAAAACGTATTTGTCTTGATACATATGCAATCAGAATAATCTGATGCAAAACTAAAAATTCAAGTCCGTTCGCTCGAAAAATGGATACAACTAACTAAATTTCAAATACATCAAAGAACTTTTTTAGTTTTTAATGGGACGGTAATGACTTAAAACATAGAATTCAGTAAAACCATTTCATATTTTTTTGGCATATGCTCATCATTTTTTCTAATTTTAACCGGGAAGAATGTGATCAAGTTGCGCCGGAATTTCTTATATTTATTTCAGTCTGTCAGTTATTTCCTATGAGCGTACCCGATGAGAAGATCTTGATAAACGCATTGAAGCAAAGTGACAAGAATGCATTTGATGCAATCTATTACAGATGTCACAAAAAGCTTTTTGCTTTCTCATTGAAATTTCTGAAAGACCGGGACGAAACGGAAGATCTGATCCAGAAAGTGTTTACCATTTTGTGGGAACGCCGGTTGCATCTGGATGAAAATAAGTCGGTTGAAGGCTATCTTTTTCGGATCGTGCGGAACGAGATTTACGATATTTTAAAACTTCGGGCCATCCGCGGGCATTACAGCGATTATGTGGTTAACAGCCAGGAGGCAGATTTAGATGAGCTGGAAAAAAAGAAGATAATTGAGCAGGTTTTTCAGTTGGTTGATCATTTGCCTGAGCGGCGCGCTCAAATTTTCCGGATGAGTAAAGAAGAAGGATTAACTTACAGGCAGATTGCCGAAATTCTGCAGATCTCCGAAAATACGGTGGATACCCAGATCCGCCACAGCCTCGATTATTTAAGAAAAGAAATGCACAAACTCAGGCTGATCATCCTGAGCATTCTCCCCTGAATTCTTATTTTCTTCAGAACCTCAAAAAAATAACTTTCCCTTTCACGGAAAGAAACGCTTTTCAGGTATTCTTCATTGTAGAATCACGAATACCATGCAAAAGAAGAAGGAAATAAAAGAGCTCCTGGAACGGTTTTCTTTTGGGAAAATCAGTAAAGCCGAGCGAAAAATTGTATTCGATTTCTTTAATGATCCTGAGAATGAACCCCTTGTTTATGACTGGATCGGCGAGAAATGGAATGAAACAGGTGCGGACGAATTAACGGCTGAATTTTCGTCGGCCGACTTACTCAACCGGATTCATCGGAAAATTGAACAGCAAAAACAGTCGGGAGTATCTGTGCTGAAAAAAGGAAATGCACGTTTGAGCCGAATTGCAAAAGTCGCGTTGCGTTATGCAGCGGTATGCCTGCTTGCCTGGGGCGCCCAATGGTATTGGCTGACACAGCTGTCTGAAAGCGCCGGATCACAAAGCTCTTACAACGAAATTGTTGTGCCGCACGGTTCAAAATCGATGATCGTGTTGGGCGACAGTACCAAAGTATGGTTGAACGCCGGCGCCAGGTTTCGTTATCCAACCAATTTTGAACAAAAAGGAAGGGAAATTTTTCTCGAAGGGGAAGCTTATTTCGAAGTCCAAAAGGATGAACACCGCCCTTTTTTAGTCAACATGAACGGCATGAATATTAAAGTGCACGGAACCAAATTCAATGTCAGGGCCTATGCCGGAGATACCCGGATCGAAACGGCCCTGCTGGAAGGTTCGATCGAAGTGATCGGGGTAAAATCAGCGCAGGGCAACGACGATAATTTATTTCTTAAGCCGGGTCAGAAGCTGGTGCTGTTTAAGGAGATTAACCAAGATGATGCGATTTCGGATCATCAGGGAAACCGTTTTGGCGATTCGGCCCCGGTTAAAATAGCACGTGCAGAACTGACGAACCTGCTTAGCGCCGAAAACGAAATTGCCTGGTGTGCGGATAAGCTGGTATTTGAACGGCAACGGTTTGATGAAGTGAAAACCAAACTGGAACGCTGGTACGGCGTAACCATTGATATACAGGATTCGTCGGTCTTGAACTACCGGTTTACGGGAACCTTTGACCAGGAAACTTTTGAACAGGCCATTGGCGCCTTAAAACATGCCGCCTCGTTCGAATATGAATTAAATAAGAAACACGTGATCATTAGAAAAAACAAATAAACGAACTTAAAAATAGCGCCTATGTAAAAACTAAGCCTAACTAAAAAGTAGGGACCAACGAATGCACCACCATTCCCCGGTCCCCGTGTGTAAATTAATTCCAGATAAAAATTATTAACACGTATCAATTCTATGAAAAAAAATTATTACGTACAAGGGAGAGATGCATTAATTTCTCTCTCCGGAAAAATTTTATTAGTCATGAAACTAACTATCGGAATGATCTTATTTTTTGTGTTTCAGGCTACCGCGGTCATTTCCCAGAACACGGTCGCAACCATAAATGTAAAAAACCTGGAAATGGACCGGTTCTTTACGGAAATTGAACGGCAAACCTCCGTGAAATTTCTTTACCGCTACGAGAATATTGAAGGGAAACGGGTCAGCGTTAACATGGAGAATGCAACCGTTGATGAGCTTCTTGAAATGGCGCTTCAGGGCAAAGGGCTCGATTTCAGTAAAATGGGGCATAACCTGATCGTTATTTCCTCAGTAGCCGGTTCCGAACCATCCGCATCGATGCAAAGCAGGAGAGTAACGGGTAAGGTGACGATCGAATCCGGGCTGCCTTTGCCCGGAGTAGGCATTTCGATCCAGGGAACCACGACCGGAACAATCTCCGACGGAGAGGGAAACTATAGTCTGGTGGTTCCGAACGACCAGGCTGTTCTTCACTTTTCATTTATCGGTTATACCCCGCAGGATATTCAGGTAGGAAGCCAAACAATCATAAATGTGGTGATGGTTGAAGAAAAACTGGCGATTGAAGAAGTGGTTGTTACGGCGCTGGGTATCGAAAAAAGTAAAAAGAGTCTGACCTATTCAACCCAGCAGGTCGATATCAACAGCCTGACGGCGATCAAAGATGTTAGCCTGGGGAACGCACTGGCCGGTAAAATCGCAGGAGTTTCCATTACTGCCTCCACCGGGGCCAGCGGTGTTTCCGGAGATCCGCGTATCATCATCCGCGGCGACCGTACCATCAACGGGGTCGCTCAGCCCCTGGTGGTGGTTGACGGGATTCAGATGGGAACCAGCGGAGGCGAACTTTCGGGAATTAATCCCGATGATGTGCAAAGCATAAATGTGCTGAAAGGCCCTGCCGCTTCCGCCCTTTACGGATCAAACGCTCAAAACGGCGTAATTGTGGTGACTACAAAGAAAGGTAAAGCCGGAGCTGCAAAAATAGAAGTCAATTCTGTGACTACTTTCGACTTGCCGTATCTGTATCCTGAGTTTCAAAACGAATATTCACAGGGAACCGGCGGCGCTTTTAATGCACAGGAGTTTGTGAAAAGCTGGGGGGTAAAAATGACCGGGCAAACCGTGGTCGACTGGACAGGGAAAGAAACCAAGCTCTTGCCGCAACGCAATAATGTGAAGGATTTTTTCCGGACCGGAAATAATTTCACCAACAGCTTTTCGTATAGTACCGGAACAGAGAAATCAACCACCTATTTTTCATACAGCAACACGGTGGCTCAGGGCGTTTTGGAAGATAACAGACTGACCCGGCACAATTTTAACATGCGTTTGAATACCGAACTGCTGAAAAACCTGAACATGGATTTTAAGATTACTTATTACCGCCAGCACCTGAACGACAAGCCGGTTACCGGCGACGACTTGTTCAGCCCCATGTTCCAGTTGCTGAAAATGCCACGTAGTATCCGGACCGACGATATTAAAGCGGCTTCGTATTATGATAATGAATTCTCGTTGAAACAATTAACCTGGGCTCCGGGCGCTACAGAAGTGGTGAACCCCTACTGGTCTGAAAAAGGTTACGAAGCGCCGGCTACTACCAACCGGGTAAACACCTTTTTGACCTTGCGCTACGATTTTGCCAGCTGGTTATATGTCCAGTTAAGAGGTGGAATGAATATCGCCAATAACGATGAAGAACGAAAAACCTATTGGGATACGCAGTATATTAACTCCGGACAAGGAAACTATTACACCAGGTTTGGCAAAAATCAAAATATCAACGGCGACGTTTTGCTGGTATTCAACAAAGAACTGGTAAAAAACCTGCGGTTGAATTTGAACCTGGGGGCCGAAATAAAAGATTCGCAGGCCCGGAGTATGGAATCGAACTCCAACGGGCTGACTGCGGAAAATAAATTTGCGTTGAGTTATGCCAAAAGTTTGGTCAGCACCGATGCCGAATCGCGCATTCAGCGTCAGTCTGTTTACGGGATGGGGCAACTAAGTTACCGTGATTTGTTATTTCTGGATGTCACGGCCCGGAACGACTGGAGCTCGACCCTGCCTGCGCCACATGATTATTTTTACCCTTCCGTTGGTTTAACTGCCGTAGTTTCCGATATGTTGACCTTACCGGAATTGATCTCTTTTGCCAAACTGCGCGGTTCTTATGCCGAAGTCGGTAACGGCGCCGGTTTTGCCCAGATTTATAATACATACTCTGCCGCTGCAACGGGGCCGGTGGGAACATTCTATCCTTCAGGAACGAGAATGCCGATCGACCTGATTCCCGAAAAAACCAAATCATGGGAGGCCGGAGGTGAAATCCGGTTTATGGATAACCGACTGGGGATTGACTTTACCTGGTACAAATCGAACACACTCAATCAGTTGATCCTGGTTGTTACGCCTGCTACTTCAGGTTACAGCCAAAGCTGGATCAACTGCGGGAACATTCAAAACAAGGGGATTGAAGTGATGGTTAACGCCATACCTGTAAAAACTTCCGACTTTGACTGGTCAATTGATTTGAATTTCTCGAAGAACAAGAATAAGGTGGTTGAGTTGACCGATATCCAAAAGGAATATGAGGTTAGTTCGCCGAACCTGTCACTTGGACAAACCTGGGCAATTGTAGGCAAACCGTTTGGCGAAATCTATACCTACGGTTATGTGAAAAATGACGCGGGGAAAATTATTGTTGATTCAAGCGGACTGCCAAAGATTGATTATTCGAACACGCCGACCCCCAATACATACCTGGGGAATTTTAATTATGACTGGCAAAGCGGGATGACCAACAATTTGCGTTATAAAAACTGGAATTTGACTTTCCTGATCGACCTGAATTATGGCGGGGTCCGGCAATCGGCTACCGAAGCCATGATGCTGGAAACCGGAACAAGCAAGGCTTCTCTCTTTGGCCGTGAAGGAGGTATCCTGATCGATGGTGTCAAAGATTCAGACGGAACGCCGAATGACATCCGGGTGGATGCCCAGACCTACGCTGCCGCCCTTGGCGGGCGCATCAGCAACGGGGCCGGAGAACCGTTTAGCCACGAGGCCACCAACTCGCGTTTGCGGGAGTTTTCAGTAGGTTACACGATCCCGTTACGGAGCAATATGGTGAAATTGCTGAGGGTTTCCGCAGTAGGGCGTAACCTGTTTTACATCTATAACGGCTGTTCCTGGTTCGATCCCGATGTGACTTATGATGTTGACCGGAACGGACAGGGAGCAGAAAGCGCCTTTTTGCCGGGTATGCGTACCGTGGGTGTTAATGTCCGGTTTACTTTATAATGTAAAATTCTAAATCCCAAGAAGATGAAAAAATATATAACAACTTATTCGTTTGTACTGATCCTTTTGTTGTTTGCCGGAATGTGCGTCCTTCATTCCTGTACGGATGATTTTACGGAATACAATACGGATAAATCTAAAATGATGGCCGTAGGGCCAAAGCAAATGGCCGGCTTATTCTCCCGTACCCAAATGGAAGGAATCAACTGGTTAACTACCGACAACTACAGTCGTATCTCAAGTACCATGGCTAACCACTTTGCCGGTTATATTGTTTGCGGAATTTCTAACCAGGAAACAAATATCATGAATACCGGCTGGCAAAATACCGGGTTTAGCCGGATTTATTCCAGCGCTTACCCGCCTCTTCAAAGTGTCTTTGATGTGTCGCGGAATGGCATAAATGATGCCGCTTACAATGTGGGATTGATCTGGAAGGTATTTTTACTGCACCGCATGACCGATCTTTGGGGGCCTGTTCCCTATTCAAAAGCGGGCAGCGGCGAGGCCGTGGTTCCTTACGAAAGCCAGAGAGATGTTTATTACATGATGTTTGACGACCTGAACAATGCCGTTACTGCCTTGAACGGCCTGTTGCAAAAAACACCGGGATTGAATGTATTTGGCGCCGGCGATATGATCTACAACGGCGATGTTGCCAAATGGGTGAAACTGGCCAATACCATGCGCCTTCGTTTGGCCATACGTATTTCCAATGTGGATGCATCAAAAGCGCAGGCTGAAGCCGAAACTGCTGTGCAATTGGGGACGCTGGAAACCAATGCTGACGATGCTTTGCTGGCAGTAAACAGATGGACCAGCGGCGGCAACGGAATGCCCCGCATGGAGTCGTTCTACCAGGATGTGATGAGCGCCAGCATGGAAAGTTTGCTGAAAGGCTACAACGATCCCCGCATGCAGGAATTTTTCTCTCCGGTCGATCCTGTTAATATCACCGATGCTTTCCCCGATGAATTAAAAACAAATGCGGGTGGATATCACGGGATGGCCAACGGCAGCGAGCCTATTTATTTTCCTTATTTCAGAGCGTATTCGAAGTATGGTCCACGCTTTAAAGACGGCAACCAGTTGGTGACGCCGGTCAATATCATGAATGCTTCGGAAGCCTGGTTCCTGAAAGCCGAAGGCGCCTGGAGAGGCTGGAATATGGGGAGCGGCACCGCCCAGTCGTTTTACGAAAAAGGGATTGAAATCTCTATCAAACAATGGAGGGGAACAACCTTTTCATCCACAGCAATTACTGATTATATTAACGGAACGACCACCCCGGTGGCTCCGGGAAATTACCCGTATAACGATCCGCCGATGACGAACATCCCGGTAAAATTTTCAACCGACAAAACAACCCAGTACGAGCAGATTATCACGCAGAAATGGCTGGCATTGTTCCCCATCAGTGTTGAAGCTTTCGCTGAATACCGGAGAACACGTTTGCCAAAAATTTATATGAAGAAGTATTCGGCCAATGCCAATGTCAATCCGGCAAACGGGCAAATCGTAACCCGGCTTCCATTTACGACAGGAGAGAAAACTTCTCAGCCCGACGAAGTTGAAAAAGCCGTTCAGTTGCTTGGAGGACCCGACCTGGAAACCACCCCTCTGTGGTGGGATGTGAATAACAACGGGAATTAGTTGTCTGAATTACCAACTAACTGTAACCATGATAAAAAACCTGACAGGCCCCAAAAACCTGTCAGGTTTATTTCAACGTAACCGGCGTCGGTGATGACGCTGGCTTTAAATAATTTTCAGAAAATTGAACAACGATGAAACTAAAAATCTGCCTGTCCGGGCTGTTTCTGCTTTTTGCCCTGTTGTTGGGTGCACAGCCTATCGATTTTGTCGTAAAACCTTATCTGCAGCAGCTAACCGACAGTTCATTCCGGTTGCTGTGGGAAACTTCGCTGCCCGGGCGAGGCGCTGTAAAATTTGGCGAAGCCGAATTTAATGTCCTTCAACCCGATCTCAACCAACTTTTTCAGGAGCAAAAATCAGATACTTTTCACCGGGTGGTGGTAAACGGCTTAAAAGCCGGGGGGCGCTATTTCTACCAGGCCGTCACGATCGGCGAAAAAAAAGATACCCTGTGGGGGCCGGTAACACCGCTTCATATTCCTGATTACGGGCAAATGCCGGTATCGTTTACCGTGGTGGGCGATACACAGGGAAATCCCAGGGTGTGGGGACGAATTGCCGGTCTGATGCAACGCGAACGGCCTTCGTTTGTGATTCATGCCGGCGATCTGGTTCAGTACGGACCGCACAAAGACGACTGGACGGATGAATTTTTCAAACCCGCTGCTGAATTGTTTCGCTTTTGCCCGCTTTATCCAACCATCGGCAATCATGAAATGAACCATGACTGGTTTTACCGGTATCTCGACCTGCCCGATCCGGAGTGGTTTTATACCGTGAAAAAAGGGGAGGTGCTTTTTATTTTCGTCAATACCAACAAAGACATTCTTCCCGGTTCGGAGCAGTACAGCCGCCTGCAGCAGATTTTGGCCGCTTCGCCCGAAACCTGGAAAGTGATGATTCACCATCACCCGGTTTATACCTCCGATGAAAAAGCGTATGGAAATAGCTGGTTTCAGCGGCAGCATCACGGCGACCCCAACCACATGCACCTGAAAAAACTGTACGAAACTTATGGCGTAGATGTGGTTCTGAACGGACACGTCCACCTGTACGAACGAACCTGGCCCATTGCCAACGATCGCATTGATTTTGAAAACGGTGTGCAGTATATCAGCCTGGGCGGGGGCGGGGGCAGCCTCGATCCGGCGGTGGCAAACCGAAACTGGTACATGGTCAAAACACGCAGTTCGCATCATTTTCTGAGCGTAAAGATCGCCGGCAACCGTTTTTTTGCCGAAGCCATCGACACGTCGGGCATTATTTTCGACTCGTGGACGATTGAAAAAAATGCCGGTTATAAGCGGTTGAATGCTCCTTTGATTACAGAAACCAAACAATATTTCATCGATTCAACAACGGTCAGTCTTCACAACCTGAATGGCAGGGGCGAATTGGTGTATCAATTGTCTGAAGGCGAGTTGAATGCCGGCACGAAGGAGACGGTCAACCTTCATTTAAACGAAAGCCTTACCCTTTCAGCTTTTGTGAGCGATGAAGATCAAAAGAGCTGCATAGCTGAAAAGACTTTTGTCAAATTACCGGTTTTTCAGTCGGTTAAAAAGGCGACCAGGGGAGTTACTGCCGCGTATTTTGAAGGCGACTGGACTGCCCTGCCCGATTTCGCCAAACTAAAACCTTTAAAAACATTCCAATCCGATTCTGTAAGCCTGCAAAACATCCAACCCCGCGCGCAAGACCATTTTGCCGTGCGCTTTACCGGAAGTTTTTCCGTTCCCGAAACAGCCGTCTATCGCTTTCTGTTGCAATCGTTCGATGGCAGCAAGTTGTTTATCGACGAAAAAGAAGTTATCAGCAATGATGGCATTCACTACGAAATCAGCAAAGAAAACTTTATCGGTTTGGAGAAAGGGCTGCATGCCTTCGAAATTCAGTATTTCGATTTTGTCAGGCGTGAAACCTTGAATGTTTGGATTGGGCGGAGCAAGGAAAAGATGCTGAATTTTAATAAATTCATCGTCTCTAACTAAATCAAATGTTATGAAACCATCACTTGTATTTTGTATTGTTTTGTTTCTTTTATTCACCGGTTGCACCCTTCAGAAAGAGGTGGCCGTTTACGACCTGACCTGTGAAAATCTTGAAAACCCGTTGGGGATTGCGACCGGCACGCCGCGTTTTGGCTGGAAAATCCGGAGCAGGCTAAACGGCACGGAGCAAACCGCTTACCAGGTGATGGTGGCCGGCGATCCTGCTCTTTTGCATAAAAACAAGGCCGATCTTTGGGATTCCGGAAAGATTTCATCTTCAGAAAGTATTTGGGTCCCGTTTGCCGGGAAAGCCCTGGCCCCGGGAACGCCTGCCTGGTGGAAAGTGCGTGTGTGGGACGCTGCCGGAAATGTTTCGGACTGGAGTCCGCTTGCACAATTTAGCATTGGCTTATTAAATGAAGAAGACTGGCAGGCCGAATACATCGGTTTTCCGACTGACGCGGGCTACAGAGAGTGCCCCCAGTTCCGGCAATCCTTTCAGGCATATCAAAAGGGCGAAAAATTGCTGCTTCATGTCAATTCGCTGGGTTATCACGAAGTTTACCTGAACGGTGAAAAGGTGGGCGAAGGTGTGCTCAGCCCGGCTGTTTCACAGTTTGATAAACGTTCGCACACAATCACCTACGATGTGTCGCCTTTTGTAAAGAAAGGCCAAAACGAACTGTTGTTGTGGCTGGGAAGCGGCTGGTACACCGAAGGTTTGCCGGGTGTGGCCCACAATGGCCCCTTGGTGAAAGCGCAGCTGGAGCGTTTTTCCAAAGGGATTCGCGAAATTGTTCTCTTCACCGGATCAAACTGGCTTGGCAGGAAAAGCGCCTACACGCGGCAGGGCAACTGGAGGCCGCATCAGTTTGGCGGCGAAATACTGGACGGGACGATGGCAAAGAGCGACTTAAACCCAGAAAATCAGCCGGAAAGAAGCTGGTCTCCTGTTTCGGTTGTAACGGTTCCCGCGCATCAGGTAAGTCCGCAAATGGTCGAGTTGAATAAGATCACCGAAGTGCTGAAACCAGTTGAAATCAGCCAGGCCGGTAAAGACACATTTTTGGTTGATATGGGAAAATGCCTGACCGGCTGGACGGAGGTTCGTTTCCCGAAACTGCAAAAGTCGCAGGAAATCGTGCTGGAATATGCCGATCACCTGGATAAAAACGGCAACCTGGCCAAGCAGCGGCAAACCGACCGCTATATTGCATCAGGCGAAGAATCGGAAATCTTCAAAAATAAGTTCAATTACCACGCTTACCGCTACCTGCGTATTTCGAATTTAACCGAGGCACCTTCACCCGAAAACATCACGGCTTACCTGATCCATACGGGCTACAGGCAGGCTTCCGGCTTTAGCTGTTCCGATCCCGACTTAAACCAGATTCACGACATGCTGTTTTATACGCTCTGTTGCCTGAGCCTTGGAGGCGACCTGGTGGATTGCCCGCACATCGAGCGGCTGGGCTACGGCGGCGACGGAAATGCTTCCACCGTAACGGCGCAAACCATGTTCAACCTGGGGCCGCTTTATACCAACTGGCTGCAGGCCTGGGCCGACTGTGTGCGCGACGACGGCGGGATGCCGCATACCGCGCCCAATCCGTATCCTGCAGGCGGCGGTCCGTACTGGTGCGGGTTTATCATCACCGCTTCGTGGCAAACATTTTTGAATTACGGCGACACGCTTCTTCTGAAAAAACATTACCCGGTGATGCAAAAATGGCTGGGCTACGTCGATCAACACACTGTTGACGGGCTTCTGAAACGCTGGCCCGACACCGATTACCGGGGCTGGTACCTCGGCGACTGGGCAACGCCCACCGGGATCGATCAAACCGCCGAAGCTTCGGTAAACGTGGTGAATAACTCGTTTGTCGCCGTTTGTTTGGATAACATGCAGAAAATTGCCCGTGTTCTCGGTAAACCGGAAGATGAAAAGATGTATGCAGCCCAAAAAGAACAACTTCAGCGAAAAATTCATGAAACCTGTTTTGACGGTTCAAATTTTACATACGGAACCGGAACACAAATCGACCTTGCTTTTCCGATGATTGCCGGGGTGGTTCCCGAAGACCAACAGGAAGAGGTGAAAAAGTCTCTTTTTCATGAAACAGAAATCAACCGGAACGGGCATTTCGCCTGTGGTTTGGTGGGTTTGCCGGTAATTACAGAATGGGCCGTTAAAAATCAGGCCGCCGGATGGATGTATTCGATGCTGAAAAAGCGCGGGTATCCGGGATACCTCTACATGATCGACAATGGCGCCACCACCACCTGGGAACACTGGAACGGCGACCGCAGTCGTATTCACAACTGTTACAACGGCATTGGTTCCTGGTTTTATCAGGCGGTTGGCGGAATTTGTCCGGCCGAAGATGTCCCGGCCTGGCGAAAAGTCCGCATCCAACCGCAAATCCCCGAAGGAGTGACCTGGGCCAAAACATACAAGGAAACCCCTTTTGGGAAACTGTCGGTAAACTGGAACCTGGTGGAAAACAGGCTGGAGATGGAGCTTGAAATCCCGGTGGGAACGGAGGCAGAGATTGTTCTCCCCGAAGGAGAGAAAAAATATACCCTCGATGGCGCTGAAAAAGAACTTCAGCAAGAAGCGAATGGCGTAATACTGAAAAGCGGGACGTATAAAATCAGTTATAAAATTTAGCAGGAGATGGTTCGGACTTGGGGTTTGATTTTTCTTTTCGCAGTTGGCTTTCGTTTTTTTCCGGCAGCGCAGGAAATTGTGCCGGAGGAAGTGATGCAGCAAATTTATGAAGAAATAAAAGCGCCTCACAAATATGGACTGGTGCTGGTTCCCGCAGAAGGTAAAATGGTGGACAGTCCAAGTGTTTTTCGCTTTAAACGGGCTTGGTACATGGCCTACATTGTTTTTGATGGAAAAGGCTACGAAACCTGGTTGGCCAAAAGCAACGATTTGCTGAACTGGGAAACGCTCGGGAAAATCATGTCGTTTACCGAAGCTGGCTGGGATGCCAGTCAGAAAGCCGGATACATTGCCCTGCAGGATTATGAATGGGGCGGTTCGTACAAAGTCCGGAAATACAACAGAAAATACTGGATGTCGTACCTCGGCGGGGCAAGCAGCGGGTACGAAGCCGGTGTGTTGGGCATCGGGATGGCTTTTTCGAAAAAATTAAGCCGGCCAAACGAGTGGCAACGCTTGGAGCAGCCGGTGATTTCGGCCAACGACGATGATGTGCGCTGGTACGATCATCAAACCATCTACAAAAGCACCGTCATTCAGGATAAACAAAAATCGCTTGGCCACCCTTTTGTGATGTTTTACAATGCCAAAGGCAGCGACAAAGCCAACGGAAAAGCAGAGGCGGAGCGGATTGTTATGGCTGTTTCCGACGATATGCTTCACTGGAAACGTTTTGGCGAGACGCCGGTGATTGATCACCAGAAAGGCATTTCGGGTGACGCCTTTATCACCAAAATCGGCGATCTGTGGGTGATGTTTTATTTCGGCGCGTTTTGGAAACCCGGCGCGTTCGATCGTTTTGCCTGTTCGTACGATCTGGTCAACTGGACCCGCTGGGAAGGCGACGATTTGATCAGCCCGTCGGAAGACTATGACAGCCGGTATGCACACAAACCATTTGAAATTAAAAACAAAGGGGTGATTTACCATTTTTATTGTGCCGTCGATGATAAGGAAAACCGGGGGATTGCTGTCGCTACCTCAATCGATTTGGGGAAAAGCAAGCTTCGGTTTCAGAAATAAGCAAAAATTTTACGTGAACAACTAAACCAAACATACCATGAAAAAATTTTTGACCATTCTCATTTTTGCAGCTTTTGCAGGCATCACTACTTTTGGACAGACATCAGGCACGATCATCATGGACGAGGTGGTGCGCGTTCCGGCCCGGCACGAAATCGCCTTGCCCGATATTCCCGGCTACAAAACCCTGAAGTGCGATTTCCACGTTCATACCGTATTTTCGGATGGCGTGGTGTGGCCGACTTTACGGGTCGATGAGGCCTGGGAAGACGGGCTCGACGCCATCGCCATCACCGATCACATTGAAGGGCACCCGAAAAAACTTCCCGGACAAAATCACCAGTCGTACGAAATTGCTTTGCCCGTGGCCAAAGCCAAAAATATCATCCTGGTAAAAGGCGGTGAAATTTCACGCGGTATGCCTCCCGGCCATTTAAATGCCATTTTTGTAACCGATGTGAATGCACTGAATCTCCCCGACTGGATGGAAGCCATTGGCGAAGCAATTCGCCAGGGCGGTTTTGTGATGTGGAACCATCCCGGTTGGCGCAAACAGCAGCCCGAAATAACCCGATGGATGGCCGAACACGAAGCCATCTGGCAAAAAGGCTGGATGCACGGTATTGAAGTTTTCAACGAAAAAGAATGGTACCCCGAAGCCCTGCAGTGGGCGCAGGATAAAAACCTGGCCATCATTGGTAACTCCGACATTCACGACGCCTATAAAAAACGCTATCACACCGAACGGTTTCCAATCCGCCCGGTTACGCTGGTTTTTGCCAAAGAACGTACCGAAGAATCGCTGAAAGAAGCCATGTTTGCCCGTCGTACCGCCACGCTTTTCTTTAATAAACTGGTGGGGCCGAAGGAGCTGGTTGACCCCCTTGTACAGCAATCCATCAGCGTATCGGATCCCTTTTTGTACGATGGCGGGTTCATCTATTTTGAGGTGAAAAATTCGTCCGACATCGAATTTACGCTGCTGAAAACCGGGAACGACGATTCGGGCCTTCCTGAAAAAAACATTCTGCCTCGCCAAAGCACGGTCGTCGCCCGTGTAAAACAGGAAAAAGGACAAGTCCGCACGTATTCTTTTAAACTCGAGAATGTGCTGACCGGAGTAGAACAATACGGCGAATATTTCATTAGCATCAAATAGAACAAATGAAGAAAATTTTGCTTCAGACCGGTATTATTTTGTTTTTATTATTGCACGGATTTTTGCCAAAGGTCGCTGCAATCCGTTTTACCCCGCTTTATCCGGTTGGTAACTCAATTTCGCTGAACGGAATTTGGAAATTCAAATACATTCCTTCGAGCATGATTGGCCCCGATTCGATGTTTTATCCCGAGGGTTTTGAGGTTTCAAAATGGGACCATATAAAAGTCCCCGGACACTGGGAACTTCAGGGTTTTGCCGAACCCAAATACAAGTCGGTGGACGAGGGTACCGGCCTTTACCGTACCACTTTTACAGTGCCGGAATCGTTTCGTGAACGACAGGTTTTTATCCGGTTTGAAGGAGTCCAATATGCTTACGAAGTGTATGTAAACGGACAAAAAGCCGGCGAGTGGAGTAGTTCGTACAATGCAGCCAGTTTTAATATCACGGATTTGGTGCAGCCCGGAAAAGAGAATACGTTGGCAGTAAGGGTTTCAACCCGTTCCAAAGGATATCAGTTCGACCTTAACGACTGCTGGGCTTTGTCGGGTATTTTTCGGGATGTGACCCTTTTCAGTACGCCGGATTTGCATATCGATGATTTCACGGTACAGACTTTTTTGAACAACGACCGGTCGGCCAACATAAGAATCGCTGTCAAACTTCAGGATGAGAAAAAAGAAATTTCAGGAAGTTATGTATTGAAGGCGATATTGAATTCTCCGGAAGGAAAAGTTGTTCAGGAAAAATCATGGGTGGCTCAAACAGAAAACAGCGCCGAATTGACTGTCAATTTTCCTGAATTGTGGACTGCCGAAACGCCGGCGTTGTATTCTCTTGCGCTTTCATTACTGAAGGATGGCAACGAAATACAGCGCGTCAATCAGAAAGTGGGCATCCGGGAAGTCAAAATCGACGGCACCGTTTTGAAGCTGAACGGGAAAGCTCTCAAGCTGCGCGGTGTCGATCACCACGACCTGGTGCCGGAAACCGGCAGGACACTCAGCAGGGAACAGATTCTGAACGATTTGTTGCTGATGAAAAGGGCGAATATCAATTTTGTTCGCACCTCGCATTATCCATCCGACCGCCGGACGCTGGATGTGTGCGACAGCCTGGGCTTTTATGTGATTTGCGAGGTTCCTTTCGGCTTTGGGAACAGCTTTCTGGAAGATTCAAGCTATCAGAATATACTTTTAACACGTGCCAAGGCAACCTTGTTACGCGATAAAAACCATCCTTCGGTAATTTTGTGGAGCTTGGGAAATGAAAATCCGGTAACACCGATAACCAATATTACTGCCCAATATGTAAAAACAACCGATCCAACACGTCCGGTCTGTTATCCTCAAATGGGTTCGTATTTCAACGAGAATTATCAAAACATCCCCGATTACATGGATGTTTACGCTCCACATTACCGTGATGCTGAATGGGTAAAAAGCTTTGCTAAGGAAACCAACCGCCCGGTAATCATGACCGAGTACGCCCACGCGCTGGGCCTGGCTTTTGGCAATATGGCCAGTATCTGGAAAGAAATGTTCCGCAACGAAGCGTTTGCCGGCGGCGCAGTGTGGCATTTTCACGATCAGGGAATTCTGCGGAAAGCTGAAAAACCGGTCGATACCAGTCAACTGGCTTACGATGTGTGGATTGATTCGCTGAATTATTACAACACCACCCTCGATGGCGCCGATGGCATTGTGTATGCCGACCGTACTCCTCAAACCGACTATTGGCAGGTGCGAAAAGTTTATTCGCCGGTGCAGGTGATTGAAAAGGAGATCAACGTCGTTCAGGGGAAACAGGAAGTGAATGTTACGGTTTATAATCAGTACGATTTTACCAACCTGAATACGCTGTCCGGAACCTGGGAATTGTTCCGCAACCGTGAAGTAATTCAGCAGGGCGGGTTAAAAATAAACTGCGCGCCACACGATACCGTCCGTGTTTCTATCCCCTGTACTATTGCCGAAAATCCTGAAAATGCCGTTTGGCTGCTCCGGCTCCGCTTCAGCGACCCCGACAGGATCCCGGTGTTTGAACATACCATCCGGTTGTCAACCGAAAATCAGATGGAAGCTATTTTTAAAGCAATCCGGGAAGGACTGCCTGTAAAACATGTGAAAATCAGCGGTGAAGACAACGAAACAATCCTCAAAACAAAAGATTTTATCTGCACCATCCACGACGGTACCATGCCGGTGTCGCTGGTTTCCCGAAAACGAAAAGCAGAATTGCTGAACAGCGAAATTTATGTCCGCACAGGACGTATCCCGCAAATGGCCGATGTAACAGTCAGGGACAGGTTTTTCCCCGAAACCGGCGATTATTATTGGGAACCGCATCTGCTAAAATCCTCGCGGACCGCCGTTTCTGAAACAAAAAACACCACAGACGAATATCAGGTATTGGCAAATAAAACATTCAGAAGGGGCGAGAATTTTCCGGGACAAAAAATAGAAGCCGGATTTTTGTATACCCTCAAAAACAACGGGATATTGGAACTCAATTATAACTTATCTCCCGAGAACTGTACCGGATTTTTTCTTGAAGCCGGAGTTTCGCTGATCCTGCCTGCGACAACCGATCAGTTCTTATGGTTGGGCGACGGGCCGTATGTTTCGTATCCCGAAAAGAACGAACTGAACGATTTTGGAATCCACCAGATTCATAAAGAAGACCTGAATTTCAAAGGAAACCGCACCAATGTAGAGATCGCTGTTCTTACTGACCGTAAAGGAAATGGATTGGCCCTGCTGGGCGATCAGAAAAATATTTCAGTCGAACTACGGAACAATCAGGTCGTGGTAAGCCACAATTCAATAGTATCCGGAGTGGGCAATAAAAAGAACATGCCTACGCCTGTTTTTCCGGCGAACGATATTTCTTCTATCAGCGGGAAACTCGAAATTATTCCGTTGGTTGAAGGCCGGTGGCCGGAAAAGCTGAAGGAAATTTTCGGGGCGGAAATAAAGCCGGTTATTCCGTTCAAACCATTTTATTACAGTTACGATACCAGTTATTAGTCAAATAAATTAAAACCTGGGAATATGAACGTTACAGAAAAAATAGGCTCATTCAGACAGGCTCTTCGGTGGGTAGTTGCTGTCTTATTTTTGTTTTCCTGTTCGCCCCAAAAACCAAGTTCGGAAAATGAAGCGGAAAAACAAACCTTGCGCCGCAGCGACAGTTTTTTTGGTTTGCACTTCGATTTTCATGCAAACAAAAACGACAGTACTGTCGGGAAAACGTTTACCGCAGAAATGATCGACAGCCTGCTGACGATGGTTCAGCCCGATTATATCCAGGTTGATTGCAAGGGGCATCCCGGTATTTCGAGCTACCCGACAAAGGTGGGAAACGCCGCCCCGGGATTTGTGAAAGATCCGCTGAAAATATGGCGCGAAGTGACCCGTAAGCATAAGGTGGCGCTGTTTGTCCACTACTCGGGCGTGTGGGACGATGCCTCGGCGGAAAAACACCCGGAATGGATGGCGCTGAACGCTGAAGGGAAAAAAATTGGTGGCAGAATATCGGTGAAAGGCCCGTATGTTGACAGCCTGCTGATTCCGCAGTTTAAGGAGCTGATTGACAATTACGATATCGATGGTTGCTGGATCGACGGCGAATGCTGGGCGTTGCAGGCGGATTACAGCCCGAAAATGATCAGCGCCTTTCGCGCCGAAACCGGCATCCGGCAAATTCCAAAATCATTCTCCGATCCGGGCGGTTACGAGTTCAACGAATTTAACCGGAAGGCCTTCCGGCAGTATGTGGCGCATTACACCGACGTATTACACCGCTACAATCCCGAATTTCAGGTCACCAGCAACTGGGCGTTTTCGTCGCACATGCCTGAACCGGTTGACATTAACATCGATTTTATTTCGGGCGATTTTAGCCATGTGAACAGCGTGTACAGCGGTTTTTTCGAGTCGCGTTGCATCGCGCCGCAGGGAAAGCCCTGGGATCTGATGGCCTGGAGTTTTGCTTACAACTTTAACACCGGGGTGCCAATCACCAAATCGGCGGCACAGTTAAAACAATTGGCTGCCACCGTAATGTCGATGGGCGGCGGTTATCAGGTTTATTTTCAGCAAAACCGCGATGCTTCACCGCAACCCTGGCAATTTGGTTTAATGAAGGAAGTGGCCGGATTTTGCCGCGAACGCCAGCCGTTCTGCCAGAATGCAAAACCGGTTCCGCAGGTTGCCCTGCTCTATTCTTCTGAAAATTATAAGAAATTCACCCGCGGGATTTACTCAAATTCTTCGGTAAACGAACCGCTGCGCGGAATGCTGAATCTGCTCCTGAACGGACAGAACGCCGTGGAAATACTGATGGAGCACCACCTGAAAGGAAGGATGCTGGAGTATCCGTTGATTGTGATTCCGGAATGCCGTTACCTGGCCGATGATTTTAAAACTGAATTACTTGCGTATGTGGAGAATGGCGGCAATCTGCTGGTGGTGGGTGCCGGCGCGACAGCTTTGTTTACCGATGCCCTGAACGTTGAATTTTCAGACACAGCAGTGTCAACCCAGTTTTTGGCATACAAGAACGAAATGGCCGGCATCAATACGCTGTTTCAGCCGGTTAAACTGAAGGAGGGCGCCACCGCCTTCGGGTCTCGGTATCCCGCTTCCGATTTGCGTTTTCCGTCGTCGCCGGCTGCTTCGGTTGCCTCTTATGGGAAAGGTAAAATAGCCGGTGTTTATCTCGATATTTCAAAGAAATACAACGAAACCGCCAACCCGGTTTACCGCGATTTTGTCGGTTCCATTGTCCGCGAACTTTTTCCTGCTCCGGTTGCCGGGGTGAAAGGTTCGGCGAATGTGGCGGTTACCGTTAACCGGTTGGGCGTAAAACTGGCCGTCAACCTGATTAATACCTCGGGCGACCATTCCAACGAAAAAGTGGCCCGTTACGATGAAATTCCTGCCGTCGGTCCGCTCTCTGTGAAAATCAGGACGGAAAAAGCGCCGCGGAAACTTTTGCTCCAGCCTGAAAATCTCGCACTGGATTTTACCTTTTCCAACGGAGTAGTGGAGACCACTGTCGACCGGCTTGTCATTCATTCTATTCTTGTTTTGGATTAAATTGAAAACTAAATAGTTAATAACCATGAAAAAATATTCTTCCCTTTTATTGACGGCCATTTTGTTGGTCGTTGCGGCAACAGCAATCGGTCTGGAGTCAGTTGCCAAAACAAAAAAAATACCGCATGTTTTGATCATCGGTATTGATGGGCTGGGTGCCCACGGGCTTGAAATGGCGAATACGCCGCATCTCGATGAATTGATGAAAAACGGATCATACTCGCTTACTGCCCGTACAATTATGCCCAGTAGCAGCGGGCCGGCCTGGAGTTCGATGATTACCGGAACAACTGTTGAACGGCACGGGGTGGGCAACAACGGCTGGACGGTTGGCAACAAAGCACTGGAACCGGTTTACAAGGGGAAATACAACATGTTCCCCACTATTTTTGGAGAGATCCGTGATCATTCCCCGGAGGCTGTTATTGGCGCCATTTATCACTGGAAAAGTTTTGGCAATTTTATAGAACCTGGGGTTTGTAACCTCAGTATTCCCTGCGAGTCGGAAGAAGAAGCGACCCAAAAAACCTGTGATTTACTGAAAGAAAAACGTCCGAACTTTACATTTATCCATCTCGATTTGGTTGATCATGGCGGTCATCACGGCGGCTATCGTTCCGAAGAATATGCCCGGTCAATTGAAAAAGCTGACAGTTTGGTTGGGGTACTCATCGGCCAGCTCCGGGAAATTAACATGTTTGAGCAAACCGTTGTTTTTGTGGTTTCCGATCATGGCGGCCTCGAGAAAAAACACGGAGGATTGAGTCCAGATGAAATGATTGTTCCTTTCATCATTTCGGGGAAAGGAGTTAAAAAAGGATACAAAATTGAACACCCGTCTTTTACTTACGACCTGGCGCCAACCGTGGCCTGGCTGTTTGGATTTGAACTGAACGAATGGGTAACGGGCAAACCTCTTAAAAATGTCTTCTCAAAATAACGTTAAAATCATCATGCCATGTTCAGGTTAATCCGAAATAGATTCTTTCATGTTTTACTGCTGACATTCTTTTTTACTTTCGGGGAGTCATATGCCTCCGGTCTTTTGATAAAGGCAGATGTTTCATGCAAAATTTGGTGGGCTGGAACGACTTGCAAAGTCATGCGCGACGATCCGGTTCCTGCCAAAAATGGGAAAATCATTCTTCAGTCGGCCCAAAACGAATTCGAAAGTTTCCAGCTTGTTTTGTCGCCCAAAGCAGATATGGAGGACATTTCGGTTGCAGTAACTGGTTTTACAACTAAAAGTGGGCAAACAGTTCCTGCTGAAAATATTACCGTCCGTAAAGTGGAATATGTTCATATTGCCAAACCGTCGGGTACTCGCCACCAAGCCGGCTGGTATCCCGACCCGCTACCGCTGTTGGAAAAAACGTTCAGTGCAAAAGCCGGAATGAATACGCCAATCCTGATTTCGGTAAAAGTTCCAAAAGATGCGGCTCCCGGGGTTTATTCCGCACATATCAGTCTGAAATCGGCTGCCTGGGAAACGACTGTTCCTGTCGAACTGAAGGTATGGGATTTTACTTTGCCTGACTCTCCGTCCATGCGTTCCGCTTTTGGTTTGTATTCCGACCAAATCAGAACTTACCATAATCTCAGCAACGATGATGAACTGAAGCAGGTGTTGGATTTGTATTATCAATCGTTCAGGGATTACCGAATCTCGCCGCAACAGTTTTTCGACCAATATCCCATTGAAAAAACGGTGAAAGGTGTTTGGTGGAAGGGCGGCACATTCGATCCCGACACGGTTTTTGCAGGTAAATATTCGTACCAGGTAACCGGCAATAATCCCGGTATGCCTGCCGAACTGATCGAAGTAAACCCGGAAAAACCTTACTGGCTGAAATGGCAGGCCAAAACATTCAGTGAGGGACAGGAATACCTGGTAACCGTCAAAAGTTACACTGCCGATAAAAAAGTAATTCCCTGGCAGCTTCAGGGAATGTTTTATACCGGCAGCGCCCGGTGGAAAACAGACAGCCTTTTTCTTGATCCGGTGAACCCGCTTGTTTACGAAGATATGGTTTTGTCGCGCCCGATGCCTAAAAACACCCGGTATGCGAGTGTTCAGCTTTTTTCGGTAAAGCCCGACGAAAGCGGGAGCAAAAGCGGAACCGCGTGGTTCGACAATGTGCAGTTTGTGGACGTTGCTACGGGAGAGAACCTTTTGCCTGAGGGCGATTTTGAGCATAACATCGATGACCTGCAAATGGAAATTGATTTTTCAGAATTTGATGTGGCCGCCCGCAGATACCTGGACGAATTTGGGTTTACCGGCTTTCGGGTGAAAATTCCGGAACTGAGGCCGGGGCCGTTTATCAACCGGAAAACCGGCTGGTTCGCGGGGTTTGTCAATGGCACCGCGGAATACGAAAAATTGATCACGCTTTACCTGAAAGGTTTTCAGGATCATCTGGAAACCAACGGCTGGCTTGGGAAAGAGTACCTTTACTGGGTTGACGAACCCAAACACGAAGATTACGGTTTTGTGCGCGAAGGCATGGAAACGATTCACAAAGCCGCGCCCAAACTGACCCGTCTGATCACCGAAAACAATCCGGGGCCCGAAATCATGGATGTGACCGAGATCGGCTGTCCGGTATTGGCCAAGTTCGATCCGGTAAAGTCGAAAGTTTGGATTGCCAACGGACGACAAATGTGGTCGTACCTGATGACCTGGCCCAAAGCACCTCATGTCAACCTGTTTATCGATTCCGATGCCATGAATTTGCGGATGTGGTTGTGGATGTCGTACCGCTACCGGTTGACCGGGATCCTGGTTTGGAGTTCGAATGTTTGGAATACCAAAAGTTGCTCGCCGCCGGGAGTTTTGCAGAATATATGGGACGACCCGATGACCTACATGAGCGGAAGCCTGACAACGCCGGGAGCAGCAGCAGAATACGGCAACGGCGACGGCATGTTCTTTTATCCGCCCAACCGCGACCCGAACAATGACAAAACAAAATACATGACCGGCCCGGTTCCTTCACTCCGGCTTGAAATTATGCGCGAAGGAATTGATGATTACGATTACATGATGTTATTGGAAGATTGTATCAGAAATGCCCGGCCCGATCAGCAGAACCTGGTCAAAAAAGCAAAACAGGTGTTGAACTTCGGCACCGAAGTATTTATAACAGAAAAAGAGTACACAAAAAATCCTGAAATATTGACAAAATACAGGCAACAAATGGGCATTTTGCTCAGCGAATTCAATAAAAAATAACAGAATCTCAACTTAAACGATATGAAAAACCTGCAAAAGAACTGGAAACTGCTTTTTATGCTCTGCATTGCTTGCATTTCCTGTAATAAATCTGAAAAGCGACCGGTCGATTATGTCGATCCGTTTATTTGTACGCAGGGTGACCACGGACATTGGCTGCCCGCGGCGCTGGTGCCGTTCGGATTGGTGGAACTGTGTCCAGATACCTGGCCCGGCAGCCTGATTGCCGACGGTGATTTCGCCCACTCAGGCTACGATTATTCCGACAGTCAGATACGCGGGTTCAGCCACATGCACCGCGGAAGTTCGGGTGGCGGAAGCATTCACGACCGGGCCGGATTGATTTCGCTCGTCCCGTTTACCGACGCCTTGTCCGATACTTTTTTTGTCAACCCGATCCTTGATATTGACAAAAAAACGGAAACAGCCTCGGCCGGATTTTATAAGGTACATCTCACACAACAAAATATCATGGCCGAACTGACTGCCACCACCCGTAACGGTTTTCACCGGTATACTTTCCAGGAAGGCGAACCGGTGCATTTGTTTCTGAACAGCGGCAAAAGAGGACAGGCCATTTCGTGTACGCTCGTGTCGCCGTTGCGGTTGGAAGGCGCTGTTGGCAACCGGTATTTTGTGGCCGAATTTGATGCGCCGGTGCTGGAAACTTCGGTTTGGAACGGCAACCAACTGGAACCCGGCGATTCCACAGGAACTCAGGCAGGAGCAGGTCTCGTTTGCAGCTTTGGCGAACTGAAAAACAAAACGCTTCAGGTAAAAGTGGGGCTTTCGCTTACCGGTATCGAAGCGGCTACTAAAAACTTGGAAGCCGAATGCCCCGGCTGGGATTTTGAAAAAACACGCCAAAAAGCTGAAAAAGCCTGGAATGATATTCTTTCCGGCATTGAGGTTTCAGGAGAAAACGACGAGGACAAAACTATTTTTTATACCGCTTTGTACCATACTTGCTTTCTGCCTCAGATTATCAATGATGTGGACGGGAAATACCCCGGTCTTGACAAAAACATACACCAAGCCGATGGGTACAATTTTTACAACAATTACGCTTTCTGGGATTCATTCCGCACCAAATACCCGCTTTACAGCTTGTGGATTCCCGCTGTTTACCGCGACATCACCAAATCGCTGCGCGATATTTACGGGCAGGCGGGGAGCTGGGACCCGTTTCCCGATAATGATCATCCGCCTCACGGGTTTTGTTACACTGTCAGGGGAAAGGATGGTTATCAGCCCTTTTCGACCTGCCGCCACGAACACATGCTGATGGTAGTGGCCGATGCTTACGTGAAAGGATTGTTCGACTTCCCGTTGGAATCGGTGTACCCGTACATGAAACACGAGGCCATGATTCAGATGCCCGAAAAATACGACAGCATTGGTTTTATCCCGGCACGCCCCGACCAAACCGGCGAATATTCGTGGGACAACTGGGTGATGGCGCAAATGGCCAAAGAACTCGGGTACGACGACGATTATGCCTATTTTATGAAACGTTCGGAATACTGGCGGAATACCTGGGACCCGTCCATAAAATATTTCCGGGCGCGGGCAGCCGATGGTACCTGGCTCGATTTTCCGGACGACCCGACCGAAAACCGTGAAAAATACACCTACGAAGGGAGCAAATGGCACTGGCGCTGGAATATCATCCATGATATCGCTTCGCTGATGGGTTATTTTGGTGGGAAAGAAGCTTTTCTGAAGGAACTGGAATATTTCTTCGACAACGATTTGTATACGGCAGGCAATCAGATCGACTTGCATGCACCTTATCTGTTCAATATGGCCGGAGCGCCTTGGCTGACCCAAAAATGGGTGCGAAAAATACTGACAGAGCCGATCGTTCAGAAATACGGGACACACAATTTTTTCCCGGAACCGATTTTCGACCGGGTGTACAAAGCCACGCCCGACGGTTATCTAGAAGAAATGGACTGCGACTACGGTTGTATGGCTGCCTGGTACAATATGAGCGCGATGGGGCTTTATCAGGTTTGTCCGGGCGATCCGGTTTACCAACTTACAGCGCCTATTTTTGAGGAGGTGAAAATTCGCCTCGACGAAAAAATCTATCCTGGGAAATTATTCGTCATTAAAGCAAAAAACCTGAGCAAAGAAAACAGCTACATCCAGTCGGCAACACTGAATGGCAACGTGTTGAACCGTTCTTGGATCAGTCACGACGAAATTGCAAATGGTGGTGAAATGGTATTTGAAATGGGAAGCCAGCCGAATAAAAACTGGGGCATTGACTCAATTCGAAAACAGTAATTGTTAAACTTCTTCAAAATGACACATTCTTTTCACCTGAAATTAATCGGTTTAGTTGTCGGACTACTGATTGCCGCGGGTGTTTTTGCACAACCCGATACGCTATCGTTTCTGCATGTATCCGATATCCATCTGATTTTCAACATGGAGAAGTTCCAGCCTGATTTTGCTGAAACCCGCAAACATTATGCGAACGGAGTGGAGCCATTCAAAGACTTTCTCAAAAAAATACCTGCCCAAACAGGTGCTGAATTTGTGATTGTGACCGGCGATCTGGTCGATTTTTCGGAAGGCGAAACGACCGGAGGCGAAATGTCGGGCTGGCTGATAGACCAGTTTTCGGAGCTGGTGAAAAAACAAAAAGAACAGTTGTTTTTCACCCTCGGAAACCACGATATTGCAGCTTATTCATGGAACGGCACGTCCCGTGTGTCCTCACGGGAAAATGCTGGAAAATCGAGAGCCCACTGGATACGAAGTCTTACCTGTTTCAGTGAAGGTACCTATTACAGCCGGACTGTAACCGTTGGCAAAACAGCCTATCAACTGATTTTTCTAGATAACAGTTACAATACCGTCAGGGAAAATGAATCCGTTTCAGTTCCGTTCATTTCGGTGGAGCAACAGCACTGGCTTGAAGCCCGGTTTGCCGACTCGGACGACGATGTGGAGATCATCCTGATGCACATCCCGATGAACCCCGCGCCGGGGGAATCGATGTCTTCGTGTAAGCGTTATCCGGTGTTGACAAAAAATCCATCGGCAAAACTAATTCTTGCCGGCCACAATCATAAAAATATCCTGCAGGATTTTCCTTCCGGAGAAAATAAAAAAATGCTACAGGTGCAAACCGGTGCGTTTGCACAGGATACGAAGAATTGGAGGCTGATCCGCTTGACAGAAGACAGCATCCTGGTTTCTGTGCCGGGCGATGTAAAAACAGAGGTGGCGGTTTCGGTAAAATAATTTTGAGATGAATAAAAACGTTACCCGCAGATCATTTTTAACGACTACTCTTGCAGGAATGGGGGCGCTTGCAGTAAGTAATCCGCTTTTTCAGTGCACAAGGATAGAAAATGCAACTTCCGGAAGCACAGAGAAAAAGCAGTTGTTTGCAACGACCGATTATTTTGACAATGTTTTCATCAACCACCGGGGGAGCCGCTATGGCGCGCCTGTTCAGCGTGATGAAGATTATTATAAAAACAATCGGTGCTTTATGAACCGGCAGCAGTTGGACGAGCTGCACCAGTTTCTGGCTTCGGTGGGGGTAACGCGCCATCAATGGATTTTCGACATTATCTGGACTTTTTATGAAGATTATCCGCATGGGTTTGATTTGCTGAAGGAAGTGGCGGCTTCGGCCCACCGATACGGCATCGAATTGTATGCCGTGATCAAACCTTTTGAAGGCGGTGTTTTTGGTACTATTTTGCCTCACACCATGCCTTGTCCTGAGGGAGTTGCCATTCGCGACCTGCGCGGTATTTTCCCGATGCCCCGTCCCTTTTTGGCCAGCAACCCTACGTTATGCCTGAAACGCAAAACAGGAACCTATGAATATTCGGGGCCGGTTTCTGCCATTTGTCTGGTAAAAGGCGACGACCGTCCGACACGGGTAAAAGCCGAACATCTTTCGATTTTTACAAGTTTCACGAACAACCGGTTTGTTCCGTACAATGGGCCGGTTGCGTTCCGCGAAACCATTGAACCGCGTTACCGTTTTCCGTACTGGCGAAAGTGCCGCGTTCTTCATCTTGAAAACCTGGAGATTCCCCGCGACCACCGATACATTTTAATTCGCTGCTCGCTGGCCGACGAAAATGCCGATTTCCGTAACGAAAAAGGGAATATTATTGAACTGCTTGGGCCTGCCGGGAAAATGATACCGAACACCCTCAGTACCGGTCCGGTTAGCCTTGACAAACACGCCGACTTCTATCAATCGAAACTACAAAAACAGCTGGTCCGTTATCTGAAGCGACCCGAAGTTCAGGCTGAAATTAACGACCCGCAAAAAATGCAGGAGCATTACCGCGATTTTTACAGTTTTGGCGAGTACAATCCCGGTGAGTTTATCAGTGTCGACAAGGAAGGAGCTATTGTCGTGGCTTGCGGAAAACCGGACTATCTGATGGGAATTCTGAGCCCCGTCTATCCTGAAGTTCGGGAAAATTGGCTTGATCTGGTCCGTTTTTGCCTCGACAGGGATGTGGACGGGATCAACCTGCGAATTTCAAACCACACTTTTTCAACCGAATCGTGGGAATATGGTTTCAACGAACCGGTGTTGGAAGCAACAGGCGGCAAAACCGATTATCATTCGGTAAGCCGGGTGAATGGCAATGCGTATACCGGTTTTTTGGAAGAAATCCGCAAGCTGGTAAAAGCCCGGAAGAAATCGCTGGCGATCCATCTGGAAACTAATTTGCTGATCCCCGACGACCGTGGCAAAATAAGTTCGTACCCGTATAATTTCGACTGGCAATGGGAAAAATGGGTAAAAGAAATTGGCGATGAGTTCGAAATCCGCGGTATATTTCAGGTTCGCCCTTGGAACCTGCAAAAAGCAATTGATACGTTCAGCGCGGCAACCAGGGCTGTTGGCAAACCGTTGTATTTGCAGGGCGATTTTCACGGGATGGCGTTTGAAGGTCCGTTTGACAGTATCAAAGCGGAAATCGATATCGTAAACAATCATCCCGGGCTGGACGGCTATGTTTTTTACGAAACGGCTAACATTACCCGGATTAACGATGACGGCAGGGTTGAAGGAAGCCCGGAAGCCGCCGGCATACTAACCCAATTTTCCGGAATAAAGAACAATAAAACCCAATCAGAATGAAAACAAAAAAACTATTTACATTTCTGTATATTCTTTTCACCTTCTGCGGATGCCAAACAACTGAAAAACCAGGGGTTGAGCTTCCCAAACGCGGCTTGTGTGCCCACCGCGGGGCAATGGGTACCCATCTGGAAAATACCATTCCCGCATTCCGCGCTGCTGTGGAAGTCGGCGCCCACATGATTGAGTTTGATGTACGTCTGACCAAAGATAACCGGATGGTTGTCATCCACGATTCAAGTGTTGACCGCACCACCAACGGTACAGGAAAAGTGTCGGAACTGACGTTCAGTGAAATCAGAAAACTGGATGCCGGAAGTTGGAAAAGCCAGGAATTTGCCGGAGTTCAAGTACCAACTCCGGAAGAAGTACTGAATGAGATGCCACTCAATGTCTGGATCAATATCCACATCAAAGGAGAAGGCGAACTGCCGGTCATGATTGCCCGGCTGGTTGAAGCGAAAGGACGGCTGCACCAGGCTTTTCTGGCTTGCAGCGCCGAAGCTGCCCGCTTGGCAAAAGAAGCTGTCCCCGGAATAAAAATCTGTAACATGGATCGGCAGGAGTCGGCTGAAGAATATGTTGCCGCGACCATCACTGCCCGCACCGAATTTATTCAGCTTCTCAAAAAATCGGATTATTCCGATTTTGCCGCAAGTGTCAAACAACTGAAAGAGAAGGGAATCAAGGTGAATTATTATGGCACCGACTCACCTGAAGAATTAAAAATGTTGTTCGGAGCCGGGGTCGATTTTCCATTGGTGAACAACATTGTTCAAACGATTGATGCGGCGCGCGGGTTAGGTATTGAGCCGCTGAAGCCGGTTTTTCAGACAAAATAAAATTCATAAAAACAAATTATACCATGAGAAAAACAATGATAATCCGGGCGCTGTTTCTGTTCCTGCTTTGCGGGGGTTCACTGTACAGCCAGGGACAGGTACACATCGGCGATCAGCTTCCGCTTTGGAAGGAGGGTTTTCTTGATATTCATCACATTAACACAGGGAAAGGCGAGTGTACATTTTTTATGTTGCCCGACGGTACAACCCTGTTGGTCGATGCCGGGGCAACCGCCCGTCCCAAACCGAGGGTCACCGACCCGAAACCGGATGGCAGCCGCACACCGGGCGAATGGATTTCGAGGTACATCCTGCATTTTCTGCAAAACCGGACTGAAAAGAAGCTGAATTACGTTTTGCTGACGCACTTTCACGACGACCATATCGGAGAAACTTATTCGGGACAGAAAACATCTAAAGACGGCGACTTCATTTTAACCGGGATTACCGAAGTCGGGGCAGCCATTCCGTTTGATAAAATTGTGGACCGCAACTGGCCTGCTTACGATTATCCCAAACCTTTAGGGGCTGGTTATATCGCTAATTACATCCGCTTTGTAAAATGGAATATTGAAAATAATGGAGTGCAGGCCGAACAATTTCAGGTGGGGGCAAACGATCAGTTTCCGCTGGTTTATCAACCCGAAAAGTACACTCATTTCGAGATCAGGAACCTGGCTTCCAACGGGCAGGTTTGGACAGGGGTGGGAAACAACGTGCGGAACCATTTTCCTCCGCTGGAAACGCTTCCTGAAAATCAATATCCGGGAGAAAACGCTTGCAGCAGCGCCTTTCGCCTGTCGTACGGAAAGTTTGATTATTTCAATGGCGGCGACCTGACTACCGGGGCGCCCGGCTCGTGGCAGGACATTGAAACGCCGGTGGGGCTGGTGACCGGCCCGGTTGACGTTTGTATTGCGAACCACCATGCCTATTACGATGCAATGGGCGTTTCGTTTTTGCAGGCTGTCCGTCCGCGGGTGCACATTATTCAGGTGTGGGCGCCCAGTCACCCGTCGCCTTCTGTGTTGGCGCGAATGATGTCAGGCTGGACCTATCCCGGCCCGCGCGATATTTTTGCTACCAATACAATGGAGGAAACCCGCGTTGTTTCAGGCCGGATGGATGACCTGAAAAGCCAGCAGGGGCATATTGTGGTGCGGGTCAGTCCGGGTGGAGAAAATTACATGATCTACATTTTGGATGATTCGGCGGAAAGTTTTAAGGTAAAGGCCGTTCACGGCCCATACAACTGCGAGTAAGCGATTTACGATTTGTGTTAATTATTTAATCTGGTAGAAGAGTCATGCCGAACTTGTTTCGGCATCTCATGATAAATGAGGAGGGTGTCCAAAAAGTCGGGCAGATATTTTTTGAACTTCAAATTGTAAATCAAGATGATGTTTTTGACCCCTATATCCCCTGAAGGGGACTGTAAGCCTCCCCTTCAGGGGAGGTTGGGAGGGGTAGAACAACAGAGATGCTTTCAATTTATAAGTTAATAGCATTTGAATTCAACTTTTGGGACAGCCTCGACACATTCATTATCAATTCATTTCATACTAAACCAACCGATTATGACAAAGAAAATATTACAACTAAGCTTGCTGGCTTTTCTGGCAGCGGCCGTTTCGTGTTCAAAAAGCACCCAAACAGAAAGTTTTGACCCGCTGAAATACGTCGACCCGTTTATTTGTACCGAAGGCGATAACGGGCAGTTGTATCCCGGCGCGAGCTATCCGTTCGGGCTGGTGCAACTTTCGCCCGAAACCGAAGGCGATTCGCATGTCGGGTATTATTACGAAGACGAATTTATCGAAGGTTTTTCGCACCTGCGTATTCCCGGGGGCGGTTCGCAGGGTAAAGGCGGCGGCCTGCTTATTAAACCGGGGATTGGAAAATTCACGCCTAAAATCGACGAGTTTCGCGAGAAATACATCAAATCGGAGGAAGAAGCTTCGGCAGGGTATTACAAAACCAAGTTGGAATCTGGTGTACAGGCCGAGCTGACCGTTTCCGAGCGGGTGGGGTTTCATCGGTACACTTTTCCCAAAGAAAAGAAAAACGACCGGTATATTGCCGTGGATTTGTCGCACAGCTACGTGGGGATACTCGATGCCCGCCTGAACATGAAAAGCGACCGCGAAATAACCGGGATGATCAAGTCGCTTCACAACCGGGGCGGCGGTTACCACCAACTGTATTTTGCGATTGTGGCCGATGTGCCGTTTGAGTCTTTCACCAGTTGGAAGGGAGAAGAAACGGGAAGCCAGCAGGTTCGCGAAGGAAACGATATTGGCGTCTGGCTGAATTTTTCAGGAAACGAAAAAAACACGGTTCATCTGAAAGTGGGTTTGTCGCCTGTGAGCGAAGAGTTGGCCCTATTGCATGCCACCACTGAGATTGACCACTGGGATTTCGACAAAACAAGGGAACACACGGCTTCGGTATGGCGCGAAAAACTATCGAAAATCGAAATAAAAGGCGGTTCCGAAGAATTTAAAACCATTTTTTACACCCATTTATACCATTCGTATTTGGTTCCCAACAACGCCACCTCCATAACCGGGCTTTACCGTGCGGCCAATCAGCCTGCTTCGTTGTACGACACGAAACAAACGGCTCCCGATTTTACCTACTACTGTACCTGGAGCCTGTGGGACGACTTCCGCAAATATTCGCTGGTGTCGCTCATGGAGCCGCAGATTTCAAAAAACATCGCCCGCTCGCTGGTCGACCATTACAAACATCGGGCAGGCGGCGACCGTCAATACTGGCCTACGCCCAATATCCGCATGGAATTTGCCGGTTCAGTCATCATGGATGCCTGGAACAAAGGACTGGGCGATTTTGATGCAGAAATTGCTTTTCGCGGGATGAAAGAAGACTTTGAAAAGGGCAGCGTGAAAAACCTCAGCGACCAATTGGAAAGCGATTATCATGCCTATTTTGCCCTCGAAATGGCCAAAGCCCTGGGAAAAGACGATGAAGCAAAAGGCCTGAAAGAATCGGCACTTCAGTATAAAAAATTATGGTGTGCCGAACAAAAAGACAATCAGGGCCATGTGCGTGGTTTTTTCACTCCTGAAGGAAAACCGGTCGACGATGTGGAGGTAATTGACAAATACACCTACGAAGGCAACCTCTGGCATTACCGCTGGTTTGTGCTGCACGATGCGGATGGCTTTATTGAACTGGCCGGGGGAAAAGAAAAAGTGGCCGAAGATCTCGAATATTTTTTTGAAAACAATTTTTACATGGCTTTGAACGAACCCGATGTTCAGGCGCCTTTCCTGTTTAATTTTCTGGGGAAACCGTACCTGACACAGAAATGGGCGCGGACCTTTACCACCAAAGAGGTCGTCCAGTTGTACCACAACCACGGGCCGTTCGACGAACCGGTGACCGACCGCATTTACCGCGCCGACCCGAGGGGTTACATCGAATCGATGGACGACGATGCCGGGGCAATGGCTTCGTGGTTCGTGATGAGTGCCATGGGGTTGTTCCCTTATGACCCGGTGCAACCCGTTTACCTGATTGGTTCTCCCATTTTTCCTGAACTGACCCTTCATTTCGATCATGGAAAAAGTTTCATCATCGTCGCCAATAACGTGAGCGAGGACAACTTTTACATCCAGTCGGCTAAACTGAACGGGAAACCATTCGAGGAACCGTGGATTGACTACCAGACGCTGATGGCAGGCGGAACGCTGGAGTTTGAAATGGGCAACCAGCCCAACAAAGAATGGGGGAGCAATCCGGTCAGCCGGCCTCCTTCGGTCAGTAACGATTAATTATGCGAATCAAATGCAGGCAGATTGATTTATTATTGAACCCACTTCGGGGTTCAGTGCATGGCTTTATTCCATTTCCCTGCACTACGTACAGGGTTATTCAAATTAAACCACATTCGTGGTTATGAAGAGAAAATCCTGAAAAGGATTTAAAATGAATAACCCCGGGTGTAAACCCGTGGTAAATGGAGATATACGAAACAGAACCCCGAAGTGGGTTCAACAACAGGCTTTTTCAGAAAAACACAATCTGATATGCCGATTTTAAACTATTGATTTACATTAATTTCAAAAAGATGAGTAACAGCTATTATAGATTATTCAGCCTAAAACAATCTATGACATTGGCGTTGGCTTCGGTTTTTGCACTCTGTGCAACTGTCCGCCCGGTTTCGGCACAGCCAAAGCACAGCCAGGTTGCGGGAAAACAATTTTTTGTCGGGGTTGATAACTCGGGCGATAAATTTCAAGCCGGTGAGTTTTTCAATGATCCGGCGATGGAGGCGTTGGGCGTCGATTTCATCAGTTACAAATACCGCGGCCCAAAAGGCACCATTGAAGAAGAAGCTGCGACCTTGAAAACACTGCTCGACCGTGCGGAGGAAAAAAACCTGAAAATAGTCTTCAACGTGGAGTCGGGAAACTGGAGGCTTGAGATGCTGAGTACCGACGGGCGCAACTGGGTGAAACAGCCAGGGGACCTGCACCAGTTCAGGTTTCCGGCAGAGGTATTGAAAAGTATTCAGCAATCGCCTGCTTTTTGGGGAACGTTGTACGATGAACTGGAACATTCGCAGATCACCCGTAACCTGACCATTGCGTTGCGCAATCCGGGTGTCGAACGGGTCAGTTTGGCCGAAACTACCGGAATGGATTTCAAATTGGCAGATGAAGCGGTGTTTAAAGGAGCTAAATCGCTGGTCGATTATCACCGTGGTTTTGGCAACGGGAAAGTGCTGACCGAACATGTGTGGCCGGTGCTTTTTCACAACTTTGCACGGGCTGGGATGACCCCCGCGTACAAGCAAATGAAGGAAAACTGGTCGAATGTGTGGGCGGCCTGCGCGATGGGCGCCTGCCTGCAATATAACCAGGAATTGTGGGCCTGCCTCGATTTTTGGAACCACAACACCTACCCGGGACACAGCGCCGAAGAATTGCAGGGCAACCTGCTGTTTGCATACTGGGCCGGAGCCGACAAGGCGTATGTCGAGAATGTGGGCAGTCTTTATTCATTGGACGAGAACCAGAATGTAAAGCTGGGAGAAAGGGGAGAAGTTTTCAGAACTTTTGTGAAAGAATATATCCCTTCGAACCCGCGCCCGTACTCGTTTCGCGATTTTGAGCCGCAAATCGCCATTATCCGTTTCGACGACACGGCCTGGGGACAGGGAAAAGATGTTTTTTGCAGTGTTGAGGAAAGTGGTCAGACGATTGACCTGTACTGGAAAGACTGGTTGTTTGGCGCTTACGACCTCAATACCAGTCCCGAATCGGAAGAGTGGATGAAAGCCTGGCATACCATTACGCACGGAATGGTGAAAAAAGAAAGCCTTTCGTGGAATGCAGGAAATTATTACAAAGGAATGCCGCACCGCTCTTTTGCACCGGCCAACTCGCCCATTGTGTTCGACGATTCAGTAACCAAAGAACACCTGAAATCCGTGAAACTGGCCTTTTTGTGCGGCCGGTTTATGAGCAAGCACACCCTTGCCGATATCAATGAGCTTGTGAAGAAAAAGGGTCTGGTGGTGGTCACATCGGCGCGTTTTGCCCCCAAAAAGCTGCTTGCCGCTTATACCGGGGGAACCAACGAATTCAGCGACGGAAAAGGAAAGTGGATCATCACCGACGACATGGCCGGCGATGAACTGAAAAAACTGGTAAAGCCTTTCATTGGGAAAAATGACGAAATTGTGTATAACTTTAGCGGAAGCCGGGAGGTGACCATGAGAATATCGCCTGACGGGGATGGATTGGAAATCATCAAAACAAACTTCTGAGAAATGAAAAAAACAACATTTTTTCTTGTTCTTGCCATCATTTTGACCGGATTCTTTCAGGTAAAAGGAGAAAACAAACCACGCGGCAACAATACAATCGATTTGCGAAAAAACGTAAGTTCAATCAATCAGTCTGGCGTTCGGAAAGTAAAAGACCTGATTATTTACCGGGATACCATGTTTTATTCCGCATTTCCGTCGGTGATCAAACGTCCTGACGGGGAAATTCTGCTTGCTTTCCGCAGGGCTCCGGAGCGACGGTTGTTTGGGCAGGAAGGTGTCTCGCACACCGACCCGAACAGTTACCTGGTGATGGTCCGGTCCCGCGATGGTGAAAACTGGACAAGCGACCCGGAACTGATTTATGCACATCCCTTCGGCGGTTCGCAGGATCCCTGCCTGTTGCAGCTGACAGACGGCACATTGCTCTGTACCGGTTATACCTGGGGACTGATTCGTCCGGATGCCGATCAGGTTCTAAACCGGCCAATCACCCTGGTGAAGAGCAAATCGGAACAGTTGCCAGCCTTCACTTTCCTGGGCGGCTACCTGGTGCGTTCAACCGATGGCGGGGATACATGGACAGGCCCGGTTTATCCGCCGAATGTGCCGGCTGAAACACAGGCGGATGTCTGGGGCAAACCGCTGCCGGCCTACAACCGGGGCGCTTTATGCGAAGGGAAAGACAGCAAAATCTATTGGGCGGTAGCAGCCAGAGATGTGGTATCGCCGGCAAAAACCTCGGTTTATCTGTTGATTTCTGAAGACAAGGGACTTAGCTGGAGTTATTCCTGCCCGGTTGCTGTCGATAACGAAATCTCATTCAACGAAACATCGCTGTATGAAACTCCCAACGGCGACCTGGTAGCCTTTCTTCGAACGGCAGATATGCCCGATCATCATTCCTGTATTGCCCGTTCATCCGACGGGGGAAAATCCTTTCGGTGGCAAAGTATGAATTTCTACGGTTATCCGTTGCATGCTTTAAAATTGCCGGACAACCGGGTTTTGCTCACTTACGGTTACCGGAACAAGCCTTATGGCATCAGGGGCAGGATATTAAATCCCGAATGTTCCGATTTTGAAACGGCTGCTGAATTTGTTATCCGTGATGACGGCGGGACGAGCGATCTGGGTTATTCCTGGGCTGTTCAACTTGACAAAAAGCGGGTTTTAGTGGTGTACTATTTTAACACCAACAATGGCAACCGGTATATTGCCGGAACAATCCTTGAAATTCAATCATAAAAATACACGTAATGAATTCTTTATCTGATAAAGGCCTGCTAAAAACAGGCCTGACCATAATTTTAAGCTTGTTTTTGATACAATGTCGTGTTGAAAATACATCGGGCCCCAAAACGTTCTCCCCTGACGAAGTTGAAGGGTACGACGCACCTGTTCATTTCTCAAACATGTATGACCATGCCGAAATGAAATATGAATTCCGGGCTTCGTCAGCTGCCGATTTTGAAAAATGGCAAAAAGCCTTTCGTCCGGAACTGAAAAAATTGCTTGGACTGAATGTGCTGGAAACCCAGTTGGCTGTTTATGAACCTAAAGCAGAAATGCTATCATCCGAAGATCTGGGTTTTGCGATCCGCGAACGCTGGCAAATCTGGACCGAGCCCACGGTTCCGCTGACGTTTATCTTACTTCGCCCAAAAAAGGTGGAAGGAACAAGGGGAGTGGTCATTGCCCCTCACGGGCATTCAAAAAACACGGAACTGTATGCCGGGCTTTATAATTCGGAAGAAGAGCGCGTAAGCGGCGAAGAAGGCGAACGGAATGTGGCCGTTCAGGCTGTTCAGGAAGGCTACTTTGCGATAGCTCCCACCACCCGGGGCTTTGGCGAAACCCGCAGCCCCGAAGACAAGGAAAACGATGCACGTTCGTCGTGCCGGACCTTGTTGCTGCACGATATTCTGGTTGGCCGTACACCCATCGGCGACCGGGTGTGGGATGTGTCGAAGCTGATTGACTGGGCATTTGTCAACCTGCCGGTCGATCAGCAGAAAGTAGTGGTAACCGGCAACTCGGGCGGAGGAACGGTCAGTTTGTTTGCCGCCGCCTGCGATACCCGGATCACGGTTGCCGTGCCTGCTTCGTATTTTTGTACCTTTACCGGCAGCATCGGCTCGCTTCATCATTGCGAGTGTAATTATGTTCCCGGTATCATGCAGCTGGGCGAGATGGCCGATGTCGCAGGCTTGATCGCCCCGCGCCCGTTTTGTGCCGTTCAGGGCAAACTCGACAAGATTTTTCCGATTGAAGAGTCGCGCAAAGCTTTTGCTCATTTGCAACAGATATATGCAGCAGCCGGCGCCCCCGGAAATTGTGAATTGTACGAAGGATCTGAAGGGCACCGCTATTATAAAGATGGGGTATGGCCCTTTGTTAAAAAGCATATTGCGAAATAAAAATGACCGATCAGCACGAAACGATTTTTATCTGAAGCTGATTCATTGGAGTTTCCCATAAAAAAATGATCTTTGTGCCGAAATTAGCAGCCGTAAAAATGGATTATACAACCGGAAGGGAAGCAATCGGTAAAGGAAGATCGGGGACTGTTTACCGAAGTTCTGATAATCGCGGAAATATTCTTGCCATCAAAGTTTTTTCAGGGAGCGATTCTCTCACCAAATTTGTCAACTATGTTCTGACAGGCGCTCCAAATCCGTATAGCTGGAATGAACATGCTGTTCAATGCGCTCATTTACGAAGGGAAATATTGACTGTCCTGATTCCAGGCTGGTTTGGCCCGCATCTGAAAATAGCGCGTTCATACGGGACGGCCTGGAACAACGAATTCAAAGCCTATGAAATCGTAACCGAATTTATTACCGGGCGGCAGGTTAGTCTTCATCATCCTTTCTCGAGCGAAACGGAAGGGGAATATGATGATTTGTGCAGGCAGGTGATGGAGCCCTTACAAAAGAAACTGATTGCATCCGGTTTTGACGGCCTGGTTTGGCAGGCGGGAAAAGGCAATCCGGTGGCGCTCAACAATTTTTTACTCGACCAGGAGGGAAACTGGGTTTGGATTGATGCAGAATCGGGAGTTCCCGCGATATTTCCCTTAAATCCGCTTTCGTTGCTGTTTTTCTATATCCCTAAAGCATTTAAATACAGGCATTTGTTGTTTGATGATGTCAATACGGGAAAATTGCACCGCTATGTCGACGAAAATCAGGATCAGTTTAAGGAAGAAGAGTTTATCCGTTTGAAAGAGGCCATCAGGCAGTTGGAGAAACAACAGGATGAATGGTGGTCGATCGGGAGAGCGCGGAAAAGCATCACCTATAAACTGAAAAAGGGAAAGATTACCGAGAGCCAGGCAAACTGGTACAATCGTCACATCATGCTGTGGTATGGAAAAGAATTGGCCGGTTTCTTGAAAAACGGACTGATAAGTATGGTAGTTAAACTACCGCTTTGGATTATCCGGAAGTTGATGTCAATTAATTTGTGGGAGATCATAAAAAATATCTACAAATTTCTGTTTACCAGGGAATACCGGAAATACAGCATTGAGAAATACCTGAACAAGCGCATCAATGAATGGGAAAAACGAGGCCAGCTAAACCCGGGGCAGGCGGACTTTTTGCGGGACCAGGCCAAACACGAGTCAGCCAGCCCGTATCTGGCCGATTTTATTATCGTATTGGGACTAAAACCGGTCACGCAGGTCATCGAGTTGGTGGTACTCCCGTCGTTATACGCTACCGGTTTAATCAGCATTGGTTTTCTGGCCGTTGGCGCAGCCCTGGGCGGATCGATTTACCGGACAATCTACACCTTAGGTAAAATGCTGTACGAACAATTCCGGTTTCCCGAATCAGAAAGGCATCCCCGGATGATTGCACTGGTTCTCGGCTTAATCCCGACTGTTGGGAACGCCGCGTACCCGATTCAGATGATTTATTCGGTGACTACCCGGAAAAAAGAACTGGCCGAATTTCTTACGTATGATCTGGCATCGAACATTGGCGAACGAATTCCGGTTTGGGGAGGGAGAGATACGAAAACAGAACATTTTTTTAACCGGATTCCTGATTTCGTGATAAAAAAAAGAGATGACCTGAAAAACTGCTGCCGGAAAACAAAATAAAAGCCTGCGCCGGAACGCATTTAAACCAAAGATTAATATTATCTTTTGGCCTCCTAATACTAATCTGCTAAAAATGAAAAAAATCAGTACGGTGATACGTATATCACTTTCTGTTGCATTTCTGGTCCCGCTATTTCTGGGACTGTCATCCTGCACAGAATTTTCTTCTCTCCAAAACTCCGAAATTGAATTAATAAAAGAAGCGCTGCCCGTTTGGGCGGAAGGGCGTGAACAGGAAATGAACCTCAGCCTGGGATTCCAGGGAGTTTTCGATGCAAAAGAAAAGCAGGATATCAGGCTGAAGATAACCGCGTCGACACTCTACCGGGTATACCTGAACGGAGAATTCGTTGGTTACGGGCCTGCCCGGGCGGCTCACGGCTATTTCAGGGTCGATGATTATCGGCTTGATTCCCTGGTAAAAAAAGGCGAAAATATCCTGGCCATCGAGGTGGCCGGCTACAATGTGAACAGTTATTATACCCTCGACCAGCCTTCGTTTTTGCAGGCCGAAGTGGTATCCGGGAAAAAAGTTTTGCTGGCAACCGGAATAGCTCCCGGGTTTAAAGCAATTCAACTCAAGGAACGTCTTCAAAAAACGGAACGCTACAGTTTCCAGCGGCCCTTTACGGAATATTACCGGGTAGGGAAAGATGCTGACCATTGGAAAACAGATACCGGCTCGCCGGTTGAGACGTTGACGCTGGTTCGTCAGCCGGCTGTCAAATTGCTTCCCCGAAACCTGCTTCTTCCCGAATTTGCAAAGGTACATCCGGCAACGGTTTATGCCACCGGAACTATTGGCTTCGAAAAACCGGAAACCTATAAAAAAGACCGTTCCCTGATCCGTATTAGCGAGAAACTAAAGGGTTATACGGAAGATGAGCTCGAATTGGAGCTGCAGCCGTCGCAGTTGATGCAGGAAATGGTGACTCAAACACAGGATACCGGCGCAGAACCATTTTCAGGAAATCCGGTGATGCTGAAAGAAAATGAGTTTATCACCTTCGATTTTGGCGCTAACCTCTCGGGTTTTATTGGCAGCAAAATAAGCTGTTCGCAGCCCTCGGCGCTGGTTTTTTATTTTGACGAAATGCTGACTGACGGCGATGTCAATCCCAAAAGAAGGATGGCCGATGTTAATAACCAGGTGGTTTATGAACTGGAACCGGGCGATTATCTGCTCGAATCATTCGAATCGTACACCTTCAAATACCTGAAAGCGATGGTGCTGAAGGGAAGTTGTCAGCTTCAGGAAGTTTATTTACGCGAATATGCTTATCCCGAAAACCGCCTGGCTTCATTTTCGTCGGACAACCTTAAGCTGAACGAAATATATCAGGCGGCACGGCAAACCTACCGGCAAAATGCGGTGGATTTGTTCATGGATTGTCCGTCGCGCGAACGCGCCGGCTGGCTCTGCGACAGCTATTTTTCGGCGATCATGGAAAAAGATTTTACCGGACAGTTGGCCGTAGCGCGCAACTTTTATGAGAACTACGTTTTGCCCGAACGTTTCGCTTTCCTGCCCGAAGGCATGTTGCCGATGTGTTATCCGGCCGATCATAACGATGGCGTGTTTATTCCCAACTGGGCCTTGTGGTTTATCATTCAGATTGACGATTATGCCCGGCGCGGAGGCGACCCGGCCCTCGTTGAACGATTAAAACCCCGGATTACGGATTTGCTGGGGTATTTTGCCCGTTTCGAGAACGAAGACGGGCTGCTGGAAAAGCTCGAAAGCTGGATCTTTGTGGAATGGTCGAAGGCCAACAGTTTTGTACGCGACGTTAATTACCCGACCAATATGCTGTACAGCGCGGCCCTGACCAGCGCTGCCAATTTGTATCAAAACGAGTACTGGCAACAAAAGTCCGGACAGGTCCGCCAACAAGTGCTGAAACAATCGTACAACGGGACTTTTTTCGTGGACAATGCCGTCAGAAATGCAAACGGCCAGCTTGAAGTAACTCAAAATACCACCGAAGTTTGCCAGTATTACGCGTTCTTCTTCCAGGTGGCTACACCTGAAACCCACCCGGAACTGTGGCATAAACTAACGACCGAATTCGGTCCGAACAGGAACGATGCGGTGACCTGGCCTGAGGTTTTCCGAGCCAATGCGTTCATCGGGAATTACCTTCGGATGGATATCCTTTCGCGCTACGGCCTCCGGAACCAGTTGCTCGGCGAGATACAGGATTATTTCTTTTACATGGCCGAACGCACCGGGACCTTATGGGAAAACGTCGATGCACATGCCAGTTGCAATCACGGTTTTGCATCGTACCTGGGGCATATTCTCTATCGCGATATCCTGGGAATCAGTGAGATTGACTACCTGAACAAAGAAGTGACGATCCGTTTTTCCGATCTTGATTTAAATGAATGCCGCGGAACCATTCCGCTTGATGACCAGGCGCTTGAACTAAGCTGGAAACGATCGGGAAACGAAATCAGCTATTCCCTGAAGGTCCCCGGGGCTTATCGGGTAAAGGTTGAAAATTTAAGTGCATATGAGTTGAAACAACTAAATCAATAACCAGATAAAAACCTGATTATGAAACTGTCTGAAATCATTTTCGCTACAATTATTGGTATTGCCGGCCTGTACGGACATGGGACGGCTCAGATCCGGAATGCGGATGTTTACGAATTTCCTGAAATGTCGATGCAAAACTACCGTTATCACATCAACATCCCCAACCTGGATGGTTATGAAACGCTGAAATGCGATTTTCACGTTCATACCGTATTTTCCGATGGAAAAGTTTGGCCCGATATGCGGGTAAACGAAGCCTGGAACGAAGGCCTGGATGCCATCGCAATCACCGACCATATTGAATACCGGCCGAATAAAGAAACCGTTATCGGCGATTTAAACAAGTCCAATGAAATTGCACAGAAAAGGGGCCGCGAAATCGGGATGATCGTTATTAAAGGAACAGAAATTACCCGGAAGAAGCCGCTGGGGCATCTCAACGCGCTGTTTGTGCAGGATGTGAATAAAATTGATTTGCCCGATGAGCTGGATGCCATCGACGAAGCGGTCGCGCAGGGAGCTTATATTCTCTGGAACCATCCCGGATGGCCAAATGACACCAGCACCATGTACCCTGTTCATGAAAAACTGATTGCCGAAAAGAAATTACATGGCGTTGAGGTGTTTAACTCGTGGGAGTATTACCCCAAAGTATTGGACTGGTGTAACAAATTTGGATTGGCCCATTTTGCCAATTCAGACATTCATTATACCAGCGCGAACATGTACCGGGGAAAAAATCAACGCCCGATGACCCTGGTTTTCGTGAAAGAACGTTCGGAAGAAGGCGTTAAGGAGGCCTTGTTTGCCGGGCGTTCGGTGGCTTGTTTTAATGACAGGCTTGCCGGGAAAAAGGAGTTGCTCGACGAAATCGTTCAAAAATCACTTTCGGTAAAAATCGTCAACGAGGAAAAAAACCTCATTGAAATTCATAACCAATCCGATCTAAGCTTTCAGATCAGTTTCGGGACAATGATGTATTCGGTATCTGTTTATCCCAACCAGGTTCTTCGGGCAAATATTCCTTCGGGAACTGACATCAGCTTCACGAATTGTTTGACCGGGCAGGGTCAGCACCTGGTTACCAGACTTTGGTAGCGTACGAGACACAACATGCAAATTGAAAGGTACATTTTCATAATGAAACGTATATACTTGTATCTGTTGTCGGTCCTGTTGATTGCGGTTTCTTGCAACAAGGTCAACCGGCTTTATGTTTCGCCCCAGGGAGATGATCTGGGCGATGGTTCGGCGGGAAAGCCGTTCCGGACGATCGAAAAAGCGCGGGATGTTGTTCGCGAAAAACGACAGGAAGGAAACGGAGCCGTTTTTTCAGTTCTGCTGAAGGAGGGCGATTATGAGTTCACCCGCAGCCTTGAATTTGACAGCCGGGACCGGGATTTGATCATTGCCGCCTGCAAACAGGCGAAGGTCCGTTTTACCGGAGGAATTTCAATCCATCCGGCTTTGGCCGGGCCTGTGTCGGGAACGGAAAACGAAAAAATATTCCCGGAATACAGCCGGGAGCACATCGTTATGATTGATTTCAAAAAACTGGCGATCAGTAATTTCGGCGAGTTAAAGCAGGTTGGCTTCGGCCATCCGTTCCCATGTTCCTGGATGGAATTGTTTATTAACGGCGTCCCTGGCTGCTTGTCCCGCTGGCCAAACGACTCGGTAGTCAGCATGGGTGAAGTGATTGAGAAAGGCTCAGTCCCCTCCGAGGGCGATACCGCGAATGCAGGAGGGGTCTTCCGTTATCGGGGCAACCGCCCTGCTGCCTGGAAAACGTCCGGCGACCTGTGGTTGTCGGGTTATTTCAGGTACGGATGGGCCGATGATGCCGTGAAGGTTGCCGCTATCGACACCCTGGAACAAACCATTGCAACGGTACAACCGCACCGTTATGGCTTTTTGTCGGGGAAGCCTTACAATACCTGGTATGCCTACAATATTCCAGAAGAGATTGACGCTCCGGGCGAATATTATATCGACCGCGAGAACGGCATTCTCTATTTTTACCGGCCTGAAAAAACGGAAACGGTCGAAGTGTCGATGCTCGAAGTTCCTTTTGTTGTGGTGAACGCTTCGTCAAACATCACCATCCGGGAAATAGCATTCGAGTGCTCACGAACGCACAGCGTTGATCTGATCAGCGCAAGCCATTGCAAGCTGGTCAGCTGTACGTTCCGCAACCTGGGTTCATTTGCCGTTCATATTGGCGACGACGAAAACGGGACCATCGGGAAAAACAACGGGCTTAGCGGTTGTACGATTGAACAAACCGCTTCGGGCGGAGTTCACCTCTTCGGGGGAAACCGGCAGACGCTCGAAGCTGCCGGAAATTACGTCGAAAACTGCCGGATTCATGATTTTAACCGGATTGCAAAAACCTATTGCGCCGGAGTTCAGATTAAAGGCGTAGGAAACCGTATAACCCATTGCGAAATTTATCAGGGTCCCCATTGTGCCGTTCTGATGTCGGGAAATGACCACCTGATCGAGTTTAACAACATTCACGATGTATGCCTGGTAACCGATGACGTGGGTGCGCTCTATTACGGACGGAATCCTTCGGAACGGGGTCATTTGGTTCAGTTCAACTACTTTCACGATCTCGGGCAGGAACACCGCACCACTGCTGTATATCACGACGATGGCGCCTGCGGAATGACGGTATTCGGAAATGTTTTTTACCGGGCAGGAGCTTTTCCTTCGCTGATCGGTGGCGGAAGCGACAACGCGTATATCAACAATATTTTCATCGATTGCCCGGTGGGTATTAAGGTCGACAACCGGCTGCAGGCTTACGATTGGGCGATACCGATGATTGCTCCCGGAAATGTTTACGATAAAGCGCTCCGTGAAATAAAGCATGATCAACCGCCATACAGCTCCAAATATCCGGAACTGGCAAGCTATTGGGACGATAATCCTGCCTTCCCGAAACGAAATGTGGTGGATAAAAATATTTTTGTCGGGCTTGAAACGGTGATCCTGGGCGACAAAAAGTTTCTTGAGTATGGCGATCATAATTACATCACCCATGACGACCCGGGCTTTGTAAATAAGAAAGAACAGGATTTCAGGCTCAGAAAGGATTCGGACGTATTTGCAAAAGTTCCGGGTTTTCAGGCGATTCCGTTTGAACAGATCGGACTAAAGAAAAAATAACATGATCAGGTTGTATTTTTCAGCTCTGGTTGTTCCGGGATTCCTGTTTTCAGGGAGTTCATGCACACGGAAACCGATATGTTATACCGGCGATTTATGATCAACCACCAGGACCGGATTCTTTACGGAACCGATGGGAGTGTTCACGGAAACCATGCTAATTTTAGTATTGTATTACAGGGACTCAAAAACAGTTGGTTCGAACAGTGGCTTTTTCTGGCAACCGACACGGTCCTCCCGGTCAACGACCTCGGCGGACAACTCGTGAAAGGGCTGCAATTGCCGAAGGAGGTGATTGATAAATTGTATTACAAAAACGCGGAAAAATATTTTATTTACTAAACTGAATCACTAGTGTCCCATTAAAATCGGGACGTATTAATAATTAAACAAATTTGGCTCATTAAGGCTAAAACGTTCTTTGTCATTTTGAAATTTAGTTCTATCAAATAGGTCTCGAAGATTAGTTTTATCTGTTAAAGATATGCTCAATCTGCAAGACCTCATATGTGCTTCTATCAAGTTGCATGTCCTTTTGGACGATTGCCACCAAGCAGTAAGTGCACATGGCAGCGTAGATTTGAATCCGAACAGCATTTTCAGTAGTACCCCAAAACTTTTTGATTTTCAGATGTTGCTTTAACCATTTGAAGAACAGCTCGACTTGCCAGCGGTTCTTGTAAAGTTCAGCAACCTGCAATGCAGAAATGTGCATTGCATTGGTCAAGAATACAAGCTCACGCTTTTGTTCTTCATCCCAATATCTGACCAATCTAAGATGCTCTGGATAGTATTGCTTAGGATAAAACCCAGTCAATTCAATTGTTACATCTGAAAGCACGTTCTTGGGCAATCTTCGTTTCCATTTGATCATCTTGCATTGTAGATTCTTTTTGGCTCTTAAAACATAGAAAGCTCCTATTTGATGAATCTTATACAACATCTTGAAGTGATTATATGCACGGTCAAATATGTAATATGAGCCTGATTCATAAGGGATCTCTTTCATGGCAGTAGAGTCGTGAACAGATGCTTCAGTGATATGGAAAAATGCAGGTATCTGTGTCTCCACATCGTATAATGCATGTACTTTGATTCCACCTTTTTTCTTACGGAACTTCGCCCACCAGAATACCGAAAGGCATAAGTCAATTGTCGTTGAATCAAAAGCATAGACATTGCCTTCAAGCTTGAAGATGTCAGCAACGCGTTTCTGCCTGGCTTCGTTTACCAGATAGTAAGCATACTCTTCAAAGATGTGATAGTCCCTGTCTTGATTGGCTCTGGCCAGTGATGATTTTGAAATGTTCTTGCCCAATCCCAAATGATAAGATTTGGAGTGATGAGCATCAAGTGCGACGATCAAATCTCTAAGACTTTCACGATTTGACAATTGCCCGAACATCAGAGATAGCAATTGATTCCAACAAGTGAAATGCTTCACGTATTTGTCGCCATTGTATTTGGCAACAATACGATTGAATTTGCTTCGATTCAGAAACGAGACCAGTTGAGCGAAAACGTATTTGTCTTGATACATATGCAATCAGAATAATCTGATGCAAAACTAAAAATTCAAGTCCGTTCGCTCGAAAAATGGATACAACTAACTAAATTTCAAATACATCAAAGAACTTTTTTAGTTTTTAATGGGACGGTAATGAAACTGAATTAAATCTGTATGGAACTTCAAAAAACCGAACGCCTGGGATCGCTCGACGTGTTGCGCGGCTTCGACCTGTTTTGCCTGGTGTTTTTTCAACCGGTATTCCGGTCGCTGGGGCGGGCTGTCAACACCCCCTGGATGGATGTCATGATGAAACCTTTTGAACATGTTGCATGGGAAGGTTTTGCGTTTTGGGATATCATTATGCCTTTGTTTATGTTTATGGCTGGCGCGTCCATGCCGTTTGCCTTTGCCAAATACCTGAAAAACGGCAGCAAGGTGCAACTGTACAAACGTATTCTGAAAAGGGTTGTTTTGCTATGGATTTTTGGCATGATGTGCCAGGGAAACCTGCTGGCGCTTGACCCAAACCGGATTTTCTTCTTCTCCAACACGCTGCAGGCCATTGCCATTGGTTATCTCATTTCAGCCATCCTGCTGATGCACCTCAACCGGAAAGGCCAGCTGGCTGTTACAGCAGGTTTGCTGCTTAGCTACTGGGCATTGCTGTCGTTTGTAAAAACAGGGGAGTGGGGTGGCGGCAACTTCGGGCCCGATAACAACCTGGCCGAGTACATCGACCGCGTGGTGATGGGGCGTTTCCGCGACGGTTCAACGGTGACCGAAACGGCGATCGATTTCGGGAAATACCGTTATACCTGGTTAATCAGCAGCCTGAACTTCGGCGTAACGGTCATGACGGGCGTTTTTGCCGGACAAATTATGAAAGGCAGCCTCCCGAAAATCAGGAAAGTACAGTGGCTGGGCATTGGCGGTGTTTTAATGGTTGTGGCCGGCCAGTTGTGGGGATTGCAAATGCCAATCATCAAAAAAATATGGACCAGTTCGATGACCCTGTACAGCAGCGGAATTTGTTTTTTGCTGATGGCGCTTTTTTATTACCTGGTCGATTACAAAAATTACGGCAAATACCTGAACTGGCTGAAAATATACGGGATGAACTCCATTTTGGCCTACATGCTGTACGAAATCATAAATTTTGGCTGCATCAGCAACTCGCTGCTTCACGGAACCGAGCAGTTTTTGGGTAACTATTACGGAACCCTGATCAAACTGGCCAATGTATCGATCATTTTTTTCATCCTTTGGCTGATGTACCGAAAAGGGAAATTTCTGAAAGTATAATACCAAACAACAAGGCAAATGATACGAGAAACACTGATTCCGGTATTGATTGCCAGTGCTTTTCTTCTCAGTTGCAATTCGGATGAATCGTCCGAAAAATGGACTATTTTGGCTGACGGGAATCAGGTTATTATCCAGGCCGGAATGCTCGAACGCAGTCTCCGGCTGACCAACTCATCGGTTGTTACCGAAATGCTTTCGGTGAACGGTAATCCTGTTATTGCAGAAAATCAGGCTGAATTCTCGGTTACTTTTTCGAAAGCTTCGCCCGATGCCGAACCGCAGGGGATTGGCTATTCTGATCAGGCCGGGGTAGAACAGGAAGATGCCGTGAAAAACCAGACGGATGCTTTGAATGTAGCTAAGGAAGACAATGTGAACGGCCAAACAGTGAACTGGGTTGATCCGGTTTTGGTTACCGGAAAACAAGCTGGCAACCTTTTCGACTCGGTGAGTTATTCAATCCTTTCTCCCAAAAATGACACGAAAAGACTGGTTGTTTCACTCGTTTCTTCGGGAAAAACCGGATGGGAAGGGATTTCAGCAGAAATTAATTATGAAATTTATGAAGGTTTTCCGGCTATCCGCAAATGGATCAGATTTTCCAATCAGGGACAACATTGGATAAAAATCGACCGGTTGATCATAGATGAGGTGGAAATAGGTGAAAATTATTCATCCAAAACCCTTCTGACTCCCGGCTCAGAAAATATTGACCCCGCAATTGTTGCATTCAGCGATTCTTCCGCCTCCTGCGGCCTGATCCTGTCCAGCGAGGCGCCCTCCAGGTTGAGGTTGCTTTCCGGGCAGGGCGCTTTGGGGTACCATCCCGGTTTTTTTGAATGGGTGCTCGGCCCCGGCGAATCGTTTGTGTCGGAACCGGTGTTGATGTATGCTTTTTCGGGAGAAAGTTATCCCACGGTTTCTTCCGTCTCAACCGCACTCGATCGCTGCGTGGAAGGCGATTTTAAATCGTTCCTGAATGAAAAAATATTACAATCGACAGGTAAAAAAAGTATCGCGCCGCTGTTTTGCACCTGGACCAATTATGCCGCTGAGATTAACGACAGCAACATGCGCATTGCGGCCGATATCGCCGCAAAAATTGGCTTTACATGTTTTCAATTGGATGCGGGCTGGTCTGATGCGGGCCCCGGCGGAGGATGGGCCGTTTCAACAATCAGGCCTGTCCCTGAAAAATTTCCCGATCTGAATGGCCTGAGCAGTTACATCCGGTCGAAAAACATGAAAACAGGCCTTTGGTATTCGGTTTTCATCAACGAACTGCAAGCCGATAAAAACGGGAACGAACCGCCCCTGTTCAGTTTACCGCTGATCAGGCGGGCTGGTGGGCTGGGGCTTAGTTTATGCTATCAGAAAGCCCTTGAAAAATATATCGACGAAATTGTTTATCTGCATCAAACGTATCAGGCCGATTATTTCAAACAGGATTTGAGTAACCTGTGTTACGGCGATAGGGCCTGCGGGCACGAAAGCCGCACGCTGAAAGAATCGTATCTGCGGGGTTTGCGGGGACTGCTGGCCACACAGGATGAAATTCACCGCCGGGCGCCGGGCGTGTGGCTCCAGTTGTCGCACGAAATCTACTGGGAAACGCCCGGCCCCGAAGCTGATATTGCCGTTTTGAAACACGCCGATTCGTACCACTCAGCGCCCAACGAATACTGGGGTGCCGGCAACCGCAAACAATTGGTGGACGGATCGTGGAAATACAATGTCGACAGTTTACAGCAGAAGCTGAAACAGGGAGCTTTTCGCTCCCGCGATTTGATGTACCGGCACCGGGCTTTGCCGCTCGACCGGATTGAGGTTTTCGGCGCGGTGACTACGAATTTCAGCGGGAGCCTGACCCCCGAAATACAAGACCGGCAGATTTGCAGTTGGCTGATGGGCGCCCCTCTTTCTTTTTCAGGTGATTTAACCTCGCTCTCCAACGAAAACATGGAACGATACCGAAGCCGCTTTGCCCTGCTCGAGAACCTTCAGCAGAAATATGCTGTTTATTCGCGTTTTCAATTCAGCGGCGTACCTGCTCCAACCGATGAAGGTTGGCATTGGTGGGGAAAACTGAATGAAGAAGGTTGCGGTGCGGTGGTGGTATTGCGCGGAAGTGCAGGTGAAAATTCACAAAAAATCAACATCCCGTGGGTGAAAGCAAGGCAAAAATACAAGTTGACGGCATTGCTTTCGGGAAAACACCTGGGCAATTTTACCGGGCAACAATTGCAAAACGGGGAGCTGCAGCTCAGCTTATCACGCTGGGGGCAGGAAATTATTGAGCTAGCAAACCAATAGCCGGGTGGGATTGGAGCGTGCTGCTTTCAAGTCTGGTACGAATGAAGAATATGGTCCTGAAACCTAACGATATGAAAACGAATACAGAAACTTCAAGACAGAAACGGCTTTATGCACTGTTGCTAATTCCTGCCTTTTCGGCTGTTTTAGCCTTAAACCATTTCGGGTTTTTCTTTAAGTCGGGAAGCGCGGGGGGAGGAATCCTGATTTTGTTGGTTCTCTATTTCAATCAATTGAAACGCTCGAAAGACGTTTGGGCGATTATAGCGGCCTTTCTGTTTTCGATTGGCGGCGACTGGTTTTTGTCGCACCGGCATGGCGAACCAGAAAGGTTTGTGGCGGGTATAGCGCTGTTTTTTATCGCCCATATCGGTTATTTATGGTACGCTTTGTTGAAAGGGCGTATCCGGTGGATATTTACCCTCATTTTGCTGGTTGCTTACCTGCTCTTCTTTTTTCTGAAATTGTCTCCGGTAATCAACGATCAAAGCTTGATGTTTGCTGCTTTGGTGTATTTGCTGATCTCCTGTTTTTCATTGGGCGGGGCAGTGGGACTGGAAGCCCCGGCGCCCGAACGATTGGCCTATATTTTCGGCATTTTCCTGATCCTTTTTTCCGATACCATCATTGCATTCCGCGAGTTCCTGGGCTACCGGGAACTGAGTTTCCTGATTTTGCCTACTTATTACCTCGCGCACCTGGCCATCACTTTTTCATTGATGTACAGGAAAATTGCTTTGAATTAAAACCCAACGGGCAGCGCCTCCTGGGGCAAACGATAAAAAATATAAGAAGATAAACAGGCAGATGAACCTGCAAAAACAATAGACAGCCCGGAGCCGGCTGTGCCGGTTTTTAACCGGCGATTGTTGGATACGCGGTTAAAACCTACGCCACCCGCACATGCTGGTTGGTAATCAGTCCCTGTCCGGGTTCCCTTCATTGTTTCCAGTTTCAAAACCCCCGTAGGCCATAGCCAGGCGACAGGTCATCAATGAAGCGCCGTCATGCTGAACTTGTTTCAGCATCTGTTGACCGGTGCACCCCCGATAGATGGAGCGTGATACCGGATTAATGATCCGGGAAATCCGTTTCAATTATGCGGAAAACTCACCTGGATTGTGCGGAAAACTCATTGGTATTATGCGGAAAATGCGTTTCGATTATCCGCAAAACGCATTGGTGTTTTCCGCGAAACAGAATCGTGTCATCAGGATATTCCGAAAATCCTCCGCTGGCTGGTTCTCCCGCTGGCAGGCATTTATTAACCGGCGGCTCGGAAACCGCTGCACCCGACAGCGGGATGACACCCGTTTACCAACTGTTTTTAAATTGATTCCAAATTAGCCGATAAGTAAAATTTATTACGTCAAGTTTTGTAAATTGGGGTGCGAAACCGGAAAATTTCGGTTGGTTGATTTGAAGCGAACGAAAAAAAACGATGTAAACCCTTACCGGCGATGTTGGAGAGGAAAAACAGGGGCAAGGACGTTTTATGTTCCAAATTTTTCATTGCCGGATGGAAAAAACCCGATTGATGGTTTGATGTGAGTGAGGGACGTATAACGATACTTTCCGGATTTGGAAGAATATATTCCACTTTTCATCCGACAAAACGAAAATATATGTACCTGGTAAATATAGACAACCGTTGGCGTTCATTGTAAAAAAAGCCAGCGCACATTTAGCACATTTGTTTTTTTTGCTGACCCACAAAGCCAAATAGAAAAAACCAAAAGAGCTAAACTTTGCCAACTCACCGAAAGACATGATTGAAGAACTGAAAATATATTTTGACGAGAGAAAAACTTTTGAAATGCAAAACATCAAACCACTTGTTGGATTGACTGGATTGTATTTCATCTTTACCGATAAAAAGAAAATTAATTATGCATTTGGAGAATCCAGACTTTTATATATCGGAATGAGTGAAAAGAGAACTAATAGCATAGGAAACAGACTTATGGGACATTTTGACGGAAAATCAAAAAATGTTGGATTGATTAATTTCAGAAAAGTTGAACAGCTCTATTTCACTTATCTTAATTTTGAAATGCTGAGAAATTTCTGGAAACATAGAATTGAAGACCTTGAAAGTTATTTTATACTCGATTTTGTTGAGAAATACGGAGTTTATCCTATTTGCAATAACAAAACAGGATTTGATGTACTAAATAAAACCATTGAAACAACTTTGTTAATTGACTGGAAATACTTTGAATAATGGATAAAAAAATAAAAAGTGGTAAAGAAGTAATTGACGAGTTCTTTTCAGAAATTTATAATATCGAAAATATTGATGAAAAGACAGTTGAATCACTTATTTCGCTCTACGGTGAAGGCAAATTCACAGACAAAAATATTCAAAATAAGTTAGATGAACTTTTGCAAGAGGAATTAACCCCAAAGCAAAAGAAAGATGAATAAAATCAATTCGATAAACATTGTAGGACTTAGGGGGATTAAAGAAAGCCTATCTTTAAACCTTAATCAGAAATCAATACTCTTTTATGGAGATAATGGTTCTGGTAAAAGTTCTATCACTGATGCGTTTGAGTGGTTTTATTATGACCGCGTTGGACATTTGGTAAGTGAAGAAATTGGTGCAACAAAAGGTAAAGGGGCATTGAGAAATCTTTTCTTACAAGCATCGGACGATGCTTTTATAAAATTAGAATTCAATAAACCAGAATTAGCATCTCAAAAAACGATAAATGATGCATTAAAGATTTCTCAAACAAATAACAGTAACGAATTCAAAGAATTTATTGAAAAATCACAAACTGAGAATTTAATATTAAGGTACACTTTCCTTCAAAAATTTATAATTGCTTCAAAAAAAGAAAAGCTCGATGAGCTTCAAAAAATAATTGGATTTAATGAAGTTGGGAATATTCGTGACATCTTAAGGAAAAATGCTGGTCGGATTGCCAGAAATATCAAATCAAACAATTATGAAAACAATAAAAGTGTTCAGCAATCAACTTTAATTGAAAATTTTGGACATAACATAACTTCTCCTGAACAGTTTTATGAAGCAGCAAATAATTTAATAAAACCGCTGAAACTTAAGATAGAAATCAAGAATTATAATAATATCAATGAGGTTCTGAAAGAAATTGAAAGTAAAGAAGATACTGAAACGGTAAAAAGAATCAACTTATTTAATAAAATCAGTGAAAATTTATCAGAAGTCGTTGGGAATATTGATAATATAAATTCGGAATATTCGAATTATTTTAAAGCCATAGAAGAACTCAGAAAAGAAAAAGAGAAAATAGAGAAACTTCAATTACTTAATCTTCTTATTGAAGGACAAAAGTTATTAAAATCCGAAATTATTAAAGAAGATGTTTGTCCTTTATGTCAGCAGGGTAAAAATAAAAAGGAATTAATAATAGAGTTGAATGCAAGAATAGAAAAATTAGAAGAACTCAGAAAGGAAAAGGAAAGTGTTGAGCAGAAATCAAAAGATTTACAGCAAATAGTACAAGTTAATCTTAACACTTTAAATTCTTTGAAATCGGAAAAACTGTTGAATACTAAAGATTTTGAACATGAATATAAACAAGTAGAAAAACTTATTGCTTCATTTGAAAAATACAATACTGAATTAAAAAAGAACTTTTTGGCTGAAATTGAAATTGATAATTCATCCATAGTAGCCATTAATAAATCTGATTATGAAATAATTGCAAATTCATCAAAAAACAAATCAAAGGAATTAATTGAAGCTCAAAAGAAAAATCCAAAATTACAGATACATACAAAGCTTTCTTTGGCAAAACAAGCCTACGGTCAATATAACAGGATAGTCAAAGAAGAAGGATTTTTGAGAAAACAACAACACACATTTGAAGCTTTATTCGCAGATTTTATTAAAAGACAGGAAGAAGCACTAGATGTTTTTTTACAAATGTTTTCTGAGGAAATCAACGATTATTATACCACAATGAATCCGAATGAAAGGATTTAAAACATTAGATTGGTACCTCTAAAAGATATCAATGATGATTTGGTGGGAATTACGATTGAATATGATTTCTACAATGAAACGAAATCACCGCCAATTGCTTATTTAAGCGAAAGTCACATCAATTGCCTCGGACTTTCTTTTTATTTAGCATCGGTAAAAGCATTTAATAAGGAAAATCGTTTTTTTATTCTTGATGATATCATTTCAAGTTTTGACAGACCACATCGAACTCGATTTGCTCGTCTGTTAACTTCAAAATTTAATGAGTATCAAATTCTATTATTCACACACGAAAGGGAGTTTTATGAACTTATTTCCTCTGAAGTAAAATCAAAGGGTTGGTTATTACAGGATTTACATTGGAATAATGCCAATGGAACAGTGTTAAAAACTCCATTGGTTGATTACAAATCGCAAATAGAAGAGAAGTTTAAGAATAGAGACACAAATGACCTTGGCAATTTAATCAGAAAATATCTTGAACGTCAACTTAAAATCATTGCGAATGAAATTGAAGCAAAAGTTTCCTTTCGATTTAATGAAATAAATGAGAAAAGAATGGCTCCTGAACTTCTTGACTCAGTTCAAGGAAAACTCAAAGCAAGTGGAGAATTAAAGGCATTGGCTGATATTCCAAAAATACAGGCGATGCCAATGTTATTAGGAAACACAACCTCTCATGACAATCAGTTTCAAGAAAGTATAGAGGATTTAGAAGTTATGTGGGAGGATGTCAAAAAACTAATTCATTGCTTCTTTTGCAATGATTGCAATAAATATATTTCCGTTAAATTTTATGATACTGTTGAAAAGAAAATAAGATGCGGTTGTGGAAAATTAAAATATGATTGGAAAACTTAGCCCGTGCTTCGTAGCCAAGCACATTGGCTGGTCGCTCAAAAAGCCAACGCATTACCAAAACCAGCCAAAGAGCTTGCCTACCCCAACACACGGACTGAAAGACAATACAGCAAAATGAGAGAAATTGAAAGTAATATAAACAACGAAACGCCAACATCGTATATAAAACATTTGGCAGTCAGTGGGTTATCGAGCATTCGTGCTCGTATCAAAAGTAGTTGTAACTTGACAGGAAAGTGCTTCGAAATGCCAAACGTTTCATATACGTAACCGTTAGTACGCCGTGAGGTGTATTTTCTCCAATGGGTGGAATTCCCATCTGTCGAATTGGCTGTTCGGGCAGTAATGAAAAGGATTGTTTAAGTCGTGAGGCTTACTCAAAAGTTCTTTGGATTGAGTTACCAAGCCGCAATGCATCATGCGTGAACCCGTAGTAGCTTCGAAAAGTGTAAATCGCAGGCTGGGGAGGATGTTGACGTGTCCAGAACCCTGCCACTTATTGTGGATCAACAGTCATAAGAAACAATAAGGCCTGCCGGAGTCATAGGGGTGGCGTGGTAACAAACGGAGGAAATATGAACACGGGAGGTCTCCTGTAATAATGCATGGCAAGCATAAACACGCCGGTATAAGTATAACGAAGTCCGGAGGTGGTTTCAGGAGAAGTCGGAGAAGCCCATAGTACCGATGACTGTAAAGACAACACAACTTTACTTTTAGGGAAGGGGCTTTACTTTAGAGAAGCTTTTATGGATAAACAACTGCTTAATATTGACAAAAATCTACCAGTTAAGCCATCCGTTACGACGGATGAAAAGGTTCGTGTCTTCCAACGAAAGCTATACCAGAGAGCCAAGCAAGAGAAAAGCTTTAAGGCTTACAGTTTGTACGATAAGGTATGCCAGGCGCACGTGTTGCGAGAAGCCTACCGGAGGGTAAAAGCGGGCAAACAGGAATACGAGTGGATATTCCGGAAGCTACCACCCAGTAATCCGGCGTATACCACCCAGGTTGAGTAACTAAATCGAAGAACTTATTTGACTGACAATATTACCGTTTTTTTCTTAAACTCTCACCTTTTAGTTCAAACCGGTGTGCCGTGTACACGATCCTGTCCAGAAAGCTGTCGGCCACGGTGGGTTCGGAAAAGACATCAAACCAACTGGCCACCGGCAACTGGCTGGCAATAATGGTTGACTTTCGGGCATGGCGGTCCTCGATGATTTCCATCAGATCCAGTTGCTGTTGTCCTTCCAGTGGCGATAATCCAAAATCGTCCAGGACAATCAGGTCTGTTTTTGCCAGTTTGTCAAAAACCCGGGTTATAGTGCCTTCCAGTCGGGCAATCTTTAGTTTCATCATCAGCTTTTGCATATTAAAATACGCTACGCTATAGCCCAGTTCGCACGCTTTCAGTCCCAGGGCCGAGGCCAGTGAACTTTTGCCGACCCCGGTTAGTCCGACAATGATCACGGCCTCCCCGTTCTTGATGTAATCGCCCATGCCCAGCCTTGTCAACAGGGATTTGTCGATTCCCCTTGCCGGGTTGGTGTCGATTTGATCCAGGCTTATCCGGTAACGAAAGCGGGCATTCTTTTCCAGCCGGCTGAACCGGTTCATTTTACGCTGGTCCTGTTCTGCCTGGAGCAGCAGGGCCAGCCCGTCTTCCAGGGAAAGTTCTGTAGTTTTTCTTGTCTCAATTAATGTTTTCCAGCAGGCGGCCATCCCTGACAACCGAAGCCCGCTGAGTTGGGTGATCATTTGATCCATCTTCTTTTCATTTTTGGTTTGTACTCTGATTATTTTCCTTGATTATTGATAGTCTCCCCGGATGTTTCCGTGTTTGGGGAGTTTCTTTATGGTTGAAGGCTTATCCGATGTCATCCTGTTTTCGATTCGCCTGCGAACAAACTGATAACTTGGTATGCCGTTGGCAACGGCCACCCGGCAGGCTTCTTCAAAACAGAAGGGATCGGTTTTGCGTTGAAGGCTCAACAACCCCTCACAGCGTTTGTATAAAACCTCGGGCGTTTCTTCCTTTGCAAACATCATCTTCATCAGGCAGAGCAGGCCATCTGACCGTTTGCGGGCCAGGTCCATGTAGTACCCGGGGCTGCGGTCCATGTAATGCTGATGGGCCGATGGCATGTGCTCCCGCACGAGCGTATATCCGAAACCGATGGTGCGCCGGTGAGTGGCAACCAGCTCTGATTTGCAATAGATCCGCACCAGGGTACGGGTATAAACCACACTGGCCTGTTCCCCGGTGCAGGCGTAAGGAACCGAATAATAGTGTTTGTCCCGTGCCAGGTAAATACAACTGTTTTGCTGCACCCTCAGGCTCGCATAATAACGGATATCAAAACCTGACAGGGGCAAGGCTTTTAACAGTCCTTTTTCATCGGCCAGAAAGTGTTCTTCGCGGCTGTACTCCCGTTGTTGCATCCGGGTCTGGTTATGTTGCAGGATCTTTTCGCTGATCGCCCTGTTCAGGTCGGCCAGGGAAAAAAAGACATGGTTACGCAACCGGGCATACACCCGCTGGTAAACCAGCTTAACCTGGTTCTCCACCAGAGCCTTGTCTTTTGGGGTCCGCACACGCGCAGCCAGCACGGCAAAACCATAGTGGTTGGCAAAATCGTCCATCACCCGGTTAATGTCCGGTTCATACCGGTCGGTTTTGATCACGGCAGCCTTGAGGTTATCACAAACCACAATTTTGGGGACACCACTGAGTGCCTGCAAACAGCAGCCAAGTGCATAAAGAAAATTTTCCGTGTTCTGATGGGAAACAGCCATGGCAAAGCTGTAATCCGAGTAAGGCAGGGTAGCCACGAAAACATACGCTTTTATCGCTTCCCCGGTCTCACGATCAACGTAAGAGAGCGTATCCCCTGCAAAGTCGACAAAAAGTTGCTGCCCGGGCTGGTGGGTCAGCACCGCGGAAGATTTACGGGCTACACGCAACTGGTTTAAATGAAAGCAGAACTGGGAGTAGCTGTACCCCTGCGGGTGCTTTTCACGGTATTCCTGCCAAAGCAGTTTGATGGTCACGTGCCTGCGTTTGAGTTCTCCTTCAAGATAAGGGAGCATTTGTTTCAGCTCATTAAAGCGATCTTCCAGGTAGGCCGGGTTTCCGGCATGAAAACGGCCTTCCAGCACCGGATCATCCAGGGTAAGAAGCTCTCCGATATCCAGTTTCCCGGATGCTATTTTTTGCATGTAGTTGTTGACCGTCCCTTTGTAAATGCCGAGTTCTTTTCCGATCTGACGGTTGGACAGCCCGCTCTGATGAAGCCTCAAAATTTGTTTTAACTGACTCATAAGTATTACTTTTCTTGCCATAATCCGTGTGCTTGATTGGTTTTATAAGCACACAAAGTACTCGAAAAGTTACTCAGGGAAACCAGGTTAGTGGGTGCATATGCTCCGGATTCTGTCAGAACCCGCCAACGGGATGCCACGAAAAAATATCCACCTGTCTGCCATTGGATTAGCGGCCCATTTTTGGGTGGTCATGCTCCGGAATCCGTGCCGTTTTCTCCCGTTTTCGGATAACTTGCACCCACTGGGTGGTTATGCTCCGGAACCGGTCTGGCCGGGGCAGCGTGATTCCTTCAAAATCACATTTTACAACCTAAAATGCCCCAAACAACCCCGTTTTTGGGTGCATATCCGCCGGAATGTCATGTTTTTTCCTTTTGAAAAACGTTCATTTCCTCTGGATTCTTTCTAAATTACTGGGTGGTTGTGCTCCGGATTATCCACGCCCAGCGACGAGCCGGTTTGAACTACACCCCGCTGGCGCGCTTTTGTAAAGTGTGCCGTGCATGAGGTTTCCGGTTGAATATGGAGCTGGTTTAAAACCTGGTAAGGACTTTACCCCACTGCACCAATGTGAGACAGACTCACTGCTTAATGTGAGACGGACTCACTCCCTAATGTGAGACGGACTCACAGCCTAATGATAGCGAGTCTATCAGCTAATGGGAACTTGTGGTAGAAAGATTTTGCCTCCTTTTTATCGATTGAAAAAGGAAGGGCCCGTCCGGCCAAAGGACAACCTTAATGCCTAATTTTTCGGTTTTAAAGGGAAATATTTTCTGCCGGTCAGTTGGCCCGCAAAAAAAGCGCCAACCAGGATCGGATACGTATAAAATGCAAAGCCGATATCGCTGTAAATCCGAAGCAAAATAACCAGAGGGACCGGGATGTGAATATACACCCACCACATCAGGGTGAATTTTTTATGTTTCGACCGCAAAGCGCCGAATGGCACATTGATCAGAAATACCAGCAAGGCGACGATTAAAATCTTCATACCATGATTTAAGACGGTAATGTTAGTCAGATTCATTTAAACGACAAAATGGCAACTGCCTGTTTTCATGTGTAATGGCAAGCCGGATCGTTCAGGCTTGCTTGCCTCCGGTTTAGCCCCAGAGTACCAGGTCTTTCAGCTTTTTAAACCGCTTGCTTTTGCATTTTGGACAAGTTGCGTATTTCAGGCTGCGGATGTTGGTGTGCCTAAGCATTGTCTGGCAGGTAGCGCAGCGGAAATGGGTTTTATGCAAAACCTTGCCGTTATTGATTGCCTGAACAAAAAGTTTGGATGAAATTTGCAGGCAACGGTGGCACCTGTAGATCCGGTATTCCATTTTTAACTCCAGATCGGGGAGTTGTTTGGAAAGCTTAACAATTTTTTGATGTGTCTTGTAATGAAGCTTAGCCGGTTGCCCCTGAACGTATTCGTCCACCAGTTGGTCATGCACCATGAATCCCCAGCCTTCATAGAGATGTTGGGTATGATTGCAGTCCTTACAGGTAAATTTATAGGATAAGCCCATCTGGTTTGGATTAAGTAGTAAAAAGATACGAATTTTGACCGAATCTATCTGCCTGTAAATGACGAAATAAAACATCCGTTTGTATGTAAGAAAATAAAATTATCTTTGCAGCTCAATTTTTGCATGGATGGCAAAGGGGTGTATTGAAAAGTAAATTTTATTGTCATCGGTGCTTTTTGGAAAAGAAGGACGTGTTGTCCTTCGATTAATAAATTACGACGATGACATTTGAAGAAACGGGCTTGAAGCCCGAACTGCTCAGCGCCATTTCAGAAATGGGCTTTGAGCAACCTACGCCTATCCAGGAAAAAACAATCCCGCATTTGATCAACAACAGTAACGACCTGGTAGCTTTGGCGCAGACAGGGACCGGTAAAACTGCCGCCTTTGGTTTGCCGTTGCTGCATAATATCAATGTAGGCACCAAAGCTGTCCAGGCCTTGGTGTTGTGTCCTACCCGTGAATTATGTCTGCAAATCACCCGCGATCTGGAGGCTTTCTCTAAGAATATCAGGGGATTCAAAAACATTGCTGTTTACGGGGGAGCTGATATTGGCAAGCAAATCCGTGAATTGCGCGACGGAGGACAAATTGTAGTGGGCACCCCGGGACGGGTACACGACCTGATCCGCAGGAAAGTGCTCGATGTAAGCCAGATCAGATGGCTGGTGCTCGACGAAGCCGACGAGATGCTCACCATGGGTTTCAAGGAGGAAATGGATGCTATTTTGGCTGAAACTCCTGCAATCAAACAAACCCTGTTGTTTTCGGCCACCATGCCGCGCGAAATTGCCGACATGGCCGCCAAATACCTGCATCACCCGGAAGAAATTGCCGTAGGCAAACGCAACTCAGGCGCCGAGAATGTAGAACATCACTATTATGTGGTCCAGGCCAAAGATAAATATGCCACCTTGAAACGGGTTGCCGATAACTATCCGAATTGCTATGCCATTGTATTTTGCCGTACCCGCATGGAAACCCGCGAAGTAGCCGAAAAATTTATGGCCGACGGTTATAATGCCGATGCTTTGCACGGAGACCTGTCGCAGGCTCAGCGCGACCAGGTGATGAGCCGTTTTCGTTCGCGTAACCTGCAAATGCTGGTCGCTACCGACGTGGCTGCGCGCGGCTTGGATGTAAACGACCTGAGCCATGTGATCAATTACAGCCTGCCCGACGACCCGGAAGTGTATATCCACCGGAGCGGGCGGACCGGACGTGCCGGAAAAAGCGGTATCTCGGTATCGATTGTCCACATGCGCGAAACCGGTAAATTGAGGCAGATTGAAAATGTCTCACACAAACGCTTTGAGCGGAAGATGGTGCCGGGTGGTGAAGAAATTTGCGAAGTACAGCTGATGCACCTGATTGACAAAGTAGTCCAGGTAGAAGTGAACGACTCGCGCATTGATCCGTATTTGCCGGCGATTAAAGAGAAATTTGCCGGACTGGGCAGCGAAGAAATTTTGAAACGTTTTGTTTCGATTGAATTTAACCGCTTCTTATCCTACTATAAAAATGCTCCCGATCTGAATATTCGCGAGAAAGAACAGAGAGGCGTTGAAAAACGGGGAAGTGAGCGGGGATTCGAACGCGGCGGACGGGTAACCTTTTCGCGTTTGTTTATCAATGCCGGTAAAAAGCAAAACCTGAATGCTTCCCGCTTGCTGGGGCTGATCAACGAACATTTAAGAAAAAAGAACATTGAGATTGGTAAAATCGATATTCAGCGTAAATTCTCTTTCTTTGAAATTGACAGTCGTTTTGAATCGGAGTTGGTTAAGTCGATTAACGGATCGGTAATTGACGGGCATGCCCTGAAAGTTGACCGTGTAACCGGACAGGACCGCCCGGCAGCTCCCTGGACAAAGACTAAAAAATCGTATACTGAATCGGGGTTTAAACGTAAACCGAGCAAACAACGATAAGCTGCATCAAAATTGAAGGCTGCTGATCATCTGTCATTAAAATGGAACGATCAGCAGCCTTCGATTGTTAATTTGGCGCTATTCAAATGAAGGAAGCGCAAAAATTTCGGTGATCTCTATTTTTCGGATAAACATTTCTCCGCCTTCCGATTGTATCTGAATTTTCCCTTTCGATAAGGGCAATACCTGTTCGCTAACAAGTTTGCCGGTATTTTCGCATTCCATCACTTTTTGGCCGTTTACCACATGTATGGTTTTTTGTCCGAAACAATACAAATCAACCACATTCCACTGGCCAACCGGTTTTTCCGCATCGTTTTGTTTGCGGGCAATTTTACCTCCCTGCTGGCCGTTGCCAAAAGCCGTTTGAGTGCCGTTTTGATCGAAAACCTGATTGTTTTCAAGCTCATTCACCCTGATTTCGGCATACGTATCGGCCATCATGTAGGCATCGCCAAGATTGCCGTGCATCAACTGCAGTTCGATGGAACTCTTCCAGGTGTCAATTCCGGCGCCAAAGGGTCCGTAGCTGTGATAAAGCAAGCCACTGTTGCGGTTGGTAAAAACTTCGTCTCCCCATCTGAATTCAAGCCGGAGATGGTAATTTTCAAACTCTTTTTTGCTCGACAGCGAAGCATTCACATCTCCCGAAACGCGAATTAAGTTCTCTCCGTCTTTTTCAACCACCGAGAAAGTACGCGCGGGTGTTGCTTTTTCTTTTAGTTCCTCAAATCCTTTAAGCGCCGACCCGATATAAATTTCCCAGTTTTTGAGGTCTTTACCGTTAAAAAGGGGTTTCATTTTTTGTGCGTGTGATCCTAGCGGAAGAAGGCTGATCAGGATCATAAACGTGCTTGGAATTAATCTCATATTCTTTGGATTAGGTAATAAAAAAACTGTTCTATAAAGATAGAACAGTTTTTCAAACAAAAACCAATGCTTTTTTTAATGAATTTCCGCAAGAAGTTCTTCAGCCCGTTCTAATATTTTTGTGTCGTCAAGTAAAACAATCCCGCCATTTGGCCCTGGTTCAATGTGTAAACCGACTGATCTTCCCCGGTCGTAATTGGCACCTCCAAAATAATTCCTGACGGTTTCAACTTCAATGTTAAATTCCTGTGCCAATTGGCGGATTGAACCGTCAGGTAAGCTGTCTTTAATTTTGCGAAGCTCGTTGAAAGTGATTTTTCTCTCCATGGCAGTAAAAATTTATAGGTTATTAAATTTGATCGTAAACTTCCTTTAAAGTTAGAATTAATAATTTAATAATGTATCCGTAGCGTGTGGTTTGAATAAGTTGTTTATGCGATTTTTCCGGGACAGAGACCGAATGTAACCTCTTTTATTTAGCTGAAAGCTTTTTCCTGTGCGGATTTTAGACCTTACTGATCTAAATTATTGATCATGAATGTTAAAAAACATTTTAACAATTTTTAACCGCGCGGTTTTTTGCCCGAAACGGGATGGCGCTGTCAATGAGATGCATAGCTGTAACAGACCTATATTCCCCTTTTTAAACTGTCGTAAATTACCTGATGCATGGATGTTCTCAGGTTTAGGCCGGTAAGTTTTGAATTGGAACGCGTGGGGTAAATCCGGTTGGTGAAAAAGATGAAAAGGATGCGGTTTTTGGGATCGGCCCAGGTGAATGTGCCGGTGAAACCGGTGTGCCCGTAACTTGCAGGGCTGGCGTCGACGGCGGGAAATGCGTTTTTTAAGGTACTCCTTTGATTGTTGATGTAGGGTTTATCGAAACCCAGTCCGCGGCGGTTGTTTCTCAGGGGGTACTGTACCCGGCTAAATTCGGCCAGGCTTGCCGAATCGAGAAATTGTTCTCCTCCGTAATACCCGTTTTGCAGGTACATTTGCATGAGCTTGGCCAGATCGTTTGCCGAACCAAATAAACCTGCGTTGCCCGATACCCCGCCCAACATCGCCGCAGCTTCGTCGTGTACAAAACCCCGGAGCAGTTCGTTCCTGAACAACTCGTCATATTCGGTCGGGACAAAGCGCTGTACCGGAAAAAAACGGTAGGGATTGAACGTTACGGTGGTTGCACCCAACGGTTTGTAAAAAGTCTCTTTTAGGTAAGCTTCGTAATCGCACTGGCTCAAATCTTCAATAATTTTTGGGAGAATAAGAAACGGCAGGTCAGAGTAGTTGTATTTTCCCCGGGTAAGATAGCGTGATTCCAGAATTTCGTCGTAGACCTGATCGCTTAATTTCTTGTTCAAATATAAATTGGAAGAAATACGGATGTCATGCCTGTTTGTTGGGCGGTCGTTGAATACCGATGTTAACTGCCCGTTTTTTTTTACCAGGTTTTGCCACAGGGGGACTCCGGCAATCAGCCCGCTTTGGTGGGCCAGCGCTTCCCGCGAGGTAAATTTGTCTTTCTCCGTATTTCGGAAAGGCGGCCAGTAAAACGAGAAAGGCAAGTCGAGATTAAACTTCCGTTCGCCGTGCAGCCGGATCAGCGCGGGAAGGGGAGCGGTAATTTTTGTAATGGAGGCCCAATCATACAAGTGGTCTTTTTCGACCGGTGTATGCTGGTCGTAAGCCAGATACCCGTAACATTTGTGAAGAATCACCTTGCCGTTCACGGCAATCAGCACCTGGCAGCCCGGGTAGGCTTTTTCCCGTAAGCCTAAATTGGCCAGGCTGTCAATCCGGTCTTCAAGGTATTGCGATGATATGCCGGCTTCTTCGGGGATGGTGTACTTTAGCCGCTTGTTTTTTTTTATATCGAATCCATCATTCAATTTAAAGTGAGCGTTTACATGCACCGGAAGTTTCCCGTTTGCATGGATGGCGCCGAATATTGCCTGGGCCGCCAGTTCCTCAGTCATCCTGTTTTCCTGATAACTGACCAATAAGCCATCACAGGTTTCAACTCCCGGGATATAATCGAGTGCGTAGGGATTGCCGAACAGGGCAACGACCTGTTTCTTGTGTGTGGTTTTCAGGATGAATTCAGCGATTGACGAATCGACGCCATACATTTTAGTTCCCCCGAGGTTGAGATTATGAATGCCGATAATCAGCAGGTTATAGGGCCTCATCGCCCTGGCCAGCTGTTCAATATCCTGGGCGGTAGCTTGCTTTTTTAGGTTGAAATAGTCTACATCCAGGTAGTTGGCGGTCATGCGTTGAAAAGCGGTTTCGTTTGTCGTGCCAACAGAGACGACCGCGATTTTCAAACTGTCCAGCTTTTGCAACGGAAGCAGTTGGTTTTCATTTCGTAAAACTGTCAACGATTGCTCGTGCAGCAGGCGTTTGGTTAATTCATAACCTGGTTTGAACAGGTCGGCACGAAGATTTTCGGGTGAAACCCGGGTGTTTTCATCGAGTTGAAGCCACTTTTTCAGGGCCAGTACTTTCCGGCATTTCCAATCAATTTCTTCCAGACTGAGTTCGCCGTTTTCCACCGCTTTTTTTACCGCATTCACCGATTCTTCGAGCCTGGGAACAATCTCAAGCATGTCGTTGCCGGCGATGAGCGCCCGGGCGCTGGCTTCCCCCGACGGAAATTGGTTGGTTACTCCCTGCATGTTCATGCCGTCGGTGATGATCAGTCCGTTGAAATGGTATTCGTCAATCAGTTTGCCCTTAATAATCAGCGACGATAACGACGATGGCAGTTTGCTGTCGGGTTCCAAAGCCGGTAGTTGCAGGTGGCCGGTCATGATGCTGCCGATTCCGCTGTCGATCAGTGCTTTAAACGGATATAATTCAACTGTTTCCAGTCGTTCCAGGTCATGATTGATAACCGGCAGGCCCAGGTGTGAATCGGTTTTTGTATCGCCGTGCCCCGGGAAATGTTTCGCGACGGCCAGTACTCCGGCATCCTGCAGGCCTTTGGCATACAGCCATGATTTACGGGCAACGGCCTGCTGGTCTTCGCCAAAACTCCGGTAGTTGATTACCGGGTTTTTAGGATTGTTATTCACATCGGCCACCGGAGCAAAATTTACATGAACGCCAATGCGCCGGAGTTGTTTCCCGATTTCAAAGCCCATTTGGTAAATGAGGCTGTCGTGCTGAATGGCGCCTAAGGCCATTTGTACCGGATATTTCGGCGAGTCTTTAAGTCTGAAGCCCGGGCCCCATTCTGCATCCATGGTAATCAACAGCGGAATCCGGCTTACTTGCTGAAACCGGTTGGTCAGTACAACCTGGTCGACCGCATTGCCCTGCATGAAAATAATCCCTCCGATGTGAAATCGTTGAATGTCGCTTAGCACCTGGTCGCTGGTCTTTCCGTTTTCGCTGTACGCCTGAACAATGAACAGCTGGCCGATTTTCTGTTCAAGGCTCATTTCCTTTAAAACAGAATCGACCCAGGTATGGCCGAGATATTTCAGAAAGTCCGGAGTTTTCTGGGCTTTTAAATCGTGAATATTGAATATAAAAAGAATAATAAATATCGGATATGAGATTAATTTCTTCATGGTTTCAAGTTTTCATGCCATAATGAAGCAACGCTAAAAGTTACTTGCATGGTCTTCGTTGCCGGACGAAAATTCGTAAATTTTCCCTGAATTGGAGACCTGTTATGAATCATTAACAAATTTTCCTGCAACAAAGGAATATTTTATGGTCTCTTCATGTTCCGGCGGCCGATGGCGATTTTATCCGGATGGTCGTTAGGCAGGATCAGGACGATTTTTTACCTTCGTGAAACCAATTCTTTTGAACATGAAATCAATCTTTTTGCTGTTTTTGGTTTTTTATATGGAATTACTCTCGGCTCAACCTGTAAAAACAGGAGCCGAACAGCCCGAGCTTTATTTACCCTTGCTCGAAGGTAAAAGACTTGGCCTGGTTGTGAATCATACAGCGATGATCGGACAACAGCATTTATTGGATTATTTGCTTGAAAAGGGAATTTCTGTTCAAAAAATTTTTTGTCCGGAACATGGATTTCGGGGTGATGCCGATGCCGGGGAAGAAATAAAAGATCAAACCGATGGAGCAACAGGACTACCGGTTATATCCTTGTACGGGAACAATAAAAAGCCGGCTCCTGAACATCTAAGCGGGCTTGATGCTGTGGTTTATGATATTCAGGATGTCGGGGTTCGATTTTATACTTACCTAAGCACCATGCACTACGTCATGGAGGCATGTGCAGAAAATAAGCTGCCCCTGATCATTTTTGACCGTCCCAATCCAAACGGGGATTACGTGTCGGGCCCGGTTCTTGATCCGCGGTTCAAATCATTTGTGGGTATGCATTCCATTCCGGTGGTTCACGGATGTACCCTGGGCGAACTGGCCGGGATGATTAACGACGAAGGCTGGCTGAAGGATGCCGTTCGTTGTGATCTGACCGTGGTTCCTGTTAAAAACTATACGCATCAGACCCGGTATTCCCTGCCGGTAAAGCCATCGCCAAACCTGCCAAACGACCTGTCCATCCGGCTTTATCCATCGTTATGTTTTTTTGAGGCTACGCGTGTCAGCATTGGAAGAGGAACCACTTTCCCGTTCCAGGTAATCGGGTATCCCGATCCGAAAATGGGCAGCTTTCAGTTTACCCCGGTAAGCATGGCCGGGATGGCAAAAAATCCTTTACAGGAAGGAAAGCTGTGTTATGGTGAAGATCTTCGGGATGTTTGTTTGAACCACCGGTTTACGCTGTCGTATTTTTTGAAATATCTCAGGAAATTCTCCAACGAAGCTGAATTTTTAAGCTCCGAACGCTGGTTTAACCTGTTGGCCGGTACCGATAAGTTGCTTGCTGATATCCGGGCCGGGAAAACAGAAGCCGAAATCGAAGCGTCATGGAAAGATGAACTGACCACCTACCTCGGGCTGAGACGTAACTATTTGCTGTATCCCGACGCCAATTGTAACGAATAATCTCCCGGGTTTTTAGCTCCTGATCTTTAATAGATTGTTAAGCTTTTGAAGGACTTCACATCACAAATGAAAAAAACCGGATGCTTGTTTTTTTAATCACAAAAAAATGTTAAAATTTGTGAAAATCATTTTGTACTTTAGTATACTAATCAGCAGTGAAACCTCGTTAAACCTAAAAGCCGCCGGTGAAAAAACTGTTCTACATATGTTTTGTCTTTCTCATGCTGATTTACATGATTTCGTGTGAAGATGAACGCTATTTGTCGTCGGCTGATGTAAAACTGGCTTTTTCTGTTGATACCGTGATGTTTGATACCATTTTCACCACCATTGGTTCTACCACGCAGCACCTGAAAGTATACAACCCTTACGATCAGAAGATTTTAATTTCACACATCCGGTTGGCTGGTAGTAAAGACTCCCCGTTTCGTTTAAATATAAACGGGTTTCCCACGGATGAACTTTTTGATGTGGAAATTGGTCCCAAGGACAGTATCTATATTTTTGTCGAGGTGACCATTGACCCTTCGGGCATGGATTTACCCATTGTTGTGAAAGATTCGATCGAGTTCCTGACCAATGCAAACCTTCAGGATGTTGATTTGGTTGCCTGGGGGCAGGACATCGTACTGGTAAAAGAACATATTACACGATCGACAACCTGGACAGCAGAAAAACCTTATCTGGTTTATTCGAATACGAAAGTTGATACGGCTGTTGTTCTGACGGTTGAGCCAGGGGCAAGGATTTATTTTCACCATGGCACCGGACTCTATGTCCAGGGAAAAATCATCGCGGAAGGAACATTGGCTCAGCCGGTGGTTTTTCAGGGAGACAGGCTGGAAGATGTCTATCAGAATGTGCCGGATCAGTGGAATGGAATCCTCCTGTTTTCCGGCAGTTATGATAATAAATTTCAGTATGCTGAGATCAAAAATGCCAACATTGGTTTGCAGGTTGGCACAATCGAAAACGAAGGTTATGCCTCGGTTGTTTTGGCCAATACAAAAATATACAATCATGCCTATGCCGGGATCTTTTCGTTGAAGTCAAAAATCAGAGCCTACAACTGCGTCGTCGCCAATTGCGGTTATTATGCGGCAGCCTTGCTGGTAGGAGGTGAATATGAATTTTACCACACCACCATCGCCAATTATTGGGGAGGCTATTCATCCCGGACGCGTTCTACCTCTTCACTCATGATCTCTGATCACGTGATCGTTGATAAATCCAACGGTTCGAATAAAACCTATGTTGGTGATTTAAAAAAGGCCTATTTTGCAAACAGCATCGTTACCGGCAACATTATTACCCGAAACGAACTAAACCTGATAAAAACCGGCGAGGTTGATTTTAACTTCAGGTTTGATCATTGCCTGTTGCAACTGGCTGATACATTTAAAGTAACAAACGGGAATAATTATTCAGGTATTCTCAAAGGTGTCGATCCGAAATTTATTGATCCGTACAATAAAATGATCTTTGAACTGGATACGCTCAGTCCGGCCAAAGATGCCGGTTCAGTCGATGTTGGCGTTCTGTTCCCGTACGATCTGCAAAATAAAAGCCGGACCAGCGATATTGCTCCTGACTTGGGCGCTTATGAACGAGTGGAGAAAACCAAAAAATAGGCTTGACCGGTTTCTGCTGCTGATTCTGCTATTTGTGCTCCCGGTTATTTCGGATGCCCAGTCACAGGGGGCGCCGGCCGAATACCACTTGCTTTTTTATAATGTCGAAAATTTGTTTGATGTTCACGACGACCCCTTAACGGCCGATGATGAATTTTTGCCCGGAGGGGTGAGGCGTTGGACTTACAAGCGCTACCAGGAAAAGTTGAACCGGGTTGCGAAAGTCATTCTGGCTTCATGCGGATTTGATTTGCCTGTCGTTATTGGTTTATGTGAAGTGGAGAACCGGCAGGTATTGGAGGATTTGACACAGAAAACAGCCTTGGCCGCTTTCAATTACCGGATTATTCATAAAGATTCGCCTGACAGCCGCGGAATTGATGTAGCCTTGCTGTACCGGGCCGATCTGATCTTACCGCTCGAATACGACTATTTGCCATTGAAGGGGCAGGAAGGGAAAATTATCCATACCCGGGAAATTTTATACGCCGTTTTTCGCTTTCCCTCGCAGGATAGTTTACATGTCTTTTTTAACCACTGGCCGTCGCGATACAGCGGACAGGCTGAAACAGAACCGGCGAGAATACGGGCGGCAAATACGCTGAAAAATGCCGTTGACTGCATCAGGGCAAACCATGCTGAGCCCCGCGTGGTGATCATGGGTGATTTTAATGACCAACCGCAAAACGAAAGTTTAAAAGAAGTGCTCGAAGCCCGAACCGAAGGCTTACCCGGACAGGCAGGGGAACTGATCAACCTGTCGGCCGGATGGGCGCCGGGAGGCACCTTAAAACACCAGCAAAGCTGGCAAATTTTCGATCAGGTCATTGTCTCCGGTGATTTATTGAAGGGAAAAGGGTTGAGCACAACGAAAAACGGCGCCTCAATGGTTGATTTGCCTTTTTTATTCGAACCTGATCCCCGTTTTAAAGGGAAAAGGTTATTCCGGACGTATTACGGTTTCAAATACCAGGGCGGTTTCAGCGACCATTTACCGGTAAGGCTTAAATTGCAGCTTAACGACTAACCGGTTTTAAACCCATCCCGGCGGCTTTTTTCAGCATAAAATTATAGGCTTCCTGGTAATCGTTGTGAATCTCGCCGTCCAGAATGGCTTCTTTGATCGCGTTTTTTATCAGTCCGACCTCGCGACAAGGAGTAAGACCAAAAGTTTCCATAATTTCCTCTCCAGAAACGGGTGGTTGAAAATTGCGGATGTGGTCACGCTCTTCCAGGTCTTTCAGTTTTTCACGCACCAGTTGAAAGTTCTTCAGATAACGTTTAACTTTTGATTCATTTTTCGAGGTGATATCCGCTTCGCAGAGTGTCATTAAGTCATCAATATCATCGCCGGCTTCGAACAGCAGGCGGCGGACTGCCGAGTCGGTGACTTCTTCTTCCGACAGCACGATTGGGCGCATGTGCAGCGAAACCATCTTCTGGATGTATTTCATCTTCTCATTCAAGGGTAGTTTCATCCGGCGGAACAAGGCGGGAAGCATTTTCTCTCCGACGTGGTTATGCGCATGAAAAGTCCATCCGATCCCGGGCACAAACCGTTTGGTGCGGGGTTTGGCAATATCGTGGAGCAAAGCCGACCAGCGCAACCACAGGTTATTGGTGTTGGGGGCAATCCGGTCGAGAACTTCCAGGGTATGCAGAAAGTTGTCCTTGTGTGCAATACCGTCAACCATATCGATCCCTTTCATGCGGTGCAGCTCCGGGAAAATCAGTTTCAGCAGGCCTGTTTTGTCCAGCAGCTTGAACCCTTTGGACGGTTTATCGGCCAGAATAATTTTGTTGAGTTCTTCTAAAATCCGTTCTTCCGAAACGATTTTGATGCGTTCGCTGTTTTCACGGATGGCATTTAAGGTGTGTTCTTCGATCACAAAATTCAATTGTGTGGAAAAACGGATAGCCCGCATCATGCGCAACGGATCGTCCGAAAAGGTGATGCCCGGTTCCAGCGGTGTGCGGATTATCCGCTTGTTCAGGTCGTCCAACCCGTTGAACGGATCAACCAGTTCGCCGAATTTATCTTTATTCAGGCAAATGGCCAGCGCATTTATGGTGAAATCGCGTCGTTTCTGATCGTCTTCCAGTGTGCCGTCTTCGACCATTGGTTTGCGCGAGTCGCGTTGATACGATTCTCTTCGTGCCCCGACAAATTCCACCTCCAGATCCTGCGATTTGATCATGGCTGTGCCAAAATTTTTAAATACGCTGACCGGAGTTTTAGGGCCCAGCCGTTTGGCTACCCGTTGAGCCAGTTCAATTCCGCTGCCAAGGGTTACCACATCAATGTCTTTCGAATTTCGTTTTAAAAACAGGTCTCTGACAAATCCGCCGATGACGTAGCACGACTGTCCCAACAGGTCTGCTTCTTCTGAAATAACTAAAAATATAGGGTGTTTTAAATGCTCTCTCATGAATCAATTTTTCAGTTTTAAACGTTATTTAAAGTAAAAACATGTCAAATTGTTTAAAACCGTGACAAAATTACAATTATTTCGAAACCCTGGAGAGCTAATTTTCCGATAATTTTATTGGCACAGAACTTGATATGAAAATATCAATAAATTTATATATTTGAATAATTAAAATAAAAAAGCTATGTTGGAACATCTAACCAAAGAAACATTCAAAGAGAAAGTTTTCAATTTTGAACAAAATAAAGATTGGAAATACGAAGGCGACAAACCCTGTTTGATTGATTTTTATGCCGACTGGTGCGGTCCGTGTAAAATGGTAGCTCCAATTCTGGAGGAACTGCAAAAAGAATATGGCGACAGTTTGCATATTTATAAAGTAGATACCGAGGATCAGCGGGAGTTGGCAGCCATGTTTGGGATTCAAAGTATTCCGTCGTTGCTGTTTGTCCCCGTTGACGGTCAGCCGCAAATGGCGATGGGCGCTTTGCCGAAGTCGACTTTTGAGCAGGCGATCGGTGAAGTGTTGAAAGTTGAGAAACCGGTCAACTAAGTTCAGTTCAGGGAAGAATACCAAAATAGTCAGGCTAAATTTTTTCGAGGACTTTTTCCAGTTGTATTCCTCTGGACCCTTTGATCAGAATTAGCTTGTCTTCCATTGTTTTTTGTTGATACAGGTAGTTGATGAGAAGTTCGGCTGATCCGAACTTCTTTGCTTTTAGGGGGGTATGTGTTTTTGAGAAGCAGTCGCCGACAAGAAAAACCGACTGTATATTACTTTGGGCAATGAAGTCGGCAATTTTTTGATGTTCCTGCTCCGAGTATGCCCCTAGTTCGAGCATATCGCCCAGGATGAGCACTTTGTCGGGATGGTTGATTCCTTCAAAATTCTGTAAAGCAGCCATCATGCTGGTCGGATTGGCGTTGTATGCGTCCATAATAATTCGGTTGCTTCTTTTTTGAATGAGTTGGGAGCGGTTATTATCGGGTTCGTAGTTTTCGATTGCCTGCTGAATTTTTAACGGATCAAGGTCGAAGTGTAAGCCGATGCGTGCTGCGGCCAATATGTTTTCTGCATTGTAATTGCCGATCAGTTTCGATTTTAGATAAAGCCACCCTTTTGGGAAAAGCGCTTTAACGGTCAGGTAATAGGCCGATTCTTCCACCTGTCCCCGAAGTTGTGCTGCAGCGCCTGTTCCATAGCTTAGCTGATCAAGTCCGACGGCCTGTTTTACCAGCAACTCATTATCGGCATTGACAAAACATTTTCCCCGGTTTTCACGAAGGAAATCGTACAACTCGGATTTTGTTTTAACCACTCCTTCGAACGAGCCAAATCCTTCGAGGTGAGCTTTGCCGATGTTGGTGATGATGCCGTAATCGGGCCTGGCAATCCGGCAAAGCCCGGCAATTTCTCCGGGATGGTTGGCCCCCATTTCAATAATGGCGACCTCTGTTTGTCCGGTCATCGTGAGCAGGCTAAGGGGGACGCCGATGTGGTTGTTCAGGTTGCCTTGGGTAAAGGTTACCCTGAATTTTTGACGCAGAACGGCAGCGATTAATTCTTTTGTGGTGGTTTTCCCGTTTGATCCGGTAATCGCGATCACCGGAATATTAAGTTGTTCCCGGTGCCAGGTGGATAGCTGCTGCAAACTTTCCAATACATCGTTTACCAGGATCAGTTTGTCGTTGCCGGCTAAGGCCGGATCGTCGACAACGGCATAGGCTGCTCCTTTTGCGAGGCTTTCTTCGGCAAATTCGTTTCCGTTGAAGTTTTGGCCTTTCAGTGCGAAAAAGATACATCCGGCCGGAATTTTCCGGCTGTCGGTTGAGATAAGAGGATGTTGACAGTAAAGGCGATATAATTGTTCTGTGTTCATTTTTCGGAAAAAAGAAAACCTCATTTCAAGAATGAGGTTTCATGAATATCAGATTAAGTTGATGATCATTAAAATCCTTCCGGGCTGCCAACGCGTGTCATGGCACAACGGAATCCAAGGTCATTGGCTGTTTCTGTTTGCTCTTTGTACCGTCTGGTTCCGGGAACCAGCCAGTAAGGGCGGTCTTTCCACGATCCGCCTTTGTAAACGCGGGTATTATCAGTAATCAGGGATGATAGTTGTCCTTCGGTTTCTGATTTGATATACATGTTGTCGGTGTTGAGCATTTTTTCAGTATTCCAATCTTGTCCTTCGATTAGTTGCGACTGATAATCTCCGTCCATATAATTACGGAAATCAGCGACCGTGTCAACAACCAGCTCCCCGTATTCATTCCGGATCAGGTTGCCGCCTTCGTCGCGTTTGTATTGCGTGTAAACTGTTCCGCGGAAAGGTTGGAACTCGGCTATATCCTGCATCGACAGTGGGCGGTATACGTCTGCGACCCATTCGTTTACGTTTCCTGACATACAATACAGGCCAAAATCATTCGGACTGTAAGAATTAACAGGAGCCGAAATGTCGGCATTATCATTCAATGCTCCGGCCATACCCATCATATCGCCGCGTCCGCGGATGAAGTTGGCATTTAATTCGCCGCGGCGTCTTCTGGAATCATTCCGAAGGTAACTTCCGTTCCAGGGGTAGAGTTTTCGTTCAGTCAGCAATTCTCCTTCGGTATTTCCGATCAGGCCATAAGCTGCATATTCCCATTCGGCTTCGGTAGGCAGCCGGTAGCTTGGCAGTAAAACGCCGTCTTCCCACCTGAGTTGCCGGGCATTGCCCATCGCGTCTTCAATGGGTTTATCACCCTGGGTTCCCTGGTATAAGCCGGCGAGGTAGGTCTCCGTGGTAAATACATCCTGACCGCTTTGATTCGCATCGTGTGTCAGTACCCCGCGATTGACCAAAAGTTGTTCGTTAACCCGGTTTGTACGCCATCTGCAATATTCGGTTGCCTGCATCCAGGACACGCCAACCACCGGATACCGGCTGTAGGCCGGATGGCGCAGGTAGTTTTCAATATATGGCTCATTGTAGGCCAAAGCGGCTCTCCACACCAGGGTGTCGGGCAGGGCGGCCTGATATCTTTCCGGTTTGTCGGGATGTACCCTGCGAATCCAGAACAAATATTCCCGGTAGTCCAGGTTCGATACTTCTGTTTCATCCATATAAAACGATGCCACGGTAACCCGTCGGGGCATGTTATTCCAATCGTACATGACATCCTGTTCTACCCGTCCCATGGTAAATGTACCACCCTGGATAAATTTTAATCCGGGACCGGTAAATTGCTCATAGCCATCATCTGCCTGGAAACCACCATTGTCCGGATCGTTGTATTTCCATCCGGTTTTGCTGGATGCATTCTTTTTGCTAAATCCGGCACCATCTTTTTTGAATAAACCACAGCCTGCAATCATCACAGACAACACCAAAAGTATTATGGCCTTAAATTTCATTGCTATGTATTTTCAGTTAAAATTTCAATGTTCACAAATATAACTGATTTGTTCAGTACTTATTGTTTAGGCTTCTTAACTTTTTTTATCGGTCCCGCCATGCTTTTTTTCATCTTGTTTGCCCGCGGATAGATCAGGTATTTTGCTTTGTATAACGGGCTGACCGTCTTCTTTTATTTAAGATTGGTTCTCTTTTTTTTGTTTGCTCTGAAAAAGCCGGCATAACATGGTCGGTTTTTGCAGGATGGCAGATATACTTTTTATTTTTTTTTTTCGTTCATTGTTGTAGCTCCCGGTAAGGGGATACATTATTAACAATTAGTCTATATTTGCAGTTTAACTTCTTAACAGGATAACATGAAACTACGATTTGCGGTTATTACGGCGATTTTATTAATGAGCATCATTCAGCATGCTAATGCCCAATCCTCAGCTACGGGGGCCAACACAATTTCGACAGCGGTTCCGTTTTTAACCATTGCCCCTGATTCGCGGGCAGGCGGTATGGGGGATGCCGGTGTGGCCACCTCACCGGATATGAACTCGCAGCACTGGAATCCGGCTAAATACGCGTTTATGGAAAGCGACCTGGGCGTTGGCCTGTCCTATACTCCCTGGCTTCGGAACCTGATTGACGACATTAACCTGGCTTACCTGGCTGGGTATAAAAAACTCGACGACGTGCAAACAATCAGCGCTTCGTTGCTCTATTTTGCCTTGGGCGAAATTACGTTTATGGATAGCTGGGGAAATTACCAGGGCCTGCAAAATCCGAACGAATTTGCCTTTGATGTGGCTTATAGCCGTTTACTTTCCGAAAAATTCTCAGGCTCTGTGGCTTTGCGGTACATCCGCTCCGATTTGACCGGCGGGCAAATGGTTGGCGATGTTGAAACACACGCCGGGAACTCGTTTGCCGCCGATATCGCATTCTATTTCCGGAACGAAATGCGTCGGAACAGAAGAAACTCAGTATTATCAGCTGGTTTGAATATTTCCAACATCGGGAATAAAATTTCTTATTCCGACGGGATGACCAAAGACTTTATCCCGACCAATCTGCGTTTGGGTACGGCCTATGAAACCGAATTAAACCAATACAATACGATTTTATTCACCGTCGATTTCAATAAATTGCTGGTACCTACCCCGAACATTGAAGTGGAAGAAGGTGAGGGAGGCGTGATTGTCGGAGGCGGATTTAGTCAGGATAAATCGGTTATTTCCGGTATGTTCACTTCATTTACAGATGCTCCGGGCGGATTTAAAGAAGAACTTCAGGAAGTAAATATCTCCACCGGTTTCGAGTATTGGTACAATAAGCAATTTGCTATACGCGGCGGATATTTCTACGAACACGAGAACAAGGGTAACCGGAAATTCGTGACTTTCGGTGCCGGCTTAAAGCTGAATGTTTTTGCGCTGGATTTTTCGTACCTGGTACCTACCCAACGAAACCACCCGCTTGCCAATACCCTGCGTTTTTCGCTGTTGTTCGACTTTGAAGCATTTAACAGTCAAAGAAGATAATGATATTTCGTATTGGTTTTGGTTATGATGTTCACCGCCTGGCCGAAGGAGAAAGTCTTTGGTTGGGCGGAATACCGGTGCCGCATCAGAAAGGAACGGTTGCCCACTCGGATGGAGATGTGCTGATTCATGCCATTTGTGATGCCATGCTCGGCGCCGCAAAACTTCGCGATATTGGTTATCATTTCCCCGATAATTCAACCGATTTCAAAAATATTGACAGTAAGGTTCTGTTGAAAAAGACAAACGGGTTGATCTCAGAGAAAGGTTATACCATCGGCAACATTGACGCGACTATTGCCGCCCAAAAACCCAAGCTGAAAGATTATATACCAATGATGGAAGAGACATTGGCTGAAGTACTGGGAGTTGATTTCGATGCAGTTTCAGTGAAAGCGACAACTACCGAGAAACTTGGGTTTGAGGGCCGGGAAGAAGGAATATCTGCTTATGCCACTGTTTTGATTCAGAAAAAGAACCAGGCTTAGGGCCAGGGAACGTGATCAGGAAAAATCTTGTTTTATTAAGCGCCTATTAAACTGATGTTTACTGAAATTTTATCTCTGGTTGATTTTGAGCAGGTTGTCGGACAGGGAAACGCAGTGCTTGCCTATTTCTCGACAGACGAATGCAGCGTATGTCAGGTATTGAAGCCAAAAGTGGCGGAAATGCTGGATAAATATTTCCCGGAAATTAAGCAGGTTTATGTGAACTGCGCTAAAGTGCCTGATGCCGCCGCCCAGAACCGGATCCTTTCGGTTCCTGCCATTCTTGTTTATTTTGAAGGACGCGAGTTCCTGAGAAAAAGCAGTAATTTTGGCATTGAAGCGTTAAAAAATGACATAAAACGTCCATATCAGTTGATGTTTTTCTAATTCCTGTTTGTGAGGGATATAAATATGAATTATTTTTAGTCCATAAGATAAAATAATCTCATTGAAGCAATACGTTTACACAGTTGTCATTTTAGTTGGTTTTTTCTTTTCGAATGCATCCGTTTGTGCTCAATCGGCCCGAATTGACAGCCTGAGGTCTGTATTGCCCGGGTTGAAAGGGGAAAGAAGGGCCGACTGTTACCTCGAACTTTCTAAAGAGTATACGTACATTGATCCCTCGAAGGTGGTTGAATACGGGCGCCTGGCACTTTCTATCATTCAGGAATACCAGAATAAGGAACAGGAGGCTTTGGCTAACTTAATCATTGGAGGTGGTTATCTGTTTGCCGGTAATTTTGAGGACGGGCGTAAGTACTCCGATGTTGGCCTTAATTTGGCCAGGAAAACCGGCAACACCGATTACATTTGCATTGGCTTAAACTCGCTGGCAGCCTACTACATGAATACGGGCGATTACGACACATCAGCCGCGATGTTTCGGGAAACCTTGCAGAAAGCAGATTCTGCCGGATTGGAAGTGCGGGCAGCCACGGCCCGCTTAAACCTTGGCGCTTTGCTCACCAACAAAGGCGAACGGACCAAAGGGCTTCGCTATCTGATGGAATCGTTGAAATATTTTGAACAGGAAAATAACGAACAAATCATGGCCCGGATTCTGAATAATGTGGCCGTGAATTACCATGCCTGGAAAGATTATAATAAAGCGCTGGAGTTTTATGAACGAACCCTGGGGACCTATCAGCAATTGAACGATTATGTTGGTCAGGCAATCGTATACAATAATATCGGAGAAATTTATAAAGACCAGGAAGATTATCAGAAGGCGTTAGTTTATTATCAGCTGACAATTGATATTGCCGACAGTGCAGATGCCGGCGATTTTTACCGGGCCTACGGATGGGTGGGACTGGCCGAAGTTTACTTACTGCTTGGCGAAAACAAGCTTGCCTACGGGAATGCAAACAAAGCCTTATCTGTTTTTGCCGAGCTAAAGATGCTGGAAGGAATCGCCAATGCACGGTTAATCCTTTCGCAGGCCGCTCTGGCTGATAAGAAGACCGAAGAAGCCTTATCGCTGGTCAACGAATCGCTGGAGCTTTCCCAAAAAATAGGGATTGCCGATCTGGAACAAAAAGCTTACCTGGTGAAATCCCGGATCTACGAAACCCAGAGACGGTATAAAGAAGCCTTTGAGAATATGAAGCTTTATGCCCAAAAAACCGATACGCTGTACAACGACGAACGGACCAATGATTTCGCCCAACTACGTTCGGAGCTTGAAAACTCGGAGAAACAAAATGAAATTGAGCTGCTTCAAAAGAATTATCAGATAAAAGAGATTCAGATAAAGAGACAAAAGACACAAACCAGGTTTTTGATTTTGACCCTTGGTTTATCTGTCATCGTGTTCTTCTTTATGCTCAATTATATAAAATCCCGCAAAAAGGCCAGCGATTTACTGGAACAAAAGAATAAGCAGATTAACGAACAACACGCCGAGTTGATCAGGGTAAACGAGACGAAAGACAAATTTCTGTCGATTATCGGGCACGACCTGAGAAACCCGATCGGGGCCTTTAAAGATGTGGTGGGGCAATTGGCCGATTTTCCGGAAATGTTTACCGATGATTTACGGCAGCAAATTATTCATGAGCTGCGGGATGAGGCTGAAAGTACTTATTTTTTGCTGGATAACCTGTTGTCGTGGGCCAAAAGCCAGAAAAACAGCATAAATTACCGGCCCGAACGTTTGGAACTGGCAGAATTGATTGAAAGCAATATTCTGCTGAACTTCAGGTTCTCCGAAAGCAAAGGGATAAAGCTTAAAACCGAAATGGAGGCCGGGATTGCGGCTTTTGCCGATTATAATATGGTCAACCTGATTTTACGTAATTTGATTTCCAATGCCGTGAAGTTTACGGAAGAAGGCGGCGGGATCACGGTTAAAGCTAAAGAAGCGGGAGACTTTATTGAAATAGCGGTGATCGATAACGGCATCGGGATTTCTGCAAAAAATCTTCCCCGTTTATTCGCACCCGACAATCACATTTCAACCTATGGGACGAATCATGAAAAGGGCTCGGGACTGGGTTTGTTGCTGTGTAAAGAGTTTGTCGAAATTAACGGCGGAACCATTGATGTTCAGTCAAAACCAGGAAAAGGCAGCACCTTCACCTTCACCCTGAAAAAATATACCGACACCATTTGATTAAAACAGGCTGTCGATCAGGTCTTGATTTGCCTGATGGGGCAGGGTTACGACGAGCTTCCTGTTTTCATTCATGGCCCGTTTAATGGCGAATGTCGCTGCCGGGTTACCGGCCCAATTCCGTCGGGCAATTCCGTTGTTTACATCCCAATGTAGCAGTTGTGCGATCCGGCGCCCTGCGTCGGCGCTGCCGTCAATAGTGAGTCCGAAGCCTCCGTTAATGGCTTCACCCCAGCCAACTCCGCCTCCGTTATGAATAGACACCCAGGTGGCTCCGCGAAACGAACCTCCGATGACATTCTGGATGGCCATGTCGGCCGTGAAAGCTGATCCGTCGAAGATGTTTGATGTTTCCCGGAAGGGCGAGTCGGTCCCCGAAACATCGTGATGGTCGCGGCCCAACACGATTGGCGCCGAAATTTCCCCTTTTTTAATGGCCTCGTTAAATGCCAGGGCTATCTTTATTCGTCCTTCAGCATCGGCATATAAAATACGGGCTTGCGACCCGACAACCAACCGATTCTTTTCGGCCTCTTCAATCCAGTGAATGTTATCATTTAACTGGCTTTGAATTTCCGAAGGGGCGGTTTGCCTGATTTCTTTCAACACCGTAGCGGCAAGCCGGTCGGTTTTTGCCAGGTCTTTCGGATCACCGGATGTACAGACCCAACGGAAAGGCCCAAAACCATAATCGAAAAACAATGGTCCCATGATATCCTGCACGTAAGAAGGATATTTAAATTTTCCGTTTGAGTTGAATACATCCGCTCCGGCGCGTCCGGCTTCCAGCAGAAAGGCATTTCCGTAATCCCAGAAATACATGCCCAAGGCAGTCATTCGATCAATGGCAGCCACGTGGCGCCGCAAACTTTTGTAAACTTCTTCTTCAAATTGTTCCGGATCTTCGCTCATCAGCTTATTGGATTCGTCCAGACTCCATCCGGCAGGATAATATCCGCCGGCAAAGGGGTTGTGCAACGAGGTTTGATCGGAGCCTAAATCAACGAGTAGCTTTTCATTCGCGAATTTTTCCCATAAGTCGACTACGTTGCCCTGGTAAGCCAACGAAACGGCTTCTTTGTTTCTCTGCGCCCGACGGATACGCCCGATCAGCGAATCAAGCCCGGTGAACACCTCATCAACCCAACCTTGCTCTTGCCTGATACGGACTGCCTTGGGATTGATTTCGGCAACCACGCCAATCATGCCGGCAATTTTTGCGGCTTTGGGCTGGGCTCCCGACATGCCGCCAAGTCCTGACGACACAAATACTTTACCTGCCATCTCTGCTGCTCCCTGCATGCGGGCGGCGTTCATCACGGTGATGGTGGTTCCGTGTACAATCCCTTGTGGGCCGATATACATAAATGAGCCGGCAGTCATTTGTCCGTATTGGCTGACTCCCAGGGCATTCATTCGCTCGTAATCGTCACGTCCGGAATAGTTGAAGACGACCATCCCGTTGGTAACTACCACGCGCGGCGCGTCAGGATGAGAAGGGAACAGGCCCATCGGGTGACCGGAATATAAAACCAGGGTCTGATCATCGGTCATTTCCGATAAATATTTCATGCAAAGCAGGTATTGTGCCCAGTTTTGAAAAACCGCCCCGTTTCCTCCATAGGTGATCAGCTCGTGCGGGTGTTGGGCAACGGCTAAATCCAGGTTGTTCTGAATCATCATCATGATGCTTGCAGCTTGTATGGATCGGTGCGGATAATCGGTAAGCCGTCGCGCTTTCATTTCGTATGCCGGACGAAAACGGTACATGTAGATCCGGCCGTATCGTTTTAACTCATCTAAAAATTCCGGTGCCAAAATGACATGCTGCTCTTCCGGAAAATAGCGTAAGGCATTTTTCAATGCTTGCTTTTTTTCTTCAGTCAATAAAATATCTTTCCGTCTGGGGGCGTGGTTCAAATCCGCTACGTATGGGTTAGTTCCGGGCAACATGTCGGGTATGCCGGTTTGGATGTGTGTTTGAAATTCTTCACGTGTCATGACAGGAGGTGTTTTTGGTTCATCTTTTGAAGACGTTTGTCTAACGGTAAATTTGCGACATTCCCCGAAAAAATGAAGTAACTTTAGGGTAGTTTTGCAACATTTGCCGAACCAGTAAAAATCATTGATAAAAAGAATAAAAGAAATGAAAAAAAGTTGGATCATTTTAGCCGGTGTCGTTATTGTCGTTTTATTGATTTATTCGTCAGTTAAGGGCACCTATAATACAATGGTTACGATGGATGAAGGCGTTTCAGCCAGTTGGGCGCAGGTCGAAAATGTGTATCAGCGCCGGGCCGATCTCATTCCAAACCTGGTTAGTACCGTAAAAGGTTATGCCGCACACGAACAGGAAACCTTGCAGGCTGTGATTGAAGCCCGCGCCAAAGCAACATCGGTGAACGTGAACCCGGAAAATATGAACATGCAGCAACTTCAACAGTTTCAGGAGGCACAATCCGGTTTATCTTCGGCGCTGAGCCGCCTGATGGTGGTGGTGGAACGTTACCCCGATTTGAAGGCAAACCAGAACTTTCTGGATTTGCAGGCGCAACTCGAAGGAACTGAAAACCGGATAACTGTTGAGCGCCGGAAATTCAATGAAAGCGCCCGTTCGTTTAATACCTATATCCGGACATTCCCGAAGAACCTTTATGCCAACCTGTTTGGTTTTGAAAAGAAAGCCTATTTTGAAGCTGATCAGGGAGCTGAAAAAGCGCCTCAGGTGAGCTTCGAATAAAAAGAATGACTATGCCTGTATCAAATTTTTTTAGTGACGAAGAGAAAAAGCGGATAACCGATGCCGTGAGGGCAGCTGAGTTGGATACTTCCGGCGAAGTGCGTGTACATATCGAAGGAAGATGTAAGGAAGATGTGCTTGACTGTGCGGCGTATTGGTTTGAGAAGTTGAACATGCACAAAACGGCTTTGAGAAACGGGGTCTTGTTTTACATGGCCGTATACGACCATAAGTTTGCCATATTGGGTGATGCCGGGATTAATGCAAAAGTGCCGGACGATTTCTGGGAAGAGATCAAAGAGCACATGCTGGCGAAATTTAAAGAAGGCCGGATGGCTGATGGACTGGCTGAAGGGATTAGAATGGCCGGAGAACAGCTCAGGGCGCATTTCCCGTATCAGGATGATGATGTCAATGAACTTCCGGACGATATTTCGTTTGGAGAAAAATAAGCAGAATGATCAAAAAATTATTCGTTGTTATCGCCTTGTTATTATCCCTGGGGATTTCTGCCCAGGATATACCCGGCCGGCCCAATCCGCCCAGATTGGTTAATGATTTGGCGCAGGTGCTGACGGAGGGACAGGCGCTTCAGATGGAGAATCAACTGGTTTCTTTTGCCCGGCAAACTTCAACCCAGATTGTTGTTGTTACGGTGCCGACACTCAATGGTTATGCCGCATCTGACTATGCTTTTCGCCTGGGCGAAGAGTGGGGAGTAGGCCAGAAAGATAAAGACAATGGCGTGATTGTGCTGTTCAAACCCAAGACGGCTGAAGAAAACGGACAAGTATTTGTGGCTGTGGGTTACGGGCTGGAGGGTGTTATTCCCGACGCGGTAGCCAATCGCGATATTGTCAATCATGAAATGATTCCACGCTTCAAGGCGGGGGATGTTTACGGCGGGCTTTCCAACGGGGTGCAGGTCATTATGGCTCTGGCCTCCGGCGAGTTCTCGGCACAGGAGTACCAGGACAAAGTTGCTGCCGGCGGCAGCGGTTTCCCGTTTTTCATCCTGATTTTTCTGATTTTCTTTGTTATCATCCCCATTTTAAGAGGGAAAAGAAGGTATTATAACACAGGTCGCAGTAGTTTGCCGCTTTGGCTGATTATGGGCGGTCTGATGGGATCCGGGCATCGCAGCGGTGGATGGAGCAATTTTTCAGGCGGCAGCGGTAGTTTTGGCGGCGGCGGCTTTGGCGGTTTCGGCGGCGGAGGCTTCGGTGGCGGCGGAGCCGGCGGCAGTTGGTAACCGACCTTAAAATATGATTGGGAAGCCAGGTGACAAATGAGCCTGGCTTCGCTTATATCTTAATATTCTTCCCCGAATATTTAAAATCTATTTCAATCCTTTCACAAAGATGGTATCGCTACGGTCTTCAGTTCAGATTAAACCGGTTACGGTACTGATGATGCAGTTTAACAGCCCGGTTTTGAACTCATCAATTTTGATTTTAGCCAAGCCTTTCTGTTTTAGTGCCGTCATTTCAATCAGTTCTTTCTTTGCCAGAATTAAAAATTCAAAGTCTTTTGCTGCCATCTCACCGGTCGCCAGTTGTATGGTCCATGCTTTCAGGTCTTCTTTTAGTTCTTCTGCAACGCGTAAAGCATCGCTTTGAGCTTCTTTTTTATAGCTCTTCAGACTTGATGAAGCTAGCTTGATCACTTCGTTTTTCAGGCTGTCGAATAATGTTTGAAAATCCATTTCTGTCCTGTTTTAGTTTGATAGTTGTGATTTTTTGATCTTTTTACTTTCCAGACCGGCTATTTGATCGAATGCCTGATCCACGATCGTCTTCATTTCGTTTACAAAAACCGGATTTAGCATATTTTCTTCTTTCCAGCGGACAAGGAAACCTCCCAGCAGGTGGCCCTCTTTATCGAGAAGTTTATCCCACATCCGGGTACTGATTTCATTTTTTGGCCGGTTTTTCTCGTACTCATAGATTTTCTGAAGTTTAGTTTCAAGTTCCTTCACGGCGGGTTTATGGGGCTCGTATGCTTCTGTCGCTAATTCCATGACATTTAATGCATCAACTTTTGCCGATGTGGTTTGCGTGTAGGCATACTGATCGAATGCTGAAATTGTGGCGCAGCCCGCGATGATCAACAGGGCCATAAAAATGGCGAATCGTTTGAACGGCAAGGTTTGTTTCATAGCTTTCATTTTATCGTTTTTTATTTCTTGTTTTACGTTTCATAAAAGACCGGAAACTTTATAAATTTCCGGTCTTTTGCGTTATTTGTGCAGGAGTCCTCGTTCACCTGGAAAGCTTTTACTGTTACGATTCAGGACGGATTTGGTTATTGAGAATACCATAAAAAAAGAGCCACAAAGATAAAACTTTGTAACTCTCTGTTTATTAGGTCGGTCTGCAGGGATTCGAACCCTGGGCCCGCTGATTAAGAGTCAGCTGCTCTACCAACTGAGCTACAGACCGTTTTTTCATCGGCCAAAATTAACTTTTTAAGGTCTTAGCGCAAACAAAAAAGCCATCTTTTTCAGATGGCCTTTCAATTATCTTGTTGTCATATTTAGTCTTCGGCGCCCACTTCCACTTCCATAATATCTTTATCAACCAGGATGCGTCCGCAGTACTCGCAAACGATAATTTTTTTCCGGTTGGCGATATCCATTTGACGCTGAGGCGGGATTTTATTGAAACAACCACCGCAGGCATCACGTTGTACGGTAACCACAGCCAAGCCGTTACGGGCATTTTTGCGGATACGCTTAAACGCAGTTAATAAGCGGGTTTCAATCATGTCTTCAATTTTTTCCGCTTTGCTTTTCAGCTTTTCTTCTTCAATTTTTGTTTCAGCGGTAATTTCGTCCAGCTCTTTTTTCTTACGGTCCAAATCCTCTTCGCGTTCGCCCAGTTGTATTTTTGACGAGTCGATCGCTTCTTTTTTGGTGTGGAGTTCGGCCGTGAATTCGCGGATTCTTTTTTCAGAAAGTTCAATTTCCAGTTTCTGGAATTCAATTTCTTTATTCAGAGAATCGTATTCACGGTTATTGCGAACATTGTTTTGCTGTTCGGTGTATTTGGCAATCAGAACTTCAGATTCTTTAATGGCAGATTTCCGGTTAACAATGGATGTTTCCATGCTTTTTACATCATCTTCAAAGTTCGAAATCCTGGTTTTCAAACCGGTGATATCATCTTCCAGGTCCTGTACTTCCAAGGGAAGTTCACCCCGAAGGGTTTTAATTTTGTCGATTTCCGACGCAACACTCTGTAATTCGTAAAGCGCTTTTAGTTTCTCACTAATTGGCACGGTTTTGTCTTCTTCGCGATACTGTGTATTCATATTTGAATGCTGTTATTATCTGTTTCAAATCAAGTAGTTAATCGGATTGGTTTTAACAGCCGATAAACGGAGTGCAAATGTAGGGAATTTTTTTGTAAGTAACTCATAAAAAACTTCTCCGGTAAATTGTTCACTCTCAAAATGTCCGATGTCGGCCAAAAGTATTTTTGTTTCTGCTTCGAAAAATTGATGGTATTTCAGGTCGCTGGTCATGAATACCTCGGCGCCGGCGCTGATGGCTTGCCGGATCAGGAAACTTCCGGAACCTCCGCAAACAGCTATTTTTTGTACCGGCTTGTTCAGCAGCGGGCTATGCCTGATGGCTTCGGCATGGAATATATTCTTTGCCTGACGGAGGAATTCGGTTTCGTGCATCGGTTGTTCGAGTTCGCCGATCATACCGATCCCTGCCAGCGGGAAATCGTTGTCGAGCGAATAGATATCGTAAGCCACTTCCTCATAAGGATGGGCTTTTAACAGGGACTCGATCACTTTTGCCTGAATGGGGGATGGGAAAATCGTTTCAAAACGGGTTTCAGCTTCGTGGTGAACCTGACCTTTTGATCCGACATAGGGTTTGCTGTTTTCATTTCCTCTGAAACTGCCTGTTCCGTCGAGCGAATAACCGCATGAATCGTAATTCCCGATATGTCCGGCGCCCGCGTTAAAAACGGCTTGTTGTACCTGGTCCAGGTGCCCTTTAGGAACGAAGGTGACCAGCTTTTTTAGCTGTCCTTTTACAGGGGAAAGCATATGGCAGTTAACGAGTCCCAGTTTCTCGCAAATCTTACTGTTTACCCCGCCCGTAACGCTGTCGAGGTTGGTATGTGCGGCATAAACGGCAATGTTGTTTTTTATTGCTTTAATGATGCAGCGCTCGGTGTCCGAAAAGCCGTTCAGCTTTTTGATGCCGTTAAAAATCAGGGGATGATGGGCGATGATGAGTCCTGCTCCTGTCGTAACGGCTTCATCGATTACCGCTTCGGTTACATCCAGGGTTATCAGTGCCCTGTCAACTTCATCCGAGGGATGACCGACCAACAGCCCGGCATTATCATAGGATTCCTGGTAAGCAAGGGGGGCTATTGATTCAAGATAATTTGTTACTTCGCTGATTATCATTTCTTACAGAACAGGTTAGGATGTTAAAACACAAGGATGATTCGGAGAATAACAGGCCATTTATCAAATAAGGCAAAACCAACGACGAAGTGTTTATCCCCGGAATTCACCCTAATCCATTTCTTCTTTAATATCAATGAGCATTTGGCGGATTTGTTGCAAACGGTCAACCAGATCATGATTCCCGACTGTGTCGTCTTTGTTGTCTTTCAATTTTTGTTTGGCGCCTTTCAGTGTCAGTCCGCGTTCTTTCACCAAATGATAAATCAATTTAAGCTGTTCAATATCATCCTTGGTAAACAACCTGTTGCCTTTTTTGTTTTTGTGCGGTTTCAGCACATCGAACTCTTTTTCCCAAAAACGAATATGGGAAGTGTTGAGTTGAAACATGTCGGCAACTTCACCAATGGTGTAGTATACCTTTTCTATGACCGGCTTCTTGTAAGGCACAACCGATGGATTAGTCGTAAGATTGGCCCATGTTGGACGACAAAGCGATCATGGTCTCGTATTCTTCCGCACTCAGGTCTTTAAAGTAAAAATGTTGAGGATTAACCGGTTTGCCGTTTTTATGCACTTCGTAATGCAGGTGGGGGCCCGACGAGGTTCCGCTGTTGCCTACATAACCGATTACGCTGCCACGTTTAACCGATTGTCCCACTTTTACATTGAAATCGTTCAGGTGTCCGTAGAGTGTTTCGTAGCCGAATCCGTGGTCGATTACAATCCAGCGTCCGTAGCCGGTCCTGGATGTTTGAACATCTTTGACAATACCGTCTCCGGTCGAATAAATTTCGGTGCCGACAGGTGCGGTAAAATCCATCCCGTAATGGAAACGGCTGATTTTATATATAGGATGAACGCGAAATCCCCAACCGGAAGCGGTGCGTTTCAGGTCCTGATTGGCAACAGGCATAATGGCAGGAATACTGGCCAGCATCTGTTCTTTGGCCAGGGCCAGGGTCATCACTTCTTCATATGATTTTGACTGGACATAGGCTTGTTTGGAAATAATATCCAACTTCCGGGCCGTATTGATTACCAGTTCTGAGTTGTCCATGCTTTCAAGCCGGGCATACTTGTTTATCCCGCCAAAACCGGCCTTGCGGATTGAATTCGGAATCGGGTCGGCTTCAAAAATAACGCGGTACAAATTGTCGTCGCGTTGCTGCAGGTCGGTAAGGACCTTTTCGACATTCTCCAGATTTTTGTACATCAGTTCATACTGCGTCAACATACGTTGATTTTCACGCTTCAGGCTACGCGTTTTCGGCGTTTCATAAAGCTGAAGAAATACAGCTGTCATAAAAATACTCATGATCAGGCTGGCAGAAAAAAGAAGCAGCAGACGGGAAAATTTAGCTTTAAAGTTATATTCAACCTTGGTGTAACTGAGCGTTTCGGGATTGAATTTGTACTTTGTTTTTGCCATATAAAACCAATTTCTTTTTTTCAGATGTAACAAATTTAAGTAATTAATCTAACTTTGCAAGACTTTAAAATCGGGCATGTTAGCATGATGACAAAAATAATTGAATAATCCGGTTAACAAGTCTGAAAAATCGGTAATTAATTCATTTTAACAATTTTTAAAATTTAGCAGAGACGATGGAGATGAATTCCAAAGAGATCAGGAAAGCCTTTCTGGATTTTTTTATTTCTAAACAGCATACAATCGTTGATTCGGCTCCCATGGTGGTAAAAAATGACCCGACCCTGATGTTTACCAACGCGGGAATGAATCAGTTTAAAGATATTTTTTTAGGTAACCAACCGGCAAAATCAGTCCGCATAGCCGACACCCAAAAATGCCTGCGTGTATCGGGCAAACACAATGATTTGGAAGAAGTAGGGCACGATACTTATCACCACACGATGTTCGAAATGCTTGGAAACTGGTCGTTTGGCGATTATTTTAAAACGGAGGCGATTGACTGGGCCTGGGAGTTTCTGCATGAACGGATGGGAATCCCGGCCGACCGGATGTACGCCACCGTTTTTGAAGGAAGTAAGGATGATCAGCTTGAACTGGATGGAGAAGCGCAGCAACTGTGGCTGAAACATCTTCCGGCCGATCGTGTATTGCTGGGCAATAAAAAAGATAATTTTTGGGAAATGGGCGATACCGGGCCCTGCGGTCCCTGCTCCGAAATCCATGTTGATTTGCGCGATGATGACGAACGGGCTAAAATTCCCGGACGTGATCTGGTCAATAAAGACAATCCGCTGGTCATCGAGATCTGGAACCTCGTATTCATCCAGTTTAACCGGAAAACAGACAGCAGCCTGGAAGAGTTGCCGGCAAAGCATGTCGATACCGGTATGGGCTTCGAACGCCTGTGCATGGTGTTGCAGGGTAAAAAATCGAACTACGATACGGATGTGTTTCAACCGGTTATTGCTGAAATAGCCAAGTTGTGCGGGAAACATTACGGGCAAAACGGGAAAGACGATATTGCCATGCGCGTGATTGCCGACCACCTTCGCGCGATTGCTTTTGCCATTGCCGACGGTCAGCTGCCGTCAAATAATAAGGCCGGTTACGTTATTCGCCGGATCCTGCGCCGGGCTGTAAGGTACGGATATACCTTCCTCGGGTTCCGCGAGCCTTTCATATTCAAACTGGCCGAAGTGTTGAAAAATAATATGGGCGGTGCCTTCCCCGAACTGAAAGCGCAACAACGATTGATCGAAAACGTGATCAAAGAAGAAGAGGAGAGTTTCCTGCGTACCCTCGAAACAGGCATCCGGTTGCTCGACGATGAAATGGCTTCGGTGAAAGCAGCCGGTAAAACGGAGGTTTCGGGAAAGAATGCTTTTGAATTGTACGACACATTTGGTTTTCCGCTTGACCTGACCGAACTTATTCTGCGCGAAAACGGCCTTACTGTGAATCGGGATGAGTTTGACCAGGAAATGGAAAAACAGAAAAACCGTTCGCGCCATGCCGCTGCACAGGAAACAGGTGACTGGGTGGAGTTGAAAAAAACCGAAGAGGTCAAATTTACAGGATATACCAGCCTCGAAGCCGATATTCGCATTGCCCGTTACAGGAAAGTAAAACAAAAAGATAAAGAATTGTACCACCTCGTGTTCGACCAGACTCCTTTTTACGGCGAGTCGGGCGGACAGGTGGGCGATACCGGCTACATTGAGGCTCAGGGCACAAAAACAATGATTCTGGATACGCAAAAAGAAAATAACCTGATTGTCCATATCGCCAAAGAACTGCCTGCCGACCCGTCGGTGCAGTTTAAAGCCTTGGTAAACAGCCGGAAACGGATGCTTACTGCCAATAATCATACGGCTACGCACCTGCTCGACCAGGCCTTGCGCGAAATTCTGGGAACACACGTCGAACAAAAAGGATCGCTGGTGACGGCCGATCATTTGCGTTTTGACTTTTCACATTTTCACAAGGTGAGCAAAGAAGAGCTGGACAGAATACAAACCCGGGTGAATGAGTTGATCCGCCGGAATTTTTCACAGGAAGTGAAAAATGACATTCCCTTTGCCGAAGCCCGGGAAATGGGCGCCATCGCTTTGTTTGGCGAGAAATACGGCGATACAGTCCGCGTAGTCAAATTTGGCGATTCAGTTGAACTTTGCGGTGGAACACACGTTCCGGCAACCGGGCAGATCGGTCACTTTATTATTACTTCCGAAAGCGCCGTTTCGGCAGGCGTACGCCGCATTGAGGCCATTACTGCCGACAAGGCGGAGGCCTGGCTCAACCGAAACATGGAAGAACTAAATGAGGTGCGCGCCTTGTTTAGTAACACCAAGGATCTGAAAAAATCGGTTGAAGACCTGATGTCCGAAAACAGCCGCTTGCAAAAGATCATTGATACCTATGAAAAGCAGGCTGCAGCCGGGATTAAAGACGAATTGAAGAAAAAAATTCAGTCGGTCAACGGGATCAATGTGATCGCTGAAAAAGTGGCGCTCGATTCGGCCCAATCGGTAAAAGATTTATCGTTTCAACTGAAAGGCGAAATTGATAACCTCTTCCTGGTTCTTGGCGCTGAAATCGACGGAAAACCAAGCCTGAGCATTATGATCTCGGATAACCTGGTAAAAGATAAAGGCTTAAATGCCGGCCAGATTGTCCGTGAAGCTGCCAAAGAAATGAAAGGCGGCGGCGGCGGTCAAGCGTTTTATGCAACAGCCGGTGGTAAAGATGTTGCCGGAATTGAGGCTGCCATTGAAAAAGCGAAAGCTGTTGTTTGTTATTCGGCGGTATAATATCCGTTTGGGCTTTTTCGCCCGGCTTTTGGCGTGTATAAGTCTCATGTCGGGAGTTCATCCGGCATAATTTAGCCGATCCAGAATCGAGAACATGATTTTGTTGTTGGCTGGGCAGTGAGAGTAACCCGCCCTGATATTTTCTTTTGTTTGGATGAACGGCCCGGCTTCCTTCAACTCGTCGCCGGCATGTTCGAGCATGGCTTCAATGCTTTCGGGAGTGGCTTCGAAATGAAATTGCAGGCCGGCAACACGGTCGCCATATAAAAACAACTGATTGGCACAGGCCTTGCTTTCTGCAAGCCTGGTTGCCCCCGGCGGAATTTGAAACTGATCACCATGCCAGTGAAAAACAGTCAGTTCGTCGGGCATGGCAGATAACAGGGGTGCTTTCGAAGCTTCCGGCGTTTTTTTCACCGGGAACCAGCCGATTTCCTTTTCATTTCCCGAAATCACCTGAACACCCAGGGCGTCAGCCAGCAACTGGGCGCCAAGACAAATTCCGAGAATCACTTTCCCGTCAGCCAGCGCTTTTTTCAGAAATTGTTTCTCGGCAGTTAGCCAGGGAAAAAAAGCCTCGTCGTAAATCCCCATCGGGCCGCCCATCACAATCAGCCAGTCAAAACTGTCGGGATCGGGCAGACTTTCACCCAGGTAAAAACGGGTGGCTGTCAGCCGATGTCCCTTGTTTCTGACCCATTCGTCGATGCAGCCTAATCCTTCGAACGCAACATGCTGCAGATAGTGTATTCTTGTTGATTTCTTCATAAATCGAATGTAAGCGAAAAGAACAAATTTAATGATAAATCCAGCCCGGCAAAAGGGAATTTCAGTGGTTTGCCTTTGGTTTTGAAGCGGCAGTCGTAAAAGTGGTGACAAAACCCCATTGATTTTTATTCATGAATAGTTCAACTTTAGCTAAAAATAGAATAAATGAATCCTGAAATACATCGGATTAGTCCCAGTCCATTGAGTTGGGAAATCATTGAGAATATATTGGAGCGAGGTAAAAAGCTGGTTCTTTCAGATGAATCAATCCGGCTTATTCAAAAATCAAAAACCTTTTTAGATCAGAAACTGGCCCAAAGCGAAGATCCGATTTACGGGATCAATACCGGTTTCGGGGCTCTGTGCGACCGGAAAATATCGAAATCCGACCTGAGCAAATTGCAGGAGAACCTGTTGGTTTCGCATGCCTGCAATGTGGGGAATGAAGTTCCTGCCGATGTGGTTCGGCTGATGTTGCTGTTAAAAGCGCACGCGCTGGCCAAAGGAAATTCCGCGGTTCAATTAATCACGGTGCAGCGCATCATCGATTTATTTAACGAGGATATGCTGCCCCGGGTATTCGAGCAGGGATCGCTTGGCGCCAGCGGCGACCTGGCTCCCCTGGCCATGTTGTTTTTACCCCTGCTGGGGTTGGGGACAGTAAATTACCAGGGAGGAAAAATCAGCTCGGCCGAAGCCCTGAAAAAAATGGGCTGGGAGCCGGTCAAACTCGAAGCCAAAGAAGGTCTGGCTTTGTTGAACGGAACCCAGTTTATGAGCGCTTATGCCGTTCATACACTTCTTAAAAGCTTTAAACTGGTGAAGTATGCCGATGTGATTGGCGCTGTTTCGCTCGACAGTTTTGACGGTTTGTTGGAACCTTTTATGGCCCGGGTACACGAAATCCGCCCGCATACCGGGCAAATTGAAACAGCCCGCAATTTCAGGGAATTATTGAAAGGAAGTGAATTGATCGGCCGCGAAAAGCAACATGTTCAGGACCCCTATTCATTTCGCTGCATTCCGCAGGTACACGGGGCTGTAAAAGATGCTGTTAATTACGTGGCAGGGGTGGTTGAGGTGGAAATCAATTCGGTTACCGACAATCCGACTGTTTTTCCGGATGACGACCTGATTATCTCGGGTGGTAACTTTCATGGCGAGCCCCTTGCGCTGGCTCTCGACTTTCTGGCAATTGCTTTGTCGGAGTTGGGGAGCATTTCTGAACGCCGGACTTACAGGCTAATCGCGGGCGAACGTGGCTTGCCTGTGTTTTTAGTGGCCAACCCCGGGCTGAATTCCGGGTTTATGATTCCCCAATATGCCGCGGCATCGATTGTGAGCCAGAATAAACAACTTTGCACGCCTGCGTCGGTCGATTCAATTCCTTCGTCAAACGAGCAGGAAGATCACGTGAGCATGGGGGGCAATGCGGCCACTAAGGCGCTGAAGGTGGCTGATAATATTTTGAAAGTGTTGGCAATAGAACTATTTAATGCCGCACAGGCGCTGGATTTCAGGCGGCCCTTAAAAAGCTCTCCTTATTTGGAAGAGTTTATCGGCCTGTACCGAGAGGAAGTTCCTTTCGTGAAAGAAGACCGTTTAATGTATGAAGGAATTAATGATACCACCCGGTTTTTGGAAGAGGGAAAGTTTATCAGTGATCAGTGATCAGTATTCAGTACCAGCGTTCAGACGTGGTTTTACTCAGGTGTTTTTTAGTTCCAAGTTTCAAGTTCCAAACCCCATGTTCAATGACCAATTAACGGAGACGGGAGAAGGGAGAATGGAGAACGGTGGCAAGTCGCCTTTTACTTTAGCACTCAGGTGCTCAGTCACTTTTTAATGCAGAGAACGCAGGGAAGCGCAAAGTTCGCAGAGAACAAGCTCCAATCCTCAAGTTCTGAACACTGATTACCGAATTCACTGACCACGATTACCAATTATTTACAGTGGGGACAGACAATTTTTACTTTTTGTTTTCGTTTTCGCGTTCGCGCTGGCGGAATTCCCGGATCATTTTAAAGCGGAATTCATTTTCCAGTTGTCCAATGACGACTACTTTTTTGGCCGGCAGCACACGAAGGAACTTTTCGTGATATTCTTTGAGCAGCCCGGCCTCTTTCACGTGCAGGTCCACGATTTCGTAACTGAGCTTTTTAAATTCGTTTTCACTGAATTTGGTATAATTATCATTCACCTTGTCTTCGAGTTCCTTGCGCGTTTTGAAAATCGTCATCCGCTTTTCTTCAAACTCATTGTAGATGGGCCAGAATTTTTGAGCTTCCTCCGGGCTAAGTTCCATTTTTTCTGTCATGAACGAGATTTTTTGAGATTTGAACTTTTCAAAATCGCCCTGCATCCCCCTGTGTTGCGCAAAAGAAACAACGCAGAAGAGGAGAAGTCCGGATAAGATGATAAGCTTTTTCATGTTCGTGTCAATTAATGATTTCGGCGAATATTTCATAGTCGTTTAGCTCGGTTGAAAGAAAGGTAATGATTTCAGTCGTTTCAAATTCATGATTATTTTCAGAATTATTCAGGACCTGAAGAAACGCGTATCCATCGGTGAACGAGGCGGAGGTAAAATATTCTTCTTCCATCTGAAATTCATCAAATTGCCCGACTTCTTGCTGTGCGGTGTACCAAGGCATAAACTTGCTGATCGGGTAACTGACCAGCAGGAAAACAAGCGCAAAACTGGCAGCAAGCCCTAAAATCGGTTTAACCAGCTGAATAACTTTTTGTTTTCCGGTTAGCATGCTTGTTTCGGCCACGATTTTTGCCTGAATCCGGTCTTCCAGCGTTTCAAAATAACCTTCAGGAACTTCAAAAGGATTATCTTTTGGGAGTTCCGGGTGATGATTCCATATGTTGTCAAATTCTTTCATTTCGTCCTTTTGACTAATTTAATGATAAAAGGTTTAATGTCTTTTGGTCGCATCTGTCATTCCAGGGAGTTAAAATAATCTTCGATTTTTTTTACGGCATGATGGTATGATGCTTTTAAGGCTCCGGCAGAGGTATCCAGGATCTTTTCCATGTCCTGGTATTTCATATCGTCGTAATAACGCATGTTAAAAACCAGCCGTTGTTTTTGCGGCAGCCGTGCAATGGCTTCCTGCAATTTACGTTGTATATCGTCGCCGCTGAAATAGGGATCGGTTTGGATGTTTTCAAGTAAATAGTCGTTCAGTTCGTCCTCTGTTCCTCCAAACGTTTTTTTCTTTTTTTGGTTCAGGAAGCTCAGCGATTCATTGGTAGCGATCCGGTAAAGCCAGGTGTACAGACCAGATTCGGCGCGGAACGAATCGATATTTCGCCAAACTTTTACAAAGGTGTTCTGTAGAATATCGTCGGCATCATCGTGGTCGAGCACAATTTTCCGGATATGCCAGTACAGCCGTTCTTTGTAATTTTTTACCAGCAGGCGGAAAGCATCCTGCCGGGCGCTTTCATCTTTTAATTTATTTATTAATTCCTGATCGCTGATCATGTGCCCTTACGCTGGTTTGTATAAAGAGATTAAAAATACAGGACGAAGTTTAACGGGTTAATAAAATTTAACAGTTTCACGTGAAAATCCGTTTTCGTAATAACCTTTGGCGTCATTTTGTATCTGTTCAAAAATAGGGAAAAAGGTTTAACTTTGCAGCTCAATTTTTAGAAGTAGATAGAATGGCTTTAAAGTGTGGTATTGTGGGGCTTCCGAACGTAGGAAAGTCAACGCTGTTTAATTGTTTGTCGAATGCCAAGGCGCAGTCTGCCAATTTTCCGTTTTGTACCATTGAACCCAATATTGGCGTAATCACCGTTCCTGACGAACGGTTGAATAAGTTGGCCGGGCTGGTGCACCCGGAGCGGATTGTCCCGACAACCGTTGAAATTGTGGATATTGCCGGCCTGGTTCGAGGGGCCAGCAAAGGTGAAGGTTTGGGAAATAAGTTTTTGGGAAATATCCGCGAAACGGATGCGATCATTCACGTGTTGCGTTGTTTTGATAACGACAACATCACCCATGTGGATACCACCATTGACCCGGTACGCGATAAGGAAACAATTGATATCGAACTCCAGTTGAAAGATTTGGAAACCGTTGAAGCCCGCCTGGTTAAAGTGGAAAAACAAGCGAAAACCGGGAACGATCCTGAAGCAAAAAGGCTGGCAAAGATTCTGACAGCATACAAAGAAATTTTGTTGCAGGGGAAATCGGCCCGTACGGTGGAACTGGAGGAGGCAGATCAGAAACTGGCCAAAGACCTGCAGTTGCTGACCAATAAACCCATTCTTTACGTTTGTAACGTTGACGAAACATCGGTGCTTAGCGGGAACGCCTACGTGGATGCCGTTAAAGAAGCGATAAAAGACGAAAATGCTGAATTTCTTGTCATTGCCGCCGCCACGGAGGCTGATATTGCCGAGCTGGAAAGCTATGAAGAACGGCAAATGTTTCTTGACGATCTGGGCCTGACGGAATCGGGCGTGAGCAAACTGATTAAGCTGGCTTACCGTTTGCTGAAACTGGAAACCTATTTTACGGCCGGGGTGAAAGAGGTACGGGCCTGGACCTATAAACGAGGATTTAAAGCGCCACAGGCTGCCGGGGTGATCCACTCTGATTTTGAAAAGGGATTTATCCGGGCCGAAGTAATTAAATATGAAGATTTTATCAGCCTGGGGTCAGAACAAGCCTGCAAGGAAGCCGGGAAAATGGCCGTCGAAGGGAAAGATTACATTGTTCAGGACGGAGACATCATGCACTTCCGTTTCAATGTGTAAGGCTTCAACATCACTTAACATTGACCGGTTTTGGTTGGTAATTGGATCTAGTTCCCGAATATTTTCTATTTTCGACCTCAAATCAAAAATTAATTAGTAATAGACTTATGAACCATGGAACTGTAGAAAGTATGCCCTTATGGTTATCCTTACCGTTTGTGGCTATGTTGCTGTTTATCGCAATAGGACCTTTATTTTTCCATCATTGGTGGGAGGAAAATAAAAATAAATTGAAGGTATCCTTAATTTTGGGAATCCCTTTGGCTATCGTGTTGATCTTGAGAGGGCTTCATCACGAGTTGATCCACCAAATCCTTTTCGATTATGTTCCTTTCATCATTTTGCTGGGCGCCTTGTTTGTGATTACCGGCGGCATTCACCTCAAGGGGGATATTGAAGCCAAACCGGCCGTTAATACGCTTTTTCTGGCCATCGGCGCCGTGCTTGCCTCATTTATGGGAACCACCGGGGCCGCCATGTTGTTGATCAGGCCGGTTATCAAAACGAACTCGGAACGAAAATTTAAAGTACATACCATTTTGTTTTTTATTGCCATTGTGGCCAATGCCGGAGGGATGTTAACTCCACTGGGCGATCCGCCCTTGTTTCTGCTTTATTTAAGAGGAGCACCGTTTACCTGGTTTTTTGGCCTGGTTGGTCCGTGGTTATTTGCCAACATGTTGTTGTTGCTTATTTACTTTATACTCGACAGTTATTATCACAAAAAAGAATCGGCTTCAGCTTTGTCTGAAGATCGTACGCACATTGAACCCATTCGGTTAACCGGAAACCTGAACTTTCTGTTCCTCGCGGGGGTGGTATTGTCGGTTGCCTTTCTGAATGAGCAGTACATCCACGCGATTCACGAGAATCACTATTATGGATTTCTTCGCGAAGGCGTTATTGTGATCATGGCTGTTTTGTCATTGATATTTACCAATAACAAAATGCGCTACGAAGAGAATAAATTTACCTGGGGGCCGATTATCGAAGTAGCTTACCTCTTTCTGGGTATTTTTATTACCATGGTGCCGGCCTTGCTTTACCTGAAAGAAAATGCCCATTCATTTGGATTAACAACACCCACGCATTTTTATTATGCAACCGGTTCGTTAAGTGCTTTCCTTGACAATGCGCCAACGGCGGTGTCTTTCCATAACCTGGCCCTGGGTATGGTCGATCAGTTTGGCGCGACCAAGTTGGTAGCCAGTATTCCCGAGGTCTTGCTGAAAGCCATCAGTTTGGGCGCTGTGTTTTTTGGCGCGATGACCTATATTGGCAACGGCCCGAACTTTATGGTGAAAGCCATTGCCGAAGAGAACAAAATAAATATGCCCGGTTTTTTCGGCTATATTCTGAAATTCTCGCTGGTTGTTTTGTTGCCTGTTTACATTATTACGCAACTGATCTTCCTGTAAGAAAAGATACTGAATAGACGTGAAGAAGCAGCTCAGCAAATGGGCTGCTTTTTTTGTTGCTTTAAGAGGGAATGATGGTCTCTGATGCAGACTTCTGTATGACTGTCAGTTGTTTTTTTGATCGAATGGGTGGCACCACGTCCAAATCAACCTTTGTTTTGGTAAAAGATTGATAAGTATTGTTTTTACAACCGCTTTTGAGTTTTTTTTAACCCAAGTCTGAATTTTAAATGAATTTTTGAGACGACCCCTGATTTTTTACAGGGGTATTCCCGGAAATGTGTTATAATTTTTTCTTGAGTCCGGTTTTTGCGAGGGTGTTTTCAATATAAATATATTTCAAAAAGAAATCAAATTAAGGCACAATGTGATCATTTGTCTGTATATATTAAATTATAGTAGAAAAATGTCAATAATAGTTTTTAAATAGAAACAAAAAGATTATTTTTGAACTCTGGAAGCAGATTTGAGAACTCATTTAAAATTATTGGCATTATGTGTGGAATTGTAGGTGTATTTAATTTAAAGGTTGATGCCCAGGAATTGAGGCCACAGGTATTGAAACAATCGAAACGAATACGGCATCGCGGTCCCGACTGGTCGGGTATCTATTGTGGTGAGAAGGCCGTGATTGCTCATGAACGTTTGTCTATCGTTGACCCCGAATCGGGCGGCCAGCCCTTGTACAGTAAAGATAAAAAACTGATCCTTGGGGTGAACGGGGAGATTTATAACCATCGCGAGATACGCGAACGAACAAAAAACAACTACGAGTACCAAACCGGTTCCGATTGTGAAGTAATCCTGGCCTTGTACAAAGAAAAAGGGGCTGATTTTCTGGATGAACTCAGTGGTATTTTTGCCTTTGCCCTGTACGACGAAGAAAATGACACGTACCTGATTGGCCGCGACCACATCGGAATTATCCCGCTATACATGGGTTGGGATAAGTTTGGCAATTTTTATGTGGCCTCGGAGTTGAAAGCGCTGGAAGGCGTTTGCACAAAAATACAGGAATTTCCGCCGGCCAGCTATCTGTGCAGTAAAGACGGCGAAATTAAACGCTGGTGGACCCGCGACTGGATGGATTATGAAAATGTAAAAAATAATACGACTAGCATCGACGGGTTGAGAAAGGCGATGGAGGCTGCGGTGCACCGTCAGTTGATGTCGGATGTGCCTTACGGGGTACTGTTATCCGGTGGCTTGGATTCATCGGTCACCTCGGCATTGGCTAAAAAATTCTCCGCAAAACGTATCGAAGAAGGCGATCAGAAAGACGCCTGGTGGCCACAGCTCCACTCGTTCGTCATCGGCCTGAAAGATTCGCCCGACCTGATTGCCGCCCGCAAGGTTGCCGATCATATCGGAACCATTCATCATGAAATTCATTATACCATTCAGGAAGGGCTGGATGCTATCCGCGACGTTATTTATCACATCGAAACCTATGATGTAACCACGATACGGGCTTCTACCCCGATGTACATGCTGGCGCGTGTGATTAAATCGATGGGGATTAAAATGGTATTGACCGGAGAAGGCGCCGACGAAATTTTTGGCGGGTACCTGTACTTTCACAAAGCGCCCAATGCCGAAGAGTTTCACAAGGAAACGCTGCGTAAACTCAATAAACTGAACTTGTACGACTGTTTGCGGGCAAACAAATCGTTGGCAGCCTGGGGCGTTGAAGGGCGTGTGCCGTTTCTGGATAAAGAGTTCATGGACGTGGCCATGAGGCTGAACCCGAAAGATAAAATGGCCGGCAACGGTAAAATGGAAAAATATGTTGTCCGTAAAGCCTTTGAGGATATGCTGCCTGAAAGTGTGGCCTGGAGGCAGAAAGAACAATTCTCCGACGGGGTAGGCTACGGCTGGATTGATACCCTGAAACAGATTGCAACCGAAAAAGTAACGGATGAAATGATGTCTTCCGCCCATTTCCGTTTCCCTATCAATACGCCGATGTCGAAAGAAGAGTATTTGTACCGTTCCATTTTCAGCGAACATTTCCCGTCGGATCAGGCTGCCGCTTGTGTACCTTCGGTTCCGTCAATCGCGTGCAGTACCGCCGAAGCGCTTGCCTGGGACGAGTCGTTCCGCAACAATGCCGACCCCTCCGGCCGTGCTGTGAAAGGCGTACATGAACAAAGCAATGCCAGGTAAAACAAACACCGGATTCTATCCCGGGTGAGATCCCCGGGCTTTATGCCAATAATGAGTGTGAAACCAGTGTCGTAAGGCGCTGGTTTTGTTTTTTGTCAAATAATCTTTCAGAAAACTAACTTCAGAAACAAAACCGGGGTAAAAGGTACGGCATCGGTATATATTTTTACCGATCCTATTTCTGCATCGATGTTGATATTCTTATAATTATTCTGAACCAGGTTTTTCCGGTCAAAAATATTCAGGATGGAAAGTCCGATTTCTCCCGACATCCCGGCCCGGTTGAAGTGGTAGGTTAAGGCGCCATCCACCCGTTTGTAGCTGGTTTGTCCCGGATCATTTCTAAAGGTTTCTTTTATGATCTCCATGCCTGAGCCATAAATGTAATTTGCCGATAAATACAACTTTCGAACTTTGATGATGGCAGCTACTTTAAACTCGTGCCGTTGATCCTGGGGAGCCGGGCGGTATGCGGGAAGATGACTGTTATCGGGAGCCAGCCGTTCCATTGATTTGCTTATGGTATAAGAGGCCCAGCAGGAGTTCTCCCCAAAGTCTTTTTTTATGTAAGCGTCAATGCCGTAGATCCGGGCGTCTCCGTAATAGGCATAGTAACCATCCGTCATTTTTCCGTCAACGATTCGTTGCTCCAGTACCTGCCGGTTTAAGTTTTTGGCTGTTTTATAGTATCCTTCAAGGTCAATCGTAAGATGATTCCTGAGGTAGTTGATTCCGGTGATCCAGTGAGTGGCATTCAGCGTTTGGGCATTCTTGTCTCCGGTAGTCCACAGGTAAGTATAGTTTTTGTCGCGGTCAACATAGCCGATCTTGTACATGAACTGGTAATATCTTCCCCATGCCGCATTCACCTTGATGTCGTTTGACAGGCGGTATGATGCGTCAACGCGAGGTTCTGCCAAGGCTCTTTTTGTTTTGCAGGCGAGATTTATCCGCAGGCCGCTTTTCAGCGAGAAACGGTGTCCGAGGTTCAGGTTGTCCTGAAAAAATACAAAGCCATAAGTATTGTCGTAATTCGTTAACGAGTTAACCAGGAGCGAGTCCAGGTAATTGTTGTGATTTTTTATTAATGCTTCATTGGTGTTTATCCCTCCTCCAAATTCCAGTTGATGGCCATTGGTGAAATTGACGATATGATCGGTGCGGATTGAATGTTCAACAGCTTCATTTTTTATTCCGACCATGTCCTCGTGATACAATTCTCCGGTGTTCAGATCCTTTGACCGGGTATAATCGGTAATTTTTTTAGAGAAGTAAGATTCTGAATAAATGAGTTTTGAGATGTCCCCGTTAGGCCAGGTCATACTGTAAAAAGCCGAGAAGCCCAATTGCTTGTTGGTTTCGTGGTCGGAAAGATAAAATTCGAAAGGATTTTCAGGTAAGCTCTCATCAGGAGGAGAGGGTTGATTCAGCCGGCTGTTGGTGGTCACGGTGAAGTCGTCGCCACCTCGGTAAAAGCTCCACGAAAACTGATTGCTCTGGTTGAAGTGAAAGGTATATTTCATGTTAAAATCCCGGAACACATACTGATCGGGATAAATGCTGATACGTTGACTGAGATCTTTCGGGTCGTCTCTGCCCGCTTCATTCTTTCTTACCGGCCTGGTCGGGGCAAAAATATTGAAATCGTCCAGGTCGTAAAGGTTATAGTAGGTCTGACGATAGGCCAGCAACAGCGATGATTTGCCGAATAGCGGTAATTCTGCCATTCCGTTAATCGTTGTCGGGTTAATGTTAAAACTTAAGCCGGTTTTTTGCAGGTTCCCGTTTTTGCCCGTGATGTTGACAAGCCCTCCAATCCGGTTCCCATACCGGGCTTCGTAGCCACCTTTGTAAATGTCAATGTTTTTTACTACAAACGGGTTGATAATACTGATGTTATTGTGATAATTTTTTAGGCCAAACAAGGTGAAATGATCGAATGTTACCAGACTTTGTCCTTCGTAGCTTCCCCAAATCAGGATATCCGGCGTTTGTTCGTCGACTGCCTGTATCCCGGGCATTAAGCGCAACAGGTTAAAAACAGCGTTATCTCCCTGCCCGGGTAAAAAACGCGAAATGGTATGGTTCAGCTTCATGTTTCCGGAGCTGTTGCCGATTAAGGTTGCTTTTTCGATGAGATTATTTTGAACGGTGACCTCCGGTAATTGCTCCGTGGACGGGATAAGGGTAAATTTCCGGTTGATGCTTGTATGCAGAATCGTGTCAAACACGTAGTATCCCAGGTGCGAGATCCGGATATGGAACGAACTGTCGGCAGATGCCGTAAAGTTAAACGCTCCGGTTACATCAGTTACCAGTTGCTGTTTGTTGACGATGATGTTTGAAAAGGACAGCGGTTCAAAGGTTTCGTGTTCGACGACCTGACCCGAAATGCTTGTCGTTTCTTTCTTTTTGTCTTCTTTTGCAGGTTTCCGGTCCTGGATGATGATCAGAACTTCACCTGATATTTTCAATTTAAGCGGAAAATCTTTGATCAGGTATTTCAGGGCAGATTCTCCGTCCTGAAATGTTTTCGAAACCGTCACCTTGTACTTCGAGAGTTCAGCATCGTTGTACGACAGTTGAAGGTGGTACGTATCGCGAAGTTGCAGTAATACCAAATTTAACGGCTGATTGTCGGCGTCGATGGAAACAGAGCGGGTTTGAGCGTTCCCCGGCCGGATCAGGCTTAAGCAAATGAGCACTGTGAAAATTATTCTGATCATTCCTCATCCCGGGTTACGACATACAAATTGACTGATTTTTTCGTGTATTTCAAGCCTAATGCCGGACAGATATATTCTAAGACTTCTTCTACATGTTGTTGTTTTTTGAAATTTCCGGTATACACCGGCATTTCGGTTAAATCGGTTAAAATCGTGATGTTGTATTGCCGTTCAATTTCGCTGAAAACCTGACCAACAGGCGTGGCGGTAAATATGAAGACCTGATTTCGCCACGAAATTTCGGGGTAGGTTTGAATATCGTTTTCGATAATAATTTCTCCGTCTTTTTGTATTTCGGCTTTACTGTTCGGTTGTAAAATGACCTGGTTCTTCGTTTTTGAAATCACTTTTACGCGACCGGTTAAGCAAGTTACCTGGTATGCTTCCCTGGAAAGAATATTAAAACTGGTTCCCATCACCTGTGTTTTTCCGGAGGAAGAGGCCACAGTGAACTTTGCCCCGCTCCCGACCTGGAAAAATCCTTCACCTTCAAATTCGAGAATTCGGCTGACCCGGTGCCAGTACGGATAATATTTCAGTGTCGATTCGGCGTTCATTTCAACGGTTGACCCGTCGGGTAATTCGGCGATCAGGTGTGAGCCGGCAGGCGAATGAATGGTTTTGCTGTAGAAACGCAGGAGCAGGCCCGACGCGAGCAGGATGACCAGACTGGCTGCGACGGATACCAGTTTCAGCTTCGTTTGGAGGAAGAAACGCTTTGCGGAGAACCGATCCAGGGAGCTTTCCAGTTTCACCCAAACATCAGACTGGCTTCTTTTCCAGTTGAACGAACCACCGGCCAGGAAATTTTTACTGTGACGGTCAACGGCGTCCAGATGGCTATGTGGCTTCTTGTTGTCCATTTTGGGGTTTTTTATTTACGAAAAAATAACATCCAAAAAGGAAAAGGACCAGATGACCGATTTTATCTTTTAGTTTTTCTTTAAGATATTCAAGCGCCAGACTCATCCGTTTTTCTACGGCTTTTACGCTTAGCCCAAGCTGGTCGGCAATTTCCTTATATTTCAGTTCATCGATCCTGTTTAGCAGAAAAACGACGCGTTGCTTCTCCGGCATTTTTCGCAGCGCCTTTTCATAGTTGTCGATGAGTTCTTTGTAGTTTAACTGGTCTTCGGGGCTCAGGCTTTTTTCGTTTGGAACGTAGGTGTTGAAAAAATTAAAGGTCAGCTTTTGCTTGTGATACCGGGTAATAAACAAATCATTGGCCATTTTCAGCAGCAGGCTCTTTGCCAGGGAAATCGCTTTTAAACTTTGAGTACTTTTTCTCTGTAATCGTCTTTCAGTGCAGCAAAGAGCCTTTTCTTTTTTTTGGATGCTTTAAGTGATGGTTCCTTTTCGAGCAAGGCCAGGGCAATTTTGGCAATAATATTAAAGTTCCTCGCTGAGTAATCCTTCTTTTTTAATAAGTTATCCTCGTTGAATACCACGTCCAAAGACCAGTGCAGGTTATTTTCTACTGCCCAATGAGAACGGATAGCCTGGTTTAGTTTTGCCGGGTCTGGTTTCAGGGAGGTAATGTAATACCTGGTTTCTTCACTGGTTTGCCCTGTTTGTTTAATATACCGTTCGCTCTTGATTTGTACCACCGACCGTATCCCCTCCCATTGTTCTTTCTCGTCCATAAAGTCCAGCTTCCCGGTGGCACGGCATGTCCTGGTTTCAACTCTTCCATGTCCGGCATCAATTGTCTGGTCCTGGGTGCAATCTTTCTGGATACGGAATATTTTCTCAACCTGTTCTTTGAGTTCCTTTTGATTGTCTTTCACCATTAAAATGTAGTCGGCTTTTTGCCCGATGATCTTGCGGGCAATTTCTTTTTGGCACCCCATCGCGTCAATGGTAACGATGCACCCTTTGATGGCAAGTAGTTCAAGCAACTGTGGAATGGCCACAATTTCATTTTCTTTCTGGTCAACCCCAACCTGGCCCAGGCATAAACGGCTTTGTGCGGCATAGGCAGAAACCACATGCACTGCTGATTTGGGTATACCCAACCGGCCTGAACCGCAAATGCTTTTCCCGTCAAATGCAATAACCTCCCCTTTGGTCAGATCAGAAATAGAGTTGACCCAGGCCATGAAACATTCATTAAAACGCACCGGGTCCAACCGGCAGAAAAGCTTCCCGAGAACATCATGGGACGGTATTCCGTGCTTGTAGGGAAAAAAACGCCGGAGCCACTCCAGCTTCGCCTTGCCAAACAACTGGATAGAGACCCATTCTTCTGCACCGCTGATCACAGCAGCAATAACAAGAAAAAGTATCTCGTCGAGCGGGTAATAAAAATGGCCTTTGTTTGTTCTGCGGGGATCTTCCAAGGTAGAGAAAAATTGTTGGAAAACATTTTGTTTAGTACGATTTTCTGCGTTTTGAACAGTCATTTTTTTGACGAAACCCAAAACCGTGATAAATATAGTAATAATTATTCAAGCTATGAAGAACATTAATATTTTAAAAGCGATTTCCCTGGGCTCTTTGCTGTTTTCATCCGGATGTCCATTTGTTTTTCCCAAATTCGCAAAAATGTATCCTGCGCGATATCCGTTGCCGCGTCCTCATCTCCTGATTTGTAAAACACGTACCGTCTGACATCTTCGAAATACGTGTTAAATAAATAGTTGAACTCTTCTCTGGTCAATTCCGGTATATTTTCATGAATATCTCAAATATAAATGAAATTATCATGAAAATTCACGTTGGAAAAAGCATGAAGTAAACATTTCTAAGCTCATGCCTGCATTGCGGGCATGAGCTGTTGTTTAACCTGAACGATTAGCGTCCTCCTGTTCCACCGCTGCTTGATCCAACTTTTGTGAGTGTGGCGGAAATCGTAAAACTTCCGTACAATATTCCGCCCGAGTAGGTTCCGCCCGAGTATAACCCATCTTCAACTGTTCCGGTGTGGGTCCCTCCGGTGTAGATTTGGTAACTTGTGCCTTTTGTCAGCGCCGGCGATGAAACCACCATCGATGAATAACTTCGGATTGGTTGGAAGGTCACGATTTCATTCCCGTTGGTATCCTGAAGATGGAACAGGGTCCCCGCCGCTCTCGATGAGGTGAAAAAGATCAGGACGGAATATTGGGAGGTTGATGTATTGGGAGCCTCCGTCATGTTCGAACCTGTTCCTGAAATAATCAATGTGCCTCCTGTTACATCAATATTGCCGTTAACATCCATACCAACCTCTACTGAGCCCGACGGCCCGTGAACAAGTACGGTCCCGGCAGTCATGCGCATATTACCGTTGCTGTCAATACCATCGCCGCCCGAAGCATTTACCACGATATTTCCGCCATAAAGATTCAGGTAACTTCCGTCGTTCGATTCCCCGCCTCTTCCGCTTGTCGCGTTGAACCCATCATCTGATGATGCGATGCTTAAGTTTCCGCTGTTCACGGTAATGGATGGTCCCTCAATCCCTTCGTATGATTTGGTGATCTCAATGTTCCCGCCATTGATGACGATTGCACCGTCGGCATGGATGCCGTCGTCCCGGGAAGAGATGGTTATATTTCCGTTGTTAATAACAAGGCTTCCGCCGGAGTGAAGCCCGTCATCGGCCGAGTTGATGATGAAGTCGCCATAATCGATGATAATACTGATTTCGGCTTTGAGCCCTTTGGCCGAAATTAAACTGCTGATTGAACTGCTGCTGCCTCCTCCCGATTTCAGGTTAAAGGTGCCGGATGCGATCAGGATATCCGTGACGGCCTGCATGGCATCGGTGCCGGAGGTAATGGTTACTGTCGCGCTTTCAACCGAGATGTAACCTTTGGCCGCGTTTGTTTCGTTGTCCGACTTAAGGCCGTCTCCGCCGGTAGTCAGGTTAAAGGTTCCACTTTTAATGATGAGATAATCTTTTCCCCGGATGCCGTCATCATTGGCTGTAACGGAGATGGTCCCGGCAGTGATGATCAGACCGTCTTTGCCGGTGATGCCATCGTTGTAGTTGCCATTTACCGTGAGCGAGCCATTCCCGTAAATGGAGAGGGCTGACTTACTGAACAGGGCCGCGTTGGGTTCGTCGTCGCTGCTGCTGTCAAAGGTGTATGAAGTTCCGTCGGCGAGGTAATTGTTCGTGTTTTCGGGTAGGATAATGATCACTTTCCCGGCTTTTTTTATGTTTACGGGAGCACTGTTGGAACAGCTGACATCAATCCCGTTAAAAATAAGCCGGACTATTTCTGTCTCTTCGGTATTGACGATGATCTGACCATTTGTCAGCGAACCGCTGATGTTGTAGTTCCCGGCTGCTGTTATGGTCAGCACACTGCCGTTTGCCGATGCGCCCGAACCGCTGACGGTAATGGAGCTTCCGTGTAGCGTGATGATGTTTTCCGATGAGCTGTCCCATACATAATCCGCCGGATCTTCGTGTGGTTCGGCGTTTCCGGTTGTTGTATCCACCGTGGTTTCGTCAGGCTTGCTTTCTTCTTCATCTTCGTTGTCATCATTGATGTGAAGACATGAAATGATAAATACAGATAGAAGCAGGGATGAGGTAATCCGTAAAAAAAATCTCGTGTTCATGTTTTCTGTGTTTATTGATATTCAAACTAATTTTTCTTGAAATCGTATTTGTATTCCAGTCCAAGCACAAATCGTTGAACCGGATTTTTTACATTTATTTCTTTATCGAACGCACCGAATAATTCCAAGCGATTTCGTTTGTTTAATTTATAAGCTCCGGCCAGTTTGTATCTGATTTTATCAAAACGGTTTCCGTCGGGATTATTTAATTGGTAGAAGGTTTCAACCAAAAAAGACGGGGTCAGCGGTGATTTGGGAATGTTATATTCCATTTCGAGCCGGTTACGCCAGCTGTTTTTCGGGTTCATTTTATAATCGCGTACCGTCTCGTCTTTCCAGGTTGATTGGAGTCGTTCGCGTAAACTGAAGGTAAACCTGTTCCATCCTTTTTTGCCCTGTACAAAAAAATTATATCGGTTACGGGGTTGATAGTCGTCGTTTTCAACATCATGGAAATAAATGAACTGGTAGCTTGCGCCCAATTTGAAGGTTTTCGATAGTTTGTATTGAATGTCAAGATCCGTTTTCAGCCGTTCTATCGTTCCCGACTGTTGCATGGTTCGCAATTCTTCTCCAAGATAAAATGACCAGTTTTTTATTTTTTTCTCAGCTCCTGCGGTGAACCAGGCGCCAAAGTCGTGGCTTTGCGCGTAACTGCTTGTCAGAAAAAGAAGACAGGATAAAACGGTATATAGCTTCAAAAAATGGTTGTTCATAACAATAACATAGAATTAAACAATCGGATTAACTGATGGATTGAAGTTCTTTTATGTTGTCGGCGGTGTTAATTTCGCCATTGCCCGGGTAATAGATTTTCACAAAGGCAATTTTCTTTTTAAAGTTGATCTGCCCGAGCTCGAAACGCTGTACCATCAATCCGGTTCGTTCCCGTAAATCTTCGAGCATTTTTTGCTGGTTTTCCGGCTTTATCAGATCAATCTTCTCATAAATAATAAATTTTGATGCGGTATGCCTGATTAGGTGATTGGTTTCCATCACCCAAACCAGCAACAGAAAAATGCAGTTGGTAATCAGAATTTCGGCATGGCTGTTTGTTCCGTTGCTCAGGGCATTAATCACCGAAATGCCGATGATGACAAAAAGATAAGTCATTTCGCGCACCGGCAGTGTATCGGTCCGGTAACGAAGAATCCCGAAAATCGCGAACAGGCCGAGAGCAAAACCGATTTTAATTTTAACACTTTCGAGCAGGTAAACCATCAGGAAGATGGTGGCGCTAACCATCAGAAAGGTGAACAGATAGTCGCGCCGCTGTGTTTTTCGGTAATAAAAATAGCGGATAATAATTCCGGTTACTAAAAAATTGAACCCGAAGTAAATTAATAACAAATAATGAGGTGCGATTTGTTCGAGAGACGTCTCAAGGTACATGGCATTTTATTTAATTGAGATTAAACGACTGAATAACTGTGGTGGATCCGAACGGGCGGTTTGTTTTTTTCATAATACGCATGTTAAGATTGACAATTTTTTTACTTATATCCTGAGAACGGATGAGTTACCCTACTTTCTTTGTTGAAAAAAATGAGAAACCCGGGAAAACATTGTTGACGGTTTTCTTATCAAACGAATTTAAAAGACAGGTTATAAAAAAAGCCGCTGGTTAGACGGCTTTTCGATCATGAGTAACAAAAAAGAAGTTAAATCTTCTGTTTTTGTATTGTCTTGGCAGACAATGTTTTTATGTCGGGTTGAACTTCAGAAAAGACTTGTTTTGAATGGGCTAAAGATAAAGATTAACTGTTGTTTTTTCATTTGCCTGTCTGATTTTTATTACAGATTCCTGTTTTTACGGGACTAATGGATGAGAAACGCTTAAATTTTTTTGATTCTTGCAATCGATTGCACTAAATGATTATATTTGACTTCTGTAAAACCTAAATCAATAGAATATGAAAAGAACTGTTATTAGCTCGCTTTTTTTCTTTTTTCTCATCTCTTTTTCGTTTGGGACAAGTCCTTCAGATAAGATTTTTGCTGCGAAACAAATCAAAAAAACCATGTTGAAAGCCACTTTCTGGCAATTGGATCATCCGAAACATGAATTGTATGATTGGACGAACGGTGCATTTTACGCCGGGGTAGTTGCCGCCTACGAAACAACCGGTTCAAAAAAAATATGGAAAGCTTTGCTCGAAATGGGTGAAGCGAACGAGTGGAAAGCCGGTCCGCGCCTCACACATGCCGACGACCATGCAATTGGCCAGACGTACATTGATGTTTACAGAATCACCGGCAATCCGAAAATGATTGACCCTTTTCGGCAGACCATGGATGAGTTTATGGCAACATCATATCCGGTTCAGGAGCCGCTTCGCCCGATTACCTGGTGGTGGTGCGATGCCCTTTTTATGGCGCCTCCGGCATTGGTCAAACTGGGAATAACCCTCGACGACGACAGGTATTTAAAATACAATGACCGGTTATTTAAGGAATGTTACGACCTGCTGTATGACCAGGACGAGGACTTGTTTGCACGGGATAAAAGTTATCAGTTGAACTGGTCTGAACCAAAACGTGAAGCAAACGGGCAAAAAATATTCTGGTCGCGTGGGAATGGATGGGTCATGGGCGGTTTGGTCAGGGTGCTTGAAGAACTGCCGCAGGATTACGCGAACCGTTCGTTTTATGAGACAATCTTTCTTGAAATGTCAGCCCGGATTGCCGGCTTACAGCGGGAAGACGGCTTGTGGCGCGCCAGTTTACTCGATCCTGATGCTTATCCGGGAGGAGAGGCAAGCGGTTCGGGGTTTTTTACTTATGCCCTGGCATGGGGGCTTAACCGGGGACTGCTGGATAAAGACAAGTATCTTCCGGTAATACGGAAAGCCTGGATTGGTTTGAATAGCCTGGTTCAGCCCGACGGCCGAGTTGGATGGTGCCAGCCGATCGGAGCCGATCCCCGGAAAAATTTCACAGCCGAAAGTTGGGAAGTTTACGGCACAGGCGCATTTTTACTGGCCGGCAGTGAAGTCATAAAAATTGAATGGTAAAAGATTAGTTTTATCTTCGTAAAAATAAAAATCTAAATTTTAAGCCAATGAAACTGAATAATTCAAGACGCTCATTTTTAAAGAAAAGTCTTGCCCTGACAGCTGCTTCCGCGTTTCCGACGATCCTCGTCAAAACCGTGTCGGGGGCTGTCATGCCGCTTTCGAAACTAGCCGCGGCCGGCGAACGTGTTAACCTGGCCTGTTGCGGAATCGGCAATCGCGGCGGCGAGATCATCCAAGCCCTGTACGATACCGGATTAGCCAATATTGTAGCTCTTTGCGACGTGGATATGGGAGCGCCGCATACACAGAAAATCATGCAAAAGTTTCCTGATGTGCCGCGCTTTCAGGATTTCCGGGTGATGTTTGACAAAATGGCTAATCAAATTGACGCTGTTTCGGTTGGTGTGCCCGATCATGCCCATTTTCCGATCACCATGCTGGCAATGAGCCTGGGCAAACATGTTTATGTTGAAAAACCAATGGCCCGCACTTTCAACGAGGTTGAACTGATGATGAAGGCGGCTAAAAAGTATAAGGTAGCCACCCAAATGGGGAACCAGGGGCATTCCGAAGGAAATTATTTTCAGTTTAAAGCATGGGCCGAGGCCGGGATCATTAAAGATGTGACAGCCATCACTGCTCATATGAATAATTCACGTCGCTGGCACGGCTGGGATCCCCGGATCACCAAATTCCCCGATGGTGAGCCCATTCCGGAAACCCTGGATTGGGATACCTGGCTGTCGGCTGCCCGGCATCACGATTATCACCGGGATTTTGTTAACGGCCAGTGGCGATGCTGGTACGACTTTGGCATGGGCGCCCTGGGCGACTGGGGAGCACACATCATCGATACGGCCCATCAGTTTCTCGATTTAGGTCTGCCTTACGAGATTGACGCCGTAAAACTGGATGGCCATAACCCGTTTTTCTTTCCCATGTCGTCCACCTTGTCGTTTAAATTTCCGAAACGGGGTAAAATGCCGGCCTGTGAAATTACCTGGTACGATGGCGTGAACAATATACCTGCAGTGCCCGAAGGTTACGGCGTGTCCGAGCTTGACCCAAATATTCCGCCGCCAAGCACCGGGAAAATTCAGCCGGCCAAGCTGAACCCGGGAAAGATTATTTACAGTAAGGATCTCATTTTCAAGGGTGGCTCACACGGAAGTACGCTTTCCATTATTCCTGAAGAGAAAGCAAAGGATATGCAAGGAAAATTACCCGAAGTCCTGGTAAGCCCGTCCAACCACTATGCCAACTTCCTGCTGGCCTGCAAAGGTCAGGAAGCCTGCCGTTCTCCATTCGAAATTGCCGGTCCGTTAAGCCAGGTTTTCAACCTGGGAGTTTTGGCCCAGCAACTCAATACAAAACTCTTGTTCGACCGCAAAACCAAACAGATTACCAATAATAAACTGGCTAACCAACTGCTGGTGGGCACGCCTCCCCGCAAAGATTGGGAGCAGTACTATAAACTGTAAAAAACGATGAAGAAAAAAATGATTTCCCTGTTGTTGGGGATTACAGCGATCTCCTTCGCATTCGGACAGGAACGTCCGGGACAGCAAGCTGCGCCTGAAACCGGCGAATTATTCAAGGTTGGGATGGCCGGTTATACCTTTGTGAAATTTGACCTGGACCAAACGCTCGAAACCATGCAGCGTGCCGATGTTCATTACCTGTGTATCAAAGATTTTCATCTTCCCTTTAACAGTAGCGATGAAGAGATTGCCGCTTTTCATGCCAAATTGAACGATTACGGGGTGACCGGTTATGCTGTCGGCCCGATTTATATGAAGTCGGAGCAGGAGGTCGACCGCGCGTTTGAATATGCCAGGCGGGTAGGGGTGAAGTTAATCGTTGGCGTACCCAACTACGAATTGTTACCTTACGTAGATCAAAAAGTGAAGGAATACGGATTTCATTATGCCATTCACCTGCACGGACCCGATATCGCATTATATCCTGATGCCGATGATGTCTGGAAAAATGTTAAAGATCTGGATCCGCGTATGGGGATGTGCCTGGATATCGGGCATGATACCCGCAACGGGAAAGATCCGGTTGCCGATTTAAAGAAATACCACAGCCGGGTATTTGACATTCACATTAAAGATGTTACCGGAGATACCAAGCTGGGTTACTCGCTGGAAATTGGCCGCGGGATCATTGATTTTCCGGCTTTTGTAAGGATGTTACGCGAAGTGGGTTACACGGGAGTATGCAGCTTGGAGCACGAAAAAAACATGGATCATCCATTTATGGGAATTGCCGAATCTATCGGTTATTTCAGAGGAGTGATTGCCACTACAAAAGAATAGTTCTTCTGAAGAAATAGAATTTTTTAGTCAACAAATAAGGAGGCCCTCCCGGAGCCTCCTTATTTGTTGACTGTGGCATGGGTAGTTTAAAAGATCGGTCAGCTTTTGCTTGATGATGGTTTGTATATTTTATTACATTTGGAAACATTTTTCAACTTCGGGCAATGATAAACGTTGAACAACAAAATGGATTGCTGACCATGAACGGCCTACAAACACTGATGAGTTTGTATTCCGACGATCTGTTCCTGTTTGTTCGCGGAATTGTTCATAACAGCGAAACTGCCGAAGAGTTGGTGAGTGATGTGTTTGTTAAAATCTGGAATAACAGAGCTCACTTTTTATCCATTCAAAATATTAAATCTTACCTGTTTATAACGGCCCGGAACCTCAGTATTTCTTATGTACGAAAGAGTAAGCAAATGATGATTGTTCGTATCGAAGACGTCAGCGATTATTATTTTACACCTCTTGAAAACGATGAATCCCAGGTGTTTGATGCAGAGGTCATCAGTCAGATCAACAAGGCCATTGAGTCACTCCCAGCAAAATGTAAAATGGCATTTAGTTTAGCCAAAATGAATGGCTTAAAGTATAAAGAGATTGCTGAGATCATGGAAATTTCTCCTCTTACCGTAAAAAATCATGTCGCTTATGCGCTTGAAAAGATCTGTTCTGATTTAGGCGTATCCAGAAAAAAAGATGGTCGTATTACGCGCGCCAATCTTTTTCTGTTCTTTTTTTCAAAAAAATAAAAAATCTTTTTAGTCCATTTTTTTAAATCCGGCGTCTTTATATTTTGAAAGACACTAAAAATAAAATGGAAAACGAAGAAGAGTTATTTGGAAAAATTTCAGATTATTATTCGGGTGAAGAGAATGGCAAGATCGTCAAACAGGAGTTAGAACAAAATTCTGAAACCAGGGAGCTGTTTCATTGGATTGATTTGTTCTGGAACAGACTGAAACCCAATGTTTGGAATTCGGGAAATATTCAGAAAAGGACACACGAAAAAATTAAATTAGGACAATTGTCGGAACCTCCTTTTTTGATGAGGGCTGTAAAATATGCCGCAGCAGTTTTACTAGCCCTGTCTGTCAGCGGCATTGCGTATTATTATATCCGGGAAAATGCTCAGTTGATTGAAGTGGTTAGCGGAACCGGTGAAGTAAAGTTGGTTGAGTTACCTGATGGTTCGAAGGTCTGGTTGAACACACAATCCTCACTTAGATATCCGAAGAAATTTAAAGGGAGATTGCGGGAAGTGATTATGAATGGTGAAATTTATTTTAATGTAAAGCACGATCAGGAACATCCGTTTATCGTTCATTCAGATCATGTTCAGGTAAGAGTTTTGGGAACTGGATTTTTGGTGAGTGATCATTCGAATGAACCGGTTGTTGGTACTTATTTGTCACACGGCAGTATCGAGTTGGATTTTAAAGAACTGAAAAAAAGCATGAGGCTGGTTCCCGGAGATGAGGTTTCGTATGACAAGAATACTTCAAATATCAACAAAGTTAATAAACCGGACTCGACGCTTGACTCGTGGCGATTTGGTAAACTTTCTTTTTATAATGAGTCGCTGCTTGAAGTTGCGCGTAAGTTGGAACGAAAGTTTGGCAAAGAAATCTTAATACCCGATGAAAATGTAGGAGGTATGAAGTTTACGGCTGATTTTGAATCTGAAACCCTTGAACAAATCTTAGAGTTTTTCAGTGTTGGTGCACAGCTCGAATACCAAACAACTGAAAAGGGATATGTAATCACAAAAAATAAAAAGCCTATGTAATAAAAGCTTATCTAAAGAAAAAGACAACGAAAATGCGGTCACATTTCCGTTGTCTAAAAACGCATTAACGAATTAACGGTCTAATCGCTAACAACTACAAATTTATGAAAAAAAACAATGTATGGAAGGTTTATCCCAAGGGTAAACCATTTAAACTTTTGTTAATTATGAAATTAACATTGCTGCTCACTATTCTATTTGTTCTGAATGTGCGTGCAAACTCTTATTCGCAGGGAGCTAAGCTAGATATCAATGTTCAGCAGGCTACCCTGAAAGAATTGTTTGAACAGATTAAATCTCAATCAGACTACAAGTTTCTTTACAACAACGATCTGGTCAAAGATGATTTGAAAATCAATGTGAATATCAAGACCGGTTCCGTCGAAGATGTTTTGAGAGAAGCCTTAAAGCAGTCGAATTTCTCATTTAAGATAGTCGGCAAACAGGTTCTTGTGTATCCGGCGGCCGAAAGTGAAAAACCTGGAACTCAGCCTCAGAAGAATATCATCAAAGGAGTCATCACCGACTCATCAGGATTACCTTTGCCTGGAGCAACTGTTACGATCCTAGGTACTACCAGAGGTGTGACTACTGATGGAGATGGTAACTTCAGCATTGAAGCCAATCGGGGAGAAAAGCTGGTTTTTTCTTTTATCGGGATGGAACCAGAAACAGTAGAAGTCGTAGCTCAAAAGGTGATCAATATGGAGATGAGAGAAAAGGCACAGGAGCTTGACGATGTAACGGTCGTCGCTTTTGGCCGGCAAAAGAAGGAGAGTGTAGTGGCGTCGATTTCGACTGTGAATGTCGCCGAACTTCGGGTTCCGGCATCGAATCTGACGACTGCCTTAGCCGGAAAAATTGCCGGTATCATTTCTTATCAGACTACAGGTGAGCCGGGCGCCGACAATGCACAGTTTTTTGTGCGTGGTGTGACCACATTCGGGTATAAGACCTCGCCTTTGATCCTGATCGATGGTTTTGAATCGACCACCGATGATCTTGCCCGATTGCAGCCGGACGACATTGAGAGTTTCTCTGTCATGAAGGATGCTTCGGCAACCGTTATGTACGGTGCCCGAAGCGCCAATGGGATCATTTCGGTGGTGACAAAAGCCGGACGTGAAGGAGCGGTAAAGATCAGTGTCAGGGGTGACGTAAACATGGCGATGCCAACCCGCAAGATTGAGTTTCTTGATGGAGTCAGGTATATGCGCCTGTACAATGAGGCGCAGATTACGCGTAATCCGCTGTTGGGTGCCTACTATGACGAACAGAAGATACAGGCGACCATGCGGGGTGATTATCCCATGATTTATCCGAATGTATATTGGTATGACGCTCTTTTTAATAAATCGACAGTTAACGAAAAGGTTAACCTGAACATCTCGGGAGGTGGAAAGGTTGCGACCTATTATGTGTCTGGAACAATGGAGCATGAAACGGGCTTGCTGAAGGTGGATAAACGCAACAATTTCAATAACAACATTGATATTACCCGCACAAATGTCAGGAGTAACGTTATCTTTAAACTATCTCCAACTACAACCTTAGACACCAGGATCACGGGTCGTTTTGAGCGTTATACCGGTCCGTATGAGAGTGCAAGCGAAATCTACCGTCAGATTATGTGGTCAAATCCGGTTGATTTCCCTTTTACTTACGAGCCTGATGAAGCAAACAAATATACCGAGCATGTTTTGTTTGGAAGTACGCTGATAGGCGGTTCGGTAAAAGTGAATCCATATGCAAGTATGGTAAGGGGTTACGAGGACCGGAACGAGACCAGCATCACGGCTCAGGTCACACTCTCCCAGGATTTGGATTTCGTTGTTAAAGGACTGAAAGTTAGTTTGAAAGCCTCTGCTAACAGTTGGGGTAAATATACCAGTCGCCGTACTTATTCTCCCTACTATTACGCGCTGGAGAACTTTAATCAGATTACCGGCGAATATTCCTTATTTGCACTGAATCCAACCTCTGGGCAGGCTTACCTGGGAGATGTTCAGCCCGGTCGTGATGCCAGCGGACAATACTACTATGAAGGGATTCTTAATTGGAATGGTGAATTTGGGAAACACAAAGTTGGATTTACTTCAGTTGCCATAGCTCAGGAGAACCTGGTTACAGGAGGTAACAGTTCTTCGATTTATTATACGCTTCCTGAAAAAAATCTCGGTGTGTCAGGTCGTGTAACATATGATTATGGCAGCCGCTATTTTGTTGATTTTTCATATGGTTACAATGGTTCAGAAAAATTCTCCGGGAGCAAGCAATTCGGTTTTTTCCCCGCTTTGGCGGCAGGATGGCTTGTGTCCAATGAAACGTTTTTTGAACCGTATAAGAATATGATCAGTGCGCTTAAATTGAAGTTCAGCTGGGGGCAAGGCGGGAATGATGCTATATCAGGACGTGAAGGACGATTCTTCTTCCTGTCAGACGTTAGTCTCGGCGGAGGTTCTTACCGCTGGGGTAACACCTTTATGAACTCCTATGATGGCTACACGGTTTCGCGTTATGCCAATCCCAATATTACATGGGAAGTTTCGACGAAATATAATGCAGGGCTCGAGCTAAGTTTGTTCAAGAATGAATCGTTGAGATTCCAGGTCGATTTTTTCAAGGATAGCCGCGATAAGATTTACATGGTTCGCGAAAATTTTCCCAGTTCAGCAGGGCTTGAGGCTTCCATCAGCGGAAATGTGGGGAAGGTGGAATCGCACGGGATTGACGCGTCGCTTGACATCGAACATCAGTTTAATAAGGATTTCTGGCTGACCGGCCGGGGGAACTTTACTTATTCGACTAATAAATATGTTGAGTTGGATGAGAAAAACTATCCTGATGAGTATTTAAAACGAAAGGGGCATAATATTAATCAGGGATGGGGGCTCATAGGCGAACGTTTATTTGTAGACCAGGCCGAAATTGACAATTCACCCCATCAGGACTTTGGCGAATATATGGCTGGTGATATCAAATATAAGGATGTTAATGGTGATGGCGTTGTGAACTCAAACGACCGGGTACCAATGGGACATCCTACTTCCCCGGAAATCCAGATTGGTGCCGGTTTATCTGTTGGATATAAGAAATTTGACCTGTCGTTCTTTTTCCAGGGTAACGCGCGCGTGTCGATGTTCATCAACCCGGGCGTAGGTGGTGGTAATGATGGAGCCGAAGGTATCGCGCCGTTGGTTGGTAATCGTAATGCTATGCCATTTATTGCCGATGATTACTGGAGCGAAACAAACCCAAATCCATACGCATTCTGGCCAAGATTATCGACCACCACGATCAACAATAATCTTCAGCAGTCTTCATGGTGGTTGCGTGATGTTTCTTTCATCCGGTTGAAAAATGTGGAAATGGGTTACAACTTTCCTGTAAAGAAGATCAAACTGGAAAACTGCCGGGTTTATGTGACCGGTGAAAACCTGTTTGTTCTTAGTAAATTCAAATACTGGGATCCTGAAATGGGGCGCAAGGGTATCGGTTATCCGCCCAATAGAAGGTTTAACGTCGGTGTCAAATTAGATTTTTAATCTATAAAACGAAATTATATGAAAGGATTTAGTTATACAATATGGATAGTTGCAGCTTTTCTGCTGGCTTCATGTTCTGAGTATCTGGATGTTGTGCCGGACAATACGCTGAAGCTGGAAAACATATATGCCACAAAAGAAGATGCCTTCAATGCTTTGGCAAAGATTTACAGCTATCTTCCAAACGATCCGAATGCCCATCAAACAATGTGGGAATTGGGAGACGAATATATTGGGCGGATTGACGCCTCTGTTCAGAACTCTACCAGTCAGTTGCGAGCAGAACGTATCATGAGGGGATTACAGACTACTGGCGACCCATTGCTGGGTAACTGGTCGGGCACAGGGGGAGGCCGTCGTTATTACGAAGCCATTCGCGCGACGAATGTTTTTCTTCAGTATATTGATGGCACGCGAAATCTGGCAGATAATGAACGAGCTGACTGGAAGGCTCAGGCTTCTTTCCTGAAGGGATACTATCATTTTCTGTTGTTACAGAAATACGGGCCGATTATTATTTCCGACGAGGTGATCCGACCGGACGCCATGTCAGATGAATTATTTAAGGCCCGGTCCAAAGTGGAAGACTGTTTCGACTACATCATCGGGCTGATGGATGCGGCCATACCTAACCTGGTTGAAAGGGCCGAAGAAAACAACTTGGGACAACTTGATCAGATCGCTGCCACGGCAATTAAAGCACGGGTACTTTACTTCAGGGCGAGTCCTTTTTACAGCGGGAACAAGGAGTTCTTCGGCGATTTTTACGATCCGACCGACGGACAACCATTTTTCCCGGTAGATGATTCAGCCGAGCGGACAAAGATAAAGTGGCAGGAAGCTCTTGTTGCGATCAACACGGCCATTGATGTTGCCGAACGGAACGGTAAGGGGTTGTATCATTATGAAAAAGAAGTGTATGTGAAAGACAGGGCTTTTTATGCGCTTAATCCTGAGCGGATGAAAACCTACTACGATTTGCGGATGTTGATTGTTGACCCCTGGAACAAGGAACTGCTATGGGCCAATTCCAATGTTGATATTTACAACCAGGGTGAACTGGCGCACGCCACGAATATCCGGCTGCCGGCTGGTTTTGAAGGGGACGTCAATGCGTCGGGCTTTTCATGGCAGTGGTTGGGGGCAACCTATAGCATGGCCGAGCGTTATTACACAGCGAATGGATTGCCGATCGAAGAAGACCTGACTTTTAATTACAATACGCGGCTCGATGCTTATCTGACGCCTGGTGTTGAAGATCCTGATTACCCGACGATAGCAGGGCTGATGCAGCCGAATCAGCCTACAATTAATCTGTATATGAACCGTGAAGCACGTTTCTACGCCAACTTAGGCGTTACGGGAGGTTACTTCAGGTCACACTTCGAAATTATACCGGTTTACATGATGCAGGGAACCAACGGTGGATACAACCCGAGTGTGAATGCCACTGACTTTTTTTGTACGGGTATTGGTATTCAGAAATTGGTGCACCCGGAGTCGCGGTCATCTAACTGGCAGCGTCAGGTTAAGTTCCCGTATCCTATTATTCGGATGGGCGACCTTTACCTGATGAAAGCAGAAGTATTGAACGAGATCAAGGATCAGCCTGACCAGGAAGTATGGGCTGCCATTAATCTGGTCAGGGAAAGAGCAGGTATTCCGAATGTGGAAGAGGTTTGGTCGGATCCTGCGTTGGCCCGTACGGTGAACAGACACCGAGACAAGGTTGGTATGCGGAAGATTATACTGGAGGAACGAAGTGTTGAACTTGCCTTTGAGGGTATTCATTTCTGGGATATGTTGAGGCATAAACGTGCACATATCGAATTTTCTGCTCCCGTTCAGGGTTGGTATTATAAGGGGACTGCTCCTTCTACTTTCTTCGTTTTAGGTGTTGTTCAAGCCCGGCGATTCACTACCCGTGATTACCTGTGGCCAATTGATTTGAACGAATTGAATACCAATGGTAAGTTGACCCAAAACCCTGGATGGTAGAGGAGCTTGGAGTATCTGAATATTTTAGTATCTTAAAGATGATTGATTTAAAAATTAAAACAGACAAGCGTATGAACGCGAAAACATATCTGATGATGTGGGTGCTGTTGCTCATAGGGCTCGGCGCCTGCAAAGAAGGCATGCGGTTCGAAACGATGGGGAACGACACTGTCCCGCCGGGAAAACCGACCATAAACCGGTGGGAACCGTTATATGGCGGTGCCCGATTCTTCTACACCATTCCGCCGGATGAGGATCTGCTAAGTGTTAATGGTGAATATACAAATTCACAGGGAAAGACATTTTTCTTTACCTCTTCTTTTTATTCCGATTCACTTGACGTAATTGGGCTGGGCAGTACCGACCCTAAGGTGATTAAGATTTATGCTGTCGACCGCGCAGGCAATCGTTCTGAAGTTATCGAGCAGGAGATCACTCCGCTGGAACCTACCATAACCCGGGTAGCAGCAAGCCTGGCTGTAAAACCTGGCTTCAGCTCTTTCCTGGTTGACTGGGTAAATGAACTTGGGCAGATTGTTAATGTTTATATCTCCTTCAAATACACCAAGGATGGTCAATTTAATGACCATGTAGCAGTATTTTCGTCAAATAAAGAGGTTGAACGTAAGTTTATCGAAGATTTGTATTTGAAACCTGACGAGCCGATCGAGGTAAGTATTCGTGTTGAAGACCAGTATGGCAATAGTACTGAACAAATGCCTTTTGGACAACTAAGTCTCCTGGAGGATGTAGAGCTGGACAAAAAGAAATGGATCATACCAAATGCGAACGACTCGACAGTATCAGTAAACGGACGGGTAATTAATACAGGAGTCCCGGCTATGTTCGGCGACAACCTCGAAGGACGCATGTCGAAACTGATCGATGGGATTATTGACCGGGGTGACAACCTTAACTTCTTCCATACCGGGGGACGTGGACGTACCGGATTTTCCCGCGATGGAAATATGCCATGGAACATCATCATTGATCTGGGAGACTACTATCAGCTCAGTCGTGTTGTCACCGTGCAACGCCATTCCGGCGGACTAGCCAATATTGCGAGGGGGCACTACTATCGGAGTGAGAATTGCGGAGAATTTCGTCTGTTTGTCTTCAATGACGAGACCGAAAAGTGGGATACGATTTCCACCCAACGGACACCTATTCCACAGGGAGTAAATGATCTGCAGTTTGTTCGGCTGGGCGAAGCGGGTGATATGGCTTATTTCTTTCCTGATGATCCCCAGTACACGCGGCCTACCCGATGGTTCAGGTATGAAGGTTTGCACTGCTTTGATGACAACTATTCGTCGACTAGTGCGAATTGTATGTCTGAATTAACACTTTTCGGGAAGAAAGTCGAGTAAGTAAAACCATTAAAACATTGAGATGAGAAATTTAATATTTTTCTTATTCGCAATTACGGCGCTTTGGTTTGCGTCGTGCGAAGGACAATATGATAACATTGAAAAGTATGCGGGTGAAGTGATTTATCCAGCCAGATTTGATACAGTTGTCGGATATATTGGTTATGAACGGGTTGAAATCGATCTGATGAAAGCCGGGCGTATTCCATCCAGCCAGCTCCATCTTGGAAAAGCTTCAAAGACGGTGGTTGAATATGGTGGAGAGAAACACTACATTGACTCGGTTTGTTCGTGGGTGAACATCACCGGCCTTACCGAAGCTAAATTATACCGGTTCCGCATATATACGGAAGATGATTATGGTAATAATTCAGTTGCTCAGGAAATCGCCTTAATCCCGTTCACACAACTGGACAGGGATCTGGTGGGTATTGCCTCTCCAAAGATGGCTGTATCTCCCTCTGCATTGGTTGTGGAGTGGCCGAATGGACTGAACTCTGTTGTTATGGAATACCAGAGTCTGACCTATAAGTACACAGACAAGGATGGGACTGAGCAAGGCGGAACAGTTGAGACTCCACGTTTCTATTGCGGTAATCTGGCAGCAGGACAGCTACTGACGATTAATGTGGATTACAAGGTTGTCCCCATCCAGAGTGATGGAACAAAGATTCTCGATACCGTTATTGTATCGAAACCAATTATGGTCAATATACCCACGTCAAATACCCCGTTCTCTCCGTCTGAAATCGCAATTCTCCAGGCAAACGGCATCACAACCTTCACTGCAGCTGCGGTACAGTCGATTACGAAACTGACGTATCCGCTCCACACGACAACGTTCCAGGATTTGTTTTATTTTCCGAATCTGACTTCGCTTGATTTAACAGGGGAGGGACTGCAAAATGTTTTGCCTACCTTGATGTACAATCGTAACGGGATACAAACACAATGCGGGGGAGGAGATTGGCATCCATTTATGCTCCGGGTAGAGAAACCAAATGATATTAAAATTTCGAGTATTGCTTCTCTGACCGACCTGCTCGAATCAGGACAGTTAACACACGTTCGTTACATTCCTCGTTCCCTGGCTTTGGATGATATCCTTGCTCCCTATGTTGCGAACGGGGTCGTAGAGCTGGTACCGGATAATGATCCGCTCTATCCTGATGTCGCATTCATTCCTCCTCAGTTTTTCGTTAACGGTAAAGTAGTTGACAATAACTGGGAGATGTACCCCTATTATTCGGGAGACTTCCTTCCAAGGAACGGTTTTACCGATATTGGCAAGTTTGACCCTCACAACGAAGTCGTGAACGGGGAATCGGTGGATCTGCACCTGGAACAGTTAATTCAAAGTGACGGCAGCAATATATACAAATGCGTTATCCGTATGAGAAGTGCCTCAATGGCGATGTGTCTTCCTAAAGAATACCGCTATGATAATCAGCGGTATAAAACACTTCGATTTAAAATGTTCTGTGGAACTTCTGCAACACTGATGACGGGGAGCAACAACGTATTCCTGCAACCCTGGATACGTCCGATGAACTACATGTGGAACTTCGGTAACAACAGTATTTACGGACAACAGAACTGGGACGTTTCGCAATCACAGTCAAACTGGATCCAGACCAATCAAATTCAGACTGAGTGGCGGGAGTATGCCATTAATATGACACCAAACGATGGCGGTGACACTTCGAATCGCCGTAACCGGGTTATCGTATTTAACATCGGACACGAGCCTGGATCGTTTACATATGACGCAAATAAACAGATCGTGTTATATCTGGCAGACATCAGGTTTACAAAAGACTAAAGAATTAGTCCAAATAAAAGAGGATGAGGCCAATTGGTCTCATCCTCTTTTAACAAGGAAATTATAAAGGCCACGCCCTGGAGCGCAGCCTCTTTTTTCCATTGTCATCGCGTATTTTATTCAAACATATCCCGCATTTTTTCAAAGAAATTTTTATCACCTGCTCCCGGCGTATTTTGGAAGCTGGGCGATTGTTGCAATTTCTCGAGCATTTTGCGTTCTTCGGGTGTAATCTTTTTCGGGGCCCAGGCGTGGATGCGCACCAATAAGTCGCCTTTTCCGTACCCATTCACATCGGGAAGCCCTTTCCCCCGTAAACGAAGAATTTTTTCGGGCTGAGTGCCGGGTTCTATTTTGACTTTTACTTTGGCGTCGACCGTGGGTATTTCTGCGGTTGTGCCCAGGATGAAATCGGGCATACTCAGAAACAGATTATATATCAGGTTGTTTCCGTCGCGGATCAGGTCGGGGTGCGATTCTTCCTGGATTACCACCAGCAAGTCGCCGTTTACGCCTCCGCGCCGTCCGGCATTTCCTTTGCCCGAAACGTTCAGTTGCATGCCTTCGCCCACACCGGCCGGAATACGTACCGGAATCACTTCTTCTTCGCGGACAACGCCTTCTCCCTGACAGTGTATACATTTGTTGCGGATCATTTTGCCATCGCCGTTACAGGTGGGGCAAACGGTTGTTTGCTGCATTTGCCCGAGCAGGGTATTGGTAATCCGGGTGACATGCCCGTTGCCGCGGCAGGTGGAACAGGTTTCGTAATCGGACCCTTTTTCGGCGCCTGTGCCATGACAATGACTACAGGCTACATATTTTTTAACCTTCAGTTTCTTTTCAACACCATTGGCAATGTCGTCGAGGGTGAGGCTGACTTTTATCCGAAGGTCGGAACCCCGGTGAACGCGCCTTCCCTGGCTGCGCGAACTGCCAAAACCGCCAAAACCGCTGAATCCGCCTCCAAAACCACCACCGAAAATATCCCCAAACATGGAAAAAATATCGTCCATCGACATGTCGTGCTGACTGAAGCCTGCCCCGCCATTGCCCATGCCGGCATGTCCAAACTGGTCATACCGTTGCTTTTTTTGCGGGTTGCTCAGCACTTCGTATGCTTCAGCGGCTTCTTTAAATTTTTCTTCCGCTTCTTTGTTCCCGGGGTTTTTATCCGGATGATACTGAATGGCTTTTTTGCGGTATGCCTTTTTTATTTCTTCAGCCGAAGCATCCTTGCCAACGCCTAATATTTCGTAATAATCTCTTTTTGTCATGCTTTTTGGGGTTTATTCTGCCTATTCGCCAATCACCACTTTTGCAAAGCGAATCACTTTTTCATTTAGCAAATATCCTTTCTGAACCACATCAACAATTTTCCCTTTAAGCTCTTCGGTTGGCGCCGGTATTTTCGTGATGGCCTCGTGCAAATCGGTATCAAAATCTTTTTCTTTTGCTTCAATTTCTTTGACCCCGTTTTGTTTCAGAAAGTCCTGGAACTTGTTGTAAATCAGGGTTACACCTTGCTTCAGAGGATTTTCGTCTTCAATCTCGCGGAATGCTGTAAGCGCCCGTTCAAAATCATCAATTACCGGCAGAATGTTCATCAGGACAGATTCGCCTGCCGATTTCATCAGCTCCATCTTTTCTTTTAATGTGCGTTTGCGAAAATTGTCAAATTCTGCCTGCAAACGGATGTGTTTGTCTTTTATTTCTGCCAGTTCGTTTTCCAGTTTCTCCACTTGTTCGCGAGCCTGATCTTTTTTCTGTTTTTTATCTTTTGTTGCTTCCTTTTTCTGTTCGTGTTGCTCATTTTCAGGCGCTTGTTGTGTTTCGTTCAATTCGGGTTCGTTTGCCTGATCATTTATCGTTTTTTCTTCTGCCATTTTCATGAAATTTTACATTACCACAGGTTCGCTCACAAAAATATTGCCATCGGTCAATTAGGGACAAATTGACATCGTTTTTCTGAGAGAACTGCCAAAATTAAAAAAAATGACAGGCAGCACCCGGGTACTGCCTGTTCGTTTATCTGATTTGCCTGAATTTACTTCACTAATTCTTCCAGCGCCTGCTCCAGGTTTGGCCCACGCAGATTTTTCGCGACGATCATACCGTCCCCGTCAATTAAAAAGTTGGCCGGGATACTCCTGACACCATATACGGCGGCATATTTGGCATACCAACCTTTTAAATCGCTGACGTGGTACTCCCAACCCAATTTGTCGTCGGCAATGGCTTTTTCCCAGGCTGGTTTGGCTTTGTCGAGTGATACGCTGTACACCGTGAACCCTTTTCCGTTTTTAAACTTTTTATCTTTAAATTTTTCGTAGGCGGCAACCACGGTTGGATTTTCCCGGCGACAAGGGCCGCACCACGAAGCCCAAAAATCAATTAAAACGACTTTTCCTTTCAGGGATGAAAGTTTTAATTCTTCTCCGTTAACAGATTGTTCGGCAATCTCGGGAGCTTTATCTCCTATGTTTGTTCCTGTTTTTACATCATTCCCGGCGTTTACCTGGCTCATTAATCCTATAAATAAGACCAGGAGAGCAACTATCTTCTTTTTCATTTTGTGTGTTTTAATCATCTGGCAGCAAGTATAAGAAAAATGGCGCAATATGAACAGGTTGATTTAAAATTTTTAACAAAACGGCCGTTTTAATCAATCCGTTTAATGGATGCGCCGATGGCATTCAACCTGACATCAATTTGTTCGTATCCCCGGTCGATTTGTTCAATATTGAAAATCCGGCTTCTTCCCTGGGCCGATAAAGCGGCAATTAACAAGGCTACACCGGCACGGATATCCGGCGACGACATGGTGGTGCCGCGCAGCAGGTGTTTTTTATTCAGCCCGATCACGGTAGCCCGGTGCGGGTCGCACAGGATAATCTGGGCTCCCATGTCGATCAGCTTATCCACAAAGAACAAGCGGCTCTCAAACATTTTTTGATGGATGAGCACACTACCTTTCGCCTGCGTGGCAACGACCAGAAAAATACTGAGTAGGTCGGGAGTCAGTCCGGGCCAGGGAGCGTCGGCAATGGTCATGATGGAGCCGTCAATAAAGGTTTCGATTTCATATTCATCCTGGGCCGGAACGATAATATCATCACCTTTTATTTGCAGGTTAATTCCCAGTCGTTTAAATGAATCGGGGATGACGCCCAGGTGACTGACTCCGGCATTGGGGATGGTAATTTCCGACCCGGTCATGGCGGCCAGACCGATGAAACTGCCGACTTCAATCATGTCGGGCAGAATGCGGTGCTCGCACCCGTTTAGCTCTTCCACGCCGTCAATATAAAGCAGGTTGGAGCCAATTCCGCTGATTTTAGCGCCCATTAAAACCAGCATGGACGACAGCTGCTGCAGGTAAGGTTCGCAGGCCGCGTTATAAATTGTGGTTTTTCCTTCGGCCAGCACGGCAGCCATCAGAATATTTGCGGTGCCGGTTACCGATGCTTCGTCGAGCAGCATGTATTTTCCGGAGAGCCTTTTGGCCTTGACACGGTAAAAATGATTGTCTGCATCGTACATGAATTCTGCTCCCAGGTTATGCAATCCGGTAACGTGGGTGTCCAGGCGGCGGCGCCCGATCTTATCTCCTCCGGGTTGAGGGATGCAGGCCTCTCCGAAACGGGCCAGCAGGGGGCCAACAATCATAATTGAACCGCGCAGGCTGATGGCCTGGGTCGCAAAGGTTGCTGTTTTCAGGTAAGCCAGATCCAGGTCATCGGCCTGGAAAGAATAAACGCCTTTTGCCAGACGAGCGGTTTTTACTCCCAGCCCGGTCAGAATTTCGATCAGCTTTAATACGTCACTGATTTCAGGAATATTGGAAATTGTAACTTTTTCTTTTGTTAACAGGGTGGCGCAGATGACTTGCAGCGCCTCATTTTTGGCGCCTTGGGGCTCAAGCTTCCCGTTTAGTTTTATGCCTCCCTCGATTTGAAATGTTGCCATTCCTGTAAAAGGTGTTAATCGTGTTTGCGGTGTTTTTTCTGATTACGAACGGCAACGGTTGTTTTCTTCCGGTTCCGGTAAAGAATATCCTTGGTCTCCGTTAACGAGAGATCAGACCGGTTAATGTGCCCCCGGGAAAGAATTGCCAGGTCCTGGTAAATTTTTTCATCGTCAACTGTATCTTTGTTCCAGACAAGGTAGCTCTTTTTCATGTGGTTAGCCAACAACTTGATCAGGATTTCTTTTTCCTCGCCGCTTTCAAAGGCCGAGGCTTTGTCGACCAGTGATTCCAGTATTTTCCCGTAATGGCGCAGCTTGATGGCGCCTGTTGTGTATGGAATCCTTTTGGGGGGTTCATTGAATGTTTCCCGTTTGGGAGGATCGTACGGATAATCAATGTCGAGCTGAAAATCGGACATAATCGCGATGTGGTCCCATAGTTTGTGTTTGAAATCGTTGATGTCGCGTAAATACGGATACATGTTGCCCATGATATCAATAATAGTTCTGGCAGCACGATTTCTTTCAGCCCTGTCTTCGATGGTCAGTACATGATCGACCATATTCTGAAGATTCCTCCCATACTCGGGAAGAGGCATTTTTTTCCGGTTTGAATTATAATCCATCTAAAAAATATCTAATAAAATGTTGAATATCCCTTTAAGGTTGAGCAGTTTCGGTAATAAAAGTTGATCATCAGCAGCGAAAGTGATTCTCTGCTGCAAATCTAACTTAAAATATTTAGCTGTCAAACCTTTTCGGTGAAAAACTTAAATTGTCGTTTCTTTTTGGCATGATCCCCGGGATGCTAGCGAACGATCCGGAGTTTTGCAAATTTCAGCAATAGTTGTTTTTGACCGGCATTCGGAAAAAATACGGTAGCTTTCAGGTTCGGAAATGTTCCTTCAACCTGCTGGACTTTTCCCTGTCCGAATCGCTGGTGTTCCACGTTCATCCCCGGCTGTATATCGCGGGGGTCGTCACCGTCGATCGTTTGGCTTTGTTTTTTTGCTTCGCGAAGCTTTACCAGTTTTTCACTGATCGACTGCTGATTTTCGATAACCGGACGATTGGCCGGGAAGGCCGGGTTTTTGCCAAAATTTTGCGTTGTGCGGGCGGCCGGTAGTTCCTGATCGAAGCCAAATCCGTTTTCTTCGGGCATAATCAGGTATGCGGGATCAATTTCGGCAATAAAACGGCTTGGGTTGCAAAAGTCGAGTTTTCCCCAGCGATATCGTTGTTTGGCAAAGCTCAGATAGGCGTTTTCTTCGGCCCGGGTCAGCGCCACATAAAACAGGCGGCGTTCTTCTTCGAACGATTCAATTGAAGGGTTCGAGCCCATAGGGGCCGACGGGAACAGGTTTTCTTCGATCCCCACAATAAATACATTCTTAAATTCGAGTCCTTTGGATGAATGGACTGTCATCAGTGTCACTTTGTCACGGTCAGTGTCCTTGTCGGTATCCTGGTCGGTTAGCAGGGCGACATCTTCCATATAATTGGCCAGGGAGTTGGGTAATCCCTCTTCGCGGGCGTTGATGGTAAACTCCTGGATCCCGTTAAGCAGTTCTTGGATATTCTCGAAACGGCTGAGTCCTTCGGGTGTCTGGTCGCGGTAAAGGTCTTTCATGATACCGGTTTGCGTGGCAATCGATCCGGCAAGATCATAGGCGTCGGTGGTTGCAACGAGCTCCGAAAACTGGCCGATGACGGCCGAAAACTCAATCAGTTTGCTGATGGTTCCTTTGTTTAAGGCGGCCGGGTTCTCGCGGCTGCTTTTTGAAACGATCTCAAAAATGCTGATGCTTTCAGACAAGGCTGCCTGTTCCAGTTTATGCAGGGTGGTGTCTCCGATTCCCCGGGCAGGATAATTGATGACCCGTTTCAGCGCTTCGTTGTCTTTTGGGTTGATCACCAAACGAAAATAAGCCAGTAAATCTTTGATTTCTTTCCGCTGGTAGAATGAAAGGCCGCCGTAAATTTTATAAGGGATGTTGCGTTTTCGCAAGGCCTCCTCGAAAATACGCGACTGGGCATTTGTCCGGTAAAGAATGGCATAATCCTCGTAGCGGTAATGCAGGCGCATGCGGGTTTCGCTTATTTCGTTGGCTACCAGGTAGCCTTCTTCGTTGTCGGTTAAGGCTGAAAAAACTTTAATCAGGTTTCCCGGATTCTTTTCAGAAAAGACATTTTTGGGGATTTGTCGCTTGTTTTTGGCAATAATGCTGTTGGCTGCATTGACAATGTTTTGGGTCGACCGGTAGTTTTGTTCCAGCTTAAATATCTGGTGATTCGGGTAATCTTTCTGAAAGTTCAGGATGTTTTCGATCCGGGCTCCCCGGAAAGAATAGATACTCTGGGCGTCGTCGCCAACAACACAAAGGTTTTGATGCAGGGCTGCCAGGTTTTTTACAATCAGGTATTGGGCGAAATTGGTATCCTGGTACTCGTCAACCAACAGGTAGTCGAACCGATGCTGATATTTTTCGAGTGTTGCCTTGTGGTCGCGAAAAAGGATGTTGGTTCTCAGCAAGAGGTCGTCAAAATCCATGGCGCCGGCCAATATACAGCGCCGGTCGTATTCTTTGTAGATCTCGCCGATACGGGGCATCCGGATACTCAGGTCATATTCGGCAATTTGTCCGTTTTTCTGATAGGCCACCGGGGTAATCAGGCTGTTTTTTGCTGATGAAATGCGGCCGGACACCACATTGGGTTTATAGGTCTTATCATCCAGCTGCAAATCTTTGATGATTGTTTTGAGCAGGCTTTTTGAATCGGCCGAATCATAAATGGTGAAGTTTGAAGGAAATCCGATCAGTTCCGCTTCCGTACGCAGGATGCGGGCAAAGATGGAGTGGAATGTACCCATCCAGAGGCTACGGGCGGTGTTTTGCCCAACGATGGATGCGATTCGTTCTTTCATTTCTTTGGCGGCCTTATTGGTAAAGGTGAGCGCCAAAATACTTCCGGGTTTAACTCCCTGTTTGAGTAAGTGTGCAATGCGGTAGGTTAATACGCGGGTTTTTCCAGATCCGGCGCCGGCAATTACCAGCGACGGGCCATCAATATTGACTACTGCTTTGCGTTGAGCTTCGTTTAATTCGTCCAAATAATTCATGCCTGTCCTTATCAAAGTCACCGTTTATTCAATCTTCTCAATCGATTCCGGCCGGTTTTTCCTGTAAAAGTTTAACAATATTCGATGAAATGTTATGTCTTTTCAAAATAAAGTTCAAAAGTAAAATCTATTTTTAAGAATAGCTGTTCCCTGCATGTATAGTTTTCAACAACATTCAGGCAGTAATTTTAGTTTTTACATCGAATGATTCATCTGTATTTTGTTCGAATTAAAAAAACAACAGGCTGCAAAAGATAAATCAATTTTATGCGTTAATATTGTATTGTCAGATTTCTTAAGACCATCTTCAATATGGATTTTAAACAAAGAAATTACATTTTTCTGCTTCTTTCGGCTATTTTGATCAGTTCATTTTCATACGGGCAGCTATCGGCTGTGGCCGACGGTGAAACAACAACGGCCTACAGCTCGGGCCCCCAGGACCAGATCTATATCTTTTGCGCATCTCCCAACGAGACGGTTGCGTCGCTTACTGCCACCTATCCGGGCGGTGGGGCTGCCTTGTTCGAGTGGACGAAATACAATCCCGCGTCCGGTTTGTTTGATGCTTACGAAACCGACAACCCGGGCAGTTCATCGTCCACCGTAAACAGTTTGCCGGACGGAGCTTACCGGGTCCAGATCAGTTCGGGCGGTAACAACGAAACCTATACGGCCTGGGTGTTTAACAATGGTTACTCGGCAACAGCCGAAATTTCGGAGTCAACCTGCGAGTATTTTCAGTTGCAGGGCGCATTTGAAGGGACTGATTTGACTTATTATGACCTGGCGACAGGAAGCCAATTACAGGTTTTTAAAGATGTTAAAGTTCGATGGGAAGTCAATGGCGTGCTGGAAGCTACGGTGTTAAACCCTCAGATTTTTGACCCGCCAACCCAAAATACCGATTACCGGTTAACGGTTTACGATCGTTTTGGCTGTGAAGTCAGCGTAACGGTTCCTTACCAGTCGATTGTGCCGAAAGCTGCTTTTTCTGCCAATCCGCTAAAAGGAGAAGCCCCTTTAAGGGTGACTTTTACCAACCAGTCTCAAAATGCCGATCAGTACCAGTGGTTCTTTTTTCGCGATCTGGATGAGATGAAATTGGAAGCTATCCGTAACGGGGTGGTTTCAGACAGTATCATGGATGTAGCGATTGACTCAGACCCCGTGTATGTGTACGAAAGTTCGGGGATCTATCAGGTAAAGCTGGTGGCATCCAAACATTCGGACGGCGGCATTTGTACCGACACGGTTTACCTCGATGGTTATCTTGTTGCCGACACGTCATTTGTTGACGTTCCAAACGTATTTACTCCCAATGGCGATGGTGATAATGATGAGTTTGTGGTAAAGTATCAATCGTTGAAAAAGATCAGTGTTAAAATATTCAACCGCTGGGGGAAGCAGGTATTCTCATGGGAACGCAATAATATTCAGGGTTTTGAAAATTCTGTAACCGAGTCAGTCTGGGATGGCCGGATTGGCGGGCGTTATGCCAGCCCGGGCGTGTATTACTACGTCATTGAAGGGCAGGGCAGGGACGATAAGAAACGTAATGCCCACGGATTTGTACACCTTTTCAGGGAAAAATAGGCTCCGCAGTTTGAGGTTGCAAATACCTGGCCCTTTCCGAAAACTGGCTATGAAGCAAAAACTTGCTGCCAAACCGCGCAATCCTGTCGGATTCGTAAAACTAAAAGAAGAATGATTTGAAGTTAAATCATCAAAACCGCACCAATATCTTCAAAACTTTACCGGGATTTTCCGACCAGTTTTGCATGGTTAAGGGAGCGTCTTCTGGTGTTACAATGGCAGAAATCAACAGGTTTTCATCCAGCCCGCTGTTTTTCAGGTATTTGATTACCGCTTCAAAATCAGAAGGGTTGGCATTGCGTGAACCCCTGATTTCCAGTTCCTTTTGCACCCACAGCTTCGTTGAAAAAGAAACATCATTTCCGGCATAGCCAATGCAAACCACGCGCCCGGCAAATGCGACCTCTTCAATTGCCGATTTGTAGGTGACCGGGTTTCCGGCGGCTTCAACTACAACACTGGGGCCGTTCCCGTTGGTTATCCGTTCCAGTTCGTCGTGCAGGTTTTGCTCCAGGGAATTGATCAGGTAGCTGGCCCCTAATTTTTTTGCGGTTTCCAGCTTCGAATGGTCAATATCCACAGCAATAACGGTGGCGCCGCGCAAAGCTGCCCTGACAATGGCGCCGCTTCCAATCATTCCGCAACCAAAAACCAGCACGGTATCCAGGTCGGTAACTTTTGCGTTATCGATGGCATGAAAGCCCACGGTCATCGGTTCGACCAGCGCCAATTGTATGGCCGATAATTCATCATCGACCAACACTTTTTGCCAGGGAACAGCGATGTATTCCGTCATGGCGCCGTCGCGTTGCACACCCAGCGTTTGGTTGTAACGACAGGCATTAAATCTTTTTTGTTTACACGAGGTGCATTGTCCGCAATTGGTGTAAGGCACAACAGTGGCCGGTTGCCCAATCCGGAAGCCGGCCGGAACTTCTGCTCCTGTTTCTTCGATTACCGCAGAAATTTCGTGTCCCGGAATCCGCGGGTACTGAACCAACGGATTCTTACCCAGGTAAGTGCTTAAATCGGACCCGCAAAATCCAACATAGGTTATTTTTAAAAGAATATCTCCTTTTCCGGCTTGTGGCTTGTTGCGTTCCACCAGTTTCATTTTGCCCGGTTTTGTAATTTCTATTGCTTTCATTTTTTTAAATTGAATCGTTAAAGTTGATAAGTTCTGACAGCATTCCGGTAAAAAATCAGGTCCTGCTCGGTCCGGCTCAAACCCGATATTGCTTTTTTTACCAGTGCGAGCCAATCGGCGTATTTGGTGGCTACAAGGCAAACCGGCCAGTCGGAGCCATACATCAAACGCGAAGGGCCAAATGCTTCGAGCGCTACGTCAAAATAGGGGTGAAGTTGTTCTTCGGTCCAGTTTTCATAGTCGGCCTCGGTAACCATCCCGCTGATCTTACAGCTCACATTTTCGCGTTTAGCCAGCTCATTCAGGTTTTTACGCCATGCCTGTATTTCGTTTGTTTTTATTTTCGGTTTGGCAACATGGTCCACGACAAACTGTTGCCGGGGATGCTGATCGACAAAACGGATGGTATTGGGTAGCTGATGTTCAAAAATCAGGATATCGTAAACCAGCCCGTAATCTTTCAGATACGAAATGCCCCGGTTAAAATCCGGCCGCAGGATAAACTCCGGATCAGCTTCTCCCTGGATCACGTGGCGAACAGCTTTCAGCCAGGGATGAGCGGCATATTTTTCCAGTACCTGCCGGATATTTTCATCAGCCAGGGGCAGCCAACCGACAACTCCTTTTATAAAATCGTTTTTCGAAGCCAATTTTAACAGCCAGTCTGTTTCATCCAAACATTGGCGTGCCTGTACCGAAACAACACCATCGACCCCGCTTGTATCAAGGCTTGCTTTGAGATCAGCCGGAAGAAAGTTCTTCCGGATGGCCGCCATATCGTCGTCAATCCAGCCAAACTCAACGGGATTGTAGTTCCAGAAATGATGATGGGTGTCAATAATCATAGCCTCAGAATTTACAGGTAGGGATATGCTGCATCGATGATGCCGTTTGCCTTTAACGCTTTCCAGAAGTCAGTCGGGAATTCTTCATTCAAAACAGTCCGGTTGTGCGCCATCCGGTGTGGTTTACTCGGGTTAAGCGCTACCGCCGCAATCTGGGGCGCCGACATGGCAAACTTTAAACAGGCATCGCCGGGGGCGATGTCAAATTGTTTGCAAACCGCAAAAAACTTTTCCCGCCAGGCAAATAATGGTTTATCTGTTTCATTATCGGGGTTGGTTGGCCGATAATCAAAATAATCTCCGCCGGTTAAAAATCCGGCATTAAAAATGGCCGAATTGATGATGCCGACTCCATCTTCATCCAGCTTTCTCATGAAGTCAACAATTTCTTTGGGATGATGGTAGAGGGTAAACTTGTTGGCCAGCATCACCCAGTCAAATTTTACCTGTTGATAAAGTTCCCGGATGACCAGCCAGTCTTTCGATCCAATGCCAACAGCCTTCACCTCGCCTCTTGCCTTTAGTTCGAATAGGGCCTGGTAAGCGCCCAGGATATCGTCAAACCGTTTTTGCCGGTCGGTTTTGTCAACAGCGGCCAGCAAATACTCATCCGGATCGTGTACCGAAACCAGTTCCGGCAGATAGCTTCCCCCCAGTAATTCACAACCTTGTTGCCAGCATTCCAGAATACCCTGGTAGCTGATTTTTTGAATGGCGTCATATTTCAGGTTGGCCCAGGCGCCCGGTTCAAATGTTGGTTCTTCTGTTTCGAGCGGAATTCTGTACCAGCCTAACTTGTTGCTAATGGTAATCTGTCCCGGATCAATTCCGAGTTGTTGCAAGCCCCGGCCAATCACCTCCAGCGCGAGGCCCGCGCCATATTTTCCGGCGCTGTCAATCATCACCCGGCCCTCAGCCACCTTAAACCATTCCTGCATTAAAGCCAGCTTTTCAGCCTCGCTTAATTCCCGGTAAAGGTTTCCCAGGTAGCTTGTTCCGTATATAATCGGAGGACAGGGCAAACCGGTTTTTCCCAGATATCTCATTTTCATGTCATTATTTTATTTCTTTTTGCTGACCTTCACCCGCGGTGAAAGCCGTCTGCTGATCCAGTTCGTAAATTCGTTCCATGAGCTGCCATTTTTCGCCGGCAGTTGCCTCTTTGCCGGTTTGCTGAAAACGTGATACAAAAGCTTCCCATTCGGCCTGCCGCGGTTTTCCCGCCAGTTTGGCCATTGCCTGCTCATGATCAAAATCGGCTACCGTGTCCATAATCATAAACAGGCGATTTTCGTGAATGTAAATTTCCATATCCAGGATACCCACTTCCTTCATTCCCCGCGCGATCTCCGGCCAGGTATTTCCGGGCGAATGAGCCTGCTGGTAGGCTTCGATCAGATCCGGATCATTTTCCAGTAACAAGGTTTTACAGTATCGTTTAAATTTCATTGGTTGATGTATTTTAGGATAAAGCTCTTACATATCAATGGATTATGCAACCGAACCTATAGGGGGACAGGTGTGCAAAGCTTTGTGCAAAGCTTTGCGGGCTTAAAAAAATGTTTTAAAACACCACGAGTGGGCTTTTGAGTTCATGCAAAAACGAAGTTTTAACTACATTTGCTTTACACTGAGAAGTTATGGGCAACAGACATGTTTCATTAAAAGATCTGGCCAGAGAACTGAATGTTTCTATCTCTACCGTGTCGCGGGCGCTGAAGGACCATCCCGACATTAGCCCGGAAATGCGTCAAAGGGTGAAACAGTTGGCTGCTGCCCGTCATTACAGTCCGAACCCGCTGGCGATGGGTTTGCTGAAACAAAAAACCCGCATGATTGGCGTGATTGTCCCCGATTTGGTGACTCATTTTTACGCCTCAATCATTGCCGGGATCGAGAGTTTTGCAAAAGAAAAAGATTACTTCATCCTCATTGCCAGTTCCAGCGAATCGTTTCAGAAAGAAAAGGAATCCATTGAAAATCTGCTAAAAGCACGGGTTGAGGGATTCATCGTCTGTTTGAGCCAGGAAACAAAAGAGATCACCCATTTTGAAAAACTGTTGGAACAGGATATTCCCCTGGTATTTTTCGACCGGGTATGTTTGCAGGACCAGGCATCTGCTGTGGTAGTCGATAACCCCGATGCAGCCGGCAAAATTACCCGTCATTTTTACGAGCAGGGGTACCGCCGGATTGCTTTCATCTCGGGGCCCGAACATCTTTACATCTCCAGGGAGCGCATGTCGGGCTATCTGGCCGGGCTGAAAGACTGTAAACTTCCCGAAGCGCCCGATTTAATTGAGCAATGTAACCTGAGTCACGACTCGGCAAGGCAGGCCATGAAGCGTTTGCTGGACCTTCCTGAGCCGCCCGATGCGGTGTTTGGCATTAACGACACGGTTGCTTTTGCGGTGATGAAAGAAATCAAAAAGCACGGACTTCAGATTCCCCGCGATATCGGTTTGGTTGGCTTCACCGATGAGTTTCATTCAACCGTGGTTGATCCCCAACTGACGTCGATTACTCACCCGACCTTTAAAATGGGTAGAAAAGCAGCGGAATTATTTTTCGACAAAATTGAAAATAATGCGAATCCAAAGACTGTTGTGCTGAAAACAAAATTGGTGATCCGGGAATCGTCGAAGAAAATTTAAAATTGATTGGATCTGGCTTCCAGTCGTTCCGCGTTCTGAGCTGATATCGCCTCCGTATTTGCTCAAACAAATCGAGGATTGAAATGTTATTTTGGAAGCGATAAAAATTTACTTTGACGTAGCTGAAGAATTGGGAGAACCATCCGGTTTCAGCCTTGGGCTGTCGAAGAAAATTGATTTGAGATTGCAGGCGTTGATCGAACTATTCAAAATAAAAGCAATGTATCAGGAAAAAACGGACCTTTTGGAAACATCAGATAAACTTATACCTAGCGCATTAGAAGATTATTATCTGGCTCATTTGAGCCGTCAGTTAAGTATACTTGGACGTCGTGAAGTCCATAACGGGAGGGCCCACTTCGGTATTTTCGGCGACGGGAAAGAATTAGCCCAGATCGCGTATGCCAAAACTTTCCGCAAAGGCGACTGGCGGTCGGGCTATTACCGCGATCAAACCTTCATGTTAGCCCTGGGGCTGCTGCAGGCCGAAGAGTTTTTTGCCATGATTTACGGCGATACCGACTTTAATTTCAATCCTTCTACGGGCGGACGAAATTTCAATAATCATTTCAGCACCCAAAATATTGACGAGAACGGTGAAATCAGGGACTTGACTGAGCGTTACAACTCAGCATCCGATATTTCATCAACAGCCGGTCAATTGCCGCGTTTGCTGGGACTTGCGCAGGCTTCAAAAATCGTCAGGCAAAAACCGGAGATGAAGGCCTCCTTGAAAAATAACATCAACGGGACCGAAGTGGCTTTTGGATCGATTGGCGATGCCAGCACTTCCGAAGGAATGTTTTTTGAAACCATCAACGCGGCCGGCGTGATGCAGGTGCCGCTGGCGGTAGCGGTTTATGACGATGGTTTTGGTATCAGTGTTCCGGGCGAACTGCAAACCACGAAAGCCAGTATTTCGGAGGCTTTAGCCGGATTCAGGAAAGAAAAGACGACGAACGGCATTTCTATTTATACCTGTAAAGGATGGGATTACCCGGCTTTGCTGAAAACGTTTGCCGAAGGTGTAGCCCGGTGCCGCGACACACAGGTTCCGGTTTTGTTTCATATACAGGAAGTCACCCAGCCGCTGGGCCATTCCACCTCGGGTTCGCACGAACGTTATAAAACGAAAGAACGTTTAGACTGGGAAAATGAGTTTGATTGTCTGAACCATTTTCGAAAATGGCTGCTCAGCACGGGGGAAACCGATTCGGAAACGCTGGGTAAGATTGAAAAACAGGCAGCCAAAACAGCCCGCAAGGCCCGCGACAATGCCTGGAACCATTATACCGACAGTTTCACCGAGGAAACCGAAAGCCTGTCGCGCATCCTGTATCACCTGAAAACCCATTCAGACGGTCGGCTCGATCATACCGGCGAGCTCGAAAGTATCCGGCATAAAGTATTTCCAACGCGCCGGGCTTTGTTTAGCCTGGCCAAACGGGTGGCATTTGAGTTGCACGGTTTTCCGGATTTTCAACCCGAAAAAGAAGAATTACGGTTGTGGACCGAAGGTTTTCAGAAACGGACCAAACGTTTTTACAACGGGCAACTTTACCGCGAAGGTCGCGATTCGGCCCTGAATGTCAGAGCTGTCCCGGCCAAATACCACGAACATTCCGTTGAACTGAACGGCTCCGATATTCTCAATAAAAATTTCGACCTGCTTTTTGCCAAACACCCCACCCTGATCACCTTTGGCGAAGATACCGGCAAACTGGGCGACGTAAACCAGGGCATGAAAGGAATGCAGGAAAAATACGGTATAGAGCGGGTTTCGGATACCGGTATTCGCGAAACAACCATCATTGGTCAGGGAATCGGACTGGCGCTGAGAGGTTTTCGGCCCATTGCCGAAATCCAGTACCTCGATTACCTGATTTACGCCTTATCGACACTGAGCGACGACCTGGCCAGCTTGCAATACCGCACGATGGGCAAGCAAGCGGCCCCGCTGATCATTCGTACGCGAGGTCACCAGTTACAGGGAATCTGGCATGCCGGTTCACCCATGCAAATGATCCTGGGCTCGATGCGCGGCGTTTACCTGTGCGTACCCCGTAACATGACCCAGGCCGCCGGTTTTTACAATACCCTGCTCGAAGCCAACGACCCGGCCCTGGTGATTGAACCGCTGAAAGGGTATAATGTTAAGGAAAAACTTCCGGCCAACCCCGGCGAGTTCCGGGTGCCGCTTGGCGTACCCGAAATTCTGCACGAAGGAACCGATGTCACCCTGGTCACCTATGGCTGGAATGCCCATCATGCCGTAAAAGCGGCTCACCTGTTGCAGGAGGTGAAAAACATCTCGGTAGAAGTGATTGATGTGCAAACCCTGATGCCTTTTGATGTGAACCACCTGATTCTGGAGTCGGCGAAAAAGACCCATAAGGTGATTTTCGTGGATGAAGATGTTCCGGGTGGCGGTACGGCATATATGATGCAGAAAGTGATGGAAGAACAGCAGGCATTCAACTACCTCGATACGGCTCCGCGGACGCTTCCGGCCATGGAACACCGTCCGGCTTACGGTATCGACGGCGAGTATTTCTCGAAACCCAACGTGGAACGGATCTTTGAAACCATCTACCAAATGATGCACGAAACAGATGTAAAGCGGTTTCCGGAATTGTTTTAGGTAACTGCTTCAAACGGCTGAATAGCAATTTTTTGCCGTTTTATCTTCCGTATCAGATGAAAGATGCCAGGTACAGAAAAGCGATAAGAATGATCGTAACGGCTGAAATTCCGATCGGGACCCACACCGGCGCAATCCAGGGACGGGGAATCAGGAAAAGCACGTCTATGGCGGTCAGCTTTGGCGGCCATTTGATCAGCAGGTAGAGCGAAAGATAATAAAACAGGTCCCAGAAGGCGAATGTCCACAGAAAAACGAGGAGCTTGTCAAGTACTGTTCCTCCCACCAGCAGGGCCAAGGTTACCAGCATCACAATCGTCGCCGCTTCCCTTGTTTTTTCGATGCTAAGGTAACGCGGAGGTATTTTTCCCAGTGCATCCGTATGGTCTTTGTCCGCATCAATCATTCCGATCGCCTTTCGCAGGTAAACCACAACTACGCCCTCCAGGTGAGCCATGGCAATACCGAAAAGAGCCAGTAAAAAATAAGTGGTGATCATTGCATCCAGTATTTGTTAGAAACTTTACGAAGAAGCATAGCGGAACGTTTCGGAGGTGGCATGGACGGGTTGAAAGCCTAAAACAACAAACCTTTCGTTTGAGCGAAGCGGTAACGAAGGGCCTGTCGGGATGGACATAATGATGACATATAATAAAAAAGTACAGACAAGAGGGTAACCAATAAGTCCATTACTCGAATTAACATATGAATCTGCGATAAAACTAAAACAGGTACTTTCAAATATGAAGAACTGGCAATAGGAAAATTCAAACGATTTAGTATGCTTAACTTATTTTAATGCCATAACGCATTAGATCGTGTTTATTTTTTTCAACTAATTAAAAAAAGACCATGAAAAAGACAACTTCAATTTTAGCTGCACTTTTTGCAGTTGTAGTAATGTATTCCTGCTCCGAAAACAGCGAACAGGCATTACCAGACGAACAAGCATCCACCTACGTCGGCTTAGTTAGCGGAGTAGATGCAGAACCTTACATATCGGATGAAATGAAAAGCATCATTGCGATGCTTGATACCTGTACCTCTGACTCACCAATCCCTATTGACAAGCTAATCCCCGGTTTTGAGAATATGTCAATTTCGTCAACTGGTTCCTCTGTTCAGTTGCAAACTAAATCAATAATAATAACTACCGATGATGATTATATTTTAGTTAAAGGGTACACTGCGTATTCAACACTATACACTGGAGTGTCTGTAAGCATTAGTGCAACTCAAGCCGCTAATTTCAAATTCTCAGCCGGGAACTACTATATTACTTGCAGAGCAATAACTGCAACCGTTGCTACCGGCGGGTATGGGGTTTATCCCGAGATTCTGAATACAGATGTTATGGGGGTTAATCCGGATAATACAGATCAAAGGGGCTATCATATAGATACAATAAGTACAAATGTCAGGTATAAATTCACCACGTACATTTGGGGTATCGCCTATACAAGCGCCAATGATATTTCCACTTGGATTCCTGCAATACCCAGTTCATTCGATTACGAATCAGAATATCGGAATCAAATGCAATGGAGGTACTATCCGATATAGTATTTAAATCCTTCTAATTTTTTAGCAGAATATTGTCCTTCAAAAAGACAATATTCTGTTTTTTTAGAGATTTTTAATTCTTTTTAATGTTAACAGTACGGATAAATATAGTTACTTTTATGTGAGATTTAAAAAAAAGCCATGAAAAAGTATTTTCGAATTATTTACATTATTCTTTTCCCGTTGTTGATATGCAGTTGCGGTAAAGATTCCGGATCGGATGATCCTGATGAACCGGAGGAAACCGGTAAAGTTCAGGTTTATTACTCTTTAGATGGAATAAATCGGGAACTGTTAAATGATAAAGATATAGTGACAATACCTTTAGGGGGCGCTTTTTTATTTTATGTTGATATATCGGACGCTTCCGAAGTTTTAGATTATTCGTTGGACTATGCCCGGGATAATCTTCAGACAGGAATAGATCCGTTTAATTTCGAGGATAAAGGAAATCACCAGTACCTTTTTTCTACCAACAAGTCTGGTGTCTTTGGGATATCTGTATTTGTGAACTTTAAGGTAGATGATTTCGACTATTATCTTGCTGGTTTTTATATCGACGTTCCAACGACCGATTATACAATTATCTCATTGGGAACCCCTATCTATACCATAGATGTAGATGATGATATCCTGAAAACTGAAATTGCGAATGAATTGGGCACAAAATATAACCTTAGCATGAAGCCACTAACACTTGCGGGTAATACATTAACAGGTGGCACTTATCAACTAAAGGAATCATCAGGGCAAATTTCTAACGGGACATTTACATCAACCAATACTTCAGACTTAACAGATTTATCATTCATGTACAATGATCTGGCATTCAGTTATAATTTGGTTTCGGAAGAGGACGGTGAAGGAAAATATTTTCAGTTTACTCAGGATTTAACGGATATTTATCAGGGAAAATACCCGGGACAAATTATTAATGAAGTATCATTGACGTTTAGGGGATTTAGGAATAAAGAGTAAAACGGGGCTACCGGAGTTTGTTGCAAACTTTGGTAATGCTTTTGAAATCGGAAGGAAGTCGGCTATTGCGGGTCAAGCAGAATCTTTGCCGCTTTCCATGCAATGCCGTCCGCCTTCTTTTCAAATACAGATAGAGAATCATTCCATTTCAACTTTTACAGGTACCGGATTTCGGATGATATCCAGCACCGGCGAGGTCCGCTGTACATAGTTGCAAAGCTCAGTCAGGTTTTCCCTCGATGTGTCTGCATCCACCTTGTAACGAACGGTGATGCCCTCGTACCCGGGTCTTGTCGTATCAGAGAGGCCGAGAAAGGCATGTAAATCCAGGTGGCCTTCAGTTGTAAATTCCAACGAGCGCACATGGATGCCACGGGCTGCTGCATTGTATATAAAACCGACACTTAAACAGGATGCGATGGCGTGCAGAACTGCCTCCACGGCATTCGGACCGTGGTTTTGTCCAAGCAGGACCGGTGGTTCACCGCCTTCCAGGACGAACGCCTTGTCTCTTGAATTGTCTTCCGATTTGGCGCCATAAAATTCCTTGATCTCTGTCTGGCAGTGCCCGCCGTTGATCCATTTGGTTTTGGCCCTGAAGTTGAATTTGGCAATATCCGGATCAGTTTTGACCAAATCAATGGTCTGCAGGAGTTGATCCACGTTGACTCCGTTTAATTGATGGATTACTTCCGTTTCCATAAGTTTGAAATTTGGATGTTAAGAAAATAAATGAAAGAGAAAGCCATGAGGCGACAGTACGTGCTTACAGCGTATGGCGCTGTTGCCGGGAAGATTTAATGCATTTCAAAAGTGAAACATTTTGGGGCGGGGAATGTTCACCGGTCAGATCTCCTTCATAATCCCGATAATCCGTTCCCAGGATTCGTCGCGTGCTTTTTTGTTGTCATCCGAAAAGCCTGGAATTAACGATACAATTAAGCAAAAAGCAAAGCCCGGGTGAAAAGATACCTTGGATATAGTCTCTTCTAAAAATAGAAGTTAACTGTTTGACATACGTTAAACGATTATTTGACAATTGTTGTACAACTATTTGACAACCGTCATACATCCGTTTGACAGCTGTCAAATAATCTGATTATAAAGTGTATTTGCAATGAAACTGCTCGTGGGCTATTCAAAGGACGGAGATTTTGGAGGGAAAGAATACCATTTACGCGATAGGTTCTTTTCTGAAAAAAACGGAGGTTGTAAGTGACCTCCGTTCTGTAACGCGTTTTTTATTAAGCACAATGGCATGTGGTCTGCTGCAAACGAAAAGTCAGTATTTGAATACTTTTCCGCCGGCCATCACCTGTTTTGTTTTTACATCGAAGGTGGCCCTCATGCCGGTACGCAGAGATGCTGTGACCATGATGTTGGCAATGGAATGGCTGTAACCGGCTTCTACCGGGGCATTGGTTTTTACGTCGCCTTTGCGCACACAGTCCATCCAGTTTTTCATATGCGCGTTGGTCAGCGGGTCGGAGCCGGTGGCGGCGCCTGCCTCCACTTTAATCTGGGGCAGATCAAATTCGTCAAGCAAAAAAGCCTGTTTCCCCATGGCCGAGGCATTTCGTTCGGTTAAACCGCCGTCGCTGTTCACCTTGTTGGTGTCCAGGTCGAGTTTTCCGCCGTTGGAGAAATACCATTCCTTGATCCCGCCCGCGGAGTTGGTCTGTCGCGACGAGTAAATCACCTGGAAGCCTTCATCTGGTTTATCGTTTGGACCATAGTCGAATACGGCAGTCATGGTGTCGAAATTGCTCCGTCCGTCTTTCCACTGATAAATACCGCCGTTGGCAACTGCCGAGCGCGGATATTCCAGTTGAGAGAACCAGTGTACGGTGTCAATCTGATGGGCCATCCATTGCCCGGGTATTCCGGACGAATAGGGCCAGAACAGGCGATATTCCAGGTATTTCCGGGGATCCCACGGCTCATACGGGCGGTTCATCAGGTAACGTTTCCAGTCGGTGTCCGACTCCCTGATCTGCGAAGTAAGTTCGGGTAAACGCCAACGGCCCGGTTGGTTGACATTCCAGGTCATCTCCACGGCAATGATGTTGCCGAATTTGCCCGACCGGATGTAGTCGTATGCCGCATGATAGTTGGGCCCCGAGCGTCGTTGCGAACCAATCTGGATAACCTTGCCCGTTTCTTTAGCCGCTTTCAATCCCTCGTTTGCATCGTCCATGGTTTCGGCGAAAGGTTTTTCGCAATACACATCGGCGCCCGCTCTTACGGCTTCCGCCAGGTGAAGGGTATGCTGAAAATCGGCCGTACTGACAATAACGGCATCGGGCTTTTGCTCCCACAATTCGTCGGTGTTTCTGGCGGCGCCGATTGTCCGGCCGGTGGCTTCCTTATGCCAGGCTTGCCCTTCGTCGCGACGGCGGTTCCAAATATCACACACGGTGAAAAATTCAAAATTCATTTCTTCGGCGTATTTCAGGAATGCTTTTCCCAGCGAGTCTTTGAACCGGTTCGAAAATCCGAGTATGCCCACCCTGACCCGGTCGTTGGCGCCCAGGATGTTTCCGTAACTTTTGGCAGACATGCCCATGCCGCCAATGGTGATTCCGGCAGCGCCCAGGACAGATTTTTTAACAAACGATCGTCTTGAATAATCCATAAATTCAGGTGTTAAACGTTTATAATTGGTTTCTGATTTCTTTGATAGCCGTTGGTGCCTGCGATTCCAGGTCCGTCCACCGGCATTCAACCGATAATTTTCCCTGATAATTCACCTTTTTCAGCGCTTCAAAATAAGGACTGAAATCTTCGCCGCGGGTGCCGGGCGCAGCACGCTCTTCCTTTTCGGCGAGGTGAACGTGCCTGATCAGTGGTCCGTACTTTAAAATGCTTTCCGGGCCTTCATCGTCCATCAACATGTGATAAATATCGGCTAAAAGCCTGAAATTTGGGTGGTTGACTTCTTTTACGATTTCGCCGCCCTCGGTAAGCGAGTTGATGAAATTGCATTCTTTTTTGTTGAGTGGCTCCAACACAACGATGACATCGTATTTGTCGGCAATCGGCGACATGGCCGTACAGAGACGGATAAATTGCCGGCGGGCTTCGTCGCGTGAAAAACCGTCGGGAATGGCGCGTGATCCGCCGCTGCCAAAAACAATGTATTCAACACCGGCTTTTTGTGCACGGCGAAATGCAGTTTCCATGTAATCGAGTATTTCGGGATGGGCCGCTTCCGGGCCGACACTTTTTAAGCTTCCGGGGATAAAGCCGTTACAGACCAATACCGGGAGGGGCGCTTGTTTGGCCTGCTCCAGGACCGTGTTGAAATCTTCCTCTGTTTTAAGCGGCATTAAAAAACTTCCGACACTTTCTTCAATGTAATCATAGCCTGATATTTCGAGGATGGCGGCCTGACTGAACTTTGTGCACACGCCGATGCCCTGAAAAAAGTTTCCCCCGGCCGGCAAAGGGTCAACCCGGGTAAACGATAACAGGATGAGACCTGAGATGATTAGTTTTTTCATACGTTTATCCATTTTAAGATGAAAGTTAATCCTGTTTCGGCAGAACCGGCTTACCGGCAGTGATAAATCACGTTCTTTTAACCGTTAAAATAGTTTTTACGGGAACGGCTAAAATCTTGTTTCCGAGTATAAAACAACCGGTTTTTGATTATATTTGGTCATTGCTGAATAACAGGATGCCTGACGAACAACTCATATTGGACCAATTGCGAAAGATTGTGGAAAGCCGACCCTTTTCGCGTTCAGGGGTAAATGTATCTTTGCTTAACCTGTTGGTAAATTCCACGCTGGAAGGAATTAAGCTGAAAGAAACTACGATTGGCAGTGAAATCTTCGGTAAAGCGTACGATCCGGTCCGCAACGACACCAAGGTGCGTGTTTACGTGCACAACCTACGGAAAAAACTGGAAGTGTACTATGCAACCGACGGCAAAGGTGATGAGATCATCTTTGAAATTGAAAAAGGGCAGTACCAGGTTTCGTTCTCGGGCCGCGAAACGAGAAAATCAGTTTTTACGAAACGAAGGACGGTTTTTGTTTTGGTCATCCTGCTGATGCTTATCCTGTCGGTTATTTTAATCAAAACGGCCGGGCAGAAACAAAACGGCGGATTTTGGGACGGCTTTGTGGCAGAAAATTATCCGTTGACGGTGTTGATCGGCGACCATTTTACCATCTCGTCTTCCCTGCCAACCGGTGGTTCGGGGATCATCCGCGACTTTTCCATCAACTCGGAACAGGAGTTTGCCCGTCATATTCAGCAACATCCCGACCAGGCTGTGGGTATGATCCCGAACCGTTATCCTTATATTACCAAAATGGGGCCGTATTGCACGAAAATGATCAGCGAACTTTTGTCGCGGAACCATAGGTCTTTTAACCTGATGCTGAACTCCGAGTGGGACAAGTCGAAAGTGAATTCGGAGAATATCATTTATATCGGGCAGTTTAAAACGATGGGATTTTTACGGAATGTTTTCAGCAATGCTTTTCCGAACATCGAGATTTCCGGGAGCAGGCTGAAAATAACTGACCCGGTGTCGGAAGAGGTGAAATTATACAACTCGCAGGGTGAGCCGCAGATGGTTGATTATACGATTGTTTCGAAAATGAGGGGCCCTAACGGAACGGATATGGCCCTGTTTATTTCTGACAACGATATCGGCGTCATCCGTGTCGTGGAATATTTGACCAACCCGGATTCACTGGCCGGTTTTTATGCCCGCAACCAGCTTTACAAGCATGAGTTTACCGCATTGTTCAAAGTAAGCGGGTGGGAGCGTACCGACTATGCAATGGAGCTGGTGACCATTGCACGGAAGTAAACCGGAACAAACGACGCGGCGATCCGTTTTCGTTTTATAAATACCGGGCCGTATCTTTTTTGTACAATAAGTATTCTTCGTGAAACTGATCTTCCAGAAATTTTTCTTCTTTCAGAATGATGACATGATGAACCAACTGGTTGCAGGTCATTAGCGCCAGCAATAAAAGGCTGGGAATAAGCAGGAAGCAGGCCGCTTGGAAAAAGATAAAGCTGGCATACATGGGGTTCCGGCTGATGCGGAAAACACCTTTTGTTTGAAGGGCGTGCGGTGAAACAGGCAGGCCAACACGCGTAAAGATGCTCATGCTATAATAAGCCGGGATCAGCAGCAGGTTGCCTCCCGTCAGGAAAATAACGGCCATTAATTTTTGAACATCAGGTATTTCGGTCTGAATAAGCCAGGGAAAGTACAAGAAAAAATCAGGAAAAAAGGCGGCTGCAGGCAATGAAGTCATAACGACAACGATGATGAGTTTGACCGGATAGAACAGCAAGGGAGCAATGGTCGGCCGTCCGAAAATGCCCTGCCCGTTACGCAGCAGCTGGTAGCCCAGTAAAAAAGTAGCCACAGCCGGTAAACAGCAACTGACAATCAATGCGGACTGGATCAGCGACATTCGGTTTCTCCTTTGTATTGGTACCCAATTTCGGCAATAACCTGTTCTATTTTTTTCAGATCAATGTTTTCTCCCGCAATTTTAACTTCAGAGGTGTTTTTGTCTGCAAAAACTTCATCAATGCCATCCAGTTTTAACAGGTTTCGGTTCACGCTGGCTTCGCAGTGAGAGCAGGTCATTCCTTCAACCTTTATTGTTTTGAAATCCATAAGCGGTGTTTTCTTTGTTTTTTCGTAGCGTTCATAAAAGTAACCAAAAATGAGTGAACCGACCAGCAAAACTGACGATGAAATTTGCAGCCATTGGGGTAACATTTCGTGTTCGCCGTCGCCGTGAATATGCACGATTTGTTCCATGAACAGTTCTCCAGGAATAAGCCAGTTGATTAACATCCCGAATAAAGTGGCCCCGCCAATGATGGTCGCCAGGTAAACGAACAGGGACTTACGGCCCATGATATGACCGATAACCGCCATCGTGGCGACATTGGTTGCCGGGCCGGCCATTAAAAAAACAAGCGCCGCGCCGGGCGATACCCCTTTCATCAGCAATACGGCAGCAATGGGGATTGAGCCGGTTGCACAAATATAGATGGGTACGGAAGCAATCAGGACAATCAGGATCTCCAGGAAACCCAGCCCCTGAAATGAACTGAAAAAATTGTCGGGCAAAAGCACCGAAATCAGGGCGGCGATCAGGAAGCCGATGATCAGCCATTTGGCAATGTCCTGAAGAAGCTCGATAAAGGCGTAATGGGTGGCCTGTACCAGCGGGTTGCCTTTGGGTTTTTTCTCATCGTGGCATTCGCAGGAGGTATCGTTGCAGGATGGATCAGCCGCTTTTTTGCCAAGAGCGGCCGTATCGATTCGCAGATTGGAAAAGGGACTTGCCGGCGCCGGTTTTTCTTTGATGAACAGATTGGTCAGGATACCGCCGCCGATGCCGGTTATAAACGCAATAATTGGCCGCAGGATGGCAAAGGGCCATCCCAGCATGGCATAAGTAGCCAGAATGGAATCAACTCCGGTTTGGGGGGTCGATATCAGAAACGAGTTGGTTGCCCCTTTGGATGCGCCATTCCTGAAAAAAGAAATACCGGTTGGGATAACCCCGCAGGAGCAGAGCGGCATGGGAATCCCCAGCAACGAGGCATTCACAGCCGACCGGGTTGTGGATTTACCCAGGTAACGTTGCACCTTGTCCTGTGGAAAATATACTTTCAGCAGGCCCGCGAAAATAAGTCCCAGAATCAGCCAGGGAGCCATTTCGTTTAACAGGTAAATCAGTTCCGAAAAATAATCCGCTACAAAACCCTTCATCGTCATCTCTTTTCATTATTAACCGGCACAAAATTAGAATTGTTTAGCTTTTAACCGGAAAAATAAACTAAAAATGGGAAGACGGGAGAAGTCGCAAAATTCAGTAGCAGTATTCAGTCGAGGTTCTGCTGCGAGTAGCAAGCCCCATGCCCCAAGTTCCATGCTCCAATGACCAATTAACGGAGACGGGAGAATGGAGAATGGACAACGGTGGCAAGTCGCAGTTTACTTTGGCACTTACGTGCTTTTTAACGCTGAGGACGCCGGATCGCACAACGTTCGCAGAATCCGATTTCAGTCCAGATGGTTTACATCCTCATTGTCTTAATTTTCTTCGTCTTCGGTAAAAAAGTGTTTGTTTTTAATCACATTCATAATGGCATCTACAATGTGGTCATCCTGCAGGGTCGAATAATTGAAAATGATGTCGAAGTCGTTGTCATTGAGTTTTCGTCCGGCTACGTGTTCCCGGAATAGTTCCCGCTGACGATCGATCTGAAGCACATATTCCTGGGCATCGGCATGTGATAAATTGCTGATTTGCATGATCCGGTTAATCCGCCATTCCAGGGGAGCCTGCAACTTAATGCTGAGTTTACGCGAGATGTCTTTGGCAATCACGCCGGCTGCCCGGCCAACAATAATCATGTTTCCTTCTTCCGACAGGCGCAAAATAACTTTACGGACGGTGTCGATTACTTTTTGATCTTCCGAATCGTAAACTTTCTCGGTTGAAAAAGCCGAGCTTACTTCCTCAATGTTGAGTTTTGTCTCCGAAAGAAAAACATTTTTAATTTTTAAGGGGTCCATTTGCAGTTCGATTGCTGCTGCCTCAATAATTTCTTTGCTGACCCATTTCCACGGGACATCTGTTTTTGTCTCGGAATGAAAACTGTATCCGGTCAGTATTTTTGACAGTTTTGTCGCGATTCGTTTTGCCGAACAACCACATTCGCGGGAGATCATGATCACCGGTCCGGGAATTTTATTCTTTAGCGGACTGTTCAGAATACCTTCAATATAATTGCTCATTAAGTTTTCCATAGTGTAAATTTTTTGGTGTGATCTGTTTAAACAAATCTACAACTCATGACCCAACCAAGTGTAAAAAAATGTTCTATAATACCTGATTCTATTGATGTTTTAAAACAAGCTTGGAAAACATATAATTTTTATCTTAGCAGGAAAAAATTAGCGATGAATAAGTTGATCAATACCGCGTTGTCCTCATTCGGGATGTCAGGCATGGTTTTTCACGGGCCCATTCTGAAGGTAAATCCTAATTTCAGAATTTGTAAAATTCTGGAACGTTCCAGGAATTTGTCGGCGCCGCTTTACCCCGAGGCCGTCATCGTACGGGACTATGATGAAATTCTCGACGATCCTGAAATTGAACTGGTGGTGGTAAATACGCCGGATGAGTTTCATTACCGCATGTGTAAACAAGCCCTCGAAGCAGGTAAACATGTTGTGGTGGAAAAGCCTTTTACCCGCACCGTGGAAGAAGCCAATGAACTGATTGATCTGGCCAAATCGAAAGACCTTTTGCTGACGGTCTTCCAGAACCGTCGGTGGGACGGCGATTTTCTGACGGTGAAAAAAGTGATCGAAGAAAGACAATTGGGGCGTCTGGTCGAGTTTGAGTCGCACTTTGACCGGTACCGTAATTTTATTCAGCCCGGAACATGGAAAGAAACCGGCGATGATCGGGGAGGTGTTTTGTATAACCTGGGTTCTCATATGGTTGATCAGGCCCTGGTGTTGTTTGGCATGCCTCAGACCGTTACCGCTCACCTGGCCATTGTGCGTGAAGGAGGTGTTGTGAACGATTATTATGACATTCGTCTTCAGTATGACGGTTTTGCTGCTATTCTGAAATGTTCTTACCTGGCGCGGGTTCCCGGCCCCCGGTATAGCCTGTACGGCGATTTGGGAACCTTCCGTAAATGGGGAATTGACCCGCAGGAAGAAGCGCTGAAGGCCGGTCGTTTACCGAACGAAGCCGGTTGGGGAACCGAGTCTTTTGCCGATTGGGGAGAAATGGATACCGAACACAAAGGGCTTCATTTCAGGGAAAAAGTGGAAACAATTCCCGGGAATTACCCGGTTTTTTACAATAACCTGTATCAGGCTCTGGTAAATGGCGCCGAGTTGCTTGTGAAGCCGGAAGAAAGCCGTGATTGCCAGCTGGTGCTTGAAGCCTGTTTGCAGAGCCATCGGGAAAAGCGAACGGTGATGTTGAAGGTGTAGGGCATGGGGTAAGGAGCATGGAGAAAGAAGCGGGGAGCAGGGAGCATGGAGCCCGGAGAACGGGGCATGGTGGAAAAGAGGTTGTTTAACGGCTCATGCGGGCGAACGGTTTTGGAGCCCGGAGCAGTTGGCAGGCAGAGACGATTACTCGTAAATCTTTTCGATTTCCTTCAAAATCCGTTTTTCTTTGATTTTTCCCGTGTATAAAACCAGGGTATAGCTAAGTTTTAGAGGGACATCTTTTTGTAAATCAACCGGTGTGGCCCCCGGGAAAACGGCATTCTGCATGCTGGCTTTATTTCGGAGGATCCAGCGTTGCGGGGATGACTGATTTTTTTGGTCAGCATAAATGAGAACGCCGCCCTGGCTTCCGTTTTTGGCCATGCCGCCGGTTATGTTGATGTATTGACCAGCCTCCACGGCGGTATTTTGCGGCTCAACATTTCCGTTTTCGCCGCTAAACCGGACATTCTCAGGCAACCTGATCCTTGCAGAAAACCCGCCGTATCCTTTTTCATCGTTTGAGCCGCCCAGCTTCAGCTTGTCGGTTAAAGCCGTTAATTCGAGGTCAATTTTAATCAGCCTGTAATTTCCCGATTGCAGATAAAACGTATGATGCGCTTTTTCTTTCAGGTATGGTATTTCGCCATTTTCGAAGGCTGACGACCGCCAGAACGCGGTGGTAATAAAATCGCCGGTACCATTCCCGGTCCGTTTGAATTCAACATCCTTTACATCAACCTGGTAATCTTTCAGCTCCCAGGGATCGCCCGCCGGTTTGCCGTCGATCAGGATTTGATGCCATGCCCAAAACAGACCGCGGTGGTGCGGATGGTCGGCCGGGGCGTTTTCGGTGATTTCAGTGCCATCGGGAAGGTACACCGGGTGCCAGAAATTATTTCGCAGGTCTTCCTGTCCGGAGCGGATAGCTTCTTTCTGGTAAAAGGCGATTTTTTTGCCGCCTTCGATGATCAGAAAGCCTCCGTTTTCTTTTTTCATGTTGATTTGTGCGAGAATTCCGCCTGCAGGCAGTAATAAAACCAGGCACAATATGGCGAGTGATTTTTTCATGTTTAGGTTTTCAACGTTTGATTAATCCGTATAAAAATACGTCTTTGGATGGCTAAGGTATAAAAATGAATGTTGATTTTGACGATTTCCGAAAATTTTCGGGCGAGAAAAGAAGTCGTTTTACTGGAGTCCCTGTTTGAAATTGAATGTCGTTGACGGTTGAATTGCCTCGCCCGAACGGAATTTTGCCAGCAGGCGTTTAAAGCTGTTCTTCCCGCGGTTTTCGTGTTTCAGGTCGATCATAAAACTGTTGAAACCCTCTTTCAGTAATTGATTTTTGTATTGAAACAGGTTTACCGGCCGATCGGGGATCACCAGCGTAATCCCGTCACGGTTGAGCTTCCGGTATGTTTTATTCCAGGCATCTTTAAACAGCGAATCTTCGTTACTTAAACTGACCGGCATACGCGAGTAAAACAACTCGGGCAGTGTGTGTAGAATGACGATCCCTTGTTTGTTTTGCATTGATTTCAGATTGTCCAGATCATTTTCGACGGGATAGCAAAAGTTCCGGATTTTCTGTTGCTGAAGAAGTTTCGCCGCGGCATCGTTATATACGTAAACCTGTTCGTTACAACTCAACTGGCAGCTTTTACCAGCCAGTAGCTTTTGAGACAGGTGACTGATGAGAAAATGATGAATCCCCTTTTCCTCGGCAGTCAGTATCAGTTTTTGCCAGGCTGGTAGTTGTGTTTCGGCAATAAATTTCGGAAGCTCCGGATGTATTTTTGCCAGGTTTTGCTGAATGACCGGCAAATCGAAGTTAAATGCGTCGAACTGGCGTTTGGTGAAGGAAAGAATGAGGCCGTCAACGTCATCCATGCGGATTTGGTTTAGCCAGTCGGGATGCCCGATGCGAACAAAAAGCCTCGGCCTGCCGGGACGGTTCCCGGTATGAAGTTTTTGCAGGATGGCTTTCTTTTCGTGCACGGGCACAAACACCTTTGGCGCCGGAACATTGGGCAGGCGCGAGGGGAATGATTGCTCGCGGCGGCCAATCCAATACACTTCATCTCCGGCTTTCAGCTTTTCTTTTCCTTGGAAAATGAACGAGTAACGTCCGTGTTCTTCCCATATTTCATCTAATTTCAGGCTAAACGTTTCGTCCGACCGGACATCCCGGATGCGGATGCGGTCGCCGTTTCGTAAATCGGATGACGACAGGAAGCTTACTTCATCTTTATCGACACGAATAATCTGACCAACCAAAATACCGTTATTTGCATTGTCGGCCAGGGCATTTTTGATATCCTTTCCGGCAAAGTAACCGGTTTTTGCCCGTCCAAAGTCCAGCCGGAGCATGTCTTCCGCCACTGCTGTTTGCTCCGGCTGGTCAAGCGCCAGCCGGTAGGCCCCCGCCACCTGGAACACGTAGTCGGCCGATTTCATACGCCCTTCCACTTTGAACGAATGGATTCCCATCCCGGTCATTTTTTGCAGGTTAGCCAATTGCTGGTTGTCTTTCAGGTTGAACAGGTATTTTTGTTGCGAACCATCCCTGTAAACCATCCGGCAGGGTTGGCTGCATAACCCGCGGTTGGCGCCCCGTCCGCCGATATAACTGCTGAAAAAGCACTGACCGGAAAACGAGTAGCACAAGGCGCCGTGAATGAAAACCTCGAGTTCGCAGGCCGGACGGGCGGCAATGGCCTCCAGCTCATTCAGGGTGAGTTCGCGGGCAAGCACCACCCTGGAGATCCCCATGGCAGAAGCATGTTGCACGCCGAAGCTATTGTGGTTCCCCATTTGCGTGCTGGCGTGAATGGCCAGTTTAGGAAAATAGTGGCGCACCAGCCAGCAAACGCCCCAGTCCTGTACAATGATGGCGTCCACACCAACTTTTTCGAGGTAGGCCAGAACATCCAGCAGCTTTTCAATCTCCCGGTTCTTAATGACTGTGTTCAGCGTGATGTAAATTTTTACCTGATCTTTTCGGGCTTCCTGCAGGATGGCCGGCAACTGGTTTTCACTGAAATTATTGGCGCGCGCCCGGGCATTAAACTGTTTCAAGCCCATGTAAATTGCGTTGGCCCCTCCGCGGATAGCCGCCCTGAATGAATCAACATGACCTGCGGGGAGGAGTAATTCCGGTTTTTTCTGTCCCATTTTCAGTGAAAATTTGCCCAAAAATACAATTATTTTTATGGTTTCTGTTTTTCCCCCAATTCGGCTTAACTTTGAACTTTCTGCCTGGATGATGAAAAAATTGTTGCTGTTTACATACGGAACCCTTTCAGATCCGGAGTTCATTCACTTGTTACTGAACCGTGTGCCGGAGTATACCGGGGCGATTTTGCCGGGTTACGAGTTGCTGGTTCATCCTCAAAACGGTTATTTGTTTGTGAAACCTAAGCCTGGCAGTATGGTAAAAGGCTTTTTTTTCGAAATCAAGCCCGACGAACTTCGACTGATCGACTGTTGGGAAGAAGTACCCTTATATGAACGCGAACTGAAACAGGTGGTTATCAACGACGGTGAAGAAACAGAAGTGTTTGTTTACACCCAAAATCAAACGGAAGGAATTCCCTGGTCTCCCGATCATCCGGTGAACAGGGAGAAAATCAGGGAAGAGCTACGTGCTTTTATGAAATTGATCCGGGAATAGAAAACGAAAGGGGTATTTCGTTTTTAACTGTAATGTTCGTACTGAAGTGCAGACTGGTATGGAAAAAAACCGATGAAATCAATCCGACTTATCTTTTTACTGCTTGTTCTGTTTGGTTGCAAGCAAACACCTAAAATTACGGAGTGGCGGGGTCCCTTCCGCGATGGGATCTATCCGGAAACCAATTTACTGAAAAGTTGGCCCGACTCAGGCCCGGCACTTGTATGGGAAACCGAAACCGCCGGGAACGGGTACAGCAGCCCGGTGGTGACCGATCAATATGTCTTTTTTACCGGTGAGATCGACAGCTTAGGCTACCTGTTCCGATTCGATCATCAGGGACGGGAAATCAGCCGGATGAGTTATGGCGCCGAGTGGACAACCAATTTTCCGGGTCCACGGGGCACTCCGACCCTGGTTGGGCAACTGGCGTATATTTGTTCCGGTCTGGGCGAAGTGGTTTGCCTGGATACAGAGAAGCAGGTTGAGTTGTGGCGCAGGAATATGCTTGCCGACTTTGGCGGGATCAGTCCCCGTTTTGGCTTTTCGGAAGCGCTGCTGGTCGATCAGGAGAAGGTATATTGCCTGGCAGGCGGCGAACAGCATAACCTGGTCGCTTTAAACAGGCACAACGGTGAGTTCGTCTGGAGCAGTCCGTGTGCGGGTGAACGGCCGGCATATTGCTCCGCTAAATTGATTGAAGCAGGAGGTAAAAGGATTTTAGTCACCTTTTCGGCGTATCACCTGCTGGGGGTTGAGGCCAGCACCGGACAATTGCTCTGGACACACGAACAAACCAACACGCTGCCCGAAGAGCGTGAACCCGGCAATGGCGATACGCACGGCAATACCGTTCTTTTTGAAGATCATTGCATTTATTACGCTGAGGGCGACGGCAACGGCGGGGTAAAGCTGAAATTAAACGAAGAAGCTACCGGCTTTGAGCAGGTTTGGCAAACAACCGGATTCGATAATTACATGACCGGTATGGTGAAATGGAATAATCGCTTGTACGGCAGCAGTCATTCAAAGAAACAATTGATGGCCGTTGACTGCGATACCGGTGAGAAAACCGACAGCCTCAACATCGGCCGGGGCAATGTAATTTTTGCTGACGGGCTGATCTGCTTTTACAACGATCAAGGAATGGTTTACCTGGTTCATCCGGCCGATGAGGGGATGGAGGTGGCCGGTTCGTTTAAATTGACCAAAGGGACGAAAGAACATTTTGCCCACCCGGTGATCCACAAAGGGGTGTTATACCTGCGGCACGGGAATTACCTGGGCGCTTATCAAATCGGTGATAAAACGTAAGGTTTTGAAAGGAAAATCCTGATGATTTTGGCCGGCGGGCTGAACATGAAAAGGCTGCCTGAAGTATTTATCAGGCAGCCTTTTGTATGCTTATGCAGAAGATGATTTATTTCTGTTCCAGTTGCAAGGTCACCGTGGTCCGGTCGCAAACTTCGGTCGGGCCCCAATATTGGATTGGTCCCGGGTACAGGTAGCTGGTTTCAATGGCCCATTTGTCGCGGTTGGCTGTCAGGTAATTGAAGGGAGCGCCATCCAGTTTTACCAGGGCCTTCTGAATAACCGGTTTCATATGTCCGTGGCGTTTTTCCATGTTCATCATCATCGTAACAGGAACCCCTCCGGCAATCCATTCGTCGGCCGGGGCGATGGTATTACGTACGCTGGCCATGTAACCGGTTTTTCCGGCGCCAATCAGTACCGATGCGGTATAGCCCAGCGAGTAGCAGTAGTCGGCATCGAAGTTCGAGGGGGCGGCACAACGTCCTTCGTAACCGAAGAAGTGGTATTGCGTACCGAATTTGCCCTTAAATTTGCCGGCTTTTTTCATGTCATCCAGCTTGGTTTTTACCATTTCTCCCAACAGTTTTTCTGTTTCGATTAACGAAACCTGAACGTTTCCGTGCGGGTCGCGATCGAGGGTCAGCTGGGTAGCAATTCCGGCAGGCAGCGATTGGAATACAGCGGCCGATTCAGTGCTTAATTTACCGGCGACGTATTCCAGCCGGTGAGATTTCTGGATAATCCTGAATTCCTGTTCGGTTTCAGAACCCTCGGCAAGCATATCGTTTAGCTCGGCAATCAGTTTTTTCATTTCCGGGACAAATTCCACTAATCCTTCGGGGATCAGGGCGACACCAAAGTTTTCGCCATTTTCGGCGCGTTTGGCAATAATACCGGCCATATAAGCCACAATTTCGTCAAGTGTTTGCTGTTTCTCGGCGACTTCTTCCGAAATCAGGGTGATGTTTGGTTGTGTTTGCAGAGCAGCTTCCAAACCGATATGCGAGGCAGAACGGCCCATCAGTTTGATAAAGTGCCAGTATTTTTTTGCTGAATTGGCATCACGCTGGATGTTCCCGATTAGCTCTGAATATACTTTTACCGCCGTGTCGAACCCAAAAGAAGTTTCGATCATCTCGTTTTTCAGGTCGCCGTCGATGGTTTTCGGGCAGCCAATAACCTGAACCCCGGCTTTTTTAGCAGCATAGTATTCGGCCAATACGCAGGCATTGGTATTGCTGTCGTCGCCGCCAATGATGATCAATGCGTTGATGCTCAGTTTTTTCAGAATTTCGAGACCTTTGTCGAACTGGGCTTCTTCTTCCAGTTTGGTACGGCCCGAGCCGATAATGTCGAAACCACCAGTATTACGGAAACCTTCCAGGTAATCAGCCGTGATTTCCATGTATTGGTGGTCGACCAAACCGCCGGGGCCTCCCAGGAAACCATACAATTTACTTTCGGGGTTCAGGGCCTTAATCCCGTCGAAGATTCCTGAGATCACATTGTGCCCGCCCGGCGCTTGTCCGCCCGACAGGATAACACCAACGTGGATCGCCGGCAAACCACTCACTTCGTTACCTTTTTCGAAGGTAATGATGGGCATACCGTAAGTATTCGGAAATAATTTTTTGATTTCAGCCTGATCGGCAACCGATTCGGTAGCGGCGCCTTCGATCATTTTTACTTCTCCTTTTAATGATTTTGGAAGTTTAGGCTGGTATTGGGCCCTGGCTTTTTGTAATGCACTGATGGTCATATGCGTTCAATTTTTAGGTAAGTTTTACTCTTTCTTTAAAATTCGATGCAAAAATAACTGAAAATGATCGCAAATAACATGTTGTCAAGCCAGCTTGTCCTGATTTAAAGTAAATTTAAACAGGTAGGCCGTTCGGGGAGATTAATCACTTAGTTGTCAGTGAAATGTTCTTTTCAGGTGAAGTCCGAATCCAACTGAATTTTTCCTGAGTTCGCCAAAATCTGCCGCCAATTGGGCCGACAGGGTATACGGCCGGTTTTTGCCTGTCAGGCTTAGTTCGCAGAGCGAAAAAAACTGCTGTTTCATGTCGTCGTACGGATTTTTCCAGGTTCCGAAATTACGGGAATAAGTGAGCATGCTTTTCCATGCAAGCGACCGGCCAATCAGGAAGCCTTTGGCTCCCAGATGAAAAACCGATACCCGGTTGTTTTCGAAACCATCCTGAACGCCTTCGTTGGTGATTGTTAGCGGATAGAATAAGGGTGTTCCCATGCTAAAACCCATGTGCGAGAATCCGGTGTGATATACGCCGTGGTTAAAGTAATTATCCATCCCCCTCATGCGTTCTTCTTTGGGCCCGGTAATCTGGTGCCGGTCGCCGCTTTGATGTTTGGTGTACATGTATTCAAGCAGCAATTCGTCGATCAGCGTTCCTGTTTTCTTTTTTTTCAGGTAGATCGTATAAATGTTGTCGCGCAGGTTGTCGAATTCCATCCCCGAGTGGTCTTCATAGGGGTGATTGAAACGAAATTCCAGCAGGTGGTTTTCCAAATTTTTCTCAAAGGTGACCAGGTAACTTCCCAGGTGGTTGCCGGCAACATTGATCTGGTCGGTTTCCAGAAACTGGTCATTCCCGTTTTGTCCAAAAATGTAGCGAAAATAATTTCTCAACCCGGTCGGGAGCTGTTCTCCGTCGGGAAGTGTTCCTCCCCAAAAAACATAGTGGTTGATTCCCAGGGTTAACCGGCTGTCGTGGCTGGTTAAAAAACGAATGGCATAAGAACGGTGGTGCAGGTGCGGCTTTTCAACGTAGCGCTCGTCGTACAGGATCCCTTCGTCGTATTCGGCTTTAACGCGAAACCAGCTTTTGGCAAAAAAAAGCGGGATGAAACCGGATGTTGAAAGGCGCATTTTCGGGTAAGGCCGGTAGTTCAGCGACCGGGTGATATCGCCGTTGGTTGAGGAAAGACCGCCTAGTTGCAGGTCCTCAGCAAATGCTCCGGCTTTAAAGCTCAAAATATGGCCTGATAATCCGGCCCAAGCCTGGATAATTTTGGGGTCAAGCTCTTTTGGTTGTATGGATAACGCCAGTTGGGTTCCGTAATTCAGGTTCAGGTTCTCATTTAGCTGATAGTTTCCCGATAAACTGAACTCAGTTAGTTCCTGCCAGCTGGCTTCGGGCGAAAACCGGCCCAATTGGTTGTGAATTAGCCAAAAAGGAAGTTCATCCCTGTTTCCCGCGAGGCCATAAACGCGCAGACTTACTTCGGTCAGTTCATTTTGTGCAAGTGATAAGAGGGTATTACCCCATAGTAATAGCAGGCAAATTGTTTTCATCGCTTATTTTCCTGTTTTCTGAACCATAAAAATAGAAAAATATGGTTAACTACAAGTTTAGATTCATTATAGATTACCGTTTGGGTGAAAAATTTTACCTGGATTTAATGCTCAGATATACAATCAGATATGCCTGTTTTGATCATTTGATCACCAATTCATACAAAAATGTATTTTTTTACATATCAATATAAATAGATATTTTTGGCTGAGATTTTTGCAGTTCAAATTAACGCATAATTTAAAATCTGATCGGAATGAACAGATCGGTCATTATTGTAATAGGAGGGGTCATTGTTGCCCTGATTTTAACAAATGCTCTTCACAAAGAGGTTTACTATAACCTGAAGCTGGAAAAACTGAAGCAGGAGTACGCGATTAAACCGGTTCCTTCGGCAGATCACTCGAAGTTTGAAATTCTTCAACAGGAATTTAAAACGCCGCAGGATGTCACTGAAGCCTGTATCTCGTGCCATACCGAACGGCACAAAGAGATCATGGCTTCGGCGCACTGGAACTGGGAGCGGGTTTCTTATGTGGAAGGCCGTGGCATTGCCGCTGCCGGCAAACGGAATGTGATCAACAACTTTTGCATCGGGGCGCAATCCAACGAGCAATCGTGTGCCAAATGCCACATCGGTTATGGCATGACCAACGACCACTTCGACTTCAACAATGCGCGGAATGTCGATTGTATGGTTTGTCATGATAACAGTGATGAATACCTGAAAGGGACATCGATGGCCGGGTTTCCTGACCGTTCGGTTAACCTTGCCAAAGTGGCGCAAAGCGTGGGACAGCCTACCAGGCACAACTGCGGGAGTTGTCATTTCAACGGCGGCGGCGGAAACAACGTGAAACACGGCGATCTGGAGCAGGCCCTGCTGGCCGGTTCGCGCGATGTGGATGTACACATGGCCGTTAACGGCATCAACTTGGAGTGTACGGCCTGCCACACCGCCGAAAATCACCAGATTTTAGGAAAGATGTATTCGGTATCGTCAACCAATACCCAGCGGGCTACCTGCGAACAGTGCCATACGAATACGCCTCATTTCGATCCGATCCTGAACCGGCACAACGCCAAAGTCTCGTGCCAGGCTTGCCACATTCCCGAATATGCCAAGGTTAATGCAACGAAAATGGCCTGGAAGTGGTCGGAAGCCGGAAAACTTAAGGATGGACAACCATATCAAACCGAAGATGAGACGGGCAACCACGATTATATGACGATTAAGGGATCGTTTAAGTGGGAGAAGAACGTAAAACCGGATTATGTGTGGTTTAACGGAACTGCCGGTCATTATTTGCTGGGAGACAAGATCACTTCGGAACCCCTGGTGATCAATCCCTTAAACGGATCGCACGACGATGGGGTATCGAAAATTATTCCTGTAAAAATACACCGGGGCGACCAGATTTACGATCGGGTGCATAAAACCCTGATCCAACCGAAACTATGGTCGGATACCAAAGGCGACAGCGCTTACTGGATGGACCTGGACTGGGACAAAGCGGCAGCCGCCGGAATGAAAATAATCGGTCTGCCCTATAGCGGAGAGTACGGTTTTATTGAAACGGAAATGTACTGGCCGGTCAACCATATGGTTTCGCCAAAAGAACAGGCCGTGTCGTGTGCCGAATGTCATACCCGTTCTGCAGACGGCCGTCTGGCCGGATTAACCGGTTTTTACCTGCCGGGACGCGATTATAACAAGCCGCTCGATATTTTCGGTTTCCTGCTGTTCTTTGGTTCGCTGGCAGCGGTTGTCATTCATGCCGCCGTTCGGATTATCGTCTCCATTAAAAACAAGCAGTATGAAACCAAAATTATTGACTACGATACCGATAATTAACCTGAAGTGACAGTTTCAACCCAAAAGGAGTATCATGAAAAAAATATATATCTATCAACGTTTTGAACGTTTTTGGCACTGGTCGCAGGCCATTCTGATCATCTTTCTGGCCCTCACCGGTTTTGAAGTGCACGGCACCTTCCATATCCTGGGTTTCGAACAGGCAGCCCGGTATCACCGGGTGGCTTCGTGGATACTGATCGTGTTGATCGTTTTTGCCATCTTCTGGCATTTTGCGACCGGCGAATGGAAACAATATTTGCCGACAACCAAAAAACTGAAAGAACAGTTGCTGTACTATTCACTGGGCATGTTTAAAGGAGAAAAGCACCCGACAAATAAAACCGAGCTGAGCAAGCTTAATCCGCTGCAACGTTTGGTTTATCTCGGATTTAAGCTGGTATTGATCCCCCTGACCCTGATCTCGGGGGTGTTTTACATGCTGCATAAAACCATCGACGAGAATAATGTGGTGATCGTGGAGGATATTCCGCTGGGAACCATTGCTTTTTGGCATACACTCGGCGCCATGCTGCTGATGGCTTTTCTGGTTGTTCACGTGTATATGACCACGACCGGGCATAGCCCGACGTCCAACATCAACGCGATGATTACCGGTTACGAGGAACTGGAGGACGAGAATGACGAACCGGAAGAAAATTCAACAAAGATCAATCAACCTGAAAAACAATAAGATGATGAAGCCAAGACCGTATATGAATCCCTACCTGGCAGGTTTTCTGTTGGGCCTGCTGCTGCTGGCGACCATTTATATCTCGGGACGGGGATTGGGTGCAAGCGGCGCCTTTAAAAGCATGATGGTAGCCGCTGTTCAGACCGTTGCGCCCGAACATGCCGAGAATAGTTTGTACTACAAGGAATTTGCCGCGAATAACCCGGGAAGCCCTTTGCGCGACTGGTTGTTTTTTGAAGTGATCGGCGTGATGATCGGCGCTTTTTTTTCGGGCGTGCTGGCTAACCGCGTTGGCTTAAAATTTGAAAAGGGACCGCGTTCGAGCAACCGGGCCCGTATTATTGCAGCTATTCTGGGCGGAATCCTGTTTGGTTACGGTTCGCAGTTGGGGAGGGGATGTACCAGCGGGTCGGCCTTAAGCGGAATGGCCGTGATGTCGTTTGGCGGAATTATCACCATGTTTGCCATTTTCGGGTCGGGCTATGCCTTAGCGTATTTTTTCAGAAAACTTTGGATAAAATAGAATATCATGGGACCAATCGTACCTTACATCATATCAGACGAATTTAACCTGATCATTGCTTTAATCATCGGGATCGGATTTGGCTTTATCCTGGAACAGGCCGGATTTTCTTCCACCAAAAAACTGGTTGGCGTGTTTTACGGTTATGATTTTACCGTGCTGCGTGTTTTTTTCACAGCTGGCGTAACCGCCATGATCGGGGTGGTTTTGCTCAATCATTTCGGAATTCTGGACGTCCGGTTAATCTACGTCAATCCCACCTTTTTGCGCTCGGCCATTATTGGCGGAATCGTGATGGGAGCCGGATTTATTATCGGCGGTTTTTGCCCCGGAACCGGTGTTTGCGCCGCTTCCATCGGTAAAATGAACGGGATGTTGTTTGTTCTTGGCGGCTTCGTGGGCGTATTCCTGTTTATGGAAACCTATCCGCTGATCAAAGATTTTTACCTGGCCGATGCGATGGGGCCGCTAAAAATGAATGAACAACTCGGATTGTCGACGCCGCTTTTTGCTTTTTTAATGACCGCCGTTGCGCTGATGGCTTTTTATTTTACCTGGAAAATAGAGAAACGCGTCCGGAAAAGCAGTTACCACACCTCTAGAATATGGGTGTCGCGTTATGCTTTTGCTTCCCTGGTCCCTTTTGCGGTAATTGCCGTCATCTTTATTTTTCCCGACAGGGAACAGCTGATTGCCAGTAGAGTAGCTGACGCGCAACGTCAAAAGAAATGTGTTTTTCACGAGATCACGGCAGATAAATTGGCCGATGAAATTGTCAATCATTATTACGAACTGAATGTGATTGATGTCCGGTCGCCCGAAGAATACGAGGTTTACCACCTGCCGATGGCCATTAATATTCCGTTTGAAGAGCTGACCGACCGAAAATGGGCACACCTGTTCAAACAAAAAATGAAAACAAATATTTTTTATGCCGACAGCGATACCCTGGTGAAAATGTCGTGTTTGAAGGCCCGTTTTGTCGGAAAGTCACGCAACCTGATCCTGAGGGAGTCGGCACACGAGTTTCATCAACTGTTTTACGAACCGGCGCTTCCGGAGATGACCACTGCCTCCAAACAGGAAATTAATGAATATCATTTCAGAAATAAAGCGGCCCGCGATATGGATGCCCTCACCGAAGCCTTGAAGAATATCGGGAAACCGGTGACGATGGAAGTGAAAGTGGCCTCCGGCGGATGCAGTTAGCCGTTGTTGCATGTTGGGGACATAAATGCCGGGTTTATTCAGGATTTGTAGATTGTAAATAGATAGATTGAATTTTCAGCCTTTCGACTTCAGCAATGAAGTTGAAAAAGCTGAAAATTCGTTTTGTACGAATCCGGCGATCAACTGAATCTGCTAGGGGATTGTCAGTTTGTCCCCCCTGAAAAGACAATTTCTACGAAGTTTTTTTTGCTTTATCCCGATATCTTTGTCCGAAGAAACACCGGTTAATTTTTTAATTAAATGAATAACCTAATGAAACTGTTTAAAACTTTTGCATTCCTGATGCTGAGTGCATCACTCCTGATGAATTCTGCGTGCAAGCAAGTTGCTCCCGAAACAACAAGTCCGCTGCAATGGGCTATAAAAATGGCCGATTCGGATATGAAACGCAACCCCGATGCGTCGATGCTCGATTTTAGCCCGAAACCGGTCTGGAGCTACACCCAGGGCCTGGTTACCCTGGCCAATCAACGGCTGGCTGCCGAAACCGGCGATCCGAAATATTACGAATACGGCTTGGCTTATGCCGATAAAATGATTGATGACGAAGGAAATATCGCGACTTACAGCATCGAGAAATATAATGTCGACCTGGTTAATTCGGGTAAAATTCTGTTCGAAATTTATGAGAAGACGGGCAACGAAAAATACCGCAAAGCCATCTTTTTGCTAAACAGCCAGTTGGAGACTCACCCGCGAACAAGCGAAGGCGGGTTCTGGCATAAACTGATTTATCCGCATCAACTCTGGCTGGATGGGGTTTACATGGCCGATCCGTTCCATGCCCAGTTCGGGGCAGTATTTGATCATCCCGAGGCGTTTGATGATGCTGCCAACCAGGTGTTGGTGGTTCAGAAAAATACACACGACAGCATCACCGGCCTGAATTTTCACGGATGGGACGAAAGCCGCGAACAACGCTGGGCAAACCCCGAAACCGGCCGTTCTCCCCACATCTGGGGCCGCGCCCAGGGCTGGTATTTTATGGCAATTGTCGATATCCTCGATTTTTTACCGGCCGATCACCCCAACCGCGATGCTTTAATCGGCATATTAAACACCGTTGCCGAAGCGGTTGTAAACGTGCAGGACGACGAAACAGGCGTCTGGTACCAGGTGCTGGATCAGGGCGGACGCGAAGGAAATTACCTGGAATCGACTGCTTCGTGCATGTTTGTTTATGCGTTGCTGAAAGGCGTGCGTATGGGGTACCTGGATGCGTCGTACCTGGAACCTGCGAAAAAAGGATTTGAAGGGATCCTGAAAACCTTTATCCGTGAAAACGAAGACGGGACCATCTCCCTGACTCAATGCTGCGCTGTGGCCGGTTTGGGGGGAACACCTTACCGCGACGGTTCCTATGAATACTACATTTCGACGGTGATTCGTGACGACGATCCCAAGGGTGTCGGCCCTTTTATTATGGCAGGCATCGAAATGCAGAAAGCATTGGATAAGTAGATATAGAGAATAGAATTATGGGAAAGGGTAGATGCAGTTTTTGCATTTACCCTTTTAAATTTTCGGCTGAACCCGAAATGTCATCTCCGAAACCTGCGTTTTTGATCAGTCGGCGGCTGTTTTTTACCGGACGGGTTGCGGAGTGGTTGTCGGCCCGTACACAACCAACTTATCCGGTTTGTTTTCTCCGTCTTTTTCAAAGCCGCAACGGTCGAGACAGGTTGTCCGCGGTTGTACTGATTTCCCGCTTTTATGCGAATGATAAACAATATACATCTGCCCCGAATTGGCTGTAAAAAATGAATGGTGGCCGGTGCCAAAAATGGTTTTTCCATCGCCGTTCAGCACCGGGTTGTTTTCATATTTTCTGAACGGCCCAAACGGCGATTCGGAAACGGCATAACCCACCGCATAATCCTGGCTCCGGAAATGATTGGCCGAGTAGGATAAATAATACAGGTTATTGTGTTTCAGTACAAACGGGCCTTCAGCGACCCGGGCGACCGGTTCTTTTGCTGTTCGTTCCCAAGGCTCCGACGCCCCGAAACAACGGGTCAGGCTTTCTTCTTTTATACCCGACAAGTCGTCCTTCATTTCGGCCATCCAGATTTCGTTACCCCCCGTAAAGCGTACAAAATACAGATACATTTTACCATCGGTGTCGACAAACAGGTGCGAGTCGATTTCCTTGATATCCGGGTGAAGCGGTTGTTTTTTCTTCTGGATAAAGGGGCCAAGTGGCGACTCGCTTTCGGCAATGGCCAGGTGTTCCATCACCGAAAAGAACATGTAGAATTTTTGGTTCAGAAAATAAACTTCGGGCGCCCAAAAAGAATGGTGCCCCCACACATCGGCCGAATCGAGGGCAAAGCCGTCGTTAACGCCAACTGCGTCCGACCAGTTCGCCAGGTTGTCCGACTGGTATACGCGGATTCCTTTCCCGCCGCCGGTCCCGTAGAGGTAATATTTTCCGTCGTGGTTCAGAATATACGGGTCGGCGCAGTCGGGTACCAGTCCTTGCAGGTTGTTGTAAACGTTTTCCGTTTCCACATCCAGCAATTTTCCGGGATCGCCTTGTTCCTGCATCCAGCGAAACAATTCTTCCTTCATCCGGTCGATCACCGGTTGCATTTTTTTATCTGATGCCAGGTTTTTCAGTTCCCACGGATCGTTGGTTGTGTCGTACAGCTCAAATTCAGGCCGGCTCAGGTAACGGTCGACCCAATATTTTGCAGGTTCGCTGTTTTTTGCATCTCTCAGCCAGGCGCTCCAGTAGTTTCCGGCCGGGTTGGTATTCATCAGGTGTTTTTCGTAGTAGGTGGCTTCCGGGCTCAGATTGACAATAAGTTTATAACGGTCGTTGCGGATACTGCGGATCGGGTAGGGCGTTCCTTCCGGAACATTATTGTGCACGCCATATGCCCATTCGCGGTGTGTTGCTTTCTGACCCAGTAATACAGGCAGGAAACTTTTTCCGTCGAAATTTTCGGGAGTTTTATTCCCGGTATATTCCAAAAGCGTCGGTAAAACATCCTCATACTGAAGCGTGGCCTCAGAAGTTTTTCCCTTGAGATATTTTTCCGGTGTCCGGATGATAAATCCGCTTTTTTGGCCGTAATCCCAGTTTGTCCATTTCCCGCCGGGAAACTGGGGCCCCTGTTCGCCGCAAAACATCACCAGTGTTTCGTTTTTTTTGCCGGCGAGTTCAATGGCTTTCAGCACATCGCCAAACTGCCGGTCAAGTTCAGCGATCTCTGCCAGGTATTTCGCAAAAGCGGCCCGGGTTTCTTCGTTATCGACAAAATGAGGCGGTAATTTGAGTTTTGCAGGATCAAACTTCGAAGGATCGCCCACGGTCCAGGGGGCATGAGGGTTTGTACTGCAGATAAACAGGCAGAACGGCTGCTCCCGGTCGCGTTTCATAAATTCGACAATCCCGCTGGTGGTATAATCGGCTGTTTTGCTGACACAATCGGGTTCAAACCCTTCCACTTTTTCAAAGGGGTACACCGATTCCGGACGAAAATGGGTTTTGCCGGTCAGTCCGACGCGGTACCCGATTTCCGTAAAATAATGGACGGCACTTTTTATTTCGGGTTTTGTGGCGGCGTGATTTTTATATACTCCGTTTTTTACCGGATACAAACCGGTATAAATTGAAGCCCGGGTGGGGCTGCACATGGTTGTTGACGAAAACATCCGGTTGAAGCGGACTCCCTCTCCTGCAAAACGATCGATGTTCGGAGTTTTTACATTTTGGCCGCCGTAACACCCCAGTTCATTTCGGGCCAGATCGTCGGCAATAAAGACCACAATGTTGCGCTGGTTTTTCCGGGTATCTCCGCGTTGTCCGGCTTTACAGGCAAAGGGTGCGAGACAGACCAGCGACGAAAAAAGTAATTTTGTGCTATCCATATCCTTATTTTTTATTGAAAATATTCCATTCTTTGGGAGGAACAAAACCTTCGCGCCCTACGTCGTAAGGGAGAACTTCTCTTTCCGGTTTGATCGAATCGTATTTTACGACCTGTTGCATCAGTCGTTTCTTGACGTCAGGATATTCCCCGGAGAGGTCTTCTTTTTCGTACGGATCATCAATCAGGTTGAACAAAATGTCCCCGTCTGATTTCATTTTAGGATTAAGCCCGGCACGGATGATCTTCCAGTCGTTTTCGATGAATGCGCCGCAGCCCAGGTAAAACGAGCGGTCGGTCTTTTGCTCTTGCCCGTCCAAAACGTCCAGGATGCTGATTCCGTCGAACGGGGCGGGAGCCTGGGCTCCCGGAGCTACAATCCCGCAAATGGTCGGGAAAACATCAACGAAGCCGGTCAGTTGGTCGATGGTTCTTTGCCCCTTGAAACGGGCAGGCCAGCGAATAATGGCGGGAGAGCGCACCCCTCCGTCATATTCCTGGAATTTATGTCCGTGCAGCGACCCGCTTGATCCGCCGCCTGAACCTTCGTCGGCGCCGTTGTCGCTCAGAAAAAGCACGAGCGTGTTATCGTCGATGTCCAGGGCTTTCAATGTTTGTAAAATGTCCCCGATTCCGCGGTCCATGCAGGTTACCATGGCGGCGTAGGTTTGTTCGCGGGTATTCCCCTGACCCATCGAAGCTTCTCCTTTTTTATTCGAAAACGAGGGTTTCGATTCATCGTAACCGTATAACTTCAAATCTTCGGTTTTTGCCTGAAGCGGCGTGTGCGGGGCGTTGAAGGCCACGTACAAAAAGAAGGGGCCCTCTTTGGAATATTCGCGGATACACCGCACCGACTCGGCGGCAATCAGGTCGGTTGCATAGCCCTTATCGTCGCAGGAGGCCTCATCGTTGTGCCAGTCGGGTTCGCCGTCCCGCTCATGGGTAAAGTAATCGATGGCGCCGTTTAAATGACCGTAAAAATGGGTGAAGCCATTGTTAGTCGGGTAATATTCGGGGCGGGAATGCCCGAGGTGCCACTTTCCGATGATGGCCCGGTTCCGGTAACTCTGTTCTGCTAAAAATTCGGGAATAATGGTATTGGAAGGCTCCAGTCCAAAATCGCGCCAGGGCGGGATGACCGTTTCGCGGATTCCGAAGCGGTTGGGATACATGCCGGTCAGTAAGCCGGCGCGTGTGGGCGAACATACAGGGGCTACATAAAACCGGGTCAACTGAATACCCGTTTCCGAGAGCCCGTCGAGATTCGGGGTTTTAATCTGACTGTCGTGAAAACCCACGTCGCCCCATCCGAGGTCGTCGGCGAGGATGATGATGATGTTCGGTTTGTCGGGCGCAGACGAGTGCCCTGTACCGAAGAAACTTAAGGCCGGGACGAGTCCCAGCAAAACCGGAAGGAAGTCTTTTTTCATTCCATTTTAATTTAAGCTGTTGCTGAAATCCTGCGCTTCATCGTCGCCCGGGATGGCATAATCGGGATCTTTGGGCCGGACGACAATGTCCCCGTTTTCAGTGTCTATTTTCATCGGCACCAGGGTTAACCCCTGCCGGTTGATTGTTTCTGCTTTTTGCGTGCTGATGCCGTGTTGTATGACCTGTTCAGGCGTTACATAATCGCCGTTTAAAAAGGCCGTGCACCACCAGTTTCCCTGTTTATCCTGAAAAATGGTACCGTGTCCCAGAAAACGGCCGGCAAATTTACGCGGCCCGTACGGGCCTTCAATGTGGTCGGCCGTGCAGTAGTATAAGTTATAGGACCCGTGCCGCATGATATCGGTAGACCAGGCTGTTCCGAACAGGACATATTTACCGTCAATTTTCAATATAAAACATCCCTCGTGTCCCATTTTCCGGTTCGATGGAGCAACAGAACGTTCCGGCCCCGAAAATCCGCTGAGGTCATCTTTTAACGGAGCGATTTTCGTACAGCCCCACACCAGCCATTTCGACCCGTCGTCATCTGTAAAAACCGAAGGGTCGTGTTTATGCGCGAAAGCCGCACCGAAAGGTTCCCGAAACGGGCCTTCAGGTTCGGTTCCGCCTGTCGCTATCAGATTTGAAAATCGCAGCGAACTGGTAAAAACGGCCACCCATCTTCCGTCGATAAAATAAATTTCAGGAGCCCACAGGTGCGGGTCCTTTTTCATTTCAGAAGCTGCTTTTGCCAATGAGTCCTGCATCCAGCGGGAATCGCCGAACGACCACAGAAGTCCTTTTTCTTCCCAGTTCCGGAGGTCTTTGCTTCGCCAGATTTCCAGGCCCGGTTCGTTTGAGCTGTGCCACAGCCGGGTGCACGTGAGGTAATAATAGCCGTCGGGTCCGAGGGTAATAAACGGATCGCGCATCCATTCATCCATGACGTGAATGGCTTTGTTTCCGGTTTCGCTGGGAGAAAACTCCGTTATTTTGGCTTCGGAAGTTTTTTTTGCATGGTCGGAGGCCTGACCTGAGGCCGTTATTAAGAAACAGGAGATCAGGAAAAATTTCAATTTTATTCTCATCGGTTTTTTCAGGTTTACAGGGTGTGCGGCAATTTTCGCGCGTTACCCCAAATTTAGTTCTCTTTCATCCTTTGTTTCAAATGTAAACACGATCCTCCTGTCTTTTCAGGAATTTCATTCTCATCTTCCTGAAGATTGTTCTAAAAAATACTAATTTGCACGGAACATCTGCGCGTGTGAACAATAATGCTAGCAGAAAAGCACAATAGTACGGATCAAAACCGGTGAAAGATTGACCAGATGTAAGTCAAACGATTATTTTTATCCCTATGAAACGATCACTAAGCTTACTACTTCTGCTCCTGAGTTTAATTTCGTGCGGAAAACTATGGGCCCATGAAAAGAAATTCCGTCATTTCACTGCCATCGAAGGATTGTCGCACAATACGGTGTTCGATATTGCGCAGGATCATAACGGCTTTATCTGGGTGGCTACCGGCGAAGGACTGAATCGTTATGACAGTTACGGGTTTAAAATTTATTATTCGGATAAAACTTCGTTTTCAATCCCGGGCAGAGAGGTACATTCGCTTCTGGTAACCCGCAAAGGGCATTTGCTTACAGGTACCGACAATGGCTTGTGCTTATTCAAACCTGAAAGCGATAATTTTGTCCAGGTACTTTACGAAGAACAATCTTTGGGTTACATTCAGACAATTTTCGAGTCAGCAAAAGGTGATATTATTGTCAGTTCCAACCGGGGCGTATTTCGCCTGACTGACGACGGAACCATGAGAGAACGTTTGCCGCTTGAAAATGCCATGATAGGACTTCAGCAGGACTCATCGGGGAACTTTTGGTCGTTCAAAAGGCGGCGGTTGTTTTATTTTGACGAAAAGGGCAATGTATTGAGAATTTATTATGTCAATCCCAAAGGTTGCCCGGATTTCATCCCATCCCCAATTTCGACCATTAAGATCGATTCGCACGATCAATTATGGATAGGAACATTCAGGGACGGGGCTTTCCTGTTTGACCCTGTTACAGAAAAATTTAAAGCTCTTCCATTGAAAACACAGCCGCAAAAAGCACATCCCATGTATTTTATCCGGGATATTGCCGAAGGTTATGACGGAAAATATTGGATTGGAACTGAAAGAGGATTATTTATTTACGACCCTGATACACAGGAATTCGAGCATTATTTGCAGTCGTTAGACCTGGCTTCGGCCACCATCAACGATAATGCGATCTACAAAATATTCAGAAGCCGCGAAAACATGATGTGGCTGGGTACGTATTTTGGCGGACTGAATGTTGTTGAACCGGCCCCGAACGGGTTTAAAAACATCAGACCCGGTATTAAGCACGGTGACCTGGAAGGGAAGGCAATCAGCCAAATCATCACCGGCCCGGATGGTAAATTGTGGATGGCCACCGAAGATGCAGGAATTGCCATTTTCGACCGGCAACAGCGCCGGTTTCAGCATATTCTGAACAAACAACGGCAAAGTCATTCAGCGATCAGCAACAACGTACATGCCCTTACCACCGGTCCGGCCGGTAAAATCTATTCCGGAAATTTTTTCGGAGGAATCGATCAGATCGATCCGGTCAGTTATAAAACCGTGAATTATTCTCACTCGCCCAATGACCCGAATTCGTTGATCAACAACTTTGTATTTTCGTTGTATTCAGATCCTTCTTGTGTGTTGTGGGTTGGCACCATGGATGGGGTGGACCTTTTTGATCTTAAAACGAAACGTTTTTCTCGGTTCAAGCCGGAAATTTTCCGGAGCAAATTCATTTATGACATTTTCCGTGACAGCCAAAAAAATTATTGGTTTTGTACCAACAATAATTCCGGGCTTTACCGGTACAATCCCGAAACCGACTCAATTGACCATTATCAGAAAGACAGCACGCTGGAACTGCATCATAACTCTTTCATCAGTCATTGTGTTGATTCGCGAGGGAAAATCTGGTTTGGATCAAGGGGCGGCGGCTTAATTCTGTTTGATCCCGGCACACAACAATTTAAAACCTATAGCATGGATCACGGGCTGCCCAACAACGTCATTTACGGGATTCTCGAGGATGATTATAATAATTTATGGCTGAGTACCAATAAAGGAATCTCGAAGTTCAACTACATCACCGGTGAAATTCGTAATTTCTCGGTTGACCACGGGCTGGTGGGAAACCAGTTCAATTATAAATCCGCTTTCATAGCCGACGACGGGACCATGTATTTCGGAGCTGTTAACGGGCTGACTTACTTTCGCCCCGATCAGATAACGACACTTGAATCGGAACCCGAAATTCATTTCACTAACTTCCGTCTTTTCAATGAAGCCGTGCGTCCCGGAAGTAATTCAGTCTTAAAGAATGACATCGATCTGACCGAAGAAATCAGGCTGAAGTACAATCAGAATGTTATCAGTTTTGATTTTATTGCCATTGATTTCCATTCGGGAGGGAAAAATAACTTTTTTTATTACATGGAAGGATTTGAATCGGGTTGGCAGCAGGCCGGAAATAATCTGAGCGCAACCTATACCAATCTGCCTCCGGGAGAATATTTTTTTCACATCAAAGCAACCAATATTTACAACCATCCCAATCAACGGCAGAGAACGATCAAGCTCGTTATTCTTCCTCCCTTCTGGAAAACATTCTGGGCTTATCTGTTTTATGCAATTTTGTTCAGCGTGATTGCATTTGCTTTATACCGTTTCAACGAGATCAGGCATCGCGAAAAAATGGTCCTGAAAATTGAAAAGATCGAGAAAGAAAAACTAAACGAACTGCACCGCCACAAAATAAATTTCTTTACCTATATCTCGCACGAATTTAAAACTCCCCTGACCATCATCCTGGCTGCGCTGGATTCGTTATTTTCAGGCGAAGATGTGCCTGCTGAATTTAAAAACCGCCTCCATACAATGAAACGGAATGTGATGAGGCTTCAATTTCTGATCAACCAATTAATGGATTTCAGGAAAGTTGAGACTGATCACGCCAGTCCCAATCAGCAAACAGGCGATGTGGTCCGGTTTTTAAGAGAAGTGTTTAATGCGTTCAACGAGCTGTTTTCGCGAAAGGAACTGGAATACATTTTTGTAACGGAATTTGAGCAACTATATACCCGTTTCGATCCTGACAAACTGGAAAAGATTGTTTCAAACCTGCTGAGCAATGCGTTTAAATATACACCGGAGCACGGCGAAATCAGGTTAAAGATCGGTACCACGGAACAAGACGGAGGTACATTTCTTACGCTGGAAGTTTCGGATACCGGAACAGGCATCAGCGAGGAAAAACTGGATAAGATTTTCAACTTGTTTTATAAGATTGATCATCATCAGAATGATTACCAGGGTAGCGGCATCGGACTAACCCTCACCCAAAGCCTGGTGAAATTTTTAAACGGGAATATATCGGTTGTTAGCAAGCCTGGCGAAGGGACTACCTTTACAGTTATGCTTCCGTTTGCTGCCGAAACCGACCTGGGTGAGCAGAATCCGGCCATTTCAGGACACAGCAGCATCATCGAAAACCTGAGTATTCAATCGGCTGAAAGCGATGAGCCGGAAACCGGCCACCCGAAAAAAGAATTTGAGATTCTGTTTGTGGAAGATAACAGGGAACTGTTGAAATTTTTATGTGGACATTTCAGGGAGAAATATTGGGTAAGCGCCGTCTCAAACGGAAAAGAAGCGCTTGAAAGTATCCGGAAACATGTGCCCGACCTGGTTATCACCGACCTGATGATGCCTAAAATGGATGGGGCCAGTTTGTGTAAAGAGTTGAAATCGGACTTTGAATATTGTCATATTCCAATTATCATGCTGACTGCAAAATCGGATGTCGAAACCCGGATGGAAAGCCTGGAAGTCGGAGCCGACCATTACCTGTCAAAGCCCTTCCTGTTGCCCGAACTGGAGCTGCAGATCAGGAATATCCTGATCGCCAAATCGAATCTCAAAAAGCATTTTATCCAGTTTGGAAATGTTCAAATGGACCATCCCATCAGAAATCGCGATCAGCAATTTATCGAACGGATCAGTTCAATTGTTCTTGAACATATCGATAATCCCGAATTAAATGTCTCGGTAATTACCACAGAAGCCGGTATCGGGCGAACCCTGCTGCACACCAAGCTCAAGCAGATCCTCGATCTGAGCGCCACCGAATTTATCAATACCATCCGGTTGAATGAGGCGCAAAAAATCCTGATCAACGCGCCGGAACTTACCATGTCGGAAGTGGCGTACAGAGTCGGATTCAACGACCCGAACTATTTTAGCCGGATCTTCAAAAAAATGTTCCATACATCGCCAACGAGCTACCGGCTGCAAAAAATGAACGAGGTTCAGGAACTGCCTGACAAGCTTGAGAACAGTTGAACAGCCTGGCCCGTATGTTCAGCCTGCATCCGAAAGAAACAATAATGCTAACATTCGGAACATTCATCCACCGGCTCACGGGTTCATATCGTCAAATTTGTGGTACATGCCGCTTCCGGCTGTCATTAACCAAAGCTTGACTATGAAAAAAATTCTGATCCTTTGTTTTATCGTAATCACGGCCTGGGCCAAATCTGTATTTGGCAAAGAAAGGCCCAATATCCTCTTTGTTTTTATTGATGATCTGGGATATGGCGACCTGGGTTGTTACGGGAACAAACGCCACGAAACTCCCCATATTGACCGCCTTGCGAACGAAGGCGTCCGTTTCAGCCAGTTTTATGTGAATGCCCCCATTTGTTCCCCTTCGCGGGTGGCGGTAACTACCGGGCAGTATCCTTCGCGTTGGGGAATCACCTCGTTTATTAACGACCGGAAATCGAATGAAGAGCGGGGAATGAAGAATTTCCTGGAACTCAAGGCTCCTTCGCTGGCCCGGAACATGCAGGAATCAGGATATTACACCGCACACATTGGAAAATGGCACATGGGCGGAGGACGCGACATTGGCGACGTACCTTATATTACTGAATACGGATTTAATGAGTCGGTTACACAGTTTGAGGGAATCGGTGAACGTTATCTGGCCACTTACGAAACGCTGAACCTGCCCGACAGTACCCGTAACCTGGAGAAAATGTCGGCTGCATTGGGTAAAGGTGAAATACACTGGATCAAACGCGAAGATTTTACGGAAGTTTTTGTTGACCGCACGATCCGGGCCATTGACCATGCGCTGAAAGAAGAAAAGCCGTTCTACATCAACCTGTGGCCCGACGATGTGCATACCCCGCTCGAACCGCCCCGCCACCTGCGCGGAAACGGAAAAACAGACGAGTTATATCGCGGCGTTATTCAGGAGATGGATGCGCAGCTGGCCCGTTTGTTCGATTACATCCGGAACCATCCGAAACTGAAAGACAACACTCTGATTATTCTCTCGGGCGACAACGGGCCGGCTAAAAACGTAGGCTCCCCGGACGGTTTGCGGGGCAGCAAAGGCAACCTGTACGAAGGAGGCATCCGGGAGCCGCTCATCGTGTGGGGGCCCGCTCTGGTTTCTCCAAAGAAACAGGGAACTGTTAATTCGAAAACCGTATTGGCCGGAATTGATTTATTTCCTTCCATTATTGCCATGACAGGAGCAAAAGAAACAGCCGGCGTTAGCTGCGACGGCATTGACGCCAGCCGTGCCCTGCTCGGATACAGGCAGCCTGTGCGCAAAAAATCAATCTGTTGGCAACGTCCGCCGGGAACATCGCGCGAATATCCCGATCTGGCCATTCGCGAAGGAGACTACAAATTGCTGGTCAATACCGACGGAACGAAGGCCGAGCTTTATAACATCCGGAAAGATGAAGCCGAAACCACGAATCTGGCCGGTAACTATCCGAATTTAACAACCCGCTTGAAAAAGAAAGTATTGGAATGGTATTCTGTTATGCCGCCGCTCGTTCAGTAGACCGGGATTGGCAGTTCTAAAGATCGGAAAATAAGTACTTCGGCGAATCAGGATCATTGTTCGCCGGATAGCACGTTTGTGTTTTTTAAACATTCATCTTCTGCAAGGGCCTCCTCTTCGAACATTACTCCATCACGATGAATAATTTGTGCTGAAGGAATGAAAAGCTGAAGGCTATTTTTGAAACCGTATATAATCCTAAATCTTCAGTTATGAGAAAAAATCTGATTATTTTACTATTGTTTTTTTCCTATTTTGTATCCTACGGACAATCTCATCCAGGGGCTGTTTCCGGGACCATTACGGATTCTGAAGGACAGGCCGTTCCGGGAGCAACCATTGTTTTGAAAGGGATCACCAACGGGACCATTAGTAATCTAAACGGTTCTTATTCCTTAAAAAATGTAAAAAATACCGATGTTCTTATTTTCAGTTTTATCGGGTATAAAACACAGGAGGTAACCATTGGTAACAAAACGGTGATCAATGTCGTCCTGACGTCCGACGATGTAGCGATGGAAGAAGTGGTCATTGTCGGCTACGGTGTGCAAAAGAAAGAAAGTTCGGTAGCCGCCATTTCTCAGGTTGACGGCGACGTGCTTAAAAAAGCCAGCACGGTCTCCCTGTCCAATGCCCTGACCGGGCAGGTACAAGGAGTTTTTACGGTCCAAACCGATGGCGAACCGGGGAGCGATGCCGCAAATGTTTTTATTCGCGGAAAATCGTCGTGGGTAAGTAATGTACCCCTGGTGCTGATTGATGGCGTTGAAGGAAATCTCAACGACATCGACCCGAACGAGATCGAAACATTATCGGTTTTAAAAGATGCCTCTGCAACCGCCGTTTTTGGGGTGAAAGGAGCCAACGGGGTCATCCTGATCACCACGAAAAGGGGACAGGCCGGCGGAATAAAACTGACATTCAATTCGGAATTTGGCTTAAAAAATCCCTTGCTGCGCCGGAACATGTTCGACAGTTACGCCACCGCCCTGATCATGAATGAGGCCTATAAAAACGACGGAAGCTGGAATCTTCTTTTGCCCGACGACGTTTTGGAGCATTACCGGACACAGGACATGCCTTACCTGTATCCGAACACCGACTGGGAAGAACTTTGCGTGAGAGATTTTGGGATTACCCAGAAACAAAGTATCAGTATCTCCGGGGGATCGAGTCATGCACGTATTTATGCGTCGTTTTCGTACACCTATGACGGCGACATCCTGAAAACGGTGAAGCAACCGGAATACGACCCGGCCTATAAATATAACCGGTACAATTACCGGGTAAACGCCGATTTTGACATCACTCCAAGTACAGTACTGTCGATGAATGCCGGCGGCTATGTCGGGATTAAAAATCAACCCAACGAATCTGCCTCTATCCGGACTTACCGCCCGATTTTCATGTTGGGCCCGATGGTGATCCCCAACGAATATCCCGCATGGATATTGGATCAGTATCCCGATCCGGCCCATCCCGACGAAACGGGTGCACGTCCGGCCAGCACCGGGGTCATCAATGCCAATAACCCGTACAATGCCATTAATTACAGCGGTTTTAAACAAACCAAATCAACAGGTCTGGTAACTGCATTCGTGTTGAAACAAAAACTTGATTTTATCACAAAAGGACTTTCGGTACAGGGAAAAGTCGCTTTCAACCACGATGAAGCTTACCTGAAAGCCTATAATTACGACAAAGTGGCCTATCGTTTGCTCACCGACGGCACCTGGGTCAGGTATAAAGGCCGCGATAATACCGACGGCGAAGGAACCGAACTTCCGATTAGCCCGGGAAGTGAAGATATTTCAGATACGCCCTTCCGCAGCTGGTATTACGAGGCCTCACTCAGTTATGCCCGTACCTTTAAAGACCACAGCGTTTCTGCGCTGTTCCTCGGGCAAAGACGTACCTGGCAGGATGATGTTGATTTTCCGCATTTTGAAGAAGGTATTGTGGGCCGTGTTACCTACGACTATAAAGCCAAATACATGCTCGAGGTAAACCTGGGTCTGAACGGATCGGAACAGTTTGCGCCCAAAAACAGGTATGGTTTCTTTCCATCGTATGCCGTTGGCTGGAACCTGCACCAGGAAAAGTTTATGGCTGCGCTCCAGCCCTGGATTTCACGGTTCAAGATTAAATACTCGTATGGCGAAGTGGGCAGCGACAATGCTGGGGGGCAACGATGGCTTTATACATCGACCTATGCAAACGGTACAACCAACCAGGATGAATATAAACCGGGAACGGCTGACAATCCGGGAACCAATATCACACCAATTGTAGAAGGGACGGTGGCCAACGAGAATGCCACCTGGGAACGGGCCAAAAAACAGGATCTCGGGATCGAACTGGGTTTCCTGAAAAACAACAAATTCTTGTTGACCATGGACTTTTTCAAGGAAGACCGCGACCATATCCTCCTGAGCCGCTTATCGCTGCCCGACTGGTTTGGCGTAGGCGCTAAACAGCAAAACCTGGGTGCCACCGAAACAAAAGGTTATGAAATAGAACTGAAATATACCGGAGGCAAACGCGAAGGATTGCAATACTGGGCAAAGGCAGGCGTCAGTTTTAGTGATAACCGGATTATTTACAGGGACGAACCCTATTATAAACCGGAATACCAGAAAATGGCCGGCCGGCGAATCGACCAGTTATTCGGATATGTCACCACCGGTTATATTGACAATGTCGACGAACGGGCAGCTGTGCCGCGTTACGGAAGCGGGATTGTCGGCCTGGGCGATGTGACTTATATTGATTTTAACGGCGATGGGGCGATTGATAACAACGACCGGGTGCCGATGGGCTATGCCGGAACTTATCCCCTGTATTTCTTCAGTTTTTCCGGTGGCTTGAATTGGAAAAACTTCGATCTCGATTTTACCTTCCAGGGGGCGACGAAAACCTCACGGGTGATGGTCGACGCCTTTTTATGGCCCTTGCACCGCCTTGCAAACCAGTATTTCGACTACCAAAGCGATTACTGGACGCCCGACAATCTGAATGCGCGATACCCGGCTTTGCACATGGACGCCAACCGGGCCCAGAACAATATTACCGACGGTACCGTAACCACCACCAGCTTGTTCAACGCATCGTATCTCCGCCTGAAAACAGCACAGTTGGGCTACGTGATCCCGAAAGAACTTACCGGAAAATTCAGAATAGACAAGTGTCGCTTATACCTCCAGGGGAATAATTTGTGGACCTGGTCTCCCGATTACCCGATCGGCGACCCGGAAGGAACCGACGCCGGCAACGGAAACGTGACTTACGGATATTATCCGCTGATCAGACGAATTACGCTTGGCTTGCAAGTAACATTTTAACCACGAATAAGCTACGATTATGAAAATATATATCATACCAATTATCGTTATGTTAGGAATGCTTTTCGCTTCCTGTGAAAGCGATTACCTGGATAAGATGGCAGAATCTGACGGATATGATGATGCGGCTGTTTTTCAGGACTCGGTGAATTTTAAGAATTTCAACGATAAATTAATTGTGACGCCCTTGTTGAAACGCCACCGGAACGATACACGGCCGTTGGGCGATTTCGACGATGTGTCAGATAACTCGATATCGGGGGCCGACTGGACCGGAGTTCCTTCGGTATTGGCGGCGACAGGCGATTTCTATTCGATGAGAACGGCAGATCCCGCCGTGATGGCCAATAACGGAACCTGGTCGCGAATATGGTCTTTGGTTCGTGTTGCCAACGTATGTATCAAAAACATCGACCAATACCCGGGTAGTGTAAAATCAAGAAACCGGATATTGGGCACCAGCTATTTTTTCAGAGGGTACTGTTATTTTGAGCTGACCCGCCGCTGGGGAGGGATGCCTTATTTTTACAAACCGATCGGTGCAGACGAGAACATGGACGTACCGAGGTTATCGTACCAGGAAACAATGCTTTTGGCTGCTGCCGACCTCGACAGCGCCGCGATGTATCTCGAACCGGTTATTGCAGAAAGCGACTGGGGCCGCCCGACACAGGTAGCCGCGCTTGCATTTAAAGCGAAAGCGCTGGTCTATGCAGCCAGCGAGTTTGCCACCATGCAGCCAGGCGCCCGGAACGATTTGTGGGACGATGCCGCCCTTGCAGCCGATGAAGCAATCCGCTTAGCCGAGGCGAATGATTACGGGTTAGCCCCGATCGATAAATATTATTACATCTTTAAAGAGAATGAAGAAGAAGTATATACCAAAGAAATTCTGTATGGGCGCCGTTATGACCACACTTGGGGATCCAACTCGTACAAGCAGCGGTATCGTCCGCCGGGCCAGTTATCCGGACAGTATGCAACGGCCCCGAACCAAACGCTGGTCGATTGTTTCGAAATGCAGGCTACCGGTCTGCCGGTGTCTGACCCTGCATCGGGTTACAATCCCCAGGATCCTTATGCCGGCCGCGATCCCCGTTTTGCCGAATCAATTATCCGCAACCAGCAGGTTGTGATGGGCCGGACCATGCAAATATTCGACAAAGACGAAACAAAAACCCCGGCCACCTTCGGCTCAACCGATTTGGTTTATACGGCAGGTCAGGTAAGCATGGGTTACACCAAAACCGGCTATTACAACAACAAGTGGATGGGGCGTACCTTCAATGCGAACCTTGATATGCACTATCCTGAGATTCGCATGTCGGAAGTTTACCTGCTGTTTGCCGAAGCGGCCAACGAAGCCTGGGCTTCGCCGACACAGCGTAATACCGCCTGCAAATATTCCGCTGAAGAGGCGGTCAATATCGTACGGACCAGGGCGCAGATGCCCGATGTGGCTTCCAAATTCCTGAATAAAGACGATTTCAGAGAACGGGTCAGGAATGAACGGCGCGTGGAACTTTGCTTCGAAGACAATCGCCTGTTTGACATCCGCAGGTGGTATATTGCACACCTTCCCGAAAACAGGGACATCTGGAAGATGGAAATTGCAAAAGTGGCGAAAGACGCAACTCATCCAACCGGGTTCAGATATACCCCCAGGTTATATAAACAACGGGTTTTTGAAGAAAGACATTACCTGTTTGTAATCAAATTGGATGATACCAACATTGGGCCGAATTTTAAACAAAACCCGGGATGGTAATTTTCTTAACCATAAAAAACACGGATATGAACTTATACAGAAATATACTTGTCGTATTTTGCTTTTTGTTTTTGTGTCAGGGATTTACATTAACCGCGCAAAACAAGAATACGAAAAAGGCAACTGTCATCAAAATGGCCTTGGATGCAAAGGTGGTTGACGATTCCGGAAAACCTGTCCCCGGCGCCAGGGTTTATTCTTCCCTGTCAAGGATTTATACCAGCACTGGTTCAGATGGGGGATTTAAGTTTGCGAGCTCAACAAATGATATGCTGGTCATTAAAGCAGATGGCTACCAGACAAAAACCATCAATCCGACGGATGAAGAGTTGCAGGACGGGAAAATTGTCCTGGTACGGGAGAAGGTGTTAAACGGCGGGAATAACCAGGTGGCGCTGCCTTTTGGATACACCACCGAAAGAAGGAGCGTAGGCGCCTATTCAACCGTAAAGGGAGAAAAGCTGCAAAATACCCCCGCCATGTCGATCCAGAGTACGCTGGGAGGCCGGTTAAACGGTTTATTCCAGATGCAAAACACCTTGGTTCCCGGATGGACCAACCACACCATGTATGTACGCGGGGGCTGGGGCGATTACATCACCATTGTTGACGGCGTGGAACGTACGCTGGAATATATTGAGCCGGAAGTGATTGAAAGTGTGGAACTGTTAAAAGACGCCACCATGAAAGCGATGTACGGCGGCTTGCAGGCCAACGGAATCTTGCTGATCACCACCAAACGGGGTAAAGCCTACGAAAACAGTGTCCGGGTAAATGTCGAACGAGGGATTCAGACCCCCTCCCGTTTGCCGGAGTTCCTGAATTCGTATGATTATGCCACCTACTACAACCAGGCGTTGGCCAACGATGGTTACGCGCCTCTGTACGATCAGGCAGCGCTCGACGCTTATAAAAACCACACCGACCCGATCCGTTATCCCGATGTTGATTTTTATAAAGAATTTCTGAACAAAACCTTCAGCATGACGCGCATTAATACCCAGTTAAGCGGAGGAAATGATCATTCCCGGTACTTTGCGCACATCGGTTACCAGGGAAACGGGGGATTGGAGAAGCATACCCAATATCCCAATGCGGATGATATTTTCACCGTCAGGACGTCTATTGATATGGATGTGCTTGATTTTATCACGATGAATGCCGGTTTCAACGGGGCGTCGCAGGTGAAAGAGTGGCCCAATATTTCAACCCAGAACTTCTTTGCGCCATTGGCGGCACATCATCCGAACGATTACCCGATTTTAATTCCCGGAGCAATGGTTGGCGCGCCTGACCAGTATGTGATTGGCGGTACGGCTGAAAAACAGAATAACCCGTATGGCTTGCTTACCGGAAGAGGTTATGCCGAACGCAGGTACACTTACATCCAGTCTGATTTTGGGCTGACCTTTGATTTTAACGAATGGATAAAAGGGCTGAAAGTGAGACCTTTTGTGTCGTTCGATGTTTACAATGTGGAAACAGCGACCAAGGCAGCTACGTTTACCGTATATGAACCCGTTTACGATCAGTCAACAGGAACACTGGGCTTTAACCGGTGGGGAACCACCACCCAGGCAACCAGCCAGTCGCGATCGGGAGCCGAAGTTCAGCGAAATTACGCGGTTAATGTAACTGCCAATTATGACCGGACATTCGGGAAGCATGAGATTAAAGGGCTGCTGAACTTTTACCAGTCACGAAATGAGATCCGCAATGTTCACGAAGACCCGCGGCGGCAGAACCTGGGCTTGCACCTGAGCGATATGATAGCGGATAAATATATTATTGAAGCCAATATAAACCGGGTAGGGGTGACCTCATTCTCGAAAGACAACCGTTACGGGTACTTTCCTGCAGTGGGCGCCGGCTGGATCCTGTCGGAGGAAGATTTCCTGTCGGGCGCCGGTTTCCTCGATCTGTTAAAATTACGCGCATCTTATGGTGTACTGGGATCGACAACCTACACCGCCGAAGGCGGTTTTGCAACCCACCTGTACCGGGATGTATGGCGACAAAACGGAACCATCGACATGAACGGAGACAATTACCTGGTATCGCTCGACCGTACGGGTAACCCGAACCTCGGCTTCCAAAAGAGTTACGAGTTCAACGCGGGAATCGACGCTGTTATGTTTAACCGGACAAGCCGCCTGAGCCTGGGGTATTTCAATAATATAAACGATGATTTTATCGGCGACCGCGGGAACATCATTCCCGGAGTGATCGGTAAAAATGAAGCACTCCCGTTCTGGAACTTCAAAAAATTCGGACTGCAGGGGGTTGAAGGCGAACTGTGGTACGACCGCTATTTCGGAGATCTTCAGTTTAGTTTCGGTGCGAATATGACTTACGGAATATCGAAGCGGATAAAAGACGGGGAACCTGCCTATCCGTCCGATACCTTTAACGGATTAATAACCGTCGGACGCCCGGTTGATGCCATTATGGGACTCGAAGCGATCGGCGTATTCAAAGATCAGGCTGATATTGAGGATTCTCCTCTGCAAATGTTTGGCCCGGTCAGACCCGGCGACATCAAATATGCCGACGCCAACAAAGATGGGTATGTTGACGAGCGCGACCGCGACGAGATTGGAAATTCAAGTCCCCGGCTCCAGTACGGCTTCAATATCGACCTCAAATACAAAGGATTTAACCTGAGTGTTTTGGTGATGGGATATGGCAAGTATAACCGTTTGCTGAATACCCAGTATTACCAGATTTACGGAAACAGGAAATATTCGCAGGTAGTCATTGACGGTCTGCCAAATGGCAATGCACATCCGCAGTTGTCGGCATTTTCTTATGAAAACAACTTCGTGAATTCAACCTACTGGATTGTTAACAGCGCTTTTATGAAGCTGCGGAACGTGGAACTGGGCTATACCCTGCCACACAAACTGACGCAAAAGGTTGGGGTGAATGATGTTAAGCTGTTTACCAGGGGATATAACCTGTTAACCTTATCTAAAATTAAAGACCTGGATCCTGAAAACCTGAATGCGGGGATCGGCAACTTCCCCTTGTGTTCGACCTTTTCAGCAGGGGTTTCAGTTTCTTTTTAGATCATATGAACCATAGTAAAATCGACAAAAATGAAAAATTTGTTTAAATACAGCATATCCTGTCTCATACTTGCGATAACTTTTGGTTGTTCGGAATACCTGGACCCTTCGTTAGATGGATCGTTGACAGAAGAACAGGTTTTTGGAAACGATGCCTATTTTAACGGTGTCCTCAATACGGTGTACGGCACCATACCGACTGAATTTGATTACATGCTGGATTGTGCAACCGACAATGCCGTAACCAATAATTACAGTTCAGACTATTTGAAGATGGGAACAGGCGCATTGCGGCCGAACATGAACCCCGTAGCAAACTGGGTTAACGCATACCGCCAAATCAGGCGAATTAACCAGTTTCTTGAAAAGATGGTCCTGGATGACACCGGAACAAAGCCTTTTTTAACCCCGGTCCGGTTTGTCAAACTGGGGACAGTTGCCGACAGTATCGACAACATCAATACCTTCTACCGGATGCTGGGTGAAGCCTATTTTCTGAGGGCTTACTACGAGGCAGACCTGCTGAAAAGGTACGGCGGCAAAGCTGTCAACAACGAGTTCTTAGGTGTTCCGGTTGTGACCGATGTGTTGTTTGTGGAAGACAACCTGAACCTGCCGAGGAACACCTATCAGCAGTGCGTCGATCAGATTGTCAACGATTGCGACAGTGCCAAAAAGTATTTGCCGGTTGAATACACGGGAACCAATGCTGTTTTGGGAGCCACCATGAACGGGCGGGCGAACGGCATTGCGGCGATGGCATTAAAAGCGCGGGTGTTGTTGTATGCTGCAAGTCCTGCTTTTAATCCCGAAAACGATCTGACCAAATGGGAAAAAGCGGCGACAGCAGCCGGCGACGCGCTAAAGGCCATCGGTGGCTTAAAAGACCTTCCGACCATCGACAATTACTATTTTAATCAGCTGAACAATAAAGCGTACAATATCCGCGATGTCATCTTCAGGGGAGCTGTACAGAGTGGCAACCGGGCGCTTGAAAACAGTAATTACCCTCCCTCAATGTACGGAAGCGGGCTGGTAAATCCTTCACAGAATTTTGTGGATGCTTTCCCGGATAAATCGGGTTACCCGATCACTCAAAGCGCCTTATACGCGGCAAGCGAGCCGTACCTGAACCGCGACCCGCGACTCAACCTCTTTGTGGCCCTGAACGGAACCTCAATGGGAGCTTCCAACTACCATAAAATAGAGACTTTCGAAGGCGGGGTTGACGCGTTCAATCCTTCAATCAGCACCTCACGTTCGGGCTATTACCTGAAAAAGCTGCTCAAATACGGGAGCGTAAACCTGGTTCCCGGTCAGCTGACAGGTACCGCGAGAGCTGCCATTCATTTAGGCACCCCCGAGTTATACCTCAATTACGCCGAAGCGGCATTTGAAGCCTGGGGCGCCAAAGCAGATCCAAAGGCTTACGGGTTTACTGCGGCAACTATAATCGAGCGGATCCACAAACGTTATGGCTCGGGCAACGAATACATGAACACCATAGCTGTCAATGACGAGTCTCTTTTCAGGGCGCTGGTCCGCAATGAGCGAAGAATTGAACTGAGTTTCGAAGGCCATTATTTCTGGGATATCCGCAGATGGGAACCCTCCGAGGACCTTTCGGGGGTGAATGTTCCGGTGAAAGGCGTGAAGATCGTTAAAGATCCAACCGGCGCGTATACTTATGATATGAACATACAACTAGAAAAACGCTTGTTCAATTCCCTGTATATGCCACTTCCTTACGACGAACTCTATAATGCTCCGGCATTGATCCAGAATAAGGGGTGGGAATAATGATATTGAGTTTGCAGTTGCCCGGTAATCAGTTTTTTACTGAACCTGGAAACTGAACTCGGAGACTTTTATTAAAAAGCAAATTATTATCGTATGAAAACAGATAAGTATATTTTGGTGATTTTGCTCGCTGTCCTTAGTTCATGCGGGTTTGAGGAGGATGTGGTGTCTTTTGACAAAACATTGGCCTATTTTTACAATCAGAACTATAATCGAAACATTGTCGTGGGCGAAGGCTTAAACCTGAAGGCCGGCATCATGTTCTCCGGCCTGGTGAATAACAATAAAGAACGGGTCGTGAAATACGTAATCGATCCGGCTGTGGTCACCGACGGTACAAAAACCGTCATGCCGGCAAGCTACTATACCTTGTCGAACGGAACCGAATTTGTCATTCCGAAAGGAGAACACCAGGGATATGTCGGGATTAAAATCGATTCAACGGCATTTCTTGCCGATCCCAAATCACTTACCGGTGAGTATGTCATTCCCTTTCGTTTGGTTGAATCAGCCGATGTGGATTCCATCAACTCAGAAAAAGATTACATGGTCATTTCGGTGAGTTACTGGGCCAAACAACACGGGAACTATTATTATTCGGGAAAAACCGTGCGCACATCGGACGCTGTTGTTGAAACACTGACCTATAAAAACACGTCGACCATTTCTGAAAGCATCAAGCAGCTGACCACTGTCGGACCCAAAACAATGGTCGTAAAAGCCGATGCCACAGCGGGGAGCAAAGACCCGGCAAAAGGAAAGTTTACGTTTCATGTCGAGGCTCCGTCTGTCGGAAGCGGGGAGGTATTGGTTTCCGGCGCGCCGGGCTCTGCCATCCAGGTATTGCCCAACGGAACTTCCTCATACGATGCGGCTTCGCGTACGTTTTACCTGAAGTATAAATATACCGATGGCGCTTTTGAATGTGAAGCGACTGATACCCTGGTATTCAGAAACCGGGTCAGGGACATCCAGGCCGACGGGCAGGGAGTAAACGAGTGGCGCTAAGTAAAATAGATAAAGGATAAAAGAGAAAAGGTGAAATTTTAATTAGTTAGTTATGAATCGTTATTTTAGTTGTATTGTCCTTTTTTTAGGACTTGGATTATTGGCGAATGCCCAAAATTATAAACCGGTAACCGGGAAACTGACGACCCGTTGGGGAGAACAGCTTACGCCTGAAAATGCATGGAGGGAGTATCCGCGTCCCCAGTTGAAACGCGCCGACTGGCAAAACCTGAATGGCTTGTGGGAATATGCTATTGTCCCTGAAAATTCGGCAAAACCGGGTAGCTTCCAGGGAAACATTTTGGTTCCGTTCGCGGTCGAATCGGCTCTTTCGGGTGTAGGAAAAAGTGTTTTACCCGATCAGAAAGTGTGGTATCGCAGAACATTCGATGTTCCGCAAAATTGGGCCGGACAACAGGTAATCCTGCATTTTCAGGCAGTCGATTGGGAAACAACCGTGTGGCTCAACGGAAAACAGGTAGGCGCTCACAAGGGAGGATCGACGGCTTTCTCGTTTGATATCACAAAATATTTGAGAAAAGGACAGCAGGAGTTGGTGGTATCGGTTTGGGACCCTACCGATACCGGCAGCCAGGCCCGCGGCAAACAAGTGCTCGACCCGAAAGGAATCTGGTACACGCCGGTGAGCGGAATCTGGCAAACCGTGTGGATGGAACCGGTGAACCCGACTTCAATCAAGTCGCTGTATCCGGTGGCCGACATCGATAACCACCAGCTTGTGTTGAACACCGAACTTGCGGGCGCCAAAGGCGGCGAAGAAATCAGTGTGAAAGTGACAAGCAACGGACAACCTGTTCTCGATAAAAAATTTCCGGCAGCGGCCCGGCTTGTGCTCAATATCCCTTCACCCAAACTGTGGACTCCCGAATCGCCCGAATTGTACCAGATGGAAGTTTCGCTTCTGAAAAGCGGTAAAATCCTCGACAAGGTAGATTCGTATTTCGCCATGCGAAAAGTTTCGATGGCCAAAGATGATCAGGGGTTTGAGCGGATTCAACTGAACAACAAAACCATTTTCCAGTACGGAACACTCGACCAGGGATGGTGGCCCGACGGCTTACTCACCCCTCCTTCGGCCGAAGCCATGCGTTACGACATGGAAATCCTTAAGGAGATGGGGTTCAATATGCTGCGTAAGCACATCAAAGTAGAACCCTGGTTGTACTATTATTATGCCGACTCGCTCGGGCTCTTGATCTGGCAGGATATGGTTTCGGGATTTGAAACCAATAAACGCTCCGAGCAGCATGTGAGCTGGGATGCCCCCAACGACTGGGCGCGTCCGAAAGAATCAGCCGACCAGTGGGAGTTTGAAATGAAGCAGGAGATCGACCAGCTGAAATTCTTCCCCAGCATTGTCACTTGGGTGATTTTTAACGAAGGCTGGGGCCAGTACGAAACAAAGCGGGTAGTAGAATGGAGCATGGATTACGACAAAACCCGCATCATTGACGGGGTAAGCGGCTGGACCGACCGGAACTGCGGGCACATGAACGATGCCCACCAGTACCCCGGGCCGGGAATGGAACCTGCCGGACTGAACCCCGGACGGGTCATTGTTTTGGGCGAGTTTGGCGGGCTTGGCCTGCCGGTCGAAAATCATTTGTGGAACCCTAACATGCGAAACTGGGGATACCGCACCTATACGTCGGTGCCCGAACTAATCAAAGAATACGGAAAGCTGATGCACAACCTGTACCCCTTGCGTCAACTGGGCTTGTCGGCTGCCGTTTATACCCAGACCACCGATGTGGAAGGCGAAGTGAACGGCCTGATGACCTACGACCGGAAAATGATCAAAATTGATCCTGAACTGCTCCGCATCATGCATGCCCCGCTGTACACCTCAGACGTGAAAAATGTGAAAAACCTGGTTGCCGATTCGGAAGTGAAAAGCAATGAAATCCGTTTCACGAAAACAAAACCTGCGGCCGACTGGCTCACGAACCCTTCGATTGGCAGTTTTGAAACGAAAAACGGACCGTTGAATGTTAAAAAATCGGAATCGGTTTGGGCGGTCGGTTCCTTTAACCTGAACGATGTCCCTGACGGAATTTCATTAAAGATACTCTCTTATGGCGTGGTGAAAGTATATTTGAACGGGAAATTAGTCCTGGATAAACGGATTATCGGGAAACGGCACTATGAACATTTCAATATCAGCGTATTTGCAGCTTACCTGAAAAAAGGCAAAAATGAGCTAGCCGTCGAAGCGATTGATTTTGAAATGAATGCACAGTTTGATTTTGGTTTGTACTCATATTGATTTAGGAGTATATTGCAGTTTGCGGATTTAGTCATGGCCCCTTCCGAAGAGTTGGGGCTATGACTATCCTTATTCAATTGGATACCTAACAAATAAACAGATGAAAAACCAGCTATACCCTTTTTTCCTGGCAACTGGCTTAATAAACCTGAACGGGGCTTGCAGCGCAGCCCGGCCGGTAACCGAAGATCGTCCGAATATCATCTACATCCTGGCCGACGACCTGGGCTATTCTGAACTCGGCTGCTACGGCAACACCTTTAACGAAACGCCAAACCTCGACCGTCTGGCAAAAAGCGGAGTCAGGTTTACCCAGGCTTATGCTGCGGCGCCCGTTTGTTCGCCTTACCGGGCAGCGTTGATGACCGGCCTGTACCCGGCGCGGATTGGGATTACCGATTACCTCCGTCCCGATGCCGGGCAGTTTCTGGATACCACCTATGTAACCTTGCCCGAAGCGTTGAAGGCGAACGGCTACCATACCGGGATCATCGGGAAATGGCATTTGTCGGGCTATAAGTCGCAGAATGCTCCCATTGAAATCCTTCCCGACCGGCAGGGATTCGATGAGGTGATTTCGTCGGAAACAGCCGGAATTGGCAGCGGTACATATTATCATCCCTATCATTTTAATCCTTCGCTTCCGAAAAAACTAAATACCGAAAAAGAATTCATTGTTGACCGGATGAATCTCGAAGCGCTTGAGTTTATCGAAAAAAATAAAGACAAACCTTTTTTCCTCTACCTGAGCCATTACGCAGTTCATACCACCTTGCACGGTCAGCCCGAACTGGTAGACCATTTCCGGAAAAAGCCCGGCTGCGGACACAGCGAACCTTCTAAAAACAACCCGGAAAACGACCCGTACAAAAAATGGCCTGCCGGCCATACCGCGGGGAAAAACAATCCGCATCTGGCAGCCCAGCTAAAAGTAATTGACGACGGCGTGGGAATGATCCGGACAAAACTGAAGGAGTTGGGAATCGAAAAAAACACCATCATCATTTTTACCAGCGACAATGGAGGAGAAAGCCGCGTAACCGATAACTCGCCGCTTCGTGAAGGGAAAAGTACCTTGTATGAAGGCGGGATCCGCGAACCCCTGATCATGTATCAACCTGAAAGAATTTCCGGTGGCAAGCAAGTTGACATCCCGGTAGCCAACTATGATTTTTACCCGACACTTTGCGAATTAAGCAGAACCCCGGTCCCGGGATCCATGAAGCATGATGGAAAAAGTTTTGCCGGCCTGTTGTCCGGAAACGCGGAACCCGGCGATCAGCGGGAGTTCTACTGGCATTACCCGCTGGAGGAAAGGCATTTTCTGGGAGGGCGATCATCCGGTGCGGTCAGGAAGGGCGACTGGAAACTGATCGAGTTTTTTGATACCGGCGAAAAGGAATTGTACAATTTAAAAGAAGATATTGGTGAAACGAATAATCTGTTTGCCGCACATCCCGAAAAAGCCGAAGAACTTCAGTTGCTGCTGAATGAATGGCGAAAAGAAGTATCGGGCACTGCTCACTGATCATTGGTAATTGCAGCATGGGGCATGGGGCTTCTCTCTGTGAACTTTGCGCTTCATGGCGCTCTCTGCGTTAAAAAAGTACCTGAGTACCTAAGTGGCAAAGTAAGACTGAGGCTTTTTCAGTGGCCTGTCATTTGGTTATTGATCATTTGAAACTTGAACTTGAAACTGTAAACTGAATATGAAAAAACTACAAAAATTTGGATCAACAGCGCTGGCTCTCTCATCAGTCGTATATTCCTGTACTTCAACCGGAAATAAAACAGAGGGACCTGCCCGTCCCAACATCATCCTGATCATGGCCGACGACATGGGCTTCTCCGATCTGGGCTGTTACGGCGGCGAAATCAAAACACCCTCCCTGGACCGTTTGGCTGCAAACGGAGTTAGGTATTCACAATTCTACAACGCCGCCCGTTGCTGTCCGACAAGGGCGTCGCTGCTTACGGGCGTATATCCGCATCAGGCCGGCATGGGCTGGATGACCAACGCCAACATGGGAACGCCCGCTTACCAGGGCGACCTGAGCAAAAACGTGGCGACCATTGCCGAGGTGTTAAAAACAGCAGGATACGGAACCTATATGACCGGTAAGTGGCACGTGTCGAATACGCGGAAGGATAACGGAGGCGTTAAAGACAACTGGCCCGTCCAGCGTGGTTTCGACCGGTTTTTCGGAATAGTTGGTGGCGCCGGCAACTATTTCAGGCTGCCGGTCTATTCAAACAATGAAAAATATCCTTCGCCGGAGAACTTTTACTTTACCCATGCCATCAGCGATAGTTCGGTCATGTTTGTCGACCGGCACCTTCAGCAACAACCCGGAAACCCGATGTTTATGTACGTGGCGTACACAGCGCCTCACTGGCCGTTGCACGCGCTGAAGGAAGACATTGAAAAATACAGGGACATTTACAAGGAGGGTTGGGACGCCTTGCGCGAAAAACGCTTGAAAAAACAATACGGGCTTGGCCTGTGGGAACAGGAAGTTGAACTGTCTCCGCGCGACGGGAGAGTTCCGGCGTGGGATTCGCTTTCCGGGGAGGAACAGGAAGAATTTGCCTTGCGGATGGCCATTTACGCCGCCCAGGTTGACGCGATGGACCAGGGAATCGGGCGGATCGTCAAAAAGCTGGAGGAAACAGGTCAACTGGACAATACCTTGATTTTCTTTTTGGCCGACAACGGCGGTTGCGCCGAGTTTATTTCGAGCGGAAAAAGCAAGGACCTGACCGGCGACTTGGCCGATACTTTTGAAAGCTACCGTATCCACTGGGCCAACCTCAGCAACACCCCCTTCCGCGAATACAAACATTGGGTTCACGAAGGCGGAGTCCGTACGCCTTTGATTGTCCACTGGCCCAAAGGCATCGATGCCTCATTGAACAATAGTTGCGTGAGCGGCTATGCTCACCTGACTGATATCATGGCGACCTGCGTAGAGGTTTCAGGGGCAAAATACCCTGACAAAATGAATGATAAAGAGATTGTCCCGATGCAGGGAACCAGCCTGGCGCCTCATTTTTCGAAGCAAGATAACGGGAGGGGACCGATCTTCTGGGAACATGAAGCCAATATCGGGATGCGCGAAGGCGACTGGAAACTTGTGGCCAAAACCCCGGAGAATGAGGAGTTCAACCCCGCTAACCTGGAACTGTACAATATCAATGACGATCCGACCGAACTGAAAAATCTGGCAGGTATTTATCCTGAAAAACGCGACAGCATGTATAACGCCTGGGAAAAATGGGCGCAATATGCAGAGGTTTATCCGATGGACACACGCGAATACGGCGAACGCTCAAACGCGTACAAAAGGCAGATTAATGGCGAATTCGATCTGGATTTTGGCGATTGGGACATTCAAAACCCCGACAACCTGGCCGAATTTGCCATTGACCGCAACGGGAAAATTTCCGGCGACAACTCGGCCGGAATTACCGTCAAAAAACAAGGGCAAAAACCGGGCGATGCCGCTCTTGTTTGGATTTTTCCCGATGGCGGGATCAACGGTTTTGAAATTTCATTCCGGGCTATTGCCAATCGAAACACCAAACTAATGGTCTGTGTTGAGCAGGCGGGAAATGTGAAAAACAAGATCGCGCAGCATGATTATTCCATCGGTGATACGGAAAAACAGTTTTCATTCAAAACCGAAACGATTACCCGGAGTGGCCGTTACCGGCTGGCCTTTTACCTGGGCGACAATCCGGTTGAGGATAAAATCTGGTTGGATGCAATCACATTGACACCTGTGAATTAAAGTGCTACGGCTGGCCTCCCGTTGATAAAAAGGCAGGAGGCCTGTCAGGTACAACTGTCAGCCGGAAACCCGGAGGCCGGATTATTTTAATTTTTGTACACGTCCACGAAGGGTTCTTTCAACGAGGTATTGAGCAAACTCGTGGGGAAATTATCGGTTACCCCCAACTGGACCGGGTAGACCAGGATAAAACTCTTTTCGGCGAAATATTTGTTTAGAAAGGCAGACACCCGGCCCATGTAATCCTGGTACGATGCGTAGCTTTTCCGGCTCATCACCAGGATCAGGTTATCGTCTGGCCGAATGTCATTGATAACTTCCAACAGGCTGTTTCCTTTGAGAATCCTCATTTCCATGTCAACCGGATTTTCATCTTGCCATTTCTTTAAAAACACGGCGGTTTGTTCGGTCGTGTAAAAAACCAGGCTGGCCCCGGTATTCAGACCAATATTCCAGACGCGGGCCAGCCAGGCGAAAAAGCCGGATTCGCGTTCGGCATGTTCGGGGATTACCACCAGGTGCCGTTTAATGGTTGGCAGGGGCTGGTTGGGCTTATAAATGAGGGTGGTGATGTTGCAGTTGGTTAACAAACCGGCTGTTAAAAAACCGAAAAAGGAATCGGTAATCCCTTTTTTATCGTGTAAGCCGATGATCAGGTCGGTGATTTTGTATTCGTTCACCACGTTGGTAATGCCGTTCACCACGTTCAGGTCGTAGCGTAACACGGGTTCCAGTTCATGATCGGTGGCTGAGGCCGTCTTCATGGCTTTTTCCAATACTTTCTTCGCATGGCGTTCGGTCAGCTCATCGGTATTGCCGGTGGTAATGATATTTAGCGCCACCAGTTTACTCTTGCCTTTATCCGATTTAACAATGGTACTCAGGTTGACCAACTCGTTCACGGTGCCTTCGTTGCGGATCGGGATCAGGATGCGTTCGCCGGTGTCTTTATTCCGGTCTTCTCCCAAAATTTCTTCGGTCGTGACCAGGTTTTGAGCCGCTTTTTGGGTTACAAAAGAGGCAATGGTGCAGGTTACCAGGATCATCAGGATGGTTCCGTTCAGCACGCTTTCGTTCAATAAACGGATGGGCTCGCCGTTTGCTCCGTAGCCGAGGATCACATTATAACCCACCAGCACCGCCGCCAGGGTCGATGCAGCCTGGGCATTGCTTAACCCGAAAATGATGCCCCGTTCGTCGGCCGAAAAACGGAATGTTTTTTGGGTGAGCCAGGCAGCTGCATACTTAGCCACGGTCGCAACAACAGTCATAACAATGGCTACTTTTACCGTTTCCCAGTCGGTGACGAATGCCCGCAGGTCAATCAGCATACCCACGCCAATCAAAAAGAAGGGGATAAACAAGGCATTACCCACAAATTCGATCCGGTTCATCAGGGGCGATATTTTGGGGACGAGCCGGTTGAGGGCTAAACCGGATAAAAAGGCTCCCACGATCGGTTCAATTCCGCAAACATGGGCAAAATAAGAACCCCAGAAAACCATGCACAGGATGAAAATATATTGCGCAATATTGTCGTCGACCCGTTTAAAAAACCAGCGGCCAATCAGCGGAAAGACAAACACGATCACCGAAACACAGAAGACGATGGATAAACCCAGTTCCCACCACAAGCCCCGGGATACTTCTCCAATTGAAGTTTTAACAATCACGGCCAGCACCAAAAGGGCCAGTACGGTGGTAAAAATAGTCCCCCCGACCGAAATATTGACTGCCCTGTTTTTGGTGATCCCCATTTTGCTTACAATGGGGTAGGTGATGAGGGTATTCGAGGCGAACATGCTGGCCAGCAAAATGGACGTGTTCGTACTAAACCCGAGCAGGTAAATACTGGCCAATACCCCAAGCGCCATCGGGATGATAAAAGTATACAAACCGAAGACAAAGCTTTTGAACAGGTTTTTTTTTGAATCGGCCAGGTCGATTTCAAGCCCGGCAATAAACATGAGGTACAGTAAGCCGATGGTGCCTAACAGGATGACGCTGCTGTCGCGGGCCAACAGGTTAAAGCCAAATGGCCCGATGATGATGCCCGCCACGATCAGGCCAATCAGGTGAGGGATTTGTATCCGGTTTAGCAGGATGGGCGAAACGAGTAAGATGAGCAGGATGATTGCAAAAATCAGGACCGGATCATTCAGCGGCAAACTAATTCCAAAGATCGTCGAGAGTATCATGGGCAGTTCGTTTACGTTATGGCAGGTGTGAACCGGATTTACCTCACACCAGGCTAAGGCCTCCAAGATACAAATATCTTTTTTTACTGTCATAAAAGGACGATAAGTTTTGTAACTCGTTTTCGGCAACAGCAAAGGGAAAACTACATTTTTGGATTGTATTTTTTAGCTGGGGTTTCGCCCCGGGCAACCATTAAGGCGTTCATGGCCAGGGCTTCCAGCTCGTCTTCGCCGGGGTATACGTACATGGGGGCGATGAAGGCTGTTTTTTTTCGGATATATTCAACGAGGTACTTGTTGTGGGCCATGCCTCCGGTGAGCAAAATGCCGTCGGCCTGTCCATCCAAAACGACGGCCATTTCACCTATCGCCTTGGCCACCTGGTAGCCCAGTGCATCCTGGATCATCCGGGCTTGCTGGTCGCCGTCCGCCGCCCGTTGTTCCACCTCCTGTGCATTGTTTGTGCCCAGGTAGGCTACGTAGCCGCCTTCGCCCACTACCATACGCCTGATTTCTTCTTTTGACCAACGCGGGTCAAAACACAAATCGATGACCTGTCCGACAGGTAAAGAGCCGCTGCGTTCGGGGCTGAACGGGCCGTCGCCGTCGAGCGCGTTGTTCACATCAACCACGCGGCCCTGGAGATGGGCGCCAACCGAAATTCCCCCGCCCAGGTGAACGACGATCAGCCGGAGTTGTTCGTAGGGTGTCCCCACTTTAAGGGCATGAGCGCGAGCTGTGGCTTTCTGGTTCAGGGCGTGAAAGATAGATCGTTTTTTAAAGATCGGATGCCCCGTGATCCGGGCAATTTCGTCGAGTTCGTCGGTGACCACCGGGTCGGCGATATAAGCCTTCGCCCCCGGAATTTGATTGGCAATATAATCGGCGATCAATGGCCCCAGGTTGCTGGCGTGTTGCCCGTATACTCCTTCGCGGGCATGGCCAAGCATCAGGTTGTCGACCAGGTAAACACCCGATTCCAGCGGATACGTCAGGCCGCCTCGGCCGATAATGTGTTTGATGCGGTCGACCTCAAAGCCTTCTTCCATTAGAGCGTCGATGATCATGCCTTTGCGAAAGTCGAACTGTTGCAACACGGTTTGGTAGCTTGATAATTCGTCGATGGAGTGCCTGAGTACTTTTGAAAGCTTACACTCTTCGTTGAAATAAACAGCGAATTTGGTGGAGGTCGATCCCGGGTTAATGGCTAAAATACGATATTCGTTCATGCAATTTATTTACACAATAAAGCTGCTAACGCGATTGAATTCAGTTTTGTTTGTGTGCTGTCGCCCCTCGATGACAAGACCGCCGGAACTTTGGCCCCCGCAACGACGGCTGCCTGTTCGGAATGACAGAGTTTGGTGCTCGTTTTATAAAACACATTTCCCGCATCAATGTTGGGGAACAGCAGGCAGTCGGCATCTCCGGCCACCGGCGAGTTTATTTTTTTGATCCGGGCCGATTCCGGGTCCAGGGCGACATCAAGCGCCATGGGGCCGTCAACCAAGGCGCCTGAGATTTGTCCCCGCTCGGCCATTTTGGTCAGCAGGGCGGCATCCACACAGGACTGGATAGCGGGCAGTACCTGCTCGGTGGGGGCAATCAGGGCCACTTTGGGTTGTTCAATGCCCAACGCTTTGGCTGTTTCAATCAGGTAGCTGATCATGGCTGCCTTTTGAGCCAGATCGGGGTAGGGGATTACCGCGACATCGCTGACGATTAATAATTTATGATAATTTTTGTTTTTAATTACTGTAACATGGCTCAACACGCCTTTGGGAGGTAACAAGCCAAACTCTTTATTGAGTATAGCCCTCATGTATTTGTCGGAATTGATCAGGCCTTTCATCACAAAATCAGCTTCGCCCAAGTTGACCAGCTTAACGGCAGCGAGGGCAGCGGTATCTTCATTTTCGGCATCCACCAGTTTAAATACCGACGGATCGATTTTCAGTTGTTGACATCCGGCTTCAATTTCCTCCCGGTTCCCGGTAATGGTAAGCTCAATCAGTCCCGTTTTTATGGCCTGCCAGGCAGCCTCCAGGCTGTGTTCATCTGTCCCGTTTACCAGAACCATCCGCTTTGGTTTTCCTTGTTGGGCCAGTTTGATGATGTCGGCTAAATGTTTGATCATGTTTTTGAAATCATGGTGATTGTGAAAGTAACGCTTCACTTACGAAAATTAAAGAACAAAAGTCAAACAAAAAAATGTTTTTAAACCACTGGAAAACAAAACATCCGATGCTGAAAAACATCGGATGTTACAATTAGATATTGATAGGTGTTTTTATTCTGTCAAACTTTCATTTTTGATGCTGCAATCCTTATGATTTTGCTCGTTCGCTGACAATTTTTTCCGTATCGAGGGCGATCATCAATTCTTCATCAGTCGGGACCACCATGACGGTTACCGGCGAACTTTCTTTGCTGATAACCGCTTCTTTGCCTCTAAGCCCTTTATTTTTGGCTTCATCCAGCTGAATCCCCAGGAATTCCATTTCTTTGGAAATTCCAAGGCGAGTGGTGTCTGCATTTTCGCCGATTCCCCCGGTGAAAATCAGTACATCCAGTCCGCCCATAGCGGCAATGTACGAGCCAATATATTTTTTGATTTTGTAGTCGTACATATCCAGGGCCAGTTGTGCCCGTTCGTTTCCTTGCGCGGCTGCATCTTCTACTTCGCGCATATCCGACGAAATTCCGGTAACACCCAATACCCCGCTGTGTTTGTTGAACAGTGTACTGGCCGTTTTTAGCCCGATTTCTTCTTTTTCCATGATGTAGGTAACAGCGCCGACGTCCAGGTCGCCCGACCGGGTGCCCATCATCAAGCCTTCGAGTGGCGTGAATCCCATGCTGGTATCAACCGACTTGCCGTTTTTTACGGCTGCGATGGAAGCCCCGTTACCCAGGTGGCAGGAGATGATCCGCTGTTTTGAAAAATCGCGGCCTAAAATATCGCAGGCCCGTTTGGTCACATAACGGTGGCTCGTGCCGTGGAAGCCGTAACGGCGGATGCCGTACTTTTTATACAACAGGTAGGGAATTCCGTACATATAGGCTACCGGCTCCATGGTTTGGTGAAAGGCGGTATCGAATACGCCCACTTGAGGAATCCCGGGAATCAGTTCTTCCATCGCGTAAATTCCTTTCAGGTTTGGCGGGTTGTGTAAAGGCGCCAGGTTGGTGCATTGTACCAGCGCATTGATCACCTCGCTGGTGATAAACTCGCTGGAACTGAAATATTCGCCGCCGTGCACAACGCGGTGACCGACGGCGTCAATTTCTTCCAGATTTTTGAGACAACCGTATTTTTCGCTTGTCAGAATACCCAGGATATATTCGATCCCTCCTTTATGGTCGAGGATTTCACCTTCAAATACAATCTGGCGTCCGTCCTCGTGTTTGTGTTTCAGGAAGGAGCCTTTCATGCCCAGTTTTTCAATGCCGCCTTTAGCGACCACATGGCGGTCGCCCATGCTAAAAAGCTGATATTTTATTGAACTGCTGCCGCAGTTGAGTACAAGAATCTTCATTTGTTTATTTTTTCAGTTTCCTTATTGTCCGGTAGTTAGCAATTATCGCTACCGTTCTGGATTTTATTGCCATCCTCGTCGTAATGATAAAACCCTTTTCCGGTGGCCATGCCGAGCTGCTTGGCTCTCACCAGGCGTTTAATGTAGGGCGACGGTTTATATCGTACATCTCCAAATTCATTGTAAATGTTGTCCATCCAGCGGATAATTTTGTCCAATCCCATTTTATCGGCCACTTCGAAGGGGCCCAGGCGCATGCCAAAGCCAATGCGCATGGTCTCGTCGATATGTTCTACGGTGGAGATGCCTTCCATTAGGATTTCACAGGCTTCGTTCAATAACACCACAAATATGCGGACACTTACCAGCCCTGCCGATTCTTCGACCGGAACAACCTTGCGGTTAATCAGTTTTACAAATTTGCATACTTTCTCGTAGGCTTCATCGGAAGTATACAAACCTTTGACCACCTCGACAATACGGGCTTCCTGCGAATTCACGAAGAAATGCAGGCTCACGCATCGTTCTTTATGTTCCAGTTCAGAAGATAGTTCGGTGATGATGATGGTGGTGGAGTTGGTGGCAATGATGCAGTCAGGCTCCACCACTTTCTCAATTTTTTTGAAGATGGTTTTTCTTTCCTTGATCTTTCCGCCACGGTCGACCGCGCGGATGGCTTCGATCACAAAATCACAACCGGCCAGGTCTTTATAGTCTAACGATCCTTTGATCCGGGAAAGAATCGCTCTTTTTTCGCTCGAGGTTAAACCCCAGTGTTCAATGCGGTGATCAAGTACTTTGCCGATATTCCGGTAGGCTTCCCTGATTTTTTCTTCGCTTACTTCGATAAAAACCACTTCGATGCCGTAGAAACTGGCTACACGGGCAATGTTCTGACCTACAAGTCCGCAACCGATAATCCCGATTTTGGAAAATAATGTTTTAGACTTTGCTTTTTTGCTTAAGCCAAATTCTTCTATGGCTTCATATAAAATCTCACTCGACATATCTCTTTATTTTATTCAAAAAGCGCTGCGGCTTGGTTTGATGTAATGGCTACCATATTGACAATATCGCTGACCGAACAGCCTCGGGACAGGTCGTTAATCGGAGCGGCCATCCCCTGCAAAACAGGGCCGATTGCTTCGGCTCCGGCCAGGCGTTGAACCAGTTTGTAGCCAATGTTGGCAGATTCGAGACCCGGGAAAACCAGGATATTGGCCCGGCCTGCCACTTCGCTGTCCGGAGCTTTCAGTTTGGCTACTTCCGGGATCAGGGCAGCATCCAACTGGAGTTCGCCGTCGATTTTTAATTGCGGATCCAGTTCTTTAGCTATTTTAAGGGCATTCACTACTTTATCGACGTGGGGATGCTGGGCGCTTCCTTTGGTCGAAAAACTCAGCATGGCAACCCGTGGTTCCATACCTACGATGGCTCTTGCTGTTTTGGCGGTTGTTACGGCAATCTCGGCCAGCTGGCGTTCGTCGGGGTCGGGCATCACCGCGCAGTCGGCAAACACAATGATACCGTTGTGGCCAAACTGAGGGTTATTGATGAACATTAAAAAAGCTCCCGAAACAACGCTCACTCCCGGTAAGGTTTTGACAAACTGAAAGGCGGGTCGCAACACGTCGCCGGTTGCATTGATGGCCCCGGCAATTTCGCCGTCGGCGTCGCCGCATTTGATCATCAGCGGGGCAAACACGAGGGGATCATTCAGCATTTCCAGCGCTTCTTCCTTGGTCAATCCTTTTGATTTCCTGATTTCAACCATTTTTTCGGCATACGAGTCGCGACGTTTGTCGGTTTTAGGATCAATCAGTACGGCACCGGTAATGTTTACGCCACATTCTTCGGCCGATTTCATAATTTCTACCGGATTCCCCAACAAAATGATCCGGGCCATATTTTCTTTCAGGATGATCTCTGTGGCTCTTAGCGTCCGGGGTTCGGCACCCTCGGGCAACACAATCCGTTTTTGATAGCTTTGTGCGTTTTTAATAACACGTTCAAGTAATTTCATTATATCTAATAATAATTTTCAGTTGACTAATGGAATGAATACGTTTTTTTCAGATCCGTTGTTTTTTATTTGCTCAGCGTCGGTATTAAGGGTAAAAAACCGACACCAAGTTTATGCAACATGTTCATTTGATCTGATAGCCTGTGATTTTAATTTTTGACTAAAAGATTCTATCTGCAAAAATAGGCAAAATCTGCCGTGTGATGACCTGTTTATGCTATTTATTTGTTAATCCTGACAAAATTCAGGCTTTCTTAAGGCCTTGGAGGAAACTTGGATATTCGAAATATACAATCGATTGCACAATAGGATTGATTGTTCGGCCCGTTGGCGGTTTGAATATTAAGTTTTCTTAAATTTTTTAATCAGCCGGAACAGCTTTGTTTTTTTTGCTGAAATAAAGATTTCGCCTTTTACGCTCTAAAAAATTTTTGAAGCATCGGGTTTCCATACATACCCCGTTCCGGTTGGCCGGAACCATTCTCCCCTATAAGAAAGGGAGGGGAGGATTCCACATCAAATGAGTTAGAAAGATGGTCATAATGGAAAGCAAAATATTCTAAAAGCGATTCCCGGAGGCAGATTTTTCAAACGTGTTAAACGTAGAATTAAAATGGTTATTTTTGTTTGTATGACCAGTCGAACTGAACAAGATGAAAGAAAATGACCTGTTTTATCCGCTTAAGCTAGTACTCGAAGGCGATATTTACACCGATCAGGTGCAGCGTGTCATTTATGCCACCGACGCTTCGTCGTACCGGGAATTGCCTCAGGCTGTCTGCAAACCCAAAACAAAAGAAGATATCCGCAGGATTATAAACTTTGCCCGCGCGAACAAAACTTCGGTTATTCCGAGGGCGGCCGGTACCTCGCTGGCCGGCCAGGTGGTAGGCCCCGGAATTGTCGTGGATGTATCGAAATACATGAACAAAATTCTGGAATTTAATGCCGAAGAAAAATGGGTGCTTGTTGAACCGGGCGTTAACCTGGCCGAACTGAACAAATATCTTGCGCCTCATGGTTTGCAATACGGGCCGGAAACGTCTACTGCCAACCGTTGCTGCATCGGCGGCATGGTCGGGAATAATTCCTGCGGCCTGCATTCGTTGGTTTATGGCAGTGCGCGCGATCATATTCTGGAAGCTGAGTGTATCCTGGCTGACGGGTCGGAACTGGTATTTAAGGCGCTCACGACAGACGAATTTCTTGCCAAAACCAATGGGCCGGATGATTTAACGGAAACGAGAATTTACCGGAATTTGTACGAAACGCTTACCGATCCGTTCAATCAGGAGCAGATCCGGAACGAATTCCCCGACCCGAAAGTAAAGCGGCGAAATAACGGCTACGCGATCGATGTATTGCTTGAAACCGATCCGTTTACAGGCAATGGTGAAAAAATCAACGTCTGTAAGTTGCTGGCAGGGAGCGAAGGTACGCTGGCTTTTTCAACCAGTCTGAAGCTGAATCTGATTCCGCTTCCTCCGAAATATGTCGGCTTGGTTTGCGCACATTTCAAAAGTTTGCAGGAGGCCTACCGGGGCAATCTCATTGCACTGAAGTACCATCCCGGCGCGATTGAATTGATGGACGACATCATCATGAACTGTACCCGTGAAAATATTGAACAACGTAAAAACCGTTTTTTCATTTCGGGCGATCCCAAAGCGATGCTGATGATCGAATTTGCACGCGAAACCGAGGAAGAACTGCTCGATACGGCCGCCAGACTGGAGCAGGAACTGCGTAATGCCGGCCTGGGCTATCATTATCCGTTGGTTCAGGGCGACGGAAATATTAAAAAGGTCTGGGCCTTGCGTACCGCCGGGCTGGGATTGCTTTCAAACATTCCCGGCGATAAGCGGAGCGTAACCGTAATTGAAGATACCGCCGTCGCCCCGGAATATCTGCCGGCCTACATGGACGAGTTCGACCAGGTGCTGGCGAAATACGGCTTGAGCTGCGTTAAATACGCCCACATCGCGACCGGGGAGATTCATTTACGACCTTTGCTGAATTTGAAAGAAGATGCCGATGTGATCCTGTATCATACCATTGCGCGGGAGATCGCTGTCCTGGTAAAAAAATACCGGGGGTCGCTGAGCGGCGAACATGGCGACGGACGTTTGCGTGGCGAATTTATCCCGTTTATGCTGGGCGATCATAATTACCGGCTGATTAAGCAGCTGAAACTGACTTGGGATCCGGATCAGATCCTGAATCCGGGCAAAATTATCGATACCCCGTCGATCGCCGAAAACCTGCGTTACCTGATTGGCGAAACGCGGCAGTTTAAAACCACTTTCGACTTTTCCGATCAGCAGGGGCTGCTGAGGGCAATCGAGAAATGCAACGGATCGGCCGATTGCCGGAAAAGCGAGCTGATCGGTGGAACCATGTGCCCAACCTTTATGGCTACGAAAGACGAAGACAAGTCGACACGCGGGAGGGCCAACATTTTACGTGAATTTTTAACCCGGCCGGGCAAAGCAAATCCCTTTGATCAGGAAGAAATATACCAGGTGCTTGATTTATGTATTTCGTGCAAAGCCTGTAAAGCCGAATGTCCGTCGAATGTGGACATGGCCAAATTTAAAGCTGAATTTCTTCAACAATATTACGACGTCAGGGGAGTTCCCCTGCGCAGCCGTTTAATTGCTTACCTGCCTCAGTTATACCGGATCGGCCGTTTGGTCCGACCGTTGACGAATTGGTTGTGCGGGACCGTATTGTTCAAGCGGATGATCGGATTTGCTGAAGAAAGGAAAATTCCTCCGCTCCCAAAATTAAGTTTACGGCAATGGTACAAAAAACCGGTTTTGCTCAACGGAAAGGCGAAAGGTAAAGTGTACCTCTTCGCCGACGAATTTACCAATCAAAATGAAAGCGAGATCGGGATAAAAACCATCTTATTGCTGAATAAATTGGGTTACGAAGTGGCTATTCCCAAACACCGGGAAAGCGGGCGCACCTATTTGTCGAAAGGATTGGTAAAAACAGCTAAAAAAATAGCGACCAGAAACGTCTTGCAATTGCACCGGCTTGTTTCTGCCGAAACTCCTTTATTGGGTATTGAGCCCTCAGCCATTTTGACCTTCAGGGACGAATATCCTGAACTGGTTGATCATCATCTGAAAGAAAAAGCGATACAACTGTCGGAACATACCTTATTATTGGATGAGTTTATTGCAGCCGGGATGGAAAAAGGACAGATCGACCGGAGTTTATTTACCGCGGAGAAAAAGCAAATTAAGCTGCACGGGCATTGTCAGCAAAAGGCTGTTGCGTCAACGGCGCCAACTAAAACGATGCTGGAAATCCCGCAAAACTACCAGGTTGTTGAAATTGCCGGCGGATGCTGCGGGATGGCGGGTTCGTTTGGCTACGAAAAAGAACATTACGAATTAAGCCTAAAAATCGGCGAATTGGTTTTGTTTCCTGCCGTGCGCGAGGCCGGGGCTGATGAGATCATATGCGCTTCCGGAACCTCTTGCCGCCATCAGATTGAAGAAGGTGCCGGGCGAAAAGCGCTTCACCCGGTTGAAGTGCTGTACGAAGCGCTGGTCAGGGAACCAGTAAATCAGTAATCAGTAATCAGTAATCAGTAATCAGTAATCAGTAATCAGTAATCAGTAATCAGTGACTAATGACCATTTACATATTTCCCTGATTCAGACCGATCTGGTTTGGGAAAATCCGGATGCGAACCGTGGCCGTCTGGAACTTTTGTTTCAACAAATGCCGATTGAAACCGATCTGGCTGTGTTGCCGGAAATGTTTTCTACAGGTTTTTCGATGCAGGTGGAACGATTTGCCGAACTGATGGCAGGAGAAACGGTGAACTGGATGAAAGAACTGGCTTTTCGGTATCAGCTGGTAATGGCGGGTAGTTTAATGATCAGCGAGGCAGGTCGTTATTACAATCGCTTCGTGTTTGTCCGGCCCGACAAAACAGTTGAATTTTCCGATAAGCGGCATTTATTCTCGATGGGAGAGGAACAGCTGCATTTTTCACCCGGAACCGAACGAAAGATCTTTCAACTGAAAAATTTCCGGATTCTGCCGCAGGTTTGTTATGATTTGCGTTTTCCGGTTTTTAGCCGTAACCGGAACGATTACGATTTGCTGTTGAACTGTGCAAACTGGCCGGCACCCCGGAAAGAAGTGTGGAAATGTTTGCTGAAAGCCCGCGCCATCGAAAACCAGGCTTACGTGGCCGGAGTAAACCGCATCGGGAAGGATGCCAATGGCATTCGTTATTCCGGGGACAGCCTGGTTTTTGATCCGAAAGGAAAAGCGATGGTGGCCGAGGTATCCGGTCGGGAAGCAATTCTTTTTGCAAAGCTGTCTAAATCAATGCTTGAGGACTTTCGAATAAAATTTCCGGTCCTGCCCGACGCCGACGAATTTTCACTTAACCTGTGATTGGTGCTTTCAGTATGTCATTTCGAATCGTTGTTTTTTATCAATAAATCGAACGATAGTTCGATAATTTTTTGTCCTTACTTGTGCTTTATTGATAAATAAAATCTTTTCAACAGCAGTCTGTTTATAAAAGAAAAAGCGGTTTGATAGTCAGAAAAGGCTGTTTGATATCTCAGACGGGGTATTTGTCAATTCTTTTTTTTATCCGGTCATTTCATCTTGCCTCGTAGTGTTGTTTTGACGTACCTTGAGAGATAAATAAAGAATCCGGTTATAATGGCTGATTTGCAGGAAAAAAAAATAATTGTTAAAAACTTGTTCAAAACCTGAAATTATGTGTATTTTGCATATGTTTTTGGTGAATTAGCGGTTGAAAGACAATTTTTTTTTTGATAAGCCGGACAGTTTATTCAGTGAAAAAGGGGCAAAAAACTGAATTTGCTGAAACTAAAAACAATTTTGATGGGGCAATTATTTACTTTTCTCAAGAACGTATTTGTTATTTGCTTGTGTAGGTCCGGATTTGGCGCTCGTTTCATTGATTGGGCAGAACGTAGGGTTTTTTTTAAACGATTGTGCATAATCATCCGAAAAACGATACGATTGGTATCGGATATTTCAGGGAACACAGGTGCCTGGTTTTTTCTTTTTAGCTCACCCCGATCTTTTGGATCTTTCAATTTTCAATCTGTATCAAATAATTTGGTTGGCAAAACGGTTGCCGGCCGGTGTGGTCTAAGTATGAATTGCCGGATGCTAAGCGGCTGACAGTTAGCAACTTATGATGTTTTATAATCGCATTTTTCGCAGAAGAGTATAAAATACAAAAAGAATTTATAGCATATGAAGACTAAATTTTACCTGAATTATTTAAGGTACCTGAAACAATTACTGGTACTGTGCTTATTTCTGCTTCCTGTTACGGAAGGTTTCTCCCAGGCAGCGAATCTGGATATCCGGGTAACCGGTCCCGGTGAAGCAGAGCCCGGGGACGAACTGAGCTACACCATCTCTTATTCCAATATTGGAGCTGTTTTGGCAAATAATGTGGTGATTGAACTGAGCTTGCCCGCCGGAAATTTTGTTTATGCCGGCTCCACTCCTGCAGGTGTTGAATCGGGCGGGAAAATCACCTGGACAAAGAATGAAATCCCGCAACTCGAACAATTGAATACCGGTATCTATTCCATTACCGTTAATCTGATCGCCGGGAATCCGGGCCAACTGACCAATTCTTCAGAAGAGGAAGTTACTGCGTATTCGATTTTAAATGATACGGAGACGCTGACTCTTTCCGCGACTATTAAGTCGACTGAAGTTACGGTACCGGTTGAAAGCAATGTGGTTACCACGGAAATCAGCCGGAGGTGCACGTTCTCAATCAGCAATCCCAGTGCAGGTATTAAATCGGCTACCAATAGCACATTAACGTATCTGTTGGCCCTGGTAAATACAGGGAATGTGTACGAAAAATATAATTTAACCTCAAATTATGTTGAGGGTCAGGACTTGATCCGGAAAATTTTGCCGATGGATAGCGATACCCCTGAATTAGAGGTTACGCCTTATATCGCTCCGGGAGAAATCTTCTTCTTTCGGTATCGCCTCCAAACCCCGGGAGGAACGAAACCAAATGAGTACTCTTATACGAGTATTACCGCTACTCCGGTAACGTGTGGGGCCGGGGCTAACGTGGTGACCACCTTTATTTATGGTGGACAATATGACGATTTTGATCTGGTTAGCGTGTATAAGATTGATACCCCCGATCCGGTTCAGGCAGGGTCTCAATTATCGTATAAAATTATTATTTGCAACGTTGGAGAGGATTTGGCTAATGTCTATCTGACAGAAACTTACCCGTTGAATACATCGTTTGTTTCGGCCAATCCTCCGGCTTCGAATTTTAATAATCAGTGGCATTTCCCAATGCTTCCCCAGGGAAACACCATTATAGATGTAGTTCTGAATGTTCAGAATAATATCGCCAACGGGACAGAGTTAACGAATACCGTGGCTATCAGTGATGTTTCCCAGACGTATTCGATTTTTCAGGAAAAAACAACGGTTCTTTCGGCCCCGGATTTAGCCATCACTAAAACAGCTGATAAAATCATCGTTTTTCCGGGAGATGAAGTGGTATATACCATTAACTATACGAATATTGGCAACCGCACAGCTATCGGTTTAACTCTTACTGACGATTATAACGAAGATTATATGACGGTTTTGGATGCCGGGAGTGGAACAGATTCTGAACCGGCCGGCTTGCTGAGTTGGAGCCTGCCTGATTTGGCGTCGGGAGCAAGCGCAACCATTACGTATACCCTGAAAGTAGATGACAATATCAGTAACTTTCCCGTTGGTTCCACCAATATCCTGAACATCGCGGTTATGGATGTTGATCCGACCCGGCCGGATGCCGATTTGAATAATAATCAGTCATACGCCGTGGTAACGGTACAAAATGTGCCCGACCTGGTGGTCGATATTGTATCCGATGCAGATCCGGTGGAACCTGAGACTCAATACACCTACACCATTACAGTGAGCAACGTTGGCGAGGTTGCTCATTCGGGACACCCGTACACGGTAACAGCTTATTTACCCGAAAGTGCAACCTATCTTTCCAATAGTGCAGGAGGTATACACGATCCGGTTGCCCATACGGTTAGCTGGACAGTTAATGATCCTTTACTGGCTGACGGTAGTGTAGAGTTTACCATTACCATGCAAGCTCCGGATTGTGATGCGGTGAACTCCGTTTTATCGGTTAAGGCTACGGCCTATTCCAATTACTGGGTGGATGCCAATCCCGATGACAATGAAGCTACGCTGAACCTGACTGTTGAAGATCAGACAGTGCCGGTGATTAGCCTGCCGGATGTTGCAAATCCATTTCCAATGGAGTGCAATCAAAACCAATCCGGGGTATATGACCAGTCGATACAGTTTTTAATTTCCCTGGTTCAGGTATCGGATAACTGTGATTTCGAGCCGTTGTTAAATCATGACTATATGGGCTTTACCCAAGCTTGTGGCGAAGACCTTGTGATTACCTTTACAGCCATTGACGCCAGTGGAAATACGGCAGAACCGCAAACACTAACGATTAGCTTTGTCGATGACGCTGCTCCGGTTATAAACTTACCTGCCGCAGAGTTGGTGATGGATTGTTTTGATGCCGGCGCAGTTGATGTTTGGACATCGACAGCCACGGCTACAGATAATTGCGACGGGGATGTAACGGTAACAGCCAGCTACACCCAGCCGACCACCGGTCTAAACCAGAGTGTGGAAGTGACCTTTGCCTCCACAGATGCCTGCGGCAATACAGCTATGTTGACCAAGTCATTTACAATAAATGATCAGACAGTGCCGGTGATTAGCCTGCCGGATGTTGCAAATCCATTTCCAATGGAGTGCAATCAAAACCAATCCGGGGTATATGACTTGATTATAGAGTCTTTGATTTCCCAGGTTCAGGTATCGGATAACTGTGATATGGCTTCGGCGCTGAATCATGATTATACAGCAGACTTTACGCAGGGTTGTGGCGAAGACCTTGTGATCACCTTTACTGCCGTTGATGCGAATGGGAATGTGGCCGTGCCGCAAATTCTGACGATCAGTTTCTACGATGACGCTGCTCCGGTTATAAACTTACCTGCCGCAGAGTTGGTGATGGATTGTTTTGATGCCGGCGCAGTTGATGTTTGGACATCGACAGCCACGGCTACAGATAATTGCGACGGGGATGTAACGGTAACAGCCAGCTACACCCAGCCGACCACCGGTCTAAACCAGAGTGTGGAAGTGACCTTTGCCTCCACAGATGCCTGCGGCAATACAGCTATGTTGACCAAGTCATTTACAATAAATGATCAGACAGTGCCGGTGATTAGCCTGCCGGATGTTGCAAATCCATTTCCAATGGAGTGCAATCAAAACCAATCCGGGGTATATGACTTGATTATAGAGTCTTTGATTTCCCAGGTTCAGGTATCGGATAACTGTGATATGGCTTCGGCGCTGAATCATGATTATACAGGAGACTTTACGCAGGGTTGTGGCGAAGACCTTGTGATCACCTTTACTGCCGTTGATGCGAATGGGAATGTGGCCGCGCCGCAAATTCTGACGATCAGTTTCTACGATGATGCAGCCCCGGTTATAAACTTACCTGTCGCAGAGTTGGTGATGGATTGTTTTGATGCCGGCGCAGTTGATGTTTGGACATCGACAGCCACGGCTACAGATAATTGCGACGGGGATGTAACGGTAACAGCCAGCTACACCCAGCCGACCACCGGTCTAAACCAGAGTGTGGAAGTGACCTTTGCCTCCACAGATGCCTGCGGCAATACAGCTATGTTGACCAAGTCATTTACAATAAATGATCAGACAGTGCCGGTGATTAGCCTGCCGGATGTTGCAAATCCATTTCCAATGGAGTGCAATCAAAACCAATCCGGGGTATATGACTTGATTATAGAGTCTTTGATTTCCCAGGTTCAGGTATCGGATAACTGTGATATGGCTTCGGCGCTGAATCATGATTATACAGGAGACTTTACGCAGGGTTGTGGAGAAGACCTTGTGATCACCTTTACTGCCGTTGATGCGAATGGGAATGTGGCCGCGCCGCAAATTCTGACGATCAGTTTCTACGATGATGCAGCCCCGGTTATAAACTTACCTGCCGCAGAGTTGGTGATGGATTGTTTTGATGCCGGCGCAGTTGATGTTTGGACATCGACAGCCACGGCTACAGATAATTGCGACGGGGATGTAACGGTAACAGCCAGCTACACCCAGCCGACCACCGGTCTAAACCAGAGTGTGGAAGTGACCTTTGCGTCCACAGATGCCTGCGGCAATACAGCTATGTTGACCAAGTCATTTACAATAAATGATCAGACAGTGCCGGTGATTAGCCTGCCGGATGTTGCAAATCCATTTCCAATGGAGTGCAATCAAAACCAATCCGGGGTATATGACTTGATTATAGAGTCTTTGATTTCCCAGGTTCAGGTATCGGATAACTGTGATATGGCTTCGGCGCTGAATCATGATTATACAGGAGACTTTACGCAGGGTTGTGGAGAAGACCTTGTGATCACCTTTACTGCCGTTGATGCGAATGGGAATGTGGCCGCGCCGCAAATTCTGACGATCAGTTTCTACGATGACGCTGCTCCGGTTATAAACTTACCTGCCGCAGAGTTGGTGATGGATTGTTTTGATGCCGGCGCAGTTGATGTTTGGACATCGACAGCCACGGCTACAGATAATTGCGACGGGGATGTAACGGTAACAGCCAGCTACACCCAGCCGACCACCGGTCTAAACCAGAGTGTGGAAGTGACCTTTGCCTCCACAGATGCCTGCGGCAATACAGCTATGTTGACCAAGTCATTTACAATAAATGATCAGACAGTGCCGGTGATTAGCCTGCCGGATGTTGCAAATCCATTTCCAATGGAGTGCAATCAAAACCAATCCGGGGTATATGACTTGATTATAGAGTCTTTGATTTCCCAGGTTCAGGTATCGGATAACTGTGATATAGCTTCGGCGCTGAATCATGATTATACAGGAGACTTTACGCAGGGTTGTGGCGAAGACCTTGTGATCACCTTTACTGCCGTTGATGCGAATGGGAATGTGGCCGCGCCGCAAATTCTGACGATCAGTTTCTACGATGATGCAGCCCCGGTTATAAACTTACCTGTCGCAGAGTTGGTGATGGATTGTTTTGATGCCGGCGCAGTTGATGTTTGGACATCGACAGCCACGGCTACAGATAATTGCGACGGGGATGTAACGGTAACAGCCAGCTACACCCAGCCGACCACCGGTCTAAACCAGAGTGTGGAAGTGACCTTTGCCTCCACAGATGCCTGCGGCAATACAGCTATGTTGACCAAGTCATTTACAATAAATGATCAGACAGTGCCGGTGATTAGCCTGCCGGATGTTGCAAATCCATTTCCAATGGAGTGCAATCAAAACCAATCCGGGGTATATGACTTGATTATAGAGTCTTTGATTTCCCAGGTTCAGGTATCGGATAACTGTGATATGGCTTCGGCGCTGAATCATGATTATACAGGAGACTTTACGCAGGGTTGTGGCGAAGACCTTGTGATCACCTTTACTGCCGTTGATGCGAATGGGAATGTGGCCGCGCCGCAAATTCTGACGATCAGTTTCTACGATGATGTAGCCCCGGTACTTACAGCCCCGGCGCCACTTGTGCTGAATTGTGAACCGGGAACTGATTACCGGACAAGCATCGAAAATTGGCTGGAAAGTGTAACCGTCGACGAAAACTGCGACGCACAGCTGACGATTAACAACGATTACGATACCTATACCCAGGGCTGCGGCGAGGAGATTGTAGTGACCTTTACCGCTGCGGATGCTTGTAGTAACGCCGCTGTGCCGGTTACTTCAACCATAACCTTTATCGACAACATTGCTCCGGTAATTACGGCTCCTCAGCCGCTTGTACTGACCTGTGACCTGTCTGTCGAGCATGAGGCGACTATTGCCACCTGGCTTGCTTCAGCAAGCGTTTCAGACAATTGCGACAGCTACATTAGTGTTGAGAATAATTATTCGGCCTATACACAAAGTTGTAACCGGGTGATTGTTGTGACATTCACGGCCAGCGATATTTGTGGCAATGAAGCCATGCCGGTGACCTCAACCATTTCCTTTATCGATCTTACGGATCCTGTAATTACTTTCTGTCCGCCCAATCTGACCATCGAAGGCGATGAATCTTCCGATCCGTCCAATACCGGCATGGCAACAGCCGACGATGACTGTGATACGGCTCCCTCAGTGACCTATGCCGACCAGATCATTGACGGACCTAATGCCGTTGAATATACAATCAGACGTACCTGGACTGCCACGGACGACTGTGGAAATTCAACGACTTGTGTTCAGTTGATTGATGTGGTGGATACGACTCCTCCGGATATTGTTTGCCCGTTAAATCCTTCTACCATTTTGGTAGACTGGGATCTGTGCCAGGCTTCCGGATTTAACCTGGGAACCCCTGTTGTATCTGATAACCTGAATTTACCCGGCGATATTCAGGTGCATAATGACGCTCCGGAAAGCTTCCCGATCGGCACAACCGTTATTACCTGGACTGCTGTTGATGAGGCCGGGAATACGGCGACCTGTACGCAGACGATCATTGTTCCCGATATTTACAACGTAGAGGTACCCACCGGTTTCTCTCCGAACGGCGATGGGATCAACGAATACTTCCGGATTCACGGGATGTGCCTCTACCCGGATGCCCGGATCGAAATTTTTAGTCGCTGGGGGGCTAAGGTTTATGAAAAAGACAGGTACGGGAATACAGATATCTACGGAAATACTGACGCCTGGTGGGATGGACGCGCAAACGTCAATGGAAAAGGAAAAGAAATATTACCGGCAGGGACCTATTTTTACGTCCTGAAGCTAAGTAATTCAGAAGTACGCAAAGGAGCAGTATATATTAACCGGTAAACAAGATCAGAAATGAAGACGATAAAATTGATATCAAAATATGTGATAAGCCTGTTTGGGGTGACGGTATGGGCGCTTGCTTCCTACGGGCAGCAAGACCCCATGTACAGTCAGTACATGTTCAATGTTCAGTCCTATAACCCGGCATACGCCGGAACCTGGGAAAGTATCGGACTGATGGCCCTCGGTCGCTACCAATGGGTTGGTTTCGAGGGTAACCCCGAAACCCAGACCTTTACGGCCCAGGCTCCGTTGAAAAATGAGAATATTGGCCTGGGGCTGTCGGTTATAAATGATAAAATACAATTCATCAACCGGTTTGCCCTTTTTACCGACTATTCATACCGTTTGAAGTTAACGGAGAAGGTGAACCTGAGATTGGGATTGAAAGCGGGTTTCACCAATTATGATAATAATCTGGGAAAACATTCGCTCTTTACCGAAGAAGACCCGACATTTACCGGAGAGGTGGTTCGAAAGTTTATGCCGAATTTTGGCTTAGGCGCTTATCTGTATGCTCCCCGTTATTATGCAGGGCTTTCCATTCCCAAAATTCTGCAAAACGATTTTGAGATGGGAACAACAAACTACAATACTAATGCAGAAATGAGGCATTTCACTCTGATCGGCGGGTATGTGGTCGACCTGAGCGAGTCGGTCAAGTTTAGACCCTCGTTTATTACCCGTTACGTAACCGGTTCTCCCCTTGTTGGCGATCTGAATGCCAGTTTCCTGCTGAAAGAGAAATTCTGGATCGGGGCGATGATCCGGTCTTCGGGTGCTTATGGCTTTAATACCCAGTATATTATTAATGACAAACTGCGGGTGGGTTATGCCGTTGATTTTGAAACCTCTAAGCTTAGATCGTACAGTAACGGGACGCATGAGATTATGGTCTCTTATGAGTTGAATCTCGTTAAAACGCAGTATGCTTCACCTCGTTATTTCTGATAATGGAAAATATAATTGCGATGAGAAAAAAATATTTGCTTGTGCTATCCATTTTATTTCTGGCATCATCAGTTGCCACCTCTCAGCCAAAATATCTGTTTGACAATATGAATGTCGTGGTTGAGAACCTCGGAATAAATACACCGTCAAGTGATTTTGGCTTAGCCATAATCGATTCTGAGTTCATGTTTAATTCGCTTACGAAGCAGGCATTGGTGAAGGGGAAAAAAGAAACCAGTTCATTTTACGAACTGTTTACCTGTGAGATTGATGAACTCGGAAACGTGAAAAGCATGCCGGTGAAGTTAACAGCTATTCGTTCGGACTATCACGAAGGCCCGATGAGTTATTGTCAAAAATCGGGTCAGTTGTTTTTAACCCGGTCAAGTGAATTTGTTTCTTCCGAAAAAAGTGGCATTTACAAGGCCGAGAATTTCCGGTTGGGAATTGTTCTTTATCAGAAAACAGATTCCGGCTGGGAATTTGTTGAGAATTTACCGATGAACAGTAAAGAATATTCCGTTGTTCACCCGGCCGTCAACCTGACCGGCGACACATTGGTTTTTGCCAGCGATATGCCTGGGGGAATGGGAAAGACGGATTTATATTACTCGGCCAAAGTGGATGGTAAATGGACCAAGCCGGTTAACCTGGGGAGCAAGATCAATACCTCGGGAAATGAAATGTTCCCTTTCCTGAATACGGACGGAACATTGATTTTTGCTTCCGAACGATCAGGCGGATTTGGAGGGTTGGACCTTTATTATACCAGGTTTTCCCCGGATTCCGGGTCCGAGGTTGTTCTTATGGGCGATCAGTTTAATTCGCAGGCAGACGATTTTGGGATGGTGATCGACGACAACCAGCGGTTTGGCTACTTCGTGTCAAACCGAAAAGGCGGATCGGGAAGCGACGATATCTATTCTTTCCGGCTTGACGAGGCTCCTCTGAACTTGCTGATCGTTTCAAAGCAAGCCAATCAGCCGGTGCCCGATACCGAAATCGAGATCAGTGATCAGCAAGGGAATGTAATTGCCAGCGGGAAGTCGAACGCCGACGGGCGCTTTGCGGCAAAACTAAAACTGAACGCGGAATACCGAATAAATGCCGGTAAACCCGGATACAAGGGAACGACGCAGTCGTTCAGCTTATCTCAAAACGACCTGGCTGACGTGATCGAAAAGAAATTAATTCTGGAACCTCAGTATCAGTTGGAGGGAGAAGTGGTTGATATGGATTATAATCCGATTCCCGGCGCCCTGGTCCGCATTGTATTGGATCATAAGGCCGTTGGGACCATTACAACCGATGAACAGGGCAGGTTTTATACGTCGGTTTCGCCTGATCAGGATTATGTCCTCAATGTTTCGGCCAACCAATATATTGCAGCTGATTTTGAGTTTTCTACCATCGGAATTGAACCGGGCGTGTCGACCTATTCGGTCGCTTTATATTCAATGAAAGCCGGTACGCGGATTGAGTTGAAAAACATTTATTATGATCTTGGGAAACACAATATTCGTCCGGATGCGGCAAAAGAATTGGATAAACTCGTGGAAATGATGAATGAAAACCCGGGAATGAGGATTCGCCTCGAATCTCATACCGATTCCCGCGGCAGCGACCGGTTTAACCTGGCTTTGTCCGAACGAAGAGCTAAATCATCCTATGAGTACCTTGTTTCGAAGGGAGTTGCTTCATCCCGTATGGAGTATAAAGGATTTGGTGAAACACAATTAGTAAACGAGTGTGACGACGGGGTTCCCTGCACCGAAGAACAACACGCACAGAACAGGCGGACCGTGGTGGAGATCCTATAGAAGATACGCGTTGGCATTATCTTCCTGGGTAGCGCCTCCGGATTGTAAAATATCGGCAATTGACCCGCTGATCAATTCAGAGCAGAGATTTGAACCTGAAAATCTCTGCTCTGTTTCTTTTTGCAGCTGTTGGCTTTCCTTTTTCCGGTAAACACGGTGCAGGCGGGATCAGCCGGAACAAAAATATTTCTTAAAGTGATTTCCGGCGTCTTTTATTTCCTTTATTAAAATAGTATCTTCGCCTCTCAAAATTAGAAAAGTTATTATGTTGAAAGGTATATTAGCCATTTCAGGTCAACCGGGTCTGTATAAACTGGTTACCGAAGCAAAAAACAGCATTATTGTAGAATCGATGCTCACCGGAAAACGAATGCCGGTTTATTCGACGTCAAAAGTAAGTTCACTGGAAGACATCGCTATTTTTACGCAAACCGGGGAAGTGTCGCTGAAAGAGGTATTCAAAAATATAGCCGAGAAGAAAAATAGGCTGGAAGTAACCGGAGTAGATTCCGGTAGCCAGTTGAAGGCCTTTTTTGGAGAGGTTCTGCCGGATTACGATCAGGGCCGGGTATACACTTCGGATATGAAGAAAGTGGTTCAGTGGTACAACCTGCTGGTGAAAAACGAATTGCTGAATTTTGATGAAGGAGGGGCGGCTGAAGAAACAAAAGCAGAATAGCCTGCCGTGAAGTCATGTCCATACATGACTTTTTTATTTAAAATAGCCGTCGCTGATGAGACACCTCCGTTTTATCCCGTAAATGTTCCTGTTGTTTCAGGATCAGTTCAAACAACTTAACCGTTGCAAAGGCATCGCCTGCCGCCCGGTGCCTTCCGTCAATCTGAATGTTTAAATCACTGCAAATCCGTCCAAGTGAATAAGAGGCATGGCCGGGTAAAAATTTACGGCCGAGTTTCACGGTACACATTGTTTTTCGCTTGTAGTCGTAGCCCAGCCGTTTGTATTCTTCCCGGATAAAATGATAATCAAAGGCGGCATTGTGTGCAACAAAGACCGATCCGGCGGTCAATTCCACGATGGTTTTGGCCACTTCATAAAATTTCGGGGCCTTGGCCACCATCTCGTTATCGATACCCGTTAATTTGGTGATAAAATAAGGGATGTGACACTCCGGGTTAATCAGTGTCGTAAACGAACGGGTAATTTCCAGTCCATTGTGTTTATAGATGGCAATCTCCGTAATCTTACCTTCTTTATAACTCTGTCCTGTGGTTTCTATGTCGATGATGCAATACAAAATTCTAATCTAAATTCAGGATCATCAAAGATTGGAATTTTTTTCACGATATAATTTATTGAAAAGGAAAATAATATCTCGAAAAAAAGGGTTTAATTTGTTTTAGGTTTGAATAATTGCGAATATGATATGAAAGGACTGGTTTTACTTTCCTCCTGCGTATTATGTTATACGTTTGTACAAGTCAGCGCGGCCGGTGCCGGTCGCACGGCGGAATTCCGTCTGGATGATCCTGATTTTTTTCGGTCGGGGACGCATGTGCGCCTGGCCGAAGGACAAATTACCGGGGTAGCACAGCCGGCCGTTTTGACGTTCTATCCTGTTTATTTTGTGCAGGGTCAGAGTCATCTGACGAATTATACAAAAAACAAACTGGCCAATCTGCTCGACCTTTTGCTTAAACACCCGGAATATCGGGTCCGCATATACGGGCATACTGACAATCTGCTTAGCGATGAAGAGAGTATGGAGCTTTCGGAGCAACGGGTGGAATCAGTTGTTCAGTTTTTGACCGGTATGGGGCTAAGCCGTTCACGGATTGCCATAACAGCAGGCCTGGGAAAAACCTGTCCGGCTTTCCCGAACACATCCGAAGCAAACAGGAAACTGAACCGCCGGGTCGAGTTTGAGCTGTTTGTTGACGAATAAATTAATCGATTGAGATCATCCGGAGACCGCTGTTCAACCACGGCTTTTTTACTACCCGATTCCGGCAGAAACTATTATCTTTGCCCTGCCAAAAAATAATGATATGCTTATCGAACAAAGAATCAAAGAGAATATCGTAAAAGCGGTTGCCGAACTTTACGGACAGGAAATTGAAGCAGGCAGTGTTCAAATCCAGAATACGCGTAAGGACGTAGCGGGCGATCTTACCGTGGTGGTCTTTCCTTTTTTACGTTTCTCCCGGAAATCGCCCGAGCAAACTGCGGCTGATCTGGGCGTTTACTTGCAGGAAAACCTAACCGATGTGGCTGCCTATTCGGTGGTGAAAGGTTTTTTAAATCTATCTGTGTCATTAAGTTACTGGATTGATCTGCTGGCGAATACTTCCCTTGACGATTCATACGGCTTTACCGCAGCTACGGTTGATTCTCCGGTGGTCATGATCGAATATTCTTCGCCCAATACCAATAAACCGCTGCATTTGGGGCATATCCGGAATAATTTACTTGGTTTTTCATTGGGAGAAATATTAAAAGCCACCGGGAAAAACGTGGTAAAGACCAACATTGTCAACGATCGCGGAATTCATATCTGTAAATCCATGTATGCCTGGCAGCAATGGGGCGAAGGTAAAACGCCCGAGAGTACAGGCATTAAAGGAGATCACCTCGTGGGCGATTTTTATGTGCTGTTCGATAAGCATTACCGTCTGGAAGTAAAGGAGTTAATGGATAAAGGACTTTCAAAAGAAGAAGCGGAGCAACAGGCGCCTTCGATGGAAGCTGCCCGCGAATTACTGCGTAAGTGGGAAGCAAAAGATCCGGCAACCATCGAGCTTTGGTCAACCATGAACCGGTGGGTTTATGATGGATTTGATGTAACCTACCGGGAGTTGGGCGTTGATTTTGATAAAATTTACTACGAATCGGAGACCTATTTGGTAGGTAAGGATGAAGTGTTGAAAGGGCTGGAACAGGGCATCTTTCTTCAAAAAGACGATAACTCGGTGTGGGCCGACCTGACCAATGACGGCTTGGATCAAAAGATTTTACTTCGCAGCGACGGCACCTCGGTTTACATGACCCAGGATATCGGTACCGCGAAACTCCGCTTTAATGATTACCGGATCGATAAAATGGTTTACGTGGTGGGTAACGAGCAAAACTATCATTTTCAGGCCCTCTCTGTTTTATTGGATAAACTGGGCTTCGAATGGGGCAAAGGCCTGCATCATTTTTCGTATGGGATGGTGGAATTGCCGCATGGCAAAATGAAATCACGCGAAGGAACCGTGGTTGATGCCGACGACCTGATTGCCGGAATGATTGAGGTGGCCAAAAAAACATCGGAAGAACTCGGGAAGTTAGACGATTATACGGAAGAAGAAGCTTACGAAACTTACAGAATCATTGCCCTGGGCGCCTTGAAATATTTTATACTGAAAGTTGATCCGCGTAAAAATATGTTGTTTAACCCGGAAGAATCAATCGATTTTAACGGGAATACCGGCCCGTTTATTCAGTACACCTATGCCCGTATCCGTTCGGTTTTAAGGAAGGCTGCCGAAAAAGGAATTGAATTGACATCCGACCTGGACCAGTCCCTGCCGATCTCGGAGAAAGAGAAGGAGCTGATAAAAAATATTTCCTTATTCCCGGCAACGGTAAGCGAAGCCGCCGATACGTATAGCCCGGCGGTTATTGCCAATTATGTGTATAGCCTGGTCAAAGAATACAATCAGTTCTACCACGATCATTCTATTCTGAATGAGGAAAATGAAGCGATTCGTAATTTCAGGTTAATCTTGTCGGGGAATGTGGCGAAACTGATTAAATCGGGGATGGGCTTGCTGGGGATTCAGGTTCCGGAACGGATGTAAGGTATAAAAAATGGGGGTCCTCAGACCCCCACAGACTTTCTAAAAAATTGCGATTCGTGAAAAAGGGACTTTATTTTCCCGCAGAGATAAACAGTTCTTATGCTTGATAATCAATGCCGACCGTTCATCTTTGCTTAATAATTTCATGTATTGGATTCTTTCGTTGATGTCTTTGCTTCTGATCTCTTTAAAAGCACAACTTTTTACTTCCGAATTCATCGGACAACAAAACAATAATCCGTAGTAGTCAGATATTTCTTTCATCACAGCATTCCTCCCAAAAAAACCGGTATAAAATCAGGTTCACAGATATATTCCGGTTTTTGGTTAAAGGTTACCCGCATAAAGTCGTTTTTTTAATCTTTTAAAGAAAAATCCCTATATTTTATTTTTGTACTTTTGCACGAGCTTTAAAATACAATTAGATTCTGCTATGTTTGAAAATCTTAATGAGAAGTTAGAGAGATCGTTTAAATTGCTGAAAGGCGAGGGGCGAATCACCGAAATCAATGTTGCCGAAACATTAAAAGAAGTCAGGCGGGCCTTGCTCGATGCTGACGTTAATTATAAAATTGCCAAATCATTTACCGAAGTTGTCAAAGAAAAGGCCCTGGGGCAGAATGTGCTGAACGCCCTGAAACCGGGCCAGATGATGGTGAAGATTGTTCATGACGAACTGGCTTCCCTGATGGGCGGAACATTTACCGACATCAACCTGAAGGGAAACCCGGCTATTATTCTGATCGCGGGTTTACAAGGATCCGGTAAAACAACCTTCTCCGGGAAACTGGCCAAATACCTGAAAACAAAAAAAACGAAAAATCCGCTGTTGGTTGCCGGCGACGTGTATCGTCCCGCAGCGATCGACCAGTTGAAAGTGCTTGGCGAACAAATCGGTGTGCCGGTTTATACCGAAGAAGGGAATAAAGAGCCGGTAAAAATTGCACAGGCAGCGATCAAATATGCCAAAGAAAAGGGCCATAATCTGGTCATTATCGATACCGCCGGCCGTTTGGCCATTGATGAGCAGATGATGAACGAAATTGCGGCCGTGAAAAAGGCCGTTACCCCCGATGAGATTCTGTTTGTTGTCGATTCGATGACCGGTCAGGATGCGGTGAATACGGCCAAAGAATTTAACGATCGTCTCGATTTCGATGGTGTTGTGCTTACCAAGCTCGACGGGGATACCCGTGGCGGGGCTGCATTGTCTATCCGCTCCATCGTCAACAAGCCGATTAAATTTGTCGGTACCGGCGAAAAGCTTGATGCGCTGGATGTATTTCACCCCGAACGTATGGCCGACCGTATTCTCGGGATGGGCGATATCGTTTCGTTGGTAGAACGGGCCCAGGAACAATTTGATGCCGACCAGGCCCGTCAGTTACAAAAAAAACTGGCCAAGAACCAATTTAATTTTGATGATTTCCTGTCTCAAATTCAGCAAATCAAAAAAATGGGAAACCTGAAAGATCTGGCATCCATGATCCCTGGAATGGGAAAAGCCTTGAAAAATATCGACATTGACGACGACGCTTTCAAACACATCGAAGCAATCATCTTTTCGATGACCCCCGCTGAACGCAATGATCCTGCAGTTTTGAACGGTTCGCGCAGAAAACGAATTGCCGAAGGGTCGGGAACCAATATTCAGGAAGTAAACCGGCTGATCAAACAATTTGATGAAACCCGGAAAATGATGCGCATGGTTTCGCAGGGAAAGAACCTGGGGCGGATGATGGGAAATATGCAACGAAAATAATCTGAAGACACGAATATGAATTTAATCGACGGTAAAAAGACAGCAGCTGAGATTAAAGCCGAGATTGCTGAGCAGGTAAAAGAACTGAAAGCGAAAGGTGGAAAAACCCCTCACCTGGCAGCGATCCTTGTCGGCCACGATGGCGGAAGCGAGACCTATGTCGCCTATAAAATTAAAGATTGTGAAGAAGTAGGATTTAAATCGTCCCTCATTCGTTATGAGGATACGGTGACCGAAGCGGAATTACTGGCCCGGGTCGATGAACTGAACCGCGATGAAGACGTGGATGGCTTTATTGTACAGCTACCTTTACCGGCGCATATCTCCGAACAAAAAGTCATTGAAGCCATTGACCCGAAGAAAGATGTTGACGGTTTTCACCCGGTTAATGTCGGGCGGATGGTGATCGGCCTTCCTTCTTTCGTTTCGGCTACGCCTGACGGGATTGTTGATCTGATTAAGCGCCACGGGATAGAAACCTCGGGAAAAGATTGTGTCATCATCGGCAGAAGTAATATTGTTGGCCGGCCGTTGAGCGTACTCATGTCGCAAAAAGAAATGAATGCTACCGTTACCGTTGCCCACAGCCGGTCTAAAAACCTGAAAGGAATTTGTGCAAAGGCTGATATTCTGATTGCCGCCATTGGTTCGCCCGACTTTGTTAAAGCCGATATGGTGAAAGAAGGCGCCGTGGTGATCGATGTTGGTACCACCCGTATAAAGTCGGATCAAACTAAATCGGGCTGGAAACTAAAAGGCGATGTTGCCTTTGACGAGGTTGCCGAAAAGTGTTCGTTTATTACTCCGGTTCCGGGCGGAGTAGGCCCGATGACCCGTGTTTCGTTGCTTAAAAACACCTTGCTGGCAGCGAAGAAAGAGATTTATAAATAAATTCCTGGTAGAAATATTTGAAAGGTGGCTCAGAAAAGTCACCTTTTTTATTTGCAATTGCTTATTTTTAGATGACCGTATAAAAACGTTAAGAAGAATGTAAAAATTTGAATGATATGAAAACAACGGATGTGAAAAATTTATTGATGAAAAGTTTGCTGATTGCCGGATTATTTCTGGTTCAGTCCTGTGGAACAGTTCCCCTTACCGGGCGAAGTCAGCTCAATTTACTTCCCGAATCCAGTATGGTAGAGATGGGCTTAACCAGTTACGGTACCTTTCTGAGTGAGAATAAACTCTCGACCAACCAGACACAAACCGACATGGTGAAACGCGTCGGGAAGAATATAGCCCTTGCTGTTGAGCAATACCTGAGAGACAACGGCTTTGAAAGTTATATTGCCAATTTTCAGTGGGAGTTTAACCTGATTGAAGATGATGTGCCCAATGCCTGGTGTATGCCCGGGGGCAAGGTGGTATTTTATACCGGTATTCTTCCTTATACACAAAACGAAGCCGGTATTGCAGTGGTTATGGGGCACGAAGTTGCGCACGCGGTAGCCCGTCACGGTAACGAGCGGATGAGCCAGCAAATGGTTTTACAAATGGGTGGTGTTGCCTTGTCGGAGGCTGTAAAAACAAAACCGGAAGAAACGCAGGCGATTTTCTCAACGGCTTACGGGCTTGGTTCGTCGGTGGGTGTGATGTTGCCTTTTTCGCGGAAACACGAGTATGAAGCCGACAAGATGGGATTGATTTTCATGGCGATGGCCGGCTACGACCCGAGATCGGCAGTGGCTTTCTGGAAACGGATGTCGGAAAGCGGCGGAGCTAAAACGCCCGAGTTGCTGAGTACCCACCCGGTTGATGTGAACCGGATTGCAGCCCTCGAAAAAATTATGCCCGAGGCCTTAAAATATTACCAAAGCCGATAAGTGAACATTTGTTGAATTACCTTTCTGTGGGCTGTTTGTTAACAGGTTTTAATAATTTTCAGAATAATTTTTTATTTTTGAGCTACTAACTATGGAAATAACCTAAAAACGAGCAAGATGGAAGGTTTTGACAAGAACGATGACCAGAATGAAGAACTTGACAGTAAATTTCGGCAAGAAATTTATTCAAAAGCCGTAAGGGCAGGAAAAAGAACTTATTTCTTCGATGTAAAATCAACCCGTAAAGATGAGTATTACCTGACAATTACCGAAAGTAAGAAACGTTACGAGCAGGACGGAAAATTCCACTTTGAGAAGCATAAAATCTTCCTGTATAAAGAAGATTTTGAGAAGTTTGCAGAAGGACTGGATGAGGTAGTTGGCTTTATCATGGGCAATCAGCCGGTGATGGATGCCGAAAACTATGACGAACCGCAAGCGGTGATGGAAGACGAAGAGGAAGAAGTATTGGCCGAAGAAGAAGTCTTTGCAAAAGACTATACCAGCGTCGAATTCGAGGACTTGAGTAATTGAGTTGAATTTTACAAAAGGGGAAAGACATTAACGTATTATTGTGAGTTTGAAAAAATAAAAGAGGCTGCACCAACTGGTGCAGCCTCTTTCGTATGTTATCTTAACAACCTTCGCCTTCACTTTGGGCTTTATCTTTATACCATCTTAACGGATAGGATGAAGGACGTTCAATCGGCAAGCCGTATAAACGGTCCATGACCAGCGATGCCAGTACGCCAAGCGCCCTTGATACACCAAATAAAACGGTATAGAATGAGTATTCTTTAATTCCGTAATGATACAGCAAGGCTCCCGAATAGGCGTCTACATTGGGCCACGGATTGCTGATCTTTCCGATACTGCCCAGAATTGGAGGAACCACTTCATACAGGTTATTTACCGTGTTGATCAGTTTGTCGTGTGTGATGTACTTATCAGCGAACTCTTTCTGGGCCGTAAACCGCGGATCGGTTACCCGTAACACGGCATGTCCGTAACCCGGGATAACCCGGCCGGCCTCCAGCGTGCGTTTCACATAGTCGGCCAATTGCTCTTTGCTCGGTTCATCGGTTCCCAGTTCAGCCATCAGCTCAAAAATCCAGTTAATAACATCCTGATTGGCATAGCCGTGCAAGGGGCCGGCAAGTCCAAGCATCCCTGCGCCCAAAGCATAATACGGGCCGCTTAAGGCCGAACCGACCAGGTGAGTGGCGTGGGCCGAAACGTTCCCGCCTTCGTGGTCGGCATGAATCACCATATACAAACGCATCAGCCGTTTTACTTCATCGGAGTCGTAGCCCATCATGTGCGCCAGGTTGCCGGCCCAGTCGAGCCGCGGGTCGGGCTCAATGTGTTTGTCCTTAAAATAGTTGCGGCGATAAATATAGGCCGCGATGCGGGGCAGGCGGGCAATGAGGTTCATCACATCGTCGTACATAAAGTCCCAGTAGTATTTTTTGTTTACTCCCGACCGGTATGCTTTCTGGAATACCGACTCGGTAGCCATGGCGACGATCGCTGCGCTGAACTGGGTCATTGGCCTTGCAGTACGCGGGATGGCATCAATCACGTCAAACACATGTTGCGGCACATGCGCCCGTGTTGACCAATCTTTCGAAATGTTTAACACATCTTCTTCTTCGGGTATTTCACCGATAAGCATCAGGTAGAATAAACCTTCGGGAAGCGGTTCTCCCTCCGGGTTCAGGCGGGGAAGTTTTTGTCTTAATTCGTCAATACTGTATCCCCTGAAACGAATTCCGCTGTTGGCATCAAGTTTTGATGTATCCGTGATCAAACTCGGAACTCCTTTCATGCCGGTCATGACCTGACCAATGGTTACCTGGGCGATCACCTTGTCGCCGTGCTCGTTTTTGAGTTTTTGGTACTCGGCGATGCACTTGCTTGCTTTTTCGTAAAACCTATTTTTAATGTATTCCATCTTTAATTTATTTTATTGATTTTTTTCTTGTCTTTAAGTTAGTGAATATTCCTGATTATTTCATCGGCGAATTCGGTGGTCGACAGCAGGCTTGCCCCTTCCATCATGCTGTGCAGGTCGGATGTAACGCGTCTTTTGGCGAAGGTGTGCTCGATGGCGTCAAAAACATGTTCTGCAGCTTCTTCCCAACCCAGGTATTCCAGCATCATCACTCCTGAAAGGATCAGCGAACTTGGATTGGCTTTCCCGGTTCCGGCAATGGTGGGCGCTGTACCGTGCGTGGCCTCGAAAATGGCGTAACCGCTTTGGAAATTGATATTTGCTCCCGGAGAGATCCCGATTCCTCCTACCATAGCGGCTAACTGGTCCGAAATATAGTCGCCGTTCAGGTTCAGGGTGGCAATCACCGTATGGTCGTAAGGATGCAACAGGCTTTCCTGAAGAAAAGCATCGGTAATCACATCTTTGATAATGACTTTACCTTCTTTTTTTGCCTGGTCAATGGCCTTTTGGGCATCAATTTGTCCTTTGGCCGATTCAATGGCCTGGTATTGCCTCCAGGTAAACACCTGTTCTCCAAACTCGGCTTCAGCTAAATCATAGCCCCAGTTTTTAAAAGCTCCCTCGGTAAACTTCATGATGTTTCCTTTATGCACCAGGGTAACTGAGGGTAATTCCCGCTCAATGGCGTAATCAATGGCTGCCCGGATCAGTCTTTCTGAGCCGTCTTTTGATACCGGTTTAACACCAAATGAAGAACTCTCGGGAAAACGAACCTGTTCGCTCACGCCCATCTCTTTAAACAGAAACTCCTGAAATTTCAGGGTATTTTCTTCGCCGGTCATGAATTCAATGCCTGCGTAAATATCTTCGGTATTCTCGCGGAAGATGTGCATATCAACCAGTGATGGATAGCGGATAGGAGAGGGAACTCCCTTGAACCAGCGTACCGGCCTCAGGCAAACATATAAATCGAGCGCTTGCCGAAGAGCGACATTTAGCGACCTGATCCCTCCTCCGACCGGAGTTTCCAGCGGGCCCTTGATCCCCACATGGTAGGCTTTGAATGCCTCAATGGTTTCGTCGGGCAGATAATTGCCTGTTTCAACAAACGCTTTCTGTCCGGCATAAACTTCTTTCCAAATCAGTTTGCGTTTATTTCCGTAGGCTTTTTCCACGGCGGCGTCCAGTACCCGTTGGCTGGGCAGGCTAATGTCTTTGCCAATGCCGTCGCCTTCGATAAAGGGAATTACCGGTTTGTCGGGAACGATCAGTTTGTTCTGTTGCAAGGTAATCTTTTCACCCATATCAGTTCACGCTGAGTTTTTGCTGAAGGTTTTCATCAATCGCATTCAGAAAAGCTTCTGTGGTCAGAAAATGTTCCTCTTTCAGATCTTTTTCGTGAATAATCAGCGCCAGGTCTTTCGTCATTTTGCCGCTTTCAACCGTTTCAATGCAAACCTGTTCCAGGCTTTCGGCAAAACGAACCAACTCGTCATGGTGATCGAGTTTGCCGCGGAAAGCCAGTCCCCTGGTCCAGGCAAAGATGGAAGCGATCGGGTTGGTCGATGTTGGCTTGCCTTGCTGGTGCATGCGGTAGTGGCGGGTAACCGTTCCGTGGGCTGCTTCAGCCTCCATCGTTTTACCGTCGGGGGTGATCAGGGTCGAAGTCATCAATCCCAACGAGCCGAAGCCTTGGGCTACGGTGTCTGACTGAACGTCGCCGTCGTAATTTTTGCAGGCCCACACAAAACCTCCTTCCCATTTCATCGCGGCGGCCACCATATCGTCAATTAACCGGTGTTCGTAGGTAATACCGGCCGCTTCGAACTGGTCTCTGAATTCGTTTTCAAACACTTCCTGGAAGATATCTTTAAACCGGCCGTCGTATTTTTTCAGGATGGTATTTTTGGTCGACATGTACAGCGGCCAGCCTTTACCCAGCGCCTGGTTCATACAGGCCCGTGCGAAGCCGGTGATCGACTCGTCGGTATTGTACATGGCCAGGGCTACGCCGTCTCCCTGGAAATCGTATACTTCGTATGATTTGGCCGGACGGCCGTCATCAGGAGTAAAGGTGATGGTTAGTTTTCCTTTTCCTTTGGTGACGAAATCGGTGGCCTTATACTGATCGCCAAAAGCATGACGCCCGATGCAGATAGGTTGTTTCCATCCGGGAACCAGCCTCGGAATATTGTTGATGATGATGGGTTCCCGGAAAACGGTTCCCCCCAGGATATTCCGGATGGTGCCGTTGGGCGATTTCCACATTTTTTTCAGATTGAACTCTTTTACACGCGCTTCGTCGGGTGTAATGGTGGCGCATTTGATCCCGACACCATATTGCTGAATGGCATGGGCCGCGTCAACAGTCACCTGATCGTCGGTTTTGTCACGGTTTTCCATCCCCAAATCATAATATTTGATGTCGATGTCCAGATAGGGAAAGATTAATTTCTCCTTAATAAATGACCAAATAACCCGGGTCATTTCATCTCCGTCCAGTTCAACGACCGGATTTGCTACTTTGATTTTTCTCATTTTTCGGGTGTGTTTATCAATTAGTTATTTTGTTGTTTGATCAGGTTCAATGCCGAACCTGCTTTAAACCATTCAATTTGCTGGTCGTTATAACTGTGGTTCAGGATCAGCTTGTCCTTGCTGCTGTTGTCATGGATCACTTCCAGTGTCAACGGCCGGTTTGGCGCAAAGTCAACCAAATCCACAAAGTTAAAGCGGTCGTCTTCCCTGATCTTATCGTAATCTGTTTCGCTGGCGAAGGTTAGCGCCAGCATACCCTGTTTCTTCAGGTTGGTTTCGTGGATACGGGCGAACGATTTCACAATAACGGCTTTCACACCCAGGTGGCGCGGTTCCATGGCGGCATGTTCGCGCGAGGAGCCTTCGCCGTAGTTGTGGTCGCCGACAACGATCGTCGGGATGCCTTTTGCCTTATAAGCCCGTTGTACCTTGGGAACCTCATCATACAGGCCGGTTAACTGGTTTTTTACTTTATTGGTCTCGCCATTGAAGGCGTTTACTGCGCCAATCAGCATGTTGTTCGAAATGTTGTCGAGGTGGCCGCGGTAACGTAACCAGGGACCGGCCATCGAGATGTGGTCGGTGGTGCATTTTCCTTCAGCTTTAATCAGCAGTTTCGCGCCGTTGATGTTGGCGCCGTCCCAGGCAGGGAAGGCATCCAGCAGCTGGAGCCGGCTGGAGTCAGGAGCAACCGCGACATTTACCGAAGAGCCGTCGGCTGCGGGAGCCTGGTAGCCGGCATCTTCGACGGCAAAACCGTTGGCGGGCAGCTCTTCTCCTGTAGGGGGAGTCAGCATCACTTTCTCCCCGGCTTCGTTGGTCAGGCTGTCGGTAAGCGGGTTGAAGGTTAAGTCGCCGGCAATCGCCAGGGCAGTTACCAGTTCGGGCGAGGCTACAAAAGCATGAGTATTCGGGTTGCCGTCGGCCCGCTTCGAGAAGTTACGGTTGAAGGAGTGAACGATGGTGTTTTTCTCACCTTTTTCCGCTCCTTCGCGGTTCCACTGCCCGATGCAGGGGCCGCAGGCGTTGGCAAATACATTGGCCCCGATCTGATCAAAAACAGCGATGAGCCCGTCACGTTCAATCGTGTAACGGACTTGCTCCGATCCCGGGGTGATGGTGAATTTTGCCTTTGGTTTCAGCTTTTTATCCACCGCTTGCTGAGCCAGCGATGCCGCACGCGAAATATCTTCGTACGACGAATTGGTGCAGGAACCAATCAGACCGACTTCAATTTTGGTTGGCCAGCCGTTTGCTTTCGCTACTTCGGCCATTTGTGAGATGGGTGTTGCCCGGTCGGGAGTAAAGGGTCCGTTCAGATGAGGTTCCAACTCGTCGAGCTTGATTTCGATCAGCTGGTCGAAGTATTTTTCGGGCGAGGCGTAAACTTCATCGTCGGCTGTCAGGTGTTCCCTGATTTGGTTGGCCAGGTCGGCAACTTCGGCGCGGCCTGTGGCGCGCAGGTAACGCTCCATGGAATCGTCGTATCCAAAGGTTGATGTGGTTGCACCAACTTCGGCGCCCATATTGCAGATGGTTCCTTTCCCGGTTGCCGAAAGCGACCGGGCGCCTTCTCCAAAGTATTCAATAATATATCCGGTTCCGCCTTTCACTGTCAGCAAGCCTGCTACTTTCAGGATGATATCTTTGGAGGAGGTCCAGCCGTTCAGCTTGCCGGTTAGTTTTACGCCAATCAGTTTCGGGAATTTCAGCTCCCAGGCCATGCCTGCCATCACATCAACGGCATCGGCGCCTCCAACGCCAATGGCAATCATGCCCAATCCGCCTGCATTGACGGTGTGCGAGTCGGTTCCAATCATCATTCCTCCCGGGAACGCATAATTTTCGAGCACCACCTGGTGAATAATCCCGGCTCCCGGTTTCCAAAAACCAATTCCGTATTTATTGGAAACCGATTCGAGGAAGTCAAATACTTCTTTGTTTTGCTGCAGGGCAAATTGCAAATCGGTCCGCCCGCTGACACTGGCCTGAATCAGGTGGTCGCAGTGTACGGTAGACGGAACGGCGGTTTTTGCTTTTCCGGCATTCATAAACTGGAGTAAGGCCATTTGAGCGGTGGCATCCTGCATGGCTACCCGGTCGGGTGCAAAATCAACATAGTCGGCCCCACGCTCGAATTTCTTCGGTTGACCGGCATCAAACAGGTGGGCATACAAAATCTTTTCCGAAAGGCTGAGCGGTTTTTGCAAGACTTTTCTGGCCTTTTCTATACGGGGGCCAAAGTTCCCGTAGACTTTCTTTATCAATTCAAGATCAAACATATCAGTGGTTTTTTAATCAATAATAACAGGGTATTCCATTTCCATCTTCCTTAACAAAAACGACGGCTAAAGGTTTTTGCTGATGGCCTTAAGATATTAAAAAAACTTGCTTTAGATGTATATATATACATGTTTTTTAAAAAACATACTTTCGGGCATATCTTGAACAAGATGAAACAATAATTAATCTTATGCGTGGCAATAGATTGGCCCGGTTGAGGCCATGCCGTTTTAACCTGATATTTATCAGGTTATGGGGGAGTAAGAAGGATGAACAGACCCGGCCGGTGAATTAGCTGCGGGCTTTTAATGCAGCCAGCCGTTGCAGCAGGGTAGGGTGCGAGTAATGAACAAATACGTAGGCCGGGTGTGGTCTCAGGTTGCTCAGGTTTTTTACCGAGAGTTTTTTTAGCGCGGCAGCCAGCGATTCGCCGTCGTAATGTTCGGCAGCAAATGCGTCGGCCTGGTATTCATTTCGTCTCGAAAATACATTCATGCCTATGCCGGTGAGTGACGAAAGCGGCGAATACAGGATGCCAAAAGCAATCAAGCCGATATGGAAACTTGGCTGACCGACGCCAAGGGCGGCAGACAGTTCCGGGCTGCCGATAAACAGAGAAAACAGATACAGCATAATCCCGGTTTGAAGAATGCCTAATATCAGGCTGACGATGATGTGTTTCTTTTTGTAATGGCCGATTTCGTGCGCCAACACGGCTACCAGTTCCGGTATTTCCATGTCGTTAATCAGCGTGTCGTACAGTACGATGCGTTTTTTTGAGCCCAGTCCGGTAAAATAGGCATTGGCCTTGGTGGAGCGTTTCGAGCCGTCGATCACGTAAATGTTATCGAGCTTAAAGCCGACTTTTGCCGAGAAGTCATGGATTGCCTGCTTGAGTTCGCCGTCTTCCAGCGGGCTTTGTTTGTTAAAGAGCGGTACAATCAGGCTGGAATAAAACATGGCCATAAAGACCGAGAAGCCGCTTACTACCAGCCATACATACAACCAAAACCATTCGCCGGTTTTCAGGTAGATGACAATGATGAGGGCGAGCAGTCCGCCGCCAATCAGCGCCCCGAGCAGCCAGCCTTTCAGTTTGTCGAGGAGGTAGGTTTTTATCGTTGTTTTGTTGAACCCGAATTTCTCTTCAATCACGAAGGTGTCGTACAGTGAGAAGGGTGTTGTAAGGATATCGGAGGCCAGCAGCAGGATGCCGAAAAAAATCAGGGCCGACCAAACCGGGCTGTCGGTTACCGCTAAGGCCCAGTTGTTGACTAAGGCAAATCCCTGGAAAAAGAACATCAGCAAAATCAGCATAAAACTAAACGAACTGGTAAGCATGCCAAAGCGATGATTGGTTTTTGAATAGATTTGCTGCTGCCGGTATTTTTCTTCATCGTAAATTCCGTTCAGTTCTGCCGGCAGGATATCGCTCCACCGGGTGGTATTCAGATAATCCAGGAATCGTTCGAGCACATAATCAACTACCAGAATACCAATGATGATCCAGAAAATTGTCGTCATTTAAACACATTTAAATTGATCTCAAAGGTAAAAAAAGCTGAGGGATTGCCTGCGCAGGAGGATTAAATATTCGACTTTTTCGTGAGGCAATTCCGGTTTTGCCGGCGTCGGACAGAATTTCTTTCCGTTGCATCCGGCTTTCCGGTAAGGACAAAAGCGGATTTTGAATGTGAGGTATTGATTATTTCATACCTGTTAAAACTATTTTTAACAGGTATGAAAATAAATTTTAACAGGTATCAAATTATATTTTGACAGGTATTAAAAATTGCAGCGCTACTGACAAAAGGTTTATCGGGTGCCGACCCGCCGGGTGGGAGATCAGGACAAAAAGACGAGGGGGAGCCTGAGGCATAAAAAAGGCTGCCGTTTCGGGCAGCCTTCGCTGTATGGGATGTAGCTGAAATTTATAAGGGAAACAGGCCGTTTTCGCGGCAATAGCGAATGATTTTTTCCGGATTTTTACCGTTGTTGACCGACTCAAGTACCAGTTTCGGATTCGCGGGGATATCGAAAGACATATCAATCCCCGGCACATATTTCAGGTCTTCCTGTTGGTAGAACTCGGGTTTGTTTGCCCGGCAGAAGTCGAGACTGGCGTTCATGTAAAACAGGTGGAAACGGTCGTCGCCAATAATTTTAGACACCTGATCCCGTATATTTTTGTCGGGCGAAATGAACGAACAAATGGTAATGATGCCCTGGTCGTTCAGCAGGCGGCAAACTTCGGCAACCCGGCGCAGCAGTTCGGCGCGGTCGGTGGGCGAGTAGTCCAGTTCTTTCGAAAGGCCCGAGCGCACCGAACTTCCGTCGAGCAGGACCACGGTGGCGCCCATTTCAAATAATTGTTTCTCCAGGCTAAAGGCCATTTCGTTTTTGCCCGAGCCATGCAAACCGGTAATCCAAAGCGTAGCGCCTTTCTGGTTATACCGTTTTTGGTAGGCCTCTTCGGAAATCAGCCCTTTGCCACGTCGAATTTGTTCGCGGTCGTTGTCGCTGATGCGCGAAGGCAGATTGTCGGCGCTGAGCTTGTCAATAATCATTCCCACGGCCACGGTATTGTGGCTAACCGGGTCGATCAGTACAAACGAACCGGTACTTTTGTTTTTCTTGTAAGGGTCGAAAAACAGCGGCTTATTGGTGGTCAGCACCACGCGCCCGATTTCATTCAGCTCGAAATGATTAATTTCTGATTTTTGCAGCGTGTTGACATCGATCTTGTACTGAATTTTGTCGACGCGGGCCTTGGTATTGTTGTTGGCGTGTTTAATAAAGAACTGGGTGGTCGGGTCCATCGGTTTTTCGTCCATCCAAACCAGCATCGATTCGAAATGTCGTTCCATGCGCGGCAGGTTGTCGGGATAAACAATCATGTCGCCGCGCGAAATATCAATTTCGTCTTCGAGGGTGACCGTGACCGATTGGGGCGGGAAGGCTTCCTCCAAATCGCCGTCGTACGAAATGATGTTTCTTATTTTCGACGTTTTACGCGACGGCAGCACCATCACGGTTTCGCCTTTACGGACCAGGCCGGAGGCCACACGGCTCGAAAAACCGCGGAAATTATTATCGGGTTTCAGCACGTATTGCACCGGGAAGCGCATGTCGTCGAAATTGCGGTCGGAGCTGATGTGTACCGTTTCCAGGAAGTCGAGCATACACTTTCCTTTATACCAGGGCATTTTGTCCGAGGGCTCAACCACGTTGTCGCCTTTCAGGGCCGAAAGGGGAATGAAGTTCACGTCGGGAATATCCAGTTGGGCAACAAAGTTGGTGTAGTCCTTACAAATTTCATCGAATACATTTTGGTCGAATTCCACCAGGTCCATTTTATTGACGGCCAGCACCACGTGTTTGATTCCCAGCAGAGAAACCAAAAAGGTGTGGCGACGAGTCTGGGTAATCACTCCTTTGGTGGCATCGATCAGGATAATGGCCAGGTTAGCGGTTGAGGCGCCGGTGACCATGTTCCGGGTGTATTGTTCGTGCCCCGGGGTGTCGGCGATAATAAATTTCCGTTTATTGGTTGAGAAATAACGGTAAGCCACATCGATGGTGATGCCTTGCTCGCGTTCGGCTTTCAGCCCGTCGAGCAAAAGCGCGTAATCAATGTCCTCGCCGGCGTGACCCATGCGTTTGCTGTCGCGTTCCAGGGCCGAAAGCTGGTCTTCGTACAACTTTTTGCTGTCGAAGAGCAGGCGCCCGATCAGGGTCGATTTGCCATCGTCGACCGAACCCGCGGTAAGCAGGCGGAGCAGGTCTTTTTTCTCGTCCTGATCGAGAAAGGCTCGTATGTCAATATTTGGTGTTGTCATATTTTGGGTTGTCATCGTTTTTGTTGTTATAATTAGTTGTAATTGTTGTCGTTGTTGTTCCTGTCAGGCTTTCCAGTTGGTTTCTGATGTTTAGTTAATGCGATCACATTTTTGACATTGAAAACAATGACAACGATGATGTCATCAATGTAAACTTGCCCCGACACCCTTTTAAAAATACCCTTCCCGTTTTTTTTGTTCCATGCTTCCTTCCTGGTCGAAGTCGATCACCCGCGTGGTGCGTTCCGAAACGGTCACCGTCATCATTTCTTCCACGATCTTTTCAATGGTATCGGCTTCCGATTCGATGGCGCCGGTTAGCGGGTAACATCCCAGGGTGCGGAACCTGACCTTTTTCATTTCGGCTTTGGCGGCCAGCTCTTTGGGCATACGCTCGTCGTCAACCATAATCAGGTTACCGTCGACACTGACCACGGGACGCTCTTTGGCGTAGTACAGCGGCACAATGGGAATGTTTTCGAGGCGGATGTATTGCCAAATGTCCAGTTCGGTCCAGTTCGAGATGGGGAATACGCGAATAGATTCGCCTTTATGTACCCGGGCATTGTAGATGTCCCATAATTCGGGGCGTTGGTTTTTCGGGTCCCACTGATGAAACTTGTCGCGAAACGAGAAGATTCGTTCCTTGGCGCGCGATTTCTCTTCGTCGCGGCGGGCGCCTCCGAAGGCGGCGTCAAATCTATATTTGCTAAGTCCTTCGAGCAATGCCTGTGTTTTCATCACATCGGTATGCACCTTACTGCCATGTGTGAATGGCCCGATGCCTGACTCAAAGCCTTGTTTGTTGTAATGCACAATCAGATCCCAGCCGTTTTCTTTGGTGTAATTGTCGCGAAAGTCGATCATCTCGCGAAATTTCCATTTCGAGTCGATATGCATCAGTGGGAAAGGTACTTTACCCGGGTAGAAAGCCTTTTCGGCCAGCCTGACCATAACCGACGAGTCTTTTCCGATCGAATACAGCATCACCGGATTTTCGAACTCGGCAGCAACTTCGCGGATAATATGTATTGCCTCAGCTTCCAGCTCCCGCAAATGCGTCAGCGTATATTTATTCATAATGTTGATTTTTCATTCCACTTTTGGCCAACGCCTCCAGCCCATTTGTAATTAGCTTGCAAAAATAACTGAATCTGCCGAAGATTGATAGGTATTAATTCTTATTCTTACTAAAATAAGATGTCCTGGTTTTATCCCGGTCATGTTTCGTTCCGTGTATTTTTATGAGTGATTTTGCAGTAAAGGATACGAAAGGAAATAAAAAGTTCGTTTTTGTATTGCTATGTGTTTTCCTTTTGTATATATTTGTCGATTATATCGTTCTAAAAGATAGAAAAGGAAATTTTTTTCATGCGCCCGGATTTTCGTTTTTAGTCCGGTTGCGTGGTTCGGCCTGATTGGTGTATGGTTGTTTTGCTGGGTGAGCTTGTTTGTGATGATGTAAGCGGGCGCGGAAGTGGCGGACGGTTTTTTTTGTTCCGGGAACGCAGCCTGAGGGATAAATTCTGAATGATTCTTTTTTTTTTTTAATATTTCTGCCTTATGTGGTTTCGGTTCAGGCAAATAAGATTAGCAGGAAGCAATGTGTTATAATATGTAATAGAATTTTTATAGATATGTAATGATTCGAAATTATTTTTGGAAATAGAAACAAAAACAGAATTTAAATGATGACACTACGATTTTCTTATTTTAAAATCACTACCGTCGTTTTTCTTTTTCTTTCTTTTGGCTGTACCATGCTGGCTCAGAAAGCAGAGCGAAATTATGTTGATTTTAAAGACGTGAAAGAGTTGCATGACTATTTCAGTTATAAGGGCGATGGCTCTGTCTTGATCAGCGGGCACCGGGGAGGCCGTGAACGGAAATTTCCGGAGAACAGTCTGGAGGGATTTCAGAACGTATTAAACCAAATGCCGGCCTTCTTTGAGATTGACCCGCGCCTGACCAAAGACAGTGTGATTGTGTTGATGCACGACGAAACATTAGACCGGACGACCACCGCCACCGGTAGGTTGGCCGATTATACCCGGGCCGAACTTCAGTCGGTCAGACTGAAAGACAGCGAAGGAAACGTTACCTCGTGCAAGATACCAACCCTGGAGGATGTTATTCGCTGGAGTAAAGGAAAAACGGTTATCAATCTGGATAAGAAGGATGTTCCTTTACCTATGATTGCTGCACTGATTGAAAAGCATCAGGCCCAGAATCATGTCATGCTTACGGTGCATACCGGGGCTCAGGCCAGGTATTATTACGACCGGTTCCCCGGGATCATGCTGTCGGTTTTTGCCCGTAATGCCAAAGAGTATGAAGATATTTCCATTGCAGGAGTTCCCTGGGAAAATATGATTGCATACGTGGGCCGAACCATTGACGAAACCAACGAAAAAATTGTAAGTGAGTTAAGATCGAAAGGGGTTCGGTGTATGGTATCGTATGCCCCAACACACGATAAGCTGGAAACGAAAGCGGAACGCGAAAAGGCCTACCGGGAAGAAATAAAAAAGCAACCGGATATCATCGAGTCGGATATCCCTACCGAGATCTGGTCTGTCCTGATAAACGAGATTTAACATGCAATTCATACACTTTTAACAAAAACCAAGCTTTATGAAACAAACACTTGTTTCTGTCACTTTAAAATCTTAACTAAATCAAATTAATGAACGAAAAATGTAAATCTATGAACAATTTGTGTTTATTCGATGGCGATATTCGATGGCTGCAAAAGAAAATAGGACTTACTGTTTTTATTTTTTGTATTTCAACTTTGCATTGTTTTTCATCTGGAAGTTACATCGAACTAACAGGATACTCAATTGAAATTCAAGATGCAAATGTGCAGCAACAACGTACTATTGCAGGTAAGGTTACCGACGAAAACGGAAAACCTTTACCAGGAGTGACTATTACTGTTGTAGGAACAACCAAAGGAGTAATTACGGATAACGATGGAACTTATTCGATTGCAGTTCAGCCAACAGATAAATTGGTTTTCTCATTTATCGGGATGGAAAGCCAGATTGTCGATATTGGAAATCTGACAGTGATCAATATTAAAATGAGTGAAAAAATTGACGAACTGGATGAAGTAACAGTTGTTGCTTTTGCCAAGCAGAAAAAGGAAAGTGTTCTTGCATCCATAAGTACGGTCAAAACAGAAGAATTAAAAATTCCTTCGAGCAACCTGACAACGGCATTGGCGGGCCGTGTATCTGGACTTATTTCTTACCAAAGAAGTGGCGAACCGGGGCAAGACGATGCCAGTTTTTTTGTACGTGGGGTCACTTCGTTTTCCTATGCCCGGGGCCCGTTAATTCTAATCGATGGAGTTGAAATGTCATCTTCAGACTTGGCACGCCTTCAACCTGATGACATTGCCAGTTTCTCAATTATGAAAGATGCTACGGCAACCGCATTGTATGGAGCAAGAGGTGCAAATGGTGTAATCCTGGTTACTACAAAGGAGGGACGGGAAGGCCCTGCAAAGATATCATTCCGATATGAAACGTCCTTTTCAACACCAACTCAGAATGTCAAAATAGCAGATCCGGTCACCTACATGAAACTGAATAATGAGGCCGTATCAACGCGTGACCCTCTGGCTATTATGCCGTATTCAAGACAAAAAATTGATTTCACCGAACGGGGAATAAATCCATTGGTTTTCCCTGCTAATGACTGGTATGGTTTGTTGTTCAAAAGATTTGCTGTCAACCAACGGGCAAACTTTAATGTCAGCGGAGGAGGGAAGGTGGCAAGATATTATATAGCAGCAACATACAATCAGGATAGTGGTATCTTGAATGTTGACAAACAGAATAATTTTAATAACAATATTGATCTGAAAAAGTATCTTTTAAGATCAAATGTAAACATCAATATAACCCCAACCACTGAAGCAATCGTTCGGCTTCATGGGACATTTGACGATTATACCGGCCCAATTGACGGAGGTTCTGCGTTGTATAAGAAAGTTATGCGTAGCGACCCGGCATTATTTCCGGCTTATTATCCGCACACCGATAAGACCTCCCACATCCAGCATATTCTGTTTGGAAACTACGATGCCGGTAATTATATCAATCCCTATGCTGACATGGTTAAAGGATATAAGAATTATACAAAGTCTTTGATCCTGGCTCAGTTTGAAGTGAAACAAAATCTGGACTTCATTATGGAAGGATTAAATCTTCGGGGATTGTTCAGCACTAACCGGAGTTCATATTTTGATGTTTCAAGAAGTTATAAGCCATTTTATTATAACGTTTCAAATTACGACCGGATAAATAATACCTATGAACTTTCAGTCCTGAACCCGGAGGCCGGCACTGAATATTTGGGATATAGTGAAGGAGAAAAAGAGATTTCGGCCACAACTTATTCTGAATTAGCAATTAATTATGATCGTACTTTTAATAAAAAGCATGGTGTCAGCGGCTTATTGGTTTCAATTATGCGTAATTATATCGAAGCCAATGCCGGTAGTTTGGAATTATCTCTTCCGTCCCGTAATCTAGGTGTTTCAGGAAGGTTCACATACAGCTACGACAATCGTTATTTTTCGGAGTTTAACTTTGGGTATAATGGCTCTGAAAGGTTTTCCGAAAAAGAACGATTCGGTTTCTTTCCATCTTTCGGCGCAGCCTGGTTTATCTCGAATGAAGCATTTTGGAACCCCCGCCTAAAAAATATCATTTCCAAATTGAAGCTTAAAGGAACTTATGGTTTGGTGGGCAATGATGCTATAGGAAGTGCAGAGGACCGCTTTTTCTATATGTCCGAAGTAAATATGAACAATTCATCAAGAGGGTATACTTTTGGAGAGGATTATGGATATTCGTTAAATGGGATTTCTATCTCAAGGTATGCCAATGAATTAATCACTTGGGAAACCGCATATAAATCAAATATCGGGATTGAAATAGGATTGTTGGATGATTTCGAGATCATGATCGACATGTATCATGAAAACAGGAAAAATATCTTAATGAACCGATCCAATATTCCTTCAACAATGGGTTTGCAGGCAACGCCTCAGACGAATGTAGGAGAAGCAACAGGCAAAGGGATTGACTTTTCTGTCGATTACAACAAAGCCTTTAAAAATGGATGGTGGGTGGCAGGAAGGGCAAATTTCACTTATGCAAAGTCTAAATATAAAGTATATGATGAAATTGATAATACCAATACTCCCTGGTTGAGCAGAACAGGACAAGCAATTGGGCAACAATGGGGATATATTGCTGAACGGCTGTTTGTCGATGAGTATGAAGTAAAAAACAGTCCGGTCCAAACCTTTGGAGAATACATGGGGGGAGACATTAAATACCGGGATATTAATAATGACGGCGAAATTACATCATTAGACATGGTTCCGATCGGATATCCTACTACCCCAGAAATAATTTACGGATTCGGTTTATCAGCAGGCAATAAAAAGTTTGATATCTCTCTATTTTTCCAAGGTCTAGCCAGAGAATCGTTCTGGATTGATGCAAATGCAACACACCCTTTTGTCGACAATGACGGAAATAACAGTATCATTTCCAAGAATGCACTTCTGAAAGTTTATGCAGACAACCATTGGTCTGAAACAAACCAGGATATTTATGCACTTTGGCCTCGCTTGTCAAATCGGGTTATTTCCAACAATACACAAAGGAGTACATGGTTTATGCGAGATGGTTCTTTTCTTCGTTTAAAATCAGTCGAATTGGGTTATACAATTCCCGAGAATATGATTAAGAAGTTACACATGAAAAATCTGAGATTGTATGTGAGCGGAACAAATCTGCTGTGTTTCAGTAATTTTAAACTATGGGATCCGGAAATGGCGGGAAACGGATTGGGTTACCCCATTCAAAAAGTTTATAACGTTGGACTTCAACTATCATTTTAAAACTATCTGAAAATGAAAAGATTAAAACTTATACCCACAATATTATTAATGATACTCGGTATATCGTGTGCTGATTATTTGGATGTTGTCCCTGATAATGTTGCTACAATTGACTATGCATTCCGTAACCGAGAAAGTGCAGAAAAATACCTTGCAACATGTTATTCATATTTACCCGATTTTGGATACATACGGGATCCTGCCATGATGGGCAGCGACGAAATATGGAGCCACGATATTGACAGGACCGAGCATGTTTATCAGAACACATACTACCTCAAATTGGGGGGACGACAAAATGTGAGCGATCCGTTACTTAATTTTTGGGATGGACGACAGGGAGGTACCAATCTTTTTATCGGGATTCGTGACTGTAATATTTTTCTGGAAAACATTTATATAGTGCCAGATATTACTGAAGCAGAAAGAAAACAGTGGATCGCCGAGGTGAAATTTCTAAAAGCATTCTATCATTTCTATTTGATGCGGCTTTATGGTCCAATCCCGATCATTCGCGAGAACATTCCAATACATGCAGGAATTGAGGACGTACAGGTGTTTCGCGAGCCAGTTGATGAAGTTGTTGGATATATTGTAGAACTGATAAATGAGGCTGTGCCTGATCTGCCTCTCGTAATTTATGACCGGATTACCTCTTTGGGCCGTATAACTCAACCAATAGCCCTTGCAGTAAAAGCCGACGTTTTAGTCACGGCTGCCAGCCCTTTATACAATGGTAATACCATTTATTCCGATTTTGTTGATTCGAGAGGGATTCAATTGATAAACCAAAAATATGATCGTGAGAAATGGGGCATTGCCATGCAGGCATGTAAAAATGCAATTGATACGGCTCATTTGGCAAGTCATGCTTTGTATAGGTTCATTGATTTGTATTATGGACTTTCCGAAGAAACTCACCGAATAATGACATTGCGGAATGCTTTCACCGAGAAATGGAATGAAGAAGTAATCTGGGGATATTCCAACGGTACTTTTAATGCTTTGCAAAGACATTCAATGCCATATTTTACCCATGAGCAAATGATGTATATCAGAACGGCTCCCGATTTGGGTCCTTCAATTCATATTGCTGAACAATTTTATTCAAAAAATGGTGTTCCAATTGATGAGGACGAAACATACGACTATGACAACCGGTTTAAAACGTCAACGGTTTCTTCCGATCAAAAATACTATATTCAGGAAGATTTTGAGACTGCAATTTTGCATCAATACCGGGAACCACGTTTCTACGCATCGATTGCATTTGATGGAGGAATATGGTTTGGAAACGGAAGGTATAAGGATGTTGGTAAAGGCACTGCCGATGAAACTTCCTGGGTTGTGAAAAACAAAATTGGCGACCCTAGTGGGAGGGCATCAGATTGGAGGTATTCCAAAACCGGCTATTACACCAAAAAGTGGGTGCACTATCAAACAACGGTTACCACATCGGCCATCGTATATAGCAGTATCGTATATCCTATTTACCGGTTAGCTGACCTTTACTTATTATATGCTGAAGCAAGAAACGAATATTCCGGTCCTGACAGCGAAGTTTATGACTACATTGATATGGTTCGTGAGCGGGCAGGCTTAAAGGGCGTTTTGGAAAGCTGGGAAGAGCATTCGAAGTATCCAGATAAGCCAAAAAGTAAAGATGGTTTAAGAAATATCATACGACAAGAAAGATTAATTGAGTTGGCTTTTGAGGGGAAAAGGTTTTATGACATCAGAAGATGGAAAATTGCCGATCAGATATTGAACCAACCGGTTCGGGGCTGGAATATGGAAGGCAGAACAACCGAGGAATATTATCACCTGGTTACTTTTGGAGAACTTGTTTTCTCTACGAAGGATTATTTCTGGCCAATGAGACAATATTCATTGAGACAAAATTCAAATCTGATCCAAAATCCGTATTGGTAAATACTTAAATGATGAAGATTACTCCATTAAAATTTAGAAAGATGAAAAAGTACATATTTTTCTTTTGCTCCATTTGCCTCGCGGTCTTTCTTGCAAATTGCGAGGATGAAATAAGAAATGTTCAGTATCCCATTGATAACATTCCCCCAAAAAAGGTTGAAAACGTTGTCGTTGAAAACCTTCCTGGTTCTGTGAAGCTGACATACGAATTGCCTGATGAGCAAGATCTGCTGTATATTAAAGCGTTATACCCTCTCTCGACTGGAGAAACAGGAGAGATAAAAACATCCGTCTTCAGTAATAAGATGCATATTAAAGGTTTCGGAAAGTCTAAAAAGCATACAATTCAACTTGTCTCTGTAGATAAAAGTCAAAACGAGTCGGAACCTGTTTCGGTGGAAATTGAACCCTTTGATTCACCGATTTATGAAATATTCAATAGCTTGAAAGTATTGACTGCTTTTGGTGGGTTTACAGCTAAATGGGAGAATCCATTAAACGAAAACATCTCTCTTGAGATTTCAGAAATAGATACTATTAACCAATTTCATAACTTTTTGGATATCATCCATTCATCACAAGCTGATGCATCCTATTCTGTACGAGGAATGGATACGACTTATCGAAAGTTTTCTTTTTTCATAAAAGACCTGTACGAAAATTTTACAGATACACTGGAAGTTGGCTTAAAACCGTATTTTGAACAGCAAATCCCATTGTCAGGTATTAAGGCGCTACCCATTCCTCCCTATTTTCAACTGTTCGGGGCTGGTCGCGATGCTTCTCTGATGTTTGATGGAAATCAAAGCACATCAATGTATATTCGGGCCGGAAACATATACGGTTATATGCCTTGGTTTACTGTTGATATGGGACTGAAAGCCGTATACTCACGTTTTATCCTTTTCCATCGGAATGGTTATGAATGGACTTTGCACAATATGAGAGAATTTGAAATATGGGGAACCAACTCCGCAGAAACAGCAGCTGAACATGATCGTTTGCCAGACGAATGGAAACAAGATCCTAACTGGATATTTCTTGGTGATTTTAAATCAGTAAGACCTTCTGGAGGTACCGTTGGACAAACACCTACTTCGGAAGACATGGAGTATATCCTTACAGGTGATAAGTTTGAGTTTCCTCTCGGAATACCTGCCGTACGATACTTGAGATGGAACGTAATCAGTACCTGGAGCAATTCAACTGGTGTTCAGGCGCCAAGGGCTTATTTATACGGGCAAATTGTAAATTAACAGTATAAGATCATGAAAAATATATCTTTAAACACATTCTTTATTTCCTGCCTTGTTTTTTTCTTTTCTGGTTGTTCTAAAATGAATGATTTACATAGTGAATTTCTAAAAGGAGGAGAACGGGTTTATATCGGAAAAGTTGACTCTTTGAAAACTTTCGCAGGAGATGAACGGATTAAGTTGCAATTCTGGGCTTCTGACCCTCGGGTCAAGTCTTTAGTATTCTACTGGATACCCGGCAACGATTCTCTAATTGTTGATATTGATAAAACATCTTCGGGAGACTCTTATGAAGTTTTTATCGGGGGACAAAACAGCCCAAAAGTAATATCTGAAGGAAGTTATACATTAAAAACGGTTACTACAGATAATCTGGGTAATTATTCTCTTCCGTTTGCAAAAATAATTAATGTTTACGGAGATCAATTTCGATCTAATCTTTTCAATAGAAGGTTGCAGTCAGTAGAATACCAGGTTTTAGATGGATCGGTATTATTGTATTTTACCGGACCTGTTAATGATAAAGAAATAGGAGTTGAAATCACTTTTGATGATATGGATGAAATAGCTCGAAAGTTAATTTTATTGAATTCTGAGATTACTAGTCCGGTAAAGCTTTCAAATGTAAATATATCTAATGAAGTATCGTATCGTTCTCTATTTTTGCCTGAACCTTCCGCCGTCGATACTTTTTTCATTTCAAAAACGATAATTGAAATACCAAATTAGAAGAAATAAGGAGTCGCATTCTGGTTTGTCAACAGTTGCTTAAATTCAAATCTTAGCAACTGTTGACAATATTTTATAGTATTTTTTACGGCCAACAGTGCTGTTGTTCGTTATCTAAAAAAAACAACAATTATTAAAAGATTGAATAGTAGGATATTAACCACTCAAAAACAAACTATGTCATCATTTTTAAGCCCCGACCGGAGGCGCTGGTTTATTGTAGCGATCATCTTTATCATCACTGTTTTTAGTTATGTCGACAGGCAGGTTGTTTCGATACTAAAGCCTATTTTGAAGGACGAGTTTTCGCTTGACGATGTCGGGTATGCTTTAATCATCAATGTTTTCACGATCTGCTATGCTTTGATGTACCCGGTTTCGGGCTGGCTGGTCGATAAGTTTGGCGCCCGGAAGATCATGTTTTGGGGTGTGATTACCTGGTCGCTCAGCTCTATCGGGAGCGGTTTGGTGCGGACGTTGTTTCCGTTTGTTTTTTTCAGGAGCCTTTTGGGGCTGGCCGAACCAACCACTTATCCGGCACAAATAAAAGTAGTAACCAAATGGTTCTCCGGGAAATTGCGCGCTACGGCTAACAGCATATCGGTGGCCGGCGGTACCATCGGATCGGTTATTGCCCCGCCGTTAATTGCCTGGCTGGTTATCTCCTTTTCCTGGCATGCCGCATTCATTATACCCGGTGTAATCGGTATTCTTGTTGCGCTGATCTGGTTTTTCGTTTATAAGGAACCGCCTAAAGGATATGTTCAGGATACGATTTCTGCTAAAAACTCTTCGGGCGAATCAATTTCTTTCAGTTGGGGGCAACTCTGGAGCAAAAGAAGTTTGTGGGGAATTTTGCTGATCCGCTTTACCACCGATCCGGTGTGGTATTTTATTTTATTCTGGTTACCCGGGTTCCTGATGGAAGAATCGGGGCTGAGCCTTTCCCAGCTGGGAATGGTCGGCTGGATTCCTTTCCTGGTTGCCAGTTTGGGTGGAATCGCCTCATCGGCCTGGTCCGACTGGATGGTGCGGCGCGGAAAACCCGCTCTGCGTTCCCGTAAAACCATGCTCAGCTACGTGGCTTTTCTGGCCCCGGTAATCCTGATCCCCGACAGTCTGGGAGTGGCTGTAACCATCATCAAGTTCAGCATTCTGGCCGCCGTGGCTTTAAGCTGGATTTATACCGGCAGCGTGCTGATTGCCGAAACCTTCCCGGTAAATAATGTGGCCAGCGTACTGGGCATTGCCGGAGGATTTGGAGCAGGGGGCGCTGTTATTTTTAATTACCTCATTGGTCAGTACATGACCAGCGTGGGAACTACCGGGATTTTTATGGCAATGGCTGTCCTTCATCCGCTGGCCTTGTTCATATTGTGGAAAATGATACGCCCGGAAATTCCCAAAGAAGCGGTTTCTCTAAAATAAAACCACTAAAAACAAACAGATATGATAAAGTTTCGATTGAAAAACAAACTGTGGTTATTTCTCTTTTTGCTGCTGATTGGTGAAACCGGTCAGGCGCAGAAAGATACCCTTTCGTTCCTGCACATCACCGACCTGCACGTCATTTTTAACCAGCCCGGCTACCCGGCTGACTTGATGGAATACCGTAAACAGAAACAATACGACCAGGGGGAAAACCGGTTGCGGGAGTTTTTACAAACCGTTCCCGGAAAAACCAACAGCGATCTGGTAATTGCCACCGGCGACCTGGTTGATTTTTTTGAATCCAACACCGCAGATAACCGGATGCTGGATTTGCAGGCCGAACAGTTTTCCCGCCTGCTCGACGATTACCACGTGCCGGTTTTTCTCACCCTTGGCAACCACGACCTGTTTTCGTTTAACTGGGAAAACGGCAAACTGACCCATCACCAAAATTCGGCAGGACAGGCGCGCGCTGCCTGGATACGCAATGTTCCCTGTTTCCGGAACGGAACCTATTACAGCGAATCCTTTCAGGTGGGACAAACCAACTATCAGTTCATCTTTCTCGACAACAGTTTCTACCGGTTTACGGGCGAAGATAAACGGGAAGTTCCCTACATTGATAAAGCCCAGTTGTACTGGCTGAATACCCGTTTAAGCGAATCGGCTGATGATGTGGAAATTATTTTCATGCACATCCCGTTAAAAGACCCGGTTACACAGTCCGAGTATTCAAAAGAAATTTATTCGGCATTGGCACAACACCCTTCTGTGAAACTGATTTTTGTCGGGCACCACCACAAAAACGAGATCAAACGTTTTCCTTTCGGAGAAAACAAGGAGATGGTGCAGGTACAAACCGGCTCACTGGTTCAGGAAACGAATAGCTGGAGGTTAATCCGGCTAACAGAAAATAATATTTTAGTTTCTGTTCCGGGCAAAAACAAAGAAGAACTGATAATTCCCATCAATTAATCATCAGTAAAAGAACGATAACCCACTAAATTGTAATAAAAATGAAACACCGTAAAATGTACTCCATCCTGATGGCGCTTCTCGTGGCGGGCTTTTCGTGGCAGGCAGGCGCACAGGTACAGAATGCCGATGTACACGAGTTTCCGGGCTTCAAACAAATGAAGCTGATGAGCTACCGCTACAACATCAATATTCCGGATATTGACGGCTACCAGACGCTGAAATGCGATTTTCATATGCATACTACTTTTTCCGACGGGCACGTGTGGCCAACGATGCGGGTGGTTGAAGCCTGGAACGACGGGCTGGATGCCATTGCCATCACCGACCATATTGAAATGAAAAACCGGAGAAACAAGGACATCCTCCAGATCGATCTGAACAAATCGGGTGATATAGCCGTGGAGGCCGGTAAAGCAATCGACCTGCTGGTTATTCGCGGGGCGGAAATTACCCGGAAAAAACCACTGGGCCATATCAATGCACTTTTCGTTCAGGATGTCAGCAAAATGGATATCCCCGACGAACTGGAGGCCGTGAACGAAGCCGTCAAACAGGGCGCCTACATCCAGTGGAACCACCCCGGATGGCCCGACGACCAAAGTACTTTCTATCCGGTACACCAGGAATTGATCGCGCAGAGAAAGATTCACGGCGTGGAAGTGTTCAACGGATCGGAGTTATATCCCAAAGTGCTCGACTGGTGTGATGAAAATAACCTGGCATATCTGGCGAATACCGACCTTCATTATGCCAGCGCCAACTCGTACCGGGAGAAATTACACCGTCCGATGACCCTGGTTTTTGCAAAGGAACGTTCGGCAGAAAGCATCCGCGAAGCATTGTTTGCCGGGCGCACACTGGCGTATTTTTACAATCATCTGGCCGGAAAAGAAGAATTCCTGAAACAGATTGTTCAGAAATCGCTTTCGGTAAAAGTCATTAACGCCGAAAAAGGCACCATTGAAATCAGTAATCATTCGGATCTTACCTACGACATCCGGTTTGGCGATTACATGTATTCCGTTCCGGTGTACGCGAACCAAACCCTGCGTATTGATATTCCTTCAGGAACCGAGGTGACTTTTACCAACTGCCTGATCCGTCAGGATAAACAATTGACCATGAAGTTGTGGTAAGATTATTTAGTATAAACTGATAAAAAAGAGATATGGAAAAAGAGATAAAAACAATTATTGAACCGGAAAAGAAATTACCGGTACGAATGAATGTGGATGTGTTGGTAGTGGGTGGCGGCCCGTCGGGAATTATTGCCGCGCAAGCGGCTGCCGAAGACGGGCTGAAAGTAGCCCTGATCGAAAGCCGCAGTTTTTTGGGCGGTAACCTCACCATTGGGTTGCCCATCCTGGGTTTCCTCGGACAAAAAGGGAACCAGATCATCAAAGGCCTTCCGCAGCAGTTTATCGACCGGCTGGCCGCGCAAAATGCCGCGAGCGAACACCGGCCCTGTCCGTTGCACATGGGCATCACCCTGGTGGAACCCGAAGCAGTGAAAGCCGTTTCGTTCAATATGCTGAAAGAAATCGGCGTTGAAGTGATGCTGTACACCTTCTTTGCCGGGGTGATCATGGAAAATGACAAACTTCAGGGCATTATCATCGAAAGCAAAGCGGGCCGCGAAGCCATTCTGGCAAAAGTAGTCATCGACTGCACCGGCGATGCCGATGTGGCTTACCGCGCGGGCGTTCCCTGCGAAAAAGGAAACGAAAACGGCGGTATGCAGCCCCCTACCCTCATGTTCAGTCTGGGCGATGTGGATACCGACAAGCTCCGCATGAGCATTACCGAAGAACCCCGCACCTACCTTACCGATTTTATACCGGCCGAATACTTCGGACAAAACCAGCAGTACATTCTGGTTGGACTGCGAAATATTATGCAGAAAGCCAAAGACGACGGTATGTTGCTGCCTACCGAACGGACCATCGTGATTACCGGTCTGAAAAAAGGCGAAGCCTGGATCAACATGACCCGGGTAAACGGGGTGGACGGCACCGACCCGGTGAGCCTCACCGAAGGCGAACTGGTGGCCCGTAACCAAATCGACAGTATATTCAAATACTTGGTCAACTATGTTCCCGGATTCGAAAATGCCCGCATGTTGCGCACCGCCCCTTTCTTAGGCATCCGCGAAACCCGCCGGATTGTAGGAAAATACATTATGAACCAGGAAGATATTTTAAGCTGCGCCCGTTTCGATGATGCCGTGGCCGTGGCCAGTTACCCGCTCGATATCCACCATCCGGTGGGCGGCGGATGCACGCTCGAATGGAGCGGCGACTGTTACGATATTCCCTACCGTTCGCTGGTCCCGCTAAAAGTAGAAAACCTGTTGGTGGCAGGCCGCAGCATATCGACGACCCACGAAGCCATGTCGGCCATCCGCGTGATGGCGCCTTGCATGGCGATGGGCGAAGCGGCAGGTCGGGCAGCAAAGATGGCGGTTCGCGATGGTGTGCTGCCTTCTGAAATTAATGTTTCGAAGTTGCAAAAAGAATTGCTTGACAAAGGCGCCTACCTGAGGCCCTGACAGAAAATGATGAAAAAGAATGAAAGGCCAAAAATTTTCCATATTGGTTTTGCCTGAAAAGCGCTTGTTTGTAAAACTCATCCCGCTAATTGTTGCACTATTTCTGGGTTGCGAAAAAGACCCGGATTTACCGGAAAACAAGAAAGAAGAGTCCGGGACAGAACAACCGGCAACCGAAGGGAAAGAGTTCACAGTGATGTCCTTCAACTTGAGGAACGAAGGGAAAAACGACCCGCAGACACTCGATCAACGGAAAGAAAACATCCGAAAAACAATTTTGGATAATGATCCGGATGTGCTTGGGGTCCAGGAACTCGCTGTCGACTGGATGTCGGATTGGCTGAGCGACCAGCTGAATGCGGCAGGTTACGACAAATATTTGTCGTCGGGACAATTTGGCTCGCCCAAGATTATCTATTACAAACGAAACCGGTTTTCCCGGACTGCGCAAGGAACTTTCCAGATGCAATTTGCCGACGACCGGGCCGGAACATGGGCAATTTTGCTCGACAAAGAGACCAACAGCCGGTATTTTTTCTGTAACAGTCACTGGACAACTGTTTCGTCAGCCGACCGGGTGGCAACAGCAAACGTGGTGCTGAATGTTGTGAAAACCAATTCGCAGGGTTTGTCGGTAGTCGTGTGTGGCGATTTTAATGCAACTCCGGGTACCACTGAAATTGCAACGATAAAAAACAGCAGTGGCCTTAATCTGACCTGTGCTCACGGAGAGATAGGCAATACCTATCATGCCTGGACAGGGGCGGGAAGTAAAAAAATCGATTGGATACTTCATTCGGGAAAACTTTCGGTGAAGGGAGCCAGCGTGATAACAACCAATCTCAATGGGTATTATCCATCCGATCATTTCCCAATCAAAGCATCTTTCGCTTTAAAATAGAAATAGTTTCAGTATATGAAGAGGAGAGATTTTTTCAGAGGAACAGCCGCGGCATCAGCCGGGCTGTTCCTCTCTGCAAACGGGATAATGGCTGGAAATTCCGGAGATAAAAAGGATTCTGTACACAGAATCCTCAGTTGCAATATCCGTGTGGCTTTGCCTGATGACGAGGAAAAAGGCCTTGGCTGGAGCACACGAAAAGAACTTTGTGCAAAAATTATCCGGAAACAAAAACCAGACATTATTTGTCTTCAGGAAGTATTGAAAATACAAGCCGAAGACATGCGCCGGTTTTTTCCTGAATTTGTTTCGTTTGGCTTTGAAGGCTCCGATATGGACCGTTACCCCGAAGGTTATCACGGTATTGCAAAAAACGTGATCCTATTCTCAAAGAAGCGGTACGAACTGGTTTCACAGGGTTGCTACTGGCTTTCGGAAACTCCCCATCTGGCAGGAAGCCTGTCGTGGGGAACCGCGCGGGCCCGACATGCCAACTGGCTGCGGCTGAAAGACCGTGCTTCAGGAAAAGAATTTCGGCTCATCAACATTCATCTCGACCATATTTCTCAATCGGCGCGGGAAGCCCAGATAAAAATGATTGTCGAAGAAACAGCCCAATACCCGGAAGATTTTCCGCAGATACTGGCCGGCGATTTCAATACCGGCGCTGCCAATCGGGTACTGGAAATGACCCGCGAAGCTGGATGGAAAGATTCGTACCCGGCGGTTCATGGAAATGCCGATCCGGGCTTTACCTACCATGCTTTCAAAGGGTCTGAATATACCGGAAAAACACAAGGCGACCAGGAAAACAGCTGCATCGATTTTATCCTCATGCGGGGGAAATTAAATGCCTCGGATGCGCAAATCATCCGCGACAACGAAAAGGGCCGTTTCCCCAGCGACCATTATTTTGTTTCGGCAGAAATCCTGATTTAGTTTGTTTTGGAGCTCCATCATTGTGACCGTTTTGAACGCCTGTTTATGCCGGTTCTTAACGAGGCCGGGATTGATTTGATGCTCTGTGGTCATATTCACAGGCAGTTGTACATTGGTAGGGGAGAAGCAAATAATAATTTCCCGATCCTGATTAACGCCAACGACCGGCGTGCAGAACTGTTGGTCAGCTCAAAAAGTATAAGTATTAAGCTGGTGAATACCTCCGGTTTTGTTGTTGATGAATTCCTGTTTAGGAAATAGCTCTTCCCGGATACGGGCTGTTCCTAAACCGATTTTCTGATCCTCAAGGCTCCGGTTTATACAATAATGAGTTCTACACCCATTTCTTCTACCGCCAGGGCAGTTGCCTTCGGTATTCCCGAGTCGGTAATAATTACATCGATCTTGTCCAGGCTGCAGATTTTTCCAAAACCTCTTTTCCCAAATTTCGAAGAATCGGATAAGATGATGGTACGCAGCGAAGCTTCCATCATGATTTTGTTCAAGGCCGCTTCCTGTATGTTGGAATTTGTAACCCCGTTCTCAATATCAATCCCATCGACGCCGAGAAAGAGTTTGGAGCAAGTCAGGTCGTTGAATATTTTGGCTGCAAAATCTCCGATTACGGAAAACGAATTTTTGCGGACAATCCCGCCCAGTTGAATGACTTCAATGTTGTTTACATTGCTGAGCAGCAGGGATGTTTTCAGGGAGGCGCTCACAACGGTCAGGTTGCTGGCCGGGTTTAATTCCTGGGCAAAGGTATGGGCAGTTGAACCGGAAGCGATGATGATGGAGTCGTTTTCTTCAATTAATCTACAGGCAGCCTGGGCAATCCGTCTTTTTTCGTCGGTTTTCATCTTCTCTTTCACCTGTAAGTTGATATCGGAGGTGTGAGGATTAACCGGGCTTGCGCTTCCGTGGGTCCGGTATAGTAGTTTTTTTTCCTCCAGGTATTTGAGGTCTTTTCTGATTGTCACCAGAGTTACATCAAGCTCTTTTGCGATATCTGAAACTTTTATAAATCCGTTTTTATTCAGTGATTCAAGAATGTACTTGTGACGCTCCGCAATGCTTAACATATTTTTGTTGATTATGATTTATCACAAAGATAGGCTTTTTTTAGTTCTTCTTTGTGTTTCGTTATGTGTGTTTTGATTGTTTTTTTGTATGTGATTGTCAAATAAAAGATATATAAAAGGAAATACATTATCCGATTTTTGTTGTTTTGTGTTTTCTTTTTATATACTTTTGTTGTGTGTTTTGAAATAAAAGGATAGAAAAGGAAATTTTAGGTATTTTATGATTTCGTTTTTAAGGTTTATTGATAATCGATATGAAAAGGAATAATTTATTGCAAAAAATAACTGAAGCTGGTTGTGAATACGATATGCTAGTGATCGGTGGTGGTGCGAGCGGCCTGGGCGTGGCTGTCGATGCTGCTTCCCGCGGTTATCGGGTGGCTTTGCTCGAGCAGGATGATTTTGCCAAAGGCACGTCGAGCCGGAGTACCAAACTGGTCCACGGTGGCGTTCGTTATCTGGCGCAGGGCGATGTGCGAATGGTGGTTGAGGCGCTTCGTGAGCGGGGGCGTATGCGCAGAAATGCCCCTCATCTGGTGAAAGACATGCGGTTTATTATCGGAAACTACAAATGGTGGGAACGGCCGTTTTATGCTATTGGACTTACCTGTTACGATGTCCTCGCCGGCAGGTTGGGCCTGGGCCGCTCATTACCCTTATCGGTGAAAAAAGTGAGAAAAGAAATTCCCGGCTTAAAGCAGAATGGTTTAAAAGGAGGAGTGGTTTACCATGACGGACAGTTTGATGACGCCCGAATGGCCATCTCACTGGCACAAACTGCTGTTGATCATGGGGGGATCTGCCTGAATTACGTGAAAGTAACTGGTCTTGAAAAAGATGCCTCGGGCAGGATATGTGGCGTGAATGCCGTAGATTTGTTATCCGGCAGGCTGTTCACGGTAAAGAGCAAAGTGGTGGTGAATGCGACGGGCGTTTTTGTGGATGAGCTGATGGCCTTGGATACGCCCGGCGTGCAGAAGAAGGTTCGTCCCAGCCAGGGTGTTCATTTGGTGGTCGACCGGAAGTTTCTGGGAGGAAAATCGGCTTTGATGATTCCGAAGACCATGGATGGACGCGTGTTGTTTGGCGTCCCCTGGCACGATAAGGTTGTTTTGGGCACCACGGATACTCCCCTGGAAAAACCGGAAACAGAGCCTTTGGCATTGGAGGAGGAGGTTGATTTTATTTTGGATCAGGCCGGCCAATACCTGGATCTGAAACCAAAGCGTTCAGACGTGCTTTCTGTTTTTGCCGGTTTGCGCCCTTTAGCCGCTCCGGTGAATGGAGATTCGAAAAAGACAAAAGAAATTTCGCGCAGCCATAAAATCTACCGGTCTGAGTCGGGTCTGCTCACGGTTACCGGTGGTAAATGGACTACCTACCGGGAAATGGCTGAGGAAATTGTTGATGAAGCCATCGGTGTCGGAGATTTAATCCGGAGGAAGTGTGTGACGGCAAATCTGAAACTGCACGGGTATAGCGAACAGGCTGACCGGTCGGCGTGGGATTATGTTTATGGTAGTGATTCGGAGAAGATCAACCGGTTAATTAACGAGGATTCAGAAAATGATCTGTTATTACATCCCGCGTATACGTTTAAGGCGGCGCATGTTGTTTGGGCGGTAAAAGAGGAAATGGCCCAAACGGTTGAAGATGTTTTGGCCCGGCGGGTGAGGGCTTTGTTCCTGGATGCGAGGGCCGCGATTGAAATGGCGCCGAAGGTGGCTTCCATCATGGCGAAAGAACTGAAGTATCCGGAAGAATGGATCCAGCAACAGGTGCGTAATTTCACTTCGCTCGCAAAATGTTATCTTGTTAGTTAAAGGAAGAATACAACCAAATAAAACCAGACCAAACGATGAAAAATAATGGGAACTCTTTTTTTGAAAATGCCGGACTGCCGAAACATCTGTCGTGGGGCTATTTAGGCGTATTGATTTTTATGATGGGCGACGGGATTGAACAAGGCTGGTTAAGTCCGTATCTTGTCGAGCGGGGGTTAACAATCGAAGCATCTGCCAGCTTGTTTACCGTTTACGGAATTACCATTGCCATTTCATCCTGGTTCTCGGGTGTTTTTGCCGAAACTTACGGGGCTAAAAAAACCATGCTGGCTGGATTGATCCTGTACTTGCTGGGCACGATGGGCTTTGTCGGTATGGGAATGCCTCAGCTTAATTACCCGGTCATGCTGGCTACCTATGCGCTCAGAGGATTTGGCTATCCTTTGTTTGCCTATTCGTTCCTGGTTTGGATTACGTACAGCACGCCAAAGCAACAATTGGGACGAGCTGTCGGGTGGTTTTGGTTTGTGTTTACCGGAGGACTCAACGTATTGGGAGCCTATTACTCCAGTTGGGCAATTATTCGTTTCGGTCATATCCCAACCTTGTGGACTTCGGTTTTCTGGGCTTTAATCGGCGCTTTCTTTGCTTTGGGCCTGAGTAAGTTTAAGCGGATAGAAAGGAAAGAAGCGGAGTCGAAAGTGAAAGACTTAATGAAGGGAATCACCATTATGCGCGACGAACCCAAAGTTTTGCTTGGAGGAATTGTTCGGATCATCAATACAACCGCCCAGTTTGCATTTCCCGTGTTTTTGCCGATGTATATGTTTGATCACGGGTTTAACACCACGGAGTGGTTACAGATTTGGGGTACGATCTTTACCGGAAACATCATTTTTAACCTCATTTTTGGATTTGTAGGCGACCGCGTAGGCTGGAGAAATACCGTAATTTGGTTTGGCGGGGTCGGATGCGGGATCAGCACCTTGTTGTTTTATTATTCTCCCCTTTTTGGCGATGGTAATTTTTGGATTGTCATGGCTGCCGGGACCCTCTGGGGCGCGTTGCTGGCGGGTTATGTTCCCTTATCGGCCCTGGTGCCTTCCCTGGTAAAAGAAGATAAAGGGGCTGCTATGGCTGTACTCAACCTGGGAGCCGGACTTCCGGTGTTTGTTGGCCCTCTCCTTGTCGGAATTTTTTATCACCTCATTGGCAGCGAAGGCGTGATTTGGATTCTGGCAGGTTTATATTTTATCAGTTCCCTATTAACAAAATTTATTACGCTGCCCAATAATGCAAAAACAATGTATTCATATTAAGATATTTATCAATGAAATCGAGTGTAGAGGAAGCTTTGGCATCAGCGAGTGATACGCGTGCGTTGCAAATAGGCCGGAATATGATAGATCAGGTTCCGCTTTTGTTCGAACAGAATTTTGGAGGGAAAAAGGCGCTTGTGGTGTGTGATACTACAACCTATAAGGTTGCAGGACGGGAAATTCAGGCCCGCTTGCTTGCCAAAGAGATGGTGCATGGTGAACCCTTCATTTTTAATGAACCCCGTCCGTATGCCGAGTTCGGCAATGTGCTTAAACTGGAAGAGGCTTTAAAAGGGCATGATGCCATTCCTGTGGCTGTCGGATCAGGAACAATCAATGATTTAACCAAATTGGCTGCAGCCCGGGCAAACCGGCCGTATCTATGTGTGGCAACCGCTGCTTCGATGGATGGATATACGGCTTTTGGCGCTTCCATTACTTACCAGGGTGCGAAACAAACATTTTCATGTCCTGCGCCGCAGGCTGTTCTGGCCGATATTGAGGTCATCCGAAAAGCGCCTGCTTTGATGACAGCGTCGGGCTATGCCGATTTGTTTGCTAAAGTTACGGCCGGGGCTGACTGGATGTTGGCTGATGCATTGGGCGTTGAACCAATTGATAAACGTGCATGGTCTATTGTACAGGATGGGCTGAAGGAAGCGCTTGCCGATCCCGAAGGGGCCAAAGAAGGAAAAGAAAGTGCGGTAACGCCTTTGGTAGAGGGACTCATTCTTGGCGGATTTGCCATGCAGTGGTCGCAAAGTAGTCGTCCGGCTTCCGGGGCCGAACACCAGTTTAGCCATTTGTGGAATATGGAACATCATACATACCAGGGCGAAGCGCCGTCGCACGGTTTTCAGGTGGGTATTGCCACTCTGGCTGTCACCCGGCTTTATGAAAAAATGCTCCAAACGCCGCTGGATAAACTCGACACGGAAGCTGCTTGCAGGAAGTGGCCCGAGTGGACCGAACTGGAACAACAAGCGGTAAGCCTGTTTCGCGATACCGATTTTCTCGATACGGCCCTAAAAGAATCACGTGCAAAATATATTTCGCGCGAAGAATTGGCCGGTCAGCTAAACCAGCTTAAACAGATCTGGCCGCAACTCAAAGATCAACTATCGAAACAGTTAGTGCCTTCCGGTGAAGTTGAACGACGACTGATTGCTGTTGGTGCGCCTGTTGAACCGGAACAAATAGGCATCTCCAAAGAAAGGATGAAATCATCCTTCGTACGGGCCCAATACATCCGCACCCGGTTTACCATACTCGATATAGCGGTCAGAACAGGTTATCTGGAACAATGGTTAAATGAAATGTTTTAAGAATTTATGCTGGCTACAACAATATATTTATCATCATTCGACAATGAAGAGGCCTTGTTGGACAGGCTTCGAAAGATAAAACATGTCGCACTCGACATGGACGGAACAATTTATACCGGAAGTACCATCTTCCCTTTCACAAAAAAAATTCTGGCAAACTTTAAAAAGTTGGGAATCGGTTATTCGTTTTTAACCAATAACCCCTCAAAAAGTACGGCTGATTACCTGATCCATTTGCAGAACATGGGGATTGAGGCAGAGCCGAACGAGTTGTACACCTCAGCGCATGCCACTATTGCTTACTTAAACGAAAATCACCCGGAGATTAAACGATTATTTATTCTTGGTACGCCAAGTATGGTTCGGGAGTTTGAACTGGCCGGTTTTTATGCTGTTCCGGATGATCCCCGTGAAGAACCGGATGCCGTGGTGGTTGGCTTTGATCTGAGCCTGGCTTACGAAAAATTGTCACGTGCTGCCTGGTGGATCAGCAAACAGAAATTGTATGTGGCTACGAATCCTGACTTTGTGTGTCCGACCGATCAACCAACGATCTTAGTGGATTGCGGTTCAATTTGTGCCGCATTGGAAAAAGCAACCGGGAGAATGCCTGATATGGTTTTGGGAAAGCCGCAGCCGGAAATGCTTCATGGAATTTTGCAAACAAACGGATTGATTGCTGAAGAAATAGCGGTGGTGGGCGACCGGATCTATACGGACATATTAATGGCTTACCGGGCAAAGGCTTTTAGCGTTCTGGTCCTGTCGGGCGAAGCCACTTTGCAGGATGTTGAAAATGCTGATCCGAAACCGGACTTGGTGATTCCGAATTTGGAAATGTTTGGTGAGTTGTTGGAAATGGCTCGCTCTCCTTTGGAAATTAAGAAACAAGATTGATAAATTTAGACGGAAAACGAACTCATAACTATAACCACGAATAATGAGCCGCATGTTTAATTTTTTAAAACCTGTTCCTGCCAAAGAGGTAACGATCACCGATCAGGACCAGTTGAACGCACGTTACCGGTACTGGAGAACCCGGATTATGTACTCCACCATGATTGGCTACGTGATGTTTTACTTTGTCAGGAAAAACATATCGATTACCATGCCTGCCATCGAGGCTGATCTGGGAATTTCGAAAGCTGATTTAGGTTTATTTTTAACGCTTCACGGGGTTGTTTACGGGCTTTCCAAGTTTGTTAACGGATTCTTTGGCGATCAAACAAACCCCCGTTATTTCATGGCGCTGGGATTGATGTTGTCCGCCTCGATGAGTTTGTTCTTCGGATTAAGCAGCGGGGTCATTTCTTTTGGTATTTTTTGGCTGCTAAACGGCTGGTTTCAGGGAATGGGATTTCCTCCCTGCGCCAACAGTATTACCAACTGGTTTTCGCCGAAAGAGCGTGGCGTTAAGTTTTCATTCTGGAACACGTCGCATTCGATTGGCGCGGGATTGGTGTTGGTACTGAATAGTTTTCTGGTGGGTTACGATTGGCGTTATTGTTTTTTTGTACCTGCCGCCCTGGCATTTATCGGAGCCTTGTTTTTAATTAACCGTTTGAGGGATAAGCCTGAATCGTTGGGTCTACCGCCGGTAGATGTTTATAAAAACGAGGAGCCCGAAGTGGGCGACGATCAGAGCGAAGGCGATGAGAAGGGTTTTAAACAGTTTGTCCGAAAAAAGGTTTTTGGCAACCCGGCGATCTGGTTTCTTTGTCTGGCAAACCTGTTCCTGTATACCATTCGATATGCTATTCTCGACTGGGGGCCCACTTTCCTGACGGAGATGAAAGGGGTTGAACTGCAACGGGCCGGCTGGCTGGTTGCCGGGTATGAAGGTTTCGGAATTTTGGGGATGCTTTCAAGCGGATGGATGATGGACCGGGTTTTTAAAGGCCGGGGTGGCCGGGCGGCCCTGATCTATATGCTGATTTGTACGGTAGCTGTTTTCTTCTTCTGGAAATTGCCGCACGAAAGTCCGTTCTTTTATGGAATCCTGCTTTGTGTCGTCGGGTTCTTTATTTACGGGCCGCAAGCGCTGGTTGGTATCATTGCTGCTAACCTGGCAACAAAAAGGGCTGCCGCCACAGCGATTGGTTTAACCGGACTTTTTGGCTATTTAAGTACCGTTCTGTCAGGATGGGGCTTGGGTGTCATTGTTACCAAACACGGCTGGGGTATGGGTTTTCTGATTCTGGTTATTGCCGGAATGGCCGCGACGCTGTTCTTCGCTTTCACCTGGAACTCAGGGTATATCCAGGAAAAGAAAACCGTCGGAAATTAAGCTAATAGAGGAGAATGCCCATCGCGACAGGATGTTGCCTGCGTCATGGGTATTCTTGAATCTTATTTCTTTTGATCAGGAACCCGGCAACGTTCGATGCGTTCTGCAAAATCGGTCAGAAATTCCCTGCGCCATTGGTTCACCGTTTTGGCTCCGATGTGCGGGTCTTCGCGCCATTCCGGGCGGGGATCATCGGTGTACCAGTTTGGAAATCCGGGGGAAGGCGCATTGGCCAGATCGGGTGATGTGCTTACCGCCGTCACCTCGCCTTTTCGACCATTCAGCTCAGGCACATTGCTTTCAATTTCGAATTGAAATACGCTGGCCCCTTTAGGTGAAAAGCGAAAACGTATGGTGCCGTCGTTACTGATGGTTCCGGGCAGCGCCTGGTTTTCCACGATCAGGTGGGCTTCCGGCCCCGATGGCAATTGATCGGGCAGGGGCAGGGCCAGTTCCATAACGGTAAACTCGGCGATGGTGTCGTTCAATGCCGGCATCCGGTTAAACAACCGGTAAGGCCGTTCCCAGGCACGTATATACTGTCCGCCCCAGTTGGGGAGAGTCGGATCTTCCGGGTTCGGACTATTCAGTAACCAGGCAAGCGAGGGCGTGTCGCCCATTTTGATGGCGCCTCCCAGTTGGGTCATGAAAAAATCGCCGAGCGCACCCCGTTGGCTGATGTATTTTTCCGGGAAGCCGGTATTACTCCACTCACCCGACTGATTTCCACCGGTAAACCAACCCCGGTAGGTGGCGTTTGATTCGATGGTCCATAAATTGGGATGATGATCGGCTATGTATTGATAGGCATCCGGTCCCCACTTTTTGTTGGGGCCGCCAATGTAGTATATGCGCAGCCTGGGCAAAATGTCGGGTGCATCGTGCAGCGCCTGTGCCAGATCTTCAATCCCGCCCCAAACCAGGATATACAAAGGGCGGGGATCATTCTTCCGGGCGCAAGTCACAATCCATTCCGAACCTTCTGTTGGCTTGTCAAATCCGCTGTATCCGGCCACTTCGGTGGCGCCCTGTTTGGTCATCCGGCGCAGCGAGTCTGCCGAGGGGTACCTGTGAGAGGACCTTGCCAGGTTGAGGTAATCTTTTTCATATTGATCGATGACCTGAAGGATGTGTTCTTTTCTTCCCGGCCCGAACGGCGATGAGATTAATCCTTCAATATCGAGCATATCAGCATAAAGAAGCAGATGTACCATCGATTGAAAATCATCGGGATCGGTTCCGCCGATGTCTGTCGATACGATGACCCGCAAACGGTTGTCGGCGGTTGGGGCCGGTTGCTTTTGGGGCGTACTGCACCTGAAAAAAATGAGGCTTAATGCTGCTAACATGCTAAAACGATGCAAAAAATGGATCATGGTCTGCTTAATTTTTCGTCAAACAATTAGGATACTGCTGATTACGGCGACTGACTACTTGCTTACATTGACAATCACACGTTTGTAACGGGTCAGTCGGGGACTGCCGTGGTCGGTTACCGCCAGGATGATATGAATAGTTCCCAATCCGGGAGGCATCACCCGTTGGGTGGGCACCATCAGCCAGGCTTCCGGCTGATCAAAATTTTTAATTTCGACGGGCTGGCCGCTTCGGGCTGACGAAACAGGAAACGAACCGGCTTCGGCATAGCAAAACCAATGGTACGAAAGCGCATCGCCGTCAGGGTCGGTTGAGCTTTTGGCGCTCAGGTTGATTCGTTCGCCGGGTGTGGCCGTCAGGTATTGGTCGTGATCGAGTATCGCCAGCGGCGGATGATTTGCCTTTTCAAACGGGAGAATGGTCCAGTCCATCCGTGCGGCAAAATCGTTTTGAAAAGCTTCGCGCCACCGCCAAATGGTTTCGTGGTTGCCGTCGTGCCAGCGGCCGTCAATACCCAACACTTCGTCATCGGCATCGCTCCAGATGGGACGGGTTTCGGGTTCCAAATGCCATTTTTGCATACGTGGGGTGTACTGTTCATAGCGGCCGCCCCAGCCGCCCCATTCCGGGTGTTCCGGATTGCTTAGTCCGTTGTTGATCAGGTTGAGGAACGAAGGCGTATCACCTTCCATTAAGAAATCCCAGCGCGGGTATTGTGCGCCAAGCGGTCCTTTGCGGCGTATGTTTGTGTCGAGCCATTCGTTGGTGACCAGCGAAAAATCGGCGCCATCGCAGCGGGCATGAAAATAGTCGCCGCTAATGCCGCTCCATGTCGCGTGATGGTATGCTCCTCCTGCATTAAAGCCGGGGCTGACAACGTAAAACAAATCAGGAAACTCCTTGCGAATCCAGGGGCCGCTGTCGTCCTGGTCGGAAATGGTATACACCCGAAGTTTTGAAACAAAAGCTGCCAATTCTTCTTTTGAACGTGTTTCCCTGATTTTCCACAGCGCCTGGGCCAGCACATTGGGCCCACCCCAAACAGTAACCCACACCGGGCGCTGGTCGTCGTGGTCAACTGAAGCAATGAGCGCTTCCGAAGCGGGTGAATCTTTACCTTTGCCGACAGCTAACATCCCGTATTCAGGAAGTCCCTCGGTAATCACAGCCTGCATATTATCTCCGGTTGGAAAGCCGGTTTCGTGTTTTTCCAAATTATCCCTAACCTTACCGTAAGCGTCAACAATCTCCCTGATTCGCCAGGTGGCCACCTTGTTTTTTTGATGGATCGAGGTGGTAGCCGCCAGTCCTTCAATATCCCAGTGGTTGGCATACACTAAAAAACGGACCATCGACATGGCGTCGTCCGGTTCATTTTCGATATCAGTGAGCACAAATACGCGGGGCTTTTCAGGATGTTTTGCTTTCCATTTGGGGTAGTCTTCGTTGATCAGTTCCTCGGGCCAGTTTCCATAATAACTGTAGCCGACCCGGCGTTCACGTTCAATTTCGGCAAATGAATAACGGATCACCTGGTCGCGCCCGGTAAAGATGGGTTTGTTTGTTTCAATTTCATAAAAACGGGCCCATAGCGGTTTGGCTTCGGGATCAGCCTCCACCCAGGCGTCTCTTTCGCCATCGGCTGCTACACCGCGGCGAAAACGCATGCCTGTTATTTGTACTTCGCTGAACCAGTTGATTGCTCCTTCAATTGCTTGTTTTACTTTTTCTGACGGATGATCGATATCCATCAGAAAACGGACGATTGGTACGCTTTCGCTTCCTGAAACAGAAGGCGGTTCAAAATTACGCGCCCAAGCCGGCTGGAGGCTGTGCTGGTCATATTGTGCACACCAGGCCGTCAGTTTCCCGTTGACTCTGATTTGTGTTTTCAGGATACATTTCAGTCCTTTGTCAACGGCTTCGGCAGCTTTTTCGCGATAAACATCGTCCACAAAATGATAAGGTGTTTGGCTGCCGGCAATGTCCCGGAGGAAAAACATCACGTTCATCATGGCATTGTCGTTAAACGTAATTTCAGAATAATAACCATGATCGCGCAAGGGATAGAACTGCGGCCAGCCCCCGTTTTTGTATTGTGCGGCCAGCAGGTAGTCCAGCCCCCTGAAAAACGATTCTTTATACGTTGCTTCCCCCGTGGCATCGATCATCAGCGCCAGAAATCTTAAGGGGGTAGTTGTGGCGCCATTGTCGATTGTGTTTGTTTCGTTACCGGTACGTATTTTCTGTAGATAGTCATCAGATTCAGGTTGGGCGGCGATGTTTGTATTTTTGGGCCATGCCCCTGCATCGGATTGATACTGGATGACATTGTTGGCGATTTCGCGCGCTTCAACGCCGGAATACCATACTGGACTCTTACGCAACAAAGCGCCTGACCATTTTTGTTCATCCGGGTTAGCTGCTTCCGCCTTCGTATGAATACTTTCTGCAACAATAATGGTCCCGACAAGCGTAAGACAGAATAAAACCAGTGGTCTGAAAAATTGCTTCGTTTTTTTCTTCATGATTATTTAATGCTGTTAATATATTTTTCCAACATGGTGTAGCCATCAGTTTCCACCAGGTTTCTGTCGTCAGGACTATGGGGATCAAGTCCATTTTTAATTTCCCACTCATCCGGCATTCCATCGTGATCGGAATCTTTTGGAGCAAGAACACTTTTGAGTTCGGGCCAGCCGCCAACGTCATTTTGCGAGTCAATGATGCCGCTGATTGCTGATGGTTCGTTGGCTCCGTGGCTCCTGCCGTATGCTTTACCTTGATACGTGGCGAAACGACCCCGTGTTTCTTCAATAATCCGGGAATCCACAGCATCTCTTTTGGGTAAAACGGCGCCTGCCTTATCAAGAACAAGTCGATATGATTCTTCTGCGGTTTGTTGATGAATTGGCATGGATGGCCAGGGAGTATCCAGTTTAATTTTATTCAGTGAGATTTGGGTTTGTACACCACCATTCCAATTATCTGTTGAAACCTCTGTGTTTCCTTCAACAATGTTGTTTGCGATATACCATTTTCCATAATCTTCTTCATTTCTGAAAGAAGGATTAGCGATGCGGTAAAGTATTTCGCCTGATCGTGTAGCCGGACCGGGTTTGTAGTAGTTGCCCACGATGTTGAACGTCGAAAAGTTGAGCTTATCAGTTCCAACTTGTTGTTTTTCTCCGCCGTAAAGGCTGTTGAATCCCCAATTATAAATGACATTATTCCGGTAATCGGTATAACCTGACCCGGATGCCATGCGCGGGTTGCGGCTGCTGTGGTGCGCCAGCAGGTTATGATGATAAGTGCTGTAATTGCTGCCCCAAATACCGCCATAGCCGTGTGAGCCTTTTACATGATTTGATCCGCACAAGCTTTCCGAAATTAAACACCATTGAACGGTAATACTGTCACAGTGATAGATCGACATCGTTTCATCAATGCTCCAGCTTGCCGAGACATGGTCCAGGATGATGTGTTTTCTATATCTGCAGGAAATGGCATCGTAATCTTTTCCGGAAATATCACCGGGCCTTACCCGGATGTATCTGACAATGACATGGTCGGCAGCAATGTTAAGCGGATGGTTTTTGATACAAATACCATCGCCAGGTGCCGTCTGGCCTGCAATGGTTATGAAGGGATTCATAATCGTTATCGGACTTTCAAGCTCAATGTTGCCTGATACTCTGAAAACGACGGTTCGGGGCCCGGATGCTTCCACTGCAACCCGCAAGCTGCCTTCTCCGCTATCATTTAGGTTGATTACTTCGCAAACCATACCACCTCTTCCTCCTTTTGCATATTTGCCATACCCTTCGGCAGTCGGAAATGCCGGTTGCTGGGCATAATTGCTTATAGCCAGAAATAATAATACAATAATGATTGTTAATTTTTTCATGGTTGATGTAATTATCTAAAAGACGATATAAAAAAGTATTCAAAATAAGCCTGAAGTCCCCGCTATTTCAGTGGGCTGACTTCAGGCTAAAGTTTTATGACTGATTCAATTCTTTGCCGGCTTCAGACAGGAGCCATATCCAACGGATTACCTCCAGCGCGGGTCTCCGATACCCAGGGTATATATCGGGTGGTTACGCACTTCATCCGTATTCCTGAAATACAAGCCGTTCAAGTTGTAAAGATGCGCATTCGTATCCCAGGCTGAACCTACTTTTCTACCTTTTGGATAAGGATCGACCATCAGGTTCTCCGGCGCAATTGGCGTTGGTCCGGTGATCACTTTTGTGGCTTCCAGACCGCCCGCATTGAGGGTTCCTCCGGCGTACCCGGCGCCCCGGCTGGCGTGACTAAATGGCTGGAGAGTAAAGATCTCTGCAGACGAATAGTAGGTGACCAGAGCGTTTGCCGATTTTGGCGAGGTGGAATAGTTATCGGCAACGTCGAAACTTAAACCCGGACGATAAGTTCTGAAATCCATCCCGCTCAGGAAGAGCGCCCTGTCGTCGTTGGCCGCTTTCACGGCAATAAAGAGGTTCTTCTTAATGGTGTATTTGCTGTTGGCCGGCGGATTCTGATGTTGGATCATGTAGCGGCCGCTGGTGATGGCAAAAGCGTTTAAGAAGGTGTTGTTTTCAATGGTCACATTCCAGACAACGTTTGGCGCCCAATCCAGGTTGGCATTTTCGCGCATCAACTGGTCGTAGGAAATACCAATGAAGGAATTATTCCGGATGACGACATTATTGAAAATATTTGTTTTCGTGGAGTTTGCAGCACCGGTGATAAAGGGGTAACCACGCCCGTTGATGTCATACATACCGACATCGTGGAACAAACAATTTTCGACGGTGATGTTTTCGATCACCTGGCGGTTCGAACCTTGCGTTCGCATCCAACTCCGCACCATCCCCTGGAAATTGCAGTTACGAACCTCGAACCTGGCGCAGGTGAACGGCATGGATGCCGAGTGCTGATTGACAAAATAATTTCCGGCAATCGACTTATCCGCAGGCTTATTAAAGTAATTATAAGCATATGGCGCTTCGAAGTTAATATCGCTGAAGATGACATCGGCCACGGTGATACCGCCGATTTCGCCCGAAGCTGCCGGTCGTCCAAGCTGGAAGTTATAGTTATTTCCATTGGCCGGATTGGATTCGCTCCATCCGATACCCATCAGGATTTTAGCCCGGTTGCTCGGGTCGTTTGATTTTAGGGTAAAACCTTTGGCCAAAACGGGGTTACTTCCCAGGTAGTAGGTTTTGCCCCCTTCGAGCAGGAAGATGGTGCCTTCGGCCAGGGAATTGTCATAAAGGTAGTTGTTCAGAATAGTATCAAGGCGTGATGCATTATGTTGTTGTGCCAAATCCGTTGCGTCAACCAGGTGCGGAATTAAAATGGGCTCGCCCACCTGTCCCCGCATCCGCACCATGGTGGTGTTGTACAGTCGGTCCCAGTAGCGTACAACCTGGTTGTTCAATCCGTTAACAACATACATGGAATTTGAGGTCAGGCCTTCTACTTCAATGTATCCGCGTTCCAGGTCTTCTTGTGTCAAACTAATTTTTTGACTGGGCAAATCCCGGTTGTCTGAGGCCGGCTGGACCAGAATTTCGTCTAACAGAAATTTACCGTCTTCGTATTGAAAGGTGGGATTCAGAACAGACGGGTCTGTATTATATACCTTCAGGTCGAACCAAACTTTCATGCTGTTTTCCGTAACATCCGATACGTACACCACATCAGGGATACCCAGGCGTTCGCCCATTTCCCATTCGGCGCGTTCGTCGTTGTGCCCCGAATCCCCTTTTCCGTACCACTTCGAATGGTAGGCTTCGCCAAGCGGGGAGAGCGTTTGAATGGCAAAATTATGCTTGGTTGAATATTGCAAATCTTCAATGGTCATTTTAAGAACATCAGGTCCAACGAGGGTATCCAGAAGAATATCGGCTGGCCGGTCCCAGGAACCGGATTGGATTTTCATCTGGATCCGGTACCCGGCCGCGTCGTTAATGCCATTCCATACCAGGTACATGTCGTTTGTATTTACTACCTTACAGGAGTAGGGGTCGCTCGAATTACCGGTATTGGCCTGGTAGCGGAATACGGCCATGAACGACCTGTTGAGTTCTTCGTCGTTTGCATCAATTTTATAGAATTCCTCCTTGCAGGCATTCAGGAACATTGTTAAAACGACGGCAAGAACCATGCTGATTATAAAGATTTTATTTCTCATATGCGGATAGTTTTTTCAAGTGGTCATCAGTTATATCCATAGTAATTTTTATACAGTCCGTTGCTCATTTGCACGGTGTAGTTCGGGATGGGGAGGATATACCGTACGGGAGGTAAGTTGTTGGGATTCATGTTTTCCCAATTTCCTTCCGGTCCGCCTTTGATATAACCCCGGAATGAATAAAGACACTGAGCTTTTGGATATTCCGTATTTTCATCGCCCCAGGCATAAAAATCGGCCATATTCCAACCGGCGCCCGGATGCAAAACACTTTCCCACAGATTATAGAATTCGATGATTTGCAGGCTCGTGTTGGGATAAATGTTGATGTCGCCGGGGTTGGCGATACGCTTGTAGAACATGCTTAAGGGGAGATTTTCATATTTTTCGGAACCGTCCATGTAGTTTCCGTCGGCTAATGCACCAACAATGTAGTATTCCATAAAACTGTCATAAATTACTTTTGAATACAGGTTCCAGCGGACTAAATCTTTCCAGCGCATATTTTCGCCGCCGAGTTCCCATTTGCGTTCTTCAGCAACGGCCTGAAAGAACAATTCTTTGGAGCCGGCGGCCGCACTGATGTACTCATCAACCTTTTCCGATTGATCGTCTGCGGCAAATGCCCGGCTGCGGACTTCTTTCAGGGCGTTGATTGCCTTTGCTCCGTTTGGCCCGTTTACACCTTCCTCTACCTCGTTAACGGCTTCGGCATACATCAGCAAAATATCGGCATAGCGCATATACGGGTAGTTGATACCTGTTTTATCTTTACTGTTGTTTCCCAGGGCGGCTGAAGAGTTGGCCCATAGTTTCGACCACTTGTTGTTGTGCGTGCTGTAATCGGTCCGCACCTGGGGGAGTCCTTCAGCATCGTAATACCACATGCCAACCGTGTAGTTCTCGCGCAGGTCTTTGCGGTCGAACGAGTAACGATAAAACGCATTTAACCGCATCCCGCCGTTGGCAGCGCCCCAAATGTGGTTGGTGATGTCGTCGGTGGATGAAACAGTGCCTCCGGTCACATAACCAACGTTGCTGCTCGAATTTCGAAGGAAAGGAATCTCGAAAATGGGGTCATCGTTATTGCTGACAATATTATTACACTGGTCGATAAATACCTGCCGGAAGGATTTGTTGAGCGCGTGCGTGGCGGACGAGATCACCAGATCGGCATATTGCATGGCAATCGCATAATAATCTTTGTAGTCGTCCTGCCTTTGCATGGTGCCAACCGACATCGGGTTGCCTTTGTCGGGGTACAAAGCGTAACCGCCACGGGTTAAGGCCATCCGGGCAATCATGCCATAACAAAATTCGCGGGATGCCCGTTCAACTCCGTCGGGCAATGAGGCTGCGTATTTCATGCCCGGAGCTGCGCCGATCAAATCGTTGATGAGGTAGGTGAGAATTTCATTTCGGTCGGTCATCGGGATGGCCAGCGATTCGAGCTTGATGGAAGGTTCTGTGGTAAAAGGCACATCGCCAAACATCACCACCAAATCGTGGTAGAACATGGCCCGAAGCACTTTCGCTTCTCCCAGCTGCTGGGTGAGGTCGATATCGTCCTCACTATAAACCGGACTATTCTGTATCCCGTCGATAAAGAGGTTTGCCCGCTCAATTCCTTCATATTCTTTATCCCAGAATTTCCGGACCGAAGAGCCGTGTTGCGTGCCGTCGAAACACCTGAAGTCTTCGCCGTTAACACTTCGTATCGAATTGCTGAAAGCAGTAAATTCTACATCGCTGTTTAAGGCAAAGGTGGCGAAATAGGCATTGCCGTATGTGTCGTTGCTCATCAGGGATGCGTAAACGGAGGTCAATACCCGGTTGATTTCTTCTTTGGTCCCAAAAACGTAATCTTCTTCGTATTTCGAGTCGGAGCTTACATCCAGATAGTCCTTGCATGATGTGAGTCCCACCAAAATCAGGCTGATAAGTATGAAATATTTTCTCATGTTCCCGTAATTTATGGTTTATAAAGTGACGTTTACACCGAATACGTAATTCCGGCTACGCGGGTAGCGGTTATAGTCTACACTGGGTGTCAGTCCTGACTGGATATCTACCTCCGGGTCGTAGCCGCTGTAGTTGGTCCAGATCCACAGGTTATATCCGCTAAAGAATACCCGAAGGCGTGTTAACCCGATGCTGTCCAGAACTTTCTTGGGTAATGAATATCCCAGGGTAAGATCCTGTAAGCGGAGGAAAGAACCGTCTTCGATAAAATAAGAGTGGGTTACTTTTTTCCCGATATCAACCGGGTTGAAGACAACGGCATCGGCGTTGATTTCGCGGTACAGATCAACATACCGGCTGTCGTTGACCATCCGGTCTCCATAGGTGTCTTCGGCATAGCGCCAGCGCCGGTCTTCATTAAATTCGGGAAGTATATTGAAGTAGTTGTTGGTATTGTTTTCGAACGAAGACAAGGTATATCGCGAAGCGTTGTTCACATCAAACCCATAGATAAAGTTGAAGTTGGCAGAAAAATCGAAATTCTGCCAGCCGGCTGATAAACCGAAGCCCCCGCTGAATTTGGGGTTTGTATTCCCAATGACCACCTTGTCGTTTTCGTTGACAATGTTGATGTCACTCGCGCCATCAACACCATCGACAAAGTTTTTGAATTTTGGTCTTCCCGGCGCTGTGCCAAACAGGGCGTCGTTATTTACTGTCTCAGGAAGAGCGACATAAGAGTAGCCGGAAGTCATCTCAAATTCATTAAAACGGTAGATGCCATCGTACACATAGCCATAAATCAGGCCGAGTTGGTCGCCGACTTTCAGGCAATAGTCAAAATCAGACGAACTCCAGCGCTTTGATGTCGTCCAGATCACATCTTCGGTGCCGTTTAGTTTATCGATGCGTGTTTTGTTTGCTCCGAAAGTGAAGTTGGCGTTCAGGTAAGCGTTCTGGCTTTCAATAATCCGGGCGTCAACCGTCAGGTCGAAGCCCCGGTTGGTAACCTGACCGATGTTTTGCATTTGGCGGGCGTATCCCGAGGTAGATGGGATATTACTTTCGTAAAGTAAGTCCGATGTGGTGTTCCAGTATACTTCGGGGGTAATGGTCAGCCGGTCTTTAAACATCCCAATGTCGAAAGCGAAGTTGCGGGTAAGGGTTGTTTCCCATTTAATTTTTGGGTTAGGGAAGGTACTCCCGCCTGAATTGACATAGTATTCGTATCCGTTTTCGTTGATTTCGCCCCAGCCTGGTCCCCCGCTGGTGCTAACAACGTACTGATAACGCCACATATCGTCGGTAATCCGGTTATTCCCTGCTTTACCGATAGCCACCCGCAGCTTGAGCAGCGAGAACAGGTTTTGATCAGCCATAAAATTTTCTTTCGAGAGGATCCAGGCTCCCGAAATAGCAGGGAAATAGCCCCATTGATTACCCGGCGCAAATTTGGTTGAGGCGTCGGCGCGGAAAGTGGCCGAGAGAAGATATTTTTGAGCGTAGTTGTAGTTTGCTTGTCCGAAGAACGAAGCTGCCCGTTCGGGTGACGAAATTGACGAGGTCACTTTCCAGGGTGTTCCCAAACCCATATTCCGGATGGCAATTTCCGGTTCGATTTCTTTTGGAAAGTAACGGGCCGAATTGGTCGATGCAAATTGCACTGAACTTTGAATTTCCTGTCCAAGCAGGAATGAATAATTGTGATTGTTTTGTGATAAGTTATAGTTCAGCGTGTTGGTCCATCCGTATCGGTTACGTCTTTGGCTGACCAGCTCGGCTACAGGCAAACTGTTATTATTTCTCGCTGTTGAGGTTAAGTCGCCCCAAAAGCGGTCGGTGTAGTAAAAAGCCATGTATTGCGAACCCTCCGTACGAAAAATCAGGCCCGGAATAACATTCCATTCGATTAACGCCTGATTGGTGAATTCGTACCTGTTCCCTCTCAGGTAGTTCTGATTGATATCCCCTTTCGGGTTGGTGTATTGAAAGTAGCGTTCTTCTTCCGGATCAATGTCTTCGGGAGGAAGGTATGAAAAGTCGCGAAGACCATTTGTCGGCCGGTAGCGTAACACATCGATGATCCCGCCGCTGCCTACTGCATCAGCGCCGGCTCCCCGGTCCTGGCGGTAATTGAATCGCGGATTGATCAGCACTTTCACTTTTTTTGAAATATCAGCATTAATTTTGGTGTTGACGTTGGTTCGGATTACGCCGGACCCAATGAGTACACCTCTTTCATCGTTATGGGTGATACTGGTATTGAATCTCAATCCCTGCGTGCCGCCGCCAATCGTCATGTTGTACATGTAGCTCATGGGGTTTCCTCCCAGAATCTCGTCTTGCCAGTCGTTTCCTTTAAATCGTTTATACAGGCTGAAATCGGCGGGGTTACCAAAGTTACCCCGGAATTGCTGACGGCGCGTATTGTTGGTTACCACGGCATCGTATTGAATTTTGATAAATTCATACGGGTTCATTAACTCAATTTTACGCGCGAGCGTTCTTACCTGGCTGGTGTGGTTGAAATTAACTGTTAATTTGCCAACCCGGGCCGATTTGGTTGTTACGATGACTACTCCGTTACCCCCTCTTGCTCCGTAAATTGCTGTTAGAGAGGCGTCTTTCAGAATATCGATTGATTGGATATCCGTTGGGGGAATGTCGTTAATGTTGTCGGCGGGAAATCCGTCAACAATAAAAAGCGGGGAGTTACTCTGTGTTACCGATGTGCCGCCTCGAATACGAATGTTTACTTCCGAGCCAGGCGCTCCATCGATCGTTGTTACCTGTACGCCGGCGACTTTCCCTTGCAACGCTTCTGCCGCAGAAGCCACCGGAATTCGTTCCAATGCTACTCCTGAAACCGATCCAACAGACCCGGTAAGTTCCCGCCTGACCATGCTGCCGTAGCCAATCGCCACCACCTCGTCCAAACCAATGGACTCCTCGTCTAGCATGATATTAATAACCGGTTTGGTTACCGCTACCTCCTGCGATTTCATCCCTACGAACGAAAAGACCAGCACGTCGCCGGTTTTCGCGTTGATTAGATAATTACCCGATCCATCGGTGATGGTTCCTTTCGAGGTTCCTTTTACCATAATCGTTACTCCGGGGATTGGCGCGTTGTTATTGTCGGTCACTGTCCCGGTTATTGCGGTTGGCTGCGCAAGCTGGGAACTGCTCCCGATGAGGGCAATATCTTCATTGGAAAGTACAATAATTCGCCCGTCGATATTATGTTTTACATCGGTATTTTTAAAGATGGCATCCAATATTTCGGCAATAGATTTTTGCTCGAAATGGAGGTCAATCTTTCGGTCAACGTCGATCTTTCCGTTGTAAAAAAAGCGGAATTCCGTTTGTTCTTCAATTGATTTAAGGGCGCTTTCAATAGTTAAATCTTTGAAGACCAAGTCTAACCTGGTTGTTTGGGAATAGGCTTCAGAAGCTAAACCGGCAATCATTCCCGCAAAAAGTAGTAAGATAGTTAGTTTCATCTTTCTCAAAAATTGATGATGCCGTGACCAGAGGCCACGATCAAGCCGTTTTTTTTTCATAAATTTACCTTTTGGTTTAATACTAGAGATCTTAAATCAAATTTCCTGAAGGGATGGAAGCGCCAACTTCCGTCCTTTCATTTTTTTGTCATCATTTGTTTCGCATTTATTTTAATGGTTCTTCTTCTTTTGTCAAATGAGTATTCAATCGGCAACGTTTGTCCGATTATTTCAAGTACTTCTGAAATGGTTTCCATTTCAATTGTTCCGGTAAACCAGAGATTCTTTGCTTCTTTCAAATCCATTTCAATATTTACATTGTACCAGCGTTCAAGCATTTTCAGAACCTCGTCCAGCGGTTGCCGCACGAAAATAAGTTTGCCATCTTTCCAGGAAACAAAATCCCTGACATCAACCGACTTTACCTGCAATTGATTTTTCTCATCGAGAAATGCCTGGCTGCCCGGTTTCAAGATTTCTTTTCCTGTTGCGGTGCTTATTTCCAGTGAACCGTGCTCCAGGGTAGTCACGAATTGATCATCCGCGTAAGCCTTCACGTTGAAACCGGTGCCTAACACAAGGATGTTTCCGTATGCTGTTGTTACGCTGAAGGTCCCTTTGTTCTTTTTAACCTCAAAATAGGCTTCACCCTTTAATTGAACGTTTCTGTTCTTTTTGAAATTCGCGGAGTAGGACATTTCGCTTCCTGAATTTAGCGAAACGATAGACCCGTCGGGCAGTTCAAAGTTCGCTTTTGCTCCGGCAGGGGTGGAAAAGTGCAGGGCAAATTCCGAATCAGGAGATTGTACCGATTGGTAGAAAAACGCCAATGTGATCAATAATCCGATGATAACAACGGATGCAACACGAAAGCTGATCTGGTAGAACCGGATTGTTTTTCCCGGTCGTTTGTTCTCGGTCAGTGCAATTTGGTGATGGATCCGCCCCAGCAGTCCGGCATCTGGAGTTTTCCCGCTTTGGTGTTTCATATTGTTCCAGGCTTCTTTCATCAGGCGGTCGATATCGGTGTTGTTCCCCGAATTTCTAAGGTATTCCACCAAAACCAGATATTCTTCAGGAGTACAGGCGCTGTTCGAATATTTCTTGAAAATTTCTTCCATTTGAGTCAGTCTTATTCATGATACACCAAACGGACTGCTTACCCCTGCCGGGAAGAAAAAAATTATAAAAATAATTGGTAGAAAAGCGCGAAAGCAAGTCCGAGTTGTAATAACTTTTCTTTTAAAAACTTCAGCGAATGGGTCATATGATCTTCCACGGTTTTAACAGAAATTCCAAGTTCTGCCGCAATTTCAGGATTTGTTTTTCCCTCTTCTCTGCTCATCAGGTAGATCTGGCGCCTTTTTTCCGGCAACTGAAGGATGAATTCATCAACCTTGTTTTTCATATCGGCATATTCAACATCGTTTTGCGTCATGAACCCGGCTTGAACGGAATTACAGAAATGTTTGACTTTAAACTCCTCCGATTTCAGGCGCGAACGGATTTCGTTCAGGAGCGTATTTTTTGTGATGGTATAAAGGAAAGCATTGTAAGTCTCCACCTTTCTGATGTTCCGGCGGTTCATCCAGACCTTAACAAATACTTCCTGAAGGATATCCTCGATCCCGTCATCCATTTTCAAAAACATTTTGGAATAAGCATACAGCCTGGAATAATACAAACCGTACAGGCGGTCAAAGGCAAGTTTATCATCGTTTGCCATGTCAGCCAAAATCTGCTTCAAATCCGTTGTTTCTGACATCGGTCATTTGGTTGTTGGTTCAAACAAAAATAACGAGATAGATGAAAAAATAACGAGATGTTTCGTTTGATTTAAGAGGTTTAAAAACAGCTATTCTTCTTTTGCATTCAGTTTCTCAATGACAACTGCCAGTAAGATAACAAAGCCTTTGATGACTTGTTGCCAGAACGGAGAGACATTCATCAGTACGAGGCCATTGTTCAGAATGCCGATGATCAGCGCTCCCTGCACGGTTCCCAGGATGGTTCCTTTGCCGCCGGAGAGGGAAGTACCCCCGATAACCACTGCGGCAATAGAATCAAGCTCGAAGCCAAAACCGGCATTGGGTTGAGCCGAGTCCAGCCTGGAAGTGACAATAATGCCGCCAATTCCGGCAAGCGCACCGGCTATGGAGTAAACAATGATTTTAATTTTTTTGATCTTCAACCCGGAAAGTTTGGCTGCAGTTTCGTTGCCGCCAACCGCGTAGATATGCCTTCCCAGCTTGGTTTGTCGGGTTAAAACAACGGCTGCCAATACGATGACTGCCGAAATCCATACCGGCATGGGAATGCCCATAAACCAGCCGGTGCCAATAAAGGCCATATTATTGGCGAGTCCTGTAATCGGAAACCCGCCGGTCCACAGCATGGTGAGCCCGCGGGCAATGGTGAGCATCGCCAACGTGGCTACAAAGGGCGGAACTTTAAAGCGGGTGATGGTGAAGCCGTTAAACCAGCCAAGCAATGTTCCAACCAGCGTGCCGCCGACCAATGCGCCCAACAGGGTGAACCCAATGTACAGGTTCAGGTCGGTCAGTTCGGCGCCAAATTTCAGCATGCCTGCCGTAACAGCGCCGGCTAAGGCCAGGATGGAGCCAACCGAGAGATCAATGCCGCCGGTTAATATGACCAGGGTCATCCCCACGGAAATGATTACGTTGACCGAGATTTGCCGCATCACATTCCAGGAGTTTTCGGTAGTCAGGAAACGGTCGGACAAGAAACTGAGTACCACGCACATGATAACCAGAGCGATGATGGATTGAAATTTGATCAGCTTATGCTTTAAGGTTGTCGTATTCATAAGAGTTGATTTATTCTTTTTCGCGTAAGGCCGCTTTCATGATAATTTCTTCCGTAGCTTCCGCCCTGCTTAGTTTGGCTGTCAGTTTTGATTCGGACATAACCAGAATGTTATCCGAAATAGCTAAAATCTCCGGTAGTTCCGATGATACGAACAGAATTCCCATCCCTTGGGCTGCCAGTTCGCTGATGAGCCGGTAGATTTCACTTTTGGCTCCGACATCGATTCCCCGGGTGGGTTCGTCGAGCAACAGCACTTTGGGGTGGGTGGCTAACCATTTAGAAATAACTACCTTTTGCTGGTTTCCGCCGCTGAGTTGCTCAACCGGCATTTGCGGTGAAGAAACTTTCGTGTTTAGCTTTTTTGGGAAATAGCTGCTCAGTTCGGCCTCTTTCGTTTTGTTGATGAAGTTGAACGTAGTCATTTTTTCGAGACTGGCCAAACTGATATTTTGGGGCACAGTCATATTCAGGATAAGGCCTTGTAACTTGCGGTCTTCAGGCACCAGGGCAATGCCGGCTGCAATGGCATCGCTTACATTTCGTATATTTTTCCTGACCCCTTCCACAAAAATTTTTCCGCTGACATACTGCGGATGCAGTCCGAAAATTGCTTCGAGCACTTCGGTCCGTCCTGCGCCCATTAACCCGCAAATACCCAAAACTTCACCCTCGTGAAGTGAAAAACTGACATCATTAACCAGGTAATCGTTCTTGTTTCCGGGATTTCGAAACATCAGATTTTCAACCCGCAGGATTTCTTTGGCGCCAGTAGTATGCTCTTTTTTAAAGCTGTCTTTCAGGTCGCGCCCCACCATTAGGCGGATTAACTGATCGTGTGTGGTGTCCTTCATACTGCCGGAACCCATACTTTGCCCGTCGCGCAATACGAAATAGCGATCGGCTATTTCGAACAACTCATTCAGCTTGTGTGAGATGTAAACAATGGCAACACCTTTTTCCCGCAGCTCGTTGATAATTTTAAACAGCAGCTCAACTTCCTGGTCGCTGATGGCCGAGGTAGGCTCATCCATGATCAACACCTTGGACTCCAGCAGCAAGGCTTTGGCAATTTCTACCAACTGTTGCTGTCCCACCCGCAACTGGTTGATCCGGGTTGAAGGATGGACATCCATGTGGAGACGGAGGAGAAGCTCCCTGGCCTCCTGGTGCATGCCCGGGTAATCCAGCAGGCCCAGACGATTGGTTTTTTCATTCCCCAGAAACAGGTTTTCGGAGATGCTGAGGTGGGGGATCAGGTTCAATTCCTGGTGGATGATGACAACGCCCTGCTCGCCGGCTTCTTTCGGATTTTTGAAGTTCACTTTTTGGCCGTTCAGAAATACGTCGCCTTCATAATCGGGGTAAACGCCCGAAATAATTTTCATCAAAGTTGATTTTCCGGCGCCGTTTTCACCAATGATGGCTGTTACCTCGCCGGAAAATATGTCGAGATCGACGTTTTGCAGGGCATAAACACCCGAAAAATCCTTGGATACCTTTCTGACTTCCAGAACCGGCGTTTGTATACTATTCTGTTTTTCCATCAGAAATCATTGCTTTAACAGGAATAATCGTAAATGATCCCGGAATGGCTTGATCCTCCCTGAGTTCAGCAACTCCGGCGAATTCTATTTGTTTGCCTGTTTCAGCCAGCCTTTTCAGGCGCGAAACGATTTTCTCCTTAACCAGTTTGTTGATGGCGACCGATACCTTATTAAAATCGGTCATGTTGATGAACTGGTTAATATCCACTTGTCCGGAGCCATCCCGGATGGCATTCCCAAAGATGAAAGCCGTGGCCAGTCGGATGGTATCCCGGTTGTTCAGTAAAACGGTCAGGTGTTCGTCGTCAACCGACCAAACGGTTCCGCTTCCCCTGAGCATGAAATAGCAGGTCCTGGAAAGGCCTAATTTTCTGCCGTATTGTTTAAATGCCTGGTCCGGATTTTCATCCAGCAGCCGGATGAGTTCTGTTGCTTCGGGCGCTTTTTCAATACTTTGCGGCAGGTTTTCAGTCCAAAACACGTTGGCAAACTCCGTGGCGTTAAAAGCTGCGCTGCCTGTACTGGCTTTGTATTCCTGAAGGTTCCGGATGTTCACCGAGAGAAATACGGTGAGCAGGATGGCTAAAGCTACGGAAAAGTAGCGGAGCAGTTTTTTTTTCATGATTTGCTACTTGTTGGTCAGGTATTTCAAAACATTATCGGGGGTAACCAGTTCGACCTCAACCGGCATTTTGTGGTCAAAATTGGCCCGTCCGTTGATGTATTGATCGGCCAAATCGGCCGATTTACGGGCCATCAATACCGGAAACTGCATCACTGTGGCTGCTATTTTTCCGTCAGCAATGGCGCGGATAGCGTCGGCTGAACCATCGAACCCGAATACTTTAACCCGGTTGGCTTTTCCGGCGGCCAGTACGGCCTGGTAAGCGCCCAGCGCCATGGCGTCGTTCCCGCAAAATACGGCATCAATTTCAGGATTGGCTTGCATGATGGTTTCCATCACATCCATGGACTTGTTGCGGTCGAAGTCGGCGCTTTGCTGCGCCACCATCAACAGTTCAGGAAATTCGTCGACCACGCTGTGAAAGCCGTTGGAGCGGTTCCAGGTGTTGTTATCGCCCACCAGGCCGAGAATTTCGACGTAGTTGCCTTTTTGATTCATTTGTTTGACAAAATACTCGCCCAGTTTGACACAGCCGGTAAAATTGTCGGAGAGCAATTGCGAGGCGGCTGCATCACGTGAGTTGATCTCGCGGTCCATGCAGAAGGTTGGTATTCCGGCAGTTTTGGCTCGTTGGACGTTCAGAACTGAACCATCAGCATCGGTTGGGTTGAACAGGATCGCGTCATAGCCCATGGCGATAATATTGTCGAAGTGTTCGGCTTCTTTAGCCGAATTGTTTTGAGAGTCGAACAGATGGGCAGTATAACCCAATTCGCGTGCCCGTTGAGCAGCTGATTCGCCCAAGACAACAAACCACGGGTTGTTTAGGGTGGAAATGACAACCGCTATCTTTTTGGTCTGATCTTTTTTACTGAACGGGTTGCAGCCGCACACTCCCAAAGCGATTAGCAGAATATACAACGCTTTTTTGTGTTGAAGTTGATTGATTTTCATTTGATCCGTTTGAATTGATTTAGTGATCGATTCCGGTTTGACAGGACAAGCTAATTTCGGATCAGCAATATCCAGTCTGTTGATTGATCAGGTGGTACAAAACGGAACGTTTGCTGACTTTCGGCAATGAATGGCTCAATCGTTTTTTTAGCCCCGTTTTTTGCATCAATCCATTCATTGTGACTGTATTTTCCTTCATCCACTTGTAAACTAAATGAATCGCCGTTGCACGAAAACACAAGAAACTGTTTCCCTGCCTCACTTAAACACCAGACTTTCTTCATATCCTGTTCAGAAAGTAAACTGTCGGATGGATTCATGGTGTAAAACGTGAGTTCCCGGTTCATTACGTCCGCCAGGATATCCATTTCGCGCGCTGAGACAGCGTATGGATTTTCATCGCCGAAAAAGGGCAGTCCTTCAGGGCCGAAAGCCCTTAGCGAGTCTTCGCCGGCATGGCCGCACCAGTTAAACGAAGCCCCTGCTGTGGCACAGGCCCAGGCCGATTGGCGCAGGTCGTCGAGGGTGGCTTTGGTACGCTGTTGCCAGAAACGTCGCCACAGGGCGTTGCCTTCAATCATATAAACCGGCTTTCCGGGCACATAAGCTGCCAAACAAGCCTCGTGATGTGTCCAGGGTTCGCGCCAGTGCGGTCGGTCGGTGTCGCGGTCGGTCGAAACGATCGAATGGTTTTCAATGGCTGCAAAATTATATTCGGGGCGGTGATATTCATTTTCTACCGGATGTTCATCTTCGTAGGTACGCAGGTGGTCAAACACGTCGTACTGCTGAACCAGCCGGGCCCAGCCCAATTCTGAATCTTCCCGGTTGCCCGGCACTTCCCATACAAAACCCCATCCGGCAATATTGGCGTAGGGAGCCAGCCGGGCAACGGTGTAGCGAACCAAAAAATCTTTTTCTTTTTCGCTTAGTTTCGTCCAGGCCGGACCGTCGTTTTTACTGCCATCGAAGCCCAAAAACAAATGCAATCCAATGTTTTGGTCGTTCAACCACGAAACGTGTTGTTCCATCATTCGCCAAACGTCAAGGCGCATGGTTCCCGATGCATCGCCTTCGGTGTATAAGGTCAGGTCCCGGGTCGAAGGAGCAGGACCGTCGTGGTAAATCTGGGTGAAGCAGCAAAGCGACAACAGCCAGTTCACCTGGAAATGGTTGTAACCCCGGTCGATCATGGGTTGATAAACATTTTCCGCGATCCAGGAGAAAGCTTGGGCGATGGAGCCATGACCACTCTCGTAATACGATTTCAGCCAAACCGGTTCAACGCCGTTGTAGGCCAGCCAGCGCGGGTTTTTGCCGAAAGGGCGCAGTATCCCTTTTCCGGCGTCAACGGTATCACAGAAAAAGGAAGAACTGCCGCCGGCGGTACCGTCGTTCCAGCTCCACCGGTAGTTCCATTCTCCCGTTTCGTCGGGTATAAAACGGATTTTCCATATGTTGCCGCTTATTTTATCGCCTCCACCCTGACCGTCGCCATCAAAAAAACCGATGAACCGCGTTGTTTTACCCGATGGCGATGTAAAATCGCAACTGAGCTCCACATCGGTGAATTTGTTACCGTAGGGTTTGTCGTTTTGCAGTTGCGTTTCAAAAGTCCGGTAAAGGCCAATGTATGGCTTCTGTCTTGGGGCGGTACAACTGACCGAAATGAATAGGACGAACAAGATTGCGAATCTGATTTTCATGTTATAGATTAGCTTGGTTTATGATACGGCGATTAAAAATTGACAAAAAAACTGTCTGATTTCAGCCTGGCACTCAAATGCCGTGAAAGTGACAGTATGGTTAAGATTTTCAGCCTGAAATTTTTATTTCAACCTGAAATCAAAGAGCAGCTCATGGCAGAAGCTTCAGTGCAGTTTCTTTTAACCCTTCGCCGGAAATGCCGTAATGGTTGAATATTTCAGGCTGCGAGCCGGTGACGGTATCTTCATCGGGAATGCCGACGATTTTAAACGGAAGGGCCTTTCCGTTTTGCATCAGTACTGCGGCGCAGGCTTCGCCCAAACCGCCGTGTACGCTGTGTTCTTCAACGGTAACGATGGCTTTGCATTTGCCGGCTATTCGCAAAATTGTTTCTGTGTCGAGCGGGTTAATGGTGTGCATGCTGACCACTTCGGCGCTGATTCCTTTTTCTTCCAGCAGCCGGGCGGCCTCATAAGCCGGGGCTACGGTTTCGCCGCAAGCGATAAAGGCCAGGTCGTTTCCTTTGCAAATGACGGAGGCTTTCCCGATTTCGAAGGTGGGGTCTAAGCGCGGAAGGCAGGGCATGGCTTTTTTTCCAAATTTCAGGAAGATGGGTTTTGTTGATTTGGCTGCAGCTTTGATCGCTTCGCGGGTTTCAAAATTGTCGGCTGGTACTACGATGCTGATGTTGTTGATGGCGCGCAGGGCGGCGACATCGTGCAGCGAATGGTGCGTGGAACCCAGCGCGCCATAGCTGACTCCGGCGCTGATACCGACCAGGGTGACCGGCTGGTTGGAGTAAGCCACATCATTTTTAATCTGTTCCAGCGAGCGGGTAGCCAGGAAACAGGCCGGCGATACGGCAAATACCGTCTTGCCGGTTGATGCCAGTCCGGCGGCTACACCCACCAGGTTTTGTTCGGCGATGCCAACTTCAACTAGCTGGTCGGGCAATTTTTCGGCAAAGGGGGTTAATTTGCCCGATCCCCGGGAGTCGCTGGTAACGGCCAGTATATTTTTGTTTTTGGTAGCCAGCTCAATCAGGGTGGCAGAAAATTCGTCGAGATTTGCCTTGCCGGTTTCCAATTTATTTTGTGTCATCATGTTCGTGTGCTATTGTCGTAATTCGTTTTCCAACTGTTTCAGTTCAGACATGGCAATCTGGTATTGCTCATCCGAAGGGACGCCGTGGTGCCATTTTTTTACGTCTTCCATAAAGCTGACTCCCTTGCCTTTTACCGTGTTGGCGATGATAAAGGTAGGTTTGCCTTCGGTTCGGGGAAGCTGGTTCAGTGTTTGACGCAATTCGCTGATGTTATTTCCGTCCACCGAAACCACCTCCCAGCCAAAAGCCCTGAACTTCTCATCAATCGGGTAGGGACTGCATACTTCTTTGTTTCTCCCGGTGATTTGCAGGGTGTTATGATCGAGTATGGCAACCAGGTTATCTAATTTGTAGTGGGCTGCCATCATGGCTGCCTCCCAGTTTGAGCCTTCTGCCAGTTCGCCGTCGCCCAGCAGGGTGAAAACCCGGTACGGGGCTTTATCTTTTTTGGCAGCCAGGGCAATGCCTGCGCTGATGGGCAACCCGTGCCCCAATGCTCCGGTATTGAACTCGATGCCATTCACTTTCCGTGTGGGATGACCTACATATTTTGATTGGTATTTGCACAGGGTTTCCAGGTCGCTTTCGGGGAAGAAGCCCTGGTCGGCCAGCACCACATACAGAGCTTCCACCGAGTGCCCCTTGCTTTGGATGTACCGGTCGCGGTTGGGGTCGGCAAAGTTGCCGGGCGAAACATTCATCACGTCGTTGTACAGCACGTTCAGAATGTCGGTACAGGAAAGGCTTCCGCCGGTATGCCCGGCATTCGCCAGCTTAATGTATTTCAGAAGCGCTTTTCGGTAAGCCACCGATTTTAGCTGTAACTCCTGATCGGTATATCTTTTCATTTTTTTTGAATTTTGGTATCAAGTAGTAAGACACAAGTATCCATCAATGCGGCCCCGCGAACGCTGCCGGATTTTGAACTTCAAATAATGACGCCTCTTTTCTTTCATCGGTGTATTCTCAATTCTGTTTCCCGTTTCTTGATACTTGTGTCTTGAATCTGTTCTCATTCGTGTTTATAAACCTCCCAGCCCAGGTAGTTGCCGATGGCTTCTTCCAGAATGCCGGCAACCTGCCCGCGAACCATTGCCACGTGGTGTTCAAAGCCGTTTTTACACATGTATTTCATCAGGTGTTGCAGGTTGGGGATTTCGCAAACGGCAATACCACCGTCCATGCCATACGGATCGTCGGTCATGGTTCCTTCGCCCAGGTACGATTTGATCAATCCTTTGTTGTCGTCAGTTGAAATGCGGAAGTAAGTCATATCACCTGCGGCTACTTTTCCTTTTACTGCGCCAAACGTGTCTTCGCTTCCAAGCACCGTTCCCAATACATCCAGGCTGCCAATTTCAATTTCGTTTTGAAAGAAGGACTTCGGATAGTTGCTGCAGTGCGTACACACTACCTTGTTACGGTCTTCGGCAAAGTTGTTGTTCCAGTCGAGGATGGCTGATGGCGTTTGGGCGGCCAGCGCCAGCGCATACATCGAGATGGTGCCGGCTACATCCACTTCACAGGCCGAGGGCATCAGCTTTTCGCCCATCATACTCATGGTCACACAGGCGGCGCAGCCGTAGTTTTTCTCGATCGATTCCCAGCATTGCAGTGCCGAAATATCGATGTCGTTTTCGTTGATCCAGTTTTCAACTGCCAGTCCAAAACGGGCTTGTTTGGCAATTTTGCCTTTGCTTGCAATGCCGCAGGCGCCGTAAGCCTGAATGGCCTCCACTTTTTGGGTTACAGCCGGGTCGTTCTCGCCAATCCTGTTGGCGGCGGCAATAATTTCAGACATGTCGACCGGAACCACGGTGATACCGTATTTTTGCAGCAGCTTTTCGCTGAAACGCATGGTTTGGAACCCGATGGGGCGGGTGCCGATGGCGCCTACGCGCAGGTTGCGCAGGCCTTTTACAACGCGGCAAACGCCGGCAAATTTGAGCAGGTCCTTGGTAAATTCTTCGCTGTCGAGGCTGTATGTGTGGTAAATGGTATCGGTAAATTTAACCCCGTACTGGTAAAAGTTATTGCAAACCGAAAGTTTTCCGCAAAAGGCATCGCGGCGGCTTTTTACGTCTACTTTATTGTTGTCGTCATCGCAGGCCTGCACCAGTACCGGTACGTTCAAACCTGACATTTTGATGGAGTTAACCACGCCCAACTCGTCGCCGAAGTTGGGCAGCACCACCAGGATCCCGTCAATCACGTCGGCGTTTTTCTTGAACAGGGCGGCACATTTTACCGCATCAACATAGCCTTCGATGTTTCCGGTTGGCGTTTCTTCCTCAGGTAGAATGACATAGCCAAAGCCCATGCTTTCGAGTTTCTGCAGCACCTTTTTACGGGCATCAACGGCCAGTTTGAAATTGAAAATATTGCGCGTGGCAATAATGACACCAAATGTTTGTTTTTTCAGCTTCATGGTTATTATTGTGTGTTCGTTATTGAATTTTCTGGTCATTAGTCATTAGTCATTGGTTCTCGGTTCTTTGTTCTTTGTTCTTTGTTCTTGGTCATTCACCGCAAGCGCGCCCGTTCTACCGCCCGTTGCCAACCGGCGTAAAGTTGTGTCCGTACGGCGTCGTCCATCCGGGGTTGAAAGAGATGGCCCGCTTCTCTCAGCGTTTTTATTTCATTCAGATCTTTCCAAAAGCCGGTGGCCATTCCGGCCATAAAACTTGCGCCAAGCGCCGAAACTTCTTCAAGTTCCGAACGGGCTACATTCCGGTCGAGCATGTCGGATTGAAAGTGCATCAGAAAATCATTCCGGCTTGGTCCCCCATCAACGCGTAGTTCCGTCAGTTGAATGCCGCCTTTTTCTTCCATCAGGCTGATCAGGTCTTTCACCTGGTAAGCAATACTTTCCAATGCCGCCCGCACAATGTGGGCTTTGGTGGTGTTGCGCGGCATACCCGACAGGCAGGCCCGGGCCTGGTTATCCCAATACGGAGCGCCCAGGCCGACAAAGGCCGGCACCAGGTAAACACCGTTGTTATGGTCGACCGATGTGGCTAAAACTTCGGTTTCGGAGGCATCGGCAATCAGCTGAACCTCGTTTTTCAGCCAGTTAATGGTATCGCCGGTACAGTGAATGTTGCCTTCAAACACGTAATGGATTTCTTTATCCAGCCCGTAGCCCACCGATGTGACCAATCCTTCAGGCGCATCCAATGGCTCCGTGCCAATGTTCATCATGATCGACGAGCCTGTGCCGTAGGTGGCTTTGGCCATGCCGGCGGTCAAGCAGTTCTGCCCGAACAAAGCGGCATGTGAATCGCCCATTAATCCGGCAATCGGAACCGGTTTGCCAAACACGACATCCGGGTGGGTATAACCAAAAATCCCGTTACTGGCCCGGACCTCGGGGAACATGGTTTTATTTAAACCAAACAGGGCGATGAGTTCCTCGTCCCATTGCAGGCTGTGGATATTAAACAGCATGGTACGGCAGGCATTCGAATAATCCGTGGCATGAATGGCTCCCCTGGTCAGTTTCCATAAAAGCCACGAATCCATGGTTCCCAACAGCAAATCTCCCTTTTCCGCTTTTTCATCCAGCCCGGGCGTATTTTTCATGATCCAGTGCAGCTTGGCGGCCGAGAAATACGGATCAATCACCAGGCCGGTTTTTTGGCGGATCAACCCGCTGTATCCGTTTTGTTTGAGTTCGGCGCAATAGGCTGCCCCACGCAGGCACTGCCAGACGGCCGCATTGCAAACCGGTTTCCCCGTGTTTTTATCCCAGATCATTGCTGTTTCGCGTTGATTGGTGATGGCCATACCGTTCAGGTCATTTTCGTTTATTTTCATTTTTTCGAACAGATCACCGATGGCCATCAGGGTATTTTCAAATATCTCGACCGGATCGTGTTCCGTGAATCCGGCTTCCGGATAATATTGTTGGTGAGGAACCGTGGTCCGGCATTCCGGTTTTCCCTGCCGGTTAAACAGAATAGCCTTTGTCGCCGAGGTGCTTTGATCGATTGCCAGGATGTATTTTCCGGAGCTGCTCATAGCTGTTAACAGATTATAAGTTGCCGTTCAACATTTAATTATTGCCGGGATATTCGGACACCCGGTTGTATGAACTTTGAGAAAACAAAAATAAAAGAAAATAATCGAAAACAAACAGAGAATGAATTTTTTTCGTTTTTCAGGAGAAGGCGGGGAAAGTTGCAGTATTCAGTTGCAGTTCTACTCAGGTGCTTTTTGTTCCAAGTTTCAAGTTTCAAGTTTCAAGTTCCAAATTCCAAATTCCAAATTCCAAATTCCAAGTCCACTCTATAAAGTCTTTTTACCCCTAAATCCCCTGAAGGGGACTTTGAAGAGTTTATTGATTTTCAGTAGGTTCTCCGGCAATTGCCGGATCAGGGGTAAAAAAGTTAAAAATCGATGAACTCAGACTTTTCGGAGTGGACTCAAGTTTGCAGGCAGTACCCAATTAACCAATGACCAATGACCAATGACCAATGACCAGTGACCAGTGAATTCTGAAGAACTGTTTAAGCGATAATCAGTTTGATGTCGTTCTTTTGGAGCAGATCAATTTCTTCCTGTTGGAGGTTGGAATCCGTAATCAGATAGTCGATCAGCGAAAGGGCGCCCAGGCTGGCAAACGAACTTTTCCCGATTTTGCTGGAATCGGCAACGAGGTAAACCACATTGGCCGACTCAATCATGGCCCGCTTCACGCAGATATCGCTGATACTCGGATAGGTCAGACCCGATTTCAGGGTGATGCCGGCCGTTGCCAGGAACAATTTATCGACATGAAGACCTTCGAAAAAATCGGCGGCTTTTTGCCCGGTGAGCGAAAGGGTGGGCGCTTTGAACTCGCCCCCGGTGACCACGAGGTTAATCTCCGTGTCGACCCCCAGAATGAGGGCAATGTTCAGCGAGTTCGTAATCACCGTCAGGTTTTTGAATCCGGAGATCAGCCGGGCAATTTCGGTTGTTGTGGATCCTGAATCCAGAATAATCGTGTCGCCGTCATTGATCAGGCTGACAGCTTTTTTGGCAATAATCGCTTTTTCAGCAAGTTTTTCCTGGTTCTGAAGCGTGATGTTTTTTACGTTCAGGCCGATATCTTTCAAATAAGCCCCGCCATGCTCCCGCTCAATAAAGCCATCCTTTTCGAGTTTCTCCAAATCCTGGCGAATCGTTACTTCGGTCACTTTAAAAATTTTACTCAACTGAAGGACCTTGGCGTGACCATCTTCACGGATCATTTCAAGAATTTTTTCCCGGCGGTGATGTGCTAACATAAATATCCAATTTTAGGTTATCAACTATTCTTTGCGCTCAGGTAGGCAATGAGTTGTTTGATGGTGATCAGTTTTAAATCCAGTTTTTCCGCTAAACTAACCAGATCGTTATACCTGGCCATCGAACCGTCGGGGTTCATGATCTCGACAAGTACGCCGGCAGGTTTTAAACCGGCCAGCCGGGCGAGTTCAACGGCAGCTTCGGTATGTCCCGGACGTGCTTTTATGCCGCCCGGATGCGCTTTGATCGGGAAAATATGTCCCGGTCGGCCCAAATCATCCGGCCGGGTAGCCGGATCAACCAGTGCGCAGATGGTTTTGGCCCGGTCGTGGACTGAGATCCCGGTGGTACAGCCATTTCCAATCAGATCAACCGATACGGTGAAATTGGTCGTATTAACCGCCGAGTTTGAGGTTACCATCAGGCCCAGTTCCAATTCCCGGCATCGCTCTTCGGTAATGGCGGCACAAATCAGTCCCCGCCCTTCTTTTGCCATAAAGTTGACCATTTCAGGAGTTACCAGTTCCGCCGCAGCAATAAAATCGCCTTCATTTTCCCTCTGCTCATCATCGGTCACAATGACCACTCTTCCTTGTTTGATTTCAGCAATTGCTTCTTCAATTTCCTGATAATTGGTTTTTACCATTGATCTGATTTTTAGAATCGCAAATATATAAAATAAAAAGAAAGCAAAAGAAAATATATCCGTAAGCGTTTTCGCAGGACGACCGAAAGAGCCGATTGCTTCCGGCGTATTTTGAATCCATGTTATCCGTGTTTTCGGGCTGCTTGAAAAAATCCTCAAAAATGAGGATTGAATCTGATAAATGCTTGTCGTAACTTTATGTCATGTTAAATAAACACAAGAAGTCTATCCGTCAATTGGTTAGAATGAGGATAATTGTGTTTTTCATTATAAATTAGAATAAGACTAAATAAATTCAATTAATGATTTACGAAACATTACAGATACTAAAGGAGCAGCTCGACAATTATCTGACGGAGGAGGGATTTGATAAAATTGTGATACTTGACAACATTGCTCTTTGGGATCCTAACGGAAACGGAAACTCAAACCTGGACAAAAAGGTGGTGATTACCCTCCTGAACATGGAGGAGGAAGCCACCCTGAAGAATATGCCTAACAATAAAATAAAGGATGGGATAACCGAGTATAAAAATCCTCCTGTGCATTTAAACCTCTACCTGTTAATCACAGCTAATTTTGATAAATATGAAAATGCTTTACGCAGTATCTCAAAAGTGATTCAGTTTTTTCAGGGTAAAAAAGTATTCACTTCGGCCAACACGGTTTACAACCGGACCAATGTCGCTTTTGACCTGCTCGATTATTTCAAATTCATCGTGGAGCTGTACACACCCGATTTTGAAAAACTGAATTACGTATGGGGAACTCTGGGCGGACGGCAACTTCCTTCGGTGATGTATAAGGTTCAATTGGTTCAGCTCGAACGGGACAGGAAATTGTCAGCTTCGGGAGTCATTACGCATGTTGGTGGTGTATTAAACGATATCGGATGATGACATTTTCAGTGAAATACCTCCCCTTATTTAAAGTCGACCTGTTGCACCGTTTTTTTCTGGATAAGGGAAACACCTTGTTTGTCAGCATGGGGCAGGCCGATCAGGATAAGCAGCTGGATTTATACAACAGCCGGTCGTTTACCGGTATTTACCCGACGCGGGAAACAGCTCAGTTGTTAAACGGGCACCAACTGGTTTTTAAACCTGGCGCCACCGGTTTTACCATCTGGACCCGGCTCGCGGCAGACGACGATGGCACGCCCTTCATCCCGCTGGCCGATGATTTGAGCCTGACTTTTCTGATTCAGCTGAATGACCCGCGTTTTCGCAACTATACCAATCTCGACCTTGATCAGGCAGGTAATCTGATGTATTTCTCGAACAGGAGGTTGCCGACCGAAGCCGGCACATTCCCCCTGATTGGAAAATCGGGCGATCACCTGATTGCTGACCATTCGTTTGATTTAAGCCCTGCCGGTAAAAAGGCAGAACTTCTGAAACTGGTCAGCCGGGAGAAAGAGAATCTTTTGGGCCTCATCCGGATTTTTATGAAGGCGGATGCCGGTTCACTCAATATGACCGATGCACAAGGGAAGCTTCAGGGAGTAAAGCCCGCCTTTGAACTGCTGTTTGAAAACAGAAAGACATTCTGGCGGTATATTTTCAACCAGGACCAAACGGTAAAACCCGGAGATGATGTGGTGAAAGAAAATGGCGGCAACCGGATACTGATTACCAAAACCGAACAGCCGCTGACTCTTACCGGATTTATTTCGATCGAACAGGACGGGAAGGAGTTACCCAATCCGGATGTACGTCTGATAAAACCGGATACTTCCGCCAATAAAATTTATTCAGAAATATACATGTAAAACTAAAGAACAAGATTATGGCAACATCTTACAAAACACCAGGCGTTTATATCGAGGAGATATCTAAATTCCCTCCCTCGGTGGCGCAAGTAGAAACTGCAATCCCGGCCTTTATTGGCTATACCGCTTCAGCGGTGGTAGATGGGGTCGATTTTCATACGGAAGGAATCATTCGTCCGGTGAAAATTGGTTCGCTCCCCGAGTACGAGTTTTATTTTGGAGGAGCTCCCGATCCCACCGAAATTAAAGTGGAACTAAATGCCGACAATTCGGTCAAATCGGCCGATGTGAACAGTGTTAACCTGCTTTATGATACCGTCCGGATGTTTTATGTCAATGGGGGAGGAGACTGCTATATTGTTTCTGTCGGCGCATACAATACCTCCGAATCGGATGTGGATAAGGAAGAATTGCTCGCGGGACTTAACTCACTGGAAAAAGCAGATCTGCCCACCTTGCTGGTGATTCCCGAAGCGGTGCATCTTTCGGTGGCCGAGGCCGGCGAAGTACATGCTGCCATGCTCAGCCAATGTAATAAGTTGCAGGACCGGTTTGCCGTGATGGATTTGGTGAACGGCGAGCAGGATATTACCCCGTCACTCGATCCGGTGGCCGATTTCAGGGAAAATGTGGGCATGAATTACCTGAAATACGGCGCCGCCTATTATCCCTGGTTGAAAACAACCTTGTCGTTCAGAATTGATTATGATGCGATTGTAGGCGGAACATTTACAAAAGAAGGGTCGCCTGTTGCCGACGTTAAAGCATTGTTTAACAGCGCGGTGGTTGCACCGATTGATTCTGTCGATGCCGATATCGCTGCACAAGCAGGGCTGAGCGTTCCAACCATCGGCGATATCAACAATCGCCCCGCGTTGGTGGGCGTTGCCGAAGATTTGTATGCCTATTTCAAAGATTTTTTTGACCTGAGCTTTTCCGACAACGATACCTCCGATAAAAATTCGGCGGCAAGTATCCATGCCCGCTTTATTGCTGCAGGCTCAAACTTCAACAGTTTACTGGGCATCCTGTTCGACTATAACCATTTCAGTCAGTCGGCCAACAGCGAAGCTCCGTCTCCTACCTGGGACAATCCGTTGCTGACAGATGACTTTGATGCCGATTTCAGCCCGCTGACCTTCGCTGCACCGGCAACCGATAAAAACGACATTTTTACCGCCACGGCAACAGCCGCGAATGCAGCCCCTTATTTCAAAATCTTACTGGGAAAATTAAATGCGGTTGTTAACGGATTCTATGCCGAGCTGAAAGCAGTGCGGGCCAACCGTACCGAAACGCTCAAAGATGTTGATCCGGTTTACAGGGGCATTGTTGACGCGATCAGGCAGCAAGGTGTGGTATTGCCGCCCAGCGGGGCTGTTGTTGGCCGCTATGCTGCCGTCGACCGGGAACGGGGAGTCTGGAAAGCGCCTGCCAATGTTAGTCTGGCTGCGGTGAAGGGACCAACGGTAAACATCACCCACGAAGATCAGGAAAGCCTGAATATTGATACCGATGCCGGTAAATCGGTTAACGCTATCAGGGCTTTCACGGGTAAAGGAACCCTGATCTGGGGCGCCCGTACACTGGCCGGAAATGATAACGAGTGGCGTTATGTTCCGGTGCGCCGGTTCTACAATATGGTGGAGGAGTCGGTCAAAAAAGCAACAGCACAATTTGTTTTTGAGCCCAATGATGCCAATACCTGGGTGAAAATCAGGGCGATGATCGAGAATTTCCTGATTCTGCAGTGGAGAGCGGGCGCATTGGCCGGAGCCAAACCCGAAGAGGCATTTTTTGTGCGCGTGGGCCTCGGACAAACGATGACAGCGCAAGACATCCTGAATGGCTACATGCACGTGGAAATCGGGATGGCAGTCGTCCGCCCGGCCGAGTTTATCATCCTGAAATTTTCTCACAAAATGCAGGAATCCTAATCTGTTAGAAACATAAAAATCATACAATTATGGCTGTAAATTACCCATTGGTCAAGTTCCATTTCCAGGTTGAATGGGGAGGAACAAAAATTGGATTCACCGAAGTTTCCGGTCTCGATGTGGAAACCGAAGTTGTGGAATACCGCCACGGCGCCAGTCCGGAATACTCAAAAGTAAAAATGCCGGGCCTGCAGAAATTCAGTAACATCACGCTTAAGCGCGGCACCTTTGCCAGCGATAACGAGTATTACAGCTGGTGGAATACCGTGAAACTGAATACAATTGAACGGCGCGACATCACCATCAGTTTGCTGAACGAGGAACATGAGCCGGTGATCAGTTGGAAAGTGAAAAATGCCTGGCCAGTCAAGGTCCAGTCAACCGACTTAAAAGCCGACGGAAACGAAGTGGCAATTGAGTCGATGGAGTTGGTACATGAAGGACTGATCATTCAAAATGACTGACAATGAGCAATTATTATCCTCCTTTGGCCTTTCACTTTAAAGTGGAGTTTACCAACCTGAAAAGTGAGTACGAATTTCAATCGGTATCCGGTCTGACGATCGATTTTGATACCGAGGAATTTGCCGAAGGAGGTGAAAACCGGTTCAAACACAAATTGCCTGTCAGAACAAAGTTCCCCAACCTGGTTTTAAAGCGTGGGCTGCTGACCGATTCCTCCCTGGCAAAATGGTGCCGGGAGGCGCTCGAAGATTTTAATATTTCGCCTACCGACCTTACGATCAGTTTGTTGAATGAAGAACACGAACCGCTGATGACCTGGAACGTCGTTCATGCCTATCCGCTGAAATGGGCCATGGCCGATTTTAATGCAGAAGAAAGCAAAATGGTGATCGAAACCATTGAACTGGCATACAATTATTTTAATATCAAGTAACATGCCTATTGAAATAAAAGAACTGCATATCCGGATCAACGTCGACGAAAGTTCGCAAACGGCAAGTTCCGAACAATCAAAAACAAATGAGCAGGACAAGCTGATTGCCGCTTGTGTGGAACAGGTGATGGAACTATTGGCTAAAAACAGGGAGAGGTAAGATGAGCGGAGAACTGATAAAATTGAGAATTAAAGCCTTTCGGGATGAACGGTTTTCGGATGAAGTGGCCGACGGGGAATTTAAGACCCTGTTGAACCCTGAAAATTATAAGTTCAAGTATAAAATTGAACAAAATGAGGAACAGGCTTCCGGAACCAGCGCCATGGCGCCCCGCTTCAATAAGGCCTTGCCCGAAGATCTTGAACTTCAGTTTGTTTTTGATCGTACCGGCGTGCTTGTCGATTACACTTCGCCGGGAGGTGAAGGCAATAAAACGTTTAAAGACGAGGGCGGAGGCATCATCGACGATGTGGAGCAGTTTAAAAAGGTGATTTTCGATTACAACGGCGACGAACATAAGCCAAACTACCTGGTTATCTCCTGGGGGACGCTTCTGTTCAAAGGGACCCTCGCCGAAATGGACATCACCTTTAAACTGTTCAAAGCCGACGGAACTCCCCTGAGGGCGGTGGCAAATGCGAAATTTAAAGGTTTTGTTGAGGACGACCTGCGGGTTGCCCGCGAAAACAACAGTTCGCCCGACCTGACCCATGTCCGTACCGTTCAGGAAGGAGATACGCTCCCCTTGATGGCTTTCCGGATATACGGCGATTCGAAATATTACCTCGAAGTAGCCAAAGTGAATCAAATTTCCAATTTCAGAAAACTGAAGGTGGGACAACAGATCTTCTTTCCGCCTATCGAAAAAGTTTAAATGAAATGCCCCAGTCCGAAGTCATAAATACAGCGCAGTCAGCCGATTTAATCACACATAAAATTCTGATTGAAGGAGAAGAACTGTCCCGGTCGTATTCCGTTGCAGGTATTACCGTGGAGAAGGAAATCAACCGTGTGCCCCTGGCTAAGATTATCCTGATTGACGGGGATCCGGCTGCCCGCGACTTTGAGTTGAGCAACCAGGATTTATTGATTCCCGGGAAGGAGATTGAAATTAAGGCAGGTTATCATTCCGACGAAGAAACCATTTTTAAAGGCATTGTAATTAAACACAACCTCCGGATCCGGTCCAACCAGTCCCAGTTAATTATTGAATGCCGGGACAAAGCGGTAAAGCTGACCGTTGGACGTAAAAGTAAGTATTTCCACGAAAGCAGGGACAGTGACCTCCTGGAAGAAATCATTGATACTTATGGTTTGGAAAAGGAGGTGGAAGCAACCAGCGTAGAACATAAAGAACGGGTGCAATACCAGGTATCCGACTGGGATTTCTGTGTCGTCAGGGCGCAGGCCAACGGGAAAGTTGTGGTGGTTGACGATGGTAAAGTAACCGTTAAAAAGCCGGGTTATGATCAGGATGAAATTGAAACGGTAAGCTACGGTACCAACTTGCTGGAATTTGACGCCGAAATGGATGCGCGGAACCAGTTTCAGCAGGTGAGCTCGTATGGCTGGAATGCGTCGGGGCAGGAATGGCTCGAAATTGAGGCAGACAGCCCTTCGCTGCCGCTGAACGGGAACCTGACTCCCGGCGACCTGGCTTCCGTGGTCAATTTGGAAAAACTCGGTTTTAAAAGCGGCGGCGCTACCCCGGATGTGGAATTGCAGGAATGGGCCAACGCCAGGGCACTGTTTAACCAACTGGCAAAAACCCGTGGACGCCTTAAGTTCCAGGGTATTCCGGCGGTAAAACCCGACACGGTCCTGAAACTGCAGGGCGTGGGTGAGCGGTTTAACGGGAAGGTGTATATTTCGGCCGTTCGCCACCAGATTACGGAAGGAAACTGGACCATTGATGCCCAGTTTGGAATACAGCCCGACTGGTTTTCAGAAACGGTTGCTATTGCCGATACGCCGGCCGCCGGCTTAATGGCTCCGGTAAACGGGCTGCAAATCGGAATTGTCACCCAGCTCGAAAACGACCCTGATGGTGAGGACCGCATCCTGGTCCGCCTGCCCGTGGTCGATCATCAGGGCGAAGGTATCTGGTCGCGCGTGGCCACCCTCGACGCCGGCGAAAACCGCGGTTCATTTTTCCGCCCCGAAATCGGCGACGAAGTGATTGTTGGCTTCATTAACGAAAACCCAAACGATGCCATTGTATTGGGAATGATGAACAGCAGCGCCAAACCGGCGCCCCTTGCTGCCAGCGACGATAACCACGAGAAGGGCTTTACTACCCGCAGCGGGATCAAATTCATTTTTAACGACGAAAAAAAGTCGGCTACGCTGGAAACACCGGCCGGAAAGAAATTGACACTCGACGACGACGCCGGCCTGATTGAATTGATTGATGAGAACTCAAATAAACTGTTGATGGACGCGGACGGGATCACCCTCGACAGCCCGGCCGGAATCAGCCTGAAATCAAGCGGAGATATTACGATTGAAGGCATAAATGTTACGGTGAAAGCCAGCGCTCAGTTTAAGGCAGAAGGATCCGGCGGAGCCGAGGTTTCGACCAGCGCCATTGCTGTTTTGAAAGGTTCGTTGGTACAAATAAACTAAGATGGGAGCAGCCGCACGAATAACCGATATGCACACCTGCCCGATGGTGACAGGTACCGTGCCCCATGTGGGAGGGCCGGTATTGCCTCCCGGCGACCCCACGGTATTAATCGGCGGGATGCCGGCTGCCCGGGTGGGCGATATGGCTACCTGTACGGGGCCGCCCGACTCCATTGTCATGGGTTCGTCAACAGTACTGATCGGCGGAATGCCGGCTGCCCGTATGGGCGATTTAACGGCACACGGCGGACTTATCGTAGCCGGATGCCCCACCGTTTTAATTGGAGGATAACATATGGAAACAAACAGATCATTTCTTGGCAGGGGCTGGAGTTTTCCGCCCGAATTTAGTAAGGGAACAAATGCCGTGGTTATGCTCGAAGATGAAGATGATATCCGGAGCAGCCTCGAAATCCTTTTGTCAACCCGCCTGGGAGAACGCATCATGGTTCCGGATTACGGCTGCAAGCTCGACGAACTGTTGTTCAACCCCTTGAATCTGACTGTAAAAACCAGGATCGTTGATTTGATTAAAACAGCGATCCTCTATCACGAACCTCGAATTGACGTCAATAAAATTGAAATCGACCCCTCCGACGAGTTGCGCGGCGTATTGCTGATTAACATCGACTACACCATCCGTACAACCAACTCCCGGAGAAATATGGTTTACCCGTTTTACAAAGAGGAAGGAAATGAATTGTAACATATTGATATATGACTAATTGCGGAAAAGATATCTTATCAGCGCGCGAAGGCTCCGGGCAGATGCAGCGTTTTATTAAAGCGTTGGATCCCGAATCGGTTCAGCTGAACGATTTCAACCTGAAAGAGTGGATGACATTTGCGTACCGGTTTGCGCGGCACATAAATTATTTCGATCCGGTTGATGCCGTAAATCCGTCAGGAAACTGGGAGGGATTTTTTATACCGGATTCAGAACTGGATGATTTTCTGCAGTTGGCCGACGATGGCGAAAATTTAAACCCGCATTTGGCTTTGTTTGTCAGTTTTATACGCCTGCTGGAATTTTCGAAAAACCGGTTTAACAAGTTGACCAAAAGACATCTTGATTTTTATTACCGCCGGATATTGAAAATCGAAAAATTACCGGCTACCCCCGATAAGGTCCATCTTATTTTCGAACTGGCCCGAAATGTGGCCGACGAAAAGATTAGCCGCGAAACCGCCCTGGACGGCGGAAAAGATTCACTCGGCAAAAAACGGATTTATAAAACAACCGGAGAACTGGTTGCCAACAAAAGCCGGGTTGCCCAACTGAAGAATGTTTATACCGATCACGTACATAAAAAGATGAAAGCCGCCAATAAAGCCGATTCATACGACGGGAACGACGCCGCATTCCCGAATGATGAGGTAAAATGGTGGCCTTTCGGTCATTACGGCGATGCCGCTTACCCCGAATTGGCCGATGCGAAAACAGGCTTTGCCCTGGCGTCAACCATCCTCGAATTGCAGGAGGGAATGCGAAATGTGCAGATTACGGTTGATTTTGCCTCAAGCCCGGATGCCGTTCCGTTCCAGGCGCTGCAGGATCACATCGCCATTTATTGTTCGGGCGAAAAAGGATGGCTTGGCCCCTTTCAAGTATTGCCCCAGGTTGAAGATGAGAGCGGAAATGTGCTGTTTACTTCTTCGATGAACAGCGGACAAAAAAAACTGAAAATTGCTTTTCAACTGCCGAAAGAGGAAGGTGCGCTGGTGGGCTATCAGCCGGATACGCTGGGCGAAAACTTTCAAACAACAAAGCCGGTGTGCCGTGTCCTCATAAAAACCGGAAACGAAGGCGGATTTGACTTGTACCGGAACCTGGTGTCGCACGAAATAAAAAAACTGACACTAAACGTCCATGTGCGCGGCATTAAAAGCCTGGCGCTTGAAAGTGATATCGGTACACTGAATGCCGAAAAGCCGTTTTATCCGTTCAGCACGCAGCCCGTTAAACGGTCAAATTTTTATATCAGCTATCCCGAGCTCTTCAAAAAAAGCTGGAAGAGCCTGGATGTTGAGATAAAATGGAAAAATACGCCGGAAAGCACAAATGCCAGTGTTGATCCTTTTGAAAATCTGTACTATGCTTATCGAACAGATTACATCTTTCAGGCCAATCCGTCAAAATTTATTACGGCCATGTTTTTTAAGAACGTTGGCGATACGCTCTGGCAATTCAATTCGAAACCGGATAACCTGATCGTTACCAGCGACGCTTATTTTAAAGCCGCCGTTGAAATACTGGAAAAAGAAGACTGGCAAACGGTTGATCCGGCAAAGACTTTGTTTACCAAAGCCTCAGATGGCAGCTACCAAACCAATTTCCAGGTATCCAACGCAGGTGGCGAGGCCGGAACGAAAGGTCCGGTGCGTTTGTCGCTCAACCAGTCGTTTCTGCATGAGTTATTCCCGCGGATTTATGCGCTGGCATTCACCAGCGAGGAAAAAGATGCCCTGATCCCCAATGAACCCTATACCCCGATGGTGGACAGCATCAGCCTGAACTACGAAGCGGAAGCCGGCATGAATTTGGGAGTGAAGGAAGAGGCGTATCGTCAAAATCCGGTCAGCCTGTTTCATGAGCACCCGTTTGGCCAATCCGAAGAGCATCCCTGGCTGAAAAGTCGGTTAATTTTTTTGACGGCCGACGACAAAAAAATCAAGCTGCTTCCGGCCTATTGTAAAGGCGGAGAACTGTATATCGGCCTCGAACAGGCCGAAAACCTGCAGCAGGTTTCATTGCTGGTTCAGGTTTTGGAAGGTAGTGAAAACCCGCTTGCCGAGTCATTTACCGGAAAACAAAAAGCCGAGTGGTCGGTTTTGTGCCAAAATGAATGGAAAAGCCTCGATTCCAATTTCATGATTTCAAATCAAACAGACAATTTCCTGAAATCGGGGATTGTTCAGTTTTCCATTCCGGCCGATGCCACACACGATCATACCCTTCTGCCCGCCGGTTTAGTTTGGATAAAAGTGAAAATCCACAAGAATTATGATGCCGTGTGCAAAACCATCGCGATTCTGGCACAGGCCGTTCCGGCTGAATTTGCACCCGACGGGAATGATTTTCTGCACCTGGAGAAAGGGCTGGAAGCCAAAACCATATCCAAACTGGTGCAGCGTGTAGCCACCGTCAAAGGCGTATCGCAGCCGTTTTCAAGCTTTGGCGGCGCCCCCGAAGAATCGGACCAGGCCTACTACCGCAGGGTGAGCGAACGCCTGCGTCATAAGAACAGGGCCGTCGCGCTGTGGGATTACGAGCACATTATTTTGCAGCAATTTCCTGAGGTGCATAAAGTGAAATGCCTGAACCACTCGTCCGAAACCTCATTCCTTTCTCCCGGAGATGTACTGATCGTGGTGATTCCGGACATTGTGAACAAAAATGTCTTCGATATTTTCCAGCCGAGGGTCAGCAGAGCTACTCTGAATGCCATACAAAATAAGATCAATCAACTCAACACGCTGCATGTAAACGCAAAGGTGATTAACCCGGATTACGAAGAAATTACCGTGAGCCTGAAGGTGAAATTTCATACGGGCTACGATGAGAATTATTACCTGAAAGTGTTGAACGAAGATATCACCAGGTTGCTTTCGCCCTGGGCATTCGAAGAAACTGCGGCCATCGAATTCGGCATCACGCTGCACCGGAGCGTGGTCATCAATTACATCGAAAAACTGACATATGTGGACTATGTGGAAGATGTGAAACTGATTAAAAACGGCGAAATAAGCCTGGCGCGGGTCGCGCCTTCGTGCCCGAAAGCCATTCTTGTTTCGGCCAGACAACACCAGCTAACCACCAATATAAAAAGTTGTGCCACCATCACTGAAACGAAAGAAACATGTCAGACTTAAACAAACATATCAGCATCCCTAAAAACGTATCTGCCCAAAACGACCTGGATTATTCGTTTTTGAGAAAGGAAGGCCAGAACTATATCGAGCAGCTATCGGGCCGGTTGTGGACAGATTACAATTCGCACGATCCCGGAATAACCATCCTCGAAATGCTGTGTTATGCCATCACCGATCTGGGGATGCGGATGGATTTGCCGATGGAAAACCTGCTGGCCCCTGAGAGCCCGGCAGCAAAAAAAATTGAAGAGCAGTTTTTCAAAGCGTCAGAAATTTTACCTTCCAAACCGGTTACCGAACTCGATTACCGAAAGCTGTTTATTGATATTGAGGGGGTAAAAAACTGCTGGTTAAAACCCTATAAAAAAACGGTTTATGTTGATTGCAAAAACGACCGGCTTTCGTATAATGCGGAGGATTTTGCCGCCACACACGAGGATTTCAAAAAAGAATTTATTCTGAAAGGATTGTATTTGGTGATTGTTGATTTTGACGATGAGATTGAAACGGCAGAACAAATCAGCCAGGTAAAAGATGAAATAACAAAACGCTTTCACGCCAACCGGAGCTTGTGTGAAGATTTAATCGACATTAGCGAAGTGGAGGTCCATCCGGTGGCTGTCTGCGCGAGCATCGAATTGTTTCCCGAGGTGGATGAAGAGTTGGTCCATGCCCGGGTATTGCGGGCCATCACGGATTATTTTTCGCCTTCCGTGAAATTTTACTCGCTCAAACAAATGTTTGACAAGGGTTATACGTCGCCCGAAATCTTTGAAGGTCCGGTTCTTGAGCACGGCTTCCTTGATTTTAATGAGCTGAAAGCAGCCACCTTGCGTACCGAAGTCCGTCTGTCGGATATCATTCAGCTGATCATGGATATTGAAGGGGTGAAAAATATCAAAGACATTTCCATGACCGATTGTCAGAATCCGGACGATGAGGCCGATGGCTGGCTGATTTGTATTGATGAAGGTAAAAAACCGGTGCATTGCCCCGACAGCGCTTTCAGTTACTATAAAAGTCTTTTGCCGGTCAACATCAATCAATCGAAAGTTGAGGCTTACCTGGCCGAAATGGAAGACGCGGAGAACCTGGAACAGGCGCTGGCCCGGGTTGATATGGAAATCGAAACGCCCGAAGGAATTTACCTGCAAACCGGCGAAACGACTACCATTCAAAACGATTTCCCCGACACCTACGGAGTCGGGCAGACCGGTTTGCCGTCGACCGTTAAAACCGTCAGAAAGTCGCAGGCAAAACAGCTAAAGGCCTACCTCTTGTTTTTCGATCAGATCCTGGCGGGCTATTTTGCCCATCTGGCGAAGGTAAAAGACCTGCTTTCGGTGGATAACCAGCTGAAATCAACCTATTTTATACAAGCGGTGAACGACCTGAAAGATTTCGAAGATATCGTATCCGGCTACCCGGCAACCGATCCGGAAGAGTTGACTAAGCTGTTGTTTGGCGGGCTGGACAATGTGGTTGAGCGGAAAAATAAATTACTCGATCATTTGATCGCCCGCTTTGCCGAGAAGTTCAGCGATTTTGCTTTTCTGATGAAAGAATTGTACGGCAGTTTTGCCGACCAGGCTGTTCTTTTGGCTAAAGAAAATTTTCTGAAAGCGTATCCGGTGATCAGCCGCGAACGGGGAAGCGCGTTTAATTATTACCAACAACCGGTATCCGAACTGTGGGATACATCCAATGTGGCAGGGGTGCAAAAACGAATTGCCCGCCTCACCGGCATGAAAAACGATCACCGCCGGAACCTGTCCGATTCTTTTGTCGAATTTTACGACCCCGATGAAACGGACGACAAAGAGGTATATCGCTGGCGAATCAGGAACCAGTTTGGAAACATTGTTTTATCGGCTACCGAAAATTACCCGGCCTTATCGCTGGCTGAAAAAGAAATGTACCTGGCCATGATCCGGATTATTGAAACCTCCCCGGAAACGGTTATCGAAGCCTTTAAACAGGAGATCAAAGATGAAGATGAAGTTGGAAATTTTGAAATTCAGCGTTCTGAAACCGGCAAATATTCCTTCGATGTGATTAACCTGGAAGCGCCGGCCAACAGTTCGGCGCGTATTATTGCCCGGCAGTACAGCTATTACAATACCCAGGAAGAACTGATGCAGGCCATCCTCGAAATCATTGCCTTTATGACCACCATTTTTACCGAAGAAGGTATTTTCCTGGTTGAACACATCCTGTTACGCCCCGATGTTACCCAAACGGATATTCCTCCCGACCAGTTTATGCCGGTTTGCACCGATAACTGCGAAAGCTGTGAGCCGGTTGATCCGTATTCGTACCGGGTGACCATTGTACTCCCGGGATGGACCTACCGGTTTTCCAACATGGATTTCCGTGAATTTATGGAAGACCTGATCCGGAAAGAACTCCCGGCCCACATCCTGCCCCGCATTTGCTGGATTGGTCACCGCCGGGGCAAAATACCCGACGAAGAAAATGATATGCTGTTATTCGAAAAAGCCTATCAGGACTTTCTGCTGGCAAAAACCAATGCCGGGCAAGCTCAGGATGAAATGAAACTGAAGGAATTCATAGAGATACTCAGCAAGCTAAACTCCGTTTATCCATCCGGAAAATTAATTGATTGCGATGATGAAGATGATGAATTGGCAGGCAGGATCATCCTTGGCCGCACCAATATTGGAAACCTTTAATTAAAACGTTATGGCAGCAAAATTAGTCCAAATCAGTACCCAGTACCATACATTTGTCGACGACCAGGTGTTAACCAAGGACCAGTTGAATGAGTTTATCAGTTATTTTGAAGATCAGGATCGCCTGTCCCGGATCTTTTTGAGCGGAGTTGGCCTGGTGTGCGGCTTCAGGCTCAGGTTCGACCCGGCCAAACCGTCGGTAACGATTAGCCAGGGAGCGGGTGTCACCACCGATGGCGATCTGATCAATCTGTACGGGAACCTGACCGGCACAGGCTTGAAATCCATCGATCTGGAAAAGATTGAATACGCGTGGGTGAAGAAATTCGAAGATCATTTGGCCAACTACCACTTTTTTAAACGACTGGTCACCATCGACGGGAATGTACAGGAAGAACCGCTGGACTTATGGGAGATCCTGCCCGGGGAATCTGAAACGACCAAGCCGCTGAATACGCTGCCCGACCTGAAAAATAAAGTGGTGCTGTTGTACCTCGAGTCGTATGCCAAAGAGGGAGACCTGTGTACGGCCATCGACTGCGACAGCCAGGGCGTTGAGCAGGTGGCCCGGCTTAGGGTGTTGCTGGTTTCCAAAGCCGATGCCGCTTATATCGCCTCGATCGATTCCATCTATTCAAAACACAATCAGGATGATGTGGCGGTTAACCTTCCGCCCGTTGCCGTTCCTCGGGTGGTGCTGAGCCAGTTAAATACCTCGAACTACAACGAACTGAAACGGGCATACCATACGGCGCTGGTACAAAACACGAATTTGATTGCCGGCCTGACAGAGGGAATCAGCAAAATGGCTAATGCGTTTGAGCCGGTTCTGAAATTAAATATTTCATCGTCGGCCCTCGATAACTACCTGGCCAAACTAAAAAGCATCGTTAATTTCGGACCATACAGCGTTCCGTTTAACATCCAGTACCGGTACGATTGTATCAAAGACATTACCGATACCTACAACGAAATTAAATCCTTGCTGCTTTCGCTGAAAGAGGAATGTTGCCCCGATATCCATGCCTTTCCCAAACACCTGATGCTGGGGTGCCTGGACGAAACCGAAGATGACCTGAAGAACTACCGGCATCAGTTTTATGCTTCGCCCATTCTCAACGGCGGAACCAGTCGTGTTGAACAATGCCGGACCCTGGCGTTGCGGCTGTTCCGGCTTATTTCCGATTTTAAAACAACAACGGGCGAAACCCGGATCACCCCATCCAATAAATTACCGGACCTGGGTTTCAGGGCTATCCCGTTTTATTACGAGTTGAAGGACGATTTTCTGACTCGTTGGAACTTCTTTAAAACAAAAAAACAGGCGGAAAAAACAAATTTATCCTATCATCGATCAGCCCTGGCGCCGATCCCTCACGTGCAGGAACCCTTGTTGTATAACACCGACCGCTTTGATTTTTACCGGATTGAAGGGCACCAGGGAAAAGATTACCGCAAGGCGCTGGAGGAAATTGACAGCCTGAAACGGAAATACGGTTTGTCGTTCGATGTCAAAGCCTTATCGTTGAACATGAACCAGGAAACTCTTAATGTTGATGACTACGAATGCGAATTTGAAGATTTGAATGTATTGCTGAAAGCCTGGACAACCGAGCAGGAATGTATCCTGGGGCAGGTAGCCAGCTTCTTTTCGGGTTTTAGTGTTGCTCTGCCGGGAGCCAATGTGAAAGAATCGCTGGCGGCAGGAAGACTGGCAAGCTCACGTTTGTCTGACGCTTCGGTCGGTTTTGTGTCCGGTTTGTCATCCGGAACAACAACGGGAACGAAAGAAAGCGCCCAACTGCTGGATATTTCCGCATACAAGCTGATCAGTTCAGCCAAAAGCAATGTCATCGTCGACAACCTGACCCTCGACAACGACGCCTTGGGGAAGGTGATGAAGGCCGCGCTGGAGGAAACCAAAGGAGGTTCGGTGAACGACATTATTGCCAGGGCGAATTTCCTGGTTGCCGACGCGGTAAATACCGATGCCTGGAAAGAACAGCCCGAAATAAAGAAATTTGTAATTGACGGGTCGATCGAGTTAATGGCCTACACCCACGTGTTGTCGCAAAAAATGCCCGGGCTCATCCGGGATGTGAACATTGCCGCAGTGAACACTTACAAGCTGACGATGGAAGAACTTTGTGTCAGGGTAAAACGCCTGAAAACCAGTTATCAAAACCTGGAGCTTTCGTCGACCCTGAAAGCCTTGATGCAGGTGTTGATTATCCAGCTTTCGTCTATTTGCTGTTCGGCGAAGAAACTGGAAATTTTACTCGATGAAATCAATAAACGGAAAGAAGCCATCATCATCCGCTTACAACTTTCAAAATTCATCGATAAACATCCCGGTGCTGAGCATAAAGCCGGCGTAGAACCGGGAGGTACCTTTATTCTGGTTTATTTAAATAAAGTTCAACCAACACCGGGAACAGCTCCTGCCGGACTTGCAGCCGCCTCAAGGGAATTGCTCACCTCGGCGGCATCGCTTTCGGTAAGCCGCATTTCAACAAACCTGACCCATCTGGTTTCAACCGAAACCTCCGTCGGTAACTTGCCGGTGGCCGAAAGGGTGGAATTAGCCGGAATAAGGGGGCAGGTGATCCCGGCTGCCGATGTGCCCGACAATACGGTGGTTGCCGATTTTTCGCTTCCGTATATGTGTTGTTCCGATTGTGCCCCGGTTAACTTTATTGTACCCCGGCAACCTGTTTCATTGCGTTTGGAGCAGGATCATTTCTGCCTGGGAAAAGATGTCAGCCCGCTTCTCTTTGAAGTTTCTCCTGACGACGGCGTCATTAAAGCCAATCCGGAAACGGAAGGAATGACCATCGAAGGAAATAAGCTGTCGTTCGACCCGGAAACCTTCCCTGATGAGATGTTGGGTAAAACCATCCGCTTTACGGTGAACGACCAGATCACGCAAACCGAAATAACCGTGTACCGGGCTGTTCAGTTTGATTTTGAAGTCCCCGAATCGCCTGTTTCCGAGACCACCATCACCTTCGTTCCAACCGGGAACCTGGATGGAGCAAGCTTTCTGTGGAGTTTTGGCGACGACAACCTGTCAACCGAACGGAATCCGACGCACACGTACCGGCTGCCGGTAAATAATGAAAACAAAGTCATCGTTTCGCTTACGGTGACGGCTCCAAACGGTGTTTGCCATGCTACCGTTGAACACGAAATCGTCTTTAAAATGGAAGATACAAAGATCAGTTTAAAGGATTCCGATTTCTGTGAAAACGACAAAACCAATTATCCGTTCGAAATCACTCCGGCAGGCGCACAGGCTAAAATTGAAGGAAAAGGCGTACAACAAAATACTTCCGGAACGTTCGTCTTTATTCCGGCAATCGCGGGGCCCGGCCCGGTTGAGTTTGTATTAAACGGTGCGCCTTCGGGCCTGCTTGTAACCGTGCATCAGGCTCCTGTGGCTGCATTCAGCCACGAGCAGCTTGGTAACCAGTTGATCCTGACAAACAATTCGACTGGGGCCAACAGCTACATCTGGAATATCAACGGTGATAAACTTGAACGAAGTGATTCGAGCCCGGTGGTCATTGGCTTAACGCCAAACAGCCCGACCGGCTGGCGGGTCGGCCTGGCTGCTATTAGCCAGTTCTGCGGCTCAGCCGACTCGGGTACGGTCAGTTTCGAAACCAGGTTTGAAGAAGAACCGGCCAATCAGTGTATCGACGAAACCAAAGGCGCTCTGCTGGTTGACCAAAAAAGGCTGAGCGGGCTCGACTTCGATTCCGACTTTGTTCATCCGATCTGGTTGAAGACAATGGAGTTATACGGAGGATCGGGAACATTTGGCAACGGGGTACTCAACGACATCGACAATTTCCTTTCGGGAAAGAACAATCCGATGTTGCCCGATTTATTTATCGGTTTATTGTCCGAGACAGCCGAAATAATCGCCCGGCTTCATCCCGAAGAAAACAAGGAAGAATATCCCCGGATGCTTGAGCTGTTCCGGCTACAATTGCAGTTGTTCTATCACATCCTGGGATGTCAGGATCCCTCGGTGGTTAAAGAAACCGCTGAATTTATCCAACAGGTTTTTGATGTCATCCTGGATATGCTGAAGATGTTGAAAGAGAGACAGGTAGAGTTTTCTGAAAGCTTAAGGGACTTTCTGAAAATGTATATCGTGAGGGTGAAAGATCTGGAAATAGTCCTGAAACATGTTGAAATCATTTTGAATGAAAACCTGGTCTAAGATGAACGAAACGAGTCATATCATCGAGAAATTAATTCTGGAGGTCAATACCAGCCGTATCGATACGGCTCATGCGATCAAAAACAGCATTGACTCATTTTTTAACAGGGAACTGAGTCCTTTGCTGGAAAAGCTTTTCGCTGAATATGACCTGCCTGATGCCATTTTGCGCTTCGACGAACTGCTCATTGACCTGTCGGTAAGCGACTGGACAAATACCAGCCAGTTGAAACTGGATTTAACCGACCGCCTGGACAAGCGGCTGAAGTCGTCCATCCAAATTGATTTCAAATCGGGGAAGCCCGTTTTTTCGGTCATCAATCAGGAGGATATCCGGGTTCGTAGTCTTTCGGTGACGGAGAATTACGCCGAAATCTTCTTCTATTTTCTGAAAAACGGCTGTTATCCCTGGTACGGTGTGGAACAACAAATCCGTGAACTGGAGAAAAAAGAAAATTGGGAAAAGTTTTTTGCCAATAAGGCATTCGTCAGTAAGCTGAAAGCTTTGACACTTGAGTATAATTGGATGTTTCAGCGGTTTGTCTGGCAATTTCCGACCGAAATGATTCTGGCATTTCTGTCCAAAATCAATCCTGTTCTCGTCAATTTTGAACGCGATTTGCTGAAAATGACCCGTAAGCTGAATGCCGAAATCAGAAATGAGCTGCTGCTGATGCTTTTTACCATTTCAACACAACAGGAAACAACCAGGGTGGTATCATCGATTCAACGGAATTTTGAAAAGCTGAAGGAAAAAAACGATCGTCGTCCGGCGGTTTCCAGTCTGCCCGACGTGTTGAGCCACCTGATCATCCTTACCGTTCCCAAAAAGGTCATTTCAAACAAACAAATTCAGGCGATCATCAGCCAAAGATTGCCGGGAATTTCAGGAAAAGGAGATCCGGGTATCGAAACTCATCCTTCCGGTCGCCGCGAAAACAGGGAGGCAACGGTCAGCAAAAAACCGGATGAGATTCAGGAAATCGCTGTCCCGAATGCCGGATTAATACTGGTTCACCCCTTCCTGAAACAATTTTTTAAACAGATTAGTCTTACCGACGGGCAGAATCATATTCGATCCGAAAAACTGGCGGTGGCGGTGCAAAGCTTGCATTACCTGGCAACAGAGAATGAGGACTTTTTTGAAGGGAATCTGGTCCTGGAGAAATTTCTGTGCGGAATACCTCCCGGAATGCCTGTCCAAAAACGAAGCAAACTGACCGCTAAAATCAGGAATGAAGCAAAAATCCTGCTGAACGAAGTCATCAAAAACTGGCCTGCTCTTAAAAATACGTCCCCCGACGGTTTACGTCAACTGTTTCTGCAGCGAAACGGAAAGTTGATCCGGGAAAAAGAAAACCGCTTCAGGCTGGTTGTTGAACGTAAAGCCCAGGACCTGCTGCTGGAAAAACTGGCGTGGAACCTTTCGCTGGTAAAATTGCCGTGGAGAAAAGATTTGTTGTATGTTGATTGGTAGTACGTTATGAAAACGAGAGTAAACATGAAGAGATGGAGGGACAGACGGAGCTCTCCTTTTTTTAACGCCCGGAGTATTTCCGGCTTTTTTGGTTTGCAAACAAAGTTATCGGTGGGAGAACCGGACGATAAATATGAAGTTGAAGCCGACGCTGTTGCCGACAAAGTGGTAAACCGGTCAGAATCACCTGCTCCGCATTTTTTTGATACCGGAAATCCGAATCCTGTTCAGAGGCTGTCTGCCGGGCCTGTTTTGGAAAATCCGCTGGCAGAAACCATAAGTCCGCTGGTGCAAAAGCAACCGGATGAAACGGAAGAGCAGCTGCAAAAACAATTCGGAGACATTCAAAAACAGGAAGAAGAAGAGGAGATCGCTCAAATGCAGGCGCTTGGCGAAGAGGAAGAAATTCAGGCTCAGCAAGGACAGGGTGTCGAAGGTCCCGAAGAGGACAAGTTTACAGAAGGACAGGTGGAAGAAGAGGAAGAAGTGCAGGCAAAACCGAACGGCGGAGTGATGGCAAGTCCTTCAACCGAGCATAAACTGAAAAACAGTGGGCGAAACGGGAATAAGATGGATACTGCCACCCGGCATGAAATGGAGCGCGGGTTCGGTGCCGATTTCAGCAAGGTTAATATCCACACCGATTCGAAAGCGGTGCAACTGAGTAAGGAACTGGGCGCGCAGGCCTTTACCCATAAAAACGACATTTATTTTAATGAAGGAAAATACAGGCCCGATTCGAATGAAGGAAAACATTTGCTGGCGCACGAGTTAACGCATACAATCCAGCAAACCGGGGCGATTCCTGTTAATTTACAGTTTACCATTGGCGACGGACACGACCTGACGGCGGCCCGTTTTTCGGGCGATGCCGTGCTGGAAGCTTGTCTGGATAACGAGCAGTTGCTGCGGGTCGGCGACAGCGGACCGGCGGTATCGCTTGTGCAGCAGGCCTTGGTCGATGCCGGATTTCCGCTGCCCCGCTTTGGGGTGGATGGTATTTTTGGAAACGAAACCCGAAGCGCACTGCGGGATTTTCAGCGGGCTTCGACCTTATCGGCCGACGGAATATTGGGTCCCAATACCATGTCGGCCCTCGACGCGTTATTTTCGGGCGGAGCGCCAGCCCTGCCTCCGCCAATTCCGGTTGTTCCCCCTCCGGTAAATCCGCCAGCCATCACATCGGAAACCATCAAAAGCGCTCCCGACGGAAGTCCCGATACCAGGCAAGTTGTCGGAGTCGGCGAACGTGTACGCTTTACGGCCGATACCAGTGGTACCTGGTCGGTTTCTGATGGCCGTATTATCGGGTTAGATACCGGGGCCAACGTTGTTTGGGAAGCGCCGCCGGTGGCAGCCGCCCCGACGATTACGCTCACAACGCCGGGAGGAACCCGGGTCGTTCCCTTTACCGTGATTGCGCCTGATGCGTTAAGCATGGTAGTGGCAACGCGCGATGCCATCCCCGCCGGTACCGCCGGCGCCTGTATGATCACCGATGTGACGGTTAACCCCTTGAATGTCAATTTCGGACGCACCCAATGGCTCGAAGTTCCCGGGCCGGCAACCAATGTTTCGGGTTATTTTAACCAGTTTGCCGCCGCAACGATCTTCCATAACCCAAATCCCGATTATCTGCCGTTCAACGACAACAACACCGGTTTGCGCGACCACGCAGCCTGGGAGGAAGTACCCCCGCCTTTTTCTTTCGGAACATTCGAATGGGTCATCCCCAACCGCTACAAAATCGACGGTGAATCGGATGCGCAGGGAAGGGTGTTTACTAATACGGTGCAGGCTTTTACCATGTTCCCGGGCGGAACCATGATGATTACCAAAGCAGGAGCGTTTGTTATCCGGTTTATCAATAATACTGTAATTTCTGTATGACGGATGAGCTACAAATAGAACTCCTGGTCAGTTCAAATACCATTGAACGAAAAGATTTTCCGGATTTTCGCATCGGGATGGATGTTGTTAATAACGAGCCGGTTGAGCTTCATTTTGATGTATCAAAAACAAGATTGTATGTCAACTCAAAACGGAATATTGCCTGGGATTTAGCGGTGCAAAACGGAACGATCGTCAATTTCAGTGTTCCTCCGGGAAAACAAAAATCGGTACAGTGGCCGTTGGGCAAGGCTTTGTTTGAAGCTCCCGGGACGTATCTGCTGGAATTGCATTGGAAATCAGTGATATTGAAACAAACGGTGAGAGTGTTGAAAGGTCCGGTATAATATGACAAAATAGCCGCTATGTTTGCTCCGAAAGAAAAAAAATCTGCTTCTCATGCTTCATCCTCCGGGTTGGGTTTAACGAATATACCGTTTTTTCAGCCCCGTCTGCATGTCGGCCGGCCCGGCGACAAATATGAAGCGGAGGCCGACCATATAGCCGATCAGGTGGTTAACCATCCACAAACGGAAAATCAAACTTTTTTTTCGCCTGCCGTTTCTCCGGCCGTTAGTTCGGGGCATTCAACTGCGGTTCAGCATAAATCCCCGGCCGAAAGCATTACCCCCGTCCTTCAGAAACAGGAAGAAGAGGAAACGATGCAGATGCAGCCTGTTGAAGAGGATGAACTGATACAAAGCCAGTCGGAAGATGAAGAGGAAATAATTCAGCAGCAGCCCACGGAAGAAGAAAATTTTATCGCGGAGAAAACGGGGAATGTCGTTCAGAAGCAGGAAGAGGACGAAGATAGCCTGCAGGCGCAGCCTGTTGAGGAAGAGATTACCGGGAATATTGAGAAAAATGACGAAAAGTTACAAAAGAAAGAGCAGGAACCCGTTCAGTTTAAGTCCGATGGAAACAATGAAACTCCACCCGGTTTTGAAAGCAGTCTGAGCAACAGTAAAGGCAACGGTTCACCTTTGCCCGGTGGCGTGAAAAGCCAGATGGAGGCGGGTTTTGGCGCCGATTTTAGCCAGGTGCGTGTCCACACCGGTTCGCCGGCCGTCCAGATGAACAAGGCGGTGGGGGCGCAGGCTTTTACCCACGGGAACGATATTTATTTCAACGAAGGAAAATTTAACCCGGAATCAACATCCGGCCGGCACCTGATCGCCCACGAGCTGACCCATACCGTACAGCAGGGGGCTTCGGTGCAACCGAAGATGATACAGAAGGAGGAGGATACGGAAGGGGGAAGCGGCTATAACAGGGACGAATTTTCATTTAGTCTTCCCAATAAAGGTCAGTTTGATGTAACGATTCCATCTTCAGATAAAATCACAATATCAAAATTACCCTTGGTTCCGGTTAAAGTACAATTCCATTCCGGTTCATTTACCCGCCCAAAGAACTACAACAGGAGTGGTCAGCCAAATGATCAGTTGGACTTATGGAAATCCGGATTGGAAAATTCATCGGGGATATCATCATTTGTTGAATCGAAAGGAATTGTTGATGCCAACGAAACGAATATCCTCCGCACTCCTGATGGTAATGGAGGAAGATTAAGAAGAATAATCGGGAATAAGCCTGCCATGCAAAGAGAACTTACTATTCCTTCATGGAGGAGTAATGGCAGGGGAAGATGGTTTCAGGTCGATCATAAAAAGGAACTTCAACTTGGTGGCGAAAATAATTTGGAAAACCTTTGGTTGCTGAATGAGGATTCGAACAGAAACGCAGGTTTTAGCATTCAGCGGACAATAAGGTCGATTGCAGCCAAAATTGGCGAACATGAAAGGGATCCAAGAAATCCTGATGTCAGAAGTAGTTTGAGAAATGCCGATGCAGTGATGCAAAATTTGGATATGGAATTTCAGCAGGCTGTTAGGGATGCAGGATCAAGTGCCTCTGAGTCACCTAGTAGTTGGACATCGGATGATATAAGATCAGGGAATCACCTGTCAAACAGCGTAAATATCCAAAGAGAATTTTTAAGCGATTTAGGATCAGCAAGGGCAGTAATGGTTTTCCCTTTTGCTGCAGGAGGTGTAGGTAAAAGATTTAATAACAATGAAAGTGTAGTACGCGATGAAAGGCTATGGTTAAATCCTTGGGTTATCACTGCAAAAAGTTTTAATACAGATGATGGGAGCGAGCAAACGCCTACCTTAGGAACTTTTCAAATTGAGCTGAAAAATAACCCTGTCGCAGAAGCTGTAGCTTCTGAAACACTGGCCATAAACCGCTTTTCGGGGGCACAGTTTGCAGGATACATTGAAGTGGATAAATTTTTTCTACAACAATACGCTCTTGACGGGTTCGGTATCAAGAAATTCAGCCCGGTTGAGTTTAACTCTGCCCGTTTCGATGATGCCAATGGGATTACAATAAATGGAAAAGTAAATCCGACATTAGGATTAATTGAAGATTGCAGCTTGGATTTGTTGATTAGAAATGGAGATATTCGAGTGAGTAAAACGTTTACTGCAGGCGATTTTAATTTTCCCAGCCCTTTTGAAATCAGGGAGTCAAGCCTTACACTTTTCCTTTCAATTACAGACGGTCTTGGCATCGAAGGCCGGGTCGATTTCGGTATCGACCATGTTGGCGAAGGCCATATCGGCGCGGCTGCTTCCACATCGGGCGGTTTTGAGCTGGAAGGCGCTTTTAACTTCGATTCCGAACTGTTCGACCCCGCCCGAATCAATGTCGAATACAAAGACAATATCTGGACCATTGGCGGGACCATTGGCATCCCCGAAGGCAAAATCAGGGGCGTTAAAAACGCAACCATCACGGCAACATACAGCGAAAATACATTCTCGGCTTCGGGCGAAGCAGAACTGGATATTCCGGGTATCCGGCGGGGAAATATGGAAGTCACATACAGCAACGAAGGATTCTCCATCGGCGGCGAATTCCAGTTGAGTGAAGACATTCCCGGAATCAGGAGCGGAAGCGTTTCGGCGACCATTTCAAAACAAAACGGCGAAGAAGGATACAACGTCCGGGTTTCGGGTACGGCCGAACCCGACATTCCAGGAGTTGACAGTTCGCTCACGGTGACTTACGATAACGGGGCGCTGACCATTGAAGGCTCGGCAGCTTACAGCCGGGGAATGCTTTCGGGTACCGTCAACATCGGCGCCACCAACCGGACTATCGGCGACGACGGGCAGCCTTCGGGCGATCCCGACGATACGATGCGGGTGTATGGCGGAGGCAGCCTCACCTTAACGCTTACCCCCTGGCTACAGGCCACCGCCGGGGTGAATTTCCTTCCAAACGGCGAGATTGAGGTGACCGGACGGATTGGTTTGCCAAGCAGCGTCGATGTGTTCGACCGGAGATCCATCGACCGCAACCTGTTTACCGTCCCGGCGATTGAAATACCCATTTTTGCCATCCCGATCGGGCCCCGAAGCATTGGGCTGGTTGCACGGATCACCGGAGGACTGGATTTCTCAGCCGGTTTCGGGCCTGGACAACTCCGGGATTTGTATGCCGATGTGACTTACAATCCCGACCGCGAAGAGGAAACAACGATTACCGGGCATGGCGAGTTTGCCATTCCTGCCGATGCCGGACTTACCCTGAGGGGAGACCTGGGGCTGGGCGTCAGCGTGGGAATTGCCAGTTTGACCGGAGGCATTGAAATTGCCGGCACCCTTGGACTGGAAGGGGAGGCGGCAGCCGAGGTGGATGTAAACTGGAGCCCGCAAACCGGCCTGGCGCTCGATGCGACCGGAAGAATTACCGTGAACCCCAAGTTTACCTTCGATATAAATGCCTTTGCCCGCGCCAGCCTCGATCTGTGGGTGAAGACGATCTCCAAAACATGGCGCTACAACTTGGTTTCGTTCTCCTGGGGACCCGACATTCAGTTTGGAATCGTATTCCCGGTGCATTACCGCGAAGGCGAACCCTTTGATATGTCGTTTGACGATATTGAGGTGATTTATCCGGACCTCGATGTGGTGGAAATGGCAAAAGGACTGGCAAGAGATATAAAAGACCGCATTTTTGATTAAATTGTATAAAGTATGGACAAAGTGGTTGAACAACTGAATAATGAGGGGGTCAGCTTATTCTTAAACGGCGATTTTGAGAAAGCGAAAAACAAATACCTGGAGGCCCTGGACTTGTTCCCCGGCTACCCGACAACGCTGAACAACCTGGGCATGGTGTTTTTACAGGAAAAAAAGTACCAGGAAGCGAAAACCTGTTTCCTGAAAGCCAGCCGGGAAAAAGAAAATTCAACCTATCGTCTCAACCTGGGGCACGCTTATGCTAATCTTAACCGCCTGGAAGAAGCGGAACAGTGTTATTTGAAAAGCGTTGAACTAAATCCCGGGTCGCTCATGGCCTGGAAAAGCCTGGCAGCCTTGTATCAATTTCAAAAAAAATACCGCCATTCGGTCAATGTTTGGCAAAACATCATCGGGAATTACAGCCGGGATCCCTATTGTAAAATTCAATTGGCGAAGGATCTGATCGCCTTGAAAGAATACTCTCAGGCGCTGGCCCTGATTTCCGAAGCTGCCGGTTACGAACAATACCAGGACCAGGTATGGTACGTTACTGCGCTGATTTATTTTTTCCAGAATAATTTTGGATTGGCCGAAACAGCCGTAAACAAGGCTGTCGCCATGAATCCCGGCAACGAATCCTACAGGATGCTGGCCGCCGCTGTTTATTTGGGACTCTCGCAGCCCGATAAAGCTCTGGGACAATGGGATTACCTGTTGGCGGCAAACGAAAACCTCCATCACGTGCGGATTGATAAAGCCGTCACCCTGTTGGCTCACGGTTTTCGGCAGGAAGCCTTACATGAATTAAACCTGGTCTTGTTGAAAGACAGCGCCCAGGTGAAAGCATTGTTTTACAAAGCGCTGATCTTGATGGAGACGGGTACGGACGAAGAGGAAGCAACCGGCATCCTGACGGCGCTTCAGGCGGGCGGTCACGATTTTTCGGCTAAAGCCTCTGAATTATTGTCAAAATTGAAAAATAACCCTTAGAATGATATTTTATGAAGTTAGATCAGGTGATTTCATTTTTAGATAAAGCAATAAAATACAGGTTGGATCTGGAATTTGGAAAGCAACCGGCCGAACCCCAGCCCTTTGATTTTGGCGCCAGTTCATCGGAGCTCCTCCGGTTTGTGCTGGAAAATCGTTTAACGGGCCACGAGTTGGTGACCTTGTTGCTGGCGCTTGTTCCCCATATCGATCCGGGATTCCTCAATTCGGTGGTTGCCGGTTATTTGCCAAACGGCGGCGATTTTCCCGAGTTTGGCGGTGTGAAAGGGAAAAATCACCGGGGCATCTTACCTACCGGCGAAACGCTTTTATTTATCCTTGCCGGAAAAGACATCGAGAAGCGGATTGAAGTATCCAGGCTCTTTGACGAGAGCCATTTGTTTTCCCGGCAAAATGTGCTTTCCCTTGAAAGAACAGGGGAGGGGGAGCCCCGGATGAGCGGACGCCTGGTGATGGACGAAGAATATGTCGACCTTTTTACGACGGGAAAGATATCAAAACCCAAGCTGAGCAGCGACTTTCCGGCCGAATTGATCACCACCCGGCTGGAGTGGACCGATCTGGTGCTTCAGGAGAAAACATTTTCCGAAATCAAAGAGATTGAAACCTGGCTGAAACACAACGATACGCTGCTGAATGAGTGGAAGATGAAAGGAAAGATAAAACCCGGTTTCAGGGTGCTCTTTCATGGCCCGCCCGGAACGGGTAAAACCATGACCGCTTGCCTGCTGGGTAAATATACCAACCGCGACGTGTTTCGCATCGACCTGTCGATGGTGGTTTCGAAATACATCGGCGAAACCGAAAAAAACCTGTCGAAATTATTTGACAAAGCCGCCAATAAGGACTGGATCCTGTTTTTTGACGAAGCAGATTCCATTTTTGGCAAGCGTACCAACGTACGCGATGCACATGATAAGTATGCCAACCAGGAAGTTTCGTATTTGTTGCAACGTGTCGAGTCTCACGCCGGGCTGGTCATTCTGGCGTCAAACCTGAGAAACAACATCGATTCTTCCTTCACCCGCCGGTTTAATTCAATCATTGAATTTGAAAATCCGGGAATTGCCGAACGCGATATGTTATGGAAAAATTACATGCCATCTTCCGTCTCTTTGGACGAAAAAATCTCATTAAAAGAAGTGGCCAGGAAATTTGAAATTACCGGGGCCAATATTGTGAATGTGATTCATTACGCCGGGTTAAAAACCCTGGAAAACCGATCAACGACAATCTCTTACAACGATCTGATGAATGGAATTCAGAAAGAATTTATAAAAGAAGGGAAAATGATCCGTATGGATTAACTGAATCAAAAAAAACTAAACATGAATACCTTACGAATCAGTTTGGATGCCGTTACCATTGACGGGCTGACGCTGCATCAAAGTATTTTATTGATTTTAGGATGCCTGGTCTTTCTGGCAGTTATCCTCTTTATCCTGGTAAAAATCAGCCAGGGTCAAAAGATGCCAAAACAAGTGTTTTTACTGGTCCTGATCTCAATTCTGATGATCGCCTTCCCCGGGGTCAATAAGATTTCCTTTATGGGATTTTCGGTTGAATTACAAAAAGAAATAGATCGGCTGAAAGACGATCCATCCAATCCGGAAGCCCGGGATAACCTGATTGAAATGGTTTCGAACAGCGATGAATCAGTGATCTATTCGCCCAAGAACCTGACCCGGATGGCCGAAGCCAGAAACATGCTTGGCGATTACCCTGCCGCTATACGTGATGCAGAAAAAGCCTTGCAGAAGAGCCCGGGTTATGCTCCGGCTCAAAATGTTCGGGCAATCGCCGAAACTGGCCAGGCCATCAATGTTTTGGAGCAAAATCCAAATGATCCCCGCGCGATCATGGTTTTGGAACAGAATGCGAGGGTACTGGAACGTTTGCCTGTTCAGGATAAGTATACCGAACTCCGGATTGCGGAGGCTAATTTACTGACCGGAGAAACGATGAAAGCCAGAGAACGTGCTGCAACCGTCCTGTATACAAATCCGGATGATGCGAAAGCCGCTGAAATTATTCAGTTGACCGAAACCGCTGAAAATATTCAGCGGGTAAGGGAAAACCCGGCTGATACGATGGCCCGGTTAATGGTGCAGGAGGATATCCGAAATTTGGATACACAACCAACCAGGTCGGCCACCAAAAGTATCCTGTCGGACAGGGCCAGGAATTCACTCAAAATGGTCGACCCGTAGCCCCGCTTAACCGGAAAATTTTTAGCGCCAATCATCAAAATATAGGAACCCATGTCGAAAGTAAAGTTCACTCAAACCTTAAAAGACGAATATGTTCATCTGTTTAATCATTGCCGCATTGCCGGGGATAAACTCGGCGCGGTAGAGCAGATCATCCGTCAACTGGAAAATAATCAGCCGCGTTACGCGCAGGTGGGCGCATTGTTAAATGTCCCCTGGTATTTTATCGCGGTGATCCACAACATGGAGTCGTCGCTGAATTTCGACCGGCATTTGCACAACGGCGATCCGTTAAGCGGGCGGACGATCCATGTGCCGGCCGGTCATCCCAAACAGGGGCAACCGCCCTTCAGTTGGGAAACCAGCGCTGCCGACGCCCTGAAGTTACGAAACCTGCACCGGTGGACCGACTGGAGTGTAAGCGCCCTGCTTTACCAGCTCGAAGGTTACAACGGATGGGGCTACCGCCTGTATCATCCGCACGTGTTGTCGCCCTATTTATGGAGCTTTTCCAATCATTACGCCAGTGGGAAATATGTGGCCGACGGCACCTGGTCCGATTCTGCTATCTCAAAACAGTGCGGGGCGGCAGTTATTCTCCGCCGGATGCTGGAGCTGAAAATGATTGAAATTGAAGAAGAAAGCATCATGGTCGATCCGGAGTTACCGCTGGTGTATTATTCGCCGGATGGAAAAACGGAATATGGCGAGAAATTGCAGCAGTTTCTAAACCAGTTTCCTGGCGTGTTTATAAAGGAAGATGGTTGGCCGGGAGAGAAGACCTCGGATGCGTTTAAAAGAGTTACCGGGAATTACCTGCAGGGCGACCCGAGGGCATGAATTGAAATCGGGCAGCTGACATACGAATACATAACCCTTAAAATAGATCACAATGAACAAAGAAGAGAGAAAAGCCAGAAGGAAAGAGAAAAAAGAGCAGCGAAAAATCCAAAGGGCTGAAAAACAGGAGCAATTTAAATTGCTGGTAAAAGCTGCCGAGCAGGTCGATATTCAGGTCGATCTGGATGGATCGCCAAAATTTGTCGATGTGTTTAATCAGGTTTGGCCCGTATTACAGCCGGCGCTGAACTATCTGAAATTACTTTCCATTACCGGGCCCAAAGTGGATCAGGCGCTGCAATTTGTAATCGATCTGGGAGTCCGTATTTCAACCGGTTCGGCATCCGAAGAAGAACAAACAGAATTTATAAAAAAACTGGATCTTGTTTGGGGCCCCTTGAAAATCGGCCTGGGAATCGCCAAATCGTTTACAAACGATAAAGTGGATGATATTTTGGACAAAATCATCGAAATCGGCGATTGGATAACCGATAACGAAGATAATCTAAATTAAATACTATGGCAGCACAATTTCGTAACCTGATATTCGAAGGCGGTGGGGTGAAAGGAATCGCCTACATCGGCGCGATGCAAATTCTGGAGCAGCGAGGCATGCTTTTTCCTATAAAGCGTGCGGGGGGCACCAGCGCGGGCGCGATTAACGCCCTGATATTCTCCCTGGGGTATAACATCCGCGAACAATTGGAGATTATGGAATCTACAAATTTTAAAGAATTCATGGATAATTCTTTCGGATTGATCCGGGACATCAGGCGACTGGCCAAAGATTTTGGGTGGAATAAAGGTGACTTCTTCACGAAATGGATCGGAAACCTGATCGAGAAAAAACTGGGAAGCCGCGATGCCACTTTTGGCGATCTGAAAGCTGCCGGTTTGCCCGACCTGTACGTAATTGGAACCAATTTATCAACCGGTTTTGCCGAAGTTTTCTCTGCCGAACGGCATGCCGGTATGCCGCTTCATAAAGCTGTGCGGATCAGCATGGCTATTCCCTTGTTTTTTGCGGCTGTCAGACATGGCGACCGGGACGACGTGTATGTCGACGGCGGGGTGATGCAAAATTTTCCGATAAAACTTTTCGACCGCGAACGCTACATCGATATGGACGACGAAAGCGGAGCTGCCCGAAAAACGGAATATTACAACCGGGAAAACGCAAAGCTTTCGTTAAGCAATCCCGGCAGGAGCCCGTATGTTTACAACCGGCAAACCCTGGGCTTGCGTCTCGATTCTCAGAAACTGATTGCGGCATTCCGGTATAACGAACCCCTGGAGGGAAAGCCAATTAAAAACTTTACCGATTATGCCAAGGGCTTGATGAATGCCATCATGCAGGTGCAGGAAAATCAGCATTTGTATGGCGACGATTGGCAACGGACCATTTATATCAATACGCTCGATGTGAAAGCGACCGACTTTAAGCTGACCGACGAGAAAAAGAAAGCATTGCTCATCCAGGGGATTGATGGAGCCGAAAACTATTTCAGTTGGTTTGATAATCCGGACGAACATCCGGTAAACCGTGTGTAAAATCGATCTCCGGTTCAGATGATCATTGCTTTTACAGCTTCTTTGATTAACTCGGCTGTATTTTTGGCATTTAATTTTTGTCTCAAATGTTTTCGGTGGGTAATGACCGTTGTCTCACTGATATTTAGTTTATCGCCAATGATTTTCGCAGAATCTCCATTGGCGATATATTTTAATACTTCTGCTTCCCGGGGCGAGATATTGCCGAGAGGTTCAGCTTTACTTTTTTGCTTTTTTTTCCGGATTATCCCCGCGATTCTGCCCGCGGATAAAATCAGCACATACAGGTTCACATCCATCCATTCTTCCTTTTGGTCCTTGATGCGAAATGAGAAACTTTTCTCGAAATCGTTCAGGTTTTCACCCGTCAGCTCTTTTTTCGATTTGATAAATTCAATCAGTTCGCTTAAAAAATTCGAGTAATCTGACGGGTAAATCAGGTTTTTTAAGAATAAAATGCTGTCATGGAAAAGACCATCGCAGTCGAGACCGGTTATTTCTCTGAAAGCCGGGCTAACATGCCGGCACAGATCCTTATCCAGGTCGTAAACTATATCGAGCTCTTTTGCTTTTAACTTAAAGCGTTCAAAAAAATGGTTTAACTGTGTTTTTTCGTCAACTGGTAGTTCTTCAATTTCATCACCAACTGTCTGGTATCCCTTCATAATATCTTCCCCTATAATTACTTGAATTCTATCTGTTAATCTCGTAACTAAATCTTAAAACGGGCAATACGCTAAAGTATTTCAGGGTTTGGGTTATTGCGGTTTTTTAAAGGTGCATCAATGGTGCGCGACCTAATATTAATCAGGGGTAATCAAGATAGGTGACCCTTCTTTTTTGTGTTGTTTAACATGTATTTACATGGGCCTAAAACGGCCAGATAAGCGGCACTAAAATTACAGAAATCAGAAAGGCCAGAATGTTCAGTGGCAAGCCGGTTTTCGTGTAATCGGCAAACTTATAATTTCCCAGGCCTTGCACCAGGAGGTTAGTTTGATAACCGATCGGAGTTGAAAAACTGGCAGAAGCGGCAATACAAATTGTAATAAAGAAGGGTTTGGGATCGGCATGTAATTGCTGAGCAGCCGAATAGGCAATCGGGAAGATGAGCGCTGCAGCTGCATTGTTGGTAATTACCTCGGTAAAAATGGATGTAATCAGGTAAATGGTAATCAAAACGCCGATTGGTCCGAAGGATTTTGAGAAATTGATGGCTGTTGTTGCGATGGAGTCGGCGGCGCCGGAGTTTTGCAGCGCTTTACTGAGTCCAAAAGCACAGGCAATGGTGATCAGGGTATCCCACGAAATGGCTTTCGTGTATTTCCGGTTTGGCAAAATATTGATCCAGGTCATCAGTACGGCTACAATGGCAGCAAAATAAAACATGTCGGGTTTTTCACCATTGATGTCGGGCAGGTAACGGCCAACCGTGGCCCCAATAATCATTAACAACACCAGCAGTAAAGCGAACAATCGTTGTCCCCGGTAGCGGGGTGGGGGTATTTCTCCGATAAATGAAGTCAGGTAGAAACTTTTCGATTCGCCCCAGTTTTTGATAAAATTTTCGTTGGTAAGCAAAACCAGGCTATCGCCGTCTTTCATTCTGACAGAGCCAACGTTGGTGGAGATGGTTTCTCCGTTCCGGTAAACCGCCAGGACCTCGGCCTGGTAGTGGCTCAGAAAGTCAAATTCGTCGATCGTTTGGTTTATTCCCGGAAAACGCGGGGCAATGACGGCTTCGATGTGTTTAATGTCGGTGCTTTTATAGAATTTACCAAAGCCCTTCATTGCTTTTAGCTCCAGTTGCCGGTGTGTAATCAGCGGAACCAGCGCTTCCGATTTTACAGCAACAACAAGCTTATCGTCCTGCTGAAGTTCAAATTTTCCTTTGCGGGTGTCAATAATAACGCCTTCGCGTTCAACCGAATGAATAATCACATCCTTGAGTTGCTGAGATCTTCCGTTGTTTAACAGCTCACCAACCAGCGAACTGTTTGACGAAAGGGTGGCATCCAAAAAATATTGTTTGTAATCCAGCCGGTTTCGTTTATTATTGTTCTTTTTACCCGGTAATATTTTGTGTCCGATAAAAGCCATGTAGATAAAACCGCCCAGAGCAATCCAGATTCCTACTTTACCCAGTTCAAACATATTCAGGCCTTTCAAGCCGTTATCCAGCATTAAGCCGTGTACGACCAGGTTTGTTGAGGTTCCGATTAATGTGCAAAGTCCTCCCAGTATGGTGGCATACGATAACGGGATTAAAAATTTCTGAGGTGAAAGGTTCATTTTTTCAGCCCAGTTTTTTACCATCGGTGCAAAGATAATCACGACCGGCGTGTTATTCAGAAATGCAGAAATAGCCGAAACAGGGATCAGTATTTTAGCCAGCATGACCGGCATTCGTCCCCGTCGTCTCGGAAGAAAAGCTTTGGCGACAATATTCAAGGCGCCGGTTTGCCTCACCCCTTCGCTAACCAAAAAGAGCGCTCCCACCGTGAGCATTCCTTTGTTGGAGAAACCGGCCAGGCTCTCCTGCGCATTAACGACCCCCGTTGCCATTAAAACCACCAACGCCGAAAACAACAACATCCCCGGCCTCATCCAGTCATTTACCAGGGCGATAATCATGATCACGATAACAGCAAGGACGAAGTAACCTTCAAAAGTCATAACGGGAGTTTTGCCAGCAAAGGTAGGTTTATTTGCTTAGGCTGGTATGGAGTAAAATACTTATTTCGCTGCCGCCTGAGGCGAAACAAAAATTTTGACAATCATTAATGATCTCATTATCTGGAAAGAATTAAAAAGAAAAACAGGAAAGCTGTTTTTTTGTGCTTTTTTGTTTTGTATTTTTGATTTTTCGTCTACTTTTGCACCGCCTTTAAACAAAAAGGCACACCAATAAGGATGACTCAGTAGCTCAGCAGGTAGAGCACATCCCTTTTAAGGATGGGGTCCTGGGTTCGAATCCCAGCTGAGTCACCAAAAAGAAAGTCAAAAAGACTTAAAAGCGCTTAAATCAACCGGTTTAGGCGCTTTTTTATTTTGCGGAAGGCACCAAAATATTCAATAAATCGGATCAGATGATATTTCTGGTGGATTAAATTTTCAAGCATAAATTTTAGCGACTCTGAAGAGGAAATATTTTGGATCACTTCAAAAAGTAGGTGGAGAAAAAAAATAAATCCGTTGACTAAATGTTGACTAAAAAATAAAAAGAATGCTACTAAGATATTCTTTTTCAATTGATTAAGTTTTGTTTTTGTGGTTTACGCCAGAACAACTCAAAGAACTTTTCAAGGAAAGTTTCAAAGAATTAGCAGGGCAAATAAATTTAGCTGATATGTCTCCTGCCAAAACAGATAATTTAGCTAGTCCTTGCCTGCAAGAAAAGATTAATGAAGTCTTTCTTACCAGACAGCAAACTGCAAATTATCTGCAAATCTCTCTTCCAACTCTTCATCAGTACACGAAACAGGGTTTGATTAATTCGTATCGTATCGGAAATAAAATACGGTATAAACTTACTGAGATAGAGGACACGATGAAAAAACGCAACTATGGAAGGAGGGCTTAAGCATGAGGCACAAAAACGATTATTCCGCGATAGTATTCTTTGAAACACAAAAGCCCAAAAAATGGGCATTTATTCACAAGCTCAGCACGTTCCGAAATTTTTTGGACAAACAACATTCAAGCTGGGAATACATGAATGTTTACGATCGGAGAAATAAAACATTTTTAAGACGACTACACAAAGATGAAGTAACACCCGACTTTATCGAAATATCATGTTGAATCAATCAAAGAATGTAACCAAAGCAAAATGAGAATTAGTCTTGTTGACGATTGAAGGTCTGGATAGGGATATCCGGGCTTTTTTTTTAACCTTTAAAATCTTACAGAGTAAACCTTCAGAATTGGTATTTATAATAGTGTAACTTTTCCGATTGGGAAGGGGGTATTGCAAAAATGACCATTTGCCAAATCCGAAATCAAAAGCAACCCGATAGTTTTAATTTTTACCAGCCTGCTTCAAGCTGGTTGACAAATGAAAATTGTAACTTGCAGCTTTTTATAACAGAACTGAAATAAGCAAATGCCAACATTACACTGGATAGGAAAAGAAAAAGTCATCAATCATCACATGGATGTTCCGTTTAAAGTTTTGGAACATTCTTATGGTTTCGATAATGGAAAACAAACCAATACCGAAACCCAAAGTGGTAACAAAATAATTCACGGTGATAATCTCGAAGCCTTAAAAGCCCTTTTGCCGGAATACGAAGGAAAAATAAAATGTATCTACATTGACCCGCCTTATAACACAGGAAACGAAAGCTGGGTTTACAACGACAATGTTAACGACCCTAAAATAAAAAAGTGGCTCGGTCAGGTTGTAGGCAAAGAAAGCGAAGATTTAAGCCGGCACGACAAATGGCTTTGCATGATGTACCCGCGTTTAAAATTGCTGCATAAATTGTTGGCAAATGATGGCGCAATTTTCATTTCAATTGATGATAATGAACAAGCTAATCTGAAATTGATTTGTGATGAGATTTTTGGAGGTGGTAATTTCTTGGCAACAATAACTTGGCAAAAGAAATATGGTCCTGCTAATGATGCAAAATATTTATCTGAGACACATGAGTATGTTATCTCTTTTGCAAAGGAAAAGACTCTATGGAAACCTAAACTTGTTCAAAGAGACGAAAAACAATTAAAAGCATTCAAAAATCCAGACAATGATATAAGAGGATTGTGGAGAGCAAGTGACCTGTCTGCAAGAACATATTCTGCATCAACGGATTACCCCATAGAGGGTCTCAGTGGTGATATATTTTATCCTCCGAAAAGCAGATCTTGGATTTTTACAAAAGAACGGTTTCTTGAATTACTTCAGGATAATAGAATAACTTTTGGAACAAATGGTAAAGGAAGACCGATGCAAAAGAAATTTTTATCTGAAGTTAAGCAAGGCATAACTGCACAAACATGGTGGGATAGAGATTTTGCTGGTGATAATAAAATTGCTCGATATGAATTGAAAGAAATCTTTCCAGAAAATCCCTTTGACACACCTAAGCCATCAAGTTTATTGAAGAGGATTTTTGAAATTTCTACAGATTATGATTCATTAATACTTGATTCCTTTGCTGGTTCTGGCACAACCGCCCAAGCTGTTTTAAACCTAAACAAACAAGACAGAGGCAACCGAAAATTCATTTTAATTGAAATGGAAGATTATGCCGAAAACATAACAGCCGAACGGGTAAAACGGGTAATAAAAGGTTATGGAGACAATAAAAAAGTTATTGAAGGAACAGGCGGTAGTTTCGACTTTTACGAGTTAGGCCGACCGCTTTTCAACGAAGACGGAAACTTAAATGAATCAGTAGGCATTGATAAAATCCGTAGTTACGTTTGGTACACCGAAACAAAAATGACATTCGTTGAACCTGAAAAATCGGATAACAAATACTTTTTGGGCAAAAAGGACGAAACAGCCTATTATTTCAACTACGAACCAAACGAAATTACAACGCTCAATCATGAGTTTTTATCGACTGTAAAAACAAAGTCGGAGCAGTATGTAATTTATGCCGATAACTGTTTGCTTACCAAAGAATTTATGAGCAAGCACAATATTATTTTCAAAAAAATACCACGGGATATTACCCGTTTTTAAATAACAACCACTATGACCAAAGAAACCAAAATAAAACTTTTTGAGCAAAAACAGGTTCGCACCCACTGGGACGAAAACGAAGAGAAATGGTATTTTTCGATTGTTGATGTGGTTGGGATTCTTTCGGAGAGTGTTGACCCACAGGCCTATTGGCGAAAACTGAAACAAAGGCTTAAAGCAGAAGGAAATGAAACCGTGACGAATTGTCACGGTTTGAAAATGCCAGCAGCCGATGGCAAAATGCGCCTGACCGATGTGGCGGATACAGAACAATTATTCAGGTTAATCCAGAGCATTCCGTCGCCCAAAGCAGAACCATTTAAAATGTGGCTGGCACAGGTTGGGCGCGAACGTATTGACGAAATTGAAGACCCGGAACTTGGAATTGACCGTTTGATGGAAACATACCTGCGCAAAGGGTACAGTAAAGAATGGATTAACCAACGATTGAAAAGTATTGAAATTCGCAAGGAACTTACCGACGAATGGGAATACCGCGGTGTAAAAAAAGGTCAGGAATTTGCTATTCTTACTGACGACATTACCCGCACTTGGAGCGGATTTACAACAAAACAATACAAGAGTTACAAAGGGCTGAAGAAGGAAAATCTTCGGGATCACATGACAAATATGGAGCTGGTACTTAACATGTTGGCCGAAGCGTCAACCACGGAAATTTCTAAAGATAAAAAACCGAAAACTTTTGCAGAAAACCGAAAAGTTGCCCAAAAAGGAGGTGATGTTGCTAAGGCCGCCCGAAAACAACTCGAAAATACTACCGGGAAAAAAGTAATTTCCCCACAAAATGCAAAGAGTTTAAATAAGAAAGACGATCATAAAGCACTGGAATAAATGGAACTTAAAACCTACCAACAAGAAGTAATAAACGACCTTGCTTTGTTTTTGGAGCACGTACAGGAAACCAAAGACACCAAGGAAGCATTTTACGATTTTTGGGCAAAGCACCCGCGTACTCCCTTACAACCGTTTTCTGGTACAGCAATAGAACCATACAAAAATAATGTTCCCCGTGTTCCTCACATTTGCGTAAAAGTCCCAACCGCCGGTGGTAAAACATTCATTGCATGTAATGCCCTCAAAACTATTTTTGACGCTTTCGATTACGACAAACCCAAGGCGGTTATGTGGTTGGTTCCTTCTATTACCATTTTAGACCAGACCATAAAAAACTTAAAAGACCCATCGCATCCGTACCGCCAAAAAATAAATTCACATTTTGGCAATAAGGTAGAAGTTTTCGATAAAGCAACTTTACTGCAAGGAAGTGGGTTTAATGCTACTTCGGTAAAAGAGCAATTGAATATTATGGTTTTCAGTTTCGACAGTCTGCGTGCAAGAAACAAAGAAGACCGTAAAGTATTTCAGGAAAACGGCAATTTGCAATCATTCGAAAACCTGTTAGGCCAAAACACTGATATTACACTCGGCGAGGTTATCAAATACCTAAATCCTGTGGTGGTGGTTGATGAAAGCCATAACGCCGAAAGTGATTTAAGCGTGGACATGTTAAAAGAAATCAACCCAAGTTTTATTCTTGATTTAACAGCAACGCCACGAAATAACAGCAATATTATCAGTTTTATCGATGCCCTTGAACTGAAAAAGGAAAACATGGTAAAACTGCCTGTCATTGTTTACAATCATCAGGACAAAACCGAAGTAATCAATTCAGCCTTACAGCTTCAAAAACGTTTGGAAATACAGGCAAAAGAGGAAGAAAAGAAAGGCGGTAAATATATCCGTCCAATTGTTTTATTTCAGGCACAGCCTAAAAATGCTGACGACAATACAACCTTTGAAAAGCTGAAAGAAAAACTGATTGAATTAAAAATTCCTGAAGAGCAAATAAAAATTAAAACTGCAAACCTCAATGAATTGAAAAATGAGGATTTAATGGACAAAAATTGCCCTGTCCGTTACATCATTACAATTAACGCTTTAAAAGAGGGTTGGGATTGTCCGTTTGCTTATATTTTGGCTTCGTTGGCTGATAAAAGTTCGGCAGTTGATGTTGAGCAGATTTTAGGCAGGGTTTTACGCCAGCCGTATGTAATGAAACATAGCTTTCCGCTTTTAAACCTGAGTTATGTTTTAACAGCTTCATCTAAGTTTTTAGACACGCTTGACAATATTGTAAAAGGCTTAAATAAAGCAGGTTTCAGCGACAGAGACTATAAACTGGCTGATGCAACAGCAATAGAAAAAAAGTCGGAAACAGAATCTTCAGGATTAAATAATTTTCAGGATTTATTTAATACTCCACAAGAGACAGATAAGCAATCAGAAACCATAGATGATATAACGTTGGATATTGACGTATCGCGGATTGTACTTCCAACGGATTCTAATGCTCCAAGCAATTCGGTTACAGAAATTGAGAATTCCGCTTTAGTCCAAAATCAGGAATTTGAAAAAACGGTTTCTGAAATGGAATCTGGCAATACCGTTTCTTTACCCAACGAAATTAAAGAGCTTGTGAAAACATATACAATTAAAGACATTTTCAAAGAGCAAGCCGATAAAATAAATTTACCTCAGTTTTTCCTTAAAATACCTGCAAATGACTTATTCGGAACACGGGAAGAAGAAATTGCACTGGAAAAAGAAAATTTATTGGAAGGTTTTGCATTAAGCAAATGCGACAGAAACATTGCATTTAACAATATCGCCTCTGAACTTTACAAAGTTGATTTGGACGAAACAAAAAAAGAACACACTCCAACTTTTGTAAGGCTTGACGGCACAGTAAAAGAAGGTATTTTAACCTATATACTTGACCCTGCAAGAAAAGACAGTCGGGTAAAAAACTTCACAAAACAGATAATGGATATTATCGGGAATATGTACCCAATTCCAGATAAAGAAATTGAAAAATACATAAGCCGAATTTTGGAAGATTTCAACGACGAGCAATTTTCGGACTTTGCAAATAATAAATATACTTACACCGATAAAATTAAAAAGAAAATAAAAGAATTGTCGGAGAATTTCGCCGAACAGAAATTCAAGGACTTTTTGGACACCGACAAAGTTTACATTAAGCAAGCATATAAATTGCCTAAAAAGATTTCTCCTGGAAATATAGCAAAGGACATAACCAAAGCTTTGTACGAGAAAGAAGGTAACATGAACAATTTCGAAGAACGAGTAATAAACGAAATTGGGAACATGCAAAACATTGCTTTCTGGACACGGAACATTGAGAAAAAAGGATTTAGAATTAACGGATTTGTAAATCATTATCCCGATTTTATAATTCAAACCAAAAGCGGAAAGACCGTTGTGCTTGAAACCAAAGGCGACCATTTGGATGCAGAACAAAAAATAAGACTTGGTGGACTTTGGGCAAGCAAAGCAGGAAATGATTACAGATACTTTATGGTTTACGAAAGACGGACAGTTGATAACGCTTATAAATTGGAGGATTTTTTAGATATTATAAAGAAGATATGACGAAAATCTCCGTAACTATTCATTCTATAATGCAGTTCATAAATACAAACAGGGTGCTTTAATTGATGCATGTTTCAAACAATACTGCCCCCTATACTGTCCCCTTAAAAATAAAACATCCTGTAAGTATTTAATTTACAGGGTGTTTTGCGTGAGCTTTGTAGTCCCACCGGGAATCGAACCCGGATTTACAGTTTAGGAAACTGTCGTTCTATCCGTTGAACTATGGAACCATGCAGAAGCGGTGCAAAAATAGAAAAAAGCTGGCTTATTCAAAAAAATAGCCGGCTTTAGCTCAAAAATTGTACTTTTTTGTACGACTAAGGACAATTGGCGGGTTAAACCGGAATCACAGAGGCTGCTTTTTCTTCCCTGTTTATTGATCTCTTTTCGGCGATTTTCGAATGATTTCATCCTGTGTCTATCAGTGATCTCTTAACAGAAATTTTACAAGCATTTTTCAATCAAACAACTGGATTCCAGTTTCTTGTTTTTTTTTACGGCGAATTATGCTTAGAAACATTTTAAATTATTTAATTTAGACATGCTTTAATTGGCCGAAAGACCGCATAAGCCTACTTTTGCTGTGCTTTTAAATAATAAGTTTTAATGTATAAATATAAATCAGTTATCCTATGAGCAATTTTCTGACTGCCTCTATCGGAAGAAAGTTTATCATGAGCATTTCAGGGCTTTTCCTGATCATGTTCATTTGCGTGCATTTGGGAATTAACCTGCTATTGATTTTTGATGACAGCGGACGGTTATTCAATCTGGGCGCAAACTTTATGGCAACAAATCCCCTGATCAAAGTGATGGAACCACTGCTTGGCCTTGGGTTTATTGTCCATATTATCTGGTCATTTATAATCAGTTACCAAAACTACAAGGCCCGGCCGGTTGGCTATGCACAATCCAATGCTTCGTATTCAAGTAGTTGGGCTTCCCGCAACATGCTGATTCTTGGAGCTTTAGTTCTTGTGTTTCTTGTGATTCACGTGATGAACTTTTTCTACGTCATTAAATTCGATCCGCATTCGTTGGATGCAGTTGTTATCGACGGCGTTGAAATGCACGATTCGTACACCTTGGTTGCCGGTTTGTTTAAATCAAGTGTTGTTTATTGCATCGTTTATGTGATTGGAGGCGTGTTGCTGGGGCTACACCTGGGACATGGGTTTTGGTCTTCATTTCAGACAATCGGGCTGACCAATAAACATTGGCTCACACGGTTGCAGCTTGTTGGTAAAATTTATGCCATTGTTGTAACTGTTGGTTTCTCCATCATCCCCTTGTATTTCCTGATTAAGTTTTAATCGAAAAGAAATTGAATTATGAGCGTATTAAATGCAAAAATACCTGAAGGGCCTTTAGCCCTGAAATGGACAAATTATAAAGATCACCAGAAACTGGTTAACCCGGCAAACAAACGTAAGCTGGATGTTATTATCGTTGGCACCGGTTTGGCGGGAGCTTCGGCTGCTGCATCGCTTGGCGAAATGGGCTTCAATGTTAAGAACTTCACCATCCAGGACTCACCCCGCCGTGCTCATTCGATTGCTGCACAAGGAGGTATCAATGCCGCCAAAAACTATCCCAACGATGGCGACTCGGTTTACCGCTTGTTCTACGATACCATTAAAGGAGGAGATTACCGTGCCCGCGAAGCCAACGTATATCGTCTGGCTGAAGTGAGCAACAGCATCATCGACCAGTGTGTGGCGCAGGGCGTTCCATTTGCCCGCGAATACGGCGGCTTGCTCGACAACCGTTCATTTGGCGGAGCCCAGGTGAGTCGTACCTTTTATGCCAAAGGCCAAACCGGGCAGCAGCTATTGCTGGGCGCCTACCAGGCATTGATGCGGCAGGTAAATGCCGGGACTGTAAAAATGTACACCCGCACGGAGTTAGTTGATATTGTGATTGTTGACGGCAAGGCCCGTGGCATTATTGCCCGCGACCTGGTAACCGGAGAATTGCAACGCCACTTCGGACATGCCGTTGTACTGGCCACGGGTGGTTACGGAAACGCCTTCTTTCTGTCGACAAACGCGATGGGATCGAACGGCTCGGCAGCCATTAAAGCTTTCCACAAAGGCGCTTTTTTTGCTAATCCGTGTATGGCCCAGATTCATCCCACCTGTATTCCGGTTCACGGCGAGTTTCAAAGTAAACTGACCCTGATGTCGGAATCGCTGCGTAACGACGGTCGCATCTGGGTTCCCGCAAAAAAAGAAGATGCTGACGCCATTCGTGCCGGAAAACTGAAACCAACCCAGATTGCCGAAGCAGATCGCGATTACTACCTGGAGCGTCGTTACCCGGCTTTCGGGAACCTGGTGCCGCGCGACGTGGCTTCGCGTGCTGCCAAAGAACGCTGCGACGCCGGCTATGGCGTGGGCACGGGCTTGGCTGTTTATCTCGATTTCAAATCGTCGATTGAACGTTTGGGTAAGGACGTGATTGAAGCCCGTTACGGGAACCTCTTCCAGATGTACGAAAAAATTGTTGACGAAAATCCATACGAAACCCCAATGATGATCTACCCGGCCATTCATTACACGATGGGCGGTATTTGGGTTGATTATGAGCTGCAAACGACCATTCCCGGTTTGTTTGCTGCCGGCGAGGCCAACTTCTCCGACCACGGAGCCAACCGGCTGGGCGCTTCGGCATTGATGCAGGGATTGGCTGATGGCTACTTCGTACTGCCTTACACCGTTCAGAACTACCTGGCCGACGACATCCGCACCCCGCGTATGACGACCAATGAAAAAGAATTTATTGACGCAGAGCAAGCGGTGAAAGCACGTTTCGAAAAACTGATGAGCATCAAAGGGAACCGCTCCGTCGATAGTCTGCATAAAGAGCTGGGTTTGGTGATGTGGGATTTTGTTGGCATGGGCCGTAACGAGGAAGGTTTGAAACATGCCGTTGAACGTATTGCCGAGATCAAAAAAGAGTTTTGGAGCAACGTCCGCATTCCGGGAGATATCACAGGAATGAATATTGAATTGGAAAAAGCCAACCGCCTGGCCGATTTTATCGAAATTGGCGATTTGATGGCCCGTGACGCGTTGAACCGCGAGGAATCCTGCGGGGGACACTTCCGCGAAGAGTATCAAACCGGCGAAGGTGAAGCCCTCCGTCAGGATGATAAATTCGCTTTCGTTTCGTGCTGGGAATACAAAGGCGACGATACCGAACCTGCACTTCATAAAGAAGAACTGGTTTACGAAAGCGTGAAGATGGTTCAACGTAATTACAAGTAATGGCTTTTTAAAAGGAGATCAATCATGGAAAAAATAATAAATCTCACATTAAAAGTGTGGCGTCAGAACGGTCCCAAAGAGAAAGGCCGTTTTGAAACCTTCAAGGTAAATAACATCTCAACCGACAGCTCGTTCCTGGAAATGATGGATATCCTGAACGAGCAGCTCATCAGCGAAAACAAAGAACCGGTTGCATTCGACCACGACTGCCGCGAAGGAATCTGCGGAATGTGCTCATTGTACATCAACGGGCGACCCCACGGCCCCGACGAAGATATCACCACCTGCCAGTTACACATGCGTAAGTTTAAGGATGGTGAAACGGTAACCATTGAACCATGGCGAGCTGCCGCTTTCCCGATTATTAAAGACCTCATTGTTGACCGTTCGGCCTTTGATAAGATTATTGCTGCCGGCGGTTATGTTTCGGTTAACACGGGAGGCGTTCCTGACGCCAACGCGATCCCCATCCCGAAGCCGGATGCCGACGAGGCGATGGACGCGGCATCGTGTATCGGGTGCGGGGCCTGTGTTGCAGCCTGTAAAAACTCATCGGCCATGTTGTTTGTTTCGGCCAAGGTTAGCCAACTGGCTTTGCTGCCGCAAGGACGGGTTGAAGCTGCCCGTCGCGCCAAAGCGATGGTGGCAAAAATGGACGAGTTGGGCTTTGGCGGTTGCACCAACACCGGCGCCTGCGAAGTGGAATGCCCGAAAAACATTTCTCTCACGAACATTGCCCGCCTGAACCGCGAATATTTGAAGGCGCGGTTTGCCGAATAAGAACTATTCGAAATAAAACAGGAACCCCGTCAATTTTTCTGGCGGGGTTTTTTTATGAAGAACCGGACAAAGCAGTTATGAATATTCTGAATTGTTTATCCTGGATGCAATGTCCGATTAAAGCCCGTCCTGAAAAAAACCGGGTTCATCCCGAATTTGATTTTGAACAGGCTCTTCCTTCATGTTAAGCGATAACTTGCGTTTTAACGTTTAATCCGGTTTTACCTTTAGTTCGGCTACGGCAATTTTCGAATCGGCCGTGCCATAGTATAACAACCATTTATCTTTGAAAAAAGCCAGTCCTTCCACAAAACAAACATTGTTTACCTGACCGGTAATTTCGAATGGCTGGTCGGGGGTAATAAACCATTGGTCGGTCCGGTGCAGAACTTTTGCCGGATTATTCTTGTCGAGTATCACTTGCCCGGCGGCATAGGTTCCGTCGGCCAGGTTTTTGTCGCCGAACGTAGGGCTGTTTTTGCTGTTGTAAATAAACAGAATACCTTCTTCGGTAATCACGGCAGGCGGACCGGGTTCCACCAGTTCACTGTCAAACATTCCCCTGCGTGTGGAGAACAGGACCTGAAACGAAGTGGTATAATTACGCATGGTATCCAATTGCATTTTTTTCGGATCGGTTTCCAGGAGGGGAGTCCAGTCAATCAGGTTATCGGAGGTGGCCATATAAATGTTTGACTCGCCCCAGTACATCCAGTATTTTCCGTTGACTTTTGTGGCGATCATTCGTCCGTTTTCCTGGCGGCACACAATTGCCCCGGCTTTCGACCACATGGACACATAGTCGTCGCCTGCTTTTTTAAATACCGAACCATGTTTGGTCCAATGTCTCAAATCGGTGGAAGTTGCGATAAAAAGGCGGGCCTTGTCTCCGTCGTAGGCTGTGTAAGTCATGAAATAGACGCCGTTTTCATCTTCAACCAGGCGGGGGTCTTCACATCCTCCTTCCCATTCATAGTTCCTGAATTCGTCTTCGTCGGGAAATAAAACAGGCGTTGGTTCTTTCTGAAAATGGTAGCCGTCGAGGCTATAGGCCAACCCGATTCGCGATGTGCCGTTGTATTTTCCAATGGTATCTTCGGCCCGGTAAAGTAAAAATACGGTATCGCCTTTTACCGCGCTGGCCGGGTTGAAAACATCTTTCTCTTCCCAACGAACTTCCTGCTGACGCACCGGACAATAAAACCAAAGGCTGTCGGAGGGGCTTAAGCAAGGGTTGAGTTCAGGTTTTTTTGAAAAAGGGATTAAAAACCCGGCGGTTTGTTCCGTTTTCTGAACATGGCATTGTACCAGAAATAAAAGGCTTATCAATAAAACTATAATTCTCATTTTTTCTGTTTTAAGATTATTTTAATCAATACCCGGAATTTTGGGTAATACTGCCGCCCGATTTGTCGATTTCGCCCTGCGGTATCGGGTACAGTAGGTGATGATCCTGAAAACCGCGCGAGCCAAGCACATCTTTTGCCATTCCCCATCGTTTCAGGTCATTAAGCCGGTGCGATTCAAAGCCTAACTCGACCCGTCGTTCATGAATCAGCCAGTTTTTTATCACCGTTTTGTTTGTTTCGTTCACGTTACGGTCGGGCAAGGTACCCACCGGTGGAGTAGAACCGGTTGCCGTTACAGAGTTTCGTGCCCTTTGTCTGATGCTGTTGATCATGTTAATGGCATCGCTTGGCTTATCGGTTTCGAGCAGGGCTTCGGCTTTCCAGAGTAACACGTCAGCCCAACGGATATAGATCCGGTTGCTGGGAGAGTCATCATTCCCTTTATTTGTTCCGTCAGTTGTTCCCAATAGTTTATTGACGTTTCGGGAACCGACATCAACGGTATAAAGCAAACGCGGGTCATTGGCTTCAAATGCCTGAATAAAGTTTGTTTCGGGAGCGACAAATCCCCAACCGAGCAAGGCGCAGAGCCCGTTCCCTTTTTGCGGCGTTTGCGATGATTGATGGTCATAGGCAAAAATGACTTCATTTTCAGTAAATTCTTTCGTCACATCAAAACTGTCGAAATAGTTGGTATTTAGCTGGTAGTAACCCAGGTTTTCCAGTTCAGAAACCAGAGTGATTACGTCGGTCCAATTCTGGTTGAAGAGGGCTACTTTGGCCTGCATGGCAATCACGGCCCCTTTTGAAGCCCGCCATCTTTCGGTATCAACCGGATATTTCCCCGCGGGTAACAGGTCTTTGGCGTTCGTCAAATCTTCTTTGATTTGGTTCCATACTTCAGCTTTTGCGGTTCTGACAGCAACTTCATAAGCTTCTCCGAATGAATTCAGGGGACGGAGCAATAGCGGCACGTCGCCAAAAACAGTGACCAGATCAAAATAATAAAAAGCTCTCAGAAAGTAAGATTCGCCTAACAGGCGGTTTTTTAATGCGGCTTCCATATTCAGCTTACTCATCATCTCCGTGTCGGTCAGGTAACTGATAGCCGTGTTGGCCCGCGAGATACCTTCGTAGTCGTAACTCCAAATCCCGTTTAGCCCGCCGTTGGAGGCAATAAAGCTAAAGTTTTCAAACTGGTCCATCCAGGCCTGGTCGCCATCCGGGTTCCATTTTTTCTGCATATCGTCGGAAGCGATATCCTGTAAAATAAAATCATTCCGGGTCACGGTACCGTCGTCCCAGGCCCAGTTGCCAATGATGTTTAATGTACCTGAGAGCAATTGATACGACGAACTGACCGAGTACCTGACACTGGTTACTGTCGGATCCAGATTCACCTGTTCCGGGGTCAATAATCCAATGGGATCTTCATTCAAATAATCATCGCAACTAATAAAAAGTAAGAAGAATGCGGTGAGAAATAAATTATATCTGGATTTCATGTCTGTTTGATTTTATCGGTTAATTAAAAAGTCAGGTTAATGCCCGCGATGAACGAACGGGATTGAGGATAAGTTCCCATGTCCATCAGGTCGGTTGATTCCGGATCCGGACCACTGTAGTTTGTGATGGTAAACACGTTTTGGGCAGAGAGGTAAAGCCGGATATTCTGCAAGCCAAAGCGGCGGATGTTGGTAAATGAGTATCCCAGTTCTACATTTTTCAAACGGAGGAACGACGCATCTTCCACGAAAATGCTCGAAATCTTACTGCTTCCGTTATCGGTAAAACTAACGCGGGGCCTGCTGTTGGTCGAACCTTCTCCGTCCCAGGCGTCCAGAATACCGGTGGTGTAGTTGAATGGTCGGGTATCGTAATCGACAATTTTTTTCGAATCGTTGTAGCGGTCAACCCGGCCGACTCCCTGGAATAAGAACGACAAATCGAATCCTTTATAGGCGCCGGAGAATGTTAACCCGTAAAGAATCTCCGGATTTGGGTTGCCGATGAAATCGCGGTCGGTATCATCGATCCGGCCATCGGAGTTCAAATCCTTGAAACGGATGTCGCCGGGGACAACGGTTGGATTGGTGGTATTAAAAAGATGACTGGTGATTTCGGCATTATTCTGATAAATTCCTTCAAATACATAGCCGTAGTAGGCGTTTAGCGGTTGGCCTACTTCGGTGCGCGTTACCTGTCCGATGATGCTTGGCAGGTTCGGGTGTAATTTCTCCACCTTATTTTTGATGGCGGCGATATTGGCGTTGATGCTGTATTTAAACGCTTTGTCGCTGTTCCTGAAACTCAGTCCGAATTCAACGCCTTTATTGCTCACTTCGCCGGCATTCACGATGGTTGGCTGAACATCGCCAACGAATTTTGGCAGGGAAATCGGCAACAGAATATCGGTCGTGTTTTTTTGGAAATAATCGGCCGACAGGTACAGTTTATTTTTGAAGAAACCGGCATCAATCCCATAGTTGTATTGCGTGGTTGTTTCCCATTTCAAATCCGGATTTCCGTAACGCGAGGTTAAATATCGGTCGCCGTCTTTTCTGATCAGCGTGAGATAGGCATAATTGTCAATTTCCTGGTTTCCGAGCTGACCTACGCTTACACGAATTTTTAAGTCGGAAAGCCAGTCATATGGCTTCATGAAATTTTCTTCGGAAATCTTCCATCCGACCGAAACCGAAGGGAAATACCCCCATTGATTGTTTTCGGCAAAACGCGATGAGGCGTCGGCGCGGAAGTTGGCAGTAAGCATATACTTCGAATCGTACACATAAGTAGATGAGGCAAAGAATGATAACAGGGCCCATTCTGAACCGCTTCCGCCGTTCCATAAATCCTGCTCTGTACTGCCAAAGTCGATGTAGGTGAATTTCTCGGTGTCGTATTCATAACGTCTTCGGGAGGCGCTGACAGATGAAGCGTAGTTTGTGATGAATTCGCTTCCGGCCAGCGCATTCACCGCGTGTTTGCCAATTGTTTTTTGTATGTCGAGGGTATTGTTCCACGAAAGCGTGAAAGCTTCGCCTCGGTCCTCGTTCAAGCCGTTGGGCCGGTTCTGGCGGCCGGTTCCCTGGTCAAGTTCATTGCCGCCTCCGTCGTCATCGCCAAAATTGCGGTAAAAGGCTTTGTTGTGGGTGAAGTTCAAGTCAATCCCGACATTCGTTCTGAATTTCAATGATTTGTCTTTCAGAAAAGCTACTTCGCCGAAAAGGTTTCCAAACGTCTTAAAATGAGAGCGCTTGTCGTCAGTGAAATAGGCCAGGGCTACGGGGTTTTGTGTCCATTCGTATTTGTCGCTTTCCCAACCTCCGGTGTCGCGGTTGTTGTGCAGGTAAAACGGTAAATCGGTAAACGGATCACGTTCGGTATAGGTTGGATCGCTCGTTTTTTTGTAAACGGAGATAACCGGAGGACGCAACAAGGCATGACGGATGATCCCGGGGGTATCGCCTTTCGACGATAGCTTATCCTGAATGGCGTAGGAAAGCTGCACGTTGCTTCCCACTTTAATCCGGTCGGTCAGTTCGGCAATGATATTGGTTCTGAAGTTATACCGCTGGTATTTGTCGTTATCGAAAACCACAATTCCATCCTGGTCGTAATAGCCGGTCGAAATCAGGTACTGTAATTTTTCATTTCCGCCGCTGGCTGTTACCTGGATATTCTGTGAATAACCGGCCTCAAACACTTCGTCCAGCCAATCGGTGTTAGCAAAATCTGCCCGGCCTTTATCGGCAGTATACGGGTTTACACCCCCGTACCCGGCATTGTTCCAGGCCTTTTCAACCACATTCAGGTATTGCTGCGTATTGAGTAACTTGGGGAGGTTAACGGCATGCTGAACGCCGCGGTAGTAATTCACATCGAGCAAAGATTTTCCTTTTTCCCCGTTTTTCGTGGTGATAATAATCACCCCTGCTGATGCACGTGAACCGTAAATGGCGGCTGCCGACGCGTCTTTGAGTACGGTCATCGACTGAATATCGGAAGGATTTAAGAAGTTCAGTTCGCGGGTAGGAACTCCATCCACAACATACAGGGGGTTGTTATTCCCAATGGTTCCTTCGCCCCTGATCCGGATGTTGATCTCATCGCCAGGCGCTCCGGTACTTTGTGTCACCTGCACCCCGGCCACCTGTCCCTGCAGGGCCTGCGACAATTCGGCTACCCGGCGTTTTTTCATGTCATCCACATTCACCGGCGATACGGCTCCGGTTAAGGTCGACTTCTTTTGTACGCCGTATCCAACCACCACGACTTCATCAACCCCGATGGTTTCTTCGGCAAGCACAACGTTCAGGTATTGCTGACCGGTAAATTGAATTTCCTGTTCTTTCATTCCCACGAATGAGCAAACCAGAATTGCATCAGCCGGCACATTTCCCAGCGTAAACTTTCCCGAGAAGTCGGTGATGGTTCCAATGGTCGTTCCTTTGACCATGATTGTTGCACCGGGGACTGGCTCGCCTTGTTCGTTCGATATCAGACCCGAAACCGTTGTCTGTTCCTGCAACAGGCCGTTCCCGGTGGGAATTGTTTTTTCTTTCAGAATGATTTGGCGGTTGTGAATTTCGTAACTCACGTTGGCTTGCTCGCATACAACTTCCAGAATCTCGTTAAAATTCCTGTTCTCAAAGTCGAGCGACAGTTTTTTGCTGAAATCGAATATTTCATCCTTATACAGGAAGATAAAATTTGTCTGATCTTCAATCGACTGCAAAACTTCCCGGATGTCGGCGTTTTTGAAATTAAGCGACAGGTTGGTTACCTGGGAATACGAATTGCCCAAAGAGACCAAAACCAGCAAGGTAAAGCATAGCGTTAGTTTCATTCTTCTGTAAATTTTTCGCCATCCCTCTTCCGGGGGAAAATGCGTTTTCAACTTTTTTTCCATAAATTTGATTCGTTAAATAATTAGCAATATTTAATTTAACCTTGAAGCCGGAGGGTGTGGGGACACCAGCCGGCTTTTTTTATTTTCTCAGCTCATAGCGGTTTTCTGTTTTTTTGATGATTTTGACAGAGGTTGTGGCCGATAAGTTTTTAATTACAGCCTCTTTGGTCTCATTTAAGTCCAGTTTCCCCGAAATTTTAGCGCTCAGCAAAGCAGGATCATCGGTATCAAAGCGAATATTGTAGAAACGTTCTATTTTTCTCAATACTCCGCTCAGTTCACTGCTTTCGAATTTGAGCATGCCGTCTTTCCAGAGGGTGTAATTTTCGACATCAACGGATTGCACTTTCGTCTCTTTATTGTAACGATTAAACGAAGCCATTTGGTTGGGCAAAAGGTCAACGGGTTGTTCAAAAATGCCGCTTCGGTTTTGTCTGATTCTTACGTTTCCTTCGGCGAGAACGGTTTCGAAATACTTGTCAGATTCGTACGCTGATAGATTGAAACTGGTTCCTTTCACTTCAATGTGAATATCAGAGGTCAGTACGATAAACGGGCGCTCCCGGTCTTTGTGGACTTCAAAAAACGCTTCTCCGGTTAAATATACTTCGCGCTTCTTCCCGGTAAAATGTTCAGGGTACATCAATTGGCTGCCTGCATTCAGGTAAACGGTTGAACCATCGGCCAATACAACCTCCGCGGTTTTCCCGAAAGGTACATTCAGTATGCTCATGACATCCTGATCGGGAGCAGACGTTTTGTCAAGCTTTATCGAGTCGTTGATGGTCAACTTGTTGTCGGCTGCTTGATACGAAAAGACCGATTTCCGGTCGCCCACCTGAATGTTTTCGCCGTTCGGCCGCGAAAGGGTGGTGAGGGTTTCGTCTGAGGGGTGGTTAAACCCGTGCATCGCCAACTCGGGCAGATCATATTCGCGCTGATAAAACAAGAAGGCGCCCACGGAAAAGAAGATGAGGGCGACGGCCGCATATTTGGTCAGATGCAATAAACGCCGTCCCAGGCCGTGCGGCTGCTGTTTCTCTTCAATTTCATTCAGGATTTTGGCAAACAGCCGGATTTTTTCTTCTTCAGTCAGTATCCGGTCAACCGTGCGAAATTTTTGAAGGACCTTTCGGGCTAACAACAGATTGGATTTTTCATCCGGATGATCATGCTGAAACTGTTGCCATTTGATATCCAACCCCTGTGTTGGTTGAAAAACCCAGTTGACGAAATGCGGGTTCTCAAGAAACTGACTGATTCGGTCCATATTCGCTGGTGTTGTTTCCATAGAAGGACATCAACGGGTAAAACATGGACAGAAAAAATCAATTTTTTTTCATCTTTTCGGATAATGAATTGGTTATTTGACTGTTAACTGATGAAATTTTGGTTCTGTCAAAGATCTTTTCTCTCAAACCGAAACCGTTTTTTTAAGAACGAAAAAAGTATCAGTCCGTTTCCGCCTAAACAATCGCGGACCGATTTTACGGCGCGGTAAACCTGTTTCCTGACCGATTCGACCGAAATGTTCAGTATCCCGGCAATCTGTTCGTATTCAAGCGATTGGTTGTAACGAAGGTAAATGGCTTCTTTTTGGCGGGGAGGCAACTGCTCCATCGCCTCCTGAATTTTTTTGTTCACCTCGCGATCCGATTCTTCGGCGATTAGTTGTTCTTCAAAGCTGTACTGGGCATCAAACAGATCAGCCTCTGCCACAAAACGGTTCTCTGTTTTCCGGTTTTTTTGAAGTTTTCGGATCAGGTTTCGTTTCATGGCCAAAATGAGATAAAATTTCAGGTTAGTGGCCAATTTTTTTTTGTTCCTGCGGTTTAGGTACAGGTCCATAAAAACTTCCTGAATGGCATCTTTTACCATTTCCTCGTCCGGGCATATTTTGGTTCCGTAACGAAAGAGGTCATCCACAAACGTGTTGTAGATTTCTGCAAACGCCTCTTTATCATCTTCTGTGAATCTGGACCAGACTATTGCAATTCGTTCAGGATTCTCTGCCGGCATTTTGGATAAAAACGATGGATTTAAAAACAAAACAAATAAAGGCAAATTCGCTGACAGAAACAATCAGGATACGATTGCAAAAAAATGATTGATCGGCACAGAAATGAAAAGGAGCTGACCGGTGTAAACGATCGGCTCCTTTTCCCGTGTAATCGGGTTGATTCAGCCGGAGGAAGATCCGGCTAAATTATTTTTTGAAAACGCAATAAGGCTTCGAGGAAGTAATAATCGGCGTAAGTTAGCGGGACATCGACCTCCGATTTTCCAGGTTTATGCCCAACACTGTGTTTCAGAATAAAGTTTCCGTTTGTCCCCGGTTCGGCCAGGTACTCGGGCGATGCCAATGTTCTCAGTTGTGTTTCGGCAACCGAAAGGTACTGCTCTTTCCGGTTTTGATCCACATACCCGCTTAGCTCGATTAAAGCCGAAGCCATGATGGCAGCAGCGGAAGCATCGCGTTCTTCGTTTGGAATTTCCGGCGCCAGGTAATCCCAATAGGGTATCTTGTCGGGCGGCAGGTTGGGATGACTGATCATCAGGTCGGCAATCTGATTGGCCATATCCAGGTAACGTTGGTGCCCGGTTTCGCGGTACATCATCACGTAACCATAAAGCCCCCAGGCTTGCCCGCGGGCCCAGATGGACTCGTCGGCTGCTCCCTGATGGGTTTGTTTGATATGCGGCATGCCGGTAATGGTATCGTACGAAACCACGTGATAGCAACTGTAATCCGGACGGTAATGATTTTCCATGGTTTTATCGGCATGTGAAACCGAGATGTTGTAAAAAGCAGAATCGCCGGTATGTTTGAAGGTCCACATCAGCATCTCCAGGTTCATCATGTTGTCGATAATCACAGGAAATTGCCACTTGTCGTTGTTGTGGTCCCATGATTTGATCAAACCAACAGTTGAATGATAACGTGTGCATAATGATTCACTTCCGGTAACCAGCACTTCTTCGTAAGCTGGCTGACTGGTCTGCCGTAGGCCGTTCCCGAAACTGCAATACAGCATAAAACCCAGATCGTGCGTGGTGGTCGTGTACTTCTCCTTTTCAATGATGGCGGTATATTTTTCAGCCAATGTTTTCAGCGATTCATCCTGATTGAATTCGTAGAGGTACCAAAGCGATCCGGGATAAAAGCCGCTGCACCACCAGCGCGAGTTCGAAGTAATGAGTTCGCCGGTTTGAGGATTGATGCTTCGGGGCAGTTTACCCTCCTGGGCAGCTAATGTCTGATCCATCGCGACCAGATGTTTGGCTGCAACTGCCATGCTGCGGTTAATCACGTCCTGCATGGATTCCGGTTTCGGTGTACATGCTGTCAGTGCGATGAAAATGCTTAACAGGAAAAAGAAGGTGTGTCGGTTTTTCATAAATTCTTGTTTTATGTTGATACTTAATTTGGTTCTTTCACTTCGATTTTTCGCGGGACATCAAAATCACGATTCATTTCATAGGGTAGCTCCCAAACCTCCGAACCGCTTTTATTGCAGAAATAAAGTTTTGATTCTGAAAAGCTGTTTGCATCGCCATCGGCCCAAAAGGTATAAAAATCATCGTGAGGATGAAGCGGACGGCGCGCATAGGAATGATTACGGTGGCTGTGTTGTGTTAAGAGAAAGGATTTGGTCCAGCTTACGCCTTCATCGGTACTTGTCCACAGGGCCATTTCTCCTCCGGTTCCCCATTTTTGAGGGCCCGGTTCGGTTGGTCCGATGATATGCCATGTTTCCTGATCAGTATAAATGGACCCCATGTCGTAGTTATGTGTCGATTCACAAACTTTGCGGTAATTCCAGCTTCCGTTTTTCCAGTGAATGACCATCCAGTCGCGAGGACTGCCTTGAGGTCCCGGAGCATAATGACTGCTTACCACCGCTAAAATTACCGGATTGCCGTCTTTGTCAAAATTCAGGTCGTTTAAATAAACCAGTTTGCCTTCGGCTTCATAATCTTTAACCAGGGCAATTCCGTGAGGATCAGTCTGTGGTACACTAACCGGTTCGCCGGTTACGGTTTTCCAGCTTTCGCCCCAGTCGTCCGATTGAAGTAAATAAATATTAGTCCGTTTATTCACGTCGCCCCCGGGGTGATAATTAAAAACCGATACGATTCTTTGATCCCAAACCTGGCTTAGTTGATAATGACCACCCATCCCGGCCAGTTTCCTGTCGGGCGACCAAGTCCGGCCGTCGGCGCTTGTCGACCAGTATAATTCACGGCCCCGGGTGTATTTGGTAAACAGGTAGAAAAATCCTTTTCCCCCGATCCACCAGGGTTGAGGATAGGTCATCTCGCCCTGCTTAATTTGTTCAAAGCAATCAATCTGAAACGGATTTTTACTTCGGAAAATCAAGCCCGGACGACTGGTGTTTCTGCCGCTCACGAATACCCACAGGTAGCCTGAATCATCAACCGACAGTGAGGCATTGTCGTGCGGGTCATCCACACCCTGCTTGTCGTAAACAATAACCGGTCTGGGGACCATTCGTGTTTTATGATCAAAATACGAGATCATAATAAGCAAGTGACGCTGGTCAGCGGCAGTTGTTCCGCCGTACACGAAAAACGTTTTGCCGGCTTCGGGAGAATAAATGGCTACCGGAAGATGATTGGCCGTATAGGTTCCCAGGCCTCCGGAATATTTATCGCCATACTCAGCATATTGTCCGAGGGTAAACCAGATCCCCCGGTACCCGTCAGCCACCTGATTCTGGGCTGACACGGAGATTAAGAGCATCAGGTGGAAAAGTGATAAAATGATCGTTTTCATGGTGGATTTTTGTTAATCCTTGTATGATGAGACTTTTGGACGTTTAGGTCAAAGTTTTAATTTAAACCGCAGAATTCCAAGAAAAAACAGAGGCTGTTCCAAAAAAAAAGTATAAAATATCAAGGATTCCGTGTTATTAACTCCTTTGGTTTTGGAACAGCCTCGTGTAGTACCATGCCGGGCACAATGATTTTATTTGTAAGCTTGGTTTTGCTCTAAATTTGGGTTTACATCCAACTCGTCCTGGGGAATGGGAAATACATAATGTTTTTCGGTTGTGGTTATTCCCAGCGGAGCCATCCGCTTGATGATCCCGTTCATTCGTTTCAGGTCAAAGTAAGCCTGACCTTCTTCACAGAGTTCCCAAATCCGTTCTTGTAAAATAGCATCCCTGAGCGTTTCTTTGGTACAATCCAAATGATTTAATGCTGTCAGTCCGGCTCGTCCCCTTACCCTGTTGATTCCTTCGACTGCCGCCAGACTTGGCCCGTTAACTTCGTTTTCAGCTTCTGAATGCATCAGCAATACATCAGGAAACCGTGCAATTGGCAGATTCATCGCATAATCGGCAGTGCCGGTGGCGTTAATGTCTGTCATGTCGATGAATTTGTTAAAATGGGGAATGGTAATATTTCCCGGGTAAGTGTACAGGTCTCCGGGGTTTGCATAGCCATGATACGACAAAACAAAGGTCTTTTCGCGTCGTAAATCGCTTATTGACATTGAATTAAAGAAGTATTCATGAGCCGTCAACGACGACCAGCCTCCTAATTTAATCTGATCGCCGTTTCGGATTCCGGTGAAGGTTGGAAAGTCCCTTCCGCATCCCATCTGGCTTTCGCACTCAAGGCTGAAAATGTATTCCGGTCCGTGTTCGTTTTCGAGTAAGAATACGCGTTCATAGTCCTCTTCCAGATCATAGCCGTAAGCGGTGTTGGTCATAATTGCTTTGGCTTCGGTTGCCGCCTTGGCCCAGTATTCGGTCTTATTCCAGGGTTTTCCACCCAGGGTGAGATAAGCTTTCGCCAGCATGGTATGCGCGGCCCCCGCGGTAGCCCGGCCAATGTCTTTTCCTGTATTTCGTGGTTTAAGGACCGATTTGGCATAGCTGAAGTCATCAATGATTAATTGCCAGACAGCATCATCCGTTCCTGCATTGGTTGGGTAAAGATCCTGCATATTCTCTTCCGTCATTAACGGGATATGATCAAAGAAACGAATCAGGTACAGGTAGGCCAGCCCTCTCAGAAATTTGGTTTCGCCAATGATTTGTTCTTTAAACCCGTTAGTTTCAAAAGTTACCTGGTCAATATTATATAAAACCGTGTTTGCCCGGCTGATCATTTTGTATAACTGTCCCCAAATCTGTGAAAAGCCGGTAGAACTTGTTGTCCAGGTGTACTGGTCCAGTTCTGTACGCCAGGCTTCACCCGAATTGTTTGGCCAGGAAGCCTCGCCCGGGTACTCGCCAGCCAGCCATACCTGTCGTCCCCAACCATTTTGGGCCAACATGGCATTGTAAACCGAAGTTAAGGCTGCTTCAGCATCCGCTTCCGTTTTATAGAAATTTAGCGGGGTCATGCTACTGTGAACCTTCTCTTTTAGAAATTCGTCATGGCAGCTATTCAGACTGAAAATACTCAGGAGGATGATGATATATTTTTTCATTTTCATAATAATCTGATTTTAATGATTAAAAAGAAGCGCTTATTCCAAATATGAATGCTTTGGCAGCCGGATAGGCATTGTAGTCAACACCCATTTGAAGGTTGCTGTTACCTTGCGAATTCACTTCAGGATCGAAGCCTGAGTAATCAGTCAGCGTGATCAGGTTTTGTCCGGTTACATAAACACGCAGTGATTCCATCAACTTAATTTTATTGAATGTATATCCGAATGTCATGGTTTTAACGCGTAAGTAAGAACCATCTTCAATCAGCCAGGATGACTGGAGCAGCAGCGGATCTACTGTGACACGAGCTCGTGAAATATCGGTATGGGTATTGGTCGGCGTCCAACGGTTTAGAATTTCCCTGCGTTGATTGCCCCAAGGGCCCGATACATTGGTTTCTGCTCGTTGTACATTGATGATGTCGTTGCCATAGGAACCTTGCATGTAGATGGAAAGATCGAATCCCTTGTAAGAAAAATTATTGGACCATCCGAAGATGAAATCAGGGTTGGGATCGCCAACAATCATTCGGTCATCAGTATAATTTATCTTGCCGTCATTGCTCTTATCAATAAAGCGGGCGCTGCCCAACTTATCGTTTGTTGACGACCGGGGGCCGGCATCCAGTTGTGCCTGGTCCTGGAATACGCCGTCATATTTCAGTAAGTTCCATACGCCGATCGGTAGTCCTGGTTCAAGCCAGCTTCCGTTCACTTTTAAATGCCCTGAAAGAGATCCCTGAACGGAAGGTGTGTAACCGGGGATTTCCAGAACCTTATTCCGGTTTCGTGACCAGTTGGCTTGTGTGTTCCAGGTAAATTTTCCGGTAAAGATGTCACCGCCGACACTCACCTCGATGCCTTTGTTCTCCAGACTTCCAATGTTTTTAAAGATCGACGGGAACCCGATGGTTTGCGGAGTACTGATATTCCACAATAAATCAGTGGTTTTCTTATAATAGTAGTCAACAACTAAAGTTAACCGGTTGTCAAAAGCACCTAAATCAAATCCAATATCCGTGGTTGAGGTTGTTTCCCATTTCAAATCAGGATTAGGGATGTTGTTTGGCCCGACGCCGGCATTCAATACGCCGTTGAATGCGTAATTCATTGTTCCAAGCTTTGCCAGCGATTGGTAACTTGAAATATCCTGGTTTCCTGTTTGCCCGTAACTAAGACGTAATTTCAGATTGTTAACGGCGCTGACCGAACTCATAAAGTTTTCTTCCGAAATCCTCCAGGCGGCAGCAACCGATGGGAAGAAGGCCCATTTATTATTTGCTCCGAATTTTGAGCTGCCGTCGGCTCGCCCGGTCAGTGTTAACAGGTAACGTCCTTTGTAGATGTAATTGATCCGACCGAGGTAGGAGGCTAACTGACTCTGGTTTTTATCGGATGAGGGTTGAGAATAAGCCGTTCCGGCGCCCAGATTATTTGCTCCGTAAATATCGGTTGGAAAATTGGTCGCTCCGGCGCTGAAGTATTGATTGTGAAATGTTTGCCAGGTGTAACCGCCTAATACATTCAACGAGTGGTCGCCGACCGACTTGTTATAGGTCAGAATATTTTCATTCAGATAAGAGGCCATTTTTCGGTTTGCCTGAGAGGCTGATCCGTTGGCATTAAAGCCGTTCACGGTTTCTTTTGGCCAGTAAACCTGCCGGTTGGCGCTCGACATGTCGGTTCCGAATGTTACTTTTAACGAAAGGCCGTCGATAATCTCCCAATTGGCTTCCACGCTACCCAAAATACGTTCAATTTCCTGATAATTGGTAGCTAATAGTGCAATTGGAACCGGATTTTGAATGGTTGATCCACCAGGTGTCGGGTTCATCTGGGTATAGCTGCCGTCTTCCTGTTTAACAGGTACAGTGGGAGGCATCAGGATGGCTGAATTTACCACGCCGGCATTATTTCCGCCGTCGCCTTCTGATGAGCCGATACTGCCCCAAACATGGCTGGCGGTAAAGTTAGTGGCTACCGTTAAATTTTCAGCCAGTTTGGAATCGATGTTCGACCGGAATGATGCCCGGTTGAAATCAGTTCCTTCAACAATACCCGTTTGCCCGAAAAAACTACCTCCAACGGCATAGCGTACGGCATCATTACCACCTGAGATCCCCAGATTATAACTATGGATAAGGGCCGAACGGAAAATTTCGTCCTGGTAATCCACGCCTTTTCCTAATGATGACGGATCGGGGAAGTTATACAGATTGCTGTTGTTCGGAAATGCCGGACTTAATCCGTCATTCGCACGGGCTTCATTAACCAGTTCGGCAAATTCCCGGGCATTCATCATGTCCAGTTTGTTGGCAACCTGTTGTACGCCTGAATAGCCGTCAAAGGTCACCTGGGTCTTTCCTATTTGGCCTCTCTTGGTTGTAATCAGGACAACTCCGTTAGCACCGCGAGCCCCGTAGATGGCGGTGGCTGAAGCATCTTTCAAAATTTCGATGGAAGCAATGTCACTGGTATTCAGGGTTGCCAGCGGGTTTTGTCCTGCCCCGCTACCTCCGGCCGAACTTCCGGCTGAAATAGGATAACCGTCAACCACATAAAGGGGTTCATTGCTGCTGCTTAGCGAGTTACCTCCTCTTACCCGGATAACAACCCGGCCGCCGGGAGCCGATGATGCTTGTGTGACCTGCACCCCGGACGCCCGACCCTGAATGGCTTGATCGAACGAGGTAACCGGTACTTTTTTAAGATCTTCAGTTTTTATTGAAGATACAGATCCGGTTAAATCACTCTTTTTTACCGTTCCGTATCCAATAGCCACCACTTCTTCAATCCCGATGGTTTCTTCTTCCAATGATGCGTTAACAACTGATTGTCCGGATAATGTTATCTCCCTGGTTCTCATGCCGACAAACGAAAAAACGAGGACGGCATTCGGAGTAACATTTGAGATGGTATAATTTCCGCTGAAGTCGGTAATGGTTCCCATTGATGTACCTTTTATAACCACAGTTGCTCCGGGAATCGGCTCTCCGCTTGAGTTCGTCACCCTACCGCCAATCGTGCCTTGTTGCATGGATGAATTTTTTTCTTCCTGGCCGATCAGTATGATCTGTCGGTTATTAATCACATATTTCACACCGTTTTCCCGGAACAGCTGATCCAATACAGTCTCAATTTTTTGATTTTCAACTTGCACGTTAACTCTTCGGTTAACGTCAATCAGGTCCTGGTTGTAGAGAAAATAGAATTCGGATTTGTTTTCAATTTCATTCAAAACTTCGGTCAGACGTGCATCTGCAAAGTTCAGGGATAGTCGGGTTTGCTGCGAATAACTGCTGATCGCCGAAACCTGAAAAATACCCGCCAATAGAAAGAAAACGATTAATCTCATAAGTACGAAGATTTTTTTTAAGGCATGCCAACGGCCGGCCTCACTTTTTTGAGTTTTTTTCATAAATTTACGCTTGTAGGGTTATTAAAAAATTGCTGTTTGGGCCCTGCATGTTATCAGGGAAGTGGTACCAACACTTCCTTGATTTGTTAACGGCCTTCGATAATGATTTTTTTCTTCATATAAATTCCATTATAGTTTGGTTTACGTTGTTCAATCCGGTATTTCATCGGGGTAGTTAAGGCAATCATGCGCAGGATTTCTTCCAGTTGTTCATTTTTGAATGTGGCTTTGAAATTATAAGCCCGAAGTTGTTCGTCCCTGATTTCGAAGTCGACGTTGTACCAGCGGGCCAGCTTTTTCATGACTTCAGAGAGCGGTTCGCCGTTAAAACGTAAGATGCCCTGTGTCCACGAAGTCAGTTCGACGGCATTGACTTTGCTGATTTGGGCTTGGTTTCGGACCAGGTTAAAATTGAATTTCTCATCCGGCTGCATGGTGTACGCGTTGGCGATCAGAGGGCTAAGGATTTGAACCTGGCCTTTTTCCAGTACAACGTTGATTTCTTTGTCGTCGGGGTAGGCAGCCACGTTGAAAGCCGTTCCCATCACCTGGACGGTCAGCCCCGGTGTTTTTACCCGGAATTTTTTGCCATCCCGGCGGACTACCTGAAAATAAGCTTCACCGGTGAGTTCTACCTCACGGGATTTGTGAAATGTCACCGGATAGCTGAGTTTCGATCCGCTGTTTAACCAGCCCGTTGTTCCGTCAGGCAAAACAAATTCGGTTCGTGAGCCGTCGGGAGAATGAATGGTTGCCAGGGCTTCTGTTTGCTCTGGTTTTGCCGGTAGCAACCAATAGGCGGCCATCGCCAGGACCATCGGAATAAACAGGATAGCGGCCACACGCTGATACAAAGCAACAACGTTTGTTTTTTTTGATGGTTGACGATTTGTCACTTGTGCCAGGAGCGAGTTGAGTCTTTGTTTCAATCGCCTGTTCAGTGGTTGATTGGCGGGAATCTCATCCCAATGTGTCTGCATCGCTTCCTGCAGGGCAGCATCCGAATCCTGCGCAAACAGTTCTTTTACCCGCCGGTATTCTGTCCTGCTGTAATTGCCTTCGACAAACTGATCAAGTGCTTTTTTATCTGTACGGATATCTTTCATAAATGGAACAAGTTCATGGTGTTGTTCCCATGTTATATCTCCGTTTTCGGAAAACCCCTATCGGGAAACGGGATTTTTTTCTAAATTTTTTTTGTGATTTTTCGGAGAACTCAATAAAGTTGACTGAAAATGCCGGGTTGGCTGTCAGGAAAATATTGGCAATTGCTCATTTTTCGGCAAACAACATCAGGAACAATAATCCGCCGGGATGTTCTTCTTCAAAACGTTTTTTCAGGTATTTCATGGCTTCGGTAATCTGATTTTCAACGGTTTTGACGGAGATATCCAATCTTTCGGCAATTTCTTTCAACGATTTGCCCTCTTGTTTCCGCTGCAAAAAAATGGCTTTTCGCCGCTCCGGCATTTCTTCGATGAACAACTCAAGCTTTTTCGTCATCAACCGGTAGTTTTGCTCAAAATCACAAGTCTCCTGTTCCGAGTCGAGCTGATCAATAATTTCGAGTTTAAACTGATCGTCTTTGGCTTTTCGGTTAAACGATTTTTTAACAGCATTGAAAGCGATGGTAAACAGGTACGACTGAAATGAAGTGTCGGTTCGGACCATACTCCGGTTGTGCCAGATCTTCAAAAAAACATCCTGCACAATTTCTTCGGCTTCATCTTCATTTTTTAAATACGACAAGGAAAAAGCGAATAACTTTTGGCCGTACTTCATAAATAATTTTTCAAAAGCTGCGTGGTCTCCCTGCTGAAGCAACTTTAAAAGAAGGGGGTCGATATCCGGTTTGTAAGTACTCAACTGGTTAGGTTTATCGCCACAAAGAAATAAAAAATATAGGAAAAACATGATTCAGAACTTGTTAAAATCAGGAATCGGAGAGGAAGGCCGGTTTCCGGTTTGACAGGCTGCCGCAGGCGCATTCCCTTGTGTTACAATCAGAACAGACCGGAATCCCCTTATTTCATTCATATAAAATTACTTACCTGCAAAAAGAACGCCTATAAAAATTCAGATTCCAGTAGTTTTTGTGAAATGTCATTGTATATTTGTTCAATCAATAAACCTAATCTAAAAATCTAAATTATGGAGAACGTAAAGCAAAAAAGGCTTTTTATCGCCAGTTGTCTGGCTTTGCTGGTTACTGCGATTACTTTCGCGATCAGGGCGAAAATTGAAGGTGTTTTTTCAACCGATTACGGATTAACCAAAGAACAGATTGGCTATGCTTTTGGACCGGCTTTTTGGGGTTTTGCGGTTGCCATGTTTTTTGGCGGTTTTGTTATCGACCTGGTAAAAACCAGGACCATTATCTGGTTGGCTTTTGGAATGCACCTCATCGGGATCATCCTTTTGCTTTTTGCCAAAGACATGACTTCACTTTTTATATCCAATGTTTTTATCGGTTTTGGCAACGGGAGTGTCGAAGCAGCCTGTAATCCGCTTGTAGCCACCTTGTTTCCGAATAATAAAACAAAAATGTTGAACCGGTTTCATGTTTGGTTTCCCGGGGGAATTGTGATTGGAGGCGTATTGGCCTGGCTGGTGATGGATACGATGAACCTGCGCTGGGAAATCCTGGTCAGTCTGTTGTTTATCCCTCTGGCCATTTATGGTTTCTTGTTTTTGGGACAGAAAATTCCCGAAACTGAGCGCGTTACCAGCGGCGTAAGCTACAAGGAAATGATGCGCAACATTGGCGCTCCTTATACCATCATTGCCACTGTTATTTTGATGATCTTTGTTGCTTCGGTTCCATCCTTAAGTTTAAGTTTCGACAGTCTTTTACCCTTTATCATTGTTGCCGCTATTGTTCTGCTGGTGATTGTTGAAGGCCGTTTGGTCAATAAAATAAGCCTGTTGTTTCCGTTTATCCTGTTTTGCATGTTGCTGACTGCGTCAACCGAATTGGGTACTACCCAATGGATCAATGCACTTTTGATGACTAACGGCATCAACCCGATGATTATTCTTGTTGTTGTTACCGGCATTATGGCCGTTGGCCGTTATTTTGCCGGGGGATTAATCCATCGTTTAAACCCGATCGGCGTTTTGTTGGGTTCGTCGGTGATTGCGACAATCGGTTTATTACTGTTGAGTATTTCGGGAGGAGCTGCCACCACCTTGATGTCGGCTGCCGTATTTGCCGTTGGTGTTTGTTATTTCTGGCCAACCATGATTGGCGTGGCCTCGGAATACATCCCGAAAAGCGGGGCATTGGGAATGTCGATTCTTGGAGGCGCCGGTTTTGTCGCTACCTCGATGGTATTGCCGATCATGGGCAAATCAATCGAAACCTCGGGGCCGGAAATCACCCTCCGCAATATGTCGGTTTTACCAGTGATTTTGGTGATTTCTTTTATCGTGATGTATGTGATTGTCAATAAGAAAAAAGCTACACACAAATAATAGTCAGACGAAGCTGTTTGAAGAACAGTGAACAGAGGAAGTCGTTTCTGTATTGAACAGAAACGACTTCTTTTTTAGAAAATTTTGCCACTTCGCCGCAAAATAAAAAAGCGCTTAAACCATTCAGTTTATACGTTTTTTTTTAATCTCTATGTGTGGGATTGACTGATTCTTACAAAATAGGGTCCGGCTTTGCGGGTGATGTTTCCTTCCATGACGACTTTTGATTGATTGCTCCTGTAATCCAAATCCACTGTTTCCCCTCCGGTTTGCAAAAAGTAATGCCTGGCTCAGGATAAGAATATTTTTCATTTTATCGTGGTTTAATATTTATTTTTACTCGGGCATAAAGATGTAACCCAATAAATGAAACATTACAGTACCCTCTCCGATACATAACATACCCCTGCAACCGATCAGGAATCGGCTGATATAAACGCATTTTTCATATCTTAGCAAGTTTAATTGACTGCGATGGGAAAAGGTGCTGAAAAGATGAAAAACATATTCTGCTTGCTTATTTTAATTTTTGTGGTGGTTGTTCAGGCAACAGGACAGGCTACTTATGTTTTCCATCACCTGACAACAAAGGACGGGCTTTCCAATGGTAATGTCACGGCGATTTTAAAAGACAGTTATGGTTTTTTATGGATCGGTACACAATACGGACTGAACCGTTACGACGGCTACGAATTTAAGGTATATACCGCTAAACCCGGCGTGCCGAATACCCTGGTGTCTAATAATGTTTTGGGATTGCAGGAAGATGGCTTGGGCAATCTCTGGATTAGCAGTGTCTCCTACTTGGTGTACAACCGCGATAAAGATTACTTCATCAGTGATGTCCCCAATTTTTTGGAAAGATTTGGAATTCATGTCGACCGCAATTACAAAATATATGTCGATAAAATGAAAGATTTGTGGGTGTTGAGCGGGCAGCAGGCATTTTTTTATGACACACGTAAGAACGCATTAAAGGTTTTTAATATCGAAATACGGCTGGATGAAGTCGTAACGGCCGAATTAAGCGATGACGGGGAGCGCCTGTATGGTATTTTAAAGCCGGGGCTTTTATGGCAGATAAACAAACAAACCGGTAGTCAGGAAGTGATCAAACTGCCGGATAATCCCGGTCCAGGTCTATACGACAGATTGTATGCGGACCACAAAGGAGGGGTATGGCTTTGGTCAAGTAAAACAGATTTGATCAGTTACAGAAAATACCAGGCGAAGGATTGGGCACAATTGCAGCTAAACCCGGGCGCCCAATCCAGCCGGATGCTGCATTTTCTGGATGATAAAAACGGCCATATATGGATTGGTACCGATCATAACGGGCTGTTCATCTATGATATCTCCAACGGGGCGGTTACGAACCTGTTGGAAGATCATGGGGCAAGCTCATCCATTGCATCCAACCATGTTGAATGCCTGTACCGGGATGATCATGGAATTATTTGGATAGGCCACAACAAAAAAGGCATTTCGTATTACCACTATACCTTTCAGAATATTGTAAACATTGAGCATCCTGCATGCAGGGACGTGAGTGTGATCCTTGAAGATCAGAAAGGTCGGTTGTGGTTGGGCACTGACGGAAACGGGCTGTTTCTGAAAGAAAAGAAAAGTGAAGTTAGGCAGCTTCCGATCCCGAAGAGTCCCATCGTATCGCTTTTGGAAGACCGGAAAGGCCGGATTTGGATCGGGACCTATTTGGAGGGCCTTTATTGCTACGAAAACGGGGAATTTGACCGGTTTACTGCCGAAAACTCCAACCTGGCAGCCAATAATATCTGGAGTTTAAAAGAAGATCGCTACGAAAACTTATGGATAGGGTCGCTGGGAGGGGCGATACAATGTTTACGCAAAGGGGAAGGGAATTTTAACACCTTGGAAAACCTCTGCGAAGGCGTGCAGCATCCCCTGGATATGTTTTACGATGGTGGCGACAAACTGTACATTGCGACTGTTTATGGCCTTTATGCCGTTGATATTAAAACAAATGATTGCAGCATCTATATGGGAAATAAAGCCGGGACACAAAGTTTCAAGCAAAATCTGATAAGCTGTGTCTTCAAGGACAGCAAGAGCAACATTTGGCTGGGGCACACCGAAGGATTGAGCTTATGGGATGTAAAGAAAGATACAATTTATTATATTGATAAGGCAAATGGCTTGCGGGACAACATCATTCGCGGCATTGTAGAAGATGACCACCAAAACCTGTGGGTGACCACAAGCAATGGTCTTTCAGTTCTTTCTGCCGAGCCCGATGCCCGGGGAAATTTAAAGATTACCTTTAAAAACTTCACGGACAAAGATGGCCTTAGCGATAATTATTTTAATAATCATGCTATTTTAAAGATTCGCAGCGGAGATATCCTTGTCGGCGGGACTGAAGGATATTCTATTGTCAATCCGAATAAAATGGTAGAGAAGGACCAGACTTCCGCCAAAGTAATCTTTACAGGATTAAGCATTGGAGGTAATGATATTGAGGTTGACTCACTCTATAACGGGAAAAAGTTGCTCGAACGCCCGATGGAGCTAACCCGCTCATTAACATTTCGTCATAACGATAAACTGATTTCGATACATTTTACGACAGGCGACCTGTTGTATGCCGATAAAGTAAAATATGCCTATAAACTGGACGGGTTTCATGATCAATGGCAAACCACTTCCGAAAACAGGATCGTATTTTCATCATTAACGCCCAACGATTATAAACTCTACATAAAGGCATGCAACAGTGACGGCGTATGGGGCGATCAGGTTTCATTTTTAAACATTACCGTAACGCCACCCTTTTATTTGTCGGGCTGGGCAATAGCCCTGTATATCCTTTCAACGATTGGCATCTTCGTTTATATTGTGCATCGCACCCAAAAAAGGCACAGGATAAAGCTTGAAACGCAAAAAATGCGGATGGAGCGGGAGCAGGAAGCCAACCTGAACGAAATGAAACTTCGGTTTTTTACCAATATCAGTCACGACCTGCGTACGCCGCTTACGCTGATCCTTACTCCTTTGCAAACCCTGTTAAACGCACCACTGGAGGCAGGGTTGCGCAAAAAGCTTGGTACGATAAACAAAAGCGCTGAGCAACTGCTGCATATGATTAACACCTTGTTGGATTTCCGCAAATTAGATGTAGGGGCCGAGGTTTTGCGTCTGAAAGCCGGCGATTTGGTGAGTTTTATCAGGGAATTGTGTTTCCCGTTTCATGCTTATGCCGTCGAACGTCAAATAGAGTTTTCTGTTGACAACGAGATGGAGAGCCTGACGACGCAATTTGATCCCGACAAAATAAGGAAGGTTATATTGAACCTGCTTTCCAATGCGTTCAAATTTACACCCGATGGAGGAATTATAAACATTCGTATTTACCGGGAGGAAGATGGTATTTGTATCGCGGTGTCTGATTCGGGAGAGGGGATTAGCGATGCTGACAAGCCACATGTTTTCGAACGGTTTTATCAGTCGCCGCGGCACCAGGAGAATACTGGAAGCGGAATAGGGTTGCACATCGCGGGTGAATATGTTCGGATGCATGACGGTAGTTTTGCTGTTGAAGATAACAGGCCCCGGGGAAGTATATTTACCGTCAGGCTTCCGGTCCGGGAAACCGACCTGATCGAAGAGTTTCCTCCTGAGGCGACAGAAAATGAAGAATTATTTGTGCCGGAGAAGGAACAAGAGCAAGAACTTGCTGCCAATCCCGTGCTTCTGTTTGTTGATGACAACAGGGACTTCTGCGAGTTTATGGCCGACAGTTTGTCGGATGAATACACGGTATTGCTGGCCTATAACGGACAGGAAGCTTTGGAAGAATTGCAGAAAAACGATGTCAACGTTGTGGTGAGCGATGTGATGATGCCCGTGATGAGCGGGACAGAGCTTTGCGAACGGATAAAAACCAACATTCAATGGTCTCACATTCCGGTAATTCTGCTTACTGCGCGTACAACTGAAGAATATCAACTGGAAGGGCTGAAATTAGGTGCGGATGATTATTTAACTAAACCTTTTAATTTCAATTTATTAAAGTTGCGTATTCGCAAGTTTTTGGAATGGACCGAAAAATGCCACCGGTCGTTTAGCCAAAAATTGGACGTTTCGCCAGGCGAAATCACGATTACCCCCTTGGACGAACAACTGATCGGGAAAGCGATCAGGGTGGTGGAGGAACACATCAGTGAACCTGAATTTTCAGTAGAGGAATTGGGTATGGCTGTTGGGCTCAGCAGGGGCCACCTGTATAAAAAACTGATGAGCATCACGGGTAAAGGACCGGCGGAGTTTATCCGCACCATTCGCCTCAAACGGGGCAGGCAACTTCTGGAGAAAAGCCAGTTGCACGTAGCCGAAATCGCTTACGAAGTTGGATTCAATTCTCCTAAACGATTCACCATCAACTTTAAGAGTGAATTCGGCATTTCACCATCAGACTATCTTCGCGGCCTGGCAAATAGGACTGAGACAGATTTAGATACCCCACAGTGAACACAATGGTCTTTTTTATAGTTGTAAATCTGACTAATTTTAGTGTTTGAATGAACCAATTACTTAAAAACAGAGAGTTACAATTATTTGCTGATATGAAATTGGGGAGTAAAGAGTCGTTCAACTATTTCTTCGATTACTATTACTCCGGTTTATGCCTTTATGCCAACACCTATATCAGGGACCTGAGCGCTTCGGAAGAAGTTGTGCAGGACGTGTTTGTACGGTTTTGGGAAAAACGCCGGAATATTGACATAGAAAGCTCCGTCCGTTTTTATTTGTTCAAAACAGTTTACAATCAATGTCTGAACCTGCTGAAACATAAGAAAGTTGAACAGAAATACAGGCAACAAAAAACGTCTCACGCCGAAAACCTGTACGAGGAGCAATGGAGCTTGTTCAACGAGTCAGAGCTTCGCCAGGTTTTAGACCAGGCCATTTCAAAATTACCCGAACGGTGCCGGGAGGTTTTTGAACTGAGCAGGTTTGAAAATCTGAAAAATAAAGAAATAGCCGAAAAACTTGGGATCACGGAAAAGACCGTTGAGAACCAAATCACCAAAGCATTAAAAATCTTAAGAGAAGAATTAAAAGATTTTCTGCCCCTGCTTCTTATGTATCTGGCTTAATCAGGAGCATTTGACTGCATTCTTTTTACAGATTAATAGAAAAATATCCGCCGGCGTGGGGGGTAAGTTGAAGTTGGTTGTCATTATAACGAAATACAGACAACAATGAATCGTAAATACCCCTCCATCGAAAAACTGACCAGGTATCTGGATGGAGAACTATCCGTTCAGGAATCCAATGAAATCAGGTCCCGGTTCGAACAATCAGACGAGGGCAGGAAGGAGTTGGATCAATTGGAAATCATCTGGGGTTTAGCCGACAGGCTGACCCGGATGGAGAACATCAACAGGCAAAAAGCAAGGAAAAAAGTTGATTCCCGGTTAACTCCGTCAAAAGATCGATGGACGATTTTCAGGCAATCGTTTCAAAAAGCAGCGGCAATCTTGATTATACCTGTTCTAGTATTTTCCGGCTATTTATTTCTTAGGGAAGGAAACGGTCAGTTTGTTGAACAGGAATTTGTTGCAACCTATGGCACCCGTTCTGCCCTGCTGCTTCCCGATGGTTCTAAAGTTTGGTTAAATTCAGGCAGTAAACTAAAATACGGGCAGGATTTTAATCGGGATGGCAGGACGGTGTTTTTAACAGGCGAGGCATTCTTTGATGTTGCTGCCAATGAATCCAAACCGTTTGATGTGGTTACAGGGATGTTTACCGTAAGGGCCGTGGGAACTGAGTTTAATGTTTTCTCGTATGAAGAGAATGAGTTCGAAACTTCACTGGAGGAGGGGCAAACCGAAATATTCCTGTCGCGAACCCAAAATCCTGACGACCTCAAACTGAAGATGAGGCCAGGGCAACGGGTTGTATTTGATCAACACGAGGGAAGATTAGTCCTTTCAGATGTGGATGTGAGCCAGTTCTCAACGTGGAGAGATGGGAAATTATCTTTCAGGAATACACCTGTTTACGAAGTAATTATGAAGATGGAAAGATGGTTTAACGTTGATATTGAATTAAAAGACCCCGAATTATTAAATTATCGTTATACCGCTGTTTTTGAAAACGAAACCGTTTTGCAGGCGTTGGAAATGCTCAGCTTCTCATCTCCCATAAAATACAAAATTGCTCCCGGTGAAAAGCTACAGGACGGCACGCATGCGAAAAGTAAAATTGAGATCAGTATTCGAAATTAAACCTGTCATTATTAATAATCTGATGAAGCCTATGATGAATCATTAAAACAAACACAAAAAAGCAGGAAAGTGTTGGTCCACAATCCTGCTGTAATTAATTCTTGTTTCCTGATTGTCCAAAAAAAGGAAACAAATATTATTAATCAAATTAGTTCAAATTTATGAAAAAAAAGTTAATTCTCGCAGGGACACGAAAATCCCACGCGATTAAACAATTGATGTCAGTTATGAAGATAACGGTTTTTCTTATCGTCTTTTCCGTTGTTTCAGTGATGGCCAATAGCGGTCATTCCCAGGAAGCAAGGCTCACCGTTCAACTGAAGAATGCATCACTCGGTGAGATTCTCAATAATATTGAGGACAACACCAATTATTATTTCATGTATAATAATGAGTTGGTCGATCTTTCGAAAAAGGTGACTATTGATGTGCAGAACAAATCCCTTGAAGAAGTACTGACCATGTTGTTTGAGGAAACAGGGATCAATTATAAGATTTACAATCGTCAGGTTGTTCTGTCTCCAACAACTGCGAAGGGTACAGATTTATCTTTTCAGCAACAGTCCCTCGATGTTTCCGGGCGTGTTACTGATTCCTTTGGGGGCCCTCTTCCCGGCGTTACTGTAGTTATAAAAGGAACAGCCAGAGGAATAATTACGGATATTGATGGGAAATATTCACTGGAAGATGTTCCCGGAGATGCCGTTCTTGTCTTCTCTTTTGTTGGTATGAAGATGACTGAAATCGAAGTAGCAGGCAGAAGTACAATAGATGTCACGATGAAGGAGGAAGCTATCGGATTGGAAGAGGTTGTTGCTGTTGGTTACGGTGTGCAAAAGAAGAAACTGGTAACCGGTGCTACAGTTCAGGTGAAAGGTGAGGAATTGGCAAGAATGGTGACTCCGAATGTTATGGATGCCATGAAAGGACAAACTCCAGGCGTTAGAATATCGTCTGCTTCTGCACAGCCGGGCGAATCTCCGAAAATTGTGATTCGGGGTATGGGAACAGTGAATAATGCTTCGCCTCTGTATGTCGTTGACGGGGTTCAAACCGGCGATATTTCTTACCTGAACAGCAATGATATTGAATCATTGGATATTCTTAAAGATGCGGCATCGGCAGCGATCTATGGAGTAAATGGCGCTAACGGGGTTATTCTTATTACGACTAAGACAGGAAAGACCGGCAAAGCCCAAATTTCCTATGACGGCTACCTGGGAGTTCAAAACCTGTACAAGAAAATGCCTTACCTGAATGCACAGGAGTATGCAACGATCATGAACGAACAGAACATTAATTCGGGGCGGCCGGCTGTTTTCCCGACTGATGCTGAATCAATGGCCGCGCTGGGCGAAGGAACTGATTGGATTGATGAGTTGGTCTCAAAAGATGCACTGATGCAAAACCATTCGTTGGCTTTTTCCGGGGGTACTGACCAAAGTGTGTATTCGATGGGATTGTCATACACCGGACAGGACGGTATAATCGGAGGATCCAAAAAATCCGGCTATGATCGATATACGTTCAGAGTTAACACAGAACATAAGTTGTGGAAAAATTATATCAAGGCAGGACAACACCTGACCTATACAAATACAGCGAAGAAAGGTGTAAGCACCAATAACCTGTACGACAATATTCTGGGAAAAGGATATTTCACCTCTCCGCTTATTGCCCCCGATGATGCTGATGGCTATCTTAACCCAGCAGGATCGAGGGAGACGAGTCCTGTCCTGTTCATGAAGTACAACTACAACAACATCAATAAAGAGGATAAAATAATCGGGGATGTTTATCTTGAGGTTGAACCAGTTAAAGGGTTGACCATGAAAAGCACCTTTGCCATGGATTTTGCTTCCGGTTCATATCGTAATTATACTCCAGTATACAATATCGGATTTGAGACCCGCAATGATATAAGCAGCGTGCGTCAAAATATGTGGAACCACAAAGTGATGACATGGGAGAATACAGTGCACTATGTAACTTCTTTCGGAAAGCATCATCTTGACGGACTGTTGGGAATGTCTGCCAGAAGAAACACCGGAGAATCAATCCAGGCAGTAAAAACGGAGCTTTTAATTGATGATTTTGAATATGCTTGGTTATCTAACGCCAAGGGAGCCTCTATTCTGGAAGGTGATATTACCGGTGGCCCAGACGATACCGAGAGGTTGATTTCTTATTTTGGACGTGTAAACTACGACTTCAATGAAAAGTATTTGTTTACAGCTATTCTTCGGGCCGATGGAACAACCCGTTTTGCGCCTCAAAACAGATGGGGATATTTCCCTTCATTCTCTGCAGGTTGGGTTGTAACGAATGAAGAATTCATGAAATCGGCGTCAACATGGATGGATTTCTTGAAATTGCGTGCCAGTTGGGGGCAAAACGGGAACCAAAATTTTCCTAATTATCAATGGATGGCAACGCTGACCACGCAAAACGGAGGATACTCTTTTGGCTCTCAGGAAGGTCTGCTGACCACAGGTATATATGCCAAAAAATTGTCTAACCCGGATTTAAAGTGGGAGATATCTAAGCAGTTAAATATTGGTCTTGATGCAAGATTTTTGAATGGTAAACTGGATGCTACTTTGGAATATTACTCTAAAACGACCAAAGATTGGATCGTTGATGCGCCGGTTGCCGCTATTTCAGGAGCTGAAGCACCGTTCATAAATGGCGGATCAGTAACGAATAAAGGTGTTGAATTGTCTCTTGGATTTAATAATAAAGTGAGGGATTTTAGCTACCATGTTAATGCGAATATTACTTATAACAAGAACAAGGTAACTGAAATACAGAATGCTGCTGGTTTCTTTGAAGGTGGCGGAAACTTGCTGTATACAAATGCTGCAAACTTTTTCAGGGTTGAACCCGGACGTCCAATCGGTTATTTTTATGGACTGAAAACGGATGGAATCTTCCAGAACGAGGCAGAAATTCAGAATTATCAATCGGCGGATGGAACCGTTATTCAGCCTCTTGCTGAAGCAGGCGATATAAAATTCGTTGATGTCAACTTGGATGGGAAGATTGATGAAAAGGACAGGACTATGATTGGAAGTCCAATCCCTGACTATATCCTGGGATTTTCATTCGGAGCAGAATATAAAGGTTTTGATCTGTCTGTTACGACCCAGGGACAATTTGGTCAACAAATCGCCATGGGATTCATCCATAACTATAACGGACTGCAATCTAACTATCATCAGGTATATTTAAATCGTTGGCACGGTGAAGGAACATCAAACTATTGGCCGAGAGTTACCAATAATACAGAAGGTAACCGGAACTGGACCTACATGAATGATCTGTTAATTACCGACGGGGATTACCTGAAAATTTCAAATGTGACGATTGGGTATGATTTCAGGAAGGTATGGAAAAAATGCCCTCTTTCTCAAATGAGATTGTATTTCACAGCTCAAAACCTATACACCTTTACGAAGTATATTGGAATGGATCCGGAAGTGGGATTTGGTGTTGATGATAACGCCGGGCATAGCTATGCAACTGGAATTGACGTTGGTTACTATCCTCACCCACGCAACTATTTAATTGGACTTAATTTGAAATTCTAATACTGAAATACGATGAAAAATAAATTAATCTATTTATATATCGCAGCCCTGTTGGGGGTTGTGTCTTGCAGTGAAGACTTTTTGGACAATAAGCCCATTACCATCCAAACGGCTCAAGGTTATTTTCAAACACCAAAGAATGCTCTTGAGGGCTTAGCCGGATGTTACAACGGACTGGTTCTTGATGGTTGGGCAAATATGTATTTTATTTCGACCATCGCTTCGGACGAAGCGTTTGCCGGAGGAGGCCCGGGAGAGGCTGTTTCAGGGACACCCTTTGGATGGGATGAGTTTAAAGAAGCAGGCGCGCTGAACCAAAACCTTGATATCTGGAAGAATAGATATACTGCCATTTTCAGGTGTAACTCGTTGTTGGAAAATTTAGGTACTGTTGATTGGGGCGAGAATGAAACACTGGCAGTTCAGTATGAAGCTGAAACACGCTTTCTGAGAGCTTATTATTATTTTGATTTAGTTCGCTTCTTTGGAAATGTTCCGTTGGTCCGTAGTTCGGTCGTTGAATTAAAAACACCGCAAGCAGATCCTGATTCAGTGTATACGTTGATTGCCAAAGACCTGAAATTTGCAGCCGATAACTTGCCCGACGTTCCTTATGAAAGTATCAGCTCCTCAAGTTACGGACATGCAACAAAGTGGGCTGCAGAATCATTAATGGCCAGGGTATTTTTATTCTACACCGGGCGGTATTCTGAAACCGATCTTGTTGGATTGGTTAGCAAAGCTGAGGCACTGGCATATGTTGAGGATGTAATTAACAACAGTGGACACGACTTAGTCAGTGGATTTCAAAATCTTTGGCCGGTATCTTCCATAAACGGATCAGGAACCTATGCCGGAGAAGATAACAAAGAAACGGTATTTGCCATCAAATATACCTGGGGACCAGCGTTTAATGCAGGTAGTAATCACTGGCTGATTAGCATGGGGCTTCGTTGGCACGATGGTACACCGTATCCTTATTCCTGGGGTTGGGGGCAAGCAATTGTTACTAAGAAATATGGAGAAACGGTGTTTGAATCGGGCGACTTGCGTAAAAATGCCTCGGTTATATCAGTTGCTGATGAGCTACTGAATTCGACAAGTACGATAAATCAAGATGGCACGATCAATCCCACAGGTGCTGCGTTTAATGCCGACGGGTTTGGCGACTATACCGGCTATTTTAATAAGAAATATGTGCCGTTAACAGTCAAAACTGAGGATGGTTTCAAAGAATATCCCAAGAGTCTTGATGAAGGTAATAATGCTCAGGCAGATCAACTTCAGGATTGGGTAATTATCCGTTATGCCGATGTGTTGCTTATGGCTGCAGAACTAGGTTCACCTAATGCTCAGACATACCTGGATAGAATCCGCGACAGGGCATTTGGCGATCAGGCTCATCGGGTTGCTGTGTCCGTTGATAATATCAGAAAAGAGCGTCAGCTCGAATTTGCGTTTGAAGGTGTCCGGTATTGGGATTTGCTTCGTTACGGATCTTCTGTTGCAGCTCAGGAAATCAATATGACAGAAGTTGTTAAAGAGGGTGGAGTTAATAAAACCAAAAACATTGTTTTTGATACTCAGAAAGATGGGCTGTTCCAGATACCAAGAGATGAAATCGACAAGTCTGTATATGACGGTGTTGAATATTTAATACAGAATCCAGGTTGGTAATTTTAAAATTCTAAAACAATGAAAATTAAAAAAATTCTATATTTCATATTTGGGTTAGCGGTGCTGTTAAGCGCATGTGATCCAATTGAGAAAACTTACGATTTTGGCGGAGTTTTGTCAGAAGAAGAGGTTTCTGCTGGTATATCTGTCACCAATGAACAGCCAGGAAACAATAAGTTGATTTTGAAAAATAATTTATCTGGTGTTGCAGGTGAGTGGGATTATGGAACTGGGAGATCATTGAAGAAAGACTTGGAAGTGATCGTTCCTCCAGGTACGTACGATGTGAAATTTAGCGCTTTTGGTGATGCTGGGATTACAACTGTTACGAAGACCGTTGAAGTAACAAAAGTTGACTATGAATTGGATATTGAGTGGACAAACCTTTGTGGTGCCCCTGAAGATGGTGGTAAAACCTGGGTTTGGGCTACCGGTAATCCGAATATAGGCTATGGCGGTACAAGTACCTTTTTCGGTAATGGCGGTGAATTTGCTAACGCTCCCGAATGGTGGAAAGGTGATGCCGCAGAACTGGGCGATGAGGGTTTGTATGATGAAATGAAGTTTACCTATACCGGCGTAGAGTTAATTGACAAATCAGATGCATCAACAATTGTCTCCACTACACCTGGTAAATTCACCCTCGACAATAAGACAAAATCTGCTTCAGGTCACGCTATTGCGGGGACTTTAGAGTTTCCTTTTTATCCAATGGGTAAGAAATTAGACGATCCTTCCAAATTTGACAACGCATACAAGTTTGAGCTCGTTAAACTTACTGCCGATGAGATGACATTGCGTGTAAGAGGCACAGGTGGTGGCTGGTGTGTTATCTATTTGTTAAAACGTAAAGGTTATACCTATTAATAAAGTCTAAAAGGAGGATTTGGAATTCTGAATCCTTGGAATAATCTAATCTTAAACGTAGCTAGTTAGGAGTAGATTACAACTGGAATGCAAAAATGATCATCAGGAGCCTGACAGAAAACACCCTGCAGCTCATCCTTGTCGGTGATAACGGCGGCATTTGGTTATGTTGGAATTATGTTGAAAAAGATTATTACGAGTCTCTTTAATAAATAGTAAAACTCCTTTTTTTACTGGTATTATATCCCCCGGGGCAAATTGTTTCCGGGGGATTTTTTTGTCTGATCCCTTCCTTTCTTTTTCCCTTGCTGATGTCGGGGTTAAATTGCTGTTGACAGCCCGGTAAAACACATGAATACCCCCAATACGATACATGGCGGACCCTCTGCTTTAAATATTGACCATACTTTTACCATCTGTAATAGCCTGATTGACTATAGACTTAATTTTTAACTAATCTATTCATTATGGAATTAAAAGCGAATGTACGCATTAAGTGGCTGCATGGCGGGCTAAGGTGCCTGCTGGCCATCGCGCTGATGATCTTTCTTGTGTTGCCCGGCTACGGGCAGAAGATCCCCATCTCGGGGACTGTTAAATCCGGTTCCGACGGGAGTGCCCTGATTGGTGTTACTATTCGGTTGAAAGGCACCTCCATCGGTACGATAACCAATGCGCAGGGAACTTATTCACTTGAAGCCGAAACCGGGCAAACGCTTGTTTTCTCCTATATTGGCTTTAAAACCCAGGAAGTTGAGGTTAAGGGACAAAAAGTGATCAATGTTGCACTGACAGAAGACACAAAGTCTGTTGACGAAGTGGTGGTCATTGGCTACGGTAGCCGGAAGCGGGGTGATAACACCGGTTCTATATCTTCTATTAAGGCCGAGGATATTAAGCAATCAGCGCCGGTAACCATTGAACAATCCCTTCAGGGAAGATTACCGGGTATGGTAGTACAGCAAACATCCGGTCAGCCCGGTGGCGGTGTTTCCGTGCAAATCCACGGTGTAACAGGCTTTACCGGCAACGGCCCCTTGTGGGTGCTTGATGGTGTCGAACTTAACAATTTAGCTTCGGTTGGTGGTTGGAACGGTCAAACGAACCCGCTGGCGGGCTTGAACCCTTCTGAAATCGAATCCATCGACGTATTAAAAGACGCATCGGCTACGGCCATTTACGGTTCGAGGGGTACCGACGGTGTCATTATCGTTACAACAAAAAGGGGACGGGTTGCAAAGCCTACAATCGAATATAGTTTTTCCGGTGGTTATCAGGAGTTGACAAAAAAACTCCCGGTGATGAACCTGCGGGAGTTCGCAACCTTTGTAAACGAGCGGAATGCCGGTATTGGCTGGGGCTTCGATACCCGGCCCGAATTTGCTAACCCCGAATATTTGGGCGAGGGTACCGACTGGCAGGACGTACTTTTTAAGAAAGCCCCATCATTTACACACACCCTTTCGGTGAACGGGGGTGACGAAAGGACTACTTACTTCTTGTCCGGATCATACCAGAGTGAGGAGGGGATGGCCTTGGGGTCGGAGTTTGAACGGATGTCGTTCCGTTTGAACCTGGACAATAAAACAACCGATTGGTTAAAAATTGGTACCAGCCTGCAGTTGGTGAACATCGATGAGAAAATCACCACTACTACCTCCAGCGTAGTCCGCCAGGCGCTTGAACAAACCCCTGATGTTCCTGTTCAGAACGCTGATGGAAGCTGGGGTGGCTCAACCGCTACCGTTGGCTGGGTCGCACTCAGGGATAACCCGTTGGCGACAGCAAAAATGAGAAAGCACGATGCAAACCGGAAACAAGTGTTTGGTAGCCTTTATGGCGAAATTACCTTTGCAAAAGGCCTGGTCCTGCGTAACGAGGTTTCAGGGAACTTTTCTTATGCGAGCGAAGATGCTGCCAACCCAACTTACACAATGGGCCAGATAATCAGGTTAAGTTCAGGAAACTCCAGTTTCAGTGAAGCTGTCTCTACCACCTTAAAGAACTACCTGACCTATTCGCATTTGTTTGGCAGTAAATACAACCTGACAGCAATGACGGGTCATGAGGCTACGGTGAACAAAGGTCACGGTATCTCCGGGTCACGTACGGATTACCCCTCAGCCAGTGTTATGGTACTTAATGGTGGTGATGCGACAACGGCAAAAAATTCCGGAACCAAAAGTCATGGCGCCGGGGAATCCTATTTTGGACGTTTAAGCCTGGGTATTAATGATAAATACCTGATCGACGGCAATATCCGGGAAGACGGTAATTCGCGGTATGCAGAGGCAAATCGCTGGATATTGACTTACTCCGGCGCCATGGCTTGGAAAATCAATAACGAGAATTTTCTGAAAAGTGTGGATAAGATTAACGAACTGAAGCTGCGCTTGGGTTATGGTTTAACGAACAGGCAAGCCGGTGACGGTTTTGCATCCACCTTTGTCACTGTTCCTACGGGAATAACCGGTGTGGCGCAACGTACCCGCAACATTGGGAACCCGGATTTGGAATGGGAACAAACAAAGAGTTCCAATATTGGTCTTGACGGGAACTTTTTTAATTGGAGGCTTGGTTTTTCTGTCGATTTTTACTACAAGAATACGGAAGGCCTCGCCATGCAAACTTCGCTGCCCATGTACTCCGGTACAGCTATTGGCTGGAACCCGGGGGCCTTGGATGCACCCTGGGTAAACGTTGGCGCGATGACCAACAAAGGCTTTGACATTAGGATAAACTCCACCAATATCCGGAGCAAGGATTTTACCTGGAAAACCGATTTCACCCTGTCGCGAAACATCAACAAGATTACAAAACTGAATGCCGACGGGGCGCCGATTATGGGGCAATACAGCAAGACGGTTGTTGGAAAATCGATCGGTAATTTTTATGGTTATGTTGTTGAAGGCGTTTTTGCATCTGCTGAAGATGTATTCGGCGACGAATCGAAAGGCATCCTGCCTCACGCCCGGCCGGTAAAAAACGACGAAATATTGGATTTCGCGAATGCTTCCGGTAGTATTTGGTATGGCGACCTCATGTTTAAAGATATCAATGGCGACGGTGCCATTGACGAGAATGACCAAACTTATCTCGGTTCCCCACTCCCAAAAGTTCAAATGGGCTTTAATAACACCTTTAACTACAAGAATTTCGATTTGAATGTATTTTTCTCAGGCAGTTTCGGTAACAAAATATTTAACCAGTTACGTGTTACTGCGGAAAACCCGATTGCAAGTTACGGTTATTTTAAGCAATTGAGTAACTATGCCAAACTTGGCTTGATCGACCCGGAAGGCCGGGATGACGACGCCTACAACGTTATTGTTACCAATCCCGATACGGATATCCCGGGGGTACGGAATGACCAGACCAACGGTAACCAAAGGTTCTCTGATAAGTTTATTGAAGACGGGTCTTATGTAAGATGTAAGAACATTACATTAGGCTATAAGCTCCCCGAAAACTTGTTGAAACGCGCGAATATCCAGACCTTACGGGTTTATGCCAGTGTAGCAAATGCGTTTACGATTACGGATTATTCAGGTATGGATCCGGAAGTTGGCTCCTGGGATCCGTTAAATGCGGGTATCGACGGAGGATATTATCCCCAACCACGCAGGTTTACTTTTGGGGTAAACATCACATTGTCAAAATAAAAAAATACGGCTATGAAATTGAAATCGAAAATAACTTATTTAATAATTGCTGTTGCGGGCTTATTCGCATCATGCAACGAGGATTTTCTGGATCGTCCGCCCCTGTCGGAGATCAGCTCGGATAACTTTTATCAAACCTTTTCAGATCTGAAGCTGGCAACCGCTGCCTTATATGCAGGTTCACCCTGGGCCGAATGGACCTACGTTAGCTATTTGACCATTGGCGACGTAATGAGTGGGAACATGGTACTGGGTTGGAACGATGATGCGATACAACTCAATACCTTTTCAGTTACGGGCTTGAACGGCGCGGTAAATGCAAACTGGAGGGGTATGTACAAGGTTATTGCCCACTGTAATACCACCATTAACGCGATCAATAAAAAGACACCGGAGACCGTTGCTGAGGTACATAAGAACGCAGCCCTTGCTGAAGCAAGGTTTATCCGCGGGTATGCTTATTATAATCTGGCGGTGTTATGGGGCGACGTTCCGATCATTGAAGATAATACAGCGCTCATTAATTCGCCACTGGTTCCCCGAAATCAGGCGAATGATGTATTCCAGTTTGTTGCGAATGATTTGCTGTTCGCAGCTAACAATCTTCCATTAGGCTATAATTCTGAATGGGAGCAAGGACGGGTTACAACCTGGGCAGCCCAAGGCCTGCTGGCCAAAGTGTTTTTAACATGGTCGGGTCTGAGCCCGCAGAATGGCGGCCAACGCGACCAGGTGCTTTTGGACAATGCGAAGATATTGGCAGGCAATGTCTGTAAAAACAGCGGCCTGGAGCTGATGGAAAATTATGCCGACCTCTTTAAAACCGAGAATAACTTTAATGATGAAGCCTTGTTTTCACTCCGTTGGGACCCCACTACTTCCGGCTGGCTCGATGGAAATATGTTGCAGCTTTATTCCAGCATTGCTGAGATTTCAGCAGAAGGAGCCGCAGGTTGGTTCGGCATAGGGCCTACTTACGACATGTACTTCCAGTATTCAGAGGAAGACAGCGTTAGGCGCAAAGCGACTTTTATGTATAAAAACGATTATTACCCCGAGTTAAATGCTGCCGGGGGCGGTTTTACTTATACCGGGAATACAGCTCTGAAGAAACACATTATTGGTACCAAAAAAGACAACAATGTGCCAATTATGACTAATACTTCATCGGCCGAACACAATGCCCTGCTGCGTCTTGCCGATGTGTACCTGGTGTATGCTGAAGCGATTCTTGGCAACAATACAACGACTTCAGATGCTGATGCGCTGACCTACTTTAACAAAGTACGGGAAAGAGCTGGTGTTGATCCGGTAAGCTCGCTTGATATCGATTTAATCCTTAAGGAAAGAAGAATTGAGCTGGCTGCTGAAGGTCAATCGTGGTTCGACCTGGTGAGCCTGTCCTATTACAATCCAGCGAAGGCCATCGGCTTCCTGAATGGTCAGGATCGTGTTACTTTTACTTTTGATAGTGAAGGCGTTGCCGTACCTGGGGATCCTTTCGGGGCAATTACACCGGCAAATATCAATTCGTTCAGGTTACCGATTCCTTCATCTGAGTTAACGGCCAACCCCAAATTGCTGGATGCACCGGTACCTTATTTTTGATTTAATTAAAAAGATACGATTATGAAAAAGATATTATTCAATCGAATTCATTTTTTAGTCCTTTCTTGCTTGGTGCTTGTTGTTATGCAATTAAGCTCTTGTAAAGATGAGGATCAGGATGGTCCTGTTATCACAGCCGTGCGTAATTATGCCCCGGCGCCCAACGACACCCTTATTAACGTATTGGTACCGGGTCAGTTTGTGGTAATCGAAGGTTCAAATTTGCAGGAGGCTTCGTTGATAACTTTTGCCGGGATACCTGCGACCTTTAACAAGGCTCTGTTTTCATACAATTACGCTGTTGTGAGAGTGCCTGATGTAATACCCTTCCCATTGATTGCCGAAGAGGATATGAACAAAATCAGATATGTTACTCCCGGGGGGGAAACGACCTTTAATTTTGATATCGTTGCCGGTGCACCGATGATTTCGGGTATTTTTAATGAGAACCCGGTAGAAGGGGAGATTGTTATGATTGCTGGAACCAACTTGTTCCTTATTGAAGAAGTTAATTTCGGCGGAGCCATCATTACTGATTTTGAGGCTTCCATTGATGGTACTAGGATAGCTTTTACAATGCCTGCCAGCTCAGCAAGCGACCCCCTGTCCATAACCACGGCATCGGGTACAGCCGAAACCATATTTAATGTGAATGACCTGACTACAGGTATGCTTTGCAATTTTGACGATATTAATAACTATAGTTGGGGGGCCGGAACCAGCAATAGCGACCCTGCTTTCCCGGGTAATCATGGATGGTACCCTATTCTGGATACCGGTATTCTTGGCGCCGGTGACTTTTCTTGGTGGGGCGGAGGACGTAGTCTTAATATTAACTCAGTACAATGGGTCCCGGTTGAAGAACTTGATCAGCCGATCGCTAATTATGCTGTTAAATTTGAAATGAATATTGCAGGGGAGTGGAACGGTGTAAGTTTGTTTATTCTTAAAGATTACAACTGGGCTTATGTAGCACGTTTTGAACCTTGGAAAATTTCTGAAACGAAAACAACGAATGTTAATACAAGTGGAAAATGGATGACAGTAACAGTTCCTTTAACTGAATTCCGTACTAAAAAGGATAATAAAGATGGTACAGGAGATTCAGCTTCAAGCTTGACCCAGTTACTTGGGGCGTCCGGAGCTGGTGCTATTGAGTTTTTTACGGTTAATGCAGGTAGTGCTCCAACGCCAATTGGTTTACGAGCCGCTATCGATAATATCAGGGTCGTAAAGATCAAATAGCACTGTTGATATAACGCAAATAGCAGTTTTATAACGATCGAATATGACCTACGGGGTTCAATGAAAATTGAATTATCCCGTAGGTATTAAAAATCAAATTATTAAAGTATGAAAAACAGATTTTATCATAGAGCATTGTATTTTATCAGTGCACTTGTGTTACTGGTCTCCTGTAAAGATTCGGAGACCGTGGATCCTGTCCTGGCTGTTTCCGAGACGCAAATTACAATTGTAGCAGAAGGCGGGGAGGCAACCATAACCGTTGACTGTAACGACGCGTGGACGGTTAATAATTCAGCCGCCTGGTTACAGGTGGATCAGACTTCCGGAAGTAGCGGTAGCGCTACCATTACAATATCAACAGCGCTGAACGCCACCGGGGCCAGCCGCTCTGTTATATTGCATATTAGCTCGTCAAACGGCCAGTCCCGCCGGGTAAAGGTTATACAGGCGGCTTTCCTGTACCCAATCTACAATTTAACGCCCAAAGAACCCGATGCTAGCGGTATGGGTAGTACAGCAATGGAGCTTGCAGCCAAAATGAAACTGGGCTGGAACATCGGTAACACCATGGAAGCTCCCGGAGGGGAAACGGGTTGGGGCAACCCTGCTATAACCGAGGATTATGTGAAATTTGTTAAACAGCAAGGGTTTAATGCTATCCGAATACCCTGTGCCTGGGATTGGAATTGGGATAAGAATTATTTTGGGGATAATTATCATATTGAAGATCGCGCGAAAGCCCGCATTAAAGCCGAATGGCTTGACCGGGTAAAAGAAGTGGTTGGCTACTGTGTGAACAATGACATGTACGTCCTGCTGAATATTCATTGGGATGGAGGCTGGCTGGAGAACAACTGCACACCGGAGAAAAAGGATTCGGTCAATGCCAAACAAAAAGCATACTGGGAGCAAATTGCCACGGCCATGCGCGATTTTGACGAACACCTGATGTTTGCGAGCGCTAACGAACCAAATGCAGGCAACGCCACGCAAATGGAAGTGTTGCTTTCCTATCACCAGACTTTTGTAAACGCCGTTCGTTCCACCGGTGGACGAAACACCTACAGGTCGCTTGTTATTCAAGGGTCGCATCAGTACCTAAACGTCAGCATGTTTCCGACAGACCCAACCCCTAATCGCCTGATGTATGAAGAGCACAACTACACGCCATCACAATTCACGTTTCTTGGCGAAGATGTAAGCTGGGGCAACATGGTTTACTATTGGGGAGAGGGGCATCATTCCACCATTGAACCGGACCGAAACCCAACTTATGGAGAAGAGGACGCTCATATTGAATTTTTCCAAAAAATGAAAAAAGACTTTATTGATAAAGGTATTCCCGTGCTGATGGGAGAGTATGGCGCTTACCGGCGAAATAACAGCGCACATGTTCCCTTGGACCTGGAAACACACGAGGCTTCGGTTGACTATTGGACAACTTTTGTGACTAAACAGGCCATAGCACATGGTGTAATCCCATTTTGGTGGGATACAGGCGGCGCTTTGGACAGGCGTAATTATACCGTGAAGGACCAGCGGACGATTGATGCTATTATCGCAGGAGCAAACTGATTCTACTTTGGCACATTAGAAAAATCTGGATGTTTTTACCCTAAATTCATGAAGGGAACACCCGGATTTTTCTCCTGCCTTCCGGCAACTGCCGGACCGGGGTAAAACACGGGAAAAATCCAACACCAATCTTAATCTGTCAAAGTAGAACCAACAAAAATCAGATTTTACAAAACTGTAAATCGATTATCGTATTGAAAATGAAAAATACAATTCTATTAGTTTACCTCCTCATTGGGATGAATGTGTGGGGGGCTGTGGCGTCTAATCAGTTGCAGGCACAGCGGGTAGCCCAGTTACAGAGTCCGGATGAGTCCATTGGGTTAGATGTATTCTTGTCTGTTGAGGGTGAAATTCAATATAAGGTGCAAAAATCTGGTTTTAGCGTTATTCAACCGTCGGCTTTAGGAGTAATGATGGATGGGCATGATTTCACGCAACGCTTAAAACTGGTGACGACATCAAAACCGGAGCGTATAACCGAAAGCTACCAAACTCAGAATGCAAAAAAAAACAGCATTCTTTACCAGGCCAATCAGTTGGTAATCTCTTTTGCCAATGAGAACGAAAAGAAAATGGACATCATTTTCCGCTTATCCGACGACGGGCTGGCCTTCCGGTATTCTTTTCCCTGGGTTGAAAACGATGAAACGATTATTGGCGAATCAACCTCATTCGCATTTGACGAAAAAGCAAGAGCCTGGTTGCAGCCCATGAGTGAGGCAAAAACGGGCTGGGAGCAGTGCCATCCATCTTATGAAGAACATTATTTGCAGGATATTCCTGTTGGTTCAGCGTCACCGTTAAAGTCGGGTTGGGTGTACCCTGCTTTATTTAAAACAAACGATACCTGGGTGTTGATTACCGAAGCGGCCCTCGATGGTACTTATTGCGGCACCAGGTTGATCAATGATTCTACTACATCGGTTTACTCCATTGGGTTTGCCGATCCGAGAGAAGTGTTTACAGCCGGCGACTATTTACCGGTAAACAATAAGCCCTGGCTTACCCCGTGGCGCGTTGTCACAATCGGCAGTTTGGAGACAATTACAGAGTCAACCCTCGGTACCGATTTGGCACCGAAAGCGATTGATATGGACCAATCGTTTCTTAAGTTTGGCAAAGCATCGTGGAGCTGGATTAACAGCAAGGACGATAGGATCGTTTACGATGAACAAATAAAGTATATCGACTTCGCTGCGGATATGAACTGGCAATATTGCCTCATTGATGCAAACTGGGATACTCAGATCGGATACGAAAAGATAGCTGAATTGTCAATGTATGCAAAACAAAAAAATGTGGGTTTGTTCGTGTGGTATAACTCGGCCGGCGATTGGAACACGATTACGTCTTATCATCCCAAAGATCTGTTGTTGACCAAAGAAAGTCGTGAAAAGGAATTCAGCCGCCTGCAGGCAATGGGCATCAAAGGTGTTAAGATCGATTTCTTCGGTGGCGATGGCCGGAGCATGATTCAATACTACATCGACATTTTGAACGATGCTGCAAAGTATCAGTTACTTGTGAATTTCCACGGAGCTACTTTACCAAGGGGCTGGCAAAAAACATATCCTCATTTGATGACAGTCGAAGCCATTTATGGGATGGAGATGGTGACATTTGACCAAATGGCGGCCGATAAGCAAGCCAACCATTGCGCCATGTTGCCCTTTACACGGAACGCGTTCGACCCGATGGATTTTACACCCATGAACCTGACAGGGCTCACCTATTCCAATTGTATCCGAAAAACCACTCCCGCCTTTGAACTGGCACTCTCGGTATTGTTTTTATCCGGGATACAACATTATGCACAGGCGCCGGAAGGCATGGCCGAGGTTCCCGATGATGTAAAAGATTTTCTGAAAACCCTTCCCGACTATTGGGACGATGTAAAGTTTTTGGAAGGTCACCCCGGGGAATACGTTGTCATTGCCAGGCGTAGCGGTAATCGGTGGTACATTGCCGGTATAAATGGAGAAAATAATGAAAAGAGCTTAAACCTTGACCTTGCCTCATTCAGGAAAAGCAAGGCGGCCCTGTTCATGGACGGTTCAAACGGTGAACTGTTTTCAATAACAGACCTGAACACAGAAGAACAAAAGAACTGTGAGCTTACCCTGAACGCCAATGGTGGATTCGTTATGGTGTTTGAATGATTCTGGAAAGGGATTACTCAAAAATAAAATTGGTGGGGCAATAAGATGGAGAATCTAGCCTAAACAAAATGAAAATAGATTGATCTGGACATGAAAAAAATAAAAATGGATACCAAATTTCATAGTAAACTAATGTTCGTAGTTGTTTTGTGGGGCGCCACTTTTACCTCATGCGGAAATACGGATGATGTTGAACCTTTACTGGATGTTTCCACAACATCGGTTTCGTTACCCGCTGAAGGGGGCACATCGGACATAAAAGTAACCAGTAACGACCTATGGAGTATTGCCAATTCTGCTTTCTCTTGGTTGCAACTAAACCAAACCAGTGGCAATAGCGGCAGCGCTGAAATTGAATTGACTGCCGGCCTTAATGACACCGGTTCAAGCCGCTCAGGCATATTGAATGTCTCCTCGCAAAACGGCCAGTCCCGACGGATTACGGTTTCACAGGATTCCCAGATTGAACCCATTGCACAAGATTGCAATTTTTACATCTTTCTTTGTTTCGGACAATCAAATATGCATGGCGCAGGTGCGATTGAGAGCCAGGACAAGACAGGGGATAGCCGATTCAAGCTGTTCCAGGCACTGGATTGCTCCAATCTGAGCAGACAAAAAGCAACCTGGTACACGGCAGTTCCGCCTACTTGCCAATGCAGTTCAGGCCTCTCGCCTGCTGATTATTTTGGAAGGACGATGGTTGAAAATCTGCCGGACAGCATTACAGTAGGTATTATCAATGTATCTGTTGCCGGATGCGACATCAGGCTGTTTGATAAGGATTTGTACACGGACTACGATTCGACATCTACAGCAGACTGGTTCACGTCCCAGGTAATTAATTATGGTGGAAATCCATATCAATATCTTGTCGATATGGCAAAATTGGCACAAAAGGATGGTGTTATCAAAGGGATTCTTTTGCACCAGGGAGAATCAAACAACGGGCAGCAACAATGGCCGGAGTATGTAAAGAAAATATATACCGACATGTTGACAGACCTTGCCTTAGGTGCCGGTTCGGTTCCCCTTTTAGCAGGAGAATTGTTCTCGGGCGAGGGGAATTGCTGCTCATCTATGAATCCGATAATAGGAAGATTGCCGGATATAATTCCAACGGCACATGTCATTTCTTCGGATGGTTGTACAGGACAGGATGGTGCCCATTTTGATTCAGCGGGTTACAGGGAATTAGGTAAGCGATACGGTATTGAAATGCTTTCAATATTAGGAGTTGATGTAAATAAAGAGTAATGTACATGACATTAGAACGTCCAAATTTTAATTCGTAGTTATGAAAAAATATTCTGTTTTCCTGCTTTGGATGATGATGTTGATTTTAAACCCATCGTTCCGGGCAAATGGCCAGTATCAGATTCCACAGAAGTTAAAGTGGTGGTACAACGACCGCTTTGGCATGTTCATTCACTTTGGTAGCTATTCGTATTTGGCGCATGGCGAATGGGCATTCAGTGTTGAAAACTGGAAAAAGGCCGATTATCAGCAGCAGGTCTCACCTCATTTTTATCCATCGAAATTCGATGCCAATGAAATTGTTCAACTGGCAAAAGATGCCGGCATGAAGTACATTGTAATCACGGCCAAACACCACGAAGGATTTAGCATGTGGGATACTAAAGTGAAAAGCTTTAAGGATGTTACGGGCAAAAAAATGTACAGCCTGCAGCGTTTCACACCCTTTGGAAAACGGGATGTGTTGATGGAACTGAAAAAGGCCTGTGATGCTGCCGGGATCAAATTCTGTCTCTATTATTCAATCCTTGACTGGAGTCATTCTTCGCAGGAGATCAATTTCTTCGATGGCCATACCTATTCTATCATGAAGTCGGATGAAGCGCGAACGGCCTACATTCGCGATATGAAAGCGCAGCTCAAGGAGTTGATTGATCGCTATCATCCCGCTTCTCTCTGGTTTGATGGCGATTGGACGTACAATGCTGGTGACCCAACCCCTGAAAGGTGGTGGACGAAAGCCGACGGAGTCGATTTGTATAATTACTTAATAGGACTTGATCCCAACCTGGTGGTCAATGAACGTGTTTGCCGCAGTTTTGGCCTGGGCGATTACGAATGCCCCGAGCAGGAAGTGCCTGATGCACCGCGGAACCGCCAGTGGGAGACTTGCCAGACAATGAACAGGACCTGGGGCTACAATAAGAACGATAATGACTATAAATCGACCAAAAACCTGGTTAGGGAATTGGTGAAAGTGGTTTCACGGGATGGAAATTATTTGCTTAACATCGGCCCGAAGGGCGATGGGACTGTCCCGGAACAAACGGCGGACACCTTAAAAGCAATCGGAAATTGGATGGATAGCTACGGCGAAAGCATTTACGGTACAGCGCGCAGCCCGTTTGCGGCTGAACCCGAATGGGGTTTTTATACTAAAAAAGAAGGCAAATTGTTTGCTCATGTTTTTTCATGGCCTCAGGATGGAATGCTTTTGGTTTCGGCAATTAAAAATTCTATTGTAAAAATTTACCTGATGAATGATCCTGGGAAAGCGCTTGATTATTCCGTTGAAGATGGGAGTATCAGAATTTCGTTACCCGTGAATGCCCCGAACGGCAATGATTCGGTGGTTGTACTAGAGGTTTCTGGAGTGCCAGAAGCAGATATGCTCTAACGATAACAAACTACAAATTAATAAGTACTAAGCCGAAAAAGTGGAATGAAAGACTTTAAAATCAAACTAATAGTATCTCTGGGTATTGTGATAGGTTGTACAGCATCACTTTTCGCACAGGACACAAATTGCTTTTTGGAGGATTTTGAACCCAAAGAGGCTACCATCACAGTTTCAGCAGTTGCCAACAAAACGATGAATGCACGAACTGCAACGGTCACTTTATCGGCCGATACACTGAGTAAAATATCCAAATACGTGTTTGGAAATTCCATAGCGGTTTGGATGGGACATAACACAGGTGAATCGAAATTTGTGGAAAACACCACATTGTTGAGCCCCTCGTTAATCAGATTTCCCGGTGGAAGCTGGTCCAATGTATATTTCTGGGATGAATTGCCAAATGATATACCCGACAACGTTTTCGATTCATCAGGGAATCCTACAGAGTTTTTTCCTATTCCAGGAAAAGATTTTTGGACCCTTTCAACGGAGGAATATTACATACTACGCGAGCAAACTGGGTCGCAAGGCCTTATCACGGTCAATTATGGCTATGCCCGTTATGGGTTGAGCGATGATCCGGTGGCACAGGCAGCCCGTCTGGCCGCAGATTGGGTACGTCACGATAACGGAAGGACGAAATTTTGGGAAATTGGAAACGAAAATGCCGGTCCATGGGAAAAAGGGTGGAAAATTGATACAAGCACCAATAAGGACGGCCAGCCTGAGATTATTACCGGTCAGCTTTACGGTCAGCATTTCAATGTTTTTGCCGATTCCATGAGAGCAGCAGCAGCCGAGGTGGGCGCAACAATCTATATCGGTGCACAGGTATTGCATTACGATGGCACGACAAGCTGGAATTCGGTGGATCGTACCTGGAATGAAGGAGTGTTTAGCGAAATTGGCGATGCTGCCGATTTCTATGTCATGCACAATTATTTTGGAGAGGATTCAAACGCGGGTAATATGTTGTCGGATGCAGTTACTGAACCAAAGAAAAACATCGACTTTATTCGGCAGGATATTATTGATAAAAACGGTTTTCCTAAACCTGTAGCCATAACTGAGTATAATATGGATGGCCGGGCTACCAACACGGGCGGCGATCCAGAGCCACAAAATTCCAATATTAATGGACTACAGGCTACTATCCTGTTTAATGAATTAATAAAGAATGATTATGGAATGAGTGCAAGATGGTTGCTGGCTACTGGTGATGATGGAATGTTTTATCAGGGCAACAATGCGAGTCTAAGGTGGCAGCCACGGCCGGACTTCTATTATGCTTATTACACACAGAAATTTACTGGCGACCATGCCATTCCTGCAACTTCCAACAACGAAAACATTTTAGCTTATGCTTCCAGGTTTGCTGCGGGTGAAACTGGGGTTATGATCGTAAATAAGGGAAGTACAGCACAGGTTGTACAGATAGATCCAAATACAATTGGCGTTGGAGACCAATATTATGCCTATTTACTTTCGGGTGGTGCAGATAACGGAGACTTTTCTTCGATTGTATCCGTGAACGGTGTAGGTCCGACAGGGACCCAATGGGGGCCCCGCGAAACCCTTGAGGCCATTCCGGCTAATGCGTATTCAATTGATGAGGCCATTAAGCTGGATGTCCCTGCATGGTCAGTTCAGTTTGTCATGATTGAAACAGGTGATAACCATCTGCTTCCGACAGCAGTTGCAAGTGAACTAAAAAATGAACCGGGACTGATGAACTATCCCAACCCGTTCTCCGGCTCGACGACCATTCAATTCCAAACTTCAACGAAGGCATTGGTTGTATTGGACGTGTTTAATCAAACTGGGACGAAAATTTCCACCCTGGTCAACAAGGAATTGCCATCAGGGACACATCAAATAGATTTTAACGGAAGTTTACTCCCCTCCGGACTGTACTTCTACCAACTACGGGTTGGAAATTATTCAACAACGCGAAAAATGATCCTTAAAAAATAAACCACCAACAATAATAATAGACAAACGATTATGAAGATCAAACAACTTACACTTTTTGCACTCGTCCTCGTTCTGGCTACCGGGAGCGTTGTCGGCCAAGGAACCTATCAAAACCCCGTGATCCCGGGGTTCCATCCCGACCCAAGTGTCTGCAAAGCAGGCGATGACTTTTATTTGGTAACCAGTACTTTTGAGTACTTCCCGGGAGTCCCGGTTTTTCACAGCAAGGACCTTGTCAATTGGGAAAAAATAGGACACTGCCTAACACGGCCCTCCCAACTAAATTTAAAAAATGTCTGGCCTTCGGGAGGTATTTTTGCACCTACTATCCGTTACCACGAAGGTACGTTTTACATGATTACAACCAACGTATCGGATAAAGGCAACTTCATCGTTCATACCCAGGATCCGGCCGGCGAATGGTCGGATCCCGTGTGGTTGAAACAGAAAGGTATTGACCCGTCGCTGTATTTTGAAGGGGATAAATGTTACCTGACCTCCAACCCGGGCAATTGTATTTACCTGTCCGAGATCGACCCAATGACAGGTGAGCAGCTTTCGGAAAGCAAGGCTATTTGGACTGGCACCGGCGGCCGTTATCCCGAAGCCCCGCATATTTACAAAAAGGACGGCTGGTACTATCTCCTGATTTCGGAAGGGGGCACCGAGTATGGGCACAAAGTAACGATTGCCCGGAGCAAAAATATTGACGGGCCCTATGATTCGAATCCTGCCAACCCCATTTTGACGCATATAAATGTAAATGCCCAATCCAGTCCGATTCAGGGAACTGGGCATGCCGATCTCATCCAGGCCAACGATGGTTCCTGGTGGATGGTATTCCTTGCTTTTCGTCCGCAATCAGGGCTGCACCACATGCTGGGCAGGGAAACTTTTTTAGCTCCCGTAAGATGGGACAAAAACGCGTGGCCTGTTGTTAATGGCGATGGAACCGTGGGTTTAAACATGGATGTTCCTACCTTGCCGCTACAACCATTCCCGAAAGTATCGTACAGCACCGATTTCAATGAAAATAAACTGGGGTTTGAATGGAATTATTTAAGAAACCCCGTAAATGAAAACTATTCATTAAGTGAGAGAAAAGGCTATTTGCGTTTAAAGGCAACACCGGTGTCGCTGGACGATCTTGATTCGCCCACTTTTGTTGGGCGCAGGCAAGAGCATATCGACTTTACTGCCACTGCCACAATGGAGCTTTTTGATGCCCAGGAAGGTGACGAATCAGGAATCACCGTATTCATGAGCAACACATCGCATTATGACTTATTTGTAAAACAAAGTGCAACAGGCGAACGTGTTTTGAGCCTGCGTTACCGCTTGGGGGCACTGACCCACACTGCTTGCGAGATTTCTGTGCCGGAAGGGAACGTGTATTTACAGGTTCATGGCGATAAAGATTATTATTCGTTTGCTTATTCGACTGACGGTGAAAATTTCGAGCCTTTGGATAAAGTGGATGTACGTTACATCAGTTCTGAAACGGTGGGTGGATTTACCGGAATATACCTGGCGCTGTTCGCAACGTCGTCTGCTGAATCATCGAAAGCCTATGCCGACTTCGATAAATTTGAATATACGCCTAAAATTACAGATTAAATAAAGTTGATGCTCCCTGTGTTTATTAAGCGGTCTCACGAATCCTCACTTTATTGTGGAGCTATTGACTTTAATGGCCTGGGCCGGAACTCATTAAGTAGTTTTAGTTTTTGATCGTTACGTGCTGTAAACTAACGATTTGCTTGTTGTCTGACCATCTCCTGAAATTTTGTTTTTTGAGGCTGTCCGAAAACTCTGCTATCCTCCTTGTTCTCTCTGTGCAACTCTGTGGTAAAATAAATAACTGAACCACAGAGTTGCACAGAGTCAAATAAGGATCAAGGCCTAACTTTTTGGACAGCCTCCAAAACTTTCGGTATAAGACAGGTTGGAGCCAAATTAGTACATCGCAATACCCTCTTCGACACATAAAGCCCCTTGTGCACCTTATTTTTTTGCGAAATTAGTACTCCAAATATTTTTTTTAAACCTAAATTAATGAAAAGTCCATGAAGCATAAAGTCAGATGTTTAGCAATAATAATTGTGATTTTTTCTTTTTCTGTTATAAATGGGAGCGCGCAACTTTATGTTGGAGCCAATTATCATCCCCACGACCACAAAAACCCCGAAAAAATCAAAAGTGATATCGAGTTAATGAAAGCAGCCGGCCTGAATGTTGTCCGTTTGGGGCATTTGGCCTGGGACAGCTACGAACCATCGGAGGGGGTTTTCGACTTTGAGTGGTTTGACGAAGTGATGGACGAGTTGAACGAGGCTGGTATTAAGGTTATCCTCGACATTGCCATCCGCCCTGCACCCATCTGGCTGCACACAAAATACACCTCAGTCAGTGTTGTGGACGATAAAGGCAACCTTCAGTATCCGAACCATCGCTACATGGACGATGTGGGCGACCCCAACTACCAGAAATATGCCCTGCGTTTTACCGATACCATTTCAAAACGCTATGCCAACCATCCCGCCTTGCTTGCTTTCGGCATCGACAACGAATCGGGCGACGGTCCCATTTCGTATTCCGAAACTGTTCGCCAGCGGTTCGTTACCTGGTTGGAAAACAAATATTCGAACCTCGATAATTTAAACACTGCCTGGGCAACCCACCGCTGGTCGCGCCGATTGAACAGCTTCGATGAAGTTGGTTTGCCTTCAGCCGGTTCGAAAAACGGCGCGCCTGAAAAAATTCTCGATTTCCGCCGTTTTGTTTCCGATGAAGTCAACGGAATTTTATTTAAAGTACTTGATGTGGTGAACACCAATGCCCCCAATGCCTTGACCAATACCAATGCCTGGTATTACAGTTGGATGAAATATTTTGATTATTCTGAAATCGCTTATTCCGGTAAAATGACACGCCATGGTTGCGGGTTTTACCCCGGCAATTCGTTGACAACTAATTATGGGGTAATGAATGCTTCATTTGGGATTGCAAGGATTCAGTTCGAAAGCGAAAACCCATTTTGGTGCAACGAATTCAATACCATGACTTCGGTGCCAAATTCAATCCGAAAGTCGGCTTATGAAACGCTAATGTATGGCAACCAAATGGTTTGCGGCTGGACCTGGCAAAGTATGTGGGCCGGAGAAGAACAGTATTTGGAAGGTATGCTCGACTGGGATGGAATGCCAAACCGCAAGTACGATGAATACAAGCAAATAGCCACTGAATTCAAAAAGATTGAAAAATATTTCCCCTATAAACTTCAGGCTGAAGTTGGGTTGGCTTTTTCTTTTCCAAGCCAAATTGCAAGCAGTTCTTTCCCTGAGCAGCATGACAACCAAATTCAGGCTTGTTGGGACCTATTTTACTACCGCAACATGGATACGCGCATGCTCGATATTAACAAGAGTGCTTTGGATTACAAGTTGTTGATGGTTCCGGGCGTTGCTGTTATGGACAAGGGCACGGCCGCCAAAATCCGTAACTTTGTGAATAACGGCGGTACGGTGATTATGACGGCCAACTCGGCTATTGTTGATACCACAGGTCAGGTTTTCAGAAGTACCCTCCCCGGAATGTTGAGCGATGTTTTTGGTATTCGCGTGGCCAGTTTTGAAGAAACCGAACCGATGAACGAGATATCGCGAAAAGGGTACAAAGGCAAAAAACTTGAGTTCACTTATAACGAAAAAGCCATTGATACTGAATCGGCGAGGTTCGAAATTGTGGAACCAAAGGGAGCCGAAGTTATTGGAGCACTTACCAGCCTCGACAAGGATTATCCGATAATGACTTCGAACAAATATGGCAAAGGCCGGGCAATTTATGTGGGTTTGCCTGCTAAAAATGAAGTACTTGGCGGCCTGATCGATGAATTAATCCCCGAACTTGGCATAAAAAAGGGTCCCAATGTGCCATCGGGTGTTATGGCCAGACAAATTGATGAAAAACACTTGCTATATTTGAATATAACTGGCGAACCCAAAGAGATCAAGCTCAACGGAAAGTCGCGCAGTATTCTTTTTGACAAAGACTACACCGGTAGTTTTACCATTGCCCCATACGAACCGGAATTTATAGAAATAAGATAACTGTCAGAATAATAAGAAGATGAATTATAAACTGAAAAGCGCTATCATTTTTTTCAAAACGGCTCTTATCCTGTTGCTTTTCCTAACAGATGGAAACACGGAACCCAGGCAACCTAATGTATCAGACCAAAGAACAAAGGAGAATTTCGACTTTAACTGGCAGTTCCATAAAGGCGACATGGCCATGAAACTCGTTGTTAGGGTTGGGCAAGGAGGGATAACTGATATCAATGTCCCGATTATTAACAAGAAAGATACAGTAATTGATTATACAAATTCTGAAAGCAGTGCGTCGTTTTTTCCTCCCGATTGGAAAGAAGTGAACCTGCCTCATGATTGGGCAATTGAAGGTGATTTTGTTGAAGACAACACCTTAGGCAGCCAACCCGGGGGGAGTGGCTATTTGCCCACCGGCATTGGATTTTACCGAAAAGAATTTGTCATACCCGAAAGCGACAAAGGCCGAAAAATTTCCATTGAGTTCGACGGTATTTTCCGAAATAGCACCGTTTGGGTAAACGGGCACTTGATGGGCACCCACCTGAGCGGTTATACGCCATCAAACTACGACCTTACCGATGTGTTGCGTTATGGCAACGAAGGCAAAAATGCTATTTTGGTGAAGGTCGATGCAACCCAGGCCCAAGGTTGGTGGTACGAAGGAGCTGGCATTTACAGGCATGTTTGGCTTGTAAAAACCGATAAACTTCATGTAGCCCGGTTTGGAACTTACGTGACAACGCCTACGATAACTGATGCCGAAGCATCCGTCAACATTATAACCACACTGAAAAACGAATACACAACGGAAAAGGAGATTACGCTTGTTTCGAAAATAGTTGACCTAACCGGGAAGGTGGTCGATACCCAAACCTCCAATCAGTCGATGGCCCCTTTCGAACAGCTTGAAATCGCCCAAATGGGTGCGATAAAGTCACCTAAGCTGTGGTCGCCCGAATCGCCAAACCTTTACAAAGTGCTAACCGAAGTCACTGAAGGGGGTAAAATTGTCGATACTTACGAAACTACGTTTGGCGTTCGCACGGTGGAAATCAATAAGGATGGCGTTTTCCTAAATGGCAAACTTTACCCTGTAAAAGGAACTTGTAATCACCAGGATTTTGCAGGCCTTGGGGTTGCCCTGCCCGATAAAATTAACTGGTATAAGCTGAAATTACTCAAAGACGTGGGAAGCAACGGCTATCGCACGCACCATCCGTCAACCCCCGAACTGCTTCACATGTGTGATAGCATGGGAATACTTGTTTTGGCAGAAAACCGTCATTTGTCAAGCTCCGAAGACGGATTAAAAGATTTAACCGCCATGCTTATACGCGATCGCAACCACCCATCCATATTTTTGTGGAGCATGGAAAATGAAGAAGCGATACAAGGTACCGTGATGGGTGCCAGAATACTGGAAACCCTGGTTGAAACAACCTACCGGACTGACCCAACAAGGAAAGTGACCTCAGCCATGAATAAGGCGCGCAACGATGGAGGCTACGCCGATGTGCTTGATGTGGTGGGCTATAACTATGGAGATAAGCAGTTGGCTTATGTTACAGATAAAGAAAAATATCCCGACAGGGTAATGTTTTGTACCGAAGGCACAAGCTTTGTTTCCACCCGGGGCGAATATGTGAACAGTTGGTGGGCACAAACTTGTTCAAACTCAATTATTTGGCAACCCAATTGGGGCCCCTATCCGGGCGAAGATTGGGCCGATATCGTCAAGTATCCCTATCTCGGTGGTTTGTTCGTTTGGACCGGCTTCGATTATCGCGGCGAACCAACGCCATTCTTGTGGCCAAGTGTATCCTCTCAATTCGGGTTTATGGATTTGTGCGGTTTTCCAAAAGACGGTTACTATGCTTACAAAGCAGCCTGGACAGACATACCTGTGGTGCATATCTTCCCCCACTGGAATTGGCCCGGCAAAGAAGGCGACAGCATTAAAGTTCACTGTTACACCAATTGTGATGAAGTAGAACTGTTACTGAACGGCAAAAGTTTGGGCAAGCAAACGGCTGAACCTTATAAAAAGCTTATTTGGCCTGCAGTTTACAAACCTGGCAAATTGGAAGCGAAAGGATACAAAGGTGGAAAATTGGTAACGAGAGATATTGTTGAAACAACATCGGCACCCGCACAAGTTGCGGCCAGCAGCGATATGAACACACTCAAAGCCGATGGCTGCGATGTGGCTGTAATAAGGGTTGCTATTGAAGATGCCAAAGGCCGTGTGGTGCCAACTGCCGATAACCTTGTGAAATTTGAAATTGAAGGCCCCGGAAAAATAATCGGGGTAGGTAACGGCAATCCTAAAAGCCACGAGCCCAATAAGGCCAGCCAGCGCATGGCATTCAACGGGTATTGCATGGTGTTGGTGCAGACAGAAAAACATGCCGGGCAGATAAAGTTAAAAGCAACATCGGAAAACCTAAAAAATGCGGAAGTAATCATTAGAGCGGAATAATCAATGAAGCTTAAAAAGAACATATCACCTATGTTAAAAAACGTTCTTGTTATGTTCCTATTTTTGGGAATGTTGCAACCCCTTGTGGCGCAAACCACCTATTTTGTTTCTCCCAGCGGGAACGACAAAAACATGGGGTCGGAAAAGGCTCCGCTGAAAAGCATTGTAGTAGCTCAGCATAAAGCACGCGCACATAAAGGCGAAGTAACCATTTTTTTACGCGGCGGAGAATACAGGCTCGAGAAACCAATCGTTTTTACGCCAGACGACGGCAATGATGACAAACACCTTGTTTTGGCTTCCTATTCTGGCGAACAGGTGGTAATATCAGGTGGTATTCAACTGAAACTTAAGTGGCAGCCATACAAAAACGGGATTATGCAGGCGAAAGTTTCCCCGGAAATACCGATTGATATGCTCACGGTAAACGGGAAAATCAGGCACATGGCACGCTATCCAAATTTCGACTCAACGGCGATTAGGTTTAATGGCACATCGGCTGATGCCACATCGCCGGAGCGGGTCGCTACGTGGATGAACCCTGCCGGTGGTTTCCTCCATGCCATGCACGTAAGCGATTGGGGCGATTTTCATTACCGCATAACCGGTAAAGATGAAAATGGCGAATTGAAAATGGAAGGCGGCTGGCAAAATAACCGTCCTTATGGATTAAGCAAAGACAACCGGATGGTGGAGCATATTTTTGAAGAATTGGACGCTCCTGAAGAATGGTTCTACGACACAAATGAAGCCATTTTGTATTATTATCCGTTGCCAAACGAAGATATTCACAAAGCAATCGTTGAGGTTGCACAGTTGAAACATTTGATTGAATTCAGGGGCACAGAGCAGGAACCGGTCAGGAATATCACGATAAAAAATATCGAATTTACCCAAACGGCCCGCACGTTTATGGAACACTATGAGCCGCTTCTACGTTCCGACTGGACGGTGTATCGCGGTGGCGCCATCGTGTTTGAAGGAACCGAAAATTGTGCTCTTACCGGCAGTTATCTTCATAATTTGGGTGGCAATGCAGTTTTTTTCTCCAACTACAACCGCAATTCGGCGGTGTCTGGTTCTCACTTCACCCAAATAGGGGCAAGTGCTATTTGCTTTGTGGGCGACACCAGCGCGGTGCGCTCCCCGGATTTTAATTATCACAGTTTTACCCCTTTGGATAAACTGGATAGGGAAGTTGGGCCCAAAACCAACAATTACCCTGCACATTGTTTGGTGCACGATAACCTGATCCACACCATTGGCCTGTTTGAGAAGCAAATTACAGGCGTTGAACTTTCCATGTGCAAGTCGATTACCGTGAGCCACAATAGCATTTACGATGTCCCACGCGCAGGCATCAACATATGCGAAGGCACCTGGGGCGGGCATATTATTGAATACAATGATGTGTTCGAAACAGTGAAGGAAACCGGCGACCACGGTTCGTTCAACTCGTGGGGGCGCGACCGTTTTTGGCACCCAGACCGTGAAGAAATGAACCGGATAGCGGCGAACGAACCTTCCTTGATTTTGGCGGACGCTATTTCAACCGTAATGATCCGCAACAACCGCTTTCGTTGCGACCGGGGCTGGGATATTGATTTGGATGATGGCTCCAGCAATTATCACATCTATAATAACCTGTGCTTAAACGGGGGGATTAAGCTGCGCGAAGGTTTTTACCGTGTGGTCGAAAACAATATTTTGGTCAATAATACCTTTCATCCGCATGTGTGGTTCGAAAACAGTGGTGATGTTTTTACACGCAACATTGTGATGGAACCTTTTGAACCCATTAATCTGTTGGGCTGGGGTGCCATGGTTGACTACAACATTTTCACAAGCCCCAAAGCTTTGGCCGAGGCCATTAACACGGGAATTGATAAAAATTCAATTGTATATCCCATTGATTTTCAAAACCCCGGCAAAGGCGACTTCAGGGTGAAAAACAGCGCAACGGAGGTTTTTCGTATGGGCTTCCTGAATTTTGACATGGATGGTTTTGGGGTGGTTTCATCACATCTCAAAAGCATGGCTAAAACACCGAAAATAAATGCGCCCATTATTAAAATGGATATATCCGAATCAAAAGTAATTGAATGGCAGGGATGGCGCATTAAAAACCTCGACACACAAGGCGAACGCTCGGCAACCGGCATGGATTCGGAACGAGGAGTTTACGTGGTTTCTATTGTTGACCAATACAGCAAACTAAAAGATTTTCTCCGCCCAAATGATGTGATTTTAGAATTTGCAGGAAAGGCCATCAATAATTTAGACGACCTGGAAAAGGCGATTGGACAAGCTGATTATACAAAACCATTGAAGTTGGTTATCTTTAGAAATCAAAGGGAAAACACAGTTGTAATCCCTCTTAATACAATAAAATCATAGAAGTAATATATTGTAAATGACCTAATATAAGTATCATGAAACTCAAAAGAATTTTAGCTCAGAAATCCCGGTTCCGAATGCTGCTGTTTGCAGTTGTGTTTTTTACCGCGTGTAGCAACGTTGAAGTCCCCGAGCCTGTTGGTCCCGTTCCGTCGGAGAATCAGTTGCGTTGGCAGGAAATGGAGCACTATTCCTTTATCCATTTTTCGCTGAATACGTATACCGACCAATCGTGGGGTTTTGGCGATGAAGACATCAACCTGTTTAACCCCACAGAATTGGATGCCCGCCAGTGGGCGCGGATTTGCAAGGAAGCGGGGATGAAAGGCATCATCATTACCGCAAAGCACCACAGTGGTTTTTGTCTTTGGCCTTCGGAGTACACGGAGTATTCGGTGAAAAATGCCCCCTGGAAAGATGGTAAAGGCGACGTGGTCCGCGAATTGGCCGATGCCTGTGAGGAATACGGCTTGAAGTTGGGCATTTACGTATCGCCATGGGACAGGAACCACCCGGATTATGGAAAACCTGAATACATCACCTATTTCAGGAACCAGATCAAAGAGTTGCTGACCAACTACGGGCCAATTTTCGAAATCTGGTTCGATGGCGCCAATGGCGGTACCGGATATTACGGAGGTGCCAATGAAAACCGGAAAATTGACCGGACGACTTATTATGACTGGCAACCAACCTACCAAATGATCCGCGAACTTCAACCCGACATCGTGATCTGGAACGACGGTGGCGACCGCGCCGACCTGCGTTGGGTGGGAACTGAAGGCGGTTGGGTTGGCGAAACCAACTGGAGTTTGTTAAATGCCACGGGCGATGTTCCCTGGGAAATGTTGCATTTTGGTGTTGAAGATGGCGATTCGTGGGTGCCGGCCGAGGTGAACACTTCCATCCGTCCGGAGTGGTTTTATCACCCAAGCGAAGATGAAAAAGTGAAAACGCTTCCTCACCTGATGGATACCTACTACCATTCTATTGGGCGGAACGGCACGCTGTTGCTGAACTTCCCGATTATGCCAAACGGCCTGATTCACCCGACCGATGAGAAGGCCGCGCTTGATCTTGCCCAGGCAGTTGAAGAAGCATTTGCTGTTAATCTGGCCGACCATGCAAAAACCGAGGCCACAAATGTCCGGGGCAAATCCCGAAAATTCAGCGCGTCAAAGGCTATTGACGGCGACAAAGAAACCTATTGGACAACCGATGATGATGTTACTACAGCCTCGCTGACTATCGATTTTGGCAAGCCAACCGCTTTTAACCGTTTTATGGCACAGGAGCACATTCGCTTGGGGCAACGTGTGAAATCGTTTACTGTTGAAGCGCTGGTGGCCGGCGAGTGGAAAGAAGTAGCAAAAGCAACCACGATCGGCTACAAACGGATCCTTCGTTTTCCAACCGTTGAGGCCACCAAACTTCGTTTAAATATAACCGGTTCAAAAGCTTGTCCGCTGATATCGAATATCGGGGTTTATGATGCACCGCAAATACTGACCCCGCCCACGGTTATCAGGAACCAGGCCGGCGAACTGATCATTACCCCGGCCGACCCGGAGTCTGAAGTTTTCTATACCCTGGATGGCAGCGAACCGAATTCAAGCGCTACGAAATATTCGGGCCCTGTTCAAACGGATGGCAAGCTGGAAGTTAAAGCAATTGCTTACGAACCCGCATCGCAAAAAAGCAGTGCCGTGAGCCATGAAAAGTTCGACCAGGTCCGGAAAGACTGGAAGATTTTAGGGATTGAGGATGAAAACGCTTACACAATTTTGGATGGTAATCCGGCAACAGCCTGGCAGCAGAAAGCGGAAGCTTTGCCCGTTGATCTGGTAATTGATTTAGGTGGAGAATTGACTATCATTGGGTTTCGCTATCATCCGGATATGGGTCTCTGGAACCCGGGGATTATTTCAGATTATCAGTTTTTCGTTTCACCTGATAATAAAAAATGGAAACTGGTAAGCGAAGGCGAATTCCCGAACATCAAAAATAATCCGTTATGGCAAGCAAAATCGTTCGGCGAAGAAAAGGCCCGCTATGTCAAGTTTCGGGCATTGAGAAATACGGAGAATAATAACAATATCAAATATGCCGAAGTGGATTTGATAACCAACTGATAATCTTTGAATAAACATTAATTCTACTTTAACACTTTCGAAAAATCCGGCTGTTTTTACCCTGCATCCGGCAGTTGCCGGAAACAGCCGGATTTTTCTCCTGACACCCGGCAGCTGCCGGGTCGGGGTAAATCAGGAGAAAAATCGTACACAAACCTTAATCTGTTAAAGTAGAACTAAAAGCAAACTGTACTAATCTCGTATTGAATGAAAAACAGATCACTAATTATTTCGTTGATGTGCTTCATGGTGTTTTTGTCATGCAAAAATGAGCAAGCACTCCATGACGCTAAGATGGCGTTTGATTTTGACTGGAAGTTTGCCCTGGATGATCATCCGGGAGCTGAACAACCAGATTTTGACGATTCGGAATGGCGACTGCTTGACGTTCCGCACGATTTCAGTATCGAACAACCATTCGATTCCACCTACCTTACAGGGGGAGGTGGCGGCTATGCCTACAGCGGCATCGGCTGGTACCGAAAGCACTTTGTAACCGAAAAGGCCTTTACCAACAAAAAGGTTTCGGTGTTGTTCGATGGGGTTTACCGAAACAGCGAAGTCTGGATCAACGGGCATTATTTGGGTATCCGGCCTTATGGTTATTCTTCTTTTTATTACGACCTGACACCTTATTTAGAACCTGTGGGAGAGGAGAATGTCATCGCCGTAAAGGTGGATACTTCCGAACAACCCAATTCGAGGTGGTACACGGGTTCAGGCATTTACCGGCATGTTTGGCTGGTAGCGAAAAACAAGCTGCACATCGATCAATGGGGCGTTTTTGCCCGTACCATCGAAACAAACCAAAACGAGGCACGGGTTGATGTTTCTATCGAATTGAACAACGATAACGATGCCGATCAACTTTGCACCGTCGTGACCAAATTCATCGATTCGGAAGGTAAGCAGGTGGCCAAATCGGAAACCGATGTTGAGGTTAAAGCCGGTCAGCAACAGGTGATCGATCAAAACATCCAGCTAAATAATGCTAAACTTTGGTCCATCGGTCAACCCAATTTATATCGTTTGCAAGTTGAGCTAATGAGCGGCAATGAGGTTGTTGACAGTTATACAACGGCTTTTGGGGTCAGGACTTTCCAATTCGACCCCAACAAAGGTTTTTCGCTCAATGGCAAACATGTGAAACTGAAAGGAGTAAACAACCACCACGATGGCGGGCCGTTGGGAGCAGCCGTTTTCAACCAGACTCACAAACGGCAGCTCGAAATCTTGAAAGAAATGGGCTGCAATGCTTTGCGCATGAGCCACAACCCACCTGCCTCCGAGTTGCTTGCTTATGCCGATAGCCTGGGATTTGTGGTGATCGACGAGATTTTTGACGAATGGATGGATGGAAAAACCCCGGCCGGATATGCCACTCATTTTGAGGAATGGTACGAACGCGATGTGGAAAACTGGATCCGCCGCGACCGCAACCATCCTTCGGTCATTGCATGGAGTATTGGTAACGAAGTGCGCGAACAGTATAACAAGGACAATGCTGAGAAAATTATACCGATGCTTCTCGAAGCGGCCAAGAAGCACGACAGCACCCGTCCATTCACGTTGGCCTGTAACGAGATTGTGAACTTCAATGACTTTGGGGTGCTTGAACTGCTGGATATTGTAGGCTACAATTATCAGGAAGCATTTTACGAAACCGACCACGAAAAATACCCCAACCGGGTGATTTACGGCTCAGAAACGGTCATGTATCCTTACCACGACCACAATGCGTGGCAAATGCGCTCGTACCAGCAATGGCTCGATGGCCAGTTGGAAGATTATGTGGCCGGCGAATTTCTTTGGACGGGCTTCGATTATTTAGGCGAGGCGGGAATTGGCCATGTAGGTACCGGGTTCGAATTTTGGAAAATATGGCCAAACTGGCCGTGGCGCGGTGCCGATTGCGGCGTAATCGACATGTGCGGTTTCCCAAAACCGGGCTACTGGTTCCGAAAATCTTTATGGAATGATGAGCCCATGGTTTACATTGCCGTGCAAACCGACGCATCGGCGCGCAACAGAAACATGGCTTCGTTTTGGAACTGGCCCAAGGTGGAAGCTCACTGGAATCACGAAACCCCTGGCGATACCCTGGCCGTTCACGTCTATACCAATGTGCCCGATGTGGAGTTGAAACTGAATGGAAAGTCGTTGGGTAACCGCAAATGGGACTTGAAAAATGAAGCTTTCCTGTTTTTTGAGGTGCCTTACCAACCCGGAAAACTGGAAGCCATTGGGAAAACCAAAGATGGCAAAACCGTGTCGTTTGCTGTGGAAACAGCTGGTGAGCCTGCAAAAATGGTGCTTACTCCCGACCGGCAAACCATCAAGGCAAACAAACAAGATTTGTGCTACGTGACCGTGCAACTGCTTGATGCCAACAACGTACCCGTGCCGTTTGCCGACAATCTGGTTGAATTTGAAGTGACCGGCGCAGGTAAATTATTGTCCGTGGGCAACGGCAACCAGCAAAGCCACACGTTCTTTAAAGGGAATAAAATGGAGGCGCATTTAGGAAAATGCCTGGCCATTGTGCAATCAACCGATGAAAAAGGCGAAATAACAATTACCGCAAAAAGTGGAACGCTTCCGGTGACAACAGCAAGATTGGTGGCGGAATAATTCGGGTAAATAGTAATCATCATAAAAACGGAATAAATGAATAAACTTAAAAGGACTTTAAAAACAGCTTTTTTCCTGGCTACAAGCTGCACTTTAATTGAGTGTACCACCAATCAATCTCCGCAGAACGTAACCGTTTACGAGCCAAGCTGGGAGTCGTTAGCCAAACACAACACCGAACCGGAATGGTTTAAAGATGCCAAACTTGGGATCTATTTTCACTGGGGCATTTATTCCGTGCCTGCATTTAGTTCCGAATGGTATCCCGCATGGATGTATTATACAAACCTTGAAAAAGGACAATGGGGAGCTGAGGTTCGTGATTACCATGTGAAAACTTACGGGCCTGATTTTAATTATCATGACTTTATACCCTTGTTTAAGGCCGAACATTTTAATGCAGCACAATGGGCTGACTTGTTTCAAAAAGCAGGAGCTAAATTTGCAGGCCTTGTTGCCGAACATCACGATGGTTTCGCCATGTGGGACAGCGAGATCAACCCATGGAATGCCGCAGATATGGGCCCTGAGAAAGATATCGCAGGAGAGCTTCTGGCAGAACTTAAAAAACGCGATATGAAAACCATAACGACCTTCCACCATGCCCGAAACCTGCAACGTTATGCAAACGACAGTACCCATTGGGCTAATAGCGGAAAAGTAGGCTTTGATAGTCATTTCGCCTACGACCCGAATGGGATTACAAGCACCAAAGATGAAAAGCTTAAATATCTGTATGGTAATATTCCGGTTGATGAGTTTCATGAATATTGGTTAGGACAAGTGAATGAGGTCGTTGATAAATATGCCCCGGATATGATTTGGTTCGATTCGTGGCTGGATATGATCCCGGAGGAATACAGGCAAAAGATGGTGACCCACCATTATAACACGGCAGTAAGCCGTGGGCAGGAACCCATAACTTTTTATAAACAGGAAGATTTGCCGGACAGTGTTGCCTTACTTGACATTGAGCAGGGTGGGAAAACAAATATTTCAGAAAAATACTGGCTGACAGATATCACCATTAGCGATGGCAGCTGGTGCTACACCAACGGGCTGAAGTACAAAGAAGCTGATTTGATTATCCGCAATATGATTGACGCGTGGAGTAAAAAGGGCGTGGTCCTGTTAAATGTATCTCCGATGGCAAATGGCGTCATTCCTCAAGAACAGCAAGATGTTTTAAAAATCATTGGAGAATGGATCAGGGAGCATGAAGAAGCGGTATATAACACCCGCGTGCATTCAATTTTTGGTTATGGAAATGCTGAATTTGAGAAAGGGCATTTCGGAGGCCAGTCAGCAACGATGAAATACACCAAAGACGATATCAGGTTTGCCAGGTCGAAAGACGGAAATACACTGTATGTTTATTGGTTGGGCTTGCCTGAACCCAATACTGAAATTGAACTGGAACATGTTTTTGAGACAAACCAGAACCAGGATATCTCCCGTGTTGGTGTGGTTGGAAGCGGCCTTGAGTTGAAATGGTCGGTGAATGGAAATAAATTAACGGTAACAACGCCTGGCGCAGATTCAATGAATGAAATTGCAACAGTACTGAAAGTTGAGTTTAAATAGTATCATCTGATTATTTTCCTGAAATATTGGGCAAGTCCTCCTGCAAACAACTTTTTTATGAAAAAATACTTAAAGACGGTAGTAAAGGACCGGGTAATGATTTTTTTGATTTTTATCCTTTTCGCGAGCAGTATGAATGCCCAGACCGCCATGATCAATGTTCAGTCCAGAAATACCACCAGTTTAAACGGGAAGTGGACGGTAATACTTGACCCCAACGGGGCAGGTGAAGGGAAACAGGTGTGGCAGGAAAAACAAGCTCAAAAAAAGACCGATTTTGTGGAGTATTCGTTCGATGGCGGCCCCGAATTGCAGGTGCCGGGCGATTTCAACTCGCAACTGTGCGAACTCACTTATTTTGAAGGAACAGTTTGGTACAAAAAACAATTCAGCTATTCAATTGCTGAAGGGAAACGGCTGTTCCTTCATTTCGGGGCGGTAAATTATCTGGCCGATGTCTATCTGAACGGCGAAAAAATCGGAAGCCATGAAGGTGGTTACACACCGTTTCAGTTCGAGATTACCGGCAAAGTAAAGGACGGTAGCAATACGCTGATTGTTAAAGCTGATAACCGGAGAATGGGGAATGGCCTGCCAAGTTTTGGCTTTGACTGGTTTAACTACGGGGGCATTACCCGCGATGTGGATTTGATTGAAACCGACAACACGTTTATTGACGACTACTTCATTCAACTAAAAAAAGGGAGCCTCAAAACGGTTTCAGGATGGGTCCAGTTGAACGGAACAAAAGCTACGCAGAAAATAAAAGTACAAATTCCGGAACTCAACATTGCTTATCAAACGAAAACAGACAGCAAAGGCTTTGCCCAGGTTGAATTTTCATCTGATTTTCAGCTTTGGTCGCCTGCAAACCCGAAGCTTTACCAGGTAATTGTTGAAAGTGAAACAGATACTGTTGCGGATGAAATTGGTTTCAGGTGCATTGAAGTGCAGGGAAACAAAATACTGCTGAACAAAGAGCCGATCTTTCTGAAAGCTGTCAATATCCACGAAGAAAATCCTTACAAAAAGGCCCGGGCTTTTACTGACGGGGACAATCGGTTATTACTGGAAGCAGCCAAAGATTTGGGATGTAATTTCGTCCGGCTGGTTCACTATCCGCATAATGAAAAAATGGTGAAAGAAGCCGAAAAAATGGGCTTGATGGTTTGGAGCGAACTGCCCGTTTACCAGCACATCGAATTTTCGGATAGCCTCGTTCCGGCAAAACTGGAGCAAATGCTCCGCGAAATGGTTTCACGTGATAAAAACCGCTGCGGGGTGGTTGTCTGGAGCCTTTCGAACGAAACCTATCCGGGAACGCCCAACCGCAACGAGGCTCTTATTGAGCTAACACAGAAATGCCGGGCATTGGATTCCACCCGCTTAATTGTACACGTGATGAACACCCACAGCTACAATAACAATACATTTAATGTGTGGGATCCACTCTATAACTATTCCGACCTGATTGCCCTCAATGAATACATCGGGTGGTACATTCCATGGCAGGGCAAGCCATCGGATACAAAATGGAATGTTGTGTTCCCTGATAAACCGGTGTTTATCTCTGAGTTTGGCGGCGAGGCAAAATATGGCAGTAACGAAGGCCCAGACGACGAAGCAGCTTACTGGACAGAAGCCTATCAGGAAAAAATTTACAAGGATCAGACTGAAATGTTCAGCACTGTTCCCAATCTGTGCGGGGTGTGCCCGTGGTTGTTGTTCGATTACCGTTCGTTGGGCCGCATGAACCAGGTATATCAGAATGGTTACAACCGGAAAGGGTTGATATCTGAAAACGGCGAAAAAAAGAAAGCATGGTACATTATGCGCAAGTATTTTCAGGAAAAGAAGTGAATAACTTCTTTAAAAGAAATAGAATCAATGATTTAATTAGATTAAAAATGAGCAATATGAATTTCAGAATAGCATTAATCGCGATAATCAGCTTTGCAGCAAGTGCTAATTTGTTTGGACAAAGCAAAGTGATTGACCTTTGGAACGGGGAAGTGCCCGGTTCAATTCAAAAAACCGATTACAAACAAATAGTCGATTCGGCATACTACATTAAGCTACGATATATATCCAACCCCACCATTCAGGTATATCCTGCACCTGCCGGTAAAAATACCGGAACTGCGGTGGTGGTATGTCCCGGTGGCGGATATTATGGTATTTCATTCGTAGGTGAAGGTCAGGAGGTTGCCAAATGGTTAAACGGATTGGGCATTTCGGCCATTGTTTTACATTACCGTTTGCCCGACGATGCCATTATGGAAAACAAATCAATAGCTCCGTTGCAGGATGGACAAGAAGCAATGCGTATTGTTCGCCGTAACGCTAAGGAGTGGGGCATCGATCCACATAAAATAGGGATAATGGGCTTTTCGGCCGGAGGTCATCTCGCATCCACTGTTTCAACCCATTACAATGAAAAAGTTTATACTCCGATTGACTCCACCAGTGCCCGCCCTGATTTTTCGTTGTTAATTTACCCGGTAATCTCAATGGATACTGCCATTACCCACATGGGGTCGCGGGAGAGTCTGATAGGCAAAAACCCATCGACTGAGATGGTGGAGCATTTTTCGAACGCGTTGAAAGTTACAGCCAACACTCCCCCGGCATTTATGATACACTCTTTGGATGATGGTGCTGTTCCGGTAGAAAACAGCATTGAATACGCATTAGCTATGAAAAAATATAAAGTGCCGTGCGAACTTCATATATATCAGTCGGGTGGACATGGATACGGATTGGGACGGTCAAAAAATACAGAATCAACATGGACTGAAGCTTGTCGTAGGTGGTTTGAAACAAGCGGTTTATTGACGAGATAAATTTAAAAAATGAAGTATTAACTTAATTGAGGAGGTATTGAAATGTTAAAACGAATGTTTGTGGTCGCACAAATAGGCATTTTAAGCCTATCCTTTCTGATTGGCCTGAACGCTAGTGCGCAGGAAAAATCAACATCGGTGTTAGAAGATTTCAAGCCCGCTTCAACCAATCAATTGGGTAGCGAGTATCCTCAGATAAACTCCGAAGGCCGTGTCAGGGTACGTATCAAGGCCCCTGAAGCAAAAAGTGTATTGATGAATATCAATGGGCTGTATCCCATGGCCAAAGATTCGCTTGGCTTTTGGACGGGCACTTCGGAACCACTTGACGAAGGTAACCACTATTACGGGCTAGTTATTGATGGCGCTGAGGTGCCCGATCCGGGCAGTACCCTCATCTTTGGTTCGGGTGCATGGCGAAACAGTATCGAAATTCCGGCTGTAGATCAGGATTTCTATGCCCTGAAAAATGTGCCACACGGCCAGTTGCGCGAGATTCTTTACTACGGAAATACCAGCCAGGCCATCAGGCACTGCTTTGTATATACCCCACCCGATTACGACAAGGATGTGACCAAACGCTATCCGGTGCTGTATCTGCAACACGGATATCGCGAAGGGGAAAGTGGCTGGGGTGACCAGGGTCACGCGGGTCTGATCATGGATAACCTGCTTGCCGAAGGAAAGGCTAATCCATTTATCATTGTGATGGAAAATGGTGGCACTTCCGGCGATTTGAGCAAGCAAGGCGGATTGGGCGGTTTCGATTGGGGAAAATTCGAACACATCCTTCTTGAAGACGTGATCCCATACATTGATACCAATTTCCGAACGATTGCAGATCAGTCACACCGTGCGATGGCCGGCTTGTCTATGGGCGGTATGCAGACGAAGCGGATCACCCTGGCAAACCTTGACAAGTTTTCGCACATTGGTCTTTTCAGCGGTGGCAGCATCTCTATGGACGATGTGGATAAAACCCCCGGGTTCAAGGACAAGGTTAAACTCGTATTCGTTGGTTACGGAAGCCGCGAACTTGGAGAAAACCACCGTGGTTTTGGCGGTGATCCCAAAGCAAATACCGACTCGTTGAAACAAGCAGGAATCAACAGTGTGTTTTACGTTTCCCCAAATACCGCCCACGAATGGCAGAGCTGGAGACGCAGTTTACACGAGTTTGCCCCTTTGTTATTCCGCGATGATGCGCCTCGAGCCCGCGGGGGTGGCTTTGGCGAACCTATTGAGCTGAGTACAGACGACAAGCCCGCATTTGACGATCCCCCGGCCGGATTCAGAGACAAGCGCGAAAATGTTGCTCACGGTACAATTGCTACTGTACAGTATGACTCCAAAACGCTCTCCACACCTAGGGAGATGCTGATTTATACTCCTCCCGGTTATTCACCCGACCGAAAGTACCCGGTGATCTATTTGCTGCATGGCCTCAATTCCGGTGCAGGTCAATGGCCGTATTGGGTCCATGCTGAAAATGTGATCGATAACCTGGTGGCTGATGGTAAAATTGAGCCGGTAATCATGGTTTTCCCAAATTGCAATGCAAACATAACCGTGGAGAATCCCAAGCCTGATGAACAGGAGGAACGAAAAGGCGGATTTGAAGGTTATGCCCTGCCTTTCGAAAATGATTTGCTCAAGGATATTATCCCTTACATTGAGTCCCACTATTCGGTTTACACCGACCGCGAACATCGCGCACTTGCAGGGCTGTCCATGGGCGGTGGCCAATCGCTGAACATCGGCCTTTCCCATATTAATACTTTTGCTTATGTCGGGGGATTTTCATCGGCCCCGAATACCAATGAATTCGGGGGGCTTTCTGACACCAAACTGTTGCCTGATCCGGAAGCAGCCAGGGAGCAGCTTAAAGTACTGTGGCTTGCCTGTGGTAACAAGGATGGCTTGATCAGGGTCAGTCAGCGGGTGCACCAGCACCTTAAAGAACAAGGCGTGCCGCATGTATGGCACGTGGATGGCAATGCTCACGACGATACCGAGTGGGCCAATAATCTGTATTTTTTTGTCCAACATATTTTCAGATAAATACCATGACAACAACAAGCTCTTCCCGCAGGGATTTTATTAAGCTGGCATCGGTAGTCGGCTTAGCCACGGCAGGACTTTCAACAGCCTGTACAAATATGAAGTCAACGCCAGAAGTACCCGAAAAAGAAGACCTGCGTTTTTTGTTTCAGGGCGATTCGATTACCGATGGCAACCGGGGCCGTAACGATGACCCGAACCATATTTTGGGGCATGGCTACTGCTTTGCTGTTTCAAGCCGTATTGGCGCCGATTTTCCGCAGTACGGCTTCCAATTTATAAACCGGGGTATTAGCGGCAACACAGTCAGCGATCTCGAAAAAAGGTGGCAAACAGATACCCTGGATTTAAAGCCGGATGTGTTGAGCTTGCTGGTTGGCATAAATGACGTGAATGCATTGGTTGACAATAGAGAAAACGCAATGGATGCAAAAGCATTCGAAGCCACTTACCGAAAATTGCTCTCTTCATGCCGCGAGCAAAACCCCGATCTTTTAATTGTGTTGGGGCTCCCTTTCTTTTTTGCTTCCGGCTGGCGCAAAGAGCAATACAAAATGTGGCATCCTTTAACGTTTGAAAGGGCCGAAATTGTGAAAAGAATTGCGGCTGATTTTGATGCCGTGGTTGTTGATTACCCCAGGGTTTTTGAAGAAGCGCAGCAACGGGCCCCAATAGACTATTGGATCTGGGACGGTGTACACCCAACAGCATTTGGTCATGAACTCATGGCCCGCGAATGGATTAAACAAGTCAGCGGACGGCTCGGGTTCCTGAAGTTTTATGAAAAATAAATAGATCATTTTATTTGAAATAATACAAAAAATATGAAAAGGTTTTTAATGGCATCAGCGTTGGTATTGCTAATGATTTCGGGATTGATTGTCAAATCGCAGGACGCCAACAGGTTTTTTCCTGAAAAGGACCTCATTACAACCGGCATGTATTACTATCCCGAACACTGGAATGAAAACCAGTGGGAACGGGATATTAAGAAAATTGCCGATATGGGTTTCGAGTTTGTCCACCTGGCCGAGTTTGCATGGTACAAAATGGAACCCGTGGAAGGAAAGTATGACTTTGCCTGGTTGGACAAGATAGTAAACCTATGTGTAAAGAATAACCTGAAAGTGGTTATGTGTACTCCGTCGGCCACCCCACCCGCATGGATGCGTGTAAATTACCCCGAAACTTTCATCATGGACGGCCATTACATTCGCGCAGAGAATGGTACACGCGGGTTGGGCTCTGTCGTCAATCCCAAATACCGCATGTTTGTGGAAAAGATAGTCGCAGAGATGGCCAAACGTTACGGGCAGAATGAACATGTAACGGGATGGCAAATCGATAACGAACCACCGGCAAATGCCGATTATAGTCCTGATTCACAAAAAGCTTTCCGGCAGTGGCTGAAAAACAAATATACAACCGTCGGTGCGTTGAATATTGCCTGGGGGGCAGCATTCTGGAGCCAGTGGTTCAATAGTTTCGACGAAGTAATTATTCCCAACACCACGTTAGTTGGCTGGTGGGGCAATAATCCACACGCCTTGTTGGATTTTAAACGTTATTCAGCCGACAGCCAGGCTGAGTTTTTGGATTTCCAGGCAGAGGTTTTGCGGAGCTATATTCAGGATAATCAGTACATCACCACAAATTACACGGCTAAATGTACAGGCGCCGATCCCAGGCGGACAAGTAAACTTGATTTTGCAACTTATACAGCTTACCCAAATAGCGGCAGCGGCAACATTGGCGACCTCGGGTTCCGGCTGGGTGACGGCAAGGTTATTCTTTTTGCGGCTGAATATTACAAATCGGTCGGCGGCGTGTCGGGTGTGATGGAAATGCAGCCCGGGCCGGTTAACTGGGGGTATTACAACCCCTTGCTTCTGCCAGGAACAGTACGCATGTGGCTGTACCACAGCTTTGCTGCCGGTGGTAAGCTTGCCTGTTCCTATCGTTTTCGGCAAATCTTATACAGTGCAGAACAATATCATTCGGGCATTGTGCAAACAGATGGCATGACTCCTTCCCCCGGAGGCGAAGATTATGTGCAATTTATGAAGGAGATAAAAGACCTCAGGCAACAATACAAGCCGGACGTTAAAGTGCCTGAAAAACTGGCAGCCCGGTCAACGGCTATTTTATGGGATCTCGAAAATTTCTGGTCAATCGACAGGCAAAAACAGACTTACCAGTGGGATACGTGGAATTACCCGGTTAAGTTCCTGGAAATTGCAAAATCGTTGGGCGCTCCGGTAGATGTTATCCCTGAAACAACTGATTTTTCGAAATACAAGTTTTTGATTGTCCCTGCTTACGAAATGGCCGATTCGGCATTGATTGAAAAATGGAACGACTATGTGGCCAACGGCGGGCATTTAATTGTTACCTGCCGCACAGCAATCAAGGATCGCAGTGGGCATTTTTGGGAAGCGGAATGCGCCGCACCAATTTCCGGCTTCATCGGAGCGCGTATTAAAGGAACTGATATGCTTTCAGCGTATAAAAGCGGCAATATCCTGATGAAATCAGCCCATTACAGTTGGAACAATTGGGCCGACTTGCTCGACCCTGACAAAAACACCGAAGTGCTTGCTACTTACGACGACCAGTTTTACAAAGGCAAGACCGCCGTTGTCCGGCAAAAAATCGGCAAAGGCTCGGTCACCTATATTGGCGTTGATACCGACGATTCAAAACTGGAGAAAGACATTTTGCACGATACATACCAAGCGGCCGGGGCGACTACTGAAAATTATCCCGAAGGTGTCTACGTATACTGGCGCGATGGATTCAATGTCGCAGTGAATTATTCGTCCTCCCGTTATACCATAAACATTCCTGCAACCGCCAAAATACTTGTTGGTGATAAAACACTGGAACCCGCGGGAGTCTTGGTTTGGAGTGAATAATGCAAATCAAAAGTAACTGGCATAATAAATCAAGTATTTCTTTTAAAAGCGATTTCCCTGTAGAAGTGGGTTCAATAACAGATTCTTTTTTTGAAAAACAATAACAGTAACCTTTTTAATTCCGGTAATTGATACTTCGTCGTACCCTTTAGGACACATAAAGTCCCCGGAAACCATGATCCTTTTCGGAACTTAGTGTCCTGATAAATCTAATAAAAACCCGAAATGAAAAGTAAGAGGATATATCTAAGTTTATTCGCCGGCGTACTGTTTGCAGCATGTTCCGTGCCGCAATACCATTTAACAGAAGATGGCGTTATTTTAAGCCTCAGGCAGGAAAATAAGTCAGAAGCCAATAAGCTTCGGTTGCAGGTGTTGAGTGACGAAATAATCCGCGTGTCGGCAACTCCTGATAATGATTTCACAAAGGATTCAAGCCTGATCATCGTTCCCGGTATTCAACCGGCGCCTTTTGAGGTGGAGGATGCAGGCGATTCGCTCCTGTTGAGCACGGCCCGACTGACCGTATCGGTTTCGAAGTTTGACGGAGGGGTGAAGTTTAAAGACAAAAACGGCGGTGTAATCCTGGCCGAAAAACCGGGTGGCGGCAGAACATTTATCCCGGTTGAGGTTGAAGGGACAAAAGGCTATTCCGTCCGGCAATTGTTCGACTCACCTGCTGATGAGGCTTTTTACGGGTTGGGACAACATCAATCAGATGAATTCAACTACAAAGGAAAAAGCGAAGAACTTTTTCAATACAATACAAAAGTTGCCGTGCCTTTTATCGTTTCCAACAAAAATTACGGGCTTTTATGGGACAGCTATTCGTTAAGCCGTTTTGGTGATAGCCGCGAATACAAACAATTAAACCGGGCCTTTCAACTCTATAATAAAAAAGGGGAGCGTGGCAGCCTGACAGGCACTTACCAACGGTGGAACGGAGATTTGCAGCAACTGGTACGCGCGGAAGATTCGCTTTATTTTGAAGACATTAAGACGATCAGGAACTTACCGGAGAATTTCCCTCTAAAAGAGGCGAACGTGACGTATGAAGGAGAGATTGAGGCATCGCAAAGCGGAACCTACCGTTTCATTTTGTATTACGCCGGGTATATAAAGGTTTATCTGAATAATGAGCTGGTGGTGGCTGAACGTTGGCGGACAGCATGGAACCCGAACACCTACAAATTTACGTTTGAACTAGAGGCAGGCAAACGAGTGCCTTTGCGTGTTGAGTGGAAGCCCGACGGCGGAAGGTCGTACTGCGGTTTGCGCGTTCAAACCCCTCAACCCGACGAGGAGCAAAACAGCCAGGTTTGGTGGAGCGAGATGAATAAGAAACTGGATTACTATTTCGTGTATGGCGATTCGATGGATGAGATCGTCAAGGGCTACCGCAGCCTGACCGGGAAGTCGCAGGTAATGCCCAAATGGGCTATGGGTTTCTGGCAAAGCCGCGAACGTTATAAATCCCAGGATGAGATTTTGGGTGCACTGAAAGAATTCAGAAAAAGGAAATTTCCTATTGATAACATCGTACTGGACTGGAACTATTGGCCGGAGAATGCCTGGGGGAGCCATGATTTTGACGAAAGCCGTTTCCCCGACCCAAAGGCAATGGTCGATTCAATCCACGCCATGAACGGCAAAATGATGATTTCGGTATGGCCGAAGTTTTATGCGACCACCGAACATTTCAGAGAATTTGATGAAAGAGGTTGGATGTACCAACAGGCGGTAAAAGACAGCATTCGCGACTGGGTAGGCCCCGGGTATGTAGGCTCGTTTTACGATGCCTATTCAGCAGGCGCCCGGAAACTGTTTTGGAACCAGATCTACGAGAAATTGTACCCCTTAGGCATTGATGCCTGGTGGATGGACGCCAGCGAGCCGAATGTACTCGACTGTACCGACATGGAATACCGCAAGGCCTTGTGCGGACCAACTGCTCTGGGGCCTTCTGCGGAATATTTCAATACCTATGCGCTCATGAACGCTGAAGCTATTTACAACGGACAACGCGATGTCGATCCGGATAAACGGGTTTTCCTGCTTACCAGATCCGGTTTTGCCGGCTTGCAGCGGTATTCAACGGCAACCTGGAGCGGCGATATCGGCACACGCTGGGAAGATATGAAGGCCCAGATTTCTGCCGGCTTAAATTTCGCCATAAGTGGCATTCCCTACTGGACCATGGATATTGGCGGCTTCTGTGTTGAAGACCGTTATGTTGCCGGGCAAGCAGAGTACAACAAAAGCGGAAAAGAAAATGCCGGTTACAAAGAATGGCGTGAGCTGAATACCCGCTGGTACCAATTCGGAGCGTTTGCACCCTTATACCGTTCGCACGGGCAGTACCCATTCCGCGAAGTTTGGAACATTGCCCCGAAGGGACATCCGGCTTATAATTCTATTTTGTATTATACCAACCTGCGTTACAGGCTGATGCCATACATTTATACCATGGCCGGCATGACTTATTTCAACGATTACACCATGATGAGGCCATTGGTTATGGATTTTTCAGCAGATAAAAAAGTTGAAAATATTGGCGACCAGTTTATGTTTGGCCCTTCCCTGATGGTATGCCCGGTTTATGCCTACGGGGCCCGCGACCGCGAAGTCTATTTTCCGGAAGGGACAAATTGGTACGATTTCTATACCGGACAACATATCAAAGGCGGGCAAAAGTTGAAAGTAGATGCCCCTTACGAACGGATTCCCTTGTACATCCGCGAAGGCGCCATCATCCCGATTGGCCCTGAAATACAATACACCGATGAAAAACCGGCCGATGAGATTGTGCTGTATGTCTATCGCGGGCAGTATGGCTCATTCACCCTCTATGAGGACGAGGGCGTCAACTACAATTACGAGAAAGGCGCCTACTCAAATATCCCCTTCAGTTACAACGATGTGGAAGGAACGCTGACAATCGGTGACCGGCAAGGCGAATTTGACGGGATGCTGAAAGAGCGTACGTTCGTGATTGTACCGGTAAGCTGCGACAAAGCCCTGGGGTTTAAATTCGATGCCACAGGTCAACGGGTGAAATATGACGGGCGCAGGCAAACCATCAAATTATGACTGACATAGAATATAGAAGAAAAGAAAGCTAATGGAACGAGCATGATTGAGCCAAGCACAAGCTGGAATGGAAATCTTGGCTATGCGAGTTTTATCCGACCATTAAAAAACAAATTATTTACGAATGAAAACAATTTTTTTGAAAACGCTTGCTCTGGCGCTTTTGGCTTTCGGAGTGGCACAGGCTCAGAAACCCCTTGTAAAAAAGGACATTCAGGAGCAAAAGATACAGTCTTTAATAAAAAAAATGACGATTCAGGAGAAAGTCGGCCTTCTGCACGCCAACTCCAAGTTTTATGTGTCCGGTGTCGAACGGCTGGGCATTCCCGAATGGGCTTTGTCTGATGGCCCCCACGGGGTACGGGCAGAAATTAACCGCCACGATTGGGCTTATGCCGGCTGGACGAATGATTCTTCGACATGTTTCCCTCCGGGAACAGCCCTGGCCGCCAGTTGGAATCCGGAACTGGCTTATGAGCGTGGACTTGTTTTAGGGGATGAAGCCCGTTTTCGAAAAAAAGACGTTTTGCTCGGCCCGGGGGTGAATATTATCCGTACGCCGCTTTGCGGCCGGAACTTCGAGTACATGAGCGAAGACCCGGTTCTAATCTCGGCGATGGCTGTTCCATATATTAAAGCCCTTCAGTCAAAAGATGTTGCGGCCAGTGTTAAACATTGGTTGGCCAACAACCAGGAAGATCATCGTACCAGTGTTGATGTAACGATGAGCGAACGGGCTTTGCGCGAAATCTACCTGCCCGGCTTCAAAGCTTCAATTGTTGAGGGCGGATCACTGACCGTAATGGCTGCCTACAACAAATTTCGGGGCGACTGGTGTTCTGAGAATGAATACCTTAATCGTGATGTTCTGCGCAAGGAGTTTGGGTTTGACGGGGTGTTGATGACCGATTGGGATGCGGCCCACAGTACCGTAAAAGCCGCATTGGCCGGGCTCGACCTTGAAATGGGGACTGATAAAAAAGATTACAACGAATGGTATTTTGCCAATCCGTTGATTAAGGCGGTCGAAGAAGGAAAAGTGCCGATGGCGGTTGTGGATGAGAAAGTTGCCAATGTACTTCGCGTGATGATGAAAACAAAAGTGCTGGGCGATGTTAAGTCCCGTGTGAAAGGCGTAATGAACACCCCCGAACACCAGCAGGCAGCTTACAATTCGGCAGCCGAGGCGGCTGTTCTGCTTCAAAACAATAACGGCTTACTTCCCCTCGACTTCAAGAAACTGAAATCAGTTGCTGTAATTGGTGATAATGCCACGCGGAAACATTGCGGCGGCGGGTTAAGTTCCGAAATCAAAGCCTTATACGAAGTAACACCTATCGAAGCAATCCAAAGTAAATTTGGCAATAACGTAACGATCAATTTTGCCCGGGGATACGAAAAGCAATCCAGCTTCATGGAAGGGAGCAATGCCGGGCAATCAAACACGGATCGCGTGGACTGGGAGTTGATCGACGAGGCGGTCGAGGCTGCTAAAAAGTCAGACGTGGCCATCATATTCGGTGGGTTAAACCACGACTTTGATACCGAATCGTTCGACAGGCAACACATGAGGTTGCCTTACGGTCAGGAGACGCTGATCCGTGAGGTGGCCAAAGCTAACCCGAAAACCGTTGTGGTCATCATTGCAGGTTCCCCGCTTGAACTGGGGGGCATCGTTTACCGTGTTCCCGCTGTTCTGTGGGCATGGTTTGGCGGCATGGAGGCAGGAAACGCTGTCGCCGACATTCTGAGCGGAAACGTAAACCCCTCCGGGAAAATGCCGTTCACATTGCCTGTTTCATTGGAGCAATCCCCGGCACATGCTTTGGGTAATTTCCCGGGCCGTGACGAGAAGGTAAACTACGAAGAGGACATTATGATCGGTTACCGCTGGTTCGACACGAAGAAGATAGCTCCTCAGTTTCCTTTCGGATACGGGCTGTCTTATACCGACTTTGAGTTGGGTGCACTTTCATCAGATCAATCGACTTATGAAAAAGATGACGTGGTCAGTGTGACATTTACCGTAAAAAACACAGGTTCACGGTATGGCGCTGAGGTCGCCCAGTTGTATGTCAGCGACCCGGTATGTACCGTATTGCGCCCGGCCAAAGAGTTAAAGGCCTTTGAAAAGGTATTTTTGCAACCGGGTGATTCCAAAACCGTTGAACTGAGTGTGAAGGTTGCCGATCTTGCTTTTTATGATGAAGCGATAAAAGACTGGAACGTGGAGGCGGGTGACTTTATCCTGCAATTGGGTAATTCATCGGGTAATATCTCCCAGGAGCTAAGAATAACGGTAAGGTGATTGTTGAAATGAAATCAAAAATCGGGCTAACGCACAAAAAACATTCAACTACCATGATTAAGAAACTTCTTTTTCCTGCCATTTTATTAGCTGTATGCATAGCATGCCAACCTAAAACTGAACCGCTTGTTTACGAATTGACATCTCCCAACGGGGCAAACAAAATTCAATTTGAATTAAAAAACGGCCAACCCGGATACTCGGTAAGCCAATCCGATTTACAGATACTGTTTCTGTCAAAACTGGGGTTTGTATTTTGCAACCAGGACTCGTTGTATTCCGGACTGGAAATAAAAGACATGCAGACCTCGTCATTTAACGAAACCTGGGAGCAAGTCTGGGGCGAAAAACATTTTATCCGGAACCATTACAATCAGCTTTCGGTTACACTGCAGGAGAAGACCGGGAAAAAACGCCGGTTCGAGATACAGTTCCGCGCTTTCGATGACGGTATTGCTTTCCGGTATGTTTATCCTGAGCAAGCTGGATCGGACAGCTTATTCATTTTCGATGAACTTACCGAGTTTAACCTGAAAGATGATGGCAATGCCTGGTGGATACCCGCTTATCGCGATAACCGGTACGAATACTTGTTCACCAAATCGCCTGTGAGTGAATTGGATACTGTTCATACCCCGTTGAGCATTGAAAGCGACAATGGCTTGTTTCTTAGTCTTCATGAGGCGGATCTGGTTGATTATGCCAGCATGACGCTTGCCCACACTTCAGGGACCAAGCTGAAATGCGACCTGGTACCCTGGTCTGACGGGGTGAAAGTAAAAACGAAAGCCCCGTTCCAAACACCCTGGAGAACACTTCAAATTGGCCGCACGCCGGGCGACCTGGTTACATCGTACCTGATCCTGAACCTGAACGAACCCAATAAACTGGAAGATACGAGTTGGATACGCCCATCGAAATACATGGGCATCTGGTGGGGAATGCACATCGGGAAATATACCTTTTGGGAAAGTCCCAAACAGGGGGCAACAACCGAAAATGCAAAAGAATATATCGACTTTGCAGCGAAAAATGGCATCGACCGGCTGCTGATTGAAGGCTGGAACAAGGGCTGGACCCCGCAATGGTACGAAAACGCGATGCACATGTTCAGCTTTACCGAATGTGCCGATGGTTTCGATATTGAAAAAGTTGTTGAGTACGGAAATTCGAAAGGCGTCAAACTAATCGGTTACCACGAAACAGGCTCAAACCTGATCAACTATCTCGATCAAATTGACGAAGGTATGGCGCTTTACCGGAAACTGGGCATGCACGACATCAAAATTGGCCAGGTAGGGTCGCGCCTTAACATGAAAGAGTGGCATCACGGACAGTTTGGCGTAAACTACTACCGCTATGTGTTGGAAAAAGCCGCAGAACACCAGCTGGCAGTCAATTTTCATGAGCCGATAAAAGACACCGGCGAACGGAGAGCCTATCCGAACATGATGGCCCGCGAAGGGGCCCGCGGGCAGGAATACGACGCATGGAGCGAAGGAAATCCGCCCTCGCACATGTGTATATTGCCGTTTACCCGTTTGCTTGCCGGACCAATGGATTTTACTCCCGGAATTTTCGACGTGGATACCAAACAGGGATACGGGCGTAAAGTACACAGTACGGTAGCCAAACAACTGTCGTACTATGTCATCCTTTATTCCCCCATACAGATGCTGGCCGACCTTCCTTCGAATTACGAAGGCAAACCGGAATTCAAATTTTTACTGGATGTTCCGGTTGACTGGGAAGATACCAACGTGCTGAATGGCGAAATTGGCGAATACATCACCGTGGCAAGGAAAGACCGCCACAGCGATAACTGGTTTCTTGGGAGCATGACCAACGAAGAAGCCCGGCAGCTACCTGTTAGCCTGTCATTCCTGGATGAGGGGGCCGAATATACAGCAACCATTTATGCCGACGCTCCCGGGACAGGCTATGAACACAAGCCGATGGCCGTTGAAATAACTGTTCAAACAGTCCAATCAACCGATACGCTTCAACTAAGCCTGGGAGAAGGGGGAGGTTGCGCGATCAGTTTTATGAAAAAGTAACCCGTTAAAAAAGCTGTTCAGACAAGCTTTTTGTTAAAAGATGAAGATGAAAATACAAACCCCGGTTTTGATTACACTTTTTGCCGTAATCTTTTTCCAGTCTGTGTGTATGGCACAGATTAAGTTGCCCAAGGTATTTGGCGAAAACATGGTTTTACAAAGGGATACTAAAATTCCCGTTTGGGGAGATGCCGCCCCCCGAGCAATTGTCATTGCCGAACTGGGCCCGGCGCGTGCAACTGCACAAGCCGGTTTGGACGGAAAATGGATGGTGCATTTCCCCAAATTGAAGGCAGGCGGCCCATATTCGCTTAAAATATACGAGGATGCAAAACCTGAACAGGCAGTCGAACTTAAAAATGTACTTATTGGTGATGTTTGGGTGGCTTCAGGGCAATCAAACATGGAGTGGGAGGTACAACAAGCATACGATGCAAAAAACGAAGTCGCCAAAGCAGATTATCCGCAAATACGTCTGATTAACGTGGGCCACGACGTTAAATTTGCCACTCAGGAGGATATCGTTTCGGGGCAATGGAAAATATGCGATTCTCTCAATGTGGCACAATTTTCGGCGGTGGCCTATTATTTCGCTCGTAAAATCCATCACGACCACTGTGTACCAGTCGGTATTATCCAAAGTACCTGGGGAGGTACCCCGGTTGAGGCGTGGACCAGTCGCGACATGCTGCTTACCTCGCCAATTTCCAAATCGAGGGTGGAGGCCAACGACACCATCACTGCGGCCCATTTCGAAATGGATAAGAAAAACCATGCCCGTTATTGGGAAATTGTGCTTTCCCCCCAAGACAATAACGACAAAACCGTCACTTTGCCTGAGTATGACGATACGGGATGGGCTACCGTTGAAATGCCTAATCTGATTAAGGAGTTTGGCATTGGCTCTTACGAAGGGGTGATATGGATGCGGAAAAAAGTTATTGTTCCGGAATCGCTTACCGGCAAACCCCTCACATTGGAACTGGGACACCCCGAGATGAATTATTCGCTCTATTTCAATGGTTCCGAAATATGTAAGTCGGTTTGGAACGCCAGCCCTACACATCGGTACAACATACCTGCCGGGTTGGTGAAGAGTGGCGAAAACACGGTTGCCATCCGAATGGCGATGTTATGGGGCGGTGGCGGTATCACCTCCGAGAAAGAGTCCATTTACATCACCGACGGTGATACAAAAATCCCCTTGGCCGGCAAATGGTTATTCAACCCAAACATCGAACCTGCTGTGCCAAAAATCAATAATTTTCAGCATAGGCCCGAAGGGTTGTTCAATGCCATGATAAATCCTGTCATCCCATACGGGGTAAAGGGTTTTATATGGTACCAAGGCGAATCCAACGATTGGGAAGCCTATAATTACCGTAAGCTTTTCCCGATGCTGATAACCGACTGGCGCCAACGCTGGGGCATGAGTAACTTGCCGTTTCTGTACGTGCAGTTGGCCAATTTCAAAAGTGTTAAACCCGTACCCGCCGAAAGCGAGTGGGCCGAACTGCGCGAAGCCCAAACACTCACCTTATCGCAGCCAAACACGGGAATGGCCTGCATCATCGATATTGGCGAAGCCGGCAACATCCATCCTGCCAACAAACAGGAGGTAGGCCGCCGTTTGGCCTTGGTTGCCAACCAAAAAGTTTATGGCAAAAAAATCATTGCGTCAGGTCCGATGTACAAAAGCTATAAAATAAAAGGCGACAAAGTCAGAATCAGCTTTACACGCATAGGTTCTGGCTTGTCGGCTTTAAACGGACAAGTGGACGGTTTTGCCATTGCCGGCGATGACAAACAATTCCATTGGGCAAAAGCCGTCATCGAAGGGAACGAAGTGGTTGTTTATTCCGACAAAGTAGCTAAACCTGTGGCTGTACGATATGCCTGGGCCGACAACCCGGTGTGCAACCTGATCAATTCCGAAGGTTTGCCTGCCGTTCCTTTCCGCACAGACGAATGGAAAGGGCTTACCCAAAAATGAAAGAATAATTCGTAGTAACTTAAAACGCTAAATATGATACCAATTAAAATTGTTTTTTTTCTTGCCTGCTTTGCCTGCCTGCATTTTGTAAGCTTTGGGCAGGGATATAAAAATCCGGTTATCCCGGGTTTTCATCCCGATCCAAGCGTTTGTAAAGTTGGCGATGACTTTTACCTGGTAACCAGCAGCTTTGAATATTTTCCCGGAGTGCCGGTCTTTCAAAGTAAAGACCTGGTCAATTGGAAGAAAATAGGGCACTGCCTGACACGCCCGTCACAAGTAAACCTGGACAAGACACGGCCTTCGGGTGGAATTTACGCGCCTACAATCCGATATCACGAGGGTGTTTTTTACATGATTACAACAAACGTTTCGAATAAAGGCAACTTCATTGTTCATACTAATGACCCCGCCGGCGAATGGTCGGACCCGGTATGGTTGAAACAAAAAGGCATTGACCCTTCCTTGTATTTTGAAGGCGATAAATGTTACCTCACATCCAATCCCGCTAATTGCATTTACCTGTCTGAAATTAACCCGGTTACAGGCGAACAGCTATCCGAAAGCCGTGCTATCTGGACGGGTACCGGCGGGCGTTATCCCGAGGCTCCCCATATTTACAAGAAAGATGGTTGGTATTACTTGTTGATTTCCGAAGGGGGAACCGAGTACGGACATAAAGTGACCATTGCGCGCAGCAGGAATATCGATGGGCCATACGAGTCCAATCCGGCAAATCCCATTCTGACCCACATGAATGTGAATGCGCAGAACAATCCAATTCAGGGTACAGGCCATGCCGACTTTGTTCAGGCCAATGATGGTTCGTGGTGGATGGTTTTTCTGGCTTTTCGTCCGCAATCGGGGCTTCACCACCTGTTGGGGCGAGAAACCTTTTTAGCCTCCGTGCGCTGGGATAAAAATGCGTGGCCGGTTATCAATGGCGATGGCACCATCAATTTGAATATGGATGTGCCCACTTTGCCGTTAAAGCCATTTGAAAAAGAGCCGTACAGCACCGATTTTAATGAAAACAAATTGGGCTTTGAGTGGAATTATCTAAGAAACCCCAATTCCGAAAACTATTCCTTGCAGGAAAGAAAGGGGTACCTACGTTTGAAAGCAACTTCCGTGTCGATTGATGATGTTGACTCTCCTACTTTTGTTGGGCGCCGGCAAGAGCACATCAACTTCACGGCTACAACGGCAGTGGATTTTCACGATGCCCGCAAGGGGGATGAGGCTGGTATGACGGTATTTATGAACAACACCGCGCATTACGACTTAATCATGAAGCAAGGCGAAGGGAAGAAGCGTGTCCTGGTGCTGCGTTACCGTTTGGGTGTGATGGATCATACCGAACGTGAGGTTGAGGTCCCCAATGGTGAGGTACATTTGCAGGTGAGCGGTAGCAGCGATTTCTATTCGTTCGCCTATTCGCTGGACGGCAGAAAATTTGAAAACCTCGGCAAAATGGACGTGCGATACATCAGTTCCGAAACTGCAGGTGGCTTTACCGGAATATATTTGGGACTGTTTGCAACTTCGGCCGGTAAAAGCTCAAAAGCCTGTGCCGATTTTGACAAGTTTGAGTATGTGCCTGGTGAGGCAGGCGAACAGTGAATCCGATTTCAGGGTATTTTGCCACCTCGCCGCAAAATAAAAAAGCGCTTAAATCTTTGATTTAGGCGCTTTTGCTGTTTTTGTTGTTTTTGAAGTGTGACTCAGCTGGGTTTGAACTTAATCTCGTTTCCATCTGATTTTCAATATTTTCCGAAGCGCTTATTTTGATAGGTTTCGATATAGTCTCGCTTGATAATCAATACATTACGATATGGATATACGTAAATCCTAACGAACTACCATTGTATTTAGAGACAGATTCTAATTAACCGCTCCGTATTCACGGTCAAACAGGATATCCGCCTGTTAAAGCCCAATATTATCCGTTAACGGGTCGATCATCTGGAATACTGTCTGCAAAAACACGGGACAAACGACTCGGAAATCGATTACGTCATCCCGCACGTTTCATCCATGGTTTTCTATGGCAAACTGACTGAAGAGATTGACACCAGGCCAGGGGAATTGACCTGGGCACTCATAAATGGTTCACCAACCTCACCGAGATCGGGAATATCGCTTCGGCTTCCATATTTGCCGCCCTGGATGAGCTGGCCAAATCCGGGCAACTGAAAGACGGTGACCAGATTTTGCTGATGGTGCCTGAAAGCGGCCGGTTTTCGTATGGAACGGTACTGCTGGCGGTAGTTAGTTAAACCGTAAGCTTGCCCTGGTAACCGGGATGAAGATCTCTCCACCCCCTTTTTATTCCAATTAAGAAAGTTCAGCTGATTTATTATGAGTTTTGAGTAGCTCTGGCAGACTGATTCGCCCGGAGAGACTGGGAAATAGTATCCTAAATCTTTTCAATCTGATAACTATTGTCAAGTCGACGATCTACGGCTATTCTATTCTACAAAAAGTATTAATAACTCATAAAATGTCATTTTAACACCTCAAAACGCATTTTGATAAAACAGCATTACAAGATTAGCAATATTCTTCACTTCACTTTCTTGAAAAATTTAATTAGAATTGAACAGCTGCAATTACAACTGAACACAAAATCCAATTATTATTCAATATCTTTGCCGATTACATGAAACTTAATGGAAAAGGTGAAAACAAATACTGAACTTCTGCTTCTGCTAAAAAAAGGCGACATGATCGCTTTTAATGCCATTTATAACAAGTATAGCTATAAATTACATGAATTTATACTCATGTATTTAAAGCAGGAAGAAGATGCAGAAGAAATTGTACAGGAAGTTTTTATAAAATTATGGAAATCACGAGATAAAATAGATGTTTATTCTTCTTTCGAGTCTTTTCTGTTTACCATTGCCTACAATGCCTCCATTAGTTTATTGCGTAAAAGGGTAAGTGAGAAAAAATCGAGGGAGTATTTAAAATCCTTACAGCAAATCGATACGACAGAACAGGTAATCGACGAAATCCAATTCAAAGAACTCGATCAGAAGGTACAGTCCTTATTGGAACAGTTAACCCCGCGTCAGAAAGAGATTTACCTTTTAAGCCGTGAGGAAGGCTTAACCCATAAAGAAATAGCCCAAAAATTAAATATTTCAGAAAGTACCGTAAATAATCACCTGGTCGCCACGTTAAAATATTTTAAATCCCATATAGATAGTAATCTGGTTATCAATATTTTGTATATCTGTTTATTTTTACAGTAAAAAAAATCCTCATTTACTTAGTTATCTTTTTTCTGTTGTGCGTAATATAGTTGATTAAACGAGATTGAAAATTTCGCACACGCTTCATCGGTTTAATTCGAAATTAGTGTTGGAGTACCGCCTCTAAAACGGAGACGTCCACAATAAAAAGAAGTAATGAAAAAAGAGTTACTCATAAAGTATTTAAAGAACAATTGCACCAACGATGAGTTTGATGAGATCGTCGGGTGGATTGAAACGGAAGCGTTGAAGAAAGACGCCAAAAGCTGGAGTTTTGACCAATGGACGAAGTTTAAACCCGATCTGAAAAAGAAAGATGAGTGTAAATTCAATGCATTGCTCTACAAAATCCACTACGAAATTAACCTTAAATACCGGAAAGACGAGGAGACCGGAGTCATCCGTTTTTCTAACGTTGCAAGGTGGCTGAGCCGGGCAGCAGCAATTCTGTTTTTACCCTTATTAGGTGTTATACTTTATATGCTTTCGGATCACAACTTTCAGATGAATAAATACACTGACCTGGCAGTTGATTCACTTGAGATTATTGCACCGGTAGGCTCACGAACAGTCGTGCAACTAACTGACGGAACGGAAATAAACCTGAATTACGGCAGTAAAATTAAATACCCCCGGAATTTCAGAAATACACGTGAAGTTACCTTATCCGGTGAAGGATTTTTTGATGTCGCTCATCATCCCGATAAACCGTTTATTGTAAAAACAGGGAAATTGAATGTGAAGGCATTAGGCACTAAATTTAATGTAAGCGCCTACCCTGATGATGACATGATTGAAACAACCCTGGTGGAAGGAAAGGTCGTAATTGAAAAAACAATTCAGGAAGGAACAAATCAATCCATTGGGACAATGCTTCCCGGACAGCACGTGGTTTATCATCTGAATTCAGGGAAAGTTACAACAACTAAGGGTAGTGTTGATAAATACGTCGCCTGGAAAGATGGCAGGTTGGTTTTTGATAACGAACCAATTACAGGAATGACCGGAAAACTTGGAAAAATGTTTAATATTGATTTTGAAGTCGCTGACAATGCAAAGGATTTTTCTTATACCGTTACTTTTTTTAATGATCCTCTTGAGCTTATACTTGATTTAATGACAGAAACTACTCCTATAACATACAACGTTTTACCCAGAACGAGACAATCTGACGGAACACTCTCAAAACAAAAAATAAGAATAGAAAAGCGTTAAGATCTAACTTATAAAAATAACGATGCCTATGAAATAAAAAAATGAAGAAATACCTGATATAAATAAAACAACAAGGAAGCGCGCGAACACTTCCTTGAAAGTTAATAAAATTATTCCGGTATAACGGATCCCGGACAATTTCTAATCTTAACAAGACAAATGTATGAAAAAAAATGATTGTTTTTTTCGGAAATGGTACATTCCCGAAATACAAAAAGTATTAAGAACAATGAAACTAACAACCTTCTTATTATTCATTTCAGCAATTAGCGTGTTTGCCAATAAAACTTATTCGCAAACCAAGGTACTGAATCTTAACCTGAAAAATAGTACTCTAAAAGAAGTGTTTCAAAGCATCGAGACTCAAAGCGGCTTTTATTTTATGTACAGCGAAAAGCTCGTAGATGTAGAACGTGAAGTATCAATTAATATTAAGGACAAAAGAATCAACGAGGTTCTTGACGAATTATTTGCCGGGACCAATGTAAGCTACAAACTAAAAGACCGCTTTATTTTACTTACAACATCCGAGATTGTCGGAGATGAGTTATCGGTTCAGCAACCACACGCCATCTCAGGCAAAGTAACTGACTCGTCGGGTACAGCATTGCCAGGAGTAACCGTAGTGATAAAAGGCACCGCCTCTGGCACCATCACCGGGGCTGATGGAAGCTACTCGCTGATAAATGTCCCGGCAAACGCTATTTTACAGTTTTCTTTCATAGGAATGAAAACACAAGAAATACCGGTGGCGGGGGAAAGTACGATTTTTGTACGCATGATAGAAGAATCCATTGGTATTGATGAAGTCGTAGCCATTGGATATGGTACGACAACAAAAAGGCAATTGATTTCTGCTGTTTCAACAATTGACACTGAAAAACTTCAAAATCTTCCTATTCCTACCCTGGGGGATGGTTTGGCCGGAAGGACCGCCGGTATTATTGTAAATACACAAGGTGGAGGTCCGGGAAAGTCGCCAACAGTATCCATTCGTGGTGGCGGAACACCATTAGTGGTTATTGATGGGATTGTCACTGATTACAATGATTTTAAGAATATCAATCCGAACGATATTGAAAATTTCAGTGTATTGAAAGATGCACAGGCAACAGCGATCTATGGGGCACGTGCCGGTGATGGTATTTTACTGATCACGACCAAGCGGGGAAAGGCAGATCGGTTAAGCGTTAAATATGATTATTCCTATACCTTTACCGAACCCACACAGTTACCTGAAAAATTAGGATCCTATGATCGGGCCTTAATTATTAATCAAGCGCTGGCCAACGACGGACAGCCTGCTTATTACAGCGATGAAGTTCTACAGAAATTTAAAGATCAAACAGATCCTTATAATTATCCAAACACTGATTGGCAGAAGTTAACACTTAAGGATTATGCCCCTGAACAACGACATAATCTTGCCATAACCGGAGGTAGCGAAAAGACACAATTTTACACCTCCGTTTCATTTTATGACCAGGGAACCTTATATAAGTTTAATACCAACTGGTTGAAACGCTATACTTACCGGATGACTGTTTCCAATCACCTCGATAAGATTGGTCTTAAAACGGTAGCCAGTATTTATGGTACGATCCAGAAAGAACGTTACCCATGGTCGCAATACTCCAGTGGATACTGGCAAACCTGGGGACATATTCAGAACAGTCCTCCGATGGATCTGGCATATACTGATTTGGGATTGTATTCAGGAAAAGGTGACCATCCCATCGTTGAGATTGATCCGCAATCGGGGTATATGTTGCCGGAGTCACGTAATGTGAACGGAATGTTGAATTTTGAATGGTCTGTACCATTCGTGGAAGGATTGAAAATTAAATCAATCAGCACATACCGGTTAAACGACTGGAGAGAAAAGGCATGGATGGCTACTGCCCCGCAATATGCGCTTGGAAGTACCAATCCGTCCCCGACTAACCCATCTCAGCTCCGAAAAAGTTCAACAACGGGATATGCCTATACCCTTCAGAATTTAGTCGATTATCAACGTACCTTCCTGGAAAAACATAGTTTGTCGTTTACTTTTGGTTATGAACAAAGTTATTCGTTTAGTGATAATTTCTGGGCTTCACGTGAGGGCTATGCCTTACCGGTTGACCAATTTATCGCGGGCCCAACGGATAATCTGAAAAACGGCGCAACGGAAAGTGAAGAAGGAAGAGCCGGTTATATGGGACGACTGGGGTATTCTTTTAAGAACAAATATTTTATTGAGGGAAGTTTGCGACACGACGGCAGCGATTGGTTTCCAAAAGATAACAGGTGGGGAACATTCTATGCCGGTTCTGCTGGTTGGCTTATTTCAGATGAGGGATTCATGCAGAACCTGAACGAACGGAATATCATTAACTCTCTAAAACTTCGGGGATCCTATGGGATGATTGGTCAAATAGGAGGGATATCCCGTTTTCAGTACTTAACGGGATATAATCTCGTTGAGCGGGCTTATGTTGTTGACGGCACCTGGAAACAGGGATTCACGGAGGGGCCATTGGTAAGTCCGGATATTTCATGGTATTCCATCAATTCATCCAACATCGGGGTCGATTTTGCTTCTCTCAATTCCATGTTATCAGGGTCTGTTGATTACTTTTACAACCGGACTACCGGTTATTTGGCAAGCCCATCGGATGTTGGCTATACCGATCCTCTGGGAATTGCTCTTCCTACTGTAAAATCAGAAGGGGCTTTTCGCCGGGCTGGTTTTGAGTTTAGTTTAAATTACAAAAACAGGATTAATGAACTTACCTATCAGGTAGGGGTCAATTACACTTATTTTGATCAACTCTGGGAGAATAACCCGAATGAAGACCTGGCCACTTTAAAGAATCCGGCAGCGCGTACGACACACCAAACAGGTTATTGGGGAACAGCTTATATCAACCAGGGATATTATACCAGTTCCGAAGATGTGATGAACAGCCCTCGCCGTTTAGGATCTGTTGATTTGGTTCCCGGAGATATTAAATATAAAGATGTGGATGGCAACGGGATTCTGGATGGATCTGATTTTGTCCGCACCGGGAAAAACAGTTTTCCACGGGCCAACTATGGCTTCAACATCGATTTGCACTACCGGGGGTGGTTTATGAATACGCTGATTCAGGGGAGCAGTAAAAGAGATATGTATTTGGGAGATGTTTTAAGGAACCAGAGCTCTCAGTCGAGTTATGTATATCCGTTTCAATTGGATTACTGGACGCCGGAAAATACCAATGCCTTATACCCAAGATTATTGAGCAACAGTTCTGTTAACGGGAACAATAATGCAGTAACGTCCGATTTCTGGTTATTGAGCACGGGGTACGTGCGATTGAAAACCTTGCAGGTAGGTTACGACTTTAAGAACATGCTGAAAAGAAATATGCCCTTTATATCAGATTGTTCCCTGGTGTTTACCGGAACTAACCTGTTGACCTTTTCCAAGGCCAATAAATATTACATCGATCCGGAAAACGGGAGTACGAATAATTACGATTATCCTGTTATGCGTGCTTATTCCTTTAGTATAATCGTTGGATTTTAATTTTTTAAAATGATCATGATATGAAAAGATATATTATATTATCACTGACTGCCGTGGCTATGTTGTTTGTGACATCATGTGAAGATGTAATGGATACGAAGCCATATGATAAGTTTGATGAAGCAACTGTTTGGGGATCCAAAGCAACTGCTGAAGCATTTATTAACAGTACCTACAACTCCATTGTTAAGGGAATGTATGCAAGCTTTGTTGGTATCGAAGCATGGACAAACAACAGTGTACATGGGAACGGGACCAGTTTTACCAGGGAACTCATCACGCGGGATGACGATTTTGGTTTTAACCAGTTCCAGCGTATCCGTACCTGTAATTTGATTATTGAGAAGGTAAATGAATCAACTGTCCTGAACGACAATGAAAAGACAGCTTTAATTGCTGAAGGCAAATTTTTACGTTCCATGATATATTTTTGGTTGGCTAAACGCTTTGGAAAAGTTGTCTGGGTTGATCGGGTACTTGGAATTGAAGATCCCGATTTCAAACTACCTACAACGCCCGATGTTGCCACTACCTATGCGAAAATTATTGCTGATATTGACGATGCCATAGCAGGACTTCCGGCTGAAGCGCCTACAGGTAGGGCAAGTAAATATGCCGCTGCTGCATTGAAAAGTGAAATTTGTTTACAGGCTGCCGCTTATACCGGTAATTCTGCATACTACCAGCAAGCCATTGATGCCGCGGATCTGGTTATCAATAGCGGAAAATATGAAATGGAAACGGATTATGAGGGAATGTTCAACGAACAGAAACCCTATTCTAAAGAAATCATACTGGGAGTTTATACCACCAAAGATGTTACTAACTGTGACCATGTTGGAGAGCTTCAAAACGTAGTTCCGAACACCAACAACGACAGGGTGCGGGCCAGCGGAGGAAGCCCCTACTTTAATGTGGATAAGATTTTCGAAGCCTGGCTATGGTGGTCACCTTCCCAAAATCTGGTTGATAATTACCTTGTTATTGATCAGGTTACCGGACAAGCCATCCCCTGGGATGAATCATCTCAATTCTTAGCCAGTGTAAACAAAACTCCTGGTTCGGGTTCAGTAAAAGAAGAGGGTGAAGTAACTGATAACAGCCGTGTAAACGAATTGATGTATCAGAATAGAGATAAACGTTTCTATGGCACAATTGTCTATGATTCGTGTACCTGGTTCAACGAGACGGTTACACTTTGTGTGAAAGGTAATTTGTATCGTTTGGTGAATGGTGGGCTCGGGCCTCACGTGGGGGTGACCAACTATTACTGGAGAAAAGGCGTTTACAACGTAACTCCGCGGGTATTTTATGGTATTCCAACTGATTACCACTGGGTCATTTTTCGTCTAGGGAAGGTTTATCTGAACAAAGCAGAAGCACTGCTACGTCAGGAAAAGGTTTTGGAAGCCGTTAACGCCTTAAACGTTACCCGGACTGTACATGGCGATCTGCCGGAATCAACAGCAAGTACGCTATCCGACGCCTGGGCAGACTATATACGGGAGCGTAGGGTTGATCTTGCCCAGGAGGGGGATTATTACTGGTCATTACTGCGATGGGGAAAATATGGTGGCGATGCCAATGCAGGTAGGTTGCCAGGTACCAAAATAGCAGCATTGGAGGAAGCTCCAGCCTACGTGGAAATCAGCAAAAACCGGAAGAACTACTATATTGCCAAAGTGACTCATAGTCAGAACGATGTGCGGGTATTTGATGAAACGAGAAGATATTTGCTTCCGATTCCTCAAGGACAGATCAATCGAAACGAAAATCTGGTACAAAATCCGGGATGGTAATTCATGTAACTATAAATCAACAAAAAATTGCAAGATGAAAAAAAGTAAGTTAATTATATTGGGCCTTGTTTTACTGGTAGTTTCCGGCTTGTTCAGCTCTTGTCTGAAACAGGGTTTGGATGAATTACCGGCTTTTGAAGAGGCAGAGATGACTGACATCAATTTTGAATACCGTTACGAAGACCTGAACGACAAATGGATTGATGGGTCCAATACCGTTAAATTTGTCAAATTAGGTATCGTAAAAGAGATAAAAAAAGCCGGGGAGAATGGCAATGTAAGTGATTCAATTATTGTGTCCTTATCGATCCCCGCGCCAAGCGGAAGTTTCACCAGGGAAGAAAGGCAAAAGATTTCTTTGACGAGTTTGGTTGCTTATGTATATCTTTCTACAGCGGCAAAAGTTGAGCCTGTTGACAATTCTCCGGTATTTGGTGTCCCGGGTGACTACACACAAATCAGAAAATACAAAGTTACTGCTGCGGACGGTAAAACTTCAAAAATCTGGACTATTCGGGTAAATCCATTACCTGTTATTAATCAGTATGAAGGAGATTATCATGCTACCGGATTTTTTGATCATCCGACAGCTCCAAGGGCTCTTGATTTGGATAAATATTATTCCTCATTGGATGCGACAACGATCACAGGGGCTCATTCTGACCTTGGCGGGGCCGGTTACACGACGAACATCAAGGTTAATTCAGACAATACCTGTACCGTTACGCAATATGCCGGCGGAGACCTCATCGGCGAGATGACTCCCGGAGAGGAGAATAAATATGATCCCGCAACGAAGACCTTTACATTGCATTACAGATATATGGGAGGTGGAGGATATCGTACGATTTCCGAAACGTTGACCTTAAAATAAACCCCCAAGTTTAAAAAACCATCGGTGTCTCAAAATTGAAACACCGATGGTTTTCAATTTTGTTTCAGACAAACCAAATCTAAACCTGATGAAACTAATTCTACTCTTTTTCATGGGAGAAAAAAAATCAATTCATAAAACAGGGATAGTTCTTGTCTTCATCATCACTCTCATAGGGTGCAAACCTGAGAAGAATAAGTTGTATGAAGTATCAGATGTGTTATGGGATGAAACACTGGGGAACCACCGTGCCATCCTGAAAATAGACCAGCCAGCCGAAGCTGTGGCGCTTGATATTTGCTGGCGCCGGCACGACAAAAATCCGCAAGACAGGTATTTTTTAATTGTTGAAGCAACTACAGGAGATACCATCGCCAACATCTCGCGGTTAGAGATAGATAATGAGCGTTGCAAGCTGGCTTTTGGACCTGTAAAAAACGCAGGGCAATATTATTTCTATTATTTGCCCTATCATTCTCAGAAACAATATGCCTTTTACGGTAAGGGATATTTTCCTCCCGAAAATGCTCCCGACTCTTTATGGCAAGCTCAAAACGGTAATGTTTCTAAGTTCGGCGCATTACCCCGGGCAAAACTGCTTGTATTTCAGTCACGCACGGCCTTCGACAGTTTCTATCCGATGGAGGTTATTGCCTTAAACCCGGAAAAAGATTCGCTAATAAAAATCTATCCTGAAGATTTCCTTATTTTTCCTGAAGATAGGTTATTACCTATCCGGATGCTGGATAATATTCCGAAAAAATGGGTTAAAAGCGGTCCCTCAAGCAATTTTTCCGACGAAGCGCTGAAGAATGAATATTATACTTTTCAATTGGGAATTTTTGCTTCCCGGAAAAATTTACAAGGCCTGATAATTGAATTTTCAGACTTAAAAGATGGTAAAAATGAAATCCCCGCCGAAAAAATGACCTGTTTTAATACCCAAGGCACCGGCGCCGACGGAAATCTTTTTGTAAAACGTGTCGATGTTGTGCAGGGACACGTTCAGCCGCTTTGGGTCGGGGTGGATATTAATAAAAATATACCTGCCGGGAATTATACCGGAACAGTCACCATCCGTGCCGAAAATACAGATAAGCAAACCGTTCATCTCCACCTCAGGATTAAAGACGAAGTGTTGACTGATCGGGGAGACAGCGAAGCCTGGCGACATTCGCGCCTGCGATGGCTCAATTCAACCCTCGGTATTGATGATGAACCTACTAAAGACTACAAGCCCATTTCCTATGTAAGCGAAAACACCTACGAAATGAGCGGAAAAACATTTTCCATTTCCGAAAGTGGTTTCCCGGGCTCACTAACCGTTAATGGGAATGAAATACTGAATAGTCCCTTTGCTTTTATCGTGGAAAGCACGGTTGGGGCCGAAAAATTTACCGGTCTTCAAAACATTCAGCAAATAACTAATGAACCCGGGAAAGTGACTGGTTCATGGGAAAACACTTCGGCGAATTTTGAATTATATGGTGTAGGTTCAATCGAATCCGATGCTTACATCCATTACAACATCAAACTGAAGGCCAAAAATGCAATCCGTTTAAAGGATATCCGGCTCGAAATCCCGATAAAAAAAGAAGTTGCCCAATACATGATGGGAATGGACTTACCGGGAACAGCAGTCCCGGTAAGCCACCATGCAAAATGGAACGGGCCACACGACAGTTTCTGGATTGGGAGCGTTGCAGCAGGAATCTGGTGCGAGCTGCGCGGGAGAGAATACCACGGGCCCTTGTTAAACCTCTACCATCCAGAATACCCGCCATCGTGGTATAACAACGACGATGGCGGCTTTAAAATTGAAAGTTGTTCTGGAGAAACAAAAGCGGTGGTGTATAGTGGTAGCCGTAGCCTGGAAAAAGGTGAAGAGCTGGTCTTTGAGTGGTCAATGTTGCTTACTCCGGTTAAGCCGGTCAATTACACAAGTCAGTTTACCGATCGTTATTATCACAACGGCAACGCGCCCATGCCTTCGGATGAAGACCTTGAACGTGGCGTGAAAATAGTAAACCTGCACCACGCCAATAATTATAATCCGCACATCAATTATCCGTTTGTAGCGGTTGATTCTATGAAATGGTTTGTCGACCAGTTACATGCCAAAGGCAAGAAAGTGAAAATTTATTACACGATTCGCGAACTCACCAATTACACGACTGAGATATGGGCGCTTCGTAGCCTCGGCGATGAAATATTAGGCAAAGGAAATGGTGGCGGCTATCCGTGGTTGCGCGAACACCTGATCGATGGATACTTACCGCAGTGGTACCAGTATTTCCCCGATAAAAGTGCAGACGCATCAATTGTTAATGCCCCCGGCGATTCGCGCTGGTACAATTATTACATCGAAGGGTTAAGCTGGCTGGTGAAAAATGTGGATATTGACGGGCTTTACCTCGATGATGTGTCGTACGACCGGCGAACAGTTAAAAGAATCAGAAAAGTATTGGACAACGAAAAACCCGGCTGCCTCATTGATTTGCACTCCAATACCGGGTTCTCTATTGGCCCAGCCAATCAATATACAGAATACTTCCCATACATCAACAAACTTTGGTTTGGCGAAAGTTTCCAATACGATAAAATGTCGCCTGCAAACTGGCTGGTCGAAACCTCCGGAATTCCTTTCGGGCTGATGGGCGATATGCTCCAGGGCGGTGGAAATCCGTGGCGCGGTATGATTTACGGGATGACCGCCCGGTTGCCCTGGAATACCGAAGGTGTTATCTGTAATCCGAAAGATGTCTGGGAAATATGGGATTCATTCGGAATTGCCGATTCAAAAATGATCGGATACTGGGATTCAGACTGCCCGGTAAAAACAAATAATCCACAGGTTCTGGCAACAGCCTATGTGAAAGACAGGAAAACATTGATTTCGGTCGCTTCATGGGATACACAAAAGTGTTACATAAATTTGATCATGGATTGGAAAGCGCTGGGACTCAACCCTTCAAAAGTAAGATTAAGGGCTCCTGAAATTCTCAATTTCCAGACCGGCCGCGAGTTTGGCATTGATGAACCAATTACGGTTGAACCCACAAAAGGGGCATTAATTCTTGTTTCAGAATAAAGCACATAACTAAACCATATAAAATGAAGCATTCAAAAGTTAGAACTTACTCGAAAATATTGTTGTTTACGATAGTGGGACCAATGCTAATGATTGCCTGTGGAAAGGACGGCAATTCGGGATCGCTGGAAGCACAACGCATTCAACGGATGGGCAGTGCCGATAGTCAGTTATTTGACAACGATTGGCTTTTTTCACGATTCGGGCTGCAGGCCGACGGTACATCTGTAGCCGAACCCGAAAATTTGCAGCTTCCTGAAGCCAGTGATTCCTCGTGGCGAAAACTTGATTTGCCGCACGACTGGGCCATTGAAGGCCCTTTCCGGATCGAGTTGAAAGGCGAAACCGGAAAATTACCCTACCAGGGAATTGGCTGGTACCGCAAGCATTTTACTGTTCCGGCTGAAGATGAAGGCAAACAGGTGTATCTGGATTTTGACGGAGCTATGGCCAATGCAAAAATCTGGCTCAACGGCAAGTATATGGGAACCTGGCCATACGGCTATAACTCGTTTCGTATGGATTTGACTCCATTCCTGAAATTTGATGCCGAAAACGTAGTGGCTGTCCGCCTCGATACCGAAAAATGGCAGTCGCGCTGGTATCCGGGTGCTGGAATTTACCGCCATGTATGGATGGTCAAAACCAATCCGGTGCACGTTGCCCATTGGGGAACCTATATTACTACTCCTGAAATCTCGGATGCATCGGCAACGGTTAAAATTGAGGTAATCCTCGATAATCAAGGAAAATCTGCCGTTGATGCAACGGTACAAACCCAGGTTTTTGAACTTGACCTGAATAATAAACCCGGAACGAAAGTCGCTTCGTTTGATCCAACCAAAGTAAAGATTGAGGCTGGAAGAAATGTCAATACTTCAATGCAGACTGTCGTAAAAAATCCTAAACGCTGGGATATTCTTTCTCCAAACCGTTACCTGGCTCAAACCATAGTAAGCGTAGACGGCAAAGTAGTTGACACCTATCATACACCGTTTGGAATCCGCGCCATCGAATTTACTTCCCGAAATGGGTTTTTGCTGAATGACCGCCGGGTCGAGATTCAGGGAACCTGTAACCATCACGATTTGGGCGCTCTGGGTGCAGCAATTAATGCCAGCGCATTACGCCGCCAGTTGACCATCCTGAAAGAAATGGGCTGTAATTCGTTACGCACCTCGCACAATCCTCCTGCTCCTGAATTGCTCGAACTGGCCGACCAAATGGGATTTTTAGTGTGGGACGAAGCTTTTGACTGCTGGAAAAAAGGAAAACGGACATGGGACTACAACAAACTATATGACGAGTGGCACGAAAAAGACCTGAAAGCGATGGTTCACCGCGACCGTAACCATCCCTCCGTTTTTATCTGGTCGATTGGCAACGAGGTGATGGACCAGCGTGATGTGGAAATGACCAAACATCTTGCCGATATTGTTCGCAAGGAAGATCCGACCCGACCGGTTTCCAACGGATACAACGACCCGGATGGCGGGCGCGAGGTGGGGGCGGTAGTTGCGCTCGACATTATGGGGGTGAATTATTTCTTCGGAAGGCAGCCTGAATGGGATGCCGATCCTCGCTATGCCAACAAACCCACACTGGGTAGTGAAACGTCATCGTGTGTTTCGTCGCGCGGCGAATATTTCTTCGGGAAAGAATATCAAAACTGGCAGATAACCTCATATGATGTGGCCAAACCGGGCTGGGGCTGTTCTCCGGATGAGCAATTCCGCACCAATGCCAAATTCCCAAATTTATTGGGCGAATATGTTTGGACGGGCTTCGATTATTTGGGAGAACCTACGCCTTATAATTCCGATGAAACCAATCTTTTGAATTTCAGGAACGATCCGGCAAAAAAGGCTGAACTGGAAAAGAAACTGGAGGAAATTCGCAAAAACAACCCGCCATCGCGCAGCAGTTATTTCGGAATTGTCGATTTGGCCGGATTCCCCAAAGACCGTTTTTACCTGTATCAATCGCATTGGAGACCCGATTTTCCGATGGCACATATTCTTCCGCATTGGAACTGGCCAGAACGGGTTGATTCAATAACTCCGGTTCATGTTTATACTTCGGGCGATGAAGCCGAATTATTCCTGAACGGTAAAAGTCTGGGTCGAAAAGTAAAAATATCCGGAAAAGATTTCCGCTTAGTTTGGGACAAGGTCGTATATCAGCCCGGCGAACTAAAAGTAATTGCTTATAAAAATGGAAAACAGTGGGCCACCGATGTGGTGAAAACAACCGGACCTGCTGCAAAATTGAACCTCGCAGCCAATAGTGACGAAATAGCTTCGGATGGAGTAGACCTTTCATACATTACCGTAAAAGTTCAGGACAAGGATGGATTAACAGTTCCACGTTCTCACCCCCTGATTCAATTTGAAATTGAGGGGCCCGGCGAGATTGTTGCCACCGACAACGGTGACCCAACCAGTTTTGTGCCTTTCCAAAGCCATGAGCGTGATGCTTTTAACGGAATGGCCCTGGTAATTGTAAAAGCTAAAAAAGGCGCAACTGGCGATTTTAAAGTCAAAGCCGCCAGCAATGGCCTTGGTTCGGGAGAAATCAGTATAAAAACCAACTAAACAAATGATGAGGACAGTACTCACCTTTTTGATCATTTTCAGTTCGATTTTTACCCAGGCCGGGCAAAAAAGCCGGTTTCATCTACCAGATGGCTCGGCTGTTGAAGATTCTGTAGTCCATTGGCATCACCGCTACGACCATACTTTAGTCATGAAAATGTTGAATGCAGTTCCTGATGGAAAAGGAGGATCGAACGTGTTCATCAATTTTGAGAAGGCACTGGAATTGGTGAAAATGGTTGATAATCTTACCCTGGAAGCACCAAAAATAATCTATCTGGTTGGTTGGCAATACCATGGGCACGACGACTTGTACCCGGCTTTTTTTGAGGTAAATAAGGCATTGAAACGCCCTCAGGATAAGGATGCCCGTACCAGCCTGCTCTGGCTGATGAATGAAGCAAAGAAATATCACACAACCATAAGTCTTCATATCAACATGACCGATGCTTACAACAATAGCCCGCTATGGGAAGAATATGTGGCAAACGATTTAATCTCAAAAAATGCAGATGGAAGTCTGATGATCATTGGAAATTATAATAACCGTAAATCCTACCAGATTAATTACCGGAATGAATGGGAAAAAGGTTATGCACAAAAACGGATTGACGCGCTGATCGCGTTACTTCCCCCACTGAAAGAAGCTGGTACCATTCATCTGGACGCCTGGATTGCGCGAGAAAGTAAAGGTCATGGCGAGTCGCTGGAAATTGAAAAGCAGTATCAGCAAAAGATTTGCAAGTATTGGCTACTGAAAGGCATCGACCCGACCAGTGAATGGGTGATGGATTATATGACAGGACTTGTTCCATATTACTGGCATTTTAATCATCGTACACAGGCCGATTATCTGAAGGTTCCTGCAAACATTTGCACAGGCAGCCGCATGAATCCAGATTTGCGGGATAGTGATTTTGGGCTGGAGTTCCTTTTTGGAACCAGCATGTATGGCGAAAACATATTCCCTTCGGCAAACAACAAGGTTACAGACGATATGTGGGATTCGCTTTTTGTCCGTGATTTTTACACCAGCTTTTTGCAGTATGATTACCTGAACAGGCTCGACCGGAAAGCCGTTGATGGAACAGGTAATAAGCGTATTGCAAGTTTTTCGGGAGAGGTGAAAGTTTCGCTGACCGACAGTACGGTGTGGCAAAACGAACGGTTGTTACGCAAAGGAAATACCTTGTGCTTTCCGGCTTTGTGGCGAAGTGACAACAGTCTGGCTGCATATAGCCAGAAAGGTGCCACCCTTCTTTACGAGGTTCCAGAAAGTTGGAAAACTGTTAAAAAAGCTGACGTTTTCCTGGTCACAAAAAACGGATTGCAAAAATCTGAGACTCTGGAAGTCAGGAACGAAAATTTAACCCTGAGGCTTCCTCAAGGGAAACCGTTATTGATTGTTCCGGAGATAACTCAAAAGCAGAAGCGATATAATAAGTAATGAGAATAAAATGATGTTGTATTTGAATTCGCATTTTTATCTTGACTCACCCCGCGCATCTGCGATGCTTTGCCCCTCTCTCGCGAGAGAGGGGCGGAACGTCCGCCAAGCGGACGTCGGGGTAGTACTCTTAAAATACGACAATAAATAAACCAGTTAGATATGACTTTACTCAAAAAAAATAACATTGGCGAAAAACTGAAATTGCGCTTACTTATTGCTTTTTTTCTGATTTTTTGGCAGGCTAAAGCACAGGTAACCGTGGTAAAAGAACACATAAAAAGTGGATGGAATTTCACCTCCATTTTCAGCCCTTCTCAATCGGATGCGGCGCTTCATTCTAAAATTACAGTTGTCGGAAATAAACCTCTGGCCTCGTGTTTATCGCCCGATGGTATGCACAACGGCATTCTGCCTCAGGAAAACCGGTTGCTGCGCGACTTCTTTTGTTTTACAAACACAACCAGCGGGGGCAAAATTGTAATGGATTTCGGCAACCCAATTCCGGTGGTCGCGATCAACTCTTATTCGGCGCACGGGCCTGTTGACGGAACTACCTGGTGCAACGAATTTGATGGCTCGCGCGGGCCACAGGTGTATTCGCTTTACGCCTCTTCGGCGCAGCAGCCAGGTTTTGATAATCTTTCAGGAAAAGAGTGGATAAAAATTGCTGATGTGGATACCCGTCCTGAAAATGATAAAGAGGATTGGCAAGGCAGTTACGGGGTGAATATTAAAAATGCCGATGGCAGTTTGATGGGTAATTTCAGGTGGCTGGTTTGGGATGTAAAACCTACACTAAAAAAGGGAACGAGGCCCGAATGGACAAATACCTGGTATTGCGAATTGGATGTCCATACGCCGGAAACCATTAAGAACACCGGAGATGCCATCATGGCTGGCACACAATTAAAAGAAATTATTTTAGCATTCAAATCGCATTTCGATATTGGGTTCACGCATCCGGCTCCTGAAATAGTTGATATTTACCGTACGAGCATGATCGACAATGCACTAAACCTGATTGAAGAATCGTACAAACTTCCACCCGAAAGACGCTTTGCCTGGACTATCCCATCATGGGTGGCCTATCAGGTTTTGTGGGATGGGCAAGACTCAACGCGAAGATCAAAAATAATTAAAGCCATGAAAAGCGGGAGTTTGATTGTTCACGGACTTCCGGTAACGCTACAAACGGAAAGCCTGGAGCCCCAGGATTTGATTTTCGGATTGTCGTTGAACCAAAAAATAAGTCAAGAAGTGGGCATTCCCATGTCCCGTTCAGGTAAAATGACCGACGTACCCAGCCATTCATGGATTTTGCCGACGCTATTGAAAAATGCGGGCATCGATTTTCTTCATATTGGCGTTAATCCGACCAACGAACGACCCAATGTGCCTTTGCTCTACTATTGGCAAGGACCTGATGGATCGAAATTACTGACCATGCAAACACAAGGTTACGGTTCTGATTGCGAATTCGGGCACGGCCTGTATCCGCCTAAGGATTGGCCCTATAAAACCTGGCTGGCATTGATTGTTGCGGTGGAGAATGCAGGTCCGCCTAAAAAGGAAGAAATTGACTATTTATTGGGCGAAGCGGCAAAAAATGAACCGGGTGTTAAAATCCGTTTCGGAAAAATGGAAGATTTTTCGGATGCTATTTTTGCTGAAGAAAAAATGGGTGCAAAAATCCCGGTCGTCAGGGCCGATATGCCCGATTCCTGGATTCATGGAATGGGAACCATGCCGGTAGAGGAATCCATCGCGCATAAAACACGCAAAGAAATCACGTCCGTTGAAATCCTTGATTCGCATTTACGTTTATGGGGCTTATCCCGGACTGATATTAGTAAAGATTTATTCACTGCTCATGAACGCAGTCTGATGTATGGCGAACATACCTGGGGTGGCGCCAGAAACCTTCAGGGGAAAAATGCTTATGGGGTCAAAAATTTCGAGGAGTTTATCAAGACAGACAAAGACTGCCAGTGGCTTGAGAATACCTGGAAAGACCATGCCAATTATATTCGTAAATCGGCTGAAATAACCGATTCGCTTGCTTTACAGGAAATGGCTCAACTTGCCGCGAATGTTGCCGTCGAAGGAAAGCGAATGGTAGTGTATAATTCATTGCCGTGGAAGCGTGACGCCTTGGTTGAAATCCCCGACAGCAAAGGGAAAAAGCTACTGGTGAAAAACATTCCAGCTTGCGGATACCAAACAATTCCGCTGAAAAACCATACTGATGTAGATAAAGTTGAACCCAATGATGAAGCAACACTGGAAAATAAATTCCTGAAAATTAAAGTCAATCGGAAGAATGGCGGTATTGTTTCGGTTATCGAAAAGAAAAGCGGCAGAGAACTTGTTGATGCTCAATCGGAGTATGCCTTCGGACAATATTTTTACCAGCGTTTCGATAGCGCTCAAAATCATGATTACCACACCGGCTGTGTACATCTGAATACCGTTTATGGTTCAAACGACAGGTCGTGCTGGGGGTGGAATACACGGGCCGATTTACCATCATCACCTTCGTATCAATGCGCTGTGCCCGAATTCCAGTCCATGAAATTACGTCGTACGACTACCTCAACCGATGTAATTTTATTTGCAAATGCCGGCGGATTGATTCAATCTGATGTAACAACTGTAATCTCGCTACCCAACGATTTGCCCTGGTTTGAAATTAAAGTGCAACTCGATAACAAGAAACCGGATTACTGGACCGAAGCAGGTTCGATTTATTTACCGGTTAAAGCAGCCAATCCGCAATTCCGGATTGGTCGTTTGGGAGCAATGTCGAATCCGGCTACCGATTTTGCTTCAGGAAGTAATCGCACGTATGGTTATGTAAATACTGGCGCTATAGTTGCCGACAGTAAAGGGAAAGGCCTGGCGATTTGTCCTCTCGACCACGGAATAATGAGTTTTGGCGATAAAGGTTTGTGTACAATTGACCCCGACTATGTACCAGCAAAACCACTTGCGTTGGTCAGTATGTTCAATAATCTGTGGACCATTAATTTTCCGTACTGGATAAAAGGTTCGCTTTCGTCCAGGGTCAGAATCTGGGCAACCGAGAATCTAAACGATTCAAGTCTGGTAATTGCTGCAACAGAAGCCCGCTACCCGGTAATGGTGGGCTATGCCGAAGGTCCTGCGGGTAAATTGCCCGTTACAGCTACCGGTCTCGAATTGAGCAGAAGAGGGGTTGATCTTATTTCTTTAACTTCCAATCCCGATGGTAAAGGAAATTTGATGCGTTTATGGGAACAGTCCGGCATATCGGGAAATTTAATCGTAAAGTTTCCTGAAGGTACCAGATTCACCAAAGCTACGCCAGTCAATCTTCGTGGTGAGATAGAAGGAAAACCGATACCTGTTTCAGACCGAACGTTGAAATTTTTCATGAAAGCATATAGTCCCGCAGGTTTTATATTGGAATAAAAAATAAAAAAAATGAGATTAAAATTAAGTATTTTGGTTCTGATTATCAGCGTACTTTCGTTTTGTTCAGGAAATGAAACTTCAGCCTTTCCATTTCCGCAGAATGAGAATCCGGATACAACATTCATCTCGTATTTCAACGATCTGAAGTTTTTTGTTCCGCAGAAACATCAGTACCATCAAACCTTGACCTTAAAACTTTTCATGTCTCAGGCTTTGTTCGATGGGAAGCTAAAACGCAAAGACAACGGCAAATCGGAAATTTTCCTGAATTACGAACAAGCGTTAGATGTTATCCGGAAAATCGATAATTTGACCATTGGCATTCCCAAGATTATCTATCTGGTAGGCTGGCAATACAACGGGCACGACTCGAAATACCCCGCATGGTTCGAAGGAAACGACCGCCTCAAACGACTGCAGGATGACAACTCGCTCGAAAGCCTGAAATGGCTGATGAAAGAAGCGGAAAAATATCATACCACCGTAAGCCTTCACATCAATATGTTCGATGCTTACGAAGACAGCCCTTTGTGGGATACCTATGTGAAGAACGACATCATTGCCAAAAATACCGATGGAACTTTGCGTGCCTGCGAATGGGGATACCCGATTAGTTACGCGCAGGAGTGGAAAACCGGATTTGCACAAAAAAGGATCGATTTGTTATGTAGTTTAGTTCCTGTTCAACATGCCGGGACGATACATATTGATGCGTTTCACACCTGGCCGCCAGTGCCGGTATATGAACCAAACGGAGGATATCGTGCTGATTTATCGAAAGGAGCCACAAGTCCATACCTGAAATTTACAGTTAAAGATGAAGCTGAAGCCCAGCGAAATATTATCGGCTACTGGGCTTCCAAAGGTATTGATGTAACCAGCGAAGGGGTTGATTTTTTGCGCGAAACGACATTGGAAGGCTATCAGCCCATGGCCTGGTGGTACGGCGGACTTGACAAGTATTTAAAATGGCCCGCATCCTATTACTGTGGTGGGGTAGATAGAAGTGAATGGGGAAAGCTTTTCGGAACCAGTATGCATGGTGAAGATCTTGTTAAAAAAGACCCGCAAAACCTGGCCGGTTTTAAAGAACAATTTTGCTTAAACACTGCGGTATGGTATTACCTGAACAGGCTCAACCGGCTTTATGTATTGACCGGAAAGGAATACAAAGCCGTTCAGTTTTCTGAAAATGTCAGGACATTCTTGTCAAAAGACCTTTACAAAATATCAAAAGGTGAGGCTATTCTTGTTGAAAATTCGGATGTTCTGATACCTGCGCTCTGGCTTGGTGAGAATAAGCTGATTGCCTACTCCAAAAACGGATATGAAAACAAATCATGGACTCTTCCTGAAAATTGGAAGAATGTAAAAGAAGTGAAGCTTAGCCGGGTAGATACTGATGGGGAAGCGGTTTTGAGCACAAAAAAAATAAAATCCGGAAAGCTATTCCTGACATTGGCAAAGGATGAAATGGTACTGATTATTAAATAGTAAGACTGAATGAAATAAATCAAACAACATGAAGAAGCTAAAAGATTTGGTGAACTGGTTCAGGTACGATTACCGCTAATTTTTCAAAATAGTCAAAACCAATAAACATGATAAAATCAACACTTATTTCAGTAATGCTGTTCGCCTGTTTTATGTTTTCCGTAATGTGCAGCAGCGCAACGGCAAACGGGCAGTCTGGATCAGCGCCCGATACCGTGCGACTGGCCCGTTTTGGAGTGAAAGCGAACAGTTTTGAAAACGCAGCTTCAGGCATTGTGAAGGCTATCGGATTTTGCAAATCGAAAAAGAATGTGGTATTGAGCTTGCCTGGTGGTCGAATCGATGTGTGGCCTGAAGGAGCTTTTAAGAAAGAGCTGTACATCTCAAATTCGACCGAGAACGACACTCTTTCGAAGGTGAAAAATATTGCTTTTCTGCTTGAAGGAATTAAGGATATGACCATCGATGGCAACGGTACGCTGGTCATGCTTCACGGAAAGATGGAATCGTTCGTTTTCCTGAATTGCACGGATGTGGTTCTGAAGAATATCAGCTTCGATTATGAACGCCCAACCATGTCAGAACTGAAAATCAGATCAGCAACCAACAATGAAGCTATAGCTGAAATTCATCCTGATACCAGGTTCGATATCAAAAATGGCAAAATCCGTTTTTACGGCGAAGGCTGGAAAAGCAACGCGTACCATACCATCTCCTGTGATCCTGCGACTGGAGTAATGAAATACAGCTCATTCCGGCCATTTCTGGAAAGTCAGGCTACACAAACCGGGTGCAGGGAAGTTACATTTAAAGGCGATTTTTCGAAGCTTGAATTACGAACCGGCAACGTGCTTACAATTCGCGATCCTTATCGCGACAACTCCGGTGCATTGATCAGCCTGAGCAAAAACATCTGTTTGGAAAATGTAAAAATGCACTACATGCACGGGTTGGGTATTGTATCGCAGTTTTCAGAAAATATTTCATTACTGAAAGTCGAAGTGGCTCCGAGGCCTGAATCCGGAAGGCAAATATCTGCCTTCGCCGATTGTTTTCATTTTTCAGGATGTAAGGGCAAAATACTGATCGACAGTTGTTTCACTTCCGGTTCTCACGACGACCCAATCAATGTGCATGGTACGCACTTGCAAATCACGGCAATTGATGCGGCTAAAAAAATCACCGTTCGCTTTATGCATCATCAAACCTATGGCTTCGAAGCGTTTTTTGCAGGCGACAGCATTGCTTTTATCAACCCGCAAACACTGATGCCGGTAGCGACTGCCCAATTGAGATCGGCAAAACTCATCAATCTTCGCGAAATGGAACTTGAATTGGATGGACCTTTGCCTGAAAATGTAAAAACAGGTCTTTGCATCGAAAACCTGACATGGACCCCGGAGGTAATCATTCGAAACAGCCGTTTTGAACGAACCAATACCCGCGGCTTATTGATTACCACACGCCGAAAAGTGTTAATCGAAAACAATACATTCTTTCGAACCGGGATGTTTCCCATTTTGATTGCTGATGATGCTTCTAGTTGGTTCGAGTCGGGAGCGGTAACCGATGTGACTATCCGGAACAACATCTTCGAAGATTGCGGTTATAACTCCGGAAGCGGTGCGATTAATATAGCGCCGGAAAATCACGAACTGGTTGTGGGCAATAGTGTCCATCGCAATATTCGCATCATCAACAATACCTTTAAAGTATTCGATGGTGCTGTTCTTTCGGCCAGGAGTGTTGAAAACCTGGAGTTTACAGGCAACCGGATTATTCGTTCCCATTTTCTGGAAACTGAAAATAAGTCAGCTGCAATCAGTTTAACTGCCTGCAAGAAAGTTCGGATTGAAAAGAATAATTTTGATCAGGCAGAATTACCTGTCATCGATGCAGTAAAAATGACAAAAAAAGACTTGAAATCGGATTTGAAAATTAATTTAAACAAATAGCGTTGATTATGAAAAGATTAGCAATTTTCGTATTGGGAGGTTTGTTCTCACTCGTTTCGGTTAATGGGTTTGGTCAATCCAAAATCGACCCGAAAGACATTAAGGACAAGATGCAGTGGTTTGGCGATGCCAAATTGGGTATTTTTATTCATGCCGGAATTTATGCCGTCGATGGCATCGACGAATCCTGGAGTTTTCATAATAAAAAGATCAGTCATACCGATTACATGAAGCAGTTGAAAGGTTTCACCCTGAAAAACTACGATCCGGCATTTTGGGCCGATCTGATCAAAGAAAGCGGTGCCCGATATGCGGTAATCACTACCAAACATCATGATGGTGTGGCCATGTACGACACTAAGATGAACAGCCTGAGCAGTGTTAAAGCCACTCCGGCCAAACGCGACATGATTAAACCGTTCTTCGAAGAATTGCGCAAACGCGACATCAAATGCGGCGCTTATTTTTCGCTGATCGACTGGACCGATAAGGACTATCCGGGTTTTCTGAAGGACAGTTCAAAATATAAAATCTCAGACGATTACGAACGGTGGAACCGCTTTCGGAGTTTTTTCCAGGGGCAGATCAAAGAAATCAACAGCATGTTTAAACCCGATTTGTGGTGGTTCGACGGTGACTGGGAACATAGTGCCGAAGAATGGGAAGCACAAAAAGTGAGGCAGATTATTTTATCAGAAAACCCAACGGCCATCATCAACGGACGCCTTCAGGGTTACGGCGATTACGAAACCCCGGAACAAAACTTCCCGGTTTCGAAACCCAGATACAATTGGTGGGAATTGTGCATGACGACTAACGACAACTGGGGTTTCCACCACGATAACAACTGGAAAACACCTTACGAAATCATTACTATTTTTGTGGATGCCGTTTCGAACGGCGGCAATTTGTTGCTCGACATGGGTCCCAAGGAAGATGGAACCATTCCGGCGGAACAAATCAACGTGCTGAAAGAATTGGGTGCCTGGAACAAAAAGCACGGAGAAGCCATTTTTAATACAGTAGCCGGTCTTCCTCAAGGTCATTTCTACGGCCCAACAACTTTGTCGAAAGATTCAACTTCGGTGTATCTTTTTCTGCATGGAAAAACAAGCGGGCAGGTCATGTTAAAAGGCTTGATTAATAAGATTGAAGATTTAACTGTTGTTGGTAACGGCGCAAAACTAAACCATAAAGTAGTTGGTAAGATCTCGTGGAGCCCGGTTCCCGGACTGGTTTACATAGACATTCCTGAAAACGTACTGGATAAATATGTGACTGTATTAAAAGTGAGACTGAATGAGCCTGTGAAGTTATATCGCGGTCATGGCGGTCTGAACTAACAACCTAACCTTCTTCGACTATGAAAAAACTGTTTCTTATCATTTTGATCAGCCTGCTGATTATACAATTTGCGCTTTCGGCCGACGACTTTAAATTGTGGTACAAACAACCGGCTGAGAAATGGTCAGACGAGGCCCTGCCTATTGGCAATGGCCGCTTGGGCGCCATGTTGCTTGGTGGAGTTGAAAAGGAAAGGATTCAGTTTAACGAACAAAGTCTGTGGTCGGGTGACAACAACTGGGATGGCGCCTACGAAACCGGCGATCATGGATTTGGTGCATACCGGAATTTCGGGGAATTTACCATCGAGTTTAACTTTTTAGGAAAACCGGAGAATTATACTCGCTCTCTCAATATTACCAAAGGCATACATACCACCAATTTTGAGGTTGACGGTATTCACTATTCGCGCGAAGCTTTTGCGAGTTATCCTGATCAAGTGATGGTTTTCAACTACAATTCGGGAAACAAAAAGAGCTTATCCGGAAAAATATCGCTTATATCTGCTCAGGGAGCCGTTAGTATTGCAACCGAAAACAGTCTGGTTATTTCAGGTGAAATGCCAAACAAGTTAAGATATGAGGCAAAACTTCAAATTATTCCGAAAGGCGGTAAAACCAAAGTTGAAGGGAATATGCTGGTTTTCGAGAATTGTGATTCGTTTACCTTACTGCTTGATGCACGAACCAACTACAATCCTGATTACCAATCGGATTGGCGCGGTGTTGACCCTATGCCTGTCATTGAAAATGAATTGGAGCTGGCGGCCAAACTTGGGTACAAAAAATTGCTCAATAATCACATTCACGATATTACCCGGCTGACGACCGCTGCCAGTATTGAAATTGGCAATACCGATGCTACGACCCTCGCGTTGTCAACCGACGAACGCCTGAGAAAGTATGCCGCCGGTGGTGTCGATCCCGATCTGGAAGAAACAATGTTCCAATACGGGCGATATTTACTGGCAAACAGTTCGCGACCAGGCGGGTTGCCTGCCAATTTACAGGGTTTGTGGAACGACAGCAACACCCCGCCCTGGGCCAGTGATTATCACAACAATATCAATATTCAGATGAATTACTGGGCTGCCGAATCGACCAATCTTTCAGAATGTCATTTGCCTTTAATCGATTTCATCGTTGCCCAGCAAGAGCCCTGTCGGATTGCCACCCGCAAGGCTTTTGGCGAAAAAACCCGAGGATGGACAGCCCGAACCAGTCAGAATATTTTCGGAGGAAATGGTTGGGAATGGAATATTCCGGCTAGTGCCTGGTACGCCCAACATGTTTACGAACACTGGGCATTTACACATGATAACAATTATTTGAAAGATACGGCCTACCCGGTTGTAAAAGAAATTTGCGAGTTCTGGGAAGACCGGCTGAAAACCTTACCTGATGGTTCGTTGGTGGTGCCTATGGGCTGGTCTCCGGAACATGGCCCTCGTGAAGATGGCGTGATGCACGACCAGCAGTTGGTGTGGGAACTTTTTCAAAATTACCTGGAAATGGCAAAGGCCCTGGACATCGATCCGGATTATCAGGAAAAAGTAGCTGATATGCAGGAAAAGTTAGTTCCCAATAAAATCGGCAAATGGGGTCAGTTGCAGGAATGGCAGGAAGACCGCGACGATCCTGACGATCAGCATCGGCACACTTCGCACCTGTTTGCGGTGTATCCTGGCCGCCAGATTAATATGGTCGAAACACCAGAATTGACACAGGCTGCAATTCTTTCATTGCGCAGTCGTTCCGGGAATTATGGCAAAAATGAACATACGCCGTTTACCGTGGAATCTACCGTTGGCGACAGCCGCCGTTCGTGGACATGGCCCTGGCGTTGCGCTTTATGGGCGCGGCTGGGTGAAGGCGAGCGGGCAGGAATTATGGTTCGCGGGTTGCTTACCTACAATACTTTACCCAATTTATTTTGCAGTCATCCGCCGTTTCAGATGGATGGAAATTTTGGAATTCCTGCCGCAATGGCAGAAATGCTGATACAAAGCCATTCTGGTGAAATTCAGTTGCTGCCGGCAATTCCCAAAACATGGTTGGCAAAAGGTTATTTTACCGGACTTTGCGCACGTGGAGGCTTTGAAGTTGACTGCAATTGGGAAGATGGCAAAGTCACAAATTATAACGTTTATTCTTCAAAGCCGCAACAGGTAAAAATAAGAGTGAATGGAGAATTAAAAGAAATAACCAGTCTGGCAAAATAGCCACTCAACATTACAGGACAAAAAAATAATAATTTATTCCTATGATACGCATCTTATTTTTTCTGGTCGTTTTTGGTTCAGCAACATGTTTGGCGCAAAAGCCTCAGGTGAATCACGTGATCACACACAACCGCACCACAGTCGTTTGCGATCCATCCGGCTCAAAGCCATTTCCCGGTTGGGGGATTTTCCCTTCATCTGAATCTCCTGTCAGGAAGATTGTTATGAATGTTACCTTGGGCAGTCCCGACAGTTTGCTCACTGCTCATTGGGATTACCTCGATCATATCTACCTGCGTCGTCAGGGAGGAGTTAAAGGAAAATCAATTGATTACGAAATCGGCCGGATGCTCACCCCTTACGGAAGTATTTACAACAAAGGCTGGAGCTGGAAATGGGAAGTTGATGTAACCGATTTTGCTCCTTATTTGCGCGACAGTGTTGAAATTGAGTACGTTCATTCGGGTTACGAAGCCACCACCGTAGGATGGGCATTAACCATTGATTTCGAGATTATTTCAGGACCTCCCGTTGTTGTTCCGCTTGGAATTACCCCGCTTTGGAACCGGGGCTACAAATATGGAAACCCGGAAGAAAAGATTGAAGATAACCTGCTGCCTGTAAGTTATGAATCGTTGCCGGGAACTGCCATTAACCGGATACGCATCCAACATACCGGTCATGGAATGGACAAACCCAAAGGCTGCAGCGAATTTTGCTCACGCTGGCGCAACCTCAAACTGGATAATCAACTTGTCGATCACCGTAACCTTTGGAAGGATTGCGGTGACAACCCGCTGTATCCTCAAGGAGGAACCTGGGTTTATGATCGCGCTTATTGGTGTCCTGGCGATTTGCAGGTGCCCGATGTGATTGACGTTCCGGTAATGCCCGGCAATCATATACTTGCGCTGGAGATGGAACCTTACACCGCAACCGAAAATATTCAGGCCAACGAGGATATATCTTCTTATTTATTCCATTATTCGCCTCCTATGCAGAGGGTTGATGTGGCTGTTGATGAGATTTTAGTTCCTAATGACGAACAGCAATTTTCTCGTCTGAATCCGGCCTGTTTCAATCCACATTTTATCATCCGGAATCTGGGTTCAGAAAATCTCAAAACGGTAACTGTTACTTATGGAACTGATGGTTTCCCGAAACAGGTTTACCACTGGAAAGGTGATTTGAAATTCAACCAGACTGCCAAAATTATTATTCCGGGTGAATTACAGATGAAAGAAGGCCAAAACTCATACACAGTTACACTTACGAAACCCAATGGGCGGAAAGATGGCTGGATGGGTGACAACGAACTGACCACTAGTTTTTGGTCTCCTGAAGTGATGCCCACCAATTTCATTTTGCAGTTTTTGACCAATAATAAACCGAAAGACAACCAGATTCTATTGATTGGCTCAAAAAACGATACGATTTTCCGTCGTCTTCCGCAAAATCTGGAATCCAATATGCTTTATACCGACACCATCAGTGTCAATGAAGGAATGTATGAGTTGTGCCTGACCGACTCAGCCGGCGATGGCCTGGAATTTTGGGCCGAACCCCAGAATGGAGATGGCAATCTGCGCATGTTCGACATGAAAGGCAACCTGATTCATGCCTTCGAGAGCGATTGCGGAAATGGAGAGAAACTTGCATTTCGTGCTTCTCCGGCATTTATTGCCGACACCACTCAGGCGAAATATGCATTTTCTCTGTATCCCCGACTGGTAACCAAAGGAACCGAACTGGGCGTTGTTTCGAACAGAAACAGCAACATGTTGGTACAGATTACTGTCGATGGAAAAATTTGGGAAAAACACGAATATCCGAACATAAAAAATGGTTTATACAGCTATAATCTGTCGAATTTGCCATCTGGTCGAATTGTGCTGGAAGTTTTTATGGACGGGGTGAGCCGGTTTAAAGGGAGACTGAATAAAAGAAAGCTTAAATAATTAAAGCTAAACGTATATCATGAGAAAACTAGTTGTTATACTTTTTGTATTCATCATGCTTGTTCAGGCTAAAGCGCAACCTTATAAAGATCCGGATTTACCTGTTGACGCGCGGGTAAAAGACCTGCTTTCGAGGATGACGCCGGAAGAAAAATTCTGGCAAATGTTTATGATTCCTGGTGATTTGAGTCATGAGAAAGAAAGGTACAAAACCGGAATTTTCGGGTTTCAGGTGAGCACGGTTGGGCAAAATGCCGAAGCTGCCGGACAAATGCTGAGTTATGCTGCCGGCGCTTCTGCCATCGAGACTGCCGAGATGGTGAATCAAATGCAACACTTTTTTCTGGAAGAAAGTCGTTTGGGAATACCGATTATCCCGTTTGATGAGGCGTTGCATGGGCTGGTCAGGCGCGGAGCTACTGCATTTCCCCAATCCATAGCCTTGGCTGCCACCTGGGATACTCAACTTATGCACCAGGTTTCGAAAGCCATTGCTACCGAATGTAAAACACGCGGTATCCGACAGATTTTGTCACCGGTGGTTAATGTTGCCAGTGATGTGCGGTGGGGGAGAACCGAAGAAACGTACGGCGAAGATCCTTTCCTGACCTCTGAAATGGGTGTTGCTTTTGTTTCCGAATTTGAAAAAATGGGTGTAATTACCACGCCGAAACATTATATCGCAAATGTAGGCGATGGTGGTCGCGACAGTTACCCGATTCATTGGAACGAGCGTTTGTTGCGCGAAATCTACCTTCCTCCGTTTGAAGCTTGTTTTAAGCGGGGTGGTTCGCGGTCAGTTATGACTTCCTACAATTCACTCGACGGCAGTCCTTGCACCACCAACGATTGGCTCTTAAATCAAATTCTGAAAAAAGAATGGGGATTTAAAGGTTTTGTAATTTCTGATGCCGGAGCTACTGGTGGAGCCAACGTTTTGCATTTTACCGCCAAAGACTATCCTGAATCAACTGCCAAATCGGTAACCAGCGGACTCGATGTGATTTTTCAAACCAGTTACGATCATTACAAATTGTTTTCTCCTCCGTTTTACGATGGAAGCATCGATCAGCAAACCATCGACAATGCTGTTTCAAGGATTCTTAAATTGAAATTTGAGCTTGGATTATTTGAAAATCCATACGTAGATGCCAAAGCTGCGGGCGAATGGAACGGTTACCCTGCCCATCGCCAGTTGGCAAAAGAGGCTGCCCAAAAATCGGTAGTACTTCTTAAAAATGAAAAGCAAACTTTGCCCCTTTCGAAGACCATAAAATCGGTTACGGTAATCGGAGCGGATGCCACGGAAGCCCGTTTGGGCGGATACAGTGGCCCAGGTATTGATCCGGTGAGTATTTTGGACGGAATTAAAAATAAGTTGAGCAATCAAACTGAAGTTCGCTATGCCAAAGGTTGTGATCGTGAAAATATTGAATATGTGACTGTCGGATCTGATTTTCTCTCGTGCACAACTAGTGGAAAAACACAAAAAGGATTAAACGGCGAATATTTCAATAATGTGACCTTAACCGGCAAGCCTGTTTTTACGCGTGTCGATCCGCAGGTGCAATTTCAATGGACACTTTTTTCTCCCGATCCCGAAAAACTCACCTATGATTTTTATTCGGTTCGGTGGACAGGTAAATTGAAAGCTCCGGCATCGGGTAATTATAAAATCGGAATTGATGGGAACGACGGTTATCGGTTATACCTGAATGATAAACTGCTGATTGATAACTGGCAGAAGCTAAGTAAACAAACAATTTTGGCCGATTTTTCTTTTGAAAAAGATAAAGAATACAACATCCGGATTGAATATTACGAACCGGTTGGCAATGCTTTTTTCCGTTTGATATGGAATGTAAATGTGAATAATAACCAGAAGGAAGAGATAAACAATGCGGCAGAACTTGCGGCTAAAAGCGATGTTGCTGTTTTGGTTGTGGGAATCGAAGAAGGCGAATTTCGCGATCGTGCATATTTAAACCTGCCGGGCCGTCAGGAAGAGTTGATTAATAAGGTGGCTGCAACAGGCACTCCGGTTGTGGTTGTACTTTTAGGAGGAAGCGCAATAACCATGAACAACTGGCTGAAAAATGTTCCGGTGGTTATCGATGTCTGGTACCCGGGAGATGAAGGTGGCAATGCTGTTGCCGATGTTTTATTTGGCGATTACAGTCCGGCAGGCAGGCTACCAATTACGTTCCCTGTTTTCGAAGGGCAACTTCCTTTGGTTTACAATCACAAACCTACCGGACGAGGTGACGATTACAATAACCTGACCGGCCATCCGCTTTTCCCGTTTGGTTATGGATTGAGCTACACCACTTTCGATTATACTGATCTGCAAATTGAAAAAAACAACATTTCAGCTTCTGATTCAACGGTGGTTCGCTGTAAAATAACCAATACCGGCAAAGTAGCCGGTGACGAAGTTGTTCAATTATATATACGCGATGAACTTGCATCAGTAGCCCGTCCGGTAACCGAACTAAAAGGGTTTCAACGCATTCACCTCAATTCTGGAGAAACAAAGGAAGTAAGTTTTCTAATTAATCCTGAAATGTTATCAATGCTTGACATTGAAATGAAAAAAGTGGTCGAACCCGGCGAGTTCAGGATTATGATCGGTGCTTCGTCAAAAGATATCAGGCTGAAAGGAGTTTTGACGGTTGACTATAATCCGTGATTTTGAAATTCAGTTTTAATAATTACTAAATTTCAGGTAGTACCTGGATTTTCTATAACTAGAAATCAAACTTAAAATATAGATTATGAAATTATTCAAATTATTTTTGTTTTTGCTGTCTTTTTCTGTTTTAAAAGGGTTTAGCCAGCATGAAGGACAAATTTACATGCCTGATCCAAATCCTCGCATTCAGCAACGAATCGACCAGTGGCAGGATATCAAATTTGGACTGCTCATGCACTGGGGCCCTTATAGCCAGTGGGGAATCGTCGAATCGTGGTCTATTTGTCCGGAAGACGAAGGCTGGTGCGTGCCCGATACAGTGAAAGACTATTTCCATTACAAAAAACAGTACGAAAACCTTGGAAAAACATTTAATCCAACCCAGTTCGATCCTGAGAAGTGGGCCAAAGCTGCAAAAAATGCCGGAATGAAATACGTGGTTTTCACCACCAAACACCACGACGGCTTTTGCATGTTCGATACCAAATACACCGATTACAAAATCACCGGAAAAGATTGTCCGTATCACACCAATCCGAAAGCCGATGTAACTATGGAGATTTTCAACGCATTCCGCAACGAAGGTTTGTGGATTGGCGCCTATTTCTCCAAACCCGACTGGCACAGCCCCGACTACTGGTGGCCGCAGTTTCCTCCGCTCGACCGTAATGTAAATTATGACCCCGCGGCTTATCCCGAAAAATGGAACAGCTTTGTGAATTACACCCACAATCAGGTGATGGAAATTTGCTCGAACTATGGAAAAATAGACCTGATGTGGTTCGATGGCGGCTGGGTACAAAAACACTCCGATCAGGGAAAAGCTCCTGAAGTTCCGGGCTTCAGGGTAAAAAAATATTTAAATCAGGACATCAAAATGGATGAACTGGTGGATAAAATCCGCTCGAAACAACCTGATTGTATTGTGGTTGACCGTGCCGTTGAAGGGAAAAACCAAAACTACCTCACTCCCGAGAACCAGGTTCCCGACAAGATGCTGCCTTACCCTTGGGAATCGTGCATGATTATGGGCGGAGGTTGGTCATTTTCGTACGATGCAAAAATGATGGAAACCCGCAAGGTGATTCACATGCTTACCGACATTGTGGCCAAAGGCGGAAACCTGCTGCTAAATATTGGTCCGGGTCCCGATGGAACCTGGTATGCCGATGCCTACAGCCGCCTGGAAGAAATTGGCGTGTGGCTGAAAATCAATGGCGACGCCATTTACAATACCCGCACTATTGCCCCATATTATGATGGGCAGCTGCGTTTCACCCGTGGAAAAGACGGTTCGGCCAACGCGATTTATTTGCTTGCCGACAACGAAAAACTTCCGGCTGAAATTCTGGTAAAAGGTTTCACTCCGGAAAAAGGTGCAAAAATCACTGTTTTTGGTCAAAAAGGGAGTTCGCTAAAATGGAAAGCAGATGGTAACGGGTTTAAAATTGAAGTTCCGGCAAATCTTGCTAATACCCTACCCTCTCCTTATGCTATTGTATTTAAAATAAGTCAGTTATCTAATTAATATCTAATAGTTCGATTATGGAGAGAATGGTTTTCATGATATTATTTCTTGTGTTGTTTATGAATTCATCAGCTTTCGGTCAAAATCTGATCAACGCAGATGATCACCTCATCAATGGTTTCGATCACAAAATTTCGGGCGACGATTTTTCGTACCATTCTTCGGTTTCAGGAGTTGAAAAATCGATCATTATCCGCGCAACCAATGGAAAATACAGCATGGAATGGCTAACAGAAAAAGTTCCTTCAGGCCTAAAAGAAAAATACGTAACGTTTGCCTGGCTGGCCGGAATTGGCTCCAGTCCAGGCTTTGCCGATATGACTTTGACGATAAACAACAGCCAGTCTATCACTTTCCACACCGATGGCAAAGCCGATTGGAAAATTGAGGCTGACGGCAGCGAATTGTTTTTTCATTCGGATATGGAAGATCAGGTTGGCGACAAATTTGGGTTTATGTTTTTGCGCCTTCCGGCTGAAAAAGTGGAAAAGGGCAAGCCTGTAATCCTGAAAATGACCGGTGGAAACGACCAGAAAACCTCGTGGTACATGACTTTCCAGATGCCCGTGCGCTCGGGACTGACGGTTCGTCCGTTTCCGGCAATTATCAAAGAGAACGGCCAAAATATGCAACTGGCTTCGGGCACCGTTCTATACTTCGGGATGCCGCAAACCGCTAAAATTTACCTCAACGACAAGCTCGTAAAAGAACAGCAGCTTGTTTTCGGGTCGAACTATTTGCGATTAGGGCTTCCAGAGGTTAAACAAAAGAAGACGGTCAAATTCAGGCTCGAAGCCGGAGATTTCAATCAGGAATTAAAGTTGGAACAATTTCCGGTGCACCACTGGCAGGTCAACCTGGTGCAGCACTCGCACACCGACATTGGCTACACCCGCTCGCAAACCGAGATTCTGGCCGAGCACCTGCGCTATATCGACTATGCGCTCGATTACTGCGACGCCACCGATAACTATCCCGATGCCGCCAAATTCCGCTGGACCTGCGAAGCCGCCTGGGCAGTTGACGAATTCCTGAAATGTCGTCCGGCCGAACAAATCGAGCGGTTTAAAAAGCGGGTGAAAGAAGGTCGCATCGAAATTGCCTCCATGTATTTCAACTTCGACGAGCTGCCCGAAGAACAGGTTTTGGCAGCTTCGCTTCAGCCGCTGAAACGTTTTAAGGAAAACGGATTGCAGCCGCTGATGGCCATGCAAAACGACGTGAACGGCATTGCCTGGTGCATGAACGATTTTTATCACGACCTGGGCGTGAAATACCTGAACATGGGAACACACGGGCACCGCGCCTTGATTTGCTTCGACAAACCGACGCTTTTCTGGTGGGAATCGCCCTCCGGAAACCGGATGCTGACTTACCGCGCCGAGCATTACATGACCGGAAATACCGTTTTCCAGATTGATAAAGGCGATATCCCAAATTTTGAGACCAAACTCCTAAATTACCTCACTTCTCTTGGAGAGAAAGGCTACGAATACGACGTCATTTCCATTCAGCATTCTGGATATCTGACCGATAATTCGCCGCCCTCGACCATTGCGTCGGACGTGATTCGCAAATGGAATGAACTTTATGAGTGGCCCAAGCTGAAAACCTCAACTGCCACTGCCTTTTTCGAAGAAATGGAAGGCAAATATGCTGCGTCATTCCCGGTTTACCGCGGTGCCTGGCCCGACTGGTGGACCGATGGTTTTGGGGCTTCGGCGCGCGAAGTGGCAGCTGCCCGCAAAGCGCAGTCGGACATTACAGCCAATTCCTCCGGACTGGCGATGGCAGGGCTGCAAGGTTCTGTTCTACCCAAAAATATTGATGAACGAATTGATCTGGTGAACAACGCGCTGCTGTTTTACACCGAGCACACCACCGGTTATTCCGAGAGTGTGCGCGAGCCGTATCATGCGCAAACCATGGAGCAGCGGGCCATTAAGGAATCGTATGCCTGGGAATCGTTCCGGCGCGCAAAAATGGTGGGCGAAGAAACGATGGGACTGTTGCAAAGCCATCTGAAAAACGAGGCCAAACCGACGCTGGTAGTTTACAATACCCTCAACTGGACCCGAGAAGGGCTGGTGACAGTGTACATCGACCACCAGTTACTGCCTCAAAATACGCACCCCAAAATCACTGATCAGGCCGGAAGTATTTATCAGGCTCAGGCTTTGAGTCATCGTTCCGATGGCACTTATTGGGCAATCTGGGTAAAAGATATTCCGGCATTCGGCTACAAGAAACTGCAATTTGAGCCGGTTGACGGACTTCAGGAAAAACAAACCAAAACGCTGACTACCCAGCTCGAAAATCAGTGGTATTCTGTTCAGGTTGACCCGAAGAGAGCAGTGATGACTTCGTGGTTCGATAAAAACTTAAACAAAGAGTTGGTTGATCCGAAAGCACCGCACGCGATGGGCGAATTCATCTACGAACTGCTGGGCAACCGTCACCAGATGGAGCAAAAGCGGCTGGACGATTTCAAGCGTTTTCCGTTTGATGAAACCCGTTTTGACAGCTATTCTGAAGGAGCGGTCTGGAATACAATCCGTCTGAAAGGCAAAACAGCCGCTTCTTATGAAGGCTACGATGTGGACGTGGAAATCCGCCTGTTCAACACCACCAAACGCATCGACCTGGCGTATTCGATCGTGAAGAAACCGATTGTCGATCCGGAAGGAATTTACATTGCCTTCCCGTTCCAACTGGATAATGGGAAACTTTTCTTCGATGTTCAGGGCGGAGTGGTTGAAGCCGGGAAAGACCAGATTCCAGGCTCGTCGAACGATTGGAATACGGTACAGCACTTTTCGGTGTTGCGGAACGGCGAGGCTCAAATTGTTATGGGAAGCTCTGAAATTCCGCTGATGCAGTTTGGCGGCATCAATACCGGCCGCTATAAAGCCGGAGCGCTGCCTGCAAACACGCACATGTACTCGTGGCCGATGAACAATTACTGGGTGACTAATTTCAATCCCGACCAGAAAGGGCAGCACGAGTGGTCGTATTACCTCACGTCGGGCAGCGACGTATCGAATGGCAAAGCCACCCGTTTTGGCTGGGGAACTCGTGTGCCGTTCCTGACCCGCATTTTGCCCGGAGGTGGCAAAGGCGAACTGGTTTGGCAAAAATCGTTGGTTTCAGGCTGGCCCGAAAATGTGATTCTGGTGAATGCCCAACCCGAAGAAGGAGAAAAAGCTATCTTGATTCAGGTTCGGGAAACAGATGGAAAAACAGCTGATTTAAGCAAGCTGAAACAAGCTTCAGGAACGCCCTTCAGGATAACTCAGGTGAATGCCATTGGCGATGCTGTAACCAACGGAGCAACAAGTTTGAAACCGCTGGGGAATGGGTTCTTTAAGCTGATCTGGTAGAATGTTTTGTTTAATAAACAGAAGTGGGATGAAAGGTTAAGTTGTTAATGAAGATCATGAAAGCAGTTTGATGCAACCAAAAATTCATATTAATGATGGGTAATGAATTCAGGGCAGCTGTTTAAGAGAGATTTTACAGTCGACGACATAATTGGAAAAGAATTATAAACTAAACCCTAAAATTTATTTGAATGAAACATATAGCTCTAGTTAAAATTATGTGCCAGGAAATTGCTGTTTTAATTACTCTTACATTGATATTATTCAGTTTGACTTTGCATGCTCAATGGGATTTTTCAACCGATTATTTTAAAATCAAAATTGATAAAAATGGGCAAATAACCAGCATGAAAAACATCTCAATAAAACCAAATTGGGATTTTAGTCCTCTGGATAAACCATCACCGTTATTAAGTTTATATGACAGCAATAAGAAACTTTATTATGAACCAATAAAAGCAGATTTCAATAGAAATAATGGAGTTATTACATTAAGCTATAATAATGGTTCTACAGCTAAAATCAGTTTTTTACCTCAGAAAAAATATTTTAAATTGACGCTGCTATCCCTCGAACCAAGAAACGGAGTTGACGATATTCAATGGGGACCATACCATACCAATATTACCAATCTTTTTGGCGATGTTATTGGGGTTGCCCGCGATACCAGCGAAACGGTTAATTATGCTATTGGAGTTTTAGCGCTCAACGATTATACAACCGGCGGAAAATCTGATAATATTGGCGATATATCTCCATTTCAATATATTATTCACAGTCCCGATCCGAAACGTTTTCCTTTGCCTGCTGATTTACATGAAGGCCAGATATTTCCGATTGGTGGCGATGGAATTAGCGATGTCGCCTTTTTTGCTCATGCAGAACCATATTACCGGATATTGTATGGAAACTCCGCCACTATCGACAATCAGGGAAGAATATCCATTCACTATCACAGCACGGACAGGCGAAAAGAGAAAACCATTTTGTTCTCGCTGATACCGTTCCTTAATTCAAACGCCCCAAATCATCTGGAGGTGCAGCCTTTGCCCGATGTTGATTTTATAGGTTCATCCATTGCATTGTGGGGTTCTCCGGATAGTATTGCATTAATGACTGTAATTCAAAATATTGTTCGTTCTGAAGGACTTCCTTATCCGACCGTGAATGGCAAATGGATAAAGGATCGAGCCGCCTATATTCCCGATGTTTCAACAAGCGGAGGGAAATATGACAGCACCCTCGTTTATGTCAAACAACTGGGATTTAAAGGCATTCAGCTTGAAGACTTGGGATTCTTCAGTGTTGACAGGGGTAATAACGGATACATTGATGGTGTTTCATTTGAAAGAAAGCCGCTAAAATTTACATCCGGAAATAAATCGCATAAGGAATTTACCGATCTCACAAACCAATATGGGATTTTTGTTGGCCGTCATACCATAACAACAGCGCTTCCCAAGGGTACAAAAGACGCCAGTCCCGTGCCCAGCGACAGTTTGTGTTACCAGGTGTGTCGTATTTTGTCAAAAGGAATTTCTGCAGATGATACAATTATCGAGGTGGTTGACCCTTTGTATTTAGACGAAATTGGAAGCTGGGAAGGACATGGCCCGGGTTTGAATATCATAAAAATAGGGAAGGAACTGATTCATTACAAAGGAATTTCAAGTTCGTTTCCGTACAGGTTTCTCAATGTAAAAAGAGGTTTCTGGGACACAAAAGCCTCAACACATTTAGCTGGTGATACCATCTATAAGTTGCAGGCATCGCTCGAAGGTTATGGTTATGACGGATTAATACCCAATATGTATTTGCAGGATGAAATTGCAAAATATTATGCCGATGTGGCCAAAATAAACGGCTTGTATTATATCGATTGGGACGGTCAGGAATGGTTGTTTAACCAGGGACATGGTTATTATGCCGTTAAACGGTTTCACCGGAAATTATTTGATCAGGTAAAAAAATACAATTTACCCGATCTGCGGATTATGGGTGCAACATTGTCAGAAGGTTCGTGGCATTACATGAGTGTTTACAATGTTGGAGGCGGCACCAACATGTACGATTTATCGACACGGGTTTGGGGCAGGCCCGGATGCAGCGAAGGAAAGGACATTCGCGATGTTTGTTTTTCCAATTATTTCCCGGCTACTTTTGGTATAAATTTTGGAATAAATGCTACTTCAACGGTTGCGCAATACGAGCACATTCAGGCACTTTCGGTAGGGGTTGGGGTAACTTATATGCTCGATCTGAATCAGGAAAACATAGAGTCGTGTCCTCAAAAAAATGAGATTTTTAAAGCCATCCGGATCTGGGAAAGTGCCCGGGCTGCAAACGCTTTCCCCCGAAATATAAAGAAAACATTATCCGATGAAACGCGTCAGTTTCATTTGGAACAGACCGATAACGACAACTGGAAATTATTCGAAGTAAAAGCTTCAGAAAAGATTTTATTAACAGGACTCAAACGGGCCAAAGGGTATTAATTCAGTTATAAAAATGATAATACAGATGAAATTAATAACAACAAAATCACTCACCAATTTTCTAATTTCCTCTTTGTCGATTTTTGTTTTGATACAAGCAACATTTTCTCAAACCGGAGAGAACAAAGAATTAAGCTGGGACGAGTTAAAGTCGCAGTACGAATTTCCGAAATGGTACACCGAAGCCCGGTTTGGTATATGGGTATGCATAGGGGCGCAATCTCAACCTGAAGAGGGCGGGGGATGGTACGCCCGGCACATGTACATGCAGGATGTGGGAGGCGAAACTTTTGGAAAGAATGCTTATCCGTATCATTTAAAAAAATACGGGCATCCCTCTGAGCTGGGTTACAAAGAAGTTATCAATTCCTGGAAAGCCGAAAATCTTAATACAGATTCTTTGATGAATTATTTCATGCAAGTTGGGGCTAAATATTTCATGATTATCGCCAATCATCACGACCATTTTGATAATTTTAATTCTACTCACCATGCATGGAATTCTTTTAACGTAGGCCCCAAACGAGATATCGTGGGTGAATTTGAAAAATCAGCAAGAAAACTGAATATCCCTTTTGCAGTAAGCGTTCACGACGACCGTTTTTTGAATTGGTGGCTCCCTGCATTTGAATCGGATATTTCTGGGCCAATGAAAGGTGTTCCTTACGATGGCAACCTGACAAAAGAAGATGGCAAAGGCAAATGGTGGGAAGGGCTTGACCCGGCTGATTTATACGGAATGCCACCTGCCAAACGAACGGATGAATGGGTAGAATCTATGAAAAAAACATGGGTTTTGCGACACAAAGAATTGGTTACAAAGTACGATGTGGACATGATTTGGTTCGATGGCTATGGATTTCCCTACGTCGATTGTGGTAAAGAGGTTTGCAGAACCTTGTTTGAAAATAGTTTGAAGAAAAATGGAAAAATAACGGCAATAGCTGCTGGCAAAATTTCTGAAGATAATGCAATAGTTAAAGACATAGAATGTGGTTCAGCAAATAAAATTCTTGACCAACCATGGCAAGGCATATTGACCGTGGGCGAATGGTTTTACAAAAAAGATAGGGTGCCCACACACAATGCCAGAACTATTATTGAAATGATGGCAGACATCATCAGTAAAAATGGAAACTTGTTGATGAATCTTGAATTGGCAGCCGATGGAACAATCCCAGCCGAAGAGAAGATTATTTTTGATGAATTGGGAGAATGGATAGACATTAATGGTGAAGCCATTTATGCGAGTAAACCCTGGAAAATTTACGGCGATAATTTAAACTCGTATTTAAAACGTTCAGAAAATATAGCCAACGCCGATTTGGAAGCCTTAAAAAAACAGAATGAATCTGAGCAATTCAACCAAAGAACGGTAAAAAGTTTGCCTTACGGAAATGACGAAGTGAGATTTACTGTAAAAGGCGATGTTTTGTATGTTTTTGTGCTGAATCCCTCTGAAGGAAATATAACACTTTCCAGTCTTGGGTTGAAGTCGCCTAATTTTCCCGGTAAAATAAAAAACATAAAAATGTTGGGCAGTAAAGAAAAAATCAAATACAGGCAGAACGATGAAGTACTGACTTTGACAATTCCTGAAAACAGGCCAACCAAATATGCAGCAGTATTTGAGTTGAAAGGGGTTTTGTAAAAATTGCTGATTATATGAAAAACAAGCTATTACAGATGTTTAAAAATTCAATTTTTAACTAACCTATTCATTCACAAAATATATGAAAACAAAGTCATTTCTTCAAAACATAGTCATTTTGCTTTTTTTCATTTCTTCCTTATTTGTTTGCTCTATAAAAATATTTGCCCAATCTGCTGTGCGTGATGAGTTTCCAACGGGCAATCTGCCGCCAATTATACTAAAAAAAGCCAGTGGATATTGAAATGAAACGAGCATGTTTTTAAGTGATTTTCTGACTGAATTTGTAAACCTTTAAATTAAATAACTTATGAACTCAAAGCAACGATTTGACCTTACAGTAAATCATAAGCAACCCGACCGTATTGTTGTTGATCTTGGCTCTACGGCCGTTACCGGAGTACATGCGCTGGTTGTTGAGAACCTCCGTAAATACTATGGATTGGAATCCCGTCCGGTGAGAGTGATTGAGCCTTACCAGATGCTTGGTCAGATCGACGATGATTTGATGGATGCCATTGGCATTGATGTGGTTGCAGCCTGGGGTAAAAATAATATGTTTGGTATATACAACCACGAACCACTAAAAGAATTTAAGACTTTCTGGGGACAGAACATACTGCTTCCAGATGGCTTTAATACCAGCTATGATACCAATGGCGATCTGGTGGTTTATCCTGAAGGTGACACATCGGTAGCGCCATCGGCCCGAATGCCAAAAGCCAGTTATTTTTTTGATGCGATTGTGAGGCAGGAGCCAATTAATGATGAAAAACTTGACGTTCAGGATAACCTGGAAGAATTTGGATTGGTTTCTGATAGTGAACTTCAATTTTGGGAAGAAGCTACCCGAAAGGCCCGGGCTACAGGAAAGGCAGTAATTGCCGGACTTGGAGGTACTGCACTTGGCGACATTGCCCTGGTTCCTGGCCTGCAAATGAAACACCCTAAAGGAATTCGCGACATTACAGAGTGGTACATGAGTACGGTGTTACGACCCGACTATATTAAAGCCATTTTCGACCGTCAAAGCGAAATTGCCCTGGAAAATTTCAGTCGTTTACACCAGGTGATTGGCGATAACCTTGATGCCGTTTTTATTTGTGGAACCGATTTTGGTACACAGGATTCTACCTTTTGCGGTCCCGAACAGTTCGACGACTTATGGTTACCTTTTTACCGGCGGATCAACGATTGGGTTCATGCCAATACCAATTGGAAAACCTTTAAACACTCTTGTGGCGCAGTAGAATCCTTCATGTCGCGATTTATTGACGCCGGATTTGATATCATCAATCCCGTACAGATCGCGGCAAAAGGAATGGACCCGGCTCATCTGAAAAAGACTTACGGTAATGATCTTGTCTTCTGGGGTGGAGGAATTGATACCCAAAAAACGTTGCCTTACTCAACTCCCGAAAAAGTGCGGGAAGAAGTGCTCCGGCTTTGTGATATTTTTGGACAAAATGGCGGCTTTGTATTTAACACTGTGCATAATATTCAGGCCAACGTACCTGTCGAAAATATAGTAGCAATGGTTGACGCAATCAAAGAATTTAATTAGGAAAAATAAATGCCATGAACATCCTGAAAAACAAACTTATAATTTTTCTTTTATTACTGTCTGGAACTGCTTTTCCCAGAGAATACCATGTTTCCGTAAACGGCAGCGACAAAAACCCGGGTACACAAAAAAAACCATTGCAGACAATTTCAGCAGCGGCATTGCATGCCATGCCCGGCGATGTGATTACAGTTCACGCCGGTGTTTATCGCGAGCAAATCACACCGCCTCGCGGTGGAAGCTCTGATCATGAGCGCATTACCTATAAGGCAGAGGGAGAAGTTATCATTAAAGGTTCGGAGGTTGTTGGAAACTGGACCAGTGAAAACGGTCAGGTTTGGAAGGCAGTTCTGTCAAATGATTTTTTCGATGCATTTAATCCCTTTAACGATTATTTATCCGGCGACTGGTATGTAAATACCGACAACAGGAAAACACGAACAGGTGCTGTTTACCTCAACGGATACTGGCTTTCAGAAGCCGCCAATCTTGAAGAGGTTCTGAGTAATAACATCGCAAACACATGGTTTGCCATTGTTGATGAAAGCCATACAACTATTTATGCAAATTTTGGCGACAAGAATCCAAATAACGAATTGGTTGAAGTAAATGCGAGACAAACTATTTTTTATCCCGAGAAAACGGGGATTAATTATATTACCGTTCGCGGGTTTACCCTGACCCAGGCCGCCACGCCCTGGGCTCCCCCCACCGCAGAACAAAAAGCAATTATTGGCACCAACTGGAGCAAAGGCTGGATTATCGAGGATAATAACATCAGCTATTCAATCTGCTCGGGTATTGCTTTGGGAAAACATGGCGATGAATTTGACAATACTGCATCAAGTACCACCGAAGGTTACTACGAGACAATAAAGCGGGCGCTCAAAAATGGATGGAACGAAGAGAATATAGGACATCACATCGTGCGCAACAATCGAATTTCGCATTGCGAACAGGCTGGGATTGTTGGCAGCCTGGGTTGCATTTTCAGCACTGTTACCGGTAACGAAATACACGATATTCATGTGAAGAATTGGTATTTTGGTTATGAAATGGCTGGCATCAAATTTCACGGTGCAGTAAATTCAATAATTCATTCAAACCATATTTTCAGGTGCAACAGGGGGTTATGGCTCGACTGGATGGCACAGGGAACCATTGTAACACGAAACTTTTTTCATGACAACGACCGCGAACATGGCTACGATCAGGCAGATCTTTACATGGAAGTAAATCATGGCCCTGTGCTGGTGGCCAATAACCTGTTCCTGTCCGGCCGTTCGATTTTAAACCGGTCGAATGGTACAGCCTACATTCATAATCTTGCGACAGGAAGCATCAGATTTGCCCCTGAGGAAAACAGGGAAACTCCCTTTCTCCAGCCAAATTCAACTGAAATTATGGGTTATGCAAAATCCATAATTGAAGATGAAAAATGGATAAACAACATTTTTATTGGCGACCAATCAAATTTCTACTTTTTCGACACCTGGGATAGTGGTAATTTTTTTGGTGGGAATGTCTATTTGAATGGGGCCAGACCGCCCAAATCCGACATAGAAGCTTTGGTGATTGATGATTACCCGCATGAAGTGAAAATTATGGAGAAACCCGATGGTTTTTACCTCGAATTCAATTTCGACAGAGAATGGGGCAAAAACGCCAATACAACACTTGTAACAACAGAAAAGCTCTGCATATCAAAATACACCGGACAACCTGTGGTTTATCCTGATGATACTTCGGTTACTATCGATACTGACTTTATGGGAATTCCTCGCGACACAAATAACCCGTTTCCAGGGCCATTCGAGGTAAACGAAAGCGGTAAAAAACAGTTAAGGTATGGCCGTTAAACTGAAAGAAATTTTAAAAATATTTATTGTAATAAATTGAAAACCTGATAATATGAAAATGAGAGTATTTGCTTTACTGACTTTAATTGCCCTGACATTTGCTGTTGTAAGCTGTTCCGAAAAAAAAACCAAATCAGTTCAGGGAGGTAAAACCTACTATGTTTCGATAAACGGAAACGACAAAAATCCGGGTACGCAAAAAAAACCATTGCAGACAATTTCGGCCGCTGCATTGCTTGCCATGCCGGGCGATACAGTTCTGGTTTATGAAGGTATTTATCGCGAACGGGTAAATCCGCCGCGCGGCGGACTATCTGACGATAAAAGGATTACATACATGGCAGCGCCTGGCCAGGAAGTTGTAATTACAGGCTCGGAGGTGATAACCGGATGGGAAAAACTGGAAAACGACTCATGGACGGTTACAGTTCCCAATACTTTATTTGGCGATTTCAACCCATACATCGACCTCATCCGCGGCGATTGGTTTATCGATAATGGCAGGTCACACCATACCGGCGCTGTTTACCTTAACGGCGACTGGCTGATGGAAGCGGCAGTAAAAGATGAGGTTATGCGCCCGGCTGAAAAAAATAGCCCGCTATGGTGGGCAGAGGTAAACTCAAGTACAACTTCAATATGGGCACAATTTCCAGATGCCGATCCAAACCATGAATCTGTTGAGATCAATGTCAGGCAAACCGTTTTTTACCCCGATGAACCGTTTATAAACTATATTACGGTTCGCGGTTTTATCATGCAAAATGCTGCCACCAACTGGGCGCCACCTTCAGCCGAACAAAAGGGGTTGATTGGCACACACTGGAGCAAGGGATGGATTATTGAAGATAACATCGTACGCTATTCAAAATGTGTAGGCATTACCCTGGGCAAGCACGGCGATGAGTTTGACAATACCACGGCAAACGCTGCCGAGGGTTATGTTGCAACCATTCACAGGGCTTTAGATTTTGGCTGGAACAAAGAGACCATTGGAGGACACATTGTGCGCAACAACACCATTTCGCATTGCGAACAGGCCGGAATGGTGGGTAGCATGGGCTGTGCATTCAGTACCGTCGATGGAAATACCATTCACGATATTCACACCCACCGGTTGTTTGGAGGCTACGAAATGGCTGGCATAAAATTTCACGGCGGTATTGATACCCGGATTATTAACAACCATATTTTCAATGTAAACATGGCCATATGGCTCGACTGGATGTCGCAGGGAGCGCAGGTGGAAAGCAATCTGCTACATAATAATTCACTCGATATTTTTCTCGAAGTCAATCATGGCCCAATGCTGGTAAGCAACAATATTTTGCTATCGCCCACCAGTTTGCTGATGAATTCAAGTGGCGCCGCATGTGTGCATAATTTGATTGGCGGACTGTTGCATGTGATTTCTTTCGATTCGCGCCTGACTCCTTATCACAAACCACATTCAACAGAAATTGCAGGGATGCATGATAACCCCGGCGGCGGCATTCAGTTTTTCAATAATCTCTTTATTAATGGCGGAGATGCCAGTCAGTACAGCAGGGCTTTGCTTCCCGTGGTTTTCGATGGAAATGTTTATACCAAAGGGTCGGTGATGGCCACACGTGGTAAAGGGAAAAAGATGGAATTTGGCGAGATGAATGAAGGCGCACGGGAGCAACTGAGCAGATACACAGAGCAGGATGCTGTTGAGCGAAACCTCCTGTTGGCGAAGGATTTCGATGCAACTGTTAGTTTAACGCAACGTGATAATGAGGTTTATCTTGAAATAGCCCTCGATAAAAACTGGCTCGAACAAAATAGGTACATCATTACAACAGCATCACTATCAAAAGCCATTGTTCCTGATTTGCCATACGAAAATCCCGATGGCTCTCCGGTAATAATCAACCTTGATTATTTTGGCAATAAGCGAAGCAGCGATAACCCTTCGCCCGGGCCTTTCGAAATCAACCAAAGCGGCAAACAAACCATAAAGGTATGGCCGGTAAAAAGGTAAAAAATAAATAAAATTTTAACAGATGAGATCATGCATTCTGGTTATTTTTAATCTATTACTGTTTACAGCCTGTTCTGTTAAGCATTCAGGCAAACTCCATCTGGTAGCCGATGGGAAAAGCACTTATACCATTGTGCTTCCGGTTAACGCATCGCACGAAGAAATTCGGGCTGCCAATTTTTTAAATTACCATATCCATGAAATATCAGGGTGCAGGCTTCCCATAGTCCAAGCCAACCAGCTGGTTTCGGGAAATAATATATCTATTTCAAAAAGCACCGACTTTGAAAATGACGATGATTACTCTGTAAAAACGGAAGGAAGTTCTTTGTTTATCTATGGTGGAAATGCCAAAGGCTGTATTTATGGTGTTACTGAAATTCTCGGGAAATATTTAGGGGTTCGATATTATAGTCCTGATTTTGTAGTGATTCCAAAATCAAATAATGTATCTCTTCCTGCACTGAATTTCAATGGAAAATCAACCAATACTTACCGGAATGTGTATGGTTCATTCACAATCAATGAATATTACAAGGACTTTAACCGGTTGCACACCATCGACGATATGTTTGCCGCCGGGTTTTATGTGCATACCTTCCACAGACTGGTTCCCTGGACAGAATATTTTCATACAAATCCGGAATATTTTGCCTGGATGAACGGGAAGCACATTATTGACCAGATATGTTTGTCAAATTCTGATGTATTTGATATTGTGATTAACAGGCTCAGGTATGAGATGGAGTTCCAGCCCGACAAAAAAGTCTGGTCGGTCAGTCAGGACGACAATTTTTCGTACTGCCAGTGCGATGAATGCAGCAAGGTTATTGAGGAGGAAAAAAGCCCTGCGGGCCCCATCATACGTTTTGTAAACCGGGTTGCAGAGCAGTTTCCCGATAAAGTGATCTCCACCCTTGCCTATCAGTACAGCAGACCGGCACCTGTAATAACCAAACCCCGCGAGAATGTGCAGATTATGCTATGTACAATCGAACTCAACCGTAGCCAGAATATATCTGCCGACCCAACCAGCGCCTCATTTTTGAAAGATATGGAAGACTGGGGTAAAATAAGTAACCACATTTACCTGTGGGACTATACCGTGAATTTCAACCATCATATCAGTCCGTTTCCCAATCTGCATACCTTGCAACCCAATATACAACTCTTTGTATCCAACAATGTAAAGGAGCATTTTCAGCAGTCAAATACCGGAACTGCACACGAATTTTCTGAACTGAAATCATATTTGCTGGCCAAATTGTTGTGGAACCCCGATGCCAATAAAAAAGAAATTATCAGGGAATTTACCGATGGGTATTACGGCAAGGCTGGCAAATGGATCAGAAAATACATCGATGCACTGGAAAAAGAGATAATCAAAACCGGTGAACGGCTCGACATTTACGGCCCTCCAACACAACATCAGCACACGTTCCTGTCTGAAAAAAACATTGAACAATATAACCAGTACTTCGACAAGGCAGAAAAAGCGGTATCAGGCCAACCGGAGTACCTTTTGCATGTGCGAACAGCCCGGATGGCGCTGCAATATGCCATTATGGAAATCGGCAAAAGCGATATGTTCGGAGCCCGGGGATGGTACCATGAAACGAACGGCGAATATATTCTTCGCCCGAACATGGTCGATATGCTCGAATTGTTTTATCAAACCAGCATCGAATGTAAATCGGCCATGGTAAACGAAGCAGGACTTACAGCCGAAGAATACTACACTTCCACCAAACGGTTTATCGATGTACAGGTAAAAGGCAACCTCGCTTTCCGTAAAAAAGTAACTGCTTCTCCGCTTCCTTCCGAAATGTACAGCAACGGAGACCTCTCTTTTCTAACCAATGGTGTGCGTGGGGCCAGCGACTACAAGGTCCACTGGCTGGGGTGGGAAGCCAAAAACTTTTCACTGGTACTCGACCTTGAAAACCCGGTAAATGTGTCAACCATCGAAATCAGCACGCTTTGGGACCAAAAAAGCTGGATACTTCATCCACAATCCGTTTCATGTTTGGTTTCCGAAACCGGAGATGAATATGTTCTGGTCGAAAAACAGGTAGTATCCGGCGACCAGCGGAAAGAAGAGGTGCAAAAGCTTTTTAAATTCAAGACACCCGGCACACAATTCCGTTATGTGAAGTTCGAGGTCGAAGGCACCCTGCTTCTTCCGTACTGGCATCCTTCGGCAGGAGGCAGTTCCTGGGTATTTGTGGATGAAATAGTAGTAAGATAATCAGGAGCAAACGAACAATTTTTAAAGTAACAAAATAATGAACAGTTTCAAAATCACTTTTCTTTTTGCAGGGGTACTATTATTCAACCTGCTGACAACTAATTCGATAGCGGGAGACACCATCCGGGTAATCAGCCATAACAAAGAACTGGTTGTAACCGATCCATCAACAGGCTCAAAATCGCACGAACGCTGGGGCCTTTTCCCCGGCAAGGAAATACCAGTAAGGCAAATTACCATGTATGTGCGTTTTGCCTGTCCCGATACCATGCGCTGTGCCGACTGGGATTATTCTGACCGTATCATCATGCAACGCACCGGTGGCGTAAATGGTGAAAATAAAAACTGGGAAATAGGCCGTATTATCACCCCTTACGGAGGCGCTTTTGCCAGTGATTGGAATTTTACATGGCAGGCCGATGTTACCGACTTTAGCCTGGTATTGCGTGACAGCGTGGAAGAAATTTCATTCACACCGGTTATGAACCAAATAATGACCGGGGATGGCTGGTAACCGTCGAATTTGAAATTATTACCGGTACACCGATAGCAATCCCCATATCTATTACCGAAATCTATAACGACCATTTTCCTTATGGAGATCCGGAACGGCCCACTGAGGAGCATCTTCTTCCGGTAGAGTTCCAGGCAACGCCGGGGGCTTCATTCGGCAGGCTCAGGGTTATTCAGACCGGGCATGGTATGGACCGACCCGATAATTGTGCCGAGTTTTGCAATAAATACAGGGAGCTGTGGTATGATGGGCAACTCATCCAAAAACGGCAGATGTGGATGGAATGTGGTGATAATCCGGTATTTCCACAGGCCGGTACCTGGATTTTTGACAGGGGAAACTGGTGCCCCGGCCACTTAATGTTGCCCGAAATTTTTGTGTTGCCCATAAAACCCAATCAAAAACATACCATTCATCTGGTAATGGAGCCATATACAGCCACGGTACAAAACGATGGCACACAGGTAATTGCCGCTTATTTGGTGCAATATCGGAAACCGTCGGCAAAGCACGATGCATCAATTGTTGATGTAATTGTACCTACCGATAAGCAGCTACATTCGCGTAAGAACCCTGCGGGCGCCAATCCGCAAATCATCATTAAAAACAATGGCAGCGAAAACCTGCGTTCGCTCACCATTCAGTATGGTACCCACGGATTTAAACAGCAAACCTGGCAATGGAAAGGTAACCTTGGGTTTAACAAGGCCGATACGGTTACCTTGCCGGGGCTTATTGACAGCCGGCCGGGTGTAAATCAATTCACGGTATTACTGTTAAGACCCAACGGAAACCGCGACCAGTTTTCTGCTGACAATACCATGAAAACTTCTTTTATCTCTGCACCGGTTCATGGAAATGAATTGGTGGTTTACCTTCAATCAAACCGGCAACCCTGGCAAAACTCCTGGTACATTACCAATCAGGAGGGAGAGATTGGTGGTTACAGGGTGTTGGACAGCCTCGATGTTGAAAAAGTTTTTCGCGACACCCTGAAGCTTGCACCAGGAGCCTACAGTTTCACCATAAACGACACCGGGGGCGATGGACTTGAATTCTGGTACAATGTGAGAGGCGGCAGGGGCGAAATAAGGTTGATGGACACAAATAACAACATCATTAAGGCTTTCGACCCTGATTTTGGTTCCGGATTGATCTATAATTTTGTCGTGGGCCCCAACCCCGATACCCTTGATGCCGAGAAAAGGGCGATAAGTGTATACCCTACCCGGACCAGAGACAATACGCTTCTAAGATATTTTGCAAACGCAGCCAGTGATGTTACAGTGCGGCTGGTGACCGACCCGGGTGGTGAAATTGCCGAAGAGCACCGATACTTTAATTTAAAGGAGGGTTCTTTTACCTACGACCTCAGCCATTACCCAACTGGTCGGTTTTATCTGAAGGTTTTTGTTGGCAACACCGAAGTGTTTAATAAACGTATAAGGTATGGTGAGTAAAATATACAACTTAGGATGCAAAAATTTATTCTGGCAATAGTCGCGTTGTTGCTGTTCGCAACTACAGGAATTTTTCATGGTTGCCAATCAGAAATGGAAATGGGCAAACAACAGTCGGACTGGCTGATAAACGGAAGCCGTTTTGTTGCCAAAGTCAGTGCCTCCGACGATGGAAAAGAGCTTGTTCTTCACAACGGGTTAATAGAACGAAAATTCAGGGTTGAACCAAATTTTGCCTGTATCTCCATACGTAACCTGGTTACCGGCGAAAATTACCTGAGATCGGTAAGGCCCGAAGCGCAGATTACCCTCGATGGGTTTTCCTATAATATCGGCGGACTTTTGGGACAACCGGTGCATAACTATCTTTTGCCCGAATGGATCGAAAACCTTACCAACGACGAAGAGGCTTTTCAGTTTACCGGTTATGCAATTGGCGATATTAAACCGCGTTTTGGTTGGAAAATCAGGAAAGAATGGTTGTCGGGCGAAGTACAATGGCCTGCACCGGGCAAGGAATTGGTAGTTGATTTTCACGCTCCGGTTGCCATCAGGAAAGATGATGAAAGGCAGATAATCTATACGGATGATTTCAGCAAACTTGATCAGGGATGGATAGTACATGCGAGTAACAGCCATGAACGGAATTCATTTATTAACGAAGGAAAGCCAGGTCAGATTATGGCACATGAAAATTCTGCCGTATTTGCCGAAAGGCCTTTTCCGGAAGGCGCGAGGGTTGTGCAGGGCATATTTAATCCAGGCACCGACAGGAGTGCAAGCTGGGGATCGGGCATCACCCTGGTTTATGGCCATAAAAATATAAAACTGAACCTGAAACCCAGGCGGGGCAGGTTTGGTATCTGGAATGGGTCGGAAGAGAGCGAAGCTGGACAGTTGAAAGATGGAGCTGAATACCACCTCCGAATGATAATGCACAATAATCATGTATGGTGCGAAGGCTCAGAAGATGGAAAAAACTGGCAGGAACTGGCAAAAATATATAGTCCGGAAATTCCTGTTGCAGTGAGAATAGGTAAAACCGACCCTTCGGGGGGGAATACCGATGCTGGTAACTCAGGAAATTTGGAAAGGAGCCAGATAAGGCATTTTACTATTCTTGGCGAACCTGTTGAAAAACAAGAAGCAGCCGGTATTAAGGGTATTGTGGTAAAAGTACATTATGAAATATACGATGGCCTTCCGCTGATAAGCAAATGGATTACTGTTGAAAACAGCATGGGAAATCCAGTGATGCTAAACAGCTTTACCAGTGAAATTATTGCAGCCGTCGAAGGCGAATCGAGTGTAGAAGGAGAACCAGTGTGGGAGCTTCCCAACATTCATGTTGAGACTGATTTTGCATTTTCTGGCATGAGCAACCGCAGAACGAGTAGTTCTACTGTGCACTGGGTATCAGATCCGTTATATTCAACACAGGTCCATTATCCCCGGCAAACCCCGTGCCTGCTCGAAGTCAGGCCATCACTGGGTCCGGCACAGGAGATAAAGCCAGCAGGTGTATTTCAATCATTCAGGGTGTGGGAGCTGTTCTTCGACAGTCACGACAAGGAGCGAAAAGGCCTCTCCCAACGAAAAATGTACCGTACCATTTCGCCATGGGTCACCGAAAACCCTATTTTAATGCATGTCCGCCAGGCAGATCCCGAATCAGTAAAACTCGCTATTGACCAATGTGCAGAGGTGGGTTTCGAAATGGTGATTATGACCTTTGGAAGCGGTTTTAATATGGAGAGCGGCGATCCTGTTTACTATCAAAAAATGAAAGAACTGGCCGGTTATGCACATGACAGGGGTATTGCCCTGGGCGGCTATTCCCTGCTGGCAAGCAGGGCAATCAGTGAAAAGGACGATGTGATCAATCCGGCCACCGGGAAACGTGGTGGAATTGCCCAATTTGGTAATTCACCATGCCTGGGAAGCGAATGGGGAATTGAGTATTTCCGGAAAATCAAAGAAATGTACGAGGTTACCGGTTTGGATATCATCGAACATGATGGTTCATATCCGGGTGATGTCTGTGGCTCGACTTCCCATCCGGGTCACCGTGGGCCCGAAGACTCTCAGTGGAACCAGTTCCGCACTATCAGCGACTTTTACCGCTGGTGCCGCGAACAGGGTATCTATCTCAATATCCCCGATTGGTATTACCTCAATGGCGCTTCGAAATGTGCTATGGGATACCGCGAAACCAACTGGTCGTTGCCACGGGCACAACAGGAAATCATCGAAAGGCAGAATATTTACGATGGCACCTGGACAAAAACCCCGAGTATGGGATGGATGTTTGTTCCCCTCACTGAATATCAGGGTGGTGGTGCAGCTGCAACAATAGAACCACTTAACCAACATCTGGAACATTATGCACAACGTATGGCCAACCTTTTTGGCGCCGGGGTGCAGGCATGTTACCGTGGTCCGCGCCTCTACGATACCGATGAAACCAAAGCTGTTGTGCAGCATTGGGTCGATTTCTACAAAAAACACCGGCAGGTACTCGATGCTGATATTATTCACCTGCGAAGACCCGACGGACAAGACTGGGATGGATTGTTGCACGTTAACCCAATGGGTGCCGAAAAAGGTTTTATAATGTTGTATAATCCCCTCAATGAAGAAATTATACGAAATATCAATGTTCCCATATATTATACTGGTCTCAGTTCTAAAGTAAATGTAACCAGTAGCCAGGGAATTACAAAAACGTACCGTATCTCACGGGATTATGAAATCCCGCTCCAGGTAAATATTCCGGCAAGGGGATATACTTATTACATCTTAAAATAAATTATTTGATGATATTTTGGTATAGCATTAACAATAACGATAAAGAGATATGAATTTGAGAAAACTAAGTTTGTTTTTGTTGGTTGGCATTGGAATGACCAGTGTAGCAACCGGGCAAAACAACACAACCCCCAAAGTGAATGAGGTTATTGTGGTATTTAAAACCCACTTCGATATTGGCTATACCGACTGGGCAGATAATGTAAGGCACTGCTACTCAAACCAAATGGTGGAAGGAGCGCTTGAGATAATTGATCAGTCGAAACAGATGCCTGCACATCAGCCGTTTAACTGGATAGTGGCAGGCTGGCCCATGCTCGAAATGCTCAACAATTCAAAACCTGAGGTGAAACCACGGATTGAGGAAGCGCTCCGGAAGGGAAATTTTACAGTACATGCATTGCCGTTTACCTTCGAAACCGAAGCCTGCGAGATGGAGTCGATAGTCAGGTCGTTATCTTATTCTTCGCAGATAAACCGCGAAGCAGGTCTTCCTTTGCCCATCGATGCCAAACAAACCGATGTGCCAAGCCACTCATGGGCGCTGCCAACCATTCTGACAAATGCAGGCATAAAATTTCTGCATATCGGGTGTAATCCTGCCTCACCCTCACCCGAAGTGCCACCGCTTTTCTGGTGGGAAGGCCCCGACGGGTCGCGTTTGATGACCATGTATTTCGGGCCTTATTACGGCACAACACCTGCCCCTCCCGAAGGATGGCCTTACAAAACCTGGCTGGCAATCATTCATACCAATGATAACACGGGAGCGCCTTCCTACGAGGAGTTTGTAAACGCTATTAAAGAGATTGAAAACAAAAATCCCGGTGCAAAAGTACGTTCAGGAAGCATGGCCGATTTTTATAATGCCCTGATGACTGAAAACCCCGATTTGCCCGTGGTCCGCGGAGATATGCCCGATACATGGATTCACGGGTATATGTCGATGCCGCGCGAGGTAAAATCGGCCAGAAAAATCGCCGGCGATATCGTTAATCTCGAATTGCTTCAAACCCATTTTGCAAACTGGGGCGGACAGAAGGACAATACACTTGTTCAGTTGGCTCAAAACGCCATGGAAAAAATACATCTTTTCAATGAGCATACTTTTGGCCTTGCCATGAGTCACGGGCACGGCGGTTACTGGGCTTATAGCAATGATTTTGAAACACTGAGGGCAAGGGGTTTTTACGACCTAATTGAGTTTTCGTGGAACGAGAAAGCGCTTCACATAAAAAATGCAGAGCAGATAATGATGCCTGCCTATTCACGGAAAATGAAAGAATTGGCCATGGCGGGAAAATCCAGTCAATGGGATATGTAACTTTCATTCCTGTTGATGAGGAGCCAACCGACATGGCAGGTCAGCTAAGTGTGGACGATAAAAATTACATACTCGAAAACAGCTATTTTAAAATAACGATGGATCCGGCAAGCGGAACCATACAGTCTTTAACCGATAAAAATTCGGGGAAAGAGATGGTGGCGGAAAATTCAGAATGGAAATTCGGGCAGTATGTGACCGAACGGTTCAGCAAAAACGAAACCGACAAGTATGCCCACGATTATATAAAAGCCGGCTGGCACTGGGCCTATGCCGAATTGGGCAGGATAAATCTCACCGACGAGCCATACAAAAGGATTTCCATTTTCAGGGTATTTTGCCATCTCGCCGCAAAATAAAAAAGCGCTTAAACCATTCAATTTAAGCGCTTTTAGTGTTTTTTGTAGTCTTTAAGTGTGACTCAGCTGGGATTCGAACCCAGGACCCCATCCTTAAAAGGGATGTGCTCTACCTGCTGAGCTACTGAGTCATCCTTATTGGTGTGCCTTTTTGTTTAAAGGCGGTGCAAAGGTAAAAACTCTGGCGTTAATTGCAAATTCCGGCTGGCAAAAAATGAAAAAAAAGCGATTTTCAATGGTTCATACCCACTTCTTAGAAGCCTGCCCGGTACGAAAACAAAAAAAGTTTACTTTTGTTTTTCGCAAGTAAAAATTATGAAGGACAAAGTTGTCATTATAACCGGCGCTTCATCCGGGATTGGTAAGGCTCTGGCCTTTGAGTTTGCAAAAAGAGGAGCGAAGTTGGCTTTGGGTGCCAGGCGTATCGATTTACTGGAGCAGTTAAAAGAAGAGCTTGAACCTGCTGAAACGTTGATTCAGCAAACGGATGTCAGCCGGGATGAAGATTGTAAGGTATTGGTTGAAAAAACTATTGCCCGTTTTGGGCGGATTGATGTCCTCGTAAATAATGCCGGAATTTCCATGCGCGCTATCTTTGAAGAGCTGGAGCTTGATGTGATCCGAAAGCTGATGGACGTGAATTTCTGGGGAACGGTTTATTGTACCAAGTTTGCCTTGCCTGAACTGTTGAAAACAAAGGGGTCGGTAGTTGGGGTTATTTCTATTGCCGGCTACGTCGGATTGCCCGGGCGCACAGGTTATGCGGCTTCAAAATTTGCAGTGCGTGGTTTTTTGGATACCCTGCGTATTGAAAATATGAAAAAGGGCCTTCATGTACTGGTGGCTGCTCCCGGCTTTACTGCTTCAGAGGTGAGGCAGGCTGCCCTGACTGCCGATGGTTCAAAGCAAGGCGAAACACCCCGCAACGAGGAGCGAATGATGTCTGCCGAAGAATGTGCGGTGCATATTGTAAATGCAGTGGAAAAACGGAAACGGGAATTGATTCTTACTTTTGTCGAGGGCAAATTATCCGTTTTCCTGGGGAAGTTCTGGCCACGGCTACTCGACAAACTTACCTATAAACACATGGCCAAAGAGCCGGATTCACCTTTTAAATAACTGTGATGTATGTTAGCGAAACAAATGTACGGGTCTACTACGAAGATACTGATAAAATGGGCGTTGTTTACTACGGCGTATATCCCAGGTATTACGAGATTGGCCGTACGGAAATGATCCGTGATTTGGGATTAACCTACAAGGAAATTGAAGAGTCTGGTATTTTGCTTCCGGCCAGAAGCCTGAAAATAAATTACCTGAAGTCGGCCTATTACGATGATTTATTAACCGTCAGGACCATTGTTGATCAAATACCCGGGGTGAAGTTCCTGATTAAGACCGAGATTTATAATCATCAGGGTGATTTGCTGAATGAAGGAGAAGTCATCCTTGTTTTTTTCAACAGCAAAACCAACAAGCCATGCCGGGCGCCGGAGCGGTTTACTGAGGCTTTGAAGAAGTATTTTTAGCGATTGGATTCAGAGTAACGTGAAGATCAGTGTGCCAACAGCCAGGAGAATGATTGCTGCACCGGCTATTTTATTGAACCACCACAGTATGCGAAGATTAAATTTGTGTCGGAATATGCTGACTGTTCCCGTCAGGCCTAACCACCAGGCATTGGTTCCGGTAAACACGCCAAGAATCACAAGAACTGCCTGGTAGGGTTGATCGATCTGGAACGCAATCCCAGCACCGGCAAAGACAGCCAAAAAAATGAAAATGACCATGGGATTTGGAAAAGTAATCAGAAAGGTAGAAGCCAGATCCTGAAAATATGAACTTCCTTTTCGCCGGTATTCCCTTAAATCGCGTACCGGGTTTTTTAAATAAATATGAATACCCAAAAAAAGTACGATTAAGGCGCCGATAATTTGAAAACTCACCTGGTGAAGCCTGATAAAATCAATAATATAGGTCAGGCTGTATCCGGCAATAATGGCATAAATGGTATCGGAAAGGGAAACTCCCAAGCCGGAAAAAAAGCCCGAAGTCCTGTTCCGGTTAACGGTTCTTTGAATAACCAGAATGCCAATTGGTCCCAGCGGGATGGACACCGCCAGGCCGATCAGGATCCCTTTTATGAAAAATGCGAAAGACATGGTGCAAAAATAACAGATTTTGTATTTATCCCCGATTATCCAACTATATTCCTGTATTTTTCGGAAATCAAAGATACAGAAGGTATATTTGCAATCAACGTCTTATGAAAAAATCACACTTATGAAAAAAATCAGTTTATTTTTGACATTAACCCTTATCTGCTTTCAAGGTATGACCCAGGATTACCGTTTGAAGTTATGGCCCGCAGGGGCTCCCAACCAAAATACTCCTCCCGGAGAAGAGCGTTTTTATGTTGAACGGGAAACCGGGCGTTATGATAATATTTCTGAAGCTGAATTATTTGTTTACCTGCCTGAATCCGGAAAAAGTACCGGAGCAGCTGTTGTCATTTGTCCGGGTGGCGGGTATTGGGTTGAAGCGATTGAACATGAAGGTTTTATGATTGCCGAGTACCTGAAAGAAAACGGTATTGCCGGCATTGTACTGAAATACCGTCTTCCGTACGGACAGCACGAGGTTCCGCTTTCCGATGCTTTGCAGGCGATTCGGTATGTCCGGTCGAAATCGGCAGACTGGGAGATTGACCCGGCAAAGGTGGGAATTGCCGGTTCGTCGGCCGGCGGACACCTGGCGTCAACTGCCGGGACACATTTTGATTTGGGCAAACCTGGCGCAACAGATCCGCTGGCAAAAATCAGCAGTCGCCCCGACTTTATGCTGCTGTTATATCCGGTCATCAGTTTTGATGAAAAAATCGGGCATATGGGTTCACGCAAAAACCTGATTGGCGAAACCAACGACTGGAAACTGGCATCGTTATATTCCAACGAGTTGCAGGTCACTGAAAATACGCCGCCCACCTTTTTTATTTTAGCCGATGACGATAAAACAGTCGTGCCTGAAAATTCAATCCGTTTCTATATGGCCCTCAAAAAGTATGGTATTCCTGCTGAGTTACACATCTTCAACAAAGGAGGCCATGGCTTTGGAATGAGAAAAATTGATAAGCCAGCTGAACAATGGCCGGTTTTATTTCTCAGTTGGATGAAAGAAATGGATTTTATTTAAGCGCAGCTCTTGCTCGGAATGATTGGCTTTTTCAGAAGGTTTACAGCTTACAGTTTAGATAATGATGTATTCGGATATTCACCCCTTAAATGTACTTAATTATTGCCCGGTATGCGGTTCCGTAGAATTTCATCCGGCAGGCGATCGCGCTAAAAAATGTGAAAAATGCTCGTTTATCTGGTATTTTAACAGTTCGGCTGCCGTGGCTGCCCTGATTTTTGACGACGAAGGAAAACTTCTGCTTACAAGGAGAGCCATTCAGCCACATTTGGGGATGCTCGATCTTCCCGGTGGTTTTATTGAACCGATGGAAACAGCAGAACAGGCTATTTGCCGCGAACTTCGGGAAGAACTCGGTGTGGAGGTCAGCGAACCGGAGTATTTCGGATCGTTTCCCAATGAATACCCTTTTTCGGGAATGGTTGTTTTTACCCTCGACCTGGTATTCCGGGTAAAGGTACAATCATTGGATCGGCTGGTACCAATGGACGATATTTCCGGTTATGAGTTTCATTTTCCGGATCAGGTTGATTTGGATGAATTACCTTCGGTATCAATGAAGCAAATCGTTCGAAAATTAGTTGACTTACAGATTAAATAAATGAATTTCAGATAGATGGAAATAATAATCAGGGAACGACTGGCACGGCTCCGGGAACAGATGAACCTGGCCGGAGTGAAAGCCTGGTACATCTCGGGGACAGATCCTCACCAGGATGAGTATTTGCCCCTGCATTGGCAAAGCCGGACCTTTATCTCCGGCTTCACGGGTTCTGCCGGATCGGTAATTGTTACGGAAAACGATGCCGCGCTTTGGACCGATTCACGCTATTTTTTGCAAGCAGAGGAACAACTCCGGAGAACCGGTATTCGATTGATGAAAATGCGGATGGAAAGCACTCCGACTTACGCAGAGTGGCTTGCGTCTATCCTTGGTAAAGACGATCTGGTTGGGACCGACGCCGCATGTATGTCGGTTTCTGCCTATAAAAGTTTCCGCGACGAACTGAAGCTGAAGAAACTGCATCTGAAAAATACGGGCGATTTATTGGTATCGGTTTGGGATCATCGTCCTGAGTTGCCGGTTACGACCGTTTTTGAACATGAGTTGAGGTATGCAGGAGAAAGCCGGTTGACGAAAATTGCACGAATCAGGGGCGAGATGAAAAAAAGCGGCGCTGTTGCAAGCTTGGTTACGGCTTTGGATGACTTAGCATGGACCTTCAACCTGCGAGGACAGGATGTTGATTTTAACCCGGTTTTTGTCGCCTATGCACTGATTACCGACAAGCAGGTATTTCTGTACATCAACAAGGAAAAAGTTCCCGATGAATTAAAGCAGAAACTGCACGAGGAGGACATTCAGTTAAAACCATATGAAGCCGTTTTTGAAGACCTGAAATCCTTTAACGGAGTAATTTTGATTGATCCAACCCGGACTAATCAGGCATTGATGGAGTCCATCCCTTCCGGCGTGGAGATCATCAATCAGGTTTCGGTACCGGCTATGCTGAAGGCCGTTAAATCAGAGGCTGAGCTGAAAAATATCCGCGAAACCATGCGAAAAGACGGCGTGGCGATGGTCGAGTTTCTGTATTGGCTGGATCAGACTATTGGTAAACAAGTGGTCACAGAGTGGGAGATTGCCCAAAAACTGTCGTATTTCAGGTCTCTTCAGGAAGGATACAAAGGTTCCAGTTTTTTCCCAATTATTGGGTATAAAGAAGCCGGAGCTATTATTCACCGTTCAGTCACCGAGGAGACGGCACAGCCTGTTTTGGACGAGGGCATCCTGTTGTTCGATTCGGGCGGACAATACCTGACGGGAACCACGGATATTACCCGGACCGTAACCCTGTCAGAGCCGACCAGGCAGCAGAAAACGGATTTTACATTGGTATTAAAGGGGATGATTGGTCTTTCAATGGCAAAATTTCCGGCAGGAACAAAAGGTTGCAACCTGGATATTCTGGCCCGGAAACCGATGTGGGAGCATGGGTTGAATTACGGGCACGGGACGGCTCATGGCATCGGTTACTTTTTAAATGTGCATGAAGGGCCGATGAGCATCCGCCAGGAATATAATGAGCATGCGATTGTCCCGGGCATGGTGATGTCGAATGAGCCGGGTTTTTACCGTGAAGGCGGATATGGCTTGCGTACCGAAAATATGATGGTATGTGTGGAAGCTGAAAGAACCGAATTTGGCCGGTTTTACGGTTTTCAAACCTTGACCTTATGCCCGATCGATCTTAAGCTGGTGGACCGGGAATTGCTGACTCCGGAAGAAACGGATTGGATCAATGACTACCATCAATGGTGTTACAAAGAACTTTCCGGATTATTGACCGGCGAAAAAAAGGAATTTCTGAAACAGATTACGGCAAAACTAAACTAATGTTGAGTAAGTGGCTAATGACGGAAGGTCATTCCGTCCGGCAACTGCCGGATCGGAATCTGTTGATCTATCATGAGATGCTGAAATAAATTCAGCATGACGACCGCTATCAGATGCCTAACTTTATACTAAAAAAGCCGGCAAAATTACCGGCTTTCCTTATTCGTTGTGAGTATCTTTTATTCAAACTCGTTTAAGTATTCATCGAAATCAGGAATTCTTCAATCGAGTTGGTCTTCATTAACCGGTCTTTGATAAATTCCATCGCCTCCAGCGAGTTCATGTCGGCCAGGTAATTTCTCAGGATCCACACTTTATCCATCATCGCCTTAGACAGCAGCAGGTCTTCGCGACGCGTACTCGAAGAAACGATATCCACGGCCGGGAAAATACGTTTGTTGGATAATTTTCGGTCGAGCTGAAGTTCCATGTTACCGGTTCCTTTGAATTCTTCAAAGATCACGTCATCCATTTTTGAACCGGTTTCTGTCAGTGCGGTTGAAAGAATGGTCAGCGAACCGCCTTCTTCGATATTACGGGCAGCTCCAAAGAAGCGTTTGGGCTTGTGCAGGGCGTTTGCGTCAACACCACCCGAAAGCACTTTGCCCGAGGCCGGCGCTACTGTGTTGTATGCACGGGCCAAACGGGTAATGGAGTCAAGCAGGATCACCACATCATGTCCGCATTCAACCAGGCGTTTGGCTTTTTCGAGCACCATGCCGGCTACGCGTACGTGTCGTTCCGCCGGTTCGTCAAAAGTGGACGAAATAACTTCGGCGTTGACGCTGCGTGCCATATCAGTTACCTCTTCCGGGCGTTCATCAATCAGCAGCACAATCATATATACTTCAGGATGGTTGGCTGCAATGGCATTTGCAATTTCCTTCAGCAACATGGTTTTACCGGTTTTGGGCTGGGCGACAATTAAGCCACGCTGTCCTTTCCCGATCGGGGCAAACAAATCAACGACACGGGTTGATATATTATCATGACCTTTTCCGGTGAGGTTAAATTTTTCATTCGGAAACAAAGGAGTCAGGTGATCGAACGGAACGCGGTCGCGAATATAATCGGGAGTGCGTCCGTTAATTTCCATCACTTTGATCAGCGGGAAATACTTTTCACCTTCTTTGGGCGGGCGGATGGTGCCGGTGATGGTATCGCCGGTTTTCAACCCGAACAGTTTAATTTGCGATTGCGACACATAAATATCGTCCGGCGAATTCAGGTAATTATAGTCTGAAGAACGCAAAAAACCGTAACCGTCGGGCATAATTTCGAGTACGCCGGTGTTGGTGATAATTCCTTCAAATTCATATGGTTTTTCAGCTACATTTCCACCGTTACCCTGTTTGGGTTTATTGGGATTTTGCTGATTATCCCATTTCGGGTGTTTCACTTTACGTTGCTCTTGCTGCGGTTTCTGATCTTTTGAAAAATCGCGTTGAAAGTCTTTTCTGACTTCAGCCTGTGTTTCTTTTTCTGCCGTTTCCGGTTTGGTCGAAGCTTCCTTAATATCTTCTGCTTCGGTTGCCTTCATTTCCTCTTCGGCCTTCATTTCTTCGGCGCTCTCCTGGGCCGCTTTGGCCTCTCTCTCTCTCTCCTTTTCCCGTTGTCTTCGGGTGAAATCAAAAGCGCTGGCAGCTTTAATTACAACAGCTGTCCGGCGGCGTTTCTGAGGCTGTTCCGGATTATTTGACGCTTCTTCCGTCAAATTCTTCTCTTTATTTTCCTGAGTATCTGGCTGTGTTGGAGTTGGAGTTGGAGTTTGTTTTGGCCGGGACATTTTTTCTTTCGAGCTTTCCGATTTACGCTCAGAAGCAAGAATGGCCTGCGTGTCTAAAATTTTATAAATCAGATCTTGTTTCTTGTAAGATTCAACCTTTCTGATTTTAAGCTCTTTAGCTATTTCCCGCAAGTCGGGAAGCAACTTTCTGCTTAACTCAATGATATCATACATATTTTGAAAATTAATTTAAGTCCAAAAAAATCTGGAGAAGAATTTCGATAAAAGGATTAAGAAAATTGGATTTCGAATTATTTTGCAATTATAAGTAATAAGTACATATTCGCCAAAAAAAAATACTTTTTTTCAGAATTCGGCACAAAAACACCCTTAAAAGGAGCTTATATTTTAAACAATAAACAGGCAAAATAGTTTGTTTATAAGCTGAAAAGCATGTTTCGTCAAGAATTTGCAGTCGTTCGTTAAAAAATAAAAAAGAATGTCTAAATTCAGGTGATTAATCATTATTTTCAGGCCCTGTAAGAACATTACGGGTAAGTGCTGGTTACAGTAAGAGTATACTTGAATGATCTTTGAAAAACAAACGTATTTAATCCAATGAGGCAGTTAAAGATTACAAAACAGGTGACGAACAGGGAAACCTTATCCTTGGATAAATACCTCCATGAGATTGGTAAGGTGGAACTTCTTTCTGCTGAAAAGGAAGTGGAGCTGGCAAAACGGATTAAAAAAGGGGACCGGGAAGCATTGGAAGAATTAATTAAGGCTAATCTCCGCTTTGTTGTTTCAGTGTCAAAACAATATCAAAACCAAGGATTAAGCTTGCCCGATCTGATCAATGAAGGAAATCTTGGTCTGATTAAAGCAGCACAGCGTTTTGATGAGACCCGCGGGTTTAAGTTTATTTCTTATGCCGTGTGGTGGATCCGGCAGTCGATCTTACAAGCATTAGCCGAGCAGGCCCGGATCGTGCGCCTTCCGCTGAATAAAATTGGATCAATCAATAAAATAAACCGGACTTTTTCGAAACTGGAACAGGAATATCAGCGTGAGCCCACCCCGGAAGAAGTGGCCAATATTCTGGATACGTCTGCTGATTTGGTCGAAGATGCGATTAAAGTATCCAATCACCATGTTTCCATGGATGCTCCTTTGCGTGATGAAGATGACAATAGTCTTTATGATGTTATGTTGAATAACGAATCCCCAAGCCCGGACGATGGTTTAATTACCAGTTCATTGAGGAAGGAGATTGAACGCACCCTGTCAACACTGGGGGAGCGTGAAGCTGAAATCCTGAAATATTATTTCGGTCTGAATGGTTACCGGCAGCATACCCTTGAAGAAATTGGCGATGTATTTGGCCTTACCCGTGAGCGCGTGCGCCAGATTAAGGAAAAATCCATTAAAAAGCTTAAAAACAATTACCGAAATCGGTTGCTGAAAGCTTACCTCGGACAATGAACATTTTTTTCATTCTGTTGCAGGTTATATCCTGAAAACCTTATTTTTGGGGCAAAATGTTGGCTATGACACAAAAAATGCTTGCTCCTTCAATCCTTTCTGCTGATTTTTTAAATTTGGCAAATGACATTAAGATGCTGAATGTCAGTCAGGCTGACTATATTCACTGTGATGTCATGGACGGAGTTTTCGTTCCCAATATCTCTTTTGGGATTCCGGTCATCGAACAAGTTGGTAAAATAGCACAGAAACCATTGGATGTCCACCTGATGATTGTCAATCCCGATCAGTACATCGAAACGTTTAAAGCGGCCGGCGCCGACCTCTTAACGGTCCATTACGAAGCCTGCACCCATTTGCATCGGACGGTGGAGCGGATCAAAAGCTCCGGGATGAAAGCCAGCGTTTGTTTAAACCCGCACACGCCCGTCCACCTGCTCGAAGATATTATTTCAGACCTGGATATGGTGCTGATTATGTCGGTAAATCCCGGTTTTGGCGGGCAAAAATTTATTGAGAATTCTTATCGGAAAGTTGGTGCCCTGAAGGAACTGATTTTGTCGAAAAATTCTGTTTGCCTGATTGAAGTAGACGGGGGTGTGAATTTTGAAACCGGTCGGAAATTATATGAAGCAGGCGCCGACATCCTGGTTTCGGGGAGTTTTATCTTTCATGCCGATGATCCGGCGGCAACAATTAATCAATTTAAAGAATTATAAGAAAATCAGGCTTTTGGGGACGTTGTGCAGCTTTTAGCAGCAGGCAGGCTTCGAAGGGCACAATCAGCGCTGCACCCGCCACATTTGTCCGATGTATCAGCTTGCCTGACATGGTTCAGCAGGCCAAGCGATTTATAAATCCGGAACAGGGCAAAGCCAATTGCCGCGGCGATGATGGTGTAGGTAATTATTTCCTGAATCATACAGATATTAAAATGTTTTAGACTCTGGTTTGTTTACAAATTTCCCAGAAAAAATGAACTGATATGTAAGGTCAGAAAAGCCAGGATCCACGCCAGCAACGTGGTGTAGCCCATCGTAAACAGCGCCCAGAAGAGTTTTCCTGATTCGTTTTTTATTGTTGCAATTACCCCGATACATGGGAAATAAATCAGCACAAAAATCAAAAATGCCAGAGCGACCGGTATCGAGATTACCTGTTCTCCTTTTTTGGGCCCGGATGCATACTGTTCTTTTCGCAATTTTTCAGGCAAACTGAGAGCATCGTCGTCTTCTGCCTGGTATAAAACACCCATGGTGCTCACCACAATTTCTTTTGCCGGAAGGCCCGCCAGTAAGCTGATGCTCATTTTCCAGTCGAAACCAAGCGGCCTCATTACCGGTTCAACTACTTGACCGATACGTCCCAGGTAAGAACTTTTCAGGCGCAAAGATTCCTGTTCTGTGGTTAAATGAGCGATCAGTTTTTCTTTATCAGGCTGATTTCCTGCCTCAACAATTTCGATTTGTTGTTTAATCGCATCTGTGTCCTTTGTATGCCTCGGGAAATACCCCAAGGCCCAGATAATAATCACGCCGATCAGAATTACCCCGGCTATTTTTTTCAGGTACTGATAGGCTTTGTCCCACATGTGGATCATAATATTCCGGAGGGTGGGAATCCGGTAAGGAGGCAATTCCAAGACAAAAGGAGTTTCTTTGTTTCTGAACAGAGTTTTATTAAAAACCTGAGCGACAATAAATGCAATCAAAATACCGGAGAAATAGAGGCCGGCCAAAACCAAACCCGGATAGCTGGGGAAAAAGGCCGAGATAAACAGGACGTATACCGGTAACCTGGCGCTGCACGACATAAACGGGATGATCAGCATGGTAAGCAGGCGGTCGCCCGGATTGCGCAAGGTGCGGGTCGACATGATGGCCGGCACATTACAGCCGAATCCCATGATCATGGGAATAAACGACCTTCCGTGAAGGCCGAAAAAGTGCATGATTTTATCCATGATAAAAGCTGCACGCGCCATGTAGCCCGAGTCTTCCATCAGCGAGATGAAAAAAAATAAGATCAGGATGTTGGGGAGAAAGACCAAAACACTTCCGGTTCCGTCAATGATGCCGTTTGTCAGCAGGTCGCGAAGCATACCTTCGGCCATGACGGATGAAACGGTGTCGTTTAGCCATGTCACAAATTGCTCGATCCAGGTCATCGGGTAATTCCCCAGGCTGAAAGTGGCAAAAAAGGCGCTGAATATCAGGATCAAAAAAATTGGAAAACCCAGCACCGGATGAGTCAGAACCCGGTCGATCCGTTCGGAGCCTGACTTTTGAGGGTCGATTTTTTGCCGGAAAGTCTCTTTCAACGCTCCGGCTATGAAACCGTATTTGGCATCAGTAATAATGGTTTCGCTGTCTTCGTTGTACAGGGTTTCAATCCGTTTACATTCCTCTTTCGTGATACTTTTTATCTCGTCAAAATTGGGATACTTCGACAGGTTAAAAAGAGTTTCGTTATCCTTTTCAAGCAACTTAAGCGCCAGGAAACGCGACGAGATTTTATCGGTGATGGGTTTATTTTCTTTTATTTTTACCCTCATCCGCTGAATCGATTTTTCAATTTCCACCCCGTAATTGATGTGAATGTGGCGGACAATCGGATCGCGGTCCTCATAAACCTCGATGGCCTTTTGAAGCAACTCGTCAATGCCTTTTCCTTTTGAACTGATGGTGGGGATAATCGGTATCCCGATCAGTTTGCCCAACTTCTGATAATCAAAATGATTTTGGTTTTTTAGGAGTTCGTCGTACATGTTCAGGGCACAAATGACCTTGATGTCCATGTCGATCAGTTGGGTGGTCAGGAACAAATTCCGCTCCAGGTTTGACGAGTCAATCACGTTGATGACAATGTCCGGCGTTTCTTTCCAGATGTATTTCCGTACGTATATTTCTTCGGGCGAATAGGCTGTCAACGAATAGGTTCCGGGCAGGTCGACCAGGTTGAACCTGTAGTCGGATTTTTTAAACGTAGCTTTCTTTGCATGGATGGTTACCCCGCTGTAATTGCCCACGTGTTCTTTTGATCCGGATAAAAAGTTAAACAGGGTAGTTTTTCCGCAGTTCGGGTTTCCAACCAGGGCAATATTGATGATTTTTCCCTTTTCGTGGGCTGAATGTTTCAGAATCTCTTTGTCAATAACGCCTTCATAACCCGAAACCTCAGGCGATTTAAACTCGTGGGGCGAAATGACTTCAATTAAATTGGCTTCGGAGCGGCGTAAGGTGATGTTGTAATCCAGAATCTTATACTCAATCGGACCCTTAAAAGGCGTGTTTTTGATCACTTTCACCTCTTTCCCTTTCACAAATCCCATTTCTGTAATCCTTTTTCTGAAGGAACCATGTCCCAAGACCTTGGTTATGATTACTGTTTCATTATTTTTTACTTCAGAAAGCCTCACCTGTAAATTCCCTCTATACTAATTTAAATTAAATAAAAATAGCCAGGCAAAGATATTTAAGTTTTTAATATAACTTAAAAAAAACCTAAAAAGCCGGTTATACTTTGACCATTCCTTTATCTTTGTATGCTTATAAAATGATCATGGAAGGAAAGAACAACCTAAAAAAAATACAGGAAGCCATTGATTCTTTGCCGGATAATTTCAGTATTCTGGAAGAACAGATTGATGTGGATCTTCAGATGGAATATTTTGACTTTGCCAAAGACAAGCGGAACAATGAAGTCATCGACGATTTTGCCCTTGCCGAGCAGGAATTGAATGCTCCCGACGCATCTGTCGGGCAAAAAAAGCAGTTGTTGGTACGCCTGGCCAGTCATGATCATGTGGAAGCTTTTCGGATTATTGAACGGTTTCATAAAAATAATGAAGGTGTTTTAAGAGACTGGGCGGTGTTGGCCCTGCAGGAGAGCCGTATGATTTTGCAGAGTTCGCTGCTGGGCGAGCAGCAGGTGTTTATATCAACCGGTCTTGGCGGTAAAGGAAAAACAATCAGGTACTTCATCGCTTTAATGAAAAACGACGTTGAAGAAGCTTTTACCGAAACGCAACGAAAAGTTGTTTCGAACGAATTTCAGTTCTTTTTAAGTAAAGTCGAAGGCGAACTGGAAGAGATCAGTTTTCAGGAGGGCCTTGCTTTTGGCTTGTTTCTCTTTCCTTTAAAGAAAAATTTGCAGGAAATCTTTAAGTCGTTTATCGACGAATGTAATCAATACGGTAATTTTTTACGCGAGGATGTTATTATCACCAACGTGAAGAAACTGACCGTTCAGGAGATCAAGGATTTTCTGGATAACCATTCGGATGACGATGGTGAATACGAATACGAAGATGAAGATGAAGACGAAGAACAAGATTAACCTGGCTCTCCAGGTGTTGCCCCAGGCTGAAGGCATTGACAGTTACGATCTGGTTGATCTGGCGATTGCCGAAATCGGAGCATCCGGGCTAAAGTATAAGGTTTGCCCGTTTGAAACGGTTATCGAAGGAACCTATGATGAGGTGATGGCTTTGGTGAAACGGGTTCACGAGGTTCTGGAAAAAAACGGCACACAAAAATTAATGACTTACATAAAGATACAGACTGTATTTCAGTCAGATGTAACCATTGACGACAAGATGGCGAAATATGAAGATTGAAAAAAGTTGATTTTGTTTGATATTTGTATCTGAAAAGTATTATATTTGCAGCGCTTTTAACAAAGGCCCCGTAGCTTAATGGATAGAGCATCTGACTACGGATCAGAAGGTTGGGGGTTCGAGTCTCTCCGGGGTCACCAAATCGAAGGCCGTCTCAAAATGAAGTTTGAGACGGCCTTAATTTTTCTCATCGGGCTAAAATTTTTGGCCCCTGTTCGCGAAAATCTATCCGTTATCAGTATTATCGATAAGAAATCTAAGAACTTATACGTCGCCTTCCTGTTAAAAATGAAGATACAGATTAAAAGCTAAAGAGGTCTTAATCTCTGTTTGTGTTTTTTTACGGGAGTTAATCAACTTTAATTTGTGTCAGACGCTTTTGGTGGATGATCATTTCGGGTAGTCGGGGATATGCCGGCAGAACGGAATTAAAGGTACAGGTGTTGGAGATAAGGATATTGAAAGAATGCAATGAGGGCGAACAATCGTTTTATACAGATTATTAAATCGGAGAAACCGGTATTGGTTGATTTTTATGCCGATTGGTGTCAACCATGCAAACAAATACAGCCTGTTTTAAAAGACATGAAAACTGCTTTTAAAGAAAATATCCGTATCCTGAAGGTAAATGTTGATCAGAACCCGTTAATTGCCAATCAGTTTCAAGTGAAAAGCATACCTACCCTGATTTTGTTTAAATCGGGAAATATAAAATGGACAAACGAAGGACTTGTTCCCGGGCCGGAACTGGCTGCTGTCATCAGTCAATATCTTGCTGAATATTGATTTTCTCACGAAAAACCGGCTTTTGTTTGCTTTTCCTGTAGTCCAGCGGGCCTACGCCGGTTTGTCGCTTGAAAAAAACGGAAAAATAACCGGCTGATTCGAACCCGAGTTGCCCGGCTATTTCTTTTACCGATAAACCGGTTTGTTCCAGTAGTTCACGCGCTAGCCTGATTCTCAGGTGAATAAGATACTGACCGGGTGAGACCCCTGTGTATTTTCTGAAAAAACGGCGGAACCAGGAATAGCTCATATTCAATTCGCCGGCAACCTGTTCGGGCGAGATATTTTGCCAGACCTTTTCTTTCATCATCAGGCGGGCCTTACCGATAAGCCGGTGCATGTGGTCGTTTCGGATATCTTCATTCCGTTTTTCGTAATGAATTATTCCCAGCATGAGGCTGATCAGCCCGGCAAGCAGTTGCTGGCATCCGGGACGTTCGTGCCGCGCGACGTTAAGCGCTTCCTGAAACAGTCCGATCAGTTTTTCCTGGTAACCGAGGTGGATAACCGGCGACGCTTTTGTAAAAAAATGCCCCTTCATCAGTTGGTCCATGTTTTCTCCTTTAAATCCAATCCAGAAGGTACCCCAACCTGTTTCCCGGTCAGGGCGGTAGGTGTGCCATTCATTCGGGAACAGCATAAACAGGCTGCCTTCTTCCAGCAGAACTTCTTTCACCGATGACGAACGAAACATCCCGCGTCCCTTATCGATATATACCAGTTGGTATTCATCCAGAATCCGTCCGTTGCCAACACTGAAATAATAAGCTGCCGAATGGCCCGCAGTGGGATATTCGCTGTTGGGAGGAACAGCCTGATACCCGGTTGTTGTTACCGTCAATCCCCATTGCCGGTCGGTAGCCGATACCGGCGGATAGCAAATTTCGCGGGAGGACCTTATTTTGTTCATGCAGTTAGTTTTTAGCAGTTAAAAAGGTGTCAAAATTTAAAGTTTTATAATCAGATTTCAAATTGATTTCATTCTAAATCGTTTATAACTTGCCACAACCTGATTGCAGGAACAAAATCAGAAATAGATAGAATGAGTAAAATTGGTTTATTTGGAATTGGGCTCGATGTATATTGGGAACAATTCGACGGGTTAAAGGAACGGCTGGAAGGATACCTCTCGGAAGTTGAAAAGAAGTTATCGCGGTCACAGGTGGAAATTGTGAATTTAGGTTTGGTTGATACGACCGGAAAAGCTGAAACTGCCGGTCATCAGTTTCGCCGGGCCGATGTGGACCTGATTTTTTTATATGTGACCACGTATGCCTTGTCGTCAACGGTTTTGCCGGTGGTTCGCCGGGCAAAGGTGCCGGTCATCATTCTGAACCTGTCTCCCGAGCCGGCCATCGACTATGTCCGGTTCAATCAAATGCGGGATCGCCAACAGATGACAGGCGAATGGCTGGCCCATTGTGCGGCCTGTCCTGTTCCTGAAATTGCGAATGTTTTTAAACGCGCCGGGATCAAATTCCACCAAATCACCGGGATGTTGCACAACGATCCTGTTTGCTGGGACGAAGTGTCGGAATGGCTTGAAGCGGTCCGTGTGGCCGGTGTCATGGAGCACAACCGCATGGGACTGATGGGCCATTACTACAGCGGCATGCTCGATATTTATACCGATTTGACTTTACAGCTGGCCACCTTTGGCGGTCATCTGGAGATGCTGGAAGCTGACCAACTGGCCGCTGCCCGCCGCGGGGTAACAGATGCTGAGGTGAAAGAAAAGCTTCGTGTGTTTGAACACGTATTTGATGTGCAGGAAGATTGTCTGCCGGAAGACCTCGAAAGCGCCGCCCGGACATCGGTAGCGCTCGATAAATTGGTTGACGAAAAGAAGCTGGGTTCGATGGCCTATTTTTATAAAGGGACCGGAATACCCGAAAATGAAGAAGCAATCAGCTCCATGATTCTTGGAAACTCGCTGCTTACTGCCCGCGGAATCCCGGTTGCCGGCGAGTACGAAGTGAAAAATGTGCAGGCGATGAAAATCATGGATGCCTTTGGAGCAGGCGGTTCGTTTACCGAATATTACGCGATGGATTTTAATGCTGATGTGGTGCTGATGGGACACGATGGCCCCGGGCATATCGCCATTGCCGAGGGAAAAACCAAAGTACGTCCCCTGAACGTTTTTCATGGGAAGGTAGGGAAGGGTTTGTCGGTAGAGATGAGTCTGAAACATGGTCCGGTAACCCTGCTTTCGGTCGTTGAAGGCTATCGGGGCAAACTGTTGCTCCTGGTGGCCGAAGCGGAATCGATCCCCGGCCCGATTCTCGAAATCGGGAATACCAACAGCCGTTACAAATTTCCGATCGGGGCGCGGGCTTTTGCGAATAACTGGAATCAGTACGGCCCGGCGCATCACTGTGCGGTTGGACTTGGCCATATTTCATCGAAAATTAAAAAACTGGGCGATTTGCTCGAACTGGAAGTGGTCCAGGTTTGCTGAGGCTGTCCTTCTTTTATGAAATGGTAAAAAGTTTTCCGGATGGATTGAAGATATTTTTCTTTCATCATGATTTTCATGTTATTTGCTTCTGTATATCAAAAGCAAAACATGGTTCAGACAGAAAAGGGACAAAAGAGCGGACAGCTTGGCTTAATCATTGGGATCATTTTAATTGCCTTCAATTTACGTCCGGCGATCACTTCGGTGGGGCCGTTGGTGACAACGATTCAGGACCGCCTGGGCATCAATAACCTGGAAGCCGGATTTTTGACGACGATCCCGCTGATGGCCTTTGCATTGTTTTCTCCTTTTGTCGCTTTAGCCGGTCGCCGGTGGGGTAATGAACGAACCTTGCTGGTGGCCCTGGTAATCCTTTCAGCAGGTGTATTTATTCGTTATACTGAAAATATTTCGATTCTTTACTTGGGGACCCTGGTTATCGGATCGGGTATTGCCATCATCAACGTGCTTCTTCCAAGCGTCGTAAAATCTGATTTTCCAACCAAAATCGGTTTGATGACCAGCCTTTACACCACTGCGATGTGTGGCATGGCCGGTTTGGCCTCGGGGGTGAGTATTCCGTTGACAGAAAATGCCGGCCTGGGCTGGAAAAATACGCTGTTGGTTTGGGGACTGTTGGCTGTCGCCGGTGTGTTGGTGTGGCTGCCCCAGGTACGGGTAAAACACCGAACCGAGGCAAACCGGAAAAAACCACATCCCGGACAATCGGTATGGAAATCGGATACAGCCTGGTTTGTGAGCGCTTTCATGGGTTTGCAGTCCTTTGTATTTTATTGCCTGATTGCCTGGCTGCCGGCCATCCTGCACAGCAAAGGGATGAATAACCAGACAGCAGGATGGATGTTGTTGTTTGTCCAGTTTATTGGCTTGCCTGCCACCTTCTTTTCTCCCATTATTGCCCTGAAAATGAAAAAGATGTGGCATTCAATTGCTGTCATCGTGTCCTTAAATCTCGCAGGTTTCAGTGGACTGATGTTTTTTAATAGCGATACCTGGCTGATTCTTAGTATAACCGTCGTGGGCTTGTCTACCGGAGGGAGTATCAGTATCGCCTACATGATTATCAGCACCAAAGCCAGGGATTCTTTTCATGCGGCTGAACTTTCAGGCATGGTGCAGTCGGTGGGGTATCTGCTGGCGGCATTCGGGCCGGTTTTGCTGGGATTCTTTTTCGACAAAACCGGGTCATGGCTGGTCCCGGTTTTAATTATTCAGTTGGCCAATGTGCTGATGTTATATTCCGGGGTCCGTTCGGTAAACCCCCGGGCGGTGATTCGTTGAGCGATACCGGACCGGTTGGCCCCGGGTGAATAACCGGCAAATTTCTGCTGATTGTTTCGTCCTTTCCGGTCCCGGACGTTAAAAATGAGTGAGTTTGTTTTTTCTGAATTTGCAAATGATTAGTTTTACACCTTATCAGACCAACACCAGATTAAGCATGAAGTATTTAATTTATCCTCTTTTTATTCTTTCTATCGGTTTTACCAAACTCGCTGCACAGGAGCGTTACCTGGAAGAAATCACTGATTCTGTTGAATTTGAAACGTTCACTTACATCGAGAAGGCGGGCCAGCAACTCAGGCTGGATGTTTATTTGCCAGCCTTTGACGCAGAACAGGAGCGTCCGGTGCTCTTGTATGTTCACGGGGGCGGATTCTCCGGGGGAACACGCGATAATGAAGGAATTAAGACTTTTTGCTCGAAGGTAGCCCGGCGCGGATATGTGGCTGTTTCCATCTCTTACCGTCTTACCCGAAAAGATACGGAAACCAAGTTTGGTTGCGATTGTCCGGCTACCGAAAAACTGGCTACTTTTTCAGCAGCGGTTGAAGATGTCCAGGATGCCACTTATTTTCTGATTGAGAACCGCGAGCTGTTTGGGATCGATCCGCAACAAATTATTTTGGCGGGAAGCAGCGCCGGCGCCGAAGCGATATTAAATGCCGGTTACGAGCCGCCTTATTGTTACGGGCTCGATTCGGGACCGGTGTCGTACGCCGGGCTTGTTTCCATGGCCGGGGCCATTCCCGACACGGCAAAAATTTATGACGACTCGGCCATCCCTTCCATGTTTTTTCACGGAACCTGCGATAACCTGGTGCCTTACGGAACGGCCTCGCATCATTATTGCGATGAGAAGAAGCCAGGCTACCTGGTATTAAACGGGTCGCAGGCCATTGCCGAAAAACTGCGGCTGCTCGGAAAACCTTACTGGCTGCATACGACCTGCGGCGGTAACCATGCGTTGGCAGGAACGCCCATGACCGCGTATTTTGATGAAATAATGCAATTCTGTTACGATTTTGTCTTGCATGGAAGCAAAGACCAGATCCATACGATTGTTGCCGGTGAACATGCCTGCGGCTATCCGGCATTCAATTATTGCAGCGATGGAGGCGAAAAAAAAAGGAGTTCAGCGCGATAAGCTGATTGGTGCAGTTGCCTAATTCCTGTTCAGTATAAAAACAGAACGAATGAAGAATAAATTATTTCTGATGATGTGTGCATTGGCTGTCAGTACAATAAGCCCGGCGCTGGATATTAGAGTGATGACCTATAATATCAGGTACAACAATCCGGGAGACGGAATTCATGTTTGGCCCAACAGGAAGGCTGATGTGGTGGAATTGCTCCGTTCGCGTAAGCCGGATGTGTTTGGTTTGCAGGAAGCCCTGCTGGGACAGATTAATGATATTGCCTCTTTCATGCCCGGTTATGACTGGGTAGGGGTGGGACGCGACGACGGTGTGAACCAGGGAGAATATGTGCCGATTTTTTATAATTCGCAACGTTATCAGCTGAAACTTCAAGGATGGTTCTGGCTTTCCGAAACCCCGGACATTCCAAGCAAAGGTTGGGATGCCGCCTTGCCCCGTTTGTGTACCTATGTGTTGCTCGAAGATTATGAAACCAGGGCAAATTTTTGGGTATTCAATTCCCATTTTGACCATCTGGGAGAAGAAGCCCGAAAAGAATCGGCCCGGCTGATCCTGAAAAAGGTCCATGAATTGAATAACGATAAGCTCCCGGTAATCTTGACCGGCGATTTTAATGCAAGCCCCGACGCCGATCCGATCCGGATTCTCGAACGGAGGTTGAATGACAGCCGGCAGAAATCGGAAGTTGAACCAAGCGGCCCGGAGGGCACGTTTAACGGGTTTGATTTTAACAGTCCGCTGAAAGACCGGATTGATTACATCTTTGTCAACCGGAAAGTGACTGTCACGAAATACGAGGTAATAACCGACTCGAAAGACCAGTGTTATCCTTCCGATCACCTGCCTGTTTTGGCCGAGCTCTCATTAAAATAGTTATTTTTTAACCCAGTCAACCGGGTTAATGTTTTGAACCAGGTTTTATTCCGGTTTCATTCCGGGAAGTTCACAAAATCGTTCATAGGCTTTCTCCCAAAGATCATCCGATTCGGGCAAAAAATTCAGCACATTAAACGAATTGCGGACCAGTCGGCGCATTTCTGCCAATGAACTTACGTATCCCAGCGCTTTGGCCTGCATCAGGATATTGCCGGTAGCCGTTGCTTCGGTTGGGCCGGCAACAACAGGCAAGCCGGTGATATTGGCTGTTAGCTGGTTCAGAAAATGATTATTCGATCCGCCGCCGATTATGTGAATTTTTTCAATAGGCCGGTCGCTGACGGTCCTTACCTGATCGAGGATGTAGCGATATTTCAGCGCCAAGCTGTCGTAGATGCAGCGGATGATTTCGGCATGAGTGGCTGGCCGGCCTTGTCCGGTTTCTTCACAATAGGAAGAAACTGCCTGGGGCATATCTGCCGGGTTCAGAAAACGCATATCGTCGGGGTCGACCATAAACCGGAAGGGTTCTGCCTGTTGGGCCATGTCCACCATTTCCGTCCAGGCGTAATCAATTTCTTTGGCCCAGATACGGCGGCACTCCTGGATCAGCCACATGCCCATGATGTTTTTCAGGAAGCGGGTTGTTCCTTCAACGCCGCCTTCGTTGGTAAAGTTCAGGGCCGAGCTTTGTTCAGAGATAATCGGCCGCGGGGTTTCGATGCCAAAGATTGACCAGGTGCCCGAACTGATGTAGGCAAAATTATCATCGTCGGCAGGAACCGAGGCGATGGCCGAAGCCGTATCGTGCCCGGCAACGGCAATAACCGGTATCCGGGCCGAGCCTGTTTCTTCGGCAATCTCGCGGGTCAGGGGGCCAATGGGTTGACCGGGTAAAATAATATCACCTAAAATTGATGTGGGAATACCCGCCTTTTCGAGTAAGGGGCTTTGCCATTCACAGCTTCCGGGTTTAATCATCTGGCTGGTGCTGGCAATCGAAAATTCGGTCCGGGCTTCGCCCGAAAACAGGTAGTTCAGGGCATCGGGCATAAAGAGGATGCGATCGGTTATTTTTAGCAGCGGACTGTCGTCTTTCACCATCGAAAACAGCTGGAACAAACTGTTGAATTGCATAAACTGGATACCGGTTTGCCGGTAAACTTCTTCTTTTGGCACCAGCCGAAACAAATCGTTCATGGCGGTGTCGGTGCGCGAATCGCGGTAGGCATAGGGAAGCGACAAAATCATGCCGGTTTTGTCGAGGTGGACAAAATCCACGCCCCAGGTATCCACGGCGACTGACTCCGGTTGAATGCCATATTCGGAGATACATTTTTTTAAGCCTGTTTTCAGTTCATTGAATAAACTGAAAATATTCCAGTAAAAATGACCGTTGATCCGTTCCATGCGGTTTGTGAACCGATGGATTTCGGTGAGGCTTAACTGATCGTTTTCGAGTGTCCCCAGGATGGCCCGGCCGCTCGAAGCGCCCAGGTCGAATGCCATAAAATAATGTTTCTTCATACAATTTTACCTTGTTCTGTTTCAAAATAAGCAGACCGCCCGTTGATAATTATCCTGCTCTGTCCTGTTGCCGGGGCGGTGTTTATTTTTCCAGCTGTTCTTTTGCAAAATGAAGGTATTGTTGCCAGTCGAATGGCGTAATGTCGTGCGGACCGGTGCGGATGTGGTAGCCCACAGTGCCCCATATTGGTTTGTCAGGGTCAGGCATTTGTCCGGCCGGCAAACCTTCCAGACCGTATAGCTCGTAAACTGCTGAGGCCAGTTTAGCAGACAGGAATTCACCTTTCGGGTCGGCCCACAAATCTTCGGTAGCGCTGGCGATGTATAGCGGACGAGGCGCAATCAGGGCCAGCAACTGGTGCTGGTCAACCGGCAATTCTTCTTCGTAATCGCTGTATTTTTTAAAATTACCGTTAAACCAGTGCGGGATCTTGGCGTTGATGGCCGCTATGGTTTCGCCGAATTTCCGGCGCGACAAGGCGGCTCCCATACAGCCTGAATTATTGGAAATACACATAGCAAAACGCGGGTCCGAAGCTGCTGCCCATAAGGCTGTTTTTCCCAGACGGGAATGTCCGAGTACGATCACTTCATCCGAATTCACCTCGTCTTCGGTTTCCAGGTAGTCCATGATTCGCGATAGTCCCCAGGCCCAGGCGGCAATCGAAGCCCATTCGTTGGGGCGGGGGCGTGTTTGCCCGTCGGCGTAAAAAAGCGGATGGATACCGTCGGTGAACAGATCACGGTCGGGGTCAACATCGCCGTAATATGCGGTTGCCAAGCCGAAACCGGCGTCAATCATCATTTCCACGGGCCAGCGCGATTCTTTGACTCCACGCGACTGTTCGGTAACCTGGTTGTGAACAATGCCCAGGGAGGGGTTATCACGTACCCAGGATTCGGTGAGACGGATATTGGGGTCATTCAGGATGGTATGGTTGCCCAGAAAGTTGTAAGCCAGGAAAACCGGAACCTTTTCCTGGTTGACGGGGCGGTAGATTAGCAGGCCAATGGTTAATTCACGATTATTTTTTTTGAAGACAAGGTCAACTTGTTTGCGGATGGCTTTACCGTTGAGGGCTTCGGCCGAATCTTCAAATATGCGTACCTCTGTTATTTCAAGCTTGCCGGGAATTTTTCCGTATACTTCCTGCTCAAACAGCTGCAACAACTCAGGTTTTCTTTTTTTCTCCCATTGACTGACCCGTTTGATTTTTACGCCGTTTTTGGTCTCAAGAATCGGTGGAAGTTTGTATTCAGGAACTTTTGCTTCATCGTAATTGACCTCCGGACTTTGGGCAATCGCGAGGGTTGAGGCGAAAAGAAAAATGAGCGTGATTAGTTTGTTCATGGTTGATAAGAATTGGTTTGACGTGTTTGATTTGGTGAAACGAATCTGCGTTTCAGAATAAGACAGGTCAGGTTCGTTTTTTAAGAAATTTTGTAACCAGGTTTTTAAAATCAGTCAGGTTTTCTACCTGTCCCATCAGGGGAGCCATCAACGAGGGGGTATTCAGGTTTAACGCGTAATAATCAGCTACGCCCCATTGCATCGGATAAACCAGGATATAACTGTTTTCCCGGAAATATTTATTCAGGTATGCGGGTATTTTGGCCATCATCTCTTTATACGACGGGTGCATTTTCCGGCTCATGATGATTACCAGGTTATCATCTTCCCGCACGCTGCGGCTCAGGATCAGGAAGTCGTCCCAGTCGGTAAAAAGGTTAAAATCAACATCGATGCTGTGTTGTTCCTGCATTTGTTTCATAAACGCGCCGGTGTTTTCCGAAGCATAAAAAACCAGTTTGGCCCCGGTATTGATTCCGATGTTCCAAATACGCAGCAGCCAGAAGAAAAAGCCGTATTCTTTCTCGGCATTTTCCGGAACGGCAATCACATATCGTTTGATGGTGGACAGGGGCTGGTGGGGTTTGTAAATTAAGGTGGTTGTATTGCATTTGGTCAGGACACCCTCGGTGAGGTTGCCCAAAAATGAATCAGAAATCCCTTTTTTCTCGTGCAGCCCGATAACCAGGTCGGTGATTTTTTGTTCTTTCACCACGGCAGAGATCCCGTTGACCACATTCAGGTCGTAGCGGATCAGCGGCTCCATAAGATGATCGGAAGCTGCGGCTGTTTTAACAGCCTGTTCGGTCATTTTCCGGGCTTCTTTCTCCGTTTTCTCGTTCACCTGCCCGCTGGTGATGATGTTAAGGGCAACCAGTTTCCCTTTTTGTTTTTTTGTTTTTATGGTTGTGCTTAGGTGAACCAGTTCATCCACATTGGCAACGTTGCTCAGCGGGATCAGGATCCGTTCTTCGGTGTCGTGCTTTTCTCCTTCCGAATCTGTTTCAGTCCTGGCCAGGTTTTGCGCTCCTTTTTGGGTGACGAATGACGCGACGGTGCAGGTAACCAGGATCATCAGGATGGTCCCGTTCAACACACTTTCGTTTAACAGGCGGATGGGTTCGCCGGTTTCGGTTTCACCAAGAATCACGTTATACCCGACCAAAATAGCCGCCAGGGTAGCCGCCGCCTGTGCCGAGCTGAGCCCGAAGATTAACCGGCGCTCATTGGTGTTGTATCTGTATGTTTTCTGGGTGATCCAGGCGGCTGCAAACTTGGCGACAATGGCTACCACGGTCATCGTTATCGCCACCAGGATGGTCTCGAGGTCTTTAAAAAAGGCTTTGAAATCGACCAGCATACCAACGCCAATCAAAAAGAAAGGGATAAAAAGCGCATTTCCGATAAACTCGATCCGGTTCATCAGGGGAGATGTTTGCGGAATCAGCCGGTTGAGCGACAAACCTGCCAAAAAGGCCCCGATAATTGCTTCAATACCGGCAACTTCGGCCAGGAACGCGCCCAGGAACACCATGCCCAACACAAAAATATATTGCGAGATGTTATCGTCGAAACGTTTGAAAAACCACCTGCCAACGATCGGGAAGCCGAGCATCACGATCAAACCGAAAACGATAATCGACAGACTCAGCCTGATCCAGAAATGATTATCGATTGTTCCGGTTGACATGCCTACGATCACGGCCAACACCAACAGAGCCAGGGTATCGGTGATCATCGTTCCGCCAACAACAAAACTCACCACCCGGTTTTTCACAACTCCCAGTTTGCTGACAATCGGGTAGGCAATGAGCGTATGCGAAGCAAACATACTGGCTAACAACACCGAGGTTAGTACTGAAAAACGGAGGATATAAATTCCGGCGACAATGCCTAATCCCATCGGGATGAGAAAGGTGAACATGCCAAATACCAGGCTTTTCCCGCTGTTTTTTTTGAATTCGGCCAAATCAATTTCGATGCCTGCCAGGAACATGATATACAGCAAGCCCACGGTGCCGAACAAAACCACGCTGCTGTCTCTTAGCAGCAGGTTGAACCCATTGGGCCCAATGATGGCCCCGGCCAGAATCAATACAATTAAATGTGGGATACGGATCCTGTTTAGCAGAATAGGCGAAAAAAGAATGATAAAGAGTATCAGGGTAAAAATCAGCACCGGATCTTCCAGTGGTAACTTTAGGCTGAATATGTTTGCTGGTATCATCGTCAGTTCATTTTTCTGAATATTATCACTTCCCTAAACCCATGACCGGTTTTTCTGGCATCCGGGGCCCGCAAACAAACCGGTTTTATCCGGGCAAGGTACTAATTTCTTTTTTTACTTAAAATCTCGGGAGTTTATAAATCAGGGAAATCGCTTTTAGAATATTTGCTTCCTATGATGAGCGTCTTTCTAAATCGTTTGATGTGGAGTCCTCCACGGCCATCCCTTTTGAGCGGCTCTTTATACATCAAAACAAGCGATCTGTTTTTCTGGCCCTGTATGGGACAAATATGGGTAGCCCGGGGCAAAACGACGAAGGAGTGGCGTCCCGGGTTGACGTGTGAAAAAAGAAAATCGTCCGCGCGATGCCGTTCATAAAAGAAATGTTCTCTCTTCGGACGAAAAAGGGGTGGGGTTTTGTATCCAAAATGACGCGGCGCCATTCCGTCCGAAAGGGTTTTGTTTGCTTCGTTCAACGAATTTTCGCGGACGGTATTCCGCTTGCATGCTTTATGTTGTTCAGCCTGCTCTGTGCTTTTCCCCTCCTTCTTGGCAGAGGAGTGTATTTTGCGGAGCAAAAGACGGGGTGGTTTGGGATTAAATATGCTAATAAACATATTGACATTTAACAATAAAGGTAATATATTGCTTAAAATAATTTTTAGCGGATGATCTTTATTCGTTTAATTAAGAAATTTAAGTATTTCATTCACAAACCAAAAAACATACAATTATGGCCAATCTAACCGAAGCCCGGAGAACTCTCAACCTTGCGTACAGCCACGCTTCGAACGCTGTTGAACTGATTACCGGTTTGCTTGGTAAAAATCATAATCTGGTTAAAGAAATCAGAAAAATGAGGAAGTGACTAACCCAAGATGAAAGAGGTAGGAAATTTTTCCTGCTTTTTTTTGCCCGAAATCAAGTTCAGATCCCGTATAAATAATCAGTCGAAACACTCGTGTCGGCATCAGGTCTTTTTTCTTTTCTTTTTTTACAAAATGGCTGGTTCGCGGGATACTCCCCCTGGTTGGAAAGCTTTTACCCAAAGTTGGGAGGCTTTTCCCCCGGGGGAGGATCTCCATCCCCAAGATTCCCGGGTATTAATTTCTGTATACTCAAAGGGTTCTTTCAGCGAGGTATTGAGCAGGCTGAAAACGGCCGGTCAAGAGCAATCGTGGTTTAATTTTTCTAAATTTGCTGCACCAAAGATTGATTATACTGACAGTGACCCATTTATTAACGGAAAAATTGGTTTCCGATCTTGCAATGCTCACGTTCATTACAACAATTTCGGGCTGTCAACTGCAAATAAATAAGGAATGAGACAAGAGAAAATGAAATCGATAATTGGATCATCTATTTGGGGGTTGCTTTTTTTTGTTTTGTTGTTGGTTGGAGGAGCAAGCGCCCAAACAAACCTGTCTCCCGGTCAAATTAAATTTGTGCGGCAGGGAGTGCGAAGGTTTATCTTCGATGACAACCAGAAAATACTTCTGGCTGGTTTATACCCGGCGGAAATCATCGGGATGTCTGCCATGTACCCCACGACATTTTATTCCGGGTTTCACCCCGATATTCAGGTAAAAAATAATCAGTTGCTGGTAATGTCGGGCGAAGAATCAAAAACCTCCTTTTGGTTTGGCGGGTTTAATCCGTTTGCCACCTATACCATCGACCTGGAATTGTGCAGGGGGCAGGGCGAAATGGGCTTCGAATTTTCCAATCCAACCAAAACAGAACAGTTTTTTGTCACACTTCGGTATAACGACCAGCAAATTCTGGATGCAACCCAAAAGTATGTTAAAGATTCCAGGGAAATTATAAGCGGAACGATACTTACAAACAGTAATGGCCTGAATAATATCGAAGGAAAGATTATCCTGCAAATGCTCGGGAGCGGGTTTGCCTTGTTCATTCAGAACGACGGCTTGCCGGTACCCGTCGCACAATCCGATTTTGCACAATTTGTCGATTTGCGGAAAAAGCAGTACATGCAGTCATTCCAGTCAAATTTGTACCTGGCCATAAGTTCAGGCAGTGTATGTGTGAATCAAGTTGAATCGGCGCTGAACTCCGGGATGGGATTAGCCGACATCAGGGCCATCACCTACGAAGACGGTGAACCGTTGCTCGATCAGGGGCGATTATGGTACACCATGAGCATCCGGGGCCGCGCGTTGCCACATCATATTCAGGGGGTTTTCAGTTTGAATCCCACCGTGTTCGACCTTCGGTTTGAGGGGGTTATTTTGTTCGACCGTGGAGATGATATGCTTCGGAACGAGGTGGCATCGCACATCTTTTACGATCGGAATGAAAAATGCTGGCGTGGACTGACGACCGGTTTCAGCGCCTACGCCAATCCGGATGAAAAAAAGCAATTGCTGGCTATTGAGAGCAAAACTGATCCCCGTTTTGGTTTCTCGGTGATGCGTGCTACGCCGTTTGGAATGGTTGGCGATTTTGAAGATCCTCATGTTTTGTACGATTCGGATGTGCAAAAATGGCGGATGCTGGCATGCGAAAACAGAAACGGCTACAAAGCCATTATGCTTGAATCGGATGACTGGAATAAAAACTACCAGCGCATAGCAGGTCCGGTGAGAAACAATTCGACAGGAACGTCTGTTCAGCGTGTTGGCGACAAACGTTATTGTTTCTCCGGCAGTCAGGACCGTAAAATCTACATTTATTCGTACCCCGATCTTAGAGAATCGGGCTCCTTATCAATGGATTTGCCTCCCTGGGACGAAACATCGGGAACAAGGGTCTGGCCCAATGTGGTTCAATTGCCCGAAGCTTATCCTTTCCGGTTCGTGGCGCTGATGATGGACCGGTTTAATTATCCGGAGTTAAAAGGCCCCAATTGGACGTATGGAGCATTGTACCTGTATCGCGGGTTTGAGTAATTTCATCGGGCGCTTAAACCAATGATTTATTCGAAGAGAGTCTGTTGAGATTTAAAGAAGATGACAGCACGTTTTCCCCGGATAGTTTTAGAACAGATTTTGCTCATGTCTTTTGCTTTTTCATATTTTTGCAAATTACCTGCTGCAAAAACTAACGCTACAATTGGGCAAACCTCAAACATACCCCGACGAACAGCTTGTGCTGAAGAAAATTGCACAGGGCGATCTTTCTGCATATCGCTTTTTGTTTGATTCATATTTCTCGGATTTGTGTAATTTTTTGCTCACCTATCTTCATAACCAAAGCTTTGCCGAAGAAATAGCCTTGGAGGTTTTTACGCAGATATGGGAGAGAAGGGAATCGCTTGAGCTGCGTTCGTCGTTGCGGGCTTATCTGTTTACCTCTGCAAAAAACCGGGCTGTTAGTTTCTACCGGCGCGAGAAACAACAATTGTTTACCCGGCTTGAAATTGAAGAAGATCAGCTTTCCGTCGATTTTAACTCACAATTTTATCTCGAAAATCAAGAATTGAGACAAATTATCGAAGGCGCGATTAATTCCCTGCCTGAGAAAAGCCGGCAAATTTACCGCCTGGCCTGGGAAGAAAACTTATCACATAAAGAAATTGCTGAGAAATTGGCTATTTCAGTCAAAACGGTGGAAAACCATGTCGGCATCGCTTTGCGAAAATTGAGATCTGCTTTAGCCCCTTATTACAAACAAATTTTTATATTCTGGCTTTTTCTTCGGGGCATTTTTTAAAAATCGAAAAAAAAGACGAATTCCGGTTGAGGGATATTCCATTTTCCTGCGTCATCTTATTAACTGAATTGAATTATGGAATCACAAAACACACCATGGGAGGCAATCAGCGCTTACCTGAAAGATCAAACAGATCAGCAAAGCGAGCTTGTTGTAAAGGAATGGCTCAAGGCTTCTCCCGATCATATCAGGGTGTTTAACGAAATTCTGAGTATTCGGAAACTCACCGGACCCCGGCTTGTATCGTACGAACCTCAAAAAGAAGAACTGTGGAATGAATTGATGCGGCGGATTTCGGCTGATTCGACCCCGAAAGTAATCATGAGGCAACTTTGGATCAGGTATATGGCAGTGGCCGCTGCTATTGCCATTGCTTTTTTTGCCGGAAACTGGTTTCGTTTGCAACCGGATGAAACTTCAGCCTCTTTTGCGGCTTATACCCAGGTCATTGCTCCGGCCGGGCAACGCACGCAAATGATTTTGCCCGACAGTACCCGTGTTTGGCTGAATTCCGGGGCGGAACTGAAATATGCCGGTTCGTTTAGCGGGAATTCGCGCGAGGTGTATATTCAGGGTGAATGTTATTTCGAAGTCGCTGAAAATAAACACAAACCATTTATTGTTCATGCGTCCGACATTCAGGTGAAAGTTTACGGTACCCGTTTCAATATAAAAGAAAACGCAAAAGAGTCGGTGGTTAGCCTGTTTGAAGGTAAGGTCGAAGTCCTGAATCAGCAAAACGAGTCTCTGAGCTTTTTGGATCCCGGGCAACAATTAGCCGCAGGTTCTGATGGGTTTCAGGTTTCAACGCTTGACAGATCAGATGCGTTGATTGCCTGGACGAATGGAATGTTGATATTTGAGAATCAGCCGTTTGAGGAAGTTATTGCTTATCTCGAGAACTGGTATGGCGTAAAAATTACGTTGGATCGGTCGCTGTATAAAAATCACAACTATACGTTTAACGTGAAAACCGAAAGTATGCGCGAAGTGCTTGATCTGATTTCGGTGATTACTCCGATTGATTATGAGATCCGTGGTGATCAGGTCATGATAAAATATAAAAGGATGAAATAGCCATGTGCGCCAAAGTTCACACCAACCGAAAATGTATAATGGCTATTCCATACCGTTGAAAGTTTAGATTGAAAAGCGAATGAAAATACGAAAATTGCAGTAATTAAGATTGAAAATTGACACGTATGAATTAAACGAAAATAAAAACAGGAAAGGTGGCCGCCTTTCCTGTTCTAAAGTTTATTGTTAAACCGAATCAGAAATACGAGCCATCCGCAAAAATGATTGTATTTCAGATTCATAACAAATCATGTAAAACTATGAAAAAAAAACGATTGTGTTTGTACCTGGGCAACCTTTGTACAAAAAAAATTTGGTTAGCTATGAGGCTTACATTATTCCTGACATTAGCGACGAGTTTGACGGTACTCGCCGGAGGTTTTGCTCAGAATGCAAAACTGACACTGAAATTTGAAGATCGCCGGATCAAAGAGATTTTGAATGAGATTGAAAACCAAACCCAATTCTCATTTATGTACGACAACAACCGGATCGACGTTGAACGCAGGGTGAATCTGGACGTAAGCGGTGAAAATATTGACGAAGTATTGCGCTCCTTATTTGCAGGTACAACTGTTACCTACAAAATGGTGGAGCGTCATATCATGTTGATTTCCGGAGCGGAAAAATCCTTTACAATGGTGCAGAATGGCGTTGTTAACGGAAAGGTTACCAATGCACAGGGAGAACCTTTACCGGGTGTAACCGTGTTGATCAAAGGAACGACCAATGGAACGATCACTGATCTCAACGGAAATTTTAACTTGGGGGGAGTGAATGCCAGCGATGTCCTCGTGTTTTCGTTCATCGGTATGCAAACACAGGAGATGGGAGTTGGTTCACAAACGGCCTTTAATGTGGTATTAAAGGAAGAGACCATTGGGGTAGATGAGGTGGTTGTGGTTGGTTACGGAGTACAAAAACGTTCCGACATTACCGGATCGGTCACTTCAATTCCATCTGACCGTCTTTCTAAGTTACCGGTGAATAATGTTATGCAGGCAATACAAGGAGCTGCGGCGGGAGTGAATATCTCGCAGGCTTCTTCTATTCCTGGTGACGCGCCATCGGTATTGGTTCGCGGTAAAAATTCCATTTCTTCAAGCACAGAACCATATGTTGTCGTAGATGGTATTCCGTTGAGTAAAACGGGAGGGTCGATTAACGATATTAATCCAAATGACATCGAATCGATGGAGATTCTCAAGGATCCTTCTGCCGTTGCAATTTACGGTGTTAATGGCTCCAATGGCGTAATACTTATTACAACGAAACGTGGTAAGTCCGGCAAGCCGGTTATTCGCTATAGTGGTTATGGAGGAGTCGAGGAAATTGCCCACATTCTTGATCCAGGTTCTCCGGAACAAATATTGGAACGTTATGCTGAGTACGCCCGCATACAGAACTCAAGCTTGTATAACGGAGGTCCTGTGAGGTATGAATATGAGTATGACAATTATACGAACGGAAAAACTACTGATTGGATTGACGCTGTCACACAAACCGGTATCATTCAGAACCATAACATTAGTATTACCGGTGGAAGTGAATATTCAAGGTATTTTATTTCAACGGATTATATGGATCAGAAAGGTGTTGTTAAGGGGTACAATTATAAACGTTATTCATTCCGTACAAATGCCGATGTTGATGTAACCAAATATCTCACTGTCGGAACTTCTACTTTTATTGTATCTCACAATCGTGACGGAGGTCGGGCAAATCTTGTGAATGCTGCAGCTATGAGTCCATACGCCAGAATGTACGAAGAGGATGGTTCCCTGACACATTATCCGATGTATTCTGAAACTTTGTGGGCAAACCCGTTGCTTCCAACAACACTGGATCCTGAACGCCGTCAGTTCAATATATCGGTAAACGGATATGCAGAAATGAATTTCGGTGAAATATGGGCCCCGCTGTCCGGACTAAAATATAAATTCAATGCCGGTTACAGTTTTGTTCCTTATCGCACCAATGAGTATGAGGGAAAATCGGTATTCAATATGACCGGCTGGGGTAGAATAGTTAATCGTGAAACGCAGACATATACAATTGAAAATATTCTGTCATATTCAAAAGACATAAACAAGCATCATTTTGATTTTACCGGTTTGTATGCTGCCAAAAATAAATATTATCAGGAAGCAATAGCGACAGGAAGTGTCTTTCCGAATGATGATCTTGGTTGGGGTAAACTCGGAGCCGCTTCAACACAAACAGCTTCTTCTTTCGCTGATGAATACAGTTCACTTTCGCAGATGGGGCGTCTGAATTATTCTTATGACAGCCGTTATTTGTTTACGGCAACCGTACGTCGGGATGGTGCTTCGGTTTTTGGCGATAATAACAAATATGCAATATTTCCTTCATTTGCTGTGGGCTGGAATATTGCAAATGAAGGTTTTATGAAACCGCACAATAACGTGGTCAATAATCTGAAATTGCGTCTGTCATACGGAAAATCCGGTAATGAAGCAATTGGTGTTTATCAAAGCCTCTTTAAAATGGATTCCAATTCGTTAGCAATGGGAGGTAAATCCCAAACCACACTTAAAGTACAAACTCGTATGGGGAATAAAGATCTTTCGTGGGAAACAACCAAAGGTTTTAATACAGGTCTCGATTTTGGATTCTGGAACAATCGTGTAAATGGTTCACTTGATGTTTATTCAACCAGAACCTCAGATCTTTTACTCCAGCGAAGTGTACCGCAAATAACAGGTTATGTTGATGTTTATGCCAATATTGGTAAAACTAAAAATACAGGTGTTGAGTTTACAATCAACTCAAAAAATGTTGTTACCAAAGATTTTACATGGGGGACTACGCTTGTGTTTGCCCGCAATAAGAATAAAATTGTTGATCTTTACGGGGATGGTAAGGATGATTTGGGTAACCGTTGGTTTATAGGGCATCCTGTTGGTGTCATATACGATTATACCAAAGTTGGCATCTGGCAGGAAGATGAAATTGCAGCGGGTTTGCATAGTAATTGGGACCCTACTGCATTGGCCGGAGACCTGAAACTTGCTGATATCAGTGGTCCCGGTGGGGTTCCAGATGGGAAAGTTGACGATAACGACCGTAGTATTTTGGGGCAAACAGATCCAAAATGGACAGGTGGTATAACCAACACTTTTAGTTATAAAAATTTCAGTTTGAGTATTTTTATCACTACCGTTCAGGGTGCTCTACGGAATAACTCCCAAATTGGAGCGGCTTCGGATGAGCTTGGACGAAGAAACGGTCCTGCCGAAGTAGATTACTGGACACCGGAAAACAAAAGTAACGAATGGCGTTCGCTGGGCAACCATTCCAACAGCCACGGTTACGGATTCCCCAAGGATGCAAGTTATACCCGGATTAAAGATATTATATTAAGCTATAATTTGCCGACGTCTGCAATAAGCAAAATAGGCATTAATGGTCTGCAGCTTTATTTAAGCGGACGCAACCTCTATACGTTTACAAACTGGATTGGATGGGATCCTGAAGCCCGGGATCTCCAACGCGGTTGGTCTGAAAGTAGTACCGTGGATTGGTCTATTAATTACCCTGTTGTACGCAGCTTCATTTTTGGTATTAATTTAACATTGTAGAAATCATGAAGAAATATAATTATATATTCGTTACTCTTACTGTCTTGAGTTTGCTGGCAAGCTCCTGTAAAGACAGCTTTTTAGATGAATCACCGTATTCTTACTATAGTACAGGGCACACCGACGATGCAACCATTGAAGCACAGGTTTTAGGATTACACCGCACTTATGCCGAGCTTTGGGGCTGGAGCAGTCAGCAGGGTTTCCTTTCATGCTGGCAAATAGGGACAGACGTATGTAGTGCAGGGGCGACGCAGGGTGTAGAAAATCCTTTCTACCAATATGCCGACTTGAATGCTGAAAATAGTGGTGTAGCCTGGTTGTGGCGAAAATGTTACGACTTTATCAACCATGCTAACCTGATTATATCGGCTCTCGGCGAAGAAAATAATAAACCGGCAGTTGCTGAAGCAAAATTTTTCAGGGCATATGCTTATAACACGTTGGTAACATTCTGGGGTAATGTTCCTCTTGTAAAAGAACCAGTTGCTACACCGAAACTTGACTTCACTCGTCAGAACGTAGCAGAGGTGGATCAACTGATAGAAGAAGACCTTACTTATGCCATTGCCAATTTACCTGAGGTCGGACAAACCGCTAACCAAAGCCGGATTAACAAGGATATGGCCCGGCAACTGTCTGCAGAGGCATACCTGCGTATAGGAATGAGAGATAATGCCTATTTTATCAAAGCCGAACAGGCAGCGAGTGATATTATCACGAGCGGTAAATATTCATTAATAAAAGCTCGTTACGGTAAATATCTTGCTGAAGGCGGAGATTATTACCGGGATATGTTTCGTTGGGGAAACCAACGTCGCTCACAGGGTAATACCGAGACTATATGGAGCTTTGAGGTGGAATACAACCGGGAAGTTGCCGGTGGTACGATTGATAATCCGCAACACCGTCGCGTATGGCAACCCGCTTATCACAAATGGTCTGGTATGGTAAATGCTGATTCGCTTGGAGGTCGCGGGAACGGACGTCTTCGCTTGAGCAATTTTATGAAATATACGGTTTGGGAAGGCTTGGATGGAGATATTCGAAACAGTAACTTCAACATTCGCCGTACCACCAATTATAACAAACCTGGCTATAGTGAAGAAATCGGAATTGACGCTGATGGGTTCCGCGTAGCTAAAGACGCAGCTGATGCAGTTCAGATTATTACGATCAAAACAGGAGACCGGGCTATTCCTTTCAGAAGCGACAGTCTTGAAGTTTGGTACCCTTACTGCACAAAATGGGGAGGTTACGATCCTACTGATGATTTTGGTTATGCAATCGTGAAAGACTGGCCGGTAATGCGTTTGGGTGAAACTTACCTGTTGCGGGCCGAAGCCCGTTTCCGCCAGGGGAATACTTCCGGTGCAGCTGATGATATTAATGTATTGCGGGATCGTGCTTTTATGACGGCCCGTGATAAGAGCGGCGATGCAACCTTAGGTAAGGTAAGTGCAAGTGATATTAATATCGACTTTATACTCGATGAACGTGCCCGCGAACTCATTGGAGAGGAAAATCGGCGAATGACACTTGTACGTACAGGTGAACTCAAAGATCGGATTCCGATGAATGGCGATGCATCGCCTGCAAATAAAATAATTACAGGATTTCAGGATTACAATGCGTTGTTGCCTGTTCCACTGTCTGAAATTCGTTTGAATAAAGATGCAGAATTGACACAAAATCCGGGTTATGAAGTAGACTAGTTCGCCGGAGATTTAATTTGAATAACATAAAAAGAGTGCCCTTCGGGGCATTCTTTTTATGTATAATGCGAATCAAAAATAGCTTCTTATATCTATCCTGTATGGGATGCTTTGCTTTCCCGGTAATTTGCAATTTCCGGCAAAATACCCCCGTTCATACATCAATTTGTAATCGGCTTGTTGTGTGCGATGCAGTAATTTTACACCTGTATTCAACCAAACCAGTCGTATGAAATCAAACCAACTGTTTATTACGCTTTTATTATTCATCTGTCTTTCTTTCGGGGATCTGTTGCATGCGTCAACTCCTGTCGTTGCAGGAAAAGAAAACAAGGCGCTTGCTTTTCCGGGCGCTGAGGGCGCCGGTAAGTTCGCTACCGGCGGCCGTGGTGGAAAAGTCGCCGAAGTAACCAACCTGAACGACTCCGGCCAGGGAAGTTTGCGGGAAGCGCTGAAGCAAAAAGGGCCCCTTACCATCGTGTTCCGTGTATCCGGGACCATCGAACTGAAATCGGAGCTTGAAATTAAGGAAGATCATCTGACCATTGCCGGACAAGCTGCCCCGGGCGATGGTATTTGTATAAAAGGATACCCGGTGATCATTAAAGCCGACAACGTGATCGTCCGGTTTATGCGCTTTCGCCTGGGCGACATCAATAAGGTGCAGGGCGACGCCCTGAGTTGCCGGAACCAGTGCAACATCCTCATCGACCACTGTAGTTTTAGCTGGGCGACTGATGAGTGCGCTTCGTTGTACGAACTGCATCAATCCACCATCCAGTGGTGCATGATTTCAGAGAGCCTGAACAGCTCGGTACACGAGAAAGGGGAACATGGTTACGGCGGCATCTGGGGAGGCGATACCGTAAGCTTTCATCACAACCTGTTTGCACACAATACCAGCCGTAATCCCCGGTTTAACGGGGCCCGCTACAACGTGCCCTGGACCGATCTGGTCGATTTCCGAAATAACGTCATTTACAACTGGGGAAGCAACAGCGTTTATGCCGGTGAACGGGGAATGCACAACCTGGTCGCAAACTACTATAAGCCGGGACCGGCAACATCGGAAAAAACAAAAAGCCGTATATTCAATGTATTCCGGTCGTCGGAGCGGTTCCCATTTGGTCAGTTTTATATTGACGGGAACGTTGTCGAAGGAGATAAGCTGGTTACCGCCGATAACTGGAATGGCGGGGTTGATCTGGATGAGGGCGCCGTGTTGGAAGAAGTAAAAGCTACAGCTCCGTTCTTTTTTGTGCCGATTGTTGAACAAACGGCCGAAGAAGCATACCGTTCCGTGCTCGGATCGGCCGGCGCCAGCCTGGTACGCGATGCGGTGGACAAGCGGATTGTTTCGGAGGTGAAAGACGGAACAGGTACTTATATGGGAGCATACAGTCAAAAACCCGGTATCATTGATTCGCAGGAAGATGTAGGCGGGTGGCCTGAGTTGAAATCATTGCCTGCTCTCAAAGATCGGGACCGTGACGGTATGCCTGATGCCTGGGAAAAAAAGAACGGATTGAACCCGAAAGATGCTGCTGACGGCCCTCAATACGGTTTAAACCGGGAATATACCAACCTCGAGGTATATTTAAACGGATTGGTTGAAGGGGTAATGGGCTTAAACAAAAGGTGACTGACTAAAAATTAATTAACGGATGAACCCAATGTTTTCAATGAAATCAATCGTATTTGTCAGCTTGTTGCTGACTCTTTTTACCAGACCTGCGGTTGGCCAGGTTGCATATGAGCTGGTGGTCGCTGCCGATGGTTCCGGAGATTATCAAACGATACAGGAGGCGGTGAATGCCGCCAAGGCCTATCCCGACAGCCGGATCACCATTTTTATCAAAAACGGCGTTTATCAGGAAAAAGTGCGGGTCTATTCGTGGAACCCCTTGCTCACATTAAAGGGCGAAAGCGTTGAATGGACCATCATTACCTATGACGATCATTTTACAAAAATCGGACTTGGACGCAACAGTACCTTTCATACCTATACCTTAAAGGTAGAGGCCAATGATTTTGTGGCCGAAAACCTGACCATTGAAAATACAGCCGGGCCGGTCGGGCAGGCGGTAGCCCTGCATGTGGAAGGTGATCGTTGCCAGTTTCGCAACTGCCGCATTACCGGGCATCAGGATACCTTTTACGGTGCCGGCGAAAAAAGCCGCCAGTATTTTAGTCGCTGTTATATCGAAGGAACGACCGACTTCCTGTTTGGCGAAGCCACCGTCGTGTTTGATTCATGCACCATTCACAGTAAAAGCAATTCGTACATCACTGCTGCCAGTACTCCAAAAGGAAGGCCCTTTGGTTTTGTATTTATGAATTGCACGCTAAGGGCAGATCCGGGAGTCGATCGGGTTTACCTGGGGCGTCCCTGGCGCGATTACGCCAAGGTGGTTTTTCTGAATTGCGAAATGGGAGCGCATATTTTACCCGGCGGATGGGCCAATTGGTCGGGAACAGGCCGCGACCAGACTGCTTTTTATGCCGAATACGGAAGTACAGGAGCAGGCGCATTTGCTAACGAGCGGGTGGAATGGTCGCATCAGCTCCGCAAAAAGGAGTTGAAATCGTATCGTCTTGAGCAGATTTTTAAAGCCGGAAATCAATACCCGGCCACGGATAACTGGCGTCCCTGATTCGGGATGACGGATTTAGCGAAAAGAAATTATAAAGTACAGATTAATCGTTGATTGTATGAGAAAAATTACGTTTTTATTTCTGATGCAGTGCCTGTTGGTTTTTTTTACAGCCTGTAACCCCGAGTTGAGGGAGAAGCAGTCGGATCCTGACTTGCCGTTTGATATGCCCAAGGTGGAGACACCGGCGTTTCGTGCCGATACCTTTAATATTGTTGATTACGGTGCGTTAGATAACGGGACGGTATTAAATACCGGCGCTTTTGCGGCAGCCATCGATGCCTGTGCGCAGGCCGGAGGGGGAGTGGTGCTGGTCCCGGGCGGATTGTGGCTGACGGGCCCGATCACCCTGAAAAGTCATGTTAACCTGCACCTGCAGAGCGGAGCCTTGATTCAATTCACCGGCGATGTAGAAGAATATCCCCTGGTCGAATCATTTTACGAAGGGGTGCGTGCGATACGTTGTCAATCTCCCTTAACAGGAAGAAATCTGGAAAATGTAGCAGTTACCGGGCAGGGCATCATCGATGGAAATGGTCAGTACTGGCGTCAGGTAAAACGGGAAAAACTGACGGATGGCCAGTGGAAGAAGCTGGTGGCTTCAGGAGGAATTGTGCATAACGATAATCGCTGGTATCCGTCCGAAGGTTCGTTTATCGGAAATGAGCGCCGGGAATTGCTCCCGGAAGAACAAACCATCGAAAATATGGCCCCGTTCAGGCATTACCTGCGTCCGGTCATGGTAAGCCTGGTAAACTGTCGCAAAGTGCTGCTCGAAGGAGTCACCTTCCAAAACTCGCCGGCCTGGAATGTTAACCCGCTGATGTGCGAACACATTACTTTGCGAAATCTGACCATCCGTAACCCCTGGTATTCACAAAACGGCGATGGGCTGGATTTGGAATCCTGCCGGATCGGGATCGTCGAAAATTGCAGTTTTGACGTGGGTGACGATGCGATCTGTATCAAATCGGGTAAAGATAAGCAAGGCCGTGAACGCGGAATGCCGACTGAGCTGTTTATTATCCGCGATTGTGTGGTGTATCATGGACATGGCGGTTTTGTTGTCGGCAGCGAGATGTCGGGAGGTGTGCGCAAAATGTTCGTGACTAACTGCACCTTTATTGGCACGGACTGCGGCCTTCGGTTCAAAAGCACACGCGGACGGGGCGGGGTGGTCGAAGATATTTATATGGAGAATATACGGATGTCAAATATTCCGACTGAAGCGATCCGCTTTAATCTGTTCTATGCTTCCAAGTCGCCGTCGGAAGATCCTTTAACCGGTGAACTGTTGATTGAACCAGCCCCGGTGACCGAAGAAACGCCGGCGTTCAGGAATATCTATTTTAAGAATATTGTCTGCGACGGCGCCCAGGTTGCCCTGTTCATCCGCGGGCTTCCTGAAATGCCGGTGACCGGGATACACCTTGAAAATGTACACATTAAATCAAAAGAAGGAATTTTCAGCCAGTTTGCCGATAATATTCAGGCGAATCGGATTCACCTCGAGCTTGACAGCGAACATGCCGTTTCGGTATATAAAACAACGAACATGACATTCACCGGTTTTAGTGCAAAGGGAAATACCGGGGATTTGGTCCTGGTGAGTGGCGAAGATTCGCGGAACCTGCATTTCCAGGAGGAAGAAAAGTCACTTAATTGAATCTGATTTCCGCCTCTTTCGCGATGAACCTGGCAAACAGCCTGGCCGATTGTTCAACCAGTTCCCGTTCACCCGAACGAAGGGGGCGGAAAAGTTCGGTTTCAATAATGGCTTTATTTTTCTTTATCGTTCTTTTCCACAAACCGGCAACCTGCCCGTTGACGAGAATTACGGGTTTAAAAAGTCCGTTTGACGAAATAACTTTTCCCTGTTCGGGCGAGGCGAGGATGGCGCTCCGGTCTTTATAGCTGATGATAAACTCGTCGTAAGCAGGCAGTAAACAGGCCAGGTTTTCGGTGGTTTCAAAATGAGCTGCTGATTGATGAAGCCAGTAACGCTGTGAGTGAATGGTTTCGGGAATGAGATGATTGTTGAGCATCTCGATTCCGCTCCTGGCATCTTTAACAGGTAAGCCCGACCACCAGATGAAATCGTCGGTTGTGGCAGGCCCGTGGCTTAAGAAGTATTTTTCGGTAAGCGCGGCAATGGCTTCATTCCGGTCAAACGGCTTCGTTTTCGGAACCCTCTTTCGGAGGAGGGAATAGGTTGTTTTGTTTTCGTTGTTAGCGCCGTTGCAAATTAATCCGTCTAATTCGGCCGAAAGAAGAATATGGGCAGCCCGGTTGTTATCCGACGTTTTGATTTGATGTCGGGTCAGTTCGGCAATGAGTTCTTCGCGTGACAATGATTGGTGTTCAGTCAGCGTATTTTCGATAATTTTGCAGCATTTCGCGATGATTGCGTCATTGAGTTCCAGCTCTTTATGGCGCGACTTCATTTTCGATTTGATTTGCGGGGCTGTTAGCTCTAGGATCCAATGGATGTCGTTGGCCGAAACCAGGTGCCAGGTAGGCCGGAGCAGGTGGGTGCGGATCAGTTCTCCGTGATTAATGCTGTCTTCTACTGAGTGGATGGTGGCATCAGGCAACCGAATGCCAACGGCCCACTTGACCATCGCGTAATCCTGCGCCTGCATAGCGCCCATAAAACCGACCAGTTCTTTGGCTGTTTTAAACCCCGAACAGGCAATTTGCTGATTCTGTAAACGGATTTTTATGATCTCTGACGACGAATTCATCCTGGTTTGCATAAATGGTTTCTACTGATTTGTTATGCGGGTTTCGGTCAGAGATCTTTTCGGGATTTAATGGGTTCGGGGTTATCAACACCCGTTGTCCTCTTATTGTTCGCTCCATTTTTCTTTAATCAGGCCCAGGTATTGTTTTGCAAACACCAGCCCGGTGCCGGTAATGGCCCCCAGAAAAGTCCAGATAAACAGGATCATCGAGCGTTTGGGCGCTGATTTCTCTGTTGGAATGCGTACCGGGTCAATCACGGTTAAAATGGGCGTATCTTCTTTTACCTGAATTTGTGCCTGTTCAAGTTGTTTGGCCAGTTCTGAAAAAACCGAATAAGCAATGTTGTACTGGCTGAGCAGTTGTTCTTCCTCGGTTTGGGCAATGGCTGTTGAAACATTTTTATTGCGGTCGCGGAAAAGCGCCAGCTGCCGTTGGACGGCTTCAAATTCAGCTTTTTTCTCATTATAGCGGTCCTGAATGAAGCGCAGCTGGTCTTCAGCTTTTTCAATTTTGTATTTTGTAATGTATTGCTGCAACATCGCCTGTGCTTTGTTGGCAACCTGGGCCGCCAGGGCCGCATCGTGAAAGGTGGCGCTCAGTGACAAATAACCTTCCTTATCGTTCAGGCTCAGGCTGATTTTTTCATCCAGCATTTTTCGAATTTCCTCCTGATCTTTGTTCAGCGATAATAAAGCGCCTGCTGAAGCCAATTTTTCTGCCGGTTCAGGCTCAGATTTAATTGCTTTGATGATCAGCCAGGGCAGCCCCAAGGTGTATTTTTTTATATTTCCCAAAACGCCGCCTTTATCATATTCTGAATAATATTCGAACAAGCTCACTGGATGGTCTACACCCGGGCAATTGAAGGGGCTATTCATCAGTTCGAGTTGAAAAGGAAGTGAATTCAGTATTCGCGGGTAAATCACCGGCGAGAGCGCCTCCGAAGTTCCCATATTGTTCAGGTTAAACCCGGCCATGGCCGCCAGCGAAGAAAGGCCGCCAAGTTTGGACGATTGATTATTGGCGGTTTGAGGTACAAAGGTCGTGGTCACGGTGAACTTATTGGGCGACAGGAGCGCGATTAGCAAACCAAGAAAAACGCCAAGGAGGGTATATTTTATAACGGTCCGTCGTCCGTTCCACAGGTTTTTGGTCAGGGCAATCAGATCAATTTCATCGTCGGCTACGGGCTTGGATGATTGCGGTATCGTATTTGGTTTTTCCATGATTATTCAGTTAAAATTCCTTTACACTGTCTGAATCGCCTCGCCGGTTTACCGGAGAACAGCAGCCATGGCTACTGCCAGAGACGACAGGGCGCTTGTTATAGCCAGCCATTTGGCGGTATTGTCGGTTGTCTTTCGTTCGGGTTTTGCAGGAATAACAATTTGGCTGCCTGGTTCTACCTGCGGGTATTTTTTCACGATGAAACTCCGGGTAACGTCTGTCGTTCCGTTGCTGTACACCACGTAAATTTTATTTTTCTTGGCGTCCGCGCTAAATCCGCCGCTGCGGTTAATGTAGTATTTCACGTTTTTGCCTCTTTCCCAGGCAAGTCCCATCGGGTTCATGATTTCGCCGTTCACCCAGATTTCTTCCGATTTCATCGGAATATAAACCTGGTCGCCTTCTTTCAGAAAATAATCATACGAAGTGCCCGGACTTCTTAAGATATGGGATAACTTTAATTCGAGGTTTTCATAATTGGCCGACATATCAATTTGTATGGTTGAATCGCGGGCTTCTTTCATTCGCTGGATGACATCGAGCTGGCTCCGGTATTGTTCGTCAATCCTCCGCCGCAGTTTTGCTCCGCCCGTGAATGCATAAGGCGTTAATCCGCCGGCCCGGTTGATTAAATCGGAGATACGTTCGTTTTTATCGCTGATGCTGTATTCGCCGGGGAACTGAACTTCGCCGGTAACCTGTACGGTTTTCTGGGCCTGATAGGAGGGCGCTTTACGAATGTAAACCTGGTCGAATGCCTGCAAAAGGAAGCTGCCGTCGTCGTCAGACAATTTCAGGTCGCGGTCGATCTCAAACTGGTACAGCGAGGCCATTTTGCTGTTGATGGTGCTGGCTTCTTCCTTGGTATTCCGGCGGGCTACCTCAATGTAGGATTCGCTGGCTGCTTCTTTCATTCCGCCCGAAAGAAAGACCAGGTCTTTGAGCGACATATTTCGGAAAAATCCGTATTCGCCGGGAAACATCACTTCGCCGAGAATGCGGATGGTTTGCTTTTCGCCCATGCTGAAAATATCCCGGATGACCACCTGGTCTTCGCGTTTCAGGACGGGATCGTTAAGACCGCTAAAAAGATCGCCCAAATCGAAGGGGATGGTGGTTGGAAATAACTGTTCATCCAGGCGGATGATCAGGCCGCGCTGGGCGTAAAAATCTTCGCGCAGGCCGCCTGCTTTCCCTATTAATTGCGATAATTTCATGTTTTCGTCCAGGGCATAGGTTCCGGGACGGAAAACGGCTCCCTCGATACTGACCCGGTTTTCAAAGCGGTCGATTACTTTTTCAGACCTGATCTGATCGCCGTTTTTCAGGACAAAACGTTCAAAATGGTCTTTTTCGAGGTCGACCAACTGGTACTGGTTGTCGGTATAACGGGTGATTAATAATCTCGATGAAGCCGCTTCTTCGTTAAACCCTCCTGAAAAGCGGATTAAATCCTGCATATTTTCATCCTCTTTCAGTTCAAAAATAGCCTGGCGTTTAAAAGCGCCGAATGTTTCCACCCGTTTGTTGTATACCGGTATGTAAATGATATCCTGATCGCGCAGCGAAATGTTATTTTTTGTATTGAAGTTGATCAGGTAATCGTAAACATCAATTTCGGCAAAAAGCTTGTTGTCACGGATCACGCGGATGTTCCGGAACGAACCGTTTTCATTCGGGCCACCGGAAAGGTACAGGGCATTAAAGGCCGATGCGGTAGAGGGCAGGGTATAAGTCCCCGGGGTAATGGCCTCGCCGATCACATTCACTTTTATGGAACGCATGTTGCTGACGCTGACATCGGCAAAGGTATTTGGATGGGCGCCGGCCATGCCGTTGTAAATCGCGGTCAGCCTTTTTAACAGCAAGTCTTTAGCCGTTGAATAGTTCAGGTTTGCCACATTTACAGGTCCCAGGTCAGGTATGTTTACTGCGCCGTTCGAGCCTACCTGCAGCAGGTAGGTTTGCTGGCTGGCCCCCCAAACCTGTATTACAACTTCGTCGCCGATACCCAATACATAATCGGCAGGAACCGCGATGTTGACCGATGGTTCGAAGCTCAGGTTTTCCTGGTTAAACAACTGGTATCCAAAAATTTTTTGATTCTTCAGCGACACCTCTTTTAAATTTTTTTTAAGCTGATCGGTCGAATCGACCTTACTGGTGGTGTCGGGCAGTTCTGTTGTTTTGGACGGCAGTTTTTGCAGGTCGCCTGCTGGACCGGGATCAGCGCTAAGTTTCATTTTTTGCATCCGTTGGTACAACTGATTAATTTGCTGTTGTGTTGCACCTCTTGCTTTTGCCAGTTCAACTGCCTGATCCATGGTCAGCCCGCGGGAGTTAATTTCAGTCATGATTTGCTGGATCTGCTGATCGGAGAGTTTTTCAACCTTAACCGAACTTACATCTGTCTGCGCAAATGTGAAGGTCGAAAATCCGCACAGCCAGACCAGCATAAATAAACAGATGATTTTTCTTGACATGATGTTGTATTGTTTGAACATGGTTCTATCAGTTAACTGCATTTTTTTCTTTTTGTTGCAGGGTAAAAATACTTTATCTCATTTCTGCTGTTTGGGACGATGTTGTCTTTCAGCCTGAGATGATAACCCGTTTTTGGTTGCATGCAAGCCTGACCGGGACCGACAAAATTAGAGAATTATTTGTTAAATATGGAAAGAAAAATTCATCTTAGGTCATATTTTCAATCCGTTCAATACTTTTAAACAAAATCAACTTTCCTTTATTCCGGGAAAATCAGCGATAAAAACCGGCTTCATAGGTGGTTTGGTTATTTTTCGCGTCGCTGACCACCAATTTGAGCTGATGTTTTTTGTTGAATGCCATTCGTGACGAATCGAAGCGGTATTCCAGCAGATTATTTTTTGCATCGTATTCAAACAACACCCATTGCCCGTCAATCTCTCCGCGATAACTTGAAATTCCCGAAAAGTCGTCGCTGATGATGAAACTGATTTTATTTTTGTCGGTGATGATACTCCGGTTCTGGATGTTAATTGGTTTGATCACGGGAGGAATCGTATCAGTTACGACCGCAAAGCTGCCCAGTTGACGGATGCTAGCCTCGACCCATCCGTGGCTGAACTGGCCGCCAAGCGCCCATTTTTGTCCGGTTTTTTCATCGACAGCCGCGATCAGCGCTTTATCTTCGAGCTGTTTGGGTAAATCAACCGCTTTGATACGCAGTTCGAAATACTGGTGCACCGGAATTTCGCCGTTGTGTAATTTATAAATGGGCGAGTAATACAGCTTATTGGGCTGTTTCAGCTGGTAATCCAGGATGAAGTCGCTGTAAAATGTACCTGCTTTGAAATTTGCTTCCAGGCCTTCCTGGTTAATATGAAGAGGTTTGTCGTAATTTACCGCGATGCCCGGTCGTTGGATTTTGCCAACATTCGATTGTTTCGATTGGACTTTAAATGAAAACCGGCTTTCGTTGCCGTTTACATCTTTTACGAGGTAATCGACCGTGTGGATTTTCCCATCGTCCATACGGCTGATTCCGCGATTCACCAACACCGGGTAATTGTTCAGTTTGTTTCCCGGTTCAACCCAGTTTTTGTGCAGCCGCCTGTTATTCCGCTGAAAGTGCCCGTAATCGATGTGGGCGTTCAGGTACCGTGTTTCATCAAAACTCAGTTTATCCAGTTTAAACAGGTAAACGGTTTTGTTATCGATGGCTAATTCGATCGAATACACGCCGCATTTGCTCCAGCTTCCGTTCAGGTAATCGAGTGTTTGAAGGCTGAAGCCAATCTCGCCGTAAACCGGGATCACCGGGTTGTTTTTCAGGTGATAGGCGCCGTTGTAGAAAACAGTCTCCATCCGGTACGGATCGGCTTTCCCGTAAACATGGGCGTCGTCGGAAAGCGGGTACAGCATCACTGACAGAATTTTTGGCGCGGTATCGTCATGAAGACGGAAATGTTTAAGCAACGGATTTACCGGTTGTTGGGTTTTTGTGTCCCTGATTTCAAAATGCAGGTGCGGTCCGCCCGAACTCCCGCTGTTTCCGCTATAGGCAATCAACTCATTTTTGTTTACCGTAAATTTTCCTTTGGAGACCGGGATATCAACCGAAAACGACTCTTTTTCGTACTGAACGGCTTTGGTGTAAGCGGCCAATTCGTCGTTCAACCGGTCAAGATGTCCGTAAACGGTTGTCGTACCGTTGGGATGATCAATATACAAAGCTAATCCGAAGCCGGAAGGAGAAACAAAAATTCTCGAAACTTCGCCGTCGGCAGCAGCATATACCGGTAAGCCGGTCCTTCCTTCCGTACGGATATCGATGCCCGAATGGAAATGATTCGATCTCAGTTCGCCGAAATTGCCGGATAAGGATAGCGGAATTTTTACCGGATCAGCAAAATAAGCAGCTTCAGGCGCTTGCGGGTATGCAATTTTGCATAGTATGACAGCGAAGAACAGGGTCCAAAGTTTCATGGCAACGGTATATTTTTGTGTTGTGTAATACAACCTGACGCGAATAAGAATTGTTTAAGCGGCTGTACTATTCAACAAATAAAGTTATCTTCGTGTTAACGTTTGGGCAAAAATATTAATTTTGTCCAAGAAACATGCAGTGATGACCGAGCAGGATCAAATTTTACTGGAAGATATCAAGGCAAAACTCAGGCTGTTAATCAAGAGGCATGACAGCGTGAAATCTGAAAAGAAACAGCTGCAGATGCAAGTGTTTGAACTGCAGAAAGAAATTGCCGGATTGAAAACGGAAAATGACTACCTGGTCAAAAAGTATGAAGATTTAAAGGTTGCAAAAGTTTTATCGGTATCCGACGGCGAAAAGAAACAGGTAAAACAACGCATCAATAAAATAGTGCGGGAAATTGATAAATGTATTGCTCAATTAAACGTGTAGCTGATACATCGGATAAATGACAGACGAGCTTTCAATAAATATTAATATTAACGGAAGGGTTTACCCGTTAAAAATTGAACGGAGAAACGAGGAGAGGTATCGGAAAGCTGCTAAAATGATTAATGATATCGTTCTTGCATACAAACAAAAGTACGTCAACCAGGATGCGCAGGATTTTTTGGCGATGACCGCTTTTCAGTTTGTGTTGAAAAATCTGGAAATGGAAGAAAAAGTAGATGAAAGTCCGCTTGTTGAGGAACTAAAACTACTTGACGAACAATTGAACGATTATTTGTCATTAAACGAATAAAATACACTATATCGGGCCCGCTTTTGATTCAGTGTTTGTTTGAGGTATTGACACTGAATTGAAATGCTGGCTTTTTTATTAATTATAAGTAACAATTAACCAAGATGGAAATAATATTATACGTGATTTCTGGATTTCTCGGTGGCGGGGTAGCCTCCTATTTTTTATGGGAAAAAGCCATTCGGGGGAAGAAAAGAAAGATTCTTCGCGAAGCTGAAGCAGAAGGAGAAGTGATAAAAAAAGATAAGATGCTTCAGGCCAAAGAAAAGTTCCTTCAACTTAAGGCCGAACATGAAAAGTACATCAACGAAAAGAACAATAAAATCGGGCTTCTCGAAAACAAACTGAAACAAAGGGAAACCGGTTATTTGCAGAGGAAAGAAGAGTTCCAGCGGAAGTTGAAAGACTTTGAAACGGAGAAGAAAGAGGTGGATATCATCCGCGAAAACCTGACGCTTCAGATGAGTATGATTCAGCAGAAAGAAGATGAACTGGAGCGTTTGCACCGTCAGCAGGTGGAACAATTGGAAGCCATTTCAGGCTTGTCGGCCGAAGAAGCCCGGGCCCAGCTGGTCGAATCGCTGAAAAGCGAGGCCAAAACCGAGGCCATGTCTTACATCAACGAGATCATGGAGGAGGCCAAGCTCACGGCAAATAAAGAAGCGAAAAAGGTAGTGGTTAAAACCATTCAGCGGGTAGCTACAGAAACGGCCATTGAAAATGCCGTAACCATTTTCCACATTGAAAGTGACGAGATCAAAGGCCGGATCATTGGCCGCGAAGGCCGTAACATCCGCGCGCTGGAAGCAGCAACCGGCGTTGAGATTATTGTTGATGATACGCCCGAAGCGATTGTTCTGTCCGGCTTTGATCCGGTTCGCCGCGAAATTGCCCGTTTGGCCCTGCATCAGTTGGTAACCGACGGACGTATTCACCCGGCCCGTATCGAGGAAGTGGTTTCAAAAGTGAAAAAACAGGTCGAAGATGAAATCATTGAAACCGGTAAACGGACAACCATAGACCTGGGTGTACATGGACTGCATCCCGAGCTGATCCGCCTGATCGGTAAAATGAAATACCGTTCGTCGTACGGACAAAACCTGCTGCAACACTCGCGCGAAGTGGCTAACCTCTGCGCCATCATGGCCTCGGAACTGGGCCTGAACCCCAAATGGGCCAAACGCGCCGGATTGTTGCATGATATCGGGAAAGTGCCCGATGACGAGCCGGAATTACCGCACGCTGTACTGGGGATGAAACTGGCCGAAAAGTATAAAGAGAAACCGGAAATCTGCAATGCCATTGGGGCACACCACGATGAGGTGGAAATGCAAAGCCTGCTGGCCCCGATTGTTCAGGTTTGCGATGCCATTTCAGGAGCCCGTCCGGGAGCCCGCCGCGAAGTAGTCGAATCGTACATCAAGCGGTTGAAAGCCCTCGAAGACCTGGCGCTTTCTTATCCGGGCGTATTGAAAACCTATGCCATCCAGGCCGGTCGCGAATTACGCGTAATCGTTGGCAGCGACAAAATTTCGGATAAAGAAACCGAACAATTGTCATACGACATCGCCAAACATATCCAGGACGAAATGACCTACCCCGGACAGGTCAAAATTACCGTTATCCGGGAGTTGCGTGCTGTAAACTATGCAAAATAACAAAATGACTACCGTAGCATAATATGAAAGAGGCTGAACTCATATGAGTCAGCCTCTTTTTTTCTAACCTAACCAACCAATTTGCTTATGAGAAGAAGTATACTCCTTTCTTTAATCTGTTTTCTTCTTTCTTTTTCAATGAAAGCCCAGCCTTACAACGGGTTCGGAACGTCGAATTTGCCGCTGGTCGCCATTTTTACCGATGGAAACGAGATCCCCGATGATCCAAAAATTGATGCACGGATGGGGATTGTCTGGAACGGCGCCGGGCAAATGAATGCTTCGTCCGATGCGTTTAATCATTACAACGGAAAAATTGCCATCGAAATCCGCGGCTCGTCGTCACAAATGTTTCCGAAAAAATCATATGGTTTTGAACTGAAGGACGAAACCGGCGAAGACCTGAACCAGGCCTTGCTGGATATGCCCGAAGAAAACGATTGGATTTTGTATGCCCCCTATTCCGATAAAACCCTGATCAGAAACGTGCTGACATTTACACTCGATGCTTCGTTGGGGCATTACTCGCCGCGCTGCCGCTATGTCGAATTGTTTCTGAATGATCAGTATCAGGGGGTGTATGTGCTGATGGAAAAAATTAAACGCGATAAAAACCGGGTAGATATTGCCCGCCTGTTGCCCGAGGATGTTTCGGCCGAAGAGATCAGCGGGGGATATATCATCAAAATTGATAAAAGTACAGGCGGAGGAGGTGAGGGTTGGTATTCGAAGTATTTCAACAACAGCAATAAATACACCTACTTCCAATACGAATACCCCAAAACGGAGACCATGGCTTATCAACAAAAACTGTACATCAGAAACTATGTGGAAAAAATTGAAAAGGCCTTGTTCGATAATAACCTCGATGGCGAAAATGGCTTTCGGAGTCTGGCCGACGAGTCCGGTTTTATTGATTATATGCTGATGAATGAGTTGTCGAAAAATATTGACGGTTACCGTTTAAGTACCTTTTTGTATAAAGATAAGGGCGAAAAGCTGAAGATGGGGCCCATCTGGGATTTTAACCTGGCCTACGGGAATGCCAACTATTACAGGGGTGAATACACGTCCGGCTTTCAGTTTCAGGCCGACCTGGGGGAGGATTACTGGCAGAATCCGTTCTGGTGGAAAATTTTGTTTGCCGACAACACCTTTCGCCGTAAGCTGAAAGAACGTTGGCAAAGTTTACGCCGGCACGAACTGTCGGATCAGCAGATCACGTTCGTGGTTGACAGCCTGACCGGCTTACTTCATCAGGCCCAGGGGCGTAACTTTTCGCGATGGTCTGTTTTGGGCGAGTGGGTCTGGCCCAACGCTTATGTGGGCTTAACCTATCAGTCGGAAATAAGTTGGATGAAAAACTGGATCGCGGGCAGACTGGCTTGGCTCGACGCGGCGATCGACGACTTGTATGTGGCGCCCGTGGAAGAAGAGCTGGCTGAAATTTCGGTTTACCCCAACCCGTTTCGCGACGGATTACAGTTGAAGTTTAGCGACGGCCTGACCGAAAATCTGATTTTGCAGCTTTTCAACGTGCATGGTTCCCTTCAAATAACGCGGGAACTGGACAGCCAAGCCAATCCTGTTCAGATTGAAGGGCTGCATATTTTGCCTGCCGGCGTTTACCTGATCCGGCTTAGTTCAAACGAACGCGTTTACTATTCGGGCAAACTGGTGAAGTATTGATTCTATAAAATGAATGTGAATAATCGGGACCGGGTGGATTTCAGGCTTCGGTACTCAGGAGTATTTTTCTATCTTTGGGCCATCAAAAATCAGATTCATGCAAGAGAAAATCCTAATCCTTGATTTCGGTTCCCAATACACGCAGTTGATCGGACGGCGGGTACGCGAGCTGAATATCTATTGCGAAATTCACCCGTTTAATCATTTTCCTTCCATCGACCAAAGCGTTAAAGGCGTGATATTAAGCGGAAGCCCTTTTTCTGTTCGCGACGAAAATGCGCCCCGGCCCGACCTTTCAGCAATCAAAGGGAAATTGCCGCTGTTGGGCGTTTGTTACGGAGCGCAATACCTGGCCCACTTTTTTGGCGGCGAGGTGCTGCCGTCCAACTCGCGCGAGTATGGCCGGGCCAATTTGGGATACATCGATCAGGAAAACGAATTGTTCAGGCACATGACACTGAATACGCAGGTGTGGATGTCGCATGGCGATACCATCGAACGTCTGCCTGATAATTATAAAGTGATTGCCTCTACCGGAGACGTAAAAAATGCCGCTTACAAAATATACGGCGAAACAACCTACGCCATCCAGTTTCATCCCGAGGTTTATCATACCACCGAAGGCACTCAGTTGCTGAAAAACTTTGCGGTGGATATCTGTGGTTGCCAACAGAACTGGACGCCGGATTCATTTATCGAAACAACCGTCGCCCAATTGAAAGCAAAGCTGGGGAATGACAAGGTGGTGCTTGGCTTGTCGGGCGGGGTCGACTCGTCTGTTGCCGGGGTTTTGCTGAATAAAGCCATCGGTAAAAACCTGACCTGTATTTTTGTTGATAACGGTTTGCTCCGGAAAAATGAATTCGAAACTGTGCTGGACTCATACAAAGATATGGGTCTGAACGTGATTGGCGTGAATGCCAGGGAGAAATTCTGGAACGATCTGAAAGGCATTACCGAGCCGGAGCAAAAACGCAAAATCATTGGCCGCGATTTCATTGAAGTATTCGATGAAGAGGCTCACAAAATACAGGATGTTAAATGGTTGGCGCAGGGTACGATTTATCCCGATGTGATTGAATCGGTTTCGGTGAACGGGCCATCGGCAACCATCAAGTCGCACCACAACGTGGGCGGCCTTCCCGAAAAAATGAACCTGAAAGTGGTGGAGCCGCTGAACCTGTTATTTAAAGACGAGGTACGCCGGGTAGGAAAAGCGCTGGGCATCAAAGATGAATTGCTGGGGCGTCATCCCTTTCCCGGACCAGGACTGGGAATCCGTATTCTGAGCGATATCACGCCCGAAAAAGTCCGGATATTGCAGGAAGCCGACGCGATTTTTATTAACGGTTTGAAAGAATGGAAACTCTACGACCAGGTATGGCAGGCCGGTGTGATGTTGCTGCCTGTTCAGTCGGTAGGCGTTATGGGTGATGAACGTACCTATGAAAATGTCGTCGCTCTCCGGGCGGTGATGTCAACCGATGGGATGACTGCCGATTGGGTCCATCTGCCTTACGAGTTTTTGGCCAGGATCTCGAACGAAATTATCAATAAAGTGCGGGGAATCAACCGTGTTGTATACGATATCAGTTCAAAACCACCCGCAACCATCGAGTGGGAATAAAATACCAGGGGAGGTCGTCGACTTCCCTTTTTTTGCGTTTCTCAGCGGGCGAATTCGTGTTAACATTTATTATTGGTCGTGTTTTTGTATCTGCCTGATATTGTTTTATCTTTATCGGTTCATGAAATTTAATATGTGAGAGGATGAGCAGTCGAATAAAATTAACCGGAATCAGTTTAATTTTCATTTTTGGTTTGTTTGCATTCAGCCCGGCGGTGCAAGCACAGGATATGCAGGCCAATATGATGAAATTCGGACGTTTATTACGCCTGATTGAAAGCTATTATGTGGATACGACCGATATCAATAAGTTGACTGAAGTGGCCATTAATGAGGTTCTTGAAAAGCTGGACCCTCATTCCGTTTATATCTCGAAAGAGGAAGTGGAGAAGATGAACGAACCGTTGAAGGGAAGCTTCGAAGGAATCGGCATCTCGTTCAACATCATGAAAGACACGTTGCTGGTCGTATCGATCATCCCGGGAGGACCTTCTGAAAAAGTAGGACTTTTCCCCGGCGACCGGATTTTGGTAGTTGACGGGAAAACAATTGCCGGCGTTGGATTGAAAAACAGCGATGTGATGGATATGCTTCGCGGGGACAAGGGAACAAAGGTGAGCCTGAAAGTGCAGCGGAAATCAAGTGCCGATCTGCTCGACTTTACGATTATCCGCGATAAAATACCGATCAACAGCCTCGACGCCTCATACATGATCAATGATGCAACAGGTTATATCAAGTTAAACCGGTTTTCAGCCACTACCTCCGATGAATTTTTATCAGCTATTAAAGATTTAAAAAAGACTCCGGGCTTTAAAAATCTGGTACTTGATTTACGTGGCAATGGCGGCGGCTACCTGACCGCGGCTATCGAGCTGGCCGATCATTTTTTGATGGCTTCGCGTTTGGTGGTTTATACCGAAGGAGTCCATGATAAGCGTAAAGAATACCGGTCAACGGCTTTGGGCGAATTTGAACAAGGTAAACTGATTGTTTTAATTGATGAAGGATCTGCATCGGCAAGTGAAATTGTGGCCGGAGCAGTTCAGGATTGGGACCGCGGGATTATCATCGGTCGCCGCTCGTTTGGAAAAGGACTGGTTCAGCAGCCATTTCCGCTGAACGACGGTTCCATGATCAGACTGACCACGGCTCACTACTACACCCCCAGCGGGCGGGGCATACAGAAACCCTATCAGAATGGTCTCGAAGAATACCGCAAAGATTACCTGACCCGTTTTGAAAACGGCGAGCTTTTCTCGGAAGACAGCATTCATTTTGATCAAACGCAGGTGTACGAAACATTGAAAAGCAAGCGAATCGTATATGGCGGCGGCGGTGTGATGCCCGATATTTTCGTCCCGATGGATACCTCGGCCAATTATGTGTATTATAACCAGTTGGTCCGCAGGAATATCTTAAACACGGTGGTGTTGAATTACCTGGATGCCAACCGGGATAAGCTGACAAAACAATATCCCGAATTCAGTTCCTTTAAAGATAAATTTGTTGTCACCGATGATTTGATCACCGTCATAGTGGCCGAGGCAGATAAAGAAAAAGTAGAAAAAAATACTGAAAGCCTCGAATTTGCCCGGCCGATCATAAAAAAGCAGGCAAAGGCCATCCTGGCGCGCAGCCTGTACGGTTCAGGATATTACTATCAGATTATCAACCAGGATGAAAAGATCATACAAAAGGCGTTGGAGGTCCTAAAAAATAACGCCGAATACGATAAGCTTCTGGTAGAAAAATAATTACATGAATGACGTCATCCTCAATTGGCTGGAAGCTAATTATATTGAAGTGCTGGGTTCGGTACTCGGACTGGTGTATATCATTTTGTCAATCAGGCAAAATATACTGACCTGGCCGGTTGGATTGATCACTTCGGCTTTGTACGTGTATGTATTTTTTGTGTCGAAGTTTTATGCCGATATGGCCTTACAGGTCTACTATGTTCTGGTGAGTATCTATGGCTGGTATTTTTGGCTGAAAGGAAACCCCGACCGGAAAGCACACTTGCCGGTGAGCTTTACACCGCGAAAACTTTGGATCCCCCTGGCATTGGCTTCCCTTATGTTTTTTCTGATCATTGTTTTTGTTCTGAAAAATTATACCGATTCGCCCATCCCGAACGGCGATGCGCTGACTACCGCGCTTAGCCTGGTCGCTACCTGGATGCTTGCCCGGAAATACCTTGAGCACTGGTTAATCTGGATTTTTGTCGATTTCCTTTCAGCCGTTTTGTATGCGCTTAAAGGATTGTGGCCCACCGTGATTTTATTTGTGGTGTATACCATCATGGCTGCCTGGGGTTATGTCAGTTGGAGAAAGAATCTGTTGAAAACAAATCAAACCGGCTTGAGCTATAACTAACATCCGGTCAGAAACAGCGTATATCAGGTAATCTAGCGACGAATGAAAAAAATTATAGTGATCACCGGCCCCGAATCAACCGCGAAGAGTACGCTAACCAACGAATTATCCGTGTATTTTGAGGCGGCTTCCTACCAGGAGTATGCCCGTGAGTACCTGGCCGCCAAAGGATCCCGTTACACCTGGGATGATGTGGCGGAGATTGCCCGGGTTCAGCTCCGGCAATATTACGAAGCCCGGAATTCGTCAGAAGAGTTGGTTTTTTTTGATACCTGGCTGATCATCACCAAAGTTTGGTTTGAATGGGCGTACAAGCGGTTACCCGATTGGCTTGAGCAGGCGATCGACGAAAATCCGGTTGATTTGTACCTGCTGTGTAAACCCGATCTTCCCTGGGAGCCCGATCCGCTTCGTGAGCATGGAGGCGCCGAGCGGGAACAATTATTTCAAATTTACAAACAGGAATTGATCAATCGCGGGTTCCCTTTTGTCGAAATTGGTGGCTTGGGCGATGAGCGGGTTTTAAACGCCATTAAGGCGGTGAAATCCATTCTTTGAAATTAATCGGGTCGTCATAGGAATTTAGGTTCCGGCTGACTTGTATTTCATATAGAAAAAGATGACTTTTGTTAGTGTTTTACGAAACTGTGGAACAATGAATATAGCTTCTGATATCACCCAACTGATTGGCCAAACGCCAATGGTTAAACTAAACCGGGTTACAACCGGTTGTTATGCGCATGTTTATGCCAAGTTAGAATCCCGGAACCCGGGCGGTTCGGTTAAAGACCGTTTAGCCCTGGCGATGATCAGAGCGGCTGAGCTGAACGGTTTAATCAGGCAGGATACGGTTATTATTGAACCGACCAGCGGAAATACCGGAATCGGATTGGCGCTGGTTTGCGCCGTTCGCGGCTATAAATTGCTTATTGTTATGCCCGAAAGTGTTTCTGTTGAGCGCCGGCTGATCCTGAAAGCGTACGGGGCAGAATTGGTGCTGACTTCGGCAAAGGGCGGAATGAAAGAAGCCATTGCCCGGACGGAAGAACTGGCTCAAACGATCGAAAACTCCTTCGTACCCATGCAGTTCGAAAATCCGGCCAATGTTGAAATGCACCGGATAACCACGGCCGAGGAGATCTGGACAGATACCGACGGGCTGGTTGATATTTTTGTGGCCGGTGCAGGTACGGGTGGAACCATTACCGGTGTTTCGGAAGCGCTGAAACAGAAAAAGCCGGCGCTTTACAGCGTGGTGGTTGAACCGCAAGCTTCTGCCGTGCTTTCGGGTAAAGGCGCCGGCCCGCATAAAATACAGGGAATTGGTCCGGGGTTTATCCCGAAAATTCTGAATACAGGTATTTGCGACGAGATTTTTCCTGTTGACGACGACACCGCATTTGAACAGGCGCGCGTATTGGCCAAAGAAGAGGGAATTTTTTGCGGCATCTCTTCCGGGGCTAATGTGTATGCGGCCCTGCAAATTGCCAAACGTGAAGAGAACAACGGCAAGCATCTGGTTGTTGTGATCTGTGATACGGGCGAACGCTATTTAAGTACCACTTTATTTAATGACGAGAAAAATGCAATTTGATCACATGATAATCAGTAAAATCAACCGGGCTGTCGATCAGCTGGCTGATGCGGCAACCTACAGCATGGTTTGCCACGAGCACCGTCTTGGGGAACCAATTCCTTCCACCGAAAAACTGAATAAAATTGTCAACATGTCACGCGAGATTTTATTCCCGGGCTATTTTGGCAATACCAGCTTGCGCCAGGATGCCATCCGTCACTATATGGGGGTTTATGTGGATGAATTGTTTGAACTGTTGTCTGAACAAATCATGGCGGGTCTGTGCTTCACATGCGACGACCCGAAAACATTCGATATGCAGGAACGACAGCGGTTTGCGCAGGGACTGGCATCCGATTTTATATCCTATCTTCCCGAGATACGCCGCTTGCTGGTGACCGATGTGGAGGCGGCCTTCCTGGGCGATCCGGCAGCCAAGAGCCGGAGCGAGGTCATTTTTTGTTATCCCGCCATCCGGGCGATCTCAAATTACCGGATTGCTCACCGTTTGCTCGAGCTGGGAGTGCCGCTTATTCCGCGTATCATTGGTGAAATGGCCCATTCTGAAACGGGGATTGACATTCATCCCAAGGCCCAGATCGGCGAGTCGTTTACCATCGATCACGGAACCGGCGTGGTGGTTGGTTCGACCTGCATCATCGGGAACAACGTGAAACTGTATCAGGGGGTCACCCTGGGAGCCAAAAGCTTTCCGCTCGATGAGCAGGGGAACCCGATTAAAGGCGTGCCCCGTCACCCGATTGTGGAAGATAATGTGATTATTTACGCGCAGGCTACGATCCTGGGGCGGATTCGCATTGGTAAAAATTCGGTGATCGGCGGTAATGTTTGGGTGACGAATAATGTGCCGCCCGACTCCAAAATTGTTCAGTTTAAGGCCCGTGAAACTTCGTTTCGTGACGGTGCAGGCATTTAATTTCTAAAAAAAAATGACTGATAAAAATCAACTGGTAGCGACCACCTATGCCGGACTGGAAGAGGTGCTGGCCCAGGAATTGCTTAGCCTGAATGCCGATGAAGTTCAGGTGGCCCGCCGGGCTGTTTATTTCTCTGGCGAACTTGACTTGGTTTACCAGGCCAATTATTCGCTGCGAACAGCATTAAAAATTCTGGTTCCTTTAAGGACATTTAAAATACATAAAGCCGACGATCTTTACCATCAAGCGTCAAAAATCAGGTGGGAAGATTATTTTTCACCGGATAAAACCTTTGCTGTGCAAAGCAATGTTTTCAGTGAGTTGTTCCGGAATTCGATGTTCGCTTCTTTAAAGTTGAAAGATGCCGTGGTGGACCGCTTTCGCAGGGCGCTTAGCCGGCGTCCTTCGGTGGATGCAAATTCTCCCCAGGTATTGATCAACCTTCATATTGCCAATAATGAATGTACGGTTTCGCTCGACAGCAGCGGCGAATCGTTGCATAAGCGGGGATACCGTACCGGTAACCACGAGGCGCCGATCAGCGAAGTGCTGGCTGCCGGCATGTTAAAACTATCGGGATGGAACGGTAAAGAGCCGCTGACCGACCCGATGTGCGGATCGGGAACCATCGCAATTGAAGCAGCCATGCTGGCCAAAAACGTGTTGCCCGGTGAGTTGGGAAGAAAATATACTTTTGAGAACTGGAAAAATTTTGATCCGGCGCTGTTTGAGAAAGTTGAATCAGGCATCCTTCATGAGCCGGTCAATTTTAAGATTTACGGATTTGATCTTTCACGAAAATACATTGACCTGGCATCCCGCAATGCCGAAAAGGCCCGGGTGCAGGAACTGGTGAAACTGGAAATAGCCGATTTCCGTTCTCTCGAAAAAAAGGACGATTCAAATTTTCTCCTGTTCAACCCACCTTACGGCGAGCGAATAGAGGCAGGTGATGAGTCTTTTTACGCCATGATTGGCGAACGCCTGAAACACCATTATCCGGATACTGAGGCCTGGATCATCAGTACGAATGAATGCCTGAAATCAATTGGATTAAAACCCGCGAAAAAGATTCCCCTCTTCAACGGGGCCTTGGCCTGTAGTTTTCGAAAATACGAGCTGTACAAAGGTTCCCGCAGGTAAAGTTTGAAAATAGTGAAGGTGCTCCAATTACTTTTTTGGAACACCTTCAGTTTTAAGTTAGCGTGTATTTTGACTTACTGCTTAAAATCAAGCTGGTATTTAAAACCAATGCTGATCCACCGGCCCGGCTGAGCCAGATTACCAATATCAACATACGACCGGTCAAACAGGTTGGTGGCTGTCAGGTAAATCGAGGCAGCGTCTTTTCTGTAATAAACTTTCAGATCGGTCAGCCAAAATGGTTTATAGGCAGTCGTGCCAACATGTTGCGTATCCTCAAAACGCTCGTAGTTTCCATTTCTGTCCTGATAACGCAGTTTCCAGGAAGCATGGATATTTTTCCATACCGATTGGTCAAGGGTTAAGACCAGTTTGTGCTTCAGGTTGTCTAAAACGTAATTTGACAGGTAATTGCTTTCGCCCTGATCCAGGGTATTGTATGAATAATTTACGCCAAAACTACGTAAAAAAAACCGCCGTCCTGCCAGTTTGTTCAGGTTTAGTTCGGCGGCCAGTTCGACCCCGTCGGAGATTATTTTGGTCAGATTGCGGGTTTCCCATAAATACTCTTCGCTTTCCCTGACCCAGTCGATCAGATCTTTCCCAACACGATGGTAATAAAGAGACTGGGCTGTTAACCAGTTGTTTCTGAATTTTAGTCCGCCTTCGGCAGTGGTTGATTTTTCGGGTTTCAGGTTTGGATTTCCCCGGTTGGTTGGTCCGCTGTAATACAGGTCGGTATAGGTTGGCATCCGCAGCGATTTGTTTACAGAAGCATAGGCTTTCAGCTGATCGGTCAGTTGATAGCTCATATCGATGCCGGGGTAAACCTTCCAGTTGAAATTCAGATCCGAAATCCAGTTGGCCATTGCTCCTGCCGAGGCGGTAAACCGGCTGATATAAAAGGTATGTTCGGCAAAGTACGATACGGTGGTACGCGAATGCGACCGGGTGAACTGCTTGCCTTTTTCTCCGGGAACATCAAGCGGCTCGTCCATCGGTTCGCCCAGAACGTTACTCCAGATATTTTCGGACCGAAATTCGGCTCCAAAAGCCGTTTTCCCCAACTGGCTGCTGAACCAACTGTTGAGGCTGGCGCCGTATACATCGGTCATATGGTAATTGTGTCCGGTATACCAGCTGTCCGGATTGTCCCGGAAAAGCTCAAAGCGGTCGTGGTGGCGTCGCCAATACAGGGCCGGCGTGATATGCAGTTTATCGCCGGTTTCCATTTTTACCGAAGCAAAAGTCGTTCTGGTTTCCTCAAACTGGTTGGGGTACCTCGGGGTGTAAAAACTGTTTGCCCCGAATGCTTTGCTGGAATGGCCGATCTGAAAATCGAGTTTACCCGGAGAAGTGTGAAGTTTTCCGTGGTAAAAGATGTTGAAGGTTTCAAAATCGGTGTTTTTCAGGTATCCCGACGAGGCGGTCCGGTTCACTGCGAGAAAACTGTTCATTTTCCCCTGCTTAAGATTACCCGAAACATTGAGATCACGCAGCCCGTGTTCTCCAAATGCGACGTCCACTCCCAAGGCATTGGCATCGCCGGCATCAGTCACAATGTTAATGGCGCCCGAAAAAGCGTTGGGACCATAAACACGGGCCGATGGGCCGTTTAAGATTTCGATACGTTTGATGTTTTTTAAACTAACCGGCAGGTTCAGGTTGTGGTGGCCGGTTTGCGGGTCGGAAAGATTGATCCCGTTGAGCAGGATGAGGGTTTGGTCGAACGAACCTCCCCTGACAGAAACGTCTGCCTGGATCCCGTAGGTTCCTCGTTGCCGGATGTCGACACCTATGGCATATTCCAGGAGGTCCTGAATACTGCCGGCAGGCGTCGCCTCAATTTGTTCACGCTCAATCACGGATACGATCCGTGCCACCTGCGAATAACTGGCAGGCGCTCTCTGGGCGCTGACCTCGATCTCATCAAGGTCATACTCCATGTTTACATCCAAACCGGTGGTTTGGGCAAAGGTTTCATCGGGCAGGGCAACTGTCAGATAAGCCACCGCCAGTACGGCGATACGGACTTTTCTGTTTAATGCCCGGAACAATGAATAACCATGTCCTCCCCATTGTTTGAATGTAATCACTTCAGCCCGTTTTGGGTTTTCATTACATTTTTTCATTAAAATAAATAGATCTTAAAAAGACGGGCGTAAATGTAAGGAATTATTTGGACGGAGCTTAACGGGGATGAAAGAGAGGGCCGCTTTTTAAGATACTAAAAAATTAACGATTTTAAAATAAGGAGATTTCGGTTTTATTTTGTTTGAGAACATACGGCGGTAATTGAACAATTTTATGTAAACCCCGTAACATCTCAAAGCCGTGAATCATTCAGGTCATCAATTTTATTTATTCATGATAAAGAAAATCGAACAATAAAAGACCTGAAATTCTTTTTTATAAGATGTTCCTTATTTATATTTGTTCTAAACAAAAAAATCACTGCCATGACACAACTACAGTTTAATAACGCGCTGCTCAGCTTGCAGGATAAATTACTTTATTACGCGCTGAGCCTGACTTCTGATCAGGAGAAGGCACAGGATTTATTGCAGGAAACTTTTCTGAAAGCGTTGACGTATCGTGACAAATTTACCCAAAATACAAACTTCAAGGCGTGGATTTACACGATCATGAAAAACACCTTCATTAATAACTACCGGAGAAACGTAAAAGCGAAAAATACGTTTGATGGGTCAAACAACGATTTTCATTTAAAGTTTTCAAAAGACAAAATCTATCCGTCGCCGGATTCATTTTTCAGTTCAAAAGAAATTTTGAAGAATATTCATGCGCTTGAAGATGAATACAAAGTTCCGTTTACCATGTTTTTGGATGGTTATAAATACAAAGAAATCGCGGAGCATTTGAGTCTGCCTTTGGGAACGGTAAAGAGTCGTATTTTCTTCACCCGCAAGAAACTGGAAAAGGCCTTAAAAGATTACGCTAATTAAGCGTGAGTTTTAAATAGATTTGATCATATCGGGTACAAAAGTGGTTCGCGTTGCGAATCACTTTTTTTGTTTTTATACTTGTATCTCCGAACAAAAAAATCAAGTATCATGAAAAAAATAGCAGTTCATTTGGCCAGCGGATTCGAAGAAATTGAAGCGATCACGATTATTGATGTGCTTAGGAGGGCAGGAATGGAGGTTGTTGTGGTTTCGGTGAATGAGGAAAAAACAGTTAGCGGTTCTCACGACATCACTGTGGTGGCCGACAAACTTTTTTCGGAGGTCGACTATGAGCAAGTTGATATGATCGTTTTGCCCGGCGGTATGCCAGGGGCGAAGAACCTCGACCGGCATGAAGGATTGCGGGCGCAGATCCTGAGCTTTAACCGGCAGGGGAAACCGCTTGGGGCGATCTGCGCGGCGCCCCTGGTTTTGGGACATCTGGATCTGCTTCGGGGGAGAGAGGCCGTGTGTTACCCGGGATTTGAAAAAGAATTGATTGGGGCGACGGTAAAAAATCAACCGACCCTGGTGGAGAACAACATCGTGACCGGACGGGGGGTAGGGGCGGCGTTAAATTTTGCCCTGCAAATTGTCGAAATGCTTGCCGGTAAACAAAAGGCCGATCAGCTGGCCGAAGCCATGCTGGTACAAACCTGGTAATCAGGACTGAACGTTATCGGACGGGATGGTAAAACAAAAGGTGCTTCCTTTCCCTTCTTCACTTAATGCCCAGATTTTTCCCCCGTTAATCTGGACAAATTCGTGACACAGGATTAAGCCTAATCCTGACCCGTCTTCGTTGTTTGTTCCCTTTCGCTTTACCTTGGGATCAATGCTGAACAGGTGCTGAAGTTCCTGTTCGCTCATTCCAATTCCTTCATCGGTTACACACACCGTGATATCCGTTTCCAGTCGGCTGATCCCGGTTTTTACAACAGAGCCTTCTTTTGAGAATTTGATGGCATTGTTGATCAGGTTTCGAAGAATGGTATCCACCATCATGGGGTCGGCGTAAACAAGCAGGTCATCAGGAATGGTTGTCTCCAGCCGGATGTTTTTTTGTTCGGCCACCGGTTTCATCAGGCTGTGTATCCGGTTATACAAGTCGCGTAACTCAAAACGAACCGGGTCATATTTTAACCGACCGGTTTGAGAACGGCTCCAGTCCAGTAGGTTTTGCAAGAGCCGAAAGAGGTTGTTGGTTGCCTGGTAGATGTCTCCGGCATGCTTCTTCCGTTCCGTATCGTTAAACCGGTCATACTCCTGATTCAACAGGTACGAATAGCCCATCATGGTGTGCAGGGGATTTTTTAAATCGTGGGCAATAATGGAGAAGAGTTTATTCTTTGAAACATTCATGATTTCAAGCTCATTTTTTTGAGTTTCAATCTGCGTGTTCTTCTGGTTCAGTAAAATATTGACCTTCTTTTTGTTGTAATTGCTGAAAGAAACATAAACGATCACTGCCATCAGCAGAAGAATGACAATGATGCCAAACAGACGGATCACTTTGTCTTTTTGAATTTGCAAATGGGCAATTTCCCGTTCCGAGTTGAGATGAGCAATCTCCGCTTCTTTTTTCTCGATTTCGAATTTCTTTTCCAGTACGGCTATTTGCTGGAGCTGGTTTTCCTGCCGCATGCTGTCGCGGTAAACAATATGCTGCCGGTAGGCCTCAAAAGCATCCCGCGTCCGGCCCAGCATCTCGTAGGTAACCGACAGGTCTTCGTAGTATCGTTGGCGGATGAAATGTCCGAGCTTGTGTGTTATGGCCATATCCAGGCCTTCGCGGAATACCTGCAAGGCTTTGTTCCGGTTTCCCATGGCGCGGTAAACGCAACCCATGCCTTCCAATACAAAGGTTTTATTTCTGACATCTTTCAGTTCATCAAACACCGCATAGGCCTCTTCGTAATAACTCAGCGCCTGCTGCAGGCTGTCTCCTTCATCGACATAGATATTGGCGATGTTGTTTAGTGCAATCGCTACCCTGCGTTTGTCGTCCATCTGTCTGAAAATTGTCAGAGACCTGCCGTAATTTACTTTCGACGAATCCAGCTGCCCCAGGTTATAGTATCCTACACCCATTCCGTTGTGGTTAACCGCAAGGCTGTACGGGTCGTCAATTTCCCGGTTAATGACAGCGGCTTTCCGGTAGTTCTCAATGGATACCTCGTAGTAACCCAGCCTTGAATATACCATTCCCATATTGGAATAAACATGGGCCAATTCGTGCCTGTCCGAAACATTTTCAAGGCAGTTGAGCGCAGCCAGCTGGTTTTCAATGGCTAAATCATATTCACCTTTGTAATAATGAACCAAACCGATTGAATTATAGGTATCTCCTATGCGTTCGTTGTTACCCAGTTCCGAATAAATGGCCAGGGCTTCCGTGTAATAACGAAGTGCCTGCTCGTATTGATCGTGATAATAACAACATTCAGCCAGGTTTGAGTACGCGTTGGCCGAAACTTCCCGGTTTGGAATGCTTTGTCCCTGCGCCAGGGCTTGCCTGGCGAATGCCATGGATTGGACGCTGTCGGTCTGACATAAAATTGATGAAAGTTGATTCAATACCTCTGCCTTAGCTTCACCCTGAAGTTCAGGTAAAACTGCCTTCAGGCTGTCAACATGCTGTTGCGCAAAGAGGTTGATGTGAACAAAAATCAGATACAACAGTATAATTCGTTTCATAGGCATATGGCATCATTACAAAGATGTTGATTTTATTCGAAAACCGATTGCTTTTTTGAGGCGAAGCCGGGTATTGAACCGAAAAAGAAAGAAGAGTTTCAGCCGGTATTTATGGTTAAAAACGGCGGACGGTTCATTCTGGTCAAAGAATTTTAACCTTGATGAGTGAAATAGAATTTATTTACTGGGTATTAGGTTAAAATAAAATGTAAAATGACTAAAATATCAGAGGTTTTTTTATTTGTAATGGCTTTTCTTTGTTTATGGCTAAGTGTTTTAAACCTTGAACTTTATACTTGTGAATATGAAAAACCTACCTTCGATACTTACCGCTTTTCTGTTTCTGTTTTCAAATTCCATTCTTTTTATTGGCTGCGGCAATCGCGAACATCAGCCGGAATACCGGGTTGAATCCTTATCGTCGGGATGGAAAATGCAGTCCGAAGATCGATTAAGCGGTACGGAAGAAAAATTGATTTCAGAAAATGAATTTGATGCGGCATCCTGGTACGAAGCCATTGTTCCCGGAACAGTGCTGGGCAGCATGGCTGCAACCGGCGTGATTGAAAATCCGTACTTTGGAATTAATATGCAGGATATTGATCCGGAACAGTTCAAACAGCCCTGGTGGTTCCGGACAACATTTAATTTGAGTGCCGGCGACCTTCAGAAAAATATCTCGCTCAGGTTTAACGGGATAAACTACCGGGCCGATTTATGGGTCAACGGACAAAAAGTTGCCAGGAAAGACCGTTTTGCCGGAACTTACCGGATGTTTACTTTTCCCGTTAACGACTTTGTTAAGGAAGGGGAGAATACGCTGGCTTTAAAAATGTGGCAACACGAAGACGGAGAGTATTCCATCGGCTTTGTCGATTGGAATCCGCTCCCGCGCGACCGGAACCTGGGCATATTCCGCGAAGTATTCCTCGAAGTGGATGAAGGAGTTAAAATACGGAGCCCCTTCGTTTATGCCAAAGTAAACACCGAAACCAAAGACGCCGCCCAACTATTCATTCAAACTGAAGTGGAGAACCACACCAGCAAAGCGATGACGGGAACCGTGCGGGTTGATTACGAATTGGGCGTGGTTGAAAAGAAAGTAAACCTTCAGCCCGGCGAAACCTTCTCGTGCCGGTTTACCCCCGACGAGTTTAAACAGCTTTCGGTGGAGAATGTAAAACTTTGGTGGCCGAATGGAATGGGCGAGCCCAGCATATACCGGTTTACCGCCGAATTTGTAACTGGCAACAAAGTGATCGATCAGGTTGAAAAACCATATGGCATTCGCGAAATCCGAAGTTACCTGGATGAAAATAAAAACCGGGCCTTCGAAATTAACGGCAAATTTGTTTTGCTGAAAGGCGGAGGATGGACCGATGATGTATTACTTCAGGATACCCGTCAATCGGTTGAAGCCCAGTTGCGTTACGTCAGGCATATGAATTTGAACAGCATCCGTTGCGAAGGTTTTTGGGGAAAAGACGAAACCTTGTATGATTTGTGCGACGAATACGGAATCCTGGTTATGATTGGGTATAACTGCCATTGGGAATGGGAAGAATACCTGCTGAAGCCCACGCACGAAAAATACGGGGGGGCTGTTACGCCCGAAGATATTGATTTATTGGCTGAATCGTGGAAAGACCAGATGCTGTGGCTGAGAAACCATCCCAGCATTTATGTCTGGATGCTCGGCAGCGACAAACTTCCGCATCCTGACTTGGAGCGGAAATACATCGAACTGTTCAAACAGTACGATCCCTCGCGCAGTTACATTACATCGGCAGGTGGGGCCGGAACCGAAAACAACAATGTGGTGGCCGAAGTTCCGCTGGTGAGCGACATCAGCGGCCCAACCGGAATGAAAATGATGGGGCCTTATGCCTGGACGCCTCCGTATTACTGGTTTACCGATACCATTCTGGGCGGCGCGTGGGGCTTCAATACCGAAACCTGCCCCGGCGCCAGTATTCCTCCGGTGGCGTCGCTGCGCAAAATGCTTCCGGAAGAAAGTTTATGGCCGATCGATAAAAAATACTGGGAATACCACACCGGAAGAAACGAGTTTACGAGCCTTGACCGCGACCGCGCGGCCATCGACCAGCGATACGGGAAATCAGCCAATGTCGAAGATTTTTCGTTTAAAGCACAGGTGAACAACTACGAGATCATGCGCCCGATGTTTGAAGCTTTTGTGGCCCATAAACCCAAAAGCACCGGATTGGTACAGTGGAAGTTGAACTCGGCCTGGCCCGAACTGATCTGGCAGTTGTACGATACTTACCTGCAACCAAACGGCTCTTTTTATGGGGTAAGAAAAGCCTGTAACCCGGTTCACGCGATCTACCGGTACGGATTCGACGATATTTATCTGGCCAACGAAGATTTGCAGGATCAAACCGGTTTAACGGTTAAACTGCGGATTTTCGATATCCATTCCACAGAAATTTTTTCCGATCAGTGGAAAGGGGACATTCCGTCCAATATTTCGAAGTTCATTTATAAACTTCCGGAAATTAGAAACCTCACGCCGGTCTATTTTTTGGCCTTGAATGTGTTTGAAAAAGACGGGCGTGAAGTGGACAACAGCATTTATTGGTTGTCGGTAAAAAAAGATGTTCTGGATTATGAAGCCTCGAAAAAATTGTCGTGGCCGTTTTATACGCCGACTAAGCAATTCGCCGATTTTACTGCGCTCAATCGTTTGCCAAAAGTGAAGCTAACGTTTGACTACCGGTTTTCGAAAGAAGATCAGTTTGGGAAAGTTTCGCTGAAGGTTAAAAATCCTTCGGCGACCATCGCCTTCTTTAACTTTTTCGACCTGCTTGACCCGCAAACCGGCTTGCCTGTGCTGCCTGTCTATTGGGACGACAACTACGTAAGCTTGTTGCCGGGAGAAGAACGAGTTTACAATGGCGCTTACTTTCTTTCTGATTTCGACGGTGAAAAACCCATTATCGAAGTAAGAGGCTGGAATGTAGATAAACTGACATTAAACGAGTAAACAGATGAAAAGAAACTATTTTGTGGTCGTTCTGATCATGTTCGTGTTTTTCATTATTTCGTTTCTTACCAATATTTTAGGGCCACTGATCCCTGATATTATCAAGGATTTTTCCGTCAGCAAAGCGATGGCGGCCTTTTTGCCTTTTTCATTTTTTATTGCTTACGGTGTGTTCTCCATTCCCTCGGGGATTGCCATCGAAAAGTTCAGCGAGAAAAAGATGATGGCAGTGGCATTTGCTATTTCTTTTTTCGGTGGTTCCTTCGTTTCCGGTAGCGATGTTATCACTTTTTATGATCGGATCGGGAATGGCCATGCTGCAAGTGGCGATTAACCCGTTGTTGCGCGTTGCCGGCGGCGAAGAGCACTTTGCCTTTAACTCGGTGATGGCACAGCTTGCATTTGGACTGGCTTCTTTTCTTAGTCCGCAACTGTTTTCGTACCTAGTACTGAACCTGGAGCAATATTCAGAAACCGAAACCGCCAACCTGTTAATCCGGACACTCCACGGGCTTGTGCCTTCCGGCTTACCCTGGGTTTCGCTGTACTGGATTTTCGCGCTCATCTCGCTGATCATGGTCGTGCTGATGATGATGGTCAAACTCCCCGAAGTAAAACTTTCGGAAACAGAAAAAGCCGGGGCTTGGTCGAAGCATGTTGACTTATTCAAAAATAAAACAGTGATCCTCTTTTTTGTTGGCATACTGGCCTACGTGGGAACCGAACAGGGGGTTGCCAACTGGACCTCCCAGTTTTTATATGAGTATCATGGTTTCGACCCGCGCCGCGAAGGGGCCGATGCCATTTCGCTGTTCTGGGGATTACTGACCGTAGGCTGCATTTTAGGCCTGATTTTATTAAAGTTTCTGGACAGTAAACTGGTGTTGAAACTTTTCTCCGGCGCGGCAATCATTAGTCTGACTGCCGGACTTTTTGGGCCGGCCCGGGTTGCCTTGTGGGCATTCCCTGCCATTGGTTTTTTTGCATCGGTGATGTGGTCGGTCATCTTCTCGCTTGCCCTGAATTCAGTGAAAGAAAATCATGGCGCTTTCTCCGGGATCCTGTGCTCCGGTATTATTGGCGGCGCCATTGTTCCTTTAATCATCGGGGCGCTTGGCGATCTCATCGGACTTAGGGGTGGAATGACCTTTATTTACCTGACACTCGGGTTTATTTTTAGCATTGGTTTTTGGGCTAAACCATTGATTAATAATAAAACCGTTAGTTTGAAAAAAAATCAATAATTCTACGAAATTATGGCAACGCAATTGGCAATTTTGGGCGGAGTCCCAACGCATAATGCAAAAACAAACCCTTGGCCGCAATGGCCGGTTTGGGACGAAAAAGAAGAGACAGCTTTGATGGAGGTGCTGAATAGTGGTGTATGGTCGTACAACGGACCGAAAGAAACAGCATTTAATAAACAATTTGCTGAATACACAGGTACAAAATACGCCGTCAGTGCGGCCAACGGAACCGTTACCCTGCAAATGGCGCTGGAGGCTTGCGGTATCGGCATCGGCGACGAGGTCATCCTTCCGGGACTCACCTGGCAGGCAACCGCGGCAACCGTATTGGATGTGAATGCTGTTCCTGTTTTGGTTGATGTTTGCGAAGATACCTGGTGCATCGATCCGAAAGAAGTAGAGAAAGCGATTACGCCACGCACGAAGGCGATCATCCCCGTTCATCTTTACGGCAGTTTTGCCGATATGGACGAAATTTTACGGATTGCAAAAAAATACAAACTGTGGGTGATTGAAGACTGCGCCCATAAACACGGGGGCGAATGGAACGGCAAAAAAGCCGGCAGTATCGGCGATATTGGCAGTTTCAGCTACCAGTTGTCAAAACATTTGACCGCGGGCGAAGGCGGATCGCTGACCACCAACAACTTTGAACTTTACGAAAAGCTGGATGCTCTGCGTAACTGCGGCAGACGGCCCGAACCGGAAAGTTCGGCGAAGGCCGATAAAGGTGAAGGCGTTTATTTCGATGCCGGAAATTTTATTCAATCGGGAAATTACCGGATCACCGAATTTCAGGCTGCTATCCTGATGGAAGGTTTGAAACGATTGCCCGAACAGAACCGTCTGAGGGATGAAAATGGCATTTACCTGAATTCTCTGTTAGCCGGTATTCCGGGGGTGATGCCCATGCGACGGGATAAACGGGAGACAAAAGAAGCTTATTTCAATTTTGCATTCAGGTACAACAAAGACGAATTTAAGGGCTTGCCCGTCGAAAAGTTCAGGTCGGCGCTCACAGCCGAACTGGGCATTGAGGTAACAGCCAGTTATATTCCGTTGAATAAATGCTCGTTGTATGTACCATTGACAAAACCGGCGCGTCATAAGCTGAACGATGGCTATTGGGCGGCGATCGACCCTGCCCGGTTTAATTTGCCTGTCTGCGACAAAATCCATTTTGAAAGTTCGGCCTGCGTCCATCACAAAATACTGCTGGGGACAAAGGCCGATATGGATCTCATTGCGGCTGCAATCCGCAAAATCTATGACCATGCAGAGTTGCTGTTTTAAATTTTAAAATAAAGAATGCGATGGACGAGATTAATGTAGCGCTCATAGGAGCCGGTTATATTGCCAATTATCATGCCCGCGGGCTTCAGTCAATCCCCGGTGTGAAAATTGCAGCTGTGGTGGCAGTTCCCTTGCAGGCGGCTCAGGATTTTGCTGGCCGTTATGGCATTGCTGAGGCATTCGACAGCATTGATCCGATTGTCTCCCGACCCGACATCCATGCGGCGGTGATTGCAACACCCAATAAATTTCACACTCCTTATGCCATCGGGTTTCTGAGCCACGGGAAAGATGTATTTCTTGAAAAACCCATGGCCTTGAATGCCGAAGAAGGCCTGCAAATTAAAAAGGCTGCTGACGAAAATTGTCGTCTGGTAATGGTCGGGCACATGTGGCGCTTTGATACGGATGTCAATTTTGTTAAAAATGTTATTGAATCGGGCCGGTTGGGGAGGATTGTCAAAACGAAAGGATACGGAATACACGAGAGTTGGGGACCTGCCGGTTGGTTTACACAAAAAGAACTTGCCGGGGGCGGGGCGTTGGCCGACATGGGTGTTCACGCCATTGATACCGCCCGCTACCTGCTTGGCGACCCACTGCCAAAGAAGGTTTATGCGAAAATCGGTACGTTTTACGGCAACTACGATGTGGATGATTCGGGAGTGATCCTGATCTCGTGGGATAACGGAACTGAATCAATTATCGAATGCGGCTGGTGGCAACCCCACATGGATGGCCCCGAAGCGGCAACAGGCCTATACGGAACAGCAGGTTATGCCAATGTATTTCCAACTTATCTGAAATATAAGGTTGATGGGGTGTCGGGAAAATTCGACGCCAAATTTCCCGAAAAGAAAGAACACTGCGACCAGTCGATGTATACCCGGCAAATGGAACATTATGTCGATTGCATCCGGTCGCGGAAACAGCCGGTACCTGGTTTCGCTGAGGGACAAATAATCCTCGGAATTGTCGATGCTGCTTATCAGTCCTCTCAAACGGGAGAAGTGGTAAATTTGTAGAACCTGATTGAAATTTTTAATTCCTGAATATGCAGATACGACTGTTAATCTTGATATGCTTGCTATTTTCAGTCATCCATGGTTCGGTGCATGGGCAACGGGCAAACAAGGTGGTAAGAATCGGTTTGTGCACCGATGTCCACCTTCCAACCATGCATGACGCGGAGTTTCGGATAAACGCTTTTATGGATCACATGAAAGCTGAAAAACCCGACTTCATCATCGAACTGGGCGATTTTGCAGAAGCTTCCGAAAAATTTGTCAAATATTACGAACTCTGGAATACCTTTCCGGGGGATAAATATCATGTGATCGGGAATCATGAGATGGACGGCGGCCATTCGCGGGAAGAAGCCCTGGCTTACCGGAACATGAAAAATTCGTATTACTCATTCGACAAAAAAGGTTTTCATTTTATTGTTCTCGACGGGAACGACAAAAAGGATGAAAATGCCAAAGGCTATAAACAATACATGGGCCCAACGCAACTGGAATGGCTGCGGAACGACTTGTCGGAGACAAAATTTCCGGTCGTGATTTTTTCGCACCAGGGCCTTGTGGTTTATAAAGGTGTGGATGAAAATTACGGGGTTGAAAATGCAGCCGAGGTTCGCGAGATTATTGACAGACACAACCTGTCTCATCCCGATCAAAAGGTCATTGCCTGTTTTAATGGCCATACGCACTGGGATTACGCCGAAAAGATCAAGGATGTCTGGTATATCCATATCACCTCCATGTCATATCACTGGCTCGGGGTGGACTATGCCACCATCAGGTACAGCGGAGAGGTGGATAAAAATTTTAAGTGGATTAAATACACGGCGCCATTTAAAGACCCTCTGTTTACGATGATTGAAATTTCGGACAAAGGCGGGATTAAAATTGAAGGCAAAAAGTCGGAATGGGTTGGTCCGTCGCCTTTCGAAATTGGTTATCCGGAGGAGATGAAACGCTTTATGAGACCGGCGATTACCAAAAGAGCGTTGAAGTTTTAATAAACCGTTGAAAACTATCTTTTAAAAAATTGTAAACCTAACACGAAACCGATATGAAAACATTTTCGATTACCGTACTTACTGTTATGTTGTTTGCAACTGTTGCCCCCGCTTCGAAAAAAGAGAAAGTGGAATTCAGGAACGATGATCAGGGTAAAAAAGTAGAAGTTTTTGTTGGAGGCAAGCTGTTCACGGCCTACATTTATCCTGATGATATGGAAAAACAGGCGCTTTATCCGATCATGAGTGCTTCGGGTAAGTTTATTACCCGCGGTTACCCGATCAATCCCCGCCCGTTTGAACGCACCGACCATCCGCACCACGTGGGTTTGTGGCTTAACTTTGGAGATGTAAACGGCCTCGATTTTTGGAACAATTCCTTTGCTGTTAAGCTGGCCGACAAACCAAAATACGGCACGGTGAAATTCAAAAAGGTAGTTTTGCAGGACCCGAAGAAGGGTGAACTGGTTACCGGTTCCGACTGGGTTGATGTGAACGGAAACGTTTTGCTGAACGAAGAAACAACCTTTGTTTTTTCAGGAGCAGGAAATCTCCGTACCATTGAACGGATGACAAAACTGACTGCGGCGCGGGAGGTTACTTTTACTGAAAATAAAGAAGGCCTTCTTGGCCTTCGTCTTGACAGGGCTTTTGAGGAACCGGCGACAAAGCCGGAAAAATTTCTGGACGCCAACGGAATTGAAACGGACGTGCCGCTGTTGAATAACGATGGTGTGAACGGGGTTTACCGCAATGCCGAAGGCGCTCAGGGAGGAGAAGTATGGAGCAAGCGCAGTCCGTGGGTGGCTTTACGAGCTGTTAAAGACGGGGAACTGATCACAATCGTCATTCTTGATAACAAAAATAATCCGAATTATCCGGCCTGGTCTCATGCCCGCGGTTACGGATTGTTTGCTGCCAATAACCTGGGCGGCCGTGCTTTCGACAAAAACGCAACTCCTGTTAAAATTGAGCTGAAACCGGGTGAAAGTCTCGTGTTTAAACATAAGGTCCTGATTGGAGGTGATTTGTCGGATGCCGAAATTAACGATATGTCCATGACTTTTAAATAGCGTTGGTTCACGCCAGGCTATTCAGAACAAATTTGTATAAATCAAGTCAATAGTTCTGCGGGTTCGGAGAGTGCAGCTTAAAACGTTAACTTTCAACTAAAAAATACGAAACCAATAAATCTGAAACGATGGAGAACAAAGAGAATAATTCGAGAAGAACTTTCTTGAGACAAGCATCTGCCGGAGCTGTTTTGGCTGCTGTTACACCTGCTGCCCTTGCCGGCGAACAGGTAAAAAAGCCGGTCATTGTTCCCGCCGGCGCGAAAGGCGCCAACGACCGCATCCGTGTGGCTGTTTTGGGGATAAATGGTCGCGGAAAATCACACATTGAGGAGGTCATGGGTCTTGCCGAAAAGGCCAATGTGGAAGTCGCCGTTTTGTGCGACCCCGATATGGATATCCTTCAGGAACGTGCCAAAGCGTTTGAAAAAACCTACGGCAAAAAAGTCAAAATTGAACAGGACTTCAGGAAAACTTATGACGATAAAACCATCGATGCTGTAGCCCTGGCAACACCAAACCACTGGCATGCCCTGCAAACCATCTGGGCCTGTCAGGCAGGGAAAGACGTCTATGTTGAAAAACCGGCGACTCACAACATCTATGAAGGCCAAAAAATGATTGAAGCCGCTTATAAGTACAATCGTATTGTCCAGCATGGGGTCCAGTTGCGCAGTTCGCTTGCAATCCGCGAAGCCGTAAAGCACCTGGAAGACGGACTGATTGGGCGTGTTTACATGTCGCGCGGTTTGGTTTACCGCTGGCGCCCCGATATTGGGGACAAAGGTATTTCGCAAACCCCTCCCGGATTGGATTACGATTTGTGGTGCGGGCCGGCGCCGATGCGGCCCTTCAGTAAAAATCTGGTCCATTATAACTGGCATTGGCACTGGAACTATGGAAACGGCGATGTGGGCAACCAGGGAATTCACGAAACTGACCTTTGTATGTGGGGCCTTGGCGTAAACAGCTTGCCTGAACGGATCACCTCGATGGGCGGTAAATTTCTGTGGGACGACTGCAAAGAAGTGCCTGAAATTCAGACCTCAATTTATCATTATCCGAAACAAAAGAAAATCATCCAGTTTGAAGTACGCAACTGGTGCACCAACCTTGAAGACGGCGCGGGTGTAGGCAATATTTTCTATGGTGATAAAGGGTATATGGTCATAAAAGGCTATGGTTCTTATGAAACTTATTTAGGTGAAAAACGCGAAAAAGGGCCAAGTCGCTCGGAAGGCGGAGAATTAACTCTGCATTTTCAGAACTGGTTTGATGCCATCCGTGCCCGCGATATGAGTATTCAGAACGGACCAGTGCAAACCGGTCATTTATCTTCGTCGCTGGCTCATTTGGGAAATATTTCGTACCGTTTGGGCCGTCAGCTCGAATTTGATCCGGTGGCCGAACGTTTTATCGGCGAAGGCGAAAACGAAGCGAATTCGATGCTTAGCCGTGATTACCGTGCTCCTTATTTGTTGCCCGAAATCGTTTAACTGATTTCAACACGAACCGGCTTTTGTTTCAAAGCTGAACTGAAATTTGAAGGATTAAATAAACATCAACAAGCTTGCAAATTAAATTTCTAATGGGAATGTTAATCTTAGGATCCTGTGCTTTGCCGGAAATTCCGGTCAACGAGATCCGGATAACCTTTGACGGGGAGAAGAATCATGAGCTCGACAACAACGACAATTTTTCGCCCGACGGCAAGTGGCTGGTTTACGATACCCGCACCGAAACCGGCGGCATTGGCGGAAATCCTTCCATCGAACGGGTGAACATTGAAACCGGTGAAATCCAGGTTTTATACCATCTTGCTAACAACCACGACTATGGGCCGGGTGTTGGGGCGGTCAGTTATCATCCAGCAGAAAATAAAGTGATTTTTATTCATGGTTTACCTTCTTGTTCCGAAGAAAATTCCTATGAGCAGTGGCGCCGAACGGGTGTAATTGTTGATGTGGACCAGCCGAATGTGCCTATCAACATGGATTCAAGGGATCTGTCTTCCCCGTTTACGCCCGGCGCTTTGCGCGGCGGCACACACCGGCACGAATGGAGCCGCGATGGCAAATGGATTGGCTATACCTACAACGACGCCATCATGAAAAAACTGGAAGATTCGACGGGCATAAAATGGAACCTGAGAACGATCGGCGTATCTTGTCAAAATCATCCGGTACCGGTTGATGCTGACCCGGAAAACGTACAGGGTGGCTGGTACAGCGCGCTTGTTGTGCGGGTGGTTCCCGAACCCAGGCCCGGAAGCGACGAAATCAGTCACGCGGCTTCGGATAGTTGGGTCGGAGCAAGCGGTTATCAAAAAGCCGATGGAAACAGGCAGCTTGCCCGGGCGTTTATCGGAACAGTCCGGGATAAAAACGGGACGCCGGTCGACGAACTGTTTGTAGTTGATATTCCCGATTCAATTCATGTTCCCGGAGAGTTTGGACCTCTCGAAGGAACCGTAAACAGCTTTCCGATGCCTCCCAAAGGAACGGTTCAACGGAGGTTGACCTTTACTGCCGACAGCAAATTTCCCGGATGCGGGGGAGTGGCCCGTTCATCGGCCGATGGTAAGCAGATTGCTTATTTAGCCAAAGACCAAAACGGCGTTCAGCAGGTTTTTTTAATTTCCCCTTCAGGTGAAAATCCTGTTCAGTTAACAGTGCACCCATCGGATGTTCAAAGCGGGGTGAGGTGGAGCCCCGACAACCAAACGGTTATTTATGTTTGGGACAATAGCTTGGTGATCTGCGAAGTTTCAGGTCGTCCGTTCGAAAAGCGGTTCCGGAGGTTAACAGCCCCAACCGAAACGCCCCCTTCAAACTTGGTGTGGTCGAACGATGGGAAAACCATTGCATTTAACCGTCTGGTTGAAACAAAAGAGGGGAGAGCCCGTTCAAAACAGATATTTGTTGTCGGGGTGGATTGAAAAGTAGTTTAGCAGGTTTTTTCTGAAAAAATAAAAAAGATGAAACGATTTTTGAGAATAAGCGCGATCATTTTGCTGGCAGTAACAATTGTCTTTTTGGTACGTGCAGCCGTAAATTTAAAAGATCGTCACCCCGGTTATACGGCTGATCTGAAAATCATCAACGAAAGACCTGCAGCATTGCTTGCCGGATTTGCGGCAGTCCCGATCACCCCCGAAGTACCCGACCGGTGGACAGACCATAACGGCGATGCAAAATATCGTCCGAAAGACGGCGATACCTTTACCGATGGCAACGGGAACGGCGTTTTCGATCCGGTTTGGATTGCCGGATTCAGCAACAGCAAACCTGCCAACGGCATTCACGATGATACCTGGGCGCGTACCATGGTCATTGATGACGGCACGACCCGGCTGGCAATTGTGGCGCTTGATGCCATTGGTTTTATGCACGACGATGTGGTTGACGTACGGAAAATGCTCCCTGTTTCATTGGGAATTACCTACACCATCATTGCTTCGACACATACCCATGAAGGGCCCGACCTGATGGGCATCTGGGGCAAAAGTCTTTTTAAAAGCGGAGTCAATAGCGACTACATGGCCCATGTAAAAGCGCAGATCCTGAATTCGGTGATAACCGCAGTTGAAAATAGGCGGCCGGCTCGGTTCGAATTTTCGGAAGATGCAGAGGGTGCGGTTCCGTTGGTAAAAGATACCCGGACCCCTGAAATTTTTGACTCGGGCATGAGGATGATCCGCGCGGTGGAAAGGGAATCGGGTGAAACACTGGGAAGCCTCATTACCTGGGCCAACCACCCGGAAACGCTGTGGAGTAAAAACCTGCTGGTTTCTTCCGATTTTCCGCATTATGTGCGGGAGGGGGTTGAAAAAGGAGTATTTAATGGAGACAGCCTCGCCCAACAAGGGATTGGCGGCGTTGCCCTTTACCTGAATGGCGCACTGGGCGGGTTAATGTGCACCCATCCTACGCTGGCTGTTACAGATCCGTTTACCGGCGAAGAATTCCTGGAACCCTCGTTTGAAAAAGCCGAAGCGCAGGGCAAACAACTTTCGTTGCTGGCGCTGAATGCGATGGACAATCCGTCCACAGTTATAGATTCTGCCGCTATTTCATTGGTCGTGAGAAGTTTAAAATTGCCAATTAAAAACAACTTATTCAGGCTGGCAACGGCCTTGGGAGTAATGGATCGTGGCACTTCCGGCTGGATGAAAATGCGTTCCGAACTGGCGGTTTTCACCATCGGACCAGCTTCGTTTGTGACCATTCCCGGCGAAATTTATCCTGAAATCATTAATGGGGGCGTTGAAGCTCCCGAAGGCCGCGATTTTAATATCGGTCCGGTTGAGGTTCCACCAGTCAGAGAAATGATGCCCGGAACCCATCAGTTTGTATTTGGCCTTGCCAATGATGAAATCGGTTACATCATTCCCAAAAGCCAGTGGGATGTGAAAGCACCTTATACCTATGATCGAAAAAAATCGCCATATGGCGAAGAAAATTCTTTAGGGCCGGAAACCGCGCCGATTTTACACCGCCATTTGAGGGAGATGCTGAATGAATTGAAAGATTGAGGGTTGAATAATTAGAATGAAAGTGTGATGAAAATCAGATTTTTAAAAAGGCTTCTTTATTTTTTAGGCGGGGCATTTGTCCTTTTCTGTTTCCTGATGCTTATGCCAAGCTTATGGTCGGTCATTTATCCTGAAAAACCTCCGGTGGGTTATCATTTTGTAGCACTGGATTACCTGGCTGTCGGCGTCGGATTGGAAAGTCTGATTGACCGGGCTCCCGAAGTTCCCGCCAATATAGAAGAAATCAAAGATATTGAGTATAAAAACGTGAACGGCAAATCGCTGCAACTGGATTTGTACAAGCCGAAAAACCTTGATGGACCCGCACCATTACTGGTTTTTATACATGGCGGGGGATGGAAGGGAGGTAAGCGGTCGGATTACCTGGTTTACCTGCTCGCCTTTGCCCAAAAGGGATATATGACGGCAACCGTATCGTACCGGCTGGTGAAAGATGCCCCGTATCCGGCCTGTGTGGAGGATGTGACCGATGCTGTTCGCTGGCTTTTCTGTAATGGCGACACTTATGGCTACGACCCTGACCGGATCGCTTTGATCGGCGGTTCGGCAGGCGCCCACCTGGCTATGCTGGCGGCATATGGCTGGGAAGACGGACGGGTTTCCCCCGACAGCATTGATGCGAGCCAAAAGCGCCGCGTGAAAGCCGTGGTTGATATTTACGGGCCGGTTGACCTGACTACGCCCTACGCGCAGACACAGTCGCTGGTAACCAACTTTATCGTCCACTCTTTTCAGGAAAGGCCCGAATTGTACCGCGAAGCGTCCCCGATTCAGTATGTGAGCCGCGATGCCCCGCCAACGATGATCCTTCATGGAACCTCCGATACGCTGGTTCCGGTAAGCCAGTCCGACTTGTTAAAAGCCCGGCTCGATAGTCTGGACGTTCCCTGCCTGTATTACCGGCTGCCGCTTTGGCCGCACACGATGGACATTGTTAAACGGGTGAATGAGTTTTCACAGCAGAAAATGGACAAATTTTTCAAAGAATATCTGAACAAATAATCAAATAATATGGCAAAAATTGCTGCCATAGAGGTAAAAAAGAGGATATTCCTCGTTTAAATCAAAAGAATGACCGTAAACTACCGGCATAGCGGTAACTTGTAGTTGTTTCACTTCAAAACTTCTGCTGCCGGACTTTCTTCGATCAGTTTCAGGGCTTCCCGCGTAAGGATATCGCCGGTTTTTTCGCCAAGCGAGGTGCGGGTGATGTAATTGTACCGCTCAAAACTGTTGAAATCTTCTTTGGTCAGGATGTATCCGAACGCGTCGTTGGTAAGACCAAAGAGAAAAGGCTGATCCGTTTTCATCTTTCTTTTCAGATAAAAGCCGATGTTGGGCAACGCTTCCCCCGGAATGGTCATCACTTGTGCTCCTCCGATGTTCAGGAGGTTCAGCCGTGTTGCTACAGATGAAAAATCATGGTTTTTATCACTTTCTGATAAAAGGGGTGAATGTTTGAACATCAGCCGAACGGCTTCGGAATCGATTGGAAAACTGATCGTTTTCGAGGTACAATAAAGCACCGGATTTTCGATTGCTGTAACCGGTTCAATAATCCGTAAGGCTTCGTCGGCCATCAGGTTTCCAATCCGGATACATTCTTCCCAGTCGTTTGCCTCCCCGCCGTTTTCCCGCCGGTTGTCGGCCGTAACCATTCCTCCCTGGGCGCTGTTCATAAAAATCGCGATCCCGCCGGCTTTTGATTCCACGCGTTCGTAAAGAGGACCGCATAAGTCGGGGCTCATTATTTTTCGGGCGGTCCCCAGAATTTCGGGATGCGTGGCATAATTCACCAGCGTGGCAATGGTTTTACCTTTGTTTTCGCCTGAAGCAGCAATTAACTGGATTACACCCATCCGCGGGTCATACAGTTGAGGCGCGTAATAATTGTAGGCTATTTTCCCTTTTGCCTCGCCAACGGCCGTTTTTAGCAAGGCCGGTTCCAGCTTTTCAACCGCTTCGTTCACGGCATCAGCTAGTTGGATGACACACCAGTCGAGGTACTTCAGGTCAACCCCGGTATTGCCTTTTTCATCGGTAAAACCATACGCATCGGGACAACTATGGGCATGAGTGGCGCCGATCAGGATGTTTTCGGGAACAATGCCGTTGATCAGTTTTCGCGATCGTTCTGCCAGGTAAGCGGGCCAGCCCAGGTTGTCGATGCCGACCACGGCGATCCGGGTATCGCCTTTCTCCAGCACGAGCACACGGACGGTAAGCTCGCCTGTTTTGGTTGTCGGCATTACGGGAATTCCCATTCCCCCTGAAATTGGGATCAAATAGTCCGGGGTAATATTTCTCATAGCAGCCCCTGCTTTAAATGTTTGTGCAAAAATGTACTCCGGAAAAATTATCAGGATTACGAGGGCCAGTCTTAAAAAGATTGATTTCATCATGTAATGGATTTGGTTATTGATTTAATAAATGTAGATTGGATTTGAATAGAGCCAGGGAACATGGTTGTTCTTTAGCCGGATGTGTATCTCGATGCGGTAAGCGCCTTTTTCAGGCGTTTTTTGCCAACTGTACCGATAGTTGTCAGACGTTGAAATATCAATTGTTTTACCATTGTGTATCAAACGGAACTGCCCCGGGAAAGGAGAAACAGCATTCAGCGACTTTACCTGCACCGCCGGGATGGAGTCGCCTAAAATGGCTTGAATGCTGTCTTGTCCGTTCATCGCGTAAAAGAGAAAACCTTTGGCATCGGCAAGGCTTTTAAATGCGGTGTACAGGTGTCCTTTTTTCATGTGTTCGGACAATGACTGCAGCGAAAGCGAATCGGCGAAAACATAGTTGGTGATGTAGTTAAACCCGGAAGCATAGGTATCGATCATCCACTTCATCACCCATCCGTTTTCGTCAGGTTCGTTAAAAAGCCACCGGTTCCAGAAGTTTAGACGGAATGTATCAATTGGATTGGCGTTTGGGCCAAGCAGTTCAATCCGGTCATCCGCCATTTTTCTTGCGCGGATATTTTGGTTTTCATGGGTGTCAACGGCCGAAAAACCCACGATTTTTCTTACGGTGTTCAGCGAATCCCAAAGAGCAAGTATGGCTGTTTGTTCATCAAACAGTTCGCGCATAGCCCAATGCCGGTATTTCTTTCCGTTCACCAGAAAATTAAGGAGATGAGGCAATAACCTTTCATCTTTGGTGTCGGTATGGATGTTGTAAATTTCCATGCCCTGGTAATGCGGGTTGGCCCAGTTATGAGCTTCTTCGGTATGTGCATAAAAGAGTAGCCCGCCATTGGAAACAATGTTTTTGGCAATGGAATCTTTGTTTTCTTTCCAGTCAATAACAACCGAATCAAGCGGCCAGGCGGCAAAACCCTGTTTTTCGCTGCCCGGTTCAATCAGCACGCCATCGTAAAAACCCCGGTAGCCACGGGGAAAGGTGTCCAGGTTTCCGTGCGGATGATCGGTGAGAAAAATGAAGTCGATACCGTTTATTTTTGCAGCCGGAATCAGGTCGTGCAAGGTTCCTTCACTGTCGTGCGACCAAAAGCTGTGAGCGTGCATAACACCCCGGAATAGGTTAAGCGCTGTCAGCTCATCCGGTTGTACCCGCATTTTTTGAAATTCGGCGAGCTGTTTTTCGAGCCGGGGATAGCTAATCCAATGCCGCCACAGGGGTGGGACAAAAGCCAGGATAAGGGCCGACAGCAGAAAAGCAACAACAATAAGCAGCAGAAATTTGAACAATCGTTTTGCCATGACAAGGGGTTTATTCAATGATGTTGCGGTTTGGTCACAATTTGGGTGATGCGGTTGATCAGATTCATCGTGTAATCGCCCATGTACGGGCCAAACCAGCCCATGGTTTTTGGTTCATACTTATTAAGATAGAAATAGCGTCCGGGAATGATGTAACCCACGTAACTTCCGTTAAAACTGCTGACATTGGCCGTAAAACCTTTGGCGGCCAGTGTGTGTTTTAGCTGAAGGGCATATTCGCCGCTAAAGTCGGCTGGTGTGCTGATCCAAACCAGGTTTCCGATCCGGACAGCCTGCAAATAAACATTCCCGGGAACCGGCATCAACTTGTTGCTAAGAGAGGTTGACAGGTTTAATTTGTTTGTCAGCCGGATGTGATAGCGGGGAAGTTGCATTTTTAACGAGACGGAAGCAAGAGTAATCTGATCGGTGAGAGCTGCTTGCCGGAGGTGTATGTTCAGGCTGTCGGCCAGGGCTTCGCCGATCATCCGGGCTTTGTCGAATCCGTTACCTTCGCCAACCGGGCTTTGGCTTCCCATCGAGCCGGCAAAAAATAATGCCAGATCAGCCGTTGTTGCTTCCATTTTTCGTTGCCAATAGCCCGGATAATCGGCGCTGATTTCCATGTTTTCGGCGCCAAGGGTGGTTGCATGCGCCGAAAATGAGCCGATCACTGCTTTCCGGTGTCCAGCCTGTTCAACGACCAGGTAGGCAAAGTCATCATTCGTTGTTTCCAGGCCGCCGATCAGGCGGTTCCGGGTAAAAGCCCCGGCCTGAAAAGTCCCGCTGCCGATCGTAGCCGGCTTTAAATCGGCAACGGATGAAACGACTGCCTGCGAAATCTGTGAAACCAGCCATCTCTGAAGGTTTTTGTTTTCATTTCCGGCAAACTGCTTGCCGACATACCCCGGACCCCAGGCGCCAATACCGGAATGGGTATGTGTTGCCGAAAAAATTAATTGGCTGCGGCTGATGCCTTTTTTTGAAAGAAATGCACTTGCCGAGTCAATTACCGTTGGAGGCATAATCAACAGGTCGGCGCTGACAAAAACCAGGGTTTGCTGCCCCACGTTCAGGGCAACAGCCTTCACGAAAAGGCTATCGTGAACTCCGGTAGACGGGGCGCCTTTTCGGGCTCCGTAACCGGCAAGCGGAAGCTCAGCAAATTCTCCTTCCAAAGGATCATCCTGATCATGCTTCAGCGAAGGAGTGATGCTTATTTTTGCAAAACCCGCCTGTACGCGGTCGTTTACGGAGAATGTGCTTCGGTCCAGGTCATCAATAACCGCCAAACTATTTTTGAAGTATGCGCTTTCAAAATAGGCTGTGTGATCGACAAAGTCGGTAACGATGAAAAACAGAAGGGTGAGCAGGCCCAAAATAATACCTGTAACAAGGCTGAATTTCTTCATAAAACAAGCTTTTCCGAATCATTGATTTTTTAACAGCAGGTTTTTTTCGGTTGTCACAAACATCCGGGTGCTTTGGGTATAATCGCCGCCAAAAGGCGCCTGATACTCCAGGTCGACGTAAAATGCTTTATAGCCCGACGAGGGGTAGTCGATTTCGACAGTTATTTCTGCTTTTTCTGCTGCATCCAGGCTTTGTCCCGACCATTCCTCATCCCTGAAATCCTGGTCTTCCGACCCGGAGCTCCATAGAACAGCATTACGCAAAATTTCGGGTGTGGACTTGACAGTGAGAATAATTTTTCCGTTTTCTTCTGAAATAGAATAATCACAAACCGGATAGTTGCCATTGGTGATGGTAATACCAAAAAATGCGCTCAGTGTTGTAAAGGCTTTCTTTTTATCGCCCAGGTTATGAGCTGCATTGGGTGTATAGCAAATAAAGTTGTTCCCCGGAATGCTGTCGATGTAGTTTTTTACGGCGTCCACCGGCCAGTAAGGGTCGTTAGTCCCCATGAAGATCATCTTGGGCATGGTCAGTGATTTGCGGTACGAATACGGATCAATCATCGTTACCAGTTCGTTTCCGCCGGGAGAGGACAGTTGCTGCGCGATGCCGAGGTTTACATAGTCCTGAATTTCAATACTGTAATCGCCCCATACTTCTTTCTGGTAATCGACATTCACTGGCATGTTCAGCACGTCAATCACCATCGGGCCGATGGCTTTCACCCGTTTGTCGCTTGCTCCGGTGAGCCAGGTGGTCCAGCCCCGTTTTGATGCACCCGAAACAACAAAATAATTCACTTTTTTCTTCAGTTCCTTTTTGGAAAAGTGTTGGATTACATCCATTGCTCCGATGGCGCTTCTGGTCATCGGGAATAATAAAGGCCAGGTGTAGTCCTTATCATTCAGGTAATTATGCAGTGTGTATGAAATTAGAGCGTCTTCGGTAAGATTGTCGTATAAGGGTTGATTGGGCACCTGCCAGACAATGGCTACAATGGCTTTGTTTGTTTTGGCTACGTGGGAAAAGGCGCTTACCAGGTCGTCTGTCCATTGATGAGTCGATGGCTGTCCGTCGGTTACCCGGCCTCCGGTGATGAACAATAAGGCATCGTTATATTCCACGATGTCAGGAACCAAAATCATCATCTCATGGATCCAGTCGATACCTCTCCATTGCTGTGACGTGAAGATGGTGCGGTAGAGGTTTATACCGTCGATATTGGTCTGATCCTGAATTTCCCATTTGAGCGTTTTGTCGGCCTGTTGCAGATACGACCGAAGCGCTGTTTCGGGAGTTACAGGTTTGTTTTCGCCGGCGACTACGGTTGTGAACGAATAAAAAAGGATCAGAAATCCTAAAAATAGCTGTTTCATTTTTAAAGTTTAGTCATTAAGCTGGTGTAAATACATAAAAATAAGCAGGCTATACAGGAATCTGCCTGCTTATTTTTTAGTAGAAAACAATTAATAGGGTTTTCCTGTACCCTGAAGCAACCATGTCCGGGACCAGGCGCTGTTGTTGCTCACATCACTGCCTTTGTATTGGGATGGTTCCAACCTTTGTATAGCTGCTTCGGCATTTACCGTATTTTTGGATATCTCATTTGTAAAGTGATAGTAAAAACGAATTGGTAATGCGGTTCTTTTGGCCGATTCGCCGGTCTGCAGAGCCGGGAACCCGGTGCGTCGGTAATCAAACCAGGATTCAGCTGCGGCTGTCCAACTCGCAATCCATTTTTGGAGGATGATGCTCTCGAGACCCGAATAGGGGGCTCCGCCAATGTACCCGCTGAAGCTTGAGCCAACTCCCCAGGCATTAAATGATTGTTGAATTCCTGCAGCATAATGGTCTTCAGGAGTTCCGGGGGCCCAGTTGTACAAAGCGGCTTCGGCCAGTATCAGATGAACTTCGGCGGCCGACATAAGCCTCATCAACAATTGCGAACCGCTGCTTTGTTTATACATATCTTTGAGATGGGAAGCGTGGGGGTTGAATACCCCCTGGTCCAGATTCGGGTTCAGGTTATATTGTGAGGCCGCAAAAACAGAAGGCGGAATGCCCACATATTCCTGGTCAAAATCAATATCGACACCCCAGGCCTCTTTATAGGCGTCAACAATGTCCTGCGAAATTTCCCGCTTACCGTCCACAATGCGGTCAACATTGGTGCCGGATACCAATACCAAAGGGATGCTGATTTTATTTGCCCAAACACCCAGCCTCGGATCATTTAATTGCTGAAGGGCATCCACAAGCGTCGCACATAATTTTACCCTCATGTAGTTTCCGCTTGGGTCGGGATTGAAAGCCATCGTGCTTGGCCAGGAATTGGCTGCTGAATTTCCGGGATAACCAACGTTTGCATCGTCGGATGCTTGAGTGATCACCGGATACTTCCCGGGATCGGAGGTAATTTTTTTGATACCTTGTTCAGCGATGCCCGGTTCTTTTGCCGATAACCTCATGTAGTACCGGAGAGCCAGTGAATTGGCCAGCTTTCTCCATTTTAACACGTCGCCGTGGTAGAGCACGTCTTGTGTTGAAGATATATTTTGATACTCGCCGGCGCTTTTTGACAAAAGCGTATTCGCCGTTTCCAGGTCGGCAAGAATTCCCGTGTATATATCTTTCTGAAGATCGAATGCCGGTTTATAAAATTCGGAACCCTGTTCCGCTTTGAGGGCATCTGTATAAGGGGCATCGCCCCAAAGGTCTGCAATTAAACCAAAGGTATAGGCCTTGAGGATCAACGCAACAGCCTGGTGAAATTCGAATCCGCCCTGAACAGCTTTTTTGTGAAGCTCGTCGGCATTTCTTAAAATGCCGTAATACCCGCCCCAACTGTGGCTTTCGTTATCCCAGTCATAATCGTTATGCCCGCCCGACCATCCGTCGTGTTGGGTATGTTGCATCACCCCGGCAATGTTGCCGAAGCCTAAACTGACGACCGTTTGACCCAGATTGGTGATAATCGTAGGCATCAGCAAGTTCAGGTCGGCGATTTCCGGATCGACATCATTCGGGTTAATATTTAATTCGTCCAGGTCTTTACACGAAATAACCAAAGCCAGGACGAGGGCTAAAGCCATGATAAAGCTATTTTTTATTTTGCGCATGATTCCAGATTTAGTTTGTTAAAAAGTAAAGCTTAGTTTAAATCCAACGGGTACCACCCAAGGTTCGGCATTGTACCGTTCAACACCGTGGAGAAATTTGCCGCTTCCCTCTGCCTGATAGGCTCTTTCCGGATCGACTCTCAAATCAGCATCTTTTGCCCATAGCATGATGTTTCGGCTGTAGACCGAGAAATTCACATCTGTCATTTTTATTTTTTGAGCGATTTTATCCGGTAGCCGATAACTCAGGGAGATTTCCCTTAGTTTTATATAATCGGCATCAAACAGGTTGGCCTGGCCAATATCCCAGGGATAACTGACAACATAAGGCAGAAATACGGTCCCGACATTCCCCAGATTTTCTTTTTCGAGGACAAACTTACCATTTTCGTCATGATGGCCCATCACACCCGGGGCAAAGGTGCCGTCGTAAACGGTCACGCCGCTGAAATTTTCAGGGAAACCGCCAAAATCGGGGGTCGGACCGCCAACAGGCCGTAAGCGGTCACTTAATAATAATTTGTCTTCGTTGGCGACCACCCAATCGCGAAGCGCCTGGCTGGCTGCGCCGCCCAATTCTCCCGGATGTACCAGTTCATTGAGCCAGGTTTGCGTATGCACCGATTCGGATAAGTACCGGTAGGTTTGCGATACATACTGCCCTCCGCATCGCCAGTCGAAGGTCATGTTGAGCGTGAAATTTTTATAGGAAAGAGAAGATTGCATGCCGAGGATAAAATCCGGGTTGTAATTGCCAACCTTCGAATAGCTTTCTTCGCCTTCCCATTCCGCATCAAGTCCGCTGCCAAGCACCGGGTATCCGTAATAGATCGAGGTCGGATCAGTTACCCGTTTCACCTTACGGGAATACAGGTTGCCGATCCGTCCGTCGTGACCTTCATCTTTGTTTTTGGCATAACCGATGTTTTTCACCCTTGCCTGGTCCCAAAAATCAATAAAATCAACATCATCTGCCAATTTGAGTATCCGGGTGTCATTTTTTGTGAAGTTAACATTCACATCCCAGGTCCAGTTCTGCGTTTTAACAGGTACAGCTCCCACTAAAAATTCAACGCCTTTGCTTTGGAGCAGCCCCGCGTTGATGACAATGGTGCTAAAACCGGTTGATCCGGCTAAGGGAATATTTGGCAGGATTTGATTTTTATTGTCCGATTTATAATAGGTGCCGTCGAACCGTAAGCGGTTTGAAAGCAGCCGGATATCGGCTCCGATTTCATAGGATGTGGCTATCTCCGGTTTCAGGTTAGGGCTTAATAAGCCGCCCGGCTTGGTCAGTTGGATGGCATCTCCCCATTGCCCTGCATTCCCGTATGTTGCATAAAGCCGGTAAGGGTCGGTATCGTTACCTACCTGGGCCCATCCGCCTCTTATTTTAAACATGTTAACCGATTGGCCCAGGTTTATGATTTCGTCTACCATTACGCTCAGCGAGGCTGACGGATAAAAGTAGGAACGGTTTTCCGAAGGGAGAGTACTTGCCCAGTCATTTCGTGCCGTCAGGTCGAGGTACAGGGTTTCTTTCCAGGCCAGGTTGGCCAGTGCATAAATACTGTTTATGCCTCTTTGGCTTCTTGAATTACTGTAGTTCAATGCTCCCGAGCTAATATTCTGGATGGTGAATAAGTTTGGCACGGTTAAGCCGGCTCCCGGTTTCGATGAATTACTGGTGCCCGAAGATTTGGCGTATAAAACGTTTCCTCCGGCAGAGAGGGTCAGTGCGAAATCTTTCCAGCTGTTATTGGTGTAAGTAAGCAAGGCATCCGTATTTCGTTCGAGCCTGTTGCTGTTTGAAATTCCGTAAGCTCCGTTATTGGGTTCCTGACTGTAACCGGGAGCAATTTTTGTTTCACGCACTTCGTCTGTTTTATCCAGGGCATAGCGCAGCATGAGGCTGAATGCGGGAGAGATTTGCCAGTTTGCTACCAGATTGCCAAACAGCCGGTACCTGTTAAAGCTGTTGTTCACGTCGTAAGCCAAATAATATGGGTTTTCGTGATTTCCGGATACCCGTTTGATATTGTTGCCCGAACCATAATCTTTCAGTTTCCGGATATCAATATTGGTTGGGTGGTTATAGGCCCATTGCATGGGGTTTGTCCCCCTGTTTGATGACGGCCTGTTGTCGGCCCAGTTGTTGATAAAGGTCAGATCGGTGCTGACCGAGAGTTTCTTGTTTACCTTTGAAGAGGCTGCCAGGGATAAACTGTTTTTATTTAGGTCCGAATTGGGGATTAATCCGCTGTGGGTCATGTTGGATAATCCAAAGCGATAATTTACAGCGTTGTTTGATCCTGAAACTGATACCCCGTTGGTGGTGGTAACGGCAAAATCGTGAATGAAATTTTTAACGTTATTGGGGTACGACACGACTTCTGTTGGCACAGGGACGCCATTGGCATCCAACGGAGCATCCCACTGTACGGCCCAGTAGCCTTTATCATTTTCCGGACCGGCGCCGGTGCCGTCGCCCGGGCTAATGGTGGGTAATATGCCTCCTCCGACATTTTCGGGCCTGAACGAGAAAAAGCCCGTTGAGAAGCGCGTTTGTACGTTCAGAAAGCGGGCAGGGATATCCAGTACGGTATTGGATGTCACGGTTACTTTCATCTTTTCCTGATCTTTTGCTTTCTTGGTGGTAATCAACACAACACCGTTTCCGGCACGGGTGCCGTATAGCGCGGCCGCGCTCGGACCTTTCAGGATAGATACGCTTTCGATGTTTTCCGGATCCAAATCGGAGATCGCGTTGCCATAGTCGACCCGGTTATCGCTACCGAATCCCCCGACATTATTAACCGAGTTTGATAGGGGCACACCGTCAACAACAAAAAGCGGTTGATTGTCTGTGCTTAAGGATGTCGCTCCCCGGATTTCCATACTGACGGTAGAACCCGTTCCTCCGGTTGAATTGATGGTGACACCGGCAACCTTTCCTGCCATCGAATTCAATACATTCTCACGCGCCACCCGTGATAAATCTTCGCCGTCAATTTTTCCGACGGAGAAACCCAGCGATTTTTCCTCGCGTTTGATCCCCAGGGCGGTAACAACCACTTCTCCAAGCGCCTCGATGCGTTCCTCCATGACAATATTAATCACAGTCCGTCCCTGTACGGCAATTTCCTGGGGCACAAAACCGATAAATGAAAACAGGAGGCTTTCATCGGCCGGAACATCAATGTTGTATTTACCATCCGTGTTGGTAATGGTTCCGGAGCCGGTTCCCTTCACAACAATACTAACACCAGGGAGCGCTATCCCGGTTGAAGCAGAAGTAACCGTTCCGGTTACTTTTAAAGTTGCCTGTTCTGCCTGTATCGGGCCGGAAGCCGGCGTGGCCAAAACAGCCCCGTCCGAAAATACCAGTGCAAGGGTCAATAGGATCAAGGGAAACAGATGCCCTTTAATATTTTGGAATGAATATTTCAGTTTCATATGAATCAATTTGGGTTAGTTTTATCGGACAGCTTCGAAACTAAGGATGAGGGCATGGGTGTTTATGCCAATAATCTGGGCGGGATCTGCGCCTGCTGCCATAAACATAATTAATTGCATGCGCGAGTCGGAAATGGACTTTATGATCACTTTGCGCTGAAAATCACGGAACCCGATAAACTCTGTGCCCGAAAAATCAAGTGTCATTACGTTGTTGAAAGTAATTGAATAGGTGGGGGGGGCATAAACAGAAGACACCGTGAAGTTTTCATTTTCAGTAAAAGTAAACGTAGCCCCGGTTTGGGGTGTGTATTTGGCAATACACAGTCCGTAGAATTCTTCAATAATATCACCGAGTGACATTCCTAATCCCAGGTAAGATTGGATTTCAGCAGCGGTTGGCTTTACTAAGTTTCCTAACATAGTAGCTGCATTGCCACCTGCAACCGCTGCAAATTGATAAACGAAACCACTAAAAGCCCCGCCATCGGCTTTAACATCATGAACATACTTGCCGTCATAATAAAAGGTATAGGTGTCATCATAAATAGCGCCCATGCCGAATTCTGTGCTGAAGATTCCGGCCGGAAGCGGCCTGGGGGTACCCGAAACCGTAGTAAAATTAGCATTGGCATTGGCAAAATAATCACCTCCTGTAGGATGGTCGCCGGTTAATTTCCAGGTTTTTCCCTGATACCCCTGCGCAGTGTGGTCGCCGGTAAGCATGGCATAGGGCGTAAGCGCTACGGCCACTGTAACCGATTTGGTAACCGAATTACCGTCCTGATCTTTAGCGGTTAAGCTGACCAGGTAATAACCGCCTTCCTCATAAACATGTACCGGGTCCTTTTCGGTACTGGTGGTTTCGTCGCCAAAATCCCACGACCAGCTAACGGCGCTGTGGGTCAGTGCGGTAAAAGCCACTTGTTTGTCCTGAACACTGTGGAAAATCAAGGCCGACAACGGCCATGTGGGCCGGTCGTTGTCTTCTGTACACGACTGAAACAGCACGATTCCGGTCATCAATACAAAAAAGGTGAAATGTAATCGTTTTTTCATAGTTCAGAGCTTTGGTTAAATTTAATATCCTGTTGATCTGCCATTTTAAATCTCTTTATTCCAAGAGATATTTTCAGATTCCGGTTTTTAGATGTTCGTCGCAGGGGTGGGGAGTGTCTCAACTTTTATTTTACGAATGGTCGATTAAAAACATTACATGTAAAATACGAAATGCGGGGTGATTAGTTCTATTCTAAATTAATGATATTGATACAGAAATGCTTATGGAATATTCGTGAAAACTGAATATATCTTCACTTCCAACGGCCCTTTATGTCGTTATTGTTGTTGAAGCATTTCAATACATTTGTTGTAAAAACTCAGTTCGGCAATTTTTAATGCTCCGTACGTTGTCGTTTTTTATCGGGCTTGTCCGGTTAATTTGAGCTGGATTTGGCGTTAAATTTTTCCATGACCTCTCTCCATGTCGTTAGTAGGATGCCATTATACCGGAAATAATTGACCACCACCGGGTCGGCAAACAGTTGGGCCTCCCAAGCCCGTTGCTGCCACGATCCGGTGATCGATTTCAGTTTGTCGGTTTCAACCGAAGGATGAAAAATAATTTCGGTGAGCCCCTCATTCAGCGAGTTGACCAGGGCCAGAAAATTGGCCCTCTTCAGCTCATACGTTTTTCCGTCGGGCACACTGGTGAAATTATCGAGCTTTGGAAGTTGATAGGCGTTGATCATGCCGATCACTTCCTCGTTTACCGGGTAACCAACATCGCGGTACTTTTGGGCGACTTCCGGATTCGACAAGTCAATGGCGTTGGCGGGAATGCGGTAAGCTTCGGCTGTTTTCAGAAAAACTTCGACAAATGCGGGCGATCCGTACAGGGTCCCCATGTGGGTGTCAATATGGGTCGGGTTGAGCCCCAGGGCCAGCATGCGGTCAATTTGCGCACGTATTTCAATTTCGACTTCACGGGGAGAGGCATTTATGACCACTTCCTGCACGCTTCGGTACATTTTCCCTTCAGGATCAATTAGCCCAGGTACTTTTCCCGGATCGGTAAGCGTTGGCCAACGGTACGATTTCCATTCGCTGGTCAGCGTAAGATGGACGCCGATGTCGGCTCCCGGATGTTTTTTTGCCCATTCAACAAAGTCGTTTGCACTGGGGCAGGGCATCATCACCGCCCCTGAACTGACATAGCCGTTTTCGATGTAGTATTCGCCTGCCTGGTTGGCTTCGGGGCACATGCCTAAGTCGTCCATATGCAGCAATAAGATCTTTCTTCCTTTTGGGAAGCCCAGTTTTTCGGCATTGGTTATCCCGCCGGGGTTCTCTTTTATCCAATTCGGCGCGAAGGCAACGTGTTTGATCGTTTTGCCCGTTTTCAAATGAGAAGAGTAAGAAATATGGACCAAGCCATCTTTTGTCTGAATCGCCGTGGGGTACGAAAATCCGCCGTCGGGATTGTTTTCCAGGTGTTTTGTCCATTTCCATGTTTCGCCTTCATCGTCCGAGAGGCTCACGGCCAGCCGGTGACGGCCATTTTCCAGGTCGTTGTAAACCATCAGCAGGTTCCCGTCGTTCAGCGTAATGGCGTCAATACTCGCCCCGGGATTCGGGAGCGGGGTTTTCTGCGCCGCACTCCAGTTTATTCCTTCATCGGCGGATTCACTTACCATGATCCTTCCGGGCGAGTCGCCGTTGTCGCGCATGAAGGCGAGCAGCAAGCCGTCTTTTTTGCGAATAATGGCGGGCTGGATGTTTCCGCGCCCTACAATCGGCAGAGACGGTTTCCAGCTGTCGCCGTGATCATCCGAAACAGCCACCAGCGAAAGGTTGTAACCATCCGAATACAAGGGCAACAGGATTCTTCCCGAGGGTAAAATCAACGGTTTAATCCGCGGCATCCAGCCTGTTTCCCGTTTCAAAGGGTTGCCGGCCGCTTCCACGATCTGTTTTTCGTATTGGGGTGCGTAGGCTGCCCAGGCAAGTTCGGGCGTTTTTGCTTCTTTAAATTTTTCTTCCAGGGTATTAGCAAAGGCTTCACCGGGTTTCAGCAAAATAACATCCTGCCATTCCCACCTGGGTGGCCCGTCATTCAGGTAATCCGACGAAATCCTGGTTTTCAGAAGGCTGTTTTCCCACTGGTTGGCCACAACCACCACCCAAACCAGGTGCAAGCGGCCCTTCCCGTCAATAAACAACGTTGGGTTGCAATCCGGATGATCAGGTGTATCGGCCAGTATAAAGGGTTGACTCCACATTTGCATGCCTTTCTTCAAACGGGCGCCTTTAATGACAACATCGTTGGCAGTACGTTCTCCGGAACCTTCGAACCAGCAACTGAGCAGGTCGCCGTTTGAAAGCTCCACGATGGCGCTGCTGTGTACATGTTTATTTTGTTCAGGGAAAATAACTTTGGATTGAAAAACTGGTTTTGAACCGGTTTCCGGCGGCATTTTTGCCGGTGCAAAGAGAAAATGAATGGAGAAAATGGCTGTCAGACAGGTTGTTTTGAGAATTTTGCCAAACCAAAGGGGTGAAAAGCATTGCAACGAATTGTTTTTCATAGGTTATAAGTTATTAGGTTGATTCTCTTTTATTCCATATAAACAAAGGAACGATTTTGAAGGTTTTATTACATATCGTTTTTTAATCAGGTTACATGGTTTTTTAACCCGGCTAGATTTGTTATCCTGTAATGGGGCCTGGTGTTTTTGTAATTTTGATGTAATTAAGGCTTGTTAATCAATCAAAAATGACCGGCGCTTTTTGATGAGTTTGCCAGGTGTGTTTTTGGTTGAGGTGAAAAAATAATGTAATTTGAATAAAATACCTGAAGCGGTTGAGAAACATTTGCCGTTATTTTAGTTAGATTTTGAATTGAATCCGATTAACTAAACGTGTTTATATCATGAAATACCGATTGAATCTGTTGTTTCGTCTCATCATTGTTCTGTTTTTGCTCATTTCTTTCGATCTTGACCGGAGTTTTGCCCAAGTTAATTTCCCTTCGGAAATGCCTGATCGGATCGTGCTGAATGCAACACCCGACCCGGCAAGCTCAATGGCAATTACCTGGCGGACGGATACCACGGTGAAAACGTCGTTTTGCGAGTTGCAGCCGCTTACCCATACACGGGTCAATCCTGAGAATTCCAGCTCGTTTACAGCCAAAACAATCAGTTGCCGGTTCGAATATCCCGATGAGCCGGAGGTGGCTGCCCATCAGCATTCGGTTGTGCTGAACGAACTGACTCCGGGAGAAAAATACATGTACCGGGTTGGCAGCGAAGACCGCTGGAGCGAATGGTTTGAGTTTAGAACGCCTGCACCCGGCAGCACCGATTTTTCATTTGTCTACTTTGGCGACCCTCAGGTGAGTTTGAAGCCGGAGTGGTCGCGGGTAGTGCGGAAAGCCTGGCAAACCTGCCCCGATTGCCGGTTTATGCTGTATGGAGGAGATATCATCAACCGGGCCGAACGGGATTTGGAGTGGTACGAGTGGTTTGAGGCCGGTTCGTTCATTTTTGCAAGCCTACCGCAGTTGATGACACCCGGAAACCATGATTATAAGGACGGGACGCTTGATTCGCACTGGAATGCGCAATTCACCCAGCCAACCAACGGGCCATCCGGTCTCGAAGGGACCTGTTTCTTTGTTGATTATCCGAATCTGCGTGTCATCTCCATTGATTCGGCTGTCGGTTCCGAACTTGAAGACGAAGACGGATACCCGCTGACGGCACAAAAAGCCTGGCTCGATTCGGTGCTTCAAACCAACGAAAAAGATTGGGTGGTTGTCACCACGCACCTGCCTTTTTATTCGACCAATGCGAGACGTGACAACCCGCAGCTGCGAAAACATTTTCAACCAATCCTGGAAAAATACAAAGTCGACCTGGTACTCACCGGGCATGACCATGCCTATGGCCGAGGACGGGTTTCTGATACGCCGGGGATCAAACCTTCGGTGGTTTATGTCGTATCGGTCAGCGGGCCAAAAATGTACGAGGCCGGAAATGTTGGCTGGGCCGAACATAGCGGGAGTCATGTGCAGCTATACCAGATCGTTACCGTGAACGGGAATTCGTTGGTTTACCGGGCCTATGCTGCCGACGGTGAACTTTTCGACCGGTTCATGATCCATCGTAAAAAGAACGGACAAAAGAAGTTTCAGGAAATGAAACCGGATAATTAAAGCAAATAACTAAAACGAAATAACTAAACTGAATTTATGAAAACGATGAAAATGCAAGGGATTGGTATTTTAATGATCGGGATGGCTTTGGGTACTGCCTGGGCGGTCAGGGGGCAGTTTGGACATGAACAGGGCGCAGCCTGGGCCGGTGGGATCGGGGCGCTGGCCCTGGTGCTGGTGTCGCGCCGGGAAGACTGGTATCAGAAAGCGCTGCTCATTGCTTTGGCATCTGCCGTTGGCTGGGGTATGGGCGGGATGATTAGCTACGGGAAAATTGTTGGTTACGGGCGGGCCGATGATTTTTTGAATGCCTCGTATGGTTTGCTGATGCTTTTTGTGATCGGCGGTCTGTATGGTTTGCTGGGCGGCGGATTAACCGGCTTGAGCCTGAGTTCGTCGAAACAAAAAAAGGTGGAATGGACCGCTTTGATTGCCGAGATGGCCGCCGGCGGACTAATCGCGTATTATTTATTGGTTCATCAGCTCGAAATATGGATGACCCCGCCGCGGTCGGAAGCCTGGGCGGTATGTTTGGGCGGAGGAGCCGCCCTGATTTGGTTTATGGCCCGGCATAAGCACATTTCAGCCTTGCGGGTGGCGTTTTATTCTGCAATCGGAGCAGGCTTCGGATTCGCTTTTGGGAATTTTTTACAGATTCTCGGGAATGTGCTCGAAATTCAGTTTAACATGTGGAATGTGATGGAATATTCGATTGGATTTTTTGGCGGGAGTTCGATGGCATACGGAGTGTTCAGCTCGCGCTGGCCGGAAGAAAGTGAATCGGTAGCGCCCAAAAAATGGGAAAACCGGACTGCTTTTCTGTTGGTTTTTGTCCTGATACCGCTGATCGTATTCCAGCAATCCTCTTCCCTGTCTGATCCGCTTTTTAACCGTCCGGCAACTGGTTCTGATCCGGGCAAAGTGACTTTTATCGGCAGCCTGGCTGCTTTCGCCGTTTTAGCGGCCATGATCCGGTTTTCGTGGAGCAAATCGTTATCCGGAGAAATCCGGATCGGTGAGAAACCTGTAACGCGATTGTTCGCGGGATCTTTTATGGCTTACATTCTTTTCAGTTACTTGGTGAGCGGAGCATTCTCCGGTGTCTTTCTGTTTAATCACCACTTGTATATTGTTAATTTTGTGCTGATTATCTACTTGTTGAGCAGGCGGATTCCTGTTTCTTTTAAGATCTCTCAGCCGGAAATTAACGGGCAGGTCTGGATGAAAATTCTTATTGTGTCCATATTACTCGTTTTCATGCTGGCTTTGATTTTAATCAACATACATGGGGAAATGACCGGCTCTCAGCTTCGTTTTTCCTGATTGGGTTTTTAGCAGACCTGAATTCATTGTGATCATAATTTCTTATGATCGTAATATTTTTTAATTGAATTTTATTGATATTGTAATTGAATATTAACATGTAAATTCTATTGAATCTATTTATTCGATTTTTTAGGGTTAAAATGTAATGTGATCTGAATAAAATTCCATAGGCTTTGTGGTGTGTAATTCTCGATATTTGTATAAGTGGATATTCAAAGGGGTCTCTCTGATAGCATTTATGTTTGCTTTTGTGTTTAATAAATAACTAATTCTCAAATTCTATTGTCTATGAAAAAGAAAATCTTTCAAATGCTCTTTCTGGGGATATTAACTTTTTTGTCAGGCGCTGCATTTGCTCAGTTCAGAGTGAATGGCGTGATCAAAAGCGCTGACGGAGAGTTTCTTCCCGGCGCAGCGGTTATGGTAAAGGGGACCACCATTGGCGTACTCAGCGACGTGAATGGTGAGTATACCATCAGTTCGCCAAATGCGCAGTCGGTTTTGGTCTTTTCTTTTGTAGGAATGCAACCGCAGGAAATTCCGGTGGATGGGAGATCTGTGATCAATGCGACACTGAAGTCCTTAGATATCGCGGTGGACGAAGTGGTTGTAACTGCTCTTGGGATTTCCAGGGAAAAAAAATCGCTTGGTTACTCGGTCTCCAGTGTCAGCAGCGAGGACATGAGCCAGGCTGGAAATGTAAATATGTTGAAATCGCTTGACGGTAAGGTCACCGGTGTCAACATTGTGAGTTTAAGTTCAGACCCGACGTCCTCTGCTTTAATTACCATCAGGGGAGCTACTACCATTGCAGGTATTTCAAATAAAGACCAGTCCAACAGGTCGCAACCGCTCTATGTGATCGATGGTATTCCTGTAGGTAGCGGTCAGGTTGGAAAGTTAGGCGGCGTTGATGTCGGAAACAAAATGTCGCAGCTTAATCCAAGCGATATTGAAAGTGTAACCATTCTGAAAGGTGCGAGCGCCGGGGCGCTTTACGGGTCAGAGGCTGGTAACGGTGTTATTTTAATTACGACCAAATCAGGTGCGAAAGGCAAAAAGGGCATCGGGGTAGAAGTTACATCCTCTTTGGTATTAGACAATGTTTACAAAACGATGCCTGTTCATCAGGATTATTTCCAGGGTGAGCGTTATGGTAGCGATTATTATTCCATGGAGGCGAATTCGGCTTGGGGGGCAGCTGTTGGTAGCGCCGAGGCAGCTAAAAACTATACTCAATGGGATTTGCTGGAACAGAAATATTACAGTGGGCCATTGGTAAAAAGGACGAATGAGGACCGGATAAAAGCATTTATGGAGACAGGAACCACTGTTACAAATAATGTCAGTATCACCGGCAATTACGATAAAGGAAATTACCGGCTTTCGTTCACGAACCTTAAAAATACAGGTGTAATCCCGAACAATTCCACCACCCGCAACACGGTTAACTTTTCAGGAATGTATAAGTTAACCGATAACGTTTCGGTAACGACCTCTTTTTCTTATACAAAAGGTTATACACCAAACAAATCGGTTGTTGCCGGACGGGATGTTCGTACCGGTATCATTGAATTGTTGTATTCCATGTCTCCCAATATGGCTCCAATGAGCGAATGGCGAAAAGCCAATACCTGGATCGACGGTTATGAAGGTATTTATCAGAATACCCCGTATATGAGGCAGGCGGGCAACCCGGATGTCAGGACAGACGGCGACCAGGTCAGAAATAACAATCCGTATTGGGTTACTGAAAATAATATCCGCGAATTTGTGACAAGTGAGGTGTTTGGAAAGGTTGAACTTAACTGGCAAATCATAAAGCCTCTTAGTTTTCTGATACGCACGGGAGGAGATTTGTACACGGTTGGTTTTGAAAAAAGAATACCGTACGATAACCGGGATCGGACAAGGGGCGAATTTGAAGCTTCCAATAATCAGAATGAACGGATTAACACCGATTTGATTTTAACGTTCAACAACTCTTACGGCAAGTTTGATATTATTGCCAATGCCGGATACAACTACCGGTTTACCTATAATACAGGCTGGTCTTTTTTGGGGCAGAACCTGTTGAAACCGAATGATTTCAGGTTGGATGGTCTGAATAAGCAAACACTGAACGCTTTAAATTACAGTGGTTTTGGAACCGGAAGATATCAGAGTGTTTACGGAACAGCGTCAGTAGGTTTCAATAAAATGCTTTACCTCGATATTACCGGGCGGAATGACTGGTCGGGGATAACGGAACAGGAAGTACAAAAACATTTTTATCCTTCGGCATCGTTAAGCTGGCTTCTTTCTGAAACGTTTGACCTGCCTGAATCGATTTCGTTGCTGAAACTTCGCGCCGGATGGGCACAAGTAGGTTTCGGGTTGGGCATTCAACAAAACAGAAATACCTATGGTTTTAAAAACTATTCATGGAGTGGCGCCAGCCTGGGTACTGTTGGAGGTAGTTTAGTTGACCCGAACATTAAACCCGAGATCAATGAATCATTCGAATATGGCATCGAGGCATCGATGTTTAAAAACAGGGTGTTATTTGACTTTACAATTTTTACTGAAAAGCATTTAAAACAGATCAATACGATACCGGTCGTTTCGTCAACAGGATTTTCAAACTTAATGACGAATGTCGGTACTGTTGAAGCGAAAGGTTGGGAAGGGTCGTTAACGGTTGTTCCCGTGCGAAACAATGACTGGACCTGGAGCCTTACCGGGAATATTTCAACCGCTGAATCTGAAATCACCTACATGCACCCGAAATTTACATCGGCCTGGTATGATTATGCCGACAATTCGATGCAGCGCCTGGCTGTTGGCGAGAAAATGGGAAACCTGTATGCCAAAGAAGGCTGGTGGGTAGTTAAAGAAGGTGAGTTTAAAGGAATGAAATTATTGAAGTGGAGTTCAGGTACGCCGATTGAAAACGATGAAGCGTCAAACCGTGATTTCCTTGGCAACTGGAACCCGGACTATATTATGGGATTGAGTACAAATATCAGGTATAAAAGATTTAGATTGAGTATGGTCGGAAGTTTCAGAAAAGGAGGTATTTATGTGTCAGAAACTACAAAGATATTACGTGACGACGGTAAAGCGCCCTTCTCGGTTTCCGGTGACCATCATTATTGGGAAGGCGGACGTGTAGGAGCTGGTGGTTTTGCATGGCCAAATCCTGATAATATCCAGATTCCGGAAGTTAGAAACAGAATTGAAGAAAGCTATGCGGATTACAATGACGCCAGTTATTGGATTGGCGTGTATGTTGACCCGCGAAGCGGAGCAGGTGTTGAGGACAGGGACTTAGGAAACCAGACCTGGAATGATAATGGCGTACAAAGGCCGTACTATATTTTGAACGGCGCCGACCCCAATGCAACTCTTTATAATGATCCGTACTCTATTGTAGGAAATACGTGGGATTTTCCTCAGACCCGTACCTTCGATGCCACAAACTTTAAGTTGAAAGAAGTAACACTTTCTTACGATCTTCCGGTTCGTTTCACGCAAAAGTTCATGTGTCAGGGAGGTACGTTCTCGCTTGTTGCCCGAAATGTTTATTTCTGGACAAAAAGTGGCCAAAACGAAGACCCGGAGTCTGCTTTTACAGGAACACTCGACAACCAGGGTGTAGCCCGTTTTATTATGCCACAGGTTCGTTCCCTGGGATTTGAACTATATCTGAACTTTTAAAAAACTATAATAGATTATGGTTATGAAAAAATTAATAATCGCCTGTTTAGGTCTTTTTTACCTCGTTTCGTGTACCGACCAGTTGCGGATTGACGAAAGACAAATGGCCGAGGATGTTACATATGGAACAAGTGCGAAGTATTTGCTTGCCGGATCAATTGACGGTATTGCACAATGGTATCAAAGGGCAGGGATCAGAGAAGACCGGCACAACGCTGTTGTTCAGTATTACCAGCAATTATTCTCGGTGAAGTCTCAAACATATGAAGAGTTCTCGAAAGCGCCGGAAAACTGGAACACGGAGCTGGAATTACTGAAACCGGTGAAAGCCGGCTTAGAGCTGGCCGTTATCGAGGGTGAACCGTTTATCGAAGGCGCTTTGTTGGTTCTCAAGTCGTTTATGTTTGCCTACCTGACCAATCAGTGGGGGGATGTTCCTTATACCGATGCGCTTAGGGGAAGAGAAGGTATCTTCTTTCCTAAGTTTGATCCGCAAAGGGAGATTTATGATGGTATGCTGGCTGATCTCGACCGCGCCATCATGCTCATGGAAAGCACCTCTAATTATAAAGAACCTCAATTCGACCTGATTTATTCAGGTAATACAGCGAAATGGGTGAAATTTGCAAACTCTTTAAAAATTCGTCTGCTGGTGAGTTCTTACGAGGCGTATAAAAAGAATGGCGTGGATAATGGCCCAAAAATCGGTGCAATTGTAAGCAGCGGTAAATATTTCACCGCCGTCAGCGATAATGCAGCTTATTTATACCTTGGTACGGCCAATTACAACTCCTGGCCTTTGGGATATTATAACGATAATTCAGGAAATGAATTGACCCGGAGAAAACCGTCGACCACCTTTGTTAATACCTTGAAAACCCTGAATGATCCGCGCCTCAACGGATGGATTGCCCCGGCATTAATTCCCTGGGCCAATGCTGCGGCAACTGTTCAGGTTACCGACAGGTATAATTTTACCTACGAAGTTAAACAACAGGATATTAACGGCGATACAAATGGCGATGGTGTTCCGGATGGTCAGGGAAATATAGAAGGTTATCCGGTAGGAGAGCTGTATGTTGGCATGCCCATTGGATTTGGCGAAGGAAATCCGGTTCGTTATGGCGGAACGGTACCTCCCGCAGGAGCTTATGATAATTATCGTACCTCGTCGTTTGGGAAGTTGTTTGTTCAGGATAAATCCCCGCTGCTTAAGTTGACCTTGCTCCAGGCATGCGAAACAAATTTATCCCTGGCCGAGGCGGTTCAACGAGGCTGGATTACCGGGAATGCCAAAACATATTACGATAACGGCGTTACCCTGAATATGCAACGCTGGGACATTCCTGATGCCGAAATAACAGCATATCTGGCCAGTCTGCCGGTTGTTTTGGATGGCAACAATAACCTTGAGAAGATCGCTACTCAAAAATGGCTGGCTCTGTTCACAGTTGGTATTGAGGCCTATTTCGAGTACAGAAGGACAAAATTGCCCTCTGTCATCGGCGATGCCGTTCCATCGGGCTTGGGAAACGATTTCCCGGAACGATGGCGTTATCCGACTGCCGAAAAGGACAATAATACTGACCAATACAATGAGGCTGTGGCCCGTCAGGGGGTTGATGATCAATACACTAAAATTTGGATTCTTAAATAAGCAAGCTCATAATCGGAGTTTGAAATGGGTGCTGTTTATTACAGAACAGCGCCCATTTTCAAAACCGGTATTTCTCGATTCCAATAACTACGGTGTGCGCGATCCGGCAGAACAGGGTATCGTTTAATTTTCACGACAGGGTGAATCTCTTGTTCTGATTTGGGCCCTCAGTTTAAAACTTGACATGACAATAATAACCAAATGAAAATGAAAATCTTTCACCAGTTGATTTCTGTTTTTTGTTTTTTGCTCCTCTTCGGATCATGCATGAACTCGCCAAAAGAAGCAAAACCTGTTCACCGGGATATGCCTTTTGTGCAGGATTACTCCATTAAATACTATTTGAACGACGAGGGTCAGCAACTTCTCGGTGTAGTTTCTGACCGTAACGAAAATATCCAGGTGCTTTCGACCCGCGGATTGATGAAACCACACGACGGGCGGTTCCTTTATCCGGGAAGGCTGGTTCCTGACCTTACCTACCGACCAATGGCTGACAAAAAAATTACCGCCATCACCTCGTATCAGGATCAGTTTGTTTATCTCGACGATGTGGCGGTGTTGAGCAACGCCTGGGCGGGGAAATTGTTCTCGAAACATGGTATGCCCAATGCCCGGTGGTTTGCCGGAGGCGATGATTTTTCATTTCTGGTTTCCGACGGAACAGTTTTAAACTATGTAAAAGATTCGGAGACACAATGGTCTGATAAGCTTGAGGGCGGGATCATCGACATACGTTATGCGCCCGAAACCGGCATCTACTGGATACTGAACAATCAGTCAATCAGTATATTTTCGGCAAAAGATAAGGAGTTGTCCCGTTTTTTTGAAGGGGACGGCTTTACCGCTTTCGAGCTGACTGAGGGCGGAACCAAAATTATTGTTGGCACCAAAAACGGCTACTTCGGGTTGGATGCCACCTCAAAAGAACAAAACGCAGAACTCCGAAGCAAACTTCCCTGTCCCGAAATTAGCTGTGTAAAAGTGGTAAACGGCGATATCTGGTTTGGCTCGCCCGAAGGCGCTTTTATGCTGCGGAACGATGGGAAATTCAATTATTACAATGGCGAACGCTGGCTTCCGGGGAACAAAGTTAGCTCAATTGCCCCCGGTCCGGACGGTTCGGTTTTGGTGCTAACAGACAAAGGACTCGGGCAAATCTGTTTCAAAAAAATGACTTTGGCAGACAAGGCGGCGTATTTTCAGAAACAAGTCAGGCAGCGGCATATCCGAAACGGATTCAATTCATCGCTTGACGGCATGAAAAACGGCGATCTCTCAACCGGCTACCTGAGCGACTCGGACAATGATGGGCTGTGGACTTCGATGTACCTGGGTGCCGAAATTTTCAGGTACGCCGTTACCCGCTCGGAAGAAGCGTTGCAAAATTGCCTGGAATCACTCGATGCCATGGAGCGCCTGTATAACATCAATTCCAACCCTGTTGGCTTCCCGTCGCGGTCGTTTGAACGGAGCGGGTACATTAACATTTTGTCCGATCCCGAAAGGTGGCAACATGCCAAAGATCCCGAATGGGACTGGAAAGCCACTACCAGCAGCGACGAGGCGATCGGCCACATCTTCGCTTTGGGCGCCATGGCCGAACTGATTGACAATGAGCCGATGAGAAAACGGGCGATTCACCTGATTGATATTTTGATGCAGCACATTGTCGATCACGATATGTACCTGATTGATTACGATGGCAAACCAACAACCTGGGCACGGTGGAACCCCGAATATGTGAATGCCAGACCAGTGATGGTAGGCGACCGTAAAATCAATTCTTCAAACATTATAGGCATGTTACAGACTGCCTATCATTTCACTCAAAAAGAAGTTTTCAGGGAAAAAGCTTTCGAACTGATGCACGAACATGGCTATTTTGAAAACCTGATGCGACCCATGAAAGAGATTGGCTTGGCGCCCGCCGACGCCGACGAACTAAGCCGCGACTTGTCGGAAAGCTGGAACCACTCGGACGACGAGATGTACTTTCTCGGCTACTGGGGCTTGTACCGGTATGCGTTTAATGACACGCTCAAAGCCCGTTACCGCGAAGCCATCATTGACCATTGGGAAATCGAACGGCCTGAAAAAGAAGGGGCCTGGAACATTTTTACGGCCATGGTCAGTGCCGAGTTCGATCTGAATGAAGCCATTTGGTACCTTCAGGAACACCCGATGGATTTAATCAACTGGGACATCAAAAACAGCCACCGGAACGACATTGAATTGATAGGACCGAACTTCAGGAACCAAACCACCAAAGCGGTGCTTCCTCCTGATGAAAGGCCGGTACAACGGCACAACGGTAACATGTTCCGTCTCGACCGCATTGGCGGTAATGGTAACGGCGAACACAGCGCCGGCGATATCTGGCTGCTGCCTTACTGGATGGGCAGGTACTTGGAGGTGATCAGCGGGCCATCCAATACCAACATTCCGGGTTCCGATTTATAAATTTTATTCCCGTGAAAAGAAACCAGCTATTTGCAAATTTAGTGATTCTCTTTGTTGTTGCAGGCTTGTTATCCTGCACCCGCCAAGAGAAAACAGTTGACGAGGTAATGGACCGGGTGGTCAGCCATTTGTACGAGAGCATGGACATCGGTGAATTGCCGGCATTGGACCAGGAACAGGTGATGTCGTTATTTTCAGAAGATGAGTTGAAAACGCTGGCTACCCGTCATTGGACTTTCGAGGTGAATGTGCCGGTGGTGGTGTCGGTGATGCGGAGTGTGAAGCAGAAAAACCAGCCGTTTTGGTTGACTCAAAGCGGGTTCGTCAAAACGGGGATGACCATGAAAAACGAGCAGACTACCTACGAAGTGTGGCAAAAACCGTTCGGAGCAGGAACGGTTGGTCTGGGCATCAACGGCTTTGAAAATTACGGCCTTCATTACTTTGTTTCGGTGGCGCCTCAGCATCCGAACGATCAGTTACACATGCAGAATTTTTATCCCAAAAACCAATATACCGGTATTTTGGACGACGGGGCTTTTATATATCACGACTGGGATGAACTGGTTTTGACCGATGTTCCCGAAGAGATGAAAGGGCAGAAATTGCTGACTACCATCCGGGGCCGGGGCGCCGAATCGCATCTGATCGGTGCGTTTCGGACCAGTTCTTATCCATCGTCACAAACGGCAGATCAGGTGATGCTCACCTGGAGTTCCGATCCTGCAACCGGCGTGGATATCCAATGGCGGATGGACACGACTGTTAACGCCGGGCTGGTTGTGTACCGGGAAAAGGGCAGCAACCGGGAATACTCCGTGCAGGCTGAAAAATACCGGATGGAGGACCGGCTGTTGGCAAACGACCGCTTTATCAACCGCTTTACCGCAAAACTGCGCGAATTGAAACCCGGAACTACGTATGAGTACCGGATTACGCCAAGCGATAACTGGACCGGGAATCATACCTTTTCCACAGCCGCCGGCGACGATCGGTTTTCATTTGTTTGGTTTGGCGATACCCATTATTCGCCCACTTTCGAGAAGTTAATAAACACCGCCGATCAGACGTACCCGGATGTTGCATTTTATTCCATCGCCGGCGACCTGGTCAGCGACGGTTTGCACCGCAACCAGTGGGACGAGCTGTTTGAATACTCGAAAAATGTGATTCGCCGGAAGCCGCTGATGTCGGTTCCCGGAAATCACGACAACCGCTACGGTCTGGGCGCCCGGATGTACCGTAATCTTTTCAGTTACCCCGAGAACGGGCCCGAGGGCGTGGAGAAAGAGCAGACCTATTCCTTTGAATATAAAAATGCGCTGTTCCTGATGATTGACGCGACTTCGCCTGTTGAAGCACAAACTTCGTGGATTGAAGAACAGCTTGCCCGCTCAACGGCTGTCTGGAAATTCGCCATGTTCCATTTCCCGCCATACAATTGGGAAGAACCCTATGCGGATATCCAAAAGGCCTGGGTGCCGCTTTTCGATAAACACCATGTCGACGTCGTTATGGGAGGGCACATTCATTATTACATGCGCTCCAAACCCATGAAAGCCGGGCAGGTGGTTGAATCGTACAACGAAGGAACGGCTTATCTCATCTCGATCGCCCTCCCAACCAAAAATCATCCGATTGCCGGTGAACCATACGCGGCAGTCACGAATACGGAGGGGCATCTGTATCAGCACGTGAAGATTGATGGGCGTAGTTTGTCTTTTTCAGCTTTAAATGCCGATAATCAGTTAATCGACTCGTTTACTATTAAAAAATGAAGACATGAAACGTTTTTTTCGCTATCCTGCTTTGATGCTGCTGTTGAGTGTATTATCAGGTTCTGTTTTTGCTCAGAATCTGTACAAAACCACAAAACAATTGTGGAAGCCGCAGCATGATCAGGTTTATTTACAGGAAGTTGCGGAGAAAATCGCTTTTGACCGACCGGTTCAGGCAGTCGCAATTCTTGATCAAACATGTTTCGCCGTAATTGATCAAAAAATCTTTCGTCTCGAAAACGGCGTCTTAAATACAGAAAAGAACTCGCCGGAAGGGGTGACCCGGCTCATTAACGGCGCCGGCAGCCTGTGGGCGCTAACTTCAAAAGGCATTTACAAACTGGAGGGATTAAGATGGGAGAAAACGGATGACCGGGAGTATGTGGATATTTGCATCCATCAGGGACATTTACATGCTGCCACCCGGGAAGAAATTTTTCGGTTCGAAAACGACAGGTTTGTGTCCATCAAGCCCGAAGGAGGCTACTATTCAAGCGATGCGACGATGCAGATGGAGGACGGGACTCAGATTCATGCCGAGCCGGTCAGGCTGGGACCAATCACGCGGATTGAGTCTTACAGTGAAACGCTTCATATCCTTCGCCCCGGTGAGTTGATTTTATTTGACGGTTTGGTGGTTAATCGCGATTTTATTGATTGGGGCAGGCTTCCGTCCAAAAACACAACAGATTTGCTCAGTTTTGGCAGCCGCTTGTTTATCGCTACCGATAAAGGATTGGCGGTATTACGCGGGGCAGCCTTGTCAACGATTAAAGGAGCAGACGGCCTCCCGGTTGAAAACGCAACCTGTTTGGCGAAAGGCTTTGATAACGACATTTGGATCGGTACAAAAAGCGGAGCTGTTCGGATGTTGGATAACGATTGGCATTATTTCGGCGCTGCCCACTGGTTGCCAGGAAATAAAGTGAACGATATCGCTGTTGCCGACAAAATGGTCTGTGTTGCTACCGATCAGGGAATCGGGGTCATCCGGTACGAACCTTATACACTTCTGAAAAAGGCGGCTTATTATGAGAACCACCTGGACGTGTGGGGACATAAGCGGCTGGGATTTATTCATACCCTGTATGAAAAAGACGGTGAGTGGATCAGGCATATCAGTGACAACGACGGCGGGCACACAGCTACCTGGTTGGCAGCTATGTGTTTTAAGTACGCTGTTACCGGCGACCCGGAAGCCCGGAAGGAAGCGGAGGAATCGTTTAAAGCTATGCTTTGGCTGGAACGGATTGTACCGGTTGACGGGTTTTTTGCCCGCGCCATCTGGTCGGTCACCGCCGATAAAGATGAAAAAAGCAGCCAGGGCTCGGGTGGCCTGCCTGCAAAATGGTATCCTACAGCCGATGGAAAATGGTTTTGGAAAGGCGATACATCGAGCGATGAGGTTACGGCTCATTTCTATTCGGTATCGCTGTTTCACGATTTGGTGGCCGAAGGTAAGGCAAAGGAAATGGCCCGGGAGCATTTGGACCGGATCGCTTCCTATATTTTGGAAAGTGGTTTTGTGTTGCCAGATATGGATGGTAATCCCACCCGTTGGGGACGATGGAATCCTGAGTACCTGCTGCGGCCTTACGGTTACGCCGACCGGGGACTCAACGGACTGGAAGCTTTGATGTTTATGCAGACGGCTCTGGCGCTTACCGGTAATCAAAAATATGAAAAAGGCTATCACCAGTTGGTCGATTGGGATTATCCCGCAAATACCATCCGTCAGAAAAATGTATTTCCGCCAGAGGTTTTGGCGCCCTGGGACGACGACCTGGCATTCGAAAGCTACAACACCTTGCTTCGTTATACCAATGACCCCGTTTTCAGATCGGTTTACCTTCGCAGTCTCGAACGTACCTGGGAAGTGAAACGGATGGAACAAATGCCCTGGTTTAATTTTACCTACGGCGCGATTACCGGCAACGATTGTGAACCTGAAAAAGCCATAAAACACCTGCGTGAATGGACCCTGGACTGTACGGTCCATGATTTTGAGAATTCGCATCGCGACGATTTATACACCGAACCGGGATATATGGCTTATGAAGGTGTTCCACGCGTGGTTTCGCCACGCGAAACAGCCGTGATGACAGGCAGTAACGCGACTCTTTTAGACGGCGGCTCAGGTGGAAATGTCGTGAAAGAGCCTACCTCCTTTCTCCGGAATTACTGGATGGGCCGTTATTTTGGTTTTATACAGGCTCCCGAAACCAACGATCCGGAATTGATTTCGGTCCCGAAATCACAGGCCGGCATTCGGGGTGCAGCGCCTTACGACGGGCCGAAGAGGCCCGATTTGTACTAATTCAGTGAAAAGTTAAACGATGAAAAACGAATGAATGAATTTGAGATTCAGGATTGCAAAGCGCAGTTGTCAGAATTCAGATGGATTAACCAGCCCCGCGTATTTTGGCTGGAAGACGATGGCCTGGCGCTGATCACCGATCCTGAAACCGATTTTTGGCAACAAACCTATTATGGATTTAAAAACGACAACGGACATACTTTTGTCAAAGAGGTGGAAGGTAATTTTACCTTCTCGGTACGGACTTGGTTTGAGGTTAAAGCCCGCTACGATCAATGTGGAATTATTCTTTATCAGGATAGCGAAAACTGGATGAAGGCGGCTGTTGAACACGAAAATCATCACTTTGCCCGGCTGGGATCGGTGGTTACCAACCTGGGATATTCCGATTGGGCCACCACCGATATTCCGGTAACCCTTGCATCGGTTTGGTACCGTTTAAGCCGGCGCGGACAGGATTTCTACCTCGAATTTTCAGTGGATGGAAAAAAGTACCGGCAGATGCGGATGTTTCACATGCACAAACCCATTTCGGTCGCCCGGATCGGCGTTTACGCATGCAGCCCGTTGAAGTCAAGCTTTAAAGCTGTTTTTTCCTATTTTGAATTAAGCCGGTCTAAATGGAGGAAATACCATGAAGGAATGCACGGAGGCTTCTAAACAGGCATTGACCGACAGTGCAAACCGAATTGATGAAAACAATCGGGAAGAAGATCATTATCTGGGTCTCGATATTGGAGGGACAAAATGCGCTGTCGTATTGGGAAACTCTTCTTTTTCCATCAAAAGGAAAATTTTTTTCGAAACCCGCGTTGAACGTGGTTTTGAAGCAATTCTCCTTGAATTCGGGCAGCATATCGATTCAATCCTGGCCGGTTTTCCTGATGTCAGGCTGAAAAAAATCGGGATTAGTTGCGGGGGGCCCCTGGATTCGAAAACGGGGATGATCTGTTCGCCTCCCAATCTTCCGGGCTGGGACCGGGTGCCGATTGTCGAAATTTTCAGAAAAAGGTACGGCGTTGAGACCATGTTGCAAAACGATGCCAACGCCTGCGCGCTGGCTGAATGGATGATGGGCGCCGGGAAAGGGACGCGGAATATGATTTTCCTGACTTTCGGGACAGGCATGGGCGCCGGCCTGATTTTAAACGGCGAATTGTACAGCGGAACCAATGATTTGGGCGGCGAAGCGGGGCACATCCGCCTGGCGTCCGATGGCCCGGTAGGATTTGGAAAAGCCGGCTCGTTCGAAGGGTTTTGCAGCGGGGGCGGAATTGCTCAGCTGGCCAAATCAATGGTCGCCGAAAGGCTGGCAAACAACCAGATTGTTGCTTTTTGCCCGTCGCCGGAGCTCATTCATACGATTGATGCTAAAATGGTTGCCCGGGCGGCACAAACAGGCGATCCGGTTGCCCTTGAAATTATTCAGATATCTGCTGATTATCTTGGTCGCGGGCTTGCCATCCTGATCGATTTATTCAACCCCGAATGTATTGTTATCGGAAGCATTTATGCCCGGAATGAAATGCTCTTTAAGCCGGGCATGGAAAAAATTTTAACGCAGGAAGCTATTCCCGCAGCCGTGAAGGTCTGCCGGATCAAACCGGCAGCGCTGGGTGATTCGATCGGCGATTATGCAGCGCTCTGTGTGGCCATGTATGGAACCTTAAAAGGTCGTGAAAATGAAACATTCTGATTTTTTGTATCAGCTAACCGAAAGATATCCGCAGTTGATACCGCTTCAAAACGATATCAAAAAAGCGGCTGAAGCGCTGATTGGCTGTTATCAGCAGGGCCGGAAAGTGTTGATTTGCGGTAATGGTGGAAGTTGTTCCGACTCCGGCCACATGGCCGGCGAGTTGATGAAAGGTTTTGAACGTGCGAGACCGCTCAGGCGTGAACTGAAAAGCCGGCTGGAGGCAATCGCCGGAGAGCGTGGCGCGTACCTGGCCGAAAAACTTCAGCAGGCCCTGCCGGCTATTTCGCTTGCAGCACACAATGCTTTGATAACGGCCGTATCGAACGATATGGATGCCGACCTGATTTTTGCCCAGCAGGTTGTTGGTTACGGAATGGCGGGCGATGTGTTAATCGCCATCAGCAGTTCGGGAAATTCGCGGAATGTGGTCGACGCCGTCATTACCGCGAAAGCCAGGGGATTGTTGGTGATCGGATTAACCGGCGAAACCGGCGGACAGATGAACGCATACTGCGATATCCTGATCCGGGTTCCCGAACAAAATACGGCTTTCATCCAGGAGTTGCATCTGCCTGTTTATCACACGCTCTGTCTGGTGGTCGAAGATCATTTTTTCGCCGTTAAACATTAACGGTTAACTGTCAAACCATCAAAATCCAAAACTTGTGAAACATTCAACAATCAGACTTCAAAAAACACTGCCTGTATTTATGTCTTTCGTGGTGATGGGCTTTGTTGATATCGTTGGCGTTGCAACCGGTTTCATCAAAAAAGACTTTGGCCTGACCGATGACCTGGCCCAACTGATTCCGTCGATGGCATTATTCTGGTTCTTTGTATTGTCGGTTCCTTCAGGAATTTTACAGGATGCATACGGCAAACGGCGAATGCTTAACCTGGGTATGCTCTTAACAGGTGCGGGGATGATCGTTCCATTCATCCATTATTCGTTTCCGGTGATGCTTTTCGCGTTTATTGTTTTGGGAATCGGGAATACGATTGTTCAGGTTTCGGCAAATCCCTTGCTTCACGATGTTTCTCCGCGGGAAAAATACGCCAGTTACATGAGCCTTTCCCAGTTTATTAAGGCGATTGTTTCCCTGTTGGGCCCGGTGATCACCACCCTGATGGCAACTGCTTTTGGTAACTGGAAACTCGTTTTTATGGTTTACGCACTTACTTCGGGTTTAGCGGTGTTGTGGCTGTCTGTTACAAAAATTGAAGAAACCAAAGGTGATGCGCCGGCAACGTTTAAAAGTTGTTTCCGCCTGCTGAAAAATCCCTTTGTCGTTGTGATGGCGCTGGGCATATTTATGCTGGTGGGATCGGATGTTGGTATGAATTCCAATATTGCCAATTTTCTTCAAAATCAGTTTGGACTAACGCTCGAACGGGCTTCGCTGGGGATCAGCCTGTATTTTACGGCGCTGATGATCGGGAGGTTGTCCGGGGCCATCCTGCTGAACTGGATCGCGGCCCGACGGTTCCTGCTGTTGACGGCCATCGTAGCATTGGCCGGCCTGATTGCCATGTTGGTGGTGAGATCGGCGCTGGTTGTACAAATGGCGATTTTTGTGGTTGGTCTGGGCTCGGCCAATCTGTTTCCGCTTATTTTCGCCATCACCCTCGAAAAAATGCCCGAACGGGCCAACGAAGTCTCAGGTTTGATGATTATGGCCGTTTCGGGAGGCGCATTTCTTCCGCCTTTAATGGGGCTGCTGAGTACCCATGTTGGCGTGAAAGCCGGTTTTCTGGTGTTGGTTTTGGCGATGCTTTATCTGGTGGGTGCCGGACTTTATGCCTTAAAAAGATAAAAATACAGGTCATGAAAAAGGAACAGCTACAAAAGGTACTTGAGGACATCAGCCGGGTGAAAATGGCCGTTTTGGGCGATTTCTGCCTCGATGCCTATTGGTTCATCGATGAGTCGAAAAGTGAGGTTTCCGTCGAAACCGGGCAGGCAACGAGGTCTGTGCACCAACAAAAATACTCGCCGGGCGGAGCCGGCAACGTGACCAACAACCTGGCGGCGATCGGGGTCAAAGATATTCGGGCCTTTGGGGTGATCGGAACCGATCCTTTTGGCGAAGAGATGCTCCGGATTATGCGCCTGGCCGGGATCAAAACCCATAATTTACTGGTTCAGCGCGAGGCTTGGTCAACCCATACCTATTCGAAACCCTATATCGGAGATCGTGAGTTAAACCGCATCGATTTCGGAAACTACAATGTCCTGTCTAACGAAACAGCCGACCGCTTAATGGCGGGTCTTGCCGGTGAAATCCCTGAAGTGGATGTGGTCCTGATCAATCAGCAGGTTCCCTCGGGTATCCATACCGGTTATTTCAAACAGGAACTGCTGGGGCTGATCCGGCGTTTTCCCGAAAAGATGTTTATTGTTGACAGCCGGAATTTCAACGATTTTTATGACGGCGCCATTCGTAAGATGAACGACACCGAAGCCGCCCGCCTGTGCGGACTAAATAAGCAACCGGATGAGGTGGTGGCGTATTCGGAGCTTGTTGCCTGTGCCGGAGAATTATTTAAGAGATTCAGGAAACCCTTATTCATTACGCGGGGAGAAAGGGGTTCATTAACTGTCAGCGAAAAAGGCATTTCCGACATTCCGGGCCTGATGATTATTTCGCGGGTCGATACCGTGGGGGCAGGCGACAGTTACCTGGCCGGTGCAGCCGCTGCATTGGCAGCCGGTTATGATTTAGACCTGGCAGCCCGGATCGGCAGTTATGTGGCCGGGGTTACCGTTCAGAAACTATTTCAGACCGGAACGGCCTCTCCCGAAGAAATTATCGCGATTGGCAGCGACCCCGATTACCTGTATGCTCCCGAACTGGCCGAAAATATACGGCGGGCAAACTATCTTCCCGGTACCGAAATCGAACTGATTAACCCGTGGGTGGAAAAGCGCCCTGTCGAACATGCTATTTTCGATCACGACGGGACCATCTCCACCTTACGCGAAGGCTGGGAGCACATCATGGGCCCGATGATGGTAAAAGCCATTTTGGGTAACAAATTTAGCGATGCAGATGAAGCGCTGTATCAGAAAGTCCGGGAGCGTGTGAATGATTACATCGACAAAACCACCGGCATCCAGACGCTTGTTCAAATGAAAGGCCTGCTGGATATGATCCGAGAATTTGGCTGTGTGCCTGAAGAAGAGATGCTTGACGAGTTTGGATACAAAACAATCTACAACGACGAGTTGTTGCAGATGGTAAACCGTCGTCTGGCGAAATATGAAAAGGGAGAACTGTCCCTGGACGATTTTACGGTGAAGAATGCAGTCCCCTTTCTTCAGAAACTTCGGGATTCGGGGGTGAAACTTTACCTGGCCAGCGGCACCGATGAGGAAGATGTAAAAAATGAAGCCCGGACGATGGGATACGATCATCTATTTGAAGGACGGATTTACGGCGCAGTGGGCGATGTGACCAAAGAGGCCAAAAAAATGGTGCTCGACCGTATACTGGAAACCATCGGGGATGCCGCCTGTAAAACCTTACTCACCTTTGGCGACGGACCGGTTGAGATCAGGGAAACGCGCAAACGGGGCGGGCTTGCCGTAGGAGTGGCCAGTGATGAGCTGAAACGTTTTGGTTTGAATGAAAGTAAACGGACAAGACTGATCAAAGCCGGGGCCGACCTTGTTATCCCCGATTTCTCGCAGTCTGAAAACTTACTAAACCTGCTAACCCGCTAATGACTAATGACTAATGACTAATGACTAATGACTAATCACTAATGACTAATCAATTATAAATGCCTTACCCAAAATTTAACCGCGACCTGCTGTCGGTCAGTAAACTGAGCGAGCGGAAAAACAAGGTTGATATCGAACGAGATCACATCCCGCTGACACGAAAACCGGAAAATCTGTCGGAACAGGCAAACGTGCTGGTCAAAAAAACGGCGGAGCGCATCCGCCGGGCCCGGGGAAAAGACCGGTCGGTGATGCTGGTTTTTGGCGCCCACACCATCAAAAACGGCATGTCGCCTGCTTTAATCGGTTTAATGGAGGAAGGCTGGGTAACGCACCTCGCTACCAACGGGGCGGGCATCATTCACGACTGGGAGTTCGCCTTTCAGGGAAAATCGAGCGAAGATGTTCGCGAAAACGTCAACCGCGGACAATTTGGAATTTGGGACGAAACCGGTTTTAATATTAACCTGGCCCTGATTGTGGGTGCATACGAAGGGTTGGGTTATGGCGAATCGGTGGGCAAGATGATTTCGAAGGAAGGATTGCAGATCCCTGAAATTTCAACCTTGTATGAAGAAGCAGCGGCCAATCTGAAAATCGAGCCCGGTCTGGCAGCAGCGGCCGTTGACCTGGCCGGGGTGATCTGCAAATTTGATCTGAAACCAGGTTTCAGAAACATTCCCCATCCGTATAAAAAATATTCGGCACAGGCCCGTGCTTTTGAACTGGGGATTCCGTTTACCGGACACCCCATGTTTGGGCACGACATCATTTACAATCATCCGCTGAACCACGGAGCTGCCCTGGGACGTGTCGCCCTGAATGATTTTCTGTGTTTCGCCGAAAGCGTACGGAATCTGGATGACGGGGTTTACATGTCAATCGGCTCGGCCGTGATGTCGCCCATGATCTTTGAGAAATCGCTGTCGATGTCGCAAAACCTGGAGATACAACGAAACAGCCACATGGATCATCATTATATGCTGATTGTTGATTTGGCCAGGTCGGACTGGGATTGGCAACGGAATGGCGAGCCGCCGGCGGATAATCCGGCCTATTACCTGCGCTACTGCAAAACATTCAGCCGAATGGGCGGTGAAATGGATTACCTGACAGCCGATAACCGCGATTTTCTACTGGCTCTTTGCCACGAACTGCTGGCGAAATAGCGCTAAGAACCTAACAAAATGAATATGGACAGGAATGAAATTTTGAAATTAAAGCAGGAGGCCGAAAACCACCTGGTTAACGAATTACTTCCATTCTGGATAAGTCGTATGAAGGATGAAGTTAACGGGGGATTTCTGACTCATTTCGACAAAAACGGAAACGATTCGGGCGAGGATGAAAAGTCGTTAATTGGCCAAACCCGTTGCCTGTACACCATGGCGTCGGCTCATCGCGCCGGTTACGGCGACGGGAAATGTGCGGAACTGGCTAAACATGGGGCCGATTACCTGATCGGCCATATGTGGGACGACGAATTTGGCGGACTCTACTGGATGACGGACCGAAAGGGGCGGGTGAAAATTGATCAAAAAATCATTTACGGGCATAGTTTTGCCATGTATTCGCTCAGTGAATATACGCTGGCAACCGGCGACCCGCGAGGAATCGAATATGCTGAAAAGGTGTTCGACCTGCTTCAAAAATATGGCGTCGATTCGATGTATGGCGGTTATTGGGAAATGTTTCGCCGCGATTGGACGCTTTGCGGACCGGGAAGCCAGGGCGGCGACCGGAAAACCCTTGATGTGCATATGCACCTGATGGAAGCGTTTACCACGCTTTATGAATGTACCGGAAAAGATGTTCATAAGCGAAAGTTGCTCGAAGATATTGACCTGTTGGTTAACCGCATTATCCATCCGGTTCATAAAACAGGCATTCCGCAGTTTTTTAAAGATTGGTCGGTAGCTCCGCAAATTAAATTCGATATCATCTGGGGCTGGGACCGTTTTTCGGAAGAAGGACAAAAGGGCAACGCCACCGATAATACCTGCTACGGGCACAATGCCGAGTTTGCCTGGTTGCTGATCCATGCGTTTCAGGTTCTGGGAATTGATCCGAAAACCGATGCCGGTCTGTTTCGGACAATCTTCGAACACACCGTCAATCATGGCATCGATACCGAATTTGGCGGCGTTTATGTGGAAGGCCCCCATTCGGGCGGCGTTTATGACCGGGAAAAAGAATTCTGGCAACAGGCCGAAGTCCTGATTGGTTTGCTTGATGCGTTCATCCTGTTTGGCGATGAGAAATATTGGGAGGCTTATAAAAACGTGCATCGGTTTGTATTCGACAAGGTGGTCAACAAAGGCGTAGGCGAGTGGTATCCATTGCTGACGCGCCGCGGCGAACCCATCTGGACGCACATGGGCCATTCCTGGAAGATTAATTATCACACCGTCAGGGCCATGATTCAAAGCATCCGGCGGATGGAGAACATGCTGGGCCAGCTTTAGGGCAAGTAACCAGTAACCAGTAACCAGTAACCAGTAACCAGTAACCAGTGACCAGTAACCAGTGACCAGTAACCAGCAATAAATCATCAGTTTATGGATCTCACCTTAACTATGGCCGATTGGATTGTGTTGTCGATTGTGATGGGCGGCAGTCTTTCGTTCGGGTTGTACATGGCCTATCTGAAAAAAGCGGGACAGAGCAGTTCCAATTTTTTTCTTGGCGGGAGGTCGATCAAGTGGCCGGTTGTTGGGGCTTCGCTATTTGCCACCAATATTGGGGCAGAGCATTTGGTCGGCCTTTCCGGCGATTCGTACCGTTATGGTCTTTCGGCCGGTTCCGTGGAACTGACTTGCGCAATTACGCTTGGTGTTGCCTGTGCGGTCCTGTTTCCTTACTACATGAAAAACAAGATTTATACAATCCCCGAATTTCTCGAATTGCGGTATAACAGGCGGGCCCGGACATTCTTTTCCGGTTTGATGCTGATTATTAGTATCATGACAAAGCTGGCTTTTACCTTATTTGCCGGGGCGCTGGTTTTAAACAGCATCCTGGGATGGGATGTGATGATCACTGTTTTTTACATTGCCCTTGCCGTTGCCGTTTTTACCATTGTCGGGGGTTTTACCGCTGTTGCTTATTCCGATGTGATCCAGGTGGTTGTCCTGATTGCCGGGGCCACAATTATGCTGGTGATCGGACTTGACCAGGCAGACGGATGGAACGGACTGATTGCCAAAGCGCCGGATATGATGAAGATTGGCAAAGCCTATGATGACCCGGTTTATCCGTTTTGGGGGATTCTGGCCACTGCTTTTTATGCCGGAATTTTTTATTGGGGGATCGATCAGGTGAATGTTCAGCGGGTGCTTGCGGCTCCTGATCTGAATCATGCGCGCTGGGGGGCTATGTTTGCCACGCTGCTGAAACTTTTTCCCATCTTTATTTTTGCACTGCCCGGAGTCATTGCCTATGCGTTGTTTCCGGGCGAGTTGCAGGGCGAAGCCACCCGGCAGACTTTTGTTTTGTTGTTGAACAAGCTGCTGCCAAACGGTTTACGGGGCCTTATGCTCGCGTCGTTGATGGCAGCCTTGGTCACCTCCCTGATTGCCGTGCTGAATTCGGTGTCAACCTTGATCGTTCGCGATTTTATCGTTGAATACCGTCCGGGAATTACTGAAAAAAAGCAGGTGAAACTGGGCCGTTATTTCATCCTGCTGGTCACGCTTCTTGGAATCGGCGCAGCCTACCTGGTTTATAAAAATGAAGAAGGTTTATACAAATACCTGCAAACCATTACGGCCTACCTGGTATTGCCGGTGTTCCCCGCGATTTTTTTCGGTATTGTCAGCAAAAGAGTGACCTTGGCCGGAGCTGCGGTTTCCGTACTTGCAGGGCTAATTCTGGCCACCGTATTTGTCATCGACCAGTTGCTGGGACCCGATGCGGCAAAAGAGATCTTTCCCATTCTGCATCATAAACTGACTCTAAATTTCGGATATCGCGGCCTTTGGGCCGAAATACTGGTCACCGGGGTACTTTTCGGGGTTTCTGCATTCACAAAAAAAACGGACCCGGAAAAGTTGGCAAAAACAACGGTCAATTTCTCAAAGGGGCTTGCCCGCTTTGAAGGAATTTCGGATTGGCGTTTGCATTTGGGGATTCTTTCGCTCATCACGTTGTTCCTGTATATCTGGTTATTCTGACCTGACCGTGACACAATAGAAAAACAAGAGTTCGTGAAAATGTTTGTTAAATTGCATGAAATTAAATCAGAAATGAGAACAGCCCCGGTATTTAAAACCGAATTCATTATGAAACAAATAACCTGTCTGCTGATTATTGTTTTCCTGTTTGCCGGAATTCAGCTCCGGTTGGTTGCACAAACCGGCGACCCGGTTGATCATGTCAACCCGTTTATTGGCACCGGTTTCTTTGGGCATACCTTTCCCGGTCCTTCATTGCCGTACGCCATGGTTCACCTAAGCCCCGATGTAAATACGCAGGGGTGGACCTATTGTGCCGGCTATCTCTATTCCGAAACTTCCATCATGGGATTCAGCCATACGCACTGGAGCGGCGTGGGTATGGTAAACGGGGGCGAGGTACTGCTGATGCCGACGGTTGGAAACAGGCTTCAGACCGTTCCCGGACCGCCTGAAAATCCGGATGAAGGATACCGGTCGCGGTTTGACCACGACAACGAATCGGCATCGCCGGGATATTATTCGGTTCTTTTGAAAGATTACCAGGTGAAGGTTGAACTGACCACGACCAAAAGAGCCGGCTTTCACCGGTACACCTTTCCGAAAACAGAGAATGCCCGTATTATTCTCGATTTGGGGCACCAGATCGGGAATCATTTTTCGGACGAATTATCGGAGCTGAGCATCCTGAACAACAACCGGATTGAAGGCGTGAAAAGCGCCGGTTTGGGGAAGCTTTATTTTGTGGCCGAATTCAGTAAACCCTTCTTGTATTACGGAACGTTCGACAATGATTATAAAACGCCGGAATCGGGAGGAAGCATCTGGCCTTACAAAAACGGGGAAACCGGTAAAAACATCGGCGCCTTTGTCACCTTCCGAACGTCGGAAAATGAACAGGTGTTGGTGAAAGTGGGCATCTCGTACACCGGCGTGGAAGGGGCACGCAGGAACCTGAGCGCCGAAATTCCCGGCTGGGAATTCGACCGGGTACGAAACGAGGCCCGTTCGGTTTGGCAGAAAGAATTGTCGCGCATCCGGATTGACGGTGCTACCGACGACCAGAAGGAGATTTTTTATACCGCCATGTACCATTCATTGCTTGCCCAGTATATTTCGCAGGATGTGGATGGAAAATACCTGGGTTCGGACAAAAAGATCTACGAAGCCAAAGGATACGATTTTTACGGATCCTTTTCGTGTTGGGATACTTACCGTTCGCAGCATCCGCTGTTAACCATTATTGCCCCCGGCCGCGTGAACGATTTTATCAAATCGATTGTTTCGAAAACAAAGACTTATGGTTGGTTTCCGGCTCAACATTTTCTGAATGTGTACGGCGAATCGATGGTGGGCGATCACCTGGTCCCGGTGATTGTCGACGCGTACCGGAAGGGTTACCGCGATTACGATGTGAAATTTCTGTACGAAGCCATGCGCAAAAAGGCGCTGGAAGAGCCCAAGCCACCGGTTCCGGCGCAGGCGGGGCGCTCGGGCCTGCGTTATTACATCGATCTGGGCTATACCCCGGTCGACCGGGTAACCGAATCGGTCCCGAATACACTGGAGTTGGCTTACGACGATTGGTGCATCGCGCAGTTGGCCCGTGAACTCGGGAAAGAAGAGGATTATCGGCTGTTTATGAAACGAGCCGGAAACTATAAAAATCTGTGGGACAGCCAAACTCAGTTCATGCGGCCCAAACAAGCCGATGGCAGCTGGCTGGAAGCGCTGGACGGACGGGAACAGGAAATTGTCACCGAAGGTAGTCATGCGTATTACCGCTATTTCGACCCCTTGCTGGTTGGCCGTCGCCCCAACCGCCACTATACCGAGTCGAATGCCTGGCATTATATCTGGTCGGTTCAGCACGATGTGCCCGGACTGATTGACCTGTTTGGAGGCAACAAGGCTTTTACGGCAAAGCTGGACACTTTCTTTGAAATGAGCCCGAATATCACGCCGCCCAAGTATGTGGGCGTGGTAGGAACAATCGGGCAGTATGTTCACGGAAATCAACCCTCGCACCATGTGGCCTACCTGTATAATTATGCCGGGCAGCCTTGGAAAACGCAAGAGCACGTGCGGCAGGTGATGGACGGGCTTTACCGGACCGGCCCCGGCGGTTTATGCGGGAACGAGGACATGGGATCGCTTTCTTCGTGGTACGTGTTAAGCGCTTTGGGATTTTACCCGGTTACTCCCGGAGACCCTGTTTATGCCATCGGGAGCCCTTTGTTTGGCGAAGCAGTCATTCAACTCGAAAACGGAAAGGCGTTTACAATTGAAGCCCGGAATAACTCAGCAGCCAACAAATTCATTCAATCAGCTGTTTTAAATGGTAATCCGTTGAATAAACCCTGGCTTTCTCACCGGGAGGTTATGGCGGGCGGGAAATTGATTTTTGAAATGGGACCCAAACCCAATAAAAAATGGGGAACTGATAACCAGATGTAATTTAAAATTATACAAGTGAAAAGAAGAGATTTTTTAAATTTTGGAGTGATTGCGGCTGCCGGAGGAGTTGTTTCCTCCTCGGCCCTGATCGGATGCAGTAACGAAGTAAAGAACAAAAGCCGGGGTAAAACCAAAAATATCATTTTCCTGGTAAGCGACGGGATGAGTTCAGGAACGCTTACTATGGCCGATCTCCTGTTGCAGCGGAAAACCGGAAACGGTAGCCACTGGATTGACCTGTACCGCGAAAACAGGGTGTCGAGGGCTTTAATGGATACGGCATCGGCCAGTTCGCTTGTAACCGACTCGGCTGCGGCCAGTTCGGCCTGGGGCGGCGGGCACCGGGTAAAAAGCGGATCGTTGAATGTGGGCGTTGACGGCACGATGTATAAACCGATTTTTCAGAAATTCAAAGAGGCCGGCAAATCGGTGGGTTGCGTGACGACCTGTCCCATCACCCACGCAACTCCTGCAGGTTTTTGTATCAATAAAAAAGACCGGGGCGAACAGAGCCTGATTGCCGAATTGTACCTGCCCCTGCATTTTGATGTCATGATGGGCGGCGGAACCCAGTATTTCAGCCACGAAACCCGGGCCGACGGGAAAGATCTTTTCTCGGTGTTTGCCGATGAAGGATATACGGTGGTCAGGACGAAACAACAAATGAATGCCTCTGTCGGCGACAAGCCGCTGTTGGGCGTTTTTCATAAAGACGGGCTGCCTTACAGCATCGACCACAAAGAAGACAACCACTTGCTGGAGACAGTCCCTTCTTTAGCCGAGCTGACGCAGCGGGCCATTGATCAGCTCAGCCAAAACCCCAATGGATTTGCGCTTCAGGTTGAAGGCGGAAAAGTGGATTGGGCTGCTCATGCCAACGATACCGGAGCGGTATTGTATGATCAGATTGCGTTTGATGAAGCCATTGGCGTGGCGATTGCCTTCGCCGAACAGCGCGACGATACCCTGGTGATTGTTACCACCGACCACGGCAACTCAAATCCGGGATTATTCGGAAACATCGAAGGATTCGATTTGATTCAACATTACAAACACAGCAATGAGTGGATCTTACGGAATATTACCAGGAATGACTCTCCCTCGCGGCTGATCGAACAAATCCATTTTGCCCAGGGATATGCCATTACCGATGGCGAAGCGCGTGAAATTCTGGCTCATTATGCCGATCAGGCTAACGACGGACTTTATAACAATTATAAGCTGCCGTTTAAACTATTGGCAAGCATTCAGCAAAAATATAACGGAGTTGGCTGGGCCGGAACCGGACATTCAGCCGATTTTGTTGAACTGGCCATGTTCGGACAGGGAAGCGAACTGCTCAACCCCTTTGTTAAAAATACGGATCTTCACTACCTGATGCTCGAGGCAACAGGCGTAAATGTGGAGTCTGCTGTTCTTGCTCCCGCTTGATTGAACTTGACTTTTTTCCGGGCGATGTCTTTTGCTTATTAAAATGATTGGTCTGAATTCGTCACCGATGGAGGCGCAGCTCCGGGCGCTGCTCCCCATTTTTTGTTTGGGAGCGGGCCCATCTCAAGTTCAAGGATGGCTCCTTTCATCAGGTCGGCATGTGTAAACCACGGCCGGTTTAGCGTTTGCCCGTTTAGCCGGGCCGATTGGATGTACTTGTTCACCGTGGAGTTATTCCTGGCCTTGAGGGTGAAGGTATTGCCGTTTGCGAGTTTGATCTGCACTTCTTCAAAAACCGGACTGCCAATGGTATAAACCGGTATGCCCGGCGTAACCGGATAAAAGCCCATCGACGAAAATACCACGAAGGCAGTCATTCCCCCGCCGTCTTCATCACCCGGAATCCCGAAAATATTGTCTTTAAACCAAACATCGAGCAGAAACCGGATTCGTTTCAGGGAAATCGCTTTTAAACTTTGAGTACTTTTTCTCTGTAATCGTCTTTCAGTGCAGCAAAGAGCCTTTTCTTTTTTTTGGATGCTTTAAGTGATGGTTCCTTTTCGAGCAAGGCCAGGGCAATTTTGGCAATAATATTAAAGTTCCTCGCTGAGTAATCCTTCTTTTTTAATAAGTTATCCTCGTTGAATACCACGTCCAAAGACCAGTGCAGGTTATTTTCTACTGCCCAATGAGAACGGATAGCCTGGTTTAGTTTTGCCGGGTCTGGTTTCAGGGAGGTAATGTAATACCTGGTTTCTTCACTGGTTTGCCCTGTTTGTTTAATATACCGTTCGCTCTTGATTTGTACCACCGACCGTATCCCCTCCCATTGTTCTTTCTCGTCCATAAAGTCCAGCTTCCCGGTGGCACGGCATGTCCTGGTTTCAACTCTTCCATGTCCGGCATCAATTGTCTGGTCCTGGGTGCAATCTTTCTGGATACGGAATATTTTCTCAACCTGTTCTTTGAGTTCCTTTTGATTGTCTTTCACCATTAAAATGTAGTCGGCTTTTTGCCCGATGATCTTGCGGGCAATTTCTTTTTGGCACCCCATCGCGTCAATGGTAACGATGCACCCTTTGATGGCAAGTAGTTCAAGCAACTGTGGAATGGCCACAATTTCATTTTCTTTCTGGTCAACCCCAACCTGGCCCAGGCATAAACGGCTTTGTGCGGCATAGGCAGAAACCACATGCACTGCTGATTTGGGTATACCCAACCGGCCTGAACCGCAAATGCTTTTCCCGTCAAATGCAATAACCTCCCCTTTGGTCAGATCAGAAATAGAGTTGACCCAGGCCATGAAACATTCATTAAAACGCACCGGGTCCAACCGGCAGAAAAGCTTCCCGAGAACATCATGGGACGGTATTCCGTGCTTGTAGGGAAAAAAACGCCGGAGCCACTCCAGCTTCGCCTTGCCAAACAACTGGATAGAGACCCATTCTTCTGCACCGCTGATCACAGCAGCAATAACAAGAAAAAGTATCTCGTCGAGCGGGTAATAAAAATGGCCTTTGTTTGTTCTGCGGGGATCTTCCAAGGTAGAGAAAAATTGTTGGAAAACATTTTGTTTAGTACGATTTTCTGCGTTTTGAACAGTCATTTTTTTGACGAAACCCAAAACCGTGATAAATATAGTAATAATTATTCAAGCTATGAAGAACATTAATATTTTAAAAGCGATTTCCCTGGGATTCGTTTTTGTGTTTTCCAGGGTTCCCCGACATAGTTGTACAGGTACGGAATGTGAAAGCTGGGCTCGTTGCCCATCGAAAACTGCCCGACCAGGCCGGTTGCATCAGGAAACTTTGCCCAGAACTGGTATTTTGGCCGTCCCAGGTTTTCGCGGAAAAGCTGGTCGAGGTTTGCCCGGAAGTTTTCCGGCCCGCCCATCAGTTGTACCAGCCCCTGAATATCGTGCTGTACCTGCCATTGGTAGGTATAGGCATTGTTTTCGTCGTAGTAGTCGCGTCCGCCCATGCCCCCGTCAAATTTCGGGTCAATCTCAATCCATTCTCCCTGGGCGTTTTTGGGCGAAAAGAGCTTTTTCTCCTGACGGTATAAATGGCGGTAGTTACCGGCATGTGCGCCGAAATATGCCTGATCATCGGTATATCCCAGCTCTTTGGCCAGTTCAGCAAGCGCCCAGTCGTCGTAACTGTGGCCTAAGGTGATGGCTACGCTCTGTCGCTTTTCAAAATCGTGGACTGCCTCCACCGTTTCCGTTTCACCCGGAGCCAGGGCCGGGTAGAAGCCATGATCGCGGTAGAACGAATCGAGCGCACATTTCGGGCCATTTCGCCAGGGGAGCATGGTGGCTTCGTAGCCGTTTTTTCGCATGCCTTCGTAAGCTTTAGTCATGTCGTAAGAGCGAATACCTTTTCTCCAGGCATCCAGAAAAACAATAGTCGAATGAAAGCCGTTCATGGCCGGGTCGTCTTGGTAGATCAGTGGAAACTGGGGCATCCATCCTCCTTGTTCGTACATATTGACATAGGATTGGAGCATGTCTGCTTCCTGCTCCGGATCGAGGATCATCCGCAGCGGGTGATGGGCCAGGTAAGTATCCCACACCCAGTCGTCGACATAAAAATCGCGGTCGCTTTCGTGTACGCGGTGGTCGTATCCGCTGTAGTACCTGCCATATTCGTTGATGTTGACCATGCGTTCGTAGCAACGGTAAAGCGAGCTGTAGAAAGTCCTGCGTTGGGCTTCGGTTCCTCCCTTTAACCGGATCTGGTCCATCTTTCCGGCCCAAACCTGTTCTCCCTTATTTTTGAATGACTCAAAATCCGGGTTCCGGATTTCGTTTTCGAAGTTAGCTTTGGCCTGTTCGTCGCTGATGAATGACACCGCGTAGCTGAACCCGACCGGCTCGTTCGAATTGAATTGGGCCCACATTACGGGAGCCGCTTGTTTTGCGCCGGTGTTCACGGCCGGTTCAGCTTCCTCCAATGATTCGGCTTCCCGGTCAAATTCGCCGTAAACAAATGCTTTCATCCCGTAGAACTGTTCTTCGCCCGCAAATGAACGCTTCGAGATGACCTTCCAACGGCCCTCGTGGTTAATTTGAAACCGCAGTGTTTGCTTGCTTTTTTCAGGAAAAGTGAAGCGGTAAAGCCCGGTTTTGCTGCCGGGAACAAATTCTACGCGGATATCTTCATCGATCAGGTAAGTCGAATAATAGTAAGGTTTTATCACTTCGAGCCCGTGATCGTAAGTCTGTCGTTTTTTCCAGCTTTCGGTATTAGCCTCTCCGGATCCGGGCAACACTCCGAATAATTCGCCTTTTCGGTGCGAAATGATGGTCAGCGGGAAAAAGCTGATCTGATCATCGAGGTAATCGGCCCGCACCGGATGCATCCTGATCAGTTGGTTGGGCAAGTGAACGGTGGGTCTGGTCGGAACCAGCAAATGGCCCACATTCCCGATTGTCGGGTCCACATAGCGGAGGTTTGTTTTTTCGCTTTGCCTGTTTGTGCATCCGGTCGCCAGCAGAAACAGCAAGGCCGGAATGAATATGGATTTTACCCGGGCGGCGTTCATAACACGATTATTTTTTTGGCCAGGAGCCGTTTACAATGGCTTTGGTTTTGATCTTTGCCGGATCAATCACTACCTGTTTAATCAGCTCGCGGTTCCAGGTGTAGGTGATGTGGACCAGTCCATCGCTTGTTTGAATGACCGCCGGGTAGGAATATTCGCCTTTCGGATTCGGGTCGTTTTCGAGTAATACGGCGGCTTCCCATGACTTCCCGTCTTTCGAAACCGCAGTTCCCAAAATGTTCCTTCCTTTTTCGGCCGGGGTGAAAACCAAAAATTGTTGTCCGTCATCCAGCGTTACGGCGTCAATTCCCGAATTGTTGTTGGGCAAGGCAGTCGGTTTCAGGGCTGACCAGCTTTGGCCGTTATCGTTTGACCACGATTCGATAATTGCTTTGTTTTTGCTCCGGCAAAGAAGCTGGATCGCGCCATCCGGATAAAAGAGCAGGGTGGGTTGGATCGTTTGGTAATTGCCGTTATCCACATCAATTTTTTTCCAGTTTTTCAGGTCCTGGTCCGAAGTTTCCATGTAAATGTTCCATGTTTCAGGCGTTTCGAAACTTGTCGGGTAAAGGATGGTTCCGTCAGCCAACCGTTCGGGTTTGTTTTTGATGGGGCCAAGCAGGTCGCCGGGGATTTTTACTGCTTCCGACCAGGTTTCGCCATTGTCGGGTGAAATTTTATAAAGTCCCCACCAGCTACGCGGATCGGGGCCCACTTTGTAGTACAGAACCAGATTGCCGTTGTCGCGGCTGAACAGGACCGGGTTCCAGCAGGGATATCTTTTCCCGTCCTCGATTCCGTCGGCAGCAAGGACCGGTTTTCCCCACTTCCCGTTAACCTGGCGGGCTGTGTAAATGCAGACATCCGGATGTCTTTCTTCGGTTCCGCCAAACCAGGCAGCTACCAGTCCGGCAGGGGTTTCGGCCAGCGTTGAAGCGTGGCAACTCGGAAAGTCAACATCCTGTTTCTGATAAATAAACTCTGAACGGACAAGGGCTTCCGATCCGTTAAACGGATTTTGCGCCTGTGTTGACATGGCAAAAAGCGCCGCTGTGGTTAGTGAAATCAATTTAGTCATCGTTGTAATTTGAAAGGTTAATCGTAGTTTGTTCATCCTGTTGCCAGGCATTTCAGGTATTGAAGAATAAACAGAGAACAGAATTAGATACCCGGCTTTTTCTTTGAAAAAAGCTTCGCTAACAAGAAACCGGTAAGCGAGATGGCCAATGTTCCGAAAACAATGGTGAGGTTGCTGTGGAACGGGCTGCGGAAAGCTGGCAAACCGCCGTTGTTAAAAAAGACCGGCGAAATACTCATCCAGATGATCAGTAAAGCCCCGATGATAACGCCAATGGCTGCGTCGATGTTTCTGACTTTTTTCGACAGGTATCCTAAAAGAAACAATCCGAGCATGCCGCCGCTGAAAATAGAGGCAAGCGCCCACCAGGCGTCCAGGACGCTTTCGACGCCTACCAGCGTCAGGGCGACCAGGATCCCAAGGAACCCGAAAATGAAGGAGGAGATATACAGCGTCTTCATCGACGACTTTTCGGTTGCATTTTTATTGAAGTACCTCCGGTAATAGTCCGACAGAACAATGGTGGCGGTGCTGTTGATACTGGTTGACACGGTGCTCATGCCGGCAGAAAAAATGGCTGCGATCAGCAGTCCGGTTATTCCGGCAGGTAATCCGTTGACAATATAATGCGGAAAAACCTTATCCCCGGCGCCCGCCATCCGGAGTTCGTCGGGCAATAAACCAGCTTGCGCCGTGTAATACGAAAAAAGCGCGGTCCCGATGTAAAAGAAAACAGCCGATACCGGCACGTAAAGCAATGATCCAAACAGCGCCGACGATTTGGCTTCCCTGTCGGAACTGGTGGTCATATATCGTTGAATATAATTCTGGTCGATACCGTAATTCTGAAGGTTGATGAATAAACCGTAAATAAGCACGACCCAAAATGTTGAATCAGTGAGGCTGGCTCCGAAACTTCCCAGACTGAACTTATGATTGGCCGATGCGATTTCGAGAAGCTGGCCGGGCCCCTCGGGCATCGAAAACGTTAAGGCCAGGGCGCAAACAAGGGCCCCGGCAATCAGGATAATCCCCTGAATAGCATCGGTCCAGATCACCGCCTGAATGCCTCCTAGCATGGAGTAGACCGTAACCGCGATGCCGGTGACAATGATAATTGTTTTCACGTTCCACCCGAACAAGGCGTTCAGAGGAAGGGCCAGCAATAAAAGGATGGCGCCGGTACGCATTAACTGGGTTAACATGTAACAGGCCGACGCGTATATTCGGGCCCAAACACCAAAACGGATTTCGAGGTAATTGTAGGCTGAAATGCTTCCGATTCCCCGGTAAAGCGGGATGAAGAATTTAACGGCCAGGATGGAGGCCACCGGGATGGAAAGACTAAATACAAATGCGTTCCAGTTCGAGGTATAGGCCTTACCCGGCAAGGCTAAAAAACTGATACTGCTTACGAATGTGGCGAATATCGACATGCCAACAACCCAGGCAGGCAACTTTCCCCCTCCCGACGTAAACTGATCGGAGGTCTTGTTCCGAAAGAAAAAACTGCTGCCAAAGATTACGTTTCCGATCACCAGGACGATGAAGACAATAAGGTCGGGAAGAGGAAGTTTCATTTAAATTTAGTTTCGGGGTTAAATATTTTTCAGTGGCCGGTATCTTGTTCCATAACGGCGTTCAATTCGCTGATATGCTGTTCTATTTTTTTTCGTTCTTCTTTGCTGTGCCGGCGAAGCGGCATCATCATGTAATCGCTGCAAATATTCATGACCGATAAAGCACATTTAATTCCTTTTGTAATCCGGGAATAATGTTTCCCGACGTTGTAAATCGTGTTGTTGAGCAAAATGACTTTTTCCCGAAGAACGGCGATCCGGTCAAAATCCCTGTTTACAGATGCCCGGTATAAATCTACAAATAATCCCGGATATAGGTTGGCTCCCCCGGCAACAGCTCCGTGCCCTCCGTTTAAAATCGTTTCGGGCAAAAACAACTCGGTGCCGGCAATAATGGAGAAGTCGGGCGAATCTTTAAATTGGTCAATAAGGGCATAGGTGTACAACAAATCGCCCGAACTGTCTTTAACACCAATGGCCCCCAGTTCTTTGGCTTTGCGGATGGTTTCGACCGACATGTGTAATTTCGTGCAACCGGGCATATCGTACATCAGGAATGGTAACGGCAACCTTGGCACGATGTTGTCCAGGTAATCCCTCATCTCTTCCTGCGAGATGGGCATGTAATACGGAGGGGCAATCACCAGGCCGTCTATGCCCACGGTTGCCGCGTATTCGGCCAGGTTCAGCGACTCTTCGAGCGAGGTGTCAGTAATACCCGCTACAATGGGGATCCGGCGGTTTACCAGCTCTCCGGTCCGTTTTAAAAGCTCTTTCCGAAGTTGGTAACTTAAGCTGGTCGCCTCGCCCGTTGTGCCAAGCATAAATAATCCGTGCACTCCTCCGGCAATCAAGTGTTCAACCAGTCGTTCCAAGCCTTCCACATCCAGTTCCCGGTCGTTCAACAGCGGCGTAATCACCGGAGGTATAATCCCTTTTAATATCAGCTTCATGACGTTTTATCTGTTAGCAAATAATGAATAATCATGTTATCCGGAAACACACACTTCCCGATATTCAAAGGAAATAGATTACGCAAAACTTTGCTTCAGCTATTTTGTTCTGTTTATGTAGTATTTTAACTGAATTTTAATGATAAATATTTATATTTGAGAGGATGAGTTAAAAAAGAATGAATTATGGAGTTTATCTACGAAAAAATTTTACTGCCCTATAAACGGACGTTTATCACCCGGAAGTTACAAATGGATCCCAAAGCGAACAAAATTCATTCCCATAAAAATTTTGAACTTAATTTAATCACATCGGGCGCGGGAAGGCGAATTGTAGGTAACCATATCTCAAGTTACACCCGGGGCGACCTGGTGCTCTTAGGCCCGAACCTGTACCACTGCTGGGAAATTCAGGAAACAGAGGATCAGCAGGAAGGAGAATGTATTGTCACGCATTTCTCCGAAAACATTATCAATTCCGATTTTTTTAACATCCCCGAACTGGAGCCGGTGGTCACCTTATTGAAAGATGCCGGGAACGGAATCTTTTTTAAAGGCCGAAAGGCCGAAAAAGTGGCGGCATCAATCGGACGGATGATTAGTTTATCCGGACTGGAACTGTACATTGAATTACTGAAAGTTTTTAACCTCCTGCTTCAGATTGAAGATCGTGAATACCTGGCTCTTCCGTCGAGCCAGCCGCATGTTCATGAAAAAGATACCGATCAGATCAACAAAGTTTACGAATACGTGTTTCAGAACATCCGCGAAGGGGTTAAACTCAAGGAGGCTTCAGACCTGGTTTGCATGGAACCGGGCTCGTTTTGCCGCTATTTTAAAAAGAAAACCAACCAAACCTTTATGGATTATGTGAAAAACGTGCGGATTGGCATTGCTGCGAAGTTGCTGGTTGAAACCGATAAACAAATTACCCAGATTTGTTTTGAATGCGGCTATAATAACCTGGCCAATTTCAATCATTATTTCAAAGACATCATGGGGAAAACGCCCTCGGAGTACCGGAAAAATTTTAAATAATTGAGCCTGGGCCAAAACGTCTTTTCCCGGTTGTAATTGAAGCGGGAAACTGATACCTATATTCCGTGATAATTCATAATTGTATCTATCCGATCATATAAACTGAAAACCATGAACAAAACTTTTTTGTCGTTATTAGTGGCGTTTTTGCTGAAGCTCAGCTTTGTTGCTGCTCAGGATGAAGAAGCCAGATTACTGCGTTTCCCGGCGATTTCGGGAGACCGCATTGTATTTAGCTATGCCGGCGATTTGTACACCGTTGATGCCGACGGCGGAACGGCCCGTAAATTAACGGCCGATGTCGGGTACGAAATGTTTGCTAAATTCTCGCCCGACGGAAGCCGGATCGCATTTACCGGACAATATGACGGGAATACCGAAGTATTTACCATCCCGGTCGAGGGTGGCATGCCCAAACGCCTGACGTACACCGCGACGCTTGGCCGAGATCTGGTTTCGGACCGGATGGGGCCAAATAATATTGTGATGGGCTGGACGCCTGACGGCAAAAACATCATTTATCGTTCGCGGAAACAAAGCTTTAACGACTTTAAAGGCCGACTGTTCAGTGTGCCGGCCGACGGAGGAATGTCAGCCGAATTACCTTTGGCGGAGGGCGGTTTTTGCAGCTTTTCGCCCGATGGCAACAAGCTGGCGTTTAACCGGGTTTTCCGTGAGTTCCGAACCTGGAAATATTACCGGGGCGGTATGGCCGACGATGTTTGGGTATTTGATTTTAAAACCAAAGAAGTTAGTCAAATCACCGATCATGTGGCCCAGGATATTTTCCCGATGTGGGCAGGCGATGAGATTTTTTTCCTCTCGGACCGTGACCGGACTATGAATATTTTCGTTTATCATACCAAGACCGGAAACACCGCGAAAGTGACCAATTTCACGGAATACGATGTGAAGTTTCCCTCTGTCGGGGGCGACTACCTTGTTTTCGAGAATGGCGGTTACATCTATAAAATGAATGTAAAAGACAAAAAACCGGTTAAAGTGCCGGTATCTGTTCAAAACGATTTTGTTTATGCCCGTAACGAATGGAAGGATGCTTCGAAACTGATTAACGGGGGTGATTTGTCGCCGAACGGCGAACGGGTCGTATTCAGCGCACGGGGCGAAGTTTTCAGTGTTCCGGCCAACAAAGGAATTACCTACAACCTCACGCAAACATCCGGAGCGCACGAGCGTGAAGCAAGCTGGTCGCCCGACGGTAAATATATCGCCTGGTTATCCGATGAGTCGGGCGAATTTGAAATTTACCTGAAAGAAGCAACCGTTGAAGGCAAAGTAACTCAACTGACGACCGGCGCCGACACCTATAAATTCAGCATCAGCTGGTCGCCCGACAGCAAAAAGCTGATGTGGACCGACCGGAAACTGCGCCTTCAGTATGTTGATGTGGACAGCCGGAAGGTGACCACGGTATTTCAGGGCGAATACGGGCAACCCGGCTCGTATGCCTGGTCGCCCGACAGTAAATGGATTACGTTCAGCAAACCAACCGATAACCAGTTTTCGACCATTGCCTTGTATCGTCTGGACGATAAAAAACTGGTTGAGCTGACGGATAACTGGTATTCTTCGGGTTCTCCCGCCTTTTCCGACGACGGCAAGTACCTGGTTTTTGTTTCGGCCCGCGATTTTAACCCGACCTACAGCCAAACCGAATGGAACCACGCGTACAACAATATGTCGCGCGTTTACCTGGCTGTTTTGTCGAAAGAGACGGCTTCGCCCTTTGCCCCGGAAAACGACCTGGTGAAAACCGAGACCGAAGACAAGGCCAAGGCCGATGATAAAAAAAGCGGTAGGACGGAAAAATCAGGCGGGGAGGCGCCAGCCGTGACGATTGATTTGGACGGACTTGCCGGGCGTATTGTTTCGTTGCCGGTTAAACCGTCGGGTTATTTTAACCTGGCTTGTGTGGGCGACAAAGTGTATTACGCCGAAGCATCCGATAACGGACGTGTGACCAAAATATATGATTTGAAGGAAAAGAAAGAAACCGAACTGGGTAAATTTGGCTTCACCCTTTCGGCCAACAATAAAAAAATGCTGGTTCGCGAAAACCGGAAATGGGCGGTGATTGATTTGCCAACAAAACCGGTTAGCCTCGACAAAGAGTTGAACTTGTCGGATCTGAAAGCCTGGGTAGATTATCGCCTGGAATGGAAACAAATTTACGATGAAAGCTGGCGGCAAATGCGTGATTTCTTTTATGTAGAAAATATGCACGGCGTTGATTGGCCGGCCATGCACAAAAAATATGCGCCGTTGGTTCCGCATGTTCGTCATCGCGATGATTTGACTTATATCATTGGCGAATTGATTGGCGAACTGAGCGCCGGACATGCTTATGTGTTGAGCGGCGAACGTCCGGAGCCTGTGCGTATCAAAACGGGTTTGCTTGGGGCAAAAATCAGCGCTGATGCGTCGGGTTATTTCAAGATCGACCAAATTTTGAAAGGCGCAAACTGGAGCAGTAAGTTACGCTCGCCGCTCACCGAACTTGGCGTAAATGCCAAAGAAGGCGATTATATCCTGGCCGTAAACGGAATCAGTACCCAAACAACCAACGACCTGTTCTCGTTGCTGGTTGGCAAGGCCGGGAAGGAAATAGAGTTGAAGGTCAATTCAAAACCGGCTGCCGACGGAGCTCGCACTGTGCTGGTGACGCCCATCGCCGACGAATCGGCCCTGTACTATTACAATTGGGTGCAGGCGAATGTTGACAAGGTAAGCGCTGCCACGAACGGCGAAGTCGGCTACCTGCATATCCCGGACATGGGCGTAGACGGCTTGAATGAGTTTGCGCGTATGTATTACCCTCAGTTGAATAAAAAAGCGTTGATCATCGACGACCGCGGGAACGGTGGGGGCAATGTGTCTCCGATGATTCTGGAACGTTTGCAGCGTGTGCCCCAGCGCTCCAACATGCGGCGTAATGTGCCGCACCCGACGCCGGTACCAACAAAAACACTGCTCGGTCCGCAGGTATTGCTGATTGACCGCTATTCGGCTTCCGACGGTGATTTGTTCCCGTATGGGTTTAAATATTACGATCTCGGAACTGTGATCGGTACCCGGACCTGGGGCGGGGTGGTTGGAATCACCGGCTCTTTGCCTTTTATTGATGGAGCCGACCTGAGAAAACCGGAGTTTGCTTCCTACTCGGCAAAAGAAAGCGAATGGATTATCGAGGGTTACGGCGTCGATCCGGATATTGTTCTGGATAATGATCCCTACCAGGAATATATGGGAAAAGATGCCCAGCTTGAAAAAGCAATTGAAATCATCAAAGAAAAACTAAAGACCGGTTATAAACCACTGCCCGACATTCCCGACGCTCCGGATAAGTCAAAATAAAGTGGGCTTAAAATAAGGACAGGCTGTTTAAAAGATAAAAAGCAGAATCATCCTAAACTTGTTTCAGGAGGAATCTGCTTTTTGTCGATTTATCAGGACGCATTTTGCGTTTGCAGGAACGGATAGTCGGTATATCCTTTCTCGTTGCCGCCGTAGAAGGTGTCCCTGTCGTAAGGGTTTAAAGCTGCGTCTGTTTCAATTCGTTCAGGCAGGTCGGGATTGGCAATAAAGTTACGTCCAAATGCAATGGCATCAGCCCATCCGTTTTCGACGTATTCCAAGGCGGTGTCCGGGGTAAAGCCATCGGCAGCAATGATGGTCCCGGGGTAGTTTTTCCAAAGTTCTTTTTCTTGGGCGAACACAGCCTGATCTTTAATTTCGGCTGGCCTTGCCCTGATCAGGTGGACGTAAGCCAGCCTGTAAGCGGCAAGCTTCGCGGTAAGATATTCATATACCGGAAGCGAGTCCGGGTCGTAAATACCATAGGAGAAAGTGAAAGGCGATAAGCGGATGCCAACCTTTCCGGCACCCCAAACCGATACGAGTTCGTCAATAACTTCCAGGGTCAGTCGGGCACGGTTCTCTACAGAACCGCCATATTCATCGGTACGTTGGTTTGTTTTTTCGTGCAGAAACTCATTTAGCAGGTAACCGTTGGCCGAATGCAGTTCTACCCCGTCAAATCCGGCTTTTTGCGCGTTTATGGCAGCCCGGCGGTAATCTCCGATAATTGATTTGATTTCTTCTGTTTCCAAAGGGCGGGGCGTTTCAAACGGAACTTGCTCCCAGTTTGCCGTGAGGGTCATGCCTTCGGCCGGAATGGCCGAGGGGGCCACCGGAAGCCCTTCTTCGGGGTGTAAGGATGAGTGAGACACCCGCCCCACATGCCACAGTTGCATAAAAATACGTCCACCTTTCGCATGAACGGCATCAGTGACTTTTTTCCATCCTTCTACTTGCCGGGCGGTATAGATACCGGGGGTAAGCGGGTAACCCTGGCCTTGCTTCGATATTTGAGAGGCTTCGGTAATGATTAAGCCGGCAGACGAACGCTGGCGGTAGTATTCCACGTTCAGGTCGGTTGGCGCCAGGTCGGCATTTGCCCGCATCCGCGTCAACGGGGCCATAACAATCCGGTTTTTCAAAGTATAATCTCCTAAACGGAGCGGCGTGAATAATTTGTTTTTCATCTGTTTTTACTGTTTCGAATTAGACCGATCGGTCTAATTCTGGTTAAAAAAATTTATAAACGATACGAATTAATCTCTTCTTTTATCAGGTCTGTAATTTGTTCCATTTCGGTGTTATTGGTTGAAATCCGGCTGATGAGCACGGCGCCTTCGAGCATGGCGTAAAATTTCAGGGATAAGTTGCCGGCATCCAGGTCGGGGTGAAATTCGCCCCGGGCAATTCCCAGTGTCAGCATATTCTTCAAATTTTGTTGAGACGACTGAATTGCTTGCTTTACCCGCTCTTTGACGACCGGGTTGGTATCGTCGGCTTCTGCTCCGAAATTAAGTATCGGGCAACCTCCGTGCTCCTCCCTGAATTTGCCTTTCCGGTAAAAGTCGAGATAGGCAAAAAGCTTTTCCGTGGCGCTTGGGTAATTTCCAAGCAGATGGTCCAGATCAGCGGCATATTTTGTTACGAGGTAGTTGAACGCTTCGAGGCAAATCTCATCTTTATTTTTAAAATTGCCGTAAAGACAGCCTTTGGCCAGCCCGGTGGCCTCCATGATATCGCTGAGCGAGGTGCCGGCCATCCCTTTCTGGTTGATGATCGGAGCCGCCTTTTCAATGATAAACTGCCTTGTTCGTTCTGCTTTGTTCATAACGATACAAAAATAGACCGATCGGTCGAAATTAATAAGATGTTGATATCTGATATATGATGGATTTAAAGTAGAATTAACAAATACAGATTTAACCCTTAGTAGCCGGATGGTTCAGTTGTCGTGTTAAAATTTTTAAATCCGCTCAATTGATAAATAAAGAACGGGGACTTTATTTCGCACTCCCGGTATAACCGGCTCTGTATTTTTACCAGCTTTGTTTTTTGGAATGATTGCTCAAGCCAATCCGGAATCGGATTGAAACTAACATAAATGGCCCCAAAACCTTTCCCCGAAAATTGTTCGATACCGGGCCACAGGTCGAACTGGTTCATACGCCGTCCGTCATTTATACAATAGGTTTGAGGCTGATTGTCGACATAAAAAGCCAGCTCGGCAGAGATGTGATAGTTGTCGCTGAATATGAATGTGCTGTCTGTTCCGGTTCCTTCCCATATTTTCGATACATGCCCGCCCAGTTCTTTCCAGCCGGTTTGTTTATGGTACAGGTCTATGTGCGGAGGGTACAACGATTTCAGGCCCGTCAGGTCGAAAAGCTGTGGAAACAAAAGCAGGGAAACAATTAAACTTGTCAGTACGGTTGGCATAATCCGTTTCTTTGAATTGAAAAAACGGACAACGGAATAGGCGATCAGCACGGGGATTGATGTAAAGGCGAAGAAGGTCCAGTTCATGTAGTTCTTCTTAAATGACAGGATAAAGAACAAACCCCAAACCAGAATGATCGGAATCAATAAAAAGTTAAGCGGTTTCAGATCGTTGTTCAACTCTTTGTTTTTCCATTTTCTGAAAATTAAAATCAGCGCCGGAATATAAAAGGGAGAAAGACAAGCCAGTTGCCCTGCCACGTATATAAACATTTTTCCAACAGAACGCGGTAAAGGTACGGGCGGCTTGTAAGCGCCCATTAAACCCAAAATATGTTTCACTCCCACAAAATCCTGCGATAAGTTCCAGTATAAAACAGGGATGCAAATGATAAAGGCGATCAGTAACGACGTGTAAAAGCGCGACATTTTTAGCAGGTTCCTGTTCTCCGTCCAGCCAATTAAAACAAACGATGGTACCCAGATGAGCATGGTGTATTTGCTTATGATGCCCAGGCCAAGGGTAATACCAGATAAAATCCAATATTTCCATTGATTACTCTGCATGGCTTTCCAACTAAGGAGTATGGCGAGCGACCAAAACAAATAGACTAAACTGTCGGTAGTAAAAATCATCGACAAATAATGGTAGTGAGGCATAGAAAACAGGATGATTACCGACCAGAATGCCGTTTTTTTATCGTTGAAAAGGTTCATGACAAGTTTATACTGGATGATTGGCAGCATGAACCCGATAAGAATGGCATTGATCCGGATGCCGATTTCGGTATCTCCCAATAGCCAGGTTGAAAGATAATTTGCATAGGCGATCATCGGTGGTTTCGAGTAATAGGAGAGGTCGGGCTGTCTGGACCAAAGCCAGTACTGCGCTTCGTCGCTGTTTAAATGGATATTCCCGTAAAGGACCCATAAAATACGGAAAATCAGCAGGAGTATGTTGATACCGGTCAGGATTTGCAGATCATTTATTTTTAACCGTTTTTCTGTCATTATGTGTTTTCTATGTGAATAAAAAGATAAGCTAAACCGATCGCAGGCAAACCACTTGTCGGTTCACCTCCGGCCGGTATCAAGCCGGATGATTTTCATCTGTTTTTTCCAGCAGTAACATGCCAGGAAGGGTGACAACAGACCATAGCGAATAATAGATCAGGTTCTTAACCAGAACTGCCTGATCGATATTGTGTTCCTGTAAAACCGATTTATTATTAGTAATATAATATGAAACATGGTACAAAAGGTGACAAAAAGGTTCGATGTCTGATAGTGGAATAAAGATCCCTTCATCGATCCCTTTTTTCAGTTGTTCGCCTGTTTTTTCATGAACCAGTTTCTCGATTGTATAACAGAAAAGACTGTGTTGGATCGGGTAGTATTTTTTTAAGCTCTGAAAGATGGTATTCTTCTGGTTGAATTGTTGCAGGAATATGTAATTATACATATGAATGAACGCTTCAATGGGGTTTTCCGACTCAAAAAGAACACGGTCTAATTGTTTTTTTGCCTTTAGTTCCAGTTCCTGAAGTACTGCCGAGATAATTTGTTCTTTATCAGGAAAATGTTGGTAAATTGTTTTTTTTGACAGATGTCCTTCGCAGGCGATGTCATCTATCGTTACGTTTTTGAATCCATACCGGAGAAAAAGCCTCGTTGCCGTGTTAACGATCCTGAACCGGGCTGTTTCCATAATAGTTATCATGATTTGGTGTTTTTGTTTTTGTATTTTCAATACACTTCAGTTATCGATATCGCGGACGATAGTCCACGGTATCTGCGGACTACAGTCTGTTATTCCGGCGGAATGCAGTCCGCCGGAATAAGGGAACAGCAAGCGGATTAAACCGTCAACTTGTCTTTCAATAAACCCTTTTTCACCGTTTTATTTCCTTTTGGCAGTGCGTGTACCTCCAGGGTATATTCCCCGGAGGCAAGTTCGGCAGGGATGATGAACACCACCTGCGAGTTGGTCATGGTAATGATTTTATTTACCCGGTTGACCGTATTGTTGGCAGCAACGAAAAAAATGCCCTGTTCGTGATCATCCACGTTAAACTTAAGACGCAATCCGGTTAGTACGGCTGTCCGTCCGGGAGTGAGAATTTCATTAACTGTACCGGAGGTAACATCTTCAAATTCTTCGGGCTGGGGATTGTTGCTTACCGGCACTACTTTCTCAATTTTTATGTCCTTCGCGGTCTGGTTGTAATATTTGCCAAGCTTCACGTTAAACTTAACCTGGTGCCGCGAAGAGTCAAACACATCGCTTTTGTCGCGGAATACGCCCTGGATGACAGGCCGGGCATTGATAAACTCCGTATTGATTCCGTAGCCTTGCTTGAGGAAATACTCATGCGTTTCGATGAATTCCTGATAATTTGCCTTGGCTTCGGCGGTTGTAATACCCGAACCTTTGCGGGTCATATACTCAAATATTTCGTTCTCTGTTACCGCTTCGTAGCCGGTAACCTGGGCGCGGTAGTCGTTCGGGTCTTCGGTCATCGGATTGTCGATTAAATAATACTTGATTTTCATAAGGCTCTAATATTTATGGTTTATAATTGAAAGTGACTTGCTTAATAATTCAAAACAGCTAAAACCAATATCCCAGGTTCGCTGAAAAACTTAGTTCATCGCTTAAATTGGAATAACCCATTCCAATGTCCATCGGGCCGATCATTGTTTTCACCGAATACTTGATGCCACCACCATATACCGTATTTGCTTCGGCCCAGTCGGCAGGTGAACTTCCCTGCTGCAACAGGTTGAACATGAACGAAACATACTGAGATTTGGGAAGCTTTAACCGAAGCCCCAGCAAGCCGATGGCCGAATAACGATCGGCTACAACCACCGGGGGTAGTCCGTAAAAAGGGAGGTGATAGCTAAAGTACTGCGAGTAGGAGTCTCCGCCAATGAAGGTGGTTTTTACCATAAGATATTCCGGGCTAAACAGGGCACGGCCATACAGATTGCATAAAAGTACCGTGTTATGCCACAAGGGGATTACATTCTTCATTTTAAAAAGAAGGGCGGAATTAACATTTTCGTTTTTAAAATCAGCATTCAACGAGAATTCGGCATACAGGTTTGTCCCCTTTACCGGAAAATAAAAGTTATCCATATTGTCTACTGAAAAATAGGAGTAAACATTTGTGTTAAACCGGTCTATTTGGGCTGATGAAACAGGCGAAAAGGTGTTGCCCTTAGTAAAAACATCTCCGTTAAAATATTCCTCCTGTAAACCGAATCCGATATGATACCATCTTAGAAAAGACTGGTACAGGTAAATTGATCCTGAAGCATAAAATAAATCTGCATTCATCAATTTATCGCCTTTTTCGTAAATGTCATAATTCTGGTATTTGCCCTTGATTTCCGTTCCCAGTGCCGGGAAGTCATTTTTGTTTGTTTCAGCCATCAGGCTAAAACCCGGGTTAGCCGACAATTCAACGCTGGCAGATAAAAGTCCCAATGTATTCGAGTAGTTTTTTCTGGTTAGGTTTAAAAGTAAGGCTGCCGCGTCGGTTGTATTGACCTTGAACCCAATATTCATGGAAAACTCTTTCTCTGTAGTGATAGTTAACTCCAGGGTTTTTCCGCCACTCGCGTGTTCATTAAGCGTGAAATAGATCTTATCAAAACCTCCGTAACCGTAAAGACGGTCAATTGCATCTTTGATTTCTTCATAGGAATAACTTCCCGGGACCGGCAAATTGAACCTTTTCAGAAGAAACGATTCGTTCATCTGTTTGGCCCCTGTCAAATTCAGGTCGTTGATTTCCCACTCTTCAGGAGCAATAAACGCTCTTGATTTTTCCCTGGGCTTTAGTTGATATTTTTCTTTCATTTCACTCAGTTGGTCCCGTACCAGCCCGGCAGCTTTTTTCCCACGCAGGAACAGGGTATCTGCAGCTTCACCGGTAAAGCTTGACACGGAGTAGCCGGCAATGTCGGGACGAATGATTAAATCACAAATGCCGCTATTGGCAGCATCTTTTTCCATTCCCAGAAAATTGATCATTTGACCAAGGATTTTGCCCATTGATTTAATTTCATCCCGGGTGTAAAAACCACCCCTTATATCAACACCGATAATAATATCAGCTCCCATTTCTTTGGCCACATCGACAGGGAAATTATTTACAACTCCTCCGTCAACAAGGATCATCCCATCTCTTTTGGATGGTCCAAAAGCCCCGGGAATGGCCATGCTTGAGTACATGGCAGAAGGTAAAAAACCATTCTTCATAACCACTTCCCTGCCAGTTTCAAGGTTTGCTGCCACGCAGGCAAACGAAACAGGTAATTTGGTGAAATCGGCATCTGCGGGAACATTTCCTGCTAACCCACAAAACAGGTTCATCACGTTTTGTCCTTTGATCATCCCCATCGGGAGGCTTAATTTTTTTTCGTCACTATACGGGAGTGAAAACAGGTACCGCTGGCTGAGAACCTTATCATTTTCGGACAAACACAGACGGGGAACATCGTCCGACAAAATGGCTTCCCAATCTTGCTTTTCAATAATTTTTTGGATCTCATCGGCACTATATCCGATTGAATAAAACCCGCCAATCAAACTACCGATACTGGTACCCACGATGATATCAATGGGAATTCCTTCTTCCTCCAGTACTTTCAGCACTCCGACATGGGCAAATCCTTTGGCCCCACCGCCGCTTAAAACCACTGCAACTTTAGGATAAGAAGCCAGATCAGAGGCTGATTGAGCCTGTGTTGTTTTTGATACTGGCAGGGCTAATATCAGTAATAACAACTGAAAAGAAAGCTGTTTGTTAATCAATTCTAAACGCATAATTTACTTTTTCTGCTTGGCAAGGTCCTTTGTGATCTGAACAGGTCACTGATTTCATACTTATTTTCCGGGCAAATACGGTGGTTTGAGTAATCACGTTAAGGCCATTCATCAGGCTTATTATTTTCAATGGTTTCATGCAAGTAATCGTCTGTGTTTAAAAAATCGACCAGGGTTTTTAGTTCTTCTTCCGAGTCGATAAAATAACTTACAATGTATTGAAGATTAACAAAAACACTCCGATTGCCAGTAACAGGAGAAGGATTCTATAAGAACACTTCTATTTCAGAGGCTTTACGCTCCATATCTTTTCACAATACTCCTGGATTGCCCGGTCGCTGGAAAATTTTCCAACCCGGGCTATATTTAGTATTGCTTTTCTATTCCATTCGGGGACATTTGTCCATGTTCGGGATACCTGTTCCTGGCAGGCGACATATGACGGATAATCTGCCAGGAGCAGGTAAGGGTCGTGCCACAAAAGATCATCAACAATTGGTTTAAATAAACCGGTATCTCCGTCGGAAAGCAGTCCTGAACTTATAAGGCTTATTACCTCACTTAACTCTTCATTGTGGGCAAACAGATCGTATGGGCTGTATCCGTTCTGTTTTACTTCTTCTACCTGATCGGCAGTCAGGCCAAAATGAAAAAAATTTTCTTCTCCCACTTCTCTTCTGATTTCAATGTTGGCGCCGTCAAGCGTTCCAATGGTCAGGGCCCCGTTCATCGCAAACTTCATATTGCTTGTTCCACTCGCTTCTTTCCCGGCTGTTGATATTTGCTCCGACAGGTCAGTTGCGGGATAAATATTTTGTGCATTACCAACATTGAAGTTAGGATAGAAAACAACTTTTAGCCGGTCTTTTACTTCCGGGTCCCTATTTATCATTCTGCCAACTGAATTGATCAGTTTGACGATCAGCTTTGCCATATAATATCCGGGTGCAGCTTTGCCCCCGAATATAAATGTCCGGGGAGCCACATCGACATTTGAATAACGTTTTATGCGCAAATAAAGGGTTAAAATATGTAATATATTCAAGTGCTGCCGCTTGTATTCGTGGATACGTTTTACCTGAACATCAAATAAGGACGAAGGGTCTACCATGATATTTGTTTTTTCACGGATAATCCTTGCTAACTTCTTTTTGTTTTCAAGTTTTACCATTTTAAAATTCTCAATAAACGCCGGGTCATTGGACAATGGTTCCAACTTTCGCAGTTCATCCAGTTCAGACGTCCATTTACTTCCTGTTGAATCAGTTATCAACCTGCATAAGTCTTGATTACATAAAATCATAAATCTACGAGGGGAAACTCCATTGGTAACATTATGAAAACGCTTGGGGTACATATCTACCCAATCAGGTAACATTTGCCTTTTTAATAGTTCGCTATGCAAAGCAGCGACACCGTTAATGGCATAACTACCTGCACAGGCAAGATTTACCATGCGAACATAGCGTTCTCCCGTTTCGTCGATAATTGATAATCTCTTTAGCTTTTCTGTGTCTCCGGGAAAAGCTTCATTAACTGCCTGAAGAAACCAAAAGTTGATTTCGTAAATAATGTCCAACAAACGGGGGATTAAATAATTTAAAAGACTAATCTGCCACTTTTCCATGGCTTCAGGGAGTAAGGTATGATTTGTATAGCTAAACGTTTTACAAGTGGTAGTCCATGCAGTATCCCAATCCAATTTATATTCATCAAGCAATAGCCTCATAAGTTCAGCTATTGCAACCGCCGGATGTGTATCATTAAGTTGAATCGCAAACCTTTCGTAAAAATTTTGAGGGCATCCGCCATATAAAAGATGCATCCGCATCATGTCCTGAATTGAGCAGGACACAAAAAAATATTGCTGCTTCAAACGTAGCTTTTTGCCATCAATCATCTCATCGTTTGGATACAATACCTTGCTAATATTCTCAGACTTTATATTGTTTTCCACGGCCTTATAGTAGTCCCCTTTGTTGAATGAGGAAAAATCGAACGTTTCTACTGCTTCCGAGCTCCAAAGCCTGAGAAAGTTGCACGACGAGGCCTTATATCCCATTACCGGAATGTCGTTCGGTATTCCTTTTACCAGGTAGTCAGGAATCCATCTGTAGCGTGTCAGTCCATCCGTATCGATATATGGTTCTGTATAACCTCCAAAATTGACTACCACTGAAAGCTCCGGCCGGGAAATTGACCAGGGATTGCCCTTCTGAAGCCACTTATCTGTTTTTTCAACCTGCCAACCGTTAACAATTTCCTGATCGAAAATTCCAAATTCGTATTGGATTCCGTATCCAATAGCCGGGATTCCCATTGATGCCATTGAATCAAGAAAACAAGCAGCCAACCGTCCCAAACCTCCGTTTCCGAGTCCAGGTTCTGCCTCTTGAGCGATAACTTTTTCAAAATCAAACCCAAGCTCTTCAACGGCTTGTTTCGTTTCTTCATAAATATCCAGGTCGATAAGATTAATTCCCAATTGCGGGCCAATAAGAAACTCAGCCGAGAAATAGCTTACCAACCGGACATTTGTATTCCGAAACACCGCATCCATCGTTGTTAATTCACGTAGTTTAATCCGGTCGCGAACGGCGTACGAAACAGCCAGGTATATGTCATTTATCGAAGCATTATCGGGGTTCCTGCCTTGCTGATAAAATAAGATTTCTGTAAAAGCTGCTTTCAATGAATTCATATCCAGTCCGGTACGCACGTTGTTGATAGTTGGTGAAGCGCCGGAAGTATTGGCGGCAACAGGATATTGATTTCTTGTTCTCATAATTCTCATGTTTAATTGACTCATTTCTTTAACCGGTAGTCGTTGATATACAGGATATCAGTATAACAGGATGATCCTCATATCGTCGTCGTCGCCGTAAAAGAAGATTTTGTTTTCGCGGGCCAGCCAGCCTAGAGCCATTCGGGCCTCGGCGCTTTTTAGCATCAGATCTTTTTTAATGTCAGCTAGTTTGCTTTCTCCTTTTTGGTCGAGGTATTGCCAGATTCGTCCGGCATTTATACCGATGTCTGTTTTTATCATGGCTTTTTAAGATTTAATAAACCGTTTGGGCAATGGCCTGTTTGTAATACACCTGCCTGATTTGATAGGCGCTTTTGGCATCGATCAGTCCGTCCTGCGATTCCTGGAAGATGGCTTGCGCTTCGAGTAAATCTGAGGTTGAGAGGATGCCGGCTTCGTAGTTGTCAGTGATTACCTGGAGGTGTTCGCGTGCCTGTTCGGCCAGCGATTGGGCCACGCTGATCTGCTGATAGCTCTCGGTCAGTTCTTTGTAGGCCTTCTCCATTTGCAGTTCCATTAATTCCGATTTCTCGTTCAGCTTGTTCCTGGCTACATCAATTTTAATTTCGTGCTCCCTTAACTTGTGCGAACCTCCCCACCAGTCGGAAATCGGGATGGATAAGCTTGCAAAGGCAATTCCGTAGGTGCTGCTTTTATCAGCAAAATCGAGGTACTGGCCTTGCATGCCAACGGCCAGTTGGGGTAAAAACTCGCCGCGGGCCAGGCGTTTTTGCAAGATTTCCGCATCAATGGCCTTGTTCAGCAGTTGGTATTCGCTTCGGTTCGTGAGGGCAGTTGCAGGCGACAGGTACAACATTTCAGGTACGACAACGCTAAAGGCAGTATCCTGTAAACTGATGTTTTCCGAATATTCCAGTCCAATGTGCTGGCATAAGGCCATTTTTACCAACGATATCCCGTTTTCCAGTTTTAGCTGGTTGGCATTTGTTTCGTTTATTTTGAGTTGAATTTTCAGTAAATCGCTTTTTTGAGCCAACCCGGCGTCGAATGACACCCGGACATCTTTTAATAAGCTATTGAGTAAGGTTTTATAGCTTTCGAGCGTTTTTCTTTTTGCCTGTAACGAAACCAGCGACCAGTAATATTCTTCGGTTTTCACCACAACATCGCGTGTACTGAGGTTAAGCGTTTCTTCGCTTACCTCTTTGCCCAATGTGGCCAGTTTATAACCCGAGCGAATACGACCGCCGGCATAAACCGGTTGTGTGGCGGTGAGCATCCCCACGTTCATATAATCCAGCGCTTTCAATTCCAGCCCCGGAACATAGGCGTATTGTGTCGCCGAGGACAAATTAGCCGGGTTGCCGTCGTACACCGGTAAATTCATTTCCGGGGTATTAATATCAATCAAATAATCGTTGGCCTGAAACGTGATTGCCTGGGCGTTCACTTTCGGAAAGAAATTGGTGAAGGCATTCTTTTTGATTTCTTCCGATTCATTGATCTTCATCCGGGCTTCTTTCAGCCGTTTATTGTTTTCGATGGCATAAACTTTACACGAATCGAGCGTTAATGTTTGGGCTGATACCGGCATGGCTCCCGGCACCGCGAGCAGCAAAAGCAAAAGATATTGTTTCATTTTTGTTTTCATGTTGAGTAAATTAAACGGATGCAAGTTCTTCCCTTTCAGGTCCGTTTCCCGAAACTTTCCAATACAGTACCGGGAGGATCATCAGCGTGAGCACCATGCCTACAATCAACCCAAAGCAAATAACCGCCCCCAGCGGGCCCCAAAGCGGAGAGCGGCTGATAATCATGGGGACAACACCCATTGCCGCCGCCATGGCTGTCAGAAAGATAGGTCGCATGCGCCGTTTCCCGGCGGCTATGGCTGCCTCTTTATAGGTATAGCCTTCGTGAGTTACCAGTTGCATCGCATAATCGATCAGGATAATGCCGTTGCGTACCACAATACCGGCCAAGCCCATGAGGCCGATGAAGGAAGTCATCCCAAACGGATAGCCGGTAAGTTTCAAACCCAGGGCCGCGCCCAAAATACTCATCAGCATGGTCGACATGATCAGTAAGGCCCGCCGGGTTGTTTTAAATTGGATGATCAGGATGAAAAAGATAATTAAGACACTGGTAGCCAGAGAGTAAGTAAGCGGTATCATGTTTTCGATGGTTGCTTCATCGTCGCCACCGTATTCCAGCGAAAGGCCCGCAGGTATGTTTAATTGGTCGATTTTGGGCTTTATCGTTTTAAGAACAACAGACGGGATGTGATCGCGCTGAATATCGGCTTTCACGGTGATGGTACGCACTCCGTTTCTCCGGGCAATGCTCCCTTCGGTCCATTCAGGCTGTAAAGTGGCAATTGAACGGAGCGGCAGTGATTCCATCGTCAGGGGAGACGATACATAATGATTCTCCAGATCGTCGATGTTGTCGCGCTGATCTTCTTCTTTCAATAACACGACGCTTACCGGGTAATCGCCTTCCCAGATGGTTGTTACGGGAAGACCTTCGAGTGAAGTCATTAACGATGCGGCAACCAGTGTTTTTGCATATCCCAGTTGCGAAGCCTTGTTCCGGTCGAGTTGTAGGCTGATTCCCTGCCGCATTTCACTCCAATCATTCCGTACCCAGGTAATATTGGGATTGGCTTTGAGGGTTTGTTCTACTTTTTCGGCTGCTTGCTTCAGATCAATCAGCTTGTCGCCTGAAATGCGAACTTCAATCGGCGCTTCAAAATCTTCCAGGGCCAGTTGTTTCCATTTGACTACTGCCTCGGGAAAAATATGGCTGTATTTTTCCGTGTATTCATCCAATATTTCGATGGTTGCTTCATTCGAGACGGTGTTGACCATGAGTTGCCCGTAGTTTTTGGCCGGCATATGCGGGGCATATAAATCGTTAAAGCGGGGAGAACCGGTGCCTACGAAACTGGCGACATTGGTTACACGGCCGTCTTTTAAAAGTAGCTTTTCCAAACTGTCAATCACGGCCTCTGTCTTTTTCAGGGACGAACCTTCAGGCAAATAGACCTCAACCGGAAACTGGCTTCGTTCCATAGCCGGAAATAGTTTTTGGTCAATGCTCATGAAGATTAACACGCCTAAAACGATTGACAAAGCTCCTAATGCCAGTGTCTTTTTTGCGTTTCTGAAGGTCCAGTCCAGCATGGAGTCGTAAGCCTGTTGAACCCGGTCAAGGAAACTTTTTTTATCATTTCCGGTTTCAGTGGCTTGTTGATGTAATCCTTTTTTGATAAATACGTAACACATAAACGGGACCAGTAAAATGGCCACCATCATGGAAACTCCCAAAGCAATGCCAATGGTTACCGGGAAGGAACCTACAAAATCGCCTGCCATTCCGGTCAGGAAAAGCATCATGGGAAAGAACGCCACAATAATGGAGGCAGTAGCCGACAGCACCGGGATGAATAGCTCGGTGGCTGCTTTCCACGCGGCGTTCCAGGGAGTTTCGTGCTGATCAAGCTTTTCAAGGTGATTGTCGATCACCACAATGGCATTGTCGACCACCATCCCCAATACCACGATCAAACCCGCCAGTGAAACAATATGTAGTTGGATACCTACCAGTTGCATGATGCCGAGCGTGATCAGGATCGATACCGGAATGGTGACGCCGGCCACAGCTGCCACGCGGAAAGGCAATAAAATCATGGTGACGATAATTACTGCCAGAATGGCTATAAGAAATTCGACCATAAAGTGCGAGATGGATTGATCGACCACCTCGGGCAGATCGGAGATGATGTTGATTTTTACATCGTCGGTTGTTTTATCGGTGAATTTTGCCAGCGTTTCTTTTACGTCGTTCCCGAATTGGACGATGTTGTTGCCTTTTTGCATTTCGAGCGAAAGCAGCAGGGCGCTGTTGCCATTGTTGCGGATATAACTGTCCGGATCTTCATATCTCCGTTCGATGCGGGCAACATCCTTCATCCGGATGATATTGCCCAGCGGGTCCGAATAAATAATTTGCTCCATCAGGTCGTCTTCGGCTTTGAACCGGGGAGGAATATGTACCGGAAGAATGATTTCACCGTTGTCGAGCGAACCCGAATAGTTCAACGACTCCTGTAATTTGAACGAGGCAAAAATGACGGTTGGGTCAATATGATATTCGTTCAGCTTGTCTTGCTGAAGATGTACATAGATCTCTTCTTTTTGAGTACCATAGCGTTTGATCTTTGAGACCGAATTGATTTTCCGGATGTCGGCTTCGAGTTTTTTCAATACCTCTTCCAGTTCGCGGTACGATTTTTTATCGGACGACATGGTAACCAGCAGGGCCGAGGTGTCGCCAAAATCGTTGTTCCCCACCAGGGCAAGCACCCCGGTTGGCAGTTGCATTTTCAATTCTTCCAGTCCATGCCGTAATTTCGACCAGAACCGGTCTGCATCGTGTACATTGTCATTTAGTTCCACAAAAATGGTCATCATGCCTTCACTGGAACTGGACTGGGTCTTTTCTTTATCGATTTCTTCGTAGCCAAAAATGTAATTTTCAACGACTGTTGTCAGTTGTTCTTCTACTTCCAGAGAAGTAGCGCCAGGGTAAATACCCACGATAACCCCTTTTCGGATGGTAAATTCAGGATATTCGCGTCGGGGCATGTTTTTTAGCGCAAAGATTCCGAGAATCATCATGCACAGGACAAATGCCAGGATGATCTGCCGGTATTTCATGGCAGCCTCCACTAAGTTTATTTTTTTGTTCATCTTATTTTCATGTAAAAAAGGACAGGCCAAACAACCCGAAGTGTTACAGACAGATGGGTTGCAGGGATTGTTGTTCGACGCTGTCCTTGTAGGTTGTTAGTTGACTCTGACCTTCGAATGTCCGGATAACTTGTGTTGACCTTCAACAACAAACCATTCGCCCGGATGAAGTCCGGCCGTGATGCAAAGCTGGTTGTTGATGATGCCCGATATTTGTACATCGCGCCTCGTCGCGGTTTGGGTTTGCCGGTCAACGACATATACAAAGTTTGTACCCAGCGCATCTTTCAAAACGGCAGGGACAGGCACCAAAACAGACGGACCGGAGGAGGGTTCGGCCTGTAAGGAAACGTTACAGACCATGCCCGGTTTTATTTCCCCGTTTTGATTTTTAACATTCATTTTCACCTCAAATGTTTTGGAAATGGTATTGGCGACAACTCCAATTTTTTCAACTTCAGCCTCATAGGCTTTTTCGCCCAGAGCAGGGAAGGTGATTTTTGCTTTCTGTCCTTTTTCAATTTTGTTGATCTCGTTTTCGGGAGCAGAGATGCGCGCATAAATTTCGTTTACTGAAATAACATGAAAAACCGTTAGCCCGGGGGTAGCTGTTTCCCCGGTTTCGATGTTGCGGCTTCCTGTTAATCCGGTTATGGGCGAAATAAGCCGGCAGTTATCCAGGTTTTTTTTGGCAATCCTTGCTGAGGCCTTTGCTTGTTCGAGTTGCGACTTGACTTCTTCCCATTTTATTTCGGGCAGACTGCCATGATCGTATACTTTTTTTAGCCGGTTGTAAGCGTCCTGCGCTTGTATCTGTGCTGCCAAAGCTGCCCGATAAGCGCTTTCGTAAGTTGTTGGGTCGATTTCGGCAAGCAACTGGCCTTTTTGCACCGGGTCGCCTTCGTTCACCAATACGCAGGCAACCGTTCCCGGAAGCTGGAAACTGAGCGGTACCGTTAGGCGTGGTTCGGTTATTCCGCTGTAATTGAGCGAGAGCTTGCCATTTTGTTTTTCTGTTTGATTCAGCTTTACCAAAATACCATCGGTTTCCGGCGACTTCTCAGGTTGAGTTACATTTTTTGGACTGCAACTCCCGATGATACCTGCCGCGATAAGTAAAAAAATAAATTGTTTCATGTTTTCTGATCTTCGTTTATAATACTAAATAGGTTTTTTAGTCGAAAATTTGTGAAAAAAAGATACTCCGTTTTTTGTATCGAAGTATGATGTTGTTTAAGTAAACAGATTCACTTGTTCTCCAAAAATAACATAGATAAAAGGTTGTTGGTGTGATTTATCTGAAGAGCTTAGGAACAAGTACATCCGTGATTTTTACAAGTTTCTCTTCATCAAAATACCCGTCTTTCTCTACGATGTATTCTACGGTCCCGTAAAATGCAGCTAAAAAGATCTCTGAAATCCAGGGAATGTCTTCTCTTGCAATATCCCTGTATTCGCCGGCATCATAGCCGTCTTCCAGTATTCTGATAATATATGATTTTTCGTAATCGACCATCCTATTGAAAATTCCGCGGGCCTTGTTTTCTGCAAGGTGATCTTGACGAATAATGCGATAAAGGTTGACTTTCTTAATGACTTCTTTGTGAAATTCAACAACATAAGTCCTGATCTTGTCTTCCAGACGTTTATGCTCTTCCACTTTATTCTTAACAAACTTCCGGAGGTTAACCATTTCGAGTAGGATCACCGCTTCGAAAACTTCTTCTTTGCTCTTATAGTAGTAATAGATCGTACTTTTTGCTTTTCCGCAGGCTGCCGCAATTTCATCCATAGTCGTTTTTTTCAGTCCGAATTGCTGAAATAACTTTTGCGCCTGGATTAGGATTTCATTTTTGATGATTTCGTCTTTCTCTGGATTCATAATTTTCGACTAATATTGTTTTCCGGTAGCAAATATAAACGATTTTCAAATTAGCGTACAAATTTTTTGCTGATTTTTTTTAAGCGATAATTTTTTAATGGCTTATTATCGGACAAACCGACTGATTTTATTATTTTCGGAGCCGCGATGTTAATGCAGCCGCATTCACAAAATAGCATCAGAAATTTTATTAAATGTCTTTTTTAGATCAAGAATGATGAAAACAAAACAACTGAAATTCAAAATGCTTTTGGTAAAAACTTACCTGCCTTTTGTCTTATTATTATTGAGTTTTTCTTCCTGCTCGAAAAAAAGAGCCAATAGCCGGATTGTTTTAAATGTTCAATACAAAGACGAGATTTTGGCAGGGCGCGAAGATTTGAAAGTCTATCTGATTACCTCTTCGCTGCCCGGTTTGTCGGTTTCGGTTTCGGTTAACGGCGAAACAGTCTGGTCTGAAGGTATGGGGCTTTCCAATAAAGAGTTACGTGTGCCGGCTGGTCCGGAAACCAAGTACCGCATTGGTAGAACGACACATATGTTTACCGCCTTTCTGATGGCCAGGTTGCAGGAAGAAGGCAAGCTGAAGATGACGGACTCTTTTTGGGATTATATCCCGGAATACCCGAAGAAACAGTGGGACTTTACCTTGAAGCAACTGGGTACCTATTCGGCCGGGTTCCCGGAAGATGCGCCGGCCAACCTGATCAAGATTAAGGACACCGGTAGCCTGAAAGAATATATTAAGTTGTTTAGTAACGACTCGCTGGTTTATCCCCCAGACGAATATTACGCCGTATCCGATTACGGTATTTCGATGCTTGGCATCCTGGCCGAAGATGTGACGGAGACCCGTTTTTCCAAACTGATGAAAGACATGGTATTGGATACGCTCGGTCTGACAGAAACTTTTTTTGATAATCCTTCGATGATTATTGAAAACCGTGCGGCGCCTTATTATCAGAATTATATTGCCCAGTTGATCAATGCTCCCAGTATCGATTTTCAGTTCTGCGCTCCTTCGCTCGGGCTTTTATCTACCGCCGATGATTTAAATAAGGCCGGACAAGCGATATTGAAAGAAGGCTTTTTTAAGCAGGAGTCGCTCGACCTGTTTTTTACCAGGCTGGTGTTGAAAAACGGTTTTGAAACCAACCGTGGATTCGGATGGTGGGTGACTGCCGATCGGGAAAACCGAATGATTTATATGCAAATGGGATCGACCATTGGCGGAAGTTCGATGCTGATGGTTTACCCCGAACAAAAACTGGTGGTGAGTGTTTGCAGCAACACCGCCGACGAAACCGGGAGTTTACCGGCTCCCCAGATTGCGGAGAAATTCCTGGCTAAGATTGATCCCCGGGCAAAACCGGAGGAGACTCCACCGGCAACCGACACCGACGAAGAATAATCTTCAAAATAATTCAGGGCCTGGCTTTCTTTGCCGGGCCTTTTTTTGAATGATGGCAGAGACGCCCGTAATAAAAAAGCACCCTGAGAATTCAGCGTGCTTTCGTATTGTTTTGTCGTTAATAACTTACCAGGCAAACAAGGGCAAACCTTTCATCAGCAGGTTCACTTTTGTTTTAACCGCTTTGATCAGCTCTTCGTTTTCGTAATCGCCCAATACCTCGTCGATTAAATCAACGATAACCGGCATTTTGTCTTCTTTTAAACCACGGGTGGTGATGGCCGGAGTGCCAACGCGCAGACCTGAGGTGGTAAATGGCGATCGGCTGTCAAACGGGACCATGTTCTTGTTGATGGTAATATCGGCTTTTACCAGCGCATTTTCGGCAGACTTACCGGTTAATTCAGGGAACTTGGTGCGCAAATCAATCAACATGCTGTGATTATCGGTTCCACCGGAAATCACTTTGTAGCCTTTATCAACAAAAGCCTGTGCCATAACAGCCGCGTTCTTTTTCACCTGGGCCTGATAAACTTTATACGAAGGGTCGAGCGCTTCGCCAAAAGCAATGGCTTTCGATGCAATGACATGTTCCAGCGGTCCGCCCTGCTGTCCGGGGAATACGGCAAAATCGATAACGGCCGACATCATTTTGGTTTCACCTTTGGGGGTCTTATAACCAAACGGATTTTCAAAGTCTTTTCCCATCAGGATGATGCCCCCGCGTGGGCCGCGCAGTGTTTTATGTGTTGTTGAGGTGACAATGTGGGCATGTTTTACCGGATTTTCAAGCAGTCCTGCAGCAATTAACCCGGCCGGGTGAGCCATGTCGATCATCAGCATTGCGCCCACCTCGTCGGCAATTTTACGCATCCGGGCATAGTCCCATTCGCGCGAATAGGCCGAAGCGCCGCCGATAATCAGTTTGGGCTTGTGTTCTTTGGCCAAAACTTCCATTTCGTCATAATCCACCAGGCCGGTGTCTTCTTTTACATGGTAGGCAACCGGTTGGTACAAAATACCCGATGAATTTACCGGTGAACCGTGAGACAAGTGGCCGCCGTGCGAAAGATCAAGCCCGAGGAATTTGTCTCCGGGATTCAGGATAACGCTTAATACCGCCGCATTGGCCTGTGCACCCGAGTGTGGTTGAACATTGGCATATTCAGCATCAAATAGTTCCTTCAACCGGTCGATGGCCAGTTGTTCGGTCATGTCGACGCACTGACAACCGCCGTAGTAGCGTTTTCCCGGATAACCTTCGGCATATTTGTTGGTCATCACTGACCCCATCGCTTCCATGACCTGTTCGCTGACAAAATTTTCTGACGCGATCAATTCAATTCCGCTTAGCTGACGTTGACGTTCTTTTTCAATAATGTCGAATACAAGTTGATCTCTTTTCATTTTATAGATATCAAATTAAAGCGCAAAGGTAAAATTTTTTGTCAGGGATCGGAAGGAATAGAAATCAACAATAAGTGAATTTTTTTAACCGAAAAACGTCACGGAGATGAAATAAGCCTCCCTGAAATTTATTGCTTTCCATCATCAATTTTTGTAAATTAGATCATCCTCTACCATACCAGTTAACAGGTGTGCCGAAACCAGGGCCCGTCACGGGCAGGCAGCAGTTAATTGAAATACGCGATGTTTGAAACATCTGATATTGGATACCGAAAAATAATCTGTCATGCCGATTAAAAAACTGAAAGATTTTCTCGACAAAAACAACATTGAGTATATTACCATTCGCCACTCACTGGCATACAATGCCCAACGGATTGCTGCAACAACCCACATTCCGGGCAAAGAACTGGCCAAAACAGTCATGGTAAAGCTCGATGGAAGAATGGCGATGGCTGTGTTACCGGCCTCGTATCTCATTAATCTCAGGCTACTCAAAGAAACCACGGGTGCAAAGAAAGTTGAAATTGCCAACGAAATGGAGTTTAAACACCTGTTTCCGGAGTGCGAGGTGGGGGCTATGCCTCCGTTTGGAAACCTGTACGATATGGAAGTCTATGTGGCTGAGAGCCTGGCCGAAGATGAAGAAATAGCATTCAACGCCGGGACGCATGTGGAGTTGATCCGGATGGCTTATGCTGATTTTGAACGCCTGGTAAAACCGCTTGTCCTGCGTTTTTCAACGGCCCGGACCGCATAACGGATGGCGCTTTTTTTGTCCGACAATTTTTTATAAAGAAACCTCCGATATTTTGGAGGTTTCTTTTATTTAGTTGAAATTTGAAAGCTGTGATCATCCGTAAAACATAAAGAAAATGAAACAGCAGGACCGTCCGTTGTTGCTCGTGGCTGCATTGACCCTTAGCGCCGTTGGAAACAGTATCGCGATTTTAACCTTTTGGGGTATTTCGCTTTTTTACTCCCGGGCCATTGTGCTAATTGAACAACTAACCAATGTGCAAAGTACACAATCATTAAGCCCCTTGTATTTCGCTGCTTTTGGTGCGTTGTACCTGTTGTCGCTTACCGGCATTGTATACATGTGGAAATGGAGGAGGACCGGTTTTTATTTATACCTCACAGCACAGATTGCGATTATCCTGATGCCATTATTCCGGATGTCAGCCAGCGTATTCTCATCAGCCAATCTGATTTTTACCCTACTGTTTGTTGCTATTTATGCCGTTTATCTGAAAAGTTTCCGCTGAAATTTCCGGCTTAGTCATGCGATAAGGAACGCATGGTATAGCGGTAGTTCGAGAAAACACGTGCCCTCGATATAAAGCCGACATATTTGCCGTCGTCAATCACCGCTAAGTTGAAACGGCCGCTGCGTTCAAACTTTTCGGCCACTTTGTGCATGGAATCTTTAGGCGAGATATAATGTTCGGGCATGTACATCAAGTCCTTTACGTATACCTTGTCGTACAACTCGTGCTTAAAAATGATCTCGCGGATGTCATCCATTTTCACCATACCATGTAAGGTCCCGTCGGGCCCGACAACGGGAAACAGATTTCGCTTTGAGCGGGCAATCACCCGGGTCAGGTCGCCCAGGGTCGCGTTGGGAGGCAAGGTTTCAAAGTCAGTTTCGATGAGTTTGGCCACCTCCATGAAATGCAGGGCTGCTTTATCTTTGTGGTGTGTGACCAGTTCACCCTTTTGCGCCAGCCGTTTGGTATAGATCGAGTACGGTTCAAAACGCATAATGGTGAGGTACGATGCGGTGGCCGAAATAATCAGCGGGAAAAACAACTGGTAGCCCCCGGTAATTTCGGCAGTCAGGAAGATGCCGAGTAAAGGCGCGTGCATGACGCCGGCCATCATGGCTCCCATTCCGGCCAGCGCGAAATTATCAGTCGGAAGGTTTGTTCCCAAGGTCAGGTTCGCGAAGCTGGCCACAAAATAACCGCCAATGGCCCCTACAAACAAGGTGGGGGCAAAAATGCCGCCAACTCCGCCACCCGCGGTGGTTGCGGTCATCGCCAATACTTTAAAGAATATCAACAAAAACAGGAAGATAATGATAAACCAGGGGTCATCTTTCAGGTTGAAAAAGAGTGAATTATCCAGTAAGTCAGGGCCAAGTCCGTTAAATATTTTATTGACAGAGGTATATCCTTCGCCCCAGAGCGGAGGGAAAATAAAGATTAACAAGCCCAGGATCAGTCCGCAAAGGGCAATTCGAAAAAATTGGTTTTTAATCTTTTTGTACTTAGTCTCCAGATACATGGTCATCCGGGTAAAATACAACGAAACAAAACCGGAAAAGATACCCAGCAACAGATAAAACGGGATATTGGATGCATCGAAGGTGTTGACCAGGTGAAATTTAAACAAGAGGGCGTCGCCCATAAAATAATAGGCAAGCACGGCAGCGGTAATGCCTGAAATCAGCAAGGGAATCAGGGAGGCCATGGTTAAATCGAGCATCAACACTTCGAGTGTGAAAATAATTCCGGCCAAAGGCGCTTTAAAAATACCCGCGATGGCTCCCGTGGCTCCGCAGCCCAGCAGCAACATGGTTTCGGGGTAGCTCAACTTAAAGAAACGCCCGATGTAGGAGCCAATTCCGGCGCCCGTCAGCACCACAGGCGCTTCAGCTCCGACTGATCCGCCAAACCCGATGGTAAAACTACTGGTAATAATACTCGAAAAGGTATGATGACCTTTCAGTTTCCCCTTGTTTAGACTGATGGCTGCCAATACTTTTGTGACGCCATGCCCTAAGTCATCTTTAATAAAGTACTTGATGATCAGGACGGTAATTAAAATTCCGGTTACGGGAAAAGCGAAGAATAAAATACTTTCGGCGGTTATATTCAGGTTGCCAACCAGGCTTTCGCTGACAAAATGGATCAGATTTTTCAGAATTAAAGCGGCTGTTCCGCTAATCAACCCGATAACCAAACTCAGCCAGTAAATTTTATGTTCGCCGGCTGTTTTCTTCAGAAATACTCTCAATCTTTTTTTAAACCTTGCCATGATCAATTGATATTATTCATGCGAGAAGTAACTCATTGTTTTCCGGTACGATGAAAACACACGGGCCCTGGATATAAACCCGATATATTTTCCAGAATCGATTACCGCCAAATTATACCTCCCTGTACTTTCAAATTTTTCCACCACCTGTTCCATCGAATCTTCGGTCGAAATATAATGTTCGGGCGGATACATCAAGTCACTCACCCGGACCTGGTCGTATAACTCGCTTTTAAAGATCAGGTGACGGATATCATCCATTTTCACCATGCCTTTCAGATAACCTTCCTGATCGACGATCGGGAACAGGTTGCGGTGTGCCTTCGCGATGGCTTCGGTTAAATCGCGCAAAGTTGCCTCCGGCGACAAGCTGACAAAATCAGTTTCGATCAGTTTTCTTACTTCCATCATCTGGAGCACATTTTTGTCTTTATCGTGCGTCATCAGCTCTTTCCGGTTTGCAAGCTGAAAATGATATACCGACCTGGGGGCAAAAGCTTTAACCGTTACATACGAGAAGGTAGCTGTAATCATCAGCGGAACAAAGAGCTGGTAGCCTCCGGAAATGTCGGCAACCAGAAAAATGCCGGTCAAAGGGGCCTGCAGCACGCCGGCAATCAGTCCCGACATGCCGATGAGTGCAAAATTATTTTTATCAATTTGCTGAATACCAAATGTGTCGGCAGCCAGGGCAAATAACATCCCGGTGTTCACCCCAATAAACAAGGTGGGCGCAAAAATTCCCCCAACGCCTCCGGCGCCGAAAGTAACAGCCGCTGCAATCACTTTCAGTAAAATAATCGCGATCATGATGGCGAATACCCACCAAAGGTTTTCCTGCATATGAAAAAATACAGAATTGTTGAACAGGTAACCAACATCGCCTGCCAGGCACGAATTGATGGATTCGTAGCCTTCGCCGTAAAGCGAGGGGAAGACAAAAATGATGATCCCGAGCAGAAGTCCGCCGAAGATCCACCGGCTCCAAATATGGCCGATTTGTTCAAATTTGGCAGAAATGTAGATGTAAATGCGGGTGAAGTACGCCGATACCAATCCGGCAACAATCCCGAGCAGGATATAATAGGGCAGATCAGCAATGACAAAGGTATTTTCAACTTTAAACGGGTAAAGCACATCGTGTCCCATGAAGAAATAGGACGTAACCACGGCCGAGGATGAGGCCAGCAATAAAGGTACCAGCGAAAATGTGGTCAGTTCGATCATGATCACTTCAACAGCAAAAACAATGGCGGCAATAGGCGCCTTAAAAATCGCGGCCATCGCCGCCGCCGAAGCACAGGCCAGCAACAGGATGGTGTGTTTGTAATTCAGCCGGAACACACGCGACAACCACGAGCCATAAGCTGCTCCCGTAGCCACTGTTGGCCCTTCCAACCCAACAGAACCTCCAAAACCAACCGTAACTGCACTGGTAACAACCGACGAAAAAAGATTATGCCTGCTCAGCTCCCCGCGCCGGCGCGAGATGCTGTGCAATACATTCGGAATTCCCGGCCTTACCGGACTGCGGATGATAAAACGGACAATAAACACGGTGAAGAAAATACCGATCGACGGAAGTATCACGTAAATGTAGTTGTGGACTTCCTGATCGATAATTTTATAAATAACCGACCGGGTAAGCCAAACCGAGTTTTTAATGATGGTTGCCAGGATACCGACAACGACGCCGATCACGATGCTGAGCAAAACGATGAGCTTACGTTCGCTGAGATGTCGTAAACGCCAACGGTGAAAACGGACAATAAATGGTAAATTTCGTTTCATTTACCTTAAAGTTACGGATACATCGGGTGAATAAGTTACGGATCTATTTTTTCTTTTTGAAGATATCTTTAAATGTTTCCCAGATTTTTTTTGTTTCCGGTTCCCGGGAGCCGGGTTGCGTTTCCGGCCGGTTCTTTCCCCGGGCAAAAATCTGTTCAATCAGCTTGCCGATATCTTCTTTTTCCGGTTCGTCGCGGTAACCGGGGATGTCCAGGGCCGCCAGAATTTCAGGAGCGGGCTGGCGGAACGACGCGAACTGCTGATTACGGTATCGTTGATCGCTGTACATTTTACTGTAAAATTTTCCGACAATGGGTAAAGCCATATAAGCTCCCTGTCCGTAAGTGATTGTTCTGAAGTGAATTCCGGGATCGGCGGCGCCTACCCAGCAGCCGGTTACCAGCCTTGGGTTCATCCCGATAAACCAACCGTCGGCATGGTCCTGGGTTGTTCCTGTTTTTCCAGCAAATTCGCCCGGAACCCGGTAAACAGAACGAATAGCCGAACCGGTGCCGCCGTCAATCACCGATTGCATCATATGCACCAGGATCCGGCAGTTTTCTTCATTCAAAGCGGTATACCGGGGCAACGGGGGTTCAAACCCGGCCAATACTTTTCCCTGTTTGTCTTTAATGGATACCAAGTAGTTGGGCGGATAATAAATCCCTTCATTTAAAACGGTCCCGTAGGCCGAAACCATTTCTTTCAGGCTGATGGACGCCACGCCCAGCGCCAGTGAGGGGAACCTGGGAAGTTCGCGGCTGATTCCCAGTTCATGCGAAGTCTCGATCACTTTGTCAATACCGGTTTGCATCAACACATCCACTGCCACGGTGTTGATTGACCGGGCCAGGGCTTCCCGCATACTGTAATATCCTTCATAGTCTTCATGCGAGTTTCGCGGCGACCAATCCTGGTAATCTTCGTAAATTTTCCGTTCGTTGGCGTAATAGCTGTACGGACTTAATCCCTGTTCGAGGGCAGCCAGGTACACAAAGGGCTTAAAAGACGAACCTACCTGGCGGGCAGCGGTTACATGGTCGTATTTGAAATACCGGTAATCAATTCCCCCAACCCAGGCTTTTACTTGTCCGTTGGCCGGATTGATCGCGATAAAGCCGGCATTCAGCATTTTCAGGTAATGTTTCAGCGAATCGAGCGGGCTAAGCTGAAGATGTTTGTCGCCTTCCCAGGTAAACAGGGTGGTCTCAATCTTTTTATCGAAGGCTTCTTTTATTTCATCTTCGCTTTTGCCCGAGGCCCGCATGTGCTTGTAGCGTTCGGTTTGGCGGATGGCGCGTTGCAGGATGGCGGGGTCTTTTGCCCACGGATCTGTGTTTTTCCAGTGATTATCGAAAACTCCCTGCAGGTTATTCATATACTCGACGACCGATTGCTGGGCAAAATACTGATAATCGTAATTGACGGTTGTTTCAATTCGTAAGCCGTCGGTGTACAGGTTATACGGTTCGCCTTTCTCGTTGAGGTTATTTTTGCACCAGGCGATCAGCTCGGGCCTTAACATTTCCAGAAAATACGGCGCAGGCCCTTCATTGTAGGAAATACGGCGGTAGCGTAATTTAAGCGGCTTTTCCCGGAAGATCCGGCCTTCTTCCTCGGTTAAAAAATCGTTTTTCACCATCTGCCCGATCACCACATTCCGGCGCTCCGTCGATCGTTCAGGATGGACGCGCGGGTTATAGGCGTTGTTTGCTTTTAGCATACCCACCAAAACCGCGGCTTCGTCAACCGTCAGGTTTTTCGGTTTTTTACTGAAGAAGCGTTCAGCGGCCACCTCGATTCCAAAAATATTTTCGCCAAACGGGACCGTATTCAGGTAGAGCGTAAGAATTTCATCTTTGGTGTAAATCCGTTCCAGACGATAGGCGATGATGGCTTCGCGCAGTTTATTGACAGGCATCGAAAATACCCAGAGGTTATTCCGGGGAAACAGGTTTTTGGCAATCTGCTGACTGATGGTGCTCCCGCCGCCGGCGCTTTTTTCCTGCAGCATCAGGGTTTTTATAAAAACCCTGAACAGGGCGATCTCGTCAATTCCCCGGTGTTCGTAAAAGCGCGCATCTTCGGTGGCAATCAGAGCCTGGATAATGTTGGGCGAAATCTCGTCAAAGGTGACATTGCTCCTGTTTTCGGTATAATAACGGCCCAGAAGCTTTCCTTCTTCGGAGTATACCTCCGAGGCCTGCGGGTTTTTAATGTTCTGTAATTGTGCTGCAGTTGGCACCACACCCAGGAACCCCAGGTAAACAGCTGTAAAAAACAAGGCAAATAAAATAATACCTGCAGCCATCACCTTTAATACCAGCCAACCGACCCGTTTGGATGCAGAATAAGATTCTTTCGATTGGCGTTTTCTTTTCGGTTTCGTATTGGATTTGGTTGTTGCCTTTTTTACCGGAGTTTTCTTTTGCGGCATCGTACTCTAAATTTTCACCCAAAACTAAGGAATTAAATGTTAAAAATCTCCTTCCAATTTTTGAAGGGTTAAAAACTTTTGAAAAAATTAATTGTCTATATACATTTAAAAAGGCATTTCGATTTATGAAGATTGCAATTACCGGATCACATGGTTACATCGGGCAAAAGCTGGTAACACAATTGGAGAAACAGGGCCATGAGATGAAGCCGCTCACCCGTTTGCTCATTTACGGCAATGCTGAAGCGTTTGCAGCCGAATTGGCCGGCTGTGAGGGCTTGATTAACCTGAGCGGCGCACCAATCCTGAAACGCTGGACCAAGCTCAATAAATCGGTTATTTACAACAGCCGGGTGGTGACAACGGCAAAACTGACCCAGGCCGTTAACCTGCTGCCCGGCGGAAAGAAGCCGAAGGTATTTGTTTCAATGTCGGCAACCGGCATTTACTCTCCTTCAGGAAGTCACGACGAAAACAGCTCTGACTTTGATGCCGGCTTTATTGGTGAATTGGTGAAGGATTGGGAGTCGGCAACCGATACGCTCGATGGCGGTGTTCGCAGGGTGATATTCAGAACAGGCGTGGTGCTGGGAAAAAATTCGCAAACCATTCAGAATTTATTGCCCGTTTTTAAAGCCGGCTTTGGCGGAAAGATTGGTCACGGAAAACAGGCGTTCCCCTTTATTCATATTGATGATTTGATTACTGCTTTTTCTCAAAGTATAGCGGACAGCGCATTTACGGGCGTGTATAACTTAACGGCTCCGGAGCAGGCGACAAACGAAACCTTAACCAACTTGCTGGCTGAAAGGCTCCGGAAACCGGTATTTTTTCGGGTACCGGCATTCCTGTTGAAGCTGGCGTACGGAAGTGCGGCTCAACTCATGCTGGAAAGTCCGTTCGTTGTCCCCGACCGCTTACTCAGACAGGGGTTCACGTTTCGGTATCCCACACTGGCTGAAAGCTTACAGGAAATCGTGGGAGAGGGTTGAAATGAAAAACCCCGCCGGAAGCAGGGTTTTTACTATGTAGCTGTTGTAAAATTACAATTGAGGGCCGGCAGCTTTCAGTGCAATAGCCGCTTCGTTATCGCAATACTGTTCGAAGTTCGCGATGTATTTGGCAGCCAGTTGTTTTGCTTTAACGGTCCAGTCGGCTTCTGTTGGATAGGTATCACGCGGATCCAGAATTCCTTCTGAAACGTTTTTCAATGCAACAGGAACAGTCAGGTTCAACACCGGAATGTGTTTCGTTTCAGCTTCCAGAATTGATCCGTCGATGATGGCATCAATAATAGCCCGGGTGTCTTTTAACGACATCCGTTTGCCTGTTCCGTTCCAGCCGGTATTTACCAGGTAAGCTTTAGCGCCGTGTTGTTGCATTTTGGCAACCAGTGTTTTTGCGTACATGGTTGGGTGCAACGTCAGGAACGCTTCGCCAAATGCGGGAGAGAACGACATTTGAGGTTCAGTGATCCCGCGTTCCGTTCCGGCCAGTTTTGATGTGTAGCCACAAAGGAAGTGGTATTGAGCTGATTGATCATCCAGGATAGAAACCGGAGGCAATACGCCGAAGGCATCGGCACTCAGGTAAATAATTTTGCTCGCGTGGCCTGCACGTGAAGGAAGAACAATCTTGCTGATGTGATGAATCGGATAAGAAACGCGGGTGTTCTCTGTTTTTGAAGCTTCTTTTGAGAAATCGGGAGTTCCGTCTTCTTTTACCGTAACATTTTCCAATAGGGCATCGCGTTTAATGGCGCGCCAGATATCCGGCTCGTTTTCCTTGCTCAGGTCGATTACTTTTGCATAGCAACCACCTTCGTAGTTGAAAACGCCGTGGTTGTCCCAGCCGTGTTCGTCATCACCAATCAGGTAACGTTTTGGGTCGGCCGACAAGGTTGTTTTTCCGGTTCCCGACAGACCGAAGAAAATAGCGACATCGCCATCGGTTCCCACGTTGGCTGAGCAGTGCATCGAAGCGATCCCTTTCAACGGCAGGTAGTAGTTCATCAAGGCGAAAATACCTTTTTTCATCTCGCCGCCGTACCAGGTACCGCCAATCACCTGCATCCTGCGGGTCAGATCGAAAAGGGTAAAGTTTTCAGAATGAAGGCCCTGTTCTTTCCAGTTTGGGTTGGTTGTTTTTGATCCGTTCAAACAAACGAAATCGGGTTCGCCATAGTTATCCAGTTCATAGTGTGAAGGACGGATGAACATGTTGGTTACAAAGTGAGCCTGCCAGGCCACTTCCATAATGAAACGTACTTTCATCCGGGTATCTTCGTTTGTTCCGCAGAACGTGTCGACCACGTATAATTTTTTTGCGCCTGACAATTGTTTTGTCACCAGGTTTTTACACGCATCGAAAACTTCCGGGGAAGTCGGGCGGTTGATCGTTCCATCCCACCACATGGTATCTCTTGTGGTATCATCCAATACAATAAATTTGTCCTTAGGTGAACGACCGGTAAAAATGCCGGTATCAACAGCAACCGCACCGGTATTGGTTAATACGCCTTTTTCAAAACCTTCGTTGGCCGGATCGATTTCGGCCTGAAAGAGTTCTTCGTAAGACGGATTGTGAACGATTTCTATGTTTCCGGTAATTCCATACCTGGATAAATCTAGATTTTTCATAGTCAACAATTAAAAAATTAATAATTCCAACAAAACCATTTTTTTCTCGACTCACAAAAATAATTTTTTTTCAAGACCGGGGGGGACGACCATTTTTAAATTGGTCTTATCCGTAAAAATACGACACAAAAAAAAGACAGCGTGTTATTTAACACGCTGTCTTACAGTAGAATGTATAAATAATACTTTAATTTTTTAATGTTAAGAAATTATTATCAAAATTACCGGTAACCCTTATGAACGCGGGTGAAAATGAGTCAACGTATTCTTCAAATAATCCCTGTCCAAATGGGTGTAAATTTCGGTTGTCAGGATTGATTCATGCCCAAGCATTTCCTGTACAGCACGCAGGTCGGCGCCTCCCGAGATCAGATGCGTTGCAAATGAATGCCGGAAGGTGTGCGGGCTGATCTTTTTGTTCAGACCAACTTTTTCTGCCAGGTTTTTGATGATCGTGAAAATCATCACCCGGCTTAATTTCTTCCCTCTGCGATTCAGAAAAAGTACATTTTCACTTTCCGGGCTGATCCTTAATGTTTTGCGGTAACCCTGCAGGTACTTGGTAATTTCTTCAATCGCTTTTGAACTAACCGGGACTAATCTTTCTTTTTCAGATTTTCCCTCAATTTTAATGAAACCCTGATCGAAGAAGAGGTTGGTTACTTTCAGGTTAACCAGCTCTGAAACACGCAGGCCGCAGCTGTAAAGTGTTTCAAGCATCGCTTTGTTTCGCTGGCCTTCCGATTTGGTCAGGTCAACGCCGTCGATAATTAAATCAATTTCCTCCATGGTCAGCACATCAGGCAATTTTCGCCCGATTTTCGGAGATTCCAGCAGCGTTGTCGGATCGCTGTTGATTTTTCCCTCCATAAGCAGGTACTTGAAGAACGATTTAATCCCGGAGATGGTACGAGCCTGTGTTCGCGGCGATACTCCACGATCATTGATATACTCGATAAAACTTCTCAGGTGGTTTAACCTGACCTTCTCTGGCGTTAGCCGTTTAAAACTCTCGTCTAAAAATGCCATCAGTTTGTTGATGTCATTGATGTACGCTGCAATTGAATTCTGAGATAATGATTTTTCAAGTCTCAGAAAAGTTTCGAACCCTTTTTTGCTATCTTCCCATTTCATAATTAAAAACAATTAAATTTTTTTCTAAAAACAATTTAAATAATTTTGGTTCTTTTTGTTTCCACTCAATAACTCCGAAACGTATTGAGATTAAGTTTCTCCCCAAGATTACATAATTTTCAATACGTAGGAGCGTTGTTAAAGTTACTAGTTATTTTTTAAAAAATAAAATAAAAATGAAAATACTGTTAATAAATGGCCCAAATTTGAACTTATTAGGCAAAAGAGAAAAAAATATTTATGGTGATCAAGCCTTTGAAACATATTTTATAACATTAAAAAACAAATATCCGTCTGTTTATATGGAGTATTTTCAGTCGAATGTCGAAGGAGAGATCATAAATAAAATTCACGAGGTTGGTTTTCACTACGACGGAGTTGTCATAAACGCGGGCGCTTACACCCACACCTCCGTTGCCATCAGGGATGCAATTTCGGGCATCACCACGCCGGTTGTCGAAGTTCATATTTCCAACATTCTCACCCGCGAAAATTTTCGTCACGAGTCAATCATTGGCCCCGTGTGCCGTGGCAGTATTATGGGATTTGGCCTGGATTCGTATCGTCTGGGGATAGAAAGTTTCATGAAAGATTAACGTTTAGCTATTTTATCCGTATCAAAAACAAAGTTTTTCTCGTCGTAAAGAAAAATATCTATTTTCGTGGCCCCATAATTTTATTTAGTTAGAAATGAAACATACGAAAATTGTTGCTACGATCTCAGACCTGAGGTGTGAACCTGAGTTTGTAGAGTCGTTGTTCAAAGCAGGAATGAATGTTGCCAGGATGAACACCGCGCATATTACCAGTGAGAGCGCGCTTAAGGTGCTCAACAACATCAGATCGGTGTCTGATTCGATTGGCATTCTGGTGGATACAAAAGGACCCGAGATAAGGACAACTGAGTTGGCAAACCCGATCAAGGTTGCCTATGGTCAGTTGGTGGAGGTGTCCGGGGTTTTGAGAGAAAGTGCTGAAGACCGGGCGACTTTGATGGTGTCGTATCCGAAGTTCCACGAAGAAATTCCGGGCGACGGAAGAATCTTAATTGATGACGGAGAAATTGAACTAAGCGTTGTTGAAAAAAAACAGGACTATGTCCTATGCAAAGTTGAAAATTCGGGAACAATTAAAAATAAGAAGAGTGTAAATACTCCCGGTTTTAGTGTCCAACTTCCCTCCGTTTCGAAAAAGGACGAAGAATTTATCGAGTTTGCTGCGAAAAATAAGGTCGATTTCATTGCTCATTCATTCGTTCGGAATAAAGAAGATGTTTTAAAGGTGCAGGAAATCCTCGACAGGTTCAACAGTCCGATCAAAATCATCGCCAAAATCGAAAACCTGGATGGGGTTAATCATATCGACGAAATTCTGGATTATGCCTACGGGATTATGGTTGCCCGCGGCGACCTGGGGATTGAAATTCCGGCAGAAAAAATTCCGGGTATCCAGCGCCTGTTAATCAAAAAAGCAGTTCAGCGCAAAAAGCCGGTGATTGTTGCCACACAAATGATGCACAGCATGATTGACAATCCCCGCCCGACGCGTGCAGAAGTCAGCGATGTGGCAAATGCCATCTATTCCCGGGCCGATGCCATCATGCTGAGCGGCGAAACAGCTTACGGAAACTATCCCGAACAAGCGGTTAAATATATGAGCCGTATTGCCCAGGAGATTGAGCTGAGCAAAGATAAGCGGAACGACATCACCATCCCTTCGGTCGAAAATGAAGTGGTTGCGTATCTGGCCGAGGCTGCTATCCAGGCGTCGAAGGAGTTGAAAACAACGGCGATTGTCACCAATACGCTTACCGGAAGAACTGCCCGTTACCTGGCAGCTTTCAGGGGCGATAACCCGGTATATGCCCAGTGTTACGATGCTACGGTGGCCCGTCACCTGTCGTTGTCGTACGGGGTGCGTACTAGTGTGATTGAGCCCAAACGCAACAAATACAAAATGATCCGTACATCTCTGAAATCCTTACTGGATGACGGAAAATTACAACCCGAAGATATGGTTGTTTATATTGGTGGTAGTTTTGGTATTGGAGGAGGATCTTCTTTCATGGAAATCTCAACGGTTGATAAACTTACCCACAAGGATAACGATTAAGAATCTCAAACGCTGTTTGAAAAAGAGACTGTCCTGGTTTGTTTCCGCGACAGTCTTTTTCTATTATTGGAGTAAAGGGCATCACATTTTGATTCTTTCGTTAGTTGAACTGGGATTGTTTTTTAAATTTGCCCAAACAATTCAGTAATCCGGATGAAAAATATTTCCATTGGACAAGATTTGGGCGAGCGCTGCCCGGATGTTTTTTTATCGTGTATTGAATGTGATGTGCAGGTGGGGCCGTCTAATGCTGAGCTGTGGCAGTTGATTGAAGACACCTGCGGCCGGATTGCCCAACGGTACGATACCGAAGATATCCGTCATATTCCGGCTATTGCATCGTCGCGAGAAGCCTACAAGCTTTGCGGAAAAGACCCGGCCCGTTACAGGCTCTCGGCCGAAGCCTTGCTGAGGCGGGTGGTCAGCGGCAAAGGCCTTTACCGGATCAACAATGTGGTCGACCTGCTGAACCTGGTGTCGATTAGTTCAGGCTTTTCGATTGGAGGTTACGATGCTGACCGGATTGATGGCAAGGTGGAGATGGGGGTCGGTAAAAAGGACGAATGGTACGAAGGTCTGGGGCGCGGCGAACTGAATATCGAAGGCATGCCGGTCTTCAGAGACCGGAGAGGCGCTTTCGGTACTCCCACTTCTGATTCCGAACGAACCGGTGTTCGGGAAGATACCCGGCGTTTTCTGATGGTGATTATCTCATACAACGGTGGTTATCAGCTGCACGATGCCAGCCAGATGGCTGTACGTTTGCTGACCGAATTTGCCTCAGCATCCCGGTTCGAAACTTATCAAATTACAGTTTGAATGTTGAAATCTGTTTGTAGCGTACTGTTGCGCCTGTTGGGCTGGAAACCGGTAAACGGAGTCATGCCTCATAAAAAAGCAATCATAATTGGCGTGCCTCATACCAGCGCTTGGGATTTTGTGATCTCTTATTTATATTATACCTCGCAGGGAGGAGTCGCGAATATTGTCATTAAAAAAGAATTTTTCTTTTGGCCCCTTGGCTATTTTCTGAAAAAGATGGGAGCTCTCCCGATCGACCGAAGTAAAGGCGTTTCGGTGGTCAAGCAGATCATCGAAGAAATGAACAAACGGGAAACGATGCATTTGGCCATTACGCCCGAAGGAACCAGAGAACTGAATAAAAAATGGAAGGCCGGTTTTCATACCATCGCCAAAGCCACCGGAGCTGTTGTTTACCTCGGTTTTTTCGATTTTGGGAAGAAAGAAATTGGCTGGATTGACACCCTTGAACTGACGGATGATCCGCAGGAAGATATCCGCCGGATGAAAGCCTATTACCGGGCGAAAGGTATCAGCGGAAGGCACCCGGACCAGTTTACCGCGGAAGATTAAACCGGAGAATTGCTGTCAGAAACAATAAAAACAGGTAAACTTTAAGAAAATGAATTTCTGGAACGAACGATACGCAGCAGAAGAATACGCTTACGGAACCGAACCCAACGATTTTTTAAAACAGGAATTGGATCGGTTAAAGCCGGGAAAAATTCTGCTGCCGGGAGAAGGAGAGGGACGTAATGCTGTTTATGCGGCCCGGCAGGGATGGCAGGTTTTGGCTTTTGACAGTAGTTCGGAGGGAAAGAAAAAAGCGGAGAAGCTGGCCGTCCTTCATCAGGTCAGCATTAACTATCTGATTGATCATTACGACGAGATTGAGCTTCCGGTCCATGAATTTGACTGCCTCGCGCTGATCTATACGCATATGCCCGCAGCCGAACGCCGCGAGTATCACCGGAAACTGGCTGCATCGTTAAAACCGGGCGGGACGCTGATTCTTGAAGGATTCTCGAAGGAGCAAATCCATAACGATACCGGTGGCCCCAAGAGCGTTGAGATGCTTTTTTCGAGGGAAGAACTGGAAGCTGATTTCAGCGAATTTTTCAAGCTTTCGATAAGCCAGCTTGACCTGGATATCCGGGAAGGCCTCTATCATAACGGGAAAGCGTCGGTAATACAACTGGTAGCCGTTAAGTAGGTTTTTCGGATAACTTTTGTAATGAAATACTTATCGGGCTTTAACGGAGGAGTTTCAACTGAAAAATTTTCCTTTTAAAAAAATCAGCTTTTCCAAGAACTATCGGCTTGTTCTGTTGTTTTTCACTGTAATAAGCGAGATGAAAAAAATGTTGAACGGAAGCATAAAGCTTGTTTTTATATTAAAATTCAATCTGTAAGGCGATTAAGTTGACAAGTGTCAATTATTTTTATTTCCTTTTAGCAGTCTTTTTTATAACAGATTATTAAATTTGCATAAAAATCTGGTATTATGTTTTTTCTCGGATTTGCCGGACCAATTGTACCTTACCTGCTTCTGACAGGAATTATGCTTGTTCTCACACTGGGGACGAGTAAGGAGGCATTGGCCAAAGTGACGCCGGATCCGGAGGAAAAACAAATTCTATTCAATACCGAACAAATTAACCATACAAATCATTTCTCTTGTTATCAAATCAGCTTTCAGGATGATGAGCCGGATCAGTCAGTCGTTTTGGGATCAGCGCTCTCTTTAGAAACAACACATTTGATACTTCCGCACACGATCAATGATTTTCAGCATGCTGTTGGTATTCCGTATTTTAAGGAATACAGTTCAGTTTATTTCGGACTTTCTCCACCTTGTTTGGCATAACACCCGGTTTAGAGAAGTACCCGAAATTTTATTTTTACAGCCATTATGATTGGAATTATTGGTTTAAGCCACAAGTCGGCGCCTGTACATATTCGCGAAAAGTTTGCTTTAAATAAAGATGAATGCTCCGGTTTATACAAAAGCATTGTAAGCAACCAGTATATCGAGGAATTGGTTATCCTGTCTACCTGTAACCGTACGGAGATATACTTTAAAGCTGATAAATGCTGTTCAACCGGTGCATTTACCATCATCATGAGTTACCTGCGAAAATACGCGGGTGTTGGAGAAGAAATGGACAAGCATTTTTACCGTTTTCAAAACGATGAAGCGGTGAAACATCTTTTCCGGGTGGTCTCCAGCCTCGAGTCGATGGTATTGGGCGAATACCAGATCGTTTCGCAAATTAAAGAAGCATACAGCCAGGCGAAAGAAAACGGAACCGTTCGTAAGGTGCTGAAGCGGTTGTTTCATAAAGCCCTGGAAACGGGCAAGCTGGTGCGTACCAACACCGAAATGAGCGCGGGCGCTTTTTCGGTCAGTTATGCGGCTGTTGAAAAATGCAGTGATCAGTTTCGTGATTTACAGGATAAAAAAATATTGTTGATCGGCGCCGGGGAAACCGGGGAGCTTGTCATTAAAAATCTGTACAAAAAAGGTTGTAAAAACATTACGGTGACCAACCGTACGGTTGTTAAAGCCGAAGAGCTGGCCGCACGCTACCAGGGCGAAGCGCTTCCGTTCTCCAGATTGATGGACGGGATTCATGAAGCCGAAATCATTGTCAGCTCCATCTCAAGTAAAGAGCCAATTTTCGACGCCGGGAAAGTGAAACCCCACCTGAACGGCCATCCGCACGTGATGATGATTGACCTGGGAGTTCCCCGGAATATTCACCCGGACGTGAGCGAAATACAAGGAGTTTCACTCCTGAATGTTGATGATCTGGAAGAAGTGGTTGCCGGAAATATGGAGAAGAAAAAAGCCTATGTTTCGGTGGCCGAGGGGATTATTGCTGAGAAAGTGATCGAGTTTTCAGATTGGTTAAGCATCCAGAACCTGTCACCGGTTATCCAGAACATGGTTTCTGTCGTCAGCCGGATGAACAGTGACGAACTGGCCGTATTCCGGAAATTTCATTCAGAAGAAGAGGTCCGTAACATGGAAAAATATGGAAAACACATTACCGAAAAGCTGACCAACCTGATGATCAAAAATCTGAAAACCATGAGCAATAACGGTCGCCAAACAGAATTTCTGAAAATCATCAACGATCTTTTTTCTTCATAAATCATGAGCAATAAAACCATTAAGATAGGCACAAGGGGGAGCAAACTGGCCCTTTGGCAGGCAGAACAGGTGAAAATGGCCATCTCAAACGCTTTCCCCCGGTTAAATGTGGAAATCGTCGTGATCAAAACCAAAGGAGACATCATTCTCGATGTTTCCCTTTCGAAAATTGGCGATAAAGGGCTGTTTACCAAGGAAATTGAAACCGCTTTGATCAACGGCGAAGTCGATCTGGCCGTGCACAGTCTGAAAGATCTGCCGACCGAATTACCGGAAGGATTGATCATTGGAGGCATGTTGCCGCGTGGCGAAGTTCGGGATGTCTTTATCTCCCGCGACGGACGAAAACTGGAAGAGATGACCGGGAACGACCGGATTGCCACGTCGAGTTTACGCAGGAAGGCTCAGTTACTTCATTTGAATCCCCGCCTGAATATCGTTGATATCCGGGGAAACGTAGATACCCGTCTACAGAAACTCAGGAATGGCGATTGTGACGCACTGATTATGGCTGGCGCCGGGATTATCCGTCTGGGTTACGAGACGCTGATCACGGAGTTCCTCGACCCGAACCTGATATTGCCGGCAGTGAGCCAGGGGGCAGTCGCTATTGAAATCCGCGAGGACGACGAATATATGCAGCGGATTATCGATGCCGTTTCGGATGAAACGACCTGGCAAACAACCATGGCCGAGCGCTGGCTTTTGCGTACCCTCGAGGGCGGATGCCAGGTGCCGGTAGCCTGTTTCTCAGAGGTCGACGGGTTGACTATAAAGTTAACCGGACTGGTTTCGGCGCTTGATGGCTCAAACTATATCTGTAAATCGGTTAGATGTCCCATCGAAGAAGCTTCGGAAAAAGCTATTGAATTGGCGCAGGCGATACTGGACGAAGGAGGCAAAACCATTCTTGATCAGATTCGAACCGTTTCGTAAGTCATGGATAAGCGGCAGGAACCAAATATATTGGATGGCAAAATCATCATTTGCACCTATCCGCAAAAAACACCGGACGACTTCTATGATATCATCAGTAATTTGGGTGCAGAGATTCGTTATCTGCCGATGATTGAGGTGAAGGCACTTTCTGTACAACTGCCTAAAGCTATTTCGGCCTATCAGTGGCTGGTGTTTACCAGCAAAAATGCAGTCTCGGCTTTTTTTTCTCAATATATGCCTGTCCGGGAAAACCGGATTGCAGTGCTTGGTGAAGGTACGGCGAAAGAACTGGACGCTTTCGGGCTGAAAGCTGATTTTATTGGCAGCGGTCAGTCGGCAGTCGATTTTGTCAGCGAACTGGCAGCAGTTATCTCTCCCGGTGAAACCATGCTTCTGGCGCTGGGAACCCTGGCCCCCGATACCTTGCAACAACGCCTTTCAGGTCAATACCCGGTTGACCGGGTGAATGTGTATCAAACCGTCATGCCCGCGACTGTCGACCCGGAGTTGTTCGAACAGATAGAACAGGACCGGTATGATTGGCTGGTTGTGACCAGCCCGTCAGCTATAAAAAACCTGCATGCCTGCCTCAAAAAAACCAGCTCTGATCTGCGGATCATCAGCATTGGAGAGACCACCACGGCCGCGATCAGGGAGCTGAACCTGGAGCCGCTGGCAACCGCCGCAACTCCGGGATACAGAGGGCTGGCAGAAAAAACGATTGAGATAGCCTTGAAAAATTACAGTAAATCCGGCAAAAAATAATAAATTGGCTATCCCCGTTTTTGCCTGGAAAAGCGGGACTGAACTGAAAAAAAAGACCATCAAAATATTGATATTATGAGTTATCCGATCACACGCTTAAGAAGACTTCGTAAAACAGCCGCAATCCGCAACATGGTTCGTGAAACTGAAGTCAACAGGGACGACCTGATTATGCCTTACTTTGTTTGTCCCGGAGAAAATGTAAGCAACCCGATAAAATCGATGCCCGGCAACTACCAGTTATCCATCGATCTGTTGGTCGAAGAGGTGAAAGACCTGGTTGAAAAAACAGGAGTGGATAAGGTATTACTGTTTGGCATCCCGGAAAAAAAAGATGAGGACGGCCACGTAGCATGCAGTCACGATGCGATTGTCCCCCGGGCGATCCGCGCACTCCGGGCAGCGCTGCCAAAACTCGTTATCGTTGCCGATGTATGCAACTGCGAGTATACAACGCACGGGCACTGCGGAACCATTATCGGCGGCGACGTTCATAACGACAGTACCTTACATACGCTTGCCGCCCAATCGGTTACCCTGGCAAAAGCCGGCGCCGATATTATTGCTCCCAGCGACATGATGGACGGGCGTGTGGGCGCCATCCGGAAGGCATTGGATGAAAACGGATTTGAAAATACGCCCATCATGGCTTATTCGGCGAAGTATGCGTCCGGTTTTTACGGTCCTTTCCGCGATGCGGCCGAAAGCGCCCCGAAATTCGGCGACCGCAGCACTTACCAGATGGATCCGGCTAACAGCGATGAAGCATTACGCGAAGTGGAGCAGGACCTGATTGAAGGAGCCGATCTGGTGATGGTGAAACCTGCACTGAGCTACCTGGATGTCATCAACCAGGTAAAAACAAGTTTCAACATACCGGTGGTTGCCTACAACGTAAGCGGCGAATTTTCGATGGTAAAAGCAGCAGCAGCCAATGGCTGGATTGATGAAGAGCGTTTGATCAAAGAAATTCTGACTTCGATTAAACGCGCCGGCGCGGATGTAATTATTACGTATCATGCGAAAGAATTTGTACTGAGTGAATTAAAAAAAGGAAACCGGGTATAAATCCGTTAACGGACTGAGCAGTCACGAAACATTGCCTCGCACCTGTTTCATTTGGTCACCGTTATTTTTGTATGTACGATTGTCAAGTCAACGTTATTTAGGCATGGACAATGGATAACTTGAAATTTGAAACTCAAAACTCAAAACTCAAAACTGGAATGATGAACAACAATAAAAGCATAGAGGCATTTGCCCGGGCACGACAACTGATTCCTGGCGGGGTAAACTCGCCGGTACGCGCCTTTCGCAGCGTGCAAGCCGATCCGTTATTTATTCAAAAAGCAAAAGGCGCCAGAATCTGGGACATTGACGGGAATGAATACCTCGATTTTGTCGCATCCTGGGGGCCGCTGATTCTCGGGCATGCACGAGAAGAGATTATTGACGCTGTTAAAAAAGCGGCCGAACTCGGAACCAGTTACGGCGCTCCAACCCTCATCGAAACCGAGATGGCCGGGCTGATTACAGCGATGGTCCCGTCGGTGGAGAAAGTCCGCATGGTGAATTCAGGCACCGAGGCTACCATGAGCGCTTTACGCCTGGCCAGGGGGTTTACAGGAAGGGATCTGGTGGTGAAATTTGCCGGCTGTTATCATGGACATGCCGACAGTTTCCTGATCAAAGCCGGTTCGGGCGCCATTACTTTAGGACTGCCCGACAGTCCGGGGGTGACGAAAGCTGCCGCTCAAAATACGCTGATCGCGGAATATAATAACCTTTCGTCGGTAGAGAAGTTGTTTGTAGAGCGGGGGAATGAAATTGCCGCCGTTATCCTGGAGCCGGTTGCCGGGAACATGGGTGTTGTTTTACCGGAAGCCGATTTTTTGCATGGGCTTCGAAACCTGACCAAATCATACGGTTCGCTGTTAATTTTCGATGAAGTGATTACCGGTTTCCGTCTGGCCCCGGGAGGTGCACAGGAACGGTTCAATATAAAACCTGACCTCACCACGCTTGGGAAAATTATCGGCGGCGGTTTACCCGTGGGAGCTTACGGTGGCAAAGCCGAAATTATGGATCAGTTGGCGCCGGAAGGACCGGTTTACCAGGCCGGAACCTTGTCGGGCAATCCGTTGGCAATGGCTGCCGGTAAGGTGATGCTTAAAATACTGAAAGAAAACCCCTCGGTTTACACCGAATTGGAACGTAAAGCGGCCAGGCTGGAATCCGGGTTGACCAGCAACCTGCGAAAAGCCGGAATCCCGGGAGTAATTAACCGCATTGGCTCCATGATGACGATGTTTTTTACTGACGAGCAAGCGGTGAAATCATTCGATCAGGCGATGAAATCGGATACTGCCCGTTACGCGGCCTATTTCAAAAAATCATTGGAAAACGGGATTTATATGGCCCCGTCGCAGTTTGAATGCCTGTTTGTTTCCGACGCTCATACCGATGCCGATATCGACCGGCTGATTCAGGCAAGCGAACAGGCGATGAAAAGCCTCTAAAATTTAAAAACACAGGAATGCAGTCAATTTTCTTGGATAAACTAAAAGGGAAAAAAACCAATCGTCCGCCGGTCTGGTTTATGCGCCAGGCAGGACGGGTTTTGCCCAATTACAATAAGCTTAAAGAAAAATATACCTTCCACGAATTGATGGAAGATGCCGGGTTGGCCGCCGAAGTCACGCTGATGCCTGTTTACGACCTTGGGGTTGATGCAGCTATTTTATTTTCTGATATCCTGGTTATTCCCCATGCGATGGGAATGGAGCTCGAATTTACAGATCACGGGCCGGTTTTTAACAAACCCCTGAAAGGCTTGAGCAATCCGGCAGATCATCTGAATCCGGCCCCGGAGAAACTGGAATATATTTACCGGAATATTGATGAGATTATTCGTCAGCGGCCGGAAAATACGCCCTTGATCGGTTTCTGCGGAGCGCCCTTGACCACCTTGTGTTACATGGTGCAGGGAATCAGCTCCAATCCGAATTTTCCCGAAGCTGTCAAATTTCTTTTTCAACATAAAAAAGAAGCAAAAAAACTGATTGACGCGATTGCCGAACTCTCGGCCCATTACGCGCAAAAGCAAATTGAACATGGCATCGATGCTTTTCAGTTGTTTGAAACGCATGCCAACCTGGTTCCGGCCGACATGTACCGGGAGTTGTTTATGCCTGCCGTTGAAAAAATCGGACGGCTTGTTCGCGACTCAGGAACACCGTTCATATTTTTCCCGAAAGGATTAGGCACCGGATTGAAATACATAACGCCTGATCTGGCTGACTTTGTCAGCATCGACTGGCAAATGCCGCTGGAACATGCCCGCCAGCTGGTACATCCTGAAATCGGTCTGCAAGGTAACCTCGATCCCCGGTACCTTTACGGTACGTTGCAGGAAATCGAACAGGTTTTGGAAACCTATAAGCCTTTTTTCGGGGAAAATGAGAAATGGATATTTAACCTGGGGCATGGTTTTCTGCCGGATATTCCTTACGAAAATGCCCGGTTTGTTGTTGATTGGATTAAGAGCACAAAATGGGCCTGATGCAGGCTTGTGGCGGTTCGGTTACAGGCGCAAAGAAATCCCGAAAGTTCCAGGCTTTCGGGATTTTTTATTGGATTAGCTACTTAATGTTTATAGCGGAATGTTACCGTGTTTACGCGGTAGGTTGGACTTACGTTTATTGTGGGTCATATCCAACGCGTTGATGATTTTTATCCGGGTATCTTTCGGGTAGATAATTTCATCAATATATCCCAGCGCTGCGGCCCGGTAAGGGTTGGCAAAGGTATCGCGGTATTCTTCCACCGCTTTTGTTTTTTCTTCATCGTTCAATTTATTTCGGTGCAGGATATTGATGGCGCCTTCGGGGCCCATAACCGCAATCTCTGCGGTCGGGTATGCGTAATTGACGTCGGCGCCAATGTGTTTGCTCGACATCACATCATAGGCTCCGCCATATGCTTTACGGGTAATTACCGTAATTTTTGCGACCGTAGCTTCGGCAAAAGCGTAAAGCAGTTTCGCGCCGTGTTTGATGATCCCGCCAAACTCCTGCTGGGTGCCCGGCAAAAATCCGGGAACATCCACCAGAGTCACCAGTGGGATATTGAAGGCATCGCAAAACCGGACAAAACGTGCCGCTTTTGCCGACGAATTGATGTCTAACACACCTGCAAGGTGAGCTGGTTGGTTAGCTACGATACCAACCGATTTTCCGCCAAAGCGTGCAAACCCGACAATGATGTTTGCTGCATAATGAGGCTGCACTTCCAGAAAATGTTCATCATCAACAATTTTGTAGATGATGTCTTTCATATCGTAAGGCTTGTTGGGATCAACGGGAACAATTTCATTCATCGATTCATCTACCCGGTCTACCGGGTCGGTCGGGATTTTCTCAACCGGTTCTTCCATGTTGTTCAGGGGCAAAAAGCTCATCAGTTCCCGCACCATCATCAGTGTTTGTTCTTCGTTGTCGCCGGTGAAGTGGGCCACCCCGCTTTTCCCCGCATGCGTCATCGCGCCTCCAAGGTCTTCTTTGCTGACATCTTCGTGTGTCACGGTTTTGATTACATCGGGTCCGGTTACAAACATATGGCTTGAGCCGTTCACCATAAAAATAAAATCGGTCAGGGCAGGGGAATAGACAGCGCCTCCGGCACAAGGCCCGAGTATGACGCTTATTTGCGGAATAACGCCGGATGAGATCACGTTGTTGTAAAAGATATCGGCATATCCGGCCAGACTTTGCACGCCTTCCTGGATCCGGGCGCCACCTGAGTCGTTTAAGCCGATCAGCGGTTTGCCCATTTTGACGGCCATTTCCTGGATTTTTACAATTTTATCAGCATTGGCGCGGCTCATGGTTCCTCCAAAAACGGTGAAATCCTGGGCAAATACATAGACCAGACGACCGTTAATTTTTCCGTAACCGCAAACAACGCCATCGCCGGGAATTTTTGTTTTATCCATGCCGAACTCGGTGCTGCGGTGGGTGACTAATTTGTCAACTTCGTTGAATGTCCCCGGATCAAGTAAGTCGAGGATACGTTCGCGGGCTGTTTTTTTGCCGGCAGCATGTTGTTTTTCAATACGTTCGGCTCCGCCACCGTTTTCGGCGGCTTTATTTATCTTTTCAAAATTCTCAAATTTTGCCTTTAAGTCCATTTTTGGTCGTTTTTTTATTCAATTTCGATTAATACCTGGTTTGATTCAACCGTGTCTCCTGCTTTGATGTTTATTTTTTTAACCACGCCGTCAACGGAGGCTTTGTATTCGCTTTCCATTTTCATAGCCGAAATGATAACAGCCGTTTGGCCTTTAATAATGGCTTGACCTGCGTCAACCAGTACCTTGACAATTTTTCCGGGCATGGGCGCCGTAATCTTTTTGTCGCTGTGTGAAAGACCGCCTTCGCCGCGGCTCCGGATGTAGCGCATCTCGGCGTCAATCACTTCCAGTTCGTAGGTATTGTAAAGCGTGTAGGCCGTGTACGTTTTTGGCTTGTTCGACGGCACCAGGGAGATGTTGAACGAACGGTTGTTCTCGAGGATTGAAAAAGTCCCTTCATCATTGTGCATCAGGTCAACATGGTAGATCTTGTCGTCGACCATGATTTCCAGGAGATTTTCGTTTTGATTCAGCACTTTTACTTTGGCAATACGATCATCCAGTTTTATTTCTATCGGCATAATTTATCAGATTAAAGTCGGTCAAAGTTTTTTTGGTAAGTATATTTCTTCCATCGGTTCTCAACCGGATTGAGCTGTTTTGTTGGCAGCACTTTATTCAGCCGGTTGTAATAATCAATGTACGTGGCAATCAGAACCATGTCCTGGCACTCCCTGTCGCACCGGTCTTTTTCAAGCAAGCTGTCTTTGTTCTTCTCAATATAGTTGGTATCGTATTTTCCTTCCCTGAAATCGTTCGAATCCATGATTCGTTCCAGGAATTTGATCGACGTTTTCACCCCCGTAATTTTATATTCGTACAAGGCTCTTCTCATCCGCTGGATAGCTTCCTGCCGGTTTTCGGCCCAAACAATCAGTTTGGAAATCATCGGGTCGTAATGGATCGGGATTTCATAACCTTCATACACGTAACCATCGGTGCGCACTCCCAGTCCGAGGGGCTGGGTGATGGTATGGATTCGGCCCGGGCAGGGCATAAAATTATTGTCCGAATCTTCGGCATATACCCGGCATTCAATGGCGTGTCCCTGTTGCTTCAGGGTTTCCTGTCTGAGGAGCAGTTCATGTCCTTCGGCCACCAGGATTTGCTGTTTTACCAGGTCGACCCCGGTCACCCGTTCGGTAATCGGGTGTTCAACCTGAAGGCGGGTGTTCATTTCCAGAAAGTAATAGTTAAGCTGGTCGTCAACCAGGAATTCGATGGTCCCGGCGCCGACATAGTTAACCGCTTTTGCCGCGTCAACCGCGTGTTTGCCCATTTGATGGCGTAACTCTGCCGTCATCAGCGGCGACGGAGTTTCTTCTACCATTTTCTGGTGGCGGCGCTGGATGGAGCATTCACGTTCAAACAGGTGGATCACATTTCCATGCTGATCTCCCAATACCTGAAATTCGATGTGGTGAGGCGAGCTTACATATTTTTCGATGTAAACAGCATCGTCGTTAAAGGCCGCCATTGCTTCAGAGCGGGCAGCGCGAACCGACGGGAGGATTTCATGTTCCTCTTTGACCAGTCGCATTCCCTTGCCGCCCCCTCCGGCCGATGCTTTTATCATGACCGGCAAACCAATTTCCCGGATGGTTTTCAATGCTCCTTCTTCCGACTGGATGGCTTCGGTGGTGCCGGGAACAACCGGTACCCGGGCCGCGATCATCGCTTTGCGGGCCTCAATCTTGTCGCCCATCTTTTCAATCACTTCGGGCGACGGACCGATAAAAATCAGCTCATTTGTTTCACATAGCCGGGCAAATGCGGCATTTTCAGATAAAAAGCCGTACCCAGGATGAATGGCGTCGGCTTTTGATTTTATGGCAACCTCAATGATTTTCTCGGCCTTTAAATAGCTTTCTTTGGAAGGAGATGGTCCGATATACCAAGCTTCATCGGCATACCTGACATGCATCGACGTTCGGTCAGCATCGGAAAAGACCGCGACTGTAGCGATACCCATTTCACGGCAAGTGCGCATGATTCGGATCGCAATTTCCCCCCGGTTGGCTACCAGGATCTTGTTAATTTTTCTCATAAACAGGTTTTAACACGAGTAAATATGTAGATATTTCAAGGGAATAAAACTATTATAATTCTACATTAAAACCACATTTTCGGAAAAAAGTTTGAAGTTTCCGGTTTTATCTGCTTTCGGTTTTGGGATAGGAGTTAAACTTCGCGTAAATTTGCAGTTTTGCCTCAAAAAATGATAACAACTTATTTACCTCTGTATAAAAAGAACCTGAACCTGGCTTTCCCTGTGATTCTTTCGCAGGTAGGGCAGATCACTGTTTCACTGGTCGATAATATGATGGTTGGCCATGCCGGGACAACCGAGCTGGCTGCTGCTTCGTTTTCGAACAGTATCTTTCATGTCGGGATGCTTTTTGGAATTGGAATTACCATGGGGATAACGCCACTGGTAGGGAAGGTATTCAGCCAGCATAAAGAGCGGGAAGCCGGGGAATACCTGAAAAACGGATTTTTTCTTCATATACTCGCCGCTTTTGTTATTCTGGTGGTCATGACCGGCGTAAGTTTTTTTCTCGACCGCATGGGGCAGCCGGCAGAGGTGTCTGAGAAAGCATTTTCGTATTTTTTACTATTGGTGACCTCTTTAGTGCCCTTGTTGCTTTTTTATTCATTCAAGCAATTCCTCGAAGGGATCGGTAATACTAAACTTGCAATGGTGATTACCCTGACAGCCAATTTGGTGAATGTTGTTCTGAATTACCTGCTTATTTTCGGAAAATTCGGATTTCCCGAAATGGGATTGAACGGCGCTGGTGTGGCCACCCTGATTTCACGGGCAGTTATGCCGCTTTTGCTCATCCCGGTCGTATTGAAAAATAAACGGTACAAACACCTGTTTAGCCTGGCTTACCAGGCAAAGCTTCAGTTGAAAAGAATCGGCGAATTGCTGGCAGTTGGCTTGCCAATCGGTTTGCAGATTATTGTGGAAGTGCTGACGTTTAGCCTGGGGGCGGTAATGATGGGCTGGTTGGGCAAGGAGCCGCTGGCTGCACACCAGATCGCGTTGGGCATGGCTTCGTTTACCTACATGATCAGCCTGGGGGTGGGAGCGGGCACAACCATTCATGTGAGCCATGAGTACGGCGCACAAAATTATCCGCTGCTGCGACAGACAATCTTTGCTTCGCTGCACCTGATTTTGCTGTTTATGTCGCTTATGGGCATCGTGTTTATTTTGTTGCGGTTTCAATTGCCGTATTTGTTTACCGAAGATCCGGCTGTTATCCGTGTTGCTGCATCGTTGTTGATCATTGCCGCCCTGTTTCAGGTGTTCGACGGGACGCAGGTTGCCCTGTTATCTGCGTTGCGCGGCCTGTCTGACGTAAAAGTGCCTATGCTGATGGCCTTCGTTTCATATTCGCTTGTCGGAATACCGGTCAGCTATGTTTGCGCGTTCACATTAAATATGGGCTCCCTCGGGATCTGGATCGGATTCCTGTTTGGATTGGCCGTTGCGGCCGTGCTTTTTTCCCTGCGTTTAAAAAAATTGGTTGGGCAAATGCACCGGAGTTAGAATCTCAGTGTAGATTTGACATGACACCATAGTAAAAATAAACTAATTGGGGCGGGGCGTATAAAAAAAAGGCGGGTTACCATCGTCATGATAACCCGTTGTCCATAATTTAGCTTAGTTAGATCAGAAAATAGATATTGGTTTAAAGAGAAAAGGTATCAACTAAAGATTTAATTCTAAAGCATTTAATTTTAAATGCACTGCTAATATAGCACATATTTCAAAGGTTCGTTAAAAAATCCTTAAAATTTCTTAACGATTGAAAATTTGCTGGCCGCGGGTGTATTCTAAAAAACTGGAAATCAAGATTTAAAAATGCAACATATGTTGTAGAATATATTTCTTGTCAGTGGTTATTTTTGTGTATTTATGTAAAGTTAAGGTGAATATAAACACAGGAAGTGTCGGGATGTAATAAAATAATAGGAGATAATGGTCTTTAAATCGGAATATTTATCTTTGCAGACAAAATTTTTATGCAACTCTATAATCGATATCATAAGGAAGAGCTGAAAAAGAGGCTGATGGAAGAAGATTTTCAGCGGATCACGATTTCTTTTTACCGCTACGTTCGTATTGACGAGCCGCAGCTTTTCCGGGATTTGCTTTATCTGGAGTGGTCGGCCATGAATTGTTTCGGGCGAATTTACGTGGCGAGGGAAGGGATTAACGCGCAGATGAGTGTTCCATCCCAACGGCTGGATGAGTTTCTTGGAAAATTGAATCAACATGACGAGTTGAAAAATATGCCAATAAAATACGCGGTGGAGGATAACGGTAAATCGTTTTACAAGCTAACTATCAAAGTGCGGCCTAAAATTGTTGCTGACGGGCTGGATGATCAGGCTTTTGATGTGACGAATGTCGGGCGTCATTTATCGGCGGCTGAGTTTCATGACTATGTCGGTAATCCGGAAGTGCTGGTCGTGGATATGCGGAACCACTATGAGTCGGAGATTGGCCATTTTGAAGGCGCCCTTTGTCCCCAGGCCGATACGTTCCGGGAAGAGATTGAGTTGGTTGTTGATCAGCTAAACAATGAAAAAGACCGGAAGATCCTGCTGTACTGTACTGGCGGAATTCGTTGCGAAAAGGCCAGCGCTTACCTGAAACATCATGGTTTCAGCGATGTCAATCAATTGCATGGCGGAATTATTGAATACGCGCGTCAGGTAAAACAATTAGACCTGAAGTCGAAGTTTATCGGTAAAAATTTTGTTTTTGATGAACGACTGGGAGAGTCAATTAACGGTGAAGTGATTGCTCATTGTCACCAGTGCGGGCAGAAGTGCGACACCCATGTGAACTGCGCGAACAAGCTTTGTCATATTCTTTTTATTCAGTGCCCTGAATGTGCGGCCCGGTACGAAGGATGTTGCGGCGATGAGTGCAGGGAAGTTTTGCATACTCCTGAAGAAGACCGTTATTTGTTCGTCCAAACATTTCGGCGTAAGTTTGGCAACCGGAAAGCATTCCGGAAAAGTATAAACCAAAAGTTGAGTTTGATTCGTACAGGCAATGACTAATTTCTGGCGTGAAATAAACGGTCCGGTGATGGCGCTGGCTCCGATGGAAGATGTAACAGACACCTCGTTCCGTGAACTGGTGGCGCGTATCTCGGCCCCCGGCTGTTTACATGTGCTGTTTACCGAGTTTACGGCGGTGGATGGCATGAACCATCCGGTAGGGAAAAAGCGGGTATCGGAGCGGCTGGTGGTTAGTCCGTCCGAAAAGGAGATCCTGAAACAAAAAGGCATTCGCCTGGTGGCCCAGATTTGGGGAAACAAACCGGATGTGTTTCATAAAGTTGCCCGCGAACTAACCGAAGAATATGACTTCGACGGTCTGGATATCAATATGGGCTGCCCCGTAAAGAACGTGGTCAAACAAGGTTCGTGCAGCGCGTTGATTGATCAGCCCGGCCTGGCCAAAGAGATTATCCTTGCTACAAAAGAAGCCACTTCCCTGCCGGTTTCGGTAAAAACACGAACCGGTATCCGGGAGCATGAGACCGAACGCTGGATTGCCCAATTGCTTGAAACGAAACCGGCGGCCATTACACTGCACGGGCGTACGCAAAAGCAACAGTCGGACGGGGTGGCCGATTGGAATGAAATTGGCAAGGCGGCCCGTTTGCGCGATCAGCTGGCCCCGGAGGTGCCGGTTTTAGGAAACGGCGATATCCTCTCGTATGCGCAGGCGATTGAATACACCGGTCGTTTTGGCCTCGACGGGATTATGGTTGGGCGGGGCATTTTTCACGATCCCTGGTTTTTCAATAAGCAGCCCAGGGAAGTTTCAACTGAAGAAAAACTGGAGCAGTTGCTTTTACACACCCGCTTATTTGAACGAAACTGGGGTGGAATGAAGAACTTCAACATCCTGAAACGCTTTTATAAAATTTATGCCAATGGTTTCCCCGGGGCGTCAACGATGCGGGCGAAACTCATGGATGCCGCCACATTCGACGATGTGTATCAACTGGTCAATGTCCGTGCCGAAAGCCGTGTGGCCGGTTAGAGCGAACAATTGTGGTGTTCGGTGCAAATGGTAAAACCAGCCTGGTAATCTTTGTGTTTCCACCGCTCCAGTACGTCTGCAACCTCTCCGCTGAAACCGGCAATTACCTCAATTTTTTGCTCATTCAGTTTCCTGACTGCACCTTCGCCAATCCCACCGGCCAATAACAGCTTAATCCCTTTGGCTGCCAGTTCGCCGGCTAGGTTCGATTTGCATCCGCATTCTTTTGTCGTTTCCATTTTCTCCGACGAAATCACCTCAAACCGGTCGTTTAACTCAAAAACCGTGAAAAAATCGCAATGCCCAAAATGATTGTCAACCATACTTCCTTTGGTTGGAATAGCTATCTTCATCATGCTAAAATTTTATATTTTTATCAAAACAATTGTTCATATGTTCGATGCAAATATAACGAACAATTGTTCAAAAACAAAATACCAAATGAAGTTTAGAAAATTATTGAGGAACCTGCACCGCGACTTTGGATACCTGATTGCCGGAATGGTGCTGATTTATGCTGTTTCAGGAATTGCGCTGAATCATAAAAAAGATTGGAATGCCGATCATGTGGTTGTCCGCGAGACGGTGGAGTGGGGCGAACTGGAGCTTTCCGGACTTGACCGTGAAGCATTGAAAAATAAGCTGGAACTGTTTAAAAAGACTCCTGTTTACAAGAAGCACTATACCGGCAACGACGGGGCATTAAAGGTCTTTGTGGAAAACGGCATGGTGGTTTATCGTCCGTCGGATGGTTATGCCGAAATGGAATTGTTGGAAAAGCGCCCCTTGTTTTACCATATCAACAAGCTGCACAAAGTGGCGACTATCCGCGTTTGGGTGTGGGTTTCGGATGTTCTGGCTGTCGTATTGGTATTTGTGGCGGTATCGGGTTTATTTTTACTGAAGGGAAAATATGGCATCACCGGCCGCGGTTGGTGGCTGACTTTACTGGGTTTTTTAGTTCCGGGAATTTTCTTATTTTTTTACATCATATAAAATCAGCTAACAATGAAAAAAATTTCCTTGATCGTGCTTGTATTTACTGTCTTATCGGCCTGTCAGTATACGGCAAAAAAACAAATTGTTATCGAAGAAGTCTTTCTGATGACGGTGGACCAGGTCCAGGAATCGGGAAGCGCTTACGTTGGTAAAACCGTAGCGGTAACCGGAATCGTGTCTCATGTATGCCAGCATGGCGGAGGCCGTTGCTTTTTGATGGGAAGTACCGAAGATGTCACCCTTCGTGTTGAAGCAGGCGGTTCTGTCAATTCATTCACACAGGAACAAATGGGCAGCAAGCTGGTTGTAACCGGCATCCTGGACGAAATACGTATTGACGAAGACTACCTGCAAAAACAGGAAGCTGACATCCTGGCCAAGCAAGCCGAAAACGGTGATCATGTTTTGGGTCACGATGGCGGCGGTAATCACGAGATCGACGGCGGCAAGCATGAAAGCGATCAAATGCAAAAAATCGCCGACTTGCGTGAGCAGGTTGAACAAAGCAAGAAGGGTTACTTGTCGGTTTTCTTTCTGAGAGCTGAAAGCATGGAAGAAGCCGGCGAATAAAAAAAGTTTTTATTGCCATGCGTGAGTTTCAGGTTCTGATTGTTTTTCGTTGCAGAGCCTGATCTCCCGTTTCCGTACCAACCGGCTGGATGTTACTTTGGCGCTTCCGGCAAAAAGCTGATGGATACTGAATTAACACAGTGACGGGTGTTTTTGCCGGTAAAACCTTCATTGTAAAAAACATGCCCGAGATGCCCGCCGCAGTTGGCGCAGGTGATCTCGGTCCGTCGTCCGTCGGCATCCACCGATTTATGGACAGCGCCCTCAATTTCATCGTCAAAACTGGGCCAGCCACATCCGGCGTCAAACTTATCCGACGACTTGAACAGCGGGGCATTGCAGCGTTTACAAAGATAAGTTCCGGTGTCGGTGTGGAGGTAATACTTCCCCGTAAACGGCGGTTCGGTGCCCTTACGGAGGATCACATATTCCTCAAACTCGTTTAAGCGGTTGTAATTCATACGTTCATCGGCTTTATGTGTTTTCTGGCCGCAGGCGCTCAGGCTGAAAATGATTAGCCCGGTCAACACCAATTGTTTCATTGCTTTTCTTATTAGGACAACTGACCGGGCTTTTTTGTTTTTGGGCCGTCTTGAAAAGATCAGATGGGCAGCAGAAAAAGAAAAGCAAAAAAATGGCAAACAGAACCGCCCAGAATGAACAGGTGAAAAATCAGGTGGAAAAACGGAATGTGATGACGCAGGTAAAAAGCAACGCCGCCGGTATAACTGATGCCTCCGGCAAGAAAAAACCAGAGAGAGGTATTCGGAACATTCCGGACCACCGGAACAATGGCCAGGATAACCAGCCAGCCCATCGCCACATACAGGTAGGTTGACAGGTTACGCCAGCGGGGCGAGTAAAACCAGACTTTGTAAATAACGCCGGCAATGGCTAAGGTCCAGATTAAGCCAAAAATGGTCCAGCCAACCCAGCCGCGAAGCGAAATCAGGGAAAGCGGAGTATAAGACCCGGCAATCAGAATGTAGATGGCCGAGTGGTCGAACTTGTTCAATTTTGCTTTAAGCCGCGGTTTTTTAACGCCATGATACAGGGTGGAAGCCAGGTACAACAAAATCATACTGGCCCCGAAAACAGAAAAACTCACGATATGCCATACCGTTCCGTAGAGTGCCCCGAATACAACCAGCAATACAACCCCGGCCACAGCCAGCGCAGTCCCGATCCCGTGAGAAATGCTGTTTGCAATCTCTTCTGCCTTTTTCAGTTTTAGTCTTTTTAATCTCATTTCCTTAAAAACAATAAGCCGGATGCCAAAGCAATCAATTTACCTGCAAATTTAAAGAAACATTCAGAAGAACCCGTTTAAGATTGCCGGAAGAATATAATTCCCGGTATGCGAAAATAGGTTCAATTTCTAAAACAAGCAAAACCCCGGTAAAAGCGCAGTTTTGTTTAGATGAGCTCATAACATCTGCCTGGCCGAATTTACATTGACTTCAAATACCCGTGTTAAAAAGGAAAACTTACTTTTCATCCAGTCAAATTCCGGTCCTGACTCGATGTAATTGGCGGTACCTTCAATTAAAAAACCTGTCCCCTGATAGTTCTTATAGCCCAGTACATCTTTACTCCCCAATGTTATTTTAACCTGGTTGTTTACCCTGACATTTCTTTCGGTTTTTCGAAAACCGTAAGCCGGAATTAAGATTCGGCCATCGTCGGTGACGACGATATATGAATTCCAGGTATTAACAAGGTGGGGCTCAACTCCCCATGACATAATGGAAACCACACCTTCGTGTTTTAATACTTCGAAAAATTTCTCCGGTAATTTGCCTGAATTGCTCATAATGATATCATTTATTGAATAGATTAAAAGTGATTGATATTTCAGGACAAAACTATGGAAATGTAAAATGAATGTGCTTAAACTGGTTTAAGAAAGCAATCAGGGCTTCTTTTTTCGCAATTCGCTAACATATTCGGGTGTCAGGCCCAGGTAGGATGCAATCATGTATTGGGGGACACGCTGCACAAAATCGGGGAATGATGTGCAGAAGTGCACGTAAAATTCTTCTTTCGACATTTCGTAGAGATACTTTGCGCGTATTTGAGAGGCTGCTAACGCTTTTTGGGCAATAATGCGAAAGTATTTTTCCAACGGAGGTAATTCCTTAAGTAAGTTCTCCAGTTGCGGAAATTCAATCGAAATGATTCTGGATTGTTCGATAGTTTGGATATAGTAATCAGAAGAGGTATTGTTGATAAGGCTGTTATAATCGGCAATCCACCAGTTTTCGATAGCAAATTGAACAATTTGGTTGGCCGATTTATTATTTACATAAAACATGATTAAGCAGCCTTTATCCACAAAGTAAATCGACTTGCTTTTCTGTCCGGCCTGTTGTAAATACTCCTTTTTCCCAAATTCACCGGTTTTGAAGTAGTTGGCAAAAACCGTTGTTGCTTCATCTTCGCTGAGCTGAATGTGGCGGTTAATATGGGTAAGTAAATTTTGAAACATTTAGTCAGTTATTGATTGAAGAAGCCTGGTTAAGATCTTCATTGTTCTTGAAAACCAAGATTGCCGGATACAAATCTATGAAAATTACAACAATGTTTTAAGGCCACAGGACGGGTCTTGCCGGCCGGTCAGCATCCTTCCATGTTGTTTCTGAATATGAAATATTGAATGACGATGCTTATACTTCGTTCTTCCAATTTTCAGAAATAATACCCTTAACATGCAAACATGGAGACTATTTATCACCTGCGGCCTTTTATTCTTCCCGGTAGCATGTATAAAGTCCTCTTTCCATTTTAATGTTCAGACGTTGATAAAATTCAATTGGATTAAAGCCAATTCTTTGATATTCAGCTTGAACAACGTTTTTTGCATGGTTTAAATCGTCCCGGCCCTGCCAGGCTGCAATTGTTATTATCGTCAAGTTGCCATTTTCATCTTTTTGTTCATATACCTCATCTTTTATAAAACCGGGAAGATTTTTAATAAAACCCCTGTTATACTCCATTCGTTTGGTAAACTCCTCAATCGAATTTTTGGGGATAAAAAATTTGTCGATAAAGTACACTGCATTTTCGCTTTGTTTCTTTTGTAAATTTAAGGTGTCCATCGTTACTGATTTTTTTGATTTGGTGAGTGAATGATTTGTTTGAACCTGTGAGAACGAAAGCTCGCTGACGAGTATAGTTCCACACAACAGGAGACCTAATTTGAATATTGATTTCATATGGTTGAATTTTATATGTTCAAAATTCGGAACTTCAGAAACCAAATCATTGTAAAAAATCATTGATTTACCAAAAAGAAGCAGATCTGAAAAAATCAGTAGGTGTTTGACCTGTAAAGAGTTTAAAGTCTTTATTGAAATGAGGCTGGTCAAAGTATCCGCCATCGAAGGCCATGTCAGAAATGGATTGATTTTTTTGGTTATAACGGATAATTGAATTCAGCCTAACAATAGAAGAGAATCGTTTTGGTGTTGCTCCTGGATAATCCGGAGCACAACCACCCAGTAATTTAGAAAGAATCCAGAGGAAATGAACGTTTTTCAAAAGGAAAAAACATGACATTCCGGCGGATATGCACCCAAAAACGGGGTTGTTTGGGGCATTTTAGGTTGTAAAATGTGATTTTGAAGGAATCACGCTGCCCCGGCCAGACCGGTTCCGGAGCATAACCACCCAGTGGGTGCAAGTTATCCGAAAACGGGAGAAAACGGCACGGATTCCGGAGCATGACCACCCAAAAATGGGCCGCTAATCCAATGGCAGACAGGTGGATATTTTTTCGTGGCATCCCGTTGGCGGGTTCTGACAGAATCCGGAGCATATGCACCCACTAACCTGGTTTCCCTGAGTAACTTTTCGAGTACTTTGTGTGCTTATAAAACCAATCAAGCACACGGATTATGGCAAGAAAAGTAATACTTATGAGTCAGTTAAAACAAATTTTGAGGCTTCATCAGAGCGGGCTGTCCAACCGTCAGATCGGAAAAGAACTCGGCATTTACAAAGGGACGGTCAACAACTACATGCAAAAAATAGCATCCGGGAAACTGGATATCGGAGAGCTTCTTACCCTGGATGATCCGGTGCTGGAAGGCCGTTTTCATGCCGGAAACCCGGCCTACCTGGAAGATCGCTTTAATGAGCTGAAACAAATGCTCCCTTATCTTGAAGGAGAACTCAAACGCAGGCACGTGACCATCAAACTGCTTTGGCAGGAATACCGTGAAAAGCACCCGCAGGGGTACAGCTACTCCCAGTTCTGCTTTCATTTAAACCAGTTGCGTGTAGCCCGTAAATCTTCCGCGGTGCTGACCCACCAGCCCGGGCAGCAACTTTTTGTCGACTTTGCAGGGGATACGCTCTCTTACGTTGATCGTGAGACCGGGGAAGCGATAAAAGCGTATGTTTTCGTGGCTACCCTGCCTTACTCGGATTACAGCTTTGCCATGGCTGTTTCCCATCAGAACACGGAAAATTTTCTTTATGCACTTGGCTGCTGTTTGCAGGCACTCAGTGGTGTCCCCAAAATTGTGGTTTGTGATAACCTCAAGGCTGCCGTGATCAAAACCGACCGGTATGAACCGGACATTAACCGGGTGATGGACGATTTTGCCAACCACTATGGTTTTGCCGTGCTGGCTGCGCGTGTGCGGACCCCAAAAGACAAGGCTCTGGTGGAGAACCAGGTTAAGCTGGTTTACCAGCGGGTGTATGCCCGGTTGCGTAACCATGTCTTTTTTTCCCTGGCCGACCTGAACAGGGCGATCAGCGAAAAGATCCTGCAACATAACCAGACCCGGATGCAACAACGGGAGTACAGCCGCGAAGAACACTTTCTGGCCGATGAAAAAGGACTGTTAAAAGCCTTGCCCCTGTCAGGTTTTGATATCCGTTATTATGCGAGCCTGAGGGTGCAGCAAAACAGTTGTATTTACCTGGCACGGGACAAACACTATTATTCGGTTCCTTACGCCTGCACCGGGGAACAGGCCAGTGTGGTTTATACCCGTACCCTGGTGCGGATCTATTGCAAATCAGAGCTGGTTGCCACTCACCGGCGCACCATCGGTTTCGGATATACGCTCGTGCGGGAGCACATGCCATCGGCCCATCAGCATTACATGGACCGCAGCCCCGGGTACTACATGGACCTGGCCCGCAAACGGTCAGATGGCCTGCTCTGCCTGATGAAGATGATGTTTGCAAAGGAAGAAACGCCCGAGGTTTTATACAAACGCTGTGAGGGGTTGTTGAGCCTTCAACGCAAAACCGATCCCTTCTGTTTTGAAGAAGCCTGCCGGGTGGCCGTTGCCAACGGCATACCAAGTTATCAGTTTGTTCGCAGGCGAATCGAAAACAGGATGACATCGGATAAGCCTTCAACCATAAAGAAACTCCCCAAACACGGAAACATCCGGGGAGACTATCAATAATCAAGGAAAATAATCAGAGTACAAACCAAAAATGAAAAGAAGATGGATCAAATGATCACCCAACTCAGCGGGCTTCGGTTGTCAGGGATGGCCGCCTGCTGGAAAACATTAATTGAGACAAGAAAAACTACAGAACTTTCCCTGGAAGACGGGCTGGCCCTGCTGCTCCAGGCAGAACAGGACCAGCGTAAAATGAACCGGTTCAGCCGGCTGGAAAAGAATGCCCGCTTTCGTTACCGGATAAGCCTGGATCAAATCGACACCAACCCGGCAAGGGGAATCGACAAATCCCTGTTGACAAGGCTGGGCATGGGCGATTACATCAAGAACGGGGAGGCCGTGATCATTGTCGGACTAACCGGGGTCGGCAAAAGTTCACTGGCCTCGGCCCTGGGACTGAAAGCGTGCGAACTGGGCTATAGCGTAGCGTATTTTAATATGCAAAAGCTGATGATGAAACTAAAGATTGCCCGACTGGAAGGCACTATAACCCGGGTTTTTGACAAACTGGCCAAAACAGAGCTGCTTGTCCTGGACGATTTTGGATTATCGCCACTGGAAGGACAACAGCAACTGGATCTGATGGAAATCATCGAGGACCGCCATGCCCGAAAGTCAACCATTATTGCCAGCCAGTTGCCGGTGGCCAGTTGGTTTGATGTCTTTTCCGAACCCACCGTGGCCGACAGCTTTCTGGACAGGATCGTCTATACGGCACACCGGTTTGAACTAAAAGGTGAGAGTTTAAGAAAAAAACGGTAATATTGTCAGTCAAATAAGTTCTTCGATTTAGTTACTCAACCTGGGTGGTATACGCCGGATTACTGGGTGGTAGCTTCCGGAATAGCCAGCTCCGACAACTTTTCTAAAGCGTTTCTCAAAAGCATCCTGACTGACAAATAGCGCTTCGGTTAATTCTTTTATTCGGATATTTCCGTTTGTGGAATGAATTTTTGCCAATGCAGCAGAAATTAATCCGTCTGATTTCGGATCGGATAATTTTGAAAGCAAAAACTGTTCGATGATCGAAATTCGTTGCGGGTTACCTGGTGCTTCCGATAGACGCTCTTCTATCGTGGATAGCTTTTGTGGTGTAATAAAGTTGTCAAACGAAACACTTTTTTCAAATAGTTCGTGAAGTGGTTCTTTAAAAAATGCAGAAGCTCCGGTCTCTTTGAATAAGACGATATTGAGCTAAACCCGCCTACGCGGATAGTGTTTTAAAAGTACCCGATTCTTCCTATACTCCGGAATTATTCACCAATAAAATTTCTGAATATGAGAAAGAAATCGGGTTTAACTATTGTTGAGCAGGCTATCGTGCTTGTTCCTGAGTTTGAAAAAGTTGTTCGCAAGCTGGAGCAACAGGTTACCTTGCGCGGACAAAGCAAAAGTACATTAAATAATTACATCCGCCGCATCGCCCTGTTTTTGGTCCATTTCGGGAAGCTTCCCGAGCAGATCGATCCCGAAGAGATCAACGAGTACCTGGCCGCTTTGGCCCGCGATCCCCGGTCGCCTTCGCGCAGCAGCTTTAAACACATGGTGTACGGGCTGCGTTACTATTACCGCCTGCCGGGGATGAACAAAAATGCCATTGCCCTGCCTTCGCTGAAAGGGAATACCAAACTGCCGGTCATCCTGAACCAACAGGAGCTTAAAGAGCTTTTTACCGCACCAACGCTTTTGAAACAACGGGTGGTACTCACGCTGATCTATTCGTCATAATCACTAAATCACGTTACGCTCCCGGCGTATCAGGGAGAGGTATGCCCCCATACCGGCAAAAACGCAAAAAAAGCAGGGCTTAAACATCAAGTCGCTGATGCAAACTGAACTGAAAAGCACAAAAACCTGCAACATGTCAATGAACGTCGGGCTCTTTCCTGCCCATTCTATCTGTTAAATCCACTAAAAACCTTCAATAAGTGCATAGCCCTCAGCCCGGCGGGTGTAGTTCAACCGGGAACAATCGCTGGGCGCTGCACGCCGCTCATGTTCCTATTTATTATGGGGCGTTATAATTCAAATTCTAAGAGACTGTTTTGAAATCATTGTCAAAATTTGTTAAGCATCAATCTTATCATTGATAATTGGACAAAGGCTGCACTTGTTTCGGTCAACCTTTCATAGTCTTTCGAGGTCCGTCGTTGAAATGAAATCCAGGCAAATGTTCTTTCAACAATCCATCTTTTAGGCAGGATTTTGAATTTGTGGGCTTCATTTCTTTTGACAATTTCGAGGGCCCAACCAAATTTTATCCTGGCTGTCTCTATTAATTCCCCCCGATAACCGCCATCGGCAAATATTTTTACGATCCCTTTTATGTATTTATTTTTAAGGATTTTAAATACAAGTTCTGCGGCCTTGCTGTCATGTGGCGTTGCTGAATGGACTACAATGGCCAGTAGTAAGCCAAGGGTATCAACAACAATGTGCCTTTTTCTGCCCTTAATCTTTTTGCCGCCATCATACCCAATCTCGTCTTGACAAACATTGACTGTTTTAACGGATTGACTGTCAATTATGCCAACAGATGGAACAGGGTTTCTGCCTTTTTGCACCCTGACCTTTTCGACAAGATAATCATGCAATTCCTCCAAAAGCCCGTTTAACTTCCACTGTCTGAAGTAATAATAAACTGTCTGCCATGGCGCAAAGTCGTTGGGGAGCATCCGCCATTGGCAACCGGATTTGGTTATGTACAAAATTGCATTCACAATTGATCGTAAACTATGTTTTCTTTTTCGCTCTTGTTCAAACAAATCTTTTATAACTTGCCACTGGTTATCGGTTAAATCACTTGGGTAAATTTTCATCGTACACTAATTTGTCGTTATTTTAGTGCAAAGAAAATCTAACCTGATATAGTTAGCTGATAACCAATTGTTTAATTATAAACACCTTGGTGTTAATTGCGCTATAATATTTTTTAAATTTAAAATCAAAACAGTCTCTAATGTTTTTATATTATAAATCCGATAGGTTGATTTACTATCTTCTGTCTCAAAAATTATCTCAATTTTGTCATTATCTATATATCGAACTACTTTTCTCCAAAATAACGATGATATTGACATACTATAATCATCTAGCTCAAAAGGACTTATTTCTTCAAGCTCATAAGTCTTTTTTGCATCTCCTTTCTCATTATAAACAACAAAAATATTTACTCCATATCCAGTCGAATACCAATTGTCAAAGGTTGCAATTGAAGAACCATCGTTTGCAACTATAGCATAAACTGGACAAACCTCATTTAATAAAGGTCTTTTCCAAATTAAAAAACTATCTGACCCATTGATTTGATATAATTCTCCAGTACAAGGAATTCTAATCGTGTCATGCTCAGAAATACTCCGCATAAATTTCTCCTTTTGTCTTAAAATCTTTTTTGTCTGTGGGTGTTTGTTTGACTTGTAATATTCCCATAAATTATATTTGTCTGAAGTCTTTTTGGGAGTAATAATTAATTTAAATTCTTTATTCTCCGAATAGTATGTTTTAACACTTGGATTATCCCAAGTATCAGCTTTTGCTATCATTGAAACAAAGAGTCCTGAAAGAATCAATACATAATTCGGAAGTCTTAAAAGTCGTTTCATTTTGCCATATTATTTATATTTAATCTGCTGGTTAATAGCTTTATAGGATGTCGATATAATGCCCCATAACGGTCACTTGCAAGTTGTCGTTGCGGATTTCGAAGGGCGTCAGCGTCCGCAGGACGAAGACGCTCAAGAAAGGAGCAGAGACAACGCACACCACTGCACCCGCAATGCAATTTGCAATTACCAAACGTTTTTACTTTTTAAATCTGTAACATCTCAGAAATCAAATTTTTATAATCTTGAACATTCCTGTTAAATCTCTTTTTCATGTCAAGCCAAATCAGGATTCCTATTATTAACAATATACCTCCAAGAATGAAAATATAAGAAATGTTACTTTTCATTATCAGTAAAGCGATAAGACCAATACCAAATAATATATTTACAAACATTGTCAATTTCATCATAAGGTGTTGAGCGAAGGAAATCTCCACCTTCGTCTCATTTTCAACATTTGTTTTTATAATCTTTCCATTTACGATGATATTATTGAGGAGATAAATTTGGAATAACTCAAGAGCCCGTTTATGTATTTTAAATGTCACAAAATCATTTTTATCACGATTCAGATTAAGCGCAAACCCATTAACATCCTTAAATGTGGATTCTAATTTCTGACTAATCTCTTTAGGATTACTTTTTACTTCAAAACTCCATGCTTTCATATTTTTGTTTTAAAATGTTTGGTAACGTTTTGTCTATATTTACCAGGTACATATATTTCCGTTTTGTCAGATGGAAAGTGAAAGATATTCTTCCAAATCCGGAAAGTATCGTTATACGTCCCTCACTCACATCAAACCATCAATCGGGTTCTTTTCCATCCGGCAATGAAAAATTTGGAACATAAAACGTCCTTGCCCCTGTTTTTCCTCTCCAACATCGCCGGTAAGGGTTTACATCGTTTTTTCCTTACGCTTCAAATCAACGCCCTGACCGGAATTTTTCGGTTTCGCTCCCCAAATTACAAAACTTGACGTAATAAATTTTACTTATTGGCTAATTTGGAATCAATTTAAAAACAGTTGGTAAACGGGTGTCATCCCGCTGTCGGGCGCAGCGGTTTCCGAACCGCCGGTTAATAAATAAATGCCTGCCAGCGGGAGAACCAGCCAGCGAGGATTTTCGGAATATCCTGATGACACGATTCTGTTTCGCGGAAAACACCAATGCGTTTTGCGGATAATCGAAACGCATTTTCCGCATAATACCAATGAGTTTTCCGCACAATCCAGGTGAGTTTTCCGCATAATTGAAACGGATTTCCCGGAAAATTGATCTGAAATCACCGTCAGCCTTGACTTCTTTTGTTTTAAGACAAAAAAGTAAATCCTGTCCGGAAGGACATCAGCAGCAGGGCTTTTTTCAGAATGGGTGTCCTTCAATTTTTATTCAAATTATGTTCTTCTTCCCGGGTGGCGCGGTTTGTAACCGCGCATTCAATAATCGTCGATTGAAAATCGACACAGCCGGTGGACGTTTAAACGGCCTGCGCGCCGCTTCGGGAGGCATTGATTGATTTAAAACTGGTGGCGCTTTATTTCGGCATCTCTGTCTTTAACCCTCAATGCAACAAATAGCAACAGGTGCTGAAGCAAGTTCAGCATGACTTGCATTTCTCTGATGGCCTGTTGTCCGGCTGCGGCCTACGGGGATTTTGAACGTGGAAAACAAGGGAATCAGTAACAGTGATTGCCCGGAATGTACAGTTTCAGGGGTTGATCCTGCTGCCGGGTATATTTTATGTACCGCAACGGCCTGCGGCGTACCTAAAACAAGTTCAACGATGGTACGCGTAATTGGATGTCTTTTTTTGCTTTTGTCTCTCAATCCCTCGACCTCCGAAACCGGCGTATCCATCGAATCTATATCAGAAGAAAGCCTGGACATACATACCGAATTGGCCCCGGACGTTTACGACCAAGGCCAATTGTTGAAAGTAAAGAAAACCAAGCTCAGAGGCAGGGACTACCGGCTGAACACATCGGGCAGGGAAGAAGGCGTTTATATTGTCCGCATCAGCTACAACAGCGAGCTGTTGACCGGCAAACGGGCCATGAAAGAATAAACAAAGAAAAATCTCCTGTTTTACATTCCCTAAGCCGGTTATTTATTATAATTTCGAATCCATTCCCGTGCATTCACAAAGGCCTCGATCCAGGGTGTAAGTTCATCCTGCTTCCGTGCAGCCGGGTAATACGGCCAGTGCCAGGGGCCGAAAGCCCTTTCCAGGTGGGGCATCATGGCCAGGTGACGACCGTCCTTCGAACAAATAGCGGCCGCGTGATAGTCTGAACCATTCGGGTTTCCCGGATAAAATTGGTTGGCATACTTGTAGGGAATCCGGTACTCGCTTTCGGCATAGGGAAAACTGAATTTTCCTTCGCCGTGGGCCACCCAAACGCCCAGCTTCATCCCGGCCATGGTTTTCAGCATCACCGAATTATTCTCTGCAATCTCAACACTCACAAAGGCCGATTCAAATTTGTGCGACTCGTTATGAAGCATCTTCGGCATTTTTTCATGCTCCGGATAAATTAACCCGAGTTCAACCACCAACTGACATCCGTTGCAGACGCCCAGGCTCAGCGTATCTTCGCGTTTGTAAAAATTTTCGAGCGCCACGCGGGCTTTCTCGTTGTATTTAAACGCGCCGGCCCAACCTTTGGCCGAGCCAAGCACGTCGGAATTGGAGAAACCGCCCACGAAAACAATCAGGTTTACATCTTCGAGGGTCTCCCGCCCTGCAATCAGGTCGGTCATGTGCACGTCTTTCACGTCCATACCGGCCAGGTAAAGCATGTACGCCATTTCGCGGTCGCCGTTTACCCCTTTTTCACGAATGATGGCCGTTTTCACATCACCCGGTTTACGGCGTTTGAGGTCGATCCCGTAATCAGCCGCTTTGCCGGTAAAATTTTTAAAGTCGTAGCTCAGCTCATTTCTCTTGTAATTCCTGAAACGCTCCAGGGCCAGTTTTTCGCCACTCTGTTTGCGGTCCATCAGATACGACGTTTTGAACCATAACTCGCGCAAGGAGTCGATATCCAATCCGAACTGTTGTCCGAAGTTCTTCACGGTCAGTTCGCGTTTGGCCGAAGGCGCCCCTATTTTCACAAAACGAATGCCGGCTTCGGTCAAACCAGCTTCCACTTTCGCAGCGTCGGCCGCCTGGATAACAATCGCCGGGTTTTCGTTGAAGAACACTTTCACACTGTCTTCCTCTCCCAAACCGGTCAAATCCAGGTTCAGGCCGCTGTCGTTATCGCTGAAACACATTTCCAGCAAGGTGGTAATCATACCGCCCGAAGCCACATCGTGCCCGGCCAGGATCAGTTCATCTTCAATGAACGACTGAATGGTGTTGAACGCATTTACAAAATAGGCCGGGTTCGCCACGGTCGGGGCATCCTGCCCGATTTTATTGATGATCTGCCCGAAAGCGCTTCCGCCCAAGGCAAGCGAATGGGAGGAAAAGTCGATATAATAAAGCGGTTTGCCCGCATCGGGGACAACCACCGGCTCCACAATTTTTCTCACGTCGCTCACCTCGCCCGAAGCCGAGATAATCACCGTTCCCGGCGCATAAACCACGTCGTCTTTATATTTCTGGGTCATCGACATCGAATCTTTTCCCGTCGGAATATTAATGCCAAGGGCGCAGGCAAAATCACTGGCCGCTTTCACGGCTTCATAAATACGGGCATTTTCTCCCGGGTTTTTTGCCGGCCACATCCAGTTGGCGCTCAGTGAAATACTTCTCAGTTTATCCGGCATAGGCGCCCAAATGATGTTGGTCAGCGCTTCGGCAATCGATAGGACAGACCCTTTGGCCGGATCGGCCATTCCGGCAACCGGCGCATGGCCAATGGAGGTGGCAAAACCGCTTTTCCCCTGGTAATCGAGCGTAATGGCCCCCAGGTTATTTAACGGAAGGTGCAGCTTCCCGGCGCCCTGTTGTTTGGCAATCCGTCCGGTTACCGAACGGTCGACTTTGTTGGTCAGCCAATCTTTACAGGCAACCGATTCCAGTTGCAACACATCTTCGAGGTAACTTTCAATCTTTGCCTGATCGTACGCCAGGCCGGCAAATTTTGCTTTTTCGGTCGTATCCGTCAAAACCGTTTTCGGCGGGTTGCCAAACATGTAGGCCAACTGCCAGTCGATGGGCGTTTCGCCGGTTTTCGAGTTTTTGAAGGTGAACTGCATATCGCCGGTAGCTTTGCCAATCACGTACATGGGGGCCCGTTCGCGGTCGGCAATTTTCTGAAGCAGGTCCACATCTTTCGCGTGCATCACCAAGCCCATACGTTCCTGCGACTCATTGCCGATAATTTCTTTTTGCGATAAGGTGGGGTCGCCAACAGGTAATTTGGCGGTATCAATTAATCCGCCGGTCGTTTCCACCAGCTCCGATAAGCAGTTCAGGTGGCCGCCGGCGCCGTGGTCGTGAATGGAAATGATCGGGTTTTCGTCCGACTCGGCCAGGGCGCGAATGGCATTATAGGCGCGTTTCTGCATCTCGGGATTTGCCCGCTGCACCGCGTTCAGTTCAATGGCATTTTCAAATTCGCCGGTAGCTACCGACGAAACAGCACCGCCTCCCATGCCGATCCGGTAGTTATCGCCGCCAAGCAACACCACCTGATCCCCTTTTTTAGGCGAATCTTTCAGACTGTCTTTTTTACGGCCGAAACCGATCCCTCCGGCCAGCATGATCACTTTATCGAAACCATATTTTTTGTAGTTTTCGAAATGTTCGAAGGTGAGCACCGAGCCGCAAATCAGCGGCTGACCAAATTTATTGCCAAAATCGCTGGCCCCGTTCGATGCTTTGATCAGGATTTCTTCGGGCGTTTGATACAACCACTGACGCGGTTCGGTAGCCTGTTCCCACCTGCGGGCATCTTCGGTGCGCGGATACGAGGTCATGTACACCGCTGTTCCGGCAATCGGCAAACTTCCTTTTCCCCCTGCAATCCGGTCGCGTATTTCGCCGCCGGTACCGGTTGCCGCCCCGTTAAACGGTTCAACCGTTGTTGGAAAGTTATGGGTTTCGGCTTTCAGCGAAAGCACTGTTTCAATATCCTTTACCTCGAAAAAATCGGGTTTGTCCTGCGTTTTCGGTGCAAATTGCTCTACCACCGGTCCCTGCACAAATGAGCAGTTATCTTTGTAGGCCGAAATAATTTTATTCGGGTTTTCTTTCGAAGTCTTTTTTATCAACTGGAAAAGAGACATCTCCTTCTCCACGCCGTCAACCACGAAAGTTCCGTTGAAAATCTTGTGCCGGCAGTGCTCCGAATTCACCTGTGAAAAACCAAACACTTCGCTGTCTGTCAGTTTACGTCCCATCTTTTCAGAGACTTCGTTCAGGTAGCTGATTTCATCTTCGCTCAGCGCCAGGCCTTCCTGTTCGTTATACGCGGCAATATCATCAATTTCAAGAATTGGTTCCGGTTGTTTTTTTATGGTGAAAATTTCCTGCCCCAAGCCTTGGTACATTCGTTGCAACATGGGATCAAGACCAGCCGACTGACCGGGCACTTCTGCAAATTCCTCGATGCGTGTAATCCCTGAAATACCCATATTCTGGGTAATTTCAACCGCATTGGTACTCCAGGGGGTAATCATTTCCTTTCGCGGCCCCACAAACCAGCCAGACAGTGATTCACCTTCAACATAAGTTGCTTCGCCAAACAGCCATACCAGTTTTTCAATGTCGGCACCAGCGAAAAAATTAGTTGATTGAACAGCAATGACGCTGTTTTGAGGAGTTTTAAAGAATGAAATCATCTTGAATTTGTTTAAGATAAAACTGACATGTTATAAAACACGCCACAAAGATAAAAAAACCTAAAAAAGAATCATTTCACCAGACGCGAAAACACGACGAATGTGAATAATTCGGATAACTGGTTCAAACTGAATAATAACAAATAATTAAGAAATGTTAAAATTATCGCGGCTGTTTTGATATTAGTCGAAAGCTTGATAAATTGCCGCCCTCCAAATTTTTAAGATGAAGAAATTTCTATTTTTTGTGCTGCTTGCCGTTGGAATTGTGATGAATACGATGGCCCAGACTTCGAAAAACAAAGACGACAACAGTAATAAATTGGCGGTTATCTGGTCGAGCGCCGATCCGGAAGTTGCTGAGAAAGTATGTTTCATGTACACCAAGAACGCCAAACGCCAGGGTTGGTTCGACGAAGTTGTCCTGATTGTATGGGGACCATCGGCCAAATTGTTAGCCGAAGATGAAGATCTTCAGGCCGATATAAAAAAAATGATGGAATTGGGTATTGAAGTTGAGGCCTGTATGACCTGTGCCCATATGTACGGAATTGTTCAGGAATTGAATGACCTGGACCTGGATGTAAAACCGATGGGGATACCACTAACCGCTTATATTAAAGAAGGTTGGCATGTGTTAAGTTTTTAGGCCCCGGTTTAAACAATAGTTAAATTCGTAAGCTCGTTTTTGAAATAATAGGTGGTGTGGCCACCTTTTTCTATTTTTGCGCCGATATTTTAAAATTCTCAAATCACTATCCATCAAAATAAACAAAAATGAGAAAAAAAGTTGTTGCCGGTAACTGGAAATGCAATACAACCTTACAGGAAGGTGTTGAATTAGCAAAAGCTGTAAGTGAACTGGTCGCTAAAGAAGGCGCCAAAGATGTTGTAGTTGTTTTAGGAACGCCTTTCACCCATCTGACAAAAGTTGTTGAAACTGTTGACTCCAACCGTATTGGCGTAGCTGCCCAAAATTGCGCAGCAGAAGCAAAAGGCGCTTTCACCGGCGAAGTTTCTGCGGCGATGGTCAAATCGACCGGCGCAGAGTTCGTGATTTTAGGCCATTCTGAAAGACGTGAATATTACGGCGAAACCAGCGAAATCCTGAATAAAAAGGTTGCCTTGGCATTGGCAAACGGATTAACCCCGATCTACTGCTGTGGCGAAGCCCTGGAAATCCGCAATGCCGGTACCCAAAACGATTTTGTGAAAACACAATTGGACGAAACGGTATTTCAGCTTTCTGCCGAAGATTTCTCGAAAATTATCATTGCTTACGAACCGATCTGGGCTATCGGAACAGGTGTTACTGCCAGCTCGGAACAAGCCCAGGAGATGTTGGCTTTTATCCGCGGACTGATTGCCGACAAATTTGGCGCTGCTGTAGCTGAAGAAACGTCAATCCTCTACGGCGGAAGCTGTAGCCCTAAAAATGCCAATGAATTATTTGCCAATCCCGATATCGACGGCGGATTGATTGGCGGAGCGTCGTTGAAAGCCGAAGATTTTCTGGCGATCATCAATGCCTATTAAAAAATATCATCAAAGTCACTTTTCAGGCGCAGAAAGAAAAAAATGGTGAATTCCGACTCCCGGGATTCACCATTTTTCTATATTTGCACCACGATTGCCTCTTTAGCTCAGCTGGTAGAGCAGCTCATTCGTAATGAGCAGGTCGCGGGTTCGAGTCCCGTGAGAGGCTCTCAATAAAAATCCCTTGCGGCCAATTGACTGCAAGGGATTTTCGTTTAATGATTTCCGGGGAACCGAAACAGTCCCGGGATCTTAAAGCTGATGATCAGGATTGTTAAGTTTTTCAGTAAATTACGACTAAAAATCAGGATTCAGGTTTTCCCATTTCACCTTCCAGTTCCCGTCTTTCGGGAATCCGGGATTTTCCGTTGTACAGCCTTCCCACCCCGCGCACATCAGCGCAATCGCTTTCAAAAAGCCGCCGTTTCCGGGAAGGTAAATACGCAACCGGTCATCCTGATAATTATGGCCATTCTTTAGATAAGTATTTTTTTGCACATCCTTCAGTAAGGCCTCCAGAGCCAGCTCAGGCTCATGCAAACGGGTGGCGCACATGGCAACCATCGGGTAATCCCAACCCCAGGTATGCGGCCAGTCCCATCTTTCCATAATCAATTTCAGGGTATTACGCATGGTCTCCTGATCAAGTTTTTCCCAATCGGGCAACATACCCAGGGCGCCCAATACCATCGGGTGGTCGCGCATGTTTTTCGGATCGGTATAAGAATCGGGCGCATTGCCGACTCCCATATAAAGACCATCGATAGCCAGCGGGGCCGCCAGTTTGCTGCGGACCTCTTCCCATTTCGGATCAGGATTTTGCCCAAGTCGTTCTTTCCACTGTTGGGCAACCGTCAGTCCCCAATACCAGTAAGCCAGTTCAAAGGGCGGATCAACGGTTGTTTCCTTGTTCCAGTGTTCCTGGGCCGGAATCAGCGGCGGCGCTAAGCGGTAAGTGTTTGTTTCCTCGTCGAAGGTGGCGAAATCGGCCATAAAATCGGCTGTAGCAAAAATCAGATCAGCAAATTCCTCCATCACTCCCGAAGCCGGATCAGACCGGTACAGTTGCTCCGCCAGGTAAATCAGGTGAGGTTGCTGCCAGATCAGGTAGGAGCCCACTGACGAAGGACTGTTGATGCCATCGGGGCCAACCATTTTGGGCCAGCGTACTCCTTTGTAGCCTTGCAACCGGGTAAATTCAAGAGATTGCGGGTAAATGTTTTTGTAATATTTCAATTGACCAGCCATTTGTCCCTGACGTTGCCAGTTATAAAAATGAGCGCTGTGCCACCAGATCATTTCGAGGTGGAACTTGCCGTACCAACTGTTAAACGTCAGCCCGGTTTCCTGCGGAGGTAAATTACCCGAGCCGTTAATTTTGGTGAGATATTGCGACAAAACCGTCCGTCGTTCCAGTTCATTCGCCCGCGGGTCGGTGCATCCCGAAAAATCAACCGCGCCGCCTGTACTCCAGAAACCGGCCCAATACGTTTCATTTTGAGACCGGGTAGATTCGAAACCAGGTAATTCGTCCATAACAGGTTCCGGTGAAAACAGGCAGCTAAATTCGAATCGGCTTTCAGATGATGCCGGCTCCAGTACAAACTGATGCTGACGGGGATTTTCAAGCTTCGCCTTGCCGTTCCAGCTTATTTTGGTCATATAATGATCGTCATCGAGCTGGCGGCGGATCAAAGCGGCGTTCGGGCCATCTTCTTCCAGGCTTGAAACATGCTTTTCGGGTGAATCCAGGTCATAACCCGCGTGGGTGTGTACCGCCGCCCCGTAAGGAAAGAGCCATTCCACCGCCAATTGGTTTGACTGAATGAAAGGCGATTCGATTTGAACCGAAATCAGGTCCTTCTCCTGATGGGCAAAAACCCGGACCTTCACCGGCGTCCCTTCAACCTCGAAATCACTGGCCAGTTCACCATTCCAGAGGTTTAACCGGTGTTTGGGCAACTGCACATCGTCGATGGTGATTTCGTTGCCGTCGGCTTTCCGGATAACCAGCCTGATCAAGCCCAAATGCAGCCGGTGAGGGTTCTCCCTGAAATAATTCACGGCTGCAACCGCTCTCTGCGAAGAGCGCAACTGACTCTGATAGGGAATTTTGCGGCCATTCACATCGTGATATTGAAAACTTTCGGAGATATCGAAACCCCCGGTATTGGGAGAAGTATGCCAGCCCCAGTTCGACATGGTACCCAACGACACGCCGGCCTCATACTCTTTGTAAAATGTTTGCAAGCCGGTAAAATCGGTCGTAAAGGCAAAGTTGCCGTTGCCGACCGACAAGGAGGCCAGCGGATCAAATTCTTCAATCAGCGGGTTATGACGGCTTACCAACGCATAGCGGTCAATGCCCTGCTCCGCTTTCCTGGGTTGACAGGAAGAGCCTGCCAGCATAATGAACACGACACAAATTGCGCACATGTTCCACCTATTGAATGATTTTGTCTGCATAAGTTGTTTTTTGAATTGAAAGTCAGGTTTCCTTCAAATATACAAGAAAAAAAGCCCGCAGATACCGGGGCAAAACATCGGAAAGTTAATTGAAGAATTCGGAAGGGGGACCCTTCGTCCGAATACGGTCAATCTGCGGATGTTTCCTACGGTATATGCGGACTTCAAAAAAATGATCAATATCCCGGGTTTTGTGCTATATCAGCCTGATTCCGGTCGATAGCCGTTTGCGGAATCGGACGAAGGAACTTGTAATTCCCGTCATCGCCTTTCATGTTTGACTCGCTGATTCCGTCTTCATTGTAGGCTACAACATATTCAATCAATTTATGGGTGCGTTTCAAATCAGTCCAGCGCACATACTCTCCTGCCATTTCACGGGCCCGCTCATCGAGGATGAAATCGATGGTCATATCGCCGGATGAGACAGCCATTGCCGCTTCAAAACCCGGCTTCACAGTTCCAGGCCGTAAACGCAGGGCGGTAATCATATTCGCGGCTTTATCGGGCTGGCCCGACATGACATAGGCTTCAGCAGCGATCAGATAAGCTTCGCCCAAACGGGCAACAACCACATCGTGCATACTGCATGTTGTGCTTCTGTTGCTAAGCGAGGTTTCGGAATAATCATCAAATTTTTTGATACACGGTACGCCGAAGTCCATATTCCGACGGTTGAAATAGCTTTCGGCAGCGCCGTTTGAAGGAGCAATACCTCCCTGGGCAATTGTTTTTGATATCAAGGTGTTTGCTTTGAGACCATAGGGGTCGTTTGCCTTCCATGCTGTAATATCGTCATCGGTTGCCCATGCCGGAGCATAGTAAATTTTTATAGGCGAAGTGTTCCGGGCGGTATAATAATCGAAATACCAGGTATGAAATTCCTGCATAAACGTTTGTTCGTAGCGCCCGTCTCCTTTGTGATAGAGTTGATGTAAACGCAAGAAAGGAGACAGATTACCGTCGATTGCTTTGTTCCGGGCATTTTCAGAACCACCCAGGTAGGCGCCAAATTGAGCTTGCTGATAGCTGCCGTCGCCGGAAGGATCTTCCACCGCCGAATAATCAAATTGAACAGACCAGAAAATCTCGGCATTATTTTCATTCTTAAAATCGAAAGCATTTTCAATCGATAAAGAGGGAGTTTCCCCGTTAATCGCCTGGAGGGCGTAAGTGGCTGCATTGGTGAAGTCGGACGCCTGCGCGATATTTTCTTCAAGCGATTCATACCCCTGACCATTTAACCAGGCCCGCGTAAGATATACTTTTGCCAGGAAGAAAGCAGCTGCCCGTTTGTTGGCGCGGCCTACCCCCGAAGCGCTTCTTTCGGGCAATGAAGAGTTTCCGGAAATGAGGTAAGTAAACTCATCAATAATAAACGAATAGATCGTTCCCAAACCGGTACGCTCATGGCTCATTTCGGCATAGTCGAACATTTTCGTATTTAGCGCTACTTCACCAAATTGCTGTACTAACTGAAAGTAGTACCAGGCGCGGATAAACCGGGCTTCGTCAATGTATTGTTTGCGCACGGACGATTCCTCGGTAGTTTCTCCGTAATGAATGACACTGTTAGCCAGCTGGATACCTTTATAACAGTTCTGATAAAAAGTCTGCACAATACCTTCGGTGGCTGTTAAAGCCCGGTAATGGTTCATGATCACCCCCTGCGATTTTCCGTCGCCGTAAATATCGGTCCCCGCCGAAAACAGGAGGGGTTGTATATTGTATAAATCTCTCAGAGATGAATAGGCAGCATTGGTTAAACTCTCAAAACCAGTAGATGTGGCATAAAAACCCGTCGTTGATTCACTGGAACGAATATCGGGCTCAAGAAAATCTGAACAACCGGTGAACAGGAGTATGGCAAATGCCATGATCAAATATTTTAGTTTCATATCTTAATCGTCTTTTGAGTTAGAATTTAACATTTACACCAATTTGATAGGTTCTGGAGCTAACACCGCCCGAACCATCACTAATTTCGGCGTCGGCCCATTCCGGGTCAAAACCTTTGTAATCGGTAAAGGTGAGTGGATTCAGCACGTTGAGGTAAACCCGGAAAGCCGAAATTTTCGCTTTGGAAGTCAGGCTCTTCGGCAGGGTGTAACCCAGGGTTATATTTTTCACTTTGACAAACGAATTGTCGACAAAATACTGACTGCCATCTTTGCTGTTAATCCAGAAAGATCCGGCTCCTGCATTATTCGCTCCCCCTGTCGGGAAAGGATAGGAACCATAATGAGTGCCGTTCTGAGAACTGATCGTCCCATTCTCTCCTAAAACAGGCGCCCCGTCGGGAATATAATAATCCATTTGAAGATGCTGTGTACCACGACTCGTGTAGCTGGCAAAATTTCCCATAAACGGGCTGTACACTTTACTTCCCTGCGACGTGTATATGCTAAAAGAAAAATCGAAGTTTTTATAATTGAGATTAGACATCAAACTCCCGGTCCAGGTTGGATTTACATGACCTTGAATGGTTTTGTCACTCGGGTCAATCGTCCCGGATCCGTCCACATCTTTAATTTTCATTTCCCCTTCATAAAACTTCGTCTTTTTCGTCGGATCGGCAGCAAATGCAGCTGCTTCTTCAGCGGTACAAACGCCGTCTAACACATAGCCGTAAACCACATCAATCGGCTGACCGATAAACCACCAGTTCCCGGTCAGGTCTTCCTTGCCTCCGTTTAATTCAAGAATCTCATTCTTGTTCCGGGCATAGGTGAAGGATGTGGTCCATGCAAAATCTTTTTTCCGGATATTGACTGTCGTTAGCTGGACTTCAACCCCCTGATTTTTCACTTTCCCTACATTGCTCCAAATGGAACCGGTTGACGAGCCCAGTTCAAAGGGCGTATCCATCTCCATTAACAAATCTTCAGATATTTTGTGATAAGCATCAACAGAACCGAACACCCGGTTGTCCCAAAGTCCGAAATCGATACCGAAGTTAATTTCGTTTGTTTTTTCCCAGGTAAGTTCAGAGTTTGTCAGGCTATAGCCGTAACCGTTGGCAATGGTGTTGCCAAAATTGTAATAATACTTGGTATCGGCCAAAGCGCGGGTGTCATACGGACCTACATGCGCGTTGTTTCCGGTAATACCATAACTGACGCGAAGTTTCAGGTTTGTTAACCAATGGGCTGCATCCATAAAACTTTCTTCGGACATACGCCAGGCCAAAGCCGCTGACGGGAACATCCCCCACTGGTTCTCTTTCTTGAATTTTGAACTGCCATCCCAGCGGCTGGAGATCGTGGCCAGATACCTTCCCTTATAATCATAATTCAAACGGGCAACATACGAAAGCATCGTAATTTTTTCGAAGTAACTACCTTGATTTTGAACAGTTCCGGATGAAAGATTATACCATTTTACATCAAAGGGCATGTCAACAACGGTCATGTTATTTCCTTCCATCGTTTGGCTGTAAACACTCACCAGCCCCAAGAGGTTAAAGTTGTGGTCGCCGATTTTTCTCAGGTAATTTGCCTGGGTATCCCAGGTGTACGAAAATACTTCGTCGCTGTTGTCTTCGGCATAATTCGTTTTACCACGCCTGTTTTCGGTATCAACGCCATAAAAAATACCATTATGCTCTTTCGTGTACATCGGGGAGAAAGTGGTCTTTAAAACAACATCTTTTACCGGTGTAAACTGCAAATAAGTATTTGCCATCACGTAGTATGCCCGAACATCGTCGGTTGAATTCAGGCGGTCGACAACCGGGTTTAGCGTCGACGTCGGACCCCCTCCGGCAGGATATACTGCTTCATCTTTCCCGGGTTGAAGAATTAATTCGCCGGCATGTTCGCCTTCCCAATAATAGGCAGGCATCACGGGCGTCATGTTAAATCCGGTTTGCACCGATCTTTGGCTGCCTCTGTTTTGAAGTGAGGTGGCTAAATTGGTATTAAAACCGACAGTTAGTTGATCCGAAATCCGGGAATCGAAACTGGCTTTCATATTCCAGCGCTCATAGTTATCATAAATCATTCCTTTTTCGGACTGGTAACCGACCCCGACACGGTAACTAATATCTTTGCCGTTTCCTGAAATATTGACAAAGTGGTTTTGCTGCTGTCCGTCTCTAAGGACAATATCGGTCCAGTCGGTGTAGTTCTTGTCGGCATAAAACTGCTTGATCACCGGGCTGTCGCCACCCCAGAAATTCCGAAAATTGGCTTCTGTCATGTTCCAGCTTGTAGCGCCGGTGGCAGCGTTCATCGAAGAACTCACATACCGGGAGAAACGATACTTCAGAAACTCATCGCCATCCATAAAATCGGGCATGTAAGCTGTTTTCTTCACCCCGAAATAGGCATCGTAGCTGACAATTGTTTTCGTTTTATCTGACAGATCGGTTCCCTTTTTTGTTGTAATCATCAATACACCGTTTGTGGCGCGCGATCCATAAATTGCCGTTGACGAAGCATCTTTCAGAACGTCGATTTTTTCAATATCCATCGGGTTCAGAAAGTTCATGTTGTCACACACGACACCGTCGATGACATATAAAGGTTCGCCACCCTGCATGGAGCTTTTCCCGCGGATCTGGATGCTAAATCCGTCGCCCGAACGACTGGAGACCTGTTGAATGTTAACACCGGCCACCTGTCCCTGCAATCCTTCCATCACCGAAGTGGATCCACGGGAAACAATGTCTTCTGATTTTACACTCCCGATTGAGCCGGTCAAGTCGCTTTTTTTCATGGTGCCATACCCAATCGCCACCACTTCTTCAATACCAATCGCATCTTCAACCAACACGACATGGATGCTTTGCCGGTTGTTCGATTGAATTTCCTGGGTTTTCATTCCTACAAATGAAAAAACCAGGACGGCATTTGAAGGCACATTGGTTAAGGTATAATTTCCGTCAAAATCGGTAATGGTACCAATAGTCGAACCTTTTACAATAACAGTAGCCCCGGGAACCGGTTCTCCGGCAGCATTCGTGACTTTTCCGGACAGGCCTTGCGGTTGCGTGCTGTGGATGAAATTCTTTGTCAGAACAACCTGGTTACCCATGATCGAATAACCAATGTCTTCTCCTGCAAACAATTGATCAAGGACTTCCGAAATCGTTTTGTCTTTGAGCTGTACGCTTACCCGGGATTCTACATCCACTTTTTCCTTATTATAAATGAATTTGTACGACGATTGATTTTCAATCTCCAGGAGGACCCGCTCGATGCTTGTATTATTCAGATCGATGGAAAGTTTGGCAGTTTGCGCGTAAGTACCGGTTGCCATTACCTGCACAATACTTAACAGAAACAAAAAAACAGACAGTTTCATTGTACGTAAAATTTTTTTTAGCGGCCAGTTTTCACCGGCCCGGCCAATTCGTTTTTTTTTCATAAATTTGAATTTTTAGTAGAGTTAAAATCATGTGGAAACTCGCTAATCAATTGGAAGGAAGTGTTTGCCGCACTTCCTTTTTTTGATCTTATATTTCAGGATATTTATTTCATAGGCATTTTCAGTTTTTAGGATTTTTTTGTAATGACAATCTTTCTTTTCGATAGCAGATCGTCCTCGCCGGCCGTCCGTTCGCTGATGATGTAATCAATGTCCATCGTCAGTTTCATGTAACGGAGGACTTCATCGATGCTCTCGTGTTGCATGATCGCCCGGAATTGCTGTGTCCGGCGTACATCTGCCTGAACTTCAATATCGACATGATAATACCGTGACAGTTTCCTGACAACTTCGTCGAGCTTATCATTCAAAAACATCAACTGACCTGATTTCCAGGACGTATAATTCTCAATATAAACATTGGATTTGCTTAACTGATGATTTACCCGGTTACAGATCAGCCTTTCCGACGGGAGCAACACCTGTTTAAACCGTTGTCCTTCGCCCGTAACTTCAACTTTGCCCGAAGCCACAACAACCTCCGAAATCGAATCGACTTCGTAGGCAACAACATTAAACGATGTTCCGAGAACCTTGATTTGCAGTGAAGTGGCATCGACAATAAAGGGAGATTGAGGATTTTTGACCACCTCGAAGAAAGCTTCGCCATCGAGAACAACTTTTCGCTCGGCCCCAAACTGAACCGGATACCGGATCAATGAGCCGCCGTTTAACCATCCGGTTGAACCGTCGGGCAACGAAAATTTAGTCCGGGAGCCGTAGGGCGAATGAACTTCGATAAAAGAAGCCGCATCCGAAACAACATCCTCGTTCTGAAGCATCAGATAAACCGACAGGATGAGGACCGGCAAAAGCAGAATGGCTGCCACCCGCGAATAAAATTGCCAGAGCAGGCTAAGCTTACTCGTTTTTGGAGCAGACTGAAGAAGTATCCGGTGATTGATTTTTTGGAGCAAGGGATTAAGATCCTTAGCTGGAGTTTTCCCGGAGCAGGAATTCCAGTATTCGTTCAACCCGGCATCCAACAGGCTGGTATATTGATCATCAGCAAAATATTCATCAACAATGGCCTTATCGTTCAGTGAAAATTTTCCGCTCAGATATTTCTTTAGGATGGTTGAATCAAATTTCATTTTCTTCGTCTTGCTTTACTGTTATATCCGCAAGAAAAGAAAACGTACTATGTCCGGTGAAAAAAAATGTCAACAGGTATAATCCGCCGGGCCACAGATCGTGTTTCGATGCCTCGGCGCGTAAGAATTTTTGGGCAGCCGCCAACTGGTTTTTTACAGTTTGTTCAGACAGGTTTAATTTCGCTGCAATTTCCGGGTTCTTTAAGCCCTGCTTCCTGCTTAAAATAAAAATTTCGCGCCGGGCCGGCGGAAGCAACTCAATGATCCGGTCGATATGCCCGAGCAGGTTCTTAAAATCGGCCGTGCTGACATCCGAACTGCTGCTAAACTTTAATTCCAGCGCCAGCTCCTGTTTGTACTTTTCTTCCTGCAGCTTTTTGCGGTAATATTTGCGGGCCATGTTTACGGCAATGGTAAACAGGTAGGCTTTAAGCGACAGGCCGGTATCCAGTTCTTTTCTTTTTTCCCATAACTTTAAAAAGACTTCCTGCACTGCTTCTTCCGCTTCATATTCATCTTTAAGTATGCCCGCGACAAACGAAAACAGCGACGGCCCGTATCGATGAAACAACCGGTCAAATGCCGCATGATCATCTCTTTTCACCGATGAAGCAAGTTGAAAATCTGATATTTTTAAATCTTCTTCCAAAAGACAATCCGATTGAGGAGGCACGGTTAATGTCGGTTTTATCGCTTAACGCGTAACAAATATAATCACTTCAATACCAAAATTCGTTCTGAAAAGCTGTCATGTACCGAAAATCGTTTTTGAAAAGAATCGGTCTCGCCAAGCAGGCTGTTTATTTATGGTGATGAACTCTTCGTTGAGTTGATTTGCTGCCTGTAACTTTCTCCTGAGTATGCTTTACATCGGGTTGGGACAATTTTATCAGAAACAGAAAACGTATTTGATAAAGTTGCTTAAATGCGACAGTTCATTTGTTCTCCTCTGTTATTCCCAATTCTTTCAGCCAGGCTTCGCAGAGGCTGGTCCACAGGTTGGTTGAGCCGGGATTGTTGCGCAAAGCGATGCTGTGCTCACCTTTTGGGAAAATATGCAAACACGACGACACGCCCGCTTTTTGCAGCGCTTCGAAATAGCGCAGGCTGTTCATCGGGTTCACCACGGGGTCGTTGGCGGCGCAGGTAATAAAAGCCGGCGACGTTTGGGCGGTTACGTTCAACTCGCCCGAAAACAGGGCTTCGAGCTTCTCATCGGCCGTTTTCCCCAACAGCGCATCGTGGCTTCCCTGGTGCGCATCCAGTTTCATACTGATGGCCCCGGAAACTATAATCTGAAAATCAGGCCTCACCGAAACGCTATCCAGCGAGTCGCCGATAGCGGCATAATCTGTCGTGAAGGTGGCCATATTCGCAGTTAAACCACCACCGGCCGAGCAGCCCATAACGCCTATCCGATCCGGGTTGATGCCCCAGTTCGGGGCGTGGGCGCGAACCAGTTTCAAGGCACGTTGCCCGTCAGTAACGGGGCCAAAAGCGGGCTCTTTCAAATCGGGCGAAGTGGGCAAACGGTAGAGCACCACAAAGGCGTTCACGCCAAAGGTGTTGAACCACTTGGCCAGCTGCAAACCGGCTATATTGTAAGCCATCTTTTGGTAGCCTCCCGGCGGGAAAATCAGCACGGCAGCCCCTGTATTTTCCTCTTTCGAGCTCAGAAAAACGGACATGCCGGGCACGTCAATCTGCGTTATCCGCTCCCGCTCTTCGATCCGTTCCAGTGTCAAACCCTTCGAATTAGGCATCTTCGCCCCGGGCCAAAGCGGCAGGTATTCCTGCGAAAACGAAAAAAAAGTATGGCTAAGCAACATCATGCCAAGCCATGCTTTTTTAATCATGTGATTTTGAATTGCCTGAATCTTTATCATTTTCAAACTTATTTTTCAAGTTTCGGCTGCTTCACATGGTCCAGAAAGTTTGTACCGAAAAGCACCTGGCTTTGGCTGATCTGCGTGAAAATATCGGCCGGAACCATTTGATAACAATTATGAACCAGCACCTGGCTGGAGGCGACAATCTCAATGACCGGCTGATTGTTCAAGGGTTTCCCGGAGCGGACATCGTTTAACACCACCTGGTGGCAATCGGCAAACGACAGGGATGGCCCTTCTTCCACAGCAATATCCACGTTCGAAAAATGCAGGTTCGTTCCCCGTTGGGCAATAAATCCCTGTTGGCCTTTCACGGCGATGTTGCTGAACGAGATTTCATTGACCGGCATTTCTTCAATCCCGGTCAATTCACCCACTTTTTGCACCCCAACGCCGGTTACATCGCTAATGTGGATGTTTCTGAAAATCGGGGTCCGCTCGGTCACCGGTTCTACCTGGGTACCTTTGTCGTAAAACAGGTCGAAAATAAACCCGATTTTACGGATATCGCGCATCACAATATTGCTGATCCGGATATTCTCGACCACACCACCGCGACCGCGGGCCGATTTTAAACGGATCCCATTGTCAGTCCCGTCAAACACGCAATTGGAGATGGTCACATTCTTTACGCCGCCCGACATTTCGCTTCCAATCACCACGCCCCCGTGCCGGGCCAGCATCACGCAGTTGGTCACCGTAATGTTTTCGCAAGGGCGGCCGTACTCGCGGCCGTATTCATCGCGGCCCGATTTGATGGTGATGCAATCGTCGCCCACGCTGATAAAACAGTCGGAAATGCGTACATTGCTGCACGACGAAGGGTTGATGCCATCGGTATTGTAACCGTCGTCGGGGTTGAAAATTGAAATCCCACTGATGCGGACATCGTTGCAGCCAACCGGGTTAACCGTCCAAAACGGCGAATTTTTAATCGTGATGCCTTCAATATTGATGTTTTCACATTCGATAAACTGAATAAAAGGCGGACGGAAGAATTGGTTTCGGCCGTATTTGCTGTCAACCAAATCCGGGTTTTCCTTCACCCATTGTTGCTGGTATTTATTAGGTTTGGAGACTTTACTGTTGCCCCGCACATCAATCATGATATCCATGATGGAAGTCCACCAAACTTTCCCGTTCCCGTCGATCGTCCCCTCGCCTTTGATGGCAATATTTTCGGCTCCAACCGCATAAATTAAAGGCGAAAAAGTCTTCATGAAAATCCCTTCGTAACGCACCCGCACATAAGGCAGGTAATCGTCAAAGTCGGGCGAAAACCGGACAAACGCGCCGGCTTCGAGCTCGAGGGTGATGTTGCTTTTTAGATGGATGGGCCCGGTGAGGTAGTTCCCGGCCGGAAAAAAGATTGTTCCCCCGCCGTCGGCTGCAGCCTGCTCAATGGCCTGATGAATGATGGATGTACATTTTTCAATGCCTTGTTTATCGGCTCCCATCTCCGCAAGGTTATAAACTTTGGCGCTTGAAATCAGCGCGGCCATTAAAATGATAAACAAAAGGGTCAACGTTTTCATATTTCGTTTTGTATAAATTGACAACCAATCAGTTTGCATCCGGTGTTATTGCCCATTCGGAACAGTAGTTGAAGAACTGCTCAAAGGTATAGTTCCGGATTTCTTTTTTGGTGAGCTGGTGCGACCATGCTACCCGCCCGGCTGTTTTCGCCCCGGGGCCGCTACTGTTGTATTCGGCATAAAAGCTGGTCATTTCCCGTTCGGGTTTTTCCCAGTTGTGCCAGCCTTCGGCGGCAATGTGGCTGCCCATCTCACAACCGATAAACACCGTACGGGCAAAGTCGCGCCACGGACGCCCCAGGTAAACTTTATCCACGCCCGGTTCGGCGGTCAGTTTGCAATTTCGGAACACATAGCCGAACGCGTTGCCTTGCGGGGTGCTGGCTGCCGTGATGTACGAGTTTTTCCGGCTGTGAATCCGGCAATCGTCGAACACGGCCGTGGCTGCCCCGAAAATAAAATCAGTGGTTCCCGAAATGAAGCAATCCCGGTAATACTGCCGGCTTTTTTGCCCCGCTGCATACAGGGTATCCTGGTTTCCCAGAATCCGGCAGTTCACCACCAGAAAATAATCTCCCTCCACATGCAGGGCCACGGCCTGCCCCACTTCGCCGGCCGAGTTTTCAACAGTCAGGTTTTCAAGGCGAATATGGTCTCCGGCCACTTTCAACGTGTAACTGTTGAAGGTGCCAATTCCGGGCTGCCCGGCGTGGTCGCCGTTGGTAATGATGGTATTCTCCCGGCTTTCTCCCCGCAAGGTGATGTTGGCATGAAACGAATCGACCAGCACCTTTTCGTGATAGGTCCGTTTTTGATGAAAATTTCTTTCTGTCCGGCAGGAAAAGCGCCGCAAGCTGTTACAGCTTCCTGGATACTGGAGTAATCGCCGCTGCCGTCGAGGGCAACCACCAGGGTCGTTTTGACCTGTGCATAGGCCGGCGCCAACAACAGCAGTCCGGCAAACAACATGATCATGATTTTATTAACGGATTTCATTGGTTCCTGTTTTCAAGTTTGATTCTACTCTGACAAGTCTTCTTCAATACGAAGTCACGAAAGTATTCCATTAAGTTTTGTCTCTGGTGTCAAGTTAACGCTGCTCCGTCGTAATCGAGTCATCCTGAACTTGTTTCAGGATCCCATTTCTGAACAGATACCGATCCGGCAACTGCCGGACGGCGTGACTATATGCCATTTAAGCGTTGACAACACTAGATCGCTGAAAAAAGGTAACTTTTACCGGCTTCGGTTTCCAAATCGTACAAGATCATCGCCCCCAGGCGGCCATTGTCAATCGGGAGCGCTTCTTCCCATTCAGAAGCCGGCTTATCGTACCAAAGTTTCAGGAGCATTTCGTTTTTGGGTTTGCCGGTTACGCACGAGAGCAAAAAGAGGCAGCATGCCAGCAACATAAATCTTTCTTTCATAAATATCAGGTTGACGTTCAAAAAAATCAGTTTAAAAATACGGCTCGCCGGAAGGTACAACAACCGACAAATTGACTGAAATGATAGGGCATTTCGGTATTTTAACAAGTGATGCCGTTAAAACAGGCCGGGTTTGTTTTAAGATGAAGGGGACTCATGGCATAGGCCGACTTGTTCCGTTTAAGCTCAAACGGCCCGTTTTAGCCATCTGCTCTCCCGGTAGAAGCGGTCATTCCCGGATCAAAGGTTTTAATAGTATCAAAACCTTTCAAACAGATCACGCAAAATCTGTTTGAAACATAAATTGAATAATTCTATTGTTTATTTAAGTAATAATTCATAACTTTTTACTTGATTTAATAAAAACCATTCATCATGGCCTTTCAATCAAATGACCTGCTCCGTTCGCGATTGTTTCGTTTTACCCCTGCCCGGTACATGTTTGTCGCGAGCGGGGTACCTCAGCGGTTATTCCGGGAAGCCTAAGCTTTCGGTTAGCTGCTTCCTGTACCTTTTTAACACAAAATCGTCAATTAAAAAAGAATATCATGTCAATTTTATATAAAAAAGTTCAGCGGATCAATCCGCGGGATCCTGAAGGAGCCCGAAAATGGTACATCTCTCCCAAGCGGATAGGACAAAAAAGTGTGAAAGAAATCGCCGAAGCTTTGGCCAAAAACACGACCTTAAGCAGAGGAGAAGCAAGCCTGGTCATCGATGAGTTGCAGTCGGTTATCCTGAGTACGCTTTTGGATGGCTACACGGTGCAAATGGGCGACTGGGGAACCTTCCAGTTAACTGTAAACAGCGAAGGCACAGACACCGAAGCCGAATCTTCGCCCGACAAGATCAAGGGAGTCAACATTCGCTTCCGGCCGGGCAAGGAGATGAAAGAGGCTATTGCCAAAGCAAGCTTCTCTCCCCGCTAAATGCTTTTATATCCCCGGGGCCATCATGTGGTCCCGGGTTTTATACCTCTGAATCTGGCCAAACCCAGCCGGTTGAATAGATACATTCAAACTTCTCCGTATAAGTCAGCAAACTTCTCTTTAGAAGTTTCAAAACTTCTCCGTATTTGTATCGATCACTTCTCTTTAGAAGTTTCCGAACTCCTCTTTATAAGTTTTCGCACTTCTCCGTATAAGTTTTGCGACTTCTCTTTACAAATTCCGAAGGTCCGCTTTTGATCCGGCTGACAAAGATTTGTGCCAACAGCATCTGTCACCGCAAACAGGTTTTCTGGTTGAGTGCTAAAGATGATATCGTTTGCCCTGATTAAAATACCCTCCTGCTGACCGGTTTGTAATTTGTGTTTTTATCTTTCGCAGATAAGATTCGATTCTGCCTAATGGCACACCGGTTACAAACCGGCGCGAGCAGGGGGAGACGCCCCGTCCAGATGTCAGTTTTATTCCTTAAAGGGCGTTATAAAAAGGCCAGCGAAAACACGACCATTTTAGGATCAGCCAATGCCCTGCGAAGCGGCGCTTGATTTACTGTATGGGACTACGGTTGAATTTTGGGCGTTCTCATTCCATGACTCGGTTGCTCTCCCAAATCAGCCTTGTATCGGGGTTCTGTTCAACAGTACATCAAGTTTTCTGATGGCTTCCTCCAGATTCAGGGGTTCCTCTGACATCCTTGCAATCGCTAATATTTCCTATCACCCCAACACATGCAGGAACTTGCATCATGCCAGCTTATTGTCATGCCCGACATCTCAAAAAAGAGGCTGAACTCTTTTGAGACAGCCTCATCATTTGTTTGACGGTTAGAAATATCCTTTATCCTCCAACATTGCCAACGCCTCGAACAACATACAGCCGCTCAACTGCGCGGTAAATAGCAATGGGTCGGTAGGTGCACCTCTCCAGTTACCACTTAGCCAATTTTTCTCATTTCTTCCGACAGTCCACAATGATCCGCCATTGTTGATCAACCATGAGATGTAACGTTGACGGACAGGTTCACTGATACCGTCGCATATAATCAACTGAGTAAACCAACGGATAAAAATTCCTTTAAACATTGCATTATCACTATTGGTATTACTGGTTTCAGAACTGATCACATTATTGGTACTTTTAGTGTTTAACACCTGATTGGCGGCTGCCATAGCATCGCTGAGGTACCTGGTTTCACCCGTGATTTTGTACAATTCTACTGCGATACCAATAAAAGTACCCTGATTGTAGGTGAGAGTACCGGTACCTTCAGCGACCGTAGGGGAGGTTATACCCTCAGTTAATGTATTTGTAGTGAGATAACTGCTCCAGCGTATGTTATCACTAACGTTCCCACTTGATGGCTTGAACAATCTTGCCCTTTGCCAATCGTAGATTTTATGGGCCCACGCCAAATCTTCTTCGTCACCAAACTCCTGATACAGCAATGCAGCAACGATGGCAGCAGGAGCGTTGGAACAGGCGTTTCTGGTGTGAATTTGATCAGACTTCCATGCAATTCCCCCTAGATTGTCATCCACCCATGCTCTTTTGATACCATAATAACCATTGTTAGGGGCACTGGTTGGCATACCATTTAAAGGGTGAGGGGTATAGGGGATGACATCTGTGGTTCCGTCCCACACTTCCCTACATACTTGCAAGAACTTTGCATCGCCGGTTGCTTTGTAGGCACGAATTGCAGCAATGCCAATCCACTCCATATCGTCAATAAAATCGTTTGTCCACTTATGCCCGTTTCCTGCACGAACTCCTTCACACCACATATCCATATAATTTCTGTAAAAATTATCGCCCGTCCGAAGGTATGCATCTACCAACACATCCAAACCATGCGCCTGGGGCCAGTAATTGCCGTTAAAGTGATCGATGTTGGTTGCAGCGTTAAGATATTTGAGTCTCGGATTCCAAAAGTAGTCAATCAACGCTGCATTACTTTTATCGGCTGCCAACGACCAATCGACCGCATCCGGTCCATAAGCATAGGTTTGATTTTTCTGTAACAAACTGTGCGTATAGGGAGCATCGGATTTCAGCATAAACACTATACCCCAGGAATTATTCCAGTTTGCAGGACCTGTCCATAAATCACCATCGATCGAAGATTCCACTTCCCGCATGAAATAATAGGGTGCGAGGCCGTTCGGTGCACCATCGCTGGGCATTTCTGCCTGCCATTCGGTTTCGCCTGTGGCGCTTTCCATTTGGAATTTGTATCTTCTGTCGGTATTATTGGTACCTGATAGCCCGGAGAAGGTGTTATCTATCCCCCAAACGCCAAAACCAATGTAGGGCAATTCTACCGAGATTTGCGAGGCGTTGAGGTAGAAGCTTACCTTCGTGATTTCAGTGTAGGTGCAAACCCCGGTATTGAAATTGAGATAAACTCTGTAAATACCGGATTGACCCATCGTGGATTTCTGGTCACCTTCTCTAAGCTGCCCATCCTCCGTGTAAAATGTACGCGATGCGTCCGATGTTTTGTTGACAAAGAAATACGTTTGTCCTGCTGTTAATTGGGTATAAATCTCATATTCGCCGTTAACAATAGATTTCAGGACCATCGCTTTGGCAATGTCGTCTCCTGCTTCGGTTCCTGCACCGGTAAGATAAACGCCTGCAGAAAGACTTCCATATACGTCAAAGACCGATCGCGTAACACTTATCGTACGACTTTTTTCGACTTTAATGATTTCGTTTCCTCTTTGCGCGAATACCGTCCATTTAAAACTTCCTGTTCCCTCAACAGCAATTCCCATCAATCCGGCTATTTCATCCATTTTTGCACGGGATATGCTCACATATGTTTTTTTGCCGTTATCGTCGGAAATGACCGTTTGAACAGGGTTGGAAAAATCCTCATCAGTTTTGTCAAAAACAACCGAGTATGTCACATCGCTTCCGATTGCGGCTTCCCAGGAAAAAAGCAGTGAAGCCTTGGGCATAGTTTCTATTTTTAAGGAACTAAAGTCTGTGGGAGTCAGAAGGAGAATTTCCGTTGAAACGGGTGCATCCTTTAACATATCCTCTTTGCATGAATTGAATACAAAGAATATGAATAATACTACTAAAAAATTTAAAAAATTCATGTGCCTTTTTTTAATGATTTGAATTATTCGAAATATCCTTTTTCTTGCAACATGGCAAGCGCTTCAAACAGCATACAGCCGCTCAACTGTTCGTTAAGCCCTGTGTGTAATTGAGGTTTCTCTTTCCAGTACGGGCCTATCAGAAAATCTGGACTGAGTCCTTCTCTCCACAACGTTTCTCCATTGTGTTTCAGGAATCTGATGTAACGACTGCGGTCTCTTTCGTTGAGATCATTCTGCATGATTAATTTTACGAAGTAACGAACAAAAATTCCTTTAAACAAAGCGCCATCACCGCTACCTTCGTTTCTAAGCAACTGATCAGTGGTATTACTTAGGCTGTTCATAGTAAAATCGGCAGCCTTGCAGGCGTCGCTGAGATAGGACCGTTCTCCGGTGATTTTGTACAATTCGAGCGCAGCGCCCAAAAATGTTCCCTGATTGTAAGTGAAGTTTGACGACCATGTCACTGACATGTCACTGGCATCTAAAGCGTCGCCGACTGCACCTGTAATGGGGTTGAAAAGGTAATCCTTTTGCCACTCGTAGATTTTGAGTGCCCATTCCCGATATTCTTCAGTGTTAAACTCATTATACAACCATGCGGTAAAGATGGCAGCCGGAGCATTGGAACAGGCATTTTTAGAGAGTCGCCATTCATTGGCGGCATTCCAAAAGAACCCCCCGTAGCCGTTTTTCGCACCTTCTGTCCAGGCGTTTCTAATACCGGCTCTGCCGGCGAGATCAGAAGGGGGCCAACGATCGTCGCCTTCCCATACCTGCCAGCAGAGGTCTAAGAAAGCATCTTTGCCTGTTGCCTTATAGGCGCGAAACGCCGCCAAAGCAATCCATTGCATATCGTCAATATAAGGATTAGTCCACCTTCCTCCGTTTGCTCTGCGAACTCCATCCAACCAATTGTTGAAATAGTACAAATAAGTGTTGTCGCCCGTCCTGAGATAGGCGTCCGTCAATACATCCAAGGCGTGTGCCTGAGGCCAATAATTATTTTCCCAGTTATCGGTATTGGTGGCGCTGTTAAAATACTGACGGTTATCATTCCAAAAGTATTCGCACAACGTTTTGGTAGAAATATCGACTGCCAGTGAAAAATCTACAGGCGGCAGAGTTTCGACAACAATTGCATCATCTTTTTCTTCGCATGATGAAAGTATCATTATGGCTGATATGAGCAAAAAACAATATTTTTTCATATTGATGATTTTTAATAAACATACATAAATTATGGGGCGGTGCTGCTAAACGTGTGCCTATGCGGTTCTCCTTCAGTGAAGCTGAGCATAAACGTAACGGTATGCCTTCTGGTACTCCAGTTACCATTTGTGGTATTAAGAGTTGTTGGATGTTTCCAAACCCATTGATCAGTAGTCGCACTTTCACCCGGAGCAATGGGCCATTGAGCCCATTGATCTATGTTAGGGTACTGCCACATGTGATAATAATTTACAGGCGGATTACTGCCGGGTTTTGCGTTATGTCTGTATACGCATCTCCATTCGGTTTTTCTACCTGAAGGAGTGAGCATACGAAATTTGTAACGGTCATCGGTACTGCTGTTTGCTCCTGACCCAAATCGATAATTTGTCAACCCCCAGACTCCAAGATCCTGATAGCCCAATTCACATTCATAATTTGGACCTGAAATATAGATGAATACACGCACAGCCGGGGAGTAAGAATAACTTCTATTGTTAAAATCAACGGTTAACTTGAAAACTCCGGTCGTATCGCACGCTGCCGCCACAGCTTCATTAATCAGTCCGTCGTCGAGATAAAAAGTACGCGATTCTCCGTTGACAGCTTCTTTGAACTGAAGCGGCTCCCCTTTAGTAAATGAGGCAATACCTTCAAAAACGCCATCAGCCACTTTTGTCATCTTAAGGGCGTCACCAACCATTTCCGGTACGTATTCTTCTACTATAGCATCTTCATCTTCTTCATTTCTTTTTTCTATTCTCAAAGACTCTACAGAATTCATAAAAGAATAGGCTGCTTCGATATCAGCTGCTGCTCCTGACATATAAAGTTCAAATGGCAAGTCGATATAATCATATTCTGCCATACGGGTAACAATAAGTCTGTGTTCCTTAGCGGCTTTCATAATTTCCGTTCCTTTTTTGGAAAGAACCGTCCATTTGAGCAGACAGTCAGCTCCCTTCACCGCTCCTGCCATTTTCGCTATATTGTCCAACCGAGTATGTGACACGAGTGCAAAGTTTCTCGTTCCATTACTTTCGGAAAGAACTTTGTATAACGGATTAGAGAAATCGCCGTCTGCTCTGTCGATGACAAGATAGTACACCACTGTCCCGCTTTTTTCGGGATCACACGCTTCCCATGTGAAAAATACCGAAGGCACAGGCTTTAAAACTATTGCTTTCTGATCTGTCGGTTCAAAAAGATCGTTTACCTCTGTCAGACTAAACAACAATTTATCATCGCTGCAAGAGGTCGCAAATGCAATAGCCAATGCCGCCAAAATCATCGATTTTTTTAATAAAAATTTCATAAGGCTTGTTTTAAATTAATGATTATCACATTTCTGTCCTGACAAATGTATGGGTATAAGGAGCATCGGGTTTTAAAATGAATTTAGCATTATATTTGGCTCCATTCCAAGTGGCTCCTTCGCGCTTCCATATTTCGTTGTTTGTCCATTGTTGCAAAGGGTGGGGGGTGAGCCTTTCCTCCATATAATACCACGCGATTGTAGGAGTTGGACCCGGCTTGGAGTCGTTAGGCAACAGTGTCCTCCATTCGGTAATTGCGTGGTCAGGTCCTCCGGTTGGATGTCCAATGGCATAGACCATACGGAATTTGTATCGGTCGTCGGTATTACCATAGTCGCCTGCTCCATAGTCGAACTCATGGTCAACTAATTCCCAAACGCCAAAACCAGCGTAAGTCATATCGACGTATGACTGCGCAGCGTTGGGAAAAAGACATACTCTTGCTACTTCGCTAAATTTGACAACTGCTGAATTAAAATCAAGGTTGATTCTGTAAACTCCGGTTGTTGCAACAGTACATGATCCGCTCTGATCTTCTACAAGAGTTTCTTGTCCTACCAAACCATAGACAGTTGGGCTTCCAACTGTTGCATCCACAAACCTGAAGGTTTGCCCTGCCATCAGAAGGGTGAACAATTCACATTCACCGTCGGCAATTTGTTTCATGATAAGAGCGTCAGCAAGGTTATCGCCTGCCTCCGTCGCAGCTCCGGTAAGATAAACCGCATCGGGAGGCGTGATACCTGCCAATCGTTTTACGATAAGCGTATATTCAAGATCGGCTTTTACCGGATTGATTCCTTTTGATGCAAATACCGTCCACTTAAGTATACCCCACTCGTTTGATTCAATATCTGCGGACGCAGCAAGACGATTCAAATCCTTGTGCCCAATGTCGAAAAAGTTGTTTTTTCCATTATTGTTCGAAGGGAAGACGGCAATCGGATTTGAAAAGTCGCCATTAGCTTTGTCAAATTTAAGTTCATATAGCACCATGCCGTTGTCGTTAGCCATGGCGGGCTCCCACTCGAAACGTACTTGGGGTGTCTGTGATGAAGCCGATAACTGAATGCTCTTCCCGTTTTCGGGTTGATACAAATGCTCTATTTGCGATACACTCAGGTCGAACACATCTGTCACTTCCTGATCCATGCTACAGCCTGAAAATGAGAATATCAAGGCTGCCATAATGGTTATTCGAAAAATTCCTGGATTCATATTTATCATTTTTTTTACAATTGAATACATTAATAACCAGAATTTTGTCCAAGATTTGGATTAATATCCTTTTCCGCCTGAGGTACGGGCCACAGGTAGTCGCGAGCTGCATTGAATCTCCGCGCATCTAATGTAATTGTTGACCAGGACGCTCCACGCGGGGTAGTATTAAGAACTATTTCGGCTGTCTTCCACCGCCTGATGTCGTGAATCCTTGTTCCTTCCATTACCAGTTCGCAGCGACGTTCGCGTCGGATAACCTGCCGCATATTCCACGAAATATTATAATCCAATGCATAATCATCAGTGAATCCAGCTCGTTCGCGGATGGGGCGGATGGTCATGTCCCATACTACATTGTTCATCTCATTCAGTTCATTCTTTGCTTCGGCATACATCAGCAATACGTCGGCATAACGCATCAGTATCAGGTTAAGACCCGATGCAATATCACTCAATGGCGCTGTAGGATCGTACCATTTTCTGAGGAAATAACCGGTAGAGGTGGAGTTGCTGCTTGGCGTATATGCATTGTTGCCCGCTCCTGCCCCCGTTACATTTATTGTGGAAATGGTATTGTTGGGGTTTTTCCAATTATAGCCGTGGTGAACAATGGTTTGCGCAAAACGCGGGTCCCGGTTTTGATACATGGTAGTGTTGGTGGGGTTGGTAGGATATCCGGATCCGGATTCATTGATTGCTCTTCCATTCTGCATGATATAATCGTCCACCAAATCCTGCGTGGGAGCAAAAGAATTGACACGACCGCCTACCGTAAGCGGTATTGCGTCGCGATAAGTGTCCCATGTTCTGATTGCGGGAACATAACTGATGTCGAGTATCACTTCGTTATTGTATTCGTTTTGTGGCAGGAAAAGTCCTTCGTAACTACTGATATTCACATTATTACTTTTGAAAAGCGAATACTGTCCATAATCTCCAGCAATGATTTTTTCGCAGACATTCGCCACGTTCCGCCAATCGTTTTCGTAGAGATACGTACGCGCCAGCAAAGTTGCAGCTGCTCCACGAGTAATACGTCCGTTATCGGAAGCGGCATATTGCTGCTTGGTGGGAAGTTTGGTCATCATCTCATTCAATTCCTCCCGGACCCAGGAAACCACCTCATCTTTAGGTGTACGCGAAATGGTCTTTGTTTCTTCCAACGTCGGGTCGTAATCGAACCAAGGTACTGCACCATACCAGTTGGCAAGGCGGAAATACAAGAATGCCCGGATAAAACGGGCTTCTGCCTTCATGCGTTCTCTAACTGTTTCGTCCATCGTCACAAGATCCACATTTTTGAGAAAGATATGGCAGTATTTGATACCCGCATAACAATCCCTCCATTCGCTCGCGAATCGACCATTCGCCGCGTCGGCTTGTCCTGAAGAAATTTGTTTTTCGTTGGAAAAGTTTCTCTGATAGAGGTTATCCGACAAACATTCCGTATTAAAGTAATAACTGGCAGTATACATCTGACTGTAAGCTTGATTCAACACGGCTTCCGCTTTTTCAGCCGACGTCCAGTAACTAACATCGGTAATCCTGTCAGTGGGGGTAAGGTCCAATGGATTACATGAAAAAAATGCCGCCACTATTGCTATGATATAAAATTTTACAATTTCTTTTTTCATCTGGTACTTGTTTTAAAAATCCAATTCTAATCCTATTCCGTAATATTTCAAAGGCGGGAAGTTACGGCCGCTACTTGCATTTACACCGCTCCCATCTCTACCGCCCATATCGTTGCCGTATTCGGTCGATTCTGGATCGACGAATGAATTTTCGCACAAAGTGAACACGTTCTGAGCGTTGAGGCTTACACGCGTCCTTGTAATGCCATATCGTGAGGTGAAATTCTGCGGTAATGTATAGCCCAACTGTATGTTTTTCAACCGGAGGTAAGCCGCGTTCAACATATATATATCCGAACCTTTCCTTTGCCAGTTGTTGTTGTTCGACGACGAGCTGGGTCCAGTCAAACGTGGATATCTTGCATTAGGGTTTTCAGGAGTCCAGAAATCTAACTGGTGTTTGTAAATACTTTGGGAATAACCTTCATGAAACGGCTCCAAAAGTTCGCCCCTGATATACTGGTCTCGTTTACCTACGCCCTGTACGATCATACTGAAATCAAAACCCTTCCATGCAACGTCATACGTAAAACCAAACGTATATCTCGGGAAGGCGTTGCCATAAACAACTCGGTCAGCGTCTGTGATCATTCCATCCCCATTGCTGTCTATATATTTTACGTCTCCCGGATGCACATCAAAGCCAAGAGGTACAACGCTGTTGGCTATCTCTTCGTATGACTGGAAAAATCCGGCAGTTTTGTAGCCGAAATACGAACCCAGCGCATATCCTTCCTGTACGATGCTATACATCTGGTCGCTGCTGCGGATAGTAGGATCACCGTACTTAGTTACTTTGTTTTTCTGATCGGCCACGTTGAAGTTGAAACGATGACTAACATTACCTGTGGCTAAATGATAACCAAAGTTAGCTTCCCATCCGCAGTTTTTCATTTCCCCAATATTTTCATATGCTGCATTGGTTCCGAATGCTGAAGGAACTATCGGCGGAAGCAAAATGTCCGATGTACGCCGGTCGAAATAGTCTAACGACAGGTTCAATCTGTTTTTGAAGAATGTTGCATCTATACCGATATTGAAAGTTGCTGATATTTCCCAGGTCAACTTCTCGTTGCCCAAAGTATAATCAATACCGGGGACGGTTGAATTATTGAACGCATAACGGTTTCCTCTCATTTGGTAAACCGTGTAAAATGCATAATTATTCACGTTTTGATTTCCTAATACTCCATAAGTACCACGAATTTTTAGATTTCCTATATTTTGTTTATAAAAATCGAGAAAATCCTCTTCTGAAATTCTCCACCCGGCAGAGAATGAAGGAAAGAAACCCCAACGATTGTCTTTAGGGAATTTCGACGAGGCATCGTAACGGAATGTAAATTCTCCGTAATATTTTTCCTGATAATTGTATCCAAAGCGTCCAAACACGGATGTGATACTGGACATATCAGTTCCGTAAGGGGTATTCCAGTTATCTCCTGGAACCTGTTCCGATAGTTCTGTTGTGGGAAGTCCTAAATCTTCATCGGTATATCTCCACATGACCTGACTGTCTTCGCGGGTAAACGATTCGTTTGAAGCTCCCAATAAGGCTGTAATCTGATGCACAGAATTGAAGGTGCGGTCGAAATCAATCATTAATTGCGTACTTAACGTGTACCTCTTATTATTGTAATCATCCGTTCTCCGGGTGGCGTTGAGATATCTGGCAAACGTTTTATCGGGCCAGTTATAGAGCGGCACCTGTTGCCAGCGACGAAAACGATGGTGCTGCGTGAGGTCGAGTCCTGCAACCCCCCTGACTTTCAAACCGTCAATAATCTTAATATCTAATGCCACACTACCCATGAAATTATCCTCGTCTTTCTTTTCATATCCTCCTTGTTCCATTTGTGCGCGAGGGTTAAGTTCTGTATTAACGTTGTTGATGAAATACAATCCGTCTTCCTTCTGCTTGTAAAAATAGTAGGGTGGAATCCGAGACGAATCGATGATGATAGAGCCTGTTCCTCCTGCTACTGTACGCTCCGCTCTTCGGGTATAGGCCATCATGTTGGTCAGTTTTACTCTTCCCCACTCGGCACTAAGATTGCTGCGGAAATTGAAACGCTTCAGCCAGTAATCGCCTAAAAAATTGTTTTCCTGTTTGTAATAACCTCCGGAAATCATATAGGTTGTATTGTTGGTTCCGCCCGATACGCTTAAATTATAGGACTGCTGCAAAGCGGTTCTCAAGTTTTCATCCAACCACCATGATTCTTCGCTGCGGTGATCATACAGATCGCGAATTTCTTCGGGCGTGTACATGGGTTGTGCTCCGCCGTTGATGAGTGCCTGGTTACGAAGCATTGCATTCTCCCATCCATTCACTGGATGGAACAGAATTTTGGGCGTCTGATTACCTATCATCTCATTGAAACGTATTATTGGCCTGTCGCTTTTGGTCCCTTTTTTGGTAATTACTAAAATAACTCCGTTTGCCGAACGCGAACCGTAAATGGCGGCGCTGGCGTCTTTCAGTACCGAAACAGTTTCGATATCGTTAGGATTCAGGTTATTCAATGTCCCTGTATCGGAAATCAACCCGTCAATAACAATGAGAGGATCACTACCAGCCATCGAGCTGACACCGCGAACATTGATGTTCATCGTATTGTCGTTCGGGTTCATATTCCTTTGCTGAATAATCAGGTTTGGACTTGCTCCCTGAAGAGCCTGCATGGCATTGCTCACAGGTCTGTTTTTAAAAACTTCAGAACCTACTTGGTCAATAGCACCCATAACGCTTTTGCGCTGGCGAGTACCATAACCGATCACCACAACCTGCTCAATATCGACTGTTTCTTCAACTAATACAATATTAATATTAGATTCTCCGGCAACCCTTATTGCCTGTCCCTTCATCCCTACAAACGAAAAGACCAGGATAGCGTCAACCGGAAGGTTGGAAAGCAGGTAGTTTCCGTCGAAGTCGGTAATCGTTCCGGTAGTCGTTCCCTTTACCATCACGCTGACCCCCGGAAGCGGGGCGCCGGATGAATCGGTGACCTTCCCCCGGATATCGGCCTTTTGCTGGTTCATCTGGTTCAGTTTGCCGGCGTTAACCTCAATCAGAATATTCCGGTCAACAATTTTGTAACTGATATTTTTCCCCTTAAACAGTTCATCCAGAATTTCAGTAACACTTTTATTCTCGATATCCACGCTTACCAATTGGGAATCATCAAAAAGATCGCGGTTATAAAAGAAATAATAATCCGATTGTTCTTCAATGGAATTAAAAACATCCGCAATTTTGGAATTCTTCATTTTCAGCGTCAGTTTCGAATTTTGCGCATAAACGCTTGCGGTAACTGATACTGAGGCCAATAAAATCAGCAATACACATAACCTCATCATAAGCCATAGTTTTTTTAGCCAGAGAACATGAGTTCTCCCTCGTTCAAGTTTTTTTTTCATAAATTTGAATGTTGAATTAATAAAATTGATTACGCTATTCGTAGCGGTTCATTTTTGAAGGGGGAATGCTTCGACCTATTCCCTCTTCTTTTTTAAGCCACGTTTCGTTCTTTATTCCATATGAATTAGGTTTTGATTAATTTCTTTTTAGCCATACTTCTTTATTCGCGATATAATAATTGACCTGGGCTGTTACTTTAATTTTCTCAAGGGCCTCAATCAGGTTGTTGCTGTAACTAAACATCCCCCTGAAGCGGTAAGCGGCCATATCCGGGTCTTCAAAGCGGAACCGGACCCCATAAATCCGTTCAAGCTCATTAGCCAAATCAAGTAAAGTTGCATCTTTGAATATGATCTCGCCATTTCGCCACGATGAGAAAAGCTCGGTATCCACTTGCTGTACCAATACCTTGCCCCGTGCTTTTTCATAGATAAGCCGCTCGCCCGGCGACATTTTCACCAATGCTTGTCCTTGCCGTTTTAAATCCAGTTCAATACTTCCCTCACTTAAAACCGTTTCGAAAGATTGGGAATCGGGATGAGCTTTTACGTTGAATGACGTGCCGGTAACTTTTACATCAGCGAATTGAGTACGTACAAAAAATGTTCGCTGCCGATCTTTGGAAACCTCGAAATAAGCTTCGCCTTCCAGGCTAACTTCACGCGTACCGGAAACAAAGCCGGCAGCATCGTAAGTCATAGTCGATCCTGAGTTAATCCAGACTTCCGTGCCATCCGGAAGCCTGCATTTGGCAATATGCCCCAACGGGGCGGTAATCCCGGTGATTGTTGACAGGACTTGCTTATGCTCCTGCCCCTGTTTCATAAAAAGAAGGCTTATCGCCAGGGCGATGGGGAAGGCCAGAATGGCAGCAATTTTATAAATGCTTAGCAGGCGTTTGTTATGCCTGATTTGCCGGAATAGGTTCTGATTGATTTCAGCCTGGGTTTTGAGTTTATCCTGCTGAATATCAGCATTGGAAATCCAGTTTTCAGCATGCTGCCAAATTTTTTGGCTTTGCCGATAAGCATCTGAATGGTGTAACGACTCCGTTTTCAACTCGTTAAGTTCGGCGATTTCGCCGGGAGTTGCATTTCCGGAAAGGGCTTTTGCAATTAATCTATCGATATGGTTGTCTTCGTTCATGTCGCCGTGGGTTAAATTACCCCGTAGACGAAATACGACCTGCTTACCCTGTAAAAGAACCTACTTTTTTTTTGAAAAAATGCAAAGAAGAAGTTTAACCAACTGAATGTCTGACAGTTTTTCACGCATTTTTTTTAATGCAATCCCCATTTGCATTTCAACGGTCTTAACCGAGATGTTTAGTTTCGCTGCAACCTGACTGTACTTTAATCCTTCGAACCGGCATAATACAAACACTTCCCGGCATTTTTCGGGCAATTCATTAATCGATTTGTTGATCCGGTCGTTTAGTTCAGCCTCTTCAAGGGCATCCTGAAAAGGTGATTCCAACTGCTGATCGCCAACCAAGGATAATTTTACATGTTTACTGGCCGAACGCAAATAATCAATCGACCGGTTTTTAACGGCGGTGTAGAGATATGATTTTACGGAATACTTTAAAGCAAGATGCCCACGTTTGGTCCAAAGGTCTACAAACACTTCCTGCACCAGCGACCGGGCCTGATCCATGTCTTCCAAATATTTATTCGCAAAAAAACAAAGAGAAGAATAGTACATGTCAAACAGCCTGCTGAAATTTTCTTCATTCCAGTCAAACGTACCAGCTTCAGTGTTCAAATCAGGTATCGAATTCTTCAATTTCGGGTTTATTTAGGTTGGCCTAAAATTATTAAAATTGAAGGAAATAAAAGGCAAGGATTCTTTCTCATTTCAAGATCTGTTTTAAATCTGCCAAATGAGCTTCGTTTGAGCTTTTATACAAGATTTACGGTAACCCGGAAATCCGATATTAAAAGAGTGTTCAGAGAACGTCAAATGATTTGAAAAAACCAGAGGCTATTTTTATTTTACTTACAATAATTTCCAGGTAATCAATAATTATTTGTTCAGAATTATTGTAACTTTCTGGCACCAAACAATAACCAAACAATGAAAACGACACCTGAACGCCCTTCAACATAAACAGCACAACGATTTTTGGGATGTTAAGAGATAGCAACAAAGATACAGGGGATGGTGTGGCTGTCTTCCTCTGTTGGGGACATAAGATAATAAAGATAAATATTATCTCTCCCGGATATTGAAATATAAGATATTTGGGTGGACATATAAGTAAAATGGCATCTATAAAAAAGAGACACCGCATGTATAAAATAACACTTGACAAGGATGATTTTTTGAGATATCAGCTTTATACTGCTTCAAAATCAAAACGGATTAAAAACAAACGGATTCGTACATGGATTTTGTTGACGATAAGCTTTCTTGTGCTTGGATTAACTTTAAGACAAAGCGACGATAGATTTTTATCATATTACTTTATTGGATTTTCAATCATTACACTGATTTTTTATCCTTTATATCAGCGTAAACAGTACAAAAAGCATTATGAGAAGCATATACAGGAGAATTATCAAAATAGGATTGGAATTGAAAGCGAGCTTGGATTTGAAGATGGTTATATTGTAAGTAAAGCAGATAATCAAGAGGGCAAAATAAAGATTACCGAGATACAGGAAATTAACGAGATTGCTGATAATCTTTTCATTAAAATTAAAACCGGAGAGAGTGTAATTATCCCTTCAAGATTGGGGGAGTTTTCTAAACTAAAGGAAGAACTGGCCGATCTGATTTCATCGTTAGATATTTCATGGAATAATCAACCTGGCTGGAAATGGAAATAACAAAAATTCCCTGCTGCCCTTGCTGGTGCGTTTTTTAAAAGCACTAAAGAATTGAACCGGAAATTTCTCAGAAATTCGTTATGGCTGTTTCAGAAAAAAATATCGTCTTGGTTATTAAAGAGAAAAAATCGGAACTGGCCGTCACCGCATTTGTTGCATTCGTCGTCCTGCTGATGGCTTCTTTTATCATGTATTACCTGGAAGCAGAAGATCAACCGGATGCTTTCCCGAATATATTAGCCGCTTTCTGGTGGGCAATAGCCACATTAACCACCGTGGGATATGGAGATGTGTACCCGGTTACGGCAATGGGAAAGCTACTAAGCGGATTAATTGCCGTTATGGGCATCGGATTGGTTGCCTTACCCACCGGGTTGATTAGCGCAGGCTTTATGAACAAAATTGAGCGTAAGAAATCCGGGCAAATCTGCCCCCATTGCGGCAAAAAGATCGATGAGCATGAGAAATAAAATCAACCATTCAACGAACCACAATTCAAAAATAAAAAGTTGAAAATCCGTGAAATCGGAATTACTTTGAGTGACCTGACAGACGCGTTGGCTATTCACCATTAGATACTAAGAGGACATTTATCCTTATGGAATCAGAACAAGAGATTCACCCCGCCGTGAAAATTAAACTTCTGCCTTCTGACCACTGACCACTGTTCACCGATTACTGCTGACTTGCCAATAAATGCCATCTTTCCATGACTATAAGTTATTCTTTGGACATGACCGGTTCTGATTTTTAGTCCAATTATATTACATTTGGGACTGAATTAACCTAAAGTAACGAATGGCATTGTAGTGCCTGTAATTTATTAACATCATGAAACAAAATCAATTATTGATCTTTTTGGCTGTAAGTGTATTCTGTTCATTTACGGCATTTTCGCAACCGGTAAACAAATTATCCAAAAAGGAGAAAAAGAACGGTTGGGTGTTGTTGTTCAACGGGAAAAATTTTGACGGCTGGCGCCAGTGCAACGGGGCCGAAATGCCTGCTAACTGGCTGATTGAAGACGATGCCATGAAAGTTTTCACCGGCGAAGGCAAAAATCCGGGACAAGGCGCAAACGGCGACATTCTTTTTGGCAATAAAAAGTTTAAGAACTTTGAACTCTCCATTGACTGGAAGGCTGGTAAGATGGCCAATTCGGGAATCTTTTACAATGTTCGCGAAGTTCCGGGGAAACCAATTTATTACGCGGCGCCCGAGGTTCAGGTGCTTGATAATGTGGATGCGACGGATAACAAAATTGCCAGCCACCTGGCCGGTTCTCTTTACGACATGATTGCCGCCGATCCGAAAACGGTCCATCCGGCCGGCTCGTGGAACACCATTGTGATTACCGTGAAAGACGGTTCTGTGGTCCATCGGCAAAACGGGACAGAGGTTGTTTCTTACACCTTGTGGACGAAGGAATGGGATGAACTGGTAGAAAACAGTAAGTTTAAAAACTTTCCGGGCTTCACCGAAGGGATTTCCAAAGAAGGATATATTGGTTTGCAGGACCACGGTTATACCGTTTGGTTCAGGAATATTAAAATCCGCGAACTATAAGGCATTGTCCTCTTTAAAAAGATACAGGTGGGTTACCGGGGTAGCTCACCTGTATCTTTTGCAGAAGCGGAGCAGGGATCCTGTCCGGCAGTCGCTTATAAATCACCAATGATGATGGAGGGTATTTTTAGCAGGATGTTGGTTGCCTGCTCGAGGCGGGCATTGTCTTTTGCAAAGCACAGCCGGAGGTAGCGTCCCCTGGTTTTTTCGTGATAAAAGGCTGAAACCGGCATGGTGGCAATGCCAAAATCACGGGCCAGCCGTTCTGCAAAAACAGTATCGGGCTCGTCCGACAACCTGGAATAGTCAATCAGTTGGAAGTATCCGCCCTGCGCGGGTTGAATGTTGTACAGGCTGTTTTCGAGCAGGCGGATAAAATAGTTCCGTTTTCCCTGGTAGTACTCTGCCAACTCTTCCGACGGATAATTCCGCGGCAAATAGTCGGCTAAAGCATACTGAAACGGGGTATTGACGTTATAGACCTGGAACTGCTGCATTTTACGGAATTCTGCCATCAGTTTTTCCGGGGCCAGGCAGTATGAAATGGTCCATCCGTTGATGTTGTATACGGGGCCCAGCGACGATACGATGAAGCTGCGTTCAATGAGTTTCCGGTAACGGGCCACACTGTGGTGCACCTGGTGGTCGAACACGATCGATTCAAAAACCTCGTCGCTCAGGATGGTGATGTTTGTGCCGTTGGTGAGTCGCTGCAATTGCAACATGTCTTCTTCCGACATCACGCTTCCGGTTGGATTATGGGGCGAATTGATGATGATCATCCGGGTTTTGCTGGTAATCATTTTCCGGAGTTCTTCCCAATCAATTTTAAAACCGGGCGATTTTAGCTGAACATAGACCGGCTTTCCTCCGTTCAGGATAATTGAAGGAACATACGATTCGAAAGCCGGCTCAAAAACGATGACTTCATCTTCTTCTTTTACGACGGCGCTGATCGCCGTGTGTATGGCCTGAATGGCGCCCGCTGTTATGGTGACTTCAGTTTGCGGATTATACTCGTAGCCGTAGCTGCGGGCAACACGGGCCGAAATTTCTTTACGCAACTTGTAAATCCCTTCCAGCGGGGCAAAGTTATTGTAGCCTGATTTCAGGTAACTGACAGCCAGGTCAACTAACTCATCGGGACAGGGAAAATCAGTTTTTCCGATTGCCAGATCAAGTGCGCCCGTTTCTTCAATGAGGCTGCTGACAGAAGAAAAGATGCTGCGCGTTGTATTAGGAAGTTTTGATTGAACCATATTAAAAAATCAGACGGCATATTTAACTAAAAACGCCGGGTTGTATTTGAATTTTCAAATTTACGCAAAAATTAGACTTGGCGACTATTTTAAAACTTCTTTTAAAACAGCCAAAGATTTTATTTCTCCCGACAAATCCATATGGATCCGGTAATATTCCAGTAAGCCCGACAATAGTTCTGTCCGGTGATGGTTCAGCAACGGAAGTTTTTCCAGTTCAGTCAATTCGAAATGAGCTAGTTCAGCAAACTTCCGGCTTGTTTCAGCTCCCAGAAAATGGTTGTGAACCGGTTCTTCCTGCCTGAATGAAGCTGACACCAGATCGAAAAAGCGAAAATCGGGACGCGTTGGCATTTGCGGGGCTACGCCCAGATAGCGGGTCAGGCGAAACAGAAAAGCGACCAGGAAATTCGGAATGCCTTCATCCTGTAAATCGAGCAGCCGGGCCGCATGAAACACAAAATCGAACAGTTCGGGGTTGGCTTCTTCTTCCTTCAGGCACTTCATCAGAATTTCGGCGATAAAAATGGCCTGCGAGCTTTTGATGATGTTGAAGGGAAGATGATCGAACGGTACGGCTATACGCGCATTTTTCAGCCGCTGGATGTTCCGTCCGGCCTTGTGGTAAACCTCCAGGTCGAGCAGGAACAAGGGCTGGAAGAGGTTAATCTTCAGATCAGACTTTTTCGACCTTAGCCCGTTGACGATGTAGGATTGCTGGCCGAATTTTTCGGTGTAAATCCGGGCTATAATGCTTGAGTCGGAATAGCGGATATAATGCAGGAATATGCCTTTTGTTTTCTCGAGCACGTTGTTTTTGTTTGCTGGTGTTAAAAGGTATGTAACTTAGTCCCTGTTATTTATCAACGATTCAGAAAAGCGACTAATTTTTGCACGGCCCGGGCCCGGTGGCTGATTTTATTTTTTTCGGCCAGATCCATCTCTGCAAAACTCATCCGGTATCCTTCCGGTTGGAAGATCGGGTCGTAGCCAAAGCCTTCGGTTCCTTTTTTTTCTTCCAGTATTTCTCCGTCAACAATACCATCCATGCGGGTTTCCTTCCCGTTTATCACCACCGAAATCACGGTTCGAAAACGGGCTTTGCGGTTTTTTGTTCCGTTTAACAGATGCAAAACTTTCTCCATATTGGCCTCCGCGTTTTTGTCTTCGCCGGCATAGCGGGCCGAGTATACGCCGGGCTCGCCGTTTAAGGCTTCAATTTCGAGCCCGGTGTCATCGGCAAAACAGTTATATCCGTATTTGTTGTAGATGTAAAATGCCTTTTGCGAAGCATTTTCTTCCAGGGTAGGGCTGGTTTCCGGGATGTCTTCCGTGCAGCCGATATCTGTCAGGCCCAGCAGTTCAATCTCATCTCCCAGGATGTGCCTGATTTCTCTTAACTTATGTTGATTGTTTGTGGCAAAAACAAGTTTCATTTGTGTTGTATTTAAATCGTGTTGAACTTATTCCTTGATTTCTCAATGGCTTCGAAGTTTGTTATAGCCCAGTTAGTCAGTGATTTGATGTGTGGAAGCAGGCTTTTACCTAATTCGGTCAGCCGGTATTCAACCCGGGGCGGAATTTCAGGATACAGCGTACGTAAAACCAGCCCGTCTGCTTCCAGCGTACGCAGGGTGACGGTCAGCATTTTTTGCGAAATGTCATTAATTGAGGCGCTTAAGTCTTTAAACCGCATGACGCCTGCTTCATCAAGGACCATCAGTAATAAAATCGACCACTTGTCGCCAAAACGATCCAGTACATTCCGAACCGGACAATGTTCGTTCTTCGAATATTTTTCAACAATTTTCACCATCGGGCTGTTCTGATAATCAATGATACTAACCTTTGTGTAACTAAGGGTTGTTTTTGTAACATATTGATATTGATAAAGTAACCACCTATTTTTGACTCTCCGAAAGTAAGTAAAATTCTTTTAGTTATTAATAATAAAATGTAAAAATTATGAAACGAATCATGGTTACCGGGGCGACCGGACAGTTGGGCGGGCAAGTCCTGAATTTTTTGATGCAAAAGGCCGGTGCAGTATCCATATCGGCGATTGCGAGAGACCCATCGAAAATTGCCGGTTTTCAGCAACAGGGCGTGTCTGTTTTCCAGGCTGATTACGACGATCTGGCTTCATTGATCAAAGCATTTGCAAATATTGATGTTCTTTACTTTGTTTCGGCCAGCGAAATTCCCAAACGGATGAAGCAGCACGAGAATGTATTGACAGCGGTTCGGGAAACAGGGGTGAAGCATGTGGTCTATACAAGTTTGCAACGAAAGGATGAAACGAAAGAGTCTCCCGTAGCGGCCGTCAGCGAGGTGCACTTGTACACCGAAAAATGGTTGAAGGAGTCGGGGATCACATACACCATCCTGAAGCATACCCTGTACAGCGAAGTAATTCCGATGTTTATCGGTGGACAGGTTTTTGACAGCGGACAGATTTACCTGCCTGCCGGGGATGGGAAGGCAGCTTTTGCCACCTGTACCGATATGGCCGAGGCAAGCGCCAACATTTTAACAACATCCGGACATAATAATAAAGTTTACGAAATAGCTTCCGGGCAGACGTACTCTTACCACGATGTAGCGAAAATCCTCGGTGAAATCAGCGGGAAGGAAATCCGGTATGTTTCTCCGACTGTCGGGGAATTCCAGAAAACCTTAAAAAGCTATGGGGCGCCCGAAGTGATTGTTATGATTGTTACCATTTTTAGCCAGGCAATTGCACTCGGCGAATATGATCAGCCTGATCAAACACTGGCCGGACTTTTAGGACGTGAGCCCGAAACCTTGGCCAGTTTCCTGAAACGGCGGTATTCAAAATTTCAGTAAATATTAAAGGCGTGTAAAACAAGGCTGATCAATAAAAATTTTAACTTTGAGTGACATATCATCAAAACCAGTTATTATGAGATCAGCTTTGTTTTTGGTTATTTTTTCACTGTTTTCAGTCTTGTTTGTTCATGCGCAGGACGAGGGCGAAAAAAACGGTCAACCGAGTCAGGAAAAACTTGTTTACAAGTTGAATATCAAAGAAAACATTGCACCTGCTATCTGGCGCCAAACCAAGCAGGCATTTGCCGAAGCCGACAGTTTAAAGGCCGACCTGATTCTGATCCACATGAATACATACGGCGGAACGGTCCTCGATGCTGATTCCATTCGTACAAAGATTATCAATCATCCGATCCCTGTTTATGTTTTTATCGACAATAATGCCGCCAGCGCCGGGGCGCTGATATCCATTGCCTGCGACAGTATTTACATGCGGAAAGGGGCATCTATCGGTGCGGCAACTGTGGTTAACCAAACCGGCGCCCAAATGCCCGATAAATACCAGTCGTACATGCGTTCCATCATGCGGGCCACTGCCGAATCGCACGGGGGCGACACCATCATTAGCGGGAGAGATACCACGTTTCGCTGGTTTCGCGATCCCCGGATCGCCGAAGCAATGGTCGACGAAAGCGTCTACATCAAAGGAATTATTGATACAGGCAAGGTGTTGACCTTTACTCCGACCGAGGCCATGAAACACGGCTTTTGTGAAGGGATAGCAGAAACAGTGCCTGAGGTGCTGGAAAAAATCGGCGTTGAAAATTACCGCATTGTTGAGTACAAACCCACCACGCTGGAGAAAATCATCGGCTTTTTGGTTAACCCGATTGTTTCCGGGATTTTGATTATGGCCATTTTAGGCGGAATTTATTTTGAGATGCAGACTCCCGGAATTGGCTTTCCGCTGGTGGTTGCCATCATCGCCGCTGTTACCTATTTTGCCCCCTTGTACCTGGAAGGACTGGCCGAACATTGGGAAATTCTGCTGTTTATTGTTGGCCTGATCCTTATCGGTGTCGAAATTTTTGTTTTACCCGGCTTTGGTGTAGCCGGCATCCTGGGCATCTTGTTTAGCTTTACCGCTTTGGTGTTGAGCTTACTGGATAATGTGCATTTTAATTTTGAAGGCGTAAATCCGGAAAAAATTACCACCGCGCTCACCACCGTGGTCGTGGGCCTTTTTACCGGTTTTGTATTGAGCCTGTTTCTCAGCAAACGCGCCTTTTCAGCCGATCGGGGGATGTTCAGAAACCTTTCTTTACACGAAACCCAGGAAAAAGAGAAGGGTTTTGTCGGAGTAGATACCCGGATAAAAGGGTTGACAGGAAAGACAGGAACCGCTAATACCGTTTTACGTCCTTCAGGAAAAGTGCTGATTGAAGGAACGATTTACGATGCCGTTTCAAATTTGGGCATGATCGATAAAGGCGAAACGATTATCGTGGTAAGGGATGAAGCGGCCCAATTGTATGTCGAAAAGGCGTAAACAATTTTTTATTCTTTGATCATTACCAGAACACCGGAACATGTATACTTATCGATATCCGCGGCCGGCTTTAACGGTCGACGCCATTGTGCTGAAGCGTGAAACAAATGAGTTATTGCTTATTCAGCGCGCAAAGGACCCGTTTGCCGGCAAATGGGCTTTGCCCGGAGGTTTTGTTGAAATGGGAGAGTTATTGGTTGATAGCTGTAGGCGTGAACTGGAAGAAGAAACCGGTTTAAAGCTACAGGAACTTATCCAGCTTAAAACCTACGATGCCATTGACCGGGATCCCCGCGAACGGATTATTTCGGTTGTATTTTACGGATTTGCCGACCGCGATGCGATGGTCAGCGGCGCCGATGATGCCCTCCGGGCCGCCTGGTTCCCGCTTGACCAGCTTCCGGAACTGGCCTTCGACCACGATGTGATTATTTCGGACTTTAAAGCAGAGCTGATCCCGTAATCAGGGAATTGCTTTTAGAAAAATATTCGCAGGGGAGGCTATGGGTGAAAAGTGGTCCCGTTGCCGGGATCGCCGATGCTTTTTAAGATGATTTCGTAACTGGCCGGGCCACAGTTAAACAACAGGTCGATGATGCTCAGGTTGGGAACAAAGCCGAATTTGTCGTCAAATACCTGTGAGTAGGGTACCGGTAAAAATGACGGATCTACCTGGTTTTTTTGCTGTTTTGGCTGAATGGCCTCCCGGAAGTTCAGACAGCCTTCAGGAACGTCTTCAAACTGTTCTGTAAGGCGGATTTCCGGGTTAATTTCCAGAATATCAAACACAACTTGCAGCAACCGGTTGTTGAAATCGAGCAAAAAATCAAACCGTTTTTCGTAGAACGGCCGAAAATCAGCCTCAAGAATTTCGAAGAAAGGCGAGGTATTGTAAGCCGAAACAATGGCTTGCCAGTGAATGTGCGGCCAATTGGTGTCGTATGAAATACGGAGGTCTTTTATTTTTTGCCGGGGACTGCGTCCTTTTTCCACCGGAATAATCAGCGGTTCAGGGCCGTTTGCTGCCAGGATGATTGTCCGGTTCCGGTAAGTTTGTTTCACGAAATGCTCCTGACTTTCTATCCGGACAGTCCGGCAGCTTAAAAATTTTGTGAGGTACTGAACAGGCGGCAGATAAGCCGTACTTAAAAGAATTTCCGGTCGCATCGGTATCATCAGCTAAAAAAACCTTTTTCCGGTCCGCCGGTGATTTCAATCCCTTCCGGATGATTCTCTTTTTCAAACGGTTCCTCTGTCAACTCATCAATTTCTTCCTGTTGCGCTTGAACCTGTGATTTCAGTTTTAATATTTTAGGATAATAAAGCACAAAGGCAATCACAAAACCAAGAATCAGGCTGACGATCAGCGCCAGGATGAGCGGAATGTCGCTGATTTGCCAAAAGAGCAGCTTAACAGTGATTAAGGTCGAATTTTGCAAGGTGAAAATAACCAGCAGCAAAATTAAGATCAGGATAAAAATAACTCCGGCAGCCATAATATTACTTTTTTCTGAAAAGTATGAAAAAAAGAGGAATCAACCAATCGGATGATTCCCCTTTTTACGGAACGAATCCTGAAGAAAATATCTTCGTTTAATGTACGAGCTTAAACAGGCGGTTAAACCTGATTTTACCCGGCAGGCTTTTTTCTTTGTCCAACGACAGCCAGATAAATACTGCTTTCCCCACGACGTGGTCTTCGGGAACAAATCCCCAATAGCGCGAATCGGCCGAGTTGTGGCGGTTATCTCCCATCATCCAGAAATAATCCATTTCGAAGGTATAGGTAGTGGCTGCAGCGCCGTCAATGTAAATGGTATTGTTTTTTACCGAGAGGTCGTGGCCTTCGTACAGGTTGATAATCCGCTCGTACAGCGGAAGATTGTCGGTGGTGAGCTTAATTGTTTTTCCTTTTTTCGGGATTTCGAGCGGTCCGAAATTATCGACATTCCAGGGATAATTTTCGTGGAACGGAAAAATATTTTTATCCCAGTTGCCGGCGGCCATGTTAACCTTTTTTGCCGAGGTTACATTGCTCAGTTTCTCAATTTCGGCCACTTGTTCGGCCGACATCGGGAACAAAAACTGCGAGCTGTTGAATACCTGCTGGTCGGCGCGCGAGATGCCGATTTTTTCGAGTGTCCGTTTATTGATTCCGGTTCCGTTGGTTGTTACGATGTAGTCGTACTGGACGCCCGGAAAATGTTCCTGTTCTTTTCCGTTGACATAAACCTGGCCGTCTTTCAGCTCAATGACATCGCCGGGCAAGCCAATGCAGCGTTTGATGTAGTTTTCGCGTTTATCAACCGGGCGGCTGATAATTTCGCCGAAGGTGCGCGTGTCGGACCAAACCCGTTCGCGGCCATAGTTACGCACCAGGTTGTAATAACTTTGCGTGGGCATATTGGTTGCCACCGTGTCGCCTTCGGGGAAGTTGAATACCACGACATCGTTGTTTTTTACCTCGCCAAAACCTGCGATCCGCTTATACGGGCGTTGGATCCATTCAGAATAGGATTTCGTTTTTTGCGTCAGGGGCATGGTGTGGTGGACAAAGGGGAAGGAGAGCGGCGTGTTGGGCAGTTTGGGCCCGTATGATGTTTTGCTCACAAACAAAAAATCGCCGACCAGCATGGATTTTTCCATCGATGAGGTGGGGATAGTGTACGCTTCGATGAAAAACATCCGGATAAAGGTAGCGGCAATCACCGCGAAAATAATGGCGTCGACCCATTCAACCACCTTGGTTTGTTTTCCCTCAGGCGGGTTTTTCTTTTTCCAGAATGCCCAGTGGACTTTTTTGGTCACATACATGTCGAACAGGATGGCCAGGCCGATAAACCACCAGTAGTTTTCGAGCCACAAAACCCACAAACTGTAGATCAGTCCGACAAGGATGAACTTGAACCATTTGTTGGTTAATATATTTCTCATAAGGATATATTTTAAGATAAGTTTAACAGATCGTTCATGCTTAAAAGGCCTTTTTTGCCGATACTGAATTCGGCTGCCAGCACGGCCCCCAAAGCAAAACCTTGCCGGCTTTTAGCGCTGTGTTCAATCAGGATATGGTCGACGTCTGATTCGTATTTAATGCGGTGAATGCCCGGAACCTGTCCTTCCCGGATTGCGCGGATGTGCAGTTGACCGGCGGTTTGGGGCTCGTCGAGTGTCCACGATTTTTTTCCGGGATGATTTTCAAACAAACCTTCGGCCAATGTAAGGGCTGTTCCGCTGGGGGCATCCAGTTTTTGGGTGTGGTGTACTTCTTCCATCTGAATGTCGTATTCCGGGCGGTTCGCCATTAAAGAAGCCAGCTTTTTATTCAGGGCAAAAAACAGGTTTACCCCCAGGCTAAAGTTCGACGCGTAAAAGAATGTTCCTTCCCGCTGGTTCATCTCCGAAATAACTTCATCCTTTTTTCCCAGCCAGCCGGTTGTTCCGCTTACAACAGGGATACCAGCCTCGAAGCAAAGCTTATAATTGTTGATTGCCGAGGCAGGGATCGTAAACTCGATAGCTACGTCGGCTTTCTTTAAATTGTCGATGGTCAGTTCGTGTTGATTTGTAATGTCAATTTTTAATACAATTTCATGACCGCGGTCAAGGGCAATCTGTTCAATGATTTTACCCATTTTCCCGTATCCAATCAAGGCAATCTTCATATCTTAACGTCTAAATATTATCAATTTTTGGGCTTGATTTTTTTCCATAAAACAGCATGTTAGGCGAACCAGACTTCCTGTCTTCCCGTATTTCAACAAAGCTTACAAAGATATAAATTACAGGCTAAAACTATCATTTGTTTGAGTCCGGTTCATTTTTTTTCGACAAACCGGCCCGGAGTTTCGGTATAAAACGTATCGTGCCCTTTTTTTACAGATCAAAATACTTTTGTAGATTTATCAAAATTTTGAGGTATCAGAATCAATTTGTTGGATGGGTATGGATAAAAATATCGGATTAGTGGCCACGGATTTGGACGGAACTTTGTTGCGGAATGATAAAACCATCAGCCCGGAAGACTTGGACATGTTACACCTGCTGGGTGAACGGAAAATTACGCGGGTGGTGGCTACCGGGCGTAATTATTTGAAAGTGAGAGAAGTTATCCCCGATCATATCCCCTTTGATTTTGTTGCTTTTTCGTCGGGGGCGGGTATTTACGATTGTCGGAACAACCGCTTGCTCTATCAGCAAAATATTCCGAAAGATACGGTCAATAAGATACTTCAATGGCTTATTTCGAAGGATTTGAATTTTCATTTGTTCCGCGAGGTGCCCGATAACTTCAGGTGCTGGTATCACCGGGGAGCAGAAGTTTGCCACGAGTTTGAACGCTATTTTACCTATCATAACCCGGTTTCGGAAGCGCTTCCTGCCAGCGGCCGGATTGATTCGGATGCCTGCCAGTTTCTGGTTATTTTTAAAGAAGCCGAACGGTTTTATGAGCTTAAAGAGATTTTGGAACAACGCTTTGATAACATAAAAGTATTGCGGGCAAGTTCGCCCTTACTTACGGGTTATGTTTGGATGGAAATTTTTCACGCGGGTGTTTCCAAAGGAAATGCCATCCGGTATTTGTGCGACTATCTGAATATTCTCCGGGAAGCAACTTTCGGCATTGGCAACGATTACAACGACCTGGATCTACTCGACTTCACCGGCTTTTCGTACCTGGTTGAAAACGGTCCTGACGAATTAAAACACAGGTATCGTCCGGCGCCAAGCAACGAGGCCAATGCGTTCAGCGAAAGCCTTAAAAATCATTTGTAATTCGATGACACCGACAGATACTTATTTAAAAATAAAATATAAAACTATGAAGCAGCTTTTCAGTTTTCTGTTTTTATTGTTGTCCGTGTTTGGTGTTGCCCAGCAGCCGCACGACAGCTTACTTCCGGTTGATCAAAAGGTCAGTAAGGGTGTTTTGGAAAACGGGATGACTTATTACGTGCGGTCGAACAGTACGCCCAAAAACAGGGCCGACCTGTACCTGGTGGTCCGCGCCGGTTCAATCGATGAAGATGATGACCAGCAGGGGCTGGCCCATTTTGCCGAGCACATGGCTTTTAACGGCACAGAAAATTTTCCCAAAAATGAATTGATCAAATACCTTGAATCCATCGGGATGGAATTTGGGCCGGAGGTAAATGCCTACACCAGTTTCGATGAAACCGTTTATATGATTAAAGTACCGCTGGACGAGGACGAATACATCGAAAACGGCCTCCAGGTGCTGTACGACTGGGCCTGCCAGACGACCGACTCGGATGAGGAAATTGAAAAAGAACGCGGTGTGATCCATGAAGAATGGCGTGGCGGACGCGGCGCCAACGAACGGATGATGCAGAAATGGATCCCGGTTTTGTTGCACGAAAGCCGCTATGCCGAACGGCTGCCCATCGGGAAGATCGATATCATCGACAACTGCCCCCCGGAAGTATTACGTCGCTACCGGAGTGACTGGTACCGGCCTGATTTGCAGGCGGTCGTGGTGGTAGGCGATTTTGATCAGGAAGAAATGGTGAAACGGGTGAAAGCTAAATTTTCGGATATTCCTGCAAAAGAAAACCCGCGAAAGAAAGAAATCTTTGCCATTCCCCGCCATGCTGAAACCCTCGTTTCGGTGGTTACCGATAAAGAAGCCAGGTATCCCGTTGCCAATATCTACTACAAACATCCTTTGAAAATAAATAAAACCCTGGCCGACTACCGCGAAGGAATCAAGCACAGCTTATTTAACAGCATGATCAATAACCGTTTGCAGGAGTTGGCCCAATTGGCTGATCCTCCTTTTATTACTGCCGGCTCGGCTTACGAAGAGCTTTTTGGACCGGTCAGCGTATACAGTTCAGGCGTTTTATGTCAGAACGGGCAGATTGAACGTGGAATTAAAGCGGTTGTCGAAGAAAATGAACGGGTGATGCGCTATGGTTTTACGGCTTCTGAACTCGAACGGATGAAAAATGCCTTGCTGGCTTCCATCGAAAAATCGTATAACGAGCGCGACAAGCAACGCTCGGAAGCTTATGCCGAAGAATACAAACGTAACTTTTTGATGACCGAAGAACCGATCCCGGGCATTGAAAATGAGTTTTTGTATTACCGGCAGTTTCTTCCCGGAATTACCCTGGATGAAGTAAATGCCCTGGCGAAGAAATGGATTACCGACGAAAACCGGGTGGTGGTTGTTACGGCCCCTGAAATTGAAGGTATAAAAGTCCCGTCGGAAGACGAGGTGCTGGCCATTTTGAATGAAGTTGAAAACAGCCCGCTCGACGCTTACGACGATGTGATTGCCGACAAACCGCTGATTGACCAGGAAATTGTACCCGGAGAAGTGGTTGGCAAAAAACAACTGGATGAAATCGACGCCCTGGAATGGACTCTTTCGAATGGCGCCGTGGTGGTGCTGAAAACTACCGACTTTAAAGATGACGAGGTGTTGTTTACCGCGTATAGCCTGGGCGGAAAATCACTGTACGGACAGGAATCTGATATCTCGGCCGATTTTGCAGCTACCATTGTCGCCATGAGCGGGATAAGCGGATTCGACAAAGTGACCCTGGATAAAATGATGTCGGACAAGGTTTTTTCCATTTCGCCGTACCTTCGCGATCTGACGGAGGGTTTTTCGGGCCGTTCGTCGGTGAAAGATCTGGAAACGATGATGGAAATGCTTTACCTGTACTTTACTGATTTGCGTGTCGACCCGCAGGCATTTTCGTCTTACATGAGCCGCTATGCCGGTTTTATTGAAAACCGGGTGGCTTCTCCCGAAGATGCCTATAACGATACCCTTCAGGTGGTTTCGGTCAATTACCATCCCCGTAAGCGGCCGGTAACCAAAGAAGTCCTTCAGGAGGCCAGCTTCGGGACGATTGAAAAAATTGCCCGCGAACGCTTTGTCAACGCCGCCGACTTCAAATTCTTCTTCGTCGGAAACATCGATCCCGAAGCTTTTAAACCCGTCGTGGAGCGGTATATCGGAGGGCTTCCTGCTTCAGACAAACGCGAAAAATGGGTGGATATGCAGGTGAAATCGCCGGATGGCGTGGTTGAAAAAACGGTTTACCGTGGCCAGGAAGAGAAAAGTCTGAGTCATATTACTTTTCACGGCAACTTCGACTATTCCAGGGAAAACCTGGTGACCATTGATGCGCTGGGAAAAATATTATCAACCCGTTTGCTTGAAGTAATCCGCGAGGACAAAAGCAGCGTGTATTCCATCGGCGCCCGGCCTTCGGTTGAAAAAATGCCCGTTCCGAAATACAGTATGTCTATTTATTACGGAACCTCGCCCGAGAAAGTCAACGAACTGAAGGAAGATATATTCCGCGAAATTGCGGATATTGCCGGAAACGGGCCGTCGGAAGAGGATCTGCAAAAAGCAAAAGAAAAAATGCTCCGGGAGCGTGAGAACAACCTGCGCGAAAACAGTTTCTGGCTTTCGGTGATCAACAACGGATATTTGTACAAGGATGGCGATTTCAGTGATTTTTCCGGTTATGAAGAGCTGGTCAATCAGTTGACGAAGGAAAAAATCATGGAGGCCACCAAAGCCTATTTTAACTTTGAAAATTATTATCAGGTCATCCTGAAGCCGGAACAAAAATAAAACGCGACAGACCATGCGGATGATTTGGATAATCGCTGATTTCAGGATCAACAGTTATCCGGATTATCCGCTTGTAGGTTATCCTGTTTTTTCCTGTTTTAAACCAATCGTGAAAACCGGAGTCAAAGCAACCGAGTGACAAACAAGTTCATTTTTCATTTAAACAAATCAATATGAAAAAGCTTTTTTTGATAACAGTTTTATTTCTTGGTGTATTTTCTCTGGCACAGGCGCAACGGGGTACCGGGCAACGCCCTTCTCAGTCGGGAGGCGAACGTCAGCGGATGGACCCGGCAGAACGGGTTGAACGTCAAACTCAACGGTTAAAAGAGACTTTGTCGTTAACCGATGAACAAACCGTGAAAGTGAAAGCAATTTTTACCAAGTATAGTGAAAAGCAGCGTGAAGCTTTTGAAAAAGCACGGGCATCGGGTGAAGAATTTGACCCTGAAAAAATGCGCTCGCAAATGCAGGCAACCATGGCCAGCCAGGACAACGAAATTAAAGCCTTGCTGACTGCCGAGCAAAAAGTAAAATATGAGGCTCATATCAAAGAGCGGCAGGAGCGAATGCAAAATTTTAGAGGGGAAAGGCCGGGAAATAATTAGAGCCTGATCGCTTTGCCCGCTAAAAGAGGCTGTCAGAAAAGCATTTTAATTCAGACAAAATTTGAATCTGCTTTCTGACAGCCTTTTTGTTTACGGTTCAATTTGTTTAATCAAACGGCCGGCTTCTTCCAGGTCATCATATCTGCCCAAGTCCATCCAAACCGATTCGCTATCTTCAAAGGCAATTATTTTTTCGGTTTCGGCCAGGCGCAGGTATAAATCAATAATCGAAAATTTCCCGCTTTCAGTAACCTTATCCAGTAATTCGGGACAAATCAGGTGGATGCCGCTAAAGGCCAGTTGCCCGGAATCTTCGGTTGCTCCGGGGCGGCTGATCTTCAGTTCCCCGGTTTTTACATTTTTCCAACCTGTTAATTGACGGTTCCGGTCAAAAAGCAAATACCGGGAGCTAAGCCGGTTTCTGACTACCAGGCTGGCCAGCGCCCCCGACTCCTCGTGGGCCTGCAACAGCCGGTCGAGCTTTAAGTTGGTCAGGATGTCGACATTGATCAGCAAAACCGGCTCGTCGCCCTGCAGGAATCGTTTTGCATGTAAAATACCTCCGCCGGTATCCAGCAGGGCATCGCTTTCGTCTGAAACCGAAATCCTGATCCCGAAATTTTTATTTTGCGCCAGAAAACCGGTAATTTGTTCCGGAAAATGGTGGACATTGATCGTGATATCGCCGATCCCATACGATTTCAAATAGCTGATACATCTTTCCAGCAGGGTTTTCCCGCCAATTTCAACCAGGGCTTTGGGCCGGGTTTCGGTCAGGGGTTTCAGCCTTGTCCCAAGGCCTGCTGCAAAGATCATTGCTTTCATAGATGGAGTTTCGAGTTATGCGTACTGAGTTATGAGTACTGAGTACTGCCTGTTTACTGTTGACTTAACTCTAATTGCCATTGGTCATTAGTCATTAGCTGCTTCGTTCTGGTTCGCGTAACGGCGATCTGGTCAGGCCATGTCCTTTTGCAGACTGATCATTTTGATGGCTGTTACCGCGGCTTCGTCTCCTTTGTTGCCCAGCTTACCTCCGGCCCTGTCAAGCGCCTGTTGTTCGTTGTCGGTTGTAAGTACGCCAAAAATGAATGGTTTGTTATACTTTATGTTCAGGTCGGTTGTCCCTTGCGTAACGCCCTGGCAAATAAAATCGAAATGACGGGTTTCGCCCTGTATGACGCAGCCAATCAGGATGATGGCATCCACTTGCGTGTATTCTGCTATAAATTGTCCGCCGAGCGGCAACTCAAATGTTCCGGGCACATGTTTAATAATGATGTCTTTTTCGCTTACGCCATGCCTGATCAGGGTGTCGAATGCGCCCTGGGCCAAAGCACCGGTAATTTCGTAGTTCCATTCGGCTACCACGATGCCCACTTTCATGCCGGCCGCTGCTGGAACCGATTCGATGTCGTATACAGATAGATTTTTTGTTGCCATAGTTCTGTTGTTTTTGCAAAAATAAAAAATCCCCTGTAAGGAGGGGATTCTCAATATCATTTTGAATTGGTTTATTTCTTTAACTGATTCTCGGTCCGGGCGATGTATTTATCAATGGTACGGGCTTCGGTTGAAGCCGGGTAGCTGGTTTTAATTTCCTGATAAGTTTTCAGCGCCTCGTCGAATTTGCCTTGCGACTCAAGTAAGTTACCGGCTTTCAGCAGGTAAACAGGTGTAACAAATTCATTTTTGAACGAATAGGCCTTTTTGTATGCGTTTAAAGCTTTTTCGGGCTCGTTTAATTCGTAGTAAGCATCGCCTTTGGCGCCGGCGGCAACCGGGGCAAGTAACAGGTCGTCGGTTTTAAATTTGTTCAGGTAGCTGATGGCTTCTTCGTACTGGCCTAAGTGCAGGTACGAAATCCCGGTGTAATAATTAGCCAGTTTGCCGCTTTTTGTCATGCCGTAATCATCAATAATATCCAAAAATCCCAGGTAGTTACCGTCGCCGTTAATGGCCAGGTTGAACGAATCTTTCTCAAAATATTGTTCAGCCATAAACATTTGTTCCTGCGCAGTTTTTTCTTTCGGGAAAATATAAAGCCGGGTGAAACCGAGATAACCGGCTACCACTGCTACAATAACAGCGATCACGATGGTCAGAATTTTCTGATTGTCTTCGATAAACTGTTCGCTCCTGGTTAAGGCGATTTCAACTTCCGATAAGCTGTCTTCTTTTTTTATGTTTTTATTCTTTGCCATTTTCAATAAGGTTATTCCAAATTTGTGACGCAAAAATATGCTTTTTTATAAAACAATAGCCACAAAGCGCTTATAAAATTTAATATTAATAAACACATTGTTGTTGGCAAAAAAGCTCATGAATAAATCATTCACTGTTCCCGCTTTATTTTATTAGTTTTGTCATTATTAAAGATTACATGGATGTACCTTGATCGTTTATCCTTACTGAATTTCAAAAATCTGGAAGAAGTTGATCTGCAGTTTTCGCCCGATTTGAATTGTTTTATCGGCAATAATGGCGCGGGCAAAACCAACCTGATGGATGCCATTTATTACCTGTCGTTCTGTAAAAGCTTCTTAAATCCGGTTGATGGACTGAATATCAGGCACGATGAAGATTTTTTTGTGATCCAGGGAAAGTACAGCCGGTTGGAACAAGACGAGCATATTTACTGCGGGTTGAAAAGGGGACAAAAAAAACATTTTAAACGGAACAAAAAAGAATACGGCAAACTGGCCGGGCATATCGGCCTGCTGCCCCTGATTATTGTTACGCCTTCTGATTTTGATCTGATCATGGGAGGCAGCGAGGAACGCCGGAAATTTCTGGATGCCCTGATTTCGCAATACGACCAGATCTACCTCGATCAGCTGATCCGGTACAACCGGGCGCTTTTGCAGCGGAATAAACTGTTGAAACAGTTTACTTCGGAACGCATATTCAACCTCGACAGCCTGGAGGTTTGGGACGATCAGTTGGTGCATTACGGCGACTTAATCCATCAAAAACGGGTGGAATACATCCGGCAACTGCAACCGGTTTTTCAGCAATATTACGAGCTGATCTCTTCGGGAAAAGAGAAAATCGGGATGATTTACCAGTCGCAGTTGGATGAAGGCGATTTTTCGCTGCTTCTGAAAGAAAACCTTCAGAAAGACCGGATGATTCAATTCACATCTGTTGGAATACATAAAGATGATATTCTTTTCAATTTGGGTGAACATCCGATTAAAAAATTAGGATCGCAGGGGCAGAAAAAAACCTACCTGGTATCGCTGAAACTGGCGCAGTTCGATTTTATCAAAAACATGTCGGGGATCACCCCGATTTTACTGCTGGATGACATTTTTGACAAACTGGATAAAAACCGGGTGGAGCAAATCGTAAAACTGGTGGCTGAAGATCATTTTGGCCAGATTTTTATCACCGACACCAACCGCGAACATTTGGACCAGATTATCGGGGAAGTTGATGCCGATTCAAAAATATTCAGGGTGAATGAAGGAACCGTAACCGAAACAGGAAATGAGAAAAAGTAATACCGAAAAGTTAAGTCAGGTAATCCGGAATTACATCGAAGAAAACAAACTTCAGACAAAATTATCCGAGATCGACCTGATTGCGTCCTGGGAAGAACTCATGGGGAAAACGGTAGCTTCCTACACCGAGGAGTTACGCATCAGTCAGGGCACCTTGTTTGTAAAGACCAGTTCGCCGATCTTGCGGAACGAACTGTTGATGATGAAGGAAGAAATCAGAAAACGGCTGAACGAAAAAGCAGGGGTGGATTTAATTCGCCAGATCGTTTTTCGTTAATCAAAACCGTTCAACTCGCGAAAAGAAAAAATCGCATTCTTTTACGGCATTTTCATCACTGTCTGAACCGTGAACGGCATTGTGCGTTTTCGATTCGGCAAATAATTTACGGATGGTGCCTTCGGCTGCTTCCAGCGGGTCGGTTGCCCCGATCAGTTCGCGAAAGTCGGCTACGGCATTTTCTTTTTCCAGGATCGCGGCCACGATGGGCGCTGAACTCATAAAATCAGTGAGATCTTCAAAAAATGGTCTCCCTTCATGTACCTGGTAAAATTCGCAAGCCTGTTCTTTTTTTAACTTGGTGTATTTCAGTGCTTTTATGACAAATCCGGCTTCGTTTATTTTTGCTAAGATCGGACCGATCAGGTTACGTTCAACGGCACCCGGTTTGATGATGGTGAGAGTTTTATTGCCACTCATAAAATTAAAGTTGTTTGTTGTTAGTTAAGAATGGCGGTGAATTTAAAAAATTAATTAATGAATTATGGATTGGGGCGTAAAATTTTATCTTTGTAACTCCTAAAAAAAAATATTGTTTTGAAACCATTTGATATTGAAGTTATTAATTCTTTTATGGCCAGCCTGGGCAGGCTGAACGCACCCGTTGTCATTATGCCGCATGTGAATCCCGACGGCGATGCGGTCGGATCGGCGCTGGGTTTGGCGCGGGTTTTAAAGAATGCAGGTAAACAGGTTGCTGTAATTTCCCCAAATTATTATCCCGAATTTTATAAATGGATGGACGGCAGCAATGAAACGCTGATTTATACCGGTGTAAAGGAAAAAGCGGCTAAAATTATGAAAGAGGCCGGCATGTTGATTTGTCTCGATTTTAATCACCTTTCCCGGACAGGTGATATGAAAGAGCTGGTTGAAAATTATGCAGGCGAAAGTATCCTGATCGACCATCACCCGTATCCGCAGGATTTTACCCGTTTAATGATCTCGCATCCGGAATATTCGTCTACAGCCGAACTGGTGTTTCATGTGGTGAAGGCCTTGGGATACGGAAAATTTCTGGATAAAAAATCAGCCGAATGCCTGTTTTGCGGAATCATGACCGATACCGGCTCCTTTGATTACAATGTTTCGGATCCGCAAACCTTTCAAACGGTGAGTGAATTACTGACTTACGGGATTGACCCGGAAGAGATTCACAGCCAGGTGTTTGATAATTATTCGGTGGACCGGATGCGATTGCTGGGCTATTGCCTCAGCCAGTGTATGGAGGTATTTCCCGAATACCATGCCGCTGTGATGTACCTGACCAAAGAAGTACAAAAACAATTTAATTTTGTTGCCGGCGACAGCGAAGGTTTTGTCAACTACCCGCTTTCGATCAAAGGAATTCATTTCAGCACCTTATTCACCGAAAAAGATGATCATGTGAAAGCCTCCTTCCGCTCAAAAGGAAAATTCGCGGTGAACGAGTTTGCCTCGGAACATTTTAACGGGGGAGGGCATCGCAATGCAGCCGGGGGCGAAGTGTATTCCACCTTGCAGGAAACATTGGATCAATACAAAAAACTTTTACCCGAGTTTAAATCAAAATTAGTTGAAACAAAATGTTGAAAACAGGCCTGCTCTTTGGAGCAAGGTCAATCATTTGAAAGAAAAATAAAATTTAACAAGATGACAAGAAAAAAAGGACTGTTCAAATACATTCTGCCGGTAGTGATGGCCGTAATGGTTTTCGCATGTTCTAATGATCCTGTGGTTGAAGAAATCGATTATTCTCCTCAGCGCGAAGCCGGAATCATTGATGAATATATTGATTTTCTGGTAGAGGAAGGTTATGATGTCGACACAACCGCTTTGGGAGTTTTCTATGTAATTCTGGAAGAGGGCGAAGGCGAATTTGTTCAGGAGGGAAATTCCATCGGGATTAAGTATGTTGGCTTTTTCCCGGAGAGCGGAGCGGTTTTCGATCAGTCGGCCTACTGGTATGACAATGGTATTTGGAAATTTACCTATCCGTCAAGCGGAGTGATTTCCGGCTTTAATGATGCCATTGGGTTGCTAAATCCCGGGGCCCGGGGATTATTCTTAATTCCATCGATACTGGCCTACGGAACAACAGGTTACGGGAGTGTTCCTCCCTATTCGCCCCTGGCCTTTCAAATCGAACTAAGCGAAATTTATGAATAATCTGCTGGTTTATTTCAGATCAATTGTATCGCCCGGGCCGGGGAGCGGGTTTCCTTTCCTATGAACAGACAACATACCGACCTGCTGAAAAAAATGTTGCCGGGTTTTATCCCGCTCTTTGTGTTTATCCTGGTGGATGAATTCTGGGGGATCCGCGCCGGGCTGATTGCCGCATTGATCATTGGTGTGGCCGAGTTAATCTGGATTGGCCTCCGTGAAAAACGATTCGACCGGTTCGTCTTGTTTGATACCCTGTTGTTACTGGTTCTTGGCGGGATTTCGATTCTGCTCGACAATGCTATTTTCTTTAAGCTGAAGCCTGGCCTGGTGGAGTTAATTCTTTGCGCGGTACTGGCCCTGTCGGCGTTTTCGAAAGTGAATATAGTAGCGTTAATGAGTAAGCGCTACATGAAGGATATGACGCTTTCGGGCCAACAGATGGCAAAGATGAGGCGCAGCCTGAAACTGATGTTTTATGTGTTCTTTGCGCATACCCTGCTCGTTTTTTATGCGGCTTTTTATTTGTCCGATGCGGCTTGGGCATTCATCAGCGGCGGATTGTTTTACATCTTGTTTGGTCTGGTGTTTCTGATCGAATTTATCCGGCAACGGTCAGCGAATAAGAGAGTTAATAACGAAGAGCATTTGCCTGTCGTTAATGAGGACGGACAGATTCTGGGAATGGCTCCGCGTTCGCTGTGTCACAGCGGACAAAAGTTGCTTCACCCGGTGGTGCATTTACATGTAATGAATAAGCACAAGGCCATTTATCTGCAAAAGAGGCCTATGGATAAACTGGTTCAGCCCGGGAAGTGGGATACGGCGGTTGGCGGACATATCGCTTATGGCGAAGACCTGCAAACGGCGCTGAAGCGCGAAGCCTGGGAAGAACTCGGATTAAACGGTTTTCAGGCCAGGCTGCTGAAAAAGTATATTTGGGAAAGCGAGCTGGAACGCGAACTGGTGTATGTGTTCGAAACTTACGATCATCAAAGTATCAAGCTGCACTCGGATGAAGTAACTGAAGGTAAATTCTGGACCAGGGCGCAAATTGACAAAAACCTGGGACAAGGCGTTTTTACCCCGAATTTCGAGCACGAATACCGGATGCTGTTTCGTTAAGCAGGTATTTTGTTTAATCCGCACTGCCCACCGCGACTGCCTGCTGCGACTGAAAACTAATTCATCTTCCCAAAACAAAGATCGTTGGCCGTTTTTGAATATCCGGTTTTTGTGTTTTCCACTCACCGATGGTCCTGGTCCGTATAAATTCGGTTTCGAGGGTTAAATCGCAGGCAATGCAAAGCCGGGTCTGTGGCTGGCAATAATTCAGCAAATCGTCCAGTAGTTGCAGGTTCCGGTAAGGCGCTTCAATAAATAGCTGGCTTTGATTTTCGGCATAAATACGTTTTTCCAGCAGTTTGATTTGTTGCGCTTTTTCGTCTTTTTTGATTGGCAAATAGCCGTTGAAGGCAAAGTTTTGTCCGTTCATGCCCGAAGCCATCATGGCCAGCAGGATGGAGGAAGGCCCGACCAGCGGAATGACCCGGATACCTTTCTCGTGTGCAATCCGAACCACGTCGGCTCCCGGATCGGCAACCCCCGGGCAACCGGCTTCCGACATCACACCGACATGCAGGCCGGCTTTAATGGGTTCGAGGTAGGCGTGGAGCTGATTTTTGTCGGTATGTTTGTTCAGTTCGTAAAAACGGAGCGAATCAATATCGATGGACGGGTCTGTTTTTTTTAGGAAACGCCGGGCTGTACGAATGTTCTCAACAATAAAATGAGAAATGGAATGAATGATCTCCCGGTGATGCGTCGGGATCACCGTATGCAATTCGCTTTCGCCCAGCGTGAGGGGGATCAGGTAGAGATTCGCCATGGATTAAATTTTTTTCAAAAATAATTATTTTCAATTCACAGGCCGAAAAAATCAATTTTTTGTAGTTTTGCAAACTGCATGGATACCCCGCTTCACATCAGTCTGGAATTTCTGGGTACCGGCACTTCACAGGGAGTTCCGGTGGTGGCTTGTGATTGTCCGGTTTGTTTGTCGGCTAACGAGAAGGATAAACGACTGCGATCGTCGGTTTTAATTGAAGTAAATGGTTTAAAGCTGGTTATTGACGCGGGGCCCGATTTTCGCCAGCAGATGTTGCGGGTGGGTTTGCGTCAGTTGGATGCCATTTTGCTGACCCACGAGCATACCGATCATATTTTTGGTTTGGATGATATTCGTGCGTTTAATTGGGTGCAGCGGCATCCGACCGATATTTATGCCGAAGAGCGGGTACAGGAAGCGATCAGACGCGTGTTCAGTTATGTTTTTGCCAGTAACCGCTATCCGGGCATTCCGCAAATGGCACTGCACCTGGTTGAAAACAGAGCATTCCGGATAAAGTCGCTGGAGGTTCTTCCCATCCGTGGTTTTCACCATCTGTTGCCGGTGTTTGGTTTCCGGATAGGCCGCATGGCTTATTTGACCGATGTTAATTCGCTCGAATCAGGCGAAAAAGATAAATTATTTGGTTTGGAAGTGTTAGTTGTTAATGCGTTGCGCATTGAACGGCATGTTTCGCATTATAACCTCGAAGAAGCTTTGAATCTGATTGATGAAGTAAAGCCCCGAAAGGCCTACCTCACTCATCTTTCTCACCAGTTGGGCTTGTACGACGAGGTTCAGCGACAACTCCCGAAGCATGTTTTTTTGGCGTATGACGGGCTCCGGTTGGAGATTTGAGCCATGCTTTCCTGTTAAAAAAATCATTAGTTTTTTTAGCTTAGTAAAAGCGATTTTCAGTTATAACCGCTCAGTACACGAACATAAAAGCCGATTGCATTAGAAATAGCCGAGGGTCCGGTCAATATGAAGCCTCATGCAAACTTCGTTTTACATCCCCGCGTAAATGATTAGCGAGATTCCGGCGACAAACAGCAAAAACATGGCCGTCAGCAAGCCCGATGTGCCGTCCGCCTGCTTGAATTCTTTCCAGATAAAAACACCCCATAGGGCAGCGACCAAAGTGGCTCCCTGCCCTAATCCGTATGAAATGGCAAAACCGGCTTTTCCCGCAGCAAGAATACTGAACGACATGCCGATGCACCAGATCAGTCCGCCTAAAATGCCCGTCAGGTGTTCTTTCGGCCTTCCCGAAAAATAGTCGGCATATGAAACCGGTTTCCCTTCTATGGGGTTTTTCATTAAAATCGTGTTAAATACAAAGTTGCTAGTCAGGATACCCAGTGTAAAAATAAACACGGCGGTGTAGGGGCTGAGGTAACCGCTTTCCGGTTGTTCGAAGTTGCTTGCCATCGAACTGGCAACAAAACGATAAAACAACGCCATTAAAATACCTCCGCTTACAGACAAAAGAATCCCTTTGGCCGGGACTTTGCTGTTTTGAGAGGCTTTTTTGCGGTAAGCCAATGCATCCAGGACGATGGCGAGTGTTATTAAGGTTACGCCTGTGAACAGCCAAGTAGCGTTGCCCTGCGGACTGGCAATATAATTGATCAGCACACCCAGTACCAGTGCAATACCAATGCCCACCGGGAATGCTACAGCCATTCCTGCCACCGAAATAGCTGCAACAACCAGAATATTGGCTGCATTGAAAATGATTCCTCCCGTAAAAGCATTTAACAGCTTTCCGGATTCGGCTTGTGCCAAATCGCGAAGAAATGAACGTCCTTCATTTCCAAAACTACCCAACGTAAAAGCAAAAAGTAACGACATCAGTACAATTCCTGCCACATAGTCCCAATAAAACAATTCGAAACGCCACGATTTTTCGGCTAATTTTTGAGTGTTGGCCCATGACCCCCAACAAAGCATGGTGATCATACACAGAAAAACAGCAACCGGGTAAGATGATACAATATACATAAGTGATTTGTTTGAAGAAGTTTAGAGTTGTTAGGTTATTGGTCATCGATTACCGATTACCGATTACAGGAGCTCATCGCCATATTTAATTGGGTACAACCTGTTTACTTGAGTAGACCAGATAATGATTTATCCGGACCGGGTGACATTTTTCTTTTGAGATTAATTTTATACGAACTTCGTGTTTCCCTTCCGCGAGCCCAAAACGCCAGCATACGTCGTGCTTTCGTTCCTTAAAACCGGCAGGCATCATAAAAGTTTCTGTCTTTTGCCCGTCAATAAATATTTCTATTTCAGGATCCGGTAATGCTTCCTGTTGTCTTTGGGTTCGGCCGTTGACAACAAATCCGTTTCCTTCAAAATTGAATAGAAACTCATCATTTCCGGGTTCTAACATTTGATTGATCTCATTTTTAAAAACAGGGAAATGATCATGAAAACCTATTTCTAACGCAACGGGTTTAATCTCTTGCCGGGGAAGCCGGATCACGGAGGCGGAAGTATCGGCTCCGTTTTTTTCCAGTACGGCCAACGCATGTTTGTAGCCAATCGTGTAAACATCATTCAGCGACATTGTCGTGTATCTGAAATTCAGGTTCTCAACCGGATAAAGCGGTATTTTCCAATATTCAGGAATTTGGGAATAGCCCAGCATGGTTCCCAAAATTCCACCGGCGCTGGCAGGGTTGCAGTCTGAGTCCTGGCCGCAGCGTGTGCTGATATCGATGGTTTTGGTATAATCGCCTTCACCGTAAAGTAATCCGATGACGATGTAGGCGGCGTTAATCTTTGCGTCAATATTGAAAGCCGAAAAAACGCCGTCGGGACATCCGATATCAGAAGACCATTTTCGTTCGCATTCAAACCAGGTCTGTTTCCAGTCATTGGGAAACTGCTTGTGCCAACCGATGACGTCGGTTATACACTGATGAAATTGAGACTCGGATGGAATGGTTTTTAAGGCTTCCGATACCACCCATGTTATATCATCAGAAATGAAAGCTAATGAATACATGGCAGCCACGTATACGCCTCCATACCAGCCATCACCGTAATTCATAATGTGGCCGATTTTGTCGCAGATTTCCGAGGCGGTATTCACCATTCCCGGCGACATCAGTCCGGCGAAGTCTGCTTCTATTTGAAAGTCAATATCCTCAGAATGGGGATTGTTCATCCAGAAGCCCGATTCGGGCGGCATCATTCCGTTGAGAATATTGTACCGTGCTGCCTGGTTGGCATGCCACAAGTCATAATCAGCATGCGCAAAAGCCAGCGCATGCGAACTTGCCGGCGCATCCAGACCTTCTTTTTCAAAAACATCCACAAAGGTGAGGTCCATGTAAATGTCATCGTAGAGCCCGGGCGAATTTTCGTAATACCATTTACAGCGGTTTTCATCCCAGGGAATGGGGTGGTAGTCCTGAATCATGGTCCCGTTAAACCTGAATTCCGTTGGTCCTCCGTAAGTACATCCGATTACCTGGCCGGCCCAGCCGCCTTTGATTTTATCCTGAAGTGCGTTTTTTGAAATTTCGTTGCTGAACGTCTGATCCGCTCCGTGCCTCTTTTCGGTACAGGACATGATTGTCAGTAAAATGGCTGTTAAGTATATGAATTTTTTCATCGGTTTGTTTTTAAATTATTCGTGTCAGGTGAAATTTATCTCGTTTCGTACATCATCAATTCATCGATAATATCTGCAATTTTTTGATAAGGGTACTTGTGTGAGAGAAAATAGTGGTTTGCATTCGTGTCCGGGTCCCAGGCATTTTGCCCGTTTTCGAAGATGATGAACTTGCCGGGACCATTCAGATAAAAATATTTTTCCGGTTCGCGTATGGCACAAAGTACGGCTGTTTGGTCCCATGAATTTCGTTTTTCCGATTTTTCAGACCCATAAGTATCCAGATTGTACCGATATGCCCAAGCCAACGGGTTATCAGCCGAACCTTCGTCAGCGAGCTTGAGGCCGGTCATTATGCTGACTCCGATTTCAAATCCGCTGAAAAGAATGGCTGTCGGCCAGTTTTGAAAGACATAAAACGAAGCTTCCGGATGTTTATTCACGTTAAATTCACTTCCTTCAGGAAACCGGCCTGCCATGGCGACCCAGCATTTCACTTTCTTTTTGACCAGTTCCATCCCGCTTAACGGTGAAAAATCATCAGGTCCTGATTTTAGCAAACCGGCCAGATTGCTTGTGAATCCAACAGTAACAATGGTGACACTTTTATCTTTTTGTTTTGCCAGCGTTTTTCGGTAAACTTCGACAGCAGAAGGGTAGTCGGCATTTGTTTTTCTGTCACTTAAAAACAGGGAAACAATGGAATCATTCCAGTGATTTTGGGCGGTAAAGTCGGGTGCATCGGGAACCGCTGCGCCAACCGGGATGTCCGGCCTTCTGAAATAGCGGTTAAAGGCTTCTATGGTTGGAGCAATAGTCGGGTAGGCATCGCTGGCGCAACAGGCCAGTATTTCACACTCGCCCTTGTTGGCCAAAGCATGCAGCACAGCAATTGCTCCAACATCGTCATAATCGGGTCCCATATCGGTGTCGAAAATGATTTTTACAGGTTCAGCGGAGTTGCCTGTAAAGGAGTAAGCTATTAAAATGGAAATTGCTAAAAGTAAGCTTTTCAGTTTCATCGATATCTGTTTTAAGTTGGTTTTCAATTATTGGTATGGGTTTCGACTTCTTTTCGCGATGGAATGGAAGATTGCGCTCCGATACGCGTAACAGATACTGAAGCCGCTTTGCAGGCAAACTCAACAGCTTGTTGCAGGGGTTTGTCTTCGGAAAGCGCAACTGCCAGGGCGCCGTTGAAGGTGTCGCCGGCGGCAGTGGTATCGGTTGCAACCACCGCAGGGGCGCTTACCAAGCCCGAAAAACCGTCGCTTAATACATAGGCTCCTAATGCCCCCATCGTAATGATGACAATTTGAATTCCTTTTTCTTTTAGTTTTTTGGCAACTGTTTTCGCCGACTCTTCGTCGGTTACCCGTAAGCCCGTAAGAAGTTCAGCTTCGCTTTCATTGGGAGTTATCAGGTAAATATTTTTCAACAATCCATCGGGTAGCTGATCGGCTGGTGCAGGGTTCAGAATTACTTTTTTCCCTTTTCGGGAAGCAATTTCAGCAATATGGGCAACCGTTGACACCGGAATTTCCAATTGCAGCAAAACGATCTCCGAGTCTTCCATGACCGAAATTGCCTGATCAAAATCGGTTTCCGAGAGCGTTCCGTTCGATCCGGGTGCTACCACAATCGAATTTTCTCCTTTCGAATCAACCGTGATCAGCGCAACACCACTCGGGTTTTCGGGATCGGTGGCTACAAAATCAACATTAATTCCTTCGTCTTCCAGTAATTGCATGGCTTGTTTGCCAAAAATGTCGTTGCCAATTTTCCCAACAAACGAAACTGTTCCGCCCAATCTCCTGGCAGCTACAGCCTGGTTGGCCCCTTTACCGCCCGGATTCATCAGAAACCGGCCCCCGAGGATCGTTTCTCCGGGAGCGGGAAACTTTCGCGTTTTTATAACCATATCGGTGTTGGAACTTCCAACAACCAGAATTTTTTTGATCGTCATATTTTTGTTTTATCGGCACACTAAATTATCTGATTTTGGCGTTTAATTTCTTCCAATATTTACTGACTTATATATTTTTAACGAGTTAATTATGTCTTAAAATATGATTATTTGTTTGATATATATCGATTTAATAAGATATAACTGACGAATATCTTATATTTTTAATGCTTCGTTGATGAATGGAATGTTATTAAACAGCATATGACCAAAATTGATACACTTTTGCATCTGGTGAATTCGATGACAAAAGCAGAAAAGCGTTTTTTGCAGTTAAATATGAAAACCTACGGTGCAAATAAGGATTATCAGACTTTATATAACTTACTGCAATTGCCAAAAACCAACGCTGACTTAGTTCGGAATCTTTTTAAGAAACAACGTTCGAAAGCTGGCTTCGACATCTGTTGTCATCATCTGTACCGCTTGATCATTAAAAATCTGATTGTTTTTGAAGCTGAAAAAGATATTGAGAATATTTTGCTCAAGAACCTTCAGGAATGTAAAATTCTGTTTCAAAGAAGTCTCTACAGCGATTGTTTTAAGCTGATAAATAAAAGTCAGGAGATAGCGCAGAAACAAGAGAAATTCAGCATTTTTTGTTTATTTGCGCGTCTCGAGTTACAAATGCTTAATCAGCTTGAATTTAATGAGATCCCCGAAGAGGAGCTGATTAAAAAGCAAAGCCGGCTGGAAGCGGTTTCGCGCCAACTGCGGGCGATCGATAACCATTACTCGTTGTATTATCTGATCAGACACAAGCAGGTAAACCAAGGGCCAACCCGCAGCGATGCGGAAAGAGAAAAGTTGAACGACCTGGCGTTTAATGAACTTCAGGCAAACGTCGGTCAGGTGAAAAATTCGTTTGAGGCAACTAAAATTCACCTGCTTTTTCAAACAGCTTATTTTATGATGACGGCCAATCCGCGTTCGGGCCTGAAAACCTGCTACGAGTTAAACGATTTGTTTGAGTCGAATAAACACCTCTGGGCTTCGCCTCCTGTTCACTATATATACCATATCCAGGGAATTCTTCATAGCCTGAGGGTATTCGGGCAATATGGAGAGATGCCCTATTTTATCGACCGGCTGAAAGAAATTGTGACAGCCGATTCAAAAGCGCGGGCTTTGGTTAATCACCTGACTTTTATTTTCGAAAGTTATCTGCTGACCGACCAGATGAAATATGCCCAAGCGTTGCATCATCTCGAACATTCGCAATCCGAAATTGATATTCTGCAATCAAACCTGCCGCTGGCCTTGTTTGCCGAGCTGGTTTTGCAGATTGCCCTGGTACGCTATCAAAACAAACAATGGAGAGAGGCGATAAAAACGCTTAAATTAATTTTAAGCCGCGGTAAATCAATTCAACAGCTTGCCGTTTATCCGTCTTTCCGTCTTTTTATGGTGATAATACATTTTGATTTGAACGACTTCGAGTTTATTGCTTATGAGATACGGTCGTTTGAGCGGGAGCTAAATCAACTGGCCGGATCAAAACAAAGCGAACGGCTGATACTTGCCCTGATAAAAAAACTGATCTACACCAATGATCAGGAAAAGCGGAGACTTTTGGTTGAAAAGTGTATTTCACAGCTTGAACAGTTGATGATCAACCCCAACGAGAAACTTCGGATCAGATCGATCGATTTGACCGGCTGGTTGATTTTGATTCATAAAAAATACGGGGGATGATCTTATCTTTTATTCAGAACCATGGTCCAATGGTTTCTTCAACAAAGGCAAAGCGCTGATCATCGCTATAATTAAATAAGTCAGTCCGGCAAACAACAAGGCGGTTTTCAGGCTGAAATGGTCGGTAAGGTAGCCCAGTAGCGGGCCGATTATGGCAAAATTAATACGGATTAAAAAATCGCGGACCGACAAAATGGTGGCACGTACTTCGGATTGGGTATAGCGGTTGATGTAGTCTTTGAGGATCGGATGTGCCATTCCGCGAAACAGGTAGAACATAAACAGGATGGCTATACCGGCCAGGCTGATTTCAAGCGCCGACAGGAAATACCCCAGGCTTAAGCTCCCGATGATGAGTAAAATCGATTTGCGTTGTCCCAGCGCCAGTTCCGCTTTATACGAAAACATCGACGAAATGCCGACCGACAGGTTCAGCAAGGTCCACATCAACCCAAACAGCGGGAGCGGCAGGCCTGCTTCCAGAAAGTAAGGCTGTACAAACCAGGCAAAAGTTAACGACGCAGTCCCGGTTGCCGACGAAACAAGCAGGGCTGAGCGAAGTTCCCTGTGCAGAAAGGTTTTACGGACGGTTTGCAGCGTACCTTGAAAGGTGCGAAGCAGTCCGGGAGCATGTACTGCCGGTTCTTTTAATAACAAAGTAGCCGGAATGGCCAGCGAAGCTACGCCAAACTGAAGGTAGAAAGGCATGCGTAAACTCAGGGTTGCCAGTAAACCGCCGCAAACTCCGGCGATAGCCTCCGAAAAATTTCCGGCCGAGGTAATCCAGCCTTCCTGTTTCATGTATTCTTTATCGCGTTTTGCCTCTTTCAAGGTATCATAAAGCATAGCCGAATCGGCTCCCGAAACAAAACTGTGCCCGACTCCCAGGATTATTTCCGCCACGGCAAATGCCCAAAATCCGTAAGAAAAGCTATAAAGCGAAAAACCGGCTGCCCCCAACAGGCTGCCTGCAATCAGGGTTTTCTTTCGGCCCCAGACATCGGCCATGTAGCCCGAGGGAATTTCCATCACCACAATAGCTGCCGAATAGATTGATTTCAACCAGAAGATATCCTGCATGCCAAGCCCGTTATCCTGATAAAACAAGACAACGACCGGCATCACCAGGTTAAACCATTTCGAGAATTTAATCAGGTACAGGTTGATGATATTTTTCGGGACGGTTCGATTTGCCATGTTGCAAAAATAGAAAAACAGACTCGTGTATTCTGCCGTCAGAACCAGGGAACTGAAAAAAATGTTCGGTAAGTACTGTCAGTTTTAAAGTTTTGCCCATAAAAAAATGTCAAAATGAAAGATTCTTTTACTACTTTTGGCCGGATAAATTATTTATTGTAGGTTAATCTGTCTATCAGGCAGTAAATTAAGACGAATATGAAATTGTATTTTCCGGAAAACTATGAGTCCTACCTGAATCTGAAACAGACAGAGAAGGCCATTAAGTTGGTGAAAGATTTCTTTCAGCAGGATTTGGCTTCGGAGCTGAAACTGAGCCGGGTTACGGCACCGCTTTTTGTGATGAAAGGAACCGGTATCAATGATGACCTGAATGGGATTGAACGGCCGGTTACCTTCCCGGTGAAGGAATTGGATGACAAGGTAGCCGAAGTTGTTCACTCGCTGGCCAAATGGAAACGCATGACCCTGGCAGATTTGGAGATCGATCCCGGTTACGGTTTGTATACCGACATGAATGCCATCAGGCCCGACGAAGAGCTGGACAATATTCATTCACTATACGTTGATCAATGGGACTGGGAACGGGTGATTATTTCCGACGAGCGAAACCTGGATTTTCTGAAAAAAATTGTCAAAAAAATTTATACGGTGCTGTTACGGACCGAATTCTTTGTATACGAGCATTATCCTCAAATAAAACCGATTTTGCCCGAAGAAATTACCTTCTTCCACACCGAAGAACTGGCGGAAATATATCCCGATCTGACACCAAAAGAACGCGAAACCACGGTGGCCGAAAAATATGGGGCTGTTTTTATTATTGGTATTGGCGGGGAGCTTCCTTCGGGCGAAAAACACGACGGACGCGCTCCCGACTATGACGACTGGACAACCGAAACAGTAAACGGCTACAAAGGATTGAACGGCGATATCGTGATTTGGAACCCCGTATTACAAAGTGCTTTCGAAATTTCATCGATGGGGATCCGGGTGGATAAGGAGGTTCTACTGCAACAATTGAAGATCACAAATACCGAGGACCGCAAAAACCTGCTTTGGCACAAACGCTTGCTCAACGACGAGTTTCCGCTGTCGGTGGGAGGAGGTATCGGGCAATCGCGCATTTGCATGTATTTCTTAAGGAAAGCTCATATAGGCGAAATCCAATCGAGCATTTGGCCGGATGAAATGTATGAGCAATGCCGCCGGCACAATATCCACCTGGTATAAACCGAATCCGGGCAAAACCGAAAAATAGGCTTTCATCGGATGGCTTCTGTTGATATTTTTATATCTTTGCAACCGCTTTAAGGATGCCTCGGTAGCTCAGTTGGATAGAGCAACTGCCTTCTAAGCAGTAGGTCATGGGTTCGAATCCCGTCCGGGGTACAGGCTGAAAATAAAGGAGTTACAGTTTTGTAGCTCCTTTGTTGTTTTTGGTGGGTACAAACACCGGCAAAATTTCAGCGGGCTATTTCTGTCGTTAACCCTGTGCGAGCTGTCATTCTGTAAAAAAAATTGTATAATTGCTACGGGGAGCGTGTTTGTGGGCCCTGAAAATAAGGATAATTCAGTTTCTTGAGGGTACGTTTTCCGCTTATTTATAAACGAATCTGGCTGAAAAACAATTAGCGCATGGCATTAACGGAAACAAAAGGGGGTGACTTTAAGGATAAGTGGTTCTCATTTGTTCAGGATGGAAATATGGAAGCCCTTTCTGCCATTTACTATGCCCATTTTGATCTTTTGTTTGACTATGGTCGAAAGTTTACCTCCGACGATTTTCTTATCGAGGATGCGATTCAAAATGTTTTTACGAATCTCATCCGGTTTCGCGAACGGCTCGAATATGTACGGACGATCCGCAGCTACCTGATGGTTTCTTTTCGGAATGAATTGTTTCAGCAAATCAGGCGTAACCGGAAACTTATGTGGACTAACCGGGCGCTTGAAGTCCAGTTTGCGCCGGAATATACCATTGAAGAAGAAATTGAACAGGAAGAAAGCCAGTTGGGAATGAATAAAGTATTGCTGAAAAGTATTCAAAAACTGACCTCAAAACAACAGGAAATGTTGTTTCTGCGTTACGATGCCGGTTTATCTTATGAGGAAATATCAAAAGCGCTGAATATCAGTGTGGAATCATGCCGCACGTCAGTTTATCGGGCCATCAAGGGGATCAAAACGGATTTGCGGCAAATAAACCATAAAGATTTTCTGTTGCTTCACCTGTTTATGCAGAAGGTTAAAACGTGTTTTCAGGAATAGCTGTAACTATCTGTAAATAATCAATTTGAAATTTTTCCTTGTTTTTTTTATCAATTTAGCTGCTTTTTCTGTCTATGTTTTTTTAACCGGGCACTCCTGTAAATAAAATTCAGATTCTCATGTGGCGAACGGAAAAACAAGACTGGGATTTTTCAGACCTGCTTCTCGATGATTCTTTTGTAGAGCAAGTCAATGATCCTTTACGCTCGAAGGCATTTATCGAAGAGTTAAAGGATGGGTTTCCCGGTAAAACGGATGAAATCGAAATGGCGGTAAACGTGCTTCGGGGAATAAAAAACAAGCGTGGGGAATATTTGTTACCGGAAAAGCAGAATCTCTGGAATCGGATTACAGGTCATCAGCCCCGGCTTCATAAACTTTGGTTTTTACGGATTGCCTCGGGCATATTGCTGATTATTGGGTTGAGCGCTATTGTCGCTTTAATGAGGGGAAAGGAAGATCAGATTGACCGGGTTGCCGGTAATTTTGCCTCGGATACGCTGGTTCCCGGACTGATGTTTTCTGACGGGCGACAGGTTGCTTTTAGCGGAGAACATTCTTCGGTATCCTATTCCAGTGACGGTGCCCGTGTTGAAATTAACGACAGCGCGCAGATCAGTCAGGATGTTAAAGCTGATGTTTATAATCAACTGGTGGTTCCCTATGGAAAAAATGCCAGTTTGGTTCTTTCCGACGGAACAAAAGTTTGGGTCCATTCCGGATCCCGATTGGTGTATCCCCCGGTTTTCAATGGTAAAAACAGGGAAGTATATCTTTACGGGGAAGCCTATTTCGAAGTGACCTCCAATTCTGCCAGGCCGTTCATCGTTAAAACAGATCACTTCAGCACACGGGTTTATGGAACCAGGTTTGTGGTGCAGGCCTATAAAAACGAAAATTTGTATTCAACCATTTTGTTGGAAGGAAATGTGCGACTTTCAAACAAACAAAGCTTGTTTCGGAAAGAAGTGGCGCTTGAGCCCAATCAAAAGGGATCAGTTTCTGTGGATGACGGTACCTTTGACGTGAACCGGGTGGAATATGCCGAAAACTATATTTCCTGGATCCATAACCACCTCAACTTCGACAACGAAAAGCTGGACCAGTTGCTGGGCCGCGTTGCCCGTTATTATAATATTCTGATTGAGTTGCCCGAATCGGTCCCGCCAAAGGTGATCTCAGGCAAACTTGACCTGAAAAGTGATCCGGAGCGGGTGTTGAGAGGCATTGCTGTCCTTGCAAATCTTCGGTTGGCCGTGGAGGAGGGCGGTTACAAATTGTATAAGAAATAGAAAATCCGGCCGATGGTTGCAACATCAACCGGATTGAAATAAAACTGCCTGATGGCAGTATGTTTAATCATTTCAAACCAAAATTATGAAAAAAAAACGTATTCCGGTGCCTTCCGGTATAAAAGGGAAGGCATGGAAAATTTTGTTAACAATGAGGTGGGTAACATTCTTTTTATTTGTAGGGTCGCTGAGCCTGTCGGCCAGTACCTACTCGCAGAAAACAAAGATCGATCTGCAGATCGAGAATTCTTCTGTGGAACAGATTTTACACGCGATTGAAGAAACCAGCGAGTTTATTTTTATCTATGATGCCGAGCTGATCAGCCGGATTTCCAATCGGTCGGTTTCGACTAAAAAACAGGACATCGGCTCTGTTTTGGAAGCCTTGTTTGCCGGGACGAATGTGTCGTATCTGATTGACGACCGCCAGGTGTTTTTATACAACAAAGAGGAACTTGAGAAGGCAAGTGTGTTGGCTGCCCGGGTAATCCTGGAGCAGCAACAACGGAAAAGTATTTCCGGGACAGTTGTGGATCATGCCGGATTATCGCTTCCCGGCGTTTCTGTGATCGTGAAAGGAACGGTGATTGGTACAGTCACCGGCGCCGACGGGACTTTTCAGCTTACAGTGCCTGCCGATGCCCGGATATTGGTATTCTCTTTCGTTGGTATGAAGCCGGTTGAATTAGAGATCGGTTCCCGGACAAACTTTACGGTTACGATGGAAGACGAAGCCGTGGGGGTAGACGAAGTTATCATCGTGGGTTTTGGAACGCAGAAGAAAGGCAGTGTGATTGGCTCGGTTGACCGGATTGAAGCCGGACAGCTCAAACAACCGACCCGTACTCTGAGTACCTCGCTGGCCGGACGTTTGGCCGGCGTTGTTGCCGTTCAGAATTCAGGTGAACCGGGTTACGACGGAGCCAATTTTTGGATCCGCGGGGTAAATACCTTTACCGGGAATACCAGTCCGCTAATCCTTGTCGACGGGGTTGAGCGTAACCTGGACAATGTTGATCCGGAAGAGATTACAGATTTTACCATTCTGAAAGATGCTACGGCCACTGCGGTGTATGGCGTGCGCGGTGCAAATGGCGTGGTGTTGATTACAACAAAAAAGGGAAGCATCGGGGCGCCAAAAATCAACCTTCGGGTGGAGACCAGCCTGACCGATCCGCTTGAACTGCCTGATTTCGTAGACGGAGCAAGTTATATGACCTTACAAAATGAAGCATTGAAAAATACCGGAAAGAATGCTTTGTTTTCCAACGATCAGATCAGCCGTACGGCAAGTGGTTATGATCCTTATTATTACCCGGATGTGAACTGGATTAAAGAACTGATCTCTCATTGGTCGCCCAGCGAGCGGGTAACATTAAACGTGTCGGGAGGGAGCGAAAAGGTACGCTATTTTGTGTCGGGCGCTTTTTTAAACCAAAGCGGGATGTGGAAAAACTTTGGAGGAACGAGTTATGACAACAACGTGAACGTGAAACGTTACAATTTCCGTTCAAATGTCGATATGAATGTCACGTCGTCAACCATTCTTTCGGTTAACCTGGCAGCTATTCTTGAAGACCGTAACTTTCCCGGCGCTTCTTCCAGCGACATCTTCAGCTGGATGTTGCAGGTTCCGCCCACCTGGTTCCCGATGACCTATCCGGATAAGAGTAAAGTTCCGGGCTACCCGCACAGCATGGCCCGTAACCCGTATCAGTTGCTGGCCCGTTCGGGCTTTACCACCGAAAACCATTCAACGGTACAATCAAATTTCAATATTTCGCAGGATCTGTCTTTTATTACGAAAGGGCTGACTGCGCGCGGTATGTTTGCCTTTGATGCTTATACCCAGGCTGTGATCAGACGTTCAATGTCGCCTCGTCCTTACATGATTATTCCTTACGGTTACGATGACGAGGGGAACCCGGTATTGACCGATACAGAAGGAAACTATAATTATCAGGATCAGGAACCGAACAGTACGTCTTATCACGATTATTTGACCCGTTCGGTGGATACTCCTTATACCGATCGGTCCATCTACCTGGAAACAAGTTTGAATTACAACCGCAATTTTGGGGTACACGGAGTGGGGGCCTTATTGCTCTATAACCAAAGCGATCAGACTTATCCTACACTGGGAGGTATTTACGAGTCTGTGCCGAAACGGCACCAGGGCTTAACGGGTAGGACAAATTATGCTTATGACGATAAATATTTTGCCGAGTTTAACTTCGGATACAACGGTTCCGAGAATTTTGCCCCCGGCAAGCGCTTTGGTTTTTTTCCCTCATACGCGATCGGCTGGGTGCCAACCAAAGAATCTTTTATGTCGTTTCTTTCCCCGGTTATCGATTACATGAAAATCAGATTGTCGCACGGGATGGTGGGGAACGACGGCTTGAACTCCCGTTTTGTTTATATGACCCGGGTGGAAGGTACCAGCACAAACGTTGGTTTTGGAACCAACAATGGCTATGGCTATGGTTATGGTTCGGGTATAAACATTACTTATTACGGAAACCCGGATGCAACTTGGGAAAAAGCTACTAAAACCGATCTTGGCGTGGAACTTCATTTCCTGAAAAATTTTACCCTGCAGGCGGATGTATTTTATGAAAAGCGGGAAGATATCTGGGTTCAGTTATACAAAGTGCCCGACATTTTTGGATTTAGCACCCGGCCTTATGCCAACGAGGGAGAAATGGAGAATAAAGGGTTTGATGCATTCCTGGAATACACGAAAGCCTTCTCCAACGACTGGAGTGTGAATTTCAAAGGGACCTTCACCTTCTCAAAAAACAAAATCCTCGCCAGCGGACAGGAGAAGAAAAAATATGCGTACCAGTCGGAAGTGGGGCAACCTTACGGCAGGCAAATGGGCTACATAGCCGAAGGTTTATTTATTGATCAGGCAGAGATCGATAACAGCCCCGACCAATCGACTGTTGGAGGCGCTTCGCTGCCCGGCGACCTCAGGTATCGTGATGTAAATGACGACGGAGTGATTGATCAGTTCGACCGCGTTTATATGGGAAGTCCTCAAATCCCGGAGATCACCTACGGTTTTGGATCGAATATCATGTATAAAAATTTTGACCTTTCATTATTATTCCAGGGAGTTGCCAATGTGTCGTTTTTTGCTAATCCCAAAGCATTTCCCGAAGAAAACAGGGGAAATGTGCTGACGATTATTGCCGACAGTTACTGGAGTGAGACAACCCAGGACCTGAAAGCCAGTTTTCCCCGCCTGGGTGTTGGCGAACAAACAAAAAATTACACAAGTTCAAGCTGGTGGCTGAGAGATGGAAGTTATATCCGTCTGAAACAGATCGAATTTGGCTATTCAATACCAAAGTCATGGCTGGAGAAGTACAAAATCGGAAGCGCCCGGGTTTATGCCAATGGGTTAAACCTGCTGACCTTCTCGCCGTTCAAGTGGTGGGATCCTGAATCCAAAAGTTCAAACGGGATGTATTATCCGATTCAGAAAGTTTTCAATGTTGGACTTGAAGTTAAATTTTAGCGTTATGAAAGCACAGATAAAAACGATCACGAAGGTTGTCATCATATTCGGCTTCTTATTTTCATTGGGTGCCTGTTCTGATTTTCTCGATCAGGTTCCTGAAGAAAAGCTGAGTGAAGCGAACTTGTTTAAATCCAAAGACGATGTCGTCAAAGTACTGACCCAGATCTATTCATATTACAAACCAACCATCGAATTCAACGATAATTGCGGCTTGGCAGCCGATGAAGCCGATTATAACTGGAGTAATTACGGCCCTCATTATAAGGATGTCGGCCAATACAGTCAGTCTTCTTTAATCTACAATCATTGGAGCGATTTTTACAAACAAATCAATACGTCGCTTTATTTTCTCAGCCGGATTGATGAATGTCAGGACGAAAAGCTGACCGAAGATGAACGGTCGTGGTGGAGGGGAGAGGCTTATTTCCTGGAAGCCTATTACTATTTTCTCCTCTTGCAGCAATATGGGCCAATTCCTTTGATTGACAAGGTGTACTCGGGAGACGAGCTTACAGCCATGATGGCAGAAGGAGTTCCGCGTTCACATTTCGACGACTGTGTGCAGTTTATCGATGATTTACTTGTAAACGCAATTGCCCATCTCGACCTGTTTTATACCTTTTCTTCAACCGAACGGGCAGCCAGGGCAAGCCAATGTTCTGCCTGGTTCCTGCGTTCGCGCCTGTGGCTGTATGCCGCGAGTCCGCTTTATAACGGTATGACCGATGCCGCAGGGAAAAGCTATTCCTTTTTGATGCCTAAAGATATGGACGGCCATGAATTAATTAATGCCTCATTTGATAATAACAAGTGGAAAAAGGCGATGGAGATCACTGAAGAAGCTATTGAGATCTGTCAATCGGCTAACCTCGGTTTATATAAACCGGGCGTAACAGCCTCGGTGGCAAATGGCTATACGGCTTATTGGAATGTGTTCAACTACGCCCGGGGCGGACATCCCAGCAGTGAAAATGTTTTTTATAAGCAGAATTTTTCAACCGGCAGCATCCGAAATCATGCATTGCCGATTTCGTGGAGCGGATATACCGGTATCTGCCCGACCCTGGAGCATGTAAACGAATATTTTATGGCCAATGGCCTGATGCCCGAGGATGACCCCGAATACCGGACCGCATCAGGTTTCACTACCTATACAAAAAACAACAACACCATCCGTTTGTACAATAAATACAAGAAGCGTGATCCGCGCTTTTATGTCAATATTTTATTTCCGGGACAATACTCGTACGCTGTTCTCGGAAATGAGAACGAGAGTTATGACACCCGGTGGGCTTATAATACCACCACCTCCTGGACGGATTATATCTGGTACCGTCCGTTTTTTGACGGCCCCGACGGTTATGAAAGTAAGACCGGAAGGGATTTTACCACAACCGGCTTTTTATCGGTAAAGTTTGTCGGAAAAACAGATAACCGGACAAGTAAGGGTGATTACGCCGTTAATATTTTTCGTTACGCCGAATTATATCTGAACTATACCGAAGCGGCATTCGAATATTATACCAACTCGGGAGCCGATCCGGCTTCTCAGGCTGAAGTGTTCAGGTACTGGGACGAACTCAGGGAAAGGATTCAGATTCCTGATGTACGTACGGCCTACACTAATGCCGGGATTCCGCTTACCACTGCAAAGCTGAGGGAACTGATCCGTCGGGAACGAAAAATCGAAATGGCATTTGAAGGGCACCGTTATTTTGATAACCGCCGCTGGCTGATTGCCGAAAAAGAAGGCGGAGATAAACACGGGATGGACGTTTATAAAACTGAAGCTGAAGGATTTTGGAATGAAAATTTCGTTTTTGAAGAACGTTTCTGGCATGATAAAATGTACTTTATGCCGATTCCCCAGTCAGAGATTGATAAAAATCCGAAACTAACCCAAAACGCGCTGTGGGCGGCCGAATAAAAACAAGTTAAATTGATTGATTATGAAACGAATATATTATTTACTGAGCGTTGTTGTCATGTTACTGACGACCGGATCATGCAAAGATGATCATCCGGTTGTTGTCACGGAACCGGTTACCGGCGTTGAATCTGCTCCCGGATATGGAGAGGTGATGTTGAAGTGGATCAATCCGACCGATGAAGAATTCTATTATGTCGATATTACGTTTGTCGATTCCAAAGGCGTCAGCCGCAGCCGGAAGGTGAGCCGTTTTGCCAACGGCGATACCATCCCGGGATTTGCGGATACAAATCCGTATACCTTTACGCTTACAGCATACAGCTATTCAGGAGGAGCTTCTTCTCCGGTTGTCCAGACAGTTACTCCGCTGGAGCCTGCTTTTTTGTCGGTGGCCGGCACGGTTGAAATGGTCCCGGATTTTGGAGGAGCGGTGGTTTCGTGGACCAATGAGACCGGTAAACCGGTAACCGTCAGGGTAACGTATAAAGATAACTCGGGGCAGAAAGCGATTAGCCTGTTTACGGCGGATGAAAGTGGTCAGGGATTTATCTCCGGCTTAGCTGCGACAACGCAAATTTTCAACGTAGTTGTTGCCGATAAGGCCGATAACAGTTCCGAAGAACAACCTTTCGAAATCACGCCTCTTGAGGAAATCGCGATCAACAAAGCCATATGGTCGGTTGTGAGTTTCAGTTCGCAGGAGCCGGCCGAGGGAGTTCCTAACGGTTACGTGACAGCCGTATTCGACGGAAATGTCTCTACTTTTTGGCATACACAATGGAGCGGCGGAAGCCCGGGCTATCCGCATTGGTTTATTATTGATATGGGGCAGGAAGTGACTGTTAGCCGTTTCGAGTGCAGCAGGCGGCAAGGCGACAGCCGGGGACAAACGGAGTGCCAGTTTTTTACCAGTACAGACGGAGAAACCTGGGTAGATCAGGGGGTCTATCCGTTTGACAGTTCGACCAATAGTCCGCAAAGTTACCGGATGACCAGCAATCCGCAGGCGCGCTATTTCAAATACGTCGCTACGGCCGGGCCGAATTTTTATGCCTTCCTGGGCGAAATTACGGTTTATGGCGCTGAAAATTAGTGAATAAATTATGAGAATGATCATCCGTCTATCTTCCCGAAACTGGATGATTTGATTTCGCATTCGAAATGAATGGAAATAATGCAATGAGGCTGTTTCGTTTTTTCGAAACAGCCTCAGTTTGTATGTCTGGCCGGCATAATAACCGGTATGGTTTGCTGATCGGTTCAAATAGCTATTTCCCGCCAAAGCCGGGTAGTTTGAATTTCATGGTCACTTCGCCTGTTTCGCGGTTTACCTCGATAGTCTGGCCATCCAATCCCAGATCTTTGCCGGTACTCATTTTAAATAAGCCGGCAAGAAATTGCAGTCCGCTGTTCATGACCTGTTCAACCTCTTCGGTTTGTGGCGCGCGATGTGCCGGTTCTTGTCCGTTTACAGCGGCGGGCGCATCTTCGTCGTGCAGGAGGGTTTCTTCCGAGAGGTCGATCTCGCTCCCGGTTTCCTGCAATTCAGATTTTTCTCCAACGGCTGAAACAAGTTCGTTTTTGGAAAACGAGGCGTCGGGCATGACCTCCTGCGTGGCGATAAACTCTTCCAACTGGTCGATAAACTGAGAACGTCCTTTGGAAGAAAAATCGACAAAGTTGGTGTTGGCATTGGTTCCCAGTACGCCATCGAAGAGGCTTTGCTTGACCAGCAGGCCGGCGGCGATTTGTTGTTCGATACTGTCGCGGGTAATGAGATTGAAAATGGTTAATTTACTGCTTTTCTGTCCAAGCCGGTCGATCCGCCCGATGCGTTGATTCTTTTTGGCCGGGTTCCAGGGTAGTTCAAAGTTGATCAGCGTATCGGCCACCTGAAGATTCAGTCCGGCTCCCCCCGCTTCGGTGGAAAGGAATACTTTGCAGTGTTCGTTGGTTTCAAATTTGTGAATGAGTTCGCCCCGCGATTTCACCGGGATTTTTCCGTTGAGCTCGGCAAAACCGATGTTGTTGTCGCGCAATAGTTTGCCAATCAGCTTGTGCACCTTTACCCATTCCGAAAAGATAATGATTTTTCGGTTCGAGTTACGGAGATCCAATTGCTCGAACAGGATGTTTTTCAGTTCTTCCAGCTTGGGCGATTCGTTGGTTTCGTCATCAATCAGGTAAGTCGAATCGCACACCATGCGCATACTCGACAAAAGCAATTGTAATTTTTTCAGGTCATACGGGGTTAAAAATTTCTTGCGGATAATCTGCCCGATTCCCATTGCATATTCGCTGTGGTATTCGCGTTGCCTGTCTGAAAGTTCAACCGGCACATTGATCTGTTGCACGTTGGGCAACTGGTCGATCACGTTGCGTTTTTCTCTTCGGATCAGTATTTGGTCAAGTTTTTTGTTTAGCAGTTGAAGATCGTAATACCCGTTTATTTTATTCGGTTTTTCAGGGTCGAAGAGGCAGTGCTGGTACGAAAATTCCCAGAGCGGGCCAAGGAAATGCGGATCGAGGATGTTTACGATCGAGAACAGATCGATTAACTTGTTTTCGATTGGCGTTCCGGTAATCACCAGCACGTGTTTGGATTGCAGCCGGTTGACAGCCGAATTGGTTTGCGCTTCGAAATTTTTCACCCGCTGGGCCTCATCCAGGATCAGAAAATCAATCCCTGCCTTGTTCAGGGCGATATGATCGCGTAATACCGTTTCGTAGTTTACAATGAAGAAATGCTCCGAAGCGTTCATATACTGGCTTTCGCGCTCATCGGGCGTGCCCTGGACGACAAGCGCTTTTTCGGAAGAAAATTTTTCAATCTCCTTTTTCCACTGCTGTTTAAGCGAGGCCGGGCAAACAATCAGGGTCCGCCGAAACCCGAAAACTTCTTTCTTTTTCACCGCGGCAGTAATGGCCTGCAAGGTTTTCCCGAGCCCCATTTCGTCGGCGATAATGGCTGCCTTCTTAAATGTGACAAATTGAACGCCCTGTTTTTGATAATCGTACAGCCGGGCGTTTATGTTGTCGTAAGCGAGTGTGGTTTGGGTCTCGATGTCGGACAGCAACTTTTGCTCGTAAGCCTGTTCCACTTTTTCGCGTACTTCGGGCCTGATGTGGATCCGTTCCAAACTCTCGGCATCTTCGATAAATCCTAAAAAATCCAATACGGCATGGTCATCAATAGATGTCTTGTTTTTGAAGTATTTCGAGATGACGAGTTTCTCTTTTATATCCAGTTTATTGGGCCAGAACCAGCTGATTTTGTAATCGTTCAGCGGGTCGCAATAAATTTCGATAAAAGGGAATTCTTTGCCCAGGCGATCGTAAAGCGATGTGTCTTCTTTCAGTTTCCGGAAGGCATACATGATGTGTTTGGTGGTGCCAAGTTTATTCTTTTTGGCATCGGGGCTGTCGCTGTATCCGGTTTCATTTTCAAAATCGCGTAAAAGGATACGGTATTTCATCCCTTTTTCGTTGGTTAGCAGGTGATCGCCGTAAATATTTTTGGCCCATTCGATGCGGTAATCGGCCTTTTCTGCTTTTATGCGCCGTTCGGCCAGTACGCGGCGGATCATCCCTTCGCGGGTGTAACGCTGGTGCTCGTTGCCGGTTTTGGGGTCGAGCAGGTGAAGTTCGTTCTCTACCTGGAGCAAACAAGCATACGAATAGGGGTTCCATCCCTTAAACTCCGAATCGGTTTCGGGAAAAACATCGTCTTGTTCATCGAACAAAATGGCATATTCGATCGGTTCGTCCAAAGAGGAATCATAAACGATCAGCTCGAAACGTTCCTTGGATTGGGAAAGAATCTGGCAGTCGCCGTTATTGAAAATGATTTCTCCCAACGAAAGCTCCTCGCGGGACAGAAGTGTTTTGATCTTCAGTTTCTGCTTCGTGATCACATCGTGTTGTACCATAAAAAGAACCGGTTAAATGTATAAGCAAAGAAAGTAAAACTTAAGGAAAATGAACGAAACTTCTCATGACTTTTCTTTACTTTGCACGCTGTGAGCTTACATGGTTTGTACACGAAACTGATTGAAGGAGATGCTGCCGCTTTTGAGGCCATTTTTAAACTGACTCATCCTAGATTATTGAGTTATTGCCGGTTATTTGTGTCTGATTATTCACAGGCAGATGATCTGGTGCAGGAGTGTTTTGTGAAGCTTTGGGAAAAGCGGGAAACGATCAAGCCCACTCAATCTGTTGATAGTCTATTGTTTGTTATGCTCCGCCATCGTTGTCTGAACTACCTGCGCGACCAAAAGTTTTTATATACAAAAGAAGATATCCATTCGCTGAAAGAAATTGATCTTCAGCATTTGTATGAACTGGATTTTTTTGGGATAGAAAAAAAATCGCTTGAAGAAGAGCTGGTGGAAGCCATTAAATCAGAAATTGAAAGACTACCGGAAAAACGAAAACTGGTATTTGTCAAGTCGAAAATAGACGGGTTGAAAAACCGGGAAATTGCCGATCAATTGGGAATTTCAATCAAGGCTGTTGAAAAACATCTTCACCAGGCAAAGGAACAAATTCAAAAAGAGTTGGTTGCCAAATATCCGATGATGACCCTGCTGATTGCTTTAATACTCAAATAGACTCAAAAAAATAAAAAACAGAGGTAGGGTAACTTCATTTTTTGTGTACTCCTATTGTGAAACAACATTAGGATGAAATCATTAATCAGAAAATACTTAAGCGGAAGTGGCAGCAGATTAGATCAGCAGCAGCTTCTGGACTGGCTAAGAACGGACGGACATCTGTCCGGGTTTCAGACTGAAAAGGCAAAATGGGAGAAAGAATCTTTGCACGAACGTATGTCTCTGACCACACAAGCCAGTTGGAACAGTGTACAACAGCAGTTACTTGACCAGGCGCATGCAAATCTGTCGGAAACCACTAAATACCTGAGGTTTTTCAGGTATGCAGCTGTTCTGCTGGTCTTGTTTTCGATCGGGCTTATTACCGTTTACCTGTTGGGAAGATCAACCGTCTCGCAGGAATTCTTTACGATGGTGAAAGCTGAACCGGGACAAATTGCCAACGTGGTGTTGCCCGACCAAACCCAGGTGTGGTTAAACTCCGGTTCATATATCCGTTACAGCAACCAGTATGCAAGTACAAACCGTAATATTGAACTGGTAGGTGAAGCCTTTTTTGAGGTCACTAAAAACAAAGAGTTACCCCTGACCGTAAAAGGATCTGTAATTGATGTAAAGGTGATGGGAACAAAATTCAATGTCTCGGCTTATCCCGATGACAATTATTTTTATGTTGCTCTGGAAGAAGGAAAAGTAGAACTAAGTTCTGATCAGCTTAAAAATTTCCGGTACGAGATGATGCCCAATGACTTTGCTTCATTTAATAAGGAAACCCATGCGATGGACCTGAAAAAGGTAAATGTTGATTTGTACACTTCATGGAAAGACGGTATGATCAATATCTACAACCTTCCGCTCGAAGAGGTGATTGTGAAACTATCTAAAAGGTATAACCAAAAATTTCAGGTTGATAACGAACTGAAACAGCTTCGTTATACATATACCATTAAAAACGAAGCGCTTTCGGATATTCTAACATTGATGGAAACCATTACGCCCATAGACGTGGTGCAAAAAGGAGATCTGATTCATTTGAAATACAACAAACAAAAAATGAGATAAAGTAAAAAACCGGAACGTGTTGGAAGCACGGTCCGGTTATAACCTAATTCATCAAGTGAGTTGATGAATCGTATTTAATAACAAATTCAACCAAAGTTATGAAAAAAAATTTAAGTCTCAGGGGAGTCTTACCTCCCCTCTGGTACAAAAAATGCTTAAAAATTATGCGGTTAACTTTTCTATTTGTATTTGCAGGTCTAATGCAGCTGTCGGCAAGTGTTTACAGCCAGCACACCCGGCTAAACCTGAGCTTGCGGAATACCCGGCTGGAGGATGTGTTGCAGGCGATTGAAAAACAAAGCGAGTACCGATTTGCTTATAGCGCTGAATACATTGATTTGGATAAGCAAGTAAATGTAACGCTGAGCGATAAACCGATTGCAGAAGTATTGGAAGTTATATTTGAAGGAACCAATATTAAATACCGGATAGATAATCGGCATGTCATGCTATTCTCAAGCGAACAGACAGTAAAACCCAGTGTATTTCAACAAGTTAAAGGTGTTTCCGGTCAGGTGAAAGATACGGGAGGTGAGCCTCTTCCGGGTGTTACGGTCGTGATTAAAGGCAGCTCCAAGGGAACAATTACAGATATAAACGGAAATTTTAATATTTCCGATGTTTCACCCGATGCCGTGCTGCTATTCTCTTTTATCGGGATGAAGCCGGTTGAGTTGCCGGTAGGAAGCCAATCCGTTCTTAATATTAAAATGGAGGTGGATGCCATCGGGATTGAAGAAGTGGTGGCCGTAGGTTATGGTACGCAGAAGAAAGCGACCTTAACCGGCTCGGTAGAGCAGGTAACTTCAAAATCACTTGAAAGCAGGGCCGTAACCAATGTTGCCCTGGCGTTGCAAGGAGAAACCCCCGGCTTGGTGGTAACGCGCAGCACCCCGCGTCCAGGTAACGAGGGGATCAAGTTCCAAATTCGTGGTGCTACATCGGTTAACGGGGGAGCTCCTCTATTAATAGTGGATGGTGTTCCTGTAATCAACAATGGCGGTACTGGGTTTGACAATCTGAACATGGATGACATTGAATCGATGTCTGTTTTAAAAGACGGCGCTGCTTCCATTTATGGAGCCAAAGCAGCCAATGGCGTTATCCTGGTGACAACCAAAAGGGGAAAGGGAAAAGTAAAGGTTGACTACACCGGCAATGTCCGCTTTTCAACCAATGGAATTATTGCGTACTCGCCCGATATGAAACAATACGCCACCATGTGGATTGAGGCCAATAAAGAAGAAACAGTACCTAACTGGTGGGTATGGCAAAATGAGCAAAATATGCTGAAAATGCAGCAGGGCTATGAAGGAGCTTATGATCTTTTCGGTATCGATTACTTCATTTTCAACGCGAACAGGTTAGATGAAATGTTTGGCACCCGCTATTCTTACCAACACAATTTGAGTATTTCAAACAGCACGGATAAGTCGGGCTACCGGATTTCAGTGGGTTATGCCGATAACCAGGGCAACCTCCTAACTGCTTACGACGGGCAGAAACAATATAATTTTCGCCTGAATTACGATTATCAACTCACGGAGAAACTTAAGCTGGAAACGAACCTGAGTGTTATCGACGCCAAAACAAGTTCACCTTCGGTTGGCTTGGATAACACGCTGTATGGTTACGACATGCCTTTCTTCCCGGCAAAAAACCCGTATGGTCAATGGTTTGCCTGTTTCAACGGGGTTGATGCGGGCGCGAACCGCAACGCAGCCGCTATGACCACCGATGGCGGGCGCGACGACAAAAACTCACTGGTAGGCCGGATTGATGTAAAAGCGACTTACGCGATTTTTAAAGATTTGGATTTTGAGGCGTTGGCTTCGTTGCAAAACGAGCGGTACGACCAGGAAAAATATGTATTGCAGGTACCGGTGTATAACTGGTATGGCGTACAAACCGGGATCGGCAATAAAACCGGCGGCACAAACAATATGTATTCTATTGAGAACAAGAGTAACTATTCTCAGTATTATTCAGCACTGCTGCGTTATACTAAAAGCCTTAACGGCATGCATAACATTTCGGCCGTGGCGGGTATCGTCGCCGAAAAGAACAGCGGATGGAAACATACTGAAAAACGCATCGGGTTTGAAGATATGGGGGTGTATGATATCGGTTTGGCATCGATTGATGCTGTTTCAACCGGAAGCGGTAAATGGACAAACGGTACCTACTCTTACCTTGCCAGAGTCAACTATGATTATAAGGAGAAATATTTGGCAACGTTTCAGGTAAGGAGCGATGGCGATTCGAGGTTTGCCACGGGCTATAAGTTTAAAAACTTTGCTTCTGCTTCGGCAGGCTGGGTGTTTTCCAACGAAGATTTTTTCAGCAGCCTTGCCCACATTGTTAATTTTGGTAAAATCAGGATTAGTTACGGTAATGCCGGTAATAATGCTGGTCTTGGAGACTTTGACTACTACAGCCTCATAAATACCGGAAGTGTGGTGTTGGGTACACCTGCTGCACTGCAAAACTCGTCAACCTTAGCCAATAATGGTTTGATAAGTAGGCAAAGGACCTGGGAACGGGTTGAGCATACGAATGCCGGTATTGATTTACGGTTTTTGAACGGCCGTTTATCTTCCTCTTTTGATGTTTTCGAAAAGAATAACATTGGCATGTTGAGTAATGTAACATACCCGTCTGTTTTGGGAGGTACGGCACCAAAAACGAACAGCGGCCATTTTAATACCAAAGGATGGGAGGCTATTTTGAGTTGGAACGACCGGGTAAAAGACTTTAACTACAACATCGCGGTCAGTATGAGCGATACCAAAACCCGGGTTACAAATGTGGAAGGAGCCGATAATTACGGAGTCGGCAAAAATGGGATTGTAAATGGTTACCCTTACAAGCCTTGGTTTGTTTATAAAACAGACGGTTATTTTAAGGACCAGGCTGAGGTAGACGCCTACTACGTGAAATATGGCGCCAGTGACGACCTTGCCAGCCTGCCTGCTGGGAGTCCCAATGTGGCATTACGCCCTGGCGATATAAAGAAAGTTGATGTGGCCGGTACCGGTAACATTACATCAACCGGCAACGAGAAAAGCTCGCTGGTGTATGCAGGCGATGGCACCCCCCATTACACCTTTGGTTTAAAACTGGGGGCCTCGTGGAAGGGCTTCGATTTTAACGCTTTTTTCCAGGGCCAGCTCAAGCAAAATATCATGCGTTCGGCATGGATGGCCTATCCTTTCCAAGCCATCTGGACCAACCAGAACCCGGCTTTCCTGGGAAATACCTGGACCGAAGAATATACGGATGCTCCGTTCCCACGTTTAACAGTTAACCCGACGCGTGCGAAATGGAATTATGCCAACAACGATTTCATGTTGCAGAACAACCGATATATCCGCTTAAAATCATTGATTGTAGGTTATACGTTACCTCAAAGATTAACCAGTAAGGCTAAATTAGACAGGGTACGTGTTTATTTCTCAGGGAACGACCTCTGGGAATCGACCAGCATAAAAGACGGGTTTGACCCCGAAATGGGCGAGGCTTCGGTTGATGATAACGGTTATCCTTACGCCCGTACTTGGTCGTTTGGTGTAAATATTGGTTTTTAATCAGGCAATATTAGGTTAATGTTAAAAAGAATTGAGATGAAAAAAATTGTTTATTCGATTATAACAGGTTGTTTGCTTTTAGCGGCAACATCTTGTCAAAAAGATTTTATTGAGCTTACGCCTCCGGCAAATTTTACCGATGCGGTGTATTTTAAAAAGCCTGCGGATTTTAAGGCTTATACGGCAAGTTTTTATGGAAAATTGCCGGGTTGGGATTTTGGTACGATGGATAATAACTCCGACTTGTCGGCAAACGGGAACGGCGCCGGTTACGATTTAGGGCATGGTACCATTGCTGTTGGAAGTACAAGTTGGGATTATTCCGGGATCCGCAATTACAATATTTTGCTGCAAAAGGCGCAGGAATATACCGGCGACGGCGATATCAGCCAGTATGCAGGCGAAGCTTATTTTTTCCGCGCCTTTGCCTATTTCGGTTTGCTGAAAACCTTTGGCGGCGTGCCTCTTGTTACCTCGGTGCTCGATGTTAACTCGCCCGAGATGTATGCCCCGCGCAACAGTCGTTACGAAGTGGTCAACCAGATTTTGGCTGATTTGGACCAGGCTATTTTAAAACTGCCAACGGAGCAGGCCATACCTGGCGGCGATAAAGGAAGGGTAAGTAAATGGGCGGCCGAAGCCTTTAAGGCGCAGGTATTGCTTTACGAAGCAACCTGGGAGAAATACGTGGGACAAGCCACCGATGGTAACGGCACTTCGGTTGGCGCCGGTGCCACCGGATATGACGCCGGTAATGTGAATAAGTACCTGGGCGAAGTGGTTACGTTGACTGAAGATGTAATGACAAACGGGGGTTATAGTTTGTGGAACTACAATAGCAACGCGGTTATGGCCAACGCCAGTTCCTGGTATTTGTTCAACCTGGAAGATCCGGAAAGCAACCCCGGCGGTTACGATAAATCGACCAATAATGAGTTTATTCTTTATCAGGTTTATGATTATAACCTCAAACAAAGTGGTAAAAACATTACTTGGACCAGTACACAGTTATATCCCAGCCGTAAGTTTGTTGATATGGCGGTTTGTAAGGACGGCTTGCCGCCCGAAAAATCTTCCCAGTTTGAGGGATATCATCAAACAGGAGATGAGTTTAATAACAGGGATCTGCGTTTGATCAGTTATTTGTTTGGCCCGGATGCGGCGCCGACTTCTCTTACGTTGGATTACGGGAGCTTAGGTTTCAGTGGATATTATAATTCAAAATTTAAAGTATACAAACCGGGGACTCCCCCGAATGGACGCCGTGCCGATAATACCGAGTCGGCTAATTACCCGATTATCCGCCTGGCTGAGGTATATTTAATGTATGCTGAAGCATTGGTGGAGCTGAACGGTAGCATTACCGACGCCCAGTTGGATGCTTCCATCAATAAACTGAGGGACCGTGCAGCCGTTGGGCACCTTACCAATGCACTGGTTACTGCCAATGGTCTGGATATGAAATCAGAGATCAGACGGGAGCGGGCCGTGGAGCTGTACCGCGAAGGCCGTCGTTTTGACGACCTGAAACGCTGGGGCATTTTGGAAGAGTCCCTTAACCCGTCGCGCCTCGGGATGGTGGTTGGCGATGCCTCTTATGCCACTGATTTTAAAGATGCGGAGGGTAACCCGGTTGCTTCTAAATACGTGGCCAGCTCTTACGTTTGGGGCGAAGAAGCAGTGCAGACTCCTGATGGCGAGTTAAAATGCGTGGTGGTTGACAGTTATCTAAACCACTCGGTTGCTCAAAAACATTATCTGTATCCAATTCCGATATCTCAGATTATTTTGAACGACAAATTACTCCAAAACCCGGGGTATTAGTATTAATGGTAAAAATGATTCAGTTATGAAAAATAAATTCTTACAGATAGCTTTTTTGCTGGCAGCAATAAGCCTGTTCCTTTTCGCCTGCGAAGAGGGGCCTGATTATAAAGATTACAGTACTTACTACCCGGAGGCAATAGCAACCGGGATGAGCCCTGTCACCGGTTATCCGACGACTAACCTGACCATTACGGGAAAAAGCTTTGGCGATTTGAAAGGCGCTGTTAAAGTTTGGTTTGGCGGAATACAGGCTAAGACAATTGTTTCTGTGGCTGACGACCAGATTGTGGTACAAGTACCGGCCGATGCAGTGACAGGGAAGGTGACATTACAAGTATGGACACACACGCTGGATTCTATTGGGTCATATACCGTGATTCCTGCACCGAAAATATCAAATGTGGATCCGTTACGGTGTATGCCTGGAGATGTTATTACCATAATCGGTGAGAACTTTGGCTCCGACGCGAACAGTATAGATGTCTTTATCGGTGATGCCGAAGCTCAGATAAACTCAATTTCGGATAATGAGATAAAAGTCACTGTTCCCGATACAGGTTCAGGCGTGTTAACCTTGCGTATGGAAGGTCTGGATGTTACTGGTCCTTTTATTCTTGTTGGTTCTGAATTGCTTACAAGTGACAAGCTTATCGGTCACTCCGGTTCCTGGGGCAACAATCCTGCAACATTTATTGCTGCTGCCGTTGATGGTGATATCGCGACATTTGTTGATGGTCCATCAGCAACCGGTTATGTAGGCTATGATTTTGGGGCAGGTAAAGCTGCAACTGTGTCATCTGTGCGTTATGTGCCCCGTAAATCTCATCCCGCGCGGATGATTAACGGTGAGATCCGCGGAGCGAACGACCCGACGCTTTATGATGCCGTCACCCTTTACAAGATTACCGAACAACCGCCGGTAGAGGTTTATACAGAGGTGGCCATTTCCACAGAAGAAGCCTACCGTTACATTTACTATTATTCGCCTGACGGTTACTGTAACATCGCGGAAATCGAGTTCTGGGGAAGTATCGTGGATGTGGTGGCCCCGGAAGGCAAATATGTTTTCGAATTTGATGACCCAACCAGTACATCTTGGCTCCCTCAGCAGAATGCTACTTATGTGATTGAGAGCGGTATGTTGAAAGTAACTTTTGATCCGGTACAGTTTGCCGGAACGAGTAAACGCCGGGCCGACCTGAAATACATGAATACCCCGTGGATTTACACCAGTGAGTACCCCATCCTGGCCATTAAGTTCACAAAACCGGAAGTAGTTGCTTTCAGACCTGATATTACCGGGCTGGATTCCGGCTTCAGCAATAACGATTATAAAAAAGATTTTGAAGCTCAGAATGTTTATTATTGGGATTTGTCAGAGAAAACAGCCAGCGACAGGGTGGAATGTGGTGTCTTCCAGTTCAAGATTCCCGATATTACTTCGCCCGAACCTGGCTATGATGTTTATTGGGTGCGGACGTTCAAAACAAAAGCAGAATTACAGGCTTTTATTGGACAGTAAGATGAGTTAGTATAATATGCAGTCATGTCTGGATTTGGTCCAGGCATGACTTTTCTCAACATTTAAAATGTAACTTTTTTAGACAATGAAAAAACTAATCATTCCATTTTTATTTATTCTTCCGTTGTTCATTTCAGGTTGTAGCAAGGGGGACGGACCAGGCCCTATCGTAGAGGAAGAAGAACCGCCGGTTGTTGAAGAGGAAGTGATCACGGTTGATGCCAACAAAACCTTTGTTCATCCGGGCTTGCTCCATACCGCGTCCGATTTTGCAAGGATGAAGGCTAAAGTGGATGCCGGGATCGAACCCTGGGTTTCGGGATGGAACAAGCTGACCGCGAATTCGCACGCCAGCCTTTTGTATAACCCGGCCCCTACGGTAAAACTGATCAGGGGCGGAAGTTCTGCCGAAGAGCCCGAAGCAGATAATTACAGCCGGGCCATGAACGATGCAGCCGCTGCCTACCAGTGCGCCATTCGCTGGAAAGTCAGCGGGGACGAAGCCTATGCCGATAAGGCGGTTGAAATACTGAATGCCTGGGCAGCTGTTTGTGAACGTATCAGTGGAAACTCGAATGTGGCACTGGCAGCAGGTATTTATGGATATCAGTTTGCCAATGCAGCCGAAATCCTGCGCGGTTACCAAGGATGGGCCGAGGCAGACTTCAGCACATTTAAACAATGGATGCTGGATGTTTTTTATTCAGTTAGTTACTCGTTCCTTGAGACCCATTGGGGGACATGCAATTCTCATTATTGGGCCAACTGGGACCTGGCCAACCTGGCCAGCGTGATGTCTATCGGCGTTTTGTGCGACCGGGTGGATATTTATACATACGCGATCGATTATTTGATGAGTGGCGCCGGGAACGGGAACATTAAAAAGGCCATCAATTTCATTCATCCAAAATCGGGCAACGATGACATTGAATTGGGCCAGTTGCAGGAAAGCGGGCGCGACCAAGGGCATTCATTGCTTTGCATCGGGCTTCTGGGGGTTGTTTGTCAAACAGGCTACAACCAGGGCGAAGACTTATATGCGTACTCCGATAACCGGGTATTGAAAGGAGCAGAATATGCGGCCAAGTACAATTTTGCGAACCTCAGTGTCCCGTTTACCGAGTATACCCGGAATTATAAAGACGCATGGAGCGTATGCGGAGGGGTTGAAACACACACAGCCATTAGCGACATTGGCAAAGGCGGTATGCGCCCGATATGGGAAATTTTGTATAACCATTACGTGGTAAAAAGAGGTATTAAGGCCCGCTATGTAACCATGACTACCCAAAAGCACCGAGTCGAAGGTGGTGGTGGCGATTATGGTCCCAATAGCGGGGGATTTGATTCGCTCGGATTTGGTACTCTGTTATTTTCGCTCGAATAGCATTTGATTTTTTCAAAATATGGAGTAACTAAAAAGAAGTGTAGAACAGGCCGTACTACATTTCTTTTTGTGCCTCAACAGAAATATCAGCAAAATTCGAGGGGTGATTTTTGGGAAAATGTCTATCATTGCACTTAATGAAAAGGGCAGCTTCATATACCGAACAGGAACTCGTCACCCTACTGAGCAAAAACTCGCCAATTGCTTTTCAGCAATTGTTTGACCGGTACAGCCAGAAAATGTACCGGTTTTCGCTTTCCTATCTTAAATCGGATACGGAAGCTGAGGAGATCGTACAGGACGTTTTCATGAAGTTATGGGAAAATCGGGGCAATTTGAAGAGCGATAAGTCAGTCAAATCTTATTTGTTTACGATAGCCTTTAATGCCATCAAAAAGAAGTTCAACCAGAAAATGAAAAATGAAAAATACAAGCATGATTTATTTCAATGGTTGGGACAGGAAAAACCATCACTTGAATCGCGGCTTGATTTTGAAAGCTTACTTGAAAAGCTTGATACCCTGATTGAGCAGTTACCTGAAAAGAGGAAGGCGATTTTTTTACAACGAAAAAAAGAAGGAAAATCGATTCAGTCCATTTCCGAAGAAATGGGAATTTCCCCCAAAACGGTTAAAAATCAGATTACTGAAGCCATGAACTTCCTGAAAAAGTCGTTTGCTGCTGATGATGATGTTTCTGCCATGTTGTTTTATTTCCTGTTTATTTCTTAAAAAAATCAAATTTCAGATAGGACTTTTTCTTTCGCACAGATATAACAGGTAAGATTACCAATATTAAGGTGCAGATGAAAGAAAAAGTCGATTATAAATTACTCCGGAATTACGCCATTGGAAAATATTCTTTTCGCGATTTAAAGAGAGTTTCTCTTTGGTTCGAAGATTTAAGGTATCACGGTGAGCTGAGGTCTGTGATTGAGGAACATTGGTTAGAATTTGATCTTCCTGATAAAACGGTAAAAAAGGATCTTTCTGCTGTTTTTGAGAACCTCAGATCGCGTATTCTTGAGGAAAAATGTAAAAGGGGAACGAAGGAAAAATTTCGATATTATTATGCACGCGTCGCGGCAGTTTTACTCATTCCACTTTTGATTTATTCTGCCTTTAGCATCTTCAGCAACCCTAAATTCCCAGATGCGCCTGGAACCCAAATTGAAATTGTTTCTCCCTTGGGAGGGAGGACACACTTTCAGTTGCCGGACGGAACAAAGGTCAGCCTGAATAGCGGTACTAAACTGACTTATAGTTCTGAATTTAAAAGGAATCGTCAGGTGTCGTTAACCGGAGAGGCTTATTTTAATGTGTATCACGATCCGTCTTTTCCCTTTGTCGTGAAAACTACTGATTTGGATGTGAAAGTTCTGGGTACCAAATTTAACGTTGCAGCATTTGATGATCAACAGTTAGTTGAGGTAATTCTTGAAGAGGGGCAAGTAGATGTATCTGGTCATGAAGGATCGTTTCACAGGATGTTGTCGCCCGATGAGAAGCTTACCCTTGACAGACAACAAAACACTTTTGCTGTAAGGACAGTTGAGGCAAAGAATTTAACTGCCTGGAAAGATGGATTGCTCATTTTCAGAAGTGAACCATTGGTTGACGTATTAGCCCGTTTAGGGAGGTGGTATAATGTTCGTTTTGAAATACAGGATAAAGAGATTGAACGCTTACACTACCGGGCCACCTTCAGGGAAGAACCTTTGGAAGAAGTACTTCGGTTGATCTCGCTTACTGCTCCTGTTGCATATGAGATTAAAACCCGGCAAATGGGAGATGATGGGGTATATGCAGAAAAGGTAATCTTTATTAGAAAAAAGACTTAAAAAAAATCAGGAAAGCGCTGGAATCACTTTCCTGAACGTAATGTCATTCAAAAATGCAGTAAACACTTTTTTTAACCATTACAAACGTAAATTTATGGAAAAAAATCGAAAACGAAGGGTTGTGACCTGTCACACCCTCAAAAAAGGACTACTTATGATGAAATGGAGTTTGTTCTTCTTTTGCCTGGGAATCATTCAATCATGGGCTGTTGATTCCTACTCGCAGCAAACACGCTTTTCATTGAACTATGAAAAGACAAAATTAGTAAACGTTCTCAATGACATCGAAAACCAGAGTGAATTCTATTTTCTTTATAATGAGGATTATGTGGATGTAAGCCAGGTTGTTAACTACAGCGGAGCTGATCAGCGAATCGATCAGGTTCTGACAGAGTTATTGATCTCCAAGGGCATTAAGTATTCTATTCATGATCGTCAAATTGTACTTACGCCAGTAGATAGTCCGAACTTGAGTTTTTCGGAACAAGCAGCTAAGGTGATCAATGGTAAGGTGACCAATTCACAGGGAGAGCTCTTGCCCGGTGTGACGGTAATTATTAAAGGCACCAATATTGGAACTATTACGGATGTCAGCGGACAATATGTGGTTAGAGATGTACCTGAAAATGCAGTACTTGTATTTTCGTTCATCGGGATGAAAACCATGGAGGCCCCTGTTGCCGGCAAGCTGCAATTGAATATCGTGTTGCAGGATGAAACAATTGGTATCGAAGAAGTTGTTGCGATTGGCTACGGGACGGTAAAAAAATCGGATTTAACGGGTGCGGTGGTTTCAGTTACCACAGATGACCTCGTCCGTGGAAGTAGTTATAATGCGATCGGCGCCCTGAAGGGATCCGTTTCCGGGGTAAATATTGTGCGCCCGAACAACAAACCGGGTGCTGGGTATTCTATCGATATTCGTGGGTTAAGTTCAATTTCAAAATCAAATGAACCTCTTATTGTTGTTGACGGAATCCCCGGAGCAGATCTGGGGCTGATTAACCCGGAGGATATTGAAAAAATCGACATCCTGAAAGATGCTTCTGCTACCGCCATTTATGGTTCTCGTGGAGCCAATGGGGTAGTTATTGTTACCACCAAGAGGGGCACCCTCGGAAAACCGATTATTACCTATGCCGGATATTTTGGATTGAAAAGTCCCACCAACAAGCCTGAATTTATGAGTGGTGATGATTGGGTGCAGTTAGTTCGCGAATCCTATCGTGCTAAGAATAATGGTGTTTACCGTCCTGACGAGGAAATATTTACTGATCCGTCCGAGTTAAAGGCAGTGCAGGACCACAATTATTATGATTGGGTAAATGCATTAACCCGCAATGCGATCCAAACAAGCCACACCGTTTCATCGGTGGGGGGTACCGAGAATACGAAATATTCTTTTTCCGGTGGATACTATAACGAAGAGGGTTTTATGAAAAAAGAAGATTATAAGCGATATAATCTGAAATCAACGATTGATTTGAAAGCCAATGAATTTGTTGGGTTTGGAGGAAGTATCTATTTTTCAATGTATATTCGCAATATTGGAAATAATGATTTATTTCAGGATATTCACCGTGTCCGGCAAACCCAACATCCTTACAGTTTGGTCACCGGGGAGGAGATCAGAAAGTTTTCCTCAAATGGGATCTTCAATCCTCAAATCACCCAAAACAACATCGTTGAAGAGAGCAAAGGGACTAACTTGTTAGGAAACGTGTACATTGATATAACACCGGTAAAAGGACTTGAGTTGAAATCTACATTTGCTCCCTATATTACCAATAGCCGTGATGGACAGTTTCGTGACACTTGGAGTAAAGCATTGCAAGGTACGACCAAACCTACTGCTTTTATGCGCAACACAACCAATTATAATTGGGTATGGGATAATATCGCTAATTATAAATTTAAAAAAGGGGCACATTCAATTGATTTTACAGGCGTTTTCTCGATGCAGAGGTACGAGCGGGAACAATTATACGGTAATGTAAAGGATCTGGGATTTAAATCTTTGTGGTACAATTTAGGGGGAGGAACAGTAAATAGCCTGACCTCAAGTTTCTCCAGAAACTCGTTAGTGTCATATCTCGGTCGTCTCAACTACAATTTCAAGGAAAAATATTTATTAACTGTCAGCGGTCGGTATGATGGCTCTTCAAAGTTGGCCGAAGGCCATAATTGGGCTTTTTTCCCTTCTGCGGCGCTTGCCTGGCGTGTTTCTGAAGAGCCTTTCATGCAAAATCAGGCTCTGATTTCCAATATGAAACTTCGGCTAAGCTATGGTGAAACCGGTAATGATTCCGTAGATCCGTATTCAACTTCTGCAAACATTTCTTCCACTACTTATTATATGTTTGGAAGTTCGGTGGCCAATGGAAATGTCCCGGGCTCGCTGGGGAATTCTTCTTTAGGATGGGAAACGACAAGTGAAATTAATGTCGGGTTGGATTTGGGATTTCTCAATAATCGATTCTCAGGCTCTTTCGAGTACTACAACCGGCTGACTGAGGATTTGATCATGAATAAGCTGATTGCCACACATACGGGGTATTCATCTGTCCCAGCCAATGTAGGTTCTTCCAGAAATAAGGGGTTTGAGATGACATTGAATACAGAAAATGTTAAAAACAGCAATTTCAGGTGGACAACCACACTTTCTTTAGCTTACAACAAAAACATGATTGTAGATCTGGCCTATAAAGAAGACTTGGGTAAATATTCTCCGCAGCTTGAAGGGATGCAAGGGGACTATACCAATAAGTGGTTCATTGGCCAACCTATTAACATTAACTGGATCTATGAAGCCATTGGTGTCTGGCAATTGGATGAAGCTGCAGAAGCAACGAAATACGGTCAGGTCCCGGGGCAATGGAAAGTACGTGACTTTAATAATGATGATGCAATTCATGGAGATAAAGACAGGACTATTTATGGGAAAAGGTCACCTGACTGGATTGGCGGTATGACTAACCGGATTGAGTATCGTAATTTTGATTTCTCGGTACACATGTACTGGAGAACGGGATTGACCGATATTAACCGTTTTCAGATTTATTATACGGGAGAAGCCAATCAACACAACTTCAAAAATGCGAAACATGACTACTGGACTCCGGAAAACCCAACAAATGCAGGGGCTCAGCCATCGAACCAGGGACCATACCGAAATCAGGCTTCTAATGTATATTCCAAAAGCGACTTCCTGAAAGTTTCTGACATTACATTAGGATATTCATTTGATAAAAATTTTGCTACTCGCGCAAAAATAACAGGCCTCCGGGTTTATGCAACTGTACAAAATCCGTTCACCTTGACAACGTTTAACGGTTTTGATCCGGAAAATCCAGCCAGTACCATCGGGAGTGATTCATGGATATCAAGAACTGTTCTTGGTGGAATTAAACTGACGTTTTAACGATTAAAAAGCTATAAAATGAAAAGAAAATATATTTTTAACCTGAGAGCCGTTGCATTTCTCATGCTTTTTATAAACTATTCGTGTTCTGACTTTCTGGATGAAGTTAATTGGTCAAGTCAAACGGCTGACAACCTTTTCGTAACCAGCGAAGGTTACGAAAAACTGATCAATGGCTGCTATTCCGATTTGAGAACGATTTATAACAGCAAGGATTTTTTAAACCTGGGTTGGCTGGGTACTGATATTATCAGCCAGAATAACAGGATTTCTACCAACGATTTGAACCAGTACACGGTCAATTATGATTCCAATAACGGCAGTGTGAATTCAACCTGGAATAATTTGTACAAAGCAATGAAAAACGCCAATTCAGCCATTGGACGGGCTGATGCTGCCAACTTGGATGCCTCGGTCAGGGCACAGCGCGTAGCCGAAGCGAAAACGCTCCGGGCTTTGTATTTGTTCCACATTGTACATAACTGGGGCGATGCGCCATTAATGCTCGAAGAACCCAAAGCTCCCATATCGACCGCGGTAAGGACTCCGGCAGCCGAAATTTACACGCAGATACTTTCCGATTTAGCAGATGCAATAGCGGTGTTGCCTGCCCGTCAAACAGGATCAAACTATGGGCGGATGTCTTCTTCGGTTGCCAAACATCTGCGTGCGCTGGTGTATCTGACCCGCGGTTACCAAACTTATGCCGAATCGACTGACTTCCAAAACGCTTTTAACGATGCAACTGCGGTCATTCAGAATTCAGGACATAATCTGTTGGCCGATTTCAAAGATGTGCACAGGCAAGGTAATGAAGAAAATAGTGAAATTCTCTTTTCGGTGCAATATGGAACCGATGCTGTAAGTGGTATTGGCAATTCAATGCCAAAATATTTCCTTTTCCCCTATCGGGAAGGATATACAGGCTTGGCCAAAGACAGCTACTACGGAAATGATGATGGCTTTGCCCTTCCGACGAAATATTTGTATTTGCTTTTTGATTGGCAAAATGACCGCAGAGCGGAAGTCACTTTTATGAGCCCCCTGAATGCTAACCCTGCCACCTCTGCTGATGGTAAAAACACAGGGAAGAACTGGTTTCAATGTGTACAACCTGTTACAGGGACATTTGAGTTGGGCGATACTGTTATTTATTTCCCTGTCCCGACTGATCCGAATTTTAAATACTGGACGGAAGCAGACAAAGACAAGGTCGATTATGTTGTTTTCAATTTTCCTACAGGCGATCCTGATAATTGGGTAAATGATGAATATTTCAAAACCGGCTATCAGGCAACAAGCCTGACGAGCAGAACCTGGCTCCCGGTGTGGAAATTTAAAGATGCCAATGCCTATTACCTCGAAAGTGGTGCATCAACCGGTACGCGCGATATTTATGTGTTCCGGTTGGCCGAAACTTATTTGATTGCTGCCGAGTCAGCTGTAAAACTAAATAAAAATGGAGATGCACTAACCTATTTGAACGAGGTAAGAAAAAGAGCAGAAAAGCTTGCTGGTTCTTTACAATATTCTGCGGGAACAACAGTGACGCTTGATATGATTCTGGATGAAAGAGCTTTGGAATTATTCGGAGAAGTATCTCACTGGAACGACTTACAACGGACAGGCACGTTGATCGAAAGGGTTAGGAAACATAACTGGGATGCCATGAATATTACCGGTGGTATTCAAACACAGTTAACGGAAGGAGCCACAAAATATTTGTTAAGGCCAATTCCGCTGGCTTGGCTGAACTCACTTGAAAACCAGGATGAAATTAGCAACAACCCTGGTTGGTAGCAGATTAGGAAAGGTGGAGCTTTATCTCCACCTTTTTTTAAAATCCGTGCTTTATCCCTGTAGAAATGCTCGGGGACCAGATATGGATGTAATTTTTTGTTTTCTATCTAAAAATCAATTGAAAATGAGCAAAAGATATAGTCTTCCCATTCTATTTTTCATTCCATTTTTTATACACATTGTTATGTTGGGTCAAACGAATTCAACGTTTATCCACCCTGGCATCCTGCATACTTCGGAGGCACTTGCCCAAATAAAAACAATGGTTTCTGAGGGCAAAGAACCTTGGAAATCGGGCTATGGACTTTTTAATCGGGATTACCGGGCATCATACAGCTACAAAATGAACGGCCCTTACGAGTACGTATCCCGAACCGGTTCAAATCCGGGAGAACCAAACTTACATAAAAAGGAGTTTGAAGATGACTGCCTGGCTTCTTACTACAACGCAATTCAGTGGGTGATTACCGGCGACAAAAGGTATGCAACCAAATCCATTGAAATTATGAATGGTTATTCCGGTATGCTAAAAGGAATAATTAACCGGGACAAGGAATTGATGAGTCCCTTGTGTGGTTTTATGATTGTGAACGCAGCTGAACTGATCAGGTACAACGATGCCGGTTGGAAAGAAACTGATATTACAGTTTTTGAAAAAATGATCAGGGAGGTATTTTACCCGGTGATTGAAAATTTTGCCACGTTTGCCAACGGAAACTGGGATGCAGCCTGCATTAAAGGAATGATGGCTTTCAGTGTGTTTTTAAATGACAAAGCCATGTTCGACAGGGCTGTGAATTATTATTACAAGGGAGAGGGAAACGGTCGATTAACCCATTATGTGATCAACGAGGCGGGCCAATGTCAGGAAAGCGGCCGCGACCAGGGGCACACCATGTTCGGGCTAGGTTGTCTGGCCGAAGCTTGCGAAGTGGCTTACAACCAGGGACTGGATTTGTATGGTGCCGAAGACAACCGTTTGCTCAATGGATTTGAATACACCGCAAAATACAATTTGGGGTTCGATGTGCCATTCAACGAATGGCTTGACCGTACGGGGAAGTATCACCATACTAAAATTGCATCACAAGATCGCGGAAACTGGCGCGGCGTTTTCGAGATCGTGTTAAACCACTATCAAAAAAGGGCCCGTTTGAATCCTTTTTATACACGCATGGCAGCAGAAAAACTGCGGCCCGAAGGTGCCCCGTGGACTGCTGACCATCCGGGTTACGGAACTTTGCTGTTTTCAATCGATTAATCTTTAAATAATTAATCGCAAATCATGAAACAATACATATTAATCGCATTATTACTGATTTCAGCTTTGGTATATGCGAAGGAAACTACAGTCAGTTCTCCGGATGGAAAGGTTAAGATTGAATTTGCCTTGGGGGGCTTCGAGGATGAGAATTCCGGTTTTATTGCTGATGCTCCTTATTACAGGGTATTTTTTTACGGAAAGCCATTTATTCTTTCATCCCGTTTAGGGTTAGAGGTAACAGGTGCACCAATTTTTGACCGCTTTTTTGAAGTTGCCGGCATCGAAAACGATGAGAAAAGGGAAAGTTGGAAACCAGTTGTTGGAGACAGGAATGAATACCCGGATAATTACAATGAACTGGCTATTTCCCTTAAAGAGAATATTCCTCCTTTTCGAAAACTGAAAATTGTATTCCGGGCATATAATGAGGGAATAGCGTTCCGCTATGTTATCCCGGAGCAGGACGAAATTCCCTTTGTTGTTATAACTAAAGAATATACTGAATTTGCTTTTGCTTCTGATACTTATGTTTGGGAAGAATATGGACACGAAGGGGTTTATTCGAAAGTTTTAGCTTCAGCTATAAAACCAAATTGTGAGCTTCCTTTGACTGTAAAAACCAAAAACGGAATTTACGGGGCTATTGCCGAAGCCGGAAACAGCAACTATCCCCGTGCTTATGTGCAGGCAGTGGATGGACGCCGGGGCGAAGAGTTAAATACCATCCGGATTTCATTAAGAGGAGAAGCAAAGGGACAGGGCGAATATAAGACAGCCTGGCGTTCGGTAACCTTATCCGATCGTCCGGGAGGCCTGATGGAACAGCACTACCTTTTGCTCAATCTAAATGAACCTTGTAAAATTCACAACACTTCCTGGATTAAGCCAGGAACAGCAATACGCGAAATTAGCTTGACAACTGTTAACAGCAAAAAACTGATCGATTACGCCGAGAAAATGGGAATTGACTACATCATCCTGGACGGTGGCTGGTATGGCCAGCCCTTTGACGATCGGGCCGATCCTTCAAAAGTCAATGTTTTGAATGCCGGACCATCTCACCCGGGACTCGATATTCAGGAAGTGGTTTCTTATGGTAAGGAACACGGTGTGGGAATTTGGCTATACGTGAACCGGCAAGGACTGGAGCGTTATGTTGATAAAATATTCCCTTTATATGAATCATGGGGTATCAAAGGAATTAAACCGGGCTTTGTAAATGTGGGGAGCCAGGAATGGCAGGAGTGGATTGAAACTATCGTCGAAAAGGCTGCTGATCATCATTTGATGGTTAATATCCACGACGCTTATCGTCCGACCGGTTTCAGTCGGACGTACCCAAACCTCTTAACTCAGGAAGGAATTCGTGGAAACGAGCATCTTCCCACTGCTACTCATAATGCCACCCTGCCTTTTACACGTTTTACTATTGGCGCCGGTGACTACACTCCCGGATATTGCCGTCCTGAATTAAAAAGCCGTTGGGCACACAAACTTGCCATGTGTGTTATCGTTTACAGCCCGGCCCAGTTTCTTTTCTGGGGTGAAAAACTTACTCCCTGCCATGAACGTCCTGAACTGGAATTTTGGAAGGGTATTCCAACCACTTGGGACGACACTAAGGTGTTGTCAGGTGAAATTGGAGAATATGCTGTTGTGGCACGCAAAAGCAGCACAAGCTGGTACGTCGGTGGAATAACCAATGATGTGGGAAGACTACTGAGATTTACCCTGGATTTTCTGTCGCCGGGAGAAAAATATATTGCTTCCATTTATTTCGATGGGCCACAAAATGAGGACCAGGTTGCCATTGAGAAACAAAAAGTAGATAGCAAATCAATTTTGGAATTTGAATTGCCTGAGAGAGGCGGATTTGCTGTAAAAATAGATAAACGTTAAACTAAAACAGATCATGAAGAAGCATGTTTTTTATCTTTCAGGTTACCTTTTATTCGCGCTCTTCTTTGCCATCTTCCAGGGGTGTGATCAGACAAAAACTTATGAAGTGAACTCACCTGATGGAAGCATCAGTTGCATAATGTGGGTGAATCCCGGTAGTTCGGGTGACGAAATGGTTAGCTATTCGGTGACAGCAGGCGGCAAGGAGGTCATACTACCATCATCGTTTCTGCTCACAACGGCTGACGTTCAGTTTGACGGACACTTTACCGTTGAAAGCATAGAGCGGGAGACGGTCGACCGGGAATGGGAGAATCACTTTGGAGAGTTGAAAACCGTTCCGGAACGGTTTGAACAGCTGAAACTTTTTCTTGTAAATGAGGACATAAAGCTCAATTTTATCTGCCGGGTTTATAACGAAGGCGTGGCTTTTGCTTATGAGATCCCTGACACAGGGAGTCGGGACTCGGTGACGATCACGGATGAGCATTTTTCTTTCCGGTTTAAGGACGATTACTCTTGTTGGGCTACTTATCGAGCACAGGCTGTGTACGAGAAAATACCGCTTAGCCAGATTAAAAGTGGATGCGAACGTCCGCTTGTAGTGGAATGCGATACAAACCTGACAGTCGCGCTGGCAGAAGCTCAGTTGGTTGATTTTGCCCGGATGAAGTTTGGGCCTGATACAACAGAAACCCATGCTGTTCGTACTGTTCTGCATGGAGAAACGGTTAAAAAAGTTCCGTTTCAATCGCCCTGGAGGGTGGTGATGATTGCTGAGAGCCCGGGGCAATTGCTCGAACAGAATTACCTCGTCCAAAACCTTAACCCCCCAAGCGAAATTGCTGATCATTCCTGGATTGAACCGGGTAAGGTGATCCGCGAGGTTACCCTGACTACCGTTGGAGGAATAGCTTGTATCGATTTTGCCGCGAGTCATAGGATGCAATATGTTTTGTTTGATGCAGGCTGGTACGGACCAGAGAACGACATGGTATCCGATGCGACAACCATAACCCTTGACGAAAAGCGGTCCAAAGGGCCACTTGATTTGCAATGGATTATTCAATACGGAAAAGAAAAAGGCATTGGTGTGATTTTGTATGTCAACCGTCGGGCGCTGGAACAGCAATTGGATACCTTGTTGCCGCTTTACCAGTCGTGGGGTGTTGCCGGTATCAAATACGGGTTTGTTCAGGTTGGCGACCAGGAATATACGCGGTGGTTGCACGAGGCCGTGAAAAAGACGGCAGAATACAAGATGGTAGTTGACATTCACGATGAATACCGTCCAACCGGTTTTTCACGTACTTATCCAAATCTGCTGACACAGGAGGGGATTCGCGGAGATGAAGAAAGTATCCCGAACTCGCACACGTTGATCACCATGTTTACCCGGATGCTGGTCGGCGCAGGCGATAACACGATTTGCTATTATTCAAGCCGGGTTACTGAAAAGATGGGCTCACATGCCTCACAACTGGCAAAGGCGGTGTGTTTGTTTAGCCCTTTACAATTTCTATACTGGTACGACAGGCCTGAACAAGCTCCTGACAAAAAGGACGGTCTGTGGGGAAAAACCGGAGTGATTGGGGATGAGCCGGAACTTGAATTTTTCAACAATGTTCCGACGGTTTGGGATGAAACCAGAGTACTTATCGGAGAAATTGGCAAGTGCGGAATAATAGCCAGAAGAAGTGGAGCGAAATGGTTCATTGGAGGGATTAACGGTGATGAAGCAACTGATGTAGAGTTTGAAATGGATTTTTTGGATGCAGGGAGGACATATGATGCAAAAATTTATACCGATGATCCGGAAATTGAAACCCGAACTAATGTGCGAATTGAAATACGTGAGGTAAATAAGGAATCGCTCTTCGAGAAGAGCCTTATGGCCAACAATGGTTTTGCCATACAGCTTACTCCGGTTGAATGATTGTCCCGTAAAAATAAAATTGAGACCTTGTTTAAAAGAATGAAAGAATGGCAAGAGGTAGGGTAACCTGTTTTTTTGTGTACTCCTTATGTGCAACATCATTCACCGAAAATCGGTAATTAAGCCTAACTGTTCTGAAAGATAGCAACCGAAGGCAATCGTGGTGAACTGATAAGAATGAGGAAAATCAATAAATTAAAAATAGAAGTGAGATTGCTCACTTAAACCTAATTCAGTATGAAAAAAATATTTGCAAGAGTTTTCATTGTCATTTTATTTTCCGGAGTTGTAGCTCATGAGTTGAAGGCAGAAGGTAAAGAATCACTTTCTTCTCCTGATGGTCAGTTGGCACTCACCTTGTTATCCGAATTTGATCAAAATAATGTACTACGGCTTTTTTATCAAATCCATTTCAAAGGAGACGAGATCATTAAAAAATCCGAACTCGATATCATCCTCGACAACCATCTTTCGGAGCTGGCTATGGCTATTCAGCCTGATGATAGCTACCACTTTGTGCAGGACATGGATTTTGTATCGCGAAAAGATACATCCGTAAATACAACATGGCACAATGCCTTTGGTGAACGCAGCACGGTGAGAGACAATTATAATCAAGCGTCATTTTTATTCAAAAAAAGAAATAAGCCCGGGTACCAGCTTCAGATTGACATCCGGGTGTACAATGAAGGGGTGGCTCTGCGGTATCACTTTCCGTTGAACCCCAAAGGCTTGTATTACCGGGTAATGAAAGAAAATACGGAATTTGTACTGCCTGAGGGGACCAAAGCCTGGTACCATCGATGGGCGCAGGCTCCATTTGAGTTGTTGCCGTTGGAAAAATGGGTGGATGAATCTGAACGCCCCCTAACGTGTGAGCTGCCAAACGGCCTGTATGTTGCCTTGGCTGAAGCCGGCCTGGTGGATTATGCCCGCACCAAGTTTAAGATCAAAGAAGGCGAACCGGGCACACTGGTGGCATCCATGTATGAATCAGTTGACCAAATTACTCCGTTCAGTACGCCCTGGCGTGTGATTATGGTGGCCGAAACTCCAGGCGAACTGCTCGAAAATAATGACATTTTGCTCAACCTGAATGAACCCTGCGCTATCGAAGAAACCGATTGGATCAGGCCGGGGACCATCATGCGCGAAATTGCCCAGACGGATGAGAATACCAAGGCACAACTTGATTTTTCGAAGGAGAATGGGATCGACTATTTACTGTATGACTGGAAATGGTATGGTCCCGCGTTTGAATTTGAGTCGGACGCATCAACCGTTGATATTGACCTGGATCTGCATCGTTGGATTGAATATGGTAAGGAACGAAATATCGGCCTGTTTGTTTATGTGAATCAGCAGGCGCTTGTTTCGCAAATGCGCGAAATTTTTCCGCTATATAAAAAGTGGGGCATCAAAGGGGTAAAGTTTGGCTTTGTGCAGGTGGGCTCGCATCGATGGACAAAGTGGTTACACGAAGCCATCCAATTGGCTGCCGACAATGAATTGATGGTGAACATTCATGATGAGTTCCGTACGACCGGCGAAACCCGTACCTGGCCGAACATTGTCACCGTGGAAGGAATCCGCGGTAACGAGGAGTTTCCGGATGCCACCCATAACACCATTCTTCCATTTACCCGTTTTGTCGGAGGGTTGGGCGATTACACTATTTGTTACATGGATAGTCGTTTGAAAACAAGCCATGCGCATCAACTGGCTCTGGGAGTTGTTTATTTCAGCCCGCTGCAAACTATTTACTGGTACGACAAGCCTGAGTTTTTAGCCGGTGTGCCGGAGTTGGAATTTTTTAAAAACCTGCCCACGGTTTGGGACGATACCAAAGTATTGAGCGGAGCGATTGGCGAGCACGCCGCCATTGCCCGCCGAAGCGGCGAGAGCTGGTTTGTCGGTGCCATTACCAATAACGATGCCCGGAAACTATCTATCCGGTTCGATTTTCTGCCCGAAGGCAAAAAATATACCGCTCACATCTATGCTGACGACGCCAACGTGAAATCGAAAACACAAGTCGGCATGAAGACACAAAATGTAGATCATTCAACGGTAATCGATGCAGTGTTAGTTGGATCGGGTGGTTTGGCAATCAGGCTCGAACCTGCAAAATAGTGTCAAATCACCAATTGTTTAAAGAACATCATGCCGAAACTGTTTCGGCATCTCATGTCAATGAGACTGGGTTCTGTCAACTGATGGAAAGAGAAACTGACTGCGGATAATTTAGCATTGACATGACACTGATATTTATAAACTAAATTTCTAAAAATGAAGAAAATTGGATTATTCATGGGTTTTTGCCTGATCATTTTAGATATCGTCAGTGCGCAAATTCCTTTACCCAAAGACTTACCTCCGGGGCATCCTCGCCTGATGGTTACCGATTCAGAAAAAGAAAACCTGCAAGAACAGATCGAAAAGGAAGCCTGGGCTCAGGATGTGATGCAGGGAATCCATAACCGGATTGGCCACTACGTCGACCAGCATGTAGTCGATTCTACCTGGATGCCTTCGCGTCTGATGATGTACTGGAAAAGCCATGCCACCAACGTGTATATCAAAGGCGGAGTCTATTCTCATGCCGATGGTGAAGCGCCTGTTCCGACCGTACGTTTTGGCAGTACGCGTGGCGTAGGGTCGCCCATTAAACGGCCCAAACTCGAAGATATTATCCCATACATGGACGATACCAAAGGTGTCTGTTTCCACAATACTGCCAAGGAGGGGAGCCCACTGGAATGGGTCGACCAGTCGGGTGTGTCGGGCATGAACATCGAAAGTGTCAACAATGAAATCCTCCGTTTGGGCCGCGATGCCGCCTTTGTCTATTGGCTGACCAACGATGACAAGTACGGCAAATTCGCTTACGATGTGTTCAATACCTACATGACAGGCATGTATTACCGCAACGAGCCCATCGATTTGGGCAACGGCCATGCGCAGACCCTGGTGGGCATGTCCACCTTTGAGGTGATCCAGGAGCATATTTTGCCCGATTTGGCCGCTTATTACGATTTTCTCTATCCCTATATCCGCGCTAAACATGCCGATAAGATTGAAGTGTTCGAGGCCGCGTTTAAAAAATGGATTGACGTGACTGTTAAAAACGGCGTGCCCCACAATAACTGGAACCTGCATCAGGCCAATATCATTTTGGGCGTGGCCATGGTGCTTGATGATAACAGCGCCTATGCCGATGGCAAAGGGCGCGAATATTACATCAACCAGATACTGAATCAATCAGTTCCCCGTCAGTGGTCAATTTCCAAATTGATGCAGTACGGTTATGATTTCGATAACGGCATTTGGAACGAATGCCCGGGCTACGCACAGAGTGTGACACGCGAATTCATGCACTTCATCCAAAACTACGACAACACGTTCCATCAAAATCTGCTGCCCTACACGCCCGTAATGAAAAAGGCGGTGGAGGTATTGCCCCAATACCTGTTTCCCAACGGAAAAATTACTGCTTTTGGTGACTCCTATTATAGCGACCTCAATATTGAACCAATAGCAAGCATGATTCGGATGTCGCAAAAATATGGGAACATTGCTGATGAGCAGAAATTTACAGAAATGTACCGGCTGTTTGAGCCCAATGTTGACGTTCCGGGTAGTTCATCGAAACTTTCGCCCCAGGTTTCATCATTCTTTACACAAAAACCGTTGGAACTTGACTCGACGGGTGCCAAGGGGGAGGTGGGCGATTACCTCACCCAAACCTTTTACGCGCCCAATGTAAGCTGGTTTGTGCAACGCAACGGATTTCTAAACAAGGAGCATGGGTTGATGATTTCACAAGTGGCATCGTACGGCAACCACGCGCACGCCAACGGCATTTCCATGGAATTGTACGGCAAAGGGTTCGTTCTTGGCCCCGAGTCGGGCATTGGATCTTCGTATTTCGAAAAACCTTATCTGGAATACTACTCGCAATTTCCAGCGCATAACACGGTGATGGTTGATGGGATTTCTTCATATCCTGAGATGCTTAGCCACCATAGTTTTGATTTGCTCAACTGTTACCCGCAGTCGGGACAAAAGGATGGTTTTTACCCGGACATTACTTTTTCAGAAGTTTATTTTCTTGAACCGGAAAGTCAAAGCGATCAAAAGCGTTTGTTGAGTATTATTCGAACGAGCGAAACGACTGGCTATTACATTGATATTTTCCGTTCAAAAAAGCAGCGAAAAGATGATAAGTTTCACGATTACTTCTATCACAATCTCGGACAGAAATTGCATCTCAGCAACACACAAGGACAAGAGTTCGATTTACAAGCGAGCGACGAAATGGCATTTGCTGGGGGCCACTTGTTTGCTTTGGATTATATGTGGGATAAAAAATCAATTAAAACAGACCAAGATTATCAGGCGGTATGGAAAATGACTATGCCCGACAGTAATCATGTTTACATGAATTTGTGGATGAAGGGCTATCCCGATCGGGAAGTTTTCTCCATCAAGGCGCCGCCCACCAAAGCATTTAGAGGGAATCACGACATCCCGTACAAGGTTGATGAAACCCCGTTTCTGACTATAGCTGCTCGTCAACACGGCGAGGCCTGGAGCCACCCGTTTGTGTCGGTGTTTGAGCCCGCCACCGAGCAGGAACCTGTCATGATAAGCCGTATTGAATCATTTGATGTCCAGGGGATAACAGACTCATTTGTTGGGTTGAAAATTGAGAGTCTGGAAGATCGCACGGACTATGTTTTTTCTTCGGATGAAGACCATCCAGTCGTTTTTCAGAATTTGGGCTTTTGTGGAACTTACGGGGTGGTTACAACTACCGGAAGTGAAACGACGCTTTTTCTGGGGAACGGGAAATCGATTTCCAAAGGGAATCTCAAACTGGAAACGGAAAACGGGCCAGGGTCTGCAGCAGCCACGTTTGCGGAAGGGAATCTCTTGATTACCGCAGATACACCGATTGTACTTACCTTGGAAGATAATTATCCGAAAGGAAAATTGATGCTGAAGGCTGGTGAGTTCAGGCTGGAAGGACAAAGGACGAAAGCTGGTAAGCAGAAGGTGGTGAGCTTCAATATCCCGGAGATCTCCCATCAAAAAGTGAAAATTCAAACCATAAAATAACACAACCGATATAAAGATTTACGAATAATGAAGCAAATAAGAATTTCAGTCTGGATGATCATGATCAGCATACTTGCCGCTGCTTGTTCATCAGGAAGTAAGAACGAGGCAGAAAGCCTGGATGTGGATAAAGCACTGCAGTATTGCGTTGAAAAAACGAAAGTGACCATGGCCGGATTGTCCGATGCCGACAGCCTTCCCCGAAATATATTGCAAAGACAAACCGAGTGGAATAAGGTGGGCATTCACGACTGGACCAGCGGTTTTTGGCCAGGCATATTGTGGTATGCCTATGAAATATCAGGTGACTCAGCAATTTTTGCAAACGCCCGCAAGTTTACCGAACCTCTAAAGGGTGTGCTTAAAGTTCCGGTTGATAATCACGATTTAGGTTTTATGCTATACTGCAGCTTCGGCAACGGATTGCGTCTGACTGGCGATTCTGCCTTCCATGATTTTCTGCTGGTAGCAGCTGACTCGCTGGCAACCCTTTATAACCCGAAAGTTGGCACAATTCTTTCATGGCCGGCTATGCGTGAGAAGATGAACTGGCCGCACAATACCATTATTGATAACATGATCAACCTGGAAATGCTGTTCTGGGCTGCCAAAAACGGAGGAAGTCCCGATTTGTATGACCTGGCTGTCCGTCATGCCGAAACCTGCATGAATACCTTGGTCCGTCCGGATTATTCCATCTACCACGTGGCAGTTTTTGATACCGTAGACGGCCACTTCATCAAAGGTGTTACACATCAGGGGTACAGCGATGATTCCATGTGGGCTCGAGGTCAAGGTTGGGGAATCTATGGTTACACCATGACTTACCGCGAAACCGGCGATGAAAAATTTCTGGATATGGCCCGGCAACTCTCCGATGTATTTATTGAACGTTTGCCCGAAGATGGCATTCCCTACTGGGATTTTGACGATCCGGCCATTCCGGATGCTCCGAAAGATGCATCGGCTGCTGCGGTTGCCGCATCGGGAATGCTTGAACTTTCAACCTTTATGAAAGATGAACGGCTCAAGGCAAAATACAAAGATGCCGCGGTGGCATTGTTGGAAAAATTATCATCAGAAGAATACCTGAGTGGGGAGAAAAACCAGGCATTCCTGCTACATTCTACGGGGCATCACCCGAATGGGACGGAGATTGATGCTTCTATCATTTATGCCGATTACTATTATCTGGAGGCTTTGCTGCGATTGAAAGAATATTACCAACAATAAGAGAATCAACTGAGTTAAAAAGCACAGAATAAAACCAATGAAAAATCAAAGAACTAAAGCAGGATCCGCTCAACGTTTCCTTATGGCCGTCATAAGTCTGCTGCTGGCAAATACCGTCATGGCGCAGGCGCAATCCAAATTAATGATTTATCCGGCACCTGAGGGTGTGTTGCAAAACACCGACTTTTCGGTGAAAGTCCGTCTTTCGGGCCAGCCATGGCAGGAACTGGATGAATACCTGTTGAAAGTAGACGAAGTCCGGGGCACCAGTCACTCGGTAGAAAACTCATCGATGAGTACTTTTGATTTCTCAGGTGAAATTGAAGTTTCGGTGACCAGTAACAAGGGCGAAATTCAGTCAGCGCGGGTGAGGCCGCTATCGTACGGAATTATGCCGGATATTCAGGGAAACACCTTGACATTCAAGTTGAGTCGGCCCCGAAACCTTTCGATTGAAGTAAACGGTGATATTTTTCACAACCTTCAGTTGTTTGCTAATCCTATTGATGAATTTGTCCCGGATAAAAAAGATACTAACCTGATTTATTTTGGCCCCGGAATTCATCAAATCGAAGGTGGAAAATTTCAGGTTAAATCAGGGGAAACGGTATACCTGGCCGGAGGCGCTGTGCTGATGGGGCAGGTGCTGTTCGAGGGTGTTAGCAATGCAAAATTGCTTGGCCGTGGCGTAATTGACCACTCGGTGAAGATGGGGGTATACATCGCGTATTCGAAAAATATCACTGTCGAAGGAATTGTATGCACCCAATGTGCTACCGGAGGTTCTGACAGTGTGACCATCCGTAACGTAAAAAGCATTAGTTACTATGGCTGGGGCGATGGTATGAATGTATTTGCCAGCAACAACGTGTTGTTTGATGGCGTATTCTGCCGTAACTCCGACGACTGCACCACGGTTTATGCTACTCGTAAAGGGTTTGTGGGCGGATGCAAAAACATTGTGATGCAAAACTCCACACTTTGGGCTGATGTGGCTCACCCGATTTTGATTGGCACACACGGAAATACGGAACATCCTGATGTGATCGAAAATATCCGTTACAGCAATATCGATATTCTCGACCACCGCGAAATGCAAATCGACTATCAGGGCTGTCTGGCTGTCAACGCGGGAGATAACAACCTGGTTCGGAATGTGGTGTTTGAAGACATTCGTATTGAAGATTTTCGTGAGGGGCAGTTGGTAAACCTGCGTGTTTTTTTCAACTCCAAGTATTGCACTTCGCCGGGAAGGGGCATTGATAATGTGCTTTTTAAGAACATTTCATACAATGGTACGCATGCCGGGCTCTCAGTAATTGCGGGCTATAACGAAGAACGAAAAGTGAAGAATGTCGTGTTTGAAAACCTGGTGATCAACGGAATGACAATCACCGATGATATGCCCGGAAAACCAGCCTGGTATAAAACCTCCGACATGGCCCGAATCTTTGTGGGCGAACATGTCGAAGGCATTGAATTCAGAAAATAAACAGACAGGCAAGCAAGCATGAAGCAATTGTCAACGATGAAAAACCTGTTGATTGCGATGTTGCTATGGTCGGTCGGAGCTTGTTTTGTAAAGCCAATGCCGCGCCAGATGGCTTATGACTTTTCCTCGATTGACCGGGAAATTCAGGCATGGGTGGACAGCGGCTATTACGATGGAGCCGGCTTGGTTATTGCCCGTGAGAACCAGATCATTTTAGATACTTGTTACGGCAATTACACGCCTGAAACGCAGGTGTACATTGCCTCAGCAGGCAAATGGCTCGCCGCTGCCACCATCGCGGCCGTGGTTGACGAAGGCAACCTCTCGTGGGACGACCCGGTCAACCAGTGGCTGCCTGAATTTACCGATGTTAAGGGAACCGCCACCTTGCGCCAACTGCTTTCGCACACGTCAGGTTATCCCGATTACCAGCCTGAAGGCGCTCATCGCGATGATTATCAAACCCTGAAAGAATCCGTCTTACATATTGTGAATCTTCCGGCTGATACGATGCCCGGAGCCAAATTTCACAATGGTGGACTAGCCATGCAGGTAGCCGGGCGAATGGCTGAACTTGCAGCCGGCAAAGACTGGGAAAGCCTTTTTCAGGAAAAAATTGCTCAACCTCTGGGCATGGTCGATACGCATTTTACGCCGGTTGACTCAGGAGGTGGGCACAGCCCGATGCTGGGCGGTGGCGCCCGGTCAACCCTGTACGATTATACTGCTTTTCTGAATATGATTTTTAACAAGGGCACTTTTGAAGGAAAGCGGATATTATCAGAAAAGGCAACTGAAGAAATGCAGGCCGATCAGGTAAAACAAGCGGCGGTCGCAAAACACGAATATGTCGAACGGGTCCGTGCCGAAATGCACAATGGAATTTACGGATTAGGTGAGTGGCGCGAGGAACTGGATTTTGCCGGGAATGCCGTTCTGATCAGCAGCCCGGGCTGGGCCGGAGCCTATCCTTGGATTGACAAAACCACCAATACCTATGGTTTTTTTATTACCCATGTGAATGTTGAAAAAGCGAATCAAGCTGGTTTTTCTTCTTTTTACAGCAGCCCTGTTCTGCCTATGCTGGTTCGCGAAGTGTATCAAACAGAAAATAAAGAATGATGAAATTAAAGTTATTCAGCTTAATCATAACCGGGATCTTTGTGGCTTGCCGGCCTGAGGCCAAACAAGGACCGAAAGCGGATCTGCAGGACAGCAAGGCTGTTTCCTATGTTTCGTCGGTTTACGTTTCCGACAATGGTGACGGCACCTACACGAATCCCATTTTACAAGCCGACTATTCCGATCCGGATGTGGTACGTGTTGGCGACGATTTTTACATGACGGCATCCAGCTTCAACAGCTCGCCGGGATTGCCCATTCTGCATTCCAGGGATTTGGTCAACTGGCAAATTGTGAACCATGCCTTACCTGTATTGCCCAATGAAGTTTACGACCTGCCTCAGCCAAGCAAAGGGGTTTGGGCGCCTTGCTTTCGTTATCACAACAACGAATTTTACATCTACTGGGGCGATCCCGATTTCGGCATTTACATGGTGAGAACCAAAGATCCGCTGGGTACATGGGAGAAGCCGGTTTTAGTGAAAGCCGGAAAAGGAATGATTGACCCGACCCCGCTTTGGGACGACGATGGCAATGCCTATATGGTAACGGCTTGGGCTGGTTCGAGAGCGGGTGTGAATAGCATTCTGACCATGTATGAAATGTCGCCCGACGGAACACAACTGTTGAGCAACGGACGTAATATCTATTCAGGACACGATCATAACCACACCATTGAAGGGCCAAAACTACTGAAGATGAATGGTTATTACTACATCTTCGCTCCGGCTGGTGGTGTGGAAACCGGTTGGCAGTTGGTGCTTCGTTCCAAAAATATTTTTGGCCCTTATGAAGAGAAAATTGTGATGGCACAAGGTTCAACCGATATTAACGGGCCACACCAAGGGGCTTATGTCGAAACGCAAAGTGGCCAGCCGTGGTTTGTTCATTTTCAGGATCGTGGTGTTTACGGGCGCATCCTTCACCTGAACCCGGTGAATTGGGTCGATGGCTGGCCTGTGATGGGCGTTGACAAAGATGGAGATGGTTGCGGAGAGCCGGTTCGTACTCATCAAAAACCCGATGTTGGTCGCGATTGGCCTAAAGTCAGTCCTGCGGAAACGGATGAATTTAATGGAGACAGAATTGGCTTGCAGTGGAGCTGGAACGCCAATGAAAAAGTTACCTGGAGCGTACCGATGCCTCAAAGGGGCTTTTTACGTTTGCTGGCTGTTCCAAAACCAACTGCCGAAGTCAGTATGTGGAATGTTCCCAATATCCTTACGCAACGGCTTCCTGCCGAAAACTTCACCGCAACAGCCAAAGTGAAATTGAACATTGAATGGGATGTGTGGCAGGGAAAGCAAGCCGGTTTGATCATGTTGGGGAACGATTATTCGTATCTGGCCATCCGCAAAGATGCCGAAGGGTTTTATGTGGAACAGCTTCAAAATGAAGGCGCAAACCTGGGCGGGCTTGAAAAAAGCATTGCCAAAGAGAGGTTGGCTTCGGGTGAAGCTTATTTACGGGTACGCGTCGATGGCCCCGATGCACTGTGCCGCTTTAGTTTTAGCGAGAATGGCGAGACGTTCGAAGAAATAGGCATTGCATTCAACGCATCGCGGGTGTTGTGGAGCAGCGCGAAGATTGGCGTTTTCTGCACATCGGAACCCGGTTCCCGCATTGGCGGCTGGGCCGATTTTGATTGGTTTAGAATAAGTAAAAATGAATAATAAGACAATTGCAAAACAAGAATCACTCTAAAATGAATAGGATGAACAGATTTACACAAATAGCTTTGATAGTAGCCCTAGCGGGAGTGGGCTTAAGTGCTGCTGCCCAGTCTCATTATCCCGGTCAGCACGAAGAAAAGCTGGCCATAAAAGAAACAGCACCGATCAAGGCATACGCTTTTGAAATGAGCGATATCAAACTGTTGCCTTCGCGTTTTACCGAAAATATGGAGCGTGAAAGCCGATGGATTTTATCGCTGGGAGTCGATCGTCTGCTGCACAGCTTCCGCACCAACGCCGGCGTGTGGGCAGGCCTGGAAGGAGGCTACGACTCGGTTGACAAGCTGGGGGGCTGGGAGTCGCTCGACTGCGAATTGCGTGGGCACACCACCGGGCATATCCTTTCTGGTTTGGCCATGTTGTATGCCAGCACTGGTGACGAACAATACAAGCTAAAGGCAGATAGTTTGGTGAGCGGATTAGCTGTTGTTCAGAAAGCATTAGGAGAGGAAGGTTACCTAAGCGCTTATCCGGAGAATTTAATTAACCGGAATATTGCCGGAACAAGCGTTTGGGCGCCTTGGTACACCTTGCACAAATTGTATTCAGGATTAATCGATCAGTACCTGTACTGCGATAATCAGCAGGCTTTGCAAATTGTTACGAAAATGGGTGACTGGGCCTATAACAAACTGTCAAAAGTTATCTCCGAGGAACGCAAAAGGATGATCCGTAATGAATTTGGAGGGGTAAACGATTCATTTTATACCCTTTACCAAATTACTGGAAAATCCGAATACAAATGGCTGGGCGAATTTTTCTATCACGAAGAAACATTAAACCCGCTTTTGAGCCAGGAAGATAACCTGGAAAAGAAACATGCCAATACCTTCATCCCAAAACTGATTGGATTGGTTCGGGCCTACGAAATTGGTGAACCGGAGCAGAATAAAACGGTTGCCGGTTTCTTTTGGAATACGGTGGTTGACCATCATTCATTCTGCACCGGGAGTAATAGCGACAGGGAGAAATTTTTTGAACCCGACCACCAGCACGAGCACCTTTCCGGCTACACGGCTGAATCGTGCAATGTTTACAACATGCTCAAACTCACACGCCACCTGTTTAACTTAGATGTTGACCCGAAACTGGCCGATTACTACGAGAAAGCGCTGTATAACCACATTCTCGGGCAACAGGATCCGGAAACAGGCATGATCTCCTATTTTTTGCCCATGCTGCCCGGGGCACATAAAGTGTACAGCACGCCCGACAGTTCGTTTTGGTGCTGCGTGGGAACCGGATTTGAAAATCAGGCCAAATATGGTGAAGCTATTTATTACCACAACGACGATGAGCTCTTTGTTAATCTCTTCATTCCTTCTGAATTAAACTGGAAAGCCAAGGGGGTATCGGTCCTTCAGGAAACAAAATTCCCGGAAGAGTCAACCAGTACATTTACAGTAAAAGCCAATCAAACCCAAAAACTGACCATCAGCATTCGTTATCCATCGTGGGCAACTGCCGGGGCCTCGGTAAAAGTAAATGGTAAAAAAGTTCGGGTGAAGCAAAGTCCCGGCAGCTATATTTCATTGGAACGCAGTTGGAAAAATGACGACAAAATTGAAATTGATTTTCCGATGGAGTTGCAGGTCAATCCTTCAGCCAATCCCGAAGTGGTGTCGCTTTCATACGGGCCAATTGTCCTGGCTGCAAAAATGGGGACCGAAGGGATGGAGTCTCCTGCGCCTTATTCCAACCCAAACTTGCACAACGACTATTACACCTACGAATACAAGGTCCCGGCAACACTCTCCAACGAGTTGAATGTGAGAGGCAAGCCTGTAAAGGAATGGTTGAAGCCGGTTGATGGGCAATCGCTGACCTTTAAAACAGTTGGTGTTTCCAGCGGAAAGGACTTTACCTTCATCCCGCTTTACGACTTGCACCGAGAGCGGTACGTGGTGTATTGGGAATTAAAATGATCACAGAGTAATAACCATATAAATATGAGTATTCATGAGACTACTTAGTTCTATACTGCTATTTTGTATTTCAATTGCACTTTACGCGCAGGAACTTGTTACTTACGATGCTCCGGGCGGTATGAAATACGCTGCCCATAACGATGATTTTACGGTACAGGTTCGGAAACCAGGCGGGGAGTGGCTCGACCTGTTTGAGTGGAAAGTTCATGTGGATATGGACGATTTACAAACAGCTTCGATGGTTTCGTTCGATTTTGAAGGAGAGGTTGACGTCCGCATCAGAAAGAATAACGGGGCGGTCAATTCGGTTCAAATCCGCCCGCTTTCTTACGGAATCGTTCCTGAAGTTAACGGTCAAGTGATTGATTTTTCACTTGATCAGCCACGCAAAATTTCGCTCGAAGTGAATGGCGACAAATTACATAACCTGCATTTGTTTGCCAATTCAGTCCTGGAAGAAAAGCCCGATCCAAATGATCCAAACGTGATCTATTTTGGCCCGGGCATTCATCAACCCAAAGACTTGCAAAACGTAATTGTTGACGGGCCGGTTTTCATTAACCCGAGCCATTACACCATTTACGGCGGGCAAACCACCGGGCTGACGGTTCGAAACATCAAGTCGTTCAGTTGCAAGGGCTGGAGTGATGGCATCGACCTGATGTCGTGTTCCGATGTGCTGATCGACGATGTGTTTATGCGTAACTCCGACGATTGCATAGCTATATATGGCCATCGCTGGTATTTTTACGGAAGTTCCCGAAACTATGAAATCAAAAACTCAACACTTTGGGCCGACATTGCCCACCCAACCAACATTGGACTCCACGGAAATTCAGAAGCTGGCGGCGATACTATTGAAAACATCACTTTCAGCAACATCGATATTTTGGAACACGATGAAGATGACCGCGATTACCAGGGATGTATGGCTATAACATGCAGCGACAACAACCTAATCCGGAGCATTACTTACGAAAACATTCGGGTTGAAGATTTTCAGGAAGGACAGTTATTCAATTTTCGGGTGGTTTACAACGAAAAATACAGCGGCGCTCCGGGGCGTGGAATCGAGAATGTGTTGCTGAAGAATATTCAATGCGATGGCAATTCGGCCAATCCTTCCATCATCTCAGGGTATGATAAAAACCGGATGGTGAAAGGGGTACGGATTGATGGACTAAAAATCAATGGCAGGCTGATTGAGAATATTGCTGATGGTGATATTCGGGTTGGTGAATTTTCTGATAATTTGACATTTGGCAAGTAAGAAATTAAACTGGAAGGTTTTTAAAACCTTTCAGTTTTAAAGATAGTTGAGATTAAATGAAAAATAAGATGCTGAGGTATGCCTTGTTGTTTTGGAGTTGTTTTGTTTCGGTATCTTTTGCGAATGCCGCCGTTTACCAATGGTCTGTCCCCGTAACGTCAGTTATTTCACCTGAGACCAACGACCATCCGCGTGCCTTTCTTTGGATTCCCGATAATTGTCAGCAAGTTCGGGCAGTTGTTTTTGGACAGCACAACATGTGCGAGGAAACGATCTTTGACCACCCTGTTTTTAGGAAAACGATGGCCGAACTGGGCTTTGCTATCGTATGGATGACTCCCGGCATTGACCAGCAATGGGATGTAAAAACCGGTTGTCAGCAGGCTTTCGATACGATGATGGAAGATTTTGCCGAAGTGAGCGGATACTCAGAACTGAAATATGCCCCAATTGTTCCCCTGGGGCATTCGGCCATGGCCACTTTCCCATGGAATTTTGCGGCTTGGAACCCCGAATGTACTTTGGCCATTATTTCGTACAAAGGCGACGCACCCCGGACAAACCTGACGGGTTACGGGTGGGAAAACCTGGAATGGGGGCGTACCCGGAATATTGACGGCATTCCCGGCCTCATGATCGAAGGTGAATATGAATGGTGGGAAGCCCGGGTAAATCCGGCGCTGGCTTTTCGGATGATGTATCCCAAAAGCTGTATCTCCTTTTTGTGCGATACCGGCCACGGGCATTTTGACGTGTCGGATGAAGTGGTGGAATACCTGTCGCTTTTTCTGAAAAAAGCAGCACAATACCGTTTGCCCGAAACTCAGGTACTGGATCAGCCTGTGCAACTAACAAAACTGATTCCTCAGGATGGATGGTTGGCCGAAAGGTGGCACCCCGATCAGGAGAAACGGTCAAGCCCCGCGCCTTTTTTGCATTACCAAGGCGATGTGCACGATGCGTTTTGGTATTTTGATGAAGCGGTCGCAACGGCTGCCGAAAATTATTACGCGCGCGTTCGTGGTAAAAAACACCAGTACCTTGGTTTTTGGGACGAAGGGCAGTTGGTGCCTTTTGATGAAAAGTCGCATGCGCGGATTGGAGGAAAATTTGAACCCGAAGCTGATGGCCTGACTTTTCAAGTGAAGGCTGTTTTTACCGATACGCTCCGGCAAAAATTAACATCCGGTCATGCCAAAGGAAACCCAACTATTTCTCGTATCTGCGGACCCGTTGAAAAGGTGAATGACACCACCTTCGCCGTTCGTTTTTACCGGATGGGATTCAACAATCCAAAACGCACCGGAGCTATTTGGTTGCTGGCATATCATCCGGGCGACAAGGATTACAAAAGTACGGTGCAGCAGTTCTGCATGCATATTCCAACGCGGTTGGACGAAGGACAGGTGCAAAAGATAAGATTCAATAGCATACCCGACCAGGCAGTGGGGACAAAACCGCTGGAACTTCAGGCAATGTCAAGCTCCGGCTTGCCGGTTTACTTCTATGTAAAAGAGGGCCCTGCAAGGATCGAAGGCGGGAAGCTGGTTTTTACCAAAATACCGCCACACAGTAAATTTCCGATAAAAGTGACGGTGGTTGCCTGGCAATACGGGCGTCTGGCGGAGCCAAAAATTCAGTCAGCCGAACCGGTGGAGCAAACATTTAGTATCATGATCAAATAGTCTGTCGATTAACTGAATGGAATATAAAACGTCTGTACTGAAGATCCTGGCTGTAAGAAACAGTGAAAACTTCTTTTGATTTATGTAATTTTGTCCGCTCACGATCATAAATTATGGAATATATTTTTGAATTACCTTTTAAGGTGAGAGACTATGAATGCGATCTTCAGGGAATTGTGAATAATGCGGTATACCAGCATTATCTTGAGCATACCCGTCATGAGTTTCTTGAACGCGCAGGCCTGAATTTTTCTCAAATGCACCGGGATGGCATCGACGCCATCGTAATCCGGATCGAAATCGATTATAAGTATCCTTTAAAAAGCGGCGACGAGTTTGTGTGCAAGTTAAATGTGGCCCGCGAAGGCAAACTGAAGTTCATTTTTCTTCAGGATATTTACCGCTCACCCGACATGAGGCTCATTGTCAAAGGGAAAGTGACTGCTGCAACAGTAAATAACCAAACCGGACGGCCGGTGGCACCCACGCAACTGGTGGAGGCTTTTGATAAGTTTATCAGTTAGCGTTGTCTGTCAATCAATACGCTTTCATCGGTCTGACCTCATGATATTCTGCATTCAAATGCTTTTGAGTAAATGGATTTCACAGGGGTGAGGTGATATCAGCGAGGCAAAATGGAATCAGCCGGATAACCGGAAAGAACGGGCGTTTTTTGATGTAAAATACCGGGCAAATTCTGACTCCGGAGATAAAAAATAAATTTTTTAACAAAAAATGCTTCATATTCTGATTATTAAGCGTATTTTGCACGAAATTAATTATATCACAATGAATAAAGGAACAGTAAAATTTTTCAACGACTCGAAAGGATTCGGGTTTATCAAAGACACAGATTCATCGAAAGAATACTTTGTACACGCATCAGGCTTAGTTGACAACATCAGTGAAAACGATGAAGTTACTTTTGACCTGCAGGAAGGGAAAAAAGGATTAAATGCGGTCAACGTTAAACTGGCATAGTTTATCCGATCATCAGATAGTTAAAATTTTGAGCCCCACAGTCATGTGGGGCTTTTTTTGTTGTTGACAGGGATGGATCAACCGGAATTTCGGTGGAGTTTCCGGCTATCGTGCAAACTACTTGTTTTGGTAATCATCAGGATATTGGCAAAACACATAATCAGGGGTGGGGATCCTGATTATTACGTTAAAAAAGATCTTCCCTTGTAAAAGAAAAAGTTTTTATTTTCCCCATACGGTTCCTGGCTACAAGGCTAATATTCTCTTTTCCCATCTCCTTGTTAATCAGTTGCCATACCTCGCATGACGGCATATCTTCAATACCTGACAGAGATAAGCTATTGATGCCCAATATAATGTCGCCCGGCGCTATGCCTTTATTCCAGGCAGAAGTGCCATTCCAAACAAACCCAACCAACACGCTGTCTTTTTTGATCATTAAAGAAAAGCCATGCGTACGAATGTTTTCATATACAGGTTTTTCATCTGCTTCCCTGATGTAAATCTTTTTGCGAGGGAAATCAAAAAGAACATTGAAAAAGTCGAATAATTTTGTACCCACCGACCATCCATCCTTATCTTCTTCAATATGAGCAACCGGGGCAAATAATGACATCCCGGCAATTATCATCTTGTCTGTTCGTATAACGGACGAAGTTGGATCATTTGCGAGACTCTGATGCCCCAAAAGTGTTGTAAATGCATTTCCTCTGCCTTCCCTGATCTCCGAATCCGGAATATAAGGTAATACATTCTTTGTAATCTGCAATAATCCGTTATCCCCGGTATCAATGAGTGTCGTTGCCCGGGGCTTTCCAAAGCTGACTACCACATACGGAACAGTATTTCTTTTCCCTTGCATGATCAATTTTGCAGATGAGAAACGATTTGACGAAAGATATTGATTTACATCGGAGATAATCCGAACATCCTTGTCTGTGAAAAGCCATGCCTTGTCGTTTAAAATGTTATTTCCGATAATACCTGCCACACTGCAAAACATGCCAAGTCCAATATCAACGCTGTCTGCAATATGAAACAATACATTGCTGAATGTGATCCCATCTATTTCGATATCACCTTTTCCAAAAAAACTTTCTTTGGTGCCATACCCATCCGTGATCGTCACTGTCTTTTTCCTTTTAATTCCGGTTTCCTGAGCAATATCAGACGAAAGTAGCGAAACCGAACCGGAATCAATCAAAAACCGTCCTTTGACCAACACATTGTTGATCCTTACGTTCGTGGCAAAATACAATCCATTTTCCCTGACAACTGAAATATTTCCATATTCCGTTGCCTGGCAAGTAATTATCCAAAAAAACAAGACAGAATAAATAAGATACTTCTTCATAACAAAAAGATAAAAAGGTTATTCAGACATTAAGCCCGAATAACCTTAGTCCAGGGTTAATTAACTCTAACTTTAGTCTTAATTTTATTTTAAATCTTTCGTATTGATATCACCACAATGAAAATCATTAATACGGATATCAGCCATCGAGATAATTTGCCCCTTTGTTTGCATTCGGGAGCCAATCATGCTAACATGCAGCTCCCGGTTTTTTTGTTCCGGTTTCATTTTTTACGAATCGCTTTTTTTAGATTAAGTCTGCTGTTCCTGATAAACAGATATCAGTTAAAGAATTGCAAAGATGAGAAGTTTAAACGCAATATCGTTTGCCCGGTTGTGTGCATAACGTGGACATTAAGCATTGATCGCCTAATGTTTGCAGAATTTTATATGACCTTTTGTTCTCTCAGTTGAGTCTGATCATCGATAATACAAAGGAACTCCGATGCCCCTGCTCATCGGGAGGTGCCATAAGCAGATAAAAGCTGGATCGGATTAGCAGAATGAAAAGCGTGAAGAAAAACAAATAAAAACCCGCCTTTCAAAAATATTAATCATTCAAACATAATGAAGAGTTATGAGGACGACAAGCTCCTCAGCGGAGCTTTCTGCTAAAATCAAACTTTTTTAAATGCGTTTGTCCAGGCTGTGACCTACGGCGATTTTGAACCGGAAAGCAAGGGAAGGAATCCGGACGGGGACCGGTAAGTTTAAAAAAAGAAAAACCGCCTCAATTTTATTTTAAGACGGGTTTCATTAGCTCAATTATTAGATGATGTCTGAACGTATTTAATTGGGTTAATACACATTCAAATAACGCATCCCGGGAAAGATTAACTATAAATTATTCACCGTGATGACGGTATTGCTATTGCCAATATCCAGGCCTACGCAGGCATAACTGCTTTTATCTTCCAGCTGATCTGTTAATTTTTCGGCCATTTCGCAGGCATGTAAACAGTAGCCTTTACTGGCTGCCAGGTTTGGTTCGGGAAGTACAATTACATCCAGTACATCTTTAAATTCATCTCTGAAGTAGTTGACCAACTCGTCATACAAGGCGCCTCCTCCGGCCAAATAGAATTTTTTAGCTTTCATGAAATCATCGTCGCTGAACCGTTTGCGAATAACCGGTGAAAGGATTTCGGTATAGTAGCTGTGTAATATTTTTTGTCTCACGGCTTTTAAGTCAACAACACTCCGGTTAATAATGATCGAACCTCTCTGAAATGCTTGTTCAAGCTGTTTTTCGGATGGCAGATTCAGGTAATAGTGTTTTTGAAGTTCGTTCTCCAGTAAGTTGACGGCATAAGAAATCCCTCTTGAACTATATGTGGTTCGGTGGATAATCCCGCTTGGTGTCGACAGGGCTAATTCAAACGTGCCATAGCCGAGACTGGCAATAAAAAAATTGTCTTTTTCTTTGAGATTCCCTTCCCGGATGGTTTTTATACATCCCTCTATTTCGGTGAGCACATCTACCTGGGGAATTGAAAATTCGATGGTTTCAACGCCATTTTCACCCAGAAGCCGGCTGTCGTACGAAATTTTGTGGGTTCCGGAGAAAAAATCCTGTGCCGCCTGCTTAAACGGGAGGTAGGTTGTGAAAGGAAAACCAGTGGTTAAAATCAGGTTCGAATAAGCCCCTTGCGTGGCGAGCAGCAAGCCGGTTAAACCCAGCAACTGATAATCGGTCTCCTGAACGGAACTGTTTAAAAATTTGTGCGGAGCATTTCCTTCATTTAATGCAAATTCCCCGACAATATAATCTTTCCCTTTAAAATCAAGGATTCTTATCCCCTGGAGAAAGTTGTTGGCTACCTGCTCGTAATTACGGTAGTTTTCTTCAAAAACACTTGGAAAAGAGATAGTTGATTTCATGTTCATTCGTATTTCACTTGTTAGATAATAATTTTGTTAGTAAGCTGTGGGCTGGTTTTGTATGATTTTCTTTTCTGTCGATCGGATTGCTATTGTCCGGTTCTCCTGATCCTGGCGGATTAAGCTGCGTGGGGGCCGACTTTTCGTCAGCAAACAGTCCGTTGGATTGCCCGGCCTGCTTTTTGACTAACGGAGCTGCGAAAGCGGCAGATCCGACCTTTTTCTCAGGATCAAATTCCTTCATACTCCCCGGGGTTTCAATCTGGCATTCCCCTTCAAAATAAGCTTGTTCGCTGATCTTGATATAACGGGTTTTCACTTTTCCTTTGAAGGCCCCCAAAGCGTCGATGGAGAAATTCTCCAGGGCTTCAACTTCTCCCATCGCGTTTCCCTGGATCAGGATATTTCGGGCGGAGATATTTCCGTTTATTTTGCCTTTTGTTCCAATAACAACACTCCCTTTCGTATTGATATTGCCACAATGAAAGCCATCTATCCTGATATCATCGGTCGATATAATTTGTCCCTTTATTTGCATCCTGGAGCCAATGATACTAACATGTAACTCCCTGTTTTTTTGTTCCGGTTTCATTTTCTAACGAATCGCTCTTTCTTGATTAAGTCCGCTTTTTCTGATAAACAGATCCCTGTTAAAGCACTGCAAAGATGAGAAGTTTAAATGCAATACCGCCTACAGTGGTCGTGTACATAACGTGGACATTAAACATTGACAGCCTAATATTTGCAGGATTTTATGTGACCTTTTGTTCCTTAGTGAGTTTAACTTCGATAAAACAGAGGAGTTTCCTGTCTTATATATAGAGCATAATTTTCATCAATATTTACTTGTCCACATCATGTCTATGCCTGAATATTTGATATGATCCGGGATATTCCGATACTTGCAGAAATAATGATCCTTATCAGAATTACACTGGTGTGGGTCAATTAGCGTAGCTGTCAGAAACCACATCCTTTCATAAATATGACAGCCTTGATAATGAGTTGATTGGGAAGCTAATCGGGAGTTTTAAAAATAAATAGTTATCGATTAGTACGGATATTTTATGGAATGGATAAAAACAAAAAGAACATACAATTGGCATGCGGTTTATTTGCGTTACAGGACAGAAAAGAAAGTGTACGAAGAGTTGCTCTGCAAGGGTATTGATTGTTATCTGCCCTTGAGAGTGACCCGTCGCGTATGGAGCGACCGCATAAAGACCATTGAAGAACCCTTATTGCCGGGTTATGTATTTGTCAGGGTAAGTATCGACGAATATTATGATGTCCTTTTAACAACCGGCGTATTAAGGTATGTGACGTTTGATAATAAACCGGCGGTGATCCCGGAATGCCAGATCCAGGCGCTGAAATCTTTTTTGGAGTATGATAACAGTGGGGTTAAAGTGTCAACCGAACGCATCGTTAAAGGAAACATGGTTAAAATCACTAGTGGTCCGCTTAAAGGTGTGATGGGCGAAGTGGTAAACGTCCGGGGTAAAAAATGGATTATGATCCGCTTTGAAAAATTAGGATATGCCGTGCAGGTTGATTTGGGGCTCAATGAGATTGAGATATTAAAAGATCCCGCTTCCAAACGGCGGGTATCAGCCTGATTTTTTTACTTCCGTCGGCCCTGCCCTCAAAACAGAAAAACATGTGTGGTATTGTAGGATATATAGGCGGTCAGCAGGCGTACCCGGTGCTGATCAAAGGTTTGCAGCGGCTGGAATACCGGGGTTACGACTCGGCCGGTATTGCCATTTACAACTCCTCGCTGAAAGCCTATAAAAAGAAAGGCAAAGTGAGCGAACTGGAAGCCTGGGTTACCGGAAAAGACCTCAGCGGCCACCTGGGCATCGGCCATACGCGCTGGGCCACCCACGGCGAGCCCAACGACATCAATGCCCATCCGCACTGCTCGATGAACGGCGATTTTGTGCTGGTGCACAACGGGATTATCGAGAATTATGCGGAACTAAAGAAAGACCTCCAGGACAAAGCTTACGTTTTTCAAACCGAGACCGATACCGAAGTCTTGGTAAACCTGATCGAATACTTTTACCGACTGGATGAAGCAGCAGATGCCGAGATGGCCGTTCGCCTGGCTTTGTCGAAAGTAGTTGGCGCCTACGGCATCGTGGCGCTTTGTTCCGGCGAGAACGAACGGATGATTGCCGCCCGCATGGGCAGCCCGCTGGTGATCGGCATCGGTCAGGGCGAATATTTTGTGGCCTCCGATGCCAGCCCGATTGTGGAATACACCGACAGCATGATTTACCTGAACGACGGCGATGTGGCGATTGTTGAAAAAGGGAGCCTGACGCTGAAAACCCTGAACAACGCGCCGGCCAACTTTAAGGTCACCCGGATCGATGCGGGCATCGGCGACCTGGACAAGGGCGACTTTGAGCATTACATGCTGAAAGAGATCTTTGAACAGCCCAAAACCATCCGCGATACTTACCGGGGACGGATCAGGGCCGACCAGGACGAGATTGTGCTGGGCGGCCTGCTGGATGTTTTCCCCCGGATTGTGAATGCGGGGCGCATCATCATCATCGGTTGCGGCACCTCGTGGCATGCCGCCCTGGTGGCCGAATACCTGATTGAAGAATATGCCCGTGTGCCCGTTGAGGTGGAATATGCCTCGGAGTTTCGTTACCGCAAACCCATCATCCACCCGGGCGATGTGATTATCGCCATCAGCCAGAGCGGCGAAACGGCCGACACGATGGCTGCCCTGAAGATGGCCAAAGAACAGGGAGCGCTGATCCTGGGTATTTGCAACGTGGTGGGATCGAGCATTGCCCGCGAAACCGATGCCGGCGTTTACACCCATGCCGGAACGGAAATCGGGGTGGCTTCCACCAAAGCCTTCACGGCACAGGTGACCGTGCTGACCCTTTTTGCCTTCAAACTGGCCAAAGAGCGCGGCCAAATCGCCCCGGAGACCTACAAGATGCTGATCGGCGAAATGCTGGCCATCCCCGGCAAAGTGGAAACTATTTTGCTGGGGCACCCGCACATCAAACAGGTTGCCGAAAAATACAAGGACGCCGTGAATGCCCTGTACCTGGGTCGCGGGTACCTGTTCCCGGTGGCTCTCGAAGGGGCCCTGAAGCTGAAAGAGATTTCGTACATCCACGCCGAAGGATATGCCGCCGGCGAGATGAAACACGGCCCCATTGCCCTGGTCGACGATAATTTGCCGGTGGTGGTGGTTTCGGCCAAAGACAGTTATTACGAGAAAGTGGTCAGCAACATCCAGGAGGTGAAAGCCCGAAAAGGGAACATCATTGCGGTGGTGACCGACGAGGACAACGGCCTGCGCAACATGGCCGACGATCTGTTCGAAATCCCGGCTTCGCACCCGGCCGTAGCCGCCCTGCTCACCGTGGTCCCCCTGCAGCTGTTTGCCTACTACATTGCCCTGGCACGCGGCTGCAATGTCGACCAGCCCCGAAACCTGGCCAAATCGGTGACGGTGGAGTAGCAGATTACTCATTAAATTCGATATATTTATGATAAAAGGTATCATTCTCGCCGGTGGCGCCGGTACGCGTTTGCATCCCATTACCCAGGTAATTTCTAAACAATTGCTGCCGGTATACGATAAGCCGATGATCTATTATCCGCTTTCGGTGCTGATGCTGGCGGGTATCCGGGAGGTTCTTATAATCTCCACACCTGCCGATTTACCCAATTTCAGGAAATTGTTTGGAGACGGCAGCCAGTTAGGTTTGCAAATCAGTTATGCCGAACAGCCTTCACCCGACGGACTGGCGCAGGCATTCATCATTGGAGAAGAGTTTATCGGAGATGATCCGGTTTGCCTGGTTTTAGGCGATAACATCTTTAACGGACAAGGATTTAGTAAAGTATTGTCGGAAGCAGTAACAAATGCCGAAAACCAACTGGCCACCGTATTTGGTTATTATGTGAAAGATCCCGAACGTTACGGGGTGGTCGAGTTTGACGAGACGGGAAATGTGCTCACGATCGAAGAAAAACCTCAGCATCCGAAATCGAACTACGCGGTAGTCGGATTATATTTTTATCCCGGCAAAGTGGTTGAAGTGGCCAAAAACATAAAACCGTCGGCCCGGGGAGAACTGGAAATCACATCGGTAAATCAGAAATTCATGGAAGACGGGGAGCTTCGCGTCCAGCTGCTCGGCAGGGGTTTTGCCTGGCTGGACACGGGAACCCACGATTCGTTAGCCGAGGCATCCACCTTTGTGGAGGTGATTGAAAAAAGACAAGGACTGAAAATTGCCTGCCCCGAAGAAATTGCTTATACAAAAGGATGGATTAGCCTGGACGATATTAAAAGAATGGCCCTTCCCATGAAACAAAACCAGTATGGCCAATATCTCTTAAATCTCGGCAACCAGTGAATATCATTGAAACAAACATAGCGGATGTGCTGATCCTTGAACCCAGGGTATTTGAGGACGACCGCGGATACTTTTTTGAATCCTTCTCCGCAAAATATTTTCAAAACGAAGCAGATCCGGTTGTTTTTGTGCAGGATAATGAGTCCAAATCCGGTTATGGTGTTTTACGCGGACTTCATTTTCAAAAAGGGATCTATGCCCAGGCCAAATTGGTACGTGTAATCGAAGGTCGGGTGTTGGATGTAGCGGTGGATATCCGGAACGGTTCGGCTACTTTTGGCCAACATGTGGCTGTAGAGCTGAGCGGCGGGAACAAACGCCAGTTGTTTATTCCGCGCGGGTTTGCCCACGGTTTTGTGGTATTAAGCGAAAATGCCGTTTTTCAGTATAAATGCGACAACTATTACGCTCCTCAGCACGAAGGGGCCATTGCCTGGGACGATCCGGAACTAAATATCGACTGGAAAATTGATCCCCGTGATATCGTCTTATCCGAAAAAGATAAAAAGCATCCCCGGTTAAAAAACGCTTCCTGTTTATTCTGATTCAGAACCAAACAAGTCCATGCAAACAATTTTAGTAACAGGCGCGAATGGCCAGTTAGGCAACGAAGTGCGCCGTGAAAGCCAGACATCCGAAAACCATTATCTTTTTACCGATCTTGAAGAATTGGATATCACCGATTTGGAGGCTGTTAGGCGAATGATGAACGAAAACAAGGCGGATGTGCTTGTCAATTGTGCGGCTTATACCAATGTTGATCAGGCGGAAGATAATTTTGAAACGGCTGATCTGATTAACCATAAAGCGGTTGCCAACCTGGCCCGGGCCTGCTGCGAAGCTTCGGCAACATTGATCCACATATCAACAGACTATGTTTTTCAGGGAGATGCCTGCTTACCGTATACGGAGGACCATGAGACAAGGCCCTTGGGCGTTTATGGACAAACCAAGCTGGCCGGAGAACAGGCGATTATTGCAGCCGGATGTAAAGCATTAATTATCCGGACAGCCTGGCTGTACTCCGAATTCGGGCATAACTTTTTAAAAACCATGCTGAAACTGACCTCCGAAAAGAAAGACTTACCGGTTGTTTTCGACCAGGTGGGAACGCCGACTTATGCCGGTGATCTGGCCGCTTTTATCACGATGATTGTTGACAGCGAATTATACCGGGGCAGGGAAGGGATATATCACTTTTCAAACGAAGGGCTTTGTTCGTGGTATGACTTTGCCTACCAGATCGATCAGATTGTCGGGAATGTCGGATGCCAGATTCACCCATGTCATTCATCTCAGTTCCCGGCAAAAGTAAAACGACCGAATTTTTCGGTATTGGACAAAACAAAGGTGAAACAAACTTTTGGTATCGAAATTCCCTACTGGAGAGATTCGTTAATTACCTGTATTAATCATTTAAGCAGCTTATGAAGAAAAATATCCTGATTACCGGGGGAGCCGGATTTATCGGATCGCATGTAACCCGCTTGTTTGTCAATAAGTACCCGGATTACCGGATCGTTAACCTCGATAAGTTAACTTACGCCGGGAATTTGGCCAACCTGAGAGACCTGGAAGAGAAGCCCAATTATTGTTTTGTAAAAGCCGATATCGTTGACTTTGATACAATTATCGCTGTTTTCGACCGGTATCAGATCGACGGGCTGATTCATCTGGCCGCCGAAAGCCATGTCGACCGGTCGATTAAGGATCCGTTTACTTTTGCACGAACCAATGTCATGGGAACCCTGTCGTTGCTGCAGGCGGCCCGGCAACATTGGAACGGCGACTGGAACAATAAGCTGTTTTACCACATCTCTACCGATGAAGTGTACGGCTCGTTGGGCTTTGACGAAAGCTGCTTTACCGAAGCAACCAAATATGATCCCCATTCGCCGTATTCGGCCAGCAAAGCGGCCAGCGATCATTTTGTGCGCGCTTATCACTATACTTACGGGCTGCCGGTGATCATCACCAATTGTTCCAATAATTACGGGCCATACCAGTTCCCGGAAAAACTGATCCCCTTGTTTATTCATAACATCCGGCACAACAAACCGCTGCCGGTATACGGTAAAGGCGATAACGTACGCGACTGGCTGTATGTCGAAGATCACGCCCGCGCCATCGACCTGATCTTTCACCGGGGAAAAGCGGGCGAAACCTACAACATTGGCGGGTTTAACGAATGGAAAAATATCGACTTGATCAAGATCATGATCCGGTTAACAGACAAGCTGTTGGGGCGGGCAGAAGGCCATTCCGAAAAACTGATCACCCATGTTACCGACCGCGCCGGGCACGACCTGCGCTACGCGATCGACGCTTCCAAGCTGACGACCGAACTGGGCTGGAAACCCAGCCTGCAATTTGAAGAAGGCATCGAAAAAACCATTCGTTGGTACCTCGATCATGAAGATTGGATGAAACAGGTGACCAGCGGTGAATATGCAAAATACTATGAAGAGATGTATGCACACAAAGAAATATTAAAATGATCCCTGTCGCTTTTGATTCGGCGGATGAAGCCTTAAGCGGTGTGCAGGCCGTTAAAACAAGAAAAGTAAAAATCTATACGAATCCGTGGTATCTTTGATAAAATAGAAGTATTTTCGTCATATATAATTTTTATAGTGAAGACAAAAGAGCAATACATGCACCTTCTATCAAACTTCCAAAAAAGGAGGGGTTCATTTTACGGTATTTACCGAATAGGCATTTTTGGTTCTGTTGCAAGGGAAGAACAGAAAGAAGGAAGCGACGTGGATATTTATTATGAAGGAGAGCCATTGAGCCTGTTTAAAGTGGCTGCTCTTAAGGAGGAACTTGAAAATACACTTGAAAGCCCGGTTGATCTGGTGAGGGTACGGAAATCAATGAACCAGCTCCTGAAAAAAAGAATTATAAAAGACGGCTTTTATGTTTGATAAAGATCTGGTATATAGTCTTGTCTGTCTGGTCGGTGAAAATCTGGAGACGATCCGAAAAAGAACTGTAACCCTCCGGTCGCCGGACGATTTTGTATCTTCAGAAGCCGGGATGATCCTTTTAGACAGCATATGAATGAAATTAGTTGCCGTTGGAGAAAGCATAAAAAATCTGGATAAGATTACCAATAGGGAACTTCTGTGTCAATATCCTCAAATTAACTGGAAACAGGCTATGGGTATGAGAGATATAATTGTTCATCATTATTTTGATGTAGATGCGGAGGAGATCTATAAGACGCTGCAGGAAGACATCCCATTGTTAAGAACCGTACTAAACAGAATAGAAACAGATCTTAAAAGTGAATAAAATTTAAACAGTCTCTCAAAATCGGGATTAGAGATATTCACTCCAGGCGAATTTATTGAATTATTAAAATGATCCCGGCAGTTTTTGATTCGGCAGATGCAGCCCGAAGCGGAGGGCAGGCCGTCAAAACGCCCGGGCGAGGGTTCGTTTTGACAAGATTTTTGCTTCCTTTTTATCGATTGAAAAAGGAAGGGCCCGTCCGGCCAAAGGACAAAAAATATAAGAAAATAACCAGGCAGATGAAAGTGCAAAAACAATAGACAGCAGGACCCGGGTGCGTCGGTTTTTAACCGGCGATGATGGAATGCGTGGTGACCAGCCGCTTCACCCGTTCGGGAGACAGTGCGTAAATCAATGAGTGGAAGTACAAATTCAACGATGAAAGGAAATATTTTGTTTTTTTAGAAAAAATTGGCATGAAGACAACAATAAAAATTGAGTCTGCTCCGAAAAGTCTGAGTTCATTGATTTTCAACTTCTTTACCCCTGACCCCTAAAGGGGAACTCGTTGAAAATCAATGAACTCTTCGAAGTCCCCTTCAGAGGATTTAGGGGTTTTTGACTTTTCGGAGTGGACTCAAAATTAATACTGATGCAATTACTCCTGAGTTCGTTGAGGCCATTTAAAAGCTTTTCCCGCATAAAACCGTTGAAATATTTATTCAACCAGCCGATGAAACCGATTATATTTTGAGCAATCCGGTTTACGCACAGGTTTTGCAGGATCGAATTGCGGAATATGAAGCAAAAAAGCAGCACATTTCCGGTTCAAAATCGCCCTAGGCCGGAGCGGAACGACAGCTCATCAAAAAAGCAGACATTTGGATATGGGACAAGGGAAACACCGCTGTTTTTAGATTCAGACAAAGTATCCCGGAGCGGTGCGCAGGCCGTCAAAACGCCCGGGCGAGGGTTCGTTTTGACAAGATTTTTGCTTCCTTTTTATCGATTGAAAAAGGAAGGGCCCGTCCGGCCAAAGGACAAAAAATATAAGAAAATAACCAGGCAGATGAAAGTTCAAAACAATAGACAGCCCGGTTCGGGTGCGTCGGTTTTTAACCGGCGAATAGTTGAATACGCGCTTACAAACCGCGCCACCCGTTCGGGTAGTTTTTTGTCAATGGGAGGAGATATGCGGAAAATCCATTTCAATTATGCGGAAAATCCAATCCGATTATGCGGATAATTCAATTGTAATATGCGGAAAATACGTTTGTAATATGCGGAAAATCCAACGATGTTATCCGGATATTCTGAAAGATCCGGCAGTAAAGCGCCGGACCCTTCATCCAAAAGTTTAGCTGGTGCGAATCGAAAAATGTCTCAGTTCGTCCCTCAGTTCCTGGGTCGGCCTGAAAACAAGGTGTACCGACTTAACCGTATCGCCGGTTACTTTTTCGGCAGACTCCATGCCCTGGCCATCGAGATTTAACGACATGCTGCCCAGGTTTCCGAGTTTGACCATTTTTCCATCGAGCAATTCCCTGGGGACAACGTCGAACAGGGAAAGCAAAACAGAGTAGATATCCCCGCGGCTAAGCGAAGAATTCAGAGCGATTTGGTCCGACAGACCATCCAGATCGATGATCCCGCGTGTGGCAACGGTTGCATAAAATTTACGCGGTTCTTCCGGTTTTTGTGGATTGTTGCGTTCCACGGCTTTGATTAAAATCGACATGTTTTTGAATTTTGAAATGAATAACTGGTGAACATATCGAGAGTTAATTTCCGAAAATTCGACCAATCTGCCTTTTTTTTCAGTTTAAAAAATGTTAAATATATTGAGGAACATAAAAAAAGTGATAGCTAATCTGAGTTTCAGGTGAACGGTGATGTTTAGTTAAAATCTGATAGTTAGTTGTAATTGATAATACTTCATGAACCTTTTGTCAGATCAATAAAAAAGGTGAAAAGACCAATCAGTGTGAAAACTGGATCGGAGAAAATCGATTTTAAGATGATTAAAGATATTACGAAGATTAATAATCTATGCTTAGGTTGTGGAATCTGTCATTATGCAGGTTTAGAGTTAAAATATAAATCCTCCAGGGGTAGGTTTATCCCGCAGTTTAAGGGTGTAAATGCTGCTGTTTTGCGCGAAGCTTATCAGGTTTGCCCTTCGGTAGGATATGATATTGTTTCGAGAGGAACCGAATTATACAATGTAGGTTCAGATATACAATATCAGCTTGAATTGGGATTTTTCCATAAAGCCTTTTTAGTTCGTTCATTAAGACCAAAGATATTAAAGCGTGCATCTTCAGGAGGCATAATTACGGAGTTATTACTTTTTCTTTTACGAGAGAAACTTGTTGATAAAGTTTTAGTGACAAAATTTGTATACACCCATAACGGACCTAGAACAAAAACATATTTGACTGATAATTATGATGAAATTGTAAAGTCTCAAGGATCAAAGTATTGTCCAGTTAATATGGATGAAGCTATTGATGAAATAAAAAAAAGTCAAAATACAATTGCCATAGTTGCACCTCCTTGTTATATTGCAGGATTCAGGAATATTCAAAAATCAGATGTTGAATTTCAAAGGAAGATAAAATATACAATCGCCAATTTTTGTGGCGGATATAAAGATTATCGTAATATTGATGCACTGGCAAAAAAATACGCCATTGATAGTAAGGATATTATAGAATTTCGTTTTCGTGGAGAAGGGCAGCCGGGAAATATGCTTTTTAAAACATCTCGTAAAGAAGTACGTATCCCATACCCCTTATATGTTGGACAAACTGGTTATTCAAAAATTTTAAGATGTCATTTATGTGTCGATGCAACGGGAGAACTTGCTGATTTTGCTTGTGGCGACGCTTGGTTAAATCATACGCCGGATAGTTCTAATCCGTGGTCTATAGTTATCTGCAGAACACATCAGGCCACGGGGATAATCGGACAAATGAAGGAAATGAGAGTGATTCAAAATGAGGGTATTAGTGTAAAAGATATCATTGAGTCACAGAAAGGAAACATAAAATCAAAAAAATACAGACAACAATCCAGAATTAAACTGTATAAACGATTGTTTTACAGAATACCCTATATTAATGAAGGATATAAAAAAGAAAGCAGTTCAGTTCGTACGGAAATGAAAGTTTTTATACTGCATAAATTGAGATTAATGCTCCAGTACGTGGGGTTCTTCAATTATTTTAGATAAATCAAATTTAATGTATTGCAGGGCAGATTGATCGCTTTCCGAAATATTCAGCATTATTATTTATGAGCTTATTACGAACAACAACAAAAGGATTATCAGAGCAGGCAGTTGTAACAATTTTATACGGTGCAGTTGAGCTTTTTACATTTGCGATTATTTCCCGGCTATTAACTAAAGATGAATTCGGCTACTATGCTATTATACAGGGAATAAGAGGAGTGTTGTTATTTGCTTCAGAAGCAGGAATAGGTTCTTCAATCATACAGCGGAAAGATACAAGTTCTCAATATATAAATGCAGCGTTCACACTAAGCTTTTCATTGGGGATTGTCTTTTCTGTGCTCTTGTTTTTGTCTGCGAAGACTCTTTCTTCATTACTTGCAGATAGCAGTTTAATTTCCTATTTGCAGATAATTGCATTTACACTATTTGTAAATAGTGTAGGGAGTGTAGCACGTTCGTTGTTAATCAAGGATCTGAAATTTAAAACAATTGGTCTTATAAATGTTTTCTCTCATATTGTCGGATATGGTTTTGTTGGGATTACACTTGCATATTTGGGGTTGGGTGTTTGGTCAATGGTTTGGGCTGTTGTAAGTGATAGTTTATTGAAGAATATTGTTCCTTATTTCTATCTGTCGAATACCCGTTTTTCTTTTAAGTACCATGAAGATGATTATAAAGCGATACTCTCATTTGGCGGTTGGTTAACATTAAGTCGGTTGTTCATGAGTGTTTATGTCCAGTTGGATAAGCTATTACTGGGAAAATTATTTTCAGTAGCAGAACTGGGAAGATTTAGTCGTCCTAATGAATTTATTAAGACCGCAACTACCCAGATAGCAGGGATATACGATACCTCGTTATTCCCCATTTTATCGGGTATGCAAGATAATGCTGAATCGATAAAGAGATCATTCAATCACTCGTTGTTCTATCTGAATGTTATTGGTTCTTTGTTGACTACCCTCTTCATTTTCAATGCAGGACTGATAATAAAAATAGTTCTGGGTAATCAATGGTTGAATTTACAATTGTTGTTTCAAATACTCTCGGTTGGGATATTATTTCAGTTTAACTCTCAACTAGCAGATTGTTACTACCGAAGTTTAGGAAAAGTAAAACTTTTATTTATATACCAGATTTTTTCTTGCGCATCAATGGCTTTAGCCATATTTATCGGTTCCAGATGGAACATTGAAATCGTGGCTGCAAGTATCGTCATTTGCAAGGTAATAATTGCTTTTTTAAAGCTTACAGTTTTAATTACAGGCATTAAATATAGCATTCGTGATTTGCTAAGAACATTGAGACGTTCATTCAATCTCACCGCGATTATAATCTTGGAAGGGCTTATTATTGTTCTTTTCTTGCATAGATCAATATTTGTCGATTGTCTTCTGGTCGTATTTCAGTTGTTAACGATTGCCCATGTAATACTTTTCTATCCACGCTTGATTGGAAAACACTTTGCAGAGAATTTATATCCATTGATCAAAAATATTTATCAAAGGAAATGATAATATGAAAATTGGGATTTTTACTTTTTTTGGCACTTTGAACTTTGGTGTCAATATGCAGGCTTTGTCTGTATATCAGGTATTACAGACTTTCTATCCAAATGATGATATCGAATTTATTAATGTCCAACGGGTCAGTAAAAAAAGATACCGGCCGGCATTGAGAAATGCAAATCTCAAGTCTATCCTTCTGGATTTTAGAAGAATCCGACTATATAAGGATCTGAAAAACTCAATGCGTTATTCAGAAATGGCTCTGGTGACGAAGAACTATGTAGATGCAACTGATTATGTGATAAAACAACATTATGATAGAATATATGTGGGGGCGGATACTGTATTGGAGTTCCAACCATATAATACAAAAGGAAATGTTCCTTATTTCTGGTTGAGTGACAGTATAAAAGCTAAGAAATTTTTTTTGTCAGCCTCAGCAAGAGGATTAAATGTTGATGATATAGACTCAATCTCACTTGATGTGCTAAAAGATAATATTCGTGATTTTAATTTACTTGGAGTCAGAGACGAGGCCACCTTTGATGTAATTGTCAAACTTGTTCCTGAAAAAAAGATATTTACTTCAATTATTCCTGATCCTACATTTCTTTATGATATTGATTATACACATGCTCAGCGCTATGCGAAAAGAAAAGGATTGGATCGGGACAACTGGGTTTTTCTTCATGTGAAAACCGTTGAGAAATGGGTCATAGAATTTATTGAGATGGCAAAGCAGGGGGGGTATAAAATTGCATCTCTAACTTACGTAAAAGGAATTGATAAATTGATCAATGATATGGGGCCGTTAGAGCATGCCGGCATTTTTAGGTATTTTAAGTTTGCAGTAACGCATCGCTTTCACGACTCTGTTTTCTGTTTTAAAAATAAGGTTCCGGTTGTAGCCTGTTTTTCACATAAATTATTTTCAAGTCATAAAGGTCATTCAAAGTATTCGAATTTGTTTTCCTATTTCGGATACGAAAAGATTGCGTTATTGAACAGTGATGCACCCTTAACCGGGGAAACTGTAATGAAATCAGTATCAGATCTTACAGCGGTATACAGTATGGATATAGTAACTCTTAAGCTAGGTGAATTGCGGGAGTCTCTTGATTCATATATAAGGAGTACTTTGAATAAGTAATGGAGATGAAGTCAGATAGAATTGTAGAGATTGCTCTTATTTTGATTGTCGTTAGCCACCTGTTAGATTGGCTTTATCCGGCGATAGAAGGTAATACGACCGGGCGTGTTGTTCCCCAGATTATTTTATTAATTAGTTTGTTTATATTGATTGGATTTTTACTTTTTTCGCCAAAGAAGAAGATTGAATTTAAATTATTTCCGCTTTCCCTTTTTTTGTGGATTATTTTATCTTCTTTTTATGCTCTGTTTTACAATCGTGATGGGTTTAACCTTGAAACCGTTCTGGTTCTATCAAAACTAATTATCTGGCCGTTGTTTGGCATTATTTTCTATTTCCTGGCTTTAAACACGAATCTACGTTACGATCTGATTTTTCGATGGGCGTTTATTTTATCAATACTTCTTTGTTCCAGGTCTCTTTATCTTTTAGTTACAAGTAATTTTCAACTGGAATTTGGATCAGCGGAAACACGAGAATTAGCTAATTCAAATACGTATTTGTTACTATGGCTAATTCCTTTTTTGTGGCTCAAGAAATCAGATAAAATTTCAAAAATTGGGTTGGTCTTAATATTTCTTATTTTGTTTTTAAGTATGAAACGAGGCCCTATATTGGCTTTATTAGCTTCTATCTTCGTTTCCAATATCATTTTTGAAACTTCAGTTAAAAAAAAGATTGGTTTTTTTTTAATTATACCAATTACGTTAATAGGGGTTTATTACCTGGCTTCTCAGTTTTATCCTCAGTTTCTGGAACGGTTTGATGATTTGTCTTCACCTGAGACCTCTCTTGGACATGGACGATTCGAGTTCTGGGGTTTACTGTTTAATTATTACGCTCAGGCAGATATCGTTGTTCATATTTTTGGTTTTGGATTTTTTGAGGTTCCTGATTTTTTAAGCACCCACTATATGGATTTATCTTTTGCACATAGTGATTGGATTGAAATCCTGTTTGATTTTGGGCTCATCGGCATTTTCTTATTTGTACTGATCCATTTTACGATACTCAAGGAAATAGGACGTTCTTTCAGATTTAACTTAATTGCAAAAAGTTTACTTTTTTCCTGGGTATTATTCTTTATGTCTAATATCTACACCATGTCGACAATGAATAAAAATACGATTTGGCTTTTTATTTTTTTGGGATATTGGGTTGGTATCATGAATCAGAATTCAAACTACACCAAACGAGCTTTCATTTTGATAAGCAGGCTAAAGGAGAGCATGAATTTAAAAAAATGAACAGACGATTAGTGATCCACGAGAATATGAAAAATAGATGAATAATTACATGAGAAAAATTAGAGGGCTATTGGCCTTGTTTGTAAATGAGATCATTGACTTTGTTGTCTATACAATGCATTCAGGTCTCGTATTCCGATACAGAGAGAAGACAATGGGGGCGTTAATTACTTATAACTACCACTCCATTGAAAAGGGTCTTTCGATGCCAGTTACTAAATACGGTTTTGGTCAGGAGAAGATTAAAGTATTAATCCGAATGATAAAATACTATGTAAAAAATAATTACAATATTCATTATTCCCAGTTTGTTGCAGCATGTTCGGTTTTGGCTAAGTACTATTTGTTTCACGCAAATGCAAAATATGATATATCTGAATTTTTTAAAGATGCAGATTATCAGGAAATAAAGCGGTATTCTGATTCAACTGTTGGCGGTTCAATGGTGATTGATGGAAAGAGTTATTTTGAGGGGGTGAGGTTTGACTACATAAATTTTTCTAAATCCAGGCACAGTATTCGTAATTTCAGTTCAATTCCGGTTGATGTCGGTAAAGTTGAAAACGCAGTTAATCTGGCTAAATATTGTCCTTCAGCCTGTAATCGCCAATCATCAAAAGTATATCTGGTTCAAAATAAAATTGCAATATCCGAGATTCTAAAAATTCAGAAAGGAATTAATGCGACAGCTGAACTCATATACCAGTTATTGGTGGTTACCTCGAGCAGAAGTTATTTTTTTACATCAGGTGAGCGAAACCAGCATTTTATTGACGGGGGTATATTTTTACATAGTTTGCTTTTAGCTCTTCATTATGAACGAATAGCATCCTGCCCTTTACATTGGTCATTAAATTTTAGAGAAGATAATAAGATAAAAAGGATAATTGGTCTGTCGAATGGGGAAAAGGTAATTGCATTGGTTGCAATTGGAAATGTTGAAGATACGTTTAAGGTGCCGGCTTCCCACCGAAAAAATATAGGAGAATTATTCTCCGTGGTTGAATAAATATTAATCCCTTTTCAATGAAGAGTAAAATTTTGATTATAGATGCTTATACTGATTCGAATATAGGTTCGTGCGCATTGGTTGAGAATTCGATATGGCTGTTGGAAAGAATGTTTCCTGAAGCCGAAATCAAATTAATGGCGCATTACCCGGATGCATTTAGAGAACGTTACGGCGTAGAGGTTGTCCAGGATGTGTTCAAATATCCTTTCTTGCGGAACAGGTTTTATCAGCTTTGGTGGGTTATCTGCACATTAAATTGGATGTTGTTTGTATATGTGCTTCCTGTCCGGATGTCCCGTTTATTTTTCAATAAAAGAATAAACGATTATTTATGGGCCGATTTGGTGATAAGTATTGGGGCCGAAAGAATAAATGATAAGTACATTCAAACAGCTTTTTTTTCAGAGTATACATACAAACTTATTAAAAAATTTAAAAAGAAGATTGTACTATTCCCTTCTACAATTGGCCCCTTTATTTATACGGGCACTAAGGCGGTTTTCAAATTTGTGGCTAAAGATATTGATTTAATTTATACAAGAGATATTGAATCATACAATATAACTAAACAATTGACTGAGGGGTTTAATACAAAATTAATCAATACCTGTGATGTTGCCGTTTTTCAAAAATGGGAAGACCGGAAAGATCGATTAATACGGAAATTTGGTAAACCGATAGTGGGAATTTCTGTAATGAAATGGATTTATGTGGCAAATAAGTATGAAACTCCATACAGTAATTATGAATCCTACGTCAGGGAAATGGTCAGGTTAATTGATACCCTGGTGCAACAATATGATGTTCATATTACATTGTTCCCGACCAACTACCCGGTTCATGGAGGACAAGGAGATGATTTAAGCGTGGCGCTTGACATTTATGATAAAATAGATGTCAAAGAGAATGTCGACATTGTGGATCAGTTGCTTAGTCCATATGAGTTTAAAAGTCTTCTGAGTGCATCTGAAATAAATATAACAACCCGTATGCATGCCTGTATATTATCAACAGGCGCGTTTGTCCCGACCATTTCTGTAAACTATTTATTCAAACTGAGAGAGTATATGAGCAGCATTGGCTTATCTGATTACTCATTGGATATTGAGGACTTTGAATATTCGATGATGCTTGAGATGTTTGACAAAATGTGGAATCATCGGGATTATTGGCATACTCATTTAGAAAATGAAATTGCCAATAATAGACAAAATCTTTTAAGTGCATTGGAGTTACTTAATTCTTTATCATGATATAGTACTGATGCGTTAAAAATTTAGTGTTTGAATAATCTGTTTAATTAATGAAATACATGTTCTTAATTTGCTCTTTAATAGTTATTTGAGCATCAAAAGATAATCAAGAAATAATGTCAACACTAAATACTATTTCAAATCAAAAAATCAATAAACTCGTGTATGTTATTGTATTTCAATTAATTGACCAAATGTTTTAAAAGTTAACGCATCACTAGTAATCATGATATATAAATTGAAGAGTCGCATGGCTAAAAAAGCGTTTTTCTCATTATGAAAATTCTATTAATCAATAATTGTCATTATCGGCGTGGCGGAGCAGACGTTGTGTATTTTAATACGGCTCAACTATTGAAACAATATGGGCATGAGGTGTTTTTCTTTAGCACGAATCAAGCAGGCAATGAACCATATGAGTATTCAGAATATTTTGCATCCTCCTTAAATTATAGGGAACTATCTGTTATAGAAAAAATTAAAGCAATACCACGGTTTGTTTATAATAGAGATGCAGGCTTGAATCTTCTTAATTATATTAGCAAGATAGAGCCGGATGTCGTTCACATTCATTTATTTTTGGGTGGACTTTCTACGGCTATCCTGAAAGCATTGAGAACGAAAAAGATTCCTGTTGTTGTAACAGTGCATGATTACAGGCTTATTTGTCCGGCTTATTTATTCTTGGATGGTAAAAATAACATTTGCGAAGCGTGTAAAGATCAGTTTTATTTACGTTGTTCGATAAGGCGTTGTTCTGAAAATAATTTATTTCAAAGTTTTGCATTATCGCTCGATGCTTATTTTAGAAAGTATATGGTTATCCCGTTGAAATATATTGATCAATTTATATTTGTCAGCAATTTCACAAAAGATAAACATACATCATTTAATCCAGGGTATAAGCAAAAAGGGGAGGTTCTCTATAATTTCGTACCAGTTCTTGAGAAAATCGAACCGATTAACGTGCCCGGGGATTATTTTCTCTTTTATGGACGCCTTTCAAGGGAGAAAGGTATTCATTCTCTTGTAAACGCGGCAACGGGAACTGATATTTCTTTAAAAATCGTAGGTGAGGGGCCGTTATTTAGAAAATATAAAGATTCAAGTTCTCATAACATTAAGTTCTTCGGTTACAAAAGTGGAGATGAACTTTGGAATCTCGTGAAGATGGCTTCTTTTATTGTAGTTCCGTCAGAATGTTATGAGAATAATCCCATGACCATCCTTGAAGCATATTCATATGGTAAGCCGGTTATTGGTTCACGTATCGGAGGTATTCCAGAAATCATTGAACATGGAAGAACGGGTTTTCTTTTTGAGCATGGAAATATAAACCAGTTAAAAGAGATTTTAGAATCTGCAAGAAGAATGTCACCGGAACAATATCGGATTATGTCTGAAAATGCCAGACAATTTGCCGATACATATTTTAGCCCGGCTTTGCATTATGACCGGTTAATTTCAATTTATAAAAGACGATAGAAACGAAATTAATTAAGCTCTTCTCCTTGCTGTGATCAGATTGATCAACAGATTGAATTAACCTGGAAGGTTGCATGAGCCAAGGAGAAATATATCTGCTAAAAGCTAGAAGTTCTAGAGAATAATTTCAACTGATATAAAATGAAACGAATTTACATGGCCGGCTGCGGGGGTATGCTGGGCGAGGCTTTTTATGCCAGGTTTAAAGATGAATATGAGTTAAAATGTACCGACAAAGATGTGAACGAAGCATGGCTTTCGCTGCTCGATTTCAGGGATTTGGAGGCTTATCGGAACGATGTTCAGGCGTTTAAACCTGATTATTTATTTCATCTGGGCGCTTATACCGACCTGGAGTTTTGTGAACAAAATGCGGATGAAACTTACCGCACAAACACCATGGCGGTTGAGAATGCCGTATATATTTCGAATGAACTGGATATACCTTTATTATATATCAGTACGGCCGGGATATTTGACGGGAAAAAGGCGCTTTACGACGATTGGGATCTTCCCAACCCGTTGGGGGTATATGCGCGCTCGAAGTACATGGGTGAACGTTTCGTGATTGAAAATGCCAGGCGTTACCTGGTGTGCCGTGCCGGTTGGATGATGGGTTCAGGCCCCGGAAAGGATAAAAAGTTTATCCAGAAACTGATGAAACAGTTGAAGGATGGCAGGCGGGAATTATTCATTGTGAATGATAAAGATGGCACGCCGACCTATACGCACGACTTCGCAAATAACGTAAAATACCTGATTAAAAAAGAATATTGGGGTCTGTATAATATGGTTTGCGGTGGACAAACAAGTCGGCTGGAAGTAACAGAAGAATTATTGAAGATCCTGAATTTGACAGATCAGGTTAAAATCAATGTAGTGACCAGTGATTATTTCAAAGACATTTATTTTGCCGAAAGACCTCCTTGCGAAAGGCTTACCAACCGGAAACTTGTAATTCGGGAAGCTAATCTAATGCGCGATTGGAGAGTGGCTTTAAAAGAGTACATCCAGCACTATTATCAGGGATACCTTGATGGCACTATCAGAAAAGATACAGTTAAGCAATATCAGGAATGATCTCGGAAAAGAAAAAGGTATCTCTAATTGGAACCAATGGTATTCCTGCCCGTTACGGAGGATTTGAAACTTTAACGGAATACCTGGCCCGTTACCTTAACGAAGAATATGATCTCTGTTGTTATTGCGCAAAAACTCCCCGTTCTAACCGCCTGAAAAAATATTTAAATACAAAACTGATCTACCTTCCTTTTAAGGCTAATGGCTGGCAGTCGATGATTTATGATGCTTTTTCAATTATAGATTCATTATTCAAACATGATGTACTGGTGATATTGGGTTTTTCAGGCGTGTTCGCTTTTCCCCTGAAATTTATATTTGGGAAAAAGATCATTTTTAATATTGGTGGCATTGAATGGCAAAAAGTCAGAGGAAGCAAATTGACCGGAAAGCTGGAAATCATTGTGAAAAAATGGTTTGAATGGATTTGTGTACGTTCTTCTGATCAAATCATCACAGATAATCAGGTATTATACGATTATGTGATACATCAATATCGCGTAATCCCGGTTTTGGCCGAATATGGAGGAAATCATGCAGTATATGAACCTTTGTCAAATGGAGTCACTGAGAAGTACCCTTTTTTAACTGATGACTATGATTTGACTGTATCCCGTGCCCAGGAGGATATGAATATTCACTTGGTCATTGATGCATATAAAACAATCCCTCAACGAACAGTAGTTATTATTTCGAACTGGCACATCTCTGAGTATGGGAAAAATTTAAAAAGCAAATACCTCAACAAATACCATAATATCATATTACTGGATGCGATTTATGACTTAAAGGTGTTAAATACGATCCGAGGTAATTGTAAAGTTTACCTGCATACACATTCATTATGTGGCACTGCTCCATCATTAGCCGAAGCAATGTCATTAAAACTTCCTGTTATTTGTTTTGATGTTCCAACAAACAGGGCCACTACCGAAGAGAAGTCGCTTTATTTTAAAGATGCGAAATCATTGATAGAAATCGTCGCAATGCTGGATACCCCGAATACAAAAAAACTGGGAGATGATCTGTTCGAGATTGCTTCCCGCAGGTACACATGGGAAAGAATAGTTGATTTATATAAGAAATGTATAGAAACCTATGGATAAAATTAAAATTGGGATTATCGGTATGGGAAGAATGGGGATTACCCATTATTCAATTATCAATACTCATCCCCAGGTTGAAGTCGTATCAGTGGCGGATACCTCGAAAATGACCCTGGATCTATTAGTTAAATATGTTCCTGCTGTTCAGGTGTTTAAAGATTATAAAGACTTGATTGATTTGTCAAGACCTGATGCAGTGATTGTATGTACGCCTCCAAACTTGCATTTTGAAGTTTGTAATTATGCCTGTCAGCATGGTATCCATGTTTTTGCAGAAAAACCTTTTACAACAGATGCAGAACAGGCCCGGGAACTAAAAGAAAAGTTTGAAGCCAAAGGCTTGGTTAACCAGGTAGGATATGTCAATAGGTTTAACGATGTGTTTATGACTGTGAAAAAATACATCACAAACGGTTTGGTTGGAAAAGTAGTCCGCTTTAAATCTGAAATGTTTAGCTGTACCGTTACGAAAAAAGAAGAAACCGAAAGCTGGCGTTCATACCGTGAAAACGGAGGGGGGGCCGTTTATGAAATAGCAGCTCATGCCATCGACCTGGTAGATTATCTTTTTGGTTCTCCCGATCAAATTACAGGAACCAGCATGAACCAACTTTACTCAAAACACGTGGAAGATATTGTTTCATCCACTTTTATCTATAACAACGGATGTTCAGGCACCTTATACGTGAACTGGTGCGATACCAGTTTCCGGAAACCAGCTAATAAGTTGGAAATATTCGGAGAAAAAGGGAAAATACTGGCCGATCAGCACGGATTGAAAGTATTTCTAAATACAGATGATGCTGCAACCGGATATAAGAAAGGGTGGAATAGTATTTATATCACCGATATTTTCACACCTGTTCCCTTTTATGTCAGAGGAAACGAATTTACCCGTCAGCTATATCACTTTGCTGACAGCATTCTGGGAAAAACCCACGAAAAGATCTGTACATTCTCGGATGGTTACCACTCCCAGAAAATAATGCATGAATTGTTTGAAGATGCCAAGTCCCATTTAATTCCGGCCTGATATGGAGAAAATAGATCAAATTGTTTTTGGAGATAACCAGTTCTTTGGCATTAACCACATGTCGCAGGAAAAAGCCCAGCAGCTGGCTGAAAGGTTCTTTCAAACAGAAAATATCTTTAAAGTTTATGACCTTGCATTTAAGCACGGGATTAATGCAGTCATGTTAAACAGTAATGACCGGGCTAAAGAAATATGTGACTATTTCCGCGATAATAAGTCAAAGTATGGTCATTTGAGTTGGTATCCCTCTATTCCGTATCCGCATAAATACGCCAACATGGTCAATGAAAAAGGAATATTTCCGGCAATTAACGATATCCTGTTCAAAAATAACTCTGCTTTGGGCGTGTTGGGTATGGTGGCCAAAGGCGGTATGGCAGTATTTAATAAAGATGCCATTGAATTAATGAAAATGCTTGTTGACCTGGAAGTTAAAATATTTAAAGGACTAAACATCAAGGTTGTTTTTTTACAGAATATCATCGTAGATCTCCTGTTAGGTTATGGAATAAAAGAGGTTTTTTATGAGTATTGCAGTTATGTTCGGAAAAAGTACAATGCGTTGCCTGGGCTCATTACACAAAATCTACCTCATTTAAAAGTAAAACTTGAAGAATGGGGCATTGATGAAATCGTGATATGCAGTTCCATTAACAAAATTGGTTATCTGATGTCACCAGACATTCCGACTTACATCGATACCATTCAGAATAACGATCCTTCAAAGTACCAATTAATGGCGATGTCGACACTGGCATCAGGCGCTGTTCGTGCAACTGACGCTTACGAATTTATCAATTCGTTAAACCTTCAATCAGTTGTATTTGGAGCATCTTCAGAAAAGAATATTCAGGAAACAATCAGCTTAATTAAACTCACAGGTGAGTCTGCATTACATGTTTCTCAGGATGTTCCTGATCGCATATGATCTAAATCAGATAAACACCGATGCTTCATTTTCAATCATGAAACCTGACTCCGGTAGCAGCCGAAGTAAACAAAACTCTGCGCTGGTCGGGATTTGCAATCCCGGCCTTGTTAGCCGGGGATTTAAGATCCTCAATGAAGAAGGTGCAGCTAACAAATCGACGCCAGCCAGATAAATCAAACTCAATAACTCATCAATGAAAATACTGATCACCGGTATTCACGGTTTTGTTGGTACGAACCTGACCAAAGCCTTGATGACCGGACATACCCTTTACGGACTCGATCTGCTTGCTCCCGAAAAAGAGGGCGTAAGCAAAACATACGATTGGGCTAACCTGGAAGATGATGCTTTACCAGCGGTGGATGTGATCATTCACCTGGCTGGTAAAGCTCATGACACGAAAAACAAGTCTGAATCGCAGGTGTACTTTGAGGTGAACACCGGTTTGACCCGTAAGATTTACGATTATTTCCGGACTTCGTCAGCGAAAAAGTTTATTTTTTTCAGTTCGGTGAAAGCTGTCGCCGATTCGGTGAAGGGACCGGTGTTAACTGAAGAAGCAGTTCCCGCTCCTTTGGGACCTTACGGCGAAAGCAAGCTGCTGGCCGAGTACTATATCCGGGAGCATTGGCCCGGTCAGGAATCAGGTCAATCGGTGTATATTCTTCGGCCCTGCATGATTCACGGTCCGGGTAACAAAGGTAACCTGAACTTGTTGTATCAACTGGTGAGTATGAACCTTCCCTGGCCATTGGGTGTGTACGCCAATGAGCGTTCCTTTCTGTCGATAGGCAACCTGGCTTACGTGATCGGCCGGTTGGTGAACGAACCCATTCAGGCAGGCGTTTACCAGGTAGCGGATGACGAACCGCTTTCAACCAACGAACTCATCAGACTAATCGCCCAATCGCAAGGGCAGAAGGCTAAGATATGGCATTTGCCCAAATGGATGCTTGGCGGTTTGGCGCGAGTGGGAGGGTGGTTGCATTTTCCGCTAAATCCTGCCCGCCTGCGCAAGCTCACCGAAAACTATGTGGTGAGTAATGCCCGCATCAAACAGGCGCTGGGCATAGCAAAGATGCCTGTACCCGCGCGCGATGGCCTGACCGAAACACTGAAGAGCTTCGAAGAGGCTTAAAACCACTTCGCCGCCGCTTCGCGAATACTCCCCCCGCTGGCGCGGTTTTGCAAATCGAGCCTAGCTAGCGAAAGCAAAAAAAAAAATGACTTGTCCGGCTTTCGACTGAATTTGCCCAATACGGCAAAGGCATAAATTGTAAATTTGCGCCAGCCGGGGATTACTGATTACCGACTACCGATCACTGATTACTGAAGAACAGAAGGACAGTCGCAGTTTTACTCCGGGACTTTGGCACTTTGGTACTCAGGCACTTTTAACGCAAAGAACAAGCTCCTCATAACTCATAACTTACTACTTACTACTCGTCATGATTTATCTTCTGTTTGCCTTCATGCTGCTGATTGTTGAGCTGGTCTGGTTCCGGATTGCCGATCGTTTTCATATTATCGATCAGCCCAACCTGCGCAGTTCGCACAGCCGGATCACCCGGCGGGGGGGCGGGATTGTTTTTTATTTCGCGGTCCTGATTTACAGCCTTTGGTTTGGGTTTCCTTATCAGTGGCTATGGGTTGGCACGAGCCTGATTGCCGGGATTAGTCTGGCCGACGATATCCGTCCGGTGGCCAACCGGCTTCGATTATTGTTTCACTTTACGGCCATCCTGATGCTTTTTGCCGAATGGGGGATATTTCAAGGATTTTCCTGGTGGCTGCTGCTTGTGGCTTTGGTGTTTTGTGTGGGTATCATCAATGCCTATAATTTCATGGATGGGATTAACGGCATGACGGGAGGCTACAGCCTGGTCTTGCTTCTGACGCTAATCTGGCTCAACGAACAACATATCCGGTTTGCCGATCCGGCTTTGCTTAATACGGTGACACTTGCCGTTTTGGTATTTAACGTATTTAATTTCAGAAAGAAAGCGCTTTGTTTTGCCGGAGATGTGGGTTCGGTAAGCCTGGCTTTCCTGGTACTGTTTTTCATGGGCATACTGATCCGGGAAACCGCCGATCCGACCTATATCATTTTCCTGGTTGTTTACGGGGTCGACAGTGTGGCGACCATCATTCACCGCCTGATTTTACGGGAAAATATCTTTCAGGCGCATCGTAAACATGCTTATCAGATTATGGCGAATGAGTTAAAAGTTCCCCACCTGACGGTTGCAGTTGTTTACATGAGTTTGCAGTTTGTGGTGAACGGCGTTTTTTTGCTGGTTTCACCTGCTTTCCGGTGGCATTACGCGCTTGGAGCCGTGTTGTTGCTGGCGATGATCTATATGCTCTTTATAAATAAATTCTTTTATCTCCATGCCCGCGTCGGTCAGGATCTGCCATCCTGACCCTGATTAATCTGAATTAGGAAAGTAGTGCCCCGTCCGGCCAAAGGACAAAAAATATAAGAAAAAAACAGGCCGATGAAAGTGCAAAGCAATAGACAGCCCGAACCCGGAAAGGCCGGTTTTTAACCGGCGATTGTTGAATGCGCGGTTACAAACCGCGCCACCCGCTCATGCCGCATGGCAACCAGTCCTTGCCCGGATTCGCTTCCCTTGTTTTCCATGGTCAAAATCGCCGTAGGCCACAGAAACGACAGCTCATCAAAGAAGCAGAAATTTGGATAAGGGACAAGGGAAACACCGCTGTTTTTAGATTCAGACAAAGTATCCCGAAGCGGCAGGCAGGCCGTCAAAACGCCCGGGCGAGGGTTCGTTTTGACAAGATTTTTGCTTCCTTTTTATCGACTGAAAAAGGAAGGGCCCGTCCGGCCAAAGGACAAAAAATATAAGAAAAAAACAGGCCGATGAAAGTGCAAAGCAATAGACAGCCCGAACCCGGAAAGGCCGGTTTTTAACCGGCGATTGTTGAATGCGCGGTTACAAACCGCGCCACCCGCTCATGCCGCATGGCAACCGGTCCCTGCCCGGATTCGCTTCCCTTGTTTTCCATGGTCAAAATCGCCGTAGGCCTCAGAAACGACAGCTCATCAAAGAAGCAGAAATTTGGATAAGGGACAAGGGAAACACCGCTGTTTTTAGATTCAGACAAAGTATCCCGAAGCGGCGGGCAGGCCGTCAATACGCCCGGGCGAGGGTTCGTTTTGACAAGATTTTTGCTTCCTTTTTATCGACTGAAAAAGGAAGGGCCCGTCCGGCCAAAGGACAAAAAATATAAGAAAAAAACAGGCCGATGAAAGAGCAAAGCAATAGACAGCCCGAACCCGGAAAGGCCGGTTTTTAACCGGCGATTGTTGAATGCGCGGTTACTAACCGCGCCACCCGCTCATGCCGCTTGGCAACCGGTCCAGGCCCGGATTCGCTTCCCTTGTTTTCCAGGGTCAAAATCGCCGTAGGCCACAGAAACGACAGCTCATCAAAGAAGCAGAAATTTGGATAAGGGACAAGGGAAACACCGCTGTTTTTAGATTCAGACAAAGTATCCCGAAGCGGCAGGCAGGCCGTCAAAACGCCCGGGCGAGGGTTCGTTTTGACAAGATTTTTGCTTCCTTTTTATCGACTGAAAAAGGAAGGGCCCGTCCGGCCAAAGGACAAAAAATATAAGAAAAAAACAGGCCGATGAAAGTGCAAAGCAATAGACAGCCCGAACCCGGAAAGGCCGGTTTTTAACCGGCGATTGTTGAATGCGCGGTTACAAACCACGCCACCCGCTCATGCCGCTTGGCAACCGGTCCAGGCCCGGATTCCTTTCCCTTGTTTTCCAGGGTCAAAATCGCCGTAGGCCACAGAAACGACAGCTCATCAAAGAAGCAGAAATTTGGATAAGGGACAAGGGAAACACCGCTGTTTTTAGATTCAGACAAAGTATCCCGAAGTGGCGGGCAGGCCGTCAAAACGCCCGGGCGAGGGTTCGTTTTGACAAGATTTTTGCTTCCTTTTTATCGATTGAAAAAGGAAGGGCCCGTCCGGCCAAAGGACAAAAAATATAAGAAAAAAACAGGCCGATGAAAGTGCAAAGCAATAGACAGCCCGAACCCGGGAAGGCCGGTTTTTAACCGGCGATTGTTGAATGCGCGGTTACAAACCGCGCCACCCGCTCATGCCGCATGGCAACCGGTCCAGGCCCGGATTCGCTTCCCTTGTTTTCCGGTTTCAAAATTCCCGTAGGCCGCTGCAGGAAGAAAGGCATCACCGGTTTTTCAAATGTGTTAACGTATAATATAACATGCAACTGATTGAATCTTCGCTTTTGAATAGCGTATCTGACCGGGCGAAAGAAAGCCCGCGGCTTCGGATGAACCATAACTTTCACTACTCGCCCGAAGCGCCTGTTCAGCGTTTGCTAAACGCGCTGGAGCCGGGAACGGTGATTCCGGTTCACCGTCACCGTCACACCGACGAAACCTATATTTTACTCCGGGGTTGCATCCGGGCGATTTTTTATGATGAGGAAGGGACTGAACTGGAGTCGGCCGTCATAAATCCGGCTCAGGGATGCTTTGGTATCCAGATCCCCGCGTGGCAGTGGCACTCGCTGGAGGTGATCAGCCCCGGGACGGTCATTTTTGAAGTGAAAGAAGGTCCCTATGTTCCCCTGGGACCCGAAGATCTGCTCTAAATCATACGTTTAGGCAAGGAAAGTCTTGCCCGACAAACCCGAATTATCCATGCGGTAAAAATTTGAGAACTATGATCAGCTTGATAATTAGTAGATTAAAGATGTATAATCTGCCCAGGAAGATGATCCTGCTGGCAGACATGGGCATTATTGTTACCGGATTTCCTTTGGCGTATCTGTTACGCTATAATTTTGATTTTGACCAGCTTGCTTTTGGACAGGTGTTTATGCAGGCCCTGGCGGTGATCTCTCCGGTGTATCTGATGGCTTTTTTATGGAGCGGCTCGTACAGGGGGATTATCAGGCATTCATCTATCGAAGATGCTGTTCGTTTATTTACCACGATCAGCCTGGCTATGGTGGCTTTATTCCTGCTCGCGGTGATGAGCCGGTTCATGGGGATGTCGAAAGCATGGAGCCTGTCGGGTTCGGTACTGGTCATTCATACCGCCATCTCCACAGTTTTACTGATGGGGTCCAGATTAGTGATCAGGGTGGTTTACCATGCTTTTATGGATCAGCGAGATCACTTAAAACCGGTATTAATCTTCGGTGCTGGAAGCATGGGGCAAATTACGCTGGGAGTGATTGAAAACGACCGGGTTTCAAAGATCAATGTTGTCGGGTTTATTGATGACAATAAAACCCTGGTCGGGAAACGCCTCGCAGGAAAACCAATCTACTCCGAAGAAGAAGCTTTCGGGAAAGTGGTGCGGATTAAAGAGGTGAAAGAGCTGATATTGGCCGTTACGCCTCACAAAATTATCCTGGAACGAAAAAAAGCCCTGTTCGACCGCTGTTTAAAACAGGGGGTAAGGGTACGCGAAATTCCGCCGGTAAAAGACTGGATTGACGGGCGGTTTAATTCCCGTCAATTGCGCGAACCCAATATCGAAGATCTTTTGGGACGCGACCCGATTTGGCTGAACCAGAGCCAGGTGGCCGACGGACTGAAAGGCGCTGTTGTTTTGGTAACCGGGGCAGCCGGATCAATCGGTTCGGAAATAGCCCGGCAGTTGATGGCGTTTGACGTCAATCACGCGGTTTTTGTCGATCAGGCTGAATCTCCTCTTTACGATTTACAGAATGAATTACTGAAACGTTTTTCATCGGACAGGTTTAGCGTGATTGTAGCAAGCATTACCGATCTGTACCGGATGCAATCTCTGTTTGAAAAATACCGGCCGCAATATGTGTTTAACGCTGCGGCCTACAAACATGTGCCGCTGATGGAAGACTCACCCTACGAAGCCCTCCGGGTAAACGTAGGAGGTACTAGGTTGCTGGCCGATTTATCCGTGAAGTTTGGCGTGAAAAAATTTGTCATGATCTCGACCGATAAAGCGGTGAACCCCACCAATGTGATGGGGGCTTCCAAACGGATTTGTGAGATCTACATCCAGGCATTAACCCAGGCGCGGCATAAAAGTACCCAGTTTATTACCACCCGGTTTGGAAACGTGTTGGGTTCAAATGGTTCTGTCGTACCCCTGTTTCGCAGGCAAATTGAAGAAGGAGGTCCGGTTACGGTGACCCACCCCGATATTATCCGCTATTTTATGACGATTCCCGAGGCCTGTCAGTTAGTACTCGAAGCCGGCTTTATGGGACATGGAGGCGAGATTTACGTGTTTGATATGGGCGAGCCCGTCAAAATTTATGATTTGGCCGTAAAGATGATTTCCCTGGCCGGCCTGAAACCGGTGGAAGATATTCCGATTCTTTTTACCGGGCTGAGACCGGGAGAAAAATTGTATGAAGAATTATTGGCCGACGAAGAAAATACCATCCCGACGCATCATCCGAAAATAAAGGTGGCACAGGTGCGGGAACACAACTTTGGCGTGGTGAATCTGATGATTGACGAATTACTGGGCGCGATACGGAATGAATCGGAAGCCGACCTGGTAATCCGGATGAAGGCCCTGGTGCCGGAGTTCATCTCCCAAAATTCGAAATACAGCAAATACGACGAAGTGACCGCGTAACGCTGACAAATTTATTAGAAACATAAATACAGAAAACAGATGAAAAACAATGTTCAGAAAGCCGTATTCGCGCTGTTGTCAATGCTGCTGCTTTTTTCATGCAAGTCAAATAAGGAATTGATGTATTTACAGAACCTTCCCCGGGGGGAAGTGTTGCGGGGAGTCCCGTTTTCGACCAACGAGTATAAGTTACGTACCAACGATAACCTGTATATCCAGGTAACCTCGCTGAATCCTGAAGTAAATCAGCTCTTTAATCCTTCGGCCGGTACCGGTTATGCTGCGGGCGTTACCCAGCAGTATGGCACGCTGAGCGCCCAGTACCTGAGCGGTTACCAGGTGGATGAAGACGGAAATATTGAAATGCCGATCATCGGCGAAATTTTTGTGAAAGGAAAAACCTTGAGCCAGGCGAAAGAGCTATTGATGGAACGGGTGAATGAATATTTTAAGGAGGCGACGGTGACGGTCAAATTACTCAGTTATAAGTTCACCGTCATGGGCGAAGTGGCCCGGCCCGGTGTTTATTACAGTTACCATAACTCTTGCACACTTTTGGAAGCGATCAGTCAGGCCAATGGTACAACCGACTATTCGAGCCTGCGGAAAGTCATCGTCATCCGCGAAACAGACGACCGGCGTTCGTATGCCATCCCGGTCGATCTGACCGATAAATCGTTGCTGGCTTCTCAGGCTTATTACCTGCAACCGAACGACGTGGTTTACGTGAAACCCGACAAGTACAAAAATACCCGCCTGAATGCATCCTTATATGCCTTGATGCTGTCAACGGTTTCCACCTTTATTGTCATCCTGAAATACATTGGAGAATAGCAAACACGAAGAATAAGTCATATTTATACATGAGAGATGGATCATAACGATGAATTATTAAAACTACTGACCAAAAATGAAGAAGAAACAGTCAATCTGAAAGAATTTCTGTTTAAACTGCTTCATTACTGGCACTGGTTTGTCGGAGCAGCCCTGATTGGGCTCATAACGGCTTTCATTTACAACAAATATACTCCGGCCAGTTTTGTTGTGAACAGCCAGTTGCTGGTAAAAGAGAAAAAAATGGACGGGATCAGCCTGGATAATTTATTTGATAATTTCCAGATGAAGTCGGATGTAAAGCTCGATAACCATATCGGGATCCTGTCGTCGTTCACCATTAACCGTCAAGTGGTTGAAAACCTGGGCTGGCATGTTTTCTGGTACCGCGATAAACTGTTTGCCGATGAGAACCTGTATGGCAAAGAACCCTACGAACTAACGCTTGAATCGGGTTCGATGAACCTGAAAGATGTTCCGGTATACATTAACCCGGTTGACTCGATTCATTTTTTGATCAGGGTTGACTCGGAGGTGGTGATTGACGGGGAGACGTTTCAGATTGATTTTGAAGAGCAGGGAGAATACGGGAAAAAATTTGAAAACTACTATTTCTCGTTTACGCTCAAAAAATTTGGGGTGCCGGCCGACGGGAACTATTATTTTGTTGTGAATAAATTGGATGACCTGGCTTTAAGCTACATGCAAAAGGTGGAGATAGGGCGGGTAAGCAAAAATGCCGATCTGATCAACCTGCAGGTGGTTGGCAATAATCCCAAAAAAGAGATCAGCTTTTTAAACGAACTAGCCGATGTATATATCCGTTACGGACTGAAAGAAAAGAATCAAATCTCTGAAAATACCATCCATTTCATCGAGCGGCAACTACTGGCTATTGTCGACACCCTAAAGGTTACCGGAGATCACTTTTCGAGTTACCGGGCCGATAAAAAGGTGTTTGACCTGGGGCAGAAGGCCTCGCTGGTGGTCACCAAATTAGTTGAACTCGACTCGAAAAGGTCGCTGGCCGAAATGCAGCTCGAGTATTACGAGAACCTGAAAAACTACATGAACCACGCCGATAAGATAAAAGAAATGGTGTTTCCTTCGGTTGTCGGTATTACCGATGCGGGATTGAATAACCTGGTGGTTCGCCTGAGTGAATTATACAGTAAAAAGGAAGCGTTGTCATATAGTCTTCACGAGAAGAATCCCGGAATCCAGGTGATCGACCGCGAGTTGGAATATACCCGTAAAAGCCTGAACGAGAATCTGAATAACCTGGTTTTTAATACCCGGCAGGAACTGGAGGTGATGAAGCGGGAAATTGACGAAGTTAACCGGCAATTGCAGGATTACCCGAAAACCGAACAGGACCTGATCAACATCAAACGCATGTACGACCTGAACAATGAGCTGTATACCTTCCTGTTACAAAAACGGGCCGAAGCCGAAATTACAAAAGCTTCCAACATCCCCGATGTGAATATTTTGGATCCGGCCCGGGAGGCGACGATGAAACGGAAAGGTCCCCGTACACTGGTCAACCTGTTCCTGGGGCTCTTCCTGGGGCTGATCATACCGCTTCTGATCATTGTGGTGCGCGATTATTTCGATGAAACCATCCACAGCCGCGAGGACTTGAAAAAGTTAACCTCGATACCCATTGTAGCCGATATTATGCACAATCCGTTTAATGAAAAAATTCCGGTGGCAGAGCATCCCCGGTCGGTACTGGCCGAATCGGTACGCGAACTACGAACCAGCCTGGATTATATGAACCATAAAAGTGATGGAAATGTTATCGGGATTCACTCATTGGTGCCTAACGAGGGAAAAACGTTTGTTGCGGTCAACCTGGCGGCTATTATGGCGATGAATAATAAAAAAGTGATTCTGATCGGGGCCGATATGCGCAAACCAACCTTACATAGCTACCTGGATATTGAGCACAAAAGGGGATTGAGCACCTATCTGATCGGAAACCACACGATCGACGAAATCATCAGGAAAACAAAAATCCCCAATCTCGATTCGATCCCGGCCGGGCTGATTCCTCCCAATCCGGCCGAGTTGCTCGGAACAGAAGAATTTGGAAAACTGATCGGAGAGCTGAAAGGGAGATATGACACCATCATCATCGATAATTCGCCGATTACCCTGGTGACCGATGCGGCGATTGTGAAAAAACATACGACCATCAACCTGTTTGTGGTACGGCAAAGGTACAGCGACCGGAATTTGATCGATTTGCTCAACCAGATTGTCGAAAAGAACGGCATGCCCAATGTCGGGCTTGTCATCAACGATGTGGACCCCCAGGTATACGGAAGTTATGCCTATCGCTATGGCGGATATTACCGGAAAGCATACAACTCCGGAAGCGGCTATTTTGAAGAATAAGCAGAAAAAAAATAAACATGAAATCAATCCTGACTGATTCAATTTATCCAATGTTGTTAAAAAAAGCATTCGGGCGCGTGGGCGACCTGATCAATCATTCCTGGATGGAAGGGCAAAAAGTAATTATGGACGAAGAGTTTTGTCCTTACGGCATTAAGCTGGGGGCTAACCAGAAGGAGATTTCCCGGCAACGCCTGAAATTTAATATTTCGGCCGAATATGATTTTTCTGACGAAGCGGGACTTCCTTACCAGGTCTCTTTTGTCGATTTTCAACACGGAGAGACTCATTTGGTGATTCAATTGCATTTTATTGATAAGAGGCTGTTCCTTGCCAGAATAGACTTTATGAAACAATTGTTGTTTCATCGGTATGAAAAGCTGGTTTTTCAGTTAACAGGTATTTGTCCTGATAAGGATTCAATAATAGGTATCCTTCCCTTTTATATCAAGGATGAACAGCATAACCTCCTGCGGATTCATAACCCGATGGGATATCCTTCATTAATGTATTACAGCAGCGATGCTCAAATTCAGAAACTGGTTGAAAAAATTCAGCCGGAACTCATGGAATTCCCGGGTAAATCTGATTTTGAGATTAACGCGGCCTTGATTGCCTGATCTTTAAGGGCCCGGTAAATAGATTTTTCGAATTGATAAACCAATAAAACTAAATGAGATGAGCGGATTGAACAGAAAACAGGCCAAGCTTTTAAAAAAGCAGGTGGGCAAACTTTACGGGAGAAACTATATCCCGTTAATGACAGGAGACAGCACACTGTCGATAGGCGATATTTTATTATCGAAACATGACATTCTTCCAATCCTTGACAGTTCGGTATTTGACCCGGTTAATACGGAAATCGTAGAAGGGAAAAAGACCAGTAAGAATGTAACTTCAGACTCCGGTGTAAAACTCACCGCAAAATTCCGGGGAGAGGCGATTCTTTCGGAGTACTTTAAATTAGACGAAGCCGGGATTGTTGTTCAGTTTTCCTCTGATGACCAGATGTTCCTTAAAATCCAGGGGATGAGGCAACAGAGTATTAAGAACTTCATCTCGTTCAGGCAGGAACTGTTGGAACGCTATGTTAACGGCCAGATCTCGTCCAAGGTATATGTTGTCAGGGGACTGGTATATGCCGATAAATATTATCTTCAGTTTAGCGGGAGCCAGGGAGGTACGGTTGGATTCCAAATAGATGCCGATGTGAAATATCTTGATGCCGAAGTGGAAGCCGATTTTAATATAAAATGGAAAAAAGAGGTTGGTTATCATATCGACGGTTCAACCGGGGGCGTGTTGGCCTATTGTGTTTCAGGAGTTCGTTTGAAAAAACAGTTGATGCCAGCTGGAATTCAGGAGAAAATACGGAACGGAATGTCAGAATCCGATGCTCTCGAATGTTTATCTGTTTCTGAACGACAAGATTTGTTAAGCAAGGATGCGTTGGAAATCGTAGACCTCACGGATGAGATTCTTTTGGCGCCCGAAAAAACGGAATAGGACTGCAGGAATCGTCCTCTGAATGGTAAATGTCCGGAAAGATGAAACTTATCAGAACACATATCCCGGAAATTCTGATCATCCAGCCACCGGTTGTCACAACCGGTCAGGGATATACGATTGAATTGTTCTCAGCGCTAAACTTTTCCGGGTTTATCGGCGATACCACCTTTATGCTCGATACCATCCAGTATTATAAGTTTGGCGTGTTAACCGGTCCGGCTTATCAGAAACCACCCTATACGCAACTGCAACTGGTTAGCGTGCTGAAAGGAATGGTACTGCAGGTCGCTGTTGACATCCGGATCGGGGCGCCAACCTACGGACAGTATGTTTCCGTCATCCTAACCGGGCAGGACCATTATCAGCTATTGGTGCCGAAAGGGTTTGCGCTTGGTTATATTGTCCTGAGCAAATCGGCCTTTATCATGATTAAAAGCGACAATATCGGTTCAAACATCGGGAAAAGAGGTTTTTGTTGGAATGATCCCTGGGTGAATATTAACTGGAGGGTACCGGAAAAATACATCGTACTGGCTGAGGCCGATAAACATTATCCTTTTCTTTTGGATGTGAACGATTTTTATTATAAAGACTTTTTATAGATGCATGCAAGACATCCTTGTGAGGGGAGGATGAATGAAATAAATGGATAACCATGTATACATCAGGAGGAAATAAAGCACGAAAAACGATTGTTGCCGTCGACTTTGACGGTACGATTGTCGAACATAAATATCCAAAAATAGGGAAGGAGGTTCCCTTTGCAGTACAAACATTGAAAATGCTTCAGAATGATGGGTTCCGTCTGATTCTTTGGACTTCGAGGTATGGCAAAGAATTGGAGGAAGCAATAAAATTCTGTCATGAAAGAGGTCTTGAATTTTTTGCCGTGAATAAAAATTATCCGGAGGAAATCTTCGGCGAAAATTTAAGCCGGAAAATAGTGGCTGATATTTATATTGACGACCGGAACTATGGCGGGATACCATCATGGGGCGAAATTTACCACAAACTCAAGGAGGGATCTTTTGATTATTAATTCACCGCTTAAAAGTTAACGTAATGAAAAAGAAGTTTGTTTTTCTGGTAATTGCCGGATTGATGACCCTGGAGGGCTTTGCCCAAAGCGGGACGCCAGCCGGGACCGTTTTTAATCAATGGTCGATCGATGCCGGTATTGGTTTAACCAAGCCGTATCGCAATTTTGACGCAGGTTATTATGCAGCGACACCTGATTTTTTGGCAACAGAAATAGGATTACGCTACATGATTAACGAATTTTTTGGTCTGAAATTCGGGTTTGGTTACAACCAGTTTACCGAAGCGAAGAACAGCCTTGATTTCCAAACGAGTGAATACCGTCTGGATTTACAAGGTGTAATGAATGTTGGTCGCGTTTTGCAGTTCGAGAACTGGACCAAAACATTTAACTTGCTGGCGCACGGAGGTTTCGGTGTTGGAAAGATGGATTATGATCTGGCTTCCGATGTCGATGACTATGTGGGTAATGTGATTGGCGGTCTGACTGCCCAGGTGAAATTATCACCCCGCGTTGCCCTGAACCTCGATGGAAGCGCCTTTTTTAACATCCGTCAGAATAATTCATTTAATGGTAACGGATCCGGAAATAGTAAAAACCTGGGTGCTGTTTTTAACGGAACGGTGGGTCTTTCAATCTACCTGGGTAAAAACAAAACCCACGCCGACTGGTACCTGCGTGGCGATGAGAAATACAATGCGCTTAATTTGCGGGTTTCGGCATTGGATTCCCGGGTGAAAGCCGTTGAAGACGAATCGGCCAAAGCCAGGGATCTGGCCAAAACACAGGGCGATGTTGAAGAGCTGAGCAAGAGAGTTGCCGCATTGGGCGATAAAGAACAGGGAACCGGTAACTACGACGAATTTGTAAAGAAACTGGTGAACGACGGCTACGCGAATATTTATTTCGACTTCAACAGCAGCGTTGTTAAAAGCACAAATGCATCAACTTTAGGATTTATCCGCATATACCTGCAAAAGAACCCGGGAGCAAAACTGGATGTTCTGGGTTATGCTGATGAAGTTGGGCCGGAAGATTACAACCAGAAGCTTTCGCAACGACGTGCCGATGCAGCCGTGAAAGTACTGGTTGAAGCAGGAATCGACGGTTCAAGATTGAACGCGGTAGGTAAAGGCGAAGATACCAGCGTGAACAAAGATTCTTCACAAGCCCGTCAGTTGGCACGGAGAGTTAGTTTTGTGGTGAAATAATTGCTTCTGTTTGGCAATCCTCAAACCCCGACTTGGATCAATCCGAAAAGTTGAGGTTTGGGGATTAATATTTGTATCATTCAAAAACACCTTATCTTTTTGTTTTTAACCATACATATAGCAAAGTTGCATATATCGACTGTAAATCAGAGGTTAAGACATCATGAACCAATGATGTAAAGACCATCGTATGCCTGTTCCGGACATTGAGGTTAAGGAATATTCATGGGATTAATCCATCATCGTGGAATGGTTGGGAAGTTCCGTTTGTTCTATCTATATCCGACAGACGAAAGCCTTTCCTCTGTCAAATAAATTACCGGTAATCATTGCCCGGCATTTCTGCGAATGCTTCCGGCTTTTAGTTTTTTTCGGGCCGCAAATCAGATCTCTTTGGTTACCTGGCGTAGCTTTAGATTTGCTTTGCATTAAATTTTATGATCTTTTCATTGGAACTCTCATGAAAAAAATCATAATACCTACCTCTGGTGAAGCATGAATACCACCTCCCCGATATACCCGTTTCATCCCTAAAGCGACATCAGGTCAATAAACTTGTATTTTTGTGTGTCAATATTTACAGTATTTTTGCCGTAATTTAAACAAGATCAAATGATAATATAAAAATTTGGCCTTTTCTTTTTTATTACACTTACGAAGATACAAAAGATTTCGCCAGATGCAAGGGAAAGAACGGAAAATATCACCCATAAAACAAAGAATTTTGCAATTCGTTGAAACTCTTGACATCAGTAAGAGAGATTTTTATGCAAAAACCGGCATATCAAGAGGAACCCTTGAGAACAGGACCGGAATTACGGAAGATATTTTGGCGAAATTTATCGCCGCTTACCCGGAAGTATCGATTATGTGGCTCGTTATTGGACAGGGAAAAATGAAAGATGATTGCAGTTATGAGAAAAATAACGAAAACTCGTTCCGGTCATACATCCATATGCTTGAAATGATCAAGGACCTTGCCGGAGAGAATGCTTTATTAAAGAAAAAGATTGAAGATCTGGAAAGGAGAAATCAAATTGACAATCAGTGATTTGGCTGTCTTTCTGCCGGGCCTTAATTAAACATTTTGCCCATCCGATCCTTTGTTCCGGTTGTTTTTCAAATGATTACCCGGACCGGACCCCCCTGATATGATCAAATTTACTTTTAGCAATAAAATTTCTTTTCTGACAGTATGTTGAAAAACACGAACCTGAATTTCCGGGAATTTATGTCAGAGCTCAGGATGAAACTTCCTCCCGGGATTCGTCGAAAGATCAAAAAACGAAGGCTGCTAAAAGGAACTTACCTGGTTCATGCAGGTGAAGTTTCTTCGGCGGTCTGGTATTTTAAGTCGGGTATTGCCCATGTTTTTTTTCAAAAAGGGGAAATAAAGATCACACAGGATTTCATTTTTGCCGATGATCTGTTTTGCGTTTATCCCGGCCTTTTTATGAATGAACCCTCTTCGGTATCAGTCCAGTTATTAACTGATGCAAAGGTATTGATGGTCAACCTGGTTGGATGGGATATCCGGAAGGAGAAAAACAGTGTGGTTCACGAAATCGAACGGGTTATTGTTTCCCGGTGGTTCCGGATGATGGAAGAGAGGTCCATCATGCGTTTTTTTACGGTGACCGAGCAATATCTCTTTTTGCATAAAAGACATCCACGGCTGATCAAGCATATTCCCTCTGTATTTCTTGCGGATTACCTGGGTACCTCGCCTGAAACAATCTCCCGGGTAAGGGCCAAAGTACGGGATGGTTGCGGCGTTTCCGACCAGGCGCCTTTTTGGTATCTGTTCGAAAAAAAAGCATTTAAAACGGGACTGGATTTAAAAGAGTTTAAGTGAATTTTTCATACTGAAAATAGTATATATGTGGGGGGTCTTAAACAGATTTGGCTTGCCGGTTAATTCGCTGGTTCTGTCTGTTGTTTTTTGTTTTTCGCCGGTTATGGACCTAAGCGGGCAAACTTGGACAGGGAATGTCAGTAACAGTTGGCATGTAGCCGGAAACTGGGACCCTCAGACCGTTCCCGGTTCCGGTTCTACGGCGAATATCCGTCCTGTTTCATCACATCCTTATCCGCTTATCACCCAAAATGTAACCGTGTACCGGATCAATTTGAGCGAATGGTCCTCCGGTGGTGAGCTGACCATTACCAACGGGGCTATGCTCACGGTTACCGAACGGTTTGATATCAATAATAACGGGCAACTCTTTCTGGATAATGGTTTCCTTCAGTTCGACGGGAACGGCGGAGGACAGCGCAGGATCAATACAGGATATACCAATGTGCTGATACAAATCATGAACGGCGGCGCGTTAAGTGTGGCTTATGACAGGCTTCAGCTAAACGGAGAGCTTTGGGTGGATGGCGGTAATGTGAACCTTGGAAACGGGTTGCAGCTTTCAACCGGAAAACTTTTCAAGGTAACTGAAGGAGAGATCACTGTTTTCGGACAAACAGATATTTACGGCTCCGTTGATGGGGGAAGGGGTAATTTTGTTTTTGACGGCGATCCGTCAAACAACCAGCATCAGGTGACCATCCGTAGCGGGGGGCGTTTTTATATGGCGCCTTCTTCTCCCGAAAACTACCCGCCGGATTGCCCGCCTGATACGCCTGTCCCCCCGGTTTTATCGGGCGGGACCATCGATTTTTATTCTCCCTCCTATGTTGAAAACAATGGCCGTTTGTATGGCGGCGATGCTGTCATTACATTTTATAAACCGACCAATTCGCAAGGGGATGCGATAACTGATATTCACAATGGCCTCATGGTTTTTAAGGATAACGTCACCATCAGCAATACGGCCTGGTTGAAAATTGCCTGCAAAGGAACAATCAGGGTGGAAGGTAATAGTATTTTTCAGCAAAACGGCAACATGGATGTCGGCGACGGGAACTTTACGGTGAGCGGTGATGCCGTTTTTCAGAACAGTGGGAGATTAGATGCCGATGAAGGAAACATCGTTTTTGAAGGCAATGTGACCATTGCCAACACCGGGGGTATTATTAATGCCGGGAGCAGTACCATTTATTTCAGCGGCGATATATTTAATAACAGCGGGACATTTAACCCGGGGACCAGTACCTTTATTTTTGAGGGCGACGGGAACCAGCTTATCACAGGGACAAATGCGCTGATCACGTTTTATAACCTGATCATCGAAGACAGTTCAACTGTTCAATCCATTCAAAATGTGTTGGTATTGAATGATATGGCAGTGGACGATGACGGTGAATTTGAAGTTGATCCGGGACTCACCCTCAACGTGGTAGGCGATGTTACCGGCGACCCGTATGTGGATACCAACCGTCCTTATATTATAGCCATCAACATCAATGCCCCCAATTCCATTACGGCTGTTTTTGACGAAACGCTCGATCCGGGTTCATCGCAAACAGCATCCAATTATCGCGTTGAAAATGAATCCGGAGCGACCGTGGATTATCCTTCGAATCCGATCCGTGGAGGCGCAGGCAATCGTGAGATCACCCTCACGCTGGGTTTTAATATGGTGGAAGATGTTAATTACTACCTGATTGTAAACAATGTAAAAGATCTGGATGGTTATTCAGTCAGTGCCAATCATAAAAAGCGCTTTGCTGCAACAACGCCCGAGACACTTTGGCAATGGGCCGGAACGATCGATTCGGACTGGGATAAGCCTGGCAACTGGTCAAAAAACAGCTTACCTCCGGTTGATGCGCAGGTTGTCATTCCTGTAACTCCAAATAACCCGTTGATATCTTCTTCTGCGAACCAGGTAGCTGAACTTGAGATCAGGCAAGGAGCTTCATTAACCATTGGCGCCGCCGGTAGCTTAAGTGTGGATTACAATTTAGAGAATTTCGAAGGAAATCCGGGATTGAGGATTGAGTCCACCGCCGAAGGAACCGGATCGCTGGTCCATCAGACAGATCAGGTTTTGGGAACTGTTAAACGTTATATTAGCGGTGATGCCGAAGACTGGCACTTTCTTTCTGCTCCGGTCACAGCCCAGTCGATCCTGGGCAGTTGGACTCCTTCAGGCACTTATGGCGATGGTACCGGTTATGATCTTTATATTTGGAACGAACCGGCCTCTTGCTGGGTTTATCACCTCAATACCACCGTAAGCCCTACCTGGCCGGGCGTACACGGGCAGACCTATTTTGTGCCGGGCCGGGGCTATCTTTATGCCGTGCAGGAACTGGCGGTAACAAAAGAGTTTACCGGATTTCTTGGCAATGGGACAGTTCCCCGTCCGGTAACGGCAAGTGCGACCGGGAATTATAAAGGGTTTAACCTGTTGGGTAATCCTTATCCCTCCAGTATCGACTGGAAAGACGAAAACGGCTTTGTTCGTAACATGCTTTATAATAACGGAGGGGGTTATGATATCTGGGTGTGGAGCTCTACGGCCAACAATTACGGTGTCTTTAATTCGGCTGACACCGGCGATACCGGGACAAACCATGTTTCGCGTTACATAGCTCCCATGCAGGGATTTTTTGTTCGGGCCGTTTCGTCGGGTACGTTTGGATTTAACAACAACGCACGGGTACATAACGAGGCCGGGAAATGGCTGAAAAGCGCCGGGATAAATCGTTCCGCAAATACAATCCGCCTGACGGTGCAATCTCTCGCGGGAGCAGGGAGCGATGAAGTGAAATTTGAATTTGGACATGCGGCGAACGAAAACGGGGCCATAAAACTTTTTAGTCCTGTTGAAACGGCCCCGGGGCTTTACCTGCCTTCTGATGATGAAAATTACACGATTCGTTACCTGACTGACACCATTGAAAACAGTTCGGTGCAGCTTGCATTTAAAGCAGGGGTAACCGGAAACTACAACCTGCAATGCTCTTATGATGAACTTACGTTTGGCCCTGTTTTTCTGGTAGACCAGTTGACCGGCTCAACGCATAATTTTGCTATCTCAGATAACTATTCTTTCACCGCCGCGAAAACAGACTCCCCCGGGCGCTTCGTGATCCGGTTCCGTACGGTCCCGGCAAAAGCTTCTGTTGAAGCAAAAGTTTATATTTCAGGTAGCGAACTGTTTATTGACCTTGGTAAATTGGAAGGTATGATTGAAATACAATTGACAGATATCAGCGGAAGGATTGTCCGCAGGCAGACATTGCCCGGAGGGCAATTGGTCAGATGGCCGATGAATACAAGGGGCGTATTCGTGGTTACAATTCGTTCTTCCGGATTAAAATTAAGTTACAAAATAGTTTTTTAACTCCCCTTTTCCGAAAGTAACCCCCTTTTTATTAAGAAATAGCAACAATTTGTGATTTCTTGACTTTTGTCAAGTTCTCCTCTAAATAGACTTCATTTACTTTGTCCTCATGAAATTCGTGAAAAAGGGACGTTTTGCGAATCTAAAAAATTATAAATCAATTAATTTCTGAAAAATTGCGATTATGATGAGAAAATTTATTTTAGTTGTGGCAATCGCAGCGGTAGCTGTATTGCCGGGAAAAGTGTTGGGACAAAATTCTGCCGTAGCTCAAGCAGATGCCGGGGCAGATATCTTAACGGCTATCAATCTAACGAGTGATGCAAATTTACACTTTGGTAGCATGACCGTATCAACAACTGCAGCAACGGTTCAAGTTACGGCAGCAGAGACTGCGGTGAGAAGCGTCGCTAGCGGGACTGTTGTTTTATTAACACAAGGCACTCCTCATGCTGCCGCTCATTTCAAAATTGAAGATGCCGAGCCGAATGCTACTTATACCATTACTTTGCCTTCTGCGGCTGTGGAAATAGAAAATGAAAATGAGAATAAAATGGATATAACCGGTTTTACTCATTCCATAGTCGGTACTCCAACACTGGATGGTAGCGGAGACGGAGGTTTCTATGTTGGAGCTATCTTGAATATTGGAGAAAGCCAGCCATCAGGTTCGTATACAGGAAGTTTTGATGTAACCGTAGCCTACAACTAAAACTGTTTTGGGAGTGCTGATATAGTTATGAGAAAGTTCTTTCTGTTGCTCTCCATTGCCGTGAGTGCTCTGTTGCCTGCGCATCTTTGGGGACAAAATACCTCAACCGAAGAAGTGACAGCCAGCGCCAGAATTTTGACAGCCATTGAACTGACAAAAGTTACCGATCTGCATTTCGGAACGATGGTTTCGACCAATTCACCAGGTGCTTGTATGGTCCCTGCTACCGGAGAAGACCGGAGCGCTACCGGGGGAGTAACGCTTTTGGATCAGACGCCGGCTTATACCCGGGCCTATTTTACGGTATCGGGAGATATTTCGGCAACTTATTCCATTGCGCTGCCTGAAGACGAAACGGTTACCATAAGCTATCATGACGGCGCTACCACACATTCGATGGATGTTAATGGTTTCAGCCATTCAGCCGGAGTTAGTCCGGCCCTGGATGCAAGCGGCGCTGCTGATTTTTATGTAGGTGCAAGCTTGTCTGTATCGGCAAATCAACCGCCGGGGCTTTACCAGGGAAGTTTCAATGTGACGGTTGCCTATGAATAAATTTCCTTGAGATTTTGAATGAAAAACCGGCAACGATTTTTCCATTAATTCTGATGGTAACGAATGATAATAAAAGATGGTACCATACAAGTGGTTACCCTGATGGCTATGATGGCGTTTGCCGTCATAGCCGTTTCTGCCAACGGGCAAACCAGTATTTCAGCCGGCATCGGCGCCAGGTTTGTGGTCCCTGTGACGGCAGTGGAAAAGGAACCTTTGAGAATCGGTAAGATTGCCACCCGTTTTGGAAACGGGATTGTCGAAGTTTCTCCGCTGAATGAACGGATCATCATGGGGAGCATCGTTTTAGTAGATAACCAGTTTCATGCAGGAAAATTTGTTCTCTCCGGTGCGCCGAACAGCCTGGTTTCCATTTTACTGCCCCCTGAGGCAATCAAAATGATCATACAGGGAACCAGCCGGGAAGCCGGGAATATCCGCTTCTCATCAAGCATCCCGCCGGGCGGACAACCGGTAGATCCCGACGGGACCATGGACGTGAACATCGGGGCCAGCTTGCATATCAGGAAACGGACAGGAATGCCTTCCGGTATCACGACCGTGATTTACGAACTGATTTTTGTATATAATTAAATACATCATACTTCCAATTATAAATCCGTAAATCTATTTGTCATGACAAAAAAGACCAATCTGACGCTGCTGTTCCTGGCTTTTTTTTCGGGTGTTTTTGCCCAGGGCGATCTGCTGATTACACCTACCCGCGTAGTTTTTGAAGGACGAAAGCAACGGGAGAACATGAACATCAATAACATTGGTAAAGACACGGCCGTTTACCTGGTTTCTTTTCTGAATTACCGGATGCAGCCCGACGGCAGTTTTAAACAAGTTGGGAATGCCGATACACTGACCAACCGGGCCGATCCCTACCTGCGGATTTTCCCGCGGCGGGTAGTTCTGCCCCCGGGCGAGTCGCAGGTTGTGATGCTCCAGTTCCGAAAACCTTCGGGGATGAAAGACGGTGAATACCGTTCGCACCTGTATTTCAGGGCCGATAAACATACAGCCCCTTTGGGCATGGAAGACAGCGACCGGGATTCGACCCGGCTGGAAGTCCGGCTAACCCCCATCTTCGGAATCAGCATTCCTGTGATCATCCGCACCGGTAACCCCGCCCTGCAACTTAGCCTTTCAGACCTGGCGCTGGAAACCTTAAATGATTCCACCTGCCGGCTGACTGTCGCGATCAACCGTTCGGGCGAGATGTCTTCCTATGGTACCATTAAAGTCGACTATGTGCCGGAGAACGGAAAAACCGAAGAAATAGGTATTGCCAACGGCGTAGGCGTTTACACGGAACTGGAGAAGCGGATTTTTTCGATGGCCATCCGCCCCCAAAAAGGGATCAGGCTCATCAACGGAAAGCTGCTGGTCCGTTACCTGGGGCCAAAGGAAGATGGCAGTAAAGAGTTTGCCCGCGCAGAATACCTGTTGCCGGAAGAGTAATCAGAAAGTGAGGAAGATGAGATTTATATATTGTTTGCTGGCCTGTTTCTGCTGTATAAGCATCAGGTTGGCCGGGCAAAATACCGCCCCGGGCTTACCTCAGCGCACGGCCACCGTCAGGGCAGTGCAGGAACTGAATCTCGGCGACCTGACGGTTGTCCGCGGTTCATCGGGAGGAACGGTAACTGTGGATTACGATGGTACCCGCACGGCTACCGGCGATGTGGTGTTGCTGAACATGGGAACCACAGCCCAACAGGCGATATTCGAATTTAAACTTTGCCCGGGACGTACCGTTATCCTTACTTATCCCACGGAAGTAACAATGACCGGGGTGTCGGGTGGTACTTTACAACTGCATATCGGGCCTATCCGCATCGGGACAGTCGTCATTGACGGAGGAAGCGGCTTATTTACATCCAACAAAGGCTGCGACGATATCCACCTGATCTATGCAGGGGGCGCCATCGAGGTCGGGTCCGTAGCGACCAACCCGCCCGGTTCCTATTCCGGAAGTTTTCAGATCACATTTCACCAACAATAACAGGGAGGATATTCCGGCTACCAATCAATTACCCAACCGTGTCACCTGATGAATAACTTTTCAACCTTACGGACCCGTGCGAAAATCCTTACCCATTATCCCCTGTTAGTTCTTTTTTTGGGATGGTTGCCGGTCCGGGGACACGTAGCAGAAGAGCCGGAGTATGATAATTTTAATGTCACCATCTTTTTCGAACAGATCGGTTACCGGAATTTCCAGGCGCTTTATGAAGAACCGTCCGGCTTTTACCTTCCGGTCGATGAGTTGTTCGATTTTCTGAAGATCTATCGGAAAACATCTGCTGACGGGCAAGTGCTGCAAGGTTATATCAGTTCGGACGAGCAGGTTTTTGAGATTGACTATCCCAACCAATATATTGTCTGGCAGGGCCAAAAGAGCAACTTTGCCCAGGGGGAGGCGGTGATGGACATGGGCGTGCTTTTTCTGCGGAAAGAGGTGTTGGAACGGGTGTTTGGCTTTACGATCAGTTTCAGTTTTCGGAGTCTCTCAGCTAAATTCGGCGCGCCATTTGAGCTGCCGCTTGTCAGGATCATGAAACTGGAAAAAGCCCGCGAGAACCTGAGAAAGATCAAAAATGAGGCCGTATATGACACGCTCATTCCCCGCGAGTATCATTTGTTCAGGCTGGGCACGGCCGATTGGTCGTTCTCGACCAACCAGTCGAAAAGTTATACCGGCGAAACAAGGGCAGGCTTGGGCCTCGGCGCCGAAACGCTGGGCGGCGAAACCAATATCTGGCTAAATTATTCCGACCGTTACGGATTTGACAAATACCGGCAGCGTTATACCTGGCGATATGTAAACAATGAAGCGAAATTGGCCCGCCAGGTACAGTTGGGCCGGATCAGCAACAAGAGCATCGCGTCGGTGCTTTCTCCTGTTGACGGTTTTATGGTGACCAATACGCCCACCACCGTCCGCAGAGCCGTAGGCGATTACCTGATCGCTCAATATACGGAGCCGGATTGGACCGTGGAGTTATATATCAACAACGTGCTGGTTGATTTCACCAATGCCGATGCGTCTGGTTTTTATACTTTCAGAGTCCCCATGGTTTACGGCGCCAGCCAGGTAACACTGCGTTTCTACGGGCCGAACGGCGAAGAACGTTCCGAAGAAAAAACCTTCAACATGCCCTACAATATGCTTCCGCCGGGAGAATTTGAATATACCGCCGGAGGAGGAATGGTGCTTGATACGCTGAACTCGCGTTTGGCAAGGGTCGAAACCCATTACGGCTTTACCCGTTGGCTGACTGCCGGCGCGGGCATCGAATACCTCTCTTCCATCAGTCATCCGGAAATTCCTTTTGTTGGCTTCACGTTTCAGCCGGTGCCGAAATTGATCGTCACGGGCGACTATGCGCACCTCGTGAGGGGGAAATTCACCTTGAACTATAACCTGCCCGGCAATATCATGCTGGCGCTTGAGTATTCGCGGTACAAGCAAGGACAAAAGGCGGTTATTTATAATTACCTGGAGGAAAGGCTTGCCAATTTATCGGTCCCCGTTCGTTTCGGCGCGCTTGGCGGATACGCCCGGGGAACGCTTCGCCAGTATGTGTATCCTAACTTTACATACAACAACGGCGAGTTGCTGCTTTCGTGCTATTACCGAAACTACAGCGCCAACGCCGGCAATTACCTGAACTGGACCAGTATGGGATCGCTGACGGTTTACACGAACCTGTCGCTGAGCACCAAAATGAAACAGAATTTTACGTTTCGCCCCTCTCTACAATACAACTATTCAACCAACCGGCTGATTTCTTTCAAAACCGATCTGGAAAAACGTTTCTCCCAACAAGGTTACCTGTCGCTGGGTTTCGAGAACAATGTGCTGAGCAATTACCGGAGTTTTAATCTGTCGTTCCGGTACGATCTCAGCTTCGTGTCGGCTTATATGTCTTCCTATTTCAGCAACAGGCAGGTACAAAGTTCGCTGGGTGGCAGCGGAAGTTTTGCTTTTGGCGGGAAGAATGTCCATGCAGACAAACGTTCGTCAGTGGGGCGAAGTGGAATTTTAATAGAAGCTTTTATTGATATCAATTTTAACGGGAAGCGCGATGCGGGTGAGCCGCTGACTGACCAGTTAAAAGTAAGGTGCAGCGGTGGGCAGGTTGTCCGGCACGAAAAAGATCCGGTTCTTTTCATCGCCGGCATGGAACCATTTGTTGATTACACGCTGGTTCTGGATGAATCTGAATTTCAAAATATTGCCTGGCGGCTCAGTAAAAAAAGTATCCGGGTTTGCCTTGACCCGAACCAGTTTAAGAAGATCAGCCTCCCGGTGCTGCCAATGGGTGAAGTATCGGGAATGGTGCTTGACGACCGTCAGTGCGGACTGGGCCGCGTGCTGGTTTGTGTAAACGACGAATCGGGCAAGCTGGTTGCCAGTATTCAATCTGAACCGGATGGTTATTTCACCTATTTTGGTCTGCGTCCGGGAAAATATGTATTAAGCATCGATCCGCAACAGCTTCAGATTCTGAGAAAAAAAGCACCGGAAATTCCCTTCACCATCCGGCCGGACGAGTTGGGCGATTTGGTAGATGTAGGGAATGTCGTCCTACATCGTGAAAAGGAAAATTAACAGATGATGTTGCTGGAACTTTTTCAAAACGTTTCATTTTGCAGACTGCAACATGAAGAGGATTAGGGCTTTACGGTAACGGTGCCGCCCCCGATCCCGACCGAAACACTGGCATTCGGGACTGATATTCCAATTCGGTGACTGCTGCTGTCGAAATAAACAAATATGGGAACGGGTTGCATAAATTGCGGCATGTACATAAACATAAAGGATTTGACGTGGTCGTAAAACCATTGAAATCCGGTACGATATCCATCCCAATTATCACTCCCGTAGTGATTTTGCGGCATTAAATAAGATTTTCCGTTGTACCCAAATGTTCCCTCTTTCATCACAAGTTCGATATCGCAGTCTCCGCTCCATCCTCCGGCACCCAATCCTCCAAATGCCAGATAAAGCTCGTGCCCCCTTGTACCTGGAGGCACAAGCAGGTCGTAAATCCGGGTCCAGCCTCCAAATAAAATGAAGCCGCCCGAATAACTTGCCGGGTGAGTTACCAGTGAATGATCCGTTTCACTGTTTACGGAAAGACGTTGTCCCGGATCTGAATTTTTAGCGATCACTTGATTTGCCTGGTCGATAAAATGAACAAGCTGCTCATTATCCCATTTTAATTCAGCGATTAACCTTTCGCTTTGTTCGTGTATTTTTTCCAGTAAAATCATGTCGGATATTTTCGTTTATAATAATCGTCGGGCGTTTTGAACCTGATAAAGACCAAAAAATCCCAAAAGTATGAAATTGCTCGACTTTTGGGATTTTGAAAAAGCAAATCTGGTTTTATAAAGATCATAATAGAGTGTAGTATGATCCTGATGTTGTTATACAAAGTAACATAAATACTACCTATTAAACCAAATATCAGGTCTGGACATATCGTGGACAGACCAAACTATTTTTGATGAATGGAATTTGAATATCCCTGAACTTGAGGAATAAACATTTGTTTGCTTTCCGGTTATTTCAGAAACAGCATTTGAAAACAGGTTAAGATTTTGTATTTTGCAAGAAATAATATGTAAAAATAACTTTCTCTATGCCCAAAATATTGCTTGTTGAAGACGAAGAAGATTTGAGGATGGGCATTGCCGATATTCTCAAGTTCGAGGGTTTTAGTGTTGTTATGGCCCGGAATGGCGTAGAAGGACTCGATCTGGCCCTGATCCATCTGCCCGATCTGATCCTGTGTGATGTCATGATGCCTGACATGAATGGTTTCGATTTTTTACATCGTCTGCGACAGGATGCAGCATTTATATTGACTCCTTTTATTTTTGTTTCTGCGCTTGATGCCCGGAAAGATATCCGGAAAGGGATGTCGTTGGGAGCCGATGATTATCTGACCAAACCATTTACGCGCGAAGAACTGATCCTGGCGATCAATACCCGGCTGGCGAAATTTTCGGGGCTGGAACATAAAATACGGCAGATTATCGGGGAAATTGAATCCAAACTGAGTTTCGAGATTACCCGGTTGAAAGAAGTGACGGAGGAACAAAACTCGATTATCGAAGAAATATCTACAGACAACGAATCGTTGAAAAAACAACTGCACGACAAGGAGATGACGATGATGAGTGAGGCGATGAATGTGATTGAAACCAACAACATCATTAAAAACCTCAAAGATCTGATTCAGCATGAGCTGCAAAAAAATAACCTGGATTCTTCTCAGAAGATCCTGCTGGGGGAATTGCAAACCAAGATCAGCCGGAAGACCATGTTGTCGGACAACCTGACCGTTTTTCAACTGAAATTCAACCAGGTATATCCGCATTTTTTGTCTAATTTTTCACAGCATTTTTCTCACCTGACGCAGTACGAACTGGTGATGACTGCCGCGATGATTACCGGGTTAAATACCAACCAAATTGCAGAAATGCTGAATATATCGCCCGAAAGTGTACGAAAAAGCCGGTATCGGTTGAAAAAGAAACTCGGACTGGGCAAAAAAGACGATTTGCTGATGTTTATGCAATCGTTTAATATTCACTCGTTTAATAATTAAACGCAGCAGGAGATCAGCTTCACCCGACCGAAGGCAATGAACAGCCGGTATATCGAAATCCCGGTTGCTATCAAAAAAATAATTGTGTCCATGATATGTACACGGCTAAAAATAGCCTGCAGGCCGGAAATTTCGTTCATTTGTATAGTCATAAAGAAAAATCTCAAGTCCTGATTTTTCTTGTCATACTGAGGTAAGGCGAAGTGATGCCTCATATCTTCCTTACCAATAAACAAAAACTCCAGATGCACGCCGTGCATTTTATAACCCCGGAATTGCCCCTCCGGGGTTTTTATTGTTTCCCGTTTTCGTTAAATGTCTACATCTTGTACACATGAAAAAACACCAGGTATGAAAACTACCATTACCTTTATGCTGCGATTCGAATAATTATATTGTTTGCTATTTCCATGAAAACAATTAAATGTTTTAATTATTATGGTGTGGCCACAGAGAAGTAACCGAAAAAAAACGATTTTAATCATAGAAGACAAACAGGAACTCAGAGAGGAAATTTCAGAAACTTTAAAATTTGAAGGATACCAGGTGATGGAGACCTCATCCGGTGCTGAAGGAATTCGTCTGGCTGCTCAACTACTTCCTGATGTGATTTTATGTGACATTATGATGCCCGAGCCGGATGGCTTTGTTGTTCTTTCGCAGCTAAAAGAAAACCTGAAAACCGCCATGATCCCGTTTATTTACATCACGGCCTTGTCCGACCGGGCAGATATCCGCAAGGGGATGGAACTGGGCGCTGACGACTACCTGATCAAGCCCTTTTCGCGCGAAGAACTGCTGAACTCGATATTCACCCAAATTGCAAAGTTTAATAAATTTGAAATGATCTCAACCGAACTGCTCAACCAGGTTAAAGCCAATATCATCAAGTCAATTCCGCACGAATTCAGAACATCCCTGAATATCATTCTGGGGATGAGCGGTATGATCAGAAGCAATGCCGACAGTTTGACAACCGATGAAATTGCTGAACTCGGCGATTCCATTTATGAAAGCTGTCAAAATTTGTCGTCGATTGTAACAAAGTACCTCATTTTTGTCGAATTGGAATTATCCGACACCAAACGATCAACCAAAGTTGTTGACAATATTGGGGAGTTAACAGAAAAAACCGCTAACAGAATTTCTGCCGCTTACAGCCGGCAGCATGATTTGGTTCTTAACCCGACGGTTTGCAAACTTCAGATCAATCCCGAGTTGTTTCAGTTTGTATTGGATGAGCTGATTGACAATGCGTTTAAATTTTCTTCGGCAGGGACAGACGTGAACATCGACACCATTAATTATAAAAACCAGGTTGAATTTATCATTCAGGATCATGGCAGAGGTATTTCTGAAGATCAGATAAATAGCATTAGCGCGTTCATGCAGTTCGATCGGAAAATATTTGAACAGCAGGGTATTGGACTTGGTCTGTACTTGTCGAAGCGTATCATTGAACAATATGGTGGCAGTTTTTCGATAAAAAGTGCTCCAAACACCGGAACAACTATCTGCTTTTTGCTGCCTGGCGTGACGAACAGGACTGGCACCATCAAAATGATGCGGTCGAACCGCAGGAATATCAAAAAATAAGCCTTGTTTGTTACTTCTTTTTGTGATCTAACCTGACCCATTTGGGTAAAATGACGGAAAAAGAAGAGCCCGGTTTCACGGAAGGATCCAGGATGATATCGCCGCCATGCCTCCGTACAAATTGCCGCGACAAGGCCAAACCAAGACCCGAACCGGGGATATTCTCCACATTTGATCCCCGTTTGAACGGTTCAAATATCTTCTCTTCATCATCTGCCGGTATGCCAATCCCCTGATCGGTAATTTTAATGCAAATGTCGTCTGGTTCTGAAGATAAGCTCACCTTAATGACTGATTCCTCAGGTGAATATTTTACACTATTGGCCAGCATGTTGCTGAGTACCTGTTTGATCATTTGTTTGTCAACTTTCACGTTTACAGCCTGATCCAGTTGTTCCAATACGATTTGATGACTGCTTTCCTGGTTTTCCACCTGTTCATTTATGATCTCTAAAAGAAAACCATTTATTTCAAGAACAGTTGGTGAAAATTTCATCTTCCCGGTTTCCAGGTGCGACAGATCCATCACCTTCTCGATAATGTTTTTTAGGAAGGTAACGTTGTTTTTTATCCGGTCTATTTTTTGGGAAATCTCCTTACTTGACATCCGGTCGAAATAGGCGCCCAGCAAATCGGCTGACATCAGGATGGTGGCCAGCGGAGTCCGAAACTCGTGAGAGGTCATCGACACGAAACGCGATTTTAATTCATTCAGTTCCTTTTCTTTTTTAAGGGCTTCAGATAAGGAATGTTCCACTGCTTTCCGCGCCGATATATCCTCATGCGTGCCGACAATCCGTTCCGGCTTCCCCGGCGCTAACCAGCTAATCACTTTGCCCCGGTCAAGAATCCATTTAAAGGTTCCATCCTTGCATTTCATCCGGTATTCGCTTTGGTAAAGCGATGTTTTACCGTTAAAATGGGCTTCCAGGTCGGTATACACATGTTCAATATCTTCTGGATGAATGCGGCTTTCCCATTCATTTAAGGTGCCGTTTATCTCCTCATCATCATACCCTAACATTTTTTTCCACTGGTGAGAAAAGAACACTTCATTGGTTATAATATTCCAGTCCCAGATACCGTCGCCGGAACTTTCCAGGGCAAAATGCCAGCGATCCTCACTTTCCTTCAGCTCTTGTTCTGCTTTCAGCCGCCCGGATATATCTCTGGACATCATGTAAAATACGTCATTTCCATCCCAGGTACCTTTCAATACTTTTGTTTCAACCGGAATTGATTTTCCGGTTTTTGCTAACAGAGAAAATTGAGATAATTCCATTTTTCGGGTATTATAATGAGTAATCAAGTCATTGATCGTTGTTTTTGGTTTATCAGCGCAAACATTCATGATGTTCTTTCCTTCCAGTTCAGCCCGGATATATCCAAGTTGATTGCTGACAGCGGGATTCGTTTGTATGATAATTCCGTCTCCGTTCAGGACGATGATAAAGTCGTCGATTGTTTCGAATAATACCTGGAAATTATTCCGGCTCAGCTCCAGGTTATTTTGCATCTCAATTTTCAGAAGCGCATCCCCGATATAGCCCGAGATCACTTCAATCGCCTTATTTGCCGCAGGGTTCAGGTCTTTCAGCGATTTTGTCTCGATGATCATCGCGCCGATAACCGCCTGATTTTGTCTGATCGGGATAAACTTGATGACCCCTTCCGGATAATTTTTGTAAAAGGTTGATTTCGGGTCAAAATCCCCGGCCCGGATATCGGTGACATTTTCACGCTGAATCAATTCAGACAGATAGGCATTTTGTTGGGAAAGAAGGCTTTTTTCGGTAAAACAATTGGTTTTACAGGTACTGGCAACCTGCTCGAACTTTCCGGTTTCTTTATTCATCAGATGAATCGAGGTACAATACACTTGTTCAATCTTTCTTACATAGTCGATCACCAGGTTAAAAGCATCAAACTTATTCGTGATTTCGGCCAGGTTAATCCGCAGATCGCGCTGGATGTAACCGTATTTCTCATTTAGTTTCTGCTGAGTGATATCCCTGTATTGCCACAGGTGCCCAATCAGCGTTTCATTCAGCCGGATCGGGATATAGTCGCGTTCAAACACCCGTCCGTCCGTCAGTTCATATTCTTCATTCAAGATACATTCTCCTTTCGACGAAATTTCGTTAATCCGCGACAAAAAGGTATCAGACGAAACGATAATCTTCCCGGACAAGCGGGCCAGCTCCCATCGGTCCATTCCCAATAATTCATCCGGAGAAAAAGAAAGTCCAAAGAGTTTACAGTAATATGGATTGGTTAGGACGACCCGCCTCGAACTGTCTTCGAACAGTATCCCCATGTTTAAGTTGAGGATCAGTGAATTCAGCTGTGTCATGGTGGTCCGCAACCGGTTCTCCGTGAGCTTCATATCGGTAATATCGCGGATGATAGCGAGCGCATCCCGATCGGACAGGGCCACCAGGCGATTTTCAAAGTACTTTTCCTTTTGTTTTACCGGCAGTTGGTACTCGAACCTGACGACGTCTTTACATTGAAAGGCCTGTTCGAGCGCCTGCATGTTTCTGTTTGCCAGTTCACGAGGAAATACTTTCGCAATCTTTTTTCCCAGAAAGTCGGCTTTGGGAACAAACAAGGATGATTCATCTGACGTGAAAACATCGAGGAAGGTACCATCCCGCGAAATTCGGAAAATGTGATCGGGAACGTTTTCCAACAAAATCTGTTTAATCCGTTCACTTTCCAGTTTCGACTGTTCGGCTAACTTTACCTGGGTCATGTCCACCGCAAGAACAACATATTCCCTGGCTTGTGTTCCTCCGTTTGGCAACGCGCTGATGGTCAGTAAAACCGGGATTATTTTCCCCGATCGCGTAATCATTTTCGATTCAACCGGGTTTGGAGACTTGTTCGCCGAAAACCGGATTAAGACCTCGCAGTTGTTTTCAACCTTTTTTCCCTGCTCTGCACAGAGATGCTCTCTCATTCGTTGAATTTCTTCGCCGGGGAAAAAGTCGGCACAAGACATGCGATTGGCCGTGTCCCCCGATTTTAAATCAAAAAGTTTCCGGGCCGACGGATTTAATCCTTCGATCAGGCCATTGGCGTTGATGATTAAAATGGCTGCCTGTGTATTCTTTATAATGGCATTGTTGAGGCCGGATAGTTTGGTGATTTCGTGGATTCTTTTCTCATTTACCTGCTTTAATTGTTTATTTTTCCGCTCAATCTGTTTCCAAAGATAAATTTGGTTTAATGCTTTCCGGAATAATCCGGCGATGTTCCAAACCAGATTAACCGGCATAGAAGGAAAGTATTCTTTCTGACCGGCATGCAACAAAACCGCCCCCCGGAGTTTATTGCTCAGGATAACCGGAATGGTCATGGTACTTCTGACCCCTTTCTCGTACAAGGCTTCCTGATACGAACCGGCCAAACGCCCGATGGATAACTTTTCGATGATTACGCGTTCGTGCAGTAATTGATTAAAGTTGGTATTTTCGTATGCTCCCGGCGGATAATCTTCAGCCGGAATCTTCCCGTTCCCAATTCCGGTGATGACTTTGCCCGGAATCAATGAATCATCCAGGCTAACATAAATTATAGTCAGACCGTGAAATAATTCATTTAATTGCGTTAATATGCCTTTTAAAAGATTGTCATCTCCATCATTCTGATCCAATATGGTTTGTTCAATCTGATAAAGTTCGTTGAGGTGCTGATCCCATTTCTGCGGTTCACCGGCATCCTCCAAAATCAAAAGGAAGTTTTCTTTCTTGCCTAATCCCGGAATCTTTCTCGCTTTAATTCTGAGCCAGCGGTTTACATTTCTGTTGGTGTTTTTTACTAAAATGATGCGTGAAGTTTCATTTTTATCCCGGGATATCAGGCATTCCGGGAACCCGGCTTTATCGATTTCCTCAAAATCATCATCCAGGAAATGCCACTGATCTTCAGCCAAATCGTATTCATAATTCAAACCGTACCTGTTGTAATCCAGGTTTAGAATTTCTGCCGCTTTCCGGTTAAACTGTTTGATATTTAGCTTGTTGGTTGCGTACAGTATCCCAACATTTAATTCTTCAAATAAATGGAAAATCTCCGGTTGGCCCGGGATGTACCTAAATTCACTTTTTCCGGTTCTCAATGCATTATTGTCATTCACTAACCTGTCCATACCTGTGGCATTAGCTTCGAATTAAATCAACTGCGTAAGAGATTCATCCTCTTACCTGTATAAAACTCACCCGATCGATGAATTTTTAATAAAGCATCAATATTTGAAAAGAGTAAGAATAATACTTGTTATGGTTATGCTGAGCAGATAGGGCAAACGCATCACCATAAGTCCCCCGCAAGTGTTCTTTATAACTGCAATGAACAATTCAAAATTTACCGACAGAGCGCATTTCGTATAAGATCCCCCCGCTTTATTGACAGATTTTTTTTGAATATACTGTCGCCGATTACCACAAAACAACAGTAACCCGCTTTAAATAAGCCGGATATCGGATTTATCCCAATGACCTCAGTGATAAACCATTCTTTTTATGACTTCAAACTGTTAACTTTTTACAATTACAAATTTTAAAATTCTAACTCCTGTTATTATTATCGATCGCAATTTCAATAAACATAAAAGATGTGCACTAAAATACACATTATTTTTATTTTTCCAATTTTAAATATAAATAAGGGATGATTTCGGTTACCATATTAAATTGATCGTAAATTATACAGCTCCATGCAAAAGGGAATGCCGTAAAATCGGGCAACACCAAACTCCCTTTAAGGGTTAATCCGCGTTCAAAAAAAAACCTAACGCTGATACTTCTTATTGTCCAAAAGAAAATCAGGTTAGGTTATAAGCGCATATATAGCATATGAATTGCAAATTTCAAAAGCAAAGTCCTGTTTTAGCAGACATCGCTTAGTCAAAGGTAATTGCATTCGGCCATAATTTAGTCATTAACCGCGTGTACAAATCATGGACATGATCGATTCTGATTCTGATTTTTTGATTCATTGGCCCTTGATCATCATTCGCCTGGAATATTGAGCAATCCTTGTCGAATTTATCAGTAAAATCTCTTTGAGCGTAAGCCTAAAGGTCCGGCTGTCCGACAAATTTTATTTCTGTATTTTTATTCATCTTGTAGTTTCTTAGCAAGCCCAACTTACAACATGGGGCAAAACCTGAGGAGAGTAACCTTTTACTTGTTCAGTAGTGATAATTTAATTTGGTTGAGCGGAACTGCATTCAGGTATTTCTTTCAAATAAGAATCAACGGAAACCCGGTCCCTGCGTATGTTATCGTCGTAAAGACGGTAAATAAAGGCGCGGTTCGTATTGCCAGACTCAGGATAATAAGAGCGGACAGCTTTCAACACTTTAGCCAAAATTGCTGCGTCGAAAACACTTCAATCGTTCATCTTATTTTTCATTTTTTACCAAACAAAATATTTTTTTGAAAAATTGAAGGTAACCTTTGAGCTGTTTTGGAGATTAATAAATTGGACAGTAATAGAGAGCGGAAATTGAAAACGGAGTTGAAATTGCGTATCCACGTTTTCAATCTGATGTTTAACAGAACAGTTGTTCGGACTTATTCAAGCTGAATAAGCTGTTTCTGTATTGGAATATATTGCACTTCACCGTGCCGGATATGGCACATGGCGGAGCTGAATTCTCATATGAGATATTCGGACGTGCCTGGTTTCCCTCCCGAAAGCTGTCCGGTAAGGAATGTTAACAAAATCATAATTGACAGCAGTTACAAACATGACACGGACAAGTCAGTTCGCCGGCACCAGCTTTTTACTGCTCCTTCTTTTGTCGTCAATAAACCCCTTGCACGCTTTCCATTTCGGATTAGAAGCAAGTAAAGTCGAGGCAGCGAAACGGAACAGACCTTTGCTTTACCCACACCAAGCCGGAACGATGGCTGTTGGTTATACCGTTACAGCCGAAAGGCGTCCCGGTGCCGGCGATGGCAGTATCGATCTTCGCATTTCCAATGCTACGAACCTGCAAAGTATTACCTGGAGTAAAGGGGAAACGACGGAAGACCTGTGTGGGGTAACCGCCGGCACCTACCAGGTCGGAATTACTGATGATACCGGGACTAAACCTTCTTCAAGTAAAGGAAATCTTGTCTATGAACTTATTGAAATCGTTGATGGCAACAATTGTGTCCCCCCGGTATCTGGCTCGGGTTCCATCCAGGTTATCACGCAGGCAACCGTTGATCATCCGGGAGATTTATCTTTTTGTCAGGGAGAACTGACTAATCCGATTCCATTGACCGGGTCTCCTTCGAACGTTGTTTTTGATATTTCGGGCGGAGTATCGATCGGGTTAAACAACCGCAGCGGCGTAACCGCAATCCTGCCGTTTAAAGCTCTGGCAGGCTCAGTTAACCTAACCATTACACCGTGTGCAAATGGTTGTTCCGGAGATCCGATCAGCGTACCGGTTACCGTTCATCCCAAAGCCGATATTTCGGTTTCGCGGGTATTGCAAACGATTTGTTCCGGCTCAACCGGTGCGATTGGTTTAAGCAGCAGTTCCGCCGATGCCGGCTTCAGCTGGGGGGTAAAAAGTATCAGTCCTTCAGGAAGTATCAGCGGGGCAAGTGACGGAAGCGGTTCTGTTTTGGCCCAAACACTGGTCAACACCACGTCTGCCCAGGCTTCGGTTATTTACATGGTTTCGTCGGCAATCTGCGGCTGCGCGGGTTCAACGCTCGATGTCACGTTTCAGGTTGAGCCGGAAATTCAGGCGGAAATTTCAGGCGGGACAACGATTTGCCAGGGTGATGCCGACGCGGTTATTACGTTTACAGCCGCAAACGGAACTGCTCCGTACACTTTCAGCTACCATATTAATGGCGGCACGACGAAGACCATCACCAGTCCGACAGGAACTGCCCAGATTACCCTTGCCGGCGGAACTCCCGGAACATACACTTATGAACTGTCAGCGGTTCAGGATCAAACCGGGTGTAACTATGCGGCAAACGGAACAACGACCGTCACCATCAATCCGAAACCGGAGCTGACTTCAGACCTCACCCCTTCGGGAATTTGCAGCAACGACTTGTTTAGCTACACGCCTGCATTTTCTGTCCCCGGAACTGCTTATACCTGGACACGAAAAGCCATTCCCGGCATCAGTGACCCGGAGAGAACCGAAACCAGTCCAATTAATGAATACATAAATAACACCACAAAAGACCCGATTGCCGTAACATATGCCTTTACAATGACTACTCCGGCCGGTTGTACCAATAATGAAGATGTGGTTGTTATGGTTACTCAGGTACCTCGTCTTACCAGCCCGCTGACACCTGATGCTATTTGCAGTGGTACTCTTTTCTCTTACGAACCCCGGAGCGATGTTTCCGAAACAGAATTTACATGGACACGCGCCGCAGTTACGGGAATCAGCAATTCTGCTGCCGGCGGAACGGGAAATCCAAACGAAGTTTTGGTAAATACCACTTCGGAACCCATTGGTGTAACTTATTTGTATGCACTAAATGCAAACGGCTGCGAAAGCCTGGTTATTTACCCGGTTTATGTCGTGGTCGTTCCTTCGCCGCAGGTATCTGCCTTGGCATCAAAAACCGGAATTTGTCCCGGCGAAAGCGTCAACCTTTATTCATCTTCAAATGTTTCTTCAGCGCTCCCGGCAACGCTGTTCGCAGAAAACTTCGATTCAGGAAGTCCGAACAACCGTAACGGTTTTAACGGTTGGGATACCTGGTACAACAATTCTAACGCTGCCTGGACGCTGAGAGATGATAATTATACCTACAGCAGCGGATGGAACAGCGTGATCTTCCGCTCAAACGATCGCAGTAAATTTTTTCTTGCAAACTCCAATGCTGCCGGAAACACCTCCATCACGTCAATACTGACATCACCAGCCATCAATACCTTTGGGTACACCTCGCTGGAATTAAATTTCTGGTATTATTATGAATCAGGAGGCAGCTCTGATCATCCCAAAATTCAGGTTTCAACCAATGGCTCAAACTGGATGGACATTGATGAACTGACCTCCACAAAAGGCACCGGAACCGGCTTTGTAAACTATTCGACCTCATTAAACGGATATGTCGGGCAATCAAGCTTATACATTCGTTTCTCCTATGAAGCGAGAGACGATTATTACTGGGCCATCGACAATGTATCTGTAACCGGGGCCGGAACCACCGCTGAGATGTATTGGACTTCGAACCCGGCAGGCTTTAGTTCAACTGAGCAGAATCCGACCAATGTTACCCCGGGTCAAACCACCGATTATATAGCCTGGTATGTCAATCCGTATACCGGTTGTTCGGGGAGCGATACCGTAACGGTCATTGTACTTGAACCTCCGGTGCCGATTATCACTGCCGACTATTGTACCTATGTGCCAAAAATTTTGCTGTCAGCGCCGCCGGGGTATTCAAACTATTTATGGAGTACCGGGGAAACCACCCAATCGATTTTGGTCGACCTGGCTGCTATTTACACTGTCACGGTTGACGACGGAAACGGTTGTACCGGTTCGGCCTCGTTCAACACCTCAACAGAGTTGGTTGTCAACGGTAATTTTGACGATGGAAATACCGGGTTCACAACCGGCTACCACTATGTCGCCGACAACCCGGCTTCGACCAGTGAACTTTATCCCGAAGGCTACTATTCGGTAGGAACAAATGGCCATGACTTTCATTCCAATTTTTGGGGATACGACCACACTACCGGAAGCGGCAATTACATGATCGTCAACGGATGGGGAAGCAGCCTGGTAGTCTGGGAAGAGACTATCACCATACAACCAAATACCCTTTATTATTTCTCGGCCTGGGCCAAAAGTATGAACGACTACGGCCCTTTTGCCAAACTTCGGTTCGAAATTAACAGCACCCAGGTCGGCACCACTGCTAACCTGACGGCAGGCATTAACAATAATTCGAATCCCTGGACAGAACGTTTTTACGGAAACTGGAATTCCGGTACGGCCACTACGGCCACGGTCCGGATTATTAACCTTGAAACAGCCTTGGGTGGAAACGACTTCGGCCTGGACGATATTTCCTTCGGTACTTTAGCTTCTCGTTCGGCCGAAGTTTCACCTGATGTAAACGGATACATTTGCGAAGGAGAGTCCATTTACCTTGAGGCAAATGTGCAATATGGGCGCGAACCAATTACCTTTTTGTGGACAGGCCCCAACGGCTGGAGTTCTACGACTGAAAATCCGGTCATTAACAATGCAACAACTGCTGCTGCCGGGACATACACCGTGCAAGTATGGGATACATATGGTTGCGAAAATCAATCTCAGTCAGTATCGGTGAACGTTTATCCCAAGGCAAATGTCAACGCCGGCCCGGATCAGCAAGTATGTTTCGAAAACCCGTTGGTGACACTCGCCGGGACTATTTCGGGCGGGGTAACAACAGGAACCTGGTCGGGCGGAGCAGGGAATTTTAACCCGAACAACCGGAGTTTGAATGCTACTTATATCCCGACACAAGCTGAAATTAATGCAGGAACCATCGAACTAACACTGACCAGCGACACCCCTGCCGGCCCATGTCCTGCTCAAAGCAGCAGCACAACTATCACCATTTATCCGGAAATCGAACTCAATTTCAACCCGGTTCAACCGATCTGTCACGGCGGTACCGACGGGTCAATCACGGTAAGCGCCGGCAACGGGCTTGCCCCCTATACTTACCTGTGGAGCGACGGACAAAAGACAGCCAACGCAGTTGGCCTGTCCACAGGTACTTATTCGGTTACCGTCACCGATAAACAGGGTTGTTCGGTTACCGAAAGTGTCTTTTTGCCGGAGCCTAGCCAGTTTGCTGTCAAAACCCCCAGCTATGTTGAACCTACTTGTTACGGAGAAGATAACGGATCGGCTACGATAACGGCCAGCGGTGGCACCCCGCCTTACGAATTCATTTGGGATACGGCTGCCGGTTCACAGACTTCTGCTACGGCCACCGGTCTTTCTGCCGGAACTTATTCCGTTATCGTACTGTCCGACTCGCACGCGTGTACAGCCACTGCCGTTTCGGTCACCATTCCCGAACCGGAAGCCCCGGACTTGAGTTGCCCGGATGATATCGCGGTCATGGTTGACCCGGGTAAAGCATACGCGAGCAACGTTACGGTATCTGCTGCCGATTACGATAACTTTTGCGAAAGTATCGAATATGTTATGACCGGCGCAACGACCGGAAGCGCCCAGGGGCTGGTCCCGTCGCCTTCGACATTTAACCTTGGCGTAACAACAATCGAATACACCTCGGTAAACCTGAAAGGAGAAGATTTGCACTGTTCATTCACCGTTACCGTAAAACCCGAAACGCCCGAAATTACCTGTTCCGACCCCATCTCTGTAAGCACTGATGCCGGTGTTTGCACCGCCACCGTGGAAGTCAGCCTTCCGGCAATTGATAACGGAGAGGGAATCAGCTGGACCTGGACAATGAGCGGAGCAAACACCGGCAGCGGAACGGGCCCCATACCTTCCCCCTACACCTTCAACAAAAGCGTAACAACCATTGCCTGGGTTGCCGTCAACAGCGCCGGAACCGCCGGCTGTTTGCAAACGGTTACCGTAAATGACACCGAAGCGCCTGAATTTATTGAGCCATTTGATATCGAGGTCTGTGTTGAACGTATCAAGGAATTCACCTATACAAGTCAAACAGTGCCCGACTATTACACCTTTGAGCCGGGGAACAAGATGCTGGACTTAAATACAGCGAGCTTTACCGATAACTGCGGATTGGTTTGCGGCGCTCAAATCGAATGGCGGGTAGTTTTCAGTGACGGAAGCACCCTCCCTGAGTCCGGCTATATCAGCGGACAACCATCGATGTATACACCCGGGTTCCGTTTCCCGGGCGATGGGGACAGCTTCCAACCCCTGGTTCACAAAATTTATTACCGTATCACGGATTGCTCGGGCAAACAAAGCGAAGAACTGGTTACAAATGTCACCGTTCACCCCCGACCGGAAATTGTCCGGAATTTCTGATAAAAAACAAGAAAGAAGTTGCTTTGGAAAACTTAAAAAAGGCAGTTATTTTTAACGACAATAAACAGACGTATTGCATAGAGAAGCATTTCTTACTTCTGCCTTAATATATTTATTGGTCTGAATAACAGTGTACTGCCCGATGAGGTATTTGTAAAGAAGTATTTAAATGTCGGAAGTCTATTCTATTTCTCCTGCAATAACAATGTAGTTTTTACCGTACTTCTTTGCACACTTAGGGCAGGTGGTATACCACATATACCATTTTTTGATTTTAAATCCCTTTGTGCCGGCAAGTGCTTCATATTCTTCACACCATTTTCCTGTATTTTTAAACGGGCCTTCATATACTTTACTGTAATATTTACCGCTCAGAGTCACGTTGTCTGCAGTAGGCACTTCCTTGTCAACGGCAAGATAAAGGTCCATGTTCCATTTGGAGGTATGATCTGATAAGCAAAGCCACCCGGGGATTTCGGCTCCGGATTCCTTCACTTTTTTATCAAGCTTTTTCATGACCTGTCCAAAATTCAGAGGCATATAAAAAAGCGTGCGAACTTTTTCCCGAATAAACTTTTTGTGATCCCAGATCATAATTTTATCGTCCCAGGCGGCCGGGTCAAAAGGAGGGCAACAGTCATATTCAGGTTTACTTTGCGTGTTCATGTCAGTTTTGTTTTAGGTGATAGCAGTTAAATTGATTGTTTTCAAATTCAGTGCAAATTACAACATCTCCATGTATTGTTGGAGTGTATAGGTAAAAAAAATAATGTTATTCTGCCGTAAATGGCCGAACTTTTAAGAAATCATGCTACGATCTGTTAAAAAACTGAAAAACTAAAATGCATATCTGTTTATTTGATAATTTTGATACAAAATTATTTTTTAATAAGGATTTCACATCAGCGGTAATGATTTTGTCAAAAGATGCAATAGTTAAATGGTACTATTTCTATAATCAATTAATCCATTTTCAGGACGTACATGGTCATTGTAATGTTCTGCCCGACAGCAAAGAGAATCAGGAACTGGTGAAATGGATGCTGATTCAGAAAAGAGCAAAGCACAGGTTACCAAAGGAATTTAAAGACAAACTAAAAGCGGCAGGCTTTGATTTTTCTATCGATCATATTCATTATTGGTATGAGCGGTTTGAGGATTTAAAACAGTTTTTTGAAAAATACGGGCATGCCCATGTACCGGCTACAGATCCTCAGTATGCACCGCTCCATGAATGGCTGATCGACCAGGTCAGAAATAAGACTGCCTTAAGCGAAGATCAACGAGCTAAACTTGATTCCCTTGGTGTACATTGGGAGTTTAAAGACATTCGTGATTGGAGATGGCACGAGATGTATATGCAGTTAAACGATTTTTATCAGGAACGTGGCCATTGCAATGTACCTCAAAAATGGAAGGTAAACAAACAACTGAGCAACTGGGTGTCTGTTCAGCGACGCAGAGTGGCGGAAGGCAATATGAAAAGAAAACGCAAAGAAAAGCTCGATGCGATGGGCTTTATTTGGGATTTCAGGAACGTGTACGAACTCCAATGGGAAAATAAATTTGATCAGCTGACTGCCTTTAAAAATCAATATGGCCATTGTAAGGTTGCTGTGACGTATCCTGATCAGCATTTGGCGGGATGGGTGGACCGCCAGCGAACGTTAAAAACCAACGGCAGGCTATCTGTAATCCGGGAACAAAAACTCGATGAAATCGGTTTTATTTGGGATTGCACTGTTTTACAGGAAGAATACTGGCAGGAGAAATTTGATCAGCTTAAACAATATAAGAAGCAATACGGTGATTGTCAGGTGCCGGTAAACTGGAAGAAAAATCCTTCGCTGGGCACCTGGGTGAGCACGCAGAGGACACTGGCAAAAAAAGGGAAACTTGACCCGCTGAAAAAGGAAAAACTGGAAAAGGCGGGATTTGTTTGGGGCATCGAAGCCTGGAAGCTTCAACTCAAAAAATATGATGCGCAATGGGAAAGAAACTACCGGAGGTTGAAAGCATACAAAAAGCAATATGGTGAAATTCAGGTTTCCGTACGTGTCGATTGGCCCCTGGAGCGTTGGACCTGTATTCAAAGACGAGAAAAACAAACGGGCAAACTCGCAGCCTGGAAAATTAAAAAGCTTGAGCAGATCGGTTTTGCCTGGAACATCCACGAATCATACTGGATGAACATGTACGATCAACTTGTTTTGTTTCAGGAAAAATACGGACATACCCGGGTTCCTTATAATTGGAGAGAAAATTCACGATTAGGCCATTGGGTGTCAAGAACACGCCGCAAAGTATATGAATTAACTGAAGCACAAACAGGCTTGTTGAACAAGGTAGGCTTTCATTGGCATATTGTCCGTAAAAATCCGGTACCATGGACCGACATGTTTCATCTTCTGGTTGAGTTTAAGAAAGAATACGGCAACACCTGTGTTCCGGTAAAATGGGAGCGAAATAAAAAACTCGGGAAATGGGCCTCCCGCATGCGTTCTGACCGGAATAAGTTAGATCCGGAAAAGAAACGACTGCTTGAGGAAATCAGTTTTGACTGGCAGCGGAGGAAGAGGGGACGAGTTGCCGGAAAAATGACACTGGAAGCCAGTTTCTTATAAAGTCGGAAAACGCTTCTCTTTTCAAAACCTGCCTTTGGGGACAAATGTTCTATTGCGGGAGGGGAATATCGTATTCTTTGTTACGAAACAGCGGATTCGGGTGATATAGATAATTTTTACCATCTCTGCAAAGTGCATGGATAGGGCTTTATTGGCCCAGACAGCCGCATCCAAAACGTCTGATTGTCAATAAACATATTATGGACTGGAGAGTCCAAATGTATACAAGGTATAGACATCGCCCTTTTAAGCCGCCATTCGGCGACGTAAACTCCGGGAATATAATTTATTTCGTAACCGTTTTAAATATTTAATAAAATGGAAGAATCGTATCAATGTCTGATAACTGAATTGAACAAGGTAAAAGAGCGGAACGCGTTTAATACATGTATTATATCGATGCTCACTCACGAATTTGTGAGTTCTGTCACCAATATACGGATCGCTGCAGATATCGTTGAAGCTTATTTTGAAAACCTGACTATGGCAGAGATCAAAAAGAAAATGTACCAGATTCAGCATAATGTTGACTTTCTGAAAAAGATACTGGAAAAGGCCGTGGAAGTTATCCGGCTTGAGGGAAGTGAGATGAATTTTTATCCGGCAGAAACAGAAGTAAATGAGTTTATCGCTGCCGTAATTGAAGATATGAAAAGCCGGCAGGAAATCAGAAACGGCATTGTTTTTCAACAAACAGATTTCCCGGTTTTAATCGATGCTGACAGACAGATGATGAAAATAGTCCTCATCAATTTGCTGTCAAATGCCATCAAATATACTCCTGACCAATCTGAGGTGGCCATTCAACTTGCTGTTTTGAAAAATAACCTTCTTATTCACGTTACTGATCAGGGGATCGGCATCCCGGATGAAGACGCTGATCATGTTTTCGATCCGTTTTACCGTGGGGCTAATGTGGGAAATATTCCCGGAACTGGTGTTGGATTGTGTTTAACCAGGAAACTGGTCCATTTTCACGGCGGACTAATCTCGTTCAGACCGGGGGTGAATAACGGCACAACCTTTACAGTTACCCTTCCCGGAATAAAGCGTTTGAATCGGGCGCAAAGGCAGAAGCCTATGACGTATGAAAGGACCTGATAAACAGGAGAAGACTATCATTTCTGCTCAACCCGAACTTTTTTTTCAACCGGTACTTGCTTGTTCTGACACTGCCGTCTGAGATATTGAGCAAACCAGCCAGTTGGGTCGTATTAAAACCCATTGCCAGTGCAGAGAGCATAACCAGTTCGTATTGGGTTAAATTCGTATATTTCCGGATAACCTTTGAGATGAAGTGAGGATAGATCATATTGAACTTCAGCTGAAAGATAGCCAGGTTGTCAGTTAATAAGGCCTCATCTCTTGTTTTATTCCTAAGCTGGATCAGCATTTTCTTCTGCGCGTCGGTCAGCGTCGTATTTTTAAGTTCATTATCGATCAGGATGCGGAGTACCTGCAATTTATTATTAATCGCGATTAAATGCATGCTTGTTTTTATCAGTTCCGTTTCCTTCTCCTGTAATTGGTCACAATATTTACCGATAATCGCATGATTAGAATCGATCTGTTTCTTTAAAGCAGCGAGTTCTTCCAGCAATTCTCTTTCATTCTTCCTGATAAAATGTTCAAAGGTGGAAAATCTTTCCAGTCGCGAGGATATTGCGTTCAGCAATTCTTCCCTTGAAAACGGCTTGGTCAGGTAATCATCGGCTCCGATTGTCATTCCATGCCTGAAACTGGTCCTTTCCTGGACAGCCGTGATATAAATAAATGACGTGAAACCCAGGCTTTTCTCTTTCTTCAGTTTCTTTAGCAACTCAAATCCGGAAATCCCCGGCATCCTGATATCACACAAAATTAAGTCGGGGTTTTCTTTCCTGGCCTTTTCCAATCCGTTTATGCCATCCGATGCCAGCAACGTACAATACCCCTCACTACGTAATATTTCATCAACCCCGGTCCTTATTTCAGGCTCATCGTCTATGATTAATATTTTTTTTTACTTAAGCTCATAATTTTACCAGTTAATGGGTTATTTCATTGACTTATGTTTTTTTAATCTCAGTTTCACAGGTTAATGAATGAAGAATACAACCAGCTAATCATTAATAAAATGTTTCGAAATAATCATCTTCAAGGTATACAAAAAACAGGCTTTCGCTCGTGAAGATAATTTTTACAAGGTGAAAATAGCAAAAACTATGCAAAAATTCCGGTCAGAGCATTAAATTGGGTTAGATGTTATTACATGTAAAAGAAAATTGTTATTCTTTTTTTATCGTTAACCTATTAAAAGATAAATGATTCCAAACGTATCAATATGAATTTTTTCAATTCGGGAATAATTGCTGAAACAAATTATTGTAAATTGTACTCCGTGATAAAATATGATAGAATACGAATGCAGCAGACAATTGTATTAATTTATTTGTTGTAAAAATGAGCTTTTCGCAAAAAACAAGTACAGACATTTCCGAAACGATTATTGCTTTAGAAAAAGGAGCGCTGGAAAAATGGAATCAGGGTGATCCAAGTGGTTATCTTAACCTTTCAGCTGATGACGTAACTTACTTAGACCCTTCTACTGAACGGCGGTTGGACGGACTTGATAACCTTAAAAAATATTACGAGCCAATCACAGGGCAGATTCATGTATCGAGATATGAAATGCTTAATCCGAAAGTTATTGCTACGAATGATCTGGCCGTGTTGACATTTAACCTGCATTCTTATAAAGCTGACAAAGTATCTAAATGGAACTGTACCGAAGTGTACCGACTTGAGCCTGACGGACAATGGAAAATTGTTCAAACACATTGGTCTTTCTTCGCCGAACCTTAGGCGCAGAGAATTAAGAAGCAGCCGCTAAATTACAACGATCCGGTTTGAACATGAAATGGATATCCAGGAGATGTTGAGGAAGACTTGCATACCTGCCGGCATGAATTTCTATACGTATCGAGATAAATCTGCGTAAGGTATGGGCGTAGATCTTCGCACGGATGAAAACAGAAGAATACACTTATGCCCATAGGCTGACGCGGCTTTGCAAGTGTGCCACCTGCTGAATAATGTTATTTGGATTATCCAACGTTACTGAAAAGAAATCGTGCAGGTTTTTCAGTTTTGATTATTTTTGTTGAAATTTTCAATATTCATGGGTAGAAGTCGCAAAAACAACCCTTTTTACGAGGGCGTCAGGATTACGGATATCGGAGCGGAAGGAAAAGCCATTGCCCGCGTTGACGAGATGGTTGTGTTTACCACGCACGTCATTCCGGGGGATGTGGTTAACTTACAGGTAACCAAAAAACGAAAAAACTATCAGGAAGCCCGGGTGACCCGGTTGCTGGAAAAATCAGCCGACAGGATTGAAGCTTTTTGTAAACATTTTGGTGTTTGCGGCGGTTGCAAGTGGCAATACCTTCCTTACGAAAAACAGCTTTTTTATAAACAAAAGCAGGTTGAAGATCAGTTGCGGCGCCTGGGCCGCATTCAGTTGCCCGAAGTTAGCCCGATCCTGGGCTCGAAAGAGCAGTTGTTTTACCGCAACAAGCTGGAATTCAGCTTTTCGAACAAACGATGGCTCAGTCCCGACGAAATGGGGCAAGACGTGGCGCCGGAACAGATGAACGCACTCGGGTTCCATATTCCCGGATTGTTCGACAAGATCATCGACATTGAAACCTGCTGGCTGCAAGCCGAACCGTCGAATGCCCTGCGTAATTTTATCCGCAGTTATGCCCTCGAAAACAAACTCACATTTTTTGATATCCGGAACCAGCAGGGTTTCCTGCGCAACATGATCATACGCACATCGTCGACCGGCGAAAATATGCTGATCATGGTTTTTTATTATGATGATGCAGACCTGAGGAGAGCTTTTCTGCAGGCTGTTGCCGACCGGTTTCCCGAATTAAGCTCCATCCTGTACGTGATCAATGCGAAAGGAAACGATACGATTACCGATCAGGAGATCCATGTCTACAAAGGGACCGACCATATTTTTGAGGAAATGGACGGCTTACGGTTTAAAATAGGTCCCAAAAGTTTTTACCAGACCAACGCGGCGCAAGCCTTCGAATTGTATAAAGTGGCCCGCGATTTTGCCGGTTTGACCGGAAAAGAAGTGGTTTACGACTTATATACCGGAACCGGTACCATTGCCAATTTTGTGGCATTGAGGGCTAAAAAGGTCATCGGGATCGAATATGTGAAAGAAGCGATCGACGATGCCCGGGTGAACTCGTCGATCAACAGCATCGGCAACACCCTGTTTTATGCCGGCGATATGAAAGATGTCCTGAACGAAGCTTTCATAAAAGAACACGGCCGTCCGGATGTAATTATCACCGACCCTCCTCGCGCCGGCATGCACGAGGATGTGGTGAAAGCAATTTTAAACGCATCGCCCGAACGGATTGTGTATGTGAGCTGTAACCCGGCCACCCAGGCACGCGACCTCTCGTTGATGGACGAACACTACGAGCTTACCAAAATTCAACCGGTTGATATGTTTCCCCATACACACCATGTTGAAAATGTTGTGCAGCTAATTCGCCGAAATCAGGTAACCCTTTAGACGAAATTGCAGTTTAAAAAGAAAAACAACGCCCTATGATCACCATTATCTCACCCGCAAAGTCCCTTGATTTTGAAACGCCTTCTCCTGTCAGCTTTTATTCCCAACCCGAATTTATTGAGGAAGCTGAACGAATCAACCAGTATTTAAAGCGGTTGAATGTATCCGGTCTGATCAAATTAATGGGCATTTCGGCAAAATTGGCAACCCTGAATGTTGAGCGAAACCTTCAGTGGAGCACACCCTTCACTCCGCAAAATGCCAAACAGGCTATTTTTGCATTCAACGGCGATGTGTATGAAGGAATGAACGCGTCGGTTTTTTCGGAAGAAGAGGTGAAGCTTGCCCAGGAAAGAATCCGGATTATCTCCGGTTTGTATGGTTTGTTAAAACCGCTCGACCTGATCCAGCCATACCGGCTCGAAATGGGGACAAAACTGGAAATCGGTTCAGCGAAAGATTTGTACGGTTTCTGGAAAGAAAAAATTACTGCCAGGCTAAACGAAGATGTGAAAAAAAACGGCAGCGTACTGATTAACCTCGCCTCGGCCGAATATTATAAAGCAATCGATTTTTCGAGGGTAGAAGGTCGGATCATTACTCCCGAATTTAAAGACAACAAAAACGGGAAGTACATCATCATTTCATTTTTTGCCAAAAAAGCGCGCGGCCTGATGAACCGGTTCATAATCCAAAATAAACTGACGAAGCCTGAAGATCTGAAAGCGTTCGACCTGGACGGTTATTACTATAACAACCAGTTGTCGAAGGGTGATAAATGGGTATTTACCCGCGAAAGATAGCCTTTGGTCCCACTTTCTTTGTCGCCGGGGCCGGAAAGACGTTCATGATGGCATAATATCGTTTACCTTTGCAGGCTCAACGAGTTCAACGCACAACCGGAATAACAAGAGATGGAATATTCATTTAACGACGAATCGGGCAATTACCGGCGGATAGATAAATTCGACGCCGAAACGACTACGAAAATCAGTGACTATTATGCCCGGATCATTGATCTGCTGGGCGAAGATGTAAAACGCGAAGGCTTGCAAAAAACGCCTATGCGAGTGGCCAAGGCCATGCAGTTTTTACTTCAGGGCTACGATCAGGACCCGGAAGCGATGCTTCGCGACGCCATGTTTAAAGAAGATTACCGCCAAATGGTCATCGTAAAAGACATCGAAATTTTCTCGATGTGCGAGCACCACCTGTTACCGTTTATCGGGAAAGCACATGTGGGCTATATTCCCAATGGCTACATCACCGGACTCAGTAAAATTGCACGGGTAGTCGACGCCTTTGCCCGCCGGCTTCAGGTGCAGGAACGACTGACAACCCAGATAAAAGAATGTATCCAACAGACACTGAACCCACTGGGCGTGGCGGTTGTCATCGAAGCACAGCACTTGTGTATGCAAATGCGTGGTATCCAAAAACAACATTCGGTGACCACCACTTCCGATTTTACCGGAGCCTTTGAGCGGGTAGCCACGCGCGAAGAATTTATCCGGCTGATCAGTTCCAGGTAATCTGTTAATAAATCATCGTTTTTTTAAACAGAAGCGAACAATTTTATATTATTTTAGCTAAAAAAATTCAGTAAATGACAGATGCCCCTTGCTTGGGAAGCGATCTGTCCAAATGCCGATAGTAAACGAATAAAAGAATAACAACAAAAACCATTCAAATGAAAACATCAAGAGCATACAAATTTGTTTCTCTGGCCATCGCTGCCGGACTGCTTACATCAGCCTTCATCGGGTGTACCGGGAAAAGTGACAAAAAGCAAGGCGCAGAGGTCGAAGAAACCATCAAACAGGAAATAGAAGAATATGCTTATCCGTTGCCTTCAGCATTTGAAGTGACCAATATGCTCAATGAGATTGAAGCCAGCTATATTGTTGGGATAGCCAATAAACCAGAAAAAGTAAGCGGTTATCTCTCCGAATTTGGCAAGGCCGTTAACCTGGGGATTTATACAGCCGACCTGGCTTATGCCACTACCTACAATCAGAAATCGGATATTCAGGATTATTTTAAAGCCAGTGAAACCCTGGTTCGTGAACTTGATTTTACCTCGGCATTCGAGAAAAACCTGCCGGAGCAAATTGATGCCAACATCGACAACAAGGAAGCGCTGGTCGGTATTGTTACCGATATGTTTCAGCGGGCTTACTCTTATTTGAACCAGCAGGGCCGCACTGAACTGTCGTACCTTGTTTTGAGTGGTACGGTAATCGAAGGCCTTTACCTGACTACGAATATCTCTGAAAATACTTTCCAGAATCCAAAACTGATCGAAGCTATTCTTTTCCAGAAAGAACCGCTGACCGATCTGGAAAATATGCTGGCCAATCATGCCGAATCTGATCTGTTAAAAGATGTCTATCTGGATATCAAACAAATCAATGCCATATATGCCCTGGAAGAAGGCACCAGTTCGATGACGGAAACACAGGTTAAAGCGCTGTCCGAAACTGTGGCAAAAATCAGGGAAAGTTATGTGCAGCAATAACTGGGAATAATCGTTTTAAAACGGGTTTTTGTGGCCGGAACGAACGGATGCAGGAACCCGTTTTTTTCGTTCCTATACAATAATCCGGGAACCCGGCAAGCACTAAACCAATAACCTGACGTTTAACTTTGACCTGACAACAAGGACATTTCACAAATTTCCGACCGATGTACGAAAGTATCATTGAAACACTGATCAAGCTGTTTGCCATCATCACCGATTTTCGGAAAAAGCTGTCTTCCGAATCCGAGTTGCTGGTGGAATCCTACCTGAAAGAAAATTTCAACCGGGAGTTGGTCGAGAAATATATGGTTCTTTACCAAAACTATGTACACTATTACCATATTGAGAACCGCGAAATATTTTACAAAGACAACGGCAAAGGCGAGCGTTTTATCAATAAAAACTACCTGCACAACATTTGTAGCGGTATGGTCAGTAATTTCGACCTGAATACCCGTTTCACGATTGTTTCGCAACTGTTAAACTTCATAAAAAAAGCCGAGGGACTGAATATTGACGACTTGAAAATGGTCAATATTGTTGCCTCGGGTTTAAAGATTGATCCCCGTGAATATGAGAACCTGTACCGCTTTTACCTTTTTTCAATTGAAAAAGTAAAAGATAAAAGCTGTCTGTTTGTTGTAAACGGCAACAAAGAATATCACGATAAGCAAATCCAGCATTTATACCGCGAGAACCAACAGGTTGAGATTGAACTTATCCGGATCTCAAGCACCAATACGTTATTTTTCAAGTACTGGGGACCCCGCAACCTGTATCTGAACGCACACCGGCTCACGCAAAACAGACTTTACATTTTTCCGCAGGGAGGAATCCTGAAAACCTCGCGTATCATCCCGATTTATTACAGCAGCGTGATGAACCGGTTCATCCAGGAAAAGGGGAAACCGCGCATTGTTTTTAATGTTGAAAATATTGAATACCGCTTCAATAAACGTGTTTACGGCTTGTACCCGGTGAGTTTTCAGGAACGCTCGGGCGACCTGGTAGGCATACTGGGCGGAAGCGGCGTTGGTAAAACCACTCTGCTGAACGTATTAAACGGTAAGCTGAAACCACATGGCGGTAAAATCACGATCAACGGGTACGACCTGCATGACCCGAAAAATGAAGAGGTACTGAAAGGGGTGATCGGATACGTTCCCCAGGACGACCTGCTGCTTGAGGAACTGACCGTTTACCAGAACCTTCAGTTTAACGCACGTTTCTGCTTCGGGAATATGGATCACGAGCAGATTGAAGAAATCATCCGGCAAACGTTGATTGATTTCGATCTGGTAGAAGCCCGCGACCTGGTTGTTGGCAACCCCCTGAAGAAAATTTTGAGCGGCGGCCAGCGTAAGCGGCTAAACATCGCGCTTGAGCTGATGCGCGAACCCTCCATCCTGTTTGTTGATGAACCGACATCCGGGCTCTCGTCAGCCGACTCCGAAAAAGTGATGTACCTGCTGAAGCGCCAATGCCAGAAAGGGCGGCTGGTTTTTGCGAACATTCATCAGCCGTCAAGCGACATCTACAAGCTGTTCGAACGCATGATTGTTATGGACAAAGGCGGCCGGGTTGTTTTCTTCGGTAACCCGATGGATGCCATAACCTATTTTAAGCGGCAGGCCAACTACGTCAATCCTGACGAAAGTGAGTGCATGACCTGCGGAAATGTGAAAACCGAGCAACCGCTCCGGATTATCGAATCGCGCATGGTCGACCCTTTCGGGAAAAGTATCCGCCGGCGGAAGATCTCACCCGCCGAGTGGTACCAGAGCTACCAGGAAAAAGTAGAACCGACGGTTGTTGAGTTTATGAAAATGAATCCGGTGGCGGAAGAAAAGTTTCCGGAGGTGATCTTCAAAACGCCCAACTGGATCAAACAACTCAAATTATTCATCAAACGCGATTTTGCATCGAAGCGTTCCAACAAGCAATATTTGGGCATCGCCTTACTCGAAGCGCCGATTCTGGCAGTTATTCTTGGTTTCTTTTCCAAGTTCTCCGATGCCGGCAGGTACTTATTCAGCGAGAATGACAACATCCCGGCCTTCCTGTTTATGAGCGTGGTGGTGGCCCTGTTTATCGGGTTGAGCATCAGCGCCGAAGAAATTTTTAAAGACCGAAAGATCAGGAAGCGCGAAGAGTTTCTGGATTTAAGCCGCGGGGCCTATTTCGTGTCAAAAATACTGATGTTGTTTATGATTTCAGCCATTCAGGTGTTGTCGTTCGTGCTCATTGGTCACTATATGCTCGAAATCAGAGACCTGACGTTTTCAACCTGGCTCATCCTCTTTTCAACGGCTTGTTTTGCCAACCTGCTGGGCTTAAACCTATCGGCCGGTCTTGATTCTGCCGTAGCCATTTATGTTCTCATTCCGTTGATGCTGGTCCCCCAGTTATTGCTGAGTGGCGTGATTGTCGATTTCAACAAAATGCACTATTCACTTAGCAGTTACGACAAAACACCACTGATTGGCGACATGATGGTGTCGCGCTGGTCGTACGAAGCGCTGGCGGTTAATCAATTCAAAAATAACCGGTACCGCCGACACTTCTTCGAGGCAGAACGGGAAAAGAATGAATTGGGTTTTAAAGCCTATTACTTTTTGCCTGAGGTGGAGAAGCGGTTAAAAGCGTATCAAAGTTTCCAGATGAGGGGCGAAAGGGAAGAGGCCGATTTGCTCGTTCCGGTCCTGAAGAATTCGTTTGATGAATTGTTCCGCTCAGTCAATCCTTCGTCCGACTCTGTGTCCCTGCTTGTGCATCAAATGGGCCAGGCAGGATTTCAATATCAGGAATTTGCCCGTTTAACCGGTTATCTGTCTCTGGCAAAAAATGAGTACCACCAACGTTACGGGGCGGCAAGCGCGTCCCTCGACGAAAAACAAAACCAACTCCTGGCCCGCTTTGGCGGAGACCATGAAAAAATGCTGGATTTCAGGAATAAATACGTTTGCAAAAAACTGGAAACCTTACTTCGCGATAAATATTCCCTGCATAAATTGTATATCTCCGATAACCGGATTTACCAGGGAGATGAACCCGTATACCGGAACCCGGTTTACCGGAACGGTTCTGCCCATTTTTACTCCGGGTATAAATACATCGGGAAGGTGAGAGTTGGAGCAGTTTTGTTTAATATGCTGGTTATCTGGCTTTTTACTGTTTTTTTAATGATTGCTCTTTATTTCGACCTGTTGCGCAAGATCATCGCCTATGTTGAAAGATGGAGGTTGACCCGTCAGGCCGAATTGCGCGACCGGATTTTTTATAATCCCATGGCGTTCATCAAGGGCGACCGGAAGAAGGAATGATGATTCACAACGATCGGTGGGTTCCGTCGCAAAACGGCGGATTGTCGGTTTGTTTGCACCGGCACCAGAAAACCGTTTGCTTGGTCTCGATCGTGATTTCTTTCGGGCTAAACCCGGTTCCTTTGTGCGAGCCGTCGCAGAACGGCTGATTGCTGCTTTGTCCGCAGGCGCACCACCAATAGGTACCCGGTTCCATATCCAGCATTGCCGGACTTTTTTCAGCGATTTTTCCTTTTGTCATGGTTTCACAATTTAAAGGTTTGAATTTGTGCTTGTGTTTAATAGCTTATTTGATAGGCGACAACCTGGTTGTCGAAAAAAGTTGGGACCAGCAACAAATTCAGTTCTTTTGCGAAAAACAGGTCGGCTGTGTTGATCTTCTGCTCAGTCGAATCCCACATCTTGGTCATTTTGCCATCTTCGAGGTAAAAAATACGTCCGGCCCAATTGGAAAATACAAAATTTCCTTTCCGGTCTTTTTCCAGCCCGTCAATTCCCTGGCAACCATCCTGTAAATCTTTAATTGCTTTCGTTTTGATATCGGCTACCTGAATTTTTTGCGAGCCAATATACAGCTTGTCATCCTCCGTATACAGGCCGTTTATACCGCTCAGCGGTCCGCCTTCGTGCCATACGGTAAACTGGCCCTGATGCAGCAAATGTATTTTATTGGTCCTGCTGTCGCTCACAAAAACCATCCCGCTTGTGGTAACAGCAACATCATTCAGAAAAATGGCGCCGGGAGCGGGATAACGTCTGGCAATTTTCCCCTGACGTATGTCAATTTCCACGAGTTCATCAATATCGGCGACATACAGCTTGCCTTCAAAAACAGCCATTCCCTTTGGTGCGCTCAGCCCGGTAACCCATTCCATGTTTTTTACAGTTCCATCGGTATTCAGTTGCGAAATATAACCATTCCCGTCCTTTTCCGAAGGGTTCTCATTGATATTGGCCACGTAAATCAAACCGCTTACCGCATCGTACAAAACAGATTCGGGGGTTTTCATAACCGGGCCGGTTCTCCACACTTCAACCAGTTTTTGTCCGTAACTGCAAATCGAAAAAAATGAAATTAATGCAGCAATTAATACTTTTTTTGGATTCATTTCATTTATTTTTAAGGGTTGACAATTAAGAATAAAACAAGAGAACGATCTTTTGGTTTTAATTATCTCAGCAATCTTAAACTTAATATGTATGAGTAAATTGGTTACAGCTGTTACGATGGTCCTGATTTTGTCGTGTTCGCCTTCAAAAAAAGAATACTTACTGTATGTCGGGACTTATTCGGTCGAAAACAGCGAAGGCATTTATGGCTATCATTATGAACCTTTGTCGGGGAAATTGACCTTAAAAAACACCATGCCGAATAAAAGCAATCCGTCATTTCTTGAAATCAGTCCGGATGGACGTTATTTGTATGCCGTAAGCGAAATCCACGATTTTGATCAGTTGGACAGCGGTTCGGTAACTGCCTACCGGATCGGGGAGTCCGGCGAACTGGTCAAAATTAATCAGGAAGCCACCCTGGGTAATCATCCATGTCATGTGGCGGTTTCGCCCGACGGGAAAACAGTGGTCGCATCCAATTATACCAGCGGAAGTTTGAGCATTTACGATGTGCGCAACGACGGTGGTCTAAACCCGGTAAAACAGTTGATCCGGCATACCGGCTCCGGGCCCGACAGCGCCAGGCAAAAAGGGCCGCATGCCCATTCGGCCCTGTTCACCTATGACGGCAGTACCCTGATTTCGGCCGATCTTGGCACTGACCGGATCGATCTGTACGAGTTGGCAGGCGATGGTCGTTCGTATGTTCCTGCCGGTCAGGGGCCGGTGAGCATGGCTCCCGGCGCAGGACCGCGACATTTCGATTTTTCGCCCGACGGCCGGTTTATTTATGTGATGAATGAAATGGCTTCTACGGTCACCGTACTTCATAAGGATGCGGATCACTACCACGAAATTCAAACGGTATCGAGCCTTCCGCTAAATTACAGCGAGGCCAGTTACGGGGCCGATCTTCATGTTTCCAACGATGGCCGGTTTGTTTATTGTTCCAACCGCGGACATAATTCCATTGCTGTTTTCAAGCGCGAACAGGAAAGCGGGACCATTGAGCTGATCCAACACGAAGAGGTGCAGGGTAACTGGCCCCGCAACTTTGTATTATCTCCCGACGGTGATTTTCTGCTCGTTGCCAACCAGCGCAGCCATAACATCAGTCTCTTTGCAATCAATCACGACACAGGTATGCTCAGTTTTACCGGAAAACTGACGGAAGTTCCCAGCCCGGTTTGTCTGAAGTTTTTGGTAAAATAAAGCTGAAAGTGCTGCCCGTCTTTTGCCCCTACAGGGCCGGAAAAACAGGAAGGATATATGGCCCCCAATGACTAATGCCCAATGACTTTTGCCTGACCGGCGGTGATTTAACCGGATATTTTCTTTTTCAGGATTTCCTGCAAACGGTACATTTCGTCACGCAGGCGGGCCGCTTCAATAAAATCAAGCTCTTTGGCGGCAGCTTCCATCTCTTTCCTGGTTTTGGCAATGGCTTTTTCAAGGGCCGCTGCATTCATGTACTGAACAACCGGATCGGCAGCAATGTCGGGGCGGTCGTCGCCATTTTTGTATTCCGCTGCCTTGTTGCTGCGGTATTCGTAACCGATAATCTCGCGGGTAGGTTTTACAATGGCCCTGGGCGTAATGCCATTTTCCTGGTTGAATTTCAACTGTTTTTCTCGACGGTAGTTGGTTGAATCGATGGTTCGCTGCATCGAATTCGTAATCTTATCGGCATACATGATAACCATTCCGTTCAGGTTCCGGGCGGCACGGCCTGCTGTTTGGGTCAGCGAACGTTCCGAACGCAGAAAACCTTCCTTATCGGCATCAATAATGGCCACCAGCGATACTTCCGGCAAGTCCAGTCCTTCGCGCAGCAGGTTGATGCCGACCAGGACGTCGAAAGTCCCTTTTCGCAAATCTTCCATGATTTCAATGCGTTCCATGGTGTCGATATCGGAGTGGATGTAACGCGTTTTAATTCCCATGTTGGCCAGGTATTTGCTCAGCTCTTCAGACATCCGTTTGGTGAGGGTGGTCACTAAAACCCGTTCGTTTTTTTGTACGCGCAGGTTGATCTCGTGCATCAGGTCGTCAATTTGGTTAGTCGACGGACGGACCTCAATCACCGGATCGAGCAAACCCGTTGGCCGGATGATTTGCTCAACCACGATCCCTTCCGATTTTTCCAACTCATAGTCGGCAGGTGTGGCGCTCACGAACAGCGCCTGGTGAACCATGTTCTCAAATTCCTCGAATTTGAGCGGCCGGTTATCAATGGCAGCCGGTAAACGGAAGCCATATTCCACCAGGTTAACCTTCCGCGAATGGTCGCCCCCGTACATGGCCCGTATCTGCGGTATGGTAACGTGGCTTTCGTCCAGAATAATGAGAAAATCATCCGGAAAATAATCCAGCAGGCAAAACGGGCGGGTCCCGGCTTCGCGGCCGTCGAAATAACGCGAATAGTTTTCTATTCCGGGGCAATAACCCAGTTCACGCATCATTTCGATATCGTATTCCACACGTTCTTCAATGCGCTTTGCTTCCAGTGGTTTCCCGATTTCACGGAAAAATTCAATCTGTTTTACCAGATCGTCCTGGATTTGCCGGATAGACGCCTGCATGCGTTCTTTCGTGGTGACAAAAATATTGGCCGGGTAAATGGTTGCCTGGTCCAACTTCTCGATGATTTGCCCGTCAACCGGGTCGAAGCTGAAAATCTCCTCAATTTCGTCTCCCCAGAAAACCACCCGTAAGGCCGAATCGGCATAGGCCAGAAAAATATCGATTGTGTCGCCTTTTACCCGGAAGTTTCCGCGCTGAAAATCAATCTCATTTCTCGAATACAGGGCATCAACCAGCCTGTGCAGCAGCTGATTCCGGTTGATCACCTGCCCGGTTTTCACTTCGGTAACATTGGCGTGAAAATCCTGCGGGTTACCAATACCATACAAACAGGACACTGATGACACCACGACTACGTCCCGCCGCCCCGACAGTAAGGCAGAGGTCGTGCTCAGCCGCAGCTTTTCAATATCCTGGTTGATCGATAAATCCTTTTCAATGTAGGTGTCAGTAGTGGGGATATAGGCTTCGGGTTGGTAGTAGTCGTAATACGAAACGAAGTATTCGACGGCGTTATTCGGGAAAAACTGCTTCATTTCTCCATACAGCTGGGCGGCCAGTGTTTTGTTATGGCTCAGAATTAAAGCCGGACGCTGCACCTTCTCAATTACATTGGCCATGGTAAAGGTTTTACCCGAACCGGTTACGCCCAGTAAGGTTTGAAACCGGATTCCCTGTTCAATTCCTTCAGCCAGTTGCTGAATGGCGTCGGGCTGATCGCCCATAGGCTGATACGGTGCAACGACTTTAAATTCCATTGACTACGTTTAACGGCTTAATTTCAGGTAAACCGGGAAATGATCGGAAACTCCGCCGGTGTAAGTAGACCCGCTGTAAGTCCGGTTTGGCGAAATTTCACCGTTTCGGTTTACATACAGCATCCATTCGTCCTGGTAAATATTTCCGGGAACGATGGTCACAAAACCGTTTCCATCCAGCAAAGGGTTGGTTACGATCAGGTGGTCCAGCATATTCCAGTCGCCCCGGTATTTGTACGATCCCTGGTTTTGTCCGTACAAGGGGAACATCAGGTTTGTCAGGCTTCCTCCGTCTCCCGGCGCTTTGGCCCCCAGGGTTTGCAATAAACTATGGTTGTCCGGTTCATCGTTCATGTCGCCCATAATAATAATTTTTGATGAAGGATTTTGAGCCATCAGTTCGTCCACCTTATTCTTCAAAACCTGCGCAGCAGCAATTCTTCTGGGTTCCGATTCTTCGGCGCCACCCACCCGCGACGGCCAGTGATTGACAAAAAAATGGATCTCGTCGGCGCCGAGTTTTCCATAAACATGTAAAATGTCACGGGTCCTGAAGCCGGCGTCCAGCTCGATTGCTTCCGACGAAACCAGTTTAAATTCGGCAGGGCGGTAGAGCAGGGCCACGTCAATTCCGCGCGTATCCCGGCTGTCGTGATGTACAATACGGTATTTTCCTTTCGCCATAGCCGGGGTATTGACCAGGTCCTGCAAAACAAGCAGGTTTTCAACCTCACAGAGCCCGATTACTTCGGGCAGGTCTGCCGGGTTGATGCCGGTAAGGACTTTTGCAATATCGTTCAGCTTTTTCTGATAACGTTCCGTTGTCCATTCTTTTTTGCTATCCGGCAAAAACTCGTTGTCATTTACATGCGGATCGTCGATGGTGTCGAATAAGTTTTCTACATTATAAAAGACCACAGAGGCCTGTTTCCGGTCGGCCCAGGGGGTACAGGAAACAGAAACAAGCCAGACGATGAGAAAGAAAAAGATTTTTGTATTCACGCTTTTAAAAATTATTTACCGGTTGTAACCTCGTAATATTTGGTAACATCAACCACCATCATACCAGCGGTCCGGGCAGCCTGGATTCCCAGTATGCCATCCTCAAACACCTGGCAGACAGTTGGCTCCACACCCATTAATTCGGCGCAACGCAAAAAGGTTTCGGGATGTGGTTTATAGTTTTTAACGTCTTCTGAAGCCACAATGATATCCAGGTATTGATCCAATCCGATCAATTCCAGTGACTTTTTTGCCAGCCGCCTCAATCCGCCCGTGCCAACAGCCATCGGTATTTTACCGTGGTATTTTTTAATAATCTCAACAACCGGTTCAATAGGAAGCGCCTTGTGCATGTTATTTTCATACTCCAGCTCTTTCTCATCGCCCATTTCTTTGGGGTCGATATCCTTGTTAAACAACTCGTTCAGCTTTTCAACTGTTGCGTAAAGCGGGATTCCCGCCAGTTTTTCAAATAGTTCTACCGTAAAGTCGATCCCGTATTTGGCCGAAGCATTTCGCCAGGCGATATAGTGAATCGGCATGGTATCCGAGATGGTGCCATCCAGGTCAAAAATCAAGCCCCTCGCTTTGGGGTCAATGTCTAAATTCATATGTTTCATTCTAATTTGAGCCACAAAAATAACCAATAATCCAGGAACAAGTTCATTTTTAACTTTACCAAAAAATTAACACATTTGCAAAAATCAAGAAACATGGACCGCCAGGCATTTCTGTGCCAGTATTCAGTCGCGGTTCTACTGCGAGTAGCAAGCTGCAAGGTTCAATTAAACTATGCCTTAATGGGCAAGACACCGATTACAAATCGGCGCCAGCGGGGGGCTGTAACAGCAAAGCTGCTTCCCTTATAATGGAAACCTGTTTTCCCTTATAAGGGCACACACCCTTCCACGTGTTGGAAGCCGGTCTTCCAGCCTTTAGAAGGCACCGTGGAAGGCAAGGGCGGAAAATGCAGCCAATTTCTTAACCCCCTTTAACGCGCGAATCCTTTCGCGTGACGGGATAAAAAAGTGCCTGAGTGCCAAAGTGCCAAAGTAAAACTGCGACTTTTTCAGGGATCGGTCATTGGTTATTGGATAATTGGTCATTGCAGCATGGAGCATGGAGCATGGGGCAAAGGGCTTGTAGCTTGAAACTTGAAACTTGAAACTTGGAACTTGAAACTTGGAACTTGAAACTAAAAGATCTGAGTAAACCCGCGTCTGAACACTAGTACTCAGCTTTTCTTCAAAAAAACAATTTGACAGGTCTGTTGCGTACAAATCTACCCCTTTTAATTTCAGTTAAAACCGATTTTTGTTCTTCTAAAATGGACTTATAACAGAACGAAACCAATTAGCAGTTTGATATGAAAAAGTTGACGACAATTTTGGGTATAATCAGCCTGTTTTTTCAGATGATGTCGTGCCGTACGGCTGAAAAAAGGCAGGTGGAATATTTCCCGGACGGAACTGAAATTCCGGCCTGGTTCAGCAATACAGATAAGGTTGATCCCGATACGCTGGGTGTGCAACTCGCTGTAACCGGCTATGGGGCGGTAGGCGACGGGCAGACACTGAATACCGAAGCCATACAGCGGGCAATCGACGACGCAGCCAGCCAGGGCGGAGGAGTTATTATTATCCCGGAAGGGCGTTTTTTAACCGGCGCATTGTTTTTTAAGCCCGGAACACATTTGCATGTACAGGAAGGCGGGGTTTTGCTGGGATCGGATGATATTGCAAATTTTCACTTGATGCCGTCGCGGATGGAAGGACAGAGCATTGATTATTTTCCGGCGGTGGTAAATGCTTATGGGGTCGACGGTTTTACCATTTCGGGAAAAGGGACTATCGACGGAAACGGCTTGAAATACTGGGAGGCTTTTTGGCAACGGAGGGCCGAGAATCCGCAATGTACCAACCTGGAAGTATCCCGTCCCCGGCTCATTTTCATCCAAAACAGTAATCATGTTCAGTTGCAGGATGTGAAGCTGCTGAATTCCGGGTTCTGGACCACCCATCTGTATAAATGTAATCAGGTGAAACTGCTTGATTTGCATATCTTTTCTCCGGCTGAGCCGGTGAAGGCTCCAAGCACCGATGCCATTGATCTGGACGCTTGCACTGACGTATTGGTTGACGGTTGTTACCTGTCGGTAAATGATGATGCCATTGCCTTAAAGGGAGGGAAGGGGCCGTGGGCGGATACCGATCCGACTAATGGGCCGAATATCAATATCATCATACAAAATTGTGAATTTGGTTTTTGTCATTCGGCAGTCACCTGCGGCAGCGAATCGATCCACGATCGCAACATCATTGTCCGGAATTGTTCGGTTGATGGTCCTTCCCGGGTCTTGTGGCTGAAGATGAGGCCTGATACGCCGCAGCATTACGAATACATCCTGGTTGAAAATATCACCGGTCAGGCTCAGCGTTTGATTTATGCCAAACCGTGGCGCCAGTTTTTCGATTTGCAGGGACGCGAAAGCATGCCTTTATCACAGTCAGAACAGGTGGTGTTCCGGAATATTGATCTGAACTGTCAGATTTTTGCCGATCTGGACGTTTCTGAAGACGACATCCTGAAAAATTTCACCTTCGAAAATGTAAACATCGTGGCCGAAAACGGGGAATTGCGAAAAGACCTTTTTGACGGACTGACCCTGATCAACCTGACCGTGAACGGAGAAAAAATCAATTAAACCGGAATCCGGGTGTAATCTTATTGACTTTTGAATACCCATACTGGAAACTGATCAGGAATATGTTGTACAGATTAATTCCAGCTTAGTTTTCTGTTAAAATCAGGCGCGTCCTGTTAATAAAATATGATTATCTTGGACGCCCGAAGGGAATATTAATAAAGGGAAGATGAAGAATTTTGGAAAAGTTGCACTGTTTACAGTGTTTGCCGTGTTATTAAACACGTTTGTATTTGCACAGAATGAAGCTGTTCAGGCCGAAGAAGGCTTTCAGTTTACCGACATCAATGTGTTGCCGGTGACATCCGTTAAAGATCAGTACCGGTCGGGAACTTGCTGGTCGTTTTCGGGCCTCAGCTTTTTGGAAGCGGAAATGCTGAGGTTGGGTAAACCCGAAGTGGATTTATCGGAAATGTTTATCGTGTGGCACACCTATGATGAAAAGGCCATTAAAACAGTTCGTTTGCATGGCAAGCTGAATTTCTCAGCAGGTGGCGCTTTTCACGATGTAACCAACATGATCAGAAAATACGGGATTGTGCCCGAATCGGCTTATGCCGGATTAAATTACGGCGAAGAAAAACATGTACACGGCGAGATGGATCGTGTGCTCGAAGAACAGGTGAAAGCCATTGTTGAAAACCGGAATAAGAAACTGAGTTCTTCCTGGGAAACGGTGATTCGCAGGACCCTGGATTCATATTTAGGAAAGCTTCCTGAAAAATTCACCTATGCAGGGAAGGAATATACGCCCGTCAGCTTTGCCCGCGATTATGTCGGCCTGAATATGGACGATTACGTAGAAGTCAGTTCCTATACACATCATCCGTTTTATACCAAATTTATTATTGAAGTGCCCGATAACTGGATGTGGGATGAAGTTTACAATGTTCCGATGGACGAACTGGAGGAAATTATTGACTTTTCGGTAGCGAGCGGTTATACCGTTGCCTGGGCTGCCGATGTCAGCGAAAAAGGGTTCAGCACATCCAAACATGGCGTGGCTGTTGTTCCCGAGCTTGATAAAACTGAAATGTCTGATGCCGAGATAACAAAGTGGGAAAAACTTTCGGAAAAAGAGAAAGAAGAACAGCTCTACTCCCTGAATAAGCCGGGTAAAGAAAAACTGATTACCCAGGAAATGAGGCAGATTGATTTTGATAATTATCAAACCACCGACGATCACGGAATGCTGATTTTCGGCACGGCAAAAGATCAGAACGGTAACCTGTATTATAAGGTGAAAAACTCGTGGGGCGATTACAACGATTACGGAGGTAATTTTTATGCGTCAAAACCCTACGTGAAATACAAAACCATGAGTATTATGGTCCATAAAGACGCCATCCCGAAACACATCCGGAAAAAACTGGGTTTTTAGACAAAAAAATAAATTTGGAGTCACAAAAGGCTGTTGCGAATATTTCGGACAGCCTTTTGTTGTTTTACGCCGAATCATCTTCTGCTGTAAAACAGCAGTCATTTTTAAATTGATTAAACGATTAAGCATATATTTATTGGCACAATTAAACCGGAGATGTCAAAAAAAGTATCATTAAAAGATATTGCCAACAAGGTCGGTGTGTCAACAGCGGCGGTGTCGTATGTTTTAAATGGTCTGGAGAAGGAAAAACGCGTTGGGGCAGATGTTGTCAGGCAGATTAAACAGGCGGCCAGCGAATTGAATTATAAGCCGAACCAGATTGCCCGGAGTTTACGAAAAGGGGCTACCAGTACGATTGGATTGATTGTAGCCGATATTGCCAACCCGTTTTTTGGGCATTTGGCACGAATCATTGAAGACGAAGCCATTAGGTTCAATTATACCGTCATTTTTGGAAGTTCGGATGAGAGTTGTTCTAAATCAGACTCTTTGCTCGATACCTTTTTAAACCGGCAGGTCGATGGTCTGATCATGGTACCGTCGGAAGGATGTGATGAACAGGTAAAATCACTTCGGCAGAAGAACATACCGCTTGTTTTGATCGATCGCTTCATCCGGGAATTGGAAACAAATTATGTGATACTGGATAACTTTAATGCCGTTGGCGATTCGGTTACACACCTGGTGTCCAAAGGCCATAAACGCATTCGCCTGATTGTTTACCGGAGTTCGTTGGTGCATATGGAGGAACGCATAAGGGGCTATGTCCGGTCGATGACCGATCATGGACTGGAAGATTTTATCTGCGTCGAAGAAGTGAGCTATCATTCGATGAACGACGAGATGGAAGGTGTTATTCGGCGAGTTTCTCTGGAAAATGAAACAGATGCCTTAATTTTTGCCACCAATGCCTTATCGCTGGCGGGTTTGTATGCACTGAAAAAATATAAGGTTAAAGTGCCTGATGATTTGGCCATTGTTGGATTCGATGGCAATGAGGCGTTCGATTTTTTTGATCCTCCGGTTACCTATATTCAGCAGCCCCTGGAAGAAATGGGGCAACAGGCTGTTCGGGTTCTTGTGAATCAAATGAAAGGCGCCGGCGAAGCCGTAAAGCTGATATTAAAACATCAGTTGGTCCTCCGCACATCGTGTGGCTGAATTTTTTGAGTAAAATGAATAACCAATTAAACTAAAATAAATACATCATGAAAAGATTCGGATTTTTAGTGATCATCTGCTTCATGGCATTTGACGTTTTCTCACAGCCGGGCTTCAACGGGCTGGAATTGAATATGGGTAATTTATACCGGCTTTCGAATGCCGAAACACGCTCCATCAGCCCTGAAAATTTTGCAGGTGAAAAAGGGAAGGGGGGTATGGCGAAGATCGAAGACAAAGATCAGCGCAATGTTGCCAATGCCTCTCATGCTGCCCGTGATCTGGGGCAGGGCTGGAAAGTGAACCCCTTCATTATCATTAAACCGGGTGAGACTTATACATTGGCCGAGATTGACGGCCCCGGAGCCATCCAGCACATTTGGATGACCCCTACCGGAAACTGGAAATTTTCCATTATCAGATTCTACTGGGACGATGAGAAAGAACCGTCCGTGGAGTGTCCGGTTGGCGATTTCTTTGCGATGGGCTGGAATGTGTATGCGCCCCTGAGTTCGCTGGCGGTTTGTGTCAACCCGGGAAGCGCTTTTAACTGTTACTGGCCCATGCCGTTTAGGAAGAAATGCCGGATTACCATGGAAAATATTAACGATCAGGATGAAATGCGCCTGTACTACCAGGTTGATTATACGCTTACTGATGTGCCGAACGATGCCGCTTATTTTCATGCCCAATACCGGCGGGCAAACCCGAATGTTACCTCCGATTATACGATTGTTGACAACCTGAAGGGACAAGGCCATTTTGTAGGCGTTTACATGGCCTGGGGCGTCAATAACAATGGCTGGTGGGGCGAAGGCGAAATCAAGTTTTTTATCGACGGCGATAAACAATTCCCAACGATTTGCGGTACCGGCACCGAGGATTATTTCTGTGGTTCCTACAATTTCGACCGGGACGGTCAATATAAAGAATTTTGTACCCCTTATGCAGGTCTTCACCAGGTCATCAGGCCCGACGGAACCTATAAGTCGCAACAGCGTTTCGGCTTATACCGCTGGCACATCCTCGATCCGGTCCGGTTTAAAAAAGATTTGAGAATTACCATTCAGGATTTGGGCTGGCGTCACGGGGGAAGGTACCTGCCGCAGAAATCGGATATCTCGTCGGTCGCATTCTGGTATCAGACAGAGCCCCATGCGAAATTTCCCAAATTACCGTCGTGGGAAGAACTGGAGGTTAATTAACGAAGACAAGTTCGGATGAGCCACAATAAACTCAACAGGATGAACCTTTCTGCTTTCCTTATGCTGCTGGTTTTGGCGCTTGCCTGCACGCCTGGAGGCAAAAAATCACCCAAAGCGGAAGAAAATCAGGACGAATACCTTCCGGGCACCTATGGTTACGATCTTGCATTTTTCGAAACACATCAGATCGAAACCATTGAACTGAAAGATGAGCAGGCAAAAGCCAGCCTATTGCTAATACCTGAGTACCAGGGACGGGTAATGACTTCGTCGGCAAACGGAAAAGAAGGCGCCAGTTTCGGCTGGATTAATTATGACTTGATTCGCTCCGGCGTCCAAAGCAGGCAGTTTAACCCGGTGGGCGGTGAAGAACGGTTTTGGATCGGCCCGGAAGGAGGCCCGTTTTCAATCTATTTTAAAGAAGGGGAGGAACAGGTATTTAAAAACTGGCGTGTTCCTCCGGTGCTCGATACCGAACCCTTTGCCGTGACGGAACTCGATTCCCGGCATGTTGTTTTTGAGAAGAATACTTTGCTTAAGAATGCCTCGGGCACTGGGTTTCACCTTAACATTACCCGGAAAGTATCGCTTATCGGCAGGGACGAATTATCGGCGGTATTTCGTGTCTACCTGCCCGAAAAAGATCTTGATCTTGTTGCTTATCAGACCGATAATACCATCACAAATACGGGGAATAATCCGTGGGTAAAAGAAAACGGTTTGCTGTCGGTCTGGTTGTTGTGTATGTTCAATCCTTCTCCGTCCACTACGGTTTTTATTCCTTATAATGAAGCGGGCAACGGAGTGATTGTGAATGATGAATATTTCGGAAAAGTTCCTTCAGACCGGTTGATTGTTGAAAAGGGAACCGTTTATTTTAAGATCGACGGTAATTACCGGAGTAAAATCGGTTTGCCGCCGGGAAGAGCCAAAGAATTATGCGGAAGTTACGATTCGGAGAAAAACATTCTTACGCTGCTCTGGTGTACATTGCCCGAAGAACCAGGGGAGTACGTAAATTCAAACTGGGGCAGGCAGGATGATCCCTACGCCGGCGATGTGATCAATTCGTATAACGACGGGCCGGTGGACGACGGATCGGTTATGGGGCCATTTTATGAGATAGAAACATCCTCGCCGGCGGCAGCGCTGTCGCCGGGCGAGTCGCTGACGCACAGCCAGCGGCTTGTACACATTCAGGGCGAAAAAGCACAACTGGCCCGAGTGGTGAGCAGCTTGTTTAAGCTGGATCTTTCAGAGATTGAGTCCAAATTCAAATAGTCTTTTATGGAAAAGAAACCCATTATACCCAAAGGAATTGTTCTGGCCTTCATTTTGCTGACTTCGCTGTTCTTTGCCTGGGCCTTGCCCAATAACCTGACCGATACGATGCTGGCGGCATTTAAACGGATTATGAGCCTCTCCGATTCCAAAACTGCCTGGATTCAGGTTGCCTGTTACCTGTTTGGTTACGGTTGTTTTGCTATTCCGGCTGCTTTATTTATCAAACGTTTCACATACAAAGCGGGGGTAATGCTGGGACTGGGCATGTATGCGCTGGGCACATTCCTGTTTTATCCCGCGATGCTGATTGCCGGCTGGAATATCAACATCAGTTTTTTGATGTTTTTGCTGGCGATCCTGGTTCTTTTTGCCGGACTTTCCATTCTTGAAACTTCAGCCAACTCATATGTTTGTGCAATCGGGCCCGAAGAGACGGCCACGCAGCGGTTAAACTTTGCCCAATCGTTTAACCCGTTTGGAGCGATAACCGGAGTGGTCGTTAGTCAGGTTTTTATCCTTTCGCAGTTAAATACCATGAGCGCAGCCGACCGGGCAGCCCTTCCGGCAGAAGAGTTAATCAAAATACAGGGGGCCGAGCTAAATGCCGTCACCATGGCCTATATAGCTGTAGGTGTCGTCATTGTTGGCCTGCTTATCGCGATTTATTTTACCCGGATGCCCAAACTGAGGGAGGATGATAAAAATCTTGATTTTAAAGGCACACTCAAGCGGCTGAAAAAGAATAAGAATTATGTGTGGGGTGTAGTCGCCCAGTTCTTTTATGTGGGCGCTCAAATAGCTGTGTGGTCGTTTATCATCCGGTACGTCATGCAGCAACTGCAGCTTGAAGATGTGGTCGCCCGTTTGGGAAAAGACGCCTCATCCGGCGAAATTATTATCGGTTTGCGTAATCTCGAACCATTGGCCGCAGGTTTTTATAATTTGTTTGAATGGATGGGACTCGATGCCTTACTTCCCCGGACACCGGAGCAGGCGGGAGCTACTTATTATATCATCTCCCTGATTCTGTTTGTCATGGTTCGTTTTATCAGTACGGGCCTGATGAAATTTATCAAACCGCGCCTGTTGCTGACCGGCCTCGCGCTGGTTGCAGTTGTTTGCAGCCTGGTGGTTATTTATGCCAGCGGCTGGATCGGGGTTTATGCGTTGATCGGAATTTCAGGCTGTATGTCGCTGATGTTTCCCACGATCTACGGATTGGGAATTGCCGGTTTGGGCAACGACACAAAAATGGGAGGGGCCGGAATGGTAATGGCCATTGCCGGGGCAGCTGTTCTCACTCAGATACAGGGAATTGTTTCCGATCAGTCAGGAAGCATCAAACTGGCTTATTGGGTTCCGGCTATGGCCTTCCTCGTTATTGCCTATTACGGGGGCATTATTTGCCGGAATCAACAGCGCTTCGCGAAAGCGTAAAACAATTCTGCCTTATTCGGTTTGTCTGGTCCCGTGCTGCTCAAGGGTCAGTATCCGTTGAAAATGGTTCTCCAGGTGTTTTCTCATGGCTACACGGAATTCATCAGGAGAACCGTTTTTTAAGATGTTGACAATCCCTTTGTGAGAAACATACCTTTTATTGCTAACATTTTTGTGTATCAATCCACTGTCGTATACATAGTTAAATACGGGTAGCAACAGTTTCTGAAAATTCTTCAGCGTCTTGTTCCCGGTGATTTCGTACAGCTTGCCATGAAAGGTAATCTCGTGGCTGATATCAAAAAGAATATCTTCGCTGAATTCAGGCTCCTGATCAACAATTTCCTCCAATTCTTTGATGTCGTTGGCTTTAATGTGCCTGAAAATCAAATCTCCCATGCCGATTTCGAGGACGAGCCGGAGTTCAAAGATATCCTTCAGCGTGCTGTTGTCGAGGATGTGGGGAATCATCGATTTTTCGAGGAGTGAAGAGATATCCGGACTGGTGATCACTGTTCCGATGTGTTTTTTGGATTCGATCATTCCCATCGTTTTTAAACGGTTCAACGATTCCCGGATGACGGTACGGCTGACACCCATCGCGTTGGCCAATTCTATTTCCTTCGGAATGACATCGCCGGGTTGCAGGGCTTTTCGTTTAAAAAAATCTACCAAATTCATTTCCACTTTATCAACTAAACTCCTTGTGTCAATAGCGGTTAACAGGGTTTTATCGTCTTGGCTCATAAAATGTGTTTTATAATATGTAGGACATAAGACGCAAATTTCGGAAAAATGTTTGGAATAAAAAATACAATTTCTATTTTTGTTGCGTATTATGTAGTACATAAGACAAAAATATAAAATGAAAAACTAAAACCAATGGGAAAAATGAAAGAAAAAACGCTGTTAATCAGTTTATTGTTGCTGCTGTCGCTGATGAGTAGCTACACCTTTGCCCAGCATCGTATCACCGGGTGTATTACTGAGGCCGACAGTGGCGAGCCATTACCGGGCACTACCGTGGTGGTTTCGGGGACCACAACCGGGACGATCAGTGATTTTGACGGGAATTATTCATTAACTGTTCCGGCAGGAACGACACAATTGGAATTTTCGATGGTCGGGTTTGAACATCAGGTGGTGAGGATAGGCGACTCGGATGTCATTCATGTCGCCATGAAAACCTTGACAACCGCAATTGATGAAGTCGTTGTTTTGGCCTACGGCGGTCAACAGGTCCGCTCGAAGGTAACGAACTCCATTTCTAAAGTAAAGGAAGAGGCTCTGTCTATTGGGTTACATTCGAATCCGGCACAGGCGCTTTCGGGTGCAGTGGCGGGACTAGTGGTACAACAAACGTCGGGTAACCCGGGAGCCACACCTACGCTCATTCTTCGCGGTGGCACCAACCTCAACGGAACCGGTTCTCCGTTGGTGATTGTTGACGGGCAAATCCGCACGATGAGCGATATTAACCCCAACGATATTGAATCGATGGAGGTGATGAAGGATGCAGGTGCAACGGCTATTTACGGTGCCCGCGCCAATAATGGCGTTATCCTCATTACCACCAAAAAAGGAAAGACAGGAGCCGGCAAAATCGAATTTTCGGCAAAAGTGGGCTTGAACTACTATAACGAAGGGATTTATGATTTTTTGGGAGCAGAAGACTACCTGACTTATATGCGTACCGCCTATTGGCGTTCCTCAAATATCTACCAGACTAAAGCCGGAAACTGGACGGGTACAACCAACCTGAACAGTTTGTCGGCCGCCCAGCCTTACGGTACCGGCAACCGATACTTCGACGCCGAAGGAAATGTTCTTGACGGGAACAAGAATTCAGCCGCAGTGTGGAGCCCAATGGTCTATACGGATGATCTGGCTTTCTTGCTCAATAAAGGATGGCGAAAAATGACTGATCCATTGGCGGCCTACAGCTCTGCTTATGATCAGGAGATTATTTTCAAAGAGTTTCATCTTTCCGATGTTAACCTGCGCGACCCATCCATGTCTCAGGATTATAATATCAATTTTAGCGGAGGGAACGATAACGGACATTATTATGCCGGTTTAGGTTACAACTACAGCAATGGTACTGCTATTGAGAACTGGTATCAGCGGATTACCTTTTTGTTTAATGCCGATTATAAAATACGCGACTGGTTAACCTCCTATTCATCATTTAATTTTGCCGATGCCAAATGGCGCGATTTGCCCGAAACGGCCACTTCGGAACAGAACTATTTCTCAAGGATTTTCTCCTTGCCTCCAACATTCCGGGGCACCAACGAAAATGGCGAATGGCTGATTGGTACCCGTGGCACGGAAGATGCCAATCAGAAAATTAATGCCGATAAATTTTATCGCAGCAAGAATACCGATAAGTTTACCTTAAATCAATCGTTTAAAATAGATTTGATAAAAGGGCTTTATTTTAAAGTTGCGGCCAACTGGTACTTCAACGAAGCCAAATATGAGTCGTTTAATAAAGATTATATGACTAATGTGGGGCCAAGGTACAACACTACACGGAATTCCTCCGCGCAGTTCGACCGTACTTTAGACCAAACGTACAATGGAATTCTGAATTACGATCTTACCGTGAAAGATCTTCATAACATAGCGGTCATGGGCGGTTTTGAATATTACGATTCTTACAACAAAGGTTTTTACGCGGGTGGATACGGAGCCCCGACCGATGATTTTATGGATTTACAGTACACCTCGACGGATGAGGGGGCCCGTACAATCGACTCGTGGCACAGTCGCCAGCGTATTATGTCGTTCTTTGGCAGGCTCAATTATGATTATGACGGCAAATATTTGCTTTCGGGCGTTCTCCGTCATGATGGTTATTCAAAACTCGCTTCCGATAACCGTTGGGGGACTTTCCCCGGCATATCGGTGGGTTGGGTGATGAGCAAAGAGGAGTTTATGGAGCAGTTCAGCGATCTGATCTCTTTTGCCAAACTGCGTTCAAGTTATGGGTTAAACGGCAACGTGTCCGGTATCGGAAACTATTACGTGCAGGGCGCTTATACCAGTAATAAATATGCCGGTGAAACAGGGTTCCTGATTAGTTCCCTGCCAAACCCCGGATTGAAATGGGAACGTTCGAGAACTGCTGAGCTGGGTTTGGATTTAGGTTTCATAAAAAATCGCTATAACCTGAGTTTAACCTACTATGATCGTCTTACAAAAGATAAATTTGCTGATATCACCCTTCCTTCTCATTCAGGGATCTCCACTTACCGTTCAAATAATGGTGAAATCAAAAATCAAGGGATAGAAATAGAAGCCGGGGCCCGACTGCTAAACAGGAAGGATTGGAAGTGGAGTGTTAATGCAAATGCTGCGCGTAATAAAAACGAAATTGTTTCACTTCCTTACAACGGGTTGGAGAATAATCGACAGAATGCTTTCCAGGTTTATGATCGCGACGGCAACTTAACCTGGGTAGGCGGCTACCAGGAGGGAAAGCGTCCTGGCGATGTTTATGCTTTCAAAGCGTTGGGTATTTATGCGAATGCCAGTGAAATCCCGGCAAACTGGCTTGATAAATCAACCGGGAACAATGGCTCCAACAACCGCTTCCTTTACGGAACAAGTTCATGGGATGCTGTTTATGAGGCCGGCACACAGGGAACAGGCCTTCCTGTTCAACCCGGCGATGTTAAATTCCTGGATGTGAACGGAGACGATGTGCTTGATAACTTCGATCTGGTAAAAATTGGAAATACCATGCCCACCTGGACCGGTGGTCTTTCAACCAGCCTGAGCTGGAAAAACCTCACCTTAAATGTCCGTACCGACTTTGCTTTAGGGCACGTGGTTACCGATACCCGCTTCCCCTGGATTATGGGCAACATGCAGGGAACCTATAATACGATCGAAAAGGTGAAGAACACCTGGTCGGAGAGTAATCCCAACGGAAAATATCCTGTTTATGTATGGGCCGACCAGTTAGGCAAACGCAATTACGCCCGTAACTCGTCAATGTTCATTTACGACGGAGATTACCTTGCTTTCCGCGAGATAAGCCTTTCGTACCGTTTGCCGGCAAATCTTGTTAAAAAGATGAATATGGAAGGTTTGGAATTTTCAGTGACAGGTCAGAATCTGGGTTACTGGACGGCGGCTAAGAATATTTATTCGCCTGAATACGGCGCTGACGGATGGGGAGGATATTCCCTGCCGCGCACCATTATTTTCGGCGCAAACTTTACGTTTTAATCAGAAAACACGAGATTATTATGAAAAAAATACTTTATAGTTTGATGGTGATTGTAGCAGCAGTTTCCTTTTCCGGCTGCGATGATACACTCGATTTGGGCCCGATTGATTACTACGGTTCCGGTAACTTCTGGAATAATGAATCCCAGGTGGAAAGTTTTATGGTGGGCCTCCACCAGGATTTGAGGTCGATGTACCAAATGTTTTACTACCTGGGCGAAGCCCGCGGAGGAACATTGAGACTGGGAACTTCGTCCATGGGAACGTCTATGGATAATGAAGCGCCTATCAAAGCAAACACGTTTACGGCAACCAGCACCGGAATTTCAAACTGGTACGGTATTTATGCCAAATTACTGCAAGTCAATCACTTTATTCAAAGTGTGGAAGATGGGGCCGAATTTTTAACGGCCGATAAAAAAGGTTATTACCTGGGGCAGGCCTATGGTTTAAGGTCGCTGTACTATTTTATGCTGTACCGGACATACGGCGGGGTTCCGCTCGAATTAACGGTGAAGGTGTTGGGAGGCGTTATTCAGGCTGAGAACCTGTACCTGGCCCGTTCTACCGCAGCCGAAACGCTGGACCAGATAAAAGCCGATATCAACAAATCGGAGAGTTCTTTTGGAAACAGCACGGCAGTAGCCGGCAAATACTTATGGTCTCCTTATGCCACGGCCATGTTGAAAGCCCATATTTATTTATGGTCGGCCAAAGTAACCACCGGTAATCATACCGCAACCGGCGCAGCCGATTTGCAGACAGCCAAAACTGCATTACAGAAAGTAATGGGCGGCAATTTCTCGCTTATGACCGATTTTTCAAAAATTTTTACTCAAAAGGCGAATAGTGAAGTGATTTTTGCACTGTATTTCGACCGGGAAGAATCAACCAACTGGGGGCACAATTTCCTCTATCAGCCTAACGATTTGTTGGCAAGTGCTACCGATACCGACGGTAACCCGTTCACATCCGATCCGCTGAACCTGGTCAATGGAGGCGTCATGCGCCATGAGTATAAAGAGTCGTTTGTGAAAAGTTTCGATCCGACTGACACCCGCCGCAGCGGTACATTCTTTGAATACATCCGGGCAGTGCACGGCGCAGCGATGAAAAAACTTATTGGCAATTACTCAACAACACTGGGAACCCGGGCCTATGATTCCGATATCGTGATCTTCAGGTATGCTGATGCCATCCTGATGTTGGCTGAAATTGAAAATGGCTTAGGCGGCGATCCTGCAGCATACATCAACCAGATTCGTGCCAGGGCCTATGGCAGCGAATACCCGGTATACACTGGCGGAACGTTTGAAGAGAACGAAAAAGCGATTCTGAAAGAACGCGACAAGGAGTTCGTGAACGAAGGTTCGCGTTGGTTCGATCTGATCAGGATGCAGGATGCCGGTAAAAAATCGCTGGTGTTTACCGCCGATGCAAATTATGCGGGCGTTTACGGAGAAGGCCCGGCGCCGGTTCTGACATCGGATAAGGCGTATATGATTTTGTGGCCGATCGATGTCAATGTATTAAACGGTGATCCGCTTCTGGAGCAAAACCCGGGTTATAATAATTAAACAGCAAATCAATTTGATCAGTTTTTGAAATACATGGAGGACTTCCAGAACAGCTCCTCCATGTATTCAATTAAATATTTTTTTGCAGGAACTTAATTCCTTAAATTTAAGCTGATCGATAATCTAACACCTGTTTTAATGAGCAAAAATCAATTAATTGCACTGGTGTGTCTGGCGACTGCTTTTTGGAGCTGTTCAGACAGCAAAGATATTCAGGTCATCCATGATGCCCGCATACTTCAGCCTAATGTGCCTCTTGTTGCAGGGAGGGATAATCCAGAGGCGCTTGAATTTAGTTTTACGGTCGCCGGCGAGACGAGTTCGCTGGAGCTGAAATCCGTTGAGTTGTTTTTCGCCGAAGCCGGATCAGGCGGAATACTGGATGCCGTGACGGCAAACCTAACGACGATTGCCGGGGATCATACCGAAGAATCCTTATTTGGAGAAACCGGAACGATTGCTTCGCCACTTAAGCTGAACGGTTTGCTCGAACTTGGAGAAGGTGTCCATACGCTTTCTTTCAGTTTCGGGGTGAAAGAGGATGCCGGGCTGGAACAAATCGTGCAGGTGGAGAAAGTGGTACTGCATTTTGGAAAGGATAAAAAATTAACTGTTGAAGCCGATAAAAAACATCGCTATCGTTTGGCGAAAGTCATCCGTGAAGCCGGACAGGACAACTGCGATACGTACCGCATTCCGGGCCTGGTGACGACCGGCAATGGAACGTTTGTCGCCGTTTACGACAACCGGTACAACAACAGCAAAGATTTACAGGAAGATATTGATATTGGGATGAGCCGCAGCATCGACGGGGGACAAAACTGGGAGCCGATGAAGGTAATTCTGGACATGGGCGAATGGGGAGGACGTTCGGAACAACTCAACGGCATTGGCGACCCCTGTGTTCTTTACGATCATCATACCCATACGATTTGGGTTGCCGCGCTGTGGATGAGCGGATCGGCGCCCGATCAAATGCTTTGGTGGGCATCGAAACCGGGATTGAACCCGGAAGAGACCGGGCAGTTTATCCTGACAAAAAGCACCGACGACGGTTTAACCTGGTCGGAACCAATCAATATCACCGAACAAATTAAAGACCCTTCGTGGCAATTGTTGCTGCAAGGTCCCGGACGCGGAATTACCCTTGACGACGGAACCCTGGTTTTTCCGGCGCAGTTTAAAGCCGATTTGGGCGAAAAAGCGCTTGACGGCGGTCAATATACCAGTCATTCCACCATTGTGTACAGTACGGATGGTGGAAAAAACTGGCAGATTGGTTCCGGCGCCAAATCCAACACCACCGAAGCGCAGGTGGTTCAACTGACCGACGGCAGCCTGATGCTGAACATGCGCGACGACCGAAACCGGCAGGATAAAGGAGACAGCAACGGCAGGGCAGTGGCTATAACCAATGATCTTGGCAAAACCTGGACGGTACACCCGTCATCTAATTCGGCTTTGCCGGAATCCAATTGCATGGCCAGCATCATTTCCGCTGATCTGGATACGGAGGGCCAAACCAAACGGGTATTATTCTTTTCAAACCCGAACCACAAAAACCAGCGAACCAACATGACCATCAAAGCCAGTCTGGATGAAGGGCTTACCTGGCCCGAAGAATTCCAGCTTGAACTGAATGAGGCAGCCGGATACGGGTATTCGTGCCTGACCATGGTTGATGAACAAACGATTGGTATTTTGTACGAAGGCGTGAAAGAACTTTACTTCCAGAAAGTGCCGATAAGTGCGCTGCTGGGTGATTTGATTAAATAATGGTTTTGAAACAATAAAATTATGAATAACAAAATGGAAGGACTTATCGCGGCGCCATTTGCCCCGATGTTTCCAAACGGCGGGCTAAATATTGATCAGATACCCGCTTATTACGACTTCCTGATTAAAAATGAGGTTGTTGGAGCGTTTATCAACGGCTCAACCGGCGAAGGCGTATCGCTTTCACAAAAGGAGAAGGAAAAAATTACCGAAGCCTGGACCGCTCAGAATAAAAAGAAGAAAGGACTGAAGGTGATTAACCTGGTTGGCGGTACTTCGTATGCCGAATGTATTGACAGTGCCCGGGCATCGGCTGCGATGGGTGTAGATGCCATCGCGATCCTGGCGCCGTTCTACTTCAAACCGGGTTCAGCGAAGGCTTTGGCCGAGTTTTGTGCCAAAGTGGCTGAATCGGTGCCCGAAATGCCGGTGTACTTTTACCATATTCCGGTGTTGACCGGCTGCAACGTGTCGATGTTGGATTTTTTGCAGGAAGCCGATGCGATGATTCCGAACCTGGTTGGAGTTAAATACACGCACGAAGATTTTATGGACTTTTTGAGTTGTATGAGCTTTAAAGAAGGTAAATACGATATGTTGTGGGGACGCGATGAAAACCTGCTGTCGGCCCTTGTGCTGGGCGCTCGCGGGGGAGTTGGAAGTACGTTCAATTATGCAGCGCCGCTTTACCATCATCTCATCAGGGCATACGATGAAGGGAACCTGGCTGAAGCCCGGAAGTTGCAGCAACTGTCGATCGACATGATCCGCCTGCTGGGCAAATACGGGGGCATTGCCACCGGAAAGGCTTATATGCGTTATGTTGGACTGGAATGCGGCGAATTCCGTTTGCCGGTGAGAAATATGAGCGAGGGTGCCCGTCAGTTATTCGAAACGGATGTGAAGGCGCTGAATATGGAAGATTTATTCTCTAAATTTTAAGACGTGAAAAAGTGGATGTGGATTTGGATGATGGGACTGCTTTGCCAGTCGTGCAATCCAAATCAACCAACAGAAAGGATGGATATGAAAATTACATGGGACACGTTGGGCATTATTCCCCCGGCAACAGGGCAGAAGATTCAGCCCGGTTTGGCCGGGCCGGTGGCCGGAGTTTATCAAAATCACCTGTTGATTGCCGGAGGAACAAATTTTGAAGATGCCATGCCCTGGCAGGGAGGAATAAAGTTGTATCATGATGATTGTTATATCCTTACAAAAAGAGCAGGCACCCAGTTGGAATGGTCTCAACCTGAATGGAAATTGCCTTCCCCGATGGCTTACTGCGCCTGTATTTCCACCGGGAAAGGTATTTTAAGCATCGGCGGCGAAACGGCTGAGGGACCTGTTTCCCTGACTTTTATGCTTTCGGTGGAAGGGGATGCCGTTCGGTTGATCGATTTTCCGGACTTACCGGTTGCTCTTTCATGTTCAGGAGCAGCAATCTCTGGAAGCAGGGTTTATTTAGCCGGAGGGCTCGGTTTTTCCGGAGCAACGAACCATTTTCTGTCAATCGATTTGTCAGCTACAGACTTGAAATGGCAAACGCTTCCTGAGTTGCCTGTTCCGCTTTCTCATGCGGTGGTAGCCTGTCAGTTTGACGGGAACGAAGATTGCATTTATGTGTTGGGCGGACGGAATAAAACGGGTATCACTTCAACTTTCCTGAGCGATATCTGGAAATACATTCCGTCGGAGCAGAAATGGCTGAAAGCCGGAACACTTCAGGTGGACGATGAACCGGCTTTTGGCTTATCAGCCGGAACCGGACTGGCTGCAGGAGAGCATGGTATTTTGCTTTTTGGAGGAGATAAGGGCGTTATCTTTAATCAAACTGAAAGGTTGATTGATGCTGCTGCCAAAGCGGAAAGCCCGGATGAGCGAGAGAGAATTCAGCGGCAAAAAGCGCACAACCTGACCAATCATCCGGGCTTTTCGAAGGATGTTTATCTGTTTAATACACTGACCGGTAAGTTAATCAGGATTAGCAGGTTGGAAGGCATGGCCCAGGTTACCACAAATGCCTTCTGGTGGGACCGGCAAATCATCATTCCATGCGGCGAAATCCGTCCGGGGGTACGGTCCGCAGTAATCACGAGGGGAAAAATTTCGTTGGACGAGTAGTTCAGTTGCACTGGCGCCGTTCATCACAAAAAAGCAGGATAATGAATCTGGATTTAAATAAAACAGCATCAATCTACCAAAAGGAATTGCATGAAAAGGTCGTTCCTTTCTGGGAAAAAAATTCGAAAGATGAGCAGTTTGGCGGGTATTTCACCTGTCTCGACCGGCAGGGAAAGGTGTTTGACACCGACAAGTTTGTGTGGCTTCAGGCCCGGCAGGTATGGATGTTTTCGTCGTTGTACAACAAGGTGGAACAAAAATCACAATGGCTGGAAATGGCCGAACATGGCGCCCGTTTTTTGCAACAATACGGTCACGACGGACAGCTTCACTGGTACTTTTCGCTGACCCGCGAAGGTAAGCCGCTGGTGCAGCCGTACAACATTTTCTCGGATTGTTTTGCGACGATGGCTTTTGGCCAGCTTTACCGGGCTACCGGTAACGACGAATATGCCGATCTGGCGAAACGTACGTTTGACAATATTCTGGCGCGTCGGGACAATCCGAAAGGGCGATTCAATAAACTGGTTCCGGAAATCCGGCCATTGAAAGGTTTTTCGCTGCCGATGATTCTGAGTAATCTGGCGCTCGAAATTGAACATTTGATACCGAAAGCGCTGGTTGATCAAACCATTGACCAGGCCATACATGAAGTAATGGACGTTTTCTACCAGCCGGATTCCGGCTTGATCCTGGAAAATGTAAATCCGGATGGTAGCTTTTCTGACTCTTTTGAAGGCCGCTTGTTAAATCCCGGGCACGCCATCGAGGCCATGTGGTTTATGATGGACCTGGCTGAACGTCAAAACGACCGGGCGCTGATGGAAAAAGCAGTGACGATTCTGCTCAGGACATTGAATTATGGCTGGGATAAAGAATTTGGCGGAATTTTTTATTTCCTGGACATCAAGGGAAACCCGCCGCAACAACTCGAGTGGGACCAAAAGCTGTGGTGGGTACATGTGGAAACATTAATCAGTCTGATTAAAGGTTATTATCATACTCAGAATGAGGAATGTATGCGCTGGTTTGAAAAAGTGCATCATTATACCTGGTCGCATTTTGCCGATCCTGAACACGATGAGTGGTTTGGTTACCTGAACCGCCGGGGCGAAGTGTTATTGCCGCTGAAAGGCGGAAAGTGGAAAGGTTGTTTTCATGTGCCTCGCGGATTGTTTCAGGTATGGAAAACACTGGAAAAAATAAACGGATCATCTGACAAACCTTCTGTAAACATTTCAGAATAAAAGAAAAACATGCAAATCAACGAAAAGAAATGGTATCCCTGGCTGCTAGTCGGCCTTTTGTGGGTAGTCGCTCTGCTGAACTACATGGACAGGCAGATGCTGTCGACTATGAAAGTGGCAATGATGGGAGACATCAAAGAGTTGGAAACTGCCGAGAATTTTGGCCGGTTGATGGCCGTCTTCCTGTGGATATACGGACTGATGAGCCCGATGGCGGGACTGATTGCCGACCGGGTTAACCGAAAGTGGCTGATTGTAGGCAGCCTTGGTGTATGGTCGGGCGTAACCCTGGCGATGGGCTATGCCACCTCTTTTGATCAGTTGTATGTGTTGCGGGCTGTGATGGGGGTGAGCGAAGCCCTGTATATCCCGGCAGGCTTGGCGTTGATTGCCGATTATCACCGGGGCAACACGCGTTCGCTGGCCGTGGGCATTCATATGACGGGTTTATATTTCGGGCAGGCCTTGGGCGGTTTTGGCGCCACGGTGGCACACACCTGGACCTGGCAAACAGCGTTTCACAGTTTTGGCTTGGCGGGTATTTTATACAGTGTTGTGCTGTTGGTATTCTTAAAGGAAAAACGAACTCCCGAAATTAAACCAAACGAACCAGACCGGTTTGCATCAGGTTTTAAATCGGTGAAACACAGTTTGAGCTTGCTGCTCGGAACGGTCAGTTTTTGGGTGATTTTGTTCTATTTTGCAGCTCCCAGTTTTCCGGGCTGGGCGACTAAGAACTGGCTGCCAACCTTGTTCTCCGAAAGTTTGGGAATTGATATGTCAATGGCCGGACCGCTTAGCACCTTCACCATTGCATTCTCATCATTTATCGGCGTGATTGGCGGCGGTATCCTGGCCGACCGCTGGATCGTACACAACCTGCGCGGGAGGATCTACACCGGCGCCATTGGACTAACCCTGATGATTCCGGCGCTGGTGCTTTTGGGTTTCGGGCACAGCTTTTCTTTTGTCGTTGGCGGTGGCATGTTGTTTGGGATTGGTTACGGCATGTTCGACGCGAATAACATGCCCATTTTATGCCAGTTTGTATCGCCGCGCCACCGTGCCGCCGGTTACGGACTGATGAATATGACCGGTGTTTTTGCGGGGGCTTTTATCACCAGTTGGCTGGGTAAATCAACGGATGCAGGTAATCTGGGGCATGATTTGGCTTTTTTGGCCATACCGGTTGCCTTGGCTGTTATTTTACAACTGATCACCTTAAAACCAAAATTCGCGGATAAAATTGAAGATTAATTGACCTGTACGGACAGATCGTTTTTGTAGTATTTTAAATAAACCGCTGCAAGGTGTCCCAAAACAGTGCTGGCTGCTCTGCATGAAGCCAGTGGCCTGCACCGGGGATGCTTACAATTTGCGCTTCCGGGTATATTTTTTTGATGATGATTTCATCTTCAGCTTCCAGATAGTTCGATTTTTCGCCCCGGATAAACAAAACCGGGTAACCAACGATGGGGATACGGTCTTCGAGCCAGCGGTAATTTACCCCGCTGACGATTTCATCAAGCGAATCGTACAGGACATCCACATTAAAACGACAATCAAACAAGTTGGTTTCTTTGTTCAGATAAATACTTTTTAAAAGAAACCGGACCAACTCCGGGTTCCCCAACCTGAGTTCCAGAAAACCGGCAATATCTTCCCGTGCCGGGTAATCTTCGCGGTGGTTGCAAAATTCACGGAGCGATTGTAAAATAAGTTCGTGCTGGTAATACTGGCTGGTTTCGCGATAGTTCATGTAATCTTTTGGCGCGATGTCAACGACCACCAGCTTTTCTACCTTTTCGGGGTATTCGGCTGCGAAGTACATGGCCGTTTTCCCGCCCATGCTGTGACCGATCAGCGTGGCTTTTTCCAGTTGCCGGTCTTCAAAAAAATCGGCCAGGTCGTCTTTCATGCTTTCGTACGAGTGTACGGGCGAATTGGGCGAACGGCCATGATTCCGTTGATCGACCAGAAAAACATGGTAACGTGCGCCTAATTTTTTTCCAACAGTCAGCCAGTTGTCTGACGAGCCATACAACCCGTGCACAATCACGATGTTGTTTTCACCCCGGCCTTCTTCCCTGAAAAATAAATCCATAACCAATGTCAAGGTTTAATGCACTCCAGGTATTCATTAATGGTATTGCGAAGTCCAAGATATAAGGCGTCGGCAATCAAGGCATGTCCGATGGAGACTTCTTCAATGTCCGGGATCATATCGGTGAAGTATTTTAGGTTCTTCAGGTTCAAATCGTGTCCGGCATTGAGGCCTAAACCCAGTTCTTTTGCCAGTTTGGCTGCCTTAAGAAAAGGAGCAATGGCTTTTTCAGGGTCAGCTTTATAATTAGCGGCATACGGTTCGGTATATAATTCAATGCGGTTTGTCCCCACTCTTTTTGCTCCTTCAATCATTTTCAGATCGGGGTCAACAAAAATAGATGTCCGGATTTTATGTCCCTGCAGGCGTTTGATCACTTCGGTCAGGAAAGCCTCGTGTTTAACGGTATCCCAACCATGGTCGGATGTTAATTGCCCCGGTGCGTCGGGGACTAGGGTTACCTGGTCGGCTTTCACATCGATCACCAATTTTAAAAAATCTTCATCCGGATATCCTTCTATGTTTAATTCGGTGGTAATGTGAGGTTTAATGTCGTATACATCTTGCCGTCGAATATGTCGTTCGTCGGGGCGGGGATGAACGGTAATGCCTTCTGCTCCAAATTTTTGACAGTTAATTGCAGCATCAACAACGCTCGGGATTGATCCTCCCCGGGAATTTCTTAATGTTGCTATTTTGTTTATATTTACACTTAGTCTGGTCATAATCATATGAAATAGGGCTGCAAGTTACAATTTACTATTGAAAGAAGCAGAATTCAAACTTGAAAAGTTTTGTTGGCAAAAGAACTCATATCAGATGTGATTCCCTCGCTGAGGTTAACCGACAACGGGCAAAAAGCCTTGAACTGGATGGAAATCTTCCGGATTTCGCACTTGCCGGTTGTCGATAATCATGAGTACCTGGGTTTGATTTCGGACAAATCGATCTATGATCTGAACCTGACCGAACGGCTGATGGGGGAGTGTCTCGAGTTTATGCTTCACCCTTACGTTCGCGTTAACCAGCATATTTACGAAGTTGTTTCGGTTGTTTCGGAGTTGAAAATATCAGTGGTTCCCGTGTTGAGCCTGGACCAACAATATACGGGGGTGATCACGGTTTTTGACATGGCCCAGCAGTTTGCCGATTTGGTTGCTGTAAAGGAACCCGGAGGAGTGATTGTGCTAGAATTGAATCCGATCGATTATTCGCTGGCTGAAATTGCCCGGATTGTAGAGGGAAATGATGCCAAAATTCTGAGCCTTTATGTTTCGCGGGGCGATGATTCAAAAGAAATTACCGTTACCTTAAAGGTTAACCTGATCGACCTTTCTCCGGTGATCCAAACTTTTGTGCGGTACGATTACCAGATAAAGGCTGTTTTCATGGATGACTCCGTGTTAAAACATATGTACGACGACCGCTTTGAATTGTTGATGAAGTACCTGAACATTTAGAATATAAAACGGATATGATTATCGCGATTTTTGGTTTGAGCATCGACCCCTCGTTTTCGCCTGATTTAGCCAGGCTTTTTTTATTGCTGAAGGAACGGCAAATCAAAGTGTATTTGTATAAACCTTTTTTAGAGTTTGTGAAAGAGCAATGCAGTATCCAACCCGATATTGCGGGCGTTTTTATTTCGGGGCACGAATTGCCCGCGACTGTCCGTTACCTTTTCAGTATTGGCGGCGACGGAACCTTTTTAAAATCAATTCTTACCCTGAAGAATAAATCCATTCCGGTTATCGGCATTAATTTGGGGCGAATGGGGTTTTTATCAGCCATTTCGCGTGAAGATATGGGCGAGGCCATCGATCATGTTCTGAACAACAACTTTGAAATAGAGGAACGTTCGGTATTGCAGGTTGACGGAGAACCTGATTTGTTTGGTGATTTCAACTATGCCCTGAATGAGATTACCGTTACAAAAATGGATACCTCTTCGATGATAAATATCCATACCTATTTAAATGGCGAGTACCTGACGACCTATTGGGCCGACGGCCTAATCATTGCTACCCCTACCGGGTCGACAGCCTATTCGTTGAGCGTGGGCGGGCCCATTCTTACCCCCGATTCCAAGAGCATCATCATCACGCCGATCGCACCCCATAACCTGACCATGCGTCCCATTGTTGTGCCCGATTACAATAAGCTGACCCTGAGGGTGGAAGGACGGGGGCAGCAATTTCTGGCTTCACTTGATTCGCGCTCCGAAGCGGTGAATTTTCCCGGCGAAATAAAGATCAGGAAGGCCGACTTCCAGGTGAAAACACTGAAGCTTGCCGGACACGGATTTTTCAGTACACTTCGTAACAAACTGATGTGGGGCACCGACAAAAGAAATTAATTGCATGCTTAACAATTTTTAACCTCTATTTCGGTTTTATAATAGGCAGTGGGCATGATGTTTTGAGAATTATATTACTTTTGTAGCTCTTGAAAGGTGTTATGTTTAAAATGTAGATTTTAATGCCGGAACAAAATGCGAAGCTGTCTTTTTTATTATAACCTTTCATGTAAATAAAAAAGTCAATGAAGAGATTGTTTTTACTTGCAGTCAGTTTATTCGTGTTTGAAATTTTATCAGCACAAAAGACAGCAGACATTGGTATTTGGGGTGGCATTGGAAGTTACACCGGAGACATGACGGAAATTGAACACCAAAGTTCTTTGGGGCCTGCAGGAGCAGTGTTTGTCCGGTATAATTTTAATCCGCGTGAAAGTGTTCGCGCTACGGTTATGCTGGGAAATATAAATGCAACAGGAGCATTTGAGTCTCATCCGTGGGATTTCAGTAAGACAGTAACCGATCTTTCATTGATGTATGAGTTTAACTTTTTTCGGTACATCATGGGAAGCAAAAAGCACTGGATTACGACCTACCTGATGGGAGGCCTGGGGGTAAGCGTTTACCCTTACGAGTATGATCCGGTTGCGTTGACAGGAGTGGTTGCCTATTTGAATGCATCGGCTCCGGCGCTGCCACCTGAGTATGCAGATGCTTATAAAGAAACGGTTACGGGTGTCAATATTCCGCTGGGATTCGGTTTCAAGTTCAACATTGGTGAACGTATGGCTGTTGGAATGGAGGCACAACTGAGAAAATATTTGGATGACAGAATGGATAACCTTGATGATCCGAGAAAATTCTATACTGAAGGTCCAACTAATTCAGGCGCGGCAGGTTACTGGACAACCTACACCGATGCGATCCATAACAACGACTGGACATTTCATTTAGGGATACACGTCACCTATCTGTTTTACAGAGGAGGCAAGAAGTGCCCTGCGTACGATGAAATAAATTAGTTTGGATGACATTAAAGAAACAAATCAGTACAGGTAAATTACCTCAACATGTAGCGATAATAATGGATGGTAATGGCCGGTGGGCCGCCCTTCATGGCAATGAACGAACTTTTGGACACGAGCATGGCGTTGAGTCCGTTCGTTCGGTTGTTGAAGGGGCAGGCGAAATAGGTTTGAAATACCTGACCTTATACGCTTTTTCTACCGAAAACTGGGGACGGCCGCGGGATGAAGTCGATGCCCTGATGAGCTTACTGGTACAGGCGATCAATAACGAAACCGCAAAGCTGAAAGAAAGCAATGTGTCGCTGCATGTAATCGGCGATTTCAACAGTTTGCCGGATGAAGTGCAGGAGAAACTCAACTGGTCGATTAACGAATTAGCTGCCTGTACAGGATTGTCGCTCATACTTGCCCTGAGTTACAGTTCAAAATGGGAAATCACCCAAGCCGTTAAACGCATCGCTTTGGATGTAAAGAACGGGAAACTCGACATTGAAGACATACAAAAAGAATTAATCGATACATATCTTGCAACCAATGGAATTCCAGACCCGGAATTACTTATCCGTACCAGCGGGGAAAACCGGATAAGTAACTTTTTATTATGGCAGATTGCCTATGCCGAATTTTATTTTACCCCAACTTTATGGCCCGATTTCAGAAAAGAGGATCTTTTTGAAGCCATTCGTGAATTCCAGAACCGCGAGAGGAGGTTTGGAAAAACCAGTCAACAAATAGAGAGCTAACCAATTTACAGAAATGCGAAAACTGAAAATTTTCTTAGTATTATTTTTATTGAGCTTAGGGACTTATGCTCAGCAAGAAGGGACAAATTTTTCAATTTATTACTCCAGCCCCAGAAAATATATCATTGCCGGAATTGATGTTCTGGGAATCCGTTATCTTGATACCGATGTATTGATCCAAATCTCCGGTCTGGCCGTTGGCGACGAAATTATGATCCCGGGTGAGGAAATCTCAAATGCCATCAAAAAACTTTGGGGACACCAGATGTTTTCGGATGTAAAAATTGAGGCAAGTAAAGCAGAAGAAAATTTTATTTGGCTGAATATTTACCTTCAGGAAAGGCCGAGGCTCTCTGATGTTAATTTCTTCGGTGTTTCGAAATCGGAAAAAGATGATATCACCAAACGCGTCCTTCTGCTGAAAGGAAGCCAGGTGACCGACAACCAGCTAAACAATGCCGAGCGGATCATTAAAAATATTTTTCTGGAAAAGGGCTTCCTGAATACCGAAGTACGAATTGTTCAGCGCGACGATACAGCCCAGGTAAACAGTGTTATCCTTGATATCCGGGTCGATAAAAAGGAAAAAGTAAAAGTGGACGAAATCGTATTTCATGGCACGGAGAACCTGAAAGAAGCGACCCTCAACCGGGCTATGAAAAAGACCAATGCCCGGAAACTTAAGAATTTTTTCAAGACCAAGAAGTTTCTGGAAGAAAAATTCACGGAAGATAAACGGAATGTTGTTGCCAAGTATAATGAAAAAGGTTATCGCGATGCAACCATTGTAACCGATACCATTACCCCGGTCGGCGAAAATCGTGTTCGTTTGGATATTTGGGTCGACGAAGGGAATAAATATTACTTTGGAGATGTTAAATGGATGGGAAACACCATTTACCCGGCAGAGTACCTCGATGCCAAACTGGGTATCAAAAAAGGAGATGTGTTCGACCAAAAGCTGCTTGATAAACGTTTAACCAGCGATGACGACGCTGTGGGGAACCTGTACCTGGATAATGGCTACCTGTTCTTTAACCTTGATCCCGTTGAAGCAAACATCAAGGGCGATTCGATCGACTTTGAGATGCGGATTTACGAAGGAACCCAGGCGACCATCAACAGGGTCATTATTGAAGGTAATACAAAAACACATGAACATGTTGCCCGCCGTGAGTTGAGAACGTATCCGGGAGACCTGTTCAGTAAATCCGATATCATTCGTTCGGTGAGGGAGTTGTCTCAATTAGGTCACTTCGATCCGGAAGCCATCAACCCGGTGCCAATTCCACAGCCTGAAGACGGGACGGTGGATATAAAATACGAATTACAGGAGAAAGCGAACGACCAGATTGAATTATCAGGAGGCTGGGGAGCCAGAATGTTTGTGGGTACCATTGGGTTGAGGTTTTCGAACTTCTCCGTACGGAATATTTTCAATAAAGAAGCCTGGCGCCCATTACCTACCGGCGACGGACAAACGCTGAGTATTCGCGCCCAAACGAGCGGAAAGTTTTATCAATCCTACAGTGTTTCATTTGTTGAGCCCTGGATGGGGGGTAAAAAGCCAAACTCCTTCTCGGTGTCGTTTTCGCGTTCAAAAATCAATTATACGGCTAATAATTATTATAACCGGGCTTACAGCCCTTACGGAAGCGGTTATGGCTATGGTGGTTATGGCTATGGATATGGATCTTACTACGGGGGTAGTTATTATGATCCTTTAAGCGCTTATTCGAGCTATTCGGGCGAAAGCGAAGATGATCAAATTCAAATCACCTCCTCTTTGGCCCTGGGGTATGGTTACCGGTTAAAATGGCCCGATGATTATTTTACCCTTTATCACGAAGCATCCATCCAGCATTACGACCTTCAGAATATGGCGAATTACTACTATTTTCTGAACGACGACAGTGGTGACGGAAGCGGTAGCTTTTTCAACCTCAGTTTTAAAACGAGTTTTGGCCGTAACTCCGTAGATAACCCCTTGTATTCGCGGCGTGGTTCGGATATTTCACTTGGCTTACAGTTTACTCCTCCCTATTCATTATTTAACGGGGTTGATTACAGCGATCCTACTTTGTCGAGTGAAGACCGCTACAAATGGATTGAATATCATAAGTGGAAATTAAAAGGAGCTTGGTTTACTCCGGTTTCCGGTAATAATAACCTGGTATTGCATACGAAGTTTGAATATGGATTCCTGGGATATTATGACAAAAACCGTCGGTCGCCATTTGAACGCTTCCGGGTAGGTGGATCCGGTATGTCGGGTTACAATTTTTACGGTGCGGATATCGTCTCATTACGCGGTTATCAGGACTACAGTTTAAGCCCGACCACGGGTTCAAACCTGTATGATAAACTGACAATGGAGCTGCGTTATCCGGTTACCCTGAAACCATCGGCGACGATTTACCTGTTGGCCTTCCTTGAAGGTGGTAATGCCTGGATGAATTTTGAAGATTACAACCCCTTCGACCTGAAACGCTCTGCCGGACTTGGTGTACGGATCTTTCTGCCCATGTTTGGCCTGATGGGGATCGACTGGGGATATGGATTCGACCCGGTTAACGGAGATAAATCGGTTGGCGGAAGCCAGTTTCATTTCGTTATGGGTCAGCAATTCTGATAGTTACGAATTTGGCTTAGTATTTGATAAGAACGAACCAGTACAAACTTAAAAACAGTGTAGTCATGAAAAGAATCATATTAGTTGTAGCATTTTTGATTGTTGCAGGTGCAACAATGGCTCAGAAATATGCATTTGTCGATACCGACTATATTCTTAATAATATACCGGCATACACGGCTGCTCAGGAACAACTGGACCAAATCTCGAAACAATACCAGAAAGAATTGGAAACCATGTACAATGAGATCGAGAAAATGTATAAAGATTTTCAGGCAGAATCGGTTCTATTATCGGATGATATGAAACGCCGGCGCGAAGATGTGATCATTACGAAAGAGAAAGATTATAAGGCCTTGCAGCGGAAATATTTTGGCCCGGAAGGCGATTTGTTTAAAAAGCGTCAAGGTTTGGTTCAACCTGTTCAGGATGACATATTTAATGCCATTCAGGCAATTGCCAACGAGGGAAGTTATGCGGTCATTTTTGATAAAGCCGGAAGCCTTTCGATGGTTTACACCAACCCGAAATTCGACCTGAGTGATCAGGTGCTTCAAAAACTTGGTTATAAAAATTAATATCCTATATTTGTGTTCAAAAATTAAAATTCAAGGAATAACATGAAAAGTATTTTCAAAATTTGTCTGATCGCGATCGTGCTGTTTTCAGCAGGACTGGTACAAGCGCAAACGCTTAAGTTTGCCCATATAGATTCGCAAGCGTTAATTTCGGCCATGCCCGAAACGGCAGCTGCTCAAAAAACATTGGAAGAACAAGCCAAAGGACTGGAAGATCAGTTGGCGACCATGCAAAAGGAATTCCAGACGAAATTGGGAGAATACACGCAAAGTGTTGAATCATTAACTGATCTTGTCCGCCAGGCAAAGGAAGAAGATCTGCAAAACCTGCAACAACGTATTCAAAGTTTTAATTCAACGGCCTCTCAGAAACTACAGCAAAAACAAAGCGAGTTGATGGAACCGATTTTTGACAAAGCTAACGAAACCATAGAAGCCGTTGCCAAAGAACAAGGCGTAATTTATGTATTCGACAGCAATGCAGTTTTATACAAATCCAATGCAAGTATCGACTTGTTGCCGCTTGTTAAAGCTAAACTGGGCATAAAATAAAATGACGGAAACGAATATAGCAAAAAGCCATCTGTGTTTCAGGTGGCTTTTTTAATTTTGCTGAAAAAGGCTTTTTATGGCAAAAGAATTTCAACCGATTGGCGTTTTTGATTCGGGATATGGCGGACTGACCGTTTTAAAAGAGTTTCTGCACGATCTGCCGCAATACGATTTTGTTTATCTTGGTGATAATGCCCGTACACCTTATGGAACCCGCTCATTCGACGTGGTTTATGCCTATACGCTCGAAGCGGTGACCAAGCTGTTTAATCTGGGCTGCCACCTGGTCATCCTGGCTTGCAATACGGCATCGGCAAAAGCTTTACGGTCAATCCAGCAGCTTGATTTACAGCATCTTGCTCCCGATAAGCGCGTACTGGGCGTCATCAGGCCAAGTGTTGAAACGGCTGCTGAACTGACCCGGAACGGCCATGTCGGGGTATTGGCTACTTCGGGTACGGTCGCATCCGGTTCGTACCCGATTGAGTTGGAGAAGTGGTCAAACGGCCGGGTAAAAACGACAAGCCAGCAAGCCTGCCCGATGTGGGTGCCGATTGTTGAAAATGACGAAATCGGTACGCCGGGGGCAGACTACTTCATTGAAAAGAATATCGGTCAATTATTCCGGCAGGATCCCGATATTGATAGCCTGATCCTTGGATGTACGCATTATCCGCTGTTAATCGACCAGATAAGGAGGTTTTTGCCACGGCCGGATATCCGGGTGATTGAACAGGGAAAAATTGTTTCGGCCAGTTTGATCAACTACCTGGAAAGGCATCCCGAAATAGATGCAAACTGCTCAAAAGGCGGCAGGGTTGGGTATTATACCACTGAACAGGTTGAGCTGTTTGAGGCCCGTGCCGGATTATTCATGGGCCGGGCCGTCAATGCCCAAAAAATTCAACTTTGATAGCTACAAGCTGCTAGTTTCAAGCCCCATGCCCCATGGCTCCATGCCGCTATGACCGATTAACGGAGAAGGGAGATCGGTAGCAAGTCGCAGTTTTATTTTGGCACTTGGGCACTTTTTTAACGCAAAGAGCGACATGAAGCGCAAAGTTTCGCAGAGAACAAGCTGCAAGTTCTCCATGCTGCAATGACTAATGACTAATGACCAATGACCAATTAACTACCAAAGCTTTTCAGGGTAAACTCCCTGTTCCGATAATTTTTTAACCTGCTCGGTTACAAACGCTTTATCCTGGGGGTAAGTGACACCAAACCATGGCGAGTCAGCCTGCAATACTTTGGCTTTTACCTCTCCGGACTTGATCAGGTTAAACACGACGCTGGGGATGTAAAATTCCGATTTTGGCAAGTGTTTGTTTTCATCCAGAAAACTCCTGAACTGATTTTCCAGGTGGGCAAACAAGCTGGGATGAAATCCCCAGAAATTCATGGATACGGGGGTGTTTTCGTCCACTTGTACTTTTTGCCCCTGTTCGTCCGCAAAAAACAGGGCATTTCCTTCGCGTGCAATCTGATGGCGTTCGGTAATTTCAACGAGGTTTCCGGTTTCATCGGTTTTGCAGATCCCCCTGGAGACGGTTCCAAAATCTGACAGGGTATTTCGCAGCAGGTAACCAACCATGCTGTAACGATTTTCAGCCACTTCATTTTTTAAGAACCCGGCAATGGTCTGGAATGCCTGTGCCCCGTAAAAATCATCGGCATTTATGGCAGCAAATGGTTCTCTAATGACGTCTTTGGCCATTAAAATGGCATGACCGGTCCCCCAGGGTTTTTCCCTTTCTTCGGGAAGCTGGTAGCCATGCGGAAGCTTATTCAGTTCCTGGTATACGTATTCAACTTCAATTTTTCCCTTTAGCTTGCTTTCAAAACGCAATTTAAAATCGTCGGCAAAGCTTTTGCGAATAACAAAGACCACCTTGCCGAAACCTGCGCGGATGGCATCGAAGACGGAATATTCGAGGATGGTTTCGCCGCTGGGGCCTACCGGTTCGATTTGTTTTAAGCCTCCGTAACGGCTTCCCATACCAGCCGCCAGAATGAGTAGTGTTGGTTTCATTTTAAATAATTCAGTTAAAGTTTATAGATCTTCCTGATACCACCCGGCATACATGCTGTAGGCATTTGCGATGCGGTGCAGTTCTCCTTCAAGCAGTTCAGGACTGAGTGTTTTTATTTTTTTTGCCGGGATTCCGGCATATACGCTGCCGCCTTCGAGCCGGGTTCCTTTGGTTACAACCGATCCGGCGGCAATGATCGTGTTGCTTTCAACCACAACATCGTCCAGCACCACGGCATTCATTCCAACCATTACATGATCATGAATTGTGCAACCATGTATGATGGCGCCATGAGCGATGATGACGTGGTTCCCGATATTCGTCGGCGATTTTTGATAAGTAGCATGAATGACTGCCCCGTCCTGTACATTGGTATTGCTCCCGATTTTTATCGAATGTACATCACCGCGCAGGACTGCGCTGTACCAAACGCTACAATGGTCGCCGATTTCTACATCCCCAATAATTGCGGCGGTTTCTGCTAAAAAACAGTTGTTCCCGATGACCGGTGTTTTACCTCTCAGTGACTTTATAAGTGCCATTATCTGTATTCATTTTAAATTATTTGCAAAGATAAGAATCCCTTCAAATTATCGGTTGGATCATGAAAAAGGTATTAATAAATGGTTATTTTTGTTTGCATCGCTAACGGAAAAAGATTCTTTTTAATGTTTTTGAGTTATAAATCATTATTTTTAAGGGCATTTTTATGAGAGATCGAAAGAAAATATATTGGATTTTTAAAAATATGTCACATGAAAGACGCTAAAGTAATTGAGCTTGAGGAAGTATCCATACGATTTTCCGGTGATTCAGGAGATGGAATGCAGTTGACCGGAACCTTATTCTCGGACACTTCTGCACTCTTCGGTAACGATATTTCCACCTTTCCTGATTATCCTTCCGAGATTAGGGCTCCGCAAGGAACAGTGGGAGGAGTATCGGGCTTCCAGGTGCAGTTTGGAAAAAAACAGATTAATACCCCGGGAGATTATGCCCATGTGCTGGTTGCTATGAATCCGGCGGCTGTAAAAGCGAATGCCGGTTTTATGAATCCGGGCGGAACCATCATTTTTGATGTGGATTCATTCACCGAAAAGAATTTGGAAAAGGCGAATTTTAAAACAAATGATCCGTTTGCCGAATGTCATTTGGATGATTTCAATAAAATTCCGGTTCCAATTACCAGTTTAACCAGAGAAAGTTTGAAGGACTACGGGCTGGACAATAAATCGGTATTGCGCAGTAAAAATATGTTTGCCCTTGGCCTGGTATGCTGGATGTTTGGCCGCCCCCTCGATTATATTGAGACTTACCTGAAAAAGAAGTTTGCTAAAAAACCGCTTGTGGTTGAAACTAACCTGAAAGTTTTAAAGGACGGGTACAATTACGGGATGAACATGCAGCATATGACGCCGCAGTATATTGTACACCCCGCTGCCATCGAAAAAGGACTATACCGGAACATCAACGGTAACCACGCTACGGCGATGGGGCTTCTGGCTGCCGCCGAAAAAGCAGGTTTGGAACTCTTTTTGGGATCATACCCGATTACCCCGGCAACCGATATTCTTTCAGCTTTGTCGGAGCGAAAAGATCTGGGCGTGAAAACTTTCCAGGCTGAAGATGAAATTGCCGGTATTTGTACCGCTATCGGCGCTTCTTTTGCCGGCGATCTGGCGGTTACAACCACCTCAGGCCCGGGTTTTGCGCTGAAATCGGAAGCGCTTGGTTTATCGGTCATGACAGAGCTCCCGCTGGTGGTTGTGAATGTCCAGCGCGGGGGGCCCTCAACCGGTTTACCCACCAAAACAGAACAATCGGATTTGTTGCAGACCCTTTACGGGCGAAATGGCGAAAGCCCGGTGGTAGTTATCGCGGCCAGCACGCCGTCCGACTGCTTTTACTATGCGTACCTGTCGGCTAAAATAGCGCTTGAGCGCATGTTGCCGGTGGTGTTGTTAACCGACGGCTTCCTGGGGAACGGCAGTGAACCCTGGCGTGTGCCTGACATGGATGAGCTTCCTGAAATTAGCCCGCGGATTGCTAAAAATAAAGATACGTTTAAGGCTTATGCCCGTGATCCGGAAACCTTGTCGCGCGAATGGGCAATACCGGGAATGGACGGATTTCAGCACCTTGTAGGTGGACTGGAAAAAAATATTGCCGGCTCGGTGAGCCACGCTCCTGAACAGCACCAGAAGAACACCGAATACCGTGCCGAAAAGGTGGAACGCGTTGTTGAAATGATTCCAACGCTGGAGGTCTGCGGCGATGTTTCAGGCGACCTGCTGGTTGTTAGCTGGGGTGGAACCTACGGGCATACACTCAGCGCGGTACGCGACATGCGCTTGGAGGGGAAAAACGTTAGCCTGGCACATTTCAACTTTATCAAACCGCTTCCCAAAAATACCCGTGAAATATTCAGCCAATTCAGGAAAATTGTTGTTTGCGAGTTGAATATGGGGCAGTTTGCCGCTTATTTGCGCGATAAGGTGCCGGGATTTGAATATCACCAGGTGAATAAAGTGCAGGGGCTGCCCTTTACCGTGCTTGAATTGAAAGAGAATTTTAACAAATTGCTGGAGGTCTAAATCATGCAAGAATTCAACTATACGATTAAAGATTTTAAAAGTGAGAATGAGGTCCGCTGGTGTCCGGGCTGCGGCGATTATGCAATCATGAATGCCGTGCAGCGTGCGATGGCCGAGATGAATGTTCCGCATGAAAAGTTTGCTGTTATCTCCGGTATCGGATGTTCGTCACGCTTCCCCTACTACATGAGTACTTACGGGTTTCACTCAATTCACGGGCGGGCTACGGCCATTGCCTCGGGTGTTAAAGTAGCCAACCCCGATCTGAATGTTTGGGTCATTACCGGCGACGGCGATGCCATGGCGATTGGCGGAAATCATTTTATTCACCTGGTTCGCCGCAACATCGACTTAAATCTGATTCTTTTCAATAATAAAATTTACGGCCTGACCAAAGGGCAATATTCGCCGACCTCTGACCGGGGGATGATTACCAAAACTTCGCCTTTCGGAACCGTGGAAGATCCCTTTGTGCCGGGACAACTGGTATTGGGAGCCCGGGGTACTTTTTATGCGCGGGCTGTCGACAGTAACGTAAAACACACCCAGGCTGTGCTGACGGAGGCAGCCAAACACAAAGGCACTTCCGTTGTGGAAATATTGCAGAACTGCGTTATTTTTAATGATGGTGTTCACGAACAGATTGCTGATCCGAGATACCGCGCTGAACGTCAGTTGTTTCTCGAAGACGGTAAACCCATGATTTTCGGACAGAACAATGAAAAAGGGCTGGTGTTTGAAAATGCCCGCCTGAAAGTGGTTACCGTTGGACAGGGTGGTTACACTGCCGATGATATCCTGGTACACGACGCAAAAAATCCGGATCCAATCCTTCATATGGCCTTGATTAACATGAGTTTCCCCGACTTTCCGGTAGCGATGGGAGTTGTTCGCAGTGTGGACGCTCCGGTTTACGATCAGGAGGTGGTGAAACAAATTCAAACGGTACAGGAAACCCGGAAAATCTCGGGGATGAACGAATTGCTTCGCTCCGGAAATACCTGGGAAGTGAATGAGCCGGGCAGTAAAGAGCCGGTTCCGTTTTTTCAGAAAAAGTGCCAGCTTAACGGGCAATAGGATAAAAAATGGTTCAGAAAAGAGGCTTCGGCCTCTTTTTTTGTTTTCGGCAGACAGATTTTCCTTAACTTCACTAAGTTCATTTTTTCGCGGGCAATTTTAAACCGAATATTATGGATAAGCTCGAACATATCAGCCTTGCATCAATTTACAAGCACAAAAAAAGTGATCGCGACATCTTCGAAGAACTCATGCCGACCAAGGTCAAAGAAGTGATGCTGGTTGCCACGCTGTACGACAGTTACTCCATCGTGCGCGAGGGGCAGTTTACCGACAAAATATTTGGCGAGTTTTTGCAACTCAACCTGTACACCTATCCGCGTTTTACCAGCGTAAATTCTGAAGCCGAAGCGTTGCGGATGCTTAGAGTCCGCGATTTTGACCTGGTCATCATCATGGCGGGCGTTGATAAAGTGATTCCTGTAAAAATGGCCGATGTCATCCATCACCGCAAACCGGAGGTTCCGATATTACTCCTGGTGAACAACAACGGAGACTTGCGTTATTTCCAGAAATCGGCGCATCAGTTTGCATCAATCGACCGTGTTTTTGTCTGGAACGGCAATTCCAATGTTTTTTTGGCCATGATAAAATATATTGAGGACAAAAAGAATATCGAAGCCGATACAAAAAACGGGAATGTCAGGGTTATTTTGCTGGTAGAGGATTCGATTCAATATTATTCGCGCTATTTACCAATGATGTACACCAACATCATGACTCAAACGCAAAACCTGGTGCAGGACGAATCGGCCGATGAATTGCACATGATTCTAAAAATGCGGGCCCGGCCTAAAGTAATTCTGGTAAGCACCTACGAAGATGCTATTAAGATTTTAAATAAATACCGCGATTACCTGCTGACGGTTATTTCAGATGTGAAGTTTCAGCGAAACGGCGTCGAAGACGAAGATGCCGGGATCGAACTGCTTCGGTATGTAAACCAGATTTTACGTTTCCCGATTCCTGTTTTGCTGCAAAGCCATGATATCAAGAATGCGGCAAGGGCAAAAGAAGTGGGGGCCGAGTTTATCAATAAAAACTCGGAAAATCTTTCCATGGATATCCATAACTTCATTTACAAGCGTTTGGGTTTTGGAAATTTTGTTTTTAAAGATGAACGGGGAAATCCGATTATGGTTGCGCATAACAAGCAGGAATTTCAGGATATGTTTAAAGTGGTTCCCGACGGCGCTTTGGCTTATCACGGAAAACGGAATTCCTTTTCAACCTGGCTGATGGCCCGGGGAGAAATCAACATAGCCGAGCAACTATTGCCCTATCGTTTCGAAGATTTCAGCAGCCCCGATGAACTGCGGCAGTTTTGTCTGGATGTTTTTGAGCGGGTGCGGCTGAAAAAACTCAGGGGTCGCATTGTCAATTTTGATCAGGACTTGCTGAAAAGCGAACGCTATGTGGTTCGTATGGGAAAAGGCTCGCTGGGAGGAAAAGGGCGAGGAGTTGCCTTTATGAGTAATTTTATCGAAAATATCGATTTCAAAAAGATTATTCCGAATATTAACATCCGGATCCCGGCTACCGCTGTCATTGGTGCGATTGAATTTGATAAATTCCTGGAAATAAACAACCTGCACGAAGATATATACAGCAGTAATAACTACGAACATATTCGGTCGCTCTTTTTGGAATCGGATTTGAGCGAGGGTTTACGCGAAAAGTTGTTTAAATATGCCGAAAAGATGACGCGCCCTCTGGCAATCCGCTCGTCCGGGTTGTTTGAAGATTCGTTGTTACAGCCGTTCTCGGGGGTCTATTCTACCTACCTGATCCCAAATAACCACTCCGATATACGGGTCAGGTACCGCCAGTTGGAAACAGCTGTCAAGTTGGTGTATGCCAGTATTTTTACCGATTCGGCTGTGGCCTATTTTGACGCTGTAAATTATAAAATTGAAGAAGAAAAAATGGCGGTAATTATCCAGGAAGTGGTGGGACACGAGCATCATAACCGGTATTACCCGACGATCAGCGGGGTAGCCCAGTCGTACAATTATTACCCGGTGTCGTACATGGAACCGGAAGATGGTTATGCCGTGGCAGCTGTGGGTTTGGGAATGTACGTGGTGGGCGGTGAAAATGCGTATCGTTTTTGTCCGAAGTACCCGAATATCAATCCCAGCAGTATCAAAGACCAGGTACGGGATTCTCAACGCGAGTTTTATGCGCTGGATATGAGCCGGCACAATATCGATCTGGTGAAAGGCGGCGAAGATGCAGCCATCGTTAAGCTTCATATCCGTGAAGCAGAAGCCGATGGCACCCTGGAGCACTGCGCTTCGGTTTACGATCCGGAAAACGACGATTTGTTACCCGGCCTCGAAATACGCGGGCCTCGGGTGATTAATTTCGCCAACGTGTTAAAGTATAATCATATTCCATTGGCGGAAACAATTAGCTTCCTGTTACGGCTGTTTCGCGAGGCGATGGGCTCGCCGGTAGAAATGGAATATGCCATTGATCTCGAAGGCGGCGACGATGGCGAACCAACTTTTTACCTGCTTCAAATCAAACCCCTGATCCGTCTCGAAGAAGATTTGGTGATTGACCTGGGAGAGATGGACCGGGAGAAAACGTTGTTGTATGCCAAACGGGGTATGGGAAACGGGAAACTGGAAGGGATCCGGGATGTCATTTATGTTCCGGCAGAAAAATTTGATAAAACGAAAACAAAAGAAATTGCCCGTGAAATAAGCCATTTTAATAAAAAAATGGATATAACGGGGCGCGAGTATATTTTGATTGGTCCCGGTCGCTGGGGGACGCGCGATCCGTTTACCGGTATTCCGGTTACCTGGGCCCAGATTTCGAGGGCGCGGGTCATCCTTGAACTGGGTCTGTCCGATTTTCCGCTTGACGGCTCACTGGGATCTCACTTCTTTCATAATGTCACCTCCATGAATGTAGGCTACTTCTCTGTTCCGCATAATTCACGGGATGTGACAGTCAACATGGACATGCTGAATAAACAACGGCTTGTGGAAGAGCTCAACTTTGTCAGGCATGTACGTTTTGATTGCGATTTGAACGTTTTGATGGACGGACGTAAACGTGAAGCCTTAATCAGTATCGGAGACAATTAACTGTTCCAAATTTCCCAGGATTTCTTCGCTTGCAGATGAAGCATTTCCAATCCGTTTTTAACGGTGGCGCCCTGTTCTTTCCCTTTTTTCATAAAAAGGGTTTCTTCGGGATTGTACACCAGGTCAAACAGTACATGATCCTTGTTTAGTTTTTCATACGGAATGTCCGGACAGGCGTCAATTTTCGGGAAAGTTCCCAGTGGCGTGGCATGCACAACGATCAGGTATTCTTTCAGCAGGTCGCCGTCGATTTGTTCATAACGGATTTCTTTGTCAAAAAGTTCGGCTTCGATCGAGGCCGACAGATAGTCGATACCCAATTTGCCGAGAATGTATTTGATGGCTTTTGACGCGCCCCCGGTACCCAGTATCAGAGCTTTGTTGTGCTTCTCATTCAGCATGGGTTTCAACGAATTTTCAAAACCGTACACATCGGTGTTGTAGCCCTTCAGTTTCATCCCTCCGCCGGCTTGGTGGATAATTTTTACCGTATTGATTGCGCCTACTGCTGCGGCCTCCTGGTCAATCTCGTCCATAAACGGCATGATTTGCTGTTTGTACGGAATGGTGCAGTTCAGGCCGGCAATATGGTCATTTTTTTTGAAAATTCCGGGAAATTCATCGATGGTGTCGAGCTCAAAGTTGACATATTCATGTTCTTTCAGATTTTCTTTTTCAAATTTTTCGGTAAAAAATCCTTTCGAGAATGAATATCCCAGGCGGTAGCCAATTAATCCGTATGTTTTCATCTTTACTTTTTTATCAGTTTCTTGCTTAATCCTTCAACAACAAAAATAAGGGCAAACCCACCTGCGGCGAGCAGTAAGGCATAAACCAGTTGCGGGGACTGCCCGGTCAGTTCGAGGTAATTTGTGGGTAATACGTTTTGTTCAATTAATGGTTTTTCAATTCCGTGGCGGTCAATAAAGGTTTCTACCACCTGCTTCCAGGGCCAGACTTTATTGAGCGAGCCAATCATAAATCCCGCGAGCAGGGAGATGGTGAGGTGATAATATTTCTTTAACAACCACGACAAGACATTGGAAAAAGCGATGATCCCGATGGCTGCACCCAACAGAAAAACAGCGATCACCGGAATATTAAAGTCGGAAACGGCGCCCAGGATAAACCGGTACATGCCCAGTAAGACCAGGATAAAGCTTCCCGATATTCCGGGCAGGATCATGGCGCAAATGGCAATGGAACCCGACAGAAAAATAAACAAATAGCTGGTATTGGCTTCCGCTGGGGTGATGATGGTAATAAACCAGGCGATAACGGCCCCTGTAATCAGTGAGATAAAGGTGCCGGTGGACCATTTTTTGATGTCTTTCGCCACATAAATGGCCGATGCGACAATTAATCCGAAGAAAAATGACCAAACCAGGATCGGGTGATGATCAAGCAAATATTTCAACCCTTTTGCCAGTGAAACGATGCTGATGCCAATTCCTAAAATCAGGCTGAGCAGGAAGCGGGCGTTTACAGCCTCCCAAAAATCTTTGAACCTGCCTGACAGCAATAGTTTCAGGGCCGGGAAGTTGATCGATTTGATCGAGTCGATCAATTCGTGGTAAATACCGGTAATAAAGGCGATTGTTCCGCCCGAAACGCCGGGAACAACGTCTGCTGCGCCCATGCCTATTCCTTTAAGCATAATCAAAAGATAATCCTGAATGGTTCTGTTCATTTTTCGAAATTTAATGGTCAGCCTGTTTTCACGGAAGCCGTGGAAAACGGAATTTGGCAAAAATAGTGTTTCGGGGGTAAAAATGAAGAAGTGAGGTGAAATATTTATCATTCGATTGCTGAGTCGGGTGGATGTCCGTTTTCAAAAATACGTATAGCTGTTTTTACGGGTGCGCACAAAAAAGAGACTGCCTTTTGGACAGCCTCTGCGAATTCAGGTATTGGTTCACGATTACTCGTGGTGAGAAAAGGTCTATTCCAGTAATTCATAGTCATGCATTTCTTTCATGAACGACACAAAATCGTCTTTGCGTTCCGAGTCCATCCAGGCCATGGCGCTCCTCGGATGTTCATTCAAGGCTCCGGTAATCAGGTAAGGGATGTGGTAGCCCCAGTCTATCTTCTTTTGCCAGGGCAGAATTTCTTCCTGAATGGCCCGTAATAAAGGTAATAAACGGTATTTCGGATTTTTCAGGAAAGCAATCAGAATTTCAATCGGACAATTGCCTGCACCGCGTCCCATGCCCAGCAGGGTGGCATCGAGGTAAGTTGCGCCTCCCATGAGGGCGGTAATGGTATTCGACATGGCCAGCTGCATATTGTTATGCGCATGAATGCCAATTTCTTTATGGCCCAGGGCGTTTTTGTATTTATTCAGCAAATGATCAACGGTTTCGCAGTACATACTCCCAAAGCTGTCGACCAGGTAAAAAACCGGAACACGGGATTGGGCAACATCGGATAACGCTTCTTCGAGGTCGCGTTCGTTCACTTTCGAGACGGCCATCAGGTTAATGGTTGTTTCATAGCCCTTGTCCATACAATGGTGAGCCAGATCAATGGCTTTATCCATTTGATGTACGTAACAGGCCACACGCATCATGTCGATAGCGCTTTCTCCGGCCGGGGGGATATCATCCGGGTCAATCCGGCCAATGTCGGCCATGGCCGATATTTTAAGCTTGGTGTTGTTATCACCTACAATACGACGTAAATCATCATTTGCACAAAACTTCCAGGGACCAACCTCATTCCGGTTAAAGGCTTTTTCGCTGCTGATATAGCCGATTTCCATATAATCAACTCCGGCTTCCACGCAGGCATCGTAAATGCCTTTCACGAATTTATCATTGAACTGCCATTTATTCATCAGTCCGCCGTCGCGAACAGTACAGTCCAGCACTTTGATGTCCTTTTTATACATATATCATGATAATTGTCACAAATATAATAAAATGAAGGTATGTATGGCTTAAAGGTTGTAAAATGAAATAAATCCAACGGATATAGTTACTTTTTTAAAAACATTTTTCTGATTTTAAATAAAAAAGTATTCTATTTTTTTGGAAAATTGGATTTACTCTCTATTTTTGCATCATCAACAAGAAAAAAGAGTAAAATATCTGAGATGAAAAATACAACTTCTGTAATAATGAATCTGAATAATGCAAACATGATGATGTGTATGTGTTGTGGTTCTTTTTTTGCAGAAGGAAAGGAGTTTGATTTGGTATATTAGATTGAATCAGAATAAAAACGAAAAGCCCTTCTGCATCAGCAGAGGGGCTTTTTTGTTTTTAGGCGATTTGAGAAAGATTTTAAGTGAAATAAATCAGAATGAAAAAAGGAAGCAGGATGAGAGAGAAACCTTACCGTAGTATTGTAAAAAGTGTTTCGTGGCGTACGATCGGAACCATCGACACCATGCTGATTGCCTGGCTGGTGACCGGACATCTTGATTTTGCGGTGACGATCGGCGGAGTCGAATTATTTACCAAAATGTTTCTTTACTTTTTACACGAACGTACCTGGAACAAGATCAAATTTGGGAAAATTGACAGTTCAAACATCGAATATCAAATCTGATTGCCATGAAGAAAAACTTTTTACCCATAGCCATCAATATCGCCGGCGAAAAGATTCTGATTATTGGCGGAGGCCAAAGCGCCTGGAAAAAAATACAGATTTTCAAACGTTTTGATGCCTCGCTTGAAATCGTAGCCTTAACGGTTTGTGACGAAATTAAAAAAAGCGGGATTTCATACCGGGAAAAAGCCTATGAAAAGGCAGATCTGGAGGGTTTTCTGCTTCTCTGCTCCTGTACAAACAACCCGGACCTTGACCGGCAGATTGCTGCAGACGGAAAACAAGCCGGCGTTCTGGTCAATATTCACGATCAACCGGCACTTTGCCAGTTTGTATCTCCGGCAATCTATCAGCAAAAAAATATGCGGGTGGCTGTTAGTTCAAATGCAGAAGATGTATTTGAGTCCATCCGGCTCAGAGACGAAATAAAAGAATATTTGGAAAATAAAAATAAAACTGATGAGTATTAAATTGAATCCTTTAAATGAAGCGCAGGCAAAAGCGCTTGAGCAATTGCTTCAGGACGCTCAGCCCCGGCAGTTGATTTGGCTAAGTGGTTATTTCCAGGGATTGACGGCGGGATGGGATCAGCAAGCGGATCAACAAGTTGTTGCTGAAACCCTTCCCGGGAAACTTGCGGCCGGGAATTCACTGACCATTCTGTACGGTTCGCATACCGGCCGCAGCGAAAGCCTGGCCAAAAAACTGAAAGAAAAGTTTGCACAGCAATCGCTCAGTGCTTCGGTTTTTCCGATGGACGATTATAACACGAAGCAGCTGGAAAATGAGAAAAATCTAGTCATCATCGTGAGTACGCACGGAGAAGGCGAACCGCCCGAAATGGCCGAAGATTTTCACCGCTTTATTACCGGCAACCGGGTCCCGAAGCTTCCGGGACTAAATTACGCGATCCTGGCCTTGGGCGATAAAAGTTACAAATTGTTTTGCCAGACCGGACTGGATATAAACGAAGCCTTGCAAAAGGCAGGAGCCAGTGAATTGGTCCCCCTTGTTACCTGCGATGTGGATTATGAGGACGACGCCGCCCGGTGGATGGATGAGGTGATTGCCAAAGTATCGGATCAGGTTTCGGCCGGCCCGTCATTGCCGGTGAATGGATCTGACGTTTTGGAAGCGGTTGTTTACAACCAGAAAAACCCGTACCGGGCCACAATTCTGGATAAAGTAAAAATTACCGGACGTGAGTCGGATAAAGAAGTATATCATGTCGAAATTTCGCTTTCCGGATCCGGAATTTCCTATCAGCCAGGCGATTCGCTTGGCATCCTGGCCGATAATCCACCTGCTTTGGTCGGAAAAATACTCGAAAGTTTAAGGTTGGATGCCGGAACGATCGTTAAAATTAAAAAAGGTGAGTTTACCCTGGAAAATGCGTTGCGGCATCAATTGGAAATTACGCTGCTGACCCGGGATGTCATTCAAAAATATGCTGAGAAAACCGGCTTGGAGGTCGTTAACAAAATACTTGATGAAGAGGCATTGCTCGATCAGTATTTATGGGGACACGATGTGCTTGATTTGATTCAGGAGTTTCCTTTTGCGCTGACTGCCCAGGAATTGGTTGATTTGCTGCGGCCTTTGCCTCCGCGTCTGTATTCGATTTCCTCCAGCCAGGACTTTGTTGGAGATGAAGTCCATGTTACGGTGTCGACCGTTCGTTACGAGAATAAAGGAAGGGAACGTCAGGGAGCAGCCTCCACCTATCTGTCCGACCGGATTGAGATTGATCAGCAAATTCCGGTATTTATCGAACGTAATCCAAGTTTCAGATTGCCACAGCGTGAAGAAACGCCCATCATCATGGTTGGGGCCGGAACCGGAATTGCTCCATACCGGGCTTTCCTGCAGCAACGCGAAGCGTCGAATCTGAAAGGAAAAAGCTGGCTGTTTTTTGGCGAGCGCCGGTTTAGCTCCGATTTCCTGTACCAGATTGAATGGCAGAAATACCTGAAAAAAGGTTATCTCGAAAAAATTGACCTGGCCTTTTCACGCGATCAGCATGATAAAGTTTATGTGCAGCACCGTTTGGCCGAACAACAAGCAGAGCTTTTCAACTGGTTGGAGAATGGCGCCAGTTTTTATCTGTGCGGCGATATGAAACATATGGCCAAAGACGTGCAGTCAACCCTGTTGAATATCATTCAAACACAGGGCGGTATGAGCGAAGAGCAAGCCAGGGAATATTTCAGAAAACTGAAAAAGGAAAAGCGTTTTCAGGCCGATGTGTATTAAGTGATCGTGTTATTTAATTGTTAAAAATAAAAATAAACCATCGAGGTAGTAGGTATAAATACGTATATTTAATTCGTATAAATGCTTACTAATCGGAAAAAGAGGATTTGAAATGAGCGAGCAAATAGATTGGAGCATATTATCAGAAACGGAAAAGCTGAAGTACGAGAGTAATTACCTACGCGGAACACTGGCGGAAAGTCTGGCCGATCCGGTAACGGGGGCAATTGCCGATGGAGATACCCAATTGTCGAAATTTCACGGTATTTATCAGCAACACGATCGCGATCTGGAAAAAGAGCGCAAACGCCAAAAACTGGAGCCGGCCTACTCTTTCCTGATCCGTGTCCGTCTGCCGGGAGGAGTTGCCACGCCTGCGCAGTGGCTGCAGCTCGATCGTTTGGCCGATGAGCATGCTAACGGTACATTAAAGTTGACTACCCGCCAGGCTTTTCAGTTGCATGGCGTCATTAAAAAGAAACTGAAACCAACCATCCGGGGGATCAATGACGCTTTGATGGATACCATCGCGGCCTGCGGCGATGTTAACCGGAATGTGATGTCACATGCCAACCCGGAAGAGTCGGACATTCATGCGCAGGCCTACCAACTGGCCGGGGACATTTCGGCTCATTTAACGCCGCAAACAACTGCCTATCACGAGATCTGGCTCGATGAAACCTTATTGGTTGACGGGAAAAAAGATGTGGAACCCATTTACGGAAACCGCTATCTTCCCCGGAAATTCAAAATTGGAGTTGCTGTTCCGCCTTATAATGATGTTGATGTGTTTTCGCAGGATTTAGGTTATATCGCGATTCAGGAAAACGGAAAACTGCTTGGCTACAATGTGGTGGTTGGCGGCGGTTTTGGTTCAACTTTCGGCATTCCTGAAACCTACCCGCGTCTGGGCGATGTAATTGGTTTTTGTACGCCCGATCAGGCCGTGGATGTTGCTGAAAAGGTGGTTCTGGTTCAAAAAGATTACGGTAATCGTCAAAACCGGAAGCTGGCCCGCCTGAAATATACCATCGATCATAACGGTCTGGATTGGTTTAAGTCTGAGTTGAACAAATATCTGGGCTACGGGCTTCAGCCTGCCCGTCCGTATCATTTTACGCGTAATGGCGACCGGTTTGGCTGGGTGAAAAGCGCGAATGGAATGTGGAGTCTGAACTTGTTTGTTGAAGGCGGGCGTGTGAAGGATACCGAAGATTTGAAACTGAAAACTGCTTTGCGGGAAGTGGCCCAACAAGTGGACGCCCGGTTTATTTTAACCGGAAACCAAAACCTGATCATTGCCAACACCACCGAAAAAGACAAAGTCAACCGGATTCTGGGAAAATACGGCGTATGGCCGGTACCGCTGTCAGGTTTGCGGCAAAATTCAATTGCCTGCGTGGCTTTAAACACCTGTGGGCTGGCTTTTGCAGAGGCTGAGCGTTACCTGCCTTCGTTGATCTCGAAACTGGAAATTATTCTGGATGAATATCAGTTATTGAAAGAAGAAATTGTGATTCGTATGACCGGTTGCCCAAACGGATGCGGAAGGCCGTATCTGGCTGAAATTGGTTTTATTGGCAAATCACCCGGACACTACAACCTCTATTTGGGAGGAAACTTAAACGGTACGCGTTTAAATACCCTCTACAAAGAAACGCTTTCCGAAGAAGAAATTCTCACAGAACTTCGCCCGATCATTGCCGATTTTGCACAGGAGCGAAAACATGGCGAAGGTTTTGGCGATTTCGTTCTTCGTAAAGGATATGTAAAGGAAACATTACAAGGAAAAGATTTTAAACACTGATAAAATGGAATTACCTTCAATATTTATAGGAAGAAGTTTATCGGCTGCTACCCGGCGATGGTTAAAAAAACAGCCGATCAGGTTTATCGAACATCCCTTTATCCGCATTCAGTTCCGCAAACCGAAAGTGGAGTTTTTACAATCGATAAAAGATGAAAAAGTGAGCCTGGTGGTTACGAGCTCGTATGCCGCGCATTGGCTGGTTCGGTTTCGCCGGCATTTTGGTTTACGTTCGAAACACGAAATTTACTGCCTCTCCGAAAAACAACGGGATATTTTACGGAAAGCGCGTATGAAAGTTCATTTGGCCGCTGAGCCCAACACCTTGTCGCTGGCGCAGCTCATTGCCGAAAACAACAACGGGCAGCGTGTGGTTTATCTGCGTGGCGACAAAGCCCTGAACGATTTGTATGAACGCTTGTTTGTGCAGGGAATCCCGGCGCATGAAATGGAAGTGTATAAAAATACGCCGATTGAAACGTGGATCAATGAAGCGTTTGATGCCTACCTGTTCTTTAGCCCTACGGCCATTGAAAACTATAAAGCATCCGGGAACTTTCCAGCTCCCAAGGCTCAGATTATGGCCGTTGGCGAAAATACGGCCATGACTGCCTGGAAAGTTTTCCCGAATTCGGTAAACGTTTCTCCCGATCAGGAAGAACTTTCATTTGTGAAGTACTCGGTCGACCGGATCATCAAAAAGATGAACCAACCCGAATCCAAAAGAAAGATTATTTATTGAGTATTGTCAGAAAACCGGCTGGATTGATAACCCGGAAGCCAAAACGTTGTTATAGGGAGTATGATAAAAACAATATCCGTATTGGGTTGCGGCTGGCTTGGTTTTCCGCTTGCCAAAGCCTTGCTGAATGAAGGTTTTGAAGTGAAGGGTTCGGTGACTGAACCATTAAAATTCGGAGAAATGGAACAGGCGGGAATCCGTCCGTACCGGCTGGTGATTCACGAAAGCCGCGTGGAGATAGACGATCCGGCGTTTTTTGACAGCGACCTGGTCATCGTGGCCATTCCGCCCCGGAGAACAGCAGATGTCGAAACGGTTTTCCCGAACCAGATCAGGCAACTGACCGCTTTGCTGGAGCGATATAAAACCGGAAAAGTGTTGTTTGTTTCATCCACTTCGGTATATGCCGAAACAGCGGGGACTGCAACCGAAGCCGACGAGCTTGTTCCCGGCAAACCTTCGGGAAGGGCTTTGCTAGCTGCTGAAAATTTATTGGTGACCAATCCGAATTTCAAAACAACCGTTTTGCGTTTTGGCGGTTTAATCGGCGCCGACAGAAATCCGGCCCGTTTTTTAAGTCGCAAACGCGAAGCGTTGGATGGCATGAAGCCTGTGAACCTGATTCATCAGGATGACTGTATCGGGATTATTCGTGAACTAATCCGCCAAGAGGTTTGGGGTTATACTTTCAATGCCTGCTGTCCGGTACATCCAACACGGAAAGAATTTTACGAAAGAGCATCGGCAGTATCCGGATGGCCTGCCCCTGAATTTACGGACGAGAGAGAACCATTCAAAATTGTTGACAGTACAAAATTGATTAGGACTTTGGGATACCAGTTCAAATATCTCAGCCCGATGGATTATTTATCTGAAATAGTGACCAGTGACCAGTGACCAGTGACCAGTAACCAGTGACCAGTGACCAGTAACCAGTAACCAGTGACCAATTACCAATGACCAATGTCCCTAACCATCTAATCTCTATCGTTGGCGCGGGCCCGGGAGATCCGGAATTGCTGACCATAAAAGCTCTTCGCCGGATTGAACAGGCTGATGTCATTTTGTACGATGCCTTGCACGGCGACGAAATCCTGAAACTGGCGCCTGTTCATTGCCTGAAGATATACGCCGGAAAACATTATCAGGACGGGCAGCTTCAAACGGAGCGTCAGTGCGGTATCCTCCGCCAGCTCAGGGAATTTGCCCTTGCCGGAAAGCGTGTTGTACGTCTGAAAGCCGGCGACCCGTTTATCTTCGGGCGCGGGGCCGAGGAACTGGAATTCTGTCTTTCCGCGAATCTGAATGTTGAAGTTGTTCCGGGTATTACTGCCGGACTGGCAGCCACGGCATACTTCCATATTCCGGCGACCCTGCGGGGAGTAAACAGTATGGCGCTTTTTTACACCGGCCATAAACGCAACGGCGGGTTCGATGATATTGAGGTCGTGGCGTCGGTGTTGAAAACAAATGCTCCTGTCATGATTTACATGGGGCTGAAGAATCTTGGTTTTCTGTCCGACGAATTACAAAAACGTGACATCCCCGCCCAGACTCCCCTTCAAATTGTCAGCCGGGTAGGTCATCCCGATCAGAAAATTTTCACATCCAGCCTCGGAGAAGTCGATTCTCTTTTAAAGGCCAAAGAACCGCCGATGCCTTCTTTGATTATTCTGGGCACCTACGCGCGGCCACTTAACGGAGACGGCACCGTTCTGAAGTAAAAAAGCCGTCCGGTTTACCTTCGGACAGCTTTTCGGTGTATCATCATGAATTGGTCTTAATCAAATTGGTGGTCGCCTTCTGCAGGTCCGCACTCGCAATCGCAACCCAAGCCTTTTTCGTATTGTTCCAGGGCACGCAGGCTCATCCCCATCGAGGAGAATCCGCCATCGTGGAAAAGGTTCTGCATGGTCACTTTTCGTGTCAGGTCGGAGAAGAGGGTAATACAGTAATTGGCGCATTCGTCGCCTGTTGCATTGCCCAGGGGCGACATCCGTTCTCCGAAATCGAGCAGTTTATCGATACCTTTTACTCCGCTTCCTGCGGTTGTCCGTGTTGGCGACTGCGAAATGGTGTTGATGCGTACATTCCGTTCTCTTCCGTAAATATAGCCGAAGCTACGGGCAATTGATTCGAGCAGGGCTTTGGCGTCGGCCATGTCGTTATACCCGTAAAAGGTACGCTGGGCGGCCACATAAGAGAGGGCCACAACCGATCCCCATTCGTTGATAGCATCCAGTTTACGGGCAACCTGTAATACTTTGTGAAAGGAAACCGCTGAAATATCGAGTGTTTTCTCCAGGTAGTTATAATCCAGGTCGCTGTAATGGCGGCCTTTTCTTACATTGGGAGACATGCCGATGGAATGGAGGATGAAGTCAATCTTTCCTCCCAAAATTTTCACTGATTCCCGGATCAGGTTTTCCAGGTCTTCAACGCTGGTTGCATCTGCAGCAATTAACTGTGCATTGCATTTTTCAGCCAGTTGGGCTGTGTCGCCCATACGCAGGGCTACGGAAGTATTGGTTAATGTGAAGGTTGCGCCTTCTTCGTAAGCACGCTCAGCCACTTTCCATGCGATGGACTCGGCGTTTAGCGCGCCAAAAATAATTCCTCTTTTACCTTTTAGTAAATTATAAGCCATGATTTTAAATTTATGAGTTAAACAACTCGCGTTTAAAATGGTTTTAAAAAATTCTGCTGTAACAAAAAAGCCGGCTTTTGCCGGCAATCATCATATCTTTTCCAAACTGCTTTCAGGTAACCACCCCTGGTTGCCGTTAGCTAACCGGATTTCTCTCCAGCTTCCGATGCTATCCTTAATTTCAACTTTTAATCCTTCGTGAATTAAGAACAGGTCGGTGCCGCTTTCCGAGGGTGAGCTTTTCACGGTTATACTTGATTGCGTTATAATCGCGAATTTATGCTCCGTCATCCGTTTTTTCTGCCGGGCGGCAAAGTTAAAACTTAAAATGGAAATAACTAGAATTAAAATTCCGATCCAAAATGAGATCCGTTTTACAGCCGGTATTTGACTGAAAAAGAAAAATCCGGCTAAGACCAGGGTGATCAGAAAGGAAATCACACTGATTTTGGCCCAGCCGTCGGTCGAAAATTTATTGGTGATGTCGTTCCACCAACGGATGAAAAAAACCTGGGGAAGCGGCTCAATGGCATCAATTACATGCTGATTGGCCAATTCCAGGTTAAACTGAATGTCTTCGTCGTTGGGAGCCAGTAATTTGGCCCGTTCGTAATGAAGGATTGATTTGGTGTATTGTCCTGATTTATAATACGCATTGCCCAGGTTGTAATACACTTCGGCCGACTCCAGGTTACTGTTCAGTATTTCGCGGTAGGCTTCAACGGCTTCGGCGTATTCGCCGGCCATATAATGTTGGTTTGCTTTTTCAAGAACCGTTTCCTGGGCAAAAATTCCGCTCGAAATAACCAGAAAGAATATGATGTGAATGATCGCTTTCATTTGTCCTACTTTTTTATTTTGACTCAACGAATTTGTTTTTCCAGCTTTCCCATCAGACTGACCGATTCGCGGTACAACTCTTCGGGCGTACCTCCGGCTGCACTTGGCGCGTAGCGGGCAAATTCACAGGTGTCGATGATCCGGATAAATTCATCAATGACTTCGCTGCTAACCTGGCGGCCAGCCATCGATTTTGTTGCCTTATCCCGGTTCAGATCGGCTACCGGGATACTCAGTTTATCACTTAAATATCCCCAGAAAGCCCTGAGGGTTGCTTCGTAAAACTCTTCTGCCTTATTGTTTTTCATGAAGTTGGCGGCTTCTTTTAACCGTTTACGGGCAACTTTGTTGGCTTTTTTGTTTTTTACCAGTTGCAGGTTGGCATTTTCACGCAGTTTTTTCCGGTAAATCAAGGCGATCATCAGGAAAATCAGCAATGAGCCGAAGTAAGATAACCAGAAGGCCGGACTACCATAAAATGAGCTCGATTTTTCGTGCAATTTATAGCGGTTTTGCTTGATGTAACGGATGTCTTTTCCGAGGTAACGGACATCCGATTTCGAGAAGGCGCTGGTAACGGTCGCGTTTTGTTCGTCGCTGCCTTTTTCAATGTGCAGCCGAAAAGCCGGCGAACTCTGTGTTTTGTATTGTCCGGTGGTCGGGTTGAATGTTGAGAAACTGATTGGCGGAATGGTAAAATCGCCCTCGATACGCGGAATAACAAGGTATTCGAAGGTTTTATTACCGGTTAAACCGCTTTCAGCAGAGCGGAGATTTTCCGTTGTTTTAGGATCATAAGTTTCAAAATCAGCCGGAAACTCTACTTTGGGCGCTTCAATTAACCTTAAATTGCCATTCCCCGAGACGGTTATTTTCAGGGTGAGGGCTTCGTTGGATTTTGCATCGGTTTTGTCAAACGAAGCCGAAAAATTAAGATTGCCAACTCCGCCATAGAAACCGGCAGGAGTGGGAGCGGGCAGTTCTTTAACCGAAATGGTAACCGGAGGGCTGGCCACGCGGGCGGTGACGGTACGGTAATTATCAAAGAAGTCGTCAAAAAAACTGCGCTGCCGTTTCACTTGCTGGCGGACCATGCAGGTAATCTCGAACGGATCAATCCGGATTCGTCCGGTTTGCTGTGGAAAGAGAATGGTCTTTTTCAGCACCCCAACCTGGTAGATCTTGTTATTGTATACTTCGCGCGAAAAACTGATTTGGTTGGGGATGTCGATATTTTGCGTCCAGAAACCTTCGAAGGAAGGGATTTTTACATCATCAAAACTGGTAATGGGAACATCCGGGGAGACATAGATCTTTACCGTGGCCAGTATTTGTTCTCCTTTATAAACGTTTTGCTTGTCAAGCTCAACCCGCACAAATAAATCTTCTTTGCTTAATTCGGCTGAGGCACTTGCTTGTCCCTGCTGCTGCGATTGTTGTTGTTGCTGCTGTGGCTGGCTTTGCTGAGACGCCTGCGATCTGACAACCTGGATTTTCAGGTCGTTTGATTCATAAACTTTTCCGTCGACGTTTATGGAGGCGGGGCGAATTGTGAAGTTGCCTTCTTCTTTTGCCCGGAGAATGAAGATGTACGAAAAAGTAACCGACTGCGTGGTTTGACCGTTTATCATCTGAAAGCTGGAGCTTTGCGAGGTAGATGGTCCCATCAGGATGTCAAAACCCGACATATCGGGCAGTTTGAGGTCGCTTCCCCTGTCGTTCAGGGTAAACGAAAGCCTGAATTGCTCGCCAACGGTAACGATATTAGGCCCCGACATGGTAAAACGAACATTGTCGGCCATGACAGATATGGCAGAAATCAGTATAAAAACAGAGAGTATGATTCTTCGAAACATTTGGCTCATCCTATTTTGATTAAATCCGGTTTAAAAGTAACAAATAATCAGCTTTTTTATTTTGCGAAAAGGGCTATAAATTTTATGCTTACCAGTCTTTATCGGTTTGTCGCTGCCTGACCTTTTCGGCTTGTGCTTTTTTTACTTTTTCCTGTATTTTTTCTTCATCATTTTGCAAGGCTTGCAACAATCGTTCCGCATTTTCTTTCGAAATTTTTTGTTCCTGCGGTTGCTGATCTTGCTGATTTTGCTGGTCCTGTTTCTTGTCGCGGTTCTGGTCCTGCTGATCTTTATTCTGATCTTTGTCCTGATTCTGATCTTTGTCCTTGTCCTTGTCCTTGTCCTTGTCCTTGTCCTGCTGATCCTTATTCTGATCCTGTTTATTCTGTTCTTCCTGACGTTTTTTCATGTTCATGGCATAAAGCAGATTGTACTTGGTTTCCAGGTCATTCGGATTATTTCGCAAGGCTTTTTTATAGGCTTCAATGCTTTCGTCCAACTTGTTTTGCATCAGCAGGGAGTTTCCGGTGTTGTGGTAAGCCCGTGACTTTTCTGTCTTATCGGCGCTTTTCTCCGCTATTTCATTGAATTTACCGGTCGATTCTTCAAACTTCATTTGTTTGTAAAGCGCATCGCCCAGGTTGAAGTTCCATTTCAAATCATCCGGGCGTTTGTCTAAGGCGCGCCGGTATGCCGTTTCGGCCAGGCTGAAACTCAGGGTATCCAGCTTCGTGGTGTCAGCCAGGGCGTTCTCATAAATTTTATTTCCCTGACGGACGAATTTTCGTTCATTTTGTGCCTGTACCTTTGTGCCGGTCAGGCAGATCAGGAGGATGAACAGTCCTGAATATGTCATTTGTTTTGCTTTCATTTTCCAAATAACCTGATGTTTTTCAAATATTTGTTTTTCCGCTCCAAAATCAAAAAATCGAGCAGAATAAATAATAATGCAAGACCAATAAACCATTGAAACTGATCTTCATATTCCGAGTAAACCAACGATTCCAGTTCAGCTTCCTCCATCTTGTTAATTTCGTTGAAAAGGGTATTTAATCCTACCTGCGCATTGTTTGCCCGTACATAAATTCCGTTTCCGGAAGCTGCGATTTTTTGTAACATCGGTTCGTCGAGTTTGGTGATCACCACCTGTCCGTCTTTATCTTTCCGGTAGTCGCGTTGTCCGTTTCGGATGACGGGAATTGGCGCACCCTGCGGTAAACCCATCCCGATGGTATGGACAATAATTCCGTTTCCGGCGGCAGCAGTGGCTGCTCCAATCGCGTCATCTTCATGGTTTTCTCCGTCGGTAATGATGATGATGGCTTTGTTTCCCTGAAACTGAGGGCTGAATGAATTAACCGCCAGGTTGATTGCTGCGCCGATCGCTGTTCCCTGCCGGGGAACGATGTTCGTGCTGACTGCGTTCAGAAATAACTTGGCCGACGAATAATCGGAGGTAATCGGCAATTGGGTGTAAGCGTCGCCGGCAAATACAATTAAACCGATTTTATCGTTGTTGAGGTTGTCTACAAGCCGCGAGATCGCCCTTTTGGACCGCTCCAGACGGTTGGGCTGAATGTCTTCGGCCATCATGGAGTTCGAAACGTCGAGGGCAATGATCAGTTCGACGCCTGTGCGTTTTTCGGTTTTTAGCTTACTGCCAAATTGAGGCCGGGCAATGGCCAAAATGACCGAGCTGATGGCCAGAAGCCATACGAAAAACTTTATAAACGGCCGGTTTTTGCTGACATTGGGCATCAACTGGTCGACAATTTCTTTTTGCCCGAATTTAGCCAAAGCTCTTCGGCGGTGCAGCCTGGTTAAAACAAACACAAGCAGAAGCATGGGAATGATGGCCAGGGCGTAGAGGTATTCGTTATTTGCAAATCTGAACATTTCCATATCGTATCACTTAAGGAATGTTTCGAAACAGGGTTGTTTTTAAGAATAAACCTGCAAGCAGGATTATCCCGGCCAGAATAGCGTATTGTTCGTATTCTTCATCTTTCCGGCTGTACTCTTTGACTTCGATTTTCGATTTTTCGAGCTGGTCGATTTGTTCATAAATCTGTTTCAGCTTGTCGTTATTGGTGGCCCTGAAATAACTGCCGTCGGTAAGATCGGATATTTTCTGCAGGGTTTCTTCGTCAATTTTAACTTCCACGTCGCGAATTTGTGTGCCAAACGGGGTTTGGATCGGGTAGGGGGCTGTACCGATCGTTCCTACGCCAATGGTATAAACCCTGATCCCGAATGTTTTGGCCAGTTCAGCTGCGGTTACCGGTGCAATTTCGCCCCGGTTGTTCTCGCCGTCGGTCAGCAGAATAATGACTTTGCTGATGGCGTCGCTTTCTTTCAGGCGGGCAACCGATGTGGCCAGGCCATTACCAATAGCTGTCCCGTCTTCAATCATACCGCTTTGGATGTCTTTGAACAGGTTGATCAGTACGGCATGGTCGGTGGTCAGCGGACATTGGGTGAAGCTTTCGCCCGAGAAAACGACCAGCCCGATCTTGTCATTAGGCCTTCCCGAAATAAAACGGGTGGCTACTTCTTTTGCCGCTTCGAGCCGGTTGGGTTGAAAGTCGCGGGCAAGCATCGAGCTCGAAATGTCGAGGGCGATCACCATGTCTATCCCTTCAGTGGTCACATTTTGCCAGCTGTTTGACGACTGGGGACGCGCCAGCGCCACGGTAAGCAACGAAATGCCCGCCAGTTGCAGCACAAAAGGCAAATGGCGCAGGTAGTGTTTCCAGGTGGCCGGTATCGCACTAAATCCCATGGTCGTAGAGTACCTGATACTCGCGCCGGCCCGCCGGTACCTGAAAATGTACCAGGCCAGCATGGGGGCCAATACAAACAGCAAGTAAAAAAACTCCGGATTTTTAAATGTTATCCCGTTCATTTCTTCTCTATTTTAAAACAACATCATCGCCTTCCCGTTCATCTTTCTCCTGAATTGTTTTCTTTTCTTCCGCTTTCGTGTCATTTACAAAGAAGTAAGCGTTCATCAGGGTCATATTGTGGTCGTCGGGCAGCGGTTGGTATTTGGCAAATTTTACCAGATCCGATAAACTCAGGATGTCCTTCAGCTCCTTGAAGTTTTTCTCGTTCAGCAAATTTTTCTGAGACATGAATGCCCGGATGGTTTCGTCGGTCGTGTACTCCATCGCCTGAACGCCAAAACGTTCTTCAATGTATATACGCAAGGTATCTGAAATGTCGCTGTAGTATAACTTTACCTGGTTTTGCTGCCACATTTTTTGTTCCTTAATCCGGTCCAGTTCCCGAAGCGCCACAACATGAGCGGGATCTTTGGGCTTTTCGGCCCATCCGAAAACCGGTTTGTTCTTTTTCCGGCGCTCGATGTAGTAGAACAGGAAAAAGATCAGCGCGCCGATCAGGATGGCTCCCAGGATATAAGGCGAAACTTCTTTTAGGGTAACCGGCGCGGTATAAGGCGCTTTGATATCCACCGGTCCTTTGGTGGTATCAATTTCCATTCCGTGTACATAAAATTCGGCCGGCTGGCTTTCAATGATTTGGGCGATGTTCTGGTACTTTAATCCGAACTTTAATGCCGGCACCACATGTTTGCCGGTGTCGAACGAGGTGATGGTCAGATTCTGAATGATCTTGATTTGCTCGCCGGCATCCAGGTGAAATGTGTCCAGCGGCGAACGGGCCACGATTTCAACAGTCTCCGAAAGCGAATCGCCGAACGCCGGGAATTCTACAAGGGCGCTTTTAGGTTGGTCTACTTCAAGGCGCAGGTTAAACTGATCGCCGATCAACACATTTGTCGAATCGATCACGGCCCGTACATGAACCTGCTGGGCCCGGAGCGGATTGAAATGAATTGCCAGAAGGCCGACGAAGATGATTGTATAAATGTATAATTTCATTATTTATGCTTTTAACCCCCGCTTTTTAAACAGGCTCATCAGTGATTTGACATAGTCTTCTTTCGTGTTGATGTTGGCATAATCCACACCGCTTTTTTTGAAGGTATAATCAAGCCTGCTGTTGGTTTCGCGCCACCAGTCCGCATAGGTGTCCCTAACCTTTTTGCTGCCGCTGTCAACCCAAACGTATTTCCCGGTTTCGGCATCTTTTAGTTTGACCAGGCCGATTGGAGGCAGGGTGGTTTCGCGTTCGTCGAAAATCCGCAGGGCCACCACATCGTGTTTGCTGTTGGCAATGGTCAGCGCTTTTTCAAATTCGGTTTCGTTTTGGATGAAGTCTGAAATGATAAAGCAGGTGCTTCGTTTTTTTATGGCATTGGTCATGTAACGAAGGGCGCCGGTGATATTTGTTCCTTTGTCTTCGGGTTCAAAATCAATCAATTCGCGAATGATGCGCAGGATATGAGACTTTCCTTTTTTTGGCGGGATAAATTTTTCGATTTTTTCTGAAAAGAAAATAACGCCAATTTTATCGTTATTCTGGATGGCCGAGAATGAGAGGATGGCCGAAATTTCGGTAATCACATTCTTTTTAAATTTTTCGAACGATCCGAAATCCCGTGATCCGCTGACATCTATCAGGAGCATAACCGTCAGTTCGCGCTCTTCTTCAAAAATTTTGATATACGGTTTGTTGTAACGGGCTGTCACATTCCAGTCGATGCTGCGGACATCGTCTCCGAACTGGTATTCCCGAACCTCGCTGAATGCCATACCCCGTCCTTTAAACGCCGAGTGGTACTCGCCGGCAAAAATATTCCGGCTTAACCCGCGGGTTTTAATCTCAATCTTCCGAACCTTCTTAAGTAATTCCGTATGTTCCATCAAATAAAGGTATTAAAGTTCCAACGTTCAGGTTCCAGGTTCCAGGTTCCAAGTTTCAGGTTTCAGGTTGTCCAAAACTTCTTCTTTTTGATTATGACCTGGAATTTTGGCTTCGTTACGGAACTTCAACTGTATTCAGTATTTCAGTAATTATTTCTTCGGTTGTGACGTTATTGGCTTCTGCTTCGTAGCTCAATCCGATGCGGTGACGCATTACATCCGGACAAACAGCACGAACATCTTCAGGGATGACATAGCCGCGCCGTTTGATGAAGGCAAAGGCTTTTGCTGCCTGGGCCAGGCTGATGCTCGCGCGCGGCGAGGAACCGTAGGAGATCATATCGACATACTTGTGGAGTTTGTAATCGGCCGGTGTCCGGGTGGCAAACACAATGTCGACAATGTATTTGCTGATTTTTTCGTCCAGGTAAACGTCTTTGACCACATCGCGGGCTTTGATGATGTCTTCAGGTTTCAATACCGTTGAGGCCTGGGGAAATTGTTTCAGCAGGTTTTGCTGGATGATGAGCTTTTCTTCTTCTTTGCCGGGATAATTGATGACCACTTTAAGCATAAACCGGTCGACCTGTGCTTCGGGCAGGGGATAGGTGCCTTCCTGCTCGATCGGGTTTTGGGTGGCCATCACCAGGAATGGCTCTTCGAGCTTAAAGGTTTTGTCGCCAATAGTAATTTGCCGTTCCTGCATGGCTTCCAGCAAGGCCGACTGTACTTTTGCCGGGGCGCGGTTAATTTCGTCGGCCAAAACAAAATTGGTAAAGATCGGGCCTTTTTTAACCACAAATTCTTCGTTTTTCTGGCTGTAAATCAAGGTTCCCAGCAAGTCGGCGGGAAGCAGGTCGGGGGTGAACTGAATACGGGCAAAATCGGCGCTGATGGTTTTTGCCAGCGTGTTGATAGCCAATGTTTTTGCCAAACCGGGCACCCCTTCAAGTAAAATATGGCCGCCGGAAAGTAAGCCGATCAATAAGCTTTCTACCAAGTGCTTTTGTCCGACAATTACTTTGTTCATTTCCATACTGATCAAGTCCACGAAAGAACTTTCTTTTTGGATTCGTTCGTTAAGCTCACGAATATCAACTGCTTGGTTCATATTATTCTGATATTATTTTTTTTAATGGTTGACGAAAATAATTCATCTGTGTACAAAAAAGGGTATAACTTTGTTAAAAGTTGTTAAGCCCCAAAACTGATGAAAGAGCTGTAAAAATAATAATTTCAGCCTTTCGGCAAGCTGTTATTTTTTATTTATTTAAAGGATTGATTTTGAAACAACGCTATTTTGTTGAGTTAGCTTATAACGGTACCCGTTTTCATGGTTGGCAGGTACAACCAAATGCCAAAAGCGTACAGGAGGTGTTGGAATTTGCCCTGAGTACCATCTGCCGCGAAGAAATTGCAGTGACCGGAGCCGGCCGTACGGATACCGGGGTGCATGCCGGTTATTATGTTGCACATTTTGATTCGGAAAAAGAAACGCTCGACCATCCGGATTTTGCTTATAAACTGAACCGTTTTTTGAATGCCGACCTGGTAATTTTCCGTTTGACGAAAGTTGGTCCCGAAGCCCATGCCCGCTTCGACGCGGTTTCGCGCACTTATCATTACTTTATCAACCGGCAAAAAGATCCTTTTTCTCAGGAAACCTCCTGGTATTACCTGCGCAAACTGGATGTGGATAAAATGAATGAAGCTTGTGCTGTTTTGTTTGATTATGAAGATTTTACCAGTTTTAGTAAGTTGCATACCGATGTAAAAACCAATTTCTGTAAAATTTACGAAGCTGCATGGAAACAGCAGGGAAGCCGCTTGGTTTTTACGATAAAAGCCGATCGTTTTCTCCGGAATATGGTGAGGGCCATTGTTGGGACGATGGTTGAAATTGGCCAGCATAAACTGACGATTAACGACTTTCGCCGGATTATTGAAGCCAAAGACCGGGGCGCTGCGGGCGCTTCCGCTCCGCCGGAAGGACTTTTTTTGGCCGATATCGCTTATCCGGAACCGGTATTCCGACGGATTTGAGAAGCCGGATGTTTATAATAAACCGGCAATTGAGGTTAAGTCGTCCACCTTATCCTGAAAGCCTTGCGCATCGTAGGCTTCAATTAGGCTTTCGATGAGTTTTTTAATCACAACGCGGTCCTCGCAGGGCTCGTAAAAAATTTCTTCGTTGATCTGTTCATTTTTCTTTAGAAAAAATTCAATCTCTTTTCGTCCGATAATTGCGCCCCGGTTTGACGGATTAATGTAAAACAATACCGGCGACGGATAATCTTCGCCATGCGCTTTTCTGGCGGTTTCAGGATCGACATAGGCCAGGAGCGGATTGCGGGGAAAATCAATAAGCTGCACCGGGAAGCTAAGCTCCCGGGCGACCAAGGTATATAAAATGGCAATGGATACTGCATTCCCTTTTTTGGTTTCGAGTAATTGGTTGAGGTAGCAATTCTGAGGCGATTGCAGGTTGCTCAGGTTGATGGTAAACTTGTTGACATCGTAAAATATGTGATTCAGGATCGTCACTTTCTCAATCGATGTGAGCTTGTTGCTGATCTCGAGCCAAACGTCGCTGCTGATCTTTCTGATCTTGTTTTTGATCGTTTTCAGCTTTAACTCCGGATATTGATACTGACTAATCAGGAAAAATCCCTCGAACAGATCTACCTTTTCCTGTTTGGACCAATTTCTGATTTTCCTGCGGGTATCGGCAAACTGAATTTGCTGGATCAGGTTTTCAATTCGGTTTTGCATTAATTCATCCAGGCTGGTTTCCCATACCTGTTCCAACTGGTCGATGATTTTTATATCTTCCTGTAACAACTCTTTCTCAACCATCCGGTAAACCGCCTGATCCGGGTCGTCCAGCAAAGCGATTAACGCCTGTAATTTTTCTTCTTTCATCCTGCTTGCCTGATTATGATGTTAACCGGTCCAGTATCAATTTGATTAATTTTTTCATTTCTTTATGGTAATCGCCATTGGCATTTTTGCTTAATCGGTTGGCAATAATCAGGCAAACCGTTAAGGCATGATGGCCCAACAGGGCTGCCAACCCGTAAATGGCCGAACATTCCATTTCGTAATTGGTAATTTTATAGTGGCCGTAGCTAAACGATTCAATTTTTTTATTGATTTCAGGATCAATGATTTCCAGTCGCAGAACCCGTCCCTGCGGACCGTAAAATCCCGGGGCTGAAATCGTTACGCCGGCAGTGAATTCACCGTTGGCGATTTTATCATACAAGGTTTTTGAGCAATTGACAACATAGGGCGAAGTTAGAATCGGGTTCCAGTTAACATGGGCTTTGAACCGGTTTTCAAAATCGGCTTCCGAAACCAGGTTCCGGTCGGCGTAAAAATTAAGCAAACCGTCAAACCCGATGGCCTTTTCAGACAGGACAAACGAATTCAGGTCCAGAAAATCCTGTAATCCGCCCGATGTGCCGATACGGATGATGTTCAGCGAGCGCTTCACAGGCTTAATTTCCCGGGTTTTGAAATCGATATTTACCAAAGCGTCCAGTTCGTTCATCACAATATCGATATTGTCGGTACCAATCCCGGTCGAAACAACGGTAATCCGCTGATTGTTATAAACGCCGGTAACAGAAACGAACTCCCTGTTCCGAACTTCGGTTTCAACAACAGAAAAGAAAGCCGAAATCATCTCAACCCGTCCCGGATCGCCAACCAAAAGTACATGATCTGCCAGTTGTTCAGGTTTCAGATGCAGGTGGAAAATACTCCCATCCTGATTAATAATGAGTTCGGAAGGACCTATCATGTCAGATTTTATTTTTGAATATCTCCAAAACTAGCTAAAAAATCGAATCAGACGGCAAGGCTTTGGGGTTTATCGCCGATGGTTTTTACTTTTATTAACCATGAACAGGCTGAAATTAGGCAAAATCCGTTATTTTTACAGAAATCATAATTGAAAACTTACCACGATGAATTCCTTAAAAAAATCTTACCTCATCATTGCCGCAGTTGTATTTGTTGTGCTGATCATTTTTGGAAGCAACATGTTTGTCACGATTCAGCCCGGCGAGCGGGCGATCGTTTTTCGTCCGTTCAGTTCGGGACTGGACAAGGAACACATTTACATTCCAGGTTTTCACATTGTTGCTCCGTGGAATGAAATGATTGTTTACGATGTGAAAGAACAGCAGCGGGAAGAGACCATGGATGTGCTGGATAAAAACGGTTTGTCGTTAAATGTCGACGTATCGGTCAGGTTTAACCCCATGTACAACCAGATCGGTTACCTGCACGAAATATTCGGGAAGCGGTTTATTGAACAACTGATTATTCCCGAAGTCCGTTCATCGGTCCGTCAGGTAGCAGGTCGGTATACTGCCGAAGAAATTTATTCGACGAAACGAAGCGAAGTGGAATCTTCCATTATCAACGAGACGAAAGAGATTCTTGAAGCAAACAATATCGACATGCGTGCCTTGCTGATCCGTTCCATCAACCTGCCTGATCAGATCCGGATTGCTATTGAAAACAAACTGAAACAGGAGCAGGAAGCGCTTGCCTACCAGTTCAGGCTGACCCGGGAAACATCGGAGGCTGAACGTAAACGTATTGAAGCGGAAGGTATTGCTGCATTTAACCGGATTATTAACTCCAGTTTGACGGATAATATTTTGAAACAACGTGGTATTGAAGCTACACTCGATTTGGCCCAATCGCCGAATGCAAAAGTTGTGGTGGTAGGAAGCGGAAAAGACGGACTCCCGCTGATTCTTGGAAATAACTAAACACGTATGAGGCTGTATCAGAAGTCCTTAATCTTTGAGAATCTAGGCTTCCCGTCCGGCAACTTCCGGACAGGATGACTCTGTTAAGGACTTTTGATACAGCCTCTTTTTTTATGGCATGAAAAAAATACTCAATGTGCACCTGAACGACGATCCGGATCAATACCAATGTATTGGATGTTCGCCCCACAACCCGATCGGGATAAAACTGGAATTTTGGGATGAAGGGGAAGGACTTTATGCCGAATGGCTTCCGCGTCGTGAGTTTATGGGCTGGGTTAACGTGTTACACGGAGGGATTCAGGCCACGCTGCTCGACGAGATAGCGGCCTGGGTGGTGTATACCAAATGCCGGACAGCAGGAGTTACGACGGAGATGCAGGTTAAATACACGAATCCGGTTTATACCAACCAGGGAAAAGTTGTCCTGCGTGGCCGCTTGCTGGAACAAAACAAACGGATTGCTACGATCCTGGCTCAATTGTTTAATGCCGAAGGTATCTTGTGCACCGAGGCAAGAATCAACTATTTTATTTACTCCGAAAATGTGGCCCGTAAGAAGTTTCATTATCCGGGTGTTCAGGCGTTTTATGAGCAAACGAGGAATGATTAACAGAAGATATCCGGGAGTTTGAGACAAACTCAGCCGAATCCGGTATCGCTGTATCAACGGGAAGCAGCTGTATTTTTCTTCCGGAACAGGCGGGTGAATTTTGCCCACAGTTCGTCAAAGGTGTCGTAATTTTCGCGGTACACAAGCCCGATTCCCTGCGTATAGGGCGAGGTTTCGTAAATAATATTGGTATTGGAATGATTGTAGGCTTTAAACTGTAATTTCCCGTTGCGGGTGAGTTTTACGTTAATGTCGAAGTCGCCCACAATGTTTGCATTGTTGGCGGCCACGGCCTGCGTACTGTTATTGCCGATGTTGCCGTTTACCGTAACCCGGTCGTTGAAAATCTGTGTGCTCAGGGCCAGTTCAATCTCGTCGTTACTCATCTGGCTGCCCGGGCGGTAATTTACACCGATGTCGAAATCGTTGCTGATTTGAGACAGCCAGTTACTCAGCTGGTTCGAGAATAGTTCGCTGGAGGTTGTCCCCACCAGGTTCGGATTCGATGCTTCGTACGACCCCCGCAGGTATTCCGGCGTATAAAAACGCCCCAGTACCAGCAACGACAGAATCTGCCGGTTCATATCTTCTTCGGTGCTGAAAAATTGCCTGACTTGCTCTTCAATTATTTTTTCTGCCGAAGGGAAGGCAATGTCAAACGCGATGGACGGATTATTCAGATTATCGGTCAGTAGAATTTTACAATTAACCGGGATGCGCATGTTCTGGTCAATGTACTCATTTGTTCCGGCAAATAACTCATTTAATGTGGCCCGTAGCCGATAGATCGCGCTCAGGCTGATATCGGCATTGTAAGGGTCACCGCTCCACCTGATGGACCCTCCCTGTTCGATTTCAAATTTTTTGTTAATCACATTTTGCAGGGTAAACAGGTAGTCTCCTTTTTCCACATGAAAGGTCCCGGACATGTTGATATTAAAATCAGGATCAATTTCGATCTGAAGGTTACCGTTTCCCTGCGACCTGATCATATCGCCGATCTGCGAATTATAGATTAACTGGAACCGGGCGTCGGGACTGATATCGACATCGAAGTTCATCCAGGTTTTTGATCTGCTTTTAGGCAAAATCCGTTCCTTGCCGACAACAGAATCTTTGCTGTTGATAAAGCGGATGAAGTCATACACCTGAGCCTCCTTATCGTAATCGAGCGATATGTTGATGGTAGTGCCATTCATTGTCCGGGCAGAGCCGTTCAGCCAGATTTCCGATCCTTTTCCGGTAATATGCAGCAAACCGTTCGCATATATTTTCCCGTAAAACTGTTCGTTGTGGCGGGAAGTGGTGTTGATGGCCAGAAATCTGGACGACTGAAGCCGGAGGTCGTAGTCCATATTTTCAAAATTATCGTGCCGGATCGATCCGTTGAAGGTGCCTTTGTCTCCTTCGAAATCATAAACTGTAATCTGGTCAAAAACGATGGAGTCGCCCCTGAATTTGACCAGATCGCTGAAATAATAGCTCATTTGCAGATAGTCGAGCGAAAATCCGGCATTGTGCCCGTAAACGTCTCCCCGCATCAGTATTTTATCTGGTTTCCCGTAGATTTTAATTTCGCCGGTTGCATTGCCGTGGATATTGCTAAAACTGTTTTCGAGAACAGGTTGAAGTACGGTTAAGGACAAATTATCGACATTCACCGTAAAGTCGAGACTGTCGCGCGAGGGCATATAACTTCCATAACCATATAAAACCTGCTGGTTGTTGTTGTCAACAATTAATTCCGATTGTAACGATTGCGAAGGCCGGTCCCATTTGCTCAGGATGCTGATGTTGCCAATTTCTCTTTCCCCGTATTTAAAATCTCTGATTTTTAGATCTGACATGATTAGCGCTTTCTCATAAATATCGAAAACACTGGCGGTGCCGCTTAATAAACCCTGGAAATTGAGCTTTTTATCGACAATCAGATTCAGGTTGTTCAGGTTGAACTCGTTTACTTTCAGGTTGATGCGTTCGCTTTTGTCCTTCGAAATGACTCCGTCGAGTGCAAAATACTGTTTATTGTTGGAAATGACGAAGTTGTTTACTTCAATCCGCGACGAGTCAATTTTAATGGCCGAGGGTTGAATGGTCCATAAGGTATCGGCCAGATAGATTTTGGTAGGCAAAACTGACAGGTTGACCTGCGGTTCACCGGCTGTTTCCATCGAGAAATTAGCTTTCGTTTCAATTTCCCCGCTGTAGGTTCGGATATCGTAATTGTTCCAGACCACTTTGGCATGCATATCGTTATTTTTTGCATCGGAGAGGAAAGCCAGATTGTATAGTTTTTGTCCGTTGCTGGTCTGGAACTCTTCGAGCCGGCTTTTTACGCTAAGTTGTTCATCCGAGTGAAGGGATAATGAATATCCTTTAAAAACCATGTCGTTGTATTCAATCAGGGGAACCTCGGTGTAAAGATCGATCTGATGCTTTTTTTCATCAAACCGGCCGAGTATATTGGACGGACTGATATACAGGTTCGGAAAAAGAGTTTGCGTGACGGGGTCGGCGTTTTTGATGTCTACATCAAAACTGAAGTTGTTTAAACCCGGGGTTGCCTGGTATTCAATGCCCGAGGCAGGGAGATAATGGTGAATCAGGTTTTCAAAGCCCTGTTTGATAGTCACAAACGAATACGACCCTTTGATATCCAAATCGATAAAGTCGGACCGGAGCTGCAGATTTCTAACCTGATCGGTAAAGGTCGAAATAATCAGGCTGTTTAATAGAAAGAAATCGTTTTCGTTCGCATACAAACCGTCATCGAACCAGATGGTCCCGTTCAGATTGTCGATGCTGTTCCCGGTAAAGTTGGCCTTCATGTCTAAGGTGAGGTCCGAATTCCGATATTTTTTATCAATATTCAAAGCCACCAGGTTAGCCCGGTTGAGCAAAAGCTCAAAGTCGAAAACCGGTATTTTCGGGTTCAGGTCAACTTTCCCGGCAAAGCGCGCTTTCAGGTTTTTATCGTCAATACTTAAATCTCCTTCAAATTTCTGGTCTTGCAGCTGACCGTCGAGGATGATGTTTTTATATTGGTAAGAATTACAAAATATACTGTCGATTACCCCGTCAATATTGGCCGTGAAGTTTTTTCGGGCCTTTTGATAACGTCCGTTAATTTGTCCGTTAAATGTAATGCCCCCCAACTCTTTCGCATGCAACAACCGGCCTAAACCAAAATTTACCGTTTTTAAATGTCCTTTTATTTCCAGCGAATTGTTGGCCGACGGGTTGAATGACAGGTCGGTGTCGAGTCGCCCGAAGTTGGATCTCATGGAGCCGTAGGCTACAAAATCGCTCCAGAACCCCGAAAAATTTCCCCGGTATTGAATGATACCGGCGTCGTATAAAAAATCGGGGATATCGGGGTATTTTCCTCCGGCTGAATCCGGCAATCTGATTTTGCCGATATCCCTGAAATCGGTCGTCATGTTTTTCAGGTCGAGATACATGTAGGATTCTTCAATGTTCGGGAGTCCGTTGATGTAAAAATCACAACTCAGGCTCGAATAATTACCAAAAGAGATGGCAAGATCCTTGGCTTTCAGGTCTTTCATTGTGCCGTAAATATGGCCCGACAAGTTCATCTCCAAATCCATTCCTTTCAGTGACGGTACAAATTGCGAAAGGTCCCGGAAATCGAGAACCGATTCATTTAACTCCAGGTCAACTTCAGAATAAGTCAGATCTTTCCCTTTTTCGAGGTTGGTCTGGTCGATCGTGAAATTGGCATCTGCGATTTTTGAATTTGGGGTAATCAGCTTTAAATCGTTCAGTTTGATGATATGTTGGTACGAAACGAAGTTGACACTCAATTCATTTAATGTGAATGATTTATTGTCATCAAAGCTAAGTTGATTGATTCGGAAAGATATGGAATCCTGATGCAAATGCAGGTCCGTCAGGTCGAGCTGTATATTATACAAGTCGATCAGATGAACACCTTCTTTCTGGAGATAGGAATACCCCAAACGGGTATCGTTAAAGGTAAAATTCCGGCACGAAATATCCCAGCTTTGCGTTTGATCTTCTTTTTTCGGTTTTCGAAGGGCATCAATCAAGAATTTGTAGTTTGGCAAGTGATCTTCATCCAGCGATACGTACATCCGGGTGTCCAGTAAAGCCAATGACGATAAGCTCACGTTTCTTCGTTTCAGACTGAATTTGTTAATTGAAGCAACCAGTTTATTTACATAGAAAAGCGTATCCGCTTTTTGATCTTCGATGAGCACTTCATTCAGAATAACTTTGTTGAAAAAAGCAATGTCGACCCGCTTAATGCTGATTTTTGCATTTAATTTTTCAGACAGGTGTCCGGTGATCCGGCTGGCAATAAATGTTTGAACGACGCTTGTCTGAAAAGCCAGAAAAAGCGATAACATAAGCGCCGCCAATGTGCCCAGAACCCAGAGTGATATTTTGACTGATTTTTTAATATTTTTGCCTTCCTGTATTTAAGGCAAAATAAACTAAATTCGGTGGATTTCGTTAAGTGTACTTGTGAAATATATTTAAAAATTGCAACGAAAAATTAATGGGACAATTACAGGATATTACAATTTTAGGAATCGAATCTTCCTGCGATGATACATCAGCTTCGGTGATCCGAAACGGATACCTGTTATCGAACATCATTGCCAGCCAAAAGGTCCATGAAGCATATGGCGGCGTTGTGCCCGAACTGGCTTCGAGGGCGCATCAGCAAAACATTGTGCCCGTGGTTGACCAGGCCATGAAGCAGGCAGGCGTGACGCGTGATGAAATCACGGCCGTTGCTTTTACGCGGGGACCGGGATTGCTGGGTTCGTTACTGGTTGGTACCTCCTTTGCCAAGGGATTTGCGTTGGCTTCGGGTATCCCGATGATCGATATTAATCATTTGCAGGGACACGTTCTGGCACACTTTATCCGGGAAAAGGATGTTGAATTCCGGGAACCCAAATTTCCGCATTTGTGCCTCCTGGTGAGCGGTGGAAATTCGCAGATTATCCTCGTAAAGGACTACCTGGAAATGGAGGTGATTGGACAGACCATCGATGATGCTGCCGGCGAGGCCTTTGATAAATGCGCCAAGGTGATGGGCATGCCCTATCCGGGAGGTCCCATGATTGACCGTTTGGCTAAAGAAGGAAATGCAGGTGCTTTTCAGTTTGCCAAGCCCCGTATTGCCGGGCTCGACTACAGTTTTAGCGGATTGAAAACCAGTTTCTTGTATTTTCTGCGCGACCGGTTGCAGGAGAATGAACATTTTATTGAAGAAAATAAACCCGATTTATGCGCCTCGCTGCAAAAAACCATCATCGATATTTTGATGGACAAACTGGTGAAAGCGGCCAAACAAACGGGTATCCGCGAGATAACGGTGGCCGGAGGGGTATCGGCTAATTCGGGACTGCAGAATGCCTTGCGAACCGAAGCGCAAAAGCGCCGGTGGAACCTGTTCATTCCCAAATTTGCCTTTACGATGGACAATGCCGCCATGATTGCCATTACCGGGTACTACAAATACCAAAAACGCGAGTTTATCGGGCAGGATGCGATCCCTTTTGCCCGGATGAATATCAATGAATGAAGTTGGTGGATTAGTCATTGGTCATTAGTCATTAGTCATTGGTGATTGTGGTTTGGAGCTTGGGGCATGGGGCATGGAGACGTTAAAAAGTATCTGAGCATCAATGTACCGGAGTTCCGGAGGGGAAGGCGACTTTTTTATTCAGAATTTATATAGGTGAAAGAACAAGCAAAAATACCTGTTATTTTAGTTACCGGATTCTTAGGGTCGGGAAAGACGACTTTTATCAACGAACTGATTAAAGCACATCCGCATGTGAAGCTGGCCCTGGTTGAAAATGAGTTTGGGATGGCCTCCATCGATGCAGAGCTGATTGTGGGAATGCGTTCTGAGAATATTTTCGATTTAAGTAACGGTTGTATTTGCTGCAGTATTTCGAACGAGTTTTCGCTTACCCTGCTCGATTTGGCTGAAAAAGCAGGCGAAATTGACTATTTGCTGATCGAAACAACCGGAGTTGCTGATTTATCGAATATCATCCGTCCGTTTTATGGCGATGAGGACCTGAAGAAACGTTTTCACCTGCTGGGCAGCATTTGCCTGGTGGATGCCCTGAATGTCGATGAACAGCTAAACGGGCACGAGCAGCACATGCAGGTGATCCTGAGCGATTTGCTGCTGATAAACAAAACGGCCGGACTGGATGAACGACGTTTGGCTGAAATTGAAAGGCGATTAACCGCATTTAATTCTTCGGCAACTATTTTTCGCACTAACTTTTCTCAACTCGAAGGCTTTCATTTGGAGGATTTTGCAGAGAAAAATCAAGTGCGGATGGAGCAAAAACTGATGGCTCCGCGGCTATTTCCGGTAATTGAGTCAAAAAAGTTTACCACCTTCACCCATCAGTTTCCTGGCGAGCTCGACCTGGATCGTTTTCAATACTGGTTTAATTATTTTGTTGCGATCAATCAATTGGAAATTTACCGGGTAAAAGGTGTTTTATTTCCCAAAAACTCACCCGATAAAGTGATTGTACAGGCTGTGGGCGGCGCTGTTTCTTACACCTCCGGGTCGTTGATTTTACCTTCGGAACAGCATTTAAATACCCTGGTGTTTATCGGGAAGGATATCGATCACACACGAATTGCCGTTGAACTGGATCGTTATTTAAACCAAGCGGATTAATACCACTGAAAATACTGGAGCAGAATAACAAATACGACGGTGGTCAATGCGGCAAGCCCAATCGCCAAACTGCTCATAGCTCCCTCAGTTTCTCCCATTTCAATCGCTTTGGTGGTACCCAAAGCATGTGCCGAGGTGCCGAGGCCAATACCCCGGGCAACCGGGTGAACAATACGCAGGAGCCTGTATACAAGCGGAGCAGCCAGGGCGCCCAATATGCCGGTAATAATAATCGACAGGATCACAATGCCTTCGGTGGCGCCAAGTAAATCGCTTAAGCCGATCCCAATAGGCGTGGTCACGCTGTGGGGCAGGAGCGAACGTTCGAGTAGCTCATTCAGTCCCAGCCAGCGGCAAAGCACAATCACCGACACGATCGCCGAAATCACCCCCGAAAGGATGCCGCCCATGATGGAGTATTTATGGGCGATCAGTAATTTTCGTTGACGGTACAGCGGTAAGGCCAAAACCACGGTAACCGGTCCCAGAAAAGCATGGATCACGCTGCCGCCTTTCATGTAATTTTCAAAAGGAATGTCAGTCAGGCTTAAAATGAGGATAATGAGCGCGATGGATAACAACAAGGGGTTGATCCAGTTTCTCCGCGTTCGGTTTCGAAAAAAAGCAATGCCGTAAAAACAGGCAACCGAAAGGAGGATGCCAAACAGATGGGTATCAGTCAGTTTTTCGATCATTTTTGTTTCCCGATTTGATGAGCAATTGGGTAACCAGGCTGGTTACTGTTAAAACAATCAGCGTGGAGAGGATAATAACCGAAATGGTTTCGGCATAGCTGCCTTCAATGGCCTGGTAGGAAACCATAATGCCAACACCGGCCGGAATGAAAAAGAAACCCATGTTGTTCAGAAAAAAATCGGCTGTTTCTGCAATGTGTTCCTCTTTTAATACGCCGGTCAGGAGTAAGGCCAACAGCAAAATCATGCCGGTGATACTCCCGGGGATCGGCAACCGGAGCAGCGAACTTAAGAGCTCACCGCCAAAGTTCAGTCCCAGAATGATCAGCATTTGTTTAAATATTCGCATCCCCTTCAATAATTACTGTACCCTAATCAAGTAAACCATTTTCTAATTTCCGTATGTAAACGGACGGACATCGGTCAGGTACATTCCCGCTGTTTTCGCGGCCTGCATACCCAGGACGCCGTCTTCGAGCACCTGGCAGTTTTGAGGAGCAACGCCAATCAACCCGGCACATTTTAAAAATGTTTCGGGTTCCGGTTTGTGGCTGCTGACATCGTCAGCCGTGACGATGGCATCGAAATAGCGGGTCAGGTTCAGCTTTTCGAGTTGAACCATGGCGCTGCGACGACTGGCGCCTGTTCCAACAGCCAATGGAATTTTACCGTGATACTTGTACACAAGATCAACAACTGGCGGATGAGGTTTTAGCAAATCGGCGCAACTCCAGAATATTTCCTGTTTCATGCGGACCATTTCTTCCGGATTAACCCCTTCAAGCCGGTTGTCGGCGATAATACGTTCGGCGAAACGGATCGTTGGCATGCCCGTCAGTTCGTTAACCATCTTCTCATCAAAGCGGCAATTATAGTGGGCGCAGACTTTGTACCAGGTAGCAATATGTACAGGAAGCGAATCCGACAAGGTTCCGTCCAGGTCGAATATCAGCGCTTCCGCATCGGGATGTTTATCCAATGTCATTTTGTAGATTTTGTGCTGCAAAAGTAGCAAACAATTGGATTTGGAGGCAGTTCGCCATCATCCATTGGATCAAACAGGCAAATTCTTAAAATTGACTTAGGATTAACCATTCAGGCCCCAGGCGGCGAAAAAGCAATAAAACACTTTGCACAGAAATAAAATATTCCTAATTTTGCGCGACCTAAAATATAGGTGTAAATTTTTAATGTTTAATAAATTAGATGTTTTATGAAAAACCAGTATGAAACCGTTTTCATTGCAACTCCCGTTTTATCTGAAGCCCAGATAAAGGAAGCGGTAAGTAAATTCAGAGACATCATCACCGGGAACGGTGGCGAAATTGTCAATGAAGAGGACTGGGGATTGCGTAAATTGGCTTATCCCATTCAGAAAAAAAGCACCGGGTTTTATCATTTGTTTGAGTTCAAAGCTGAACCTGAATTCATCCAGACGTTAGAAATCCAGTATCGTCGTGACGAACGCATTATTCGTTTTCTGACTTTCAAGTTAGACAAATATGCGGTCGAATACAGTGAGAAAAGAAAAAATAATTTGAAAGCTAAAACTGAAAAGGAGAACTAAGCTATGGCAAGTAATCAAGGTGAAATCAGATACCTGACCCCCCCGTCGGTTGAAATCAAAAAGAAAAAGTACTGCCGCTTTAAAAAGAACAAGATTAAGTTCGTGGATTACAAAGATCCGGAATTCCTGAAAAAATTCCTGAACGAACAAGGTCGTATTCTTCCGCGTCGGATCACCGGTACTTCACTGAAGTATCAGCGTAAAGTGGCTAAAGCTGTTAAAAGAGCCCGTCATTTGGCCTTGCTGCCCTTCGTGACAGATATGTTGAAATAAGTAAAAGAAAAGAAAATGGAAATTATTTTATTGCAAGATATTCAAAATTTGGGGAGCAAAGATGACATCGTCAAAGTAAAAGATGGTTACGGACGTAACTTTCTGATTCCTCAAAAGATGGCTATTGTGGCCAATTCGTCTACCAAAAAAGTACTGGCTGAAAATATCAGACAACGTGCTCATAAAGAAGCGAAACTGAAAGATGCAGCTTTGGCGCTTGCCTCAAAATTGGAAGGCCAGGGTGTTGTGATTGGTGCAAAAACCAGTTCTTCAGGTAAAATTTTTGGTTCTGTTAATACCATCCAGTTAGCTGAAGCGATAGGTAAACTTGGTTTCGAAATTGACCGGAAACAAATCCGTATTGCAGAAGACAGTATTAAGGCTGTTGGTAAATACACCGCCAAAATTAAACTTCACAGAGAAGTAATTGTTGACTTCGATTTCGAAGTAGTTTCAGAGTAATTTTAAGTTCACACACACACAGATTCAAACGTTTTTTCAAACAAATAAAAAGCCGTCAGCTTCACACACTGACGGCTTTTCTTATTACTGGTTGATGACTGAAATTTAATCTGCTTCAATGATCTTTTTTACATCGGAGTGAAACCGGAGTAATTCATTTTTATAGACCTGAAAATATTGGTCAAGCGACTCCATCATCCGGTTTATAAAGGCGGCAAGTTCATTCTCATCGTCAACTTTGGTAAGCTGGTCCAAGAATTCCCAGCGTTTGTGTTCGAACCAGTTTTCATCCTTCAGGATCCGTCGTTTCCCGTATTTTAGGTAATAATACAAATAAACATCCAGGGAATGCCTGACGGTTTTTTCTTCCATCAGTTTTCGTAATCCCCCGGAATAGGCCCGCAGCACAAACCAGTACCGGTTCAGGTCGTCGGCGTATTCGACCAAAAATTTGAGGTTATTTAACTTGATGTAAAAATTATGCAATTGGCTGCTGTCGATATATTGCTGCAACTCATCCAGAATTTCAGGTACATAAATCAGGAACTCGTTAATGAAAATATTCTTTCCCCTTAACGGAGTTTCATCTTTTTTATTTACAGCTTTAAATAAAGACTTGTTGTAATGCCGTACAAAACTTTCTGCCGCAGCCATATTCTTTCGGTTGTGAACATGCAATTTAAACCAACCCGGAATATTTTTCAATAAGGATTATCCCGTATTTATTAAACCGGTTGTTTTGCTTATCGTTCGGGGTGTTCTGACTATCAAACCCAATATTTTGCACGGCGGGCTCGTAAAAATCATCCATAAAACGGCTGATTTTTCGGATCTTCCGGCTCCTGTTACTTCTTGCTTAGCAGAAATTTATTGATGTTTTCGATAAACATGGCTTTCGTTTCTTCTTTGGTGCGCGCGATGCCGGATGTCATTACCGGTTTCCCGTCAGCCGGAATATACAAAAAGGCCGGGATGCTTTGAATGCCAAATACGCCGGCGAGTTCGCGTTCTTTTTGCGTGTCAATTTTGTAGATTTTTACTTTGCCTGCAAATTCGTGCGAAATTTCCTCCAAAATCGGAGAAGCCGTACGACAAGGGCCACACCAGTCGGCATAAAAATCGATTATTGCCGGTTCCTTGCCGAGAAATTTCCATTCATTGGGCGATTCATTGTAATTCCACACTTCTTTCAAAAATTGATCTTTCGTAATTAAAATGGTCCCGCCTTTTTCGTTTGTATTTTGCGAAACTGTTGTCGTTTGACCAGGATCAGGACTTGCTTGTCCGTTTCCGGCTACACATGCCTGAAAACTGAAGGCTGCGAGCGTAAGAACAAATAGTAGCTTTTTCATAATTGTATCTCAATGATTTTATTACTTTTTACTTCATTCCTATTACATTGTAAAAATATAAATATATAGATATATTTAAAAATAAATACCAATTGTTGTGCCATTTTTTTTGCATCAATAACGCAACCATTTTTGTCAAATCCGAATCTTTGGTATAAACACTAAAAAGAAGGACTATGAAACAGTTTTTAAGATTTGGCTTGATCGGTCTGATTGCCATTAGTTTATTTAGCTGCGATCTGGATGATGATGACCATTATTCGCTTGGGAAATTCTGGATTGGTTTTGGCTTGATTGAACCTGAAGACAATGACGGGACAAGTTTTACCATAAAAATGGATAATGGTTCTGAGCTTTTTCCTGTAAACTGGAGCCATGTTCATGATTGGGAGGATTATGACCGTGTTCTGGTTAATTATACCATTTTAGGCGACAAGCTGGTAAATGATGAAGTTAAGCAGTACTACGTAAAAGTCAACTCGTTGAAGGACATCTTGTACAAGGGGATACTGGATATAACACCAGCCATAGAAGACAGTATCGGTAACGATCCGATTAAGGTTGAAGATGTTTGGAAAACGAACCACATGCTGACTTTCGAACTTGTTTTTTACGGAAATGTAAAGACCCATTTTATCAATCTGGTAAAAGAACCGGGTGAGCTGACGGGCGATGATCAGCCGATAGCGCTCGAGTTAAGGCACAACGACAACGGTGACGACCCGCGGTACCGGATGACGGCATTTGTGACATTCGATATGTCTGCTATTCAAATTGAAGGGCAGGATACAGCGGCTTATGTTATTACCTGCAAAGATTACAACAATCAAACATTTACTTACGAGGGGGTTTATCGTTATTAACTGGGGTCATCATCACTTAAGAATAAAGCGCCTGTTCCAGCCCGGAGAGCAGGCGCTTTTTAGTTACCTGACTTTTTCAGGTATATATCCGGTCGTTGTTTGAGGCTTTCGATCGTTTTAGTATGTTTGTGATTCATTATCAGTTGAACATTCGGAGATGGTAAAGAAAATAAAACCCCTTAATTCGGTCTTGATCAAGCCTTCAGGGCCCGATTGCAATTTAAATTGTACCTATTGTTTTTACCTTGAGAAGTCGGCCCTGTTCGACCAGACAAGAACACACCGGATGAGCGCCGAAGTGCAGGAAGAAACCATCAGGCAGGTGATGCAGCAATCGGGCGAAAGCGTTTCGCTGGCCTGGCAGGGTGGCGAACCCACCTTGATGGGACTGGAATTTTATCAACGGGCCGTTGAACTGGAAATGAAGTACGGTCATGGTCAGATGGTAGGAAATGGATTGCAAACCAATGGGCTTTTGCTGAACCGCGACTGGGCCAAATTTCTGAAAAAATACGATTGGCTGGTAGGCCTCTCGCTTGACGGGCCGAAGTTTATTCATGATCATTACCGCTTTGACCACGGAGGTAAAGGAACACACCAACGCGTGGAAGACCATGCAAAAATGTTACTGGACGAAGGAGTGGCTGCCAATGCCATGTGCTGTGTGACCAGTCATTCCGTGAAACATCCCGAAGAGTTGTATCATTACTACAAGGAGCTGGGATTAACCTTTATGCAGTTTATCCCGATTGTGGAAACTGATAAAAATAACCCCGCGAAAGCAGCTGATTTTTCGGTTTCGGCCGAGGATTACGGTCGGTTTCTGAATAAATTGTTCGACTTGTGGCTGGCCGATTTCAAAGATGGACAGCCTACCACCTCAATCCGTCACTTCGAGTCGGTTTTTTATACCTATGTTGGTTTGGAAGCGCCCGAATGTACCTTGATGAAAGAATGTGGCCCTTACGTGGTAATCGAACACAACGGTAACGTATACAGCTGCGATTTTTTTGTGGAACCTAAGTGGAAGTTGGGTAATATCATGCACGACCGGATCATCAATATGCTGAACTCTAAAAAGCAGTCTGTGTTCGGTCAGGCCAAAGCATTGCTGCCCCGCGAATGCCGCCAATGTTCGTGGCTGACCAAATGTTACGGCGGTTGCACGAAAGACCGGATAAAAGATCCGCGTGACAACCGGAAACCGCGTTTTTGCACCACCTATAAAATGTTTTTCAAACACGCTGATCCGGTGTTGTCTGATCTGGCGGTGCAATGGCAGCAGCAACAGCACGATTTGCGGGATGCTCAGCAAAACCGGGGGAATTACAATGCTTTTTCCGATTTCATGAAAAAATAATGCGGATGATAGCACCGGGGATGTCTGATCCGCTGTTTCAGCGTTTGGACACAGCGGTCAATACGGACTGAAGAACGAAGCGATTCGGTGTTGGAGGGCCAGCGAAAAATGGATACACCCGTACGAAAAATTATACATGTCGACATGGATGCTTTTTATGCTTCCGTTGAGCAACGCGACAACCCTTCGTTGAGAGGAAAACCGGTTGTTGTCGGAGGCGATCATGTGCGGGGAGTTATCGCGGCAGCCAGTTACGAGGCCCGAAAATTTGGCGTCCGATCGGCAATGTCGTCCATTCTGGCCAGGCGAAAATGTCCAAACCTTATTTTTGTGAAAGGCAATTTTGAAAAGTATAAAACCGTAAGCCGGCAAATTCGCGATATTTTTTACGAGTACACCGATTTGGTTGAACCGTTATCGCTGGACGAAGCGTTTCTGGACGTAACGATGGCCAAAAAGGGAAAGCCTTCGGCTACGCTTATCGCCAAAGAAATAAAAAAAAGGATTAAGGAAGCAACCGGTCTGACGGCTTCCGCCGGTGTTTCGTATTGTAAATTTCTGGCGAAGGTGGCTTCCGATATCAATAAACCGGACGGGTTATTTGTCATCACTCCCGATCAGGCCGAAGCTTTTCTGGAGAAGCTGGATATTCATAAATTTTTTGGAATTGGCAGGGTAACAGCCGGGAAACTGAATAAACAAGGAATTTATACCGGGGCCGACCTCAAAAGAATGGATCAGGCCGATTTGTTACGTCAATTTGGGAAATCGGGTAGTTATTATTATCAGATCGTTCGCGGAATTGATCTGCGTCCGGTTGTGCCCAGCCGGGAGCGAAAGTCGCTTGGCGCAGAGAATACCTTTAGTGCCGATTATTTTAGCCTGGACGATCTGAGCGGGCGGATGCAGGAAGTTGAAGACGAATTGTGGCGTCGTTTGTCAAAGTCGAGGAGTTGGGGCCGAACACTGACATTAAAGATAAAATTTGCTGATTTTGAGCAAATTACCCGTAGTAAAACACTCCCTGGACTGATTGAAACACAGGATGTCCTTCATCGTGTTGGTCTGGAATTGCTGAAAAATGAAGCGCCTTTTGTGAAAGGAGTGCGACTACTCGGCCTCACGGTTTCCAATTTTCCGCATAGCGAAAAGGGACCTGTTCAACTGACTCTTGATTTTTAAGAAGGCAAACTGAATTGTTTAGCTTTTTCGTAATGATGACTCCCTGACAACCAGTTCGGTAGGCATGATAATCGTTTGGTACCTTTTTGATTTGTTTTTGGCGTCGATTTCCTCAATCAGTAATTCTGCAGCTTTAACGCCCATTTCAAATGCCGGTTGTTTCAGCGTGGAAATGGACGGAGTAACCACCTCGGAAAAGGGTTCATTGCTGAACCCAATGATTCCGAATTCTTCCGGTATGTTCATTCCGTTTTTTTTCAGATAAACAATCATACTCAGGGCAGAGGTGTCGTTTCCGCAAAAAACGGCATCGGGCGGGTGGGGAAGAGCCAGTAGTTGTTTAATGGCTTCCTGTCCATCCATCCGGGTCAACCGGTTGCAGATAATCAGCTCTTCAATAACCGGAAGATTGTTCTTTTTCAGCGCCGAAATATAACCTTCCATCCGGTCGCGGTAGGTATTTAACACGGTAGGACCGGCTAAATGGGCGATCCGTTGATAGCCCTGCTCAATCAGGTGTTGTGTGGCTGTAAAACCAACCGAAAAATCATCCACTACAATTTTATGGGCATCAAGTCCCGGCACAACCCGGTCGAAAAATACCAGCGGAATATTCTTGTTGGTAAATAGTTGAAAATGATCAAATTCATTGGTTTGCATGCTTAGCGAAGCAATCAATCCGTCCACCCGGTTCGAGAAAAGAGAATGTACAATTTTTTTTTCTTTTTCCAACAGGTCGTTTGATTGCGAGATGATTACATTGTAACCTTTTGCAAACGCAACATCTTCAACTCCGGTAATAAATGTAGAAAAGAAATGACGATTGATCAGTGGAACAACAATGCCAATGGTGTTGGTTTTCCGGTTTCTCAGGTTCGATGCGATGGTATTGGGTTGATAACCCATTTGCAGCGCAAGCGTTTTGATTTTATCTTTCGTGGCCTGGCTGATTCGCGGATTATCGTTTAAAGCCCGGGATACGGTGGATGCTGAAATTTTTAATTCGCGGGCAATATCGTGTATGGTGATTGATGTTTTGTTGTCCATTCCTTGTGAAAATATGTGCAAATATGACAATAAATTTTGATTTTCTGCTAAATTATAAATTTATGCGCAATCGATTGCATTTATTTGTTTTTAATTCTATATTTGCATAACAGATCAATAAAATAATAAAACTATGGCAATCATTTTTGAAGAACGTTTTGCTTACAATCCGGAAGATTTTAAGCAATATGATACGCAACGGATCAGGAAAGAATTTTTAGTTGAAAAGTTGATGGAAGAAGGAAATATCCATCTGGTCTATTCACATATTGAACGATATATTGTTGGCGGGGCCGTGCCGGCGTCAGCTCCGCTGAAACTTGAAGCTGTTGATGCGCTGAAAGCTGAATATTTTTGTCAACGGCGCGAGGTGGGTATCATCAACGTGGGGGGAAAAGGTTCGGTTACGGTTGACGGAACAGCGTATGTGCTTGACTTTAAAGATGCCCTGTACATTGGCCGGGGCAAAAAAGAAATCATTTTCACTTCGGCTGATGCTTCAAAGCCAGCCCGTTTTTACCTGAATTCTGCTCCGGCCCACAAAGAACTTCCGGTAAAACAAGTAACCCTGAAAGATGCCAACGTGTTGCACATGGGATCGCTTGAAACTTCGAATGAGCGAAACATCAATCAGTTGTTGATTAATACGGTTGTCGAAACCTGTCAGCTGCAAATGGGGATGACTGAACTAAAACCGGGGAGCGTTTGGAATACCATGCCCGCTCATACGCACAGCCGCCGGAACGAGGTGTATTTCTATTTCAATATTCCCGAAGGCCAGGCGGTTTGTCATTTTATGGGACAACCAACCGAGACCCGCCATATTTGGATGGCGAATGAACAGGCAGTTATTTCTCCAAGCTGGTCAATTCACTCAGCTGCCGGAACCAGCAATTATATTTTTATTTGGGGAATGGCCGGCGAAAACCTCGATTACACCGATATGGATATCATCAAACCATTTGAATTGAGGTAAAAACCGCTTCGGCGAGTTTGATTGGACTGGATAAAATTTAAAAATACGTATATGAATGAATTGTTTGATTTGACAGGAAAAGTGGCCCTGATTACCGGCGGTACACACGGAATTGGTATGGCAATCGGTAAAGTATTGGGCAAAGCAGGCGCTAAAATTTGCGTGAATGACCTGTCAGGCGACAAACTGCAAGCCTGTCGCGATGAATATAAAAAAGAAGGCATCGATGTGTTTGCGTTAAAATTTGATGTCACGGATGAAGCGGATGTCGACCGCGGTATTTCTGAAATTGAGAAGGAAGTGGGAACCATCGATATTTTGGTCAACAATGCCGGTATCATCAAACGCATCCCGATTCTGGAAATGCCGATCAGCGATTTTAAACAAGTGATTGATGTTGATTTGGTTGCTCCTTTGATTGTCTCCAAGCGTGTTGCCCCGGGAATGATTGCAAAACGTTCCGGTAAAATTATTAACATGTGTTCGATGATGAGCATTTACGGCCGTAACTCCGTCTCAGCCTACGCTTCGGCTAAAGGCGGACTCAAGTTGCTGACTGCCAATATGTGTTGCGAATGGGCCAAATATAACCTGCAAATCAATGGAATCGGCCCGGGATACATTGCTACGTCACAAACTGCGCCGATCCGTGAGAACGGCCATCCGTTCAACGACCTGGTGATGACCCGCACCCCTGCCGGGCGTTGGGGCGAGGCCGAAGACGTGGGTAACGCCGCTTTGTTTTTAGCATCAAAAGCCAGCGATTTTGTTAACGGACATATTTTGTTTGTTGACGGAGGGATCCTGGCGAACTTTGGCTATGTGAAGGGTGAAAACGATCTTTAATAACTCAGCGTATGAAAGTGAAAATAATACTGGTGGTTGGAACGGCATTGCTATCCCTGGCTTGCCGGCAGGAAAAGCAACTGGCGCTGAGCAATCCGCTTGATCAGGCCAGATTCGATGAAATCATTGTGCTTGACCGTGCAGCCATTGAAGCTTCGTTCTCTCCGGGTGATGTAACGCTGGTCCCGGTGGTAAGAAACGGCGAATCGTATCTTCCTTCCCAAGTTGATGATCTGGATGGAGACGGCGAATGGGATGAGTTGGTATTCATCGCTGATTTTCAGCCCAATGAACAGTTGGAACTGACGATTGATTTTGTTCAGCCAACAGCATATCCTGAGTTTGAAAAACGAACCAACCTGCGCCTTGGCATCGACCAGGGTGATCATACTTATCAAGAAGTGGATGATTACCTGGCGCCGGACAATAAGGAGGGCTTTAAAATTATTGCACAGGGAGAGAGTGTTAGCTGGGAAAACGACAAGATGGGATTTCGTTGTTATTTTGATGTGCGAAATGTGAAGGATCTGTACGGTAAGCTGAAACCCGAAATGGTGCTCGATAAGATACACACGCCGGAATTGGGCGACTATCATGTATTGGCCGACTGGGGAATGGACGTGCTTCATTGCGGAAGCTCATTGGGCTCAGGTGGATTGGCCATGCTGGAAAATGATTCGTTGTATCGTCTGGGTTCGACTGAAGTTTATGAGTACCGGAAAATTGCTGAAGGCCCTGTTCGTTCGGTTTTCGACCTGAAGTACGGAGGTTGGGATGTGGCCGGCCAAAACCTGTCGGCTGTTGAACGGATTAGCATTTATCCGGGGAAATACTGGTTTCAATCGGATGTAACGGTATCCGGCTTCACCGGTGAAAAGCAAATTGTCACCGGAATAGTGACCAGCCTGCTGAAAAACGATCCTTACGAATTTGATGCGAACAGCGAATACAAAGCGGTGGCAACGCTTGACGTCCAGTCGCTGAATAAGGATGAACTGGGAATGGCGATATTAGCAAAATCAGACGAAGTGACCCGGATTGACAGGACGACAGATATTAATTTTTTCAATCTGGGTTATCAAACCGTTCCCGAAAAGAATTTCAGCCAGGTCATCTCTGAGACCTGCTACCTCGCGCAAAAGATCAGGAATGATGAGGCTTCGCGGCACTTCTTTTTCTCTGTTTGGGGACTGGAAGATCCAAAATGGAAAGAGATCAGCGAATTTCAAAAATACATCGCTGCCGAAGCCGAGAAATTGAGTCACCCCCTTGTTGTGATGATTAGATAAGTTTACTTTTTCTTAGATGAATTGGCCGGCCCGTTTGGGTTCGGCCTTTTTTTTGAAAAAGCATAATAACCAGTAGCCAGTAACCAGTAGCCAGTAACCAGTAACCAGTAGTAACGGTGTCTTCTCCTTTAAATTTTGGTCTGTTCGTTTACCAAAGAATTTCGTCCAGTACGCGCCCCTGGCAGTGGGAGGGGATGTCGAGGCCCAGGATCTCGAAGATGGTTGGGACCAGATCAATGGCATCTGCTTTTTCGCGGAAACGACCGTTTTTTACGCCTTTGCCCAGCCAAATCAGCGGGATGCGCGTGTTATCGTTATAATTGGTGCGTTGAAATTTAAATTTTGGCTGCCAACCGTCTTCAAACACGTATAACACATCGCCCGAGCGTTTCAGGTTGTATGATTTAGCCATACTCACCAGTTGACTGTTCAGGAAATCGCCCCGTTCAAAATCAGCTGATGGCATAGCCAGTTTTACCCCTTCAAACTGGTTGATAAAACTGGCTGTTTTTGACTGGATCGTTTCCAGTGAAAGGCCTTTTTTCTCAATTAGTTCGCGGTTGAGGTAAATTTGCTGGTCGCTTGTAAATTCCACCCAATCACCTTGCCCGTAGGTAATATTCAGATATGATTTCAGCAAAGCGATCATGCTTTCGGGCGACACGAATCCGACGGGCATGTTAAATTCTTCTTTCAGGTAATCGACCGGATAGCTGGCCGAACAGGCCGACGTGAGCACCACCAGGGTATGATCGAGACCAATATTTTTCTCCAGGTAGTTCAGCAAGGTGGCAATATCCTGATCGAGACGGAGGTAGGTGTCCTGCATTTCCACCGATGATGGCCCGAACGAGCCGTTTTCATAGTCCATCGATGAGAAGTTGATGCAGAGCAGGTCGGGTATTTCATCGCGGCCCAGGCGTTCATATTCAATCAGGTTGATTGAAAAGTCAAGGACCATTTTATTGCCGTAGGGCGTTGTTTTCAGTACCTTGTAATTTCCGGCACGCGACATTAACTTGCTGAGGTTATAAGGGAAGGTATTCCACTTTTCGTAATAGCCGGTTTCCAGCACATAATCGTCTTCAACGCTGGCCCCGTAACTGCCCGAGGGCAAAAGCAGCGACCAGTCGCGCTTGATATACAGATCGGCGAGTTTTTTATAGTTGAAGTCGATAGCCCAGGAGGGAAACTGATCGACATAATAGGAGCTGGAGATCATGTTACCAGTTTCGTTATCGAGCCAGTAGGCCCCATCGGCGGCATGCCCGGCAGAGAAAACTGCGCTGTAGTCATTCAGTCCAACCGAAAACACCTTGGCCTGCCCATTGGTTTTCAGTTTTAACCCATCGCCCAGGCCGGGGCTGAGCAGGCGAACGGCCGAGCGTTGCCCTTCGCGCGAGTCGCTCCCCACGGTCATGTAGAAATTATCCTCAATTGCGTTGATTTCTTTTCCTTTCAGCCGGTCTAACCAGCTTTCGTTAACAATACCGTGCCGGTCGGGGTAAACGCCTGTGAACAGGGTGGGGACACCGGTATAACTTTTCATCACATGCAGGTTTATGGAGGCGTTGGAACACACGGCCCCCTGGTTGAGCAGCCGCAGAAAACCGTCCTGCTGAAATTTATCGGCGTAACGCGACAGGTAATCGGTACGCATTTGTTCAATATTGATTACCACGACCAGGCGGGGCGGATTAACCGATGGATTGTTTGTTCGTTGCGCAGCCAAGCACCCACTGATCATTAAGGCTGCTATCACCAGATTAATTCTTTTTTGCAATTGCATGTTGTTGTTTGTTAAGAAGCCTCAAAAATAAAAAATTACGGATGAATGGAAACAGTTCTCGATAAATATTCCCGGGTTGTTTCAGCACTTTATTAAAACCGCGAAGTTTTACATCCTGACCAGTGATGCCTGTTATCCGCTCGTCATTCTGCCGTCAATGATCACATCATTTCCTTTTTCGGGAAGAGCGGATCAGATCGCTAAGGTTGAGTTGTAAGCCGGGGTTTATTCGGTCGGGATTGTACGGGTTGCCATATGATTTTATCACGGTAGTGTTTCGTAGTCCGAGATTGGCCAGTTGGGTGTAGAGCAACTGCATATTCTTTTCGAAATATTTCATTTCCAGGCTGTAGGTAACCACCGGCTTTATCATATAATTACGGTAGGCGACGATGAACGTATTTTCTGTGGCTTTACCGGCGGTGGCGTGAACGATTTTGGGCGATAGCGACAAATGATTGATCATGAGTGAATCACCTTCCTGTAAATAAGTCCGGAAATAACCGGTGCTGTCGGTAGCAACAATTTTCAACGTCCGGTAGTTGATGAGATAAGCATTTTCAACCGGGACCGAATCTTCGCTAAACAAGTAACCTTCGAAGATGATGAGCTTTTCGTCCTGATTCTGAGATAAGCCGATGAAAGGAATAAAAACAGCAAAAAGCAATATGCCCGACTTCATTGTTTTTTGCTGCAAACATAGGCTTCTTATCTGTTAAGATTAATTAAGTTTAGCCAACAAACCTAAAGCATTGTTAAATGATGTTACGGCCTACCGGCGACAGTTGTTGTGTTACAATCGGTAAACTGAATCCCCCTATTGTTTTTCGGCTATTGCCAGATTTGATTTTGGTTCAGGGCTTCGCGGTAACGTTGGGCATTTTTGTTGTGTTCGTTCAGGGTGCGGGCAAAATTATGGTAGCCTGAGAAGTCTTCGCGGGCACACATGTATAAGTATTTGTTGTCGTCGGCATTCAGCACGGCATCAATACTCGAAATTTCGGGAAAATTGATTGGCCCCGGCGGGAGTCCGGTATACTTATACGTATTGTATGGCGATTCAATCTCAAGATGCCTGGTTAACACCCGTTTGATCTCAAAATTGCCCATCGCGAATTTGATGGTTGGATCGGCCTGAAGGATCATTCCTTTCCGGATACGGTTGATGTACAGGCCTGCTACAATTGGTTTTTCGTCGGCTTTTATGGTTTCTTCCTGCACAATGGAGGCCAGGGTAATCACTTCAACCGGACTTAACCCGAGCTGGCTGGCTTTTTCCAGTCGCTGGTCGGTCCAAAAACGCTCATATTCGGCCTTCATCCGTTCGGTAAATTGTTCAGGGCTGGTTGTCCAGTAAAATTCGTAGGTGTTGGGAATAAACATGGCATGAAAAGAATATTCGTCAAAGCCCATTTGTTCAATCACTTCAGGTTGGGTAAAATAGGCGATCAACTCCGTTGAATCGGGTTCGATGTATTTGGCTACTTTGCCGGCCAGTTCGGCCATAAAGCGCAGGTTGTTAAAAGTTACCGATACGGGCTGCTGATCTCCTGACCGCAACATGTTAACGATGCTGTTGGTGTTCATGCCTTTGTCAAAAACATATTTACCGGGCTTCACCAGGTTGGGGTAGTCTTTCTTTTTTGCCACCCATTTAAAGGCTTTTTCATTCAGGAGGATGTCCTTGGCCCGGAGAGAATCCAGAACCTGTTCAAAACCGGCATCGGAAGGGATGGTTATACTTCCCGGATTTTTAACATTTCCGTCAAATATGTAGTTGAAAAGCTGGTAACCCCTGAGCCCGGCCAATACAAAGGCGATGGCAAACAGAACGATCAACAGCTTGTTTAATTTCGGGAAAAGCATAATCCGGTTATTCAAATTCAGTTTCATTTTGTATTGTTTTTGAACTGCAAAAATAAACTTTTCGGTGAATACCGCTTCATGTGAGCTTTACCTTAAATTTCGGCAAAATGAAAATCAGGCGATATTGGTTTAATCTAAATTGCCTATTTTCGTGTACTCGGAAATTCAAATAAAAACGAAAACATATGCATCAGGTTAAATTGGCTGAAAACATTTATTATTTGGGTTATAATGACCGCCGGACACACTTGTTCGAAAATATCTGGCCAATCCCGCGCGGGGTATCCTATAATTCGTATCTGATTGATGACGAAAAAGTTGCCTTGATTGATACGGTAGAGCGTCAGTTTATTGATGATTACCTGGAAGATATTGATGCCATTCTTGGCGGGCGAAAAGTTGATTATCTGGTGATCAACCATATGGAACCTGATCATTCGGGGGCTTTGAGGGCCATCGTCGGTAAATACCCGGAAATTACACTCGTGGGAAATAAAAAAACCTTTGGTTTCGTGGAGAGTTTCTACCTGAAGCCAGTTCATATGCTGGAGGTCCATGATGATTCCGTGTTGAAGCTGGGTAAAACAACGCTTCAATTTCAAACCATCCCGATGGTACACTGGCCCGAAACCATGGTCAGCTATGAGGAGACGAATAAAATTCTTTTTGCCGGCGATGCTTTCGGCAGTTTTGGCACCCTCGACGGCGGTATTTTTGATGACGAAATCAACCTCGATTATTATGAGGTGGAAATTATGCGTTATTTTACCAATATTGTCGGGAAGTACTGTCCGCACACCCAAAGGGCTATTAAAAAGTTAACTCCGCTCGAAATTAAGATGATAGCCGCCACGCACGGGCCCATCTGGCGGAGTCACCTCGATTGGGTATTAAGTCGTTACAACAAATGGAGTACCTACACCACCGATCCGGGTGTAGTCGTCGTTTACGGTTCGATGTACGGGAATACCCAAAAGATGGCCGAAGTGATTGCCCGCCAGCTGTCGGTCCGGGGGATCAGGGATATTCATGTGTATGATGCTTCAAAAACACATGCGTCGTACATCATCAACGACCTGTTTAAGTACAAAGGATTTATCGTGGGCAGCGCCGCTTACAACAACGAAATGTTTCCAACCGTTGAAACCTTGCTGAGCAAGATTGAACACATGGGGGTAAAAGATCATTACCTGGGTATTTTCGGGAATTATTCGTGGAATGGGGGAGGGGTTAAAAACCTGAAAAAATTTGCAGAAAATATAAAATGGGAGTTGGTTTATGACCCGGTAGAGGAGCAGGGCGCCCTGAAAAAAGATAAATACGAGCGTTGTATTGAACTGGCCAACGCCATGGCAGACAAATTACTTGGATAAGTAAAGCAAACAGCTTAAAAACAACAGCCATCCGATAATTGCCGGATGGCTGTTTTACTACTACTCAATTACTACTAACCACCCCTCGGTGAGGGGATATCTTCAGTTATAAGGTGATTCCGGTTTTAAAGATAGCAATTTCTTTAAAACCGCTGAGTTCATGTTTTAATTTTTTACCTTCGGCGACCGCGGTCAGTTCCGCAACAAATTCTTCCAATGCCTGCTCCATCGTTTGATTCTCGACCAGTTTTCCGGCGTTGTAATCAATCCAGTTCGATTTTTTTTCAAACAAGGGTGTGTTGGTCGAAATCTTCATGGTTGGAACAAAGCTGCCAAAGGGTGTGCCACGGCCGGTGGTAAAGAGTACAAGCTGACACCCGCTGAATCCCAGAGCCGAAGCGGCAACCAGGTCGTTACCCGGCGCATAAAGCAGGTTTAGTCCGTTCTTTTTAATCGGATCGGCATAAGCCAGTACATCAACTACCGTTGCCGTCCCGCCTTTCTGGGTACATCCCAACGATTTATCCTCGAGCGTGGTAATACCGCCTTTTTTATTTCCCGGCGAAGGATTCTCATATACGGGCAGGTCATGTTTCAGATAATATTCTTTAAAACCGTTAATCATTTCAACGGTTTTATCAAATACCTCCTTGCTTTCCGCTCTTTCCATCAGCAAATGTTCGGCTCCAAACATTTCGGGGACCTCGGTCAGGATGGTACTGCCTCCCTGCGCTACCAGAAAATCAGAAAAAACACCAACCAAGGGGTTGGCGGTGATTCCGGACAAACCGTCGGAACCACCACACTTTAACCCGACTTTTAAGCTGGCGAGAGGTACCTCCTCCCGCTTGTCATGGCGCATTTGCTCATAAATTTCCCGGAATAACTTCAGGCCTTCCTCCACTTCATCTTCTACTTCCTGAGCAACCAGAAATTTAATTCGTTTGGGATCATAATTTCCGATAAATTTTTTCAGGTGATCGATCTGGTTGTTTTCGCAACCCAGTCCAAGGACTAAAACTCCCCCGGCGTTCGGGTGATTGATGAGTTGTGCCAAGGCTTTCTGGGTGTTGGTATGATCGTCGCCCAACTGAGAGCAACCGTAACTGTGTTTAAACACGTGGATACTGTCAATATCATCGGCAGCATGATTTTCTTTGAAAAGCGAAATGATCTGCTCGGCCTGACCGTTAACACAGCCAACGGTCGGCACGATCCAGAGCTCATTCCGAATGCCCACGTCGCCGTTACTGCGCTTAAATCCTTTAAATGTAAGCTGTTTGCCCGAAAAAGGCAGCTGATTGAACCGGGGCTTGTACTCGTAACAGATTGTTCCCTCCAGGTTGGTTTTTATGTTATGTACATGTACATGGTCGCCTGCCGGTATGGTTTGTGTGGCATGGCCAATCGCGGAGCCGTATTTTACCACATCGCTCCCTTCAACAATAGTTTCCAACGCAATTTTATGGCCGCGGGGAACCTCGTTGAGGATTTTTACCAACAGGCCGTCATGCTCGATCGATTCGCCTTTTACGTAATCTTTTAAGGCAATTGCCACATTATCCGCCGGATTTATTTTTATAAAGTCTGCCATTTACAGCGATTTAAGTTTATCAAGATTAGTTGACCGAAGAGGACAAATTTTGTTTTGCTTTGGCCTCAATGGTTATCTGCATTAAGGGATTGTTGGCATTTAATACGGCTTTAACCGCTTTTTTCATGCCTACCTGTTGAATTAAGAACAGGTAGTGGCTTACCGTGATGGTGAGGTTGGGGATCCGGTTCAGGTCCTGTTTCCAAACCTTGTCCAGGCTTAATACTTTTTCAGCCAGTTGATAGATTGAAATGGGTCTGCCGTCGCAGGCGGCCCAGGCTTCCCGGTAGAAATCAAGAATCCATTCGTCGTCCTGAACTTTATACCGTACGCCGTCCGATTCTCCTTTGAAGTAAGCAATCATGGCTGCCAGTGAGAAAACCAGCTTTTGCGGTAACATCTGGTAGCTGTTGACAAAGTTGAGCAGCGAAGGCAGGTTTCTGGTTTCCCACTTCGACATGGCGTTCAGGGCAATACTTTGCCATAAGTGACGAATATACGGATTTGAAAAACGTTCCAGAATTTTATTGGCAAATTGGGTCAGCTCTTTTTCGGTGCCGTCGAGAACAGGTAATACTTCATCGTAAACCAGCCCTTTCATAAAGTCGCCCACTTCGAGGTGTTCGTAGGCTTCGCGGACTGTCTCTATACCGCTCAGGTACGAAACAGCATAACTTCCGGTGTGGCATCCGTTCAATACCTGGACCTTTTGTTCGCGAAAACGGGTCATGTCTTTCACAAATTTCACATCCAGGCCGGCTTTGTTTGCCGGAAATTCTTTGGCTACCCATTCGGGCGCTTCAATGACCCAGAGGTGAAAATATTCACCCACAACCACCAGCTGATCTTCATAGCCCAGCTCAGCCTGAATTTCCCGGATGTCGTCTTTGGGGAAACCGGGTACAATGCGGTCAACCAGCGTATTACAGAACGCGCAGGCCGTTTCCGTCCACTGTTTGAATTCGTCGCCCAGCTTCCAGTTTTCGGCATGTTTGAGGACGTATCTTTTCAGCATGTCGCCGTTGCGGTCGATCAACTCGCAGGTAAAAAAGATCAAGCCTTTGTCTGCTGCGCCGTTAAATGCCTTGAAACGTTCGTAGAGCAAAGCAGTAACTTTGCCGGGGAATGATTGCTGGGGTTGCATATCCAACCTGTCGTTTTCGTCATAGCAGATCCCGGCTTCCGTGGTGTTGGAAATCACAAAACGCAGATCGGGGTTCAGAACAGACGCCCGGTAGGTTTCAAACTCCGTGTAGGGATTAATTCCGCGGTTGATACATTGAATAAATTCGTATTCCTTAACGGGTTTGCCGTTTTTAATTCCTTTCAGGTAAACATGGTAAAGTCCGTCCTGTTGGTTTAACAGGTCAACCATCCCGGTTGCCAAGGGCTGAACCACGTCGACGCCCGCGTTGAACCCGATTTCATTATTCATTTTTTGAACCATCCAATCGGCAAATGCCCTTAAAAAGTTACCTTCTCCAAACTGTAAAATACGGGTTGGGTATTTTGCAGCTTCTTTTACGTTTGTTCTGTCCAGTTTCATGATCTTGGTTTATTTTTCAATTTTTTATCTTTTCCGTTATCGTACACGGTGTTTGTTTAAAAAAATCGTGTTCGTACACGATATTGGCCGCGAATGTAGAAAAAATATTTTTGATCGCCCAAACCCTTAAAAGTTAAAAAATTTATCAGGTTGATATATAGTGATTTATAAATATTGGTTCCGGATTCTTAATGTTTAGTTTAAATTGGATTTTGGAACGGTATGAATTTATGTTACTTTTTTCATCGTATTGGTTTAATCAGGTGAAAGAAAGTATAAAATAAAGAAGCCAGCTTGAAAAAGCCGGCTTTTAAAAGATGTCATAATTTAGTCGATTTATAGCTGTTTCAGTAACCGTTACGTTGAGTGCGTCATAGAACTAAAAGCTTATTGACAGGCCAATTAATGGTTTTATCCTTGTGTTTGCGTTAAAATTACTTGATACTTCAAGCCCAACGGACAAAGAAAGATTCTCTTTCAAAATATTGGCTTTTTTCAATTCGACAGGTACGACCAGATAGGTGTCATCGATATCTGAATAACTGGCGCCAAGGCCCCATGAGAGAAAAAGTTCCTTTACTGGGATGTCGTTCCTGATCAGGAAAGCATACCTTGCATCCTGAACTTCTAGGTTTGTACTCTCAACCTGGAATTCAGGGTAAAATTTGCATGTTGTAAATAAGCTTATTGAAAACCGGTCGCCGTTATAAAAACTCACGTTTGTTTGTTTTTCCTGGCTAAATACACTTAATGATAAGCTTGTACATATCATTAGTAATAAATACTGTCTTTTCATGTAAAAATTATTTGTTTATGGTGATAAAAGGGTGCTTCAACATATCTTTTTCAGAAAAGATGTCTCTTATTTATAAACTATAACATTATAATACCTTGTGTAAATACCTGAAAGCTATAAAGTTGTATTCATTATTGAAAATTGTATTTCAAAAGTATAGTTTTATTGTGAGTAAAACAAATATAATCGATTTTTTGTAAACCCAGGGTTCTTGCAAGCTCCGCATAGAAAGAAAATTGTACACGCGATGCAAAAAGAAGAGAACGTTTTAATAAAGCTTGCGAACTTCATCTGTATATTTGTGAAATAACAGGCAAGCCCTGTAACGGCTTGACTGGCTTACCAACCGAAAATGCGGTAAGCCGGGCCTGTTTCATTACAAATCAGTTAACTAAATAAACAAATGAACCTATCAAGAAGAAATTTTATCAGACGGTCGGCCTTCCAGGTGGCCGGCGTTGCCAGTGTTCCAATGATTTTGTCAGCTGCTTTGCCGGCTGCCGGCAGTAAAAAGAAAACCGGATCATCGCTCTTCAATACCGGCGATGTGATTCTGTTTCAGGGTGATTCCATTACCGATGCCGGACGGAACAAACAAGAACAAAAACCCAATCATGGCGGCTCGTTTGGCGGCGGTTATGCCTTAATGACTGCTGCCGCTCTGCTGGAGCAGATGCCGGAGAAGCAACTCACCATTTACAACCGGGGTATCAGTGGTAATAAAGTTTATCAACTGGCCGAACGCTGGCAGCAGGATTGTATTGATTTGAATCCGAAAGTATTGAGTATTTTGATTGGTGTAAATGATTACTGGCACAAGCGGAACGGCAACTACGACGGAACCGTAGAGGTTTACGAAAAAGATTTTCGCGCCCTGTTGAAAAGGACGCTCGCAGAACTTCCGGGTATTAGCCTGGTGATTTGTGAACCCTTCTCGGTCGACGGCGGCTCGGCCATTGGCGACGGCTGGCAGCAGGAATTTGCCCCTTACCGGAAGGTTGCCCAGGCGCTGTCGAAAGAATTTAACACCTTCTATGTGCCTTATCATAGCATTTTTGAAGAAGCATTGAAACATGCTCCGGCAGAATACTGGTGCCCCGACGGCGTACATCCGTCGATGGCCGGAGCGCAGCTGATGGCGCAGGCCTGGCTGAAGGTTGTGAAGGGATAAGTTTGCAGAACAGGAATAAAAATAAAACAGGCCGGAAGATTCCGGCCTGTTTTATTTTGTTGTAATGTGTTATTAAGCTAGCAAGGCTTTTACCTGATTGTAAACATTCTGTCCGGTAAATCCAAGTTTTTCATCCAGTACGGTATAAGGCGCCGAGAAACCGAAGGATTCCATGCCAAACACATGGCCGTCGGCTCCAACCAGGCCTTCAAGTGTTACAGGCAATCCTGCTGTCAGACCGAATTTTTTCACACCGCACGGAAGTACCGATTTTTGGTATTCTTTGCTTTGACTGCGGAACAGTCCTTCAGACGGAACCGAAACGATCCGGCATCTTACTCCGTCCTTTTCCAGTAATTCCGCCCCTGAAAGCAAGGTGCTTACTTCCGACCCGCTGGCCAGTAAAATAACATCGGGTGTTCCTTCGCAGTCGGTAACAATGTATGCTCCCTTTTCAGCCTGTAAGGCTTCGGTATACCGGTCGGCTTTGGCAGGCAGGTTTTTAATGTTCTGACGTGAGAGGATCAGTGCCGTTGGCGCAGCAGAGTTTTCCAAAGCCATCTTCCAAGAAACGGTTGTTTCTTCAGCGTCGGCCGGCCGGAGCACAAGCATTGAATTCTGACCGTGGTGGTTTTTCAGTTTTTCCATCAGGCGGATTTGGGCCTCCTGCTCTACCGGCTGGTGGGTAGGGCCGTCTTCGCCAACACGGAAAGCGTCGTGTGTCCAGACATATTTCACCGGCAGTTGCATCAGTGCAGCCAGGCGTACCGCCGGTTTCATATAGTCTGAGAAAACGAAGAATGTTCCGCACACCGGGATGACTCCGCCGTGCAGGGCCATTCCGTTCATCAAACAGGCCATCGTTAATTCGCAAACACCGGCCTGAAGAAATGCCCCGCTGAAGTCGCCTTTTTTGAAAGCTGTGGTTTTTTTCAGGAAGCCATCGGTTTTATCCGAGTTGGATAAGTCGGCCGACGAAACGATCATGTTTTCAAGCTGACCGGCAAAAGCGGCCAATACGTTGGACGAAGCGGCTCGGGTGGCAATCCCGGCTTTTTGTTCAATTTTGCTGAAATCAAAGTCGGGAGTTTCTTTTGAAAAGAATTTTTGAAGTTTGGCAGCCAGTTCCGGATTGTTTTTGGCCCATTCAGCCTGGGCTGCTTTTTTCTCCGCGGCAGCTTTAATCAACTCATCTTTCCGCGTATTGAAAAGTTCCCGCACCTCGTCGAAAACAGTGAACGCATTTTCAGGGTCTCCGCCCAGGTTCAGAATTGTTTTCTCGAGTGAGGCGCCGGCTTCTCCAAGCGGCATCCCGTGGGTGGCGCATTTGCGTTCGTAGTTTTCGCCGGTAGCGGTAAGGGCGCCTTTACCCATGATGGTTTTACCGATAATCAGCGTTGGTTTTTCCGTTTCAGCGTTTGCCGCTTTCAGGGCTGCACGGATTTGCTCTACCTCGTTGCCTTCGATGGTGATGACTTTCCAGCCCCAGGCTTCGTATTTTTTTGCTGTATCTTCAGCCGTGACTTCTTTGGTTTCGGTTGAAAGCTGAATGTCGTTCGAATCATAGAACATGATCAGGTTACTCAGTCCCAGGTACCCGGCAATACGACCGGCTCCTTGTGAGATTTCTTCCTGAACGCCCCCATCCGAAATGAAAGCGTATGTTTTGTGCGACATCCATTCTCCAAAACGTTCAGTCAGGAAACGTTCGGCGATGGCGGCGCCCACCGCCATCGTATGGCCTTGTCCGAGCGGTCCGGAAGTGTTTTCAACTCCGCGGGATGCGTCAACTTCAGGGTGTCCGGGGGTTACGCTTCCCCATTGTCTGAAATTTTTCAGGTCGTCCATGTTGTAGTTCCCGGTAAGGGTGAGGATGGAATACAGCATCGGAGACATATGTCCGGGATCCAGGAAAAACCGGTCGCGGTTGATCCAGGTCATATCACTTGGATCGTAATTCAGAAACTCAGCATATAAAACACTAACAAAATCAGCTCCGCCCATGGCACCACCAGGATGGCCGGATTTTGCTTTTTCAACCATAGCAGCCGAAAGAATACGAATATTATCTGCTGCTTTTTCAATCAACTTGTTACTCATGATTTTTTTAATTTTTTGCCAGAATTATATCTTTCGATTGATGACATTGCATGCAAAAATAAAATATTTTCCAGATAAAGGACGGTTAAAAGAAAGATACCGGTAAGTTTCGCAGACGCGTTTTACATACCGGTATCGTTATATTCTAGGTTTGGTAGCATTACGGAAGGATGCGGACCATAATGATTCCTTCGACAGACGACAACTTTTCTGTCAGTCCGGCAGAGGGGGCTGTTCCGTCAATATCAATAATGTTATAGGCGATATCTGCTTTGTTTTTGTTGAGCATGTTGGCAATATTCAGTCCTTCTGATGCCAGTATGCTGGAAATCTGGCTCACCATATTGGGAACGTTTTTGTTGGCAATAACAATGCGGGGCCCGCCATTACGTTCCATTTCGGCTTCGGGAAAGTTAACCGAGTTAACGATGTTGCCTTTTTCAAGGTACTCGCGTACCTGGTCAACTGCCATAACGGCGCAGTTGGTTTCCGATTCTTCGGTGGAAGCTCCCAGGTGCGGAATGGCAATGACGTTTTTCATTTTTAAGATTTCTTCATCCGGGAAATCGGTGACATAACAGCCGACTTTGCCTGATTCAAGCGCTTCTTTTATGTCGGCCGTGTTGACCAGGCCCCCGCGGGCAAAATTGAGGATACGCACGCCGGGTTTCATCATTTTGATCTTGTCTTTATTGATGTAACCTGTTGTTTCGGGTGTCTGCGGGATGTTGATTGATACGTAATCGGCTTGCGACAGCAACACCTCGATACCTTCGGCACGTTTTACATTGCGGCTCAATCTCCAGGCTTGTTTTACCGAGATGTAGGGGTCATATCCCAACACTTCCATTCCTAATGACTGGGCGGCATTGGCAATTAATACTCCAATGGCTCCCAAACCAATAACTGCAAGTGTTTTTCCGCGAATTTCATTTCCTCCGAAGTTTTTCTTCCCGGCTTCGACAAGAGCCGGAACTTCGCCGCCTTTACCAATCAGGGTTTTTGCCCACTCAATAGATTGGGCAATGCCGCGCGACGACAGCAACAAGCCTGCAATAACCAGTTCTTTAACGGCATGAGCATTTGCTCCCGGGGTATTGAAGACCACAATTCCGTTTTGTGTACATTTTTCAACGGGGATATTGTTTACTCCGGCTCCTGCCCGCGCAATGGCCCTTAAGCTTTTGGGTAATTCCATGTCGTGCATTACCTGGCTTCTGACGATAATTGCATCAGGATTCTGGAACTCACTGGCAATTTCATATTGGTCCAGCGGGAAATTTTTTAGCCCGACGGGATCAATCTTATTTAAGGTCTGAATCTTAAACATGTGTTTATAAATTTTGTAAGTGCCTTTATTAATGAGAAGTTTTAAAGTATGACAAAGATCACAATTTTATTTAAGAAACGATAAGCAAAGAGTGTTTTTTTTATTTGCCTTTACGCCACGTTCTGGCGGGAGAGAGGAGCGACTGAACGCCTTTGCTCACAAACTTTACATCTTCAATCGAATAGAAGGCCTTGGGATTGTAGGAACGGATAATTTCGATGACAACCGGCAGATCCGATCGTTTAATGATCGAATATATGACGGCGACCCGTTCGGTGGCGCCGTGTGCTTCGTGATAAGTAATTCCGTAACCTTTTGCTTTCAGTTTGGCAATCAGGTTATCGGCATTGGCACGGGTGATAATTTGGAGTTGAACGATGCCTACTGCCAATTTTTCCTCCAGAATCAAACCGATGTAATTTCCGGCGGCAAAACCTAAGCCATAAGCAATGTAGGCCACCCAGTTTTCGATGTTCTGAATGATTTTACTCATGGTAATCAGCCAGATAACAACCTCAAAAAAGCCGAGGACCGGGGCAATCAGCTTCTGTCCTTTGGAAACCATGACAATCCGTAAGGTACCGATGGTCACATCGCTGATTCGCGCGACGATAATTAACAAAGGGAGTACCAGGTATGAAAACAAATCTGATTGATAGAATTCCGTCATGCCCGCTAATTTGTTTACTACGAATATAGGAATAAAAAGGAGGACTTAAAATTCACTCGTGAAATGAAATTTAATGTCTTTAAATTCATCCCTGGTCATCTGTAAAATGAAAGCGGAATCGGCCATAAAAACATCCCGTCCGCGTTTATCAACGGCCATTTTCTGATGTTTGCGTTTTTTAAATTCGGCCAGTACTTTCTTGTCATCGCACTCAATCCAGCAGGCTTTGTGCATCGGCATGTTTTCGAACCGGCATTTGGCGTTGTATTCGTGTTCGAGGCGGTATTGGATGACTTCAAACTGGAGCTGACCAACCGTTCCGATAATCTTTCGTCCGTTAAACTGGCTGGTAAACAGCTGGGCGACACCTTCTTCCATTAATTGGTCGACCCCTTTGGCCAATTGTTTAGACTTCATGGGATCGGCATTTTCAATATAGCGGAACAGTTCGGGGCTAAAACTGGGCAATCCTTTAAAGTGAACTTCCTCGCCCGAAGTCAGCGTATCGCCGATAATGAAGTTCCCGGTATCGGGTACCCCGATGATATCGCCCGGGTAAGCTTCGTCGATCACTTCTTTTTGGGCGGCCATGAATGCTGTTGGGCTCGAAATACGGATTGTTTTTCCTGAGCGGATATGCTTGTAAATACTGTTGCGCTCAAACTTACCCGAGCAAACTTTCACGAAAGCAATCCGGCTGCGGTGGTTCGGGTCGATGTTGGCATGTATTTTAAATACAAAACCCGAAAAATCGTTTTCTTCCGGTTTAATTTCACGCTCTTCCGTATAACTTGGCCGTGGTGGCGGGGCAATTTCGACAAAAGCGTCCAATAACTCCTGTACCCCGAAATTATACAGAGCGCTTCCGAAAAATACCGGGGCCAATTCGCCTTTCATGTACTCTTCGGTATTAAATTCAGGATATACGCCGTCAACCAGTTCCAGTTCTTCACGAAGGTTTACCGCATCGTTGCCAATGTGCTTTTCAAGTTCCGGGTCGTTGATGTCTTCAAACAAAAAGCCTTCTTCAATTTCCTGAACATTGGCATTAAACAGGTTGAGGCTGCGTTTGTATATATTATAAACCCCTTTAAAATCGGGCCCGCTGTTGATGGGCCAGCTTAGAGGACGGGTTTTTATTTTTAGCTGATCTTCAATTTCGTCGAGTAAGGAAAAGGTGTCGCGTGCGGGACGGTCGAGTTTATTGATGAATACAATCACCGGAGTTTTCCGCATCCGGCACACGTTCATGAGTTTTTCGGTTTGAGGTTCGACCCCTTTGGCCGAATCGATAACAATAATGACGCTGTCGACCGCAGTGAGGGTGCGAAAGGTATCTTCCTGAAAATCCTGGTGGCCGGGCGTGTCGAGAATGTTTACCTTGTAGCCGCGGTATTCGAAGCCCATCACCGAGGTGGCCACCGAAATTCCGCGCTGGCGCTCAATCTCCATAAAGTCCGATGTTGCCCCTTTTTTTATTTTGTTGCTTTTCACGGCGCCTGCAACGCGGATGGCTCCACCAAAAAGTAATAATTTTTCGGTCAGCGTTGTTTTTCCGGCATCGGGGTGACTGACAATCCCAAACGTTCGTCTCCGTTTAATTTCTTCTAAAAAGCCCATGTTGAAAATTTGAGTTGCAAAAATAGAACTTTTTGAAGAAGTATGAAGAAATAAAAGAGGAATAGATCAATTGACCATTTTGGATATTCTTTTCCAGAACTGTTTGTGAAATTTCAGACCGTCTTTCCCGATTCGTTCGTAATAACTTTGCATGTTATCGCGGGGAGAAAAGCGGTATTGGGGGCCAGGTGAAAATAATTCCGGAATTTCGGGATGAAACTGTACCCCGATCACGTTCGGATATTTTTTATGTCTGAAGCCTTCAATGACTTTTCCATCCATCGATCGGGCGGTAACTTCCCAACAGTCGCTCAGGTTTTCAACAGCCTGATGATGAGAACTCAATACGGGAGGCGATATATTTGATTTCCATTTAAGGTCTTTCATAAAGAATCCGCCAATTTCGAGCCGGAGCGGATGAAAGCTGACTGCCATAAGTTGCGGGTTGTCAAAAATCTCCTGCCAATAGTTGCGGTGCATGTTATCCGGATCAATTTGAACGGTGCTTTGCGGGTTGGTGGCATTGTACAGCTCAGCCGGGATGTCCTGGATCAGGGTGCCGCCGGTAGCCACATTCATGGTTTGCATGCCCAGACAGAAACCAATGACGAAGAACTTGGGATTACGTTCAAGAAACGGCGTGAAATTTGGGTTTTTATTGCTTCCCAGCAGGTGGAAAGCGAATGAAACTTCAAATAAATGCCTGTCAGGGTCAGTAATCACGGAATACGTTTTTTCTTCGCCGTAAATGTCCGGTTGAATGTCCGGTCCTCCAAAAAGAAAAACACCTTTGGTTTGACTGAACATGATATCAAAATTGTTGGTAAAATCGTTGGGTTCAAAAATATTATCCTTCGATAAAGTGCCTGTAAGTCGTTGTAAATGAAATTTTTCAAGATTGTTGTCCCGGATGTAACGGATCGATTGTGAATAATCATATTTCTCGGCATAAAAATAAATCCCGATAAATTCCGTTTCACCAACAAATAACAGATGGTTATCTACCAGGTATTTGATCTTTTCGATGTTACTGACTGTGGGATTGGTCATCAAAATGTACGATTTGGCCGGATCATAGTCAGTATTAAAGAAATTCTGGGAATAGCCGGATATGGAGAGGAAAATGCTAAAGATCAGTAAAACTGAAAATAAGATTCTTTTACCTTTCATATCGATAACAATTTTTAAGAATTTTGGTGATGAAATTAATCTTTTTCGGCAGAACAAAAAAAAAGTGAACGAGTATATTTTTTAATATTATTTTTAATTTCGTTTTAATAAACCGGAAGCTATGTCATTCAAGCTATTTTTTCTTAAAACTTTTAAGGGGTTAAATAATACCGATAAAGTTGAAGTCAATCGTGATAAACTTTGGGCTGACTACCAAAGTTTTGTGAAAGTACAACAGTCTGATGATCTGATGCAGTACATGGAATTGGATCAATACGTCAATTCACCCAATTTTAAGAAGGATAAAGCCGGAATAAAATCGAAAAATTTTGAGGGCAGCCAGGAAGAGAGAAAACTTCTGGAATCAACGATTCAGCAAAAGGAACAAACCTATCAGCGGTTAAAGAAGGATCGCGGCATTCAGAACTACCTGAAATATAAAGAATCGAATGCGTTTGCGTTTTTCAGAAATTGGGATTTAGTGTTCGAAGACCGCTTTGACGGGAATGAACTGGACCCGGCGAAGTGGCAGGTCATTTCGCCTGTAGCCCGGAAAACCGTTGGGACGAATTTTTCGAAACAAGGCGATTTACACGCGTATACCGATGGTAAAAATGTTCAGATCAGGAATAATCATCTTCAGGTGGTTGTGAAGCGTGAGAAAACCGAATCGTTGGTCTGGAACCTGCCTTTGGGCTTTAAAGCAGAAAAATTTGACTATTCTTCCGGCTTGCTGAACAATGTTGCTTTTGATGCCCATTTTGGTATTCTCGAAGCGAAAATTAAATTTCAGCCCAAAAGCCAGCTGGTCGACGTTTTTTACCTGTCTGATGATAAAAATGAAGCCCGTTTGAACCTGCTGGAGTGTGGTAAAGTGTGCCGTTTGGGTTATGCTACCGGAAATGGTAAAAATTACTTCGAACCATTGTCGGGCCTGAAGGTTGGACATTTCTATATTTTCAGGATGGAGTGGGAGCAAGGGAAGATCACCTGGAAGATCAATAACCGGAAGGTTTACACCCTGGAACAACAAGTTCCGGATAAGCCCATGAAGTTGAACATTAATTCGATCGTGGTTGATCATATTGAGAATCTGCCGCATTATTTCGAAGTAGACTGGGTGCGCTTTTATCAAAAGAAATAGCAAACCGAAGCCTACAATACCAGTCGGCTTTTACTCGTCAATCGTATAAAAACAGCTGTATTTTTAGGATCGGATCATCCTGAGCATACAGCTGTTCTTTTTGTATATAGTTAATGTGGTTTTTCGGGAAAGAGCAGTTTCTTAATAACCTCGTTTGTTGAAAATGATATAGCCAAAACTTAATACGAAGTACAGGTTTTTGTCATCTTTATCGAAGTAGTTGGCCGTCAGGCTAATCGGGCCCAGCCCGGAGTGGTATACCAATGCCCCGGTACCCATAAACCTAACGGACTCTCCCGATGGGTTTCCGTATACGGCTCTTTTATCTTCGGTTTTATCAATGGTTTTAAGCGGAAGAAAACCGTAAGCTTCGGCGCGGATGTGGAACTGATCGGATAAGTTGATGATGGTTTTTAGGCCCGAAGCCACGTATTTTGTGGCTCTGAAATCATCAACAATAAAGGTTTGGCTGTACGGAGTGGGCATAAAGGCCGGCGCGCTCAACAGGGTTGCCCTGTAATTGTTAAATACATGCTTGTTGCTGTAAACGCCTTCTCCCAATAAGCCGATTGAAAAATGCTTGTTAAATTTAATGTATTTGTCGTAGGTGCCTCTCAGCAGGTAAAACCGGTGGTTGTAATGGCCTCTGGGAAACCCTTCGGAAAGGATTCCGGGTCTGAATTGCTCGGTGCCGTCGACATAGGTTAAGCCCAGGTAGGATGAAATGCCTTCGGTGGGATACTGTTTGTAATTAAACGAATTTTTTTCGAAGTTGATTCTGGCTGCAAAGGCGTCGACATTTGTTCGGTCGGCGTTTTCGGTACTGCGGATTTCGTCGTCCAGGTTGTACTCGTCCGTTGCCCGCGAATAACTCGATCCCAGCATCAGCTTCCCTTTGGTTCCCATTGGAAAACCCACTTCCAGGCGGACGTTGTTCTCATCTTTGATCATAAAGGGCGGCAACACATCCTCAAAAAAGAATTCATTGCTGGTGGAGTAGTAATCCCACCGGTTATAGGTGATGTTGCCCGAAATATAAAAAGGAAGCTGCGACGGGAAGTCAATTCTCGCACCGGTATTAAATGAACTGTAAAAACGTCCGAAATAAATATTGGAACTCAGGGTATAGGCCCTGTTTTTAAAAAAACGGTAATCGAGGCTGAGAAAACCCTGGTTGATTGGTTTGGTCGAAACATTTCCTCCAAATTTAATTTCGAGTGGTTTGCCATGCCTGGCTTTCATGTGGAGGTCGAAAACATCGCTTTCTTCGTTATAAATTGAGACCGGCCGAAGCGATTTGAGTTGCGGATCGGCAATCAGTTTGAAATATTCTTTCCTCAGTTCCTCCAGCCCGATGATGTTCGACCGGCGTTTGATGCTTTGAATAATGTATCGCCGCTGCAGATGTTCGGATATGCCTTCAACCTGGATGTTTTGGAACTTCAGGTTTGGTTTTTGGGCGTTAAATTCTTTTCTTCTCTCCCGAATTTCTTCCAGGCTGACTCTTCTGGGAATTCGCGATTTGATGCTGTCGATTACACTTTGGGCCTTGCGGTACCCGGCCTGACTGATGAGGTCAATTTTATTAAAATCCAGCAGGCCTACATTGCTGAAAGTTGTTTCGAGCAAAATCCCTTTGTCTTCCGGTACTTCATAGTCGGTTTTCTGCATAATCATATTTTCCAGCTGGGCCATCACATCGTCTTCGTTGGGTTTTCGCAAGTCGTTGGCAACTTTATGTCCGATAATGATGTCGGGTTGAAATGCTTCCACGGTATTTTTTACCGGGAAATTGTTGACAATCCCTCCATCGAAAACCAGAACGCCGTCAATCACAATAGGTTTAAAATAGAATGGAAAAGTCATGGAAGCCCGTATGGCTTCGCCTAAATCGCCTGTTCTCAATTCGACCTCTTTGTTGTTGTAAACATCGGTGGCAATGCACAGGAAAGGAACGAATAACCGGTCGAAATCATAATTGCAAACCGCGTTGGTGGCCGCGAATAACTCCATAAACGCGAAATCCATTTGCTCTTCAGGAATCAGATTGGTCGGGAGCAGGATTTTCAGCTTATTTTCCCTTCGTTCGAGGTCGAGGCTAAGCCACGAGGGCGTTTCTTCGGGTTTCTGAAAGAAATAGCGGTACTCTTCCTGGATTTTGCCGGTTGACCAGAATTTGAACTGGTCGGATTTAAAAAGTTCTTCCATTTCGTCGGTTGAAAAACCGGCTGCATACAAACCGCCAACAATGGCGCCCATTGATGTCCCCGAAATATAATCGATCGGGATGTTGTTTTCTTCCAGCGCCCGGATAACGCCAATGTGGGCGAGGCCTTTGGCCCCTCCGCCACTCAATACCAATCCTACTTTCTGTGCAGAAAGTTCGGATAGGGTCAGAAGGAAAAAAAAGATAAGAAGTAAACGTTTCATGATTCCCGTTGATCGATTATTTGATTTTGGCTGATACAGTCAAAATTATAAAAACAGGAAGAATATTCGTGCAAACTTCGTCGGAAGTTAATTAATCTTAAGAATCCAGTTTCATTTTCAGCGACTGGAATCCTTCACCCAAAATTTCACGGGTATCCATTACTGTAATGAAGGCATCGGGATCAATTTGACTGATAAACTGTTCCAGTATCGTCATTTCGCGCCGGCTGACAATCGTAAAAATAATTTGCTTTTCATCGTCGGTGAACATTCCTTTGCCATGAAAATAAGTGCCGCCGCGTTCAAGATCAACTAAAATCTTTTGTTTAATATCTTCGTGTTTATCGGATATAATAAACAAGGCTTTATTGTAATCCACTCCTTCAATGGTGATGTCGATGGCTTTACCGGTGATGTAAATGACCAGCCAGGAGTACAGCGGGATTTGCCAGTCCTGGAATGCCACCAGGCTAAGCAAAACAATGGCCGAATCGACATAGATCATCAGTTGTCCGAGCTGAATGCCTGAATATTTGGCGATAATCATGGCAATAATGTCCGAACCGCCGGAAGTGGCTCTTGATTTGAAAATGAGCCCGAGTCCGAAGCCAATCAACACCCCGCCGAAAACGCACGAAAGCAGCACATCGGGTACCAAGGGGGCTTCGCCATCGACACGCAGGTAGGTAATCAGATCCATAAAAACAGACGACAGCACAAAGCCGATTACCGTTTTAACACCAAAGCGGGGACCCAGTATCTTTATGCCGGCAATGGTTAGCGGGATATTCAGGATCAGGCCAAACAGACCAATGGGAATCCCCTCGGGCCAAAAAGAGAACATTCCCTTGGTGAGGTAATGGACCATAATGGCGATGCCATATACGCCTCCCGGAACAATCTTGTGAGGCGAGATAAAAAAAACAAAACCAACCGCCAGAATAAAAGCGCCAATGGTGATAAAGCTATATTCTTTAAACCACCTCAGTGTGAATAGTTTTTCTTTTTGAAGAAAGGCCATGCTGTTACTTTTTTTGAGTAAATTAAACCTTATTTTACAGGATAATCGTTGATTTTTGTCAAGAAACGTTGATGCAATTTATAAAAAAAGGCCCCCGAATCCGGAGGCCTTTTAAATATCATCAAAGTTTTTTTAAACTCTTTTTTCTTTGATCCTGGCTTTTTTACCGGTAAGACCACGCAGGTAGAAAATCCGTTTGCGACGTACATTACCTTTTTTGTTGATTTCAATTCCATCGATAAAAGGAGAGGAGAGCGGGAAAATACGTTCAACACCAACGTTTCCTGACATTTTACGAACGGTAAATGTTTTGGTAACGCCTGTTCCTTTCACCTGGATCACTACACCTCGGAAATCCTGAATACGCTCTTTGTTCCCTTCTTTAATTTTATAGTGAACAGTGATGGTATCGCCGGCGCCAAATTTTGGCAGTTCATTTTCAACGACGAATGCGTTTTCTGCAACTTTAATTAAATCCATTTTCTTTAAGTTTTAGGGCAATATTACACATTTTCGCGTGTAAGAGATTGCAAAAATTTTGCGCAAAAGTAATAAAAAATCAATGTCATCAAAACTTTCTTCCGAATTATATTGAAAGAAAATCAATTAGCCCGTTCAGCGGCCTGTTAGTGCCCTCCGCTATCTTTCACCTTGAAATGATCGCCGGTGCTTCTTACAATCGCATCGTACCACCATTGAGGATAACCGGGATGCTCCGGATTGGCGGGTAAACCGTATTCATTTCGTTCAAATTTACCGTCTTTTTCCTTTTTGACATTCCCGTCAATGTATTTGATTAACAGGTACTGAAACAATTTTTCCCATTCTGCGGTCATGTTGTTTGATTCATTAACCGAGTATTGGGTTAAAAATGCCCGCGCTTTTTGTTCTCCTTCTGTTTCGAATAAAAATTTGGCAGCCTGATCGACAGCCGGTGTGTAAGCGATAAATTTGCTTTCGAGTTGCGCCTGGGTTTCCCGGATGTGCTTAATCATCACATCGTACATGAGGTAGGCAAAGTTGGTTACTTTATTGAAGGTCCAAAAGGCGGATGTTCCGGAGTAGGTAAGCAGGTCGCCGTTGCCCTCGCGGAAGCATTCGGGAATTTCGGTAATTCCGCAGTAAATCGGGACGTAGCAGGTGCTGTAGGTGTCGTCAACGCCAAACCATAAGATGCCGCCAATCGGGTTGGGCAGCCACGAGCGGGATTGGGTGACAAACGAGAAGCCGGTTTGCTGGGTCGAAATGGCCCGTTCGTTGCAATAGTCAACCGAGTCAACCTGCCAGGTCAATCCTCTCCAGCGATACGGCAAGCGGTACGGACCGGCACCCAAATCCTGGGTCATATCCAGTTCGGTTCCTTCAAAGTGGTCGCGCATCATCTCCATCACATCTTTCACGTTCAGTTTTTTGTCGGGCTTAACCCATAACGGCATACGGTTCGAGGCGAATTTGTTTTCATTTTCGTATTCAATCAAACCTTTGGCGTAGGCCGTATAGGGCGTCATGCCTGAAGCCACTTTGTTGAACCCGGCCCAAACCCGGGCCTCGCAAAAACGGGCTGCGCCAAAATCAAGCGGCGCATAAACATCCGAAAAGCTAAAGTCTTTATTGACCCCGTCGAACCAACCTTTTTCGCGCGCAAATGAAATCACATCTTTTGAATAAATACAATTTTCCTTGTCGTTAAGCGGGAAGGTGGTAATGCGGGCTTGGTTGGCGTGGCCGCTGATGTAGCCGTCGGGAATACGTTGTGCCACCCATACGGCTCCTTTTTCGCCTTCGCCTTTGCCAATCATCTCCAGAATCCAGACTTCTTCGGGGTCGGCAATCGAAAACGATTCGCCCGAGCTGGCGTAGCCATATTCCTCAACCAGGCTGGTCATTACTTCAATCGCTTCGCGGGCCGTTTTTGCGCGTTGCAGGGCCACGTATATCAGGCTTCCGTAATCCATGATGGCTGATGGCTGCGTGGCCAGTTCTTTTCGTCCGCCAAAAGTTGTTTCGCCAATGGCCAGCTGAAATTCATTCATATTTCCAACAACACTGTAAGTGTGCGCAGGCTGAGGGATGCGTCCCATGAACTTGCCCGTATCCCATTCGTAAATGTTGCGCATGGCGCCATCCGGATGGTCCATAGCCGGTTGGTAGTATAGTTCGCCGTACAGGGTATGCGAATCGGCTGCATAGGTAATCATGGTTGAGCCATCGGCCGAAGCGCCTTTGGTAATTAAGAAATTGGTGCAGGCGATTCCCTGCCCCGCCGCAAGCAAGGCGGCAAAAAATAAAATACTGATTTTTCCTGTCATTATCTTGTTATTTTTAAAGTTTTCAGTGAAAACAAAGATAAACATTCCGAAATAAGTCGGAAAGAATGGGAAAATTGAGCAGGATAAAAATGAGAAAGCTCAGGCTGATCATGTTTATTTTGGCCGCGTACCTGAAGTGTGCAGTCACGAACGGGTTTGCAGATGAGGGAAAATATTCAGACCTTTAAGCGGGTTCATCAAAAACAACGGGAATCCGCTATTGAAAAATAATCCTCAAAAAAAGTAATCCTATGAAGTTACGGGCATTTCACAAATTATCCTATGGCTTATACCTGGTGGCGTCGGAGTTCGAGGGAAAGAAAACAGGCTATATTGCCAACACGGTTTTTCAGGTTACTTCACAACCGCCCCTGGTTGCCATTTCCTGTCATAAAAACAATGAAAGTGCTGAGATCATACGGAAAGCAGGGGCTTTTTCGGTTTCGGTTTTAAGACAAGAGCTCGATGTAAAACTGATTGGCGATTTTGGCTTTATGTCGGGTAGCGATCTGGACAAGTTTGCAAACCGAACACTGACCACCGCCAAAACAGGTGTTCCCATTGTATTGAACGAGGCGGTTGCCTGGTTCGACTGCGAGATTAGGGAAGAAAGCGATTTAGGTTCGCATTGGCTGATGATCGGGGAGGTTGTCGACAGCGATATCGTTGCAGATGAGTCCCCGCTGACCTATGCTGATTACCGGGAAAAATACAAAATGCTGTCGCCCAAAAACTCGCCTACCTATCTGGAACGTGATAAGCTGGAAGAAGAGAAAAGGGGAGCGGAGTCACAATCACAATCACAATCACAATCACATAAGGAAGTGGGAGCTAAGCGCACTTGCGTAATTTGCGGGTATACCTATGATCCGGAAGTCGGCGACCCGGCATCGGGAATTCCTCCCGGAACACCTTTTGAAGATTTACCGGAAGATTACCGATGCCCCGTTTGTAATGCGGCCCGGGAATATTTCAAGAAAATATAATTCGCTTTCGTTACATATTCGCGTCTTTCAGAATGACATCATGTGCGCCGCCTTCTACAATGCTGGTTGCCGACACCAGGGTGATTTTTGCTTTTTCTTTCAGTTCTGGAATACTGATTGATCCGCAACTGCACATGGTCGATTTAATTTTGCCTAAGGTGATATCCAGGTTATCTTTCAGTTTTCCGGCGTAAGGCACGTAGCTGTCGACCCCTTCTTCAAATTTCAGATTTTCACTGCCGCCCATGTCGTAACGCTGCCAGTTGCGGGCCCGGTTTGAGCCTTCGCCCCAGTATTCCTTTACATAACGGTTGTTCACCATCAACTTACGGGTGGGGCTTTCGTCGAAACGGGCGAAGTAACGGCCCATCATCAGAAAATCGGCGCCCATCGCCAGGGCCAGTACCATGTGGTAGTCCTGTACAATGCCGCCGTCAGAACAGATGGGGACGTAAATGCCTGTTTTTTCGAAATATTCATCCCGGGCAGCGGCAACTTCGATAATCGCGGTCGCCTGTCCGCGGCCAATTCCTTTTTGCTCGCGGGTAATACAAATGGAGCCGCCTCCAATGCCTACCTTGATGAAGTCGGCCCCTGCTTCGGCCAAATACAGGAAACCGTCGCGATCGACCACGTTTCCGGCCCCGATCCTGACTGTTCCTTTATATTTTTTTCTGACGTATTCGATGGTTTCGCGCTGCCAAACCGAAAAACCGTCAGACGAATCAACACAAAGGATATCCACTCCCGCGTCAACCAGGGCCGGGACCCGTTCTTTATAGTCGCGGCTGTTGATTCCGGCGCCAACCATCAGCTTTTTATTGGCATCCGAAAACTCGTTCGGGTGTTCTTTGTGGCTTTCATAATCTTTCCTGAAAACAAAAAAATGCAGTTTTTGCTCTTTATCAATAATTGGTAAACTGTTGAGTTTGTGGTCCCAAATGATATCATTGGCTTCGTTCAGGCTGATTCCGAGTTGACCGGTAATCAGTTTTTCGAAGGGGGTCATGAAATCTTTGATTTTTTTATCCATCGCGTCGCGGCTGGGACGATAATCGCGGCTGGTGACAATGCCAAGCAACTTTCCGTTTGGGCTTCCGTCTTCGGTAACTCCCAGGGTGGCATGTCCGGTTTTCTCCACCAGTTCCAGCACATCCTGCAGCGTATGCTCCGGTGTCAGGTTTGAATCACTTTCAACGAAGCCTGCTTTGAATTTTTTCACCTTGCGGACCATCTCAGCCTGTGTTTCGATTGACTGGGAACCGAAAATGAACGAGAGCCCTCCGTTTCTGGCTAAGGCAATAGCCATGTTGTGGTCAGAAACCGACTGCATGATTGCCGAAACAAAGGGAATGTTCAGTTCCATCGCAGGCTGTCCGCCTTTTTTGAAACTGACCAGCGGTGCTTTTAACGAAACGTTTGACGGGTTGCAGTTTTTATCGGTCAGACCAGGGATAAGCAGGTATTCACTAAAGGTTCTTGAAACTTCATTCGAGTATTTTGCCATAATGTGCCAGCTTTTTGTGTTAAAAAATTGCGCAAAACTACATTTATTTTTCTTTTCAGCCTTGCTTTTCAGGTCAAATTTACGTTATCAGTCCGGCAGGGTTGCCGGCTTTGACAGGCAGTCTGCCCTGATTGCTTATTCATTTATCATGCTTGATATACTTGCCTGGTAATTGGAATAGTTGTACAGGGGGGTGCGTTTCGGGTTATAAAATTTCCGGTGATACTGCGGGTTGTCGTCCTGGGTATAAATCCAAAGCTGATTGGTATCCCAAACAACAATTTCGTCGCGGCAATCACCGGTGATGTCAAGCACGGCATAACAAAGGTCGGGGTGTCCGTCGTCGGGAAATTCGAGTACTTTACGTCCGTAGCCGTCCCAGGCGCCTCCTTCTTCCGCATTGGCGTTTAAAACAAAAAACTCTTCCGTTTTGCCCGTCCAGTTTAAGGGCAGGCACATGCTGCCATACTGGTTAGGTTCAAAATCGTGATAAATATTTCCGTTTTTATCAAACAGGTGAATTATTCCCTGGTTGCCCCAAAAGTTAACCGAAACGGTTTCCAGTCCGGGCAAATCGTCCCTGAAATTGGCTACAGCCGGATTTTGAACGTGGCCGATGTAATGATGCCGGGTGATCTGACCATCCAAACCGGCAAAAAATAGCCCTTCGTCGCTGGCGGCACAGAGAATTTTTGGTTCTTCATCTTCATCAAAGCGCACAATGGCAACTCCATCGGCATGATCAGACAATTCGTCGTCCAGACTCCACAATTTTGTTCCGTTGTCGTCAAACAGAGAATAACCCATGAGTAATTCGTCTTTCCCGTCTCCATCGGTATCGTATGCGTAAGGGTAATGTCCGGTCCGGCATTCGTTTTTCCACAACAGATTGAGCTGGGTATCGAATGCCCAGAAATATTGGTAACGGTCTTTCAGGATGAAATCGCTGTTGTACCCTTTTCCCTGTAAATCGAGAAAATAGATGCAGTCGCCCAAAATGCGGGGAAAGCTGTTGTGCCCCGATTCCAGTGGTTTTCCACCCGGAGTGAGCGGGGTAGGGATTTTTTTGATGATCTCCCCGGTAGCTCCTTCCGCGATGATCAGTTCCTGGTTCATGGTGTAAATCACCTCGTTTTTACCGTCCTGATTGATGTCGTGGATTTGGAAAGCCACATCATTGGTTAAGCTGGTTTTCCATGGGTCGGGCGTTCCTTTTCGCCATAAAATCTGTCCATCCAGTGTCATGGCGGTCAGGCAACTTAATTCGCTGTTACGGTCTTTCGGACCATGATGGACCACCTGTCCAAGCAGGATGTCAATTTCTCCGTCGCCGTTTAGGTCGCCAAAGCGGATGTTGCGGCCCACGCCGTATTCGGCCAGATAGATCTTTTTATACACGCTCATTTTTGGGTTTTGCGCGATCAGGCTGTCCTGTTCCTGCTTAAATGCCAGTTCATTTTTTTGCATCATCCGGTAATCGTTTTTCCCTGCGCTGACGTTTACCGAATAAAATTCGGTAAACGAATCAGAAAGTAAACCAATTTTGCCGGCGCCGAACGTTTCGTCGCGGATTTCCCAAACCTGGTCATCGGGAAAAAACACCTTGATTTCGGGGCCCGATACACTGACTTTTACCTGGATGGTATCATCGGAGATCAGGTGGTTGTATGCTTTTGCCAGCATCGTTTCATCGGGCTGACGAAAACCGGTGGCATGATTTACCTTCATCAAACAAATTGCATTGTTATCCATTCCGAGAAAATAATAACAACGGTCGTTCTGATAACGAAATACAATACCGTTACGATTTCGGAGGTTGCCGGGCCTGAATGTCGCTTCAAGGGTGTAGTTTGTCCAGAACGGAGAGCCGGTGATTACCATCGGGTGCCAGTGCGAATTGTGGTTTGTTGCCGTTTGCACCATCATGTTTTGTCCATGTCCGTTTTTTCGTATTTCCCACGAAGCCGGGAGGTTATACCTGAAGGTCGATACCACCCAGTTCGACCGGGGACGGGCTTCGGGCAGGTAGTGATATTCGGTATGGGCACCGAGATCGGTTAGCAGCGGGCCAGGTACCTGTTGTGAAAAATCTTCGTTCAGCAAAATCGTTTTTCCCGGTTGGTGCCGGCACGAACTGTAAAAAAGAAAGATGGTGGCAAACAGAGCGGTGACGAGGTAGGCATGAAATGTTTCTGGTTTCATTTGATTGTGGTTTTAACATGGTAGATGGTTAAAAATACAATTATTTAGCCACGATATAAAGCGTCGGGAACAATTTGTTGGTGGATTTTCGGATGAAAATCTGTGCCGGTTTTGGTGCACCGGCACAGGAGATTTCAGCTATTCGTACCAGTTAATCTTTCGGGTGACAAACATGGTTAAGGCGAGCACGACGAATAGCCCGATGCTTCCAACCAGCAGGGCATACGATTCGAGCTGCAGTAAAATATAAATAAACCCGAATGAGATGGCCAGGATTGAAGTTAGCCCGGCCGCGTTCGACCATGATTTTAAAAACGATCTGGAATAAACTAACACCATAACCGAAACCAGGATGGCCGAAACCAGGTAGGCCGGGTTAAATCCGAGGTGTTCGGAGACCGACAGCAGCAAGAGATAAAAAATGAGTACGGCAAAACCAACCAGGATGTACTGGAAGGGATGAATCCGCTGATTTGTGATCACTTCGTTCAGGAAAAACGAAAGAAAAACGAAGAGGATGATCAACACGCCATACTTGGCGCTCCGGGTGCTTTTTTGATAGTGATCGGCGACAATCACTAATTTTACGCCGAAATCGGCGCTTGTGATTTGGTACTCGTGGTCTTTCCATTCCTGGGCAAACTCGCGGTTGTAACTCAAAATTTTCCAGTAGGCGTCAAACCCTTGTTTACTGATGTTGCGCTCAGTTGGCAGGAAAAGCCCCTGGAACCCGGGATCGTTCCACGACGATTTCAGTTTTACGACCGTTGTTTCGGCAGCAGGTGCAAATTGGAGCGTTTCCGAACCTTTCAGATCGAGGTTTATTGTAAACCTGGCAGGCAGATTTTGTCCTTCTTCAACCGGAATATCCAGCGAAATCCCGTTTTCACCAATCAATTTGTTTTCCATGCCGGGAGAAAAAGGGTAGGTTTTCCCATTCCAGTTAATCTCGACCATCGAATTAATTCCGCGCAGGTCGTTGATGGCGATGGCTAATTTGGCTTTGTCCCACTGAATGTCTTCCGGTTTGATTTTCAGTTTTGCAAAATCCGGTTTTTCGAAGTCGCCGCTTATTTGAAGAGCGGTTTCATACACCACACTCTGGTAAATACTCCGGTGTAATTCTTTAGGAAATATTTCGCCTTCGACGGTTAAATTTTTGGGTAAAAAGTGATACTTGTGAATTTCTTCTTTCAATAATTTTCCTTCATTGTCGAATATTTTTTCAATGTAAGGGATGGTTAATACGGGTCCCCTGACGGTCTGATCGTACGACCATTTTTCGGCCACTTCCTGCTTGGCCGAATTTGCAGTTGTTTCTCTTTCTTCGATTACGCCCATGATCATCATCTTGGGAATAAGTAAGATCAGGATGATAAATCCGATGGTGATTACTTTGATAGTTAACTTCATTTTCGGACTTTTTGCTTTTTCTTCTAAAAATTGAGTTGTTGTCATTTCTTTTGTATTTATAGGTTATCAAAGAACTTTGTATTGCAAAGTGTATGGTTAAAAAAATATTACAGGTTTTTCAGGATATCTTCGAGAGTATTAATGTGTTTTTCAAACGCGGCTTTACCTTTCGGGCTAATGGCATAGTCGGTATTCGGTTTTCGCTCGATAAAGCTTTTGCTGACCGTGATGTAGTTCACTTTTTCCAGGTATTTCAAATGACTGGCCAGGTTCCCGTCGGTAACATCCAGCGTATCTTTGAGCTGGGTATACGATAGGTTGCTGTTAACCCGCAAAACCGACATGATGCCCAGTCTGATCTTGTTTTCAAATGCTTTATCGAGCTGTTGAAATAAGTTTTTCACGCCGTTTGAGTTTTACGTTCGTAGCGGAAATACATGACGATGCCGTAAATGATGTGCACCAGTCCGAAACCAAGGGCCCAGAAAATAAGCCCCAGTCCGGGGAAAACAGCCGATAAGATGCCCAACAGGATTTGAAACAGGCCCATGTTAAAGATTTCCTGCCGGGTATATTTCGCGGCATTCACAAGCGCCAGCCCGTAAAAAACCAGACAAAAAGGAGCAACAAGGCTGTAGATGCCTCTGAATGTGAAGATCAGGATCAGGATGCCGCCGCTGATCAGGGGGATGGCCAGGTTCATGCAGAGCAAACGTGAACCGGTGTTCCAAAATTTCTGTCCCGATTTTTTTGTTTTTGCCGTTGTCAGCCAAATCACCGTTATAAAAGAAGCCAGCAATAACACCGCGGCCAGCAGGATCAGTTGATCCAAAACCTGCTGAGGATATACTTTCCGGTAGATCGACGGCGCAGGCAGGTAGATCATCCGGTAGGCGATAAAAGCGCCCAGGATGGCATAAATTCCGACTAAAATACCTGATAAACCGCTTAATGACAGAAACCGGCTCGATTGTTCCATCATTTTTCTGATTTCTTTGATTTCGGCAAGATACTGATCTGTGTTTTTCATATCTGAAAGTACTTTGAAATGCAAAGTAAGTGATTATTTTCATTCATCCAATACCGGTTAATATTTTTTTATCGGGTTTTGTGGTTAACCGGAAAATCGTTTAACATCCTTTCCGTTTTTTTGCCCCGGCGCCTCCTCCTCCAAAGAAGATCATAACACCCAGCAGGAACCCAAAATTGTACCAGCCTCCCGCATTGGGGAATGCATAAATTTCATAGTCGGTAAACAGGCTCAGGATAAAACTGAACAGGATGATAAAGCCGTGAAACAGCCCGTGCAAAAATCCGGGAAGATGATCGGTGTTTCCGGTTGTTTGCGTGGCGCAGCCGGCGGCTATCAGGAGGAAAATGATCAGGATCAGGAAGATTGAAAAGTTTCGTTTCATGGGAATTTTTTTAGGGATTGGTGATTAGTCATTAAGTCATTGGTCATTAGTCATTAGTGATTGGGAATCAGTCGTTTCTTTACCGTAAATACCTCAGCCGGATTGCTGACGAGGATCCGGGTCAAATCGTCGTCGGAAAAGCCTAGTTCCTTCAGTCGGGGAACTAATGTTTCAAAAATGGGCGTGTAAGGTTTAAAAGCCTGTTCCGGCTGTCCCGGATCAAACCATCCGGCATCATGCGAAATCAGTACCTTGTTCAGCAGTCCTTCATTTTTAAAGCGTTGCAGTAGTTCCGGGTATTCCTGCTCACAGGCTTCGTCCCAGCCGTATTTGTCGAGTGAAATCCAGGCGCCTTGTTTGGCGATCCTGATCAGCTTTTCCGGGTTTTTTTCGTCGCTGGCATGCGTCCAGATAAACGCTTCGGGCGAAACGCCTTCTTCTTTTAACAGGTCCAGTTGCTGAAAAGCCCCAACCGCTGGCCCGGTATGGGCCATGATGGTCAGTCCGGTAGCTTTGTGGGTAATTGCGGCTGCACGCGCCAGTGTTGCGTGAAATTCGGACAATGGTTTCCGATCGACTCCAATCTTAATAAATCCGGGTTTGATGCCCGAGCCTTCAATGCCTTGTTCAAACTCGGCTATCCAGAACCGGGCTATGGCTTCGGGGGACATCAGCAAGATGTGGGAGGGAATAAAGCGGTTATTTTGTGCCCCGTAAAAACCGGTGTTCGTCAGAATTTGGATGCCTGTTTCCTCCGAAAGCCGTTTTAACAGGTTTACATCGCGGCCAACATACATGGGCGTACATTCCACGAAGGTTTTTACGCCGTGGGCCTTTAATTCATTCAGATAGGGGAGGACCTTGCCGACAGCTTCCTCCAGGGTATAAGCTTCGGGCTCATTGTTTTCAGCACGGGTAAAATCCACCAGGATGTGTTCGTGTTCCAGGCACAGCCCCATGTCGTCGGGCGAAATGTCGCCGGTAACGGTAATGATTTTTCCTTTGGGCTGAAACGTACAGGCGGTCAGCGCTAGCATCAATAAAAGTAACAGACGGTACAGCATATTTTTCGTGTTTAGTCATCCAAAGTTAAGGCGAAGAAATTAATTTTTTTTATAATTCCTGCAAGTCAGGTTTTACCGGAGGGGCAGTCTGCCCACAAGGTAGCCAAGATGGATTAACATGAGCAACCTCCCGCCCCGGTAAGTGCGTATCGCCAGTTATAAGCTGACGGTTGTTAAATATTTGTCAGTAGGTGACAACCTTTAATCTATTCAAGTATAAACTCAATCCGGATTCTTCAACTGATAAAAGAAACTCTTCTCCATGAACCAATTTATTGTCATCAGAGTCTGTTTTATCGACTAATTCGGAAAAGGCAATTTGATAATCGCTTTTGAATATTACTTTATACTTGGTCGTAGCTACAATTGGTACACCTGAACCAAAGAATTTACGAATGATATAATATTCTCTGTTTTATTTGATTAGGGTAATGCTCTGTCCTGAAAAATTATCTCGGATATGTATTTCTTTATCAACAAACTCTTTTAATTTGAGCCTTGTATCTTGTGCCTGAATACTAAATCCAAAACTTGTACAGGCAATCAATAATACGAAAACTACTCGCATCATTTTTAGTGGAATATTAAACATGACTTTCTATGTTTATTAATTCTTAAAGTTTTGTTTCCAATCAAGTTGGATTATTCGTCTTGTCAAGGTAAATCGAAATATGTCAATTTTTAAAATCTCAAAACTATCTGTAAACATATCGATATCTGGTAACTTCAAAATCAAGGCCTCTACAGGCTGTTTTATTTGGTCGTTTCGCAATCTTGAGGATCGTTGTGAATCCTGATATTCCTTACGACGGGTACCTATGAACTGTATTTTCACTTTTACGGTTTAATTACCATTGTTGCTCCGATTATCTGATCCTCAAGAACGTCCTTTCCAAATTCTTGTTTCCGGATCACTGGTGTGTGTTAATAATAGGTACAATGCTAAAATTAGTTCTATACCCGCGATTGTAATCAGATACCAGTTAATTGGCGAAGAGATAAATATGACAGTAGGTCCATCAGTATTGTCAAAAGTCTTAGTAATTACTGATTTAAGATTGGATGTTATATTATAAATTTCTCCGAAAACAGGAAAAAGACAGAATATAATCAGGATGGTGTTAATGATTAAGAATATTACCGCGAGTTTTTTTTTTCTTTTTTTCTTTAATTGTGAATTCATGTTTTTTACTAAAAGTTCAATTCTGAAATGTATAAATAGGAAAAGTACTGTTATTTTCTTATATTTTCCATTTTGGAGCAGAGGCAATTCTTTTCCCATCCTCTGTTGTATATTCTTCTAACGAGTTTTCTTTGGCCTGTATACAAATGTACACCATGTTTTCTGCGGATGTGTTACATAAACTTCTTACACCTTCAGGTGCAACCCTTATTACACTGCCTTCTTGTATCGGAAAACAATCGTCATCTACTTGATAGTACCCTGAGCCTTTCAGTATAATGTATGTTTCCTCGTCTTTGTAATGCATATGAAAATATCCTAATTCTGATTTTGGCGCTATTGTAGTAAACGATATTTCTGTTCCGGTTGATTTGGTCGGCTCTTTTAAAAATACCTTTCCTTTAATCTCTGTTCTTAGTTTTGGATGAATCAGGGAATATGTTTCTATATCTTCTAATTTACCAACATTTACCGCAATGTAATTCTTGTTTTCTGAAATCATTTCTACTTTTTTCATGTTCTTACAATTTTTGATTAGACAATCATTGAAAATATTTTTACGATATCGTTTATGCTGACATTCTAAAAAAACAACTTTAATCAGTTTTATGTTCGCTTTACGAGGCAGCAGTTTCATATTTGCTCCGTAATCGGGCCCGATAGCTACGCAATGTTTAATGCACGTAAATGTACAAAATTATGAGTTGACTATCAGTTCCCGGCGTCAAACCATACCTGACTGGTCGGATTTTTCCGATTTTACTTCACAATTTACAATACCTGACGTAATAAATTTTACTTATCAGCTAATTTGGAATTAATATAAGAAAAAGTGGTTAACGAGTGGCATCCCTTAATCGGGTGCGGCGGTTTCCGAACCGGTGACTAATGAATACCTGGCCGGAGACGAACCGAAATTGCTAATGAACGAGGGCGATCGTTCAGAATGTCCTGATCATACAATTGTATTTCCCGGAAAAAACGATCGGGTTGCACGTATAAGACGAATGAGTTATACGTGTAAAACAAATGAGTTTCCCTGATCATTGGTCATTGGTCATTGGAGCTTGAAGCTTGTGGCTTGCAGCTCGTTGCTTGCAGGTAAAACTACTACTGAGCACTGCGACTGAATACCGAACGCTGATACTTTTGCCCGGAACGTGAACTATCTCGCGGTTCCGTCGTAATAAAAGTTGGCGCCGGGTAAAGAACAGGCGGATTGATTTTATTCGTTTCGCAAACACATTAGTATGCTATTCTTTATCTTTAACCGAATTTTCAACAAAACAGCAAAAAATAGAGAGCGATGAAATACGTAGGATTTGTTTTTTTGATCGTATTAAACATTCATTTGTTTGGACAGGTAATCCAACAAGAGGCGTTTTTGTTTGAAGGATATGTTTTTACGGAAGATTCCATCCCGCTTGAGAATGCACATTTGATTAATTACCGGACTACAAAAATTGTAACAACGAATCACCAGGGCCTTTTCAGGACTTCGGTGTTCGAGGGCGATTCTCTGAAAATCAATCACGTATCGATGTCGCCGGTAACTATTCACGCAAGAAAACCGGCCGACCGGCAAAATAAATACTACCTTCCTTACCGCACCTACCTGATCAACCCCATGTCGATGCCAACCTACCAGAAGGAATATGAACATTCGGAGAACAATGCCGAACAGATCCGGGAGGAAGCAGAGGACCAGTTGTTGATTGACCCGAATATGCGGAGCGGCAAAGACAATCCGTATGATGATGACGAGGTAAATCCCGGGATAACAATCCTCAAAATCAATTTAAAACCTAAAAATAAAGACGCAAAGAAGGAGCATAAAAAGGAATAACAGCCAGGTTTAATGTTGATGAAAAGCGTCTGAAATAAATGTAAGGACAGCCGGCAGCGACTCCCGCCAGTATGTCCAGGTATGACCTCCCTGCCGGATGCGGAATTCGTGCGGAATATCCTTTTTCCGCATGGCGATATGCACCAGCGAATTTCCTTCATACAAAAAATCATCGTCGCCGCAATCGATATACCAGCGTACCGCTTTTTTCCGGTCGTCGGGCATTTGTTCAATCAGGGCCAGGGCGCTGTGTTTTTGGTAGTAGGCTTCCACTTCCTCGTCCGTAGCGCCGGTTTCGCCCCAACGCTCAACAAAAGTCCGGGCATCGGCCACCGACAGCGGGCCGGCCAGCGCACTCAGCGGACAAGCCGACGAGAACAGCTCCGGATGGTGCAACGCGTACATAAAGGTACCGCCACCGCCCATCGACAAACCGGCAATAGCCCGGTAACGTTTTTCGCCCTTAATCCGGTAGGTCTTTTCAATATAAGGCATCAGCTCGCTAAAGAAAAAATCCTCGTAACGCCATTCTCCTTTCAGGTCGTTGAAATAACCGCGACGACCGGTATTGGCGTCGGGCATCACAATAATCATAGCCGTGGCCGATCCGTCGGCAATGGCTTTATCGGCGATATGCTGTACTTCGCCAAATTGTACCCAGCCGGTTTGATCGTCGCCGGCGCCATGCAAGAGGTATAACACCGGATAGCTGCGCTCTGATGTTTCGTAACCGGGCGGCAGGTAAATGGCATACTTCCGGTCCATTTTCAGGATTTTACTGGAGCATGACAGGTTGTCGTAAACCTTGCTGTTTTGTGCCGTCAGGGACACGGATATCAGAAAAAAGAGGGCTGAAAATAATGTTCTCATGCTGTTAACGATTTAGTTTGTTGAACTAAATCCGCCTACGCGGATAGCTGTTTTAAAAGTACCCGATTCTTTCAGAACTTCGAGATTTTTAACCATTAAAATTTCTGAATATGAGAAAGAAATCGGGTTTAACTATCGTTGAGCAGGCAATTGTGCTTGTTCCTGAGTTTGAAAAAGTTGTCCGCAAGCTGGAGCAACAGGTTACTTTACGCGGACAAAGCAAAAGTACATTAAATAATTACATCCGCCGCATCGCCCTGTTTGTGGTCCATTTCGGGAAATTGCCCGAGCAGATCGATCCCGAAGAGATCAACGAGTACCTGGCAGCTTTGGCCCGCGATCCCCGCTCGCCTTCGCGCAGCAGTTTCAAGCACATGGTGTACGGCTTGCGCTACTACTACCGCCTGCTGGGATTGAACAAAAATGCCATTGCCCTGCCTTCGCTGAAAGGGAATACCAAACTGCCGGTTATCCTGAACCAGCAGGAGCTTAAAGAGCTTTTTACCGCGCCAACGCTTTTGAAACAACGGGTGGTGCTCACGCTGATCTATTCGGCCGGACTGCGCGGTCAGGAAGTAATCAACCTGAAAATCTCTGATGTGGATTTTGAACGTCGCACCATCCACATCCGCCAGAGTAAGTATAAAAAAGACCGCATCGTGCCATTGGGCGACAGCATGGCCGTGGGGCTGAAAAAGTACCTCAAAGCCGAAAACCCGCACATCTGGCTGTTTAACGGCAAAGAACCTGACGGCCGTTACAGTGTCCGGGGTTTATCCTGGGTGATGCGCGAAAACCTGAAAAAAACTTCCATTACCAAAGAGGTGAACCTGCATTCGCTTCGTCACTCCTACGCCACACATCTTTTGGAACAGGGACTGAACATTGTCACCCTGAAAGAACTGCTGGGCCATGCCGACATTACCACCACCATGATTTACCTGCACGTGGCCCAATGCACGCTGATCAAACCTCACAGCCCGCTGGATACGCTTTATGACTTTCCCAGGAAAAAGAAGAAGAAAAACACCGGTTCACCGAAAAATGAAGACAACCTTTGAACTGGCCGATGTAGTCCGTTTGTTCGGCGCTGAACTGGCTGCCAAAACAACGCTTACTCCATTGCAACTGAAAGTGCTGGATAAGATAGCTGTTTGCCGTACTGCCATGCTGGGAGGTCACGAAGAAGCCTGTGAAAACTGCGGAACCGTTCGCTACAGTTACAACAGTTGCGGCAACCGTCATTGTCCCAAATGCCAGGCTGCCAAACAGGCCTTCTGGATTGATGATCTGGTGCAAAATACCTTGCCGGTAAAACATTACCACCTGGTATTTACCGTGCCGCACCACCTGAATGCTGTTTGCCTGCATAACCAAAGGATGTATTACGACCTGCTTTTTTCGGCTGTTTGGCAAACCCTCCGCTCGTTTGGCTACTCGCATTTTGGTGTTGAAACCGGGGCGGTGGCCGTGCTGCACAGCTGGGGACAAAACCTTTCGCTGCATCCGCATATCCATTGCCTGGTTCCCGCTGCCGGGCATACCCTTGACGGACGGTGGAAAAACATCGGGCATTCGGGCACTTACCTTTACCCGGTACATCAACTAAGCAGTGCCTTTAAAGGCAGGTTCCTGGACAGCCTTAAACGGACTTTACAAAAACAAGACGAGCTTTCCCTCTTTAGCAGCCAGATAAAGCAGGCTTATCAAACAAAATGGGTGGTTCACTGCGAACCTTCGCTGGCAAACGCTGAGCACGTGGTCAGGTACCTGGGCCAATACACGCACCGGGTAGCCATTACCAACCAGCGCATTGTGAACATTGCCGGTGGCAAAGTGACCTTCCTGGCAAAGGATTATCGTGACAGGGCCATTAAAAAGCCTGTTACCCTGGATGGGGTTGAGTTCCTGCGGCGCTTCACACAACACATCCTGCCCCGAAGGTTTGTCAGGATCCGGCGCTTCGGTATTTACAACCACACCGTAAAGCGCAATCTCAAACTGCAATTTGTTTCCGAAGAAAAGCCGGACATTGACTCGGTAATCGAACGGCAACAACCGCCGGAAACCAACGTGGAACGTTTTGCCAGGCTGACAGGCGTAAATCCCTGTCTTTGCCCGGTATGCAAAACCGGAAGGATGGTAACCATCCGGGAACTGCCACGGATACGTTCACCGGCTTGGGGACAGATGGAGCAATCATTAAGGCGGTCATAATCACTAAATCACGTTACGCTCCCGGCGTATCCGGGAGAGGTATGCCCCCATACCGGCAAAAACACAAAAAAAGCAGGGCTTAAACATCAAGTCGCTGATGCAAACTGAACTGAAAAGCACAAAAACCTGCAACATGTCAATGAACGTCGGGCTCTTTCCTGCCCATTCTATCTGTGAAATCCAATAAAAACCTTCAATAAGTGCATAGCCCTCAGCCCAGCGGGTGTAGTTCAACCGGGAACAATCGCTGGGCGCTGCACGCCGCTCATGTTCCTATTTATTGAACAATCGCTGGGCGCTGCACGCCGCTCATGTTCCTATTTATTAGCGGCATTAAAGTTATCATTTCAACCCGACAGGAAAAAGACCTTATTGGTATTTATTTTACCGTCACGGTTCGGTTATCAGCAAAATCAGCATATTTGAAGCTGATTCTTCAGTCAGAACAGGTTCCCGAATTTCACCCCGATGTTGATGGTCCGGGGCTGAGACGGCCCGTAAATATAGCCTGCATCGCGGTATACGCCGCGGTCGTAATCGTTCTGCATCCGGTTGAAAATATTTTTCACCCCGGCATAAAACTGGATTCCGGTTTCATTTGTAAAATGAATGTCGTACGACAGCAAGAGGTCGGTGACTAAAAAATGATTCGTTTTTTTCAGTTGCTCTCCGTCAATGATGTTGCCCCGGCTGATGGCGTCCACTACCAGCTGCCTTTCCTCGCCCTCAAAGTTGTCAGGATTCAGTCCAAAGTGAGGGACATCCATCGTGCCGGTATAGTTGAACGAGAGGCTGGTATTGAAATGATGGCTGGGTTTCCAGATAAAAGTGGCATAGCCGTAGCGCTTGGGCGTACGCACAAAATCTTTCGTCACGCTTTCTTCGTTTTCGCCCCAGGCCTGGGCCGACTCATAACGGCTTTGTTGAACGGTAAAGCCCACTTGTGTTTCCAGCTTCTCCGAAATAAACGATTTCCATTCCAGGTTAAGGCCGGCCACATAAGCGCCGTCGTCGGCATTTACCCGCATGTAGGCAAAGTTTCCCTCGTCGTCAAGCGGGTAAAACTCATTCGAAAACGGATCTTTCAAGCGGGTATAAAACCCTTCGGCCAAAAAGTCGTTATAAGTATTTACCAGTGAGAAAACCGAATTTACCGATGCTGTAAATGCGTGAGAGGTTTCCTGTTTCAGGTTTTCGGAGTTAAAGGTCACAACGCGCGTCGCATTCACCAGTTCGATATGCAGGTCTTCGTTGAAAACCTGCGGTGCCCGGTAACCTTGTGCATAGCCCAGCCTGAAGCGCAAATCGGGATTCAGTTTGTACAGGATGCTCGCCCTGGGGACCAGGACATGATTGCTCAGGTCGGCATCGCTTTCGCGGTCGTTGATCCGGTAGTAATCGTACCGTAGTCCCAGCGAAAGGTTTACCTTTTCCGACTTCCAGTCGTGCTGAACAAAAGATCCCAGGGTATTCACGGCCTGCCGGGTTAATGTTGTATTTTCCTGGCCACCCGCACCCAGTTTCACATCATGCAGGTAATCTGTGGTATGGTCGGTTCCGAAAATCGTTGATGAGGGCGCGAACAGAAAGCGGGAAGAACTGAACCCATAATGCGCGCCAAACGAAGATGTCAGGTTTTTCGTGTCGCCATAGGCATTCGCGTCCTGCCGGGCGCCGTAATACGAATCGCGCGCCACATGCTGGGCCGACGCGTAAACAGTCAGTTTATCGTAACTTCCGTTTGTGAATAAATCATAGGAAAGGTTCGCTCCTGAAATTAAATGATCAAGCTGCTCGGCAATATCCGCCTCATGCGGGAGATAATCCAGTTTATTTCCTCCGCGACGGTATTCGCTGATCCGGTAGCCGTCGAGCGTGATTTTGCTTTTTTCTCCCGGCTTATGAAACAGGCTGAAACCAAAGGTTGTATTTTTCATTTCTACCAGTTCGCTGAACCCATCGTCGTTCAGATCGTGGGAACCCCGGTTGCGAAGCATAGAATAAAGGTAACCGCCGGTTTTCCGGTTGTCGGCAATCACCGATGCATTGAGGTTAAGTTGTCCGTCAGCCGAAGATTCGCTGCCATCGCCGATACCCAGGGCGGCTATACGTCCGTCAACTAAAAAGGTATTCCTGACCGGTTCCTTGGTAATTATATTCACCGTCCCGGCAATGGCATTCCCTCCGAAAAGGGCGGAGCCTCCTCCACGCACAACCTCCAGGCGTTCCACCATATTGGCCGGGATCATTTCGAGCCCGTAAACGCCTGCCAAGCCGCTAAATACCGGACGGCTGTTCATCAGGATCTGCGTATAGGGCCCCTCCATCCCGTTCATGCGTAGTTGGGTAAAACCGCAATTCTGGCAATCGGTTTCGGTACGCAGGCCCGGAGAAAACGATAGGCCCTCGGCAATGTTTACCGATTGCGTCATACTCATCAGTTTGGGCGAGATGGTTGTAACAACTACCGGAGCTTCGGCCCGGTTGGTCCGGTTGCGGTCGGCGGTCACCACAACACCTTCGATGTTTAAAAAATCTTCTTTTATTTCAAACCTGACTTCCAGGGTTTTGTTGGCCTCCGTCCGGATCGTTTTTGCGGAAGTTTTATACCCGACACCGCTCACCCTGACCGTTAACTCGCCTGCCGGAAGGTTAACGAGTTGAAAATGTCCCGTGGCATCGGTTGTGGTCCCGATGGTCGTTCCGTCGATGGTGACGTTAATAAACGGAACATGTTCGCCATTGCACAGAACGTCGCCGATCAGGTTCGCATCGGTTTTTAGCTTCTGCGTATAGCCGGTAGTTGTCAGTAGAAAAAAAAGTAATATTGAGGTGGTCAAATTGATGATGTGTTTCATGATATCGTGTTGTTTGTCGTTTGATATTTTCAAATCAAATTAATTGAAGTCCCCGCAAAACCCGCAGGGACCCGGATCAGCCGGAGCTACGGTATTGTACCTAACGGGATTGGCAGGGTAAACACCGCTTAGCGATAGATCGATGTCCAAAAAGACAGCATAATCAGGTAAGGCTAAAAATACAGGCTAATTTATTTATCTGATTTACAAAGGGGGAGAGCGCCCTTGCCGGCGGCCGTAAAACGACTGATCGTATCTGAATTGTTTGCAACCGAAATGAACAGGCCGCGAATATGCAGTTAATACCGCAACAAAAAGGGAAACCAAAAAAAGAAGTTGCAACTGCGAAAGCTGAATGAATTCGGGTGCAGAGTGTTGATGTTTTTTGAAAGGAGCGGCATCCTGGCTTTTGTTGTAGGGGTGGGCATGCACCACCACCTGCCCGTTACCGAGGATGTGGGCATGCATAAAAACGGCATTGTTTACAATGAGCATTCCCATCAAAACAAAAAGCGCGCCGGCTGCAAAATTCTTTATATTATACCTGTAAAATATCAACACAAATGCTAAATCAAGACATTCTTCGACAGATTAAAACTCAAACCTGCCCCGATTGTTCAAAATTTAACATTCAGAAAAATAAAATTGAGTTGATTTTTGGTCAGGCGCCCAACACATTCACCTCCGGCTCGAGATTGATACCGAAGCGCCCGTGCACCGATTCCCTGATTTTCACCGATAGCCGGTACAAATCCTCACCGCTGGCATTTCCGTAATTCACCAGCACGAGGGCCTGTTTTTCGTGCACCCCGGTATCCCCTTCGCGAAAGCCTTTCCAGCCGCACTGATCGATAAGCCAGCCGGCTGCCAGTTTTGATTTTCCTTCACCAGCCGGGTAAACAGGCATCGACGGGAAAGCAGCTTTCAGTTTTTCGGCCAGTTCCTGATCGACGACCGGGTTTTTAAAGAAACTCCCGGCATTGCCCAATAAACCGGGATCGGGCAATTTGGATTCGCGGATCGCGATCACCGCCTGGCGGATGTGGTGCAGGCTTTCTCCTCCCTGTTTTTCAACTTCTGCTTTCAGGTCGCCGTAACCCAGCTTGTACCCGGCAAATTTATCCAGGCAAAAAACCACCGAGGTGACCACGAAACGGCCTTTCAAGTCGTTCTTGAAAATACTGTCGCGGTAGGCGAAACGGCATTCTTCTGCCGGAATCGCGTATTCGCTGAAGGTTTGCAGGTCGAAGCCATTTACCTGCACAACAAAATCCTGCACTTCGACGCCGTAAGCGCCAATATTTTGAACCGGCGCTGCTCCCACATTTCCGGGGATCAGCGACAGATTTTCGATGCCGAAAAACGATTGACTGACACAATAAGCAACAAAGTCATCCCAAGTCTCACCGGCGCCAACTTCCAGCCATACCTGGTTCCGGTCTTCGCGCAACCGGCTGATTCCGGGCACATGGGCATGAATGACCAATCCCTCAAAATCGTTTACAAACAATAAATTGCTCCCTCCCCCCAGGAAGAGCAAAGGCAATTCGGTCCATTTTTCAAAAGAGTTTAAAAAGAGGGGTAAATCTTCAGCCTCGGTAAATTCAAAAAAGTAACGGGCTTTAATATCCAGTCCAAAGGTATTGTATTTCTTCAGAGAATAATTTTCTTCAAAACGAACCATAAATTGATTTTTTTTGATATAGATTGCTCGTATTCACACTCATTACAAAGACAAATATTAATTTTTATACTTGTTTTGTTAATTTATGATATCATTTCTCGAAAATTACGAACAAGGTGCAAATAACGAATCATCCTTTTGCATAAATTTGCAGCACAAAGGAAGTCAATTCTGGCTTTCACACAAAAGTTAAACCCTATTTTGTTATGAAAAAGTTGATTTTTTTAGTTGGTATTGTAGCACTGATGGCTGCTTGCGGCGCTCAGGCCGGTAAAGAAACTGCAAAAGAAGCTGAAACCGAAATGGACGCAGTGGAAGAAATTGTTGCTGATTCAATAGTTGTTGATTCAACAGCAGTTGCTGTTCCCGATTCAATCGAAGCTATTGTCGAGTAGTTAAATCCCGGGACGAAGATGTTTTAAAGAGACTGTATGGTTTCTTTAAAACATTTTTTTAATTATCCATCAATTCAGCAAAATCAACTTCTTCAGCAGCTTTGGACGAGTCGGTCATCTGCCGGTCGGCACAGATCAAGGTGCGCGAAGGAAATTTATTCAGCAACAGGTAGTCGTGAGTAGCCATCACAATGGTTTTTCCCTGCCCGTTAATTTCTTTAAAAATTTGCATTAAATCGTTCGATGTATCGGGGTCCAGGTTTCCGGTAGGTTCGTCGGCCAGGATAATATCCGGATTATTCAGCAAAGCCCGTGCAATAACCACCCGTTGCTGTTCGCCGCCCGATAGTTCATGAGGCATGCTTTTCAGTTTATTCAGCATCCCAACGCGGTCCATAACCTCCAGGATCCGGCTTCCAATCGCTTTTTCCTGCTTCCACCCGGTGGCTTTCAATACAAATTCCAGGTTGGCATAAACAGTCCGGTCGGTGAGCAGTCGAAAATCCTGAAACACCACGCCCAGCTTCCGGCGCAAAAACGGAACTTCCGATCGCTTGATGCGGGCCAGGTTATACCCGGCGACCAGCGCTTCGCCCGAGTAAAAATCCAACTCGGCATTTAACAGGTGGATCAGGCTCGACTTACCGCTGCCGACTTTGCCAATCAGGTAGACCCATTCTCCGCTTTTGATTTCAAGATTTACATTTTCCAAAACGAGGTGGTCCTGCTGGAAAATATCCACATTTTTTAATGAAATGACAGAAGTTTTCTCCATGTGCTCAGAATTAACTTGCTACCTGCAAAACTAATTTTTTTTCACTATTATCCGACTAAACCAGGGAAATCGCTTTTAGAAAAATATTTCTGACTTTGACCTTGCATGACTCCTATTTTTGATGTCAACTCTAATTTCCTGTCATGGACAATCAGAAAAAGAAATGAAAAAGTATCGGAGAAGAAAAACAGGTTATTTGCCTGACTTTATAAATCTGGTGTAATTCAGGCCATGCATTATCATCCATAAACATCGGATTGGTCCCGAAAATCAGCATTGTTGGTTACGCCATCGCGGGAAATCAGTCAATTGACATGTATCTGTAAAAATACAAAAGGCAACCTTGCGGGTTGCCTTTGCGAGTATCGGAAAATGGTATGGTTGTTGACTACACCAATCCGCTAAAACCCATAAATGCCATAGCCAAAATGCCGGCAACAATGAGCGCGATCGGAGTTCCTTTTAATCCTTTGGGTACATCAATCAAATCGAGGTGTTCACGCAATCCGGCAAAAAGTACCAGCGCCAGTCCAAAACCCACGGCGTTGCTGACGGCAAACACAACCCCCTCCATTAAGTTAAATTCTTTCTGGATGGTTAGGATAGCTACCCCCAGGATGGCACAGTTAGTGGTAATCAGTGGCAAAAATACGCCAAGCGCCTGGTACAGGGCCGGGCTCACTTTTTTCAGGATAATTTCGACCAGCTGAACCAACGATGCAATAACCAGGATAAATGAAATGGTTTGCAGATAACCGATTTTGAATGGGTTGAGAATGTACAGTTGAATCAGGTAGGTGACAATGGTTGCCAGTACCATCACAAAGGTAACAGCCCCGGCCATGCCCACCGCTGTTGAGATTCGTTTTGAAACACCCAGAAACGGACAAACGCCCAAAAACTGGGTCAATACAATGTTATTGACAAAAACAGCTGATATAATAATGATGATGTATTCCATGCGTTATTCTCCTATGCTTTTTTTGATTTTATTGGAAATGGCAATCAGATAGCCAAGTACAATGAATGCCCCGGGAGCCAGGACAAAAAGTAACATGCCGTAGTCTTCTGGATAAACTGCCAGACCAAAGATTTTTCCGCTTCCCAGAAATTCGCGAATGGCACCCAGGATGGTTAAGGCCATGGAAAAACCGAGTCCCATGCTTAAACCGTCGATGGCTGAAGAAATCACGTTATTTTTCGATGCAAACGCTTCCGCGCGTCCTAAAACGATGCAGTTAACCACAATCAGGGGGATAAATAAACCCAGGCTTTTGAACAGCTCAGGCAGATAAGCTTGCATCGACAATTCGACTACGGTAACAAAGGAGGCGATAATAACAATAAAACTCGGGATTCGGACTTTATCCGGAATGACATTTTTTACCATCGAAACCACGATGTTTGCCATCAGCAATACAAAGGTTGTGGCCAGGCCCATGCCTAATCCGTTGATGGCCGAAGATGTAACACCAAGGGTAGGGCACATCCCCAGAAGCAAAACAAAAATGGGATTCTCTTTTAAAAATCCTTTTGTGAAGTTATTCCATTGATTCATAATGCACCTCCTTCTGTTTCTTCATGTTGCGAAATGGGATTCTCCTCTGTTTTTTCAGGGGCGGATGCCTGATAGGTTTCGTAGGCCCGCCGGACGGATTCCAAAAAGGCCCGGGATGTAATCGTCGATGCGGTAATTGCATCTACCTCACCACCGTCTTTACTCACCAGAAGCTTCGTCGTTTCAGGATTTTTACCGATAATGTTCTGGCCGGTTTTTTCCGGATTGTTGAACCAGGTATCCATTTTTGACCCCAAACCGGGTGTTTCTTTGTGTTCGAGCACCTGGTACCCGCTGATGGCGCCGTCGGGTTGAAATCCGACCATGACCTGGATTAATCCGCCAAAGCCGTTTTTCGAGTATGTTTTTACAGCGATGCCCACCAATTCGTGCGAACTGTCGAATGCCGGGAAAAACACCAGGCTATCGCCTCCTTCTGAAGGAGTGGCTTTCCAGGCGGCGCCAAGTTCTGCAAAATCGGGCAAGATGCTCTTTATCGCGTCGTTTTGTGCTTTTAGTTTTGCTGCATCAATGGCTTCTTTCGTCAGGTTGTGTACAAAACCTAAAATAGATGCAGACAGGAAAGAGACCAAAAATAAGGTCAATACCATGCTTAAGAATGTCGATTTTTTTCCGGCCATTACCTGGTTCCTCCAAAGCGTTTAGGTTTCACGTATGCGTTTATCAGCGGCGTAAAACCGTTCATAATTAGGATGGCGAAAGAAATGCCTTCGGGATATGCGCCGAAATTCCGGATCAGGATGGTGATTACCCCAATGCCGAGGGCAAAAATAAACTGTCCGCGGTGCGACATGGGCGAGGTGACCATATCGGTCGCCATGTAAATTGCTCCCAGCATAGCGCCGCCGGTAAGTAAATGAAATACCGGTTCGATGAATTTTTCGGGGTTGACCAGCCACAGAATACCCTGGAATACAAACATGCTTCCCAGCAGAAAAACGGGGATGTGCCAGGTAATTACTTTTTTCCATAGTAGGTAGCCAAATCCGAGCAGCAGCAGCAGGGCCGAAATTTCGCCCAACGAACCGGACATGTTTCCGTAAAGCAGGTCCGTCGCGGATGGCAGACCGGACATCAGCTCGCTCACCGGCTGACCGTTTTTAACGCCTTCTTTTAAAAGGCCCAGCGGGGTGGCTGTGGTTAAAGCGTCAACGGCGGCCTGCTGGTTCAGGTTAACCGGCCAGCTGGTCATTTGAACCGGGAAGGAAATCAACAGAAACACGCGGCCAACCAATGCCGGGTTAAACGGATTGCTTCCTAACCCGCCAAACGACATTTTTCCGACGCCGATGGCAACCAGGGCCCCGGTAACAATAATCCAGCCCGGGATTGAGGCCGGAACGTTAAATGCCAGCAGAATGCCGGTCAAGGCAGCAGAACCGTCGGTTATTTTGGGTTCTGTTTTCATGATGAAACGCTGAATCAGGTATTCGAAAGCCATGCAGGCCACAACAGACAGTAAGGTAACCCTGACTGCATCCAGCCCAAACATGAATACCGACCAGACCAACGCCGGCAACAAGGCCAGGATAACCCGGTACATGATCTTATTCACCGAGTCGCTGGTGTGAACATGCGGTGAAGGTGATATCGTTAGCAGTTTACTCATTTTTGATTATTCTGAATTAACACTGAATTGTTTGTTTCGTTTTATGAAAATCCGGTTATTTTTTTCGGTTACGGATGATTTGGCCCACTTTGTTTTTTCCCAGTCGGATATAGTCGAGCAGGGGACGGTCGGCGGGGCAGGTGTAACTGCACGAGCCACATTCAATACAATCCATGACCCGGCTGTTTTCAGCATTCTCCCAAATTTGTTTATCAGAAACAGTCATCAGGTAATAGGGCTCCAATCCCATCGGGCATACTGTAACACAGCGTCCGCAGCGAATACAGTTTTGCATCGGCTTACGTTTGGCTTCCGGCGCCTGCATGATGGTAATCCCGGATGTTCCTTTTGTGACGGGGATATCGGTTGAGGCAACGGCTTTTCCCATCATTGGCCCGCCGCTGATGATCTTCCCGGTGTCTTCCGGTAAACCGCCGGCTGCATCAATTAATTCCTGAACCGGGGTTCCGATACGAACCAGAAAGTTGGAAGGTTTTTGAACCGATTTTCCGGTGATAGTCACAACCCGCTCAATCAGCGGTTTATTTTTTTGGACGGCTTCGTAAACAGCAAAGGCTGTTCCTACATTACTTACCACGGCGCCAACGGCAATTGGCAACGCGCCCGACGGCACTTCGCGCCCGGTGATTGCCTTGATGAGTTGTTTTTCGCCTCCTTGCGGATATTTTACTTTCAGCGGAACGATTTCAACCGAACCGTCTGTCGGTGCCAGCCCTTTCAGGTGGGCAATCGCGTCTTTTTTATTGTTTTCGATGCCGATATACGCTTTATTTACCTGTAAGGCGCACATCAGTAGCCGGACGCCAACCATCACTTCTTTACCCTTTTCCAGCATTACCCGATGGTCAGACGTGAGGTAAGGTTCGCATTCAACGCCATTGATAATCAGCATCCCGGCTTTCATGCCCTGTGGTGGTACCAGTTTGACATGCGTGGGGAAGGTTGCCCCGCCCATACCCACTACGCCGGCAGCATTTATTTTGTCGATAATCGCTTTACTGTCGGCCTCGAAATTTTCAACCAATTCGTTGTTGGTGATAATATGTTCTTCCCATTCATCGCCTTCCACGTCAATAAAAACACCCATTTTCGGATAGCCGGATGCATCGGTGCCCAAATCAACTTTTTTTACGGTTCCCGAAACGGATGAATGGATGTTGGCTGACACAAACCCGCCGGCCTGAGCAATAATTTGCCCGACCTTTACCTGATCGCCTTTTTTTACTATGGCTTGCGCCGGTGCTCCAATATGTTGGGCAATGGGGATGAAGACGCTTTTAGGTAAAGCCAGCTTTTCGATGGCTTTGTTTGCTGATAGCTTATTTTCAGCAGGATGAACCCCTCCTAGTTTAAAAGTTTTTAACACGATTGGCCTCCTTATTTGTTTTCAGTATGATCTGGTTGAATATTATCTGTCGCTTCTGTCTTTGGACTAATTGCTTTTTCCTGCTTTTCTGCCGGTTTTGCCGGAAGGTCTTCCTTAATTTTTCGCGGTGGGAAGTTAAGCTCGATAATGGCATTTGTCGGACACTCGGTGACACATTTGCGGCAAAGTTTACATTTGTCCGAATCGATAAATGCCAGGTTATTTCCCATCGTAATCGCGTCGAATGCGCAAACTTTGAAACACTTACTACAACCGATGCAGGCTACTTCGCATGATTTTTTGGCGATACCGCCTTTTTCTTCGTTGCGGCAGGCCACGTATATTTTACGGTCTTTCGGTCCCTTTTTCCTCAATTCGATCAGGTCTTTCGGACAAGCTTCCACACAAGCGCCGCAGGCTACGCACTTATCGTCAATCACTTCGGGAAGGCCGGTTTCCGGATTCATGTGTATGGCGTCGAAGTCGCAGGCAACAACGCAGTCGCCGCAACCCAAACAACCGTACTGGCAACCGGTATCGCCGCTGTAAAGCGATGCGGCAACGGCGCAGGATAAAGCCCCGTCGTACTGATTTGTTTTTGGGCGGTATTCGCAGGTTCCGTTGCAGCGCACAACGGCCACCCGGGGTGCCTGGGCAACGGCTTCCATGCCTAAGATTCCTGCTACGCCGGTCATGCAGTCATTTCCCCCGACAGGGCAAAACAAGGATGAAAGATCGTCAGCTTTTACGCAGGCTTCGGCAAAAGCACGGCAACCGGCATAACCGCATCCGCCACAGTTTGCTCCGGGCAAAGCGCCTTCTACATCATCGATCCGTGGATCTTCATATACTTTAAATTTTTGAGCAACAAAGTACAGGATCACTGCTGCCAATGATCCGATTGCACTCAAGGTAATAACCGTATAAACAATCGTCATGCTCATAATTAATGATTATAATGGCTTGATTTCAAATTCGAAACTTCGTTTTAGTTTATTTCGGAATAAATAAAGGACCAGGTAATAGGGGAGAAGCGCAGAGAGCGCTAAAAGTCCGCTGAGGCCTTCATGACCAGTGACGGCAGAAGCAACGATCAGAACCGTCATCAGCAGGACGAAAGGTAACAGGTAACCGTAAAACAACGCTTTAAATCCCTGCGATGTCTTCCCAATAACCTGGACATACTGGCCTGCATGAAAATCGCCTGAGAAATGTGCTATTTCAATTTCTTTGTCTTTCATATCTGCAGCTGTACAGGTCCCTTTGGCATGACAAGAGGCACAAGCAGATTCGTTTACAATGCCTACAATGATCTTTTTATCTGAAAGCTTCTTAATGATCCCTTTGTGTGTAATTTCTCCCGACATATTCGTTCGCTTCAAAGCTTTTTCCGCTGCAAAACTATTGATGTTTACTATACTTGTTCATGTCATTAAATCATTTTTAAAACATTTATCCTTATTTATATTCATTTTAAATAAAGTTGTTTTCTTTTGGATTGATTAATGAACTGTATAATAGCGATTTGAGTTGTTTTATTTTCATAAATCCAGTATGATAAATATCAGTGTAATCGATTGCATATGTTGTCAAAAAATTGATATATATCAAGTCTGATCCGGTTGTTTTTATCTGCATTTTTTGCAAAATGTTTACCCGGGTTGCAGTTTATATCAACTGATGACACTCCAGTCGAATTCTGTATTTTTCATTCGCTGCAAATGATAAATTAACAGTTGATTTTCTTGTCTTTCCAGTTTGGGGTCGTCGCTCAGGATATCCGAAGCAAAATCCCGGGCTATCCGGAGTATTTCGCCGTCTTTTCCCAGGTTGGCAATGTTCAGGTTAATACCCAGGCCGCTTTGCTGGGTGCCTTCCAGATCGCCCGGACCGCGCAATTGCAGGTCAACTTCGGCTATCTCGAAACCATCGTTGGTGCGAACCATGGTTTCGAGTCTTTTCCGGCTTTCGTTACTGATTTTATACGACGACATCAGCAAGCAATAGGACTGGTCGGCGCCCCTGCCCACCCGCCCGCGTAACTGGTGAAGCTGTGAAAGCCCGAAACGTTCGGCGCTTTCAATTACCATCAAGGAAGCATTTGGCACATCCACACCAACTTCGATCACCGTTGTTGCTACCAAAATATGTGTTTTCCCTTCTTTGAATAATTGCATTTCACGATCTTTTTCAGCCGGCTTCATCCGCCCGTGAACCATGCTGAGCTGATAGCGGGGAAAGACTTCTTTCAGCAGTTCAAAACCGTCTTCCAGGTTTTTCAGGTCCAGTTTCTCCGATTCGCTGATCAGCGGGTAAACGATGTAAGCCTGTCGGCCTGCATCAATTTGCTGTCGGGTAAACTGGTACACTTCCTTGCGCCTGTTTTCGTAAAAATGGCGGGTTTCGATGGGTTTTCGTCCGGGCGGCAGTTCATCGATCACCGAAACATCCAGGTCACCGTAAAGCGTCATCGCCAGTGTGCGGGGAATCGGAGTCGCCGTCATTACCAGCACATGCGGGGGAATCCCGGAATTTTTTTTCCAAAGTTTGGCACGTTGGGCTACTCCAAAGCGGTGTTGTTCATCAATAATGACCAACCCTAGTTTTTGAAAACTGACCACATCTTCAATCAGGGCATGCGTCCCGATCAGCAGTTGTATTTCGCCCGATTCGATCCCCTCATGAATTACTTTACGTTCTTTGACTTTTGTCGATCCGGTTAACAAGGCCACTTTAACGCCAATTCCATGCAACATTTTTTTGATGGTCTGGTAATGCTGAACGGCCAGAATTTCGGTAGGCGCCATCAGGCTGGCCTGATAACCATTGTCGAAAGCAATCAGGGCGGTCATTAAGGCAACAAGGGTTTTTCCGCTGCCTACATCGCCTTGCAGCAAGCGGTTCATTTGTTTGCTGCAGCCCAAATCTTTGCGTATTTCGCGGATAACTTTTTTCTGGGCCCCGGTCAGTTCAAAAGGCAGGTTGTTTTCGTAAAACCGGTTAAAATTGTACCCGATATTCGAAAAAACAAATCCTTTGAATACATCTTCCCGTTTATGCTTCAGGCTCAGAATTTTGAGCTGAATGTAAAAGAGTTCTTCAAACTTTAACCGGAAGGTCGCTTTTTGCAGGAGCTGCGTATTTTCAGGAAAATGAATTTGCCTGAGCGATTGGCTCAGCGGCAATAATTTTAGCTTATCGCGTACATAAGGGGGAAGGGTTTCATAAACTTTTCCTTCGATGGCAACAGCCAGGTTATATTGAAGTTTGTTCAGTGCACGGGTATTTAAAAAGCGCTTTTTCAGGGTTTCGGTGGTATTGTAAAACGCCTGAAGGACCCCCGTATTAATTTGTTCTCCTTCGGCGCTTTCCACTTCCGGATGAATCATATTCACCCGTCCGTTAAATACCGAAGGTTTTCCGAAGATGATATAGGTTTTATCTGTATTCAGATTTTCGCGAATGTATTTTATGCCCGAAAACCAAACCAGGTCGAGGCTCCCCGTTTCATCGGAAAATACCGCCGTAAGCCGTTGTTTTCGCGATTCGCCGATTGTTTCGAACGATTTGATTTTACCTTTAACCTGAATGTACGGTTGTTGCGCCTGTATTTCGGCGATACGGTGAAATTTGGTCCGGTCGATGTACTTGTACGGGAAATAATACAACAGATCGCGAAAGGTGAAAATGCTGAGTTCTTTTTTCAATAACTCGGCTCTTTTAGGCCCAACACCAGGCAAGAATTTTATATCTTGATCAATATATTCAGGCATGTAGCAAAGATAAAAATTAACCTGTTAATTGATTCGCCTGTTTTTGAAATGGCCCTGTTTTTGTTGTGCAGATAATTTAATTTCGGTGTATATGATTATATTTACTGAAGAATTTAGTTGAATGAAACGGATATGGACAGACCATTATATAAACAGCCTGCAAACAAATAAACTACACGTATGAAAGAAGTAATCAGGTTAACAGAGATCGTTAAAAATTACAAAGTGGGCACACAGGTTGTCCGGGCTTTGCGGTCGGTAAGCTTGCAAATTAACGAAGGAGAATATGTTGCCATCATGGGCGCATCAGGTTCGGGGAAATCGACCTTGATGAATGTGATTGGCTGCCTGGATACGCCAACCGGCGGACGGTATGAATTGAACGGAAAAGATGTGAGCCACTTGTCGGATGACGAGCTGGCCGAGATCCGGAATTCGGAGATTGGGTTTATATTTCAGACCTTTAATCTGCTACCCCGGAATAATGCTTTGGAGAATGTGATGCTTCCGCTGGTATATGCCGGCGTGAAGAAACAGCAGCGTTACGCCCGGGCGGAAAAAATTTTAGCCGATGTAGGCCTGGCCGACCGCGTTGAGCATAAGCCGAATGAACTTTCAGGAGGACAACGTCAGCGGGTGGCGGTTGCACGTGCCCTGATTAATAATCCGGCTATCTTGCTGGCCGACGAGCCAACGGGGAACCTGGATTCCAAAACTTCAGAAGAAATCATGCATTTATTCTCGGAAATTCATAAACAAGGCAATACTTTGATTGTTGTAACGCACGAAGAAGATATTGCCCGTCATGCCCATCGGATCATCCGGCTGAAAGACGGGGAAATAGAATCTGACATTGTAAACACTAACCCGGTATATTGATGGCCAAATTAGTACGTATTTATACCAAAACAGGCGACGACGGGACCACCGGTCTGATTGGCGGAGACAGGGTAAAAAAACACGATATTCGCCTGGAAGCATATGGTACCGTCGATGAGTTGAACAGCCATATCGGTCTGATTCTGACCACCAAAGTGGATGAACGCGCACAGAAGGTACTTGCCGACATCCAATCAACGCTTTTTGTAATCGGCGCGCAGTTGGCTACCGGCGAAAATGCCGGGGCTTTAAAAGAACGAATTCCCTGCACCGACAAGGATATTGAGCAGCTGGAACAGGAAATGGATCAGATGTTTGAAATTTTACCCCAGCTGAACCACTTTATTTTACCGGGAGGCAGCACCGGGGCGGCTTACGCGCATGTTGCCCGGACCGTATGCCGGCGTGCCGAGCGGCGCATTATCGAGCTTTCGGATCAAGTTAACGTGGATCAGAATCTCATCAAATACATAAACCGGCTTTCAGACTACCTGTTTGTGCTGAGCCGGAAAATAAACCGTGATCAAAACATGCCTGAAACCCCCTGGATTTCAGGTTAAAATGTAGCTAAAATATTTTGTCGATTTTGATGTATTTTTTTATATATTCGCAAATCATAAGAAAATCAAACTAAAAATACCTTCGAATATGTACTGGACACTAGAACTCGCATCAAAACTGGAAGATGCCCCTTGGCCGGCAACTAAAGATGAGTTGATTGACTATGCAATCCGCTCCGGAGCACCCCTTGAGGTGATTGAAAACTTGCAAGAGATTGAGGACGAAGGAGAAATCTACGAAAGCATTGAAGATATTTGGCCGGATTACCCGAGCAAAGACGACTTTTTCTTCAATGAAGACGAGTATTAATTTGTAGCAGGCAATTAATGATACGAATAGCAGGACAATTGATCCTGCTATTTTTCTTTGATAAATATATCGTAAACTGATTTGGGCCGGATGTCGTCGAGCCAGATAAATCCCGGAAGTGTTTTGTCTTCATCCATAAGGTCCGGTATGGGCAACAACTGTCCGTCGGGCGAAGTAATAAAGGCAATTTTATTAACCTTACTTTCTTTCAGCGAGATGCGGATATTGCTGCTTTCAGCCTTATTTAAGCCGATCAGCCCGTTATCATCACGGGCATAATAGAGCGATTGCCCGTTCCCGTCAACATCAATTTTATAGAGATCGTTTCTTCGGATAAAACCGGTCATGTTTCGTCCCTTTATTTGATTGAAACGGACAGAATCTTCCTGAGAAATAATAAATGCCGAACGTTTCATTTCGATGAACTGGTTTTCCTTGTCTTTTGTGATCACTTCCATGTATTCCGAACTCATTTGGTTGGCGCCCGACCAAACCACCGGGGCATGAAAGAGTTGAATGGTTGAGTCTTTGGACCAGTAAACCAGGGAATCACATTTTCCCTGCAAATCCTCGCGGAAGAATTTTACCCGGAAATAGGCCAACAGTTGCTTTTCGTCGGGAATCGTATCGGGAATCATCTTCAGCGTATCGGCATGCAGAAAGAGCGTATCTTTCTCCGAATAAAACAGGAAGTGGGCAGAATCGGTTACCAGTGCATTTTTTTGAATATCGTTGTAAACAAGATGATTTCCCCGGACGATAATTTTGTTTTTAAAATCATGTACGCTGGCATTCCCGAGTGCCAAACCGTCGCCCGAAGTTTTGTTGTAGAAAATGGAATCGGCTACAACATGTTGCTCTTCGGTCCGGATGACCGGGCGTTCATACAATTCGGCGTAACCGGTTTTGGTATGGTAAAAACCCGAGGTGGCGTCGAGTGTGTCTTTTTCGTCGTAAATGGTGGTCGGGCCCACAATGGAGGCGACACCTGTTTGCGGGTTGTAGATCAGGGTGTCTGAAACTAAAGTATAACTTGGCGTAACAGCCTTCACCTCAGTTTTAAAGATGGCTTTGTCGAGATTGGTATAATACTCGCCGATTTTGCTGTAAAGCGTATTGGCGCTGTCCTTCACCGTTCCGTAATAATCGTAATAGCCGATATTCCTGTTCATGTCGAACTTCAGGGTGTCAGTGGTTAATACAACCGATTTGTTTACCAACCTGACATCGCCGCGGGCCAGCGCCCAGCGGGTATCGCCGTTGTATTTTACAAAATTGGCATATAAGTGGAGGGTGTCGTCTTTGATGATGTGTACTTTTCCAAACGCATCTACCATATTCACGTTGGTATAAGAATAGGCGCTGTCGCACCACATACGCACGTTGTTATGGTGGATAATCACATTGCCGAGCAACCTGTGGGCGTTGGCGATGATTTTTTCATCGAATTGCATCACATCGGCTTGTTCAATATCGACCTTCCGCTTCTGTTGGGCATATAAAACGAAGGGAAATAAAACAAGCAGAAGCAGTATTAATTTCTTATGAAACTTACCTGTCATAGCAGTGACAAAAGTATTAAAGTAATTCATCAATCAACTGGTCAACGGAGATGTTTTCGGCCTCGGCCTTGTAGTTTTTAATAATCCGGTGACGAAGGATATTTTTGGCCACTGCCTTCACATCTTCCATGTCCGGCGAATATTTTCCGGAGATGACAGCGTGCGTTTTTGCCCCCAGAATCAGGTATTGCGAAGCCCTGGGGCCAGCTCCCCATTTCAGGTATTTGTTGGACACGGCGGCCGCTTTCTCGGTTCCCGGGCGTGTTTTTGCTGCCAGGTCAACCGCGTAGCGAAGAACATGGTCGTTTACCGGGACCTTTAACACCAACTGTTGGAAATACCTGATCTCTTCTGCCGAAAGAATGGTTGAAAGTTCATTGGAAAAGCCGGAGGTTGTGTTTCTCACAATCGTCAGTTCGTCTTCAAACCTGGGGTAGTCGAGCCAGATGGAAAACATAAACCGGTCGAGCTGGGCTTCGGGGAGAGGATAAGTTCCTTCCTGTTCAATCGGGTTTTGGGTGGCTAAAACAAAAAAAGGTTTATCCAGCTCAAAACGTTCACCAGCAACGGTTACAGCGCGTTCCTGCATGGCTTCAAGCAAGGCGGCCTGGGTTTTTGGCGGCGTCCGGTTAATTTCGTCGGCCAGGATGATATTGGCAAACAGGGGTCCTTTTACAAATTTAAATTCCCGTTCTTTATCCAGTATTTCTGTTCCAATGATATCGGAAGGCATAAGGTCGGGTGTAAACTGGATCCGGCTGTATTTCAGTCCGAGGACGTCGGAGATGGTGTTGACGAGCAAGGTTTTAGCCAGACCCGGAACGCCGATCAGCAGACAGTGTCCACGGCTGAACATCGCGATCAGGACCTGCGTGATAATTTCGTCCTGTCCGTAGATGCGTTTTTTTATTTCCGCGTGCAACAGGTCAATCCTGGCCTTCAGGGCGTCGGCGGCTTCTACCTCGTTTTTGAAATTCATCGTTTACCAATCGTTTTTATTTGATCCAGCCTTTAAACTTGAAATTACAGTTCATGTAGGTTTCGTCAATACGAATATACGTTTTTGCCTGCTGTTCCGAAATCCACTTACTCAGCGTTTCTTCCCGTTTTTTTTCCAGGAATAGTTCACTTAGAAGCTGATAGTCGTCCTGCAGGTTGGCTTTATGTTCCTTCGATTGACTGATTAGTTTAACAACTTTATAAACCGGGCGTTGTTTGTCGTCAATCGTCAGGAACGGATCTGAGATCTCATTTTCCTTCATTTTAGCCAACACTTTACTGACATCAGGATCGAGTTCATCTTTTTTCCATTTCGACGACATGGTGTAGGGGTTGATGGCCACACCGCCGCCGTTCCGCGAATTTTTGTCGCCCGAAAAGCGCATGGCTGCATTCTCGAAGGTGATTTCATTTTTCCTGATTTTGCTGGCGAGACTGTCAAGCTGACTGGAGGTTTTTGCCATTGCCTGGGGGTTAGGCTTGGGGATGATGATGATGTGACGGGTATTTACCTGTTCTCCTTTGCGGTCGATCAACTGGATGATATGGTAGCCAAATTCACTTTTCACGACGTTCGATACCCGGTCGCCCCGCAGGTTAAAAGCAGCGGCTGCATATGCCTGGTCGAGCTGGGCTCGGCCCATGTAACCCAGCTCTCCGCCGTTGGGAGCGGAGGGGTCTTCGGAATAAAGGACGGCCAGGGTAGCAAAGTTTTCGCCATCTTCAATTCGTTTTTTGAATTCGCGAAGGCGGGCTTTAATGGCATTTTCTTCCTCCAGTTCAATAGGAGGATACAGGCTGATCTGGGCATATTCAACCTGGGGCGCAACCTGCGGAATTTCTTCGTTTTTCATATTCCGAAAGTTGTAACGGACCTCGGCCGGCGTAATGGAAACAGTTCCAATGATTTTATTGCGCATCTGGTTGGTCATGAGTTGGTTGCGGATAACTTCCTCCAGACTGGCCTTAATTTGCATGATCGGCTTTTTGAAATAATTTTCAACGGCTTTTTCCGACCCCAGGTTTTTTATAAAGTATTGCATCCGCTGGTCGAGTTGCTGGTTCAGCTGGCTGTCGGTTACCTCGATGGTGGTATCCAGTTCGGCCTCGGCAATTAATAATTTTTCAATCAGGAATTCTTCCAGGATCTCACACTTCATATCGCCGTCCGAAGCGATTCCTTGTGCCTGGTTCTGCATGTACATGGCTTCAATGTCCGATTTCATAATGATATTGCTGCCCACGACAGAAACAATATGATCAATCATTTTGTCTTGCGCATAAACAGCTGAAACGCTTGTGAGCATATACAGGGCAATGAAAGCGGCGAATACTTTTCTGAACATATCTGTCTATTTTTGAATATTATAAATTTTAAACTTATTCGATGCTAAACCTTCTTTGTAAATATCGTTTTCGATATTTCTCAGAAACTTCACTTTACGTTGGTTCAGAATAATGTTCCTGATATCGGATTCGATATACTCAACCGGGGCAATTTGTCCCTGGAGGCGAAAATCGCGGATACAAATAAAGTAATAATAATCTGTATCACTACTTTCTATAAACTTGTTTCTTCTTAAAAATCGTTCCTCGTCTGTAATTTCGTCGGGTATTTGGGCGAGGATTGTTGTCGAATTAATCCACTTATCATCAAACCGGTCGTAGGCTTTGGCATATTGAATGCTGTATTCGTCGAGCTGCGCGAGTTTCAGCGGATCATTATCCAGACAAAGATTTTTAATGATCTCTGGATTGGCAACCTCAATCGGGGTTTTTAAAAATACGGCTTTTACGATGTTGTTTTTCAGGATATATTCCTGTTGATGTTCCCGGAAATACTGTTCAATATCCTCTGCTTTCACGACAGTATCCATCTTTTGGGCCATGAGTTCTTTCTTGTAACGGTAGGTGATTAACGAGTTGCGGTACTCTTTCAGTTCTTTATCTACATTTTTTTGCTCCGGTGTCAGGTTTTGTTCGGCGTTTAAAATAACCAATTCGGTGCGTACCCACCTTTTTACAAAATCGTCAACCCACAGGGTGCTGTCCGCTTCAGACAGGTTTTCCGGTAGAATTTGTTTGACATCTTCCAGGTAAAGAAAACTCTCATTAACCTGGGCCAAAGGCGTCAGGTTGGGTTTTTCCTGTTGGCACGCTGAAAGCACAATCATTAAAATAATAACCTTCCACTCGTTTGCCATGCAAAATCCATGTAGGTTTAAAACCGGTCCTTTACACATTCTTACCAATCTTACCGGTGTAAATTTAAGTTGTTTTATCATGTTTTTTCTTTTCATCTGTTCTGAACGCTCAACCTGGTGCCCCTGAATTAAACAGGCTTAACGGTTTTCAGGATATTCCTGTTTACTTTTATTTTATACTTTTTTCTGAGTTGCTTTACCCATTCCGCTTCAAGAAAATCCTGAAAGCCGGATAGGTATAGCCCGCGCGCTTCTTCCAGCGATTTGGGTCCGCCAACTGTTTTATTCCCGTTGATAAAATGAAGTCCGTCCCGGTAACCGGCTGGTTCAGGCCCGTCCCAAACGAAATAATCTACCAGGGGATTTTCGCCCTTGCTGAAATTTCCTTTCAGGATATGTGCCTGGTTTTCATATTCCAGGTTCAGCCGGTCTTCCATTTCTTCTTTGGAGATCCGGCTGTCGGCCGAGATCATTTCATCTGCAAAGTCGCGAACTTCCTGTGTTTTACACTGAATGACCCATCCGCTGAATTGTTCGTCTCCGCTATAGCGGCCTTTATTTTTATTGTAAAACGACTGCAATCCGGACGAATCTGTACGGGCGCGCTCCCAAACCAGTTCTTCAGACAGGTTAAACAGTAAAATCCCGTCACGGAACTCCTGCATCAGCTGGCTAAATTCAGGATATTTTTCTTCAGAAAAATCGTCTTTTTGCTCCGAAAACTGATGCAATGGATTGAATTCCATATTTCGCCTGATCCTCACGATTAATTCGTCGCGCATTTCGGCTAAGCTTCTCACCGGTTGATCCGGCATCCGTTTGTTGTGAACCCGAATCAGGTGATAGCCGAACGGGGTGCGAACGGGCATGGACAGTTCGCCAACCGGAGTTTTGTAGGCGGCATCCTCAAACGGAAAAATCACCTGGAAGCCTCTGAAGTAACCAATCATCCCTTTATTCTGACGAACCGACGGGTCCTGAGAGTATTTCATGGCCATATCGTTAAAATCGGCACCGCTGGTAATTTGCTTCCGGATATCCATGATTTGAGACCAGGCAGTCAGTGTATCCTGAGGAGAGGCCGTCATCGGCAACCCAATTAAGATGTGACTGACCTTCAGTTCGTTGATTACACGATCGTAGGCTGTTTCAATCATTTCTTCCGATATGGCTAAGCTGCGGAACTGTAGAATCAACTCTTTTCTGAACTGTTGGTACTCTTTTTTGAAACCGGGAAGCGTATCCATTTTTAATCTTTCCGCTTCCATCACCTTCAATTTGTAGTTGATAAACAGGTCCATGTATTGCTCCGGACGTTTCTTTTCGGATTGATTTTGCAGGTTCTGGTTGTTCTTTTCATACAAGCGGGTAAACTCGTCTTTGTAAAACCGACGGTCATCGATTGTCAGGATCACTTCGTTTTCTTCCGGTTGGGCGAACGCAGAATACGAAGTAAAAAGCAAACTCAGCAGGAAAATTATTTTAAACATCTGAACAGATTCAAATTTTTAAGCCGGATCGGTGTGCATAAATCTATTGTCGCGAACTGTAATTAGGAGATTCACTGGTAATGCTTACATCATGCGGGTGACTTTCCTGGACGCCGTTATTGGTGATCCGCGTAAACCTGGCCTGCCAAAGTTCTTCGATATTACGCGCCCCGCAATAGCCCATGCCCGAGCGCAAACCGCCGATCAGTTGATAAAGTACCTCATCCAGCGATCCTTTGTATGGTACCCGGGCTGTGATCCCTTCAGGCACCAGTTTGCGTATATCGTCTTCCATATCCTGAAAATAGCGGTCTTTCGAGCCGGCCTGCATGGCTTCAATGGAACCCATACCGCGATAGGTTTTGAACTTCCGGCCCTGAAAAATAATGGTCTCGCCCGGAGACTCTTCAACTCCGGCAAAAAGCGAGCCTGCCATAATTGAATAGGCTCCGGCAGCAATGGCTTTCACAATATCACCCGAATAGCGGATGCCTCCGTCGGCAATAATAGGGACATCACTGTGTTTAAGAGCTTTTGCCACATTGTAAATGGCCGATAATTGCGGTATTCCAACTCCGGCCACCACGCGGGTGGTGCAGATGGAGCCCGGACCGATACCTACTTTTACGGCATCGGCGCCGGCTAAAACCAGGTCGGTAGCTGCCTCGGCCGTGGCAATATTTCCGGCAACAAAATCCATTTCAGGGTATTTGGCTTTCGCTTTCCGCAGGGTTTCCAATACGCCTTTCGAGTGCCCGTGGGCAGTGTCGATAATAATGGCATCAACCTGCGCTTTTACCAACCCGTCAATACGATCAATCGAATCGGAGGTAACGCCTACCGCGGCTGCAACCCGAAGCCGTCCTTTGGCATCCTTACTGGCCAGCGGTTTATCTTTTGCTTTGGTGATGTCTTTATAGGTGACCAAACCGATTAAGCGGTTCGATTTATCGACGACCGGTAATTTTTCAATTTTATGCTTCTGAAGGATTTCGGCAGCGCGCTCCAAATCGGTTGATTCGGTGGTATAAACCAGGTTTTCGGAGGTCATCACCTCGGCGACGGGTTTATTCATGTCCGATTCAAAACGAAGATCGCGGTTGGTAACAATCCCCACCAGTTTTTTTTCATCATCAACCACCGGAATGCCGCCGATCTTGTAATTGCGCATCAATTCCATCGCATCGCCCACTTTTTTCTCCTTCGAAATGGTAATGGGGTCGAAAATCATCCCGTTTTCAGCCCGTTTAACCGAAATAACCTGGTGAACCTGCTCGTCAATGCTCATGTTTTTGTGAATCACGCCAATACCTCCCTCACGGGCAATGGCAATGGCCATCGGCGCTTCTGTTACGGTATCCATGGCTGCTGTAACTACCGGCGTATTTAAACGGATCGACCGGGTGAAGCTGGTAGAGAGATCAACATGGCGCGGCAGAACTTCCGAATACGATGGAACCAACAAAACATCGTCGAATGTCAGTCCCTCAGAAACTACTTTATCCGTAAAAAATGGCATTGTTGAAATTTTAGTGAATTCAATAGCCAAAACTACAAAATTTTAGCGGATATTGGCCTTTTTTGGGTCTTGCACGGGGCGATTAAAAAAATTAATTTTCATTAAAATTTGTTAAGTTGAAAACTATTTCATATTCATTGCTGAAAAGTTGAGAAGTTGAACGAGTTTCAATCCATATTAACCCGTTATTGGGGCTATTCCAGGTTTCGTCCGCTTCAGGAAGAGATTATTCAGTCTGTTGCGGCCGGGAAAGATACGCTCGGATTGATGCCCACCGGCGGAGGTAAATCCATTACCTTTCAGGTTTATTCTTTGTCGAAGCCCGGTACCTGCCTGGTGATAACGCCTTTGATCTCGTTGATGAAAGACCAGGTGGAAAACCTGCAAAAAAAAGGTATCAAGGCGATGGCTATTCATTCGGGGATGAGCATACAGGAGGTGAGGCTGGCGTTTGACAGCGCTGCCTGGGGCGACTACAAATTTCTGTACCTGTCACCCGAACGTATTGCTACCGAGCGTTTTCGTGAACGTTTACCGCAAATGACCGTGAACCTGATTGCCGTGGATGAGGCGCATTGTATTTCTCAATGGGGCTACGATTTTCGTCCTTCGTATTTGCGTATCCGCGAGTTGCGCGAGTTATTGCCCCAGGTACCGGTTCTGGCATTAACGGCTACCGCTACGCCAAAGGTCGAAACCGACATTCAGCAACAACTGAATTTTAAACAGGAACATGTCTTGCGGAAAAGTTTTTTCCGTGAGAACCTGGCTTACCTGGTTCGGAACCGGGAAGACAAACTGCCCTACCTGTTGCAGTCGGTGCAGAAAGCGAAAGGAACCGGGATTATTTATGTGCGCAGCCGAAAACAAACCCGGGAGATTGCCGAATACCTGCAAAAAAACAGAATTTCGGCTGATTATTACCATGCCGGTTTAACGGCGGTTAGCCGGACTAAAAAGCAGGAGGCCTGGAAGACTGGACAAACGCGGGTGATTGTAGCAACCAATGCGTTTGGCATGGGGATCGATAAACCGGATGTACGCTTTGTTATTCACCTGGGGCCGCCCGATTCGCCTGAAGCCTATTTTCAGGAAGCAGGCAGGGCAGGGCGCGATGAAAATAAAGCTTATGCGGTATTGATCGCCGCCAAATCGGATGTGCTGGCCTTAAAAAAGCAGGTGGAGAAGGCTTTTCCGCCTGTTGATGTGATTAAACGGGTTTACCAGGCCCTGGGTAATTATTTTCAGTTGGCCGTCGGGTTCGGGAAAGACCAGATCCTGGATTTTAGTTTGGGCGATTTTGCCGGACGATATAGTTTCCCGATTGCCACGGTACTGAACTGCCTGAAAATCCTCCAGCGCGAAGGCTACCTGGAACTGACCGAAGAACTGGATAATCCGTCACGTGTCCATTTCATTGTCGGGCGTGACGACCTTTACAAATTTCAGGTAGCGAACGCCAATTTCGATGGTTTTATCAAGCTGTTGCTGCGCTCATACTCGGGCTTGTTCCAGGATTACGTAGGAATTGATGAAGACCTGTTGGCTAAGCGGGCCAACATTTCGGTGGAAGTGGTGTACCGTTTTCTGAACCACCTGAACTCGCATAAAATCATCCATTACATCCCGCGTAAGAAGACGCCGTTTATCATCTTCACCAAAGAACGACTGGAGCTTGAACGGCTGAAGATTTCGAAGGAAAATTATACCGACCGCAAGAAAGACTACCAGGAACGGATTGATGCCATGCTGCGTTATTCAACCGGTAAATTGAAATGCCGCAGTCAGATGTTGCTGGAATATTTTGGTGAAAAGACTTCGGTACGATGCGGTAAATGTGATATTTGTCTCGAACAGAATGAGTTGGGTCTGAGTCAGCTTGAGTTTGACAACATTGCCGGCCGGTTAAAAGAATACCTGAACGAGCCCTGCCTGTACGAAGAGCTGATCTTTAAGATCGACCGTAATGAAGACGAAATCATCAAAGTCATCCGCTGGTTGATGGATAACGGAAAAATCATCTACCGGATTGATAACCGGCTGGAATGGAAAATGAATCGTAATGAATAAAACGATAGCGTCATGAAAAAATTTATTGGTACACTTTTTTTAATCTATTCGGTTATGGGTTTTGCACAGGAAAAAATGCAGATCGACGAGATGATCGTCTCACTCGAACGAGCTGCTCTCGAACGTTGGAACAACGGCGATCCTTCCGGTTTTCTGGAATTGTCGGCCGCCGATGTTGTTTATTTTGATCCGCTTCTGGAAAAACGTATTGACGGACTTGAGGAGCTGACCAAACTGTATGAATCGATTCGCGGTCAGGTAAAAGTCGACCGTTATGAAATGATCAATCCTCTCGTCCAGTCGTCCGGCGGAATGGCTGTTTTGACGTATAATCTGCGTTCATATGTCGGAGATCAGGATCACAAATGGAACTGCACCGAGGTTTTCAGGAGAGAACCGGATGGGAACTGGAAAATCATTCAAACCCACTGGTCAATAACGAAACCATCATTAAAATAAGGAGTTTCACGCCAATACAGAGGCAACAACAACTAAAAAATCCCGCCTGCCTGACGGGATTTTGTTTTCTGGTTTTATAGAAATCAGCGATGAACGATCGGATCCGGATTCCCGTCGGGATCGCCCGACACAGTTCCATCGGTATTCACGGTGCCCAGCAATAACAGTCCGGCAACATGCGGGGCAGCCATGGATGTGCCGCTCAGGGTGGCATAGCCGCCGTCTTTATAGGTTGAATAGATGCTCACTCCTGGCGCGCAAAAGTCGACCGGCGGATTGCCGTAATTCGAAAAATAGGCAAAAATATCGCTGCTGTTCATGGCCGAAATGGTGTAAACATGGGGACCGTTTGCTCTGGCCGGAGAATGGTTGTTTGCATCGTCCGACTCGTTTCCGGCAGCAAGTGAAAATTTGATACCGGTAGCAGCCGCAGCAATAACCGCGTTATCCAGGGTTGTTGAAACGGACCCTCCAAGGCTCATGTTGGCTACATCGCCAGGAGAACCGTTTGCAGCAACAAAATCGATTCCGGCGATTACCCCCGAGTAGGTTCCGCTACCTCTCCTGTTCAATACTTTTACAGGAATCACTGTTGCCCCGGCAGCGACGCCGATAACTCCCACTGAATTGTTTGTCGCAGCAATGGTGCCGGCAACATGCGAGCCATGCCCGTTCAGATCATCGATGGTTTTATCGGTTGAGAAATTTGCTCCGCGCAACACATCCACGTTCAGGTCGGGATGATCGGTGTCGATACCGGTGTCAATTATCCAGGCTGTTTTTCCAACTCCGCTTTGTCCGCCGCCAACACGTGAAATTCCCCAGGGAATGGTTTGCAGGGGAGGTGTCGTACTACCAGGTTTTACGGAAATTTGAATCGGACTGAGCGTAACAAGCTGATCTTCCTCAATGTGGATGATCACGCCGTCGGCTGCCAGTTTTTTAAACTGGCCCGGAGGAATCTTCACCGAAAAGCCGGTTATGGCTGTTGAATAAACAAAACCAATTTCACTGTCGGTAATGCCGTTTCTTTTTAAAATTTTTGCAACTGCGGCATGTACTTTTTCATTCCGTTTCGCATAGTCTTTTACTGAAACAAGTTCCTGGTCCAGCTCCGGTACCTGGATACGGACAATGTAGCTCATTTTGTTTAAATTCGCAGATTTCAGGACGAAACTTAAATCTGAATCTGTTTCTACTTCTTCCATGATGGGCGATTGGCACGAGTGGATCGCCGCAAAAATGGTCGCCACCAGAAAAAGTCTTGCGATTTGGTAAATGGTTTTTGATGACATAAGCACAATTTAATTGGTTCGCGATAAAATGAATTCAGTTTTTTGCACAATTCGAAAAATTAAACGTAATCCGCCTGTTAAGGTTTGGCTAATTGGCCATTACTTTTGAACGAAGCTGCAATAATTCTTTGGCATACACTGACAAGCAAGATTTAGTGTTAAGCAATAGATTTTGGTCATTGGTCATTAGTCATTGCAGCTTGTTGTCTTCGCTTGAGACTTGGAGCTTGCAGCTAAAAAAGTACCTGAGTAAAACTGCGACTGAATACTGGTACTGAATGTTAAGAAAGATACGATTGTACCGGTACAATTCGTCGTCAGCCGTTATAAAATTCTCCCGAAAAGGAAAAACTTATTACTTTTGCAGCAATTAAAGTAAATGTATGACTGACGATGGTTTAAATCCGCTGGTCTATTCCAGAGATATCATTGAATTTGTTACAGTTTCCAATGAATATTGCCGGTTTGTTGAGAACGCAGGTTCAGAAAATCCGCGGGACTTGCTGGGGAAGATTCAGAAAATCCTTCCGTTGCTGTACCTGAAAGCCAGTGTTCTGCCCGAATTTGACAGTACGGAGGAACTTGTACTGGAAAAATATGTGACAGAGGTGGATTATAACTTTTTGCAGCAGCGGATCATGAACTTGTTGGGAGAACACGACGATTACCAGGAGATCTTTGATCCGGAAATGCAGTACAGCGATGCTCCTTTAACCTCCAGTATTTCGGAAAACCTGGCCGATATTTACCAGGATCTGAAAGATTTCATCATGCTTTACCGTACGGGAGATGAATTGGTTATGCAGGAAGCCCTTTGGGAATGTCTGAATAACTTTAAAAACTACTGGGGGCAAAAACTGGTGAACGGGCTTCGGGCGATTCATGCGCTTATTTACAGTCAGATTGACTTTAATCAGGAGATTAAATTAGGCCATGAAGAGGATGAAGAAAATACCAAGCCGGATTGGTTGAATAACTTATTTAATAACCAGATTGATTAATACAGATGTTTCAGGAAAGTATAACCAAAGAACAATTGGATGAATTGCCATTAAAAGCTTTTGAAGGGGAAATTATCGTGGTTGATGATCCGGCCTCGTTCAAATCGGCGGTGGCCAGTTTGTCGGAAGCAGATGTTCTGGGCTTCGATACTGAAACAAAACCTTCGTTTAAACGCGGGCAGGTCAACAAAGTGGCGTTACTGCAATTGTCAACCGACGAAAAAGCTTACCTGTTCCGAATTAACCGCATGGGATTACCGCCCGAACTAAAATCAATCTTTTCGAATCCGGGTATCCTGAAGGTGGGCGTTGCTATTCGCGACGATATTAAAACATTGCAGCGTATCAGTCATTTTAAACCGGCCGGTTTCGTCGAACTCCAGGACGAAGTAAAAGATTACGGCATTAACGATTTCAGCCTGAAAAAAATAGCCGGGATTGTGCTGGGTATACGCATCTCGAAATCACAACGATTAACAAACTGGGAAGCTGACGAATTAACCGACGCGCAGCAGCTTTATGCTGCAACCGACGCCTGGGTTTCCTACGAAATATTCCATTCTTTAGCCGCCGCGCAATCATGACAAACAAAATAACCAACCTTGTTCTGAAACCTGGTAAGGAACAATCGCTTCAACGTTTTCACCCCTGGGTTTTTTCCGGGGCCATCAAAAAAATTGAAGGAGAAGTTCAGGAGGGCGATTTGGTAAGGGTGCTTTCCAATGACCGGAGCTTTCTGGGAATCGGGCATTACCAGATCGGTTCGATTGCCGTGCGGGTTGTCACCTTTACCGACGAACCAATTGATGCAGGTTTTTGGAAACAAAAACTTTCGGAAGCCCTTCGGGTCAGGCAGTCGCTGAGATTATTCGGGAGCGCCGATACGACGGTTTTTCGGCTCGTTCACGGCGAAGGCGACGGAATGCCCGGATTGATTGCCGATTTTTATAACGGAACAGCGGTGTTTCAGTTCCATTCCATAGGCATGTACCTGATCAGGACAGAACTGGCCCGTTTGCTGAAAGAATTACTGGGCGACCAACTTCAGGCGGTTTACGATAAAAGCGACAAAACTTTGCCGTTTAAAGCGGATATTGAACCGGAGAATGGTTATCTGCTGGGCGAGTCTTCGCCGACGATTGTCAGGGAATACGGACACGCTTTCGAGGTTGATTGGGTGGAAGGCCAGAAAACCGGTTTTTTTATCGATCAACGCGAAAACCGTCGCCTCGTGAAAGAATACGCGCAGGACCGCGATGTGTTGAATATGTTTTGTTACAGTGGCGGTTTTTCATTTTACGCCATGAGTGGCGGGGCCCGTTTGGTCCATTCGGTCGATGCTTCGGCAAAAGCCATTGAGCTGACCAACCGGAATGTTCATCTCAATTTCGAAAACGATCCGCGCCACGAAGCTTATGTGGCTGATGCCTTCGAGTTTATGCGCGCTATCAAAGACAAGTACGACCTGATCATCCTTGATCCGCCGGCTTTTGCCAAACACCGCAATGCGTTGCATCAGGCCTTGCAGGCTTATAAACGGCTAAATGCCAGAGCTTTTGAGCAAATTCGTCCGGGAGGCATCGTGTTTACCTTCAGTTGTTCGCAGGTGGTGACAAAAGAAAAATTCAGGGAAGCTGTTTTCTCCGGGGCTGCAATTTCGGGACGGAAAGTCCGCATTTTGCACCAACTAAACCAACCGGCTGACCATCCGGTCAATATCTATCATCCGGAGGGCGAGTACCTGAAAGGCCTTGTGCTATATGTTGAATAAACGTAAAAATCAGCCTTTTGCAGAATATTTCCTTCATAAAAAGGACTTAAAAAATAATCAGGAACTCACTTGCCAAATCAAAACAATCTTTAATTTTGTATAGAGCTATGGCGTAACGACTTGTAATATTTTACATGAAAAAGGACCTGTCTTACATGTTAATTGACTTGCGAATCACGACCATCTCGTTGATTTAGTTTTATTTAATTCTTATCCTTTTATTTATGAACATTTATGTAGGAAATTTAAACTACAACCTCAAAGAAAGCGACTTGGAGGAATTGTTTTCACAATTTGGAGAAGTAATTTCTGTAAAGATTGTAAAAGACCAGGAGACCGGACGGGCCAAAGGATTTGGTTTCGTTGAAATGGCTGATGAGAGTGAAGGCGCCCAGGCAATTGAAAAATTAGACGGCGCTGATGTACGTGGCAGGAATATTAAAGTTAACCAGGCAAATCCAAAAGCGCCAAGAGGTGGCAGGCCGGAGAGAAATGACCGGTTTCAGAAGCCGCAACAACGCGGTTCTCAGCAACGACCATCGCAACGGCGCGAGAATTACTGATAAGCACATAAAACTTATGACTGAAAACAGCATGCTGCTTTCAGGTACTCCGAATTGAACCGGACATTTCGTCAAAACAAATAGGGTTCGCCAGGCTTTAACCGGGCGGACCTTTTTTGTTTTAAAACTGATCGGCGATCAGCGTGCAAACCAACTCCAGAAATTTCCGGTCGATTGGTTTAAAAGGAGCGGGAGAGTGGCTGTCGATATCCAGCTCGGCTACGAATTCCCCGTTTTTTATAACAGGTACCACAATCTCCGACTGCACGTCTATGCTGCATGAAATATAGTTATCTTCCTGACTGACATCCTGAACAACAATGGTTTCTTTTTTTTCGGCCACTTGCCCGCAGATGCCTTTTCCTACAGGAATGCGGGTGTGTTCGGTTGGTTTGCCAACATAGGGGCCAAGAATTAACTCGCCGTTTTCGAGCTTGTAAAAACCAACCCAGTCGTAGTGGTAGATGTTTTCTTTCAGTAATTTGCATACCCTGAGCAATAAGTCTGACGGCCTTTCTTCCGCCAGGACGCTGATTTCTTCCAGTGTTTTATCGAATATTTTCTCCATTGCTTAATTTTGTTGAAAAACGAAAATAACAGGTATTCCCGAATTAAAAACAGACGTCTTATTTAATCACCATCTGGTGTCCGTGGGTGATTTTCTCGCAATATTTGCATTTCAAGGCCAGCGGTTCTTTGTTGATTACTTTAAAAGAGGTCACTACGGCTTCGTTGTTTGTGATACACTTCGGGTTGAAACACTTTACAATCCCGATTACCTGATCGGGTATTTCGACGGCCCGTTTCTCAACCACTTCGTAATCGCGGATAATATTCAGTTTGGCGTGGGGCGAAATCAACGCGATTTTGTTAATGTCGTCATCCTTAAAAAACTGGTTCGACACCTTGATGATTGCTTTGCTTTCCAGTTTGTCGCTGTCGAGGTTTGCTCCGAAAGTGATCATGTTTGGCGTTTTGTCCAGTTCAAGGATTGATATCACCTTGAACAGGTTTTCGGAAGTGATGTGGTCGATCACGGTTCCTTCGCTGATGGCGCTGACTTTTAACTTGAGCTTCTTTTTTTTCGAATCTTTCATGGTGTCTGCTATTTTAAGTTCAGGGTATGGGCAATGATGGCTTCGCGGGTGAAAACACCGTTACGGGCCTGTTCAAAATAATAGGCTTTTTCATTTTGATCCACGTCGGTGTGTATTTCGTTTACCCGTGGCAGCGGATGCAGGATCCGCATGTTGGGGCTGGTGTTTTTCAACATGCTGTTTCTCAGTATGTAAACATTTTTGACCTGTTCGTATTCAATCGGGTCGGAAAAGCGCTCCTTTTGTACCCGGGTCATGTACACGATATCCGCTTCGGAGATGATATCGGTAAACTCGCGGTGTTCGAAGTAACGGATTCCTTTTTCGCGGAGGAAAATCTTATATTCTTCGGGCATTTGCAGTTCTTCGGGTGCAATAAAGTTGAAAATCGGGTTTTCAAACTGCGACATGGCCATCAGCAACGAATGGACGGTCCGTCCGTAACGCAGGTCGCCCACCATAAAAATATTCAGGTTGTCCAGCGTTCCTTGTGTTTTTATGATCGAATACATATCGAGCAGAGTTTGCGTCGGGTGCTGATTGGCGCCGTCGCCGGCATTAATAATGGGAACAGCCGACACCTCGGCGGCATAACGGGCGCTGCCTTCGTGTGGATGGCGCATCACAATCAGGTCGGCATAGTTGGATACCATCCTGATGGTGTCGTGCAGGGTTTCGCCTTTGGATACGCTGGAGGAATTGGAGTCGGAAAAACCGATAATCCGGCCGCCAAGCCGGTTAATGGCTGTTTCGAAACTCAGCCGGGTACGCGTTGAGGGTTCAAAAAACAAGGTGGCCACCACTTTCCCTTCGAGGAGTTTCTGATTCGGGTTCTTCTCAAATTCGGCAGCCAGTTGCATGATCCGAAGATATTCTTCTTTCGAATAGTCGGTGATTGAAATTAAATCTTTCTTCATTTATGGTGTTTGTTTTAGATGTAACATACAGACAAAAAAAAACCAACAGGATTAAAAATGACTGTTGGTTTCTTACCGGCGTACTGCCCGATAAATGGTATAACCTGAATAACGTATTGTTGTCTTTATATCCGGTGCTTTGGGAAAGAACGATCTTGTGAGTTAACTCATCAAAGAATGGGGAACGATATCGAATTATTGCACCTTTCATCAAAACTCAAAGTTAATAGCTGTAAGCTGTAATTAAATATGATCTGGAACATGATTTATTACCGACTTATGAACAGTATCGCCTCATTCGATCAACCGGATGACGACGCCTTCAATTTTTTTAAACGACTCAAACAATCTTTCTGATTCACTTTCCCGAATAAAAGTTTTGATTTTACAACGCAAATCAAATTCATTTTTTAGTTGAGGCAGGTTTTCATCTTTAAAGATCTTCATGACTGTGTTCATATTCAGGTAATCAAATTCGACCCAAAACGGAATTTCAACCAGTTTTTCGATAATTTCAGCATGACTCAGGGCATCGGCAGCCGCTTCACGGTAAGCATGTATCAGCCCGCTGACACCAAGTAAGGTTCCGCCAAAATAGCGGACAACCACGATCAATACATTGGTCAGGTTGAAGCGCTGAATTTGTCCCAGAATTGGTTTTCCCGCTGTTGAGGAAGGTTCGCCGTCGTCGTTTGCCCTGAAGAGCTTTTTTTCGGGGCCCAGCTGCCAGGCATAACAATGATGACGGGCTGAAAAATGTTCTGTCTTCAGTTCCTGAAGCAGTTGCTTAATGTCATCTTCCGACTCAACCGGGTAAGCATAGGCCAGAAACTTACTTCCTTTGTCCTTAAAAAGTCCTTCTGCTGATTTGGCGATGGTCAGATACGAATCGTTCATGTTTATGGATCTCATAAAAAAGGCAGATCAACTGATCTGCCCCGGGATGATTTACATTTTTAGTTTCTTTTCGATTTCGTCGACAAAAAGCCGGAAATTCTTATCGGTTTCGATGAGGTTATTGACGGTTTTACAGGCATGCAGCACTGTAGCATGGTCTTTCTTGCCGATTTGCGAACCGATGGATGCCAGCGATGATTTAGTCATGTTTTTGGAAAAATACATGGCTAACTGCCTGGCTTGGACAATCTCCCGTTTCCTGGTTTTTGTCTGCAAATGATCGACCGATAAATTGAAGTAATCACATACGACCTTCGAGATATAGTCGATCGACAATTCCCGTTTCGAGCTTTTTACCAGCTTGGTGATCATCTCACTGGCCAGCTCAATGGTAATTTCCTTTTTATTCAGCGTGGATTGCGCCAACAGAGAAACCAGCGCCCCTTCAAGCTCGCGGACATTGTTGTTGATGTGCGATGCAATGTATTCCAATACTTCGTCACTGATTTCGATGCCGTCCTTATAGATTTTTCGTTTCAGGATTTCCATCCGGGTTTCAAAATCAGGCGCCTGCAAGTCAGCGGTCAGCCCCCATTTAAAGCGGGAAAGCAGACGTTGTTCCATTCCCTTTAGCTCGATAGGGGGCTTATCGGATGTTAAGATCAATTGTTTCCCGCTTTGGTGCAAGTGATTGAAAATGTGAAAGAAGGTTTCCTGTGTTTTTTCTTTACCGGCAAATTCCTGAACGTCGTCGAGAATGAGCACATCAATCATTTGATAAAAGTGAAGAAAGTCGTTCCGGTTATTGTTCCGGGTGGCCTCCGTAAATTGTGTTTGAAATTTATTGGCATTTACATACAATACAACTTTGTCGGGGAATCTTTCTTTGACCTCAATACCAATTGCATGAGCCAGGTGCGTTTTTCCAAGGCCGGAATTGCCGTAAACCATCAGCGGATTAAAGGCAGTTCCGCCCGGATTCTGAGATACGGCATAACCGGCGCTTCGCGCCAAGCGGTTACATTCGCCTTCAACAAAGTTTTCGAAGGTGTTGTCGGGTCTCAGTTGCGGGTCGACATGCAGTTTCTGGATTCCGGGAATAATAAAGGGATTTTTTATTGACGGCTTTCCCTCTGTTTTCAGCGGGATCGTTAGCGGTTTGTTCTGAATTTTGGTGTTGTTGTTTGTCGGGTACTTTACGGTGTAAGGCTGCGCGTTTGCCTGGTTGTTTCCCATAACAACCACATACTCAAGCTTGGCATCCTGACCTACTTCCTTACGTAATGTTTTTCTCAGCAAATCAATGTATTGCTCTTCGAGGTACTCGTAAAAGAACGGGCTTGGAACCTGAATCGTCAAAACCTGATTATCGATCTTTAACGGCATGATCGGTTCAAACCATGTCTTAAAGCTAATTGCAGGAACATTGTCGCGTATTACCGAAAGACAACGATTCCATACAGCAAGATGATTGTTACTCATTTTGAACAGTAGGATTTTAAAAAATTCGACAAAAACTTCCCTGTTATTTTTCCCGAAAGCAAAAGTGTTTAAAAAAAAAGTATAAAAAAAATGAAAACAGCCTTGACTTTTTAGAAATAATTATAACGGGTTTATCAGTCAGGCAGTTAATCTTTTGATTTTTTTATATGTTCTATAATTTACTGATATTCAATCATTTAACACAAGGAGTATTTGTAAGTCCCGTGAATAAAGCGAGTTGTGAAATTCCTGATAAATTATAATTATGAAAAATTACTTGGCAGCTTTCCTCAAAGCCCGGTCAAGCTTGATTTGACGGTTGTTTTTAAATGCGATGATGCTGGCATCCGGGAACACATTTGTTGCCTGTTCATGTAATTTTACAATTTTTTCAATGTTCGATGAATTTCCGGTCATGTAGTTGTAGATGCCGGAGATTTCCACCTCCTCAATCTCGTCAAACGAGCTGAATACTTCGTTCTCCAAGTCCAGTCGGGTAGGGCTGGAGATCAAATGAACCTTAAACGAGTAGTCTGATTTTTCATCCGGGCTCTGGTTGCGGGTCGTGATGTATACGTCTTTGCCGAAATCCATCGCCGAGAAGTGGACGTAACGTTTCGGGTTGCTGCGGATGTCTTTCATCAGGTAATCCAGGCTCAGGCTCAATTGGGTCAGGTTGTTGTACAATCCGGCGTCGTTTATTAATCGTCCGGCTGTTCCTTCTCCCTCATTTATTTTCCCGATAATTTGATTTAAGTTTTCAGCCGAACCGGCAAAATCGTTTATCAGGCTTTTAATTTGCGTGTCGGCAATGCTGTCGCTGATGTTTGAAAAATTTTCAGCAATATTGGCAAAATTGACAGAACTGCTGTTCAGGGTGGCGCTCAGTTGATTCAGGTTTCCGAGGATCGCATGAATATTTTCCCGTTCGGCAAGTAATAAAGCGTTCAGAAGTTCCGAAGTTTCTTCCAGGTTGATGATTGTTCGGTTGATGTGCTCAAAACTTTCAGATAAATTCTGTCGGGTCTCGGCGTTAAACACATAAGTTACCACGGTGATGGCCGAGTCGAGTGAGGCCAGCAACTGTTCGGCTTTGTTTTTTAAAGGCAATACCTGCATGCTGACCTGTTCTTTTAGCCCTTCTTCGATGGTTCCGGGGATGGTATCATTTTCTTGGTAATACTCGTTCGATTGATTGATCAGAAGTTTAACGGATTTGGTTCCCATGATGTCGCTCGATACAATTTGGGCTATCGTTCCTTTGGGGATTTTAAAGTCGCCTTCAAGCGAAAATGAAACCAACAGACTGCCGTCATTCTTTTCGGAGATGCTGATCTTTTTCACTTGTCCGACCTGATAGCCGTTCATCGTTACGGCGCTTGATTCAAGCAATCCGTCAATATGTCCGTAAACCACGTAGTAGGTGGTATTTTTATTGAAAAAGTCGATGCCTTTCAGGTAGTTTATTCCCCAAATGAAGATAGCAATACAAAATGTAATGAGAATTCCGAGTTTGGTGTATTTGGATAGTTTCATCCGTATAAATTTTGTTTGTAATTGTCGTTTACAATATTAAGAAGCATTGCGCAGGAAAACAAACGATGAAAACCGGCTCAAAGTTTTATTTTTTGTAAGGCATTTTGCAACGGCACCTGGTTTTCATTTTCGAAAGCTGTAATAAAGGCATCCCGGAAATGCCTGGCTGCTTCGTTTTTTCTTTTCGTGATTTCTTCGTAAGAATGTTCTTTCCCGTAAAAATACTTGAAAAGGCCATCCTGTTCAACCACAAAAACATTCGTAAGCCCTTTGAAGTTGGCTGGTGTTGGGGCAATACGTTTTGACGAAACGGCGAGTTGCACACTAAACGTGATATTGGCAGTCGTTTGAATCTTGGTTGTTGTCTGTTCCTCTGTTTTTAGATTTTCATATTCCTGAATTGTTTCGGTTTTGTTGCCGGTATGTTCTGCCAGTTTAAACTCACTTCTCGATTCCACCAGACTTTTATAATCCTTAAACGCGCGGTAAACAGCAGAAGCAAGGTAGGTCTGGCCTTCGTCTGAATTCATATACTGGGCCTCCGACTGGTTGCTCAGGAAACCGGCTTCAATTAATACTCCGGGCATGCTGGTCCGTCGCAGAACCAGGAATCCGGCCTGTTTTACCCCCCGGTCTTTACGCGATGCCCTGTTTCGGAACTGGTCCTGTACCAGGGCCGCCATGCTGATACTTTGGTCGAGATATTGATCCTGGACCATTTCAAACATGATATAGGATTCTGATGAATTCGGATCAAATCCTTCGTATCGGGTGGAATAATCGTCTTCCAAAAGGATTACCGAGTTTTCCTTTTTCGCTACGTCGAGGTTTTCATTGGTGCTGTGAAGCCCCAGGACGAATGTTTCGGTGCCGGTAATCGAAGGCGTCCCGCAATAGTTGGCATGCAGGGAGATAAACAAGTCAGCCTTGTTGCTGTTGGCAATTTCGGCCCGCTGGTGCAGGGGAATAAAAATATCTTTGTCGCGGGTGAAAATAACTTTGGTATCGGGCATATTTTGGCGGATATATTCGCCCAGCTTCAGGCCCAGCTTTAAAACGATGTCTTTTTCCCGGATGTTTCGGTAAACAGCGCCCGGATCTTTTCCGCCATGACCGGGGTCAATAACAACGGTAAACGGCTTTCCCTGAACGTTTTTTGAGAATCCGGGCCGGATTGCCGGGATCGTAAATAGAAGGAGCAGCAGGATATAATAATGTTTATTACCCATGATCAAATGTATATACGTCAAACAAAAATAGAAATATTAAAATTATTTTGCATTTGTTGGGTCTTTAGTCGCCAATGAATTTATATTTTTGTGGCCAACCAGCCATGATGGCTATCTAATTTTCTGTTTTGATAAGAAAACTAATAGGATATTTGTTTTTGTTTGCCTGCTTTTCTGCTGCCGCGCAGGAGCAACCTGACTCAACCAATCCGGTGAGCCCGGAACCACTGATGTTGACCGATAGTTTGCTGCGGGACGAAACGAAGCTTGTACCGGATACCATCGAGTTTAGCCTGAACAACGAACTGGCCGACAGTTTGACAGGCGATAGTATTAAAATCCGCGACCAGAAAAAGCCTACCGTACTCGAAGCGCCCATCAATTATACGGCTGTTGATTCAATAATCGTTTCCCTTGACGGGCAAAAGGTGTTTATGTACAAATCGGGGGTGGTCACTTATCAAAGTATTGAGTTAAAAGCGGATTATATTGAGCTGGATTTGAACACCAAAGAGATTTATGCCGAGGGGCTTCCTGATTCGGCCGGAGTTGTTCAGGGATCTCCGGTGTTTAAAGACGGAACCGATGAGTTTGAGTGTAAAGTGCTTCGCTATAATTTCCAAACGGAAAAAGGGATTATCATGGATGTAAAAACGGAACAGGGCGAAGGGTATGTGCATAGCGAACGAACCAAAAAAATCGACAAAAATGCCTTTATCCTGAAACACGGCAAGTATACGACCTGTGATGCCGATCATCCTCATTTTTACCTGCATATGACTAAAGCGAAGGTCATTTCAAATAAAAAAATTATTACCGGGCCGGCTTACATGGTGCTGGAAGATTTTCCGATTTACTTTCCCATATTGCCTTTTGGTTTTTTTCCGAATACGCCTTCTTATTCGTCGGGGATTATTATTCCTTCGTACGGCGAAGAGTATAACCGTGGTTTTTTCCTGCGCGAAGGCGGTTACTACTGGGCGGCCGGCGAATTTTTTGATTTGACGATGAAAGGAGACATTTATTCAAAAGGCTCGTGGGGAACTTATCTGAACTCGAAATACAAAAAACGTTATAAATACTCGGGGAACGTTGATCTTCGGTATAATGTCAATAAATACAGTGAAAAAGATTTGCCTGATTATAGCCGGAGCCCCGGGTTTAGTATCCGGTGGTCGCATTCACAGGATAGCAAGGCTAATCCCAATCAAACATTTTCGGCAAGTGTTAACCTGTCGACAACCAGCTACGATAAGCAAAACTCGTATGATGTAAGCAGCTACCTGAGCACGCAAAAATCGTCGAGTATCTCCTATACCAAAAAGTGGGAGAATTCTCCCTTCAATATGTCGGCAAACTTCAGGCATTCGCAAAACTCAACAGATTCGACCATGAGCCTGAGCTTCCCCGAACTCACCTTCTCGATGGCTAAAATTTATCCGTTCAGGGCAAAGGTTCGCACGGGGAAACTGATGTGGTACGAGAAAATCGGCTTTAATTATACAGGAAATATTAAGAACTCAATTACGGCAAAGCAAGATGTGATTCTGGAACAATCGCTGATAAAAGACTGGAAGAATGGATGGAAACACTCCATCCCGATTACCCTGCCCAGTTTTAACCTGATGAAATACATCAATGTAAGCCCAAGCGTGAGCTATTCGGAGAGGTGGTATACCAATAATATGAACCGCCGGTATTATTACGACCATGTGGCCCGCGAAGGCACATTGGAGGTAGACACCATTTACGGATTTAAGCGAAATTATGACTATTCATACAGTATCAGTTCATCGACCAACATTTATGGGATGTACCTGATGAAGAACCCAAACTCCAGGATTAAGGCGATCCGTCATAAAATGACTCCTTCGTTAAGCTTTAGCTATCATCCTGATTTTGGCAATCCGAAATACGGTTTTTGGGATAGTTATGTGGATGAAAACGGGAAAGAAATCTTTTATAACCGCTTTGAAGGCGCCGTGTTCGGATCGACCGGACGGGGTGAAAGCGGATCAATCAGCTTTAACCTGGCGAATAACCTCGAAGCCAAAGTGGCGGCAAAAAATGACACGACCGGTAAAGGGGATAAATATGAACGGGTGAAAATTATTGATAACCTGGGATTAAGCGCTTCCTACAACCTGGTGGCCGATTCGTTAAACCTCAGTAATATTCAAATTCGCGGACGTACAACCGTGAAAGGGATTAGTATCAACTTTGGAGGTACTTTAAATCCGTACATGACGGATATGACCGGCCGCGGTCTGATCAATGAGTATGTTTGGAACCATAAGTCGGGATTGGCCAAGCTGGGGCGTTTAACCAATGCAAACCTGTCGTTTGGCATGTCATTCAAATCGAAAGACAAAAAGAACCAGGGCGACGGGGTAGGCGACGGGCCGGATGGTGACGCTGTTAGAGCCGAAGAGTTGCCGGTGACAACCATGATGGGACCTGTTTACTACGATTTTACAATGCCCTGGGAATTTCGGTTCGATTACAGCTTCAGTTACAACCGTTCAAATCCGTTCAGAAGCGCTACGATCAATCAAAGTCTTAATTTTAACGGGCGGATGAGCCTGACGGATAAGTGGAATATGGCTTTAACGACGAACTTCGACGTTCAGGCTAAGAAGTTTTCGTTTACAACGGTTAATGTGACCCGGAACCTGCATTGCTGGAATATGAGCTTCAATTTTGTGCCTTTCGGGCAGCGCCGGAGTTACAGTTTTTCACTCAATGCCTCGTCATCCATGCTGAAAGACCTGAAGATAAACAAACAGCGCAGCTGGTTTGATAACCGGAACTTTTAACACAGGTTCAAATTTGCCGGTTTCACCACGGGAATAGAAAAACCTTTTCACAATTTAACTGTTTATAAAAAACGACAAGTTAGTGTGATTTTATCCTTAAAATAAATACCGGGAGGGCAATAGAAATTTCATTATATGAACGAATTTTATTTCTTTGCAATCTAATAATTAAAAATCAATCTAAATAAATTGTAATGGGAATTGCTAAAAACAAAATGGTTTCTTTGACTTACGACTTACGGATCGAAAGTGCAGACGGAGAATTGATTGAGCAGGCGACTGCGGGGAGACCATTAAACTTTGTATACGGAGCAGGAATTATGCTTCCCAAGTTCGAAGCGTTGCTCGAAGGTTTGGAGCAGGGAAAATCATTTGAAATAAACCTGGCATGTGAAGATGCTTACGGCGATGTTGATGAAAATGCGATTGTTGAACTTCCCAAAAGCATCTTTCTGATCGATGGCAAGTTTGATGAAGAGCTGATCAGTATTGGCAACACCGTTCCGATGATGAGTACAAGCGGTCAGCGAATGAACGGTCTGGTGCTGGAAGTCACCGAAGATGTCGTAAAAATGGATTTTAATCATCCGCTTGCCGGCGAGGATTTGTTTTTTAAAGGTGAAATCCTGGAAGTGAGGGAGGCGACTGATGAAGAAATTGCGGCTACCGTAGGCGGCGGCTGTGGTTGTGGAAGCGGCGGTTGCGGCGATCACGGTTGCGGTTGTGACGATGAAAGTTGCTCTACCGAAAAAGCGCATGGCAGCTGCGGCTGTGGTTGCTGATAACACTCAGTTTTTATGAATTGCTTCTGATCAATCAGAAGCAAATTTTTTATATTTCAAGCATGAACAGCTTTGGACAAATTTTCAGGTTAACATCGTTTGGCGAATCTCATGGTCGTGGAATTGGCGGTATCATTGATGGTTGCCCAGCCGGACTTGAAGTCGATTTTGATTTCATTCAAAACGAGCTAAACCGGCGTAAACCCGGCCAATCAAAAATTACCACGCAGCGTGACGAAGCAGATCAGGTTGAGTTTTTATCCGGTATTTTTGACGGAAAAACCCAGGGAACCCCCATTGCTTTTGTGGTGTGGAACAAGGATCAGCATTCGGCTGATTACAATAACCTGAAAGATGTATTCAGGCCGTCGCATGCCGATTATACCTACCTGAAAAAGTACGGTAGCCGCGATCACCGGGGTGGGGGACGTTCGTCTGCCCGCGAAACCATTGCCCGGGTTGTCGCAGGTGCAATGGCTAAATTGTTGCTGAAGCAGGTTGGAATTCAAGTACAGGCATTTGTTTCCCGCGTTGGTGAAATTAGTCTGGATAAAAGCTACCTGGAACTTGACCTGAACCTGACGGATTCAAACATTGTTCGCTGCCCTGACCCCTTGGCGGCGGAAAAAATGATTGCCCGGATTGAAGAAGCCGGGCGTAACCACGATACGGTTGGTGGTGTTATTCAGGGCGTCATTCAAGGTATTCCTGTTGGACTGGGCGAACCTGTTTTTAATAAGTTGCATGCCGATTTGGGCCATGCTATGCTTGGAATCAATGCCGTAAAAGGTTTTGAATATGGTTCCGGTTTTGAAGGAACAAAGCTTTCCGGTTCCGAGCACAATGATATTTTTGTGAAAACAGCATCCGGTATCCGGACGAAGACCAATCATTCGGGGGGTATCCAGGGTGGTATCAGCAATGGCGAAGATATCTACTTTAACGTTGCGTTTAAACCCATTGCAACCCTTCTGAAAGAGCAACAAACGGTTGATAAAGAAGAAAATGAAACCGTGATTAACCCCAAAGGCCGTCACGATCCCTGCGTTTTGCCGCGTGCCGTACCTATTGTTGAAGCCATGGCTGCGTTAGTGCTGGCTGACCATTATTTGTTGAGTAAAGTAAATCACTTGTAATGCCAAGAAAAAAGAGAGACCGCAAGCTTTTAGCTCCACCGGCCATAAAAGGATTATCAGTTTATGGCCCGAAAAACAGATCAGAGCAGATTATGCTTTATTTTGAAGAATATGAGGCCATTAAACTGCTGGACTACGAGAACATGACCCAGGAAGAAGCTTCAGTTTGTATGGATGTATCCCGTCCAACCCTGACTCGGATCTATGAATCGGCCCGGAATAAAGTTGCCCGTTCAATGGTTGAGGGGAAAGACCTGATTATTCGCGGGGGAAATTTTCAGTTCGATGAAAACTGGTTTTGTTGCAATTCGTGCCAGGCAAAATTTAACCTGTTATCCGAAAACGAGAAAAGCTGTCCCGTGTGCAGCTCAATCGAAATTATCTCCTTAAACCAGTTTTACACCGAAAATTAAACCTGTAAGGTTTCACCTTCACTTTTCGCAATAACGACCGCGGCGCAACTGTCGCTCCATACGTTGACGGCCGTGCGGTACATGTCTAAAATCCGGTCGACGGCCAAAATTAACCCGACGCCTTCCAGTGGAAGGTTTACGGCGGTAAGGATAACGGTCATCATGACCAGTCCGGCCATCGGAATTCCGGCGGCGCCAATCGATGCCAGTAATGCGGTTGCTACCACCACGACTTGCTGCCCCAGGCCGAGTTCAGCCCCATAAACCTGGGCAATAAAAAAAACGGCCACGCATTCATAAAGTGCCGTGCCGTCCATATTTATGGTTGCCCCCAGTGGTAAGGTAAAGCTTGTAATTTTATTGGAAACACCGCTTTCGTTCTCAACGGCATCCATTGTTAAAGGCAAGGTGGCGCTTGACGAGGCTGTTGAAAAAGCAGTGATCAGCGGACTGATCATATTTTTCATATGACGGTATGGCCGTGCTTTGCCAATAAACCTGACAATTACCGGCAGGGTAATAAAGGCATGGACCGTTAAGGCGACAAAAACGGTCAACATGTAAAAAGCCATGCTTCCGGCGATTGATGCCAGCTGGTCTGCATTTCGGGCTACTTCGGTGGCTACAATCCCTAAAATTCCCAGCGGCGTAAACCGGATAATAAACATGGTCACTTTCATCATCACATCAAACAGGCCGTCAAAGAAATTGGTCAGTGTTTGTTTGTAATCGTCTTTTACCCGGGTGATGAAAAAACCTAAAAAAATGGAAAAGAAGATCACCGACAGGATATTCCCTTCGGCCATAGCCCGAATAATATTATCCGGGATCATCCGGATGAAAATATCTTTTACAGAAGTTCCTTCAGTCGTAAATTCATGTGCGGGCGCTGTAAATCCTAAATCAACACCGATGCCGGGCCGGAAGAGATTGACAAATAACAGCCCGGTTAATATGGCAAACAACGAGGTGAGCAGGTAATACGAGATAGTTTTTAAACCTAATCGTCCCAAGCTTTTACCGCTCCCCATGCTGGTAACCCCACTGACAATCGAACTGAAAATAAGCGGAATGATAATCATTTTCAAGGCACGTAGAAACAGCTCGCCCAACCAACCGATATAACCGACATGTTCGCTAAAAAAATAACCGAACAAAACAGCAATAATCAGGGCTGAAAATATTTGCCAGTGCAGCTTCAGTTTCAGAAGATTCATAACAGTAGAGGATTGTTGATGCACAAATCTAAGTTTTTAAAACATGTTTACCAACATAACCCGGGATAAACGAATTCTTCTTAATTTAGCAGCACAGTACAGCACAATATAATATGCTATAAAATCATTAAACACGGATTGTTATGAAAAATCGTTTAATCGGACGCTTACCCAAAGTTGGAATCCGTCCTGTCATTGATGGGCGTGAACGTGGTGTTCGCGAGTCGCTGGAAGAACAAACTATGAATATGGCGAAGGCAGCCGCCCGGCTGATTGAAGAAAACCTGCGTTTCCCTTCAGGTGAAAAGGTGGAATGCGTTATTGCCGAAACAACCATTGGAGGTGTGGCCGAAGCAGCCAAATGTGCCGACCAGTTTAGCCGGGAAGGTGTCGGCGTTTCGCTGACGGTTACTCCCTGCTGGTGTTACGGAACTGAAGTGATGGACAGCGACCCGCTGGTGCCAAAAGCGGTTTGGGGTTTTAACGGAACCGAAAGACCGGGCGCGGTTTACCTGGCAGCAGCTTTGGCCGGATACGCGCAAAAGGGTTTACCAGCTTTCGGTATTTATGGGCGCGATGTTCAGGATGGCGGAGATACGACAATTCCGGAGGATGTAAAAATAAAGATTCTTCGCTTTACGAAGGCCGCCCTGGCTTCTGCTGAGATGAAGGGGAAATCGTATCTGTCGATTGGTTATACCTCGATGGGAATTGCCGGTTCGATGGTCGATGCCAGTTTCTTTCAGGATTACCTGGGGATGCGTACCGAGTTTGTGGAATCGGTTGAATTAATGCGCCGGATGGACGAAGGGATTTTTGATCAGGAAGAATATGAAAAAGCGTTGGCCTGGGTAAAAGAGAATTGCGTGGAAGGACAGGACCGCAATGCGCCTGAAAAACAACACAGCCGCGAACGAAAAGACTGGGAATGGGAAACGGTGGTTAAAATGACCCTGATTTGCCGCGACCTGATGATTGGAAACCCCAAACTGGCTGAGCTTGGTTACGGAGAAGAGGCGAAAGGGCACAATGCCATCGCCGGTGGTTTCCAGGGACAACGCCAGTGGACCGACTATTATCCGAATGCCGACTTTACCGAGGCGATTCTGAACTCTTCGTTTGACTGGAATGGTATTCGTGAAGCCTTTGTATTTGCCACCGAAAACGACAGTTTAAATGCTGTACCCATGTTATTTGGCCATTTGCTGACCAATACGGCGCAAATTTTTTCGGATGTTCGCACGTACTGGAGCCCGGAAGCAGTTAAACGGGTAACCGGAAAAGAACTGACCGGACTGGCTAAAAACGGGATTATTCACCTGATTAACTCCGGTTCAACAACACTCGACGCAACGGCCCGGCAAAAAGATGCCGACGGAAATCCGGTGATGAAACCTTATTGGGAGGTGACAGAGAATGAAGTGAAGGCCTGTCTCTATAATACCCGCTGGTGCCCGGCAAGTTTGGGGTATTTCCGGGGAGGCGGTTATTCTTCGCAATTTAAAACAGCCGGACAAATGCCGGTTACCATGTCGCGCGTTAATTTGGTTAAAGGAATCGGGCCCGTACTCCAGATCGCCGAAGGCTGGACGGTTGAACTACCCGACGATATCCACCCGATCCTGGATGAACGGACTGATCCTACCTGGCCAACAACCTGGTTTGTTCCCCGTTTAAATGATACGGATAACTTTAAAGATGTATACAGTGTGATGGCGAATTGGGGCGCTAACCACGGCGCTATTTCCTATGGCCATATCGGCGCCGATTTAATAACACTGGCTTCGATTTTACGCATCCCGGTTTGTATGCACAACGTGGATGTGAAAGATATTTTCAGGCCGAGTGTCTGGGCATCTTTTGGAATGGATAAGGAAGCAGCCGATTACAAGGCATGCCAAAACTACGGACCTTTATATCGTTAACATGACGTTCACAAAGGGACAATATGGTTTTGACCTTGAAAAACTGAAGGACAACTTTACAACAATAGAGTTGGTTGCGGGACCATCACGTCTGGTGTTGGTCCCCGAACTTCAGGGTCGGGTTATGACCAGTACTACCTCCGGTGAGGAGGGATTCTCATTTGGTTGGATTAACCATCAGCTGGTTGCCTCAAGCATGCGTTCGGAGCAATTTAATGCTTTTGGAGGCGAAGAACGTTTTTGGCTGGGGCCGGAAGGCGGACAGTTCTCGGTGTATTTTGAAAAAGGAAAAAAGATGGTTATCAATAACTGGAAAGTTCCTGCATGTATTGATACCATGCCTTGGGAAGTCAGGGAAGTAATGCCGGAAATGGCCACTTTTTTCAAAGAATTTTCGGTGAAAAACTATTCCGGAACAGAATTCAGCCTGGCCGTTACCCGGCGCGTAGGAATTATTTTCCCGGACGAAGTGGCAGGTATTCTTCCGGTTGAGATCGGGCCTTCCATCAGATCTGTCGCTTACGAGTCGATCAATGAAATCAGAAATAATGGTACGGATGACTGGAATAAAGAAACCGGTTTGCTGTCGGTTTGGATGCTTTCCATGTACAACCCGTCGCCGGAGGTAACCATTGTTGTTCCGTTTAAAAAGGAAGGAACCGGGGGGATTGTGAAAGATGATTATTTTGGTGAAATTCCTTCAGACAGGCTCAAGGTAGCGGCCGATGTGGTTTACTTTAAAGCCGATGGGAAACTTCGCGGGAAGATAGGGATGTCGCCGGAACGGGCCATGCCGGTTTTGGGAAGTTACGATGCCCGGAACGGCTGCCTGACTATTTTGGAAACATCAATCGACCCCGAAGCAACCGGCTATGTTAACTCTTCGTGGGAAGAACGGCAGGATGAACCATTTAAGGGGGACGTCATCAACGCGTATAATGACGGGCCGCTGGAAGGCGGAGCTCAGCTTGGGCCATTTTACGAATTGGAATCATCTTCGGCAGCCCTGGAATTGAAAGCGGACGAAGCGAAATTTCATTTGCAGCGTACCTATCATTTCGAAGGAAATGAAGAAGACCTGAGCCGGATTGCAGAAAAAATACTGGGCGTTTCCATTCAAACCATAAAAGGAGTTTTTGATTAAGCACGTCCCGAAACCAAAACGAACATTTTAAAACTAAACAAACGAACTGACACGTGAAAACAAAAGAAAGAGTTATCCCGGCGGAATATCTGGTTCCGTTTATTCTGATTACAAGTTGCTTTGCCCTGTGGGGATTTGCCAACGATATCACCAACCCGATGGTCGAAGCATTCTCGCGGATTTTCAATATGGGTGTTGGCGGTGGTACCTGGGTACAGGTGGTGTTTTACGGCGGATACGGGGCCATGGCTTTTCCTGCCGCGTTTTATATCCGTAAATTTTCATATAAAGCCGGTATTTTGATGGGGCTGGGCCTATACGCCACGGGAGCGTTGCTGTTTATTCCGGCCAGTTATATCGGCTTGTATTATCCGTTCCTGATTGCCTACTTTGTCATGACCTGTGGTTTGTCGTTCCTCGAAACGAGTGCCAACCCCTACATCCTGTTCATGGGACCCGACAGCACGGCTACCCGGCGCTTAAACTTTGCACAGGCTTTTAACCCGATGGGATCGATTACCGGGATGTTTGTGGCAAAAACCTTCATCCAGGCCCGGCTTGACCCGCGTGGAGCAGATGAACGCGCCTTGCTTTCGCCGGAACAGTTTGAGGCTGTAAAAGCGAATGATCTGCACATTTTGAGTTCGCCTTATATTGCCATTGGCGGTGTGATTATTGTGGTTTTCCTGATCATTCTTTTTGCAAGGATGCCAAAAAACGAAGATTCGGATCATAAGCTGAACTTTTTTGGAGCGGTAAAAAATCTTCTCCGGGTGAAACGCTATTGGGAAGGAGTCATTGCACAACTGTTTTATGTAGGCGCACAAATCATGTGCTGGACTTTTATTGTACAGTACGGGCAGCGTATTTTTACGGAGCAGTTTGGTATGTCGGCCGGAGATGCCGCGCAAAAGGCGCAATACTATAATATCATTGCGATGGGAATTTTTCTTGTTTCGCGTTTTATCTGTACTTTCCTGTTAAAATATGTTCAGCCCGGAAAATTACTGCTTGTACTTTCGTTGGGAGGAGTCGGGCTTTCGGCCGGAACCATGTTTTTGCAGGATATCACAGGCCTCTATTGCCTGGTAGGCATTTCGGCCTGCATGTCGCTGATGTTTCCTACCATTTACGGAATTGCCCTCAGGGGGATGGGTGAAGATGCCAAATTCGGGGCGGCCGGATTGATCATGTCCATTGTCGGCGGAACTTTTTTGCCTAAAATACAGGCCTACATCATCGATATGGGGACCGTATTTACTTTTCCGGCGGTTAACATATCGTTTATCATGCCGTTGTTTTGTTTTATCATCATTGGTATTTATGGTTATCGCACATTCAAGGTGCATTTTAAAACGGTTTAATCAAGATCTGGCCTGAATTGCAGAAGCAATTCAGGCTTTTTGCATCCTTAAAATATTCAGTATGAGTTTTAATTTTAAAATAGACGACAGCTCGGCGCAAACCAAGTTACAACAGCTGATTCATGCCATTAACGAAGCGATCAGTAACGGATTGTTGAAAGAAGGTGATTTTCTTCCATCTGTCAATAAACTGAGCAAGGATAGCGGATTGTCGCGCGATACGATTTTTAAAGCTTATACCACCTTAAAACAACGGAGTGTCATTTCGTCTACGCCAACGAAGGGATATTTTGTGAATTCCTTGTCGTTTAAGGTGATGATGCTGCTGGATGATTTCAGTGCGTTTAAAGAACAGCTCTACAATAGTTTCCGGAGCCAATTGCCTGAAAATTATTCGGTCGACCTCTTGTTTCATCACTATAATGCCGATGTGTTTGAACAATTAATCCTGAATAGCCTGGGGCGATACAGCATGTACATTGTGATGAATATTCGCAACCAGCGGATGGAAGAAGTAGTGCGCAAAATCGACCCCAATAAGTTGCTGATTCTGGATATGGGAATGCCTGAAAGTCCCGAAATTTCGTATCTGACGCAGGATTTTTATCTTGGCGCCATTAACTGCTTAAACAAAGGGGCGGAAAACATTTCAAAGTACAAGGAATTTCACCTGGTCTTCCCGTCCACTACGCCCCATCCGCAGGAAATTACCCAGGCATTCAGCCAATTCTGCAACTCCAACGAATTGAAGCATTCGGTCGTTCAACAGATTAAAAATCATGAAATCAGGGCAGGGCAGGCATTTCTGGTGATTAAAGAAGACGATCTGGTTTACATCATCAAAACCTGTCAGCAGAAAGGCTTGAAGCCGGGAACCGATGTCGGGCTGATTTCATACAATGATGCGCCGATGAAAGAAATTGTTGGATCGGGGATCACGGTTATTTCGGTCGATTTTCAGGAGATGGGACAAAAAGCCGCGCGCTTTATCGAAACCAAGCAAAAAGTGTTTGAAACGCTTTCGCCCCGGCTGATCCTGAGAGGTTCGCTCTGACAGCTGTCAACTGGTTTTAGGTTTATTTTTCCGGCTTGTAAGGGCAATCAGGCCGATTAATACGACACTAAATCCGGCAGTCAGGTAGCTGATTTTTAGTTGCTCATCTTTTTCCATCAGGAAAAAAGAAAATTGATTGATTTCTTCCCAATATTCGAGGCTGAGCAAAACCAGCAAATTATTGATGGCATGCCCGGCAATACACACAAAAATATTACGGGTAATCACCATCGCCCAACCCAGCAGTAAGCCGAGCAGAAAGGTTGCCGGAAATTGCCAGGGATTGAGATGAAACAGGGCAAAGAACAAGGCCGAAATTAGAATAGCCGTAATTTTGGAATAATTACGCATGAAGCCATGCATGATGATTCCCCTGAATATCAGTTCCTCGATGACGGGGGCAATGACCACCACTTTCATGAAAGCGCCGTAAATACCGTAGTCGTTCTCAAAAATCCGGTCGAATAACTCCCAAAACCAAGGCGGGGCTGGCATCAGCTGATCAACAGCCCGGTTAATTTCAGTTAAAAATACATGGGCCGACATTAAAAACAGGGTCATGGGAATGAAAATCAGTGGATTGAACCACCTGGCCGGGAAAAGTTCTTTTAGGCTTGTTTGGGCTTTCCGGTAACCGAAAAACAAGATAAAAACGACAGAACCTACTCCCAGCGCTATCTTTTTGAATGGATTGTATAAAAACTCGGTTCCGTGGTAATAGTCCCAGACAGCCAGCGGAAAATCAACAATCGTTTGAATGAAAATATATAAAATAACCAGGTGTGCAGCACCCAGTATCGTCGGATAATATATCGATCTTTCCTGATTCATTGTTTGATTTTGCACTAAAATAAGTTTCTTTTCTCAAAAAAAGAAAAAGAATAGCCTTTCAATTTAACCTTATTTTTGGCAAACAAAAATATCGACCGGATCTGCCTTCCAGTTGATAGTAAATCCTGATTTAAAAGACCGTCGCCCGTTATTATAACAGAAAAACCCGGTTTTGTAGCAGCAAAGTCAAGGGGAAATAAGGATGTAAGGGGAGAACAGGAGATGGTGATTCCCGGCCTGAAAAAAAAACATTTTGATTTTTAAACAATTAGTTGTTGAAAAAAGAAGAAAAAACTTCGCTGACAATTTGATTATTTCAGGAAAATGCACTTATTTTGCGATCTGTTTGAAAAACGTGTGATTCTGTTAAAAAAATAAGACAATGTCAAGAATTTGTCAAATAACCGGAAAAAAAGCAATGGTGGGAAATAATGTTTCTCACTCGAAAAGAAGGACCAAACGTCGGTTCAGTCCGAATTTATTCAACAAGAAATTCTATCTTCCCGGAGAAGACCGTTGGATTTCGTTGACCGTTTCGGCTGCCGGCTTGCGTACCATCAATAAGAATGGGCTGAGTGTTGCATTGAAAGATGCTAAAGCAAAAGGTCTGGTAACAAATATTTAAAAGCTTAAGAAATGGCAAAAAAGGGAAATAGAGTTCAGGTAATTCTGGAATGTACCGAACAAAAGGAAACGAATGTTCCCGGAACTTCGAGGTATATTACGACTAAAAACCGGAAAAATACAACTGAACGTTTGGAGTTGAAAAAATACAATCCAAACCTGAAGAAAGTAACTGTTCACCGCGAAATTAAATAATTTGAGATATGGCAAAGAAAGCAGTTGCATCATTACAAAAAGGAGCAGGTAAAGGTTATGCCAAAGTCATTAAAATGGTAAAATCGAGTAAAACCGGCGCTTACACATTTCAGGAAGGCGTAGTTCCCAACGAAATGGTTAAAGATTATTTCAAAAAGTAAAATATTTTTGCTTACAGGTAAAAAAGCTTTCACGTTCAGTGAAAGCTTTTTTTGTGTCTCAGTATTTACAACACCGGTGACTTTTCAGGCAGGAATTTCCAGTAACGCCGCGGCATATGTTGTGCCTGCAGTTTCGGATTCTTCCGTTCTTCAATGTTGATGTGATCAAAATAGGCTTTCCACAATACCTGGTAGGTTATTTCCTGTTCTTTAAGCAGGTTGGCAGCGACTTTCCCGTTTGTTTCAGAAAATGTTTTTTCAGACAGAATTATTTCCTGTGTTTCTTTGAGGTTATAAAAGATTCCGTAATCCCGCCTGAGATCATAGATCAGCCATTGCTGATCGGCAAAACGGTGTTTGAAATGATCGATTGTAAAAGGCAGGACATCGTACTCCGGTTCGATGGGCGCAAAGTACAGGCCATCTTTTGCTTGCTGAAATCGTACAAACTGAAGTATTCGCATGGTTTCGCGCAGAACTTGCCGTTCTATTTTTTTCAGTTCAAGTACATCCGGATCGCCAAAATCGGTTTCAATACTTTTCCGCGTATCAAACAGCCGGCGGACAAAACGGTAAAGCTTCATTTCGATCCCTGGACTTTCTGATAGAAAAGCATACAAGAGGAGGTATTTATTCCGTTTGTGTAATTTGGATTGTAAGGCTTTCCATACCCGACGTGCCTTTTGTTCATCGCCGGGGATCCGGAGTTTTTCGATAAACAAATTTTCCTGAAAAGAGCTTTCTTTACAGATTTCGGTTGGAATAATCTGTTGTGCGTAACATTCGAAAATAACGGTTAAAAAACCTTCAAAACTGCCGTCGTATAAAAGAAATGCCATATGCTCAATGTTTAAAATGAAGTAGCGATTTCGCAGGCGGACTGGCCGGAATGACATGAAACAGATTCAGCTGGGTATCGCCTGCTTTTTTGCCTTTACGATGGCTCTCTGTTAACAGGTGGTTTCTCAGCCGTTCCGCATCCCAATAATTCGGATGTGACGGCAGTTCGTTGCAGGTCATAAAATATTGTGCCCGCTTCATCACTACGCCTATTTTTTTGAGGTGATAGCTCGTCAACCGGCGAAATCTGCGTGCATCCACAATCATTTTAGCCGATTGTACGCCAATGCCCGGAATGCGTAAGATCATTTCGTAATCAGCTTTATTCACATCAACAGGGAAAAGATGCAGGTTCCGCAGGGCATAAGCCAGTTTGGGGTCAATTTCAAGGTCGAGGAAAGGTTGTTCTTGAGTTAATATTTCATCGGCCCTGAAATAATAAAAGCGCATCAGCCAATCACTTTGGTACAGGCGGTTTTCGCGAACCAGCGGAGGCGACTGGAGCGCCGGAAGCCGTCGGTCGTATTCATTTACAGGTAAATACCCCGAGTAATATACCCGCTTTAATTTTTGTTCGTGATAGAAACCGGAGGCCAGTTGCAAAATTTGCCGGTCGCTCTCGGGGGTAGCGCCAATAATGAGTTGGGTGCTTTGTCCGGCCGGGGTAAAGACAGGCACTTTGTGATATCTTTTCCGTTCTTCCCGGTAAAGCTGAATCCCTTCCTTAATTTGGTTCATTGGTTGTAAAACGGTGTCGAAATTCTTTTCGGGGGCCAGCCTTTTCAGCTCCGTTTCAGTCGGAATTTCAATGTTTACGCTTAACCGGTCGGCATACAGGCCTGCCTGCTGAATCAGTAATTGGCTGGCCCCGGGAATGGCCTTCAGATGAATGTACCCGTTGTAACGTTCTTCCAAACGCAGTTTTTTGGTGACGAACATCAGGCGTTCCATGGTAAAATCCGGGTTTCTGATGATGCCGGAACTTAAAAACAAGCCTTCAATATAATTGCGCCGGTAAAAATTGATGGTTAAATCAACGACTTCCTGGACACTGAAGGTTGCCCGCGGCCGGTCGTTACTCCGGCGATTGATGCAGTAAGCGCAGTCGTAAATGCAATGGTTGGTCATCAAAATTTTCAGCAGACTTATGCAACGGCCGTCATCTGTAAAGCTGTGACAAATACCACAAGCTACCGCGCTGCCGATTCCTCCCGTATTTTGGCGGTTATTACCGCTTGAAGAGCAGGAAACATCGTATTTCGCGGCGTCGGCTAATATTTTTAGTTTTTCTTCAACAGTTTGCTTCATGTTCTGCTATTTTTATCAAATCAGTTTGATCGATTTGTAAAGTATAAATCAAAATTACTAAATAAATTAGCAAATACTAATAATATTAGTTATTTTTGAATGACATTCTTCTGATTATTTTTGAATTAATTGTTAATCAAATACATCCGTTTTTATGAATTACCTGTCTGAAAACATGAAACAGTTAAGACGAATTCACCGGTTAACCCAACAGGAACTGGCCGATAAGCTCCAGGTGAAACGCTCATTGGTTGGTTCATATGAAGAGGGGAGGGCGACCCCTAAAATTTCGGTATTGCAGCAACTGGCTACTGTTTTTGGTTTATCTGTTGAACAGCTTGTCGGTGCAAACCTGGGGCAGGATCGTTTGCCCGGAAACGGGCCCGTGAAGACTGCTTTGCAGGTTTTACCTATCGTTGTTGACCGGTATAACGAGGAACTGATTCCTATTGTACCGGTAAAAGCTTCGGCTGGTTACCTGAATGGGTTTGCCGATCCTGAATTCATTGGTCGGTTGCCCCGGTTTTCGATGCCTGTTCCAGAACTTTCGGCAGGGAAAACATACCGAGTGTTCCAAATAAAAGGCGACAGCATGCTTCCGGTGACAGCCGGTTCATACCTGTTTTGCGAATTTGTTGAATCGGTTTCCGAATTGCGCGACGGACAAACCTATGTGTTGATTACCAGGGATGAAGGCCTGGTGTATAAACGGGTTTATCTGAAGGAAAATAATCAGTTTTTACTGAAGTCAGACAATCCGGTTTATGAACCTTATCGCGTAACCGGGGAGTTGGTGCTGGAAATCTGGAGAGCCAAGGGAGTACTTAGTTTTGACCTTCCAAAACCCGACAGGTTGGATATTACCCGTATTTCGGATGTGTTGGATGAAATGAAAGAAGAGATACGCAAACTCAGAAATTCAGGTTGATTTCTTGGTTTACTGCTGTTTATTCTGCCTGAGACCGATTTTAGTCCCTGATTATCCGCCAAATTTTGTAAATTGCGCACCTAAAAATTTTGAAAATTATGGGTCTTTTCGGGGCATTTTCCAAAGCTAAAAAAGAAAGTCTTGATCAGGGACTTTCGAAAACCAAGGAAAGCGTATTTAAAAAACTTAGCCGGGCGGTTGTCGGGAAGTCAACGGTTGATGATGAGGTTTTGGATAATCTGGAAGAAGTATTAATTACTTCGGATGTGGGCGTGGATACAACCCTTAAAATTATTCGCAGGATTGAAGAGCGGGTTAACCGTGATAAATATATGGGAATTGATGAACTGAACCTGATTCTGAAAGAAGAAATAGCTGCTTTGCTCGAAGAAAATAACACAGAAGACGTTTCTGATTTCGAACTTCCTGAACGTTCTGATCCGTATGTGATCATGGTGGTTGGTGTAAACGGTGTCGGAAAAACCACGACGATTGGCAAATTGGCCTGGAATTTTAAGCAAGCCGGCAAACAGGTTGTTTTGGGCGCAGCAGATACTTTTAGGGCCGCTGCTATCGATCAGCTTCAAATATGGGCTAACCGGGTGGACGTTCCAATTATCCGTCAGAATATGGGATCAGATCCGGCTTCGGTTGCTTACGACACGCTGATGTCGGCAAAAGCTTCGGGCGCCGACGTGGTGATTATCGATACCGCAGGGCGTTTGCACAACAAAGTCAATTTGATGAATGAACTGTCGAAAATTAAGAAGGTCATGCAAAAAGTAGTCCCGGACGCACCGAATGAAGTATTGCTGATTCTCGATGGTTCTACCGGCCAGAACGCTTTTGAGCAGGCCAAGCAGTTTACCTTAGCCACCGAGGTTACTTCCCTGGCGCTCACCAAGCTTGACGGAACGGCAAAAGGAGGCGTTGTTATCGGGATCAGCGATCAGTTTAAAATACCGGTAAAATACATCGGAATCGGCGAGAAGATGGAAGACCTTCAAATTTTCCGTCGAAAAGAATTTGTTGACTCCTTATTTTCTTAAAATAGCAACACATTTTCAGGAATTCAATTTAAACAGTTTTACCGGGGTATACCGCTAACTTGTTTCAAGGTTATTTTTTGCTTCAGTTCTGATTCTTTCAATCTATAATGGAATGACTTTGAAGAACCAGCCTGAGGAATAATTGTTATAAATGATCGGAAATTAAAAGACAGAGATGAAGAGAGGAAAAGTCAATATCATGACCCTGGGTTGTTCCAAAAACCTGGTTGATTCGGAGATGTTGCTGAACCAGTTGGATTTAAATGGTTTTAAAGTGGTTCACGACAGCGATCAGGATGACGCCAATATTGTCATACTGAATACCTGTGGTTTTATTGCCGATGCCAAAGAAGAATCAATCAATACGATCCTGAACTTTGCAGACGCCCGGAAATCGGGAAAACTCGATAAACTTTTGGTTATGGGATGTTTGTCGGCCCGGTATAAAGAAGATCTGACCAGTGAAATACCGGAAGTGGATAAGTTTTACGGCAAGTTCGATTTTAAGGAAATAATCAAAGATTTAAATGCTAATTTTTACGAACAGAAAATATACCACCGGGTAAAGACTACGCCCGATCATTTCTCATATCTGAAAATCAGCGAAGGCTGTAATAGGCATTGTTCGTTTTGTGCCATTCCCCAGTTCACCGGAAACCACAAGTCCCGCAGCATGGAAAGTCTGCTGGAAGAAGCCAAAGATCTGGTTGATAGCGGTGTAAAAGAACTGCTGATCATCGCTCAGGATCTTTCGTATTACGGAATTGACCGCTACGGAGAAAGTAAACTGGCCGAGTTGATTGATAAACTGGCCGATGTTGAAGGGCTGGAGTGGATTCGCCTGCATTATGCCTATCCTTCAAAATTCCCGGCAGATGTACTTGACGTGATGCGTAAACGCGATAATGTTTGCAAATACCTGGATATTCCCTTGCAACACATCAGTGACAGGATGTTGGGTATGATGCGCCGTAAGATTACGAAAGAAGAAACCATCAGCCTGATAAAGAAAATTAGAAAAGAGGTTCCCGGAATTGCTTTGCGTACAACTTTCCTGGTGGGGCATCCGGGTGAAACCGAAGACGATTTTGAAGAGCTGAAGTCCTTTATCCGGGAATATCCGTTTGAACGGATGGGGGTGTTTGCTTACTCGAGTGAAGATGACACCTACGCATTTAAAATGTACAAAGATGATGTTCCACAGGAAGTGAAAGAAGCCCGCGCCGCCGAGTTAATGGATATGCAGCAGGAAATTTCGGCCACCCTGAGTCAGCGGCAGATAGGTAAAACACTGAAAGTTTTGGTTGACAGGGAAGAAGATGACTATTTTATTGGCCGGACGGAATTTGATTCTCCTGAAGTAGATGGCGAGGTTTTGATTGATAAATCGGATCATATTCAAATCGGCAAGTTTTACCCGGTTCGGATTGACGATTCCTCGGAGTTTGATTTGTTTGGAAAACTAATGCCGGTATAGCCTGGTTTGATAACGTTTAAGGCTTTATTTTATCGCGAAAGATTTTTCTGAACTTTTCAACTTTTGGAATAATGACAAACTGGCAATAGGGCTGACCGGTATTATTGCTGAAATAGTTTTGATGGTAATCTTCGGCTCTGAAAAAGTTTTTCCAGGGGCTAAGCTCAGTAACAACTGGTTTTCCAAAGATATTTTCCCGGTTTAGCCGATCAATTATTGACTCTGCAATTTCCTTTTGATTTTGATTGCGGTAAAAAATGGCCGACCGGTATTGTGTTCCCACATCAGCTCCTTGCCGGTTTAGAGTAGTTGGATCGTGGGTAGCAAAAAACACTTCCAGCAGCTCGGTAAATGAGATGACTGAGGGATCAAATTCAACTTCAACCACTTCGGCATGCCCGGTTCGTCCTGTACAAATTTCTTTGTATGACGGATTAATAACCTCGCCTCCCGAATAACCCGAAATGACTGAGACAACGCCGTTCAATTCGTTGAATATGGTTTCGGTACACCAAAAACATCCGCCTCCCAATGTTATCCGGTCCATACTTTTTGATTTTGTTTGTGCCGGTAATTCGCTGTTTAAATTACCGGAAATAATGATTAAAAGAGCAACTGTTTTTATTGTTTGCTTCATCTGCATGACTTATCCAGCTTAATGCCTAACCGGCGCAGAGCTTTTTTTTCGAAACGCCAAAAAAAATCAAATTGCCCAAACAGGGTGCCGATAAGCAGCAGAGTGATCTGATAGATCGGGATAATAGTCAGTATGTAAATGATTGTTTTTAAAATAAATGGCCACTCCGGGTCGTAGTTGATCCATTGAAAAAGGTAATTTTTTATAAAAAGGGTTGCACTTCCGCTAACCGAAAAAACGATCAAGATGATGATTAACTGTAGGTTAGATTCAACTTCCCAGCGTGATTTTAACTTATTTAACATGTATTTCAAATTAAACCTTCAAGCTATTAAACAAGCGGAAGCGCGAATGGTTTTTTAAAATTGATGTGTTTGAAAGATAATATATCCATAGGCAAAAAAACGGAAGACTCTGAAAAAGGCCATGTAAACGAAACGTTTCATGGAGTACTCGGTTGAGCCTACCAACATGCTGATTGCAGCCCACGGCAAGGGAGTAAGCGCTGCGGTGATAATCAGAATTGAACCGTATTTTTTAAATAAATCCCAATAATGGCTAAAAAACCGACGGCTCATATACCTGAAAATCACAACGCGGCGTAATACCCTGCCTATTAGAAAAGCCAGGTATCCTGCGCCATAGGAGATTCCGGCAAAAAAAATAACATTCAGGGCATAATGCAGGAGATCTGACTTGTAGTATGCCCAGAGCATAAAAAATTCGGGAGGAAAGATCCCGAAGAAAATTTCAGAACCGGTATAGATCAGGTAAACAGTTAAAGGTTTGCTGTAAAACCTTTCAATCCAAACTTCCTGGTTTTCATCAATAATGAATTTTTTAAAAAGAAGATAAGCGACAGCAATTACGGCCATGTAAATCAACGCCCGAAGCAGGTTTTTCAGCAGAAACTTATATTTGGTCATGTTGTTAGTTGATCAATTTTTTTTGCTAACTCGTAGTCTAACCCGGTAACTTTACCTTGACTGTGTGTCATCAGACTAATCTTTACTTTTTTGTATGAGAAAATCAAGATATCCGGGTGATGGTTCATTTCCTCTGCCAGTTCGCCAACCTGGTTTGCAAATTGTAAGGCTTGTCTGAAATCTCTAAAGATAAACTCTTTTTCAATCTGATTGTTAACAGTTTCCCAATTCATAACATTGTTTATTCATCAAAACAAGCCGGTGAATTGAAAGTTTACGGTCAACGATGAATTTTACCAAGCAACCAGGCCATATTTTCGCCCAGTGTTTTCATAGTCTGCATCCCTTCTTCATCTTGTAAAACATCACCCTCATTTTTTCCGTAGGCAAAGTTCCAGTAGGAAGAGCCGGGGATAATCATCTGATTGATTAGAAAGAAATTGTTTATGGTTTCAAACGCATGAAGCTGCCCGCCCCGCCTGACCGAAATAACAGCTGCGCCAATTTTTCGTTTCAGCAGGTGGCCGTTTCCCCGGCACACATAACCCGATACATCAATCAAAGCTTTCATCTCTGTACTGATATCGGCAAAATATACCGGCGAACCCAGAATGATTGCATCGGCATCAATCATCTTTTGGATGCATTGATTGAGGACATCATTTTTGATGTGGCATCTTTGGTCTTTAATTTCCCTGCATTTTCCGCAAGCGGTACACCCATGTACCAGTTTGCCTCCCAGTTGAACTAATTCGGTTTCAAAACCTGCTTCCTCCAATGGCTTAAAGACCGATTCAATCAGGATTTTTGTATTTCCGCTTTTCCGGGGACTTCCGTTGATGCCTAATATTTTCATTGCTTTAGTGCTTTTCTGTTAATTTTTTTGATGGATTGCCTGCGAGTATTTAGTTGCCAAAAACATAAGAAACGATATTGGCCCCCATTTCCAGCGCTTTTTTTCTGGTTTCCGGCGGATTGTTGTGTACCGAAGGATCTTCCCAGCCATCGCTGATGTCAGACTCGTAGGTATACAGGCATACAAGCCTGTTCCCAATGTATAATCCGAAAGCCTGGGGACGTTGACGATCATGTTCGTGTATTTTTGGCAAACCGTTCGGGAAATCAAACTTTTGATGAAAGATCGGATGACCGGCAGGTAACTCGGAGAATTCCTGGTCGGGAAAAATTTTTCTCATCTCGCGGCGGATGTACATGTTTAGCCCGTAATTATCGTCGATATGTAAAAAACCACCTGCTTCGAAATAAAGCCTGAGATTACGGCATTCATCGTTGGTAAAAATTACATTGCCATGGCCGGTTAAATGTACAATCGGGTAATTGAATAATTCAATGCTTCCCGGTTCTACGGTACCGGGTTCGGCGGCAAATGTAGTGTTCAGCTCCTGATTGCAAAATCTCATCAGGTTGGGCAGGGCAGTGGGGTCTGCATACCAGTCGCCACCGCCTTTATACTTGATCAATCCAATTTTTAACTCCGGGTTTTGGGCTAAACCGGTGATAAAAAATAAGCAACACAAGTATGTCCCGAAAATCTTACTCATCCGTAATTAAAAAGATGGATCAAATATAAGAAGAAAGTACCAGTTGGATTAAGAAAATGGTTATCGTCAGGTAAAGTTTACCTTCAAAAACCATTTTTGAAAAAAGCTGTTATTTTTACAGACTTTAAAATTTAACTCCATGCAGAAAAGTTTTACGACCCGGGCTTTAAATATACCATTCCCAAAGAGTGACCCTTATCGGGCATTGGATATGCCTGTATATGAATCGATAGCCTTTGAATTTGCCTCGGCTGAAGAAATTTCGGCCAATTTCAGGGGAGAACTGCCGGCCCATGTATACTCGCGCACGAGCAACCCGACGGTAGAGTATTTTGAAAAGAAAATGAAAACGCTTACCGGAGCCTATCAGGCTTTGGCATTAGCTTCGGGAATGGCAGCCATATCAAACACGGTATTGGCGCTTTGCAAGGCAGGTGACAACATTATTTCGGGTAGTCAATTATTTGGCCACAGCTATTCGTTATTTGACCAGACTTTGTCGAATTACAGTTTGGAAACCCGTTTTGCCGATACGACAAAACCGGAAGAGGTCGAAGCTTTGATTGATGGAAATACCCGGCTGATTTTCTTTGAAACAGTTACCAATCCACAACTTGAAATTGCCGATATTGAAGCTTTGGCAAGCATCGCGAATAAACATGGAATCGTGCTCATTGCCGATAGTACAATTACCCCGCCTGTCGTTTTCAATTCAAAAAGTATGGGTGTTCATATCGAAGTGATGTCGACTACAAAATTCATTTCGGGAGGAGCCACATCATTTGGCGGTGTCGTCCTGGATAACGGCAGTTACGATTGGGCGGGAAACCCCAATTTGAAGCTGATGTGTGAACGCTTTGGGAAAGATGCATTTATTGCGCAGTTACGTAAAAATTATTACAGGAACACCGGTGGGGCGATGACTGCGCACACCGCTCATTATCAGATTATGGGCCTGGATATGCTTGAATTACGGATGGCGAGATGTTATGAAAACTGCATGGCTCTTGGCGAGTTTTTAAATGAACATCCGAAAGTAGCAAAAGTTACCTATCCCGGCTTAGTTGCGTCTAAAAGTTACAACCTGAGTATGAAGCAATTTTCAGGTAAACCCGGTGCCATTATGACCTTTGATCTGAGGTCACAGAAAGCCTGTTTTGAGTTTATGAACCGACTTCAAATCATTCGAAGGGCAACTAACCTGAATGATAATAAATCGCTCATTATTCACCCGTACTCAACCATTTATGTCGAATTTTCGGAAGATTACCGGAATAAAATGGAAATCCGCGATACCATGATGCGTCTTTCTGTTGGCATCGAAGCCGCAGCCGACCTGATTGCCGATATTAATCAGGCGCTGGAGTTGATTTGAAAAGATTTATTCGTTCAATAAATTGGCGGTATGGCAGGCGACAAGGGCAGCTGTTTCTGTACGCAGGCGGCTATTGCCCAAGTTCACCGGGAGAAAATTCTGTCCGATGGCTTGGGTTACTTCGTCTTCCGAAAAATCGCCCTCAGGACCAATTAAAATAAGGTTGGATGAACTTCCCGTAATTTCTGTTCGAAGTTCATTTTTGTTCTGATCATAGCAATGAGCGATGAATTTTTTTCCTTTAAACTCAGCTTTCAATAGCCCGTTAAGCGGAGTTAACGGATTTAATTTGGGAAGATAAGCTTTCAGCGACTGTTTCATGGCTGAAATGATTACCTTCTCCAAACGATCCTCGTTAACCGTTTTTCGTTCGGAACGATCGCATAAAACAGGCGTTATTTCGTCGATGCCGATTTCCGTAGCCTTTTCAAGGAACCATTCGAAACGGTCGATATTTTTTGTTGGCGCAACAGCCATGTGCAGATAATGCGTGCGTTTGCCAAATTCACCTGCTTGTTTTGTTACCTCAATCCTACATCTTTTCGGGTTTGCATCGGTAATCCGTGCTTCGTAAAAATTGCCCTTCCCGTCAACCAAGTTAATCAGATCTCCCTGATTTAGCCGGAGAACCCGAACCGCATGTTTTGATTCGGTTTCATCCAGGCAGTATGTTTGATTCCGGATATCAGGCGTGTAAAAAAGATGCATGTGCGTAATTTTCGATAATTGAAAAACAACCTAATTATCTGAAAGCCCGGGGGACCAAGTGAAAGCTCATTTCTCCCCCTCGTGCAGAAAGCTCTTTCCATGACTCGATCCTGAATTCAATCCCTACCGTTGAACAGGTTGGCATATCGCTGTTGAAAAAACGGACCAGGTTGTTCGTCAGGTAATAAATCGTCGGATTATGGCCAAAAACAAAAACCGTTTGAACCTCGTCCGGAATTTCCCGAAGCATGTCAATGAAATCCTGTGTCGTCATCCCTTCGTATAACTCCTCTTCAGACCGGATCTTATTTGCCGGGTAGCGAAGAACCCCTGCATAGATTTTTGCTGTTTTGTAAGCCCGTTTTGCCGGACTTGAGATCATCAAATCAGGCGTTATTTTATTGTCTTTTAGTTTAGAGCTAAGAAGCTCTGCGTCATCTTTGCCGCTACTGCGTAACTTCCGGTTAAAATCATCATCATATCCGTAAGGAACAGCCTTTGCATGTCTGACGAGTACTACACGTTTCATCGGTTTAATTTTTGCTCCAAATTTAAATTAAATTTGAACGATCGAAACAAATAAATATCATTAATGAAGCGAATCGGTTTAATCTCTGATACACATGGTTTAATCAGCAACCGGACATTGAAATTTATGGAAAATGTTGATGAAATTTGGCATGCCGGCGATATCGGAACAGTTTCCCTGGCAGATCAGTTAGCCCAGTTTAAACCACTTCGGGCCGTTTACGGCAATATTGATGACCACATTTTACGAAGAATGTTTCCGGAAAACCAACGTTTCTTTTGTGAAGAAATAGATGTTCTGATGACCCACATCGGAGGATATCCCGGAAAATATGACCCCCGCGCCAGAAAAGAAATTCAGCGTAACCCTCCCAAAATATTTATATGCGGACATTCCCATATCCTAAAAATTGTTTACGATAATAAGTACAACTGTTTGTACATTAATCCGGGCGCTTCGGGCAATAACGGATTTCACCGGGTTTGTACGGCTGTTCGTTTTGTTATAGACCAGGATAATATTCGGGACCTGGAAGTCTTAGAGTTTGAACGGACTAATTTTTATAGATAATTAAATCTATTTTTATAAAATATAGAATAAATGATTTAAGTATTGTATATATAGAATAAATAATTTATATTTGTTGTGTGAAAAAATTAGCAGTCATATCAGCAGATGTTATTAATTCTTCAAAATTTGAGGAAAAATCATTTTTAGATACCATACAGGTTCTGGAAGAGCCATCAGAAAACTATCTGGTTCACCGGGGAGAAGCGATGTTGACCAGCCGGGGAGATAGTTTTCAGGTAATGATTGAGGATGTGAACAGCGCATTTTTGAAAGCAATCTATTTAAAGTCATACTTCAAAAAAAAAGAAATCGGGTTAAAAATTGGAAATTCACAAAAAGCATTAGATGCCAGAATATCCTTGGCCGTTGGGCAAGCAACAGCGATCCCTGAAAAAATTGGAAAATCATTCGAAGAACCCTTTGTTTTATCGGGCAGGGCGCTTGATAAAATGAAAGCAAAAAAGCAAACTCTGATAATCACAACGAATAACGAAGAATATAACAACGAATTGGAGCTGGCTTGTTTATTTCTTGACGATATTTTAGAACGATGGACTATCGCACAAGCTGAAGTAATTTATTATCTTGTTCAAGGTTACAAACAAACAGAGATTGCCCAAAAGTTGAACCTTACCCAGCCATCAGTCAGTAATCGGATTCAGCTTGCCAGGTGGAGCCTGATTGAAAAAATGAATGAACGCTTTATTGCTATTATTGATAAATTATAATGCCATGATTTTGATTCTTCGATTACTACTCGCACATTTTATTGCAGATTTTTTGTTACAACCCCGCTCTTGGGTAAACGATAAAAACCAGTATGGAATAAAGTCGATCAGATTATTTTACCATATTCTGATTGTGACATTTCTGTCGGCCCTTTTTACGATTGATTATTTTACCTGGAAAATACCCGTATTTATTTTCCTGCTTCATTATCTGACCGATTTGGCTAAAATTTATCTGAAACCGAAAAAAGTCAATCATTTACTTTGGTTTCTTGCTGATCAAATTGTTCATCTGTTCATCATCTGGTTCATCGCCGGCCTGGCCGATGAAAACTTCAGGCAGTACGCAGAAATCCTAACCGGCAGCTTGACCAATGAAAAGATATTGATCTATTTGTTGTCATATTTTTTTATAGTTTGGCCTTCAATGATAATAATTAATCTCGCTACCCGGTACTGGCAGAAACAGGTAAACCAGGAGTTGGAACCAAACCTGAAAAATGCAGGAAAATGGATTGGGATACTGGAGCGAATTCTGGTTCTGACATTTGTGCTTTCAGCACAATTTCAGGCAATTGGTTTTCTGATTGCAGCAAAATCAATTCTCCGGATTTCTGTAAAAAACGAGGCGACCGCCCGAATCATGTCAGAGTATGTATTAATAGGTACACTGATTAGCTTTACGATCGCTATTATGACCGGGATCCTTGCCAATTCGGCGCTTTAAGCTACAGCGAAAACATTTCTTTCCAAAGTTGTTCGAACTCTTCCAGATATTGTTGGGTAATATCATATTTTGAAGTTACCAAAAGGTTTTCCTGATTGTGTTTTGATGCAGTATAAGTCCAGTTAAAACTTCCTGTAAAAGCAATTCGCTTGTCGATAATGCCGAATTTATGGTGCATGTGATATTGTGAGTGGTCAATTTTTACCGAAATACCGGCCCGGTTAAGATTTAAAATGGCAGATCCATGATCAAAGGTTTTTCTGTCGTCGGTAATAATACGAATGAAAACGCCTCGCCTGGCAGCATTGAGGATGTGCTCTGCAAGTCTTGAATCGGTTATGGTGAAAACACATAAATCCAGGCTTGTTTTTGCCTGATCAAGCAAATCTGAGATGATCTCAAGAATATCAGTACCAGGACTAAAATATACTTTATGAAAACGGAATGTATACTTTTCAATTAGTCCAAAACAGAACTCGAGCCACGAAAATACCTGCCCGTTGTTACTTTCGCGTTGAAGAATGCGGGCCTCGTGAAAAAGTTTGCTTCTCAGCTCATCCCTCTCTTCGCGTGAGAGCCTGTTTATCAGCGCAGCTACTTCAGAGCCGTTCTCCGTTGAATAAATCTGGCCGAAATGTAGTTTAAAATACCGGATAATCTGATCCATGTTTATTTTTCAAATGAACAGGCGATCCAGCTGTTTCGTTCTTTGATAATCAATTTTCGCAGATAAAGCTCCGAAGCCTTGCCCATAATATCTTCCAGGTCATCTTTATAAAAGCCGCTTACGATCAGGATCCCATCGTCATTCAATACCGAAACATAAGTGTCAATATCTTGCAGAATAACATTTTTCTGAATATTAGCCAGGATCAGATCAAATTTTTTCCTCCCCAGAAGTTTTGCATCGCCAATGCTGGCTTCGACATTTGTGACCTTATTTAACCTGCAATTCTCGACAATACTCTCAAAAGCCCAATTGTCAATATCGATAGCCGTAACACTTTTACAGCCGCGCATAGAGGCAAAAATGCCAAGGATTCCGGTACCGCATCCCATATCCAATACATCCAGATCAGTCACATTTAAGTCAAGCAGGTGTTCAATCATCAATGAGGTTGTTTCGTGATTGCCGGTACCAAAAGCCATGTTTGGTTCAATGATAATCTCATACTCAGCCGTTGGAAAATCTTTGTGAAAAGGCGCTCTTACCAAGCATTTACCATCAATTAACAAGGGTTGAAAATAGTTTTTTTCCCACTCTTCGTTCCAATTTATGTCGGGCATATTTTCTTCAGAAAAGCTTACACGGAATGGTAAACCCGAAAGGATCAGCTGAATTTCATTTTTGTTTAACTTTCCGGAAGGATAGAAAGCATTTAGCTCGTTTTCGGTATCATCAAAGCTTTCGAAATCGAGCTGAGCCAAATAAGCAGTTAGAATTTCCCGGTTCGTTTCGTTGTCGGGCGTTAGCTTGAAAATTGCCTTTGTATATTGCATATTACCAATTGATTGATGGTGAATTTAATTACTTTGTAAAACCTGATTGCACACCGTTTATACGAAGTTTCTTTCTTTTTTGATTTGTGCGTAAGCTTCATTAACTTTTTGAAACTTTTCCTTAGCTGCATGTTGAAATTCCTCGCCCAGGTAACTCACTTTGTCGGGGTGATATTTTACGGCCATTTTCCGGTACGCTTTTTTTATTTCTTCTTCTGCTGCATCCGGGGCAATTTCCAGTATTTTATATGCCGCATCGGTATTAGCTATAAACATCGATTTGATTGATTCGAAATCTTTTGTCGATATTCCCAGGTTTTTGGCAATATGGTTGATCAGGTTAAGTTCTTCAGTTTCCACCTTCCCGTCAGCATTGGCAATGCCAAACAAGAAATGCAGAAGTTGTAACCTGGATGAATAATCCATGTTCTTTTGAATCTGATGGCAGACATCAGTAACAGGGATATTGTGATTTAAAAGGTCACGCAGCATCTTAAGCGCTTCCTGGGCTGATGCAACGCCAAAAGTCCGGACAAAGAAATCTTTCACGTAATTCAGCTCCGACTTAAGCACTTTTTGGTCTGCTTTCATAACAGCGGCTACTAGTACGAGCAAACTCATAACGTAACCACCAGTCGTTGTTTTTGTTGACTGCCCTGCGCCTCCCGTTGTAAATGCAGTTTGGTTTTCAAACATTGAACCGAGGACAAAACCTAAAATGCCGCCAATTGGGCCTAAAAGTGCCCATCCAAGTCCTCCGGCAATCCATTTTCCAAATTTAGCCATGTAATTTAAACTTTTTATCTAGTTCTAATAATTGGGGAATGATCAGTTCCGCATTGTTATTATTGATCGTATATGTTGCCAATACCTCTTTTTCTTCATCTGTCCATTGCTTTGATATCCGGTTTCTTACCTCTTCTTCAGTGGTATTTTCGCGTGCCATCACCCGGCTGATCTGCTCTTTTAAAGGTGCTTTGACCAGGATGATTTGATCCATCATTTTATAAAAACCGCTTTCGAACAAAATAGCTGCTTCATGAATAATGTAGGACGAATTCTGCCTTGTGCACCATTCAAAAAAAGATTTCCGAACTTCGGGATGAATAATGGCATTGACTTTTTCGAGTAAAATTGGGGAATTAAAAATGAAGCCGGCTAATTTTTTTCGGTCAATCGACTGATTTGTCAGGTAAATGTCATTTCCGAATAATCGCTTTAGTTCACTTTGAACGAAAGCAGAACTGTCTATAATGTGTTTTGCTTCCGTGTCAGCTTCAAAAACAGGTATTCCCAGTAGCCTGAAGAAATTGCAAATGGTTGTTTTTCCGCTACCTATGCCTCCCGTAATTCCTACTTTAAGCATATCGTTTATTTTTCAATCAAATATTCTACTTTATTGGGATTCACCGAAACCGAGAGCAGATGCGGCGGTTGAGATTCAAGTCTCAGCTCAAGCAATTCTGCTTTATTTTGAATGTCTTTATAGGATACACTAAGTTTAAAATCAGACGGAAGAATTTCAGAGAAATGAGTCAGGCCGGTCATAAAACTGACTTTTGCCTTGTCGGGGAACAGTTTAACTTGCACATCTTCCGGTAGGCCAGTGATCGAGATCGGGACAACGAGGTGTTTTTCGGTGAATTCTTCTACAGGGATGGTTGCAGAAACACGTTTCTCTTTATATGTAAGACCTCTGTGTTCGGTAAGTCCCATATTGCGTTGTGTCGTCTGGTTTAATTCTTTGAAATTATAAGGTTTTGTTTTTATAAATTTGAGCGTATCCAAAATTGTCTCCGGACCACTCACCAAAACTGAATCCGGGTCAGAGGTGATCTCGCTGATCAAAAAATGTTGTTTCCCCAATTCGTAGCTCACTTCCGGTTTTACCCGAATTTTTCGTTCCACAATCCGGTCAAATCTGAAAAACAACGTATCCGGCTGGATATCGATGATGGTGAGTTCTTTGCTCACCTGTGAGGATATTTTACTAATGTATTGTTTGCTGGTGATTGCATAGTCGGCATGATCAGAATTTTCCATTTTATTCCCGGTTAGCTCATTTACATTGAACACCAGGGGAGAAAAGGCCAAACTTAATTTGTGTTGCAATAAGATAAAACCATACGAATTTACCTTCAGAATAAAATGATCAGGCAAGTCGCTGACAAGCACTTTGTTTTTTGGGAGATTAGTGAATCTAACAGGGAACGGCAGTTCAACCGAATACTCTTTATTCAGGGCATTTAAAAACCAAAAAACAGTGGCAATGCCAAGACATATCAGGTAAATCATGAGCTTACCTTCATTTTTTATGCGAAGTTTCCTGAGTAAAGCCTGAATTCTATTTATCCTTTTGTATTCCACGACCTCAAAGATAAAAAAAAGGGCTGACATCAAAGCCAACCCTTCATATTTCGCTTGGTCCGTCTATTTCTGAGGTGTCACGTCGGACATGTCTTTTACAACAGCGCTCTTATCAACGCGCAGTTTTACATTGTCGTCAACCTGTAATAAGATATAGTTATCCTTCAATTCATAGACTTTTCCGTAAATACCACCGGTTGTCACGACTTTGTCACCTTTTTGAAGGCTTTCACGGAATTTTTTCAGTTCTTTTTGTCTTTTTACCTGTGGCCTGATCATGAAAAAATAGAAAACAACGATAATCAGGATCAAGGGTAAAAAAGCGGTAAACGGACTTGCCTCACTGCCTTGTTGCGGGGCCATTAATAAGTAATTCATGTTTTTCGACTATTTAGTTTTTACTGTAAATATTTATCATTTCATGTTGCACATTGGCCGTAATCATCAATTTCATTTCTCCGGGTTCAGCATTTGAATTGATCCTTATTTCTTTATACACTTTTCCTACCTCGCCGGCAGAACTAAAAATGACCTCAATGTATCCGGTCTCGCCCGGGTTGACAGGTTCTTTCGGAAATATCACCGAAATGCAACCACAATCACTGACAGCGTCTTTGATAAATAATTTGCTGTTTCCAATATTTGTAAATTGAAAACTATATGCAACAATTTCGCCGGCTTGCAACGACCCAAAATTATGCAATTCTTCCTGAAACACAAATTTTGCTGTTCCTTGTTTTTCACCCGATTGCTGGTCGTTGTTTTTTGCTGAATGTTGGCATCCGAAAGCAAACAGCAGCGCGATCATCGGACCCAAGAGTCTCATTCTGCCAGGTTTTCTTCACCAATCAGTCCTCGTCCGGCTTTGATAATCCGGTTATCTTTCTTCAGGGCTTTCAGCGCTTTGTCGAGAATTCCGTTAATAAAATTCCGGCTTTTTTGAGTGCTGTAATACTTCGATAGCTCGATGTATTCGTTTAAAGTAACCTTTGTGGGGATAGACGGAAAGTAGAGAAATTCTGCAATAGCAAGTTCCAAGATCAGGGTATCAATGCAGGCTATACGCTCAATATCCCAGTTTACCGTGTGTTCTTCAACGATTTTTTTCAGTTCGCTGTGATTAACGACTGTTTTACGATAAAGGTTTTTGGCAAATTCCCGGTCCTCGTCATCTTTAAAAATAGGAAGAAGCGACTGATTTTCACCGGTATATTCTTTGAATTTTTTCAATGTTTTGATGATCATGCTGATTACAAAATCAACGTCGTCATTCCAGTATATGCTCTGTTCTTCCAGCAAATAAAGTAAATCTTCGGATTGCAGGATAATTTCAGCGAATAGCTGTTCAATTAGTTTTTTATCATCCTGGTGAGAGTGATCTTTGGCCGACATGTACGCCGTGTAAAAATCAGCGTTAACGAGGGCGGTGTATAGCTTTTTGATCAGTTCAGGCTCATTTTCCCAGCTAAGCTTTGATTGCTCCAATTGCTTTTTCAGCGTACTGTTGGTCCTGATCTGGTGAACCACAAGGTTGTTTACAAAGCGGGTATTCGGATTTAAATCGTCTTTGGTCGGAAAGTGTTTTTTCTTGCGTAGCTCAATCACCGAGTTGGCATGATTAGCAATTTCTACGGCCAGTTGAAACAAGTAATGATAAAGATCGTACGTCTTCTGAATACTGAAAAAAAGTTCTTTTTCAGTATTATTGATTGATTTGTCCGGCGACGTATTGAAAGCGTACAGTACCTGCAATACTTTTATTCGGATTATTCTTCTGCTAATCATTGTTTTAGAACTGATTATCTTTTTTGCGGGTGGCAAAGTTACAAAAAATCTTTTAGTATTGTCTGATAAGCTTCAAGTTTTCTCAGTCTCTTTTTCTTTTTTGCTATCCGGCCAATCCGGGTTTTCTGAATCATTCGCTTCATTATAAACCAAATCCTCCTCATCTTGTTCATCTTCCCAATCAAAATGAGATCGCTGCGGCCCTTGGTTCCGGTAATAAATACTCAGAAAAAGTCCGCTGACAGAGCCCCACAGGTGGCTTTCCCACGAAACCCGGGCTTCAATCGGGAAAATCCCCCAAAACATACCACCATACAAAAAAACAACGACGATCGCGATGGTCAGCAACTTTACGTCGTTTCGGAAAATACCGCTGAAAAACAGGAAGGCGCCCAGACCGTAAATAATTCCGCTGGCGCCTATGTGCCAGGCTTCGCGTCCTCCCATCCATACAAAAATGCCCGAAAACAAATAAATTAAGACGAAGATACGGTAAGCCAGTTTTCGGTAAAAATAGAAAAGGGCTACCGACAATACCAGGAAGGGAACGGAATTAGCGCCCAGATGAGTTACTCCGCTGTGGATAAAAGGGGCCAGGATGATCCCTGTTAGCCCTTTTACATGATGCGGAAAAATGCCATACTGGGCAAAGTTGAGTTTGAGGGTTTCTTCGATCAATAATACCATCCAGCATATAAAAACGAAAAAGGCGGGAATAATGAGGCTGTGTTTAAAGATTTTTTTCTCCAACGCGGCATCGGTTTCGTTCTTGTTTGGATAGTAATTGAACAAACGCATGTTAAAGCAACTTTTTCAATACATCTATAAAACCCGAAATATCCTCTTTTGTTGTATCAAAGGAGGTCATCCAGCGTACTTCAGAACTTGACTCATCCCAGACATAAAAAAAGTATTCTTCCTGAAGCTTTGGAATGATATCTTTCGGTAAGATGGCAAAAACGCCATTGGCTTCGGTCTTTTGTGTAATTTTTACACCGTCCAGTTTCGAAACTTCATTTTCGAGTAGTTTGGCCATTTCGTTTGCATGGCTTGCATTTCTCTTCCATAAATCCTGTTCAAAATAAGCGAGAAACTGGGCGCTTACAAAACGCATTTTTGAGAACAGTTGCATACTTTGTTTCCGGATATACTTGGTTTGCCGCGATAATCCGGGATGAAAGAAAATGACTGCTTCACCGAGCATCATGCCGTTTTTTGTTCCTCCAAACGAAAGTACATCGATGCCGGCATCGCGGGTGAATGCTTTAAAAGGCAAATCCAATGCAACGGCTGCATTGGCAATCCGTGCCCCGTCCATATGAACAAACAGGCCAAATTGATGGGCGAGGTTTGTGATTGCTTTTATTTCTTCAACCGAATACGCGGTGCCCAATTCGGTTACCTGGGAAATAGAAATAATACCCGGTTGCGAATGATGTTCAAAGCCGAATCCATGCAAATGTTTTTCAATTTCCTCCGGAAAAATTTTCCCGTTGACCGTTTTAACCGGGAGTAATTTGCATCCGGTAAATTTTTCAGGAGCGCCGCATTCATCAGTCTGAATGTGGGCTGTTTCGGCGCAGATGACCGAATGAAAACTGCTGGTGAGGCTCGACAGCGCCAGCACGTTGGCCCCGGTGCCGTTAAATACAAAATAAACATCAATGTCGTGGCCAAATTCGCGTTTGAAAAGTTCGATTGCCCGTTCAGTCACCGGGTCGCCTCCGTAGCCAACCATATGCCCTTCATTTACAGCATTCAGCGCATTTAATATTTCCGGGTGCACTCCGGCATTATTATCACTTGCAAAACCTCGTTTCATAAATATCTTTGTGTTATATTTATAATCATGGATATCTTTACCGGCGAATTTCGATAAAATTAAGCAGCTATTAAAATTCATTGATCAGGAAAATTGATATAGATGTCACAACTTCATGTTTATAAAGCTTCGGCAGGTTCGGGAAAAACTTTTCGCTTGGCGGTTGAATACCTGAAAATAGCCTTGTCATCCGACTGGAATTACAAACATATACTGGCGGTTACGTTCACCAACAAGGCAACCACCGAAATGAAATACCGCGTAGTGCACGAATTGTATCAACTGGCGCAGGGAAAACAAACTGCTTACCTGGAAGTGTTAAAAAAGGAAACGGGGCTGCACGAGGCGGAGCTGGCCGAACGGGCTCAAAAATGCCTGAAACATATTTTGCATGATTATTCGCGTTTTTCGATCAGCACAATCGACAGCTTCTTTCAACGGATAATCAAAGCGTTTAACCGCGAACTTGGCCTCAATACATCCTATCAGGTTGACCTGGACGCCGACCAGATTCTGGCAGAAGCAGTGGATGAATTACTGGTGTCGATTGATGATGACCCGGATTTGCTGGAATGGCTGAAACAGTTCGCCCGTGATAAAATTATGGAAGGCGGCGGCTGGAACCTGAAGAATGATATCCTGAACCTGGGTAAACAAATTTATAATGAGACGTTTAAGGACCTGAGTCAGGCTTTGCACGAAAAACTGGTTGATAAAACATTTATTCGCGATTATCGCCGCGATTTGCAGCAGATTATCGTTTTGTACGAAAATAAACTGAAACAACTTGGCCGCGAGGGGCTCCGGTTGATGGAAACGGCCGGGCTGACGGTCGCTGATTTTAAGTACGGGAAAAATGGCGCAGCCAATAGCTTTTCCAAAATGCTGAATGCTGATTTGACGCCCGGCGTCCGCTTACTGGATGCCGTAGCCGATGTCTCAACCCTTTACAAACTGCCGGATAAAAACGGGCTTGGCCCCGTGGCTCAACAAATTCATCCGCTGCTGGTTGAGGCGGTTAATCTTTACCGGAATGAAAACCATCGGTATAATACGGCGAAACTAATTGTCAGACAATTATACACCCTGGGGATCCTGGTCGATTTGCAGGCGATGGTCAGGAAAGTAACAAGGGAGAAAGGCGTGGTGTTGATCTCCGAATCCGGTAACCTGCTGAAACAGATTATCGCTGATTCGGAAACGCCGTTTGTTTATGAAAAAACGGGCGTTTTTTATCAGCATTTTATGATTGATGAATTTCAGGATACTTCGGGCCTGCAATGGAGCAATTTTAAACCGTTGATCGGGAATTCGCTGGCCGAAGATAACCTGGGTATGCTTGTCGGAGATGTTAAGCAGGCGATTTACCGTTGGCGCAACGGCGACTGGAACCTGCTGGCCTCGGAGGTGTTAAACGCTTTCCCGGCAAATGGGGTACACCAGGAAACTTTGCAGAACAACTGGCGCAGCGCGGGACAGATCATCCGGTTTAATAACCGCATTTTTCAGGTGGCGCCAGCTATTTTGCAGCAACATTTAAATGCTGAACTGGAGGAAACTGGTCACCCGGATTTGCCTTTCCGCGATCAGATTAAAGATCTTTACAGGGAGAGCATCCAGGAAATCGGGCAAAAAACCGGTGCAGAGCAAGGGTATATCCGGATGAAATTTCTTGAGAAACCGAAAAAGGATGACGACAATGAGGACGACGGACAAGCTGTACTTGATGATTTGGTGAAACAAATAAAACGGGTGCAGGATCTGGGTGTTGCGGCAGGCGAAATCGCGGTATTGGTTCGTGAAAAAAGAGAGGCCAGACAGGTAGCCGATTATTTGCTTCGTGAAAAGGCGAAAGGTGATCCGGCCTACAACTTCAATGTGCTGTCAGGTGAGTCGTTGTATGTCAAAAATTCAGCTTCGGTCGCCTTTATCCTGGCTTTGCTAAAACTGCTGGCCGATCCGGACGATAAACTATCGCTTGCATTTGCCAATTATCAGTATTACCAGGAAATTGAACCGCGGCTGAAAGCGATTGGCAAACTGCCCGTTCTGAAACCGCAGGAAGGGCAGGCTCAGTTGCAAATGGAATTCAGGCACCCTTACAATCCTGATGTTTCGCGAAAGTTTGAAGGTATTGAAGATGAAGAGAATGACCTCTGCAAATTTCTTAAAAGTGATTTTTTTAACGATATGCTGGCTACACGCAGTTTGCAGGAGATCATCTTCAAACTTTGCGATCTGTTCTTCTTGTTTGGATTGAAGGATGAATTGTCTTACATCCAGGCTTTTATCGATCAGGTGGGTGCATTTGTGAAAAACCGGCCGGCCGATATTTCGGCATTTCTAAATTGGTGGGAACAACAGGGACAGGACAAAACCATTTCGGTGTCGGAACAGTTGGATGCTGTTCGGATCCAAACAATTCATAAGGCCAAAGGCTTGGAATACAATTATGTATTTATTCCGTTTTGCGATTGGAATTTAGGGATACAGGCCATACATGCGCCGATTTTGTGGTGCCGGCCTGACTCTGCTCCCTTCGACCGGCTTGAGCTTGTTCCGGTGAAATTCGGTAAAGACATGGGAGATTCCCTTTTTTACCGTGAATATTTCCATGAGATCATGAGCCATTACATTGATAACCTGAATCTTTTATACGTAGCGTTTACCCGTGCCCGGCATGCCTTATTTACCTGGTCGTTTTATAAAGACGATAAGCTGGGTACAATTGGCGATTTGCTGAAACTTTTGGTTGACACGGATGACCATTATTCGGGCGAAGGACAGGACGGGCTGATGCTGAGCCTGTCAAATAATTACTGGCAGGAGGAGCATACGGCAAAGCTTGAAATAGGTCGGCTTACGCCCGTAAAACAGGCAGAGAAGGATGATCGGGGAACCATCCGGTTAGGTGAATTTCAATTTGCCGATTTCAGCAATTACCTGAAATTACGCAAAAACCATGAGCATTTTTTCGAAACCGGCAACGGAGTAAAAAGAAAGATCAATGCAGGACGTATCATCCACGAGATCCTGGCGCAAATTCACACAGCCGATGAATTGGACCGCGCGATTGCCAGCCTGGTATTTCAGGGGAAACTGGATGAAGGATCAGCCGGAACAATTAAGAGGCAGATCAATGAAATGCTGGCTGATCCGGAGGTGAAAAACTGGTTCGACGGTTCGTTTCGGGTATTGAATGAACGAAATATCCTGACCGGCAAAAACGGGCTGAAACGCCCGGACCGGATGATGCTGGCTGATGATCAGCTGATTGTGGTGGATTATAAATCGGGCGAAAAAGAGCTGGAAAAATACGAATACCAGGTTCGTAATTATATGAATGTACTTAAATCATGCGGTTATCCCAACGTGAAAGGGTATCTTTGGTACACCCGCACAAACAAACGGGTAGAGGTGGGTTTTTAATTGCTGCTGCACTTGGCGGGTTGAACTTTCAGAAATAACTTGCCTGTTTTCTTCAAAAATGTAATTTTGTCAAAAATTGAACGAAAATGTTACAACGAATACAAACCGTTTACATGCTGATTTCAGCCATTCTGTTGGGCATGTTGTTTACCTTTCCTTTTGCCGAAATTGTTCACAACAATCAGCTTTTTCTTTTTGATATCAGGGGAATTGTGCAGAATAATACCCTGGTTGAAAACGGGATGGCATTAGCCGCATTTATCAGTATCATCCTGATTTTGCATGTGGTCGCTGTTTTTAACTACAGAAAGCGTGTCCTCCAGGTCCGCCTGCTTGTTTTCTCTATTTTGCTGATGATTGGCCTGTTTGGTATGTTTTACTTTTTCACTTACTATACCTTCGACGACGCAAGCTTCAGTTTTAAACTTCCGGTTGTTTTTCCGTTAGTGGCTATTATTCTTGATTACCTGGCTATCCGGAACATTGGAAAAGATGACGCGCTGATTCGTTCCATCGACCGGATTCGTTAATTGAGCCCATGCGAAAGATGAACAAATCGTTGGAAGAAGCGGCCCGTTTAATTGACGCTAACCGGCTGGATGAGGCAAAACAACTGATCGCCGGTTTGCCGGAACTTCAGGAAGACGCGGCAGATTGTCAGTTTTTGCTGGGGAAAATTGCCTGCAGAAAACAGGAGTGGGGAATGGCGGTCAATCATTTTAACCGTACGCTGGCCATCGACCCGGAATATCCCTCTGCGCAGGCTCAAATTGATATGGTCAACGATATTCTGGGCTATTACACGCCTGATATGTTTAATCCTTGATTTTTCTTTATATAAACTTTCGGGCGACCGTTAAAGCCTGCCGGCCGTACGAACCTCCAAACAGGTAATAGTGGTTGAGGATATGGTACAGCTGATACAATTGTACCCGTTCCTGCCAACCTTTTTCAAGCGGAAAAGTTTCCTGGTAGGCGTCCCAGGTTGTTTGCGAAAAACCTCCGAACAGGGTCATGATGGATAGTTCCATTTCCCGGTCGGCATAATACGAGGCCGGGTCAATCAGCGCCGGTCCCGAGGTGGTGTACAGGTAATTTCCCGACCATAAATCGCCGTGAATCAGCGCCGGAGCAGATGTCTCGGGAAGGAATTCGGGCAGACTTTCAATCAGTTTGTCGTAAACGGTTTGTTCGTCAGCAGGCAATGGCCGTTGGCGCTTTATTAACTGCAAAATATACTTCAGCCGGTTCTCCCTGAAAAAATCAAGCCAACTGCTGCATTCGCTGTTTAGTTGCGGGGTAGAGCCGCAGTAATTATGATGATGAAAACCAAACTGTTCGCCAACCGATTGATGCAGGAGAGCCAGGCCTCGTCCCAGTTTTTCGTCCTGTTTCAGCGTATGGCCAGGTTCCAGGTATTCCATTAAAATAAAACCAGGCAGTTCGTCTGCTTCATTGGATAAAATCACTTCGGGGATCAGCAGGTCGTTTCCGCCATGTTTCTTCAGTTCTGCCAGGCATTCCCCTTCGCGGACGAATAAATCGCCGGCACACGAAGGGTTCCATTTTAGAAAGAAGTGACCATGCGTCGTTTTTATTTTCAGGGTATGACTGATACATCCTCCGCCAATTGGCTCCGTCCGTTCAAGCCGGAAACCGGAACCAAATACCGGGCGAAGTTTTTCTTCGGCATATTGAAATATCTTTCGTTCCATCAGAATAAACCCTGCTAATCCCGTTTGGGAGTTTCATGAGAAGTGCCTGATCTTTCAGCTGACAAAACTATAAATCAGCCTTAATCCATTCAACAATTTTCGGATCGTCCGGTTTTGTTTTAGGACTCGCAAAATCAACCAGTTTCCCGTTTTCATCGATTAGATATTTCTGGAAATTCCAGCCCACCTCTGAATCCATGACGCCATTTTTTGCTTTTTGTGTCAACCATTGGTACACCGGAGACATATCATCGCCTTTTACCGAAATTTTTGACATCATCGGAAATGAAACACCGTAATTTTTCTGGCAGAATTCCATGATTTCAGAATTGGAGCCCGGTTCCTGTTCGAGGAAATTATTGGCCGGAAAACCAATGATGACAAATTTGTCGCCGCCGTATTGCTGATATACCGCTTGCAGCGCTTCATATTGCGGTGTTAGGCCACATTTCGATGCCGTGTTGACAACCAGCACCTTTTTCCCTTTCAAGCTGGCCATGTTAAAATCGTTGCCTTCAATATCCTTGACGGTGAAGTCGTGAAAAGATTTTTGTCCAAAACTAAAGATTGAGGCCAGGATAACCGCAAAAATTAAGCTGATTTTTTTCATATGCTGATTTTTTAGTTGATACCTTGTGCCGGAGTATGTTTTTCTCTTCGGTTCACAAGTCCGTATCAGATTAAACTCAATAATGTCGATATTATTTTGGTTTATAAAACAGATTTTTTTCGAAAAAGTTTAGGCTGAAAGACTTACATGAATGCCTCCCGTCCTGTTAATAAAATCATCCCGAAGAATAGGTCAAAATGATTATCTTTGGTTTTCATTTACCGGAATTATGGAGAATTTTATTGTTTCTGCACGAAAATACCGACCAGACACTTTTCAATCTGTCGTGGGGCAAGCCTCGATCACGGCGACACTGAAAAATGCCATTAAAAATAAACAATTGGCCCATGCCTACCTGTTTTGTGGTCCGCGTGGTGTTGGCAAAACAACCTGTGCCCGTATTTTTGCAAAAACCATCAATTGTCAGAACCTGACGGCAGAAACGGAGCCATGTAACCAGTGCGAATCCTGCCAGGCATTTAACAGTAGTCGTTCATATAACATTCATGAGTTGGATGCCGCATCAAACAACTCGGTGGATGATATCCGGAACCTGACCGACCAGGTTCGTATTCCGCCACAGATCGGGCATTACAGCATCTACATCATTGACGAGGTGCACATGCTGTCGCAGGCGGCTTTCAATGCCTTTTTGAAAACCCTGGAAGAACCGCCCAAACATGCCATTTTTATTTTAGCAACAACCGAGAAACATAAAATTATTCCGACGATCTTGTCGCGCTGCCAAATTTTTGACTTTAACCGGATCAAAATCTCCGACATTGCCGGTCATTTGGGCTATGTAGCTCAACAGGAACTCGTGGACATCGAGTCGGAAGCGCTGAATGTCATTGCCCAAAAAGCCGATGGAGCTATGCGCGACGCCTTGTCAATTTTCGACCAGATTGTAAGTTTTTCAGGCCGTAATATCACGTATAAAGATGTGATTTCGAACCTGAATGTGCTCGATTACGATTATTATTTCAGCCTGATCGATTTGTTTTTGAAAACTGATGTGCCGGGTGCGCTGATGCTGTTTAACGATGTGTTGAATCATGGTTTCGACGGACATCATTTTATCACCGGCCTGAGCAGTCACATGCGCGATTTGCTTGTGTGCAAAGACGCGATTACCGTGCAATTGCTGGAGGTAGGCGGCGAAATCAAAGAAAAATACAAAGTGCAGGCTGCGGCCTGCGACGCCGGTTTTCTGCTGGAAGCGTTGAAAATCAGCAATGAGTGCGACCTTCAGTACAAAGCGAGCCAGAATAAACGCTTGCTGGTCGAACTCGCTCTTATCCGCATGGTTCAGCTTGGCGTAAAAAAAAAATAGCTGACGATCCGGTTTCGGATGAACTGGAGCCCATTTTCAGCAATCAACCAAACAAGGTTTCAAGTTCGCCTGCGCCGGATCAATCGGTTGCAATTCAGCCGGTAGGCTCAGAACCGAAAACAGACCGGGTTCCGGTAAAACGCACCATTAAACGAAATGGCAGCGGTTATACGCCTTCGATCAAAGATGCCATTTCAGGCAAGTTGGTCGAGGAACCTGATGCCGGAGATGCCAAGGAGAAAATCAAATACTACACCGGCGAGCAGCTAAACGAACCATTCACCCGGGAACAGTTTGAACAGAAATGGGCCGAATACCTGACCCGTTTGGATGAGCGCCCCAACTTAAAAGCCACGCTTTCGCGCATCCCCGAGATCTTTGAAAAGAGTAAACTGCTGTTGAAAATTGAAAATTCAGTTCAGGACAGTGAGATCAGCAAGATTAAGCCCGATTTGGTTTCGTGGCTGCGAAAAGAGTTGCGGAATACCCATATTGAGCTGATGACTGAGATTGTTTTACAGGAAAGCGAAATAAAACCTTATTCAGAGACCGAAAAATTGGCAGAGATGATTAAAAAGAACCCGAATGTCAGCCTGCTGAAACAAACATTCAACCTCGATTTCGGCGAACATTAATTAAAACATTCTTAAATAATTTGGAGATTGGTGACCATTCATGCTTCTGGTGTGTGCGTTTTTGACTATTTTTGATTAAAACTAAAAAATTTACAGTTATGCTAAAAGATACCGTATTAAAAGCCTTAAATGCCCAAATTAATGCAGAAATACATTCTGCTTATTTATATCTGTCCATGTCGGCCTGGTTCGAAGACAAAGGTCTGGCCGGTTTTGCCAACTGGATGAAAGTGCAATACCAGGAAGAGTTGACGCACGCCATGAAGTTTTTCGACTATATCCACGAGCGCAACGGACGTGTGATCCTGGAGCCGATTGCCGGTGTACCCACCGAGTTTGAAAGTATCATTGAGGTGTTTGAAAAAACACTGGAGCATGAGCAAAAGGTAACTGCACTGATTGATAATTTGGTCGATGTTGCCGCAGCTGCCAACGATCATGCCACACAAAGTTTCCTGCAATGGTTTGTTGATGAACAGGTGGAAGAAGAAAAGAATGTAAATGGAATTCTCGACGACCTGCGTTTAATTAACGGTCAGGGAAACGGACTGTTTATGATGAATCGCGAATTAGCATCGCGTTCCTTTGTAGACACAACTCAGGCAGAATAAAAAAACAGAATAATTTCATAAAGGCTGCCTGAATGGTGGCCTTTTTTTATTTTTATCGTACACGGTAGTAAGCGAATAACTATGAATAAAAGAATTGAAGAAGCATGGGTGTCATTGCAGGAGGCCTGTCGCACAAACATGAGCGAGCACGATCTTCAGGAGATTAGCCGGGCATTTGATTATGCCTTCGATGTATTGGGTGAAACAACCTGGCCGACGGGCGAAATCATTTTGGCTCATGCCGTTGAAGTGGCCCGGATTGTTTGCCGGGAGGTTGGCCTGGGAACCGATTCGGTTATTTCGGGCCTGCTTCATAACGTTGCATACGAAGGTGTTCCGCATCGTCCCGACTTCAAAGAAATCGGCAAGCAATTTGGGCCCACCGTAGCCGGGATCCTCGAAGGAATGGCCAAAATCAATGCCTTGGGAACCGATACCGTTGACCTTCATTCGGAAAACTACCGTAAACTGATGCTGGCCCTTGCCGGCGACGTGCGTGTTATCCTGGTTAAAATTGCCGACCGGCTGCAGGTCATGCGTCATTTGGACAAACAAAAACCGGAAATTCAAAGGAAAATATCGGTCGAAACCTCTCACTTGTATGCCCCATTGGCGCATCGGTTAGGACTGTACAATATCAACTCCGAGTTGCTCGACCTGTGTTTGAAATACCTCACCCCGGATGCTTATCAGCATGTAAGCGACCGGCTGAAAGAGTCTGAACCGGAACGGAAAAGCTTTGTGGCCGAATTTGTAAAACCCATCGAAGAAAAGCTGCATTCGCGCGGGTTTAAGTTCGACATGAAAGCGCGTACCAAATCCATCAATTCTATTTGGAACAAAATGAAAAAGCAGGATGTCAGCTTTGATGAAGTGTACGACCTCTTTGCCATCCGCGTGATCCTCGATTCGAAACCCGATATGGAAAAATCGGACTGCTGGCAGGTTTATTCTATTGTTACCGACGAATACCAGGCCAACCCGGAACGGATGCGCGATTGGATTACCGTGCCAAAATCAAATGGTTACGAAAGCTTGCACGCCACCGTATTGGGACCAAATAAAAAATGGATTGAAGTACAGATCCGTACCAAACGGATGGACGAAGTGGCTGAAAAAGGCTTGGCTGCCCACTGGAAATACAAAGGCGGAGCAGCATCATCGGAAATGGAACAGTGGCTGGCCAACATCCGTGAAATTCTGGAAAATCAGGAACTGAATGTCGTTGATTTTATTGACGAGTTTAGTACCAATGTTTATAAGGACGAGATCTTTGTTTTTACACCTAAAGGCGATTTGAAACGCTTATCCGCAGGGGCTACCCTGCTCGATTTTGCTTACGAAATTCACTCGGTAGTGGGCGACCACTGTGTCGGTGGCATGGTTGACGGCAAAAAGGTCACGCTGCGTTACAGACTACGAAACGGGCAACAGATTTCGATCGATACCTCGAATAACCAAAAACCCAAGCTCGACTGGCTGGATTTTGTGGTGACCAGCAAGGCAAAAAACCGGATTAAAGCCAGTTTGAACGAAGAACGAAAAAGAGAAGCCGAAAACGGGAAGGAAATTCTGCTCCGTAAATTAAAGAACTGGAAAATTGATTACAACGATGAAGTGATCCGTACCCTGCTGAAGCATTACCAGATGAAGCTGGCCCAGGATCTGTATTATCATATTTCGACAGAAAAAATTGATACGCTCGACATCAAAGAGGTGTTGCTTGGAAAAGAAGCGGAACAAACTGCCCGGCAGCGGCTCGAAGAGGTGATCTCGCCCGACCAGTTGCGGGAAATGGACTTTACCGGCGGCGATGATTACCTGATCATTGATAACAACATCAAAAATGTGAACCACAAGCTGGCTCCCTGCTGCAACCCGATTTTTGGCGACGAAATTTTTGGCTTTGTCACCATTCAGGATGGGATTAAGATCCACCGGCGCAATTGTCCGAATGCCAAACAATTGTTCGAGCGTTATCCGTACCGTGTAATTCCTGCAAAATGGCGCGAATCGAACAAACGCACTTCTTTCCAGGCCACCATTAAACTATCGGGGACCGATGAAGTAGGCATTGTGGGCCAAATATCTCATGTAATATCAAAGGATATCGGCGTTCAGATGCGCTCCATCAATATCGATTCGGTAAACGGCGAGTTTGAAGGAACCTTGCGTGTTTACGTGAATAACCTGGAACACCTCGACTTTCTGATGCGCAAACTTCAACACATAAAAGGCGTCTTGCATGTATCCCGGGCCGACCAGTAAGATCCGGGTCATCGTGGCCCCGAACAGCATGAAAGGGAGCCTCAGCGCCATCCGCTTTGCCGATCTGATCGGGCAGGCCTTTCATGCGGTATCCGACCGGTTTGAGGTGATTAAAATACCGGTTGCCGATGGGGGAGACGACACGGCCGGGGTGTTGATGCAAACGCTTCAGCTGAAAGAAATCAGTGTCCCGGTTCACGATCCGTTGGGCCGGATCATTCAGGCTAAATATGGCTACGCGAATAAAACGGCCCTGATTGAAATGGCCGGTGCGAGCGGGTTAAAACTGCTGAGCCGGAACGAGCTGAATCCGCTTGAAACATCGAGCCGCGGGACGGGAGAACTGTTGCTCGACGCGCTTAAACGCGGAGCAAAACACATCTTAATGGGCGTGGGCGGAAGTGCAACTATTGACGGCGGTATGGGGTTACTCGAAGGCCTTGGCCTTAGTTTTACAGATAAGAACGGACAAAAACTCCGGGCATCCGGGGCCAACCTCGGGTTAATCGATTCGTGGAACGACGAGGCGCTTCAGGCTTTCCGAAATGTTGATCTGAAAGTGATGTGCGATGTCAACAATCCCTTGCTCGGACATCGCGGAGCTGTAGCCATATTTGGTGCTCAAAAAGGAGCAACGCCTGAAATGATGCCGGTGTTGGAAAAGAACCTGATGTATTTTGCCGGCCTAATCCGGGAACGCTATGGTTTTGAACTGGACAATATCCCCGGAATGGGTGCCGCAGGGGGCGTCAACCTGGCCTTGTGCGTCTTTCTGAATGCCCGGCTGCTTTCGGGCGCCGACTTTGTGTTGGATGCGCTTGATTTTGACGAGGCGCTGAAAAATTCCCGGCTGGTCGTTACCGGCGAAGGGCGGATCGACAGCCAGACAGCCGGGAATAAAGCGCCCTTCGCTGTTGCGAAACGCGCCAGGCAACGACATGTTCCAATCCTTGCCATTGGCGGCGAAATTACCCCCGAAGGCGCATCTTTATTTGATTTTTCGTATTCGCTGGTTAACGACCGGGTCGACCAGTTAACGGCCATTGAGCAGGCCGACCGGTTGGTGTACGAACGGGCGAAACAGGCTGCACAAGATTTTTTAGATCGGCCGGATTAATGCCTGATCCACTCGGTTTTATCAGCGGCAGGAACCCGGCTTTGCTGCGGACGCCTGAAGGTTTCATCTACTTCGCCCAAAATAAAAAAACCAAGGGGCTCATCATCTTCATGTAAGCCCAGAAAATCGCGCATGGGCGGCGAGTAGCAAATATCTCCGGTGCTCAGGTAACCGCCTATGCCAAAGGCCCCGAGGCTGAGATAGATATTTTGGACTGCGCAGGCTACCGATACAAGGTCTTCCTGTTTGGGAAAACGTTTGTGCGGGTCGCGCCGGGCAATCACCGCGATCACATGCGAAACGCGTTTCCATTTATCATCGTACGCCTCGTACTTGAAATCGTAAAACTGTTCAGGGGGCGTAATTTGTTGGTAAATCTCTTTTTGTACCGCGAAAAACCGTTTCACCGCCTTTCCGGCAAATACCTTAAACTGCCAGGCTTGTACCAGACCGTGTGATGGCGCCCAAACGGCATTTTCAAGTACTTGTTCAATGACCCGGTCATCAATTTTGCTTCCTTCTTTTAAACCGTTTACAAAGGTCGACCGACGGTTTTTTATCCAGGCTGAAACCTGTTCTTTTTTCTCTTCCATGTGTCATTTTGTTTGCCTCAATAACAAACCGGAAGCCTCTTGGTTTTGGAAAGGAGTTCGGGCAATCGCAGTTTTCGAACTGCGATGCTTTATTTGGCGGTTGAACGGCTGTTGGTGTAATGACAGAGAGGGTTTCACTTCCGTAAAAACCCTCTCCGTTGATATCAGTGATCAGCTGAAGTTTTATACCACGTAGGTGCTTGAAGCGGTATCGCCGCCGCGTCCGGTCCAGTTGGTATGGAAGAACTGGCCGCGTGGCTTGTCGATCCGTTCGTAAGTGTGTGCGCCAAAGTAGTCGCGTTGGGCCTGAAGCAGGTTGGCCGGCAGGCGTTCGCTGCGGAATCCGTCGAAATAGCAAAGCGCCGATGTGAGCGCCGGGACCGGAATGCCGTTTGACAAGGCGGTAGCGCAAACACGGCGCCATCCGGCCTGGGCTTTTTCAACTATTTCTTTGAAATAAGGGTCGAGCAGCAGGTTTTGCAAGGTCGGGTTTTTGTCGAATGCCTTTTTGATATCGCCCAAAAATACGGAACGAATGATACAGCCGCCTCGCCACATCAGGGCAATGCCGCCGTAGTTCAGGTTCCAGCCGTATTCTTTGGCTGCTTCCATCATCAGGTTGTAGCCTTGTGCGTACGAAATAATTTTGGCTCCAAACAAGGCGTCTTTCAGGTCGGAGATCATCTGAGCTTTGTTGATGGTTTTATCGACAGCCGGTCCGCTGATGACTTTAGAGGCTTCAACACGTAAATCTTTTTGAGCCGACAGGCAACGGGCAAATACCGATTCGCCGATCAAGGTCAGCGGAATACCGAGGTCGAGCGCTGAAACACCGGTCCATTTTCCGGTACCTTTTTGTCCGGCCGTGTCGAGGATTTTTTCAACCAGCGGTTCTGCGTCTTCATCTTTGAAACCCAAAATGTCGCGGGTAATTTCAATCAGGTATGAATCGAGTTCTTCGGTGTTCCATTTTTTGAACACTTCGTGCATCTCATCGGCGCTCATCCCCAACATTTCTTTCATTAGTTGATAAGCTTCGCAGATAATCTGCATATCACCATATTCAATCCCGTTGTGCACCATTTTCACGAAGTGGCCGGCGCCGCCTTCGCCAACCCAGTCGCAGCAGGGCGAGCCGTCTTCGACCTTTGCGGCTACAGCCTGGAAAATTTCTTTTACGGCAGGCCAGGCAGCCGGCGAACCGCCGGGCATCATCGACGGGCCCAATAAGGCGCCTTCTTCTCCTCCCGAAACACCGGTGCCGATGTAAAGCAGGCCTTTGCTTTCCACGTATTTTGCCCGGCGGATGGTATCAGGGAAATGGGAGTTTCCGCCATCGATAATGATATCGCCTTCTTCGAGGTGCGGAATGATCAGCTCAATAAAATCATCCACCGGTTTCCCGGCCTTCACGAGCATCATCACTTTACGCGGTTTTTCGAGGGAAGCCACCAATTCTTCGATGGAATGTGCCCCGATGAAATTTTTACCGGCGCCGCGCCCGCTGATAAATTTATCTACTTTGTCAACTGTACGGTTGTATACGGCCACGGTATAGCCCTTACTTTCCATATTTAACACCAGGTTTTCACCCATGACGGCCAAACCGATCAGGCCGATGTCTGCTAATTTTGCCATAGCTTTTGTATTTATTTTTGGATTTTAATTAATTATTCGTTTCAAATTCCGGATTTTTTTGTTTTGAATCCCAATGCTTTAAGTTTTTCAATGGTTTCTTCTTCGATATGATTATACGCAAGGGTGAATACCGGAAACTCGCGCCGCACCGGGTAATCACCCCGTAATTTTTCAAATAGGGAAGGATCCGTTCTCAGGGCGCGGTCATCGTCCCGGATATCATAGGTTGCCAGGACCGCTTTTGCCACAACCTCTTCTTCCGGCAAGTTGAAACCATCCAGGGGAATAATTGTTTGGACGGGTAGTTCTACATTTTTAGCCTGCCAGTCATCGATTCCCAGGTTGAAATAGCGGCTGATGGCCTGGATACTCATGCTGGTTCCGTTGGCCTTGCCGTCTTTCGAATAGCCTGCAATATGCGGTGTGGCCAGGTCGCAGGCAGCCAGCAGTTCCAGGTCGATGTCGGGTTCATTTTCCCAACAGTCGAGCAACAGGCCGGAGATTTGCCCTTTGGCCAGAGCTGATTTCGCGGCTCCGGAAGCAACAACTTCGCCGCGGCAGGAATTAATTAAGACCGGCTGCCTGGCCAAATCGTCGAAAAAGGCAGCATCAGCCAAATGCCAGGTAGCGTCATCGCCATTCATGTTCAACGGCACATGCAGCGTGATGATGTCGGCTTTTTGTTTGATGTCGTCCAGGCTGACAAATTGAGCAGGTCCTTCGGCCCGGGCGCGGGGCGGGTCGTTCAGCAAAACGTTCATCCCGAACAGTTCGGCTATTTTTGCCACTTTTGAGCCAACCTGCCCGACCCCCACAATGCCGATCGTTTTTCCTTTCAGTTGAAAATTTTTCTTTTCAGCCAGCACAAAGAGGGCAGAGGCGATGTACTGTTCTACCGATTTGCTGTTGCAACCCGGCGCGTTGGTCCATGCAATGCCGGCTTGCTCACAGTAGTTGGTGTCGATGTGATCGAACCCGATGGTGGCCGTCGCAATGAATCTGACAGATGAACCCTTCAGCAATGTTTCGTTACACATGGTGCGGGTGCGGGTAACAATCGCATCGGCATCTTTTACAACTACGGCCGTTGTCTTTGCTCCCGGCAAATAAACGACTTCGCCAAATGGTTCGAGCGCTCCCTGGATGTAAGGTATTTTATCGTCGATAACAAACTTCATAAATACAGTAAATTAGGTGTTCGGTTTTTAGACATCACGCCATACGTGTCAGTTCTCATATCTTTTCGTTTATTGTCTAATATCCAAATTATCCAATTATCCAATGTCTAATTACTAATTACTAATGTTCAATGTCTTTCCCGGCATAATATCCGCTCACAATTTCTTCCATCACCCGGCTGGTCCTGGCCCCGGTTAGCGCTGTGCTTGGCGAACGGCCTTCACCGCGAAGTTCATCCACAACCAGTTGGATAAGCCCGCTACCGACATGTTCCGGTTTCGGAAAATCAAACTCAATGGTTCCGTCTTTTCGTTTCAGGATCAGTTTAAAGGGCGAAAAGCAGGCAAAACGGAGGCTTCCTTCGGTTCCGAAAATTTCGATGATGTCTTTTTCAGAAGGCTTATCGGTGACGAAGCACCAACTTCCGGTCCCTGTTACGCCGTTTTCGAAGCCAAAGACTGCATTGACGGTATCCTCGGCGGGGTAGAGGCCGCACCGGTTTTGGGCAATCCCGGCCACTTCGTTGATTTGACCGAAGATGAAATCAAGTACATCCAACTGATGGGAGGCCAGGTCATAAAAATGTCCGGCGCCAGCAATCTCAGGATCAACGCGCCAAGGCAGTTGTTCCGGGCTCAACCCCATTTCTGTAGCTTCTTTGTAAAGCCGGATACTGACGGTTAAGGGAGTGCCGATGATTTTTTGCTCCACGAGCTCTTTCACTTTCAGAAACAACGGCATGGCCCGCCGGTAATAGGCGACAAACAAGGGAACGCCGGTTTCTTCGGAAACCCGGATCATCTCCAGACATTCTAGGTAGGTTCGCGACATGGGTTTTTCTACATAAACCGGCTTACCTGCCCGCAGGGCTTGAATCGCATACGCCGCGTGGGTATTCGGGGGGGTGGCGATATAAACGGCATTTACCTTTGGGTCGTTGATCAGGTCAGTTGCATGGTCGTACCAATTCGGAACGCCGTGCCGTTTGGCATAGTCGGCGGCCAAGTCGCCATTACGCCGCATGACAGCCACCAGGTTTGAATGCGGCGTCTGATATAAGGGAGGGCCGTTTTTTACTTCGGTCACATTCCCGCAACCAATGATTCCCCAGTTTACCGTTTCAAGTTTCATTTATTCAGTTTCAAGTTTCAAGTTTCAGGTTTCAGGTTCCGGGTTCTGGTTGTCTGAGTAAAATTGCACTTTTTCCCTTCTCCCTTCTCCCTTCTCCCTTCTCCCTTCTCCGTAATCAATACTTAAACCGTTCCCGGTAGGCCCACAATCCGATAGCCGGGTTGGAGATGTAAAAAATTTCCTCGCCATCGGGCATGATGTTCAGCCCGTCTTTTAGCCTGGCAGGATCGTATTTTTGCATAATTTCATCGATATCGGCATACTGAAAGCCCACGCTTTCGATTTCCGCCTGAGTCAGGTTTTCCGGCTCTTTCCCCGGGCAATATGTAATGGAGAACCTTCCTTCGGATGATCCGTGAATAAGGTGGGCAGCAGCGCTCAGGTTGTTGCGCAGCTCTTCGTTTTCGTCGCAGGCCTTTAAGGTCGCGGGAGTTCCGAAATAGCCGTACTTGCGGATTAGGCGGTCAATTTCCTTGTCTTCGCCAAATTCCTTCAACGCAGGGGCCAATACAATGAGTTCTCCGTTATCGTCAATGGCCATACGGGTGCGGTAAACCGATTTGTTTCCCAGCCAGGTTGATTTGAATTCGGTGGGGTCGAGCCAGACAATCACTTTTTTCAAAGGTTTGTCGAGCATTTCGAAGTTCACTTCCAGCGACAGTTTCGCGGCTTTGTCAAACACTTCGTTGTCATCGCCGATGAACAGTCCGCGTGTTTTGACTTTCCCATCGGTTTTGTCGAGGCCAACTACGGTTTGCACGTACAAAATCGGCAGGTGATTGGTGAAATTCTCCGAGGCATAGTTGAAGATCTTTCTGACTGGCGTATCGGCGTGTCCCATCATACGTTCCATACCATAGGCAGCGCCCACAAAGTGGCTTTTGTTGATCCCTTCGGCGCCGCCGGTGCCTACAAATACATTTTTATTGTAGTTGGCCATACCCACCACTTCGTGCGGAACTACCTGCCCGATAGACATAATCAGGTCGAAATTCCCCATCAGCAACAGTTTGTTTACCTGGGCAGGCCAGGGAAAATCAACCGCGCCTTCCGAAACTTCTTTCACAAATTCAGCCGGTACTTCGCCTACATTCACCACATCGTTACGCCAATCGTGATCCCTGATCAGCGAGGCCGGCAAACTGCCGAACATATGGCTGATTTGCTTGGGAGTCATGGGCGAATGTGTTCCCAGGGCCGGCAATACATCCGTCAGCTTGTCGCCGTAATATTGCCAGGCAAATTCGGTCAGTTCGCCGGAACGGCTTGGTAAACGGGTATAGTCCGGCGGAATGGCCAGCACCTTGTTGATGTTTGTCAACTGGTCCAAGGCCGCGTAAAGTCCTTTTTTCAGGTCTTCGGCGCTCAATTCATGTTCTTTCGAACCTATTTCATAGTATAACATAGTCGTCAATTTTTTTCGATCACTCCCGTTTTTTGTTTGGCACCTCCCCGATTAGGGGAGGTGGGGAGTAATTTCTGTTACCTTCTCACACGTGCATTTCCCTGCCAGATACTCCAGACCATTTCTTCGTCGGCAGGTTGGCCATAGTCGGTCAGGAATGTTGTTGCCAACGCGCCGGTAGCCCAGCCAAACTGAGGCCATTTCTCCGGTTCCCAACCTTTCAGAATTCCGTAAAGCAATCCGCCAACAAATCCGTCGCCTCCGCCAATCCGGTCGAGCACGTTGATTTTTCGCGGCTCAATCACTTGCCATTCGTTGCCGGCAAGCATGATGGCTCCCCAAAGATGTTCGTTTGTACTGATAACCTGCCGGAGGGTCGTTGCAAAGACCGATGCATTTGGGAACGACTCTTTAACTTTGGCAATCAGTCCTTTAAATCCTTCAATTTCGGCTTCAATCCCTTTTCCGCCGGCTTCCGGTCCTTCAATGCCAAAGCAAAGCTGAAAATCTTCTTCGTTCCCGATTAAGATATCGGATACCGAAGCGATTTCGGTAAAGTTTTTATGCAGTTCTTCGGCACGGCCTTTCCAGAACGAAGCCCGGTAGTTGAGGTCGAACGAAATACGTGTTCCGTATTTTTTTGCAGCGCGCGCAATTTCGAGGCAGAAGGCGCTCGTTTCGGGCGATAAGGCCGCAATAAGCCCTGAAAGGTGAACAATCTGTACCCCTTCAGTTCCAAAAATTCGTTCCAGGTCAAAATCCTTCGCGTTAAGGGTGCGGCCTACTTCGCCTGCCCGGTCGTTTTGCACGCGCGGGCCGCGGGCGCCGAAACCGCTGTCGGCAATATTGAACTGGTGGCGGTATCCCCAGGGGTCGCCTTGTTCAACTTCGGGGCCTTCGTAATCCATATGCCGGCTTTTCAGGTTGTTTTTGATGAAACGGGCAATGGGACTGCCTTTCACAAAGGTAGTTAACACTTTCACCGGTAAACCCAGGTAAGATGAAACACTGGCGACATTGGTTTCGGCGCTGGTCGCCTGCATTTCGAACAAAGTACTGCTGTGTACCGGTTGTCCGTTTAAGGGAGTGATGCGTACGCCCATACTGGTAGGCACCAGCAGCGAATATTTACAGTTTTGTTTTAATTGAAGATTCATATTCTTTGTAATTTGATATTGGTCATTGGTCATTAGTGCCTGCAATCACCGGATTATACTCCGCCAAAGGCGCTGTACCCGCCGTCAACCGGAATGACAATACCGGTGATAAATCCGGAAATATCGGATAACAGGAAGAGGGTAGCACCTTGTAAATCTTCCGGTTCACCAAATTTACCCATCGGCGTGTTGTTCACAATCTTTTGTCCACGGGGTGAATAACCACCGGTTTTTTCGTCGAGCACCAAAAATCGGTTTTGGTTTGTGATAAAAAATCCCGGGGCGATTGCATTGACCCGAATACCGACCTTCGCCAAATGTACGGCCAGCCATTCAGTAAAATTATTGATGGATGCTTTGGCTGCCGAGTAAGCCGGAATTTTGGTTAATGGTTTATACGAATTCATCGATGAAATGTTGAGCACAACGCCTTTGCGGTTTTTCAGCATATCCTTGGTAAAAACCATCGAGGGCAGCAAGGTTCCTTTGAAATTGAGCGCAAAAACCTTGTCAAAACCGTCCATTTCGAGGCCGTAGAATGTGTCTTCGAGCTGGTCGATGTTGCTGTCGTCCATTTGTTCCACCTTGGTTGTTGCCGAAGGGTGATTGCCACCGGCCCCGTTGATCAGCATGTCGATCTCGCCGAGCTTTTCGTTGATAACAGCTTTGGCAGTTTCCAACGAAGCTTTGTCGAGGACATTGGCTTCAACCCCGATTACGGTTGCCTGGTGCGATGCCGACATCTCGGCAGCTACTTTTTCGGCAGTTTCTTTATTAATGTCAACAATGGCAATTTTTGATTTCACTGAGGCCAATGCTTTGACCATTTCAACTCCGATTACGCCGGCGCCTCCGGTAATCACGCATACTTTCCCCGAAAGGTCTTTAAAACTAATTGGTTCCATAATTTATTAGGTTAAATTCTTTATAAAAGTCCAGGTTTTCTTTGGTAATGATATCGATTGATGTATAGTTTTCGGCCGGGATCTGTTTTTTTAGGATGACATGTGAGAACAAGTTATTAATGGCTTGATAACCTTGCTCTTCGGGCCGCTGGCAAATCAGGAAATCGACGATTCCTTCGCGCAGGTATTCGATATTTTGCCGGATCAGGTCGTGCCCGATTAAGCGGATATTTTTCAGATTGCGTTCTTTCATGTATGCGGCAACACGGTAAACCTGCGAATTGGTCACAAAAATTCCGTCGGGTTGGCCGTATTTTTCAATTTGCTGATCAATGAGCGTGTAGAAGTTATTCCCGGCGTTTATGTTTTCGATTTCGATCGTGTGTAAATTCCGGTTCTTTTGAGGATCATTTTCGCCGAAATAGTTGTAAAAACCCTGTTCCCGGAGTACCAGGTGATTTTGGTTATCCATTTCTTTGGCAAAATGGACGACGAAAATATTGGCCTTTCCGGGAAGGGAGAAATCGATCAGCTTAGCCGATAAGGCGCCGCTTTGAAACGAATTTTGGCCGATATAACTTGTTTTATTGCAATCTTTTAAATTCGAATCGATGAAGATATAAGGGATATGCCGTTCTTCGAGCTGCGAAATGAACTTCCGTGATTCGCGTGAAAAGAAAGGAGCCAAAACGACGCCTTCGGGCCGGCTTTTCAGAATCTCATTGGCTTTTTCTTCAAAAGATCCGGCATCGGTTTGCGAGTATTCATAGCTGCTGATCTGGATACCGTAATGCTGCAATTCGGCGAATGCCTGCCGTACTCCGATCATCGGTTTATTCCAGTACGATTCGTTTGATTGAGGTTGGGGAAAAAGAATGGCAAACTGATGTATTTTTTTCGATGCCAAAGTGCTGGCCAGAATGTTTGGATGGTAATCCATCTCTTCCAGTATCTTCAAAACTTTCTCTTTCGTGGCTTTATTCACTTCGCCGCGATTGTGAATCACCCTGTCCACCGTTCCGATCGAAACATTGGCCTTTTGGGCAATATCTTTAATCCGTATTCTTTTTATTGGTTTGATAGCTGTACTGTTTTAAGTGATAATTCCCATGTTAATCCTTAAGTCAGAAACAAAACTAATTAATTTTTCTATTCGTCGTGTTCGCACACGGAAAATTCTGTATATTATAAAACATCTCTTGTTGGGTCCTTTCCGAAAATCCGTTTGTCAGGTAAATGAACCTGATCGCAAGTTCGGTTATCGGTGAAAAACGGGCGGAAGCGGTTGTAAGCAACCTGTACAGAAAATTGAAACCCGGTAATTGCTAAAATAGATGGAGACAGATAAACTGATCGGGAAAGCTGAAATGTGTTACCGGTATTTATTCGAGTTCGTGCAGGTTTTTCAGCGAGTTTTTTATGAAACGAAATAACTTACCGCCATGAGATGCGTCGGCCACCCGGTGGTCGATGACGATGGACAGAGACATGATGCGGCGGATGACAATCTCGTCGTGACTAACAACCGGTTTTTTACTGATACCGCCCATAATCAGGACAAACGCCACATTGGAGCTTGGAAGCAGGGCCGGAAAACCGGTTTCAAGGCCAAGTGTCCCGATATTTGAGATGACATACGATCCGAAGCTGTCGGAACTAAGACCGGTGAAGGGAACTGAAATCCCCCAGTTGATGGTCACGGTTTTATAAAGCCAAAAGATCCAGTTTCGGAATGGCCAGGGAAATGACGACAACATATTTTTGGCTTGCATGGCCTGATTTTCTTCACCTTGCCTTGATTCCTGAATTTCCTTCTTCATGAGATCTGCTAAACTGCCCAGGTTCAACTTGTCGGCTTCCGGAATCCGGACTGATCCCATTTGTCCGCTGGCCTGCAAAACACTTACCATGGCATCGATTTGCTGACGGGAAACTACTTTCCCTCTTTTTATATAGGTGTTGAATTCAGGAATCTCTTGTTTTAAGGCACGGGCAACGATTAATACAAACACATGGGTGGGCGTTATTTTGAGGCCTTGTTTCCGTTTGTCGGTTATGAACTGCTCCAGCTCGGTTACATCCAGTTCTACTGCGCCAAAAATTTTCGAGTCGGTTGGTTTTTTATAAATGGTAGCCGCTACGGTTCGCCAGTGCGAATTGAGATCGAGTTCCTTTTTCATGCCTGTAAAAATAGCTCTTTAGCCTAAAACACCAATTATTTCAAACAATTCAATTGGTGATTGTCCGAATTTGTTTTGCTGGTTTTAAGCGAAATAAGAGGATAAAGATTGAAAACTTGATTTAAAACAGGTTTTTAAAGTTTGGAGTAATGAAATATATCTCTATTTTCGTGTGCGAACACGGAAACGATTTTATTCGTTCAACTAAATGTTAGTCAATAAACAAATCGAATAAACTTATGAAACTTGGAAAATACAGTTTTGGGGTAGGAGACCGCTTCAATCATGAAGGGGAAGCTCAGTTACGGGCGCTGATGAAAGCAAACGCTCGCGGAATTGAAGTAACACCTGTCTGGAATAAATCAAACAGGGAGCATAATATTGTCCATTCGGAGCCGGTAGGAACCCGCCAGGAAGCCGATGCTGCCGTGAAAGCGTTGGGATGGAACGGCGCCTACTGCGTGGATGCCGATCATATCAACCTGAGTAATGTTGATCGGTTTATTGAACATTCCGACTTTTTTACCCTGGATGTGGCCATGTACATTGGCAATCCGTCGGAACCGGCTGACGAAGCGGCTTTTATGGTATCTTGCAAAGCATTGGGCCCTGAAGTGAAAATCGACGGAATCGACGAACCCATTCTTATTAACGATGAGCTCCTGAAAAAAGTAGCCGGAAAATTTCTTGCTGCTGTAAAAGAAGCCGGGAAAATTTACCGCCATATTGAAGCCACCAAAGGCAAGGGAAATTTTGTCACGGAAGTATCGATGGATGAAGTGGAATCGCCGCAAACGCCGGTTGATATGTTTTTCATTCTAAAAATGATTGCCGACGAACAAATTCCGGCGCAAACCATCGCTCCGAAATTTACCGGTCGTTTTAATAAGGGGGTCGACTATGTAGGCGATACGGTGCAGTTTGCCAAAGAATTTGAGCTGGACGTGCTGGTGATCGATTATGCCGTGAAACATTTTGGCTTGCCCGAAAATCTGAAACTCTCGGTTCATTCGGGCAGCGATAAGTTTACCATTTATCCGATTATGGCCGGTGTGATCAAGAAATACAACAAAGGCCTGCACGTAAAAACTGCCGGAACAACCTGGCTCGAGGAAGTGATCGGTCTGGCGGTGGCCGGTGGCGAGGCGTTGGAGACAGCCAAACAAATTTACATCAATGCACTGGGCAGGAAAGACGAACTCTGTGGTCCGTATGCGGATGTGATTGATATTGAAGACTCAAAACTGCCTTCGGCGGAAGAAGTGGCCGGTTGGAGCAGCGAAAAATTTGCCAACACCCTGCGGCATATTCCCGGGCATCCGGATTACAATTCCAATTTCCGCCAGTTAATTCACGTGGGTTATAAAGTAGCTGCCGAAATGGGCGACAAATACACGGGCTTATTGAAAAAACATGCTGCCATTGTTGGCGGATGCGTGGAAGAGAATATTTACGACCGCCACCTGAAGAGATTGTTCAACCTGTAATTGAAACCAAAAATCAGAAAATCAGATAGATAAGATGAAAAAATTTATGGATGAAAATTTTCTGTTGCAAACCGAAACAGCGCAGAAATTGTATCATAATCACGCGGCAAACATGCCGATTTTCGATTACCACTGCCACATTAACCCCAAAGACATCGCGGAAGACCGGATGTTTAAAACCATCACCGAAATCTGGTTGTACGGCGATCATTATAAATGGCGCGCCATGCGTACAAACGGCGTTGACGAGCGCTTTTGCACCGGCGATGCAAGCGATTGGGAAAAGTTTGAAAAGTGGGCCGAAACGGTTCCTCATACCCTGCGTAATCCGCTTTATCACTGGACACACCTGGAGCTAAAGAAATTTTTCGGGATTAACGAGATCCTGAGTCCGAAAAATGCCCGGGAAATTTATGATGCCTGTAACGAAAAACTGCAAACGCCCGCGTATAGTTGCCGCAACATCATCCGGATGGCCAATGTGCATACAATCTGTACCACCGACGACCCGGTTGACACACTGGAATATCATCAGCAAATTAAAGAAGACGGCTTTGAAGTGGCGGTTTTACCTGCCTGGCGTCCGGATAAAGCGATGATGGTGGAAGACCCGAAGTTCTTTAACGACTATATGGACCAGTTGGCCGAAGCTGCCGGTATCCATATCGAATCGTTTGAGGATTTGATGGAAGCCTTGGATACGCGTCACCAGTATTTTCATGATAATGGTTGCCGTTTGTCCGACCACGGGCTGGATACCGTTTTTGCTGAAGATTATACGGAGGAAGAAATTAAAGCGATCTTCAAAAAAATCCGTGGCGGCAGCAGGCTTAGCGAAACGGAAATCCTGAAATTCAAGTCCTGCATGTTGTACGAATATGGGGTGATGGACCATTCGCGCGGCTGGACACAACAATTGCACATTGGCGCACAACGCAACAACAACACCCGTTTGTTCAAAAAATTAGGTCCCGACACTGGTTTCGATTCGATTGGCGATAAGCCGATCGCTGAACCATTGGCCAAATTGCTCGACCGCCTGGATCAGGAAAACAAATTGTGCAAAACGGTTTTGTATAATCTGAATCCGCGTGATAACGAGTTGTACGCTACCATGTTGGGCAACTTTCAGGACGGATCGGTTCCCGGGAAAATTCAATACGGCTCGGGTTGGTGGTTTCTCGATCAGAAAGACGGCATGATTAAACAGATGAATGCCCTTTCCAATCTGGGTTTGCTGAGCCGTTTCGTAGGCATGCTGACCGACTCAAGGAGCTTCCTTTCGTACACCCGTCACGAATATTTCCGTCGTACCCTTTGCAACCTGCTTGGGAATGATGTTGAAAACGGGGAGATTCCGGCAGATATGGAGCTTTTGGGCAGTATGGTTGAGAATATTTGTTTTAATAACGCGAAGAACTATTTTAATTTTTAGTCATTCCAGATAAGCTGAAATACATTCATTTATCTTGTGGGAAAGAAAAAGATTTCTATTTTTGCAATCGATTGCACAAAGAAATTTAATGATTTGAAAAATGAATAAAAAAGTTGTAACATTCGGAGAAATCATGTTGCGTCTGGCAACACCCGGTTATTTGCGTTTTTCGCAAACTGATCATTATTCGGCCACATTTGGTGGCGGAGAGGCTAACGTAGCCGTTTCGCTGGCCAACTATGGTATTCCTGTTGATTTTGTTACCCGTTTGCCGAAGAACGATATTGGGCATGCCTGCCGGATGGACCTGAGAAAATACGGAGTTGGAACCGAAAAAATTGTTTGGGGCGGCGAACGTCTGGGAATTTATTTTCTTGAAACGGGAGCCGTAAGTCGTGGCAGTAAGGTGGTTTACGACCGCGCCCATTCGGCCATCGCCGAGATCAAACCGGGTATGATTGACTGGGACCAGGTTTTCGAAGGCGCAGAATGGTTTCACTGGACAGGTATTACACCGGCTATTTCGCAGGGAGCAGCCGATGTTTGCCTGGAAGCGATCAAGAAGGCCAACGAAAAAGGCATTACGGTTTCATGCGATTTGAACTACCGCAAAAACCTGTGGAAATACGGCAAATCGGCCGGTGAAGTGATGCCCGCTTTGGTTGAAGGAACGGATGTGGTATTGGGTAACGAAGAAGATGCCGCGATGGTGCTCGGGATTCATCCCGAAGGGGTGGATGTAACCGGCGGACATGTGGAGGGCGCTGCCTACGAATCGGTTTCGAAACAAATCATGGCCCGTTTTCCAAGATGTAAAAAAGTGATCACCACGTTGCGCGGCTCGGTGAATGCCAACCATAACTCATGGGCAGGCGTTCTTTGGAATGGTGAAAAATTATTCGAATCGCCAAGCTACCAGATTACCCATATTGTTGACCGTGTTGGCGGCGGAGATTCATTCATGGGCGGCCTCATTTATGGTTTGTTAACTTACACGGGCGACGATCAGAAAGCGTTGAATTTTGCTGTTGCCGCTTCGTGCCTGAAACACACCATTTACGGCGATTACAACCAGGTTGCCGTTGATGAAGTGGAAAAACTGATGGGCGGCGACGCCAGCGGACGGGTGGCCAGATAAAAGACCCTCCCAACCTCCCCGAAGGGGAGGAGTACGGGAGAAAATAGACGCTGATTTTTATGATCATTTATGAGTTGCGATGATAGGAAAAAATAATCCCGATACCAAAAGCAAAAAATGAAATCTTAAAAAATCATAAGCATATTATAATAATCTGCGTCTAATATACAAAACTCGAAATTCAAAACTGATAATTGATAACTGATAACTGAATATGGCCCGATTTACAAGGATAGAAGTAGCACAAACCATGAAGGCAACCGGCATAGTCCCGGTGTTTTATCATGCTGATGTTGAATTGTGCAAACAAGTGGTGAAAGCCTGTTACGAAGGCGGAATCCGTGTATTTGAATTTACAAACCGCGGCGATTTTGCACACGAAGTATTTGGCGAGCTCAACAAATGGGCAGCTGTCGAATGTCCCGAAATGATTTTGGGGGTCGGATCAATTGTTGACGGCCCGACCACTGCGCTTTACATTCAGCTTGGCGCCAGTTTTATTGTGTCGCCCCTGATTGAGGAAGAAATGGCCCGGATCTGCAATAAACGTAAAATAGCCTGGAGCCCGGGCTGCGGCTCGGTATCGGAGATAGGGAAAGCTCATGAACTGGGAGCCGAGGTGGTTAAAATTTTCCCCGGTTCTTCGGTGGGCGGACCAAGTTTTGTGTCAGGTGTTATGGGGCCAATGCCTTATGCCAGCATTATGCCAACCGGAGGTGTGTCGCCTGACGAAGAAAACCTGAGCAAATGGTTTAAAGCAGGCGTGCATTGCGTAGGAATGGGATCGCAATTATTCCCAAAAGAAGTGTTGGCCAATAAAGATTGGTCGTTTATCACCAGCAAGTGCCGTGAAGCGCTTGATATCGTAAAGAAGCTTCGGTAAGTTTATCCAGTAAGCAATTAAACCTAATACTAATATTTAAAATTGACTATGTCTTTGAATACAATTAACGAGAAGATGTCCAAGTACCGGTGGACAATTGTTGCGATGTTGTTCATGGCAACAACCATTAACTACCTGGATCGTCAGGTACTTTCGCTAACCTGGAAAGATTTTATCGCGCCAGAATTTCACTGGACAGATAGCGACTACGGAACGATCACCTCCCTTTTTTCCCTCTTCTACGCCATCAGCCTCGTATTGGCCGGCCGGTTTATTGACTGGATGGATACCAAAAAAGGTTTTCACTGGGCCATTGGAATCTGGTCGGTTGGAGCCGTATTACACGCGTTTTGCGGAATTGCCACTTCAGGCATCATTACCGGCAACTGGTTTGTCGGCTTTGCCGAGGCCCGTCATATTATTGAAGGAGTCCAGGATGTTGCCCGGGTGTTGAATGTGAGTGTGGTTCTGTTCATCTTTGCTCGTCTTGTATTGGCAATTGGTGAAGCAGGTAACTTCCCGGCTGCGATTAAGACAACTGCTGAGTATTTCCCGAAAAAGGACCGTGCCTATGCCACCAGTATTTTTAATGCCGGAGCAACCGTAGGCGCGTTGGCTGCGCCCATTAGTATTCCGTTGATCGCGAAACATTGGGGCTGGGAATCGGCATTTATCGTGATTGGAGCCCTTGGTTTTCTTTGGATGATCTGGTGGCAGATTGGTTACCATAAGCCGGAACATCATCCACGCGTAAATGGGGCAGAGCTGGAATACATCAACCAGGATCATGATGCAGATGAAGCGGCATCTGAAGCCAAAAGAATTGCATCCGGGAAAAGGATTAGTTTCAGGAAATGCCTGCGTTACAAGCAAACCTGGGCTTTTGCTTTTGGTAAGTTTATGACCGACGGCGTTTGGTGGTTCTACCTGTTCTGGACGCCGGCTTACCTGAGTTCGGTGTACGGTCTGGAATCATCTGACCCAAGGGCGCAACTTGGTTTGTTTGTGCTTTATGCCATCACGCTGCTTTCGATTATCGGCGGCTGGCTGCCTACCTATTTTGTTGACAAACAGGGCATGCATCCCTATGCCGGACGGATGAAATCGATGCTGATTTTTGCATTTTTCCCGCTGCTTGCTGTTTTTGCTCAACCATTGGGCGGATTATCCTATTGGTTTCCAATACTCATCATCGGTATTGCCGGCGCTGCTCACCAGGCCTGGTCGGCCAACATTTTCTCAACGGTTGGCGACATGTTCCCGAAAGCGGCTATTGCTACCATTACAGGTATTGGCGGTTTAGCCGGTGGTCTGGGATCGGTATTTATTAATAAAGGTTCCGGTGTTCTGTTCGATTTTGCCCGGGAAACTGAAATGAGTTTTATGGGATTTAAAGGTGTTGAGTCGGGTTACTTTATCATTTTCTGTATCTGTGCCATCGCTTACCTGATTGGCTGGATTGTGATGAAGAGCCTGGTTCCGAAATATAAACCAATTACCGACCTGGTTTAATTCAGGACGAGTAAACGGAGAATAAAAAAATCCGGGCGATTTTGCAGGAGCAAGATTTCCCGGATTTTTCTTTACGGTTGAACACAAATTTCATTTGTAAACCGCGTGATGCAAAAAAGGCATCACGCATTCCATTTGGCCATAGCCTGCTTATTGCGTTCGTTTACAATGTTTTTTGCATCTGGCATGTACAGAAATTCCAGTTCTTTGGCAAAATATTCGGTAATTTTTCCGCGCACCATTTTCATTGTCGAATTCAGCAGGTGGTTCTGCTCGGTAAACGCTTCAGGCAATACCACAATGGTTGCCGGAAGCCAGCGTTCGGGAAACATATTCTCAAATTCCCCGCCTGTTTTGTATTTGTCAATTTCGGCCTGGATGAGCTTCAGGCTTTCCGTATTTCCTTCCTCCGAGCCGGGGGTAATGCCTTTGGCTGTCAGCTCGCGGTTGATGGACTGGATATTGGGGACGATCATCCCCGAAGTGAACGGGTTCTGGTTATTGTACAACATGCACTGGTCGATTAATTTTGATTGGTCAACCAGGGCTTCCTCAATCCCTTCCGGGCTGTACTTTTCGCCGTCGTTGGCTATCAACAGGCTTTTGAAGCGCCCTAATACGTATAAAAATCCGTCCTGGTCCATGTATCCCATATCGCCGGTGTGCAGCCAGCCGTTTTTGATGGTGTCGGCCGTAGCCGTAGGATTGTTCCAGTAACCCAGCATCACGTTGTCGCCCTTGATAATAATTTCGCCTTTCTCGCCGGTCGGCAGTTCGTGGCCATTGTCGTCTGCAATTTTTAGTTCCATGTATTTCACCAGCTTGCCGGATGATCCGAATTTAACGGCATGTAAGGCGTTTGAAGAAATGACGGGAGAGGCTTCAGAGAGACCGTAGCCCTGGCACATCGGGATGCCGATGGCATAAAAAAAGCGTTGCAGCTCAACATCCAGCAGGGCGCCGCCGCCAATAAAAAATTTCAGTTGGCCACCAAAACTTTCGCGGATTTTCGAAAATAAAATCTTATCGTACAAGGCCAGTAAGGGTTTATAAATGAAAAGCATTCCCTTACCCCGGTCGAAACCGTTCCCGTTGTATTTGTAAGCAATCTTAAGCGCATGATTGAACATCTTTTCGGCCGTTTCGCCTTTTTGCCTGATTCCGGCTTCAATTCCTTTTCGGAAGTTTTTGGCAACGGCCGGAACGCTCATCAGCACGGTCGGTTTAATTTCCTTGATGTTTTTTGGAATGTTTTTGAGGGTTTCCAGGGGGCTGTTACCGGTTTCGAGCGACGCGACGCTGGCGCCGTTGTACATAAAACAATACAGGCAGGCCGTGTGGGCAAAAGCATGATCCCAGGGCAGGAAGGCCAGCGTTCTCCAATCGGGGGTGATTTCCATCAGAGTGTTCGACTGAATGACGTTGGCCGCATAATTCAGGTGCGAGAGCATGATGCCTTTGGGGTCGGCGGTGGTTCCCGAGGTATATGAAATATTGGCCAGGTCATTGGGCTGAACCGACTTGAAGGTTTCTTCAACCAGGTTTTTGTTTTCACGAAGAAATGTTTTTCCGGTGTGAATGACATCATAATAATAGAGGTCGTTTTCGCCCGGTTCTTCTTTTTCGTCCAGATAGATCACTTTTTCAAGTGTTGACAAGTCTTTTCTGATCTCTTCAATTTTAGGCGCTTGTCCGTTGGAAACAATCACCATCCTGCTCCCCGAATGTGCAAGCCTGAATTTAATTTCGGTTTTGGCATCCAGTTTCACCGACAACGGCACATTGATGGCCCCGGCGTATAAGATTCCCAGTTCGCAAATGATCCATTGGTTCCTTCCCTCGGAAATCAGCCCGACCCGGTCGCCTTTTTTGATGCCGATGGCTTGCAATCCCGCAGCGAATTGCAGTACTTTTTCACGTGTTTCTTTATAAGTCAACCCCTTGTATTCGCCGTTTTGTTTTTCCCACAGGTAGATGTTGTCGGGATACTTACTGACACTTGTCTCAAAAAGTTCAACAATCGTTTTCATAAATTCAGGTTTTTTTGAAATAGACAAATTCAAAAGTAGCAAAATTCACGAAAATGCTACGGCAAAAAAAGAGGCCGTAAAGCCTCCCTGGTTTATTTTGTTCCAAACTGGTAGATGGTTGTTTGCCGGTATTTTTTACCTGGGCGTAAGACGGTTGACGGGAAATGGCCGTGGTTGGGCGAATCGGGATAATGCTGCGTTTCGAGCGCCACGCCCGAGTAGCTGCCGAACTTCTTTTTCCCGTCGATTTCCAGTTCAGGAATCCAGTAGCCGGTATAAAGTTGGATGCCGGGTTGCGTGGTAAACACCTTTATTTCGCGGCCTGATTTGCTTTCCGACAGGCATCCGGCGTAAATCAGCTGGCCGTCTTCGTTGTCGAGCACGTAATTCAGGTCGTAACCGTCTGCCAATCCGGCAATGTCGCGTCCAAGTTTTTTGCCCGAGGTAAAGTCAAAAACGGTTCCTTCAACCGCGACAATTTTACCGGTCGGGATCATTTCTTTGGCTTCGGTCATCTTTTTGGCAGTCAGTTCCAGCTCGTGGGTCAATATGTTTTCGGCGCTGCCGTTCAGGTTAAAGTAGGTGTGGTTGGTCAGGTTTACTATTGTTGCCTGGTCGGTCTCCGCTTCGTAATCAATAGACAGATTGTTTTCTTCGTCGAGGGTGTAGGTGCATTTTACCTGCAGATTCCCGGGATAACCTTCTTCCTTGTCGGGACTCAGGTACGACATTCTTACGCCTGCTTTGCCCGCTTCTTCAAACAGCTCTGCTTTCCAGACACGACGGTCAAAACCAATCAGCCCGCCATGTAAATGGTTGGGGCCGTTGTTAACGGCGCCTGAATATTCAACACCGTCGATACGGTATTTCCCGTTGGCGATTCGGTTGCCAAAACGCCCGATAATACAGCCAAAATAAGGATAACTTCCCAGGTATGCATCGCTCAGGTAATCTTCCAGCTTATCGAATCCGCACACAATATTTTCGGTTTTTCCGGATTTGTCGGGTGTGATGATAGCGGTAATGACCGCACCGTAATTCGTTATATTTACTGTTACTTGCCGGTTGTTTGTCAGGCTAAACAGTTCAACTGTTTGACCATCCGGTGTTTTTCCAAATGTTTTACTGGTTATTTTCATTCTATTGGTAATTAAGTAAATTTGACTTCTTTTTACTTTTCTTCGAAATACAAATATATTTAAATCTTTCGTACCGGTGGGTACCGGTTGTTATTGTTGGCGATATTTTTGTACTTTTAAATTCTGAAAACCTGAGAAAATACAAACTTGTGAAGAATATACAAATTGACGATACCCTGGGGGTTCCCAAATACCGGCAGATTATCAATTCGATTTACCAGGCCATCTCAATCGGCAATCTGAAAGTAGGCGACAAGATTCCTTCGTTGAACCAGATTTGTGTTGAATTTGATCTTTCGCGCGATACCGTGATGGTTGCTTTCAACGAACTGAAAGCAAAAGGAGTGATTAGTTCGATCCCTGGAAAAGGGTATTACATAAACAGCACCGATATTAACCGGGATGAGCGGATTTTTCTTCTTTTTGATGAATTGAACGCCTTTAAGGAAGATTTATACACCTCGTTTATGAATAGCCTGGATACCCGGTCGAATGTAGATATCTACTTTCATCATTTTAATTTTCAGCTATTTAAAGATTTAATTCTTCAAAGCGCTGGTAAATATACCTCCTATGTTATTATGCCGGCCACGTTCGACCACACCGCCGATATTATTTCTGTTTTGCCCGAAGATAAGGTATTTATCCTCGACCGGTTAAAAGAGGATTTGAAGTCCTTCCCTGTTGTTTATCAGGATTTTGAGGGCGATGTGTATCGTGCGCTGCAGGATGGTGAAGATCTGCTGAAAAAGTATAATAAGCTGGTGATGGTTTTTCCGGGAGGGAAAGAGCCTGAAGGGCGAATGGTTGGCTTTCAGAAGTTTTGCGAAGAACGCCGGATTCCTTTCGAGATTTTACGCAGTTTGTTAAACCGGAGAATTAAGCAGGGCGAGGCCTATTTTATCCCGTCAGACCGGAACCTGGTTCGCCTGGTGAAGATGGCTGCCGAGCAAAATCTGGCGCTTGGAACGGACCTGGGTATCGTTTCTTTCAACGACACCGTGCTAAAAGAAGTTGTTGCAGGCGGAATTACCACCATCTCTACCGATTTTAATCAAATGGGGGCGACCCTGGCCAATATGATTGTTGAAAAGCACCGTGATCAACTGGCAAATCCGGCTGCACTGATCAGGCGAAATTCTTTGTGATATGTTTGAAAACATAAATTGACCCTCACTCCCGCGGTGGAATATTTGTATTTTTACCCACCAGTACCTACCAGTTGGAAATTTTAATTTATGAGTAATTTTAACATTGAAGATCATCCGCACAAGAGGTTGAACCCGTTGACGAATGATTGGGTTTTGGTCTCGCCTCACCGGGCAAAACGCCCGTGGCAGGGACAAGTTGAAAAGGCAGTTCCGGATGAACGGCCACGGTACGATCCGGCTTGTTATTTGTGTGCTGGAAATGAAAGGGCAGGAGGGAAGCTTAATCCCGACTATAAAGGCACCTATGTGTTTACAAACGATTTTAGCGCGTTATTGACCGATACGCCTCATGGTAAAGTGGATGAAGGCAGTTTGTTTCAGGCGCAAAGCGAAAGAGGCCTTTGCAAGGTGATTTGTTTTAGCGAGAATCACAGCCTGACCGTGCCGGAAATGGAGGTAGCCGATATCCGTAACGTCGTTGATGTTTGGTGTGAGCAATATGCAGAACTCGGGAGCAACGACTTTATCAACTATGTTCAGATTTTTGAGAACAAAGGGGCGATCATGGGCTGTTCAAACCCGCATCCGCACGGGCAAATCTGGTCGTCGTCGTCGGTTCCGGCCGAGGCAGCCAAAGAGTCGGTCGCCCAAAAGGCATATTTTGAGAAACACGGTGCCACCTTGCTGGGCGACTACCTGAAAGCTGAACTGGAAAAGCAGGAACGCCTGCTGGTTCAGAATGAGTATTTTGTGGCGCTTGTTCCGTACTGGGCTGTCTGGCCGTTCGAAACCATGATCATCAGCCGGCGGCCCATTCAGAATATTCTGCAACTGACAGACGAAGAAAGAACCGGTCTGGCTGATATCTACAAACAGCTTACCGTGAAATACGACAACCTGTTTGAGGTTTCGTTTGCCTATTCGGCGGGTTTACACCAGGCCCCGACCGATGGAAACGATTATCCTGAATGGCATTTGCACATGCACTTTTACCCGCCTTTGCTGAGGTCGGCCTCGGTGAAAAAATTTATGGTTGGTTACGAAATGCTTGCTTCGCCGCAGCGGGATATCACTGCAGAGCAGGCTGCAAAACGCTTGCGCGATCTGCCTGATTTACATTACAAAAAACAAATCAATAAATAATTAAACTCATTAGAAATCGAATTATGGCAAAAATTAGTGCTTTAGCGGAAAAAATAAACGGAGGGAACAACGCTTTGTTCCACGAATTGTACGGTCTTGATGCTGCTGTTTTACAGGAGCAGGCTGCCCGTTATACCAGCTTAATGAACGAATTCGGGAAATTGTACGGAACCGATGATGTGGCGCTGTTCAGCTCTCCCGGACGTACCGAAATCGGCGGTAACCACACCGACCACAACTACGGACGTGTGCTTGCCGGAGCAGTAAACCTCGATAATATTGCCGTTGCCGCGAAAAACGGAACAAATATCATCCGTATCAAATCAGCAGGTTATCCCGAATTTCAGGTTGATCTTTCTGATCTTCGTATTGATGAATCCCAATTTTACACTTCTGCTTCATTGGTCCGAGGCATCTGTGCCCGCATGAAAGAGCTGGGCTACGAAATCGGAGGCTTCGATGCCTGTATCGAAGGTCGTGTGCCCAAAGGTTCGGGTTTGAGCTCGTCGGCATCTTTCGAAGTACTGGTGGGCGCCATCGTGAACCATCTTTTCAACAACGGAAAAATGAGCGGGGTCGAAAATGCCATTATCGGGCAATGGTCTGAAAATAAATACTTTGGAAAACCATGCGGTTTGATGGATCAAACGGCTTGTTCGGTTGGTGGGTTGATTACCATTGATTTTGAAGATCCGGCCAATCCAATTGTAAAAGAAGTTGATTTTGATTTTGTATCGACAGGTTTTGCCCTGGTGATTACCGACGTTGGCGGTGGTCATGACGATCCGGCCTCGCAGGCAGAATATGCTTCTTTGCCGACGGAGATGAAATCGGTTGCCGCCGAACTCGGAGCAAACGTGTTGCGGCAGGTAACGCTGGAGCAGATTGTTGAAAAAATCCCGGAGATACGTCAAAAAACCGGCGACCGGGCTATTCTTCGCGCCTATCACTTTCAGGGAGATAACCAACGGGTGGTCGATCAGGTTGCTGCTCTTGAAAACAACGATTTTCAATCATTCCTCAAGATGGTTGTTGAATCGGGATACAGCTCATACATGTACAATCAAAATATTTTCGACGTCGTTCATAAAGATGAGCAGGTTGTTTCATTAGGACTGGCATTGAGTGAGATGGTGTTAAAAGGAAAAGGCGCGTGGCGCGTTCACGGCGGCGGATTTGGAGGTACCATTCAGGCTTTTGTTCCCCAGGATTTGCTCGATAAGTATGTGAAAACACTCGAACATGTGTTTGGGCGGGGGACATGTCACAAGCTGTTCATTCGTGCCAAAGGATCGATTAAACTGGATTTTTAAACCGACAGATCCTTACCTTATGCCGCCTTTGGCGGGGCTGCCCTGGTAGCCGCATTGTTGGCAATTGGCGCCAGCGCAAGTACGGTTGCCTTGTGATTGTTCCTCGGAACAGGTTTGGTTCACTCGATTATGTGGCCCACCATCTGTAACCTGGCTCTCGAAGACCTTGGCCCGCTTACCAAAGTGGCTTCCGGGGTTATTGCCACTTAGGTTATCGGTGCAAGCTATTCTGACACCGCTTATGGGCGCCATCCAACAAACCGCTACCGGCTCGGTTGTTTTAGCTATTAGCTGTTTGTTTGTTTACTATCTATATCTGATTTTCTTTGCCACGAAAGGTTCCAAAATAAGGAGTTGATCTGTTTAAAGAGATTAAATTCATAATTTAGCCATCCTCCAGCCGACGGATGGCTTTTTTATTTCGCATGTTTTGTAGCATAAGAGAGAAAAAAAAGAACAATTCTCATTAAGAGTACATATTACTTTTATAATTTTGACTCGTATGGATGCAATCAAGAAAAATCTTCTGAAGGAACTTTACGGAGAGCACCCGCAGCATTATGTGGCTGTGGACTGTGTGATTTTTGGATACAAGGACGGTGAACTTAAATTACTGCTTTACCCCCGCAGTTTTGAACCGGCAAAGGGAAACTGGTCGCTTTTGGGCGGTTTCATCCAGGATAATGAATCGGCAGACCAAGCGGCCGCACGCATATTAAAAAGAACGACCGGTCTGGATCAGATTTACATGGAGCAGGTGGCTGCCTTTACCCAACCGGACCGTGAGTCGGCGGCCCGTGTGATCAGTATTGCCTATTATGCCCTGATCAGATTGGATAAACACGACGAAGAAATTGTGCATCAATACGGGGCCGACTGGTTTCCGCTGGAGAAAAAACCTGATCTGATTTTCGACCATGATGAGATTGTCGGAAAAGCCTTGTCGAAATTACAGCAAAAGGCAGGTTACCAGTTGGTGGGGCCGGAACTGTTGCCCGAATTGTTTACCCTGACACAGCTTCGCGGTTTGTATGAAGCCATTTTTCAACGGCCGCTCGATCCCGGAAACTTCAGAAAGAAAGTATTGTCGCTTGGACTGCTGAAACGATCAAACAAAAAAGACTCGACCGAATCGAAAAAGGGTGCGTTTTATTACAGCTACCTGTCCGATGATGATCAGGACAAAGATATTGGACGAATTATAAAAATATAATATAACATAAAAACGACAACTGAGATGGAAAAAAATGATTTCAAAAGTTTAGAAGTATGGTTTGTAACCGGAAGTCAACATTTGTACGGACCCAAAACTCTGAAACAGGTTGACCAGGATTCGGAAACCATTGCCAACGCGTTGAATGCCTCGTCACACATTCCTGTTAAAATTGTGTTTAAACCGGTGGTTACCACACCGGCCGAAATTTACAATTTATGCCTGGCTGCCAACAGCAACGAAAAATGTATCGGACTGATTACCTGGATGCACACGTTTTCACCTGCCAAAATGTGGATTCAGGGTTTGGGTGTGCTCAGCAAACCTTTTGCTCACCTCCATACCCAATTTAACCGTGATATTCCCTGGAATGAAATTGATATGGACTTTATGAACCTGAACCAGTCGGCTCACGGCGACCGTGAATTTGGGTTTATTTGCACCCGGATGCGTTTGAACCGCAAAGTGGTTGTCGGTTTCTGGCAGGATGAGCAGGTTCAGAAAAAACTGGGCGACTGGTCAAGGGCAGCTGTCGGATATCACGAATCAAAATCGTTGAAAATTTGCCGTTTCGGCGACAACATGCGGCATGTAGCCGTTACCGAAGGAGATAAAGTGGAAGCGCAAAAAGTGCTTGGCTGGCAGGTGAATTACCATGGCGTAGGCGAATTGGTTGCCAGTATGGCTACGGTAAGCGAAGCAGATATTGATGCCCTGATGGATGTTTATGCTGCTGAATATCAGCTTGCGGATAAATCGGATAAAAACGTTCGTTACCAGGCAAAAATTGAACTGGGAATGAAAAAATTTCTGGATCAGAACGGTTACAAAGCATTTACGACAAACTTCGAAGACCTGACCGGCCTGGAACAACTTCCGGGTTTGGCCAGTCAGCGCCTGATGGCCCAGGGTTACGGATTTGGCGCTGAAGGCGACTGGAAACAATCGGCCCTGGTCCGCATCATGAAAGTCATGGGAACCGGATTGGAAGGCGGTTGTTCCTTCATGGAAGATTATACGTATCACCTCGACCCGGCACAACCGGCCGTATTGAGCGCTCATATGCTGGAAATTTGTCCGTCGATTGCCGGAGGAAAAGCTGCCATTGAGGTGCATCCGCTGGGTATCGGCGGTAAAGATGCCCCGGCCCGTTTGGTTTTTGATGTTCCTGAAGGTGACGGAATCAATGCCTCATTGGTGGACATGGGCGGCCGTATGCGAATGATTTTAAATCCGGTGAAATCGATTAAAGCCAAACCGCTACCCAAATTACCGGTTGCCCGGGCGCTTTGGATCCCGATGCCCAACCTGGAAATCGGCGCGGCAGCCTGGATTTATGCAGGAGGGGCGCACCACACCAGTTTCTCAATGGCGCTGAACCGTGAAAGCCTGGAAGATTTTGCTGAAATGATCAACCTGGAGTTGGTCGTCATTGACGAGCAAACCACGATTCCTGAATTCAAAAAAGAATTGAGATGGAATGATCTGTATTATCACCTGTCTAAAGGCTTGCAGTAACAAACAACGAATACAATAAACTTAAACTTAAATTGAATGGCTTTACTAGACTGGATCGTAATCGGAATTTTTGCGCTTGCACTGATCGGAATTATTGCCTGGGTGTTCAAACAAAAAGAGGAAACCTCGGGAGACTATTTTTTAGCTGGTCGGGATGCTACCTGGATTGCAATCGGGGCTTCCATCTTTGCCTCAAACATTGGATCTGAGCACCTGATCGGACTGGCCGGCGCCGGCGCTTCGAGCGGGATGGCGATGGCGCACTGGGAAATTCAGGGCTGGATGATCCTGATCCTGGGCTGGGTTTTTGTTCCTTTCTATTCCCGGAGCATGGTCACCACGATGCCCGAGTTTCTTGAAAAACGTTATAATCCCGAATCGAGAACCATCCTTTCACTAATCTCCCTGGTTAGTTACGTGTTGACTAAAGTGGCTGTAACCGTATACGCCGGAGGTTTGGTGTTTAAAGAAGTATTTGGCATCGAAAGTATCTGGGGGATCGACTTTTTCTGGATCTCAGCCGTTGGACTGGTGTTACTGACCGCTGTTTACACCGTAATCGGCGGTATGAAATCGGTACTCTATACCTCGGTGTTGCAAACTCCGATCTTGCTTTTAGGTTCGTTAATCATTGTTGTACTTGGGCTGAAGGCTGTTGGCGGCTGGGACGAGGTGATGTCGATTGCTTCCGCTGTGAAAGTGAATGAGTACGGCGACAGCATGACCAACCTGATACGAAGCAACAGGGATTCGGATTTTCCCTGGCTGGGCGTATTTATCGGCTCGGCAGTCATTGGTTTCTGGTATTGGTGTACCGACCAGTTTATCGTGCAACGCGTATTATCGGGTAAAAACGAAACAGAATCCCGTCGCGGAACCATTTTTGGCGCTTACCTGAAGTTAACTCCCGTATTTCTGTTCATGATCCCGGGGATGATTGCCTTTGCCATGGCTCAAAAAGGAGTGGTGATTAACGGCGAAGTATTTACCTTAACATCGTCCGATGCTGCCTTCCCGACACTGGTGTCTAAACTGTTGCCGGCCGGAGTAAAAGGATTGGTGGTTTGCGGTATTTTGGCGGCTTTGATGAGTTCGCTGGCTTCTTTGTTCAATTCGTCGTCGATGCTTTTTACCATCGACTTTTACAAAAAATACCGTCCGCAGGCCAGTGAAGCCAAATTGCTTCGGGTTGGCCGTGTGGCAACGGTCGTTGTGGTGGTGCTGGGCGTTTTGTGGATTCCCATTATGAGAAGCATCGGAAGCGTATTATATAACTATTTACAGGATGTTCAATCGGTATTGGCGCCGGGTATTGCGGCGGCTTTCCTACTGGGGATTCTTTCAACCCGGCCGACTCCCAAGGGAGGGATGTGGGGAATGATTGCCGGTTTTATCATCGGTGTGCTGCGCCTCGGAGCAAAAGTGTTGTATACAACTATCGCCGGGGATGCCGGTTATGAAGATGTAAAACTCTGGGCTGCTGACCACGGTGTAAATAACTTCTTCTACGTTTTGTTTTACGATGTAAACTGGCTGTTCTTTAGCGGAGGCATGCTGGCGTTTAGTATGCTGGTGATTGTTGTGGTCAGTATGTTCACACGGCCGGCGCCGGCAGCGCAAATCGAAGGCCTGACTTTTGCATCGGCTACGACCGCTCAAAAAGCAGCAACACGGGCCAGCTGGACAAAGTGGGATCTTTTCCATACCCTGGTGATTATTGGACTGACTGTGGCATTTTACATCTATTTCTGGTAAAAATCATGTTGATGTATAAATATTGAAAAAATGCTGAAAAAACTGAAAGAACAGGTTTGCCGGGCTAATCTGGATCTGGTGAAACATGGCCTGGTGATTTTTACCTGGGGTAATGTCAGTGGGATTGACCGGGAAAAAGGTTTGGTGGTCATTAAACCCAGCGGGGTTTCGTACGATGGCATGAAACCGGATGATATGGTGGTGCTCGACCTCGACGGGAACCTGGTGGAAGGCAAATATAAACCTTCGTCCGATACCGCCACCCACCTCGTTTTATACCAGCATTTCAAACATATCGGCGGCATTGTGCATACCCATTCCGAATGGGCAACCAGCTGGGCACAGGCGGGCAAAGCCATTCCGGCAGTGGGTACTACGCAGGCCGATTATTTCTACGGCGAAATTCCCTGTACCCGTAAAATGACGGATGACGAAATAAACGGGGCCTACGAACTGGAAACCGGAAATGTGATCGTTGAATGTTTCAAGGGTTTGAATCCCGACTATATTCCGGGCGTGTTGGTGAATAACCATGCTCCTTTTTCGTGGGGAAAAGATGCCCATGATGCGGTTCATAATGCCGTGGTGATGGAAGAAGTCGCCAAGATGACTTTCCGTTCATTTCAGCTTAATCCTGACACAGCCATGTCTCGAACGTTGTTAGACAGACATTTTCTGCGTAAACACGGGAAAGACGCTTATTACGGACAATAGAATAAAAACTGTTAAAAATGACAAAAGCAAAATATACGATTGGACTGGATTATGGTTCCGACTCGGTGCGTTCGCTCATCGTGAATGTGGAAACCGGCGAAGAGGTGAGCAGTGTGGTGTTCGAATACCCGCGCTGGAAAAAAGGCCTGTATTGCGATCCTTCAAAAAATCAATTTCGCCAGCACCCGAAAGATTACCTGGAAGGTCTGGAGCAGACCATTGTTGAGGCCTTAAAACAGGCCCCGGCAGGCGTTGCCGAAAATGTGGTTGGTCTTTCGGTCGATACTACCGGATCAACTCCGGTAGCGGTCGACGAACAAGGCACACCTTTGTCTTTAACCCCGGGGTTTGAGGAAAATCCGAACGCGATGTTCGTGCTGTGGAAAGATCACACCGCGGTAAAAGAGGCGGATGAAATTAACGCATTGGCCCGCAAATGGGAGATTGATTTTACCAAGTATGAAGGCGGAATTTATTCGTCGGAATGGTTTTGGTCGAAAATTCTGCACGTTTCGCGAGCTGATGCCGGCGTTTTAAGGGCTGCTCACAGTTGGGTCGAACATTGCGACTGGATTCCGGCCATACTGACCGGCAAGACCCGGCCAAAAACCTTGAAGCGAAGCCGGTGCGCAGCGGGACATAAAGCCATGTGGCACGAAGCTTTCGGCGGTTTGCCTTCCGAGGAGTTTTTAACGTCGCTCGACCCCATTCTCAGCGGGTTACGCGACCGGATGTTCAAGGAAACTTATACCTGCGATGTAGCGGTCGGCACACTCACCGAAGAATGGGCCCAAAAACTGGGACTTTCAACCGACGTTGTAGTTGGGGTAGGGGCTTTTGATGCTCATATGGGAGCAGTTGGAGCCGAAATTCAGCCCTACTACATGAGTAAAGTCATGGGGACTTCCACCTGCGATATGCTGGTGACCCCGATGGAAGAGTCCGGCGATAAACTGATTGCCGGAATTTGTGGACAGGTGGATGGTTCCATAATTCCGGGCATGTTGGGGATGGAGGCTGGACAATCGGCTTTTGGCGATATTTATGCATGGTTTAAGCGCGTGTTGATGTGGCCTGCCGAACAAATCCTGTCGGCAACAAGCCTCGTGAATGATGAAATCCGCCGGAAACTGCTGGATGAAATGTCGGATAAACTGGTTGCCGAATTAAGCAAAGCTGCTGCTGAATTGCCGATTGCCGAAACCGGCGTGTTGGCTGTCGACTGGATGAACGGACGCCGGACACCGGATGCCAACCAAAATCTGAAAGGCGCTGTGGCCGGGCTTAGCCTGGGCACCGATGCTCCGCGTATATTCAGAGCATTGGTAGAAGCAACCGCTTTTGGTTCGAAAGCTATTGTCGACCGTTTTATCCGCGAGGGCGTCCGGATTGACGGGGTCATTGCTCTTGGAGGCGTCGCTAAAAAATCGCCCCTGGTGATGCAGATTGTTTCAGATGTATTGAATATGCCGATCAAAGTGGCCCGTTCAGAACAGGCCTGCGCCCTTGGTTCGGCGATGGCTGCCGCTGTAGTGGCCGGGGTGTACGCGACAACCGAAGAAGCACAGGCAAAAATGGGCGGTGGGGTTGAAACCGAATACCACCCGATTCCGGAGAATGTTGCGAAGTACCAGGCCATCTACGAACGGTACTTGAAATTAGGCGGATTTATTGAAGCAGAATTAACCTGATTTTAGCTTGCCAAATCGACCCGTTTCTCATGAAAAAATAATAAATTGCCCGGTAAAACCGGGCAATTTTTATGTATGACATTATAGGAGACGTACATGGTCAGGCAGATCAGTTGAAAGTTTTATTGAGCCAGATGGGGTACAACTCATCGGGGCAGGTCTATTCGCACCCTGAACGGAAAGCCGTTTTTGTCGGCGATTTTATTAACCGGGGATTTCAGATCAGGGAGACCATCCGGATGATCCGTGCCATGGCCGAAAACGGACATGCGTACGTCATTCTTGGAAACCACGAAATCAACGCGATCTATTATTCACTTTTGGATAAACAAGGTAAGCGTCTAAGTAAACGCTGGTCGCGCTTGCGCCTCGATCTCAATCCGACTTTAAGTGAGTTTGCCTCAAATATGGACGAATGGAACAGCCATATTAAATGGATGCGTACCTTGCCAATGTTTCTGGAATTTGAGAAAATACGTGTTGTACATGCTTGCTGGCAGGACGAGAATATTCGCCTGTTAAAAGAGCAGCTGACCGAGCCAAAATTAAAAAAGTCGTTTCTGAGAAGCATTGGTAAAAACAATTCGGAAGTAGCCCGGGCATTTTGGGAAACCTGCAAGGGAATTGACTTTCAGTTGCCTAAAGATTTGTTGGTTTTTGACAGGGATGGCCGTCCGCATCGTTCATTCCGGTCGAAATGGTGGATCGATCCCTGGGGGAAAACCTTCCGGGAGCTTTCGTTCGAGAGCCGGTTCGATTTGCCTTTCTACACCATCCCCGAGGAAATCATTATTAGCCGAAAGCCTTATCCGAAAAAAGACCCGATTGTTTTTTTTGGCCATTATTGCATGAAAAACGGCTCGAATATTATTGAACCCAATATTTGTTGCCTCGATTCGTGCGTGAGCAGGAAAGGAAAACTGACGGCTTACCGCTGGAACGGAGAAAAGAGACTGAATCCGGGAAACCTGGTGAAATAGGCCCGAATTTTGGGTATTGAAAATAAGATTGTTACTGAAAGCCCAATTTTCACGGCTGTTTTTCCTGCTATTTTTTTATTTGTTGCTATTGCAGAGAAAAAAAGAAAGTATATATTTGCAAAGCCTTTTGAGAAACGGATTTCAGGAGGTTGGTTCTTTAAAAAAGTACATTGAGTATCATTGTGAAAACCTTTATTGGTGCGGTAGTTCAGCTGGTTAGAATATCGGCCTGTCACGCCGGGGGTCGCGGGTTCGAATCCCGTCCGCACCGCAAAAAGAATGATGCTTAAGTACAATTTGGTGCGGTAGTTCAGCTGGTTAGAATATCGGCCTGTCACGCCGGGGGTCGCGGGTTCGAATCCCGTCCGCACCGCTTGGGATAAGTTAAACGACGTCATCCCGAAGCCATAACGGCCGTCTCAAAGCAAATTTGGGACGGCTTTATTTTTTGCTTTAGGCCATATCAAAGATTGCTGCTGAAAGAAAACAGCAAAATGAAAACAGCTTCAAGGGTTTGATGATACCGTTGAAGCTGTTTGTATTTATCGGACAAAAATGGCTATCTGCAGGGCAAAAAGCTAAGCAGGGTGTCGCCGCGGAGTCCCCGGCGGAGTGTTTCGAGCGGGATGACCTCGTTTTCGGCAATGTTTCCCAGGTTTACGTTGGCTCCTAATAATTTGATAAACCATACTTGCTGGCTTTTTAAAGGAGCTTCCCAAAGAATCTGGTCGGCGTTGAGTTGTTTGCGGATATCCAGGATCAGTTTGGAGTTGGCTGAGCCGTCTTCGTTATAAATACCGATATTCCCGCTTTCACGGGCCTCAGCAATCACCTTCCAGGCGCCGGCCTGCAATTCGGTCTGCATCCACGAGACCCATTCTTCGTTTGAAATCTCTTTGCCTTTCAGCTTGGTTCCTACTTCGGACAAAACCACGAGATCTTTCGAAAGCGTTTCAATGTACTGGCACTTCTTCCCGTGTTCGATGGGAAGTACCCCGTCGGAAACCTCGGCAGTATCGACGCCGCTTTCGGAAATAAATCTGCGGAAATCATCAAACATATCCCGTGCAATAAAGGCTTCGAAAAGTGTTCCCCCGAAATAAGGTTTCAGGCCAGCCTGTTGGTACAGTTTGATTTTTTCTTTCAGTTTTGGAGTGAGCAAGCCTGTTCCGAAGCCTAATTTGACCAGATCAACGTATTCAGAGGAGACGTCGCAAAAATCTTCAGCCTCACGCAGGCTTAGTCCTTTGTCCATAACCATGGTGAGACCCGAATGTCTTGGTTTATCCGGCCTCTCAGGGATAAATGGCAAATTAAAATTCATTATTTTATAGTTTGGTGGATTGAAATTTCTTGATGAGTTTCCTGATCGATTCGTTTTGGCTGGCTTCGGGGTAAAAATCAAATAAGTCGCGGTAGCTGTTAAAATCGATCTCCAGGGCTTTTTCAAAGTAACCGGTGGCTGATACTTCATCTTTATTTTCGAGCAAATAAGCGGTTAGCCGGTAATTGATTCCTGAATCGTTGGAAAGTATTTTGTATGCGCTTTTTAAAATGTCAATGGCTTTATTCAGGTTGCTGCGGTCGTATTCCATTTCGGAATAAGATACCCAGCAATCGGGGTTGTCGGGGTCGAGGACGGTTGCTTTTTCGTAAGCCGTTTCAGCCTGGTCGAAATTGTCGAGCTCGTGGTTGATTTTCCCGTAAATCAGCCAGAAGTCGGGATTTTCGTCATCCAGTTTCAAGGCTTTTTTTACAAAGGCCAGGGCTTCGGTCAGCTTGCCTTCTATCCACATGATCATGCCGCAGCCATACCAGGCATTGGAGTTGTTTTTGTTGAGCCGGATGGCTTTCCGGTAGTTAACCAAAGCGTCATTGTACTGGTCGAGGTTCAGGTAACATTCGCCCAGGTAGCAGTAGGCGTCGTCGTTTTCTTTATCGCGTTCCAGGTATTCCAGGTAACATTCAATTGCTTCGCGGTACCGGTTGCTGTTCGAAAGGGCATTGGCTTTGTTAAACCAGGCCTGTTCAAAATCATCCTGCAGGGCAATCGAATAGTCGTAAGCATCAACGGCTTCGTCGTGTTTGCCAAGGCGGTTGTAAGTGATTCCGAGATTATACCATACCGACGAATTAAACGGATCGATATCCAGGTATTCATCGTAATAGCGGATACTCTTGTCGAAATCCTGTACTTTATCGAAATAGTACCCTAATTCGTACAAAACAAGTTCGTTTTCAGGATTGATCCGGTAGGCTCGTTCGAGGAAGCCGACGGCTTTTTCGGCTTCACCGGCCTGTCCAAGTGTGACCCCGATGTTGTAAAGCAATTCATCCTGATCGTCATCGCTGTACCTGATCGATTGTTCATATGCATCGATGGCTTCGTCAACCATGCCGAGCATGATTAAGGACGAACCCCTGACCAGGTACACGTCCGAATTGTTTTTTTCAACCAGTTCGGCCAGACGCACCAGTTCAAGCGCTTCTTCGGCATGTCCGTCAACAAGCAGGATCTGGGCTTTTTTAATTTGAAGGCTGGTGGACGCGGGGTGAATGGCCATCCCGTTTTCGGCGGCCTGGTATGCAAGTTTGATTTTTCCTTCGTCCAGGAAATAGTCAATAATCCCTTCAAACTCGAATACGTCAAAATATCCGAACTCCTGGGTTTTGATCATTTTTTTGAAACGCTTAACTGCTTCAATGATTTCTTCGTTTTCGAAATAATCCCTTGCGTCCTCGTCCATATAAAGAAAATTGCAGTTGCAAATTTAGAAATTGTTTTTGAAACAACTTACTCCGGCTGATGCTCTTTTCTTAAAAGGTCGTTTATTGTCTTTACCGGATTGAAAGTTATGATCGGAACTTCCACAAAAAGCGTGTTCCAATCAGCCATAGCACCGTTCCATAACCCGGGTAGTTCCTGCGCTTTGAGCGCTTTCCCGTCTTTCGACTTTTTGGAAATAAACCCGGTGGCCGGATCTGTATACTTGTTCAGGTCGTATTTTTCGCCTTTATAGTTTTTGAACGCGCAAACCAGGTCAACGGGGTTGAAGTGGGTGGCGTCGTCGGTAATCGCTTTTTGTTCGATGTTGTCGGGGTCTATCTGCGAACTTTCGACCACCTGCAGCGAGACAGACCCGTCGGCATTTTCGGCCAGGAAGGGCCCCCCGCCCGGTTCGCCTTCATTTTTTACCATGCCGCAAACCCGGATTGGCCGGTCAAATTTCGATCTCAGGTAATGGTACAGGTTTTCTTTCTCCGTGTAATATTGGTCTGCCGGCGGTTGAATATAAAGGATATTTTCGAGGAAGTTGACCGCCTCGGCAAAGAAGGCGCTGTCGAGCGCATAATAATGATGGGTGTCGAGGATTTGTTGGTAGCTGAATATTTTATGCTGCAGCCGCAATAACAAACCCGCCAGCGCCTTTTTATATTTCACCGTTTCTGGTTTCAGGTAGTCGGGCACCACATTATCGATGTTTTTGATAAACACCAGGTCGGCGTCCAGTTCGTTCAGGTTCGAAAGCAGGGCCCCGTGTCCGCCGGGCCGAAACAGCAGGCTGCCGTCGTCGTTGCGGAACGGCTCATTGTCAGGGGTGACGGCAATGGTGTCGGTTGCCGGTTTTTGCCGGCTGAACATAATCTCATAAGTTACCCGGAATTCTTTTTCGTGCCGGGCTTTGATGCCCGACAGGTGCCTTTCGAATGCCTGTTGGTGCTCGGGCGAAACCGTGAAGTGGATTTTTACTTTTCCATCTGCATTTTGGGCGTAAAGGGCGCCTTCAACGCAATGTTCTTCAAAGGAGCTTCGTGTATGGTCGCCGGCATGGTGAAATTTTAACAGGCCTTTGGGCAGGTTGCCGTAGTCTAAACCGCTTTCGGTTAATATCAGGCCGAGCAGTTCGCCAACCGGCAATTCTTCGGGCGCTCTGCCGGCAAGTTCTTTTAATTCGTTATAAAAAGCGAAGTTTTTCAGTCCCGAAAAAAGTGGTTTCATTTCCTGGTTTGCCCTGATTTCTTCTTCCGGAATTCCCTTTTCCAGGTTTTCACGGGCTTCATACAAGGCTTTAAACATCCGGCTGGCAGCGCCCGAGGCCGGGACGAACTTCAGCAGGCTGGTCCCCTGCGCTACCTGTTCCTCGAAATAAGCCATGTTTTGGGCGATATCCGTGTCATTCAACCGGATAATCCCTTTGCCGACCGTGGCCGCCCCGATCAATTTCAAAAAAGGAAACCCCTTTTTAAAGTTCTCAATCTGCTCAGAAACAATCCGATGGTCGCTTCCTCTTTCTTCCATGTCCGAAATATCTTTTGCGCTAAACATCGTTTTTGGTTTACAGGTTTCGTATAAATTTAGGAAATCAGGCTTACATAGAAGGCGAAAGCCGGATGGTTCGTGGTTTAAAGTTTTCAACATGTGTTGATAAGCCGGGTTCGGGAGCAGTCGAAAAATGTTGTTTTTGTGAATGAAACGAAATCGTATTCCCGTTTTATCCTTTGGACTTAATCACTAATTTTGCCGCATAATTTAAACGAATGACCGAACAGAAATTTCCCTGGGGACATCAGAAACGGTACAACGATTTTCCGACTTACTTTCGCAATAAATTTACCGACCGGGTACAGAAAGTATCGGTTGACGCGGGGTTTACCTGTCCGAACCGCGATGGGTCCAAGGCCCTGAACGGCTGTTCGTACTGCAACAATAAGACCTTCAAACCCGATTATTGCCGCCTGGAGAAAAGCATTTCGGAACAACTTTATGAGGGGGTTGAGTTTTTTGCCCGCAAATATAAGTCGATGCGTTTCCTCGCGTATTTTCAGGCCTACTCAAATACCTACGCCGACCTGCCGGTGTTGAAAGAACGGTACGAAGAGGCCCTGTCGCATCCGAAAGTGATTGGCCTGGTGCTGGGTACACGCCCCGATTGTGTGAATGAAGAGATCCTGGATTACCTGGCCGGATTGTCGGAAAGGTGTTACCTGATGGTTGAGTTCGGCATTGAGTCGGTAAACGACCACACGCTGCGCCACATCAACCGGGGGCACCAGTTTGCCGAAGCCCGGTGGGCCCTGGAAGAAACCGCCCGCCGGAACATTCACAACTGCGCCCACCTGATCCTGGGTTTGCCGGGCGAAAACCGGGACGACTTTCTCCGCCAGGCCCGGGTAATTTCACAGCTTCCTGTTGAAAACCTCAAGTTGCACCAGCTGCAAATTCATAAAGGAACCCGGATGGCGCTTGAGTACGAACTGCATCCCGAAGCTTTTCAGCTTTTCTCGGTCGAAGAATACATCGACCTGGTGGTCGATTACCTTGAGTTGCTAAACCCGGCCATCGTCGTTGAACGATTTGTGAGCCAGGCCCCGGCGGGCATGGTCATCGCGCCCAACTGGGGATTGAAAAACTTTGAGTTTGCCGCCAAACTGGAAAAACGTCTCGAAGAACGCGCTACCTGGCAGGGACGTTTATTCTGAGCATTAATTTTACTACCTTTGCCGCGCAGACCGCTCTATCGCTTTCCCGTAACCGGGAAGGAGGAAAGTCCGGGCAACGCAGGGCGCCATGCTTCCTAACGGGAAGAAGGGCGAAAGCTTTTAGTAACGTAACAGAAAATAACCGTCCGGCTTGCCGGATAAGGGTGAAAAGGTGAGGTAAGAGCTCACCGGTTTCGGGGGCGATCCCGAAAGCCGTACGTCTCATGGGTTGCAAAGCCAAATATATCATGATCAGCGTTTACGCTCACAGGGTTGCCCGCCCTGTTTCAGGACTCCGGTCCTGATTATCATGAGGGGTAGGCTGCTAGATTGTAACAGCAATGTTACAGCCAGATAAATGATAGAGGTCCCGGTTTTCCGAGAAACAGAACCCGGCTTACAGGTCTGCTTTTTTTCTTTCTTCTTTTTAAATCTCCTTTGATATATTTGAAAAATCTGGCTGTTTCTACCCTGAATCCCTGATTGGAACAGCCGGATTAGGGCTAAAAAAGTTAACATGGTTTTGTTTAAATGAAATGGAGGAAGTTTTAAATTTAACCCCTCCCCCGCTACGCGGGTGCTCCTTCCCGAATCAAATTCGGGACAAGCTCTTGACAGGAGGAGAAAAACCTGCATTTTGCAGACCTTTGCCAGTTGTTGTGCTGCGGGTGGCGTGGTTTTTAACCGCGCATTCGCTCATTGCCGGTTAAAAACCGGCGCACCCGGGGCGGAACGGCCTGCCTGCCCTTTTTCAAAACCTGTTTCTCCGTACAAAAGTTTTTAACACGAAGTCACGAAGCCACCAGGAATGTATTTATTTCAAATAACCGATAAGCAGCAAATAAGGAATCACCAATAACTTTCGTGTTTTCGTGTCTTCGTGTTGATTTTACAGTTGGCAACTTTTTAGCTGTAAGCAGCAATGACCAATTATCCAAACCTCCGGTGTCAACCGGAAACCCCGGAAGGGTGAAAGATGGGTAGCCCCGGGTAATCCGGCAACTGCCGGAGAAACCCGGGGTTGGCACGGGTGGCGGAAACAAGGCGCAGCCACAAGCGTTGATCAGGAAACACCCGTTTCAAGCATCGCAAAGCGGTGTGGTTTTGATTACGGAGAGATCAGCCGGGCTTGTTTTTACCACCTCCGAAAAGAAGTTTTCAACACGAAGTCACGAAGCCAAAAATCCACCAAGAATGTATTTGTTTATGTTTTTGTCCTCCGGCCGGACGGGCCCTTCCTTTTTCAGTCGATAAAAAGGAAGCAAAAATTTTGTCAAAATGAACCCTCGGCCGGGCGTTTTGACGGCCTGCCCACCCCTTTTCAAAGCTTGTTCTTCTGTACAAAATCCCGGTGGGTTTAAAGGTCAGACTGCAAAACCTGATCGGCGAGGTGACGTTTCAGGATATGAATGACTGCCGACCGGGAATTCAGGAGGGATTAAATACGGGTAGCCCCAGGTAATCCGGCAACTGCCGGGGTAAACCAGGGGGTGGCACAAGCGGCGGAAACCAGGCGCAGCCACAAATGTTGATCCGAGAATAAATGTTACATGCGCCGCAAAGCGATGCGGTTCTGATTACGGAGAGATCGGCCTGGGTTATTTTTCCTAACGGGAATATTACACAGCCCAACTCGTCGTACCTCCTCAAACAGGGCCGCTTACCAGTCTCTGCCCCGGATTCCCTTCCCTTGTTTTCCGGGTTCAAAATCCCCGTAGGCCGCGGCCGAACGACAGGCCATCACCGAAACGCCGTCATGCTGAACTTGTTTCAGCATCTGTTGCCATATGCCACCCAGGTAGTTGACGACAGGGATCCCGACCAGGCAACTGCCGGACGGGATGACGCCCTTAAATAGCTTGTTTTTTGTACTGGGTTTAAATTAGCTGGCAGGTAAAATTTATTACGTCAAGTTTTGTAAAACAGGCTGGCGAAACAGGAAAATTCCGGCCGGTTGGTTGATTTGAAGCGAAAAAAAAAACGATGTAAACCCTTGCGGGCGACCTTGGAGAGGCTGTTGGATGGGAAAAAACATATCAGGGAAGGACGTTTTATGTTCCTAATTTTTCATTGCCGGATAGAAAAGAACCCGATTGATGGTTTGATGTGAGTGAGGGGTGTATAACGATACTTTCCGGATTTGGAAGAATATATTTCATAATAATTTACACAGACTGCATAGGCTATTCTGCAAAAATGAGAAACATGAGTTTTGACACAAACTATCTTGAATCGTTTGATGGAGGGAGAACTCAATATAATGCTGGTTTTATTTCATTAGGTTCCGAAAATTCCGGGTCGTTTAATGATGTTTCAAACTATGGCTGGTATGATTATAAGATTTGGGATGACAGGCCGCATCATATCAACGAAAAAGGCTATTTTGATTTGTTGTGGAAGTAGTGTCGGGACTTCGGTTTTTTTCCTTTCAATATATCCAAATTTTGAAAACTTATGTCTGTAATTGAAAGTCAGTCTGTCGGCCTTTCATTATTTTTCCAACCGGTATGTCAGGTTCGATGTTTCCCTGAAGCGGGGCCGTAGACCTGAAATGTAGCGACGGAATAAAAACTTAACGAGAAACCAAACCCGACTTATGAGAAAACGATTACCGGAACGCTTGTTCCTGCTACTGTTTTTTTTATGGGCTTCTAATGTTAATGCCTGGGAAGGCATGCCCACTCCCAAATTACAGGTTGAAGGCCGTTATCTGAAAGACCCGCACGGGAATATTGTTAATTTACATGGTTTTGCACAGACGTATAGTCCCTGGTTTAATGAGCGGGGAACCAAATGGACCAATTATAATGTGAATGCTTGTTTGGCCTATAATCAAGGTTTGATTGACGATATTCTGGATGCCGGCTGGAAGATGAACTTTTTGCGTTTGCACATGGACCCTTATTGGAGCAATACGCCCGGTTGTACGCCCGATGGCCACGAACTTCCGAATTGTTTTAACGAAGATCGGTTTAGAAAATACCTGGATGAAGTTTTTGTCCCGATGGCGGAATATGCCATATCGAAAGGACTGTATGTGATTATGCGTCCTCCCGGGGTTTGTCCTGAAGTGATCGGGCTCGAAGATGATTACAACTATGCGCAATACCTGATGACCGTTTGGGATATTGTGTCGAAGCATCCAAAAATAAAAAACAGCGATGAGATCATGCTTGAACTGGCCAATGAGCCGGTTCGGATTCGCCTGGCCGATGGAACTGAAGGCTCAAATGCGCAGGCGCACTTTGATGTGCTGAAGGAAATTTTTCAGCCCATCGTCGATAAAATACGCGAAAATGGCTTTCACAATGTGCTCTGGATTCCGGGTTCCGGCTACCAGTCGCAGTACAAAGGTTTCGCCCTTAATCCGATTGAAGGTGAGAATATCGGCTACGCCGTACACGTCTATCCCGGTTGGTTTGGCAGCGCCGATGGCTACGAGGTGTTTAAGCAAGAGTGGGACCAGCAGGTTAAACCTGTTGCTGATTTCGCGCCCATTGTGATTACAGAAATGGATTGGGCCGATGAAAAGTACGAGAGTTCCTGGGGAAAAGGCCACACCGGCACTGCCGGGGGCGATGGTTTTGGGGCTAACTTCAAAAAGATTATGGACGACACCGGCAATGTGAGCTGGCTTCTTTTTACAAGCCCCGATTTGCTCTCCCAGTTTACAGGAAAACCACCGGCCGAGGGCGAACCTTATACTTTCCTAAACGACCCGGAAGCTTGTCCGTGGCCAGTTTATCATTGGTATCAGGAATATGCCAATGAAAACTACCCGCGACCCGACTTTCAATACCAATCATACAGCGACAATGGTGACGGGACCTATACCAACCCACTGATTTTTTCCGATTTCCCCGATCCGGATGTCATCCGGGTGGGCGATGTGTATTACATGGTTTCTACGACTATGCATATTTTTCCCGGGGCCACGCTCCTGAAATCGTATGACCTGGTGAATTGGGAATACTGCAGCAACCCACTGGGAAAAATTGAATCGTCGGCTTGTTTCAACCTGGATGGTTGCGACCGTTATGGCCACGGACAATGGGCAGGCAGCCTGAAATACAACAATGGCATGTATTACCTGCTGTTTACAACCCTGGATGAAGGCAGCTACCTGCTAACAACTACCGATCCGGAAGGGCCCTGGCAAAAGCAAAAGCTGGCCGGCTCATTCTACGATCCGGGCCTGTTTTTCGACGAGAACGGGGAAATCTATGTGGTTCATGGAATTAATACCCTCAAAATTACTGCGTTGGATCATGATTTTGCCACAATCCCGGGGTCAGAAAAGGAAGTGTACGCTTATACGGTAAAAGAAGGTTTGGAAGGCAGCCATCTTTACAAGATAAACGGATATTACTATATCTACGCCACTTATGGCGGATGGCCGGCCTACCAGGTGGCTCTGCGTTCGACCAATATTTACGGCCCCTACGAGGAAAAATTACTGTTGGATGATGATAATATTCACCAGGGTGCCTTGGTGGAAACCCAAACCGGTGAATGGTGGACGATTTTGTTTTACGATAAAGGCGCTTTCGGGCGTTTGCCCAACCTTCAACCGGTAACCTGGGTGGATGGCTGGCCGGAAATTGGCGTTGACGGGAAGGGTGTTACTACCTACGCCAAGCCCAATGTTGGCCGCGAATATCCGTTGAAAGTTCTTCCGACCAATGACAACTTTCGCGACTATAAGCTTGGTAAACAGTGGGGATGGAACCACAATCCGGACCCTGCCAAATGGTCGTTAACTGAGCATCCTGATTACTTGCGGCTAAAAACTGTGAATGTGGTGGGCGGGTTAACCGAAGCCAGTAATACGCTGACCCAGAGGATTTTTGGTTATCCTTTTGATTTGTCCAATTCGTTTGGAACGATTAAAATGAATGTGGAGAATATGCAGGAAGGCGATGTGGCCGGCCTGGCTGTTTTCCAGGATCCGTATGCTTATATTGGCGTAAAAGTGATTGACGGGCAGAAAACCTTGGTGATGATGAATGATGGCACCTTGATTACCGGGGAAGCCATTGAAGAATCGGAGGTTTATCTGAGGGCAGTCGCTGGTTATAACTCAAGTCAGACAAGCTTCTATTTCAGTTTGGATAACGAAACGTACATGAAATTCGGGACAGATTTGGATATGAAATTCAACCTTTCGGTGTTTACCGGAAACAAATTTTGCATCTTCAGCTTTGCAACCGTTCAAACCGGCGGATATGTGGATGTTGACTGGTTTTCAACTGAGGAATTCTTCTCTGAAGAAACTTTTTACGACGATTCGTTTGAAGGATACAGCGAGGAATCGCTGACTTTAACGGATCTGATCGTTGAGGGAGGCGATGTGGAATTGCTGACCGGTAGTACGGCCGGTTTATCTGTTAAAGCCGTTTATGCCGACGGGCACACGGAAGATGTTTCTATCGGCGCTACCTACCATAATCCCCGCCCCGAAATCATTCAAATTGTCAATGGAAACATCATGGCCAAAGCCAACGGAGAAGTAACCGTTACTGTAACTTATCAGGGAGGCCTGGGGAACCCGGTTTCCCGTGAGTTCAACGTGACGGCTTCAACTTTTCCGCTGACCAACAGGCTGTTTAACCCTTCAATTTATGCCAACGGTACTTTTGATGAATTGACAAAAACCCTGGTAACCGGTCAATATGGGTTTGGTGGGTGGAAATACGACGCCGGGATTGACATTTCTGATTATAAATACCTGGTGGTCAGGATGGCAAGTATTGCGGGGTGCGGCTTGTCGTTCCGTTTGTTCGACAGCAATAGTTACTGGGACGGAGCGGCAGAATACGATCTGTCGGGCAAGAAAGAGTTGATTATTCCGCTTCACAACATGTACAGGAAAGGTACAAATGCAAAACTTGATCCGTCGCATCTTTACATTGTTGGATTTTGGTCATATGGAAATTGTCCCATTGTCATCGAAGATATTTTTCTGACCGACTCAACGGATGAGAACATTCCAACTGAAGAGGAAGAACCTGCTGTCGGTGAAAATGAAGAACCTCCCGTCGAAGAAAATGATGAACCGGAATTGGTCGATGTCTATTCCATGATGGGAGTCAAACTTCGTTCAGATGTTACCCGCGAAAATGCAACTAAAGGACTTCGGGCAGGGATATATATTGTAGGACGGCAAAAAGTTTTTGAGTGTGGGCTGGGGTATTAATTTTGACAGGTTTCTTTCGGCCCTTTTTAAGGGAAGAGGCAAAAAGTAAGGGTGGCTCATCATAATCATGTTTAAATAATTGCCGGGTTGGCAATATTTTAATTGTTTTGTTGTCGTATTGTGAATGAAAACCTGACTATTCTATGACTTTGAAGTTCAATATCCTTATTGCCGGTATCTTTATTTTTCTGAATACCATTGTGTTTTTGGCCCGTGGAGTCAATAACGTTCAATTTTATAACCTGAACAACGAATATGAAATCTCTATTCGTGAAACCAACCAGGTTTGCAGCGACGACTATGGTTTTATCTGGATCTCATCAAAGATGGGAGTCGTTCGTTATACCGAGGATGATATCCGGATTTATCAACTCCCATATGAAACTGCTGATATTCTGACCGTTCGGCTTGTTTACCGGGATGGGACTCTATATGCCTATACCAACAACGGGCAAATTTTTAAATACAATGCGATTTCCGATAGTTTTGAAACGGTGGTAAACCTTCGGAAAGAATTGCGGAATCCGTATATTTTAGTTACCCGGCTTCTTGTTGATGGACGGGGGAGATTGTGGATGTCTTCTTCTTTTGGTATGTACAGTTACGATCGGGGGACCGGGTTGAAATCACTGGCTCAGACCGAGAACATCCATTACCTGGAATGGTTTGATGCAAACCGCTTTTTTTATGCGATTGACGGACAGGTCAGGCTTTACAATACACAGGACTTTTCGTCTCACGAATACTTCCGCTACACGGACGGACGAAGTTATTTTGTTTCGAATTTATTCTTCGATTATAAGTCCAATACACTTTGGATCGGTACACTGGCTGACGGACTTTTTTGCCTGACGAACCAAAACGGAGATTTAAGATTTGTCCCGGTTACTGAAATTCCGAACCAACCGATTCTGGCAATTGCGGTCAATTCTGATTCAACCATGCTGATCGGTGTTGACGGGCAAGGTATCTGGGAGATCGGTAAGCATAAACGAAAGATATTAAATATGTTCAAAGAGGATTCAGATAATCCAAACTCACTGAAAGGCAACGGAGTATATGATATTTATTGTGATCAGAATGATCGCGTTTGGGTATGTACCTACAGTGGCGGGGTTTCCTATTTTGATCAGGCAAACCCAAGTGTTACCAGAATTAGTCATGTTGTAAATAATTATAATTCATTGATTAATAACGAGATAAATTGTGTTTTGGAGGATGTAGCCGGGAATCTTTGGTTTGCAACCAATAATGGAATCAGTTACTGGAATGTAGCTGCCAATCGCTGGAAATCTTTCTACCACAACAAAAAAGAACATGCCCAGGTCTTTTTGTCCTTGTGCGAAGACGACCAGGGACGCATTTGGGCCGGCACCTATTCTTCCGGGGTTTATTTGTTGGATGGGAAAACAGGGAAAGAACTGGCCCATTACAGTCAGGATGTAAGTGCAGGAGAGTTTGACAGCAATTTTATCTTCGATATTTACAAGGATGCCCGTGGTAACATCTGGATGGGAGGTGTTCGCGGCGACCTGGTTTGTTATCAACCTGCTAAAAAAAGCTTCAGATCGTTTAAAAATTTTACGTTAAAAGCCATGGTGGATTATGGTCCGGATCAGTTACTGATAGGCTCCACTGTTGGCTTGTTGCAGTTTGATAAAAAAAGCGGGCATACCGAAACTTTGGTTGAAGGCTATTTGGTTCAGGATATTTTCCTGAGAAATGATGTGGTTTGGATTTGTACCAGTGGCGACGGGCTCATTCGGTATGATTTGAAACGTAAGCTGATACGCAATTATTCGGTCGATTCAGGACTGCCCTCCAATTTTGTCAACAGCGTTGTGTTTTCGAACGGATATTTTTGGATCGGAACAGAGCAGGGCTTATGCCGGTTGGATGAAAAAGAGAATACCGTTTTGACTTTCAACTCACTCCCTGATCTTAGCAACATTTCATTCAACCAAAATGCCCATTATACCCTTCGGAACGGAAAGTTGATTTGGGGGACCAACAAGGGGGCTGTGATCTTTAATCCGGATGAAATACAACCCCAAAAGGATGAAGGAAGGATCTTCTATCAGGATCTCACGGTTTCGGGGCGGTCGATCCGTGAATCTTCCAATATTCAGCTCGGCCATCCATTGGATAGCTTGCAGGAATTGTCCCTCAAATATTACCAGAATACGGTTAGTATTGAACTGATTCCCATTGGCGTTACTTCGCCTGGATCCAGATTTTCGTGGAAACTGGAAGGGCTGGATCAGGAATGGAGCAAACCCGCCAATAACCGGATTCTGTCGTATTCCAATATTCCCAGCGGAACATATTCCCTTCGGATTCGAATGATTGACAGTTCGTTAACCAAGGTGATTGAAGAAAGGGCCATCACCTTGCGCATCATCCCTCCGGTTTGGGAAAAATGGTGGTTTACGGTGTTGGTTGTCACTTTTATTGCAGGACTGGGTATTTTCCTTTTTTCCTATTATGTTGATCGTTTGAAAAAGCAGCATTCGGAGGAAAAAATCCGCTTTTTTGCCAATACAGCCCACGACATCAGGACCTCGTTAACCTTGATTAGCGGACCGATTGAGGAATTGAATAAAGAGCCCGGGCTATCCAATAAGGGGTTGCAATATTTATATTGGGCAACAGAGCAGGCGCATCGCCTGTCAAAAGTGGTTACACAATTAATGGATTTTCAGAAAGTTGATATTGGCAAGGAGAAGCTTTCTTTGTCGATGGTTGATATTGTAAAAATCATTGGCGACCGGGTGATGATGTTTGAATCATACGCTAATAATAAAAATGTTGAATTAAGGTTTACTTCCAATTTTTCGAAATTTGTTACCGCTATGGATGAATCTATGATTGAAAAGGTGATTGATAATCTGATTTCCAACGCAATAAAATATTCGTATCCCAATGCGTCAGTACAGGTTGATTTGCAATGCTTTTCAAATAAATGGATTTTGGAAGTAAAGGACCAGGGAATTGGCATCAGTAAAAAAGTGCAACGGCGATTGTTTCATGAATATTACCGGGGAGATAATGCTGTAAACTCGAAGATTGTGGGTTCAGGAATCGGGTTGCTGCTGGTTAAAAACTACGTGAACTTGCATGATGGAAAAGTAAGTTGTCTCAGTCAGGAAAATACAGGATCAACTTTTCAGGTGATTATGCCTGTAAAAAAGATCGATGCAGCCGAGATGCGGTCAAAAACAGATGATAAGCTTGTTCATGTGGTCAGGAGAAAGGATAGTCGGTCAGCCATGTTTAATGAGGCTGATCAGGTGCCGGGTCAAAAAATGAAAGTTTTGATTGTTGAAGATCATGATTACCTGCGTGAGTTTTTAAGATCAGCAATGGAACCACAATTTCAGATTTCTTTGGCCGAAGACGGACAACAGGCGTGGGAGTTGATCCGGAAAGAAACCCCCGATCTGGTGGTTTCGGATATTATGATGCCCAACATGGATGGCTTTGAATTATGCAGCAAACTAAAATCGACCTACGAAACATCCCATATTCCGGTTATTTTGCTGACATCTTTATCCGGGAAAGCACAGCAACTACAAGGCTTAGGGCTAGGTGCGGATGATTATTTGACAAAACCCTTCGATGTAAGTTTGCTCGGGCAACGGATTCGGACGATTATTCAGAACCGGGAAGTTATCCGTGAAAAAGCCCTGAGAATCATAAAAGTAAACGAGGATGAAACCATTCTGGATAATGAGCTGAACGACAAATTTTTGAAGAAGATAGTTGTTGTTGTTCGTGAAAACCTCGAAAATCCCCAATTCTCCAAAAACGATTTTGCATCGGCGATGCATGTCAGTCCCTCGTTATTGTATAAAAAGATCAAATCATTGACAGACCAGTCCCCAACTGATTTTATCAAATCAATTCGTCTGGATCATGCCCTGGAATTGCTACAGGAAAAAAAATATTCCATCACCGAAGTCAGTGAGCTTTGCGGATTTGCAAGCGTGGGATATTTCAGTACGGTCTTCCGGAAACGCTATGGAAAATCGCCCACCCAGGTCGGTTGAGCCTGAACTTTCAAAAATAGATCATAGCCGGTGTCTGGATTTTAAACAGGCGCCGTTTTTTTTACATCATTCGATCATTTGTCCACCCTGTTTTGTGTTGTAAATGTCATGTAATTAGTGCCTTATGTATTTTGTTTGAAAATGTATCCCAAATTGGAAATCAAATATCCAAAATTAAAAGTCATCACCGATGGCGCCGTTTACTTTTGATTTGTGTGAGTGTGAAAAGCTGTTCCGTGTTGGATGGATGAACCCTCGCATAAAAAGTAATCTAACTATTCACCTAAACGATTAAAATAAAATGAAGAATAATTTCTCCATTTCAGTGATCTGTGGAGTTGTTCTAATATCAGCATTATCCGTTCCCTATTCCTCCTGCACTTTAGGCGCTAAGGCAGAGATGCCAGATTTTACTTCTGATAGTCTGGTTGCCCACTTCGATTATTTCACCTATAAAGGCGATGATGATTTTTATCGGGAAAATGCCTTGCCCGGTGATGATTATTTTTATAATCCAATTTTGCCGGGCTGGTATTCCGATCCAAGTGTTTGTACCGATGGGAAAAATTATTTTATGGTAACCTCTACCTTTTCCTATTATCCGGGGGTACCGCTTTTTCACAGTACCGATATGCTAAACTGGAAACAGCTTGGTCATGTACTCGACCGGCCGGAGCAGTTACCACTCGACGGGCAGCGGACAAGTGAAGGAATTTTCGCCCCGGCTATCAGTTATAACCCGCACAACCAAACCTGGTACATGATTACTACCAATATCCGTCGGGGCAATTTCTTTGTGAAAACCAAAGATCCGTTCGGCCCCTGGTCCGATCCGGTTTGGCTGCCCGAAGTAGGTGGCATCGACCCTTCATTCTTTTTTGACGAGGATGGAAAAGCTTACATTGTCAATAATGATGTGCCTGATGGTGGCTCAACCTATGACGGACACCGCGCCATTCGTGTTATTCAGTTTGATGTTGAAACCGACAACACCTTTGGCCCAAGTATCATGCTTGTTAATGGCGGGGTTGATTTGGCTGAAAAACCCATTTGGATTGAAGGGCCACATCTTTACAAAATCAACGGTAGTTATTACCTGATGTGTGCCGAAGGCGGAACTTCAGTGAACCACCGGGAAGTTATTTTCAAGGCCGGTACGCCCATGGGAAAATATTTGCCCTGGGATCGAAACCCGATCCTTACCCAGTTGCACCTTGATCCTCAGCGTCCCTTGCCGGTTACCTGTGCCGGTCATGCCGATCTGATTCAAAAAGATAACGGGCAATGGTGGTCAGTTTTCCTGGCTTGCCGTCCAATAGAAAATAAATTTGAGAATTTGGGGCGTGAAACATTCTTGATGCCTGTTCATTGGAGCCAGGATGGTTTCCCTTATATGACAAAAGGAGATGAAGTGGTTCCCCGGATTGTGCAAATGGAAGGCGTCAAGCGCGATAGTTGTCTCACTTTTGGAAATTTTGAAAAAAACGACCGGTTTGACGGAGACAAACCCGGAATGGAATGGATGACCCTGCGAGGTTCGGCAACCGACTTCTATTCTTTAACCGAGAATCCCGGTTTTCTCACCTTGCAATGCGCCAATGTGGCATCAAACGAGTTAAAATCGCCGGCATTTATTGGACGGCGTTTACAACACCATCAGTTTGAATGTACGACCAGCATGTATTTTAAGCCCCGATCCGACGATGAGCTGGCGGGCCTGTTGCTTTACAAAGATGAGGGACATCAATACTTCTTGGCTGTTGGAAAAAACGGGAGACAATTACAAATCAGCCTGAAAAAGATTAAAACCAGCGAAGTTGAAACGCTTGCGTCTCAATTATTCGTGTCAACTGATGGCCCGATCAACTTAAAAGTCACCTCAACAGGAAACTATTTCAGTTTCTATTACGCTACCGGTGACGGCAGGTGGAAATTGTTGTCTGAAAACGTAGATGCTTATTATTTATCAACTGCCCAATCCTTTGGGTTTACCGGAACCACGATTGGCTTGTATGCTACCGGCAAATCTTATGAATTCAATAATTAGACTAAGTATTAACCTAATGAAAAAAAGAAAATGAAGAAACCCAATCTTTTTTTATGTTATTTGTGTCTTTTACTTCTTTTTGCTGCCTGCAGTCAGGAAGAAGTAATCGAAAAAAATGCTGAAATCATAAATAAATATGATCCGGCTAAGCCCACAACGGTTGATGGAATTCTTCCTTCCAGGGGAGTTATTGATCAAACTTTTATCGTAAACGGGAATTTTCCCGGAGAACTTTCTGATATGAAGGTCTATTTCGGTACGAAAAAGGCAGTTCTTACGGCTACCGACGGAATAAGCATCACCGGACTTGTTCCCAAGCAACCCGAAGGACTTAACCAGGTATCTGTGGTGTTGGGGACTGATAGCCTTGTGCCTGCCAGCCTTCAATTTAAATATAAACAAAGCCGGTCGGTTAAAACCATTGCGGGTAAGCTCGGCACGGACGCATGGATGTCTGATGCCAATTACGCAGGAGCAGCCCTTGATGCGGTTACCTTTGGTGATGTTCACTACGTTGCTGCCCTTTCGGGGCAAAATCAAGACAATATTTTTATGATCGAAACAGGTTGGGGAAACCGGTTGTTCCTGCTTTCTCAGGATGATAACCAGATACAAAAACTCGCAACTCCAGACAATCTTTCTTGCCCGGCAGTAAACAGTACTCGCGATGCATTTTACGTGACCCAGTTCTGGAATCGAGGGCGTACTATTTATTATTATTCAAAGGCAGACAGTTGGGCGTATAGTACCACGGGTATTACTGTGAAAACTTCAGATATGCCAGGAGCTAAAGTATCTTCTTTGACATTTGGAGAGAACGATAACTGGTTGTACTTAATGGATTCTGAGGGCCGTATTGCCGAAGCCAATTTGCAGGAAAAAACCTATAAAGTTTATACCTCTGCAGTTAAAAAGCCAAGTGGTATTAGTGCCGCCAACTACGGAGGAGAAATCAAAGGAGATCTTCCTACAAGTTTCGGAGATTGGGAGGATTCTTTCATTATCTACAGCAAATACCATCATTGTTTTTTTGCATCGTTTGCTAATCAAAATGCAATCTACAAGCTTGTAAAGAATGCTGATGGTTCATGGACATCTACAGTTTATGCAGGCAATAATGGTCAAGGCATTGAAGTGGGACATCGTCTTACAGATGCTAGACTAAATCATCCGCATGGGATGGTTGTCAACGAAGATGGAGAAATGTTTGTGGTCAACAAAGGCAGTTGTCCTTGGTGTGGTGATGGACATGTTATAATGAAGATTTTTGGAGATATGGTTGAATTAGTAGCGGGCAAACCTAACTCAAACAATCCGTTAGTAAATGGCGATCCATTGGAATCCACCTTTAAAGTTGCACGTAACCTTTCGATTGATTCAGATGGCAACTATATCATTTCAGGTGGAGAAGACCGGACTGTCAGAAAACTTTCCATTGAATAATAAATAAAAATGCAAAACCATATAATTGGACAATAACATGAACAAATATATTATAGCTATCCTATTCCTGATGGGAATCTTCTGTCAGTTCCCCGTTTCAGCACAGTCTGATTTGACAGCCGCAGGGTTGGTTATGTCCGAATCCGGGGAAGGATTGATCGGGGTTACTGTAATCGTGGAAGAAATAACCGGTAAAGGTACCGTAACCGACGCCGATGGCCGCTTTAAGTTAACCGGCTTGCAATCGGGCCAAACCTTAATATTTTCTTATATCGGCTATGAAAAAAAGGACATGAAGGTTACAAAAACCGATGAACGGATGCGTGTTATCCTGAAAGAGGAAGTCAGTACCTTGGACGAACTGGTTGTTGTTGGTCATAGTACGCAGCGTAAAGCCTCTGTGGTAGGTGCAATAGCCAACGTAGAAGTAAAGGACCTGAAGGTTCCGGCAACCTCTGTTTCCAATATGCTTGGCGCCCGTGTCCCTGGTATTATTGCCGTTACCCGTAGCGGTGAGCCCGGAAAAGACTTCTCCGAATTCTGGATCCGTGGTATCAGTACGTTTGGTGCCGGTTCAAGTGCTTTGGTGCTTATTGACGGCGTGGAGGGGGACCTCAATACCCTCGATGCGGAAGATATTGAAAGCTTTTCCATTTTAAAGGATGCTTCGGCTACGGCAGTATATGGCGTACGGGGTGCAAACGGGGTGGTACTGGTGACTACCAAAAGGGGGCGGGCCGGCAAACTTGCAGTTAATTTAAAGGTTAACACAGGTTATTCCTATTCCCCCCGGATGCCCAAATATGTCGATGCCAACCAATATGCATCGTTGGCCAACGAAGCTGCCCTATCGAGAGGAATGGAGCCGATTTACAATGCTGTTGACCTACAGTTGTTTAAGAGTGGTATTGATCCTGACCTGCATCCGAATGTAAATTGGAGGGATGTGATCCTAAACGATTATACCATGAACCAGCAGATACACCTGAGCGCTTCCGGTGGTGGTCAGGCAGCCCGTTATTACATGAGTTTAGGGGTTTTGAACAAAGATGCGCTTTTTAAGCAGGATGAAGGGATAAATAAGTACGGCACAAACGTGGACTACAAACAATACAACTTCCGCGCAAACATCGATATGAACTTAACATCATCGACCATTATGTCGCTGGGATTGGAAACTGTATTGGTGACCCAAAATTATCCTGGCTTTGGCAACGACAGCCAGGCACTTTGGGATGCCCAGGCGAATATGACCCCGGTTACGGTTCCTATTATGTTTTCAACCGGGCAGGTTCCGGCGTATGGAACCAATAACGACCAGATAAGCCCTTACGTTTTACTTAACCATACCGGCTATCGGAAATATTATCGCAATAGTACAAAACTTAACCTTCAGGTAGAACAGGACCTGAAAATGATTACCCAAGGGCTCAAGTTTACCGCATTGTTTAATATGACCGGAAATAGCGATATGTGGTCAAACAGGACGAAAATCCCGGCATTGTATTATGCCACGGGGCGGAAGCGTGACGGTTCGTTGGCTTTGGAAAAGAAGCTGGATGCCCAAGACCCGAATTTTTATGTTACAACGGAAGTGGATCGGAAATTCTATTTCGAATCGCGTGCCAACTACGAACGAAGCTTTAACGAAATTCACCGTGTTACAGGGCTGGTACATTATTATATGGAAGATTTCGTTGATTCCAGGAACCGTGACGACTTGAAAGCAATTCCAAAACGTTATCTCGGTCTTTCCGGACGTGCTACCTATTCTTATAAAGATACTTACATGATAGAGGGAAACATTGGTTACACAGGATCTGAAGCTTTTGAAAATGGCAAGAAATTTGGCGTTTTTCCCGCCATTTCAGTGGGCTGGCTTCCAACGCAGTATGAAGCTTTTAAAACCGCGATCCCATTTGTTAATTATCTTAAGTTCAGGGCTTCTTATGGGCAGGTTGGCAATGATCGGATGAATGTACGATTCCCTTATCTTACACTAATGGGACCTACTGGCAGCGGCTTATGGAATTCTGGTAGTGGCTATACAGAAACACAGGTAGGTTCTTCTAACCTGAGATGGGAAACGGCAACCAAATCGAATTTTGGGATTGACGCAAAATTTCTCAAGGATCGCTTTGATATGACTGTTGACATCTTCAAAGATATCCGTTCGGGTATTTACCAGCAACGGGCAAGTGTTCCCGACGAGATGGGGTTGGTTACCCTGCCTTTTGCCAATGTCGGTAAAATGAAAAGCTGGGGGGTTGACGGACATCTCTCCTATACCCAGTCGATCAGTAAAGACGCTTATTTTGTATTACGCGCCAACTTTACACAATCAAAAAATGAGATACTGGAATATGAAGAGTCAATCGTGCGTTATCCTTACCAGTCATCTGTGGGTTACCAGTGGGGGGTTAACCGTGGACTGATTGCTTTGGGATTGTTTAAAGATGAAGCTGATGTAAGGAACAGCCCAAGACAGACTTTTGGAGGAGATGTGTTGCCAGGCGATATTAAATATAAAGATGTGAATGGCGACGGTGTGATTGATAATTACGATGTGGTGCCATTGGAATATTCTGCTACGCCGCAAATCCAGTATGGTTTTGCTACAGAGCTCAATTGGAAAAACTGGAACCTGAGTGTTTTGTTCGAAGGCGTGGACCGGGTAAAATACTTTAGCGGCGGTAACGGCTTTTTTCCTTTTACCGGAAGAGAAACCGGGAATGTGCTGTTAGCGGTGGCTGATCAGGCTAGCCGTTGGACCTCGTCTGAAATATCGGGGGATCCTGCAACTGAAAATCCGAATGCCCGCTTCCCGAGGCTCAGCTATGGTGGTAATGCCAACAACAACCGGAATTCGACTTTTTGGTTAAATGACGGAAGTTATGTGCGATTGAAAAACGTACAGTTGTCATACCAAACCAAGGCAGCCTTTATGAAAAAAATTGGCGTCGATAATGCCACTTTTAGCTTAATTGGCGAAAATTTGCACGTTTGGGATAAACTGAAAGAAAAAATTGTTGATCCGGCCCAGGCTAAAGAAAACGGAGCTAAATACCCGCTACAAAGGGTATATACATTACAGATGAACCTTAAATTTTAACACACATTACAATGAAGATAATAAACTGGATTTACAGCCGAGGCTTATTGTTGCTGTTGTTAAGCATGATAGTTTGTGCCTCGTGTGAAAAGTACATTGATATTGATAAATATGTATACGATAAAACGACAATAGATTCTATATTCACATCAAAAACAAAGACGCTTGAATATATTAACGGAACAGCGGCGTATTTAAAAAATGAATCTAATTTTGTTGGGGACTGGGATGCCAGGACACCTTTCCCAAGCGGAATGGGTTCGGACGAGGCTATTCAACCCTGGGTGAATGGCGACCACGCCGGAAGTTGTTTGGTGGTTGATCAGGTCACGCCGAGAGATACAAAGAATGCCAATATTTGGCCGGACTATTACAAGGGCATCCGTAAGGCAAATATTATTCTGGCACGGATTGACGGGAATCCGGAATTAACGGATGCTGAAATGAGAGATTATAAAGGTTTGGCCTATTTCCTGCGTGCTTACTTTTATTATTCTCTGGTAAGAATGTACGGACCGGTGCCTATTTTACCAGACGAACCGTTTGACACAGATGCAACCGTGGAATCGGTATCTTTTGAACGTTCTTCGTACGACAACTGCGTGGAATATATCTGCACCAATATGGAACAGGCAGCTCAATTGCTTCCGCGCGACAGGGCAATAGCCTTTCAATATATGCCAACCAAAGGCGCTGCCTTGGCCGTTATGGCACGGATGCGCTTGTATTCGGCCAGTCCACTGTACAATGGCAATACCTTTTATGCGAGTTGGAAACGTAGCGATGGTACTCCTTTCATTTCGCAAACAGCGGATCCGGAACGTTGGGGAAAAGCTGCTGCTGCGTTTAAACGGATTATTGATTTGGGTAAATACGAACTCTATACTGAACCCAAAATTGTGAATACCAGGGGGACCGGTACACTGGAACTCCCCGATACCAATGACCCGAACCTGAAAACCAACAATTTTCCAAACGGGGCAGCGGATATCGACCCTTATAGATCATATAAATCCGTATTTGATGGAAGTGTGACTCCTGAAAGTAACCCGGAATTAATCTATTTCTGTGTTGAAGCAAATATAAATAACCGTTTTGCTTTTCCTGCAAAACAAGGTGGTAACAGTACCTTAAGTGTGCCGAAGGATGTCATTGACCAATTTCGGATGGCTGATGGGAGGCTGTTTAGCGAAGCTACTGATGAAGAAAAATCATGGCAGGCAGTTGGTACTGGCCTCACGTTTTCCGAAAACTACGTCCTTACTGCTGAGCGTGCAAAAATGGACGACAACCGTGAACCCCGCTATTATGCTTCTATCGGTTTTAACCATTGTTTTTGGCCCGGCACGTCGTATACGGGAACAGGAAGCGATGTGATGAATATGAATGCTACCTATTATAGAGATGGGAATGCCCGGGGTAGCGATTACAACTATAACCGTACCGGGTACACCATTCGCAAATGGGCCAATCAGGAAGATAACCGGGATTACTGGGGCAGATCGAAACAGAAGACATATCCGATATTTCGTTATGCCGAAGTTTTATTGGGTTATGTAGAGGCTATGAATGAGATGAATGGTACTTATACTGACGAGTCAAGTGGTGTGTCTGTAACGAAGGATGTTGGACTAATGGTAAAATATTTTAATGAAATCCGCTATCGTAGCGGTTTGCCTGGGATTACAGCAGCAGAAGCCGGAGACTATGGGACAATGAAAAATTTGATAAAACATGAAAGGCAGATTGAATTCTTTTTCGAAGACCATCGTTATTTCGATCTCCGCCGTTGGATGGATGCGCCTGAAGTCATGCGGAAACCCGTTACAGGACTAGACGTCTCGGCCAGGGCTGCTGAGCGCCAAAATTTTTACACAACGAAGATTTGGAACACTGAGCCTGCGATGAAGCGTGTTTGGAATAATAAGATGTATTTCTACCCTATTGATCAAAGTGTGCTGGATAAAAACGGTAAGTTGGTGCAAAGCCCCGGCTGGAACTAAAAGTTATTATTTAAACTAATAATGAAGTAATATGAAACGAGCTATGAAATTACTTCTCAAACAGGAGGATGTTTATTGGCGAGTTCCATGTGGCAATTAAAAATCAAATTATAAACACATGAAAAAAATAATATTGTTTTCTTTATCCCTCGCGATGCTGTTCGTGGGTTGTGAGAAAGAGGATTCTCCAATGGATAGGGAGCTGTTTCCGCAGAAAGTTTACATTGTAGGCGCCCGTGATCAAATCATCAATCGGGATATTGATCTTGGCAAATCAACGGATACGATCTCTGTTTCAGTTGCCGTAAGCGGATCTCTTCCCTTATCCAAGGACGTAACGGTTACATTTGCTGAAAACCCGGATGAAATTACTTTATACAATGAACGTAACGTGTCAGGGGCGGACGTGCAATACCAGAAACTTGATGATGCTATTTACAGCTATCCGTTAAACCAGGTGACGATAAACGCCGGACAAGTATATAACACGTATCCGATCCATATTAATCCTGCTACATTGCAGTACGATTCTTTGTATATGATCCCTTTACGGTTGAGCTCGATATCGGATTATGAATTGAGCGATAATGATACTACGGTGCTGGTAAGACTGAATCTGATGAACCAATATTCCGGTTTGTATTATGTGAAAGGTATATTGAAAAACACCACAAATCCAAACGATTCCGTTTTCTACCGTATGTCGAGGAATTTGGTGGCAACCGACAACGGAAACACCGTCCGGATGTATCATTTTAACAATGAAACCAAAGACTACAGGCCTTCGCATACTTTTAAGATTACGGTCAACAGTGATAACTCGCTGAGTTATGCTACCTGGGACCAGTTTGTGATTTATGATGGAGGCGGCACCTATCATCCCGATGTTAAAGTGTACGACTTTTGGTACGAGTACAATAACAATGGAACCCGCTGGCGTGCCGAAGGTATTTTGTATTTAGAACGCAAAACAAACGAGGAACAGGATATACTGGACGACTGGTTAGATGACCATGGAAAATAGTTATTAATAAAAGTGATGGCAGGGCAAAATTTGCCCTGCCATTTTTCTGTTAAGTATTATCAGATAGATCAAACATCCATTTCCCATGAAAACGATAACCTTCATCTTATGCATCCTTTCTCTTTTTTGCGTTGAAATTCAGGCACAGGACGTGAGTAACGATTCCATCCAAAACATTTTTCTTGAGCAAATCTCCCTCTATCCGCAGGAAAAGATTTATGTACATACAGACAAACCTTCTTATGTTTCCGGTGACACGATTTGGTTGCGCGTCCATTTGGTCGATGCGCTTCTGCTTAAGCAGGCCAATGCCAGCAGGTATGTCTATGTGGAGTTGATCAATCTCTTGTCCGATGTTGTTGAAAGGGCCATGCTTGCTCCTGACAGTATGGGGTGTTTTTATGGATATGTCAGTTTGGATGAGGCTTTGCCCGAAGGCAACTATACGCTGCGGGCTTATACCAGGTTTATGCAAAACCAGGGCGAGGATTATTTCTTCCGAAAGCCTGTTTATATTATCGATCCGCTCTCGGCCGAAATTTCCCCTGTGGTTGACTTTACCTTCAATGATAATAAGGTGGATGCTGCTATTTATTTCACCGAAACAAACGGGGAGGACCGGATTGTTCCCGAAGCTTGCAGCTTATTTGTTGACGGCAACCTGAAGGGGGAAGAAAAAAAATTGTCGTTAGAACAGGAGTCGGCGCAGTTTTCATTCGACTTGACGAAAGCACAAAACCAGCCGGTATTCTTGCTGCAAACCACATACAAAGGGCGCACCTACAACCGTTTTTTCACTGTTCCCCAACCTGACGATGCTTTCGATGTGTCGTTTTTTCCTGAAGGGGGCCATGCGCCTTTGCAGGCAGATATCCGGATCGCTTTCAAAGCTTTGAAAAAAAATGGGTTGCACGAGAATGTAAAAGGCACGGTGTATGACGATACCGGCAAAGAATGGGCCCATTTTGAAAGCCTGCATTTGGGGATGGGGCAGTTCAGGATGCATTACCTTCAGGGAAGGGCCTATCATGTGGTTTGCACGAACGAAGAAAACATATCAAAACGGTTCGGTTTGCCTGCGCCCGAATCCAACACCATGGCATTGAAAGCCCAGTGGAGCGGCGGCAACTTGCGGCTGACACTCTCCAGTCCGTCAGATTATGTATTGCCCCAGGGGCTACATTTGGTCGCGCATATCCGGGGGGCGGTGCTCTACTCGCAACCATGGACCGACACGCGCGGGTACCTCTTTGAAAAAGATTTTTTTCCCGCAGGCATTGTCCATTTTTTATTAATCGATAAAGACAGGAATATCCTGAGCGAACGCCTTGTGTTCTCGTCTCAAAGCAGCACGTTTGCCAATGTTAGTGTGGCCCCCGACAAACAAACTTACCAAACCAGGGACAAGATCAGCTTGGGCATAAAAGTTTCCGATGAATACGACACACCTTTGTCCGGCAATTTTTCCATAGCGGTGGTCGATAGGCGCGATGTAGCTATTGATACAGTTTCCAATATTATTTCCAGGCTTTTGCTTACTTCCGAGTTGAAAGGGCATATTGAATCGCCGATGAGCTATTTTAAAGATGACGGCCCATTGACCATAGCAGCGTTGGATGTGCTGATGATGACACAAGGGTGGAGAAGGTACAATGTGCCGGAAATACTGAAAGGCAATTTGCACAAAGAGCTGAAGTTTCCTTTAGAGTCGAGCCGCAGGTTCTCGGGAAAAGTGTCCGGCGTGTTTTCGGCTTTGAAAGATGGGAGCATTTCCATGATCGCCCATAAAGATTCAATTTTGGGCACTTCGTTCGTCAAACCGGAAGAAGACGGCAAGTTTGTGTTTGACAATGTTGATTATCCGGATAGTACACAGTATCTCATACAAGCATTGAGGAAGAAAGGCTCAAGCCTTGCTTTTATTGAAATGGATTCCGTCGAAGTGTTTCCCCCGGTGGTATTGCCTCCATTAGTTGCCCCCGAGATGCGCAGCTATGAAGAATCTTATCTTGATAAGGCAAATGAAAAATATACCATTGAAAATGGTATGAGGCTTATCAACCTTGCTGAGGTTGAAGTAAAAGGACAGCGAAAAATTCAGAGGAAAACGGAATCGCCCTATTATTCCATTTCGTCATCGTTTGTACTGGCAAGCGAGGAAATAGAAAAGGCAAACTTTATGAATGTCTTCGATTTGCTGCGCCGCCTTCCTGGCGTAACAATTTCAGGTAGTGAAGTTTATTATCGTCAGGCAACGCCTATGCTTATTTTGGACAATGTGCCAACTGAAAATTTTGATTATAGCCTATTGAACGTGAACGACATTAGCGATGCTTTTGTGTCGCCCGCCACTTCGGTTATGCCCATATTCGGTGCCCGTGCTGCAAACGGGGCCATTGTGATTAACACCAAAAAGGGATTTGTGGAAAAAAACAGGATGAATAAAAACATGCAGGTATTTACCCCAATTGGCTACCAGCAGCATGTTGAGTTTTATTCGCCCGCCTACGAAACCGAAGAACAACGAAAGAACACAGCCACTGATATGCGATCAACGATTTATTGGAACCCAAGCGTCCATACGGACAGTACAGGAATTGCCCATCTGGGTTTTTATTCGGCTGATTCGCCGTCGCAATATAGTATTGTCATTGAAGGGGTAAGCAGTGCGGGGCATCTTGTCTATTCATCAAAAGAAGTGGTTGAAGTGGAATGGTAACTCCTTGTTTATAGGTAAAAAAGAACTAATTACTTAACATGACAAAAAAACACTTCATTCGGATTGCCTTCCCCATTTTTCTGTTATCCATTCAGTTTATTGTTGGATACGGGCAGGTTTTTCAGGGGAGTGATACCGGTTTAAATAGTGCCAATCAAGCCATTTTAGATACGATAAGGGTTATTCAGAAACGCACTTCTGATATCTTTGGTGAGCAGGTTTCAGTATACGAACCGGGGGATTCGTTAGAGACTTGCGAGACAAATTTTAGGAACTTGCTGAAAAATTGGCATACGCTCAATGTCACGAATGCCGAGGATTATGAATTCCTTGATTTTTCGTTTGTTGAAACAATTTTAGACTCAGCAAGATACAATTATTATCGAAATTATTTTTCGGGAGAAAAGCCAGTTTATTTCTCAAGGCGGAGTAGTGGTAGAGTGGGTCTTGATGGACAAACAGCATACGAGCTTTATATCATTCCTGGCTATATTCATCGGGAATTCTATGATCCAATGGATCTGCCGGAAAAAGCACAGAAATTGTTGTCAAAAGAATTTACACGGGAGGCACGAGCCCTTTTAGAAGAACCGTTTTGTGTTGATACCATGAAGCTTAACCTATATACTTTTTCCAGCTATCAAAAGGACACAACAATTCATTTTGACCCAGGCGGTTTTAGTTCATTTGGGATCAGTTGGAAGAGTTCTTTATGGAGTGCTGCATCACCAGACTCCTTATCGCAGGACTATTTTGATGTTTTTTTTAAGCATGAAAAGGACATTTTTGAATTAAATGTTGCAGATGCTCAAGATCTAGTATTAAAAGACCTTATGATTCAAAGGGTTATAAGGCAGATGAATTTTACACAACAAGTGCATATTGGGGACCAGGTTTATTCAGTCAAATTCGATTACCTTGGGACAATTTATACGGTTTATGTAATTTGTAATCCAGACAGTAAGCAAGTTGTGATGGATTATTTTTTTAAAAATATCACCATAGATACCAAAAGGAATCTCCTAAACAAATACTAAACATGAGAAAACTTGTCATTCTATTAGCATTCGCATTGTTAATATCATGTGCTAAAGAAACTAGCAATGATTTTAGTACACCAAAAAAAGTAATTATTGCGGGCAAAGTTGAGAATATTGACCCCAATAACCTTGAGGTAAAGTTTTATGTAAACAGGCTTGGTCTTAATCAAAGTGCGATTTTTACCAAAGCCGACTCATCAGGTAATTTCCAAACTTCTTTTGAAACCTACACGCCTACTGACGTGTGGGTTCAATATAAAACAAACATTCTTGTCCTGGTACGGCCCGGCGATAGTATCCATGTTGAGTTTGATGGCCAACCCAACAGGCGGCCTCAAATACTTGAAACAATAAAATTCAGTGGTGATGGCATAAAGGCCAATCAGGATGCAGCAAAGTTCCAACTAATGTACTTTTCAAACCCTTTATATTATGATTGGGATGCAAAAGGATATGCAAAAAAGACATATGATGTTGACCAGTATTTATTGTATCTGGATACATTACAACAACGCATTGATGAACTATATAGTAGGTTTTTAGCTGAAACCGCACCTGACCACAATGTGAAAATCTGGGCAAAAACTTATATTGAGCAAGATTACTATGACGCAATATCATGGTATCCCTTGGAGCATTTGAGATCCAACAATTTGAGAAGCGGTGAATGGGAAGTGCCTGAAACTTTTTTTGATGCATTGTTGACAAGGTTGCCAATAGAAAAAAACATGCTTGTAAGCGGATATGCGTTGTCAAATTTCATAAACAGGTTTCATTACAATTATTCGCGGAGTAGAATTTGGGAGGAGGAGCAAAACAAGCAGTACAAGACACCCGAAGGATATATCGTTGGGCCTACTGAGATAATGGATTCTTTAACCGTTTATGGTATCATAAAATACACACCCGATTCATTGTTGAGACAGATGGTCTTGACAGAATTCTTTGTGCAAAACTTGGACAATTCAGGCATACGGTTATATGAAAAATATAAAAATATTGCGGACGAATATATTCTTGAACCCTTTTTAAGAGAACCCTTGTTTGAATTGTATGCGGAGGTTAAAAACCGGATTGAAAACCCTGTGATAGCAACAGATGCCTATTTGAAAAAGCTTGAAAACACTACGGCCAGACAACTTTTTGATTCAATATTGACGGTTAATAAAGGAAAGGTTATTTATTTAGATTGTTGGGCTACATGGTGCGGTCCATGTAAAGAAGAGATGCCGCACTCAAAAAAATTGATGGAAGAATTGAAAGATGAAGATGTCTCATTCGTATTTCTGTGCATCGATTCTGAAGAAAACTTATGGAAAGCTAACTTGGCAGAATTTCAAATCGGCGGTCAGCATTATTTTCTGTCAAGAGAACAAAGTGCCGATTTGAGAAAGGTTTTTGAAGTTCAGGGAATCCCTCATTACTTTTTAATCAATCAACGTGGAGTGATCGTCGAAAAAGGTTCATATTTAAGGCCTAATCATGTGAAAGATAAACTATTGGGATTACTTGAGGGATAAAAAGCGAGTTCTGAATCTTGTCCAAAACAATTTAAAACCACATAAAATAGAAAATGACGATGAAACAATTTTTTTTAGTGCTGCTGATAGTTTTTTCCGTGAATTTAAATAGCAAAGCACAAACCTACGAAATGACCGATTTGGGCATCGAAACCCAAATCAATTACATGGACGTTGACATCCGGTTTTACGGACCGTCCATTGTCCGGGTTGTAAAATCGCCCGAAGGAAAAAACTTCAAAAAAGAGAGTCTTTCGGTTGTGAAAACACCTGAAAATACTGCTTTTACAAAGAAACAAACGGGAGATGAGCTTAGGCTGAAAAGCAAGAATATTGAGGTGGTGTTAAACCTGAAAAGTGGGAAGGTGACATTCAAGGATGCAAAAGGGCAGGTACTTTTGGCCGAAAAAGAAGCCGGTGCAACGTTCGCCGATTTCGACGATGCCGGAGTGGAAACCTTTAGCGTCGGACAGTCATTTGCGTTGGACGAAGACGAAACGATTTACGGGCTTGGCATTCTGCAAAACGGCAAAATGTCGCAGCGGAACCAGGAAGTCCGCATGGTTCAGAACAATACCTGGGATTTTGTGACCTTCTTTCAGTCCGTAAAAGGCTACGGTCTGTTCTGGGATAATTATTCGCCAACCACATTTAAAGACAACCCGGGTGAGACTTCTTTTCGGTCAGAAGTTGGCGATTGCATCGACTATTATTTTATGTATGGCGGCGATGCTGATGGCGTTATTGCCCAAATGCGCGACCTTACCGGGCAGGTTCCCATGTTTCCACTGTGGACTTATGGATACTGGCAAAGTAAGGAGCGCTATAAAAGTCAGAATGAAATTGTTGGCGTTGTGAAGAAACACCGCGAACTGGGCGTGCCGCTTGATGGTATTATCCAGGATTGGCAATATTGGGGAAACAACTACTTGTGGAATGCGATGGAGTTTCTCAACGACGATTTCCCGAATCCACAAAAAATGATAACCGATATCCACGACCTGAATGCGCACATCATCATTTCAATTTGGTCTTCGTTTGGTCCTGCAACAAAACCGTATCACGAACTTGAAAAGTTGGGAGCGCTTTTCAACTTCAGAACCTGGCCTGAATCGGGCCTCACCAGTTGGCCGCCCAGAATGGAGTACCCTTCGGGAGTCCGTGTTTACGACCCATTTAACCCCAAAGCCAGGGATATTTATTGGAAATACCTAAACGAAGGATTGTTTAAATTGGGGATTGACGGTTGGTGGATGGACTCTACGGAACCCGACCATTTGGGGTTCAAGCCCGAAGACATGGACACAAAAACCTACCTGGGTTCATTCCGCAAGGTGCGCAACGCTTTTCCCTTAGTGACTGTTGGGGGCGTTTACGAAAATCAGCGTGCCGTTACCTCCGGCAAGCGGGTATTTATCCTGACACGTTCGGGTTTTGCCGGGCAGCAACGCTATGGAGCCAATGTTTGGTCGGGCGATGTGAATTCGTCATGGGAAAACCTACGCAATCAAATCCCCGCCGGGCTTAATTTTTCCATGTGTGGCATCCCACATTGGAACAGTGATATAGGCGGTTTTTTTGCAGGCGTCTACAACAAGACCTGGAATGACGGTACTGCTTCGAAGAACCCATTGTTTCAGGAGTTGTACGTTCGTTGGTTACAGTTTGGCGCTTTCAACCCCATGATGCGCTCGCACGGTACCGACCTGTCAAGGGAGATCTATCATTTTGGGCAGAAAGGAGAACCCATTTACGATGCAATAGAACAGACGATCCATTTGCGTTATTCCTTGCTGCCTTACATCTATTCCACCTCATGGGAAGTAACCAACAAACAGTCAAGTTTTATGCGTGCCCTGGTGATGGATTTTGCCGATGATCAGCGGGTTTTGGATATGAATGACCAATTCATGTTTGGAAAATCAATCCTGGTTGCCCCAATCGTGAAAGCCCAATATACTCCTGAAAAAGTTGTAAAAACGAACGAAGAGAGTGGCTGGGACCGGAACGAAGGCGACGATAAAGGCAACAAATCCGAAGTTGATTTTACAGAAAAAAAAGCAACACAGGTTTATTTGCCGGCCGGAACCGATTGGTACGACTTCTGGACAAACGAGAAGTTCAATGGCGGACAGGAAGTTTCCAAAGATGCCAATATTGAAACGATTCCTTTGTACATACGGGCAGGAAGTATCATTCCTGTGGGGCCCAAAGTGCAATATGCCGAAGAAAAACGATGGGATGAACTTGAGATCCGTGTTTATGAAGGTGCCGATGGCGAGTTCACTTTATACGAAGACGAAAACGACAATTACAATTACGAAAAGGGGATTTATTCAACCATAACCTTTACCTGGAACGATGCTAGGAAAACCCTGACCATTAGCGACCGAAAAGGCTCTTTTCCCGGAATGCTGGTTGAACGGAAGTTCAACATTGTGAAAGTGTCGCAAGATACAGGTCTTGGTGATGGCGTCATCGCCAAATTCGACAAAACAATAAGTTATAATGGAAACAAAACCCAAATCAAACTATAAACAAACCAAATGAAACCGACGATAAACAGAAAAATAGCCGCATTCCTGCTCTTGGCTATAAGCGTTTTGAATGCCATGTCACAGAACAACATACCTCCTCAACTACCCATCATCCAAACCAAATACACGGCCGACCCGGCACCCATGGTGCATAACGACACGGTATTTCTATATACATCGCATGATGAGGACGATGCAATGGGTTTCAAAATGTTTGACTGGCTGCTTTATTACTCAACCGACATGGTAAACTGGACCGAGCATGGTGTGGTTGCCTCGTTGAAAAACTTTGCTTGGGTCCCTTACGAGAATGGGGCTTGGGCGGTGCAGTGCATCGAACGCAACGGCAAATTCTACCTCTATTGCCCCATGCCGGGGAATGTGGGCATTGGCGTTTTAGTGGCCGATACTCCTTATGGGCCTTTCAAAGACCCAATTGGTAAACCTTTGATCAAAAACAGCAACCACGATATTGACCCGACCATATTGATCGACGACGACGGGCAGGCTTACATGTACTGGGGAAACCCCAAAGTGTATTACGTGAAGCTGAACGAAGACATGATTTCCTATTCAGGCGAGATCATGCAAGATCCTACAACCCCGAAAAATTACCAGGAAGGCCCGTGGGTGTGGAAACGAAAAGGCCTTTATTACTTGGCTTATGCTTCAACCTGTTGCCCCGAGGGCATTGGATACGCGATGAGCACTGCACCATTCGGGGCCTGGGAGTACAAAGGCATGATTGTGGATGCAACGGAAAAAACAAGAGGAAACCATCCGGGCATTATCGAATTCAAAGGTAAATCCTATTGCTTCGGTCATAGCTATGATATACTGAAGAAGACCACTTCGAGGTTTTACGAACGCCGATCGGTTGATATGGACGAAATGGAGTACAACGCAGATGGAACCATAAAAAACCGTCATTACTGGTCGGTTGAAGGCCCTGAGCAAGTTGGAACTTTGAACCCGTATATTCGTGTTGAGGCCGAAACAATGGCATGGAGCGAAGGCCTAAAAACCCACTTCGAAACCGAGTGGGAAGGCGATTTCGATTGGGCAAGGGGTAAGAAAATTGCCGACCGATTGTTTGTAACTTCCATTAATCATGGCGACTACATGATGGTTAAAGGGGTCGATTTTGGCAAAGGTGCCAAATCGGTCGATGTGCTTGTTTCTCCACTATATGGTGGTAAAATCGAAATACGGGTTGACAAATTCGACGGGCCGGTTATTTCAACGGTCAACGTCGGTCTCCAGGGCGAAGGAGGAAGATGGAAAACCATCTCGGCGCAGGTAGATAACGTGAGCGGGATCCACGATTTGTTTTTCGTTTTCAGGGGTGAAAAAGACTTGTTCAACTTCGATTGGTGGCAGTTTCATTAATAATCAATTAAGCTTTAAACAGAATCATATATGAAGAAGTTAATGACTTTACTGTTGGGGATACTGTTCGTCGCAGTTCTTAGGGCGCAGGACCGCCCGCCACACCCCGAGTTGGAAAACCCTGCAATACAGGGTATCAACAAAGAGTTGCCGCGTGCCTCTTTTATTAGTTACGAAAGTAGGGAACTGGCTTTGAAAAACGACAGGACGGCTTCCGAAAGGTTTGCTTCGCTGAACGGGACCTGGAAGTTCAAGTTTACCACCGGTATCTCGAACCGCATTCCCAACTTTGCCGCTACAAGCCTCGACATTTCGGGTTGGGACGATATTGAAGTGCCATCGAATATGGAAATGAAAGGTTATGGTATTCCTATTTATACCAACGTGAGCTATGAATTCTACCCTTACTGGAATTTTAAACCGCCGTATGTCAACGACCTGGAATTGAATAATATTGGCTATTACCGCCGCGATTTCGACGTTCCGCAGTCGTGGGACGGGAAACAGGTCTTCGTCTATTTCGGTTCCATCAAATCGGTGGGTTTTGTTTGGGTGAACGGCCAAAAAGTGGGCATGAGCAAGGATAGCAAAACCCCGCAGGAGTTCGACCTTACCCCGTATGTGAAGCCTGGCAAAAACTCAATTGCTGTTGAGGTTTTCCGATGGAGCGATGCCGCTTACCTCGAATGTCAGGATTTCTGGCGCCTTAGCGGTATCCCGCGCGATGTTTATATTTATGCCCAGCCCAAAGTGCGCGTTCGCGATTTCTTTGCCGAAACCGCGCTCGACGAAAGCTATACCAACGGTGTTTTTGAATTGAGTGTTGATTTGAAAAACCATACCGGACAAAAAGCTTCGCAAACAGTAAGCTACGAAATTATTGATACAGCAGGGAAAACAGTTGCATCGGGAACCAAGACTGTCGGGTTGACCGACTCTGTTGCTACACTGGATTTTGAAGCCACCATACCATCAGTTGAAACATGGAGTGCCGAAACCCCGAACCTTTACACCTTGTTGATCTCCAATAAGGATAAATCGGGCAGTTTGGTAGAAGCCACCTCCGTTAAAATAGGTTTCCGTACCAGCGAGGTTAAAAACGGCCAATACCTGGTCAATGGTAAGCCTGTTTTGTTGAAAGGGGTGAACCTGCACGAGTTCCACCAAACAACCGGACAAGTAGTGAACGAGGCCGATATTATACTCAACCTGTTGCGCATGAAAGAGCTCAACGTGAACGCAATACGTACAAGCCACTACCCACAGCCCGATTTCTTTTACGAGCTGACCGACAAATACGGTTTTTACGTGGTAAACGAAGCCAATATCGAATCGCATGGTATGGGTTACGACCGCGCAAAAGGGAAAAGCCTTGCCAACAACCTCGACTGGACTGAAGCGCACTTGTTCCGCACCCGCAATATGTTCGAGCGCGACAAGAACCATCCTTCGGTGGTGATATGGTCGCTGGGCAACGAGGCCGGAAATGGTTACAATTTTTACAAAACCTACCTGTTGATCCGTGGCCGCGACAAAATGCGCCCTATTCAGTACGAACAAGGAGGACACGAATGGAACACCGACATTGTTTGCCCCATGTATGCCAAGCCACAACACATTGAGCATTATGCCAAAACATATTTCGACCGCCCGCTGATCCTTTGCGAATACGAACACGCCATGGGAAACAGCGTTGGAAATATTAAGGATTACTGGGAAATTATCGAAAAATACCCGCAATTGCAGGGCGGTTTCGTTTGGGACTGGGTTGACCAAGGCCTTGTTAACGAAAACGAGAAGGGCAGGTTTTGGGCCTATGGTGGCGATTATGGCCCCGAAGGCACCCCTTCGGACGGCAACTTCTGCATTAATGGGGTTGTATTTCCCGATAGGAGTGTAAAACCGCACAGCCTTGAAATGAAGCATGTTTACCAAAATATTGGTTTCAAAGCCGATGATTTGGAAAAAGGTCAGGTGCTTGTAACCAACAAGTTTTTTTTCACCAACCTTTCGAAATACGATTTCAGCTACGAAATTACCGCAAACGGTAGCGTGGTAAAAACGGCCAAGCTGCCGGTTCTCGATGTTGCACCGGAGCAATCGAAAATCGTAAGCATCGATCTAAAAGGGATTACAGCCAAACCGGGCGTTGAATATTTCGTTACCATCTTTGCAAAAACAAAAACAGCTGAGAACCTGCTTCCCGCGGGCTGGGTGATTGCTTCGGAACAGTTAAAACTGCCCGTTGAAGCGTCCAAAACCCGGTTCGATTTGGCAAAGGCCGGAAAAGTATCTTATTCCGAAGGTGCTTCGGTTGACATAACAGGCAAAGGTTTTTCTGTGTCCATCGACAGCAAGTCGGGTCTGATCACTTCCTATAAAATCAACAACAAAGAGTTGATATTAAATGGTTTTGGTCCACGTCCGGCATTCTGGCGCGCCCCAACCGATAACGACTATGGATGGCGTATGCCAAGGGTTGCAAACGGTTCAAAAGTAGCATCGGAGCAAGAATTTGTGGCTGCCAGTGTAAAAGCAAGTCAATTAGGAAACGCTGTTCAGGTTGAGGTGGTTTATCAACTCGATTCCATTTATTCAACTTGGAAAACCCAATATACCATCATGGGCAATGGCAACATAAAAGTTGACAACTTGCTCGTTACCGAAGGCGAAAAAGTTCGCGTTTTCCCACGTGTGGGGATGAAGATGCAACTTCCTTCCGAATTATCGCAAGTGGAGTATTTGGGCCTTGGGCCTTGGGAGAATTACTCCGACCGCAATTCTTCGACCTTTGTTGGGCATTACAAAACAACGGTAGCCGATTTATACGTGCCTTATATCCGCCCGCAGGAAAACGGCCACCGCACCGATGTGCGCTGGTTGGCACTCAAGCGAAACGATGGTAGCGGACTTCTGGTAGTAGCCGATAACGTGATTGAGTTCAATGCCTTGCACAATACAATAGAGGATTTCGATGCAGGCCCGAACAAGGATAAGAACCTGCGCCATACCAACGACATTAATCCGCGCGATTTGGTAGAACTGCACATCGATTACCGGATGATTGGCGTTAGTGGCGACGACAGCTGGGGTGCATGGCCGCATGAGCCCTACCTGATCAGGCCAAGTGCCGAAGGGCATTCTTACAGCTTTACTTTGGTTCCCTTTGCCTCGGCAAAAGAAATGGAGGTAAAAGCAATGGAGAAGTATTAATATTCTGCTTTTACCGGAAACGTGCTTACGCGGGTTTCGCCAACGGACTTTCCGGAAATTAATTTGGCTTGAATTAAAACAGGTATCGAAAGGGGCAGTCTTTTAAAAGGATTGCCTCTTTCTTTTTGTCCCCAAATATTTGCGTTCATTTAAAGCGAACTATTGACAGGCATTTTGCGAATTGTATCCTAAATTGGAAATCAAATGTCCCAAATTAGAAAGCGTTTAGATTTGGCGACCTTATTTTTGAGTTATAGTGAAAAGGCTTAATTCTTTTCTGAAGATACTTGCCTTTTTCGATGAATTGTATTATTCGACATTAAGCTAACAAATGAAAAAAATCTCCATTTTTCAATTTTGTGAACTCTTATCTTCAGTAAGCTTTTATGTATGTTTTTTCTTCTGCAAGTTGAGTATTCAAAGCGGTAAGGCTGATGTTCGGAATGATACAGGAAGTTATGCTATTTCTGAAAATAGCCAGGCAACGCCAATTCAGCGTAAACAAATAAAACGACAACAAAAATACAGTGAAGGTGTGGAACCAAACCGTAAGCCATCCCACCGCGGTGCGCTATGCCTGGGACGACAATCCGGCTGAGGCCAATCTTAAAAATAAGGAAGGCTTGCCCGCTTCGCCTTTTACAACGGAAGATTAAAAACCAATAAATAACAACCTGAATGAATACAACTTCTCAAAGAGTCCCTGTTTTTGAAAAGATCGGCTACAGCCTGGGCGACCTGGCTGCCAACCTGGTTTTTCAGACATTAATTACCTACCTGGCCTTTTTTTACACCGACATTTATGGCCTGAAAAACAACGATGCCTCACTGATTATGCTCGTTGTCGGGCTGGTTGCTGCTTTCGCGTTTAACCCCGTAGTCGGGGCCATTGCCGACCGCACACGTTCGCGCTGGGGCAAGTTTCGTCCATGGATCCTGTTCACATCAGTCCCGCTGGGCATAGTCGCTTTGCTGGCCTTTTCAACGCCTCATTTTTCATACCAGGGTAAGCTGTTTTACGCCGCGGCAACTTACACGCTGCTGCTGATGCTTTATGCCTCGAACAACTTACCCTATTCCGCCCTCAGCGGGGTAATTACCGGCGACATGGGCGAGCGCAACAGCATCTCCAGCTACCGTTTTGTGGCCGTGATGTTTGCCCAGTTTTTTGTACAGGTGTTTATGTTACCCATTATTGAATACGCAGGCGGCGGCGATAAGGCAGCCGGTATGGAAACGGTGATGACCTGGCTGGCCATTGTTGGAACGCTGCTGCTGATAATTACTTTTCTGACCACCCGCGAGCGTATTGTACCCACAGCAGAGCAAAAATCGAGCTTGAAGGAAGACCTGTCGGACCTGATGAAAAACCGACCCTGGCTGATTATGCTCGCCGTTACAATCCTGATTTTCATCACCCTGGCCATGAAGGGTGGTTCTTACGTGTACTACTTTAACAACTATGTCGACCAGCAGGTGTTGGAACAGTTTATCAGTCCTGTTCTGGCAGGGCTTTCGTCCATCGGGTTCAACTTTTTTGGTAACGACCCTACCTCGGCCGGTTTCGGCTTATTCAATGCCGGCGGTATCATTTTCATGATTGCCGGAATTGCCCTGTCGAAAAGACTGGCCGACAAATACGGTAAACGGGATGTATACCGGAACGCCTTAATCGTGTCGACCGTGTTTATCCTGATTTTTTACTTCTTCCCGCCCAAAAGTGTGGGCTTGATGTTCGCCTCGCAAATACTGCACGGTTTCTTCTATGGAATGACCATCCCGGTACTCTGGGCGATGATTGCTGATGTAGCCGACTTCTCTGAATGGAAAAACAACCGCCGGGCAACAGCAATTATTTTCTCGGCTATGATGGTCGGACTGAAAGCCGGTTTGGCTATCGGCGGCGCCTTGGTAACCTGGATCCTGGGCCTGTACGGTTACATCAATAAAGATACAGCAGAGGCCGGTCAAACGATTGTTCAGCCCGGATCAGTAACCGCGGGAGTGAAAATGCTCGTGAGTGTTTACCCCTCCATCCCGTTTTTGCTGGCGGCCGGGCTGTTGTTCTTTTATGTGATCAATAAGAAAATGGAAGTGCAGATCCAGAATGAACTGACGGCCCGCCGGAAATAAAACGAATAACCGGAATTTTCAATCTTAAACAATTCAAAATGAAAAAAATGAAATCCGCTTTTTTATACCTGTTGGTTACCGTTGTGCTGCTTTCAGCCTGCAGGGGTGAAACACCGGCAGACAAAAAGCCTGCGTTAAAGTCCGCTTTCGCCGGCAGGTTTTACATTGGCACAGCCTTAAATGCCAGTCAGATCACCGGCAGGGATTCTGCCGGGATCCGGGTTGTCAAAGAACAATTTAATGCCATCGTGGCCGAGAACTGCATGAAAAGTGCAGAGATTCAGCCCCGGGAAGGCGAATTTGATTTCTCGCTGGCCGACCGGTTTGTCGACTTCGGGCTTGAAAACGGCATGTTTATCACCGGTCACTGCCTGATTTGGCACTCGCAGGCGCCACGCTGGTTTTTTACCGACAGCCTGGGCAATAATGTTTCTGCCGAGGTGATGACCGAGCGGATGAGAAATCACATTCATACGGTTGTTGCCCGTTACAAAGGCCGGATTAAAGGCTGGGACGTGGTAAACGAGGCGATTCTCGAAGACGGATCTTACCGGAAGAGTAAATTTTATGAGATCCTGGGGGAATCGTTTATTCCTTTGGCCTTTCAGTTTGCACACGAAGCCGACCCCGATGCCGAATTGTATTACAACGACTACAACGAGTGGTACCCCGGAAAACGTGATGCGATTGTACAAATGGTCCGCAACCTGAAAGCCGGCGGAATCCGGATTGACGGAATCGGCATGCAAGGGCATATTGGCTTGGACAGCCCATCGCTGGAAGATTACGAAGCGGCCATGGTGGCCTATGCCAACGAAGGTATGAAAGTGATGGTTACCGAGCTGGATTTATCAATTTTACCTAACCGCAGACGGGATGTGGGAGCAGATATCGCTACAAATATGGAATATCAGCAGGAACTGAACCCGTACGCCGATGGCCTGGTCCCGCAGGAAAAACAAGACGAGTGGGATGCCCGGATGGTGGATTTCTTCAATTTGTTTCTGAAACATTCGGAAAGTGTAAGCCGCGTGACCTTATGGGGCGTTTCGGACGGCGATTCGTGGAAAAACAATTTTCCGGTCCGCGGGCGTACAGACTACCCGCTGCTGTTCGACCGGAACCACCAGCCAAAATCAGCAGTAGAAAAAATTATTGAGTTAACGAAAGAGTAGGGTCATCCCGAACTTGTTTCGGGATCTCTTGCGATAAAAGGGAGATCCTGAAACAGGTTCAGCATGACAGATGAATATAGAAAAACCAATAAAAAAATGAAAAAAGCAAAATACCTGGTGCCGCACCTGTACACGGCCGATCCGGCCGTACATGTGTTTAACGGCAAACTATACATTTACCCCTCGCATGATATCGAATCGGGCATTCCCGAAAATGATAACGGCGATCATTTTGATATGCGCGATTATCACGTCTTTTCGATGGATGATGTTGACGGCAAGGTAACCGATCACGGGGTAGCGCTCGATGTGAAAGACATTCCCTGGGCCGGCCGCCAGTTGTGGGATTGCGATTGCGCCTGCAAAAACGGCAGGTATTATTTGTACTTCCCGCTGAAAGATCAAACCGACATTTTCCGAATCGGGGTAGCCATCGCCGATCAGCCTGAAGGACCTTTCATTCCGCGGGATGCGCCCATGAAAGGCAGCTACTCGATCGACCCCTGCGTGTTTCGCGACGACGACGGATCGCACTACCTGTACTTTGGCGGCTTGTGGGGAGGCCAGTTGCAGCGCTACCGCAACAACAAAGCCATTGAGTGCGGGCACGAACCAAAAGATGATGAACCGGCATTGCCATCGCGCGTGGTGAAACTAAGCGACGACATGCTCGAATTTGGCGAAGAACCGCGCGAAGTCATCATCCTGGATGAAAACGGCCAGGCATTGAAAGCCGGCGACCACAACCGCCGTTTTTTCGAAGCCTCCTGGATGCACAAATACCAGGGGAAATACTACTTTTCGTATTCAACCGGTAATACCCATCTGCTGTGTTACGCCATCGGCGACAGCCCCTGCGGGCCTTTTACCTACAAGGGAATCATCCTCACCCCGGTGACAGGCTGGACCACCCATCATTCCATTGTTGAATTCAACGGAAAGTGGTACCTGTTTTTTCACGACAGCGTACCCTCCGGCGGCAAAACCTGGCTGAGAAGCATCAAAGTAGTGGAACTGGAATATACCGGCGACGGCAACATCAAAACCATTGAGGGCGGATCTCAATAAAGAGATCATATGTTTCTCTGGCATGGAAATCAGGTATGAAGAAATTGGTTATCAGGAGAAGTAAAAAACAGTCTTTTTCTGAAACAGATTTATTTGATGCAGGAGAAAAGGAAACATACAGACAAAGATTTACGGTATGGTCTTAAATCAGGAGATAAGCATTGTTTTAACCAGCTTTTCAGAAAATATTATTCTCAGGTGTATCCCGAAAAAATGGAAACAAAAAAGTTAAAATCCTGATAATCATGTAATTTATTGACTTTTCTGTTTTTGTCAGATCAATTTTTTCTTATTGTTTCAATGCTGCCTTGGTGAAAATATATTCAGGGATTTCCTGGTTGAATTTGATGTTTGTCATTTTAAATCCGGTACCTTCGCCCTGTTTCAGCATGTCTTTGTACAGGATTTTGGTGGGAAACCAACGCCCCTGCACCTGGATGACCTCGCTCATGACAGATTGTTTCAGCAGTTGCCCGCTTTTGGCAAATAGTTCTTCTTTGAGCGGAATAAACCGTTCGCGGTCAATCCATACCTTTCGCGACGCGTACGCCACGTCAGGAACTTTGGCCGTCAGGCTGAGCACCCAGCATTGGCGGCTCTCAATGGTTTCTTCGCCGGTCACTTCGGCTGTGTACAAGTCGGTCAGTTTGCGGTCTTCCATCATGTCTTCGTACGAAAGGTCGGAACCCATGACCGACTGCCGGAGCATATGCCCCGAAATTTGAATGGTGCGGTCGGTCGAGGGAGAGTAAATCCACAACTGGTTTTCAAGTTTTAACATTTTTGTTCCTTGCTCACGCGCCGGAGACAAATATTCTGTAAACGATTTTTTGTCACCAACGGTGTGTGATTTTAGCGTGATGGTCCGGCTGCTCCGTTTCCCGTGAATGGTCATCGACGATTCGAAGACCCTGTTTTCAGACGACATGTTTTTGTCCACTTTTTCAAGGATTTCATCAGCATTGGGCTGGCTAAAACCAGTCACTGCAATGAAAGTTAAAAGGCTTATAATGATTGTTTTCATGTTTTTACTATTTATGCTTCCAGTTCTTTAAATAATTGCGCGGTTTTTCGCTGGTAAATACCGATTCCCGACAGGGCGGTACCGATGACGGTTGAAAGGACGCCCGGGATAAAACCCAGGTAAAAATCGACCGGGGCAATGTGTGTGCGGATGGTGGAAGGCATCATCACCGAAGCGCCTTTCATCATGCCGCTGATGTCGATGCCGTAAGTCTGGATCAGCCAGGAGACCGACAAGCCCAAGGCCGTACCGGCAACCGAACCCACGATTCCGATCATTACCGATTCGGCGATCATCGATCCGTAAACATGGTCTTTTTCTTCGCCCATCGCCAGGCGCACCCCGATTTCACCGTAACGGCGCAGGCCGCCAAGCAAGCCGGCATTCCACAACACCAGCGACATGGCCAGCATAAAAACCAGGGTAACAATCATCGACATACTTTTCGACATGTCAACAAACATCGCCATGTTCTGGTCGCGAAGGCTGAGCATCGCCGGGGCGAATTCGTCGTTTTCGTCTTCGTATTTCGAATTGAACTTCCCGACGACTTCTTCAGCCCGTTCCTGCTCGTAATAACCTGTTTTGAAAAAGCCGGTTATTTCACCTGCTGCATCATCCATATCCAAAGCCGTCCGCACATCTTCCAGATCGACAATCAACGTGCCTCGGTCGAGTGCCGCAGCTCCAAAAAACACAGTGCCCGCCACCGTGAAATTCTGCATGCTCATGCTTCCGTTCATGGTGGAGCTGATCAGGGTAATTTCATCGCCGGGGTTTACTTTCAGCTTTTCAGCAAAGGCATTGCTCAGCAACACTTCGCCGGGACTGACAGGCATAGAGCCCTTCACCAGCGAATTTTCCAGGTTCAGGCGTTCCGTTTCCCCGCTTTTTCCCGAAAGCAGGTCGAGAGCCATTCCCATAGCAGGCCCCTGCGAACGCGTTTCGCCGGTTTCATCCGGAACATCGACCAGTCCGCCAAAATGAATTCGTGGCGCCCAATCCATCCGGGGAAACTCCTGTGCCAGGTTTTTCACCAATTCACCGACATCCGTCAAGGCCAGATCGTTCGGCAACTGGTTACTGTTGTCGGCATAAGCTCTGGTCATCACTTTAACATGGCCGGTATTAAATTTGGCGTTCATTTCAATCGTATCGCCCATCACTCCGGTAATATAAGTGTGCATCAGCACGGTCAGCATCACGCCGGTTGCCACAACCAACACGGGTAACAGGCTTCTGCTTTTGTCGCGCCATAATCCTTTTAACAGAAATCGTATCATTGTATTTTCCCCCTTAAAGCGTCTGTTGGATTCATTTTAGCTATTTTTCTTGAAGGCCAGTAACTCACTGCCGCTGTGGTCAGCATCACGATCAGCACAGTTGAAACCACCAGGCCGAAACTGTACACCGGGTATAAGGTTTGTGCCATCGCCATGCCATAACCGCTCGCATCGCCGGGCATGGTCCAGCCGGTTTTGGCCTGCCAGGCGAGTAAAGGGATGCCATAAACGGCAGCCACCAGCGCCGCCAGCACCGAGTGCATGGCGCCTTCGACCGTAAACAGCCCGACCACTTCGCGTTTGGTGTATCCAAGCGCCACATAGGTGCCAATTTCTTTTTGGCGCCGGAAGATGGAAAGCACCTGCGTGTCGAAAATGGCCAGCATGGCGAGCAACAGCAGGATGATATAAAATATCGACTGCCCGACTGTTTTTGTTTTGATCACTTCGTCGATTTCGGCAGTTAATTCTTTTTCAGAGCGGTGTACCCAGTTTTCAAAGACCGGCCGTTCCTGATCGTTATCGCTGTAAGTTAGCGTAGTGGCCTCACCGGGCAACAAAAGGATTGACTGAAGTTGTTCCAATGCGATCCAAACCTGTCCCACATCAACTGAAGGCACGTTTGTCGAAAAAATGTCAATGATCAACAGTTCGGCGGCATCAAAAGTGCCGTTGGCGTCGCGCCATTGCATGGTGACATAATCGCCAATTTTCAGCTTATTTGTGCGCGCCATGTTGGCCCCAATGATGGCGGGTATCGCATTCATGGCCGTGTCCAGTTTTTGGGACGGTAAAGCCAGCAAGGTTTGTTTGGGGTTAATGCCTTTGATCAGGACAGACTGCATCCTTCCGGCCGGATAGATCGTGCCCTGGGCAATAAGCACCGGTTCCATACCTCCGTTTTCAATTTCTTTTTTAAATTCATCCGGAATGGGCGCGTGGCTTTCGGTGAGGGTGAACGGATCGTACGGATCGTATACTTCGTGCCAGTATTGGCCGCCGCCGATTTCCCAGTTTTTCATATCGGTTTTGGCCTGGTAATCCCATCCGGCAAGAATGCCTTTCGCCCAAATGATCACCACAAATGAAAACGACAACACGATGACGTTGAGCCAGGTACGTAGCCCTGCGCCGATCAAATTCCGATAGGCCAGTTTTATCGCGAGTTTCATCATCCAATTTTTATTTTTTGTTTAGTTTCAATTTCAGTGAACAGTAATCGGTGAACAGTAATCATTGAAACAGTACTTACTTTTGGCAAAAAAGAGATGCCTTATCAATCATTGAGTTCAACATTTTTCCAACTGCTTCATATCCGGTAATCAATTGATTACATGTATTTTCATCAATATACCTGCATTCAACGGAAATTTCTATCCAATGCCGGGTTTCATATTGTTCAGCATCAGCATCGGTTAGTTTCAGGATAAAGTGATTTTCATATTTTCGTTTACCCCAGGATTCAGCGATCTGGGCTCCGACAGATCTCGATGATCTTCTGATTTGGTCGGTAAGTGAATACTTTTCCTCTTTTGGAAAGTCTTTGGTTACTTCAAAAATTTGTTTTGACAGAGCTCTTGCCTGTTTGTAAACTTCCAAATCTTTAAAACTATCGGCATGTCCAGGTTTTTTATTCATATCACTTTTTTATTAATGACTGTTTACTGAATTCACTGTTCACTGTTCACCGATTACTGTTCACTGATCTCTGTTCTCTCATCCTTATCCAGCTTGCCGTCGCGCAGATAAATTTTCCGGCGGAGGTAGCTGATCACTTTTTCATCGTGTGTGGCAAAAAGAAAAGTGGTGTTCAGTTCTTTATTAAGCGTGACCATCGTTTGCAGGATGTTGTGCGAATTGGCAGCATCGAGGTTGGCGGTTGGCTCATCGGCCAGCACCAGCGACGGTTTCTTCACCATAGCGCGGGCGATGGCAACACGCTGGCTTTCACCTCCCGAAAGTTGCGGCGGTTTCGATTTGGCTTTATCGGTCAAACCGACCCATTGCAGCGCATCCATGACCATTTTTTTCCGTTCTGATTTGGTATAATTCAGAAGCAGTAAGGGAAATTCCACGTTCTCGAAAACTGTGTGTACCGCCAGCAGGTTATAACTTTGAAAGATAAACCCGAGGTTTTCTTTGCGCAGGCGGGCCGCCTCTTTGGCCGACAGCCGGCTGACCGGCTGATCCAGCACCGTGGCTTCACCCGAAGTTGGCGCGTCCAGGGAACCAATAATATTCAGCAGTGTCGTTTTACCCGAACCGCTCGGCCCGATCAGCCCGGCAAATTCACCGCGGCCAATTGTCAGGTCAATGCTGTTTAACGCGGTAAACTTTGATTTTCCCATGGGGAATGTTTTGACCAGGTTTTGGATTTCGATGATTGAATTCATATTATTCATTTTTATTTTTTCCATTGCTAACGGTAATCGGTATTCAGTACCCGGTATTCAGTAACCAATGTGTTGTATTATTCAGCCTATGTTTTGCAAAATTTACTTGATTTGTTGATCATGTTTTGGATCATTCTGCCTAATAGTTCACATTTGTTTGTCAAATGTCGGAATTGTTCCTCTTTAATGTAATCACATTCAAAAGCAACTTCCAGCCAGTGTTGGGTTTCCAGTTGTTCACCATCGGCGTCTGTCAGTTTCGATATAAAGTGTTTTTCATAGCGTCGTTTTCCCCAACCTTCGGCAATTTGAGCGCCAACAGATCTTGATGATCGTCTGATCTGGTCTGTCAACGAATATTTTTCTTCGGAAGGGAATGATTTTGAAAATTTAAAAATTTCAAATGAAATTTCCCTCGCCAACTTATACGTTTCCAACTCTTTAAAACTTAATGCGTAATTCATATTTGCTCTTGCTTTAAATTGTTTACTGTTTACTGATTACTGATTACTGATTACCGATTACCGATTACCGATTACGGTCATTAATGATTATACACAAACATCAGCTGCAACCCGCTGCCGGCGTATAAGTTCTCTCTTGCTCCGGGTGTTGGGATGTTGTATTTCTTTGGATTGACGTAGCCCATCAGGAACAAGGATATGTTGTTGAACTTTTTCTGCCAGTTCACAAAATTATAGGTCTGCTGGTTGGTCCAGTCGTAATAAACAATGAGACCCAGGTTGTCAATCAGATCAACTGGATACGACAGGTTCAGCAAAGAAAAAGTAACCGGTTCTTCAAATTGAAAAGCTTTTTCATCGAAGGCGGCGACGAGCTGTTCAAAGGTCATCGTCAGGCCATTTCCCAGGCCAAACGTATAATCCATGCCCACATTGATGATTTCCTGGTGGGTCAAACTCCCCATGTCTTTGCTTTTTCCGGTCCATGAAGCTTCAAGCCAATAACCTACCACGCGGTCGAATTTAGCATCAAAGCCAAGCCGGTTTTCGGCGATTTTGGCAAACTGAAATTCGGTTTCGGCAAGTTCGCGACTGTCGGCAACACGGTAATGATAGCTGACTGCCGCCTCACCGTTTGGTAAAGGCATTTGTAAGCGGCCACCGATTTCCGGAATGTTCCGGTTGGTTTTCATCGATTCCCAGCCCTTTGGATTTTTATTTCCGTATAAAACCCACAGCCAGGCGTTGGCATTATTCAGAAAATAATAGCGTCCCAGTATACCCCAAACGCCGTCAGTGAGCTGCAGGGGGTCGCGCGGGTCGAGCTGGTCGAACCACATGAGCGGCCGCAGCAGCGAAGCCGAACCGAAGTTGATCTTTTGGAGGCCGGCACGCAACTCAAACTGTTGGGTCGAATAGCGCGCCCACAGCCGGTAAGGCTTTAAATCGCCGTCAACATGCGCCGAATCAAACAGCTCGAAACCCATGTTGCCATATAGATTGGTGGATGCTTCAAAATCGATCAAACTTCCATCGTCAGCACCTAAGCGGTAATTGAGCTGTGGCAGGTAACGGGCGCCCGACCAGAACGGAAGGGTATTTTCGGGGTTGAAATGCCCCCAGGCCGAAAACTGCCCTTTAAAGTCAGGCGAATTCTGTGCCCATCCTGCTGAAAAGCAACATACCAATCCGATCGCTATCATATTTTCTAAAAACTTCATCTGCCAATAAGAATTAGTGTTCAGTAATCAGTAACTGAAAACTGCAACCTCATTTCCCTTCCCGGTTGGAGATGCCGTAAGAAACGAAGTTGGCGTATTCCATGATCAGTTCCTGCGGCGACCCGTACAGTTTCAGCAGGTTTTCATCCTTCATCATATCCACGATTTTAAACGAAACATGGATCAGAAACTCCGGCTTGAAATCGCTCCTGAAAACCCCTTCCTGTTGCGCCTTTTTAAAATCGTACAGCATTTCGTCCCACACTTTCCGGGTGATTTCCTCCACGTAAGCTTTTAACTCGGGTTGTGTGCCCAGGTAAAAATCTTCGAGGAATTCTTTACTGATATCGTGCGTACTTTCCTCTTTCATCAATATCATGCCCCTTATTTTTTCAGAAGCCGGAATGTCCGACGCCATCAGTTCCTTAAATTTCTGCCTGCCTTCTTCAACCACTCCGTCAAAAACCGTTTTTGCCAATTCAATTTTGTTGGGGAAAAATCGGTAGTAGGTCATCTTGCTTACGCCTGCTTTTTTGCAGATTTCTTCAATGCTGACCCGTCTGAAACCATGCTTCCAAAACAAATTACGCGCAGTCTGCACAAGGTCGTGGTACTTTTGATTTTTTAATTGTTCGTCCATCTGATATTACAAAATAATTTTAAATATACGATATTAATAAATTATGGCAAAAATCGTAAGATTATTTTTGAATCGTATATTTCCCTTTGTGTTCAGACGGTAGATAAAAAATATCCCTGCGGAGTTTTTTTCGGAGAATTTTATGGGGGAGAATTAATCCAAAATCAAGACTTATTGTTATCATTATTTCAAGTATATTTGTCTAATTAAACAAAAGAAAAAATGGCTTTATTGGCGAAAGGGGACAAAGCCCCTGATTTTAAAGGTTTAAATCAGAACGGTGAAACAATTTCGCTTGCCGGTCTTAAGGGGAAAAAGCTAATTCTGTATTTTTATCCCAAAGACGATACTCCCGGTTGTACAGAAGAATCGTGTAACCTGAACGATAGTTACGATGCCTGGCTGGCTAAGGGTTACGAAGTGATTGGGCTTAGCCCGGATAGTGTGGCCTCGCACAAAAAATTTGCGAATAAATACAACTTTAAGTTCAACCTGATTGCCGATACCGAAAAGGAAATTTTGCAGGCTTATGGCGTTTGGGGCCAGAAAAGCATGTTTGGTAAAAAATACATGGGCGTTTTGCGTACAACCTATGTCATTAACGAAGAAGGTGTGATTGAAGAGGTCATTGAAAAAGTAAAAACAAAAGATCATACAAAACAAATAATCAAAGCTTTAGATTTGAACTAGCTATGGCAAAAGAAGAACAAAGCAATGTCAATAAGGAAAAGCTGAAAGCGCTTCAGCTGACCATGGATAAAATTGAAAAAAGTTATGGCAAGGGTGCCATTATGAAAATGGGCGACCGCCCGGTTGAGGACGTTCCTGTTATTTCTTCCGGATCAATCGGACTGGATATTGCCTTAGGCGTAGGTGGTTACCCCAAAGGCCGGATTATCGAGATTTACGGACCTGAATCTTCAGGTAAAACCACGCTGGCTATTCATGCGATTGCCGAAGCGCAAAAGGCCGGAGGTATTGCTGCTATTATTGACGCGGAACATGCCTTTGACCCGTATTATGCAAAAAAATTGGGCGTCGACACCGACGAACTGCTGATTGCCCAGCCCGACAACGGCGAGCAGGCGCTCGAAATAGCGGACAACCTGATTCGTTCGGGTGCCGTTGATATCGTCGTGATCGACTCGGTAGCCGCTTTGACACCGAAGGCCGAAATTGAAGGCGATATGGGCGACTCGAAAATGGGTTTGCAAGCCCGTTTAATGTCGCAGGCTTTACGGAAACTCACGGCCAACATCAGCAAAACCAGGACCTGCTGTATCTTCATCAACCAATTGCGCGAGAAAATTGGTGTGATGTTCGGAAACCCCGAAACCACAACAGGTGGTAACGCGCTGAAATTCTACGCTTCTGTTCGTCTGGATATCCGGCGTGTCGGCCAGATTAAAGACGGGGAAGAAGTTCAGGGGAATAATGTTCGCGTAAAAGTGGTGAAGAACAAAGTTGCGCCTCCGTTCCGGAAAGCGGAATTCGACATCATGTATGGCGAAGGCATTTCAAAAACAGGCGAGATCATCGACTTGGGCGTGATTTATAACATCATCAAAAAAAGCGGATCATGGTTCAGTTATGGCGAAACCAAATTGGGGCAGGGGCGTGAAGCCGTCCGCGCGATTTTGATGGATAACCAGGAACTGGCCCAGGAACTGGAAACCAGGATTTTTGAAGCTGTAACCAAGTCGACAACGACCGCGGTTTAAAAATACATGTGCAGTAAAAGTCCGGGTGTGGCCATGCTGCTTCACCCGGACTTTTTTGCGCATACCCGAAAATGAAAACAGGTAAAGTGAAAAAACGATTCACAGGATTCTTATAATTGAATATTAAGTACACGATGTAATTGTAAGTTTCTTCGCTGTTTTTTTACGATTTGAAATTTTTTGATTGTATTTTTGGCAAATCTGAAAGCATAATTTACTATAAGAAATGAAAGTGTTGAAATTTGGAGGTACCTCAGTCGGAAGTGCAGAAAACATCCGCAGGGTAAAAGAAATTACTGATCGTCAGGACGACGATGCGATTGTTGTTGTTTCTGCCCTGGGCGGAATCACCGACAAGATATTAAATGCCTCAAAAATGGCCGTTCTCGGAACGGAATATTTCAACACCGAAATTACCGGAATACGGGAACGGCACGAAGAAGTGGTGGAGTCGTTGTTTGCCGGCGACAAAAAGGTCGAAGTGAAAAAGCAGGTGGGACAGCTGTTGGACGAACTGGCAAAAGTCATTCAGGGCGTTTCCATGATTGGCGAACTTACCCCTAAAACATTGGATAAAGTGGGTGGTTTTGGCGAACGCCTTTCATCGTATATCATCAGCGAATTTATTAGCGGTTCGCAATGGATTGACTCGTCTCAGTTGATTAAAACCGACAGCGCTTTCGGAAAAGCACAGGTCGATTTTGACTTGACTGACCGGTTGATCAAAGAAAGATTCAGCAATTTTAAAGGCGTATGTGTCGCCCCGGGTTTTGTGTCCAGCAACCTGGATGGTGAATATACCACCCTTGGCCGTGGCGGTTCAGACTATACGGCTGCGATATATGCGGCGGCTTTAGATGCCTCGGTGCTCGAAATATGGACCGATGTCGACGGATTCATGACAGCCGACCCGAGGGTGATCAACAAGGCCTATGTGATAAAATCGCTGAGTTATGCTGAGGCGATGGAGCTGTCTCATTTTGGGGCAAAAGTAATTTATCCGCCCACTATTTTGCCGGTTTACAAGAAAGGTATCCCTACCTGGATTAAAAATACGATGCGGCCCGAAGCGGAAGGGACCCTGATCACGGAAAGCCGTAAAAACGGGAAAGATTTGCCGATTAAAGGGATTTCGTCTATTTCGAACATTAGCCTGATGACCGTTCAGGGGCTGGGGATGGTGGGTGTGACCGGCATTTCCATGCGTTTGTTCGGCGCCCTGGCGAAAGAAAACATCAACGTGATCCTGATCTCGCAGGCTTCGTCCGAAAACTCCATTTCGGTTGCAGTTGATACGCCCAAAGCCAGTCTGGCTGAAGAAGCGATCCGGCAAGAGTTTGAGCGCGAAATTGCCATTGGAAAAATCAATAAGGTGGAGGTGGAGAGCGAGCTTTCCATCGTAGCCATCGTGGGCGAAAACATGAAACATTCGACCGGCATTGCCGGAAAACTGTTTAATACCATCGGTAAAAACGGGATCAACATCATTGCCATTGCTCAGGGCGCATCGGAGCTCAACATCTCATGGGTGGTGAAAAACAGCGATTTGCGCAAAACACTGAATGTGGTGCACGAATCGTTTTTCCTGTCCGAAAATGTCGAAGTCAACGTGTTCCTGCTGGGTATCGGGCTGGTCGGCGGAAACCTGCTGAAACAAATCAGGCAGCAGCAGGATAAATTGCTAAAGGAGAAACACCTGAAAATTAAACTGGTTGGCGTGGCCAATTCGAAAAAGATGTTACTCGACCGCGAAGGAATTTCCATCGACGGTTTCAGGGAGCAACTCGAACAGGAAGGGCAACATTCAAATTTACAGTCATACAAACAAGCGGTGATCGACATGAATATTTTCAATTCGGTATTTGTCGATTGCACGGCTTCCACGGCGTCCGCCGATTTATACGGCGAACTGCTTGGAGCCAACGTGTCCATTGTAACGGCCAATAAAGTAGCGGCTTCGTCGGAATACGAAAATTACCTGCGATTAAAGCGGATTGCCAAAAACAAAGGCGTCAAGTTTTTGTTTGAAACCAATGTTGGCGCCGGTTTGCCGATCATTAACACTTTGAACGACCTGGTAAATGCCGGTGATCAGATATTGAAAATTGAAGCGGTACTTTCGGGAACCTTAAACTTCATCTTCAATACGATTTCGGATAAAATTCCCTTTAGTCAAACCATCCGGATGGCAAAAGATGAAGGTTATTCCGAGCCTGATCCGCGCGTTGACCTGAGCGGGATCGATGTCGTCAGGAAGCTGCTGATCCTGGTTCGCGAGTCGGGGTACAAAATTGAAAAAGAAGATGTTGTGATCAATAAATTTATCCCGGATGATTACTTTGCCGGAAGTATTGATGATTTTTGGGCGGGAATTCCCAGCCTGGATAACGACTTCGAAGCCCGGCGTAAGGTGCTGGCTGCCGAAAATAAGTGCTGGCGTTTTGTGGCCAAATACGAGGAAGGAAAAGCTGAAGTCGGCTTGCAGGAAGTATCGCAGGGGCATCCCTTCTTCGATTTGCAGGGAAGCAATAACCTGGTGATGTTCACTTCGGAACGTTATCATGAGTTTCCGATGATCATTAAAGGTTATGGCGCAGGCGCTGCGGTGACTGCCGCCGGTGTATTTGCCGATATCATCCGGGTGTCGAATATATAAGTCAACTTTTTATGAAGTACATTATCGTTTTAGGAGACGGCATGGCCGATGAGCCGTTGGAAAATTATGGCGGAAAAACCCCTTTGCAAATGGCGAACATCCCCGAAATTGACCGTTTGGCCAAGTTGGGCCGCTGTGGGCAGTTGGTTACCGTGCCCGAGCGTTTGCACCCGGGAAGTGAAATTGCCAACATGTCGGTATTGGGGTACGATGTGGAAAGTGTGTTTGAAGGTCGCGGAACACTTGAGGCTGCGAGCATGGGTGTAGTTTTGGAAGATGGCGACCTGGCGATGCGTTGTAACCTCATTTGTATCGAAGGCGAAAACATCAAGAACCATTCTGCCGGCCATATTTCAAATGAAGAATCGCATGAACTGATCGATTTTCTGAATGAAAAACTGGGATCTGATCGGATTATTTTTCATAAAGGTGTTTCCTACCGGCACCTGTTGGTAGTAAAAGGCGGCAAGAAACAGATGAATTGCACGCCGCCGCACGATGTTCCCGGGAAACCGTACAAAAACTACCTGGTAAGAGCCAAAGAAACAGAAGCGCGTAAAACTGCCGGGGTGATAAATGAGTTGATCGCCCGTTCGATGGATTTGTTGCCCGAGCATCCGGTCAATCAAAAACGTAAGGCGGCCGGGAAAGATATGGCAAACAGTATCTGGCCCTGGTCGCCGGGTTATAAGCCGCAAATGCCAACATTGAAGGAAATGTACGGTATTGAGCGGTCGGCCGTTATTTCTGCAGTCGATCTCATTCAGGGCATTGGCGTTTATGCCGGCATGGATGTGATTAAGGTGGAAGGCGCTACCGGTTTATACGATACCAATTACGAAGGAAAAGCCCGCGCAACCATCGGGGCCCTGAAAGACCATGATTTGATATACCTGCACATTGAGGCCAGCGACGAAGCCGGTCATGAGGGCGATGTGGAACTGAAAACCAAAACAATCGAATACCTTGATCAACGGGTGGTGAAGTATCTGGTTGAAGAAACCGCGAAAATGGACGAACCGGTTACGATTGCCGTGTTGCCCGACCACCCCACGCCTTGCGCAACCACGGTGCATACGAAAGATCCGGTGCCGTTCCTGATTTATAAACCCGGGGCATCGCCCGACAGCGTGGAAACTTATGATGAATTTACGGTAAAAAATGGCAGCTATGGCCTGATTCACGGCGCCGCCTTTATTCAGGCGCTGATCAGTCCGGTTTAATATTGAAAGAAGAAATAAATGAAATATTACAGTACCAATAAATCAGTGGCGGAAGTATCGCTGAAAGAAGCCGTGACCAAAGGCCTGGCCGACGATAAAGGATTGTTTATGCCCGAGCGTATTGAGGCATTTCCGCCTTCGTTTTTTAAGAACATCCATCAGCTTTCTTTTCAGGAAATCTCTTTCGAAGTAGCGAAAAAATTCTTTGGAGAAGATATTCCCGAAAATGAGCTGAAACACATTGTTTACGATACGTTAAGCTTTGATTGCCCGGTGGTGCATGTCAGCAGAAATATCTATTCCCTGGAACTGTTTCATGGGCCTACACTGGCGTTTAAAGATGTAGGCGGTCGTTTTATGGCCCGTTTGCTGGCTTATTTTCTGAAGGGAAATACCGGGCAGGTGAACGTGCTGGTAGCTACTTCGGGCGATACCGGAAGCGCGGTGGCAAACGGTTTTCTGGGCGTTCCGGGTATCCATGTTTATGTGTTGTACCCCAAAGGCCTGGTCAGCGAAATCCAGGAAAAGCAGTTTACAACCCTGGGCCAAAACATTACGGCCATCGAAATTGACGGTACTTTCGACGACTGCCAGCGTTTGGTAAAAACAGCCTTTCTCGATCAGGAACTGAAAAATGCCCTCACCCTCACTTCGGCCAACTCGATCAACGTGGCCCGCTTTTTACCCCAGGCTTTTTACTATTTCAACGCCTATGCCCGGCTGCAGGAAAAAGGAATGCCCGGCGACCTGGTGATTTCGGTACCCAGCGGGAATTTCGGGAACCTGACTGCCGGTTTGTTTGCCAAAAAAATGGGACTGCCGGTTAAGCGGTTTATCGCGGCCAATAACGAAAATGATATTGTATATCAGTACCTGCAAAGCGGAAAATACGAGCCGCGTGCATCGGTGGCAACAATTGCCAATGCGATGGACGTGGGCGACCCGAGCAACTTTGCCCGTATTCTTGATCTGTACGGACATTCGCACGAAGCCATCAGTACCGATATAAAAGGTTTCCGTTACTCGGATGCTCAAATCCGGGAGGCGGTAAACGAAGTGTATCATAAATATGCCTACCTGACCGACCCGCACGGGGCTACCGGTTACAAAGCACTCGAAGAAGATTTGCACGAAGGCGAGACCGGAGTGTTCCTCGAAACAGCCCACCCGGCCAAATTTACCGAAACGGTGGAACAGATTATTGGCAAAGGCAAGGTACCGCTTCCCGAAAAACTGGCTGAATTTATGAAAGGTGAAAAGCTCTCGGTGCCGATGAGTAAAGAATTCGACGACTTTAAGGCTTTCCTGCTGAAACAATAAGCCGGACTTTTTCTATTTCCGGTTTTCAACCCCTTCGACATTCATCCGGATTTTGTACACCGAAGTGCGGGCCGTAATAAACAGGGTTTTCCGGTCTTTTCCTCCAAAACACAAGTTGGCAGGCCTTTCCGGAATTTCGATTTCGCCAACCTTCTTCCCGTCAGACGAGAAGATGGAAACGGCTTTATTGGTCAGGTAAACATGGCTCTGGTTATCGATGGTCATGCCATCGGAGCCTTCGGGGGCAAAGAGCGTTTTGCCGGTCAGGCTGCCATCGGGTTCGATCCGGTATTTCCAGGTTTTTCCGTCGTTAATGTCAGCCACATACAGGGTTTTTCCGTCGGGTGTGCCGATAATGCCGTTGGGCATGATAAAATCGTCGATCACCCGGATCATTTCCCCGTTTGGTTTCACACAGTATACTGCCCGGCAATCCTGTTCCTGTTGGCGCCCTTCGGGCCACCAGGGGCGGTGGTAATAGCTGTCGGTAATATAAATCATTCCGTTCGGGTGAATCCACAGATCGTTCGGCCCGTTCAGCAACTTATGGTCAAACTGGTCGGCCAAAATTGTTTTTTCGCCGTCCGGGGGAATGCGGAGCAGGCGGTTCCGGTAGTCGGCACATGCAATCAGATGGCCTTCGGCATCAAAATAAAGCCCGTTTGCCCGTTCGCCGTCAACATCAAACAGGCGGATTTCATCTGTTTCGTTCCAAATATAGATTTTGTTATTGGGCTGATCGGTAAAATAAATTTCACCGTCGCGGGTGACGGCCGGACCTTCGGTAAAGGCAAATCCTGTTTTGACGAGTGCCGGTTCGTTTCCTGTCTCCACCAGGTCGGAAAGTGTTTGTGCTACGGCCTGAATATTCAGGGATATAAAGATCAATAAAAAGCTGATTATGTTTTTCATGTGGTTTATTTCTTAACAGGTTTGATTTTCTGTGTATAAAATTCATCATTTTTTTCAGAAAAGAAATATTTTCGCCTGAAAACTGAACCGATACAACCCAACTGAATGAAAAAAGTACTGATTTTAGTTTTTCTGCTAAGCTGTTTGTGCGTGGCCAATGCCCAGGACGAACGGGAACTGTTTTTGTGGAATACCACATCGGTAACAACCGGCATTCGTCCGGCATCCGTACTTTGTTTAAGTGTCAGGACGCAATATCAGCCATCGGAACGGCGGCGCGATCTTTCGTATTTGGACCTTTCGTGGACTAACACGTTGAACAGCTGGCTAAAACTTGGACTTGCTTACCGGTCGGTACAAACACCCCGCGAAAGCGGCGATGTGTACGAGTATCGTCCTCAGGCTTTCGGCGTGCTGTACAACAACAAACGAAAAGTGCAATACAGCCTGGCCAACCGGATGGAATACCGTTTGTTTAACCGGGGAGAAACGCACTTTCGTTATTACAATAACTTCTTTGTTTATTTCCCAGCGATTATTTCGAAATTACCCAAACCTTACGCGGGCGAAGAGTTGTTTACCAAATTAAATGGCGTGGGGCTTCATCTGGCCCGGCTGTATGGCGGTTTGCGTGTTTGGGAATGCAACTCGTTTGATATCGACCTCTATTATATTTTTCAAAAGTCGAAAACGGCTGATCAATGGAATGATGCCGATATTTTAGGGATGAACCTGAAGTTCAAAATTTAATCTCAAAACGAATAACTTAACCGGATGCGGGCGCTGAAGTTTCGGGGCAGGCCGGGATAATAATAACGCGGCAACTGGTTCCCGAATGCGGATGCGTTTATCAGTACCATGGAGGCATAACGGGTATCGGTCAGGTTGTAAACAGCCCCCGACAAGTCCAGTTCCAGTTGTTTCCATTGTTTTTTGTAACTGCCGGTCAGGTGAAATAATTGGTAAGCATCAGAATAAACACTGGCGTCGTCGCGCAGAGGCATGGCGCCAACATAACTGTATTGCAGGCTGATTTGCAGATTCTTTTTAAAGTTGCTTCCGGCAGTCAGGTTGAGCTGGTGACGGGGGACACCGGTTAGGTCGTTATCTGAGTAATCAGCTTCTTCATCAACAAAATCAACAAAATAGTGTGGCGTAAAGCTGCCGTTTATGCTGAGCTGATGACTGGTATGGCGGGTTTGCAGAAAACGGTATTTCAAGGCATACTCCAATCCCGGGTGCGCCGTTTTTCCGGCATTAACACCTATGAACGCATCTTCGGCGGTACGCCGTGCCACCAACAGGTTTTTTACCTGCATGTAATACACCGAAATATCATAAAAAAGCCCGTTCATGAATACGCCCCTGCTTCCCAGTTCGTAATTCCATCCCGATTCGGGTTTGATGCCGGTGTTGCGTTGTCCGTCGGGCATCAGGGTTTCTTCCAGGCTTGGTGGAGAAAATCCGTGGCTAAGAGTTCCGTAGAGGGCCGATTGCGGCCGGAGGGCATAGTTGAAGGCCAGGCGTGGCGATATCACCCGATCAAAACGATGACGGGCAGATTGGTCTCCGTCGGTTAAAAAACGGTCTTGATATCGGTACGAGGTTTGGTTGACGTTCAATCCGGTCACCAGGTTTAATCTTGCGGAGAGTGCATATTGGGCCTGTGTAAACAGGTTGATGTACCGGCGCTTTTCCTGGTTGTTGGAAAGCAGGTTTCCCCGTTCCCGGCCTTCATTGGCATAGGTCGACCAGTTGTAGCGCTCAAAAAAGCTTTCGTTTCCGATCGTAAGTTTTAGTTCCCGGTCTGAAAGACGCATTTTTTTCTCGACGACCCAACGGCCGCCAATATAATTGTTGTTTTCATCCAGGGTATTGAACGGCCTCAGCTCGTCGTTTTCGCGGGTATGGGCAAACAGGCTAAACCGGGTGGTCAGCTCATTTTTCCAGTCCGATTGTACCGAGAGCCCGGCCATGAGCTTCCGGTAATCTTCGTAGCCCCGTATGGCAGCCCAGTTGGCGGCAGCTTGTTTGGGGGAATGGTTGAATACTTCGCGGTCGATCGAGCTGGGGATATAGGCCATCAGGTCGGTGTAGGCGGCGATCAGGTTTAAGAGGTGTTGCCCGGCACAGAGTTTACCGATGTAGCTGAAGTTTGTCCGGTCGGTTTGATTATTCTCCCGATACCCTTTGCTGGTTAGCTGCTCGGCATAAAAGGCCTGTTGAAGCTTTTTGTTTGCGAGGCTGAGGTTAGCCCGGTGCAGTTGGGTGTTGAATGACGAAAGTGTACTTTCAGTCAGCAGGATATTCCGGTCGGCTTTGGGCGCGTGAAACAGTAGCGTGCCGCCGAGCCCTGAACCGTAATAACCCGACGCCGGCCCTTTGATAATCTCCAGTCCGGAGATGAAATGCAGGTCCAGATCTTCGATGGTGGTTTCGCCAACACCGTTTGTCAGCGGGATATCTTCGAAATAGGCCCTCACTTTATTCGATGCGTAAGGTGAGCGGCTGCCCATGCCGCGAATACTGAGCCGGTTGGTATTCAGGCTCCCGCTTTGCATCAATACACCGGGTGCCATGCTGATGACGGAGGCGATGCTTTGTCCGGGAGTTTGCCTGAGCTGACCAGCCGAAATAAGCGAAACGGCTCCCGGTGTTTCTATCAACGGATGTTCGTAACGAAAGGCCTGCACGGTGATCTCGTCAAGCGGGATATGAAAGGGTGTTGGAATGCTGTCGGTTGCCTGCGCCTGGTTTTGTCCATAGCCACGCAGGCCTGATACCGCAAAAAACAGACAGAGAACTATATAACTGGATACTCGGTTCATCCGGTAACTTCCTGCTGATCCTTTACTTTTTTAGGCTTGCACACTTTATCTTCCTTATTTGCCTTTTGCCCGCATTTTTTGCAAAAATATTTCGGATTTTCAGGTTCCTGGTAGTCTTCTTTTTTACACGCTGTTTTACCCATTTCTTCTTAAAAGTCTTGTTCCCTGTGTGAAAGAACAACGTTTACCGGGAAATTGTTTTTCAGGTGTTCACTCATTTTCTCTGCTGCATAAACCGAACGGTGCTGTCCGCCGGTACATCCGAAGTTGATGCTCAGGTGGGTGAATCCGCGCGACAGGTAGGTGTTAACCGACTGATCGGCCAGGGCAAAGGCGTGCGTCAGGAAACCGGCCATGTCGGGTTCTTTTTCAAGAAAGGCAATTACTTCCGGGTCTTTCCCGGTAAGCTGTTTAAACTCGTCGTAACGCCCGGGGTTATGAATGGCGCGACAGTCAAAAATAAAGCCGCCTCCGTTTCCCGACAGGTCGTCGGGCAGGCCTTTTTTGTACGAAAAACTGCCGACCTGTACTGTTAGCTTTGCTTTTTGTGCGCCAATCTTTCGCAAAAAGGCTGACTGGCTGACCGCTTCGAGCACCTTGAACAGTTCGGGCAAACCGATCGGGATATTGTTGTTGCGAAGCAGGTATCTCAGGTTTTCGAGGGCAAAGGGAATACTTTTCAGGAAATGTTCTTTCTTCTCGTAGAATCCACGGAAACCATATGCGCCCATGGCCTGCATGATGCGAATAAGCACATAACCGGTAAAATAGGCTTTAAACTCTTCGCGGTCGAGGGTCTGGTATTTTTCGAGCTCGTCGAGATAAAAACTGAGCAGTTCATTGCGTACATCCTGTGGAATATCGGCTTTGGCATCGTACAACAACGAAGCCAGATCGTACTGTAAAGCCCCTTTCCGGCCTCCCTGGTAATCAATAAAAGCCACTTTGTTGTCGCGCAGCATGATGTTTCGCGACTGGAAATCGCGGTACAGAAAGAAATCGCTTTCGGCCGCGAGCAAATAATCGCTGAAGTTTTGAAAATCGTCTTCCAGCGCCTGTTCGTCAAACGGGATTTTGGCCAGCTTCAAAAAATAATACTTGAAATAATTCAGGTCCCACATCATCGACTGCTTGTCGAAGGCGGCGCGGGGGTAACAATAGTCGTAATTGATGCTTTTCCCGGCCGTGATTTGTATTTTGGGAAGCTCGCGCAGTACCCGTTTGTACACATGAATAATTTTTTCGGAAAAGCCCTCCAGCTCGCGGGTGCGGCTCAGGTAATCAAACAAGGTGAGCTTGCCGAGATCTTCCTGGATATAACAGGTCTTTGCCTGGTTGACGGTATAAATTTCGGGCACAGCAATTCCCCGGCTGAAAAAATGAGCTGAAAATTCGAGGAAAGCCAGGTTTTCGCGTATATCTTCGTTGTAGGCGCCGATCGCCTGGTGGTTTTCACTTTTAATCCGGCAATATTCGCGGTACGACCCCGAGGGGGGCAACACTTCAAAAGCAGTCATTTCTTCCTGAAAATGACCTTCGTATAAGTGGATGAGTTCTTCTTTTATCGTTAAGTCCAAAGCTGATTCTTTTAAGTTCGAAAACAAAGATAAAAGAATTGTATTCAGTGGCCGATACAGCCGGCAGTTTTCGGCGGGAAATCGCTTTTAACCCCCGCTGGCGCAAATTTGTAATTTGTGCCTTTGCCCTACTGGGCGAATTCCGTCGAAAGCCGGACAAGCCTTTTTTTGCTTTTACAAGCAAGGCTCGGTTTGAAAAATCATGTCTGTGGAGGTTTAGAATACGTGTATATTAGATACATACAATATTTTTCTGCCTATTCCTCTTTCGTCGGTTACATCAAAAACAGAATAGATTTTTTTATAGTCGATATGCATTTTATAAGAATATCGAGGAATGTTATAATTAACTATTTCCCACTCATGGTCGACTAATTTATAAAGCGCTTGATTTTCCCGGAATTGTTGTTTTTCCCTTCCTTTTTTTTCAAGAGGTATTCTTTGACTTTTTAATAGATATAATTCTTTTGTGCCTTCGTCTGATAAAAGATTATATGAAACAAAACTATTCAAGGTGTCTTTGTAAAGCACATTATTTTGAATTACATCAACTGTATATTTATTTTCATCCGTGAATTTATAAAGTACATTTTCCAATATGTCATAAACATAGAGTTTTTTATTATTCTCGGTGAATGGGAAAAATGTATTAACGGTGCACTTTAAGGAAGGGGTTCTTTTTTTTACGATGTAATTTTCATTTACAGCAAATCCGATATTACTAATTTTGTTTAAACTGTCTTCATTTTTTCTTTTCTTCTGATTTCCATCTTGTTTTTCTTTTTCTATCAAAGTTAGTTTAAAGCTTTTTGTGGTTTGAAAAAGTTCTTTTCTCACGTAGGAATCAGTAATTGGAAAACATTCATTGAAAATCAAACGATCATTTTCTATAGAAAAAGATACAACCCCCGGTTTATAATCTAAGTTGCATAGGTCAGATTTATAGAAAAAGATAGATTCGTAATAGAAGATTTCATTATTATGCCAAAATTTAATATTAGCTGGTGCTGATTTAAAAAACAATGTATCAATTGCTAGGTTTTCATTATCTAATAAAACAAATAATGCACCATTACTTTTTGTTAAAAGCAGTACTTTATAGTTATTAAAAATCACAAAATCGTGAATGTCAAAATTTGCATTACCATAGATTAGAGTAAAGTTTTCTAATTGAAAGGGATTTTGAATTGTATCAAGTGCTGTGTGTTGGCTATTTGCTTTTATGTTAGTTATTAGCATAAAACAAAACACATAATATTTAAATTTGAATCTCATAAAAGTAAATTTTGTTGTCTTTGTGATGTAGTGTGTATAGATAGTTCCCAATTATTTTAATTTGAGTTGCCTTATTTGGTAAGAGAAAACTGCTTTTTAATTCCATATCTTCATTAAAAACATGGATTCTTTTTCTGAGTGTAGAAATGACAGATTCTTCATCAGGTGATTCAGGATCAACCGTTTCAAAATCCACTTCCCGCAAAATGAAAATCAAACTATCTTCATACACATCAGCGCTATATGCTTGATAAATTGCAGGATTGTTAATCATAGCCTTATTTATAAACTTTTTATTATTGCCCATCAATGGCAGAAAATCATTTTTCAGGATAAATTCTTTGGTTTTATCCAATATGTAGTACTCACCAATCCAATCATAAATGAATATCAACCTGTTTTTTGTTTGAATTAAATGGCCGGTTAATAAAAAATCTTCTACTTCTTTTTTGGGTTCAATCTCACATATACTCGTTGGTAGTATCTGCTGTTCAAAATAATCTAAAACATTCATTGAAAAAAGGGGAGTATCTAATTCTAAATTAATTCCGGCAATGTAAATTTCCCCATTATTTAGAATTGGGTTACTAGTCATATCCATGTTCTTAAAAACTACTTCATATTCTTTGCTATGCAGATTTAAAATAATAAAATTCGGTATTCCATCTATAAATAGCATACTATCGTTGAAAACTTTTAAGCTCAAAATGTGACTTAATATATGTGAGAAATTATAAGTTTGAATTTGTCGATTAACAATATTCCTCATGACAATTTCTATCCTCTCTTTATTGAGAAAGAGTTGTCTGTTTTCAAAAATTTCAGGGAGCTTATCTATATGATAGTTATCTATTATCAGACTATCAACTAAAACAATCATTTTATGTTCTGGCGGCTCTGTATTGTTGTTGCAACTATACAATAGATATATAGCTAAGAATAACAATGCTTGAATTGTTCTCATAAATGCAAGAATCATTAGTGAAGTGGCAGTTAAATCTGCCACTTCACTCGTAGATTAATTAAGACATATTTTAATTGTAAATCCCCCATGACATTCAGCCACTGCTTCTGCATCTTCTTGTGTATAAGCTCCATCAGCCGCTAGTGCCCTTTTTAATGCAGAACATCCACAATTAATTGCTAAAGCGTCTGCTTTTTGAGGAACTGATGATATAAATACAAATATGTAATCGATAAAATAAAATGTCAACTTTTAACAACGCCATAAATCAACAGCATTCTATTGATATTTAATTAGTTACAGAGACAAAAACCAAAAATAAATCGTTCAAAATAAAATGTCAACTTTTCGAGTTAAAAAAATCCCTCAAAACAAACGTATTGAAGGATTCTTTAAAAAGTCTTATCTTTGTTCTGAAACGTTTGAGAGAGTAGAGGAACCTTAGGTTAATGCTCCGGCAACCCGGTTCCGAGCGCGTTATCTACCGGGTGCGCCACTTTCAAACGTTTTTTTGTATTTATTGCACCAATGCACTTACAATAGCTCCGACAGCCTTGTTTCTGATGGGTAGAGCAATAAAACGCTTGTCGAAACCTACGATAGTTCCGCGCTCTTCCGGGTCGTTATCTCTCCGATACATTTTCAAAGCTCCATCCGCTTTCATTACCTCTTCTTTATAGTAGGCAAAAGAGCAGAATGTATCATTAGCTCCAGGAACAGCCCCAAATGACTTCTTTTGCATGGTGATAAAATCATAGGTGGCTGGTTTGGAGAACTGCAAGATATTAAAGCCGGCAAAACGTTTAGGCATACCGTTTACGATGTCGGTAATATCCTTAAACACCTTCGTATCTTCCAGGATCAAATCTGTCAAATGGAAAGGGTGCAACACCAGAAACCGATCTTCCAGGGGAACATCAAAAGCGTCAAATCGTTCTTTCATGGTCAGAATATCAACGATTTTCATCCGTTTTCTTATTCCATCAGAAGAAGCCTCTCCGGTAGTTTTAATTACCGGTGTTTCGGTGGTATCCCCTGCCGGAGCGAAAGCATGAGCAGCCTTTTGCGCAGTAGCTGAACGCAAGGTGTTGCGATGCCCCATTATAACACTCTCTAACTGGTCATAGCTGTATTCAATCGCTTCCGGGTATCTAACCAGAGTATTCTCAGTTTCAAACAAATCCAGCTCAATCCTGATAGGATTATCTACCCGTTGGTATATATTAATAGGATACGTTGAGTTATTAATCAACACCGTTGGGTCAACTCCTGCTTCTGCCAAATTGATAGCATCATTTTCCACCAATGGTGAAAAATCTTTTGTGTACTTCAAAAAAGAACTATCTGTATAGTAGTTCTTTAAAATCTGTTTAATCCAAACTTCTTTTCTTAAACCTGACATTTTCTTAATCTTTTATTGTTAATAATTCTATTTCTTTCTGAGGATTCACAACGTTAAGCATGTTGTTAAAAGCTGTATAGCTGCAACGTAGCTCCGGTTTTACAAATTCCTCGAATACTCTTTTGCGTATGCTGGTGGCCGTTTCGTGCTTTTGGAGTAGTTCCTGGGCCTTTATACATCTTTTCAGATAGGCAATCCTACGCCCCGTTTTCATTGCTTCAATCCTGTCCATATTCACTTTTTACAAGTTCATCATAGAGCTTTGGATTGTTTCTCAATTCATTCGGGGCATACATGCGATAATCTTCAAGAGTCCACTTAGCCCTGTCTTTTGCCGGTGCTGGTTCCTCTGTTGCCTGCCTTGTTTCTGTTTTGACCAGGTCTGCAATCGGTGTCCGTTTTGACATGCCTGAAATAACATTCGCCAAAACATCCAGGCCGCTGGTTCTGCCTACTGTTTCAAGTGAGGCTCTGATGTCTTTGTTTATTTTGCCCTCTTTTTGGGCATTGTCTAGCATCGATTTTATTTTATTGCTTTTATCAGCCTCTTCCTTTTGTTTGCTGCTACTAACTTGCTGTTCAAGAGCATCAAACTTTTCTTTGAGTTTATTAAGGATAGCGGTATCAGAACTTTCCGCTGTAACACCCTCAATACTGAACATCTCAATTAACTCATTCTTCATTTCTTTGTCGTTTTGATTGTTTAATAATGCTACAAATCTGCTATATACATTTTGAGGCTCCATACTTGAAACCATCTCTTTATCAAGGTTGGTAATGTTTTTAGCCAAAGCAGAAACTTTGCGCTTGGCAAAATTGTATTTGATAGCTTCGTCTGCGTTTAGCCAATGGTCGTTACCGTCGAACCAGTTTGCTTTAACTTCATCAACAGACAGGCCGGTTCGTTGGGAATACTGTTTTGAAAAGTTGTCCTCTACATCAGACAATAACTTCATTGCCTGTTTGTGGGTTTTGGCGTTGCCATGGGTTATGCCGCTTGGCGTGTGAACCATTATAAATCCATTTTCGGCGATTTCGACCTCATCAACAGCCATTAATAGCATACTTGCCATGCTTGCTGCAACTCCGTCAACAACAATTTTGATGTTCATTTTACTACGCCGTAGGGCATTAAACATGACCACACCCTCAAACACAGACCCGCCATAACTGTGAAGTCTGATTGTAAGGTTTTTACAATCAGACTTTTCAAGTTTATCAAGCATGTCAGAAAAAGATTCACCATTGTTTTTCCATTCGCCAATGAGGCCGTAAAGCTTTATTTCTTCGTTGCTTTTCATTGTTAATTGTTATTTAAACTCAACTTCTTCATACTGTATCTTTGGCACAAGTTGTCCATTGATATATGAGCAAAGTGTATTCAAGCTCTTTTTTACACCTCGTGACTTTTTTAGGACTCCATTTAGCCCAAGGTTCATTTCCTCAAAGCTGATTTCGTCGCTATCGAATACACAAACAATACGGCTTTTTTTACCGCTTACTAATTCTATGTCACAGACAAACGCCCGGCCTATTATGACTTCGCTGTTTTTAATTGCAATTTGTTCCATGTTGTTAATTCGTTATTAGTTATGGGAATAAGTCCAGGCAACTGTTTTAGCGACTTCGCCGTCTGGTTTGAAAAATTCATAGTTTATAGCATTCAGTCCTATTGTTTCGCATTCTTCAAAAAATTGTTTGTGCTTCAAAGAGTTATTGTCATTCTGTAATTCTTCATTCTGGGTTACCACTTCTTCAACCCATTTCATTAGCATAGACAACTCATAATACCCAATCTGAGGCGAAACAGTATATAGAATGCCTTTCAATGATTCATTAATCCGCTTTTCTGCCCTCAGTTGCATATTGAGGTTTCTGTTTGTTGCCTTTATGTTGCTGTTGCACCCTTTGAGCACCGAAACCCGCTTTTTCAATTGGTTTATCTGCTTTCTTAGCTTCTCAGCCTGTTCGTCTGTTTTAAGTCTTCCCCTTTCCATACATGCCTGATTTAAACGGTTACATATTTTTTATTAATCTGTACCTCTATAGAGTGAATGCTTCTCATTGTCATTGTGTAAGCAATAGTGTCTTGGTAGCCTTCAATAAAACTAACTTCAATATCAGCTATGTAAACAGCTTGTACACCAATAGCATCCGTTATATCACTCGCAATACTCCAAACATTGTTAACCTCAAATATCTGGTTCAGAGCATTCAGCTTATCAAGTGGAAAATTGTGATTTTCCATATCTATCAAAAGGCCACGCCAAGTAATTTCCCACGGTTCTGTTGCATATCGCTCAACTATGTGCACATCAGTGTTGTCAATATTGGTTACAACCAGCTTCTTGGCTCTCTTGAAATTCAGCATTGGAGGCGTTGCAAATATCTCTTTATTGTTCTCATCTATAGAGCTATATGAAAACATGTATTTTTCAGCTCCTCCATTTCGATATAGGACTACATTATCAAATGTGCCGTCGGTCATATCGAACGCACTAAGTCCATAAGTTCCGCCTTGTTTTTCAACCTTGCCGAAACCGTTACTAACTAAACGGCTCACAGCGTTGGCTGCAATAAATCCAAAAGCTGTTTTGAATCTTGATGCAAAATCGTATGTAAATTTCTGTGTCATTATTTGCTCCTTTCTTAATTTGCTTTAAACCTGCTTTAAAATCTTCGTAAATCAATTATCGCAGTCAATTACTGACAGATGTATGGTTTAAATCAATCTTCGCTGAAAACGGCTGAAAATTGCAGGTTTGAAATTGTGTTAAATACCTCCCGGTAATTGGAAAACCTTTGTTCGGGGATGTCGTCCGGGGCGACTCCGTTCGCCTCAAAAATTGCCGACACCTCCCTTTTTGACGGCTTGCTCAGGAACTGCCAGCTAACAATACGGCTATAAAATTCGGGAACGCCTTGCTTGTCCCGCTTTACTGCTGTCTCCATGTTGTCTTTGAAGTATTCGCAGCCTGCCAGTATGATACCTAAATTATCCTGGGTGGCGTTTCTTAGGTCGTGCAGGTCGAGCATAAGCGTATGAGACAACTTCCCGGCTTCATCAATGATGAGCAGGGCGTTTTCTTTGGCGTTGAACTCATCAACAATACGGTTCACCATATCAAAGACGGTTCCGGCCACATTCAACCCCAATTCTTTTAACACCGTGGCAAAAAACTGTTTGCGGTTCATTATGTTTTTGCACTCCACGTAGTAAACATTCGGGGTAGTTTGCCAAAACTGCTTTAATGCCGTGGTTTTTCCGGCTCCGGTGTAGCCAATCAGCCCGAACATTAAATGCCTGGTTGCAGCATCGGAGCATAAAGTTTGCACGGTGTTAAAGTTTTCGGTCATAATAAGCCGGTATTCATTGTCCTGGCTCATTTGCGGTTTATTGTTCTTTTTCATGCTATATGGTTTTATATGTTGCCGCTGTTGTGTGGACACCCTTTGGTTTCTTCCGTTCGGCTTTTTCCCTCAGTTCCCTGGCTTGTATTGTTGCCCTTGCCGGTTCCCGGTCGGGTTGTGCTTCGGGGTCAATCCCTTTGTGGTCGTAAAAGTGTTTGAGCAGTGCCTGGCTTTCAGCATCGTTTAGCTTTCTCTTTTCCATTGTAATAGGGGCTAACAACTCAATTCCGGAGCCGATAAGTGTTTCAGCACGCTTTAAGCGTTCTACTGATTTAGTCTCTACTGCTTTATAGATTGATTCCCGGTGTGCAACATGTTTCATCATGCGCTCTTTTTCGCCTTCCTGTTGGTCAACAAAAGCCTCATGTATTTGCGGATGTTGGCTGCATGTGCAAACAAAATCACCGTCGAGCGTAAATACATGGATGTCGCTTGCATCGTCCGAATCGTAGAATATTCTTACTTTTTGACCGTTTAATCTTAGTTTCAGGTCGTTATCCCAAATCTCGTAGAAGCGTTTCGATTTGCGAACCTCATTAATAATCATGCTTTTGCGTACTGTTACCTCTTTGGGTAGCCAGAACATTTGTACATAGTCGAGATTGTCAACTTGTTTTGTGTAAGGCTTTTCGCTTTGTGCGTATAATTGGTTGGGTGTCGAGTCGCCGTATTTTTCGTTGATTTCGGAGTTGTTGTAAATAGCTACTAGTTCGGCTATTATTTTCATCATTTCATCGTAACCGTAAAGGCCGTTTTCTTTATTGAAACGGGTGATAAACTCCTCAGAAATACGCCCGTTTTCCCGTTTGCTTCGGATGCCTTCACCAATATAGCCGTCAATCAATCGCTGAAAACGGCTTTGGAACGTGCCAAAGAAGCGTTCAACCTCTCCTTTGTCCTGGGCGTTGCCAACTTTTGCCGCACGGACAACAACGCCCTTGTTTTCCATAAACTCTTTAATGGCCTTAAATTCGTCGGTACTGGATGCGCTAAAGTTGTCGTGGACAAGTTCCGCCGGTAAATGTCCGTGCGTATTGACCGACATTTTAAGGGCTTCTATAATGTTAAACCGGTCTTCGGTTTCCGACAGGTCGAAACCGGTTATTTTGCCCGAATAAGCATCACGGATAGCAAACAGGTTAAGCCGTATTTTTCGTTTCCCCTCAGTTTTCCACTTGCTTTCATGGTTCCAGCAGAAAATCTGTATCGGTGTACCGTCCATCTGGTAAAGCGAACCGGCGTTAAGTGCTGTAATCCGTGGAAAATATGGCCGGGTTTCCTTGTCGAAACGCTGTTTTCCTTTGCGGAAGTAGTTAATTTCGTTGCTGTTGTCGAGATAATACTGGGCAACAGTGCTTTTGCTTATGGTATTGAAAAATGATCCGTGTTTTTGGTTGAACTCGACAATTGACAGGTTTACCCATTTCTTAATTGAGTTGTAGCTGTGATAAGCAGGGTCGCACAAATAGTTGTAAACCAGAAACTCAACATACGGGTTTAGCTTGTAGCGGTCTTTGTATTGCTGGTTTATGCGTTTGTGCTGGCAGCTTGCGGCCCCTTCGGCTTCAAACTCTTTCAGCTTACGGGTAAACGATTGGTAATTGTGTATTGAAGCTTCTTTAAAGTCGTTGTAAGCTTCAAACACTTCCTTTATTGAATAGTTGCCCGAACTGGTAAGCTTATGGCAGCACTTTAAAAGGGCGTAGCGTTTGGCCGAAAGCTCCCTTTTTTCGGGGTTGTTGCGGTAATACGAACTGCCAAAAAGATCAAAGTGGCGGTTATGCCCCTCCATGGCTGCGCAAAGCAGGTCAGAGATGCCATTGGTTGCCTGGCTGTTTTGTTGTGTGGGAGAAGCCAGCAACCTGGAGGGAATATGTGCGCCACTTTGAATCATTTTTCAAATACAGTCAGGTAGTTTACCAAAGCGTGTATTGTTTGTACCATCTTAGCCAATTCCGGGTCTTTTTCGTTCACCTTCGGTATGCGTACTAAATCAGGTTTGCCCAAAAAGAAAAAGATGTCTTTATCAGTTGCCTTAGCAATTCTTTCAAGAACACCTGTTTTAATATCCTCAGCCTTCAATATTTTATGTAACGCCAATGGAGTAATATTCATCCTTTCAGCAACATATACTTGTGATACGCCAAGTGACTTAATTATTTTTTTAACCTCCGCGCCCTTCATAACATGCTTTTTTATACCTTTACCGTAATTATTATTGTACAAATATAAAATAAACAATTTCTTAAAAGCAAATAAAACCTTAATTATTTTAAGGATTGATTTAATTTAAAGCAAAATGAAAGGAATAGAAGTCAAAAAAAAGCTGCAAAATGATCGATTCTCGATGAAAGAGATTGCTGATTTAATGGGAGAAACGCCTCAGAATCTTCAAGCAATGTTTAAAGTTGAGGATATTAAAACAGGTGTTCTTGAAAGAATTGCCAAAGCTATTGGTAAGGATATACTTTATTTTTACAATATTGAAAGTAAAGGAGTCACTGCCCTGGATGAATCTCAACTAACCATTGAAATAACTCAAAATAGCGGAAAGGCATACCGACTATACCAGAAGATTGTGAGTATCGATGTTCTATTAGATAAAAAGTTCGGTATTAAAAACGAGGACGGATATGCTTCGAGTGCAGCCAAAATATTAAACGATACTTTCTTTCGTAAATATGATTTCGTTGTTGATGGAATGAGCTACGAAGAAAAGAACAAATTCAACGACCAGCTCAAAATGGCCATTGATTCTTTCATCAACATATTTTTTGACCGCTTTAAAACTCTCTCCAAACAATTGGATAGTTATTCCAACCGCTAAAACACCAGTAAACAAACCATTTTTGGGGTTCTTTTGCGTTAATTTATCCGCTCAGTCACCGCTATTTTACCAGTTGACATTTTTCTTTGAACGCTCGCAGCAATAAAAAAAGGCCTCTAAGTGCCTTGTTTTTCAGTGGTTTCACTGCAATCTAATAATAAATCAAAAGTTGACATTTTACTTTGTGCCCCTCACGTCGCATATTTTACAGGGATAACGGGATTTTTATTAATATTTGAATGTTTCGGCCGGGTTCAGGAATTTCCAGTTTCCGGTAAAAACTGATGTGATTAAAGTATTTGGTGTCGAGTAAGTTATGCGCCTGTAGTACCAGTTCAATAACGTTGGAAGAAGTTTTGAATTTTGCTGAAATGCCCGCTCCCACGATTTTATAAGCGGGAGTTTTTATTTCGTTCCGGGACACCCGGTTTTGCGCCAGCGCTGTTTTTGTGTTGATGAAGAAACGGGCATCAACCAGTCGTCCGGTCGTTCGGCGGAAGCGATACTCCAGCTCCGCAAAAGCATTTGGCGCCGGGGTAAAGGGGAGTGGGTAGCGTTGGTTCTCTGCAGTTGTTACTTGTTCGTTTCGGATATATTCAACATTCATGAGGACATTTAATTTTTGAAAAAAGAGTTTATACACGCTCAACTCGAAACCGGATAAAATTGCTTTCGACTGGGTATACCGGTATAGCTGTCCGGCATGCGGCAGTTTCGACCAATCCCCGGTTGGATTGAGAAAAATGTAGTTGGTAAAATAGTACAGGTAGGGGCTCATTTCGATGCCCGAATTTTCATTTTTCCATTCCATGCCAGCGTCTGCGTAATAACCTTTTTCTGATGATAAATTGCTGTCGCCCTGCTCGTGTCTGAATGACCCATGATGAATTCCGTTTGCTGTCAGTTCGATGGCGGTTGGCGTTCGGAAAGCTTTTCCAATATTAAAACGGTAGCTGAGGTGCTTTGAGGGACTATAAACCATCCCGGCCAGCCAGCTTGCATCGTGAAATGTCCGGTCGAGGGCGTCGCTTCGGTTAGCATAAGCTGCGGCTTCGTCAGCATTTGTTCCGTTTTCGAGCAGATAGTGATATAAAACGGGATCGAAGAAAGCCGTGGTCTTTATTTTGGAGAGATCGAAGCGTGTGGCCACAAAAAGTTGTATTTTCTGAGTCAGCCGGATGTTATCTTTCAGGAAAATTCCGGTGGTCTGATTTGTATATTCAGGCAACAGGAAGTTGTATCCGCCTGTTTTATTGGTCTTCCACTGGTTTTGAATACCAGCGGATAACAAATGTGCCGGCCATTTTCGATAGGCTGTTTTCAGGTTTGCCTGGTAGGTTTTTAGCCCGAAATCCAGTTCCAGGTCCGGTTTTTTTTCAGGCGCCGATTGTCCAGGGTAATGGGTGTGAAACCGGCTCCATTCCGAACGTTTATTGTTTTGAAAGGCCAAATCGACACTGACTGATGCCTGGCCGGCGAAATAACGGCTGTTACTGATGATTTTGAGATGATTGGCTCGTTGGTACGGATATTCTGTGTTGCGGCGGTTGCCATCACCTTTCACCCGTTCCAAATCGGGGACGCCATGCGATCCGGGGAAAAAACCAGATTTCTGTGCAACCTGGCTGACCGAAAGCATTGATCGAAAACGGTGATACACCAAGCCGGCTTGTGTTGAGAAATCAATTTCGTGACCTGCTGTGTTTTTTAAATATCGGTTGACAACGGGAATTTTTCGGGTCAGGTAAACAATGGTATCGGTTGGCAGACGATAGTCGCCAAAATCAATAACTGTCCCACGCAGTTTAAAGAACAGGTGATTTTTCCGGCCTTCGGCATATCCCGATGCTGCCAGGGTTTGGTTAACCGATTTGGTTAAGAGTTGAATCTCGCCGTTTAATTCTTCGGCTTCCGGCACCCGGTTATTGGTAACATGGATATAACCTCCAATGGCGTCGCTTCCGTACTCAATGGCAGACGGTCCTTTCACGATTTCAACTGACTGAACGGCGAAGGGGTCCATTTCAAGTCCGTGATCTGCTCCCCATTGCTGGCCTTCCTGTTTTATTCCGTTTTCACTGACGGCCACCCGGTTGAAACTCATTCCCCGTATGACGGGTTTTGAGGTATTAGCCCCGATGTCCATCGCGTTTACGCCAGGAATCTGATCCAGCGATTTTATGAACACGCCATTCATGTTCCGGCTTAAGAATTCCTGCTGAACCAACTCCTTTTTCAAGCTTCGCTCCGTGTTTGACAGGTTGGCGGTGACTAACACTTGTTCGATCTTTTGAATATCCGGTTTCAGATGAACCACCAGGGGCAGGTTTGAAGCAGTCACCAGTGTATCCTTTTTTTCGTAACCGGTAAACGAAAATTGCAGATTAAGCAGTTCGTCCTGAGTAACAGAAAGGATGAATTGACCATTTGAATCAGTAATTGTCCACAAATTTTGGTAACGAACATAACATGCCGGTAACGGCTGATTTTTTTCGTCCAGAACTAACCCGTGCAGGACGGCGTTTTCCTGAGCATACATCAGAACCGGCAACCAGAACAGGAATATTGCCGCAATAAAATACTTCCTCATAAAAGGATGTGTTTTTATGGATATGAAATGAATGAATTTAAATGCCGGTACCTGTGTATCCATACAGAGAATGCCGGTTACGGGTACAGACTGCCGTTTCTGTAGATGCAGAAAGCGGTGAAAATTTTAAAAGAAAAGGTTAGATCAGATGGGAAGGAGGCGCACGCAGCGAAATGGCAGACCGGTTGCCGATAACCGGCTCAGCAGATGGTACAAGGCAAATAACCTGAAACCGGACTGGTAAATGAAAAACAACTTCGGATGGCGCCGGCGTATTGAAAACAGCAAATTCATACTCACATACCAAACAGCGCTCATGTTCAGAACCTAAATCTTCGTGATCTGAATCTTGCTGATGGGAACATTGATGTTCGCAGGCATGATTGTCCGGCTGTTCGTTCCCGTGATGTTCGAGTATATGAACAGACTGGAACAAAATGGGAAATGCAAACAGAACAGTCAGCAAAAAGGCAATATGTTTTCTGAAATTTGTCACTTGATAGTAAACGTAAAGATAAATAACCAACAATAAACGGAAAGGTTTAGTTGATGATTCATTTGTAATTTTTAATGATTGTTAACAGAAAAGATTATTTGAGTTTTTATCGTTATTATTGTACCGATGAGAAAAGCCGTTGCGACTATATTATCAGGGTTTTATCTGCTGGTTACCGTTGGACTGGCCGTAAACATTCATTATTGTTCGGGCGAGATTGCTTCGGTTCAGTTGTATGCCGAACCGGCAAGTTGCTGCGACGGAGCGGTAGTCTGCCAGTCTGCTTGTTGTCATGATGTTACGCAGATTATCCGGTTTGAAGAGCAACAATCGTTTTATACCGGTTTCAGGTTGAACCTGGAACTTCCGGTTACGGAATTGGTTGCCGGAGTTCGGTTGCCTTCTCCTGATTTTATGGTTATACGAAGTATCCGGCCGGGCGATGATGCTCTCTTTCCGCCGCCGAAAGCCCCGGCCTGGCTGCTGAACTGCTCCCTTATTTATTACGCATAGTTTTTAAATTGAACAAAAACAAACGGGCTGATGCGATCGGTCCGAGACTGTCTATTGTATCAGTTTAAAATCTAATTCATAATGATAAAAAAGGAATATTTATTTTTTCTGCTGTTTATGGTCTCGTTGATAAGCGGGGCACAGTCTGCCCCGGAAACCGTTAGCGGGAGCGTTGCCGGGGAGGAGGGGGGAAAGACAACGCCCCTCACCGGAGTTAATATCTATTGGGAAGGAACCACCCTGGGAACCAGTTCGAATGACGACGGACAGTTTGTAATTGAACGGACTGCTAAAACCAACCGGCTCATTTTTAGTTACATCGGTTACCTGAATGATACGGTTGAGGTGTTGTCCGGCAACATTCCGCCGGTTATTCTGGATGCTTCTCTTGAGCTGAATGAGGTTGAAATTGTCCAGCGGAGAAAATCGACGGAAATATCGATGCTTACCTCGATCAAGGTAGAACAGATTGGCGAGAAAGAACTCTGTAAAGCTGCCTGCTGTAATCTGAGCGAAAGTTTTGAAACCAGTCCGAGTATCGATGTTACATTTACTGACGCGGTGACCGGGTCGCGCCAGATCCAAATGCTGGGGCTCGCCGGCCCCTATGTGCAAATGGCCCGGGAGAATGTTCCGGATATGCGGGGTTTGGCTTCCGTGTACGGGCTAACCTTGGTTCCGGGAACCTGGATTGAAAGTATCCAACTCAACAAAGGGACCGGTTCGGTGGTAAACGGTTACGAAAGTATTGCCGGACAAATAAACATTGAACTGAGAAAACCAAAGGTAGCCGAGCGTTTGTATTTAAACCTGTTTGCCGATGCCGAAAGCCGGTTGGAAGCCAATCTGAACCTCGCTCACCGGTTCGAAAACAGCAAATGGTCAACCGTTTTGTTGTTGCACGGAAAAGATAACTCGCGAAAACTGGACCACAACAACGACGGCTTCATGGACATGCCCACCGGAAATACGTTTACGGCCCTGAACCGATGGGATTATACCGGTGATGACGGCATGTTTGTTCAGTTCGGGATAAAAGCTTCGGTATTGGACAACCAGGGGGGCGAGTTAGATTTTAAACCCGAAGATGCCCTGACCACCCGTGCCTGGGGAATGAACATCGATGTGCAGCGTCTGGAAGGCTGGGCGAAAATTGGAAAAGTATTTGAAGATCAGCCCTGGAAATCGATCGGATTGCAGCTGGCAGGCGCCGATCATGAGCAGGATAGTTATTTTGGGCTGAATACCTACAAGGCCGGGCAGCAATCGTGGTATGCCAACCTGATTTACCAGAGTATCATTGGGAATGCCAGGCATGAATTTAAAACAGGCACCTCTTACCAGTTCGATGATTTCAGCGAAGAGTTGAATGATACTACCTATAGCCGAAACGAATCGGTTCCGGGTGTTTTCTTCGAATACGCCTACCTGCCATCCGACCGGGTTAGCGTGGTGGCCGGCTTACGGGGAGATTATCACAACCTGTACGGTGTTTTTTTAACCCCGAGGCTGCATGTACGGTATGCCCCGGCCGAACAAACGGTATTGCGGTTTTCGGCAGGACGGGGGCAGCGCACGGCCAGTGTGATTGCCGAAAACAGCGGTGTGCTGGCCAGTTCGCGTCAACTGGTATTTCAGGGTGAAAAAGATAACAGGCCGTATGGCTTTGATCCTGAGGTTGCCTGGAACTACGGCATGAACCTGACCCAAAAATTTCAACTGAACTACCGGGAGGGAAGTATCAGTTTTGATTTTTACCGGACTGATTTTTCCCGGCAGGTGGTGATGGACCTGGATGACCATCCGCAACAGGCCCTGTTTTATCAATCAGAAGCGAAATCCAGGTCAAACAGTTTTCTGGCGCAGGTTGATTACGAACTGGTCAGATCGCTGGATATCCGGATGGCCTACCGCTGGTACGATGTGAAAACCACCTACCGCGACGGACTGATGCAGAAGCCTTTGCTGTCGAGACACCGGGCATTTTTGAACCTGGCTTACGAAACCCGCAATTTGTGGAGTTTTGATTATACCCTTAACTGGCAGGGGAGAAAGCGAATCCCTTTCACCGGCTCAAACCCGGGAGCATACCGGTTAGCTGATTATTCACCGGATTTCTTCCTGATGAATGCCCAGGTAAGTAAACGGTGGAGCGAACGTTTCGAGCTTTATGCCGGTGTTGAAAACCTGGCCGGCTATAAGCAGCATATGCCGATACTGGCCAGCGATCAGCCGTTTAGCCCGTATTTTGACAGTTCCCTGATTTGGGGACCTATTCTTGGCCGAAAAACCTATTTCGGACTGCGGTACAAAATTTTCTGATGCAAAAAGAGCAGAGAGGTTGTATGAAAATGGATAGCCCATTTGATACAACCTCTTCTTTTTGAGTTTAATGACTATGTCCTTCGTGTGTTTTGGCCGAATTGCCGCGGTCGTATTTGCAGCAATTGTGCAACGAGTTGTATGCTTCGTCGGTGGCTTTATGTCCCGGGGTATCGTGCCCGGCTTTGGCAATGGCCATTTTCACCTGGTCGACATCCGTTTTGCTGTCGTCAAACACAAGCTCAATCATTTTGCTTTCCTTGTTCCAGTCGGCTTTGGAAACGCCCTTGACCGAAAGAGCCGCCTTTTCAATGCGTTTTTCGCACATGCTGCAATTTCCCGACACGTTGAACTTCTCCGACTTATTCGCTGCAAAAACAGCCACTGTTCCGAAGAGGAACACACTTGCTAAACTTAAAACTTTTGTTTTCATATCACAATTAAATTGGTTTTATTTTTAAATAGTCACTAACCTTTTTGATCCGGTTTATTCCTGCTTTTCGCGTAAATCTTCCGTTTCAGCTTTCTTTTCAACTAAAGCCATGCCGCATTTCGGACAGTCGCCCGGTTGATCGGCAAGAACTTCCGGATGCATCGGGCAGGTGTATTGTACCACTTCGGTTCCTTGTTGTGTGTCGGTCTTTTCTTTTTTCGACCCAGTCCCGCAAGCGGTGGTCCCGAGAATTGTTGCTAAAACCATAGCGCTTAAAATAACTTTTACTTTTGTTTTCATGTTTTCCTTGATTTAAGTTGACCATTTTTAATCCAATACATTTTTCAATCACTTATCCATCCCGGGGATTACCGGGAGAATTCCTTAATCCCGATGTATGACGGGACAGGTAAGAGCGTCAACTGTTTTTTGATTTTTTCTGGCATCTTTATATCTAAAAGGAATAAGTTCTTAAATGGTTGAATTAAAAATTGTTTTTTTATACCTAATCGTTATTTTTTTCTTAAGCGCAAGGCGTTGGTAATCACCGATACCGAGCTGAAACTCATGGCAGCAGCGGCGATCATCGGGCTCAGCAGCAGCCCGAAAAAAGGAAACAGGATCCCTGCGGCTATTGGCACGCCCAGGGCGTTGTAAACAAAGGCGAAGAAGAGATTCTGTTTGATGTTTCTCATGACTTTTTGGCTTAATTCCCGGGCCCTGACTATGCCGTTCAGGTCGCCTTTCACCAGGGTGATTTCGGCGCTTTGCATGGCAATGTCGGTTCCGGTTCCCATAGCAATGCCGATATTGGCCTGCGCCAGGGCCGGGGCGTCGTTGATGCCATCTCCGGCCATCGCGACTACCTGCCCCTGTTTCTGTAACTCTTTTATCTGATTGTATTTGTCTTTGGGCAGGCAATCGGCTGTAAACCCGTCAAGTCCGAGTTCACCGGCAACGGCTTTCGCGGTGTAAGGGTTGTCTCCGGTCAGCATGTGGACTTTTACGCCCATTCTTTGCAGACTTTTAATGGCGCGGGCCGAAGTTTCTTTGATTTTATCGGCGACACTGACAATCCCTTCCACCCGATCGTGGACGATCAGGTACATCACCGTTTGTCCGGTCAATTGCCATGCCTCCACCGTTTTTTTATTTTCTTCATCCAAGCCGGCACTGAAGTCTTCCACCAACCGGTGATTACCCAGGCCAACTTTTTTCCCCTGATAAACGGCCTGTACGCCTTTCCCGGTCACCGATTCAAACTGATCGAGAGGAAGCAGTTCCAGCTTGTTGGTTTTTGCTCCGGCAACGATGGCATTGGCCAGCGGGTGTTCGCTGTTTGCATCAACCGAGGCGGCCAGTTGCAGAATTTCCAGGTCGCTCAGGCTCCCGAATGATTTGAAACTTTTCAAACTGGGTTTTCCTTCGGTAAGGGTTCCTGTTTTATCGATGATGAGTGTATTTACCTTGTTCATTTCTTCGATCGCACGGGCGTCTTTCACCAAAACACCCGATTGGGCGCCCCTGCCTGTTCCCACCATAATCGACATGGGAGTTGCCAGTCCGAGCGCGCAGGGACAGGCGATGATCAACACGGCAACTGCATTCACAAAAGCATAAACATAGGCTGGTTCGGGTCCCCAAATAGCCCAAGCTGCAAAGGTGAAAACGGCTATGACGACAACAATCTGTACAAAATACCTGGCAACGGTATCAGCCAGTCGTTGAATGGGCGCGCGTGACCGGCTGGCCTGGTTGACCATATCGATGATTTGGGCCAGTAAGGTATCGTTACCCACTTTCTCAGCTCTCATGTCAAAAACCGTCAGCCCGTTGATGGTTCCCCCGGTAACCCGGTCGCCGGCCGATTTGTCGGCGGGGATTGGTTCTCCGGTGATCATACTTTCGTCGATAACCGCATCGCCTTTTAATATAATCCCGTCCACCGGAATCTTCTCACCGGGCTTTACCTTCAGCAGGTCGCCCACCTGAACTTCGGCGAGCGGAATTTCTTCTTCCTGGCCGTTCCTGATCACCCGGGCAACAGGCGGCGACAATCCCAGCAGCGCTTTAATGGCCGAGTTGGTTTTGTGATGTGCCCGCAACTCGAGCATCTGCCCGAGCAATACGAGGGTTAAAATAACGGCTGCTGCTTCGAAATATAAATGAACATTACCGTGGTGGTCCTGAAATTGTGCAGGGAAAGCACCGGGAAAAAGCAGGGCAAATACGCTGAAAACATAGGCTGCCCCGACTCCGATTGAAATCAGCGTCCACATATTGGGCGACCACCTGCGGATGGAACTCCAGCCTCGCTTAAAAAACACCCGGCCGGAATAAAATACCACCGGTGTCGCCAACAGAAATTCGATCCAACTCCATACTTTTTTTGATGCGAGAGTTTCAAGGTTCAGAAAGCTAAGCATATCAGACATGGCGATGACAAAAACCGGTAAACTTAAAGCCAGCGCAATCCAGAATTTACGCGCTGTTTTTTTATAAGCTTTTTCTTCCTCGCTGGTTTCTTCCTCTTTTTCCTGCGAAACCAGGTGCATCCCGCAAACAGGGCAGTCGCCGGGTTTTTCGTAGGTTTTATCGCCCTCGCAAAGCATCGGACAGTAATAGATTGATGTTTTCTGATCGTTCATCGCGGTGTTATTTTAAGTTGATATTCCTGGTCATTCAATCTGCCTTACCATTCGTTACCGGTTTCAGGTACATGCCGCAAACAGGGCACCGTCCGGGTGCATCGTAGGTTTTCTGGCCTTCGCACTTCATGGGGCATCGGTAAATCGTTCCTGCATGAACATCCTGTTCATGTGAATGTTCGTGTGAATGTTCGTGTCCGCTACAGCAGGAGTGGGTTTTTTGTGCGCCGGCTGTTTTTCCAAATCCGGTGAATAATTTCTTTAAATTTTTCATGACAAATCAGTTTAATGTTTCAGGATTTAAAGGTACAGGATACCTATCGCCCGCGTGTTACAGAATTTCATGAATGATTTACATGATTTTCCGACGTTCAGACCTGATCAATTGGCTTCCGTCTTTTTTCGCCCAATTTCTTAAAGTACGAGGGCGTGAAGCCGCTTACTTTTTTAAATTGACCCGATAAGTGGGCTACGCTGCTATAGCCCACTTCGTCGGCAATTTCGCTCAAGGTTTTTTCATCATAAACCAACAGTTCTTTTACCCGCTCAATTTTCAGGTTGATCAGGTATTTTTCAATCGTTGTTCCTGCAACCGACGAAAAAAGCGAACTGATGTGGTTATAATCCAGGTGCAGTTTCTCCGACAGGTAATCTGAAAAATTTATTTTCAGCTCAGCCGGATGTCGGTAAACAAAATCAATAGCAATTTTTTTAATCTGTTCAATCAGGCGGCTTTTGCTATCGTTGATTATCTCAAAACCTGCGTCTTGTAGCCGCTTGTTAATCAGTGTGAACTTTTCTTCGGAAAGCGCTTCTTTCAGGATGAGTTTTCCGAGTTGAATTTCTGCGTCATCAATCCCCGCCTCCTGAAATATATTTGATACCACCAGGATGCACCGGTTGCATACCATATTTTTGATGAATATTTCCATGTGCTAAACAGTTTTAATTGAAACAACGAACCGGCTTGATTGATCAATGTTGATGCCCGCCAACTGCCGCCGTTTGTTCGGGTCCGCCTTTTTTGTACACCGGCTGGCCTTTGCGGTAGGTTTCGGTCACTTCCCCGCAACGGAGCATTTCGTCGCCAAAATAGGGATTCAGAATTTCATCCGATTCACTCAGCCAATATGCGCCTTTGTCGTCAAAAGCCATCGGGCAAAACTGTTTGTAGGCTTTATCTTTTTCAAGTCCGAACGATTCGGTCATTTCCAGGATTTGTTCCGAAAGTTTTTCGAAATGTTCCCGTTGTACACCAATATTTTCCGTATTTTCAATCATCGCTGCTGCCGCCGACAGTTGCTTTTTCACATCCATCCAGTGATGGTGCGCCTGCCCTTGCAGTAAACTCATATCCACTTTCGACAAGGCGTTTTTCACTTTTTGCGATCCCGACCGGGCTGCTTTTGCATCGTCGCCGGCCAGGGCATTTTTTACTTCGAAATAGGCTTCGGCCACCGTGGTAATTTGCCGGCGGAAGGCTTGGGAAGTTTCCATGGTTTTTTTCTCCGGGCGCATCAACATGCTGTAGTTGCCCGAAAGCTGGGCAGCCGCGTCGATGGCAAAAACGCCGTTGGTCACGATTTCCTCACCGGCTTCGAGCCCGGCCTCTACCACCCACCTGTCACCCATCCGGGGGCCAATGGTGATTTCCCGCATTTCGTATGACGGGTATTCCGTATCGGGAACTTTCACATAAACAACCGACCGTTTGCCCGACCAAAGCAAAGCCGTGCGCGGGACCGACAGCGATTGTTTGCCGGCTCCCACCGATGAGCGGATGCTGGCGTTGACGAACATTTCCGGTTTCAACTCCATGTTTGGGTTCGCCATCTCCGCCCGGACGGACACTGCCCGTGTGTTCGGATTAATCACCGGATCAATATAATCGACCCTGGCCGTGAATGTTTTTCCGGGGATACCCGTTGCCGTGAAAGAAACGGCGTCGCCCCTTTTTATAAATTGCAGATCGGATTCATACGCGTCCATCATGATCCACACCCGGCTCAAATCGACGATATTAAACAACACCGAGCCAGTGCTTACATAATCTCCGGTGGCGATGTTCCGCTGAATGACAACGCCTCCCCGGTCGGCCAGTACATCCAGTTGGCTTCGGACTTTGCCGGTCGTTTCAATGTCATCAATCTGCTTTTCCGTCAGTTTCCAAAGCCGCATTTTTTCGCGGGCGGCCTCATAAAGCTCGGGGTAGCTTTTTTTCAGTTTGACCGCTTCGAGCAGTTCTTTTTGCGCATTCAGCAGTTCGGGCGAATAAATGGTGGCCAATCGTTCGCCCGGCTGCACCACCTGCCCGGTAAAGTTGACAAACAGTTGGTCGATGCGCCCCGGGAATTTCGCTGTCACCGAAGCCAGCCGCTGTTCGTCGGCCTTTACTTTGCCGCTCAGGAAAATCTGTCCTTCCGAAGAAATACCGGTCACCCGCGAGGTATGAATGTTGGCCATTGCTACGGCTTCGGGCGTCATTTCATGCACCATCGGGTTGGCATCTGCCGATCTCCGGGAGGTTGCCGGAATCAGGTCCATGCCGCAAATGGGGCAGTCGCCCGGTTCAGATTGTCTGATTTGGGGGTGCATGGAGCAGGTCCAGATTTCTTCGGTTGAGTGGTCGTGTTGATGTTCTGATGATTCGATGATCCCATTGTTTGATGGTTTGATGAGCCATCCAAGGATACCTCCGGCTACTAAAGCCAGGGTAACAATTATATATTTATTTTGAACCAATTTTTTCATGATTTTGCATTTTTTATTGTTGATGAAATGATCTTGGAGAGTAATTTTTTCAGGGACATAATCTCTGAAAGAAGTCCTTCCGGATCAGGGTAATTCTTACTTTTTTGACACAGAAGTAGCCAATATTCCGTTTCATCTGCTTCTTTCATGGCAATGATGCATTTTGCTGCAAAGTCCTTTCGGCTATGTGCATTCTGCGCTTCACGGATATTTGCCCCAATGGAAGTACCACTTTTCAGTAGTTGTCTGGCAATGATATATTTTCGCTGTTCTTCAAGCTTTTCTGTGTAGTCAATGATCTCCAAGGCAAACTCAAAGCTTAATTCCAATATTTCGTTTCGTTTTTCCATTGTATTTTCATTTTCAATCCTTTTATCATACCATTATATCATCGTTCCATTAAACCATCGGAGGCTGCCAGATTTTCGAGTAAGGCAACCGCGGTATGCTGATCGACAACCGCAGTGATCAGTTTTAACCGGTAATCCAGCAATTGTTGCTGCACGCGGAGGACTTCTTCAAAACCTCCTCCATCAGATGAATAGTTTGTCATCAACAGGTTGAGGGTTTGTTCGGCCAGGCCGGTTTGTTCGCGGTAAAGATCAGTTCTCCGTCCGGCATCTTCCAGGTCGCGGATGGATTGGCTCCATTGGGTGGCCAGTTGGTTCACCGTGTTTTCCCTTCTGAATTTCACGGCCTGCTGTTTTAGCTCCGCTTCTTTGTACAGGGCATCGTACTTCTTCCGGTAAATGGGAATCGTCAGGCTGACCATCGGCATCACCATGTCCTTTCCTCCCATCGACATCCCGTCTTCGGTGCGCGGACTGAACGGCATATAATTCACCCCCGCTCCCAGCATGGGTTTTCCTTCGAGCCGCGCCATTTTCATTTGTGCTTCGTAGGCAGCTTCTTCGGCATCCAGCATTTTCAGCATGGGGTTATTTTGGGTGATGCTGTCCAGCAAGGCCATGTGCTCCGTGAACAAGGCCTTATTTGTCAGCGTATCCGCTATTTCAACGGGTTCACTCAGGTTCCGGTTAAGCAGTTGGTTGAATTCAGCCTGCAGCGGGATCCGGTCGTCATTTAGCCGTGCCAGCCTGTTTTCCAGTTCCTTGATTTCCATACGGATCCGGAGCACGTCGCTCATGCCCGATTTGCCTGAGCCCATTGATGCTCCCAAAGGCCCCATCGATGATGGATTGCCGGAACTTGCAGGACCAGCGCTTTTCCCGGTGTTCATGCCGCTCCCCATATTTCCCATCGACGAAGCAGAGGTAGCGCCCTGGCTATTATTGCCCATTGAACTGCTGCCGGGCATATTTCCCGGAGATGAACTGACGCCCGCACTTTGAAAGCGGACCAGTGCCAGTTGCTCCAGCGTTTGCAGGATTTTCAGGTTTTCTTCCGTAATCCTGATTTCCTCTTCCAGCCGATACATCTGGTACCAGGTATTTTTTACCTCAAAAAACAAGTTGTTTTTGGCATCCTGAAACAGCTCATAGTTTGCCTGGGCCATTTTGCCGGCTTCATCCTTGCGTGTGCGAAGCATGCCAAACCAGGGGAACATCTGCATCAGCCGGATATCGGCCTGTTGCCGGCCCATCAGCCTATCCATTGGCTGAAGAAAAAAGCCCAGACTCAGCTCCGGATCGGGCAACGAGCCTACCTGCGGGATCTTTTCCACCGAAGCCAGGTAATCGTAAAAAGACGCCTTCACTTCCGGATTATTTTCGGCGGCAGTGACTAAATATCGAGCAAGATTTTCATTTTGGGAAAATGTTTTAGTCGATATGAAACTGATAGAGATTATAAGAAATAAATAGAAATTTATTGATTTTGCCTTTGCATTCATGAATAGTTCCTTTTTGCATTGTATGTTGTTGAAATAAAGTTATTCAGCTTGATAGAAAGTTTTTCAGCCGCCTTTTTCATCTCATCGAAAGCATCACTGGAAATCATTTCCCTTTCCAATAGAAGTTCCAACCAATGGATAATGCTTTCAAGCATAGATGCCCTCGAGTTATAGTAGAATTTGATTTTGTCGAGATAATGAAACCTCCCATATCCTTCGGCTATATTGGCCCCAATTGAATCAATAGAGGTAATGAATTGATCGCCGATTATTTTTTGCCTTTGCCAACTCATTTTCTCATATATTTGCCAGGCTTGTTTTGATAGCTCCCTTGCAAGTTGATAAACCTCCAATTCCTTCAGAGGAATATACTTTTTATTGTTTTCATTCATTGTTGTTAATGTTTAAAAGTTATTGATAATCAAATTAGTTACTATCAATATCTAAAATTTCCATCAATTTCAATGAATTTCAATGGATTTCTTTTGCATCACTTTCCGCTCTTCCCACCAACTGTAAAGCACCGGAACAACGAGCAAGGTGATTAGCGCGATGGTCATTCCCCCGAACGAAGGAATGGCCATGGGGATCATGATGTCCGAGCCGCGCCCCGAAGAAGTGAGTACCGGTAAAAGAGCCAGCAAGGTGGTGGCAGTCGTCATTAAACAGGGCCTCACCCTTTTCATGCCGGCTTCTAAAACGGCGGCGCGGACTTCTTTTACATTTTCAGGCCGATTCTTTTTAAAGCTTTGCATCAGGTAAGTGGATACAACAACGCCGTCGTCGGTGGCAATTCCGAAGAGGGCAATAAAGCCGACCCAAACCGCCACACTGAGGTTATAGGTTCCCATTTGGAACAGTTCGCGCAGGTGTGTGCCGAAGACTGAAAAGTTCAGGAACCAGCCTTGTCCGTACAACCACAGCATCATAAAACCGCCTGAAAAGGCCAGCGCGATGCCTGAAAACACAAAGAACGTGGTTGACACCGAACGAAACTGAAAATACAGGATCAGGAAGATGACGATCAAACAGAGCGGCACCACGATGGAAAGGCGTTTTTCGGCCCTGATCTGGTTTTCGTAACTGCCTGAAAAAATATAGCGTACGCCGGCAGGCACCACCAACTCACCAGAACTGATCTTTTCTTTGAGGTATCGTTGGGCATCCTCCACCACGGTTACTTCTGCAAAACCTTGCTTTTTGTCCAACAGCACATAACCGACCAGGAAACTGTTTTCGCCCCGGATCATTTCCGGGCCCGGCCGATAAGTGATGTCCGCCAACTGTCCCAGCGGAATGTATGCGCCTGTGGGAACCGGCACCTGCATGGTTTCGATGGCTGAAGGGTCGTCACGCCATTCGCGGGCATAACGCACCCGAATGGGGAAACGTTCGCGCCCTTCAACCGTTGTGCTGACCTTCATGCCGCCAATGGCAGTTTCCACATAATCCTGCACATCACGGATGCTCAGCCCGTAGCGCGCAATTTCGGTGCGGTTGATGTCGATTTCGAGATAAGGTTTTCCGACTATCCGGTCAGCAAAAACGGCTTCCGCCTTTACCGAAGGCACTTCTTTCAGGTATTTTTCCAACTGCAGCCCAAAGGCTTCGATGGTGGGCAGGTCGGGGCCGTAAACTTTGATGCCCATCGGCGCACGCATACCGGTTTGCAACATCACGAGCCGGGTTTCGATGGGCTGCAGTTTCGGCGAAGAAGTGACACCCGGTATGTTGATCACGCCGACAATTTCGTTCCAGATATCGTCGGGGGTTTTGATGTGATCCCGCCACTGACGGAAATATTCACCTTTAGGATCGGGTACCAGTTGACGGACATCCACCTGTTCGGGCGACATGTTTTCGGGATCATAAACTTCACCGTTCCTCAATTCAAAATGACCTTTTTTATTTACTTTGAAGCGGAGTTTATGGCCATTAATATCCGACGCATATTCGCTTTTGTAGTTGATCACATTTTCGAACATGGACAGCGGCGCGGGATCGATGGCTGTTTCCGCACGGCCTGCTTTGCCCACCACCATCTCCACCTCGGGAATAGCTGTCACCAACATATCGAGTTTTTGCACAATTTCCCGGTTGGCCTCCACGCCGGAGTGGGGCATCGATGTGGGCATCAACAGGAATGAACCTTCGTTGAGCGTGGGCATAAATTCTTTGCCCAAACCGGGAAAAGTTGATTTCATTGCCGACCATCCGGAGGATTTACGAATGTCCCATCCTATTTTCTCAGAAGCTTTTGGGATGATCCCAAATACTCTATCGAAGCCCATCCATACATTCAGTCCAATCAGAATAATAAATGCCGGAATCGTCAAAAACAATATTTTATGGCTTAAACACCACATCAGGATCCGGGGATACACCCGGATAAACAAAGCGAAACCACCAAGTACAATGCCGATAATCAGGGCGATAAAAAGAAAATTGACCAGGGTGCTGTTTGAAACGCCCAGCGGCACCCACTCAATCGTTAACAACCAGGCAACCGCCATCACGGTCAAACCAACCAGCATCAGGTTGCGGTATTTTCCAAACCGCTCAGGAAAATGAAAAAGCAGTACGTTGATCAGCCCAAAGCCGAAAAGTACCCATCCAGCCCAGTGCCACACGGTAAAAGCAACGATTGGCCCGGCGATGACCAGCAGGTAATTGAAGTATTTTTCAAAATGGCCCTTCCCTTTTTTTATCGAAAAAACCCAATGTGCAAAGGCCGGCATGATGATGAGCGTAAAAATCAGGGCGGCCACCAGCGCAAAGGTTTTGGTCCAGGCCAAGGGGCCGAATAACTTTCCTTCGGCAGCCTGCAAGGTAAAAACGGGCAGAAAGCTGACAATGGTCGTACTTACCGCGGTCAGGATGGCCGAAGCGACCTCCGTGGTTGCATCAAAAATGGTTTTTAGCTTTGCCTGGTTTGCAGGGGCTTCGTCCAGGTGCCGCAGGATGTTTTCATTGAGGATGATGCCGAGATCGACCATCGTACCGATCGCAATGGCAATGCCGGATAAAGCCACAATATTGGCGTCAACGCCCAGATATTTCATAAAGATGAAGCACATCAGCACAGCGAGCGGCAATAAAGCGGAAATGAGTATGGACGCCCGGAGGTTGTACACCATCACAATAATCACGATGATGGTGATGAGAATTTGCAGGCTGATGGCATCGTACAGCGTGCCGAGCGTTTCATAGATCAGCCCGCTGCGGTCGTAAAACGGCACGATGGTGACTTTTGAAACGGTGCCGTCTTCCAACGTTTTGGAAGGAAGGCCGATCTCAATTTTATCGATTTCTTCTTTTAAACTATTAATGACTCTCAGCGGGTTGTCGCCGTAGCGGGCAATCACCACGCCTCCAACCGCTTCGGCACCCGACTTGTCCAGGATGCCGCCCATGTTGCGTGGCTGCGGTCCGATGTTGACCACGCCAATATCTTTGATGCGAAGCGGCACATTGTCAACCACTTTCACCACGGCCTGGTCCAGGTCGTCCATATTTTTTACGTAACCCAGGCCGCGGACAAAATAGTCCACCCGGTTCACTTCGATTGTATTGGCGCCCACATCGATGTTGCTGTTTTTTACGGCCTGCATCACGTCCATCAGCGTAACGCCATGCGCTTTTAAGGCTGCCGGGTCGATATCCACCTGGTATTCCTTCACATAACCGCCCACCGAAGCCACTTCGGCCACGCCTTCAACACTGGTAAGGGCGTAACGGATGTAATAATCCTGGATGGTGCGAAGTTCATGCAGGTCCCAGCCACCGGCGGGCTTGCCGTCTTTGTCGCGCCCTTCAAGCGTGTACCAGTAAACTTGCCCGAGGGCAGTGGCATCCGGGCCGAGTTTAGGCTGCACATCCTCGGGCAGCAGGCCGGCAGGCAACGAGTTGAGTTTTTCGAGCACCCTCGACCGGCTCCAGTAAAACTCAATGTCTTCGTCAAAAATGATATAAATGCTCGAAAAGCCAAAGGCCGAGCTGCTACGCACGCTGGTCACGCCCGGTAATCCCAATAAAGCCGTAGTCAGCGGGTAGGTGATCTGGTTTTCCACGTCCTGCGGCGACCGTCCCATCCATTCGGTGAATACAATTTGCTGGTTTTCGCCGATATCCGGGATCGCATCCACGGGTACCGGGTCTCGCGGAAGAAAACCAACATTCCAGTTAAATGGCGCGGTAATGATGCCCCAGCCAACAATGAGCAGCAACACCAAAACCGTCACCAGCTTATTCTCTAAAAAAAACTTGATTATTTTATTCAGCATCGTTCTCTGATTTATGATTGATGAATGATGATTTGCCTGCTGCTAAAAGGTGCAGCGGTATCAGCCGGTTTTAAGCCAATTCAAAAAACCGGGATCATCCCAAAATCATAAACGGTAAATCTGCAGTCCGGCCAGGACTGTTTTTAGATTGCCGGGAGGAGGTGATTCTGCAACGATAAATAGATCGACTTCTTTATTCAGCGGGCATTCGAAAGCCAATGGAATAAACAGTTCGGCCAGAATAAACTGAATATACTGAACATGATCCAGGATTATAGGTGAAGTATACTGATGGTCCAGTTGAAACACCTGGCTCTCATCATGGCAGCAATCGTCGGATGAACATGTCATGCCGCTTTCATCGCACGAAGTGGCACTGCCCGAAAAAAATGTTACATCCATCAGCGAATCACCGCAGTAATGCCTGGATACCGTGAAGCCGGCTGTTAATACAAGCAGCAGCAACATCAAGGTAATATGACTGATTTTTCGTAACATGGCAAATTCCATCACACAAATAAACAAAAAAAAATAAAAGAAAGTTTTATCTGATTATGGAAAAGAGGTACAAAATTTTGTGATTATTGCTTGACAAATGAATGCTGATGCCTATCCCTTTTTGATTTTACAGGAAATAAGCTGATCGATTGGTTTACGATCTTTTTCATCTGCATTTTTATATTGCGAGGGGCTCAGTCCTGTAATTTTTTTAAACTGTGCGCTTAAATGTTGCGTATTGCTGTAGCCCAGTTTTTCAGCAATTTCGCCTAATCTTAGTTCATCATATACGAGTAACTCTTTCGTTTTTTCTATTTTTTGAAGGATGATGTATTTTTCGATCGTCGTTTTTTCGATTCTTGAAAAAAGTCCGCTCAGATATGAATAATCTTTTTTTAAGGTCGATGCCAGGTAGGTGGAAAAGTTCTGGTTCCCCGGTATTTTTTTTTCATATTGAATCACATTAAGTATTTCAGTCTTTACTGATTCCACCAGACGAGAACGCTTGTCGGTGATCAGCCCAAATCCGTTTCCCTCGATGCCTTCAATAAACCGGTTCAGTTGTTCTTCGGTATATGCTTCAGTAAGCGACAGTTCTCCTAACTTGACCATTTTTACCTGAAGTCCGGCTTTCATCGCTTGCTCATGAACCGACTGAATGCATCGGGGACAGACCATGCTTTTGATATACAGCCGCAGTTTTTTGTTGGATTTCATCGTGAAAAAAGTCGATTCAGTTAGTAAATTGTTAATTTAGCAAAGTCAGACTGTCTTTTGTGTCATTTTGACGAAAAAACAAAGGATAAATGGAAGTTATCCGTTTTTTTCTTCTTCATGAAGCAAAATTGCAGCGTTAAACAGAACTCTCTGGCAAAGCGATATAAATTTATATTAAAATATTGGGAATATTAAAAGCAATTTCAACCTTTGACAAAAATTAATACGATCATCTTTTAAAAAATAATCATGAATACACGTATGAAAAAACTGACATTTTTACTTTTAGCGTTTGGTTTTGCTTGCCAACAACCTGTAAAGCAAGAAAAAGCGCTTTATACAAAAGCTGATTTTGAATCTACGATCGACGGAAAACAAACCACTCTTTTTGAACTGGAAAATTCCAACGGAATGAAAGTGACGCTAACCAACTACGGGGCAAAAATTGTTTCGATCTGTGTCCCCGACAAAGAGGGCAATCTGGCCGATGTGGCGCTTGGCTTTAAATCGATAGAAGAATACCGGACACTGGATGCCGGCCAGGGAGCGGTCGTAGGGCCATTTGCCAACCGGATCGGTAATGCCCGTTTTGAGCTTGACGGTGAAGTGTATGAGCTGGAAGTAAACAACCACAAAGCCAACCTGCATTCGGGGACCAATAGCTTTTTTCGCCAGGTGTACGATGCTAAAGAGCTGGTAACTGAAGACGGTCCGGCCGTTGAAATGACTTTGCTGAGTGCAGACGGCGCCTCCGGTTTCCCCGGTAATAAAGAGGTAAAAGTGACTTATACCCTGACTGATGACAACGAGTTAAAAATAGACTACCAGGCAACAACCGATAAGGCTTGCCCGTTTAACCTCACCAACCATGTTTATTTCAACCTGAAAGGCGAGGGGAATGGCGATATCCTTGATCATATCGTGGTAATTGATGCCGATTCGACCACTGAAGTTTTGAATAATGAACTGATCCCCACCGGAAACATCGTATCGGTTAAGGGAACTGATATGGATTTTACCAGCCCGTATCCCATCGGCGAACGAATTGATTCGGAGATGCAGGCATTGGCGGTTGCCGGCGGCTACGACCACAATTACATCCTGAACAAAGATCAGGAAGCCGGTGAAATGACCTTTTGCGCCAGTGTTTACGAGCCTGTTTCAGGCCGGTATATGGAAGTGTATACCACCGAACCTGCCGTGCAGTTTTATACCGGTAACTTTTTGAACGGCAGCTTGACGGGACGCAGCGGTAAGGTTTATGAACGCCGCTACGGCTTGTGCCTCGAAACGCAACATTATCCCGATTCACCCAATCATCCGAATTTCCCGAATACGATTTTGTATCCCGGTGATACCTTGAAATCAACAACGATTTACAAGTTTTCGGTGAAAGAATAAAGCTTCAAGTTTCAAGACAAAAAGATAAAAAAGACAAAACGGGTTGCCATGGAAATTAGAACTTCCGGGCAACCCGTTTAATTTGAAGAAAAATGCTTCAAACAGGCAGGCGCTGATTATAAATAATATGAACCATGTTCTGAAGTCAATTTCGGCGATATACAGAAAATGTGGCGTCTTATTCCGACCCGGTTTTGCTTGTCAATGCCGAGTTGATCAACGCAGTTGTAAATTTTATTAAAAGATGATCATTTCAATCTCACCGGACATTTTAAGGTTTTCAAAATAGGTTAGATGAGGAAAAATTAGTAGCTTGGCTTGTTCATTTAAGTTGGTGTAAATTTTATTTTATGAAAAAATATATCTTTTCCGTTTTGTTTTTGTTGGCAGGGATCGGGTCTTTTGCCCAGTCAAACTATCACTATGTCATTATCCCGACAGGTTTTCCCGGCATTGGCAGTGGTTTTAATCCGTACGGGGTCAGTTCGGCTCTGCAGCAGATTTTCAACTCAAAGTCCATCAAATCGGTTTTTGAAACGAGCGAGCGCCCGGCTGATTATTGCGAGGCGCTTACTGTCGATCTGGAGAAAGTATCGAATATGTTTCAAAATGTACTGAAAGTTAGCCTGAAAGATTGTCAGAACCGGACCGTGTGGACGAACGAAGGCAAAGGGCGTTCAAAAGATTTCCAGCAAGGTTATGCCGAAGCGCTGGCCAATGCGTTGAGCGGATTTGACGCTCTGCCCCGGAATACTACCATTCAGTCCCAGCCGTTTGTTCAGGTGATGACCGGCTTGAAACAGGCAGAAACAATATCGCCTGCTCTGTCCCGGGAGGAGATTGATGTTCATACAGAAACCGGAGAGATCGGAGGGGAAGTTTACCGTCCGAAGAACCTCTATTACAACTATACCTATTTTGTCGATGTTGTGGATGCCGACCAGGGACAAAAACGTTTGCTGATTGTGAACGGCGAATTGTTGGGATACGAAAACCTTCAGCAACTGGCTGTGCTGATTCCATCCGGCCTTAGCGGCGTGTACACGGTGCAGTGGTCCCGGGCCGATGGCTCGGTCGTTACAGGAGTTGCCAACCTGACATCCGGCGAGTTGAAAATATCGCTGCCTTCGGGGTCGGAAATGCAGCTAATCAATCTGCAAAAGTATTAGTCCGCAATTGGTTATCTGGTCTTTGTAACTGACCCCCCTCAAGTAAGCTTTTTTTTAAAGTGGTTGATTCCGGCCAGTCATAAGCGGTAGTGTATCTTAATGAAGTTTATAGGCGATTTCCTTACCCGGATGCAGATCATTGGACCTTAGTCCCGATGTTTCTGTTATCTTTGCGTTTTCAATTTTTGTAGCTATGGTATCGGTTGATCAGTTGGTTGTTAGTTTCGGCGGGTTTGATCTGTTTAAAGGAATTTCTTTTTTAATTACGCCTAAAGACCGGATTGGTTTGGTGGGCAAGAACGGAGCCGGAAAATCAACACTTTTAAAAATACTTTCAGGATTGCAGCTTCCGTCAGAAGGTTCAATTTCAAGTCCGAAGGACCTGCGTATTGGCTATTTGCCTCAGCATATGACTGTTTCGGATACCAAAACTGTTTTTGAAGAAGCCAAAAAAGCTTTTGATGAAATTCTTGACCTGAAAAATGAAATTGACCGGTTAAATAAGGAAATCGCCACGCGCGAAGATTACGAATCGGGAAGTTATATGCAGCTAATCAACCGGGTGACCGAGCTGAATGACCGTCATCAGATGGTAGGCGCCGAGAATATGGACGCCGAAATTGAGCAAACCCTGAAAGGTCTTGGTTTTGAACGGAATGATTTTACCCGGCAAACTTCTGAGTTTAGCGGCGGTTGGCGGATGCGGATCGAACTGGCTAAAATACTTCTGCGAAAACCCGACATTTTTTTGTTGGATGAGCCCACCAATCACCTGGATATTGAGTCGATTCAATGGTTGGAGGATTTTCTGTCCAATTACGGCGGGGCCGTGGTGATGGTTTCACATGATAAAGCTTTCCTGGACCAGGTGACAAACCGGACCATTGAAATCTCGCTCGGCCGTATTTACGACTATAAGGCAAACTACAGCCGCTACCTCGAACTGCGAAAAGAACACAAGGAAACACAGCTGGCGGCATACCGCAACCAGCAAAAGCTGATCGAAGAAACGGAACAGTTTATCGAGCGGTTCCGGTATAAAGCCACCAAGGCGGTACAGGTACAATCGCGGTCGAAGATGCTGGATAAGCTGGAGCGTATTGAAATTGACGAGGAAGACAATTCCCGCTTAAAAATTAAGTTCCCGCCTGCCGTAAGATCGGGCACGGTAGTAGCCGATTGTAAACACCTGTCGAAAAGCTACGGCGACTTGCTGGTTCTGAACGATATCCACCTGACGGTTGAACGCGGGGAAAAAGTAGCCTTCGTGGGAAAAAACGGTGAAGGAAAAACCACCCTGGCCCGGGTGATCCTGAATGAATTGGAGTACACCGGCGAGATGAAAATCGGGCATAATGTCAAAATCGGCTATTTCGCACAAAACCAGGCGCACTTGCTGAACGAAAACCTCACGGTGCTTGAAACCATTGACCAGATTGCCGTAGGCGATGTCCGTACAAAAATCCGCGATATTCTTGGCGCATTCATGTTCTCGGGCGAGGATGTCGACAAAAAGGTGAAAGTGTTGTCGGGAGGTGAACGTACCCGTTTGGCCATGATTCGCCTGATGCTTGAGCCGGTGAATTTTTTAGTGATGGATGAGCCGACCAACCACCTGGATATGCGTTCAAAAGAGATGTTGAAACAGGCGCTGGTCGATTATGACGGAACGGTGTTGCTGGTTTCTCACGACCGTGAATTTTTGGATGGACTGGTGAATTGCGTTTACGAGTTCAAGAACAAAAAAGTAAAACAGCATTTGGGTGGAATATACGATTTCCTGCAAAAGAAAAAGCTTGAATCGCTGCGGGAACTGGAGCAGAAAAGCAAAGTAACCCAGGAGCCGGTCGCGACAGAGAAGAAAAAGACGGAAGAAAACAAGCTGAGCTACGAAGAAAGAAAAGAAATCAACAAAAATATGACCCGGCTGGAGAAAAATATTGAATCGGCGGAGACCGATATTGCCAGACTGGAAGACGAAATTGCCCGGATGGACGAAAAACTGGCCAATCCGGATTTGATTGACGATAGCGGTATCTTTGAAAAGTACGAACAGTTGAAATCGAAACTGGAAAACGTGATGGAACAATGGGAAAACTATCACGAAGAATATGAATCTCTGCTGCAACAAAAAAACTGGTAACATGAATCAAATACAGAAAAAAAACGAAGACCTGATTTTTGGCATTCGCGCCGTCATGGAAGCGATCAATTCGGGCAAAGAAATTGACCGGGTGCTCCTGAAAAAAGGAGAGGGAGGCGAGTTGTATAAAGAAGTGTTTGATTTGATCCGGGAGAATCAGATTCCCTTCCAGTTTGTTCCGCTTGAAAAAATTAACCGGATCACCCGGAAAAATCACCAGGGCGTCATCGCATTTATCTCCCCGATAACTTTTTATGATATTGAGAATTACCTGCCGACCCTTTTCGAAGAGGGGAAAAACCCGCTGATCCTGGTACTCGATCAGGTAACTGATGTCCGCAACTTTGGGGCCATCGTACGAACGGCCGAATGTGCCGGTGTTGATGCCGTGCTTATTCCCGAAAAAGGAGCAGCACAAATTAATGCCGATGCGGTGAAAACATCTGCCGGCGCGCTGCACCTGGTGCCCGTTTGCCGGACGCGGGATTTACGAAAAGCCGTACTTTATTTGCAGCAGTCGGGCTTAAAAGTGATTGCCGCAACCGAAAAATCGTCAGATAACTATGTCAAGACAGATTATACCGGCCCGGTAGCCATCATCATGGGGGCCGAAGATTCGGGTATTGACCGGCAGATCCTCGACCTGGCAGACGAACGGGTACAGATACCCATTCTGGGAAAAATCGGATCGCTGAATGTATCGGTGGCTGCCGGTTTGCTCGTGTACGAAGTGGTCCGGCAGCGGACAGCCGTTACAGGTTAATCTGCACCTGCCGTTTAAATGTTTCTTCCAGCGAAATAAACGTTTCGGTACTGGAAACGCCGGGAATCTTTTGAACTTTTTCGCTGAGAATTTCTTTCAGATGTTCGTTGTCGCGGGCATAAACCTTCACAAAAATGGCGTATTGTCCGGTTGTATAATGACATTCGACTATCTCGTTGATTTCGCGGAGTTTTGTCGCGACATCTTCGTAAAAACCTCCTTTTTCAAGAAAAATTCCAACGTAAGTACAGGTTTTGTAATCAACTTTCTTCGGATCAATGTGGTAACCCGATCCGGTGATCACATTTAATTCAATCATCCTGTTGACGCGTTGATGCACCGCAGCGCGTGAAACACCCACTTCGGCGGCCACATCTTTGAAAGGTATCCTGGCATTTTTTGTGATGATCTCGAGGATGTGCAGGTCTACTTGGTCCAGATTATTACGTAGTGTCATTTTGGTTGTCTGATAAATTATTGCTTGAGATAAAAATAGGCAAAATTTAGCAAAAAGGAATAAAATACTGTGGTAATCATTCCTTCTGATATCCGATGATTTCGGAAGCCGATTTAACTTGTTGTTATTCAGCGAATTTTTAAACCCAAATCCAGGTATTTTAGTTAATGTGTTAATAAATAGATAAAATATATATCAAAAATGCTGTAAATTTTTAATATTTATTTTAAAATGCTATTTTTGTCGATGTAATGATGTCAAAATGATATTAGCTGAAGATATTTTATTTGACTTTCCACGGTAATTGTAGGTATATTAAATATTTTGCCATGATGAAAAATGCTAATTTGAGTTGGCTTTTTATGCTTTTGCTGCTGATTGTAGTAAGCCTTGTTGGGGTATTGGTGCCCAGTGATTTTGGTGGTTTAGACGACCCAAATTTGGTTCCGGGCGATGTTGCCTGGATGTTGACGGCAACCGCTCTGGTTTTATTGATGACGCCGGGTCTCGCCTTTTTTTACGGTGGGATGATTCAGCCCAAAAATATTCTGTCAACCATGCTTCAAAGCTATATCGCGATGGGCCTGGTCAGTGTGCTTTGGGTGCTTGTTGCTTTCAGCCTGGCATTCGGTGACAGTATTGGCCCAGAAGGTTTTGGTCTGTTCGGTAACCCAGCTACCTTTTTCATGTTTAAGGGTGTGAACGGAGCTACTCATGCAGATTTAAGCCCGACAATTCCCTTGGCTCTGTTTGCCATGTTCCAGTTAAAGTTTGCGATTATTACGCCGGCCTTGATTACCGGTTCCTTTGCCGGACGGGTTCGTTTCCGTTCGTATATGTTGTTCATGGTTTTGTTTACCTTGTTTATTTATGCACCCTTGTGTCACTGGACCTGGCATCCGAATGGCTTTTTACGGAATTGGGGTGTGCTTGACTTTGCCGGAGGTACGGTTGTACATATGTCAGCCGGTTTTGCAGCGCTTGCAGGCGCCATTTTCCTGGGAAAACGAAAAGAGTTCAATAAAGAATTCAGGCCGGCGAACATTCCTTTTGTTTTGTTGGGCGCTGGTATGCTTTGGTTTGGCTGGTTTGGTTTTAATGCCGGATCGGCATTGGCTGCCGACTCTGTTGCCGCATTGGCGCTGATGAATACCAATACGGCATCGGCTGCGGGGATGCTGGCTTACCTGTTTCTCGACATGGCCAAAGGAAAAAATCCCTCGGGAATGGGTGCCGCGATCGGTTTGGTGGTCGGTTTGGTGGCCATTACTCCGGCGGCTGGCTTTGTAAGCGTAGGTTCAAGCATTTTTATCGGCGTTGCTGCATCGATGATCAGTAATTATGCCATTGCGTTACGTTCAAAAACCAGGCTGGATGATACGTTGGACGTATTTCCGGCACACGGGATGGGAGGTATTGTCGGGATGTTGTTAACAGCCGTATTTGCGCAGGAAGTGGGGCTTATTCACGGTGAAACGGAAACCTTTTTGTATCATTTGCTGGCCTTGCTGATCGTAGGCGTTTTCACATTTGGCGGATCTGTGCTGATGTATAAAATAACAGACTTAATTGTGCCACTGCGTGTTTCGGCTCAGGCCGAGAAAGTGGGGTTGGATATTAGCCAGCACAATGAGTCGTATGCTTTTGAATATAAAAGCGACGAATAGCTTGAACGTGTGGTCGCTCTTTTATATGCTCGGAACTCCCCGGAACAGGGGAGTTTTTTTATTGATGCCTTTTATAAAAACAAAAAAAACCGCCCCAATGAGAGCGGTTCATTTATTTTGTTTTATTGCTTTTACTTGATGGCTACCTGGCGTTTAAAATCCATTTCCAGGGAGATAAAGGTTTCAGTACGGGCAATTCCTTCAATTTCCTGCAAATCTTCATCAATCAGTTTCTTAAGGTGCTTGTTTGTTTTTGTCTGAATTTTGATGAAAATGGCGTATTGACCTGTTGTATAGTGACATTCAACAATTTCGGGAATTGTGCGTAAAGCTTCCGCCACCTGGGTATGATACTTTGCTTTTTCAAGATAAATGCCCATGTATGCGCAGGTATTATAACCCAGCTTCGACGGATTGACAATAAATTCACTTCCGGAGACAACTCCCAGGTTTAAAAGCCGCTGTACACGCTGGTGAATTGCCGCACCGGAAACGCCGCATTCGCGGGCAACTTCGAGAAAGGGGATACGCGCGTTTTTGGTGATCAGGCGCAGAATTTTTTCGTCGAGCTCATCAATTTGCGGTAGCGGTTCAATATAATCTTGATTCATCATAGGAGTTAAAATTTTCTTTTTCAAAATTTATTAACGTAAATGTACTAAAAAATGACATTTGCTAATAATAATAGTTTTAAAACACATTGTTTGTAATAAATTGAAAGTATTTTCATCAATTTGATAAAAATCTCTAGTCAATTTCGGGCAGCAAATGTAGAATATTTTTTTCTATTTCTCAATGATAATTGAAGTTCCCCACGCGAATATCATTTGAAGTTATTAACTATTTTTTGATGCTGTTTGTCTGATGAAATTGCTGATATCGTTCCCGCTTGGGTTTTGGAAGACATGTAAATCAAATTCAGGCAGAATCGCGAGTATGTGGTCGAAGATATCCGACTGAATTCCCTCATAATTAGCCCATTGCTGGTCTCTGCTGAAAACATAGATTTCGAGGGGGATTCCTTTTTCTGTTGGTTGCAATTGCCTGACCAGAAAGGTCATTTCCTGGTGTATATTCGGATTTTGGCGCAAATAGGCTTGCAGGTATGCCCTGAATATGCCAAGATTGGTTTGCCGGCGGCCGTTAAACAAATCTCCTTCATCAAGTTGAAGTTTTTGATTGTATGATGCAATGTCAGCTTCTTTCCGGGCGATATAATCTTTCAGCAGGTGAAACCGGCTGAGTTTTTCCAATAATTTCTGATCACAAAAACGGACGCTTTTCATATCAATATTGATCGACCGTTTGATCCTCCTCCCTCCCGATTCTTCCATGCCTGCCCAGTTGTTAAACGACTCGGAAACCAGGGCGTAAGTAGGTATGGTGGTGATGGTTTTATCCCAATTCTGAACCTTGACGGTTGTCAGGCTGATATCAATGACCGTTCCGTCGGCCCGGTGCGAGGGCATTTCGATCCAATCGCCCGGTTTCAGCATATTATTCATCGATAGCTGGATACTGGCCACAAAACCGAGAATAGTGTCTTTAAAAATCAAAAGCAAAACGGCAGCCATTGCCCCCAATCCGGCAAACAGGCCCAAGGGCGATTTGTTGATCAGGATACTGATAACAATGATGGTTGATATGAAAATAAATAGAATCTGGAGTAGTTGGATGTAGCCTTTAATCGGACGTGTTGCGGCATAGGGGGTGGTTTGGTAAATATCGTTAATCACGTTGGCCGTGCTTACCACCGCGATAGTAAAGATGCAAACAAAATAGATCCGGGATAAGCCGTTTAAGACGGCGGAAACCGGTTCAATTTCTGAAAAACCCGACGACGAGTAGATGATAAAAGCAGAGGGAAGATGGGCCAGAATGCTGAAAACCTTTCGTTTAATCAGAAAGTCGTCCCATTCGGTTTTTGTTCTTTTAATGAAATGGTAAATCATTCGGATGATTACCACACGGGTAAGCATTTGAACCAGGGCTGATACCAGAAAAAGAACGACCAGGGAAACAGCGATGGCCAAAATTATGGTCCAGTCGTCCGTAAAATTCAATTGCTGAAATAAATCAATGAAAATGTCTTTTAATTGCTTCATCTTCGTGTTGCAGATCTTTTTTGAAAATTTGTAATTAGTTTTATAGTTTTAAAAACAATAAAAAAGCACGCCGTATGAGGACATTATACGTTATACTTCTGCTGTTGGCAGCGCCTTGCCTGCTTTACGCAAAGGTAAATTATTCAACTTATTTTGAAAACAGTTCGCTTAGAATTGACTACCTTCTGGGTGGTACCGACAGTTCTGCTGTGGTTTTTATTGAGCAAATGAAGAAGGAGCCTTATTACGGCGGATCGCATACCCGCCTGATTGATGAGCAGGATTATGGGACTTACCGCTACCGGGTTTTTGATTTAAAGAGCGGCGGCTTGATTTTTTTAAAAGGTTTTTGCCCGCTTTTTCAGGAGTGGCAAACAACCGGGGAGGCTAAAGAGATGAAGCGGAGTTATTACCAGGCAGCGGTAATTCCTTTTCCAAAAAACGAAATTCGTTTTACCATTGAGTACCGGGACTGGGAGGGAGAATATCGCGAATTGCTTTCACTGGAAATTAATCCGGACGACTATTTCATCCTGAGAGAAGCGTTGCCCGATTATGAAGTAAAAGAACTGCTGAAAAACGGGCGCCCCGATCAGAAAGTGGATGTGGTATTTTTGCCGGAAGGATATACCAGGGGAGAGATGCAAAAGTTTATGGCAGATGCGGAACGGATGGTTGAAATTTTGTTTAGCGCCCAGCCGTTCAGTCAGCATAAACAGGATTTTAATATTTATGCCGTAAATGTTCCTTCGCTGCAGTCGGGAACCGATATTCCCGGAGAAAATATATACAGGAATACGGCTTTTGGATCTACCTTTTACACCTTCGATACGCCCCGGTACCTGACTACCAAAGAAATGAAACCCGTTTACGATGCGGCGGCATTGGTTCCTTACGATCACATCTGCGTGTTGGTGAACAGTGAACAGTATGGCGGCGGCGGTTTTTATAATTTCCTCACCATAACGACAGTTGACCATGCGAAATCGCCCGAGGTGATGGTCCATGAATTTGGCCACGGCTTTGCCGGTCTGGCCGATGAGTATTATTCGTCGGCTGTTGCTTACGATGAGTTTTATAATAAAAAACTGGAACCCTGGGAGCCCAATATTACAACGCTGGTAAATTTTGACAGCAAATGGAAAGATTTGCTTGACAGCGAAATGCCGGTACCAACGCCACGCGAAAATAAGTTTTCGAAGATTGTAGGTGTATTTGAAGGCGGCGGCTATTCAGATAAGGGAATTTACAGTCCGGTGATGGATTGCCGGATGAAAAGCAACGAAGCAAAAGGTTTTTGTCCTGTTTGTGTAAGGGCCATTGAGCAAACGATCCGCTGGCACTGCGAATAGGATTTACCGGTTATTTTCAGGCACTTTGTACCACTTGTTTACCGGGGCAGGCGGCGTGTAAGAGGCCAGATAGCTGATGACCTCTTCGCTGTTCCGGGCAATATAATAAAGGTCGCGGTACGAGGGTTTGGCAAAATTTTCTTCGAATGAGCGTTCGAACTGACGGAATAAATCATTGTAAAAACCATTCGTATTCAGAAAAACGATGGCTTTATGGTGGTAGTCGAGTTGTTTTAAGGTGATTACTTCCAGTATTTCTTCCAGGGTGCCGAATCCGCCGGGAAGCGCGATAAATGCGTCTGCCAGTTCGCGCATGATGGCTTTACGTTCCATCATATCTTTCGAAACAATTAATTTTTGGGCATTCTCCGAAACCAGGTTGTGTCCTTTCAATTTTTCAGGGATCACGCCAATAGTTTTTGCGCCAGCTTCGGCTGCTGTTTCCAATACCCGTTCCATCAGGCCCACGTTGGCGCCGCCGTTAATCAGCGTTTGCCCGTTTTGACCGATCAGCCGGGCCAGTTTGATGGCTTCGTCCACGTATATCTGGTCAAGTGCGTTGCTTGACGATGAAAAGACACAGATTTTCATCATAAATCAATTCTTAAGGGTTAGAAAGCAGAATGCCACCCGGTTTGACGGATGGCACCCTGGGTTTATTTTAGGCATCAATATTTGCGTAAATCGCGTGATCTTCGATAAACTGGCGGCGCGGCGGAACTTCGTCGCCCATCAGCATGCTGAAGATGTGATCGGCTTCTGCTGCATTTTCGATGGTTACCTGCCGTAAGGTCCGGCGTTCGGGGTCCATGGTGGTTTCCCAAAGCTGTTCGGCATTCATCTCTCCAAGACCTTTGTAGCGTTGGATATGCACCGACGATTCTTTTCCGTCGCCCAGTTCGTCAATCAGGCGCAGGCGTTGCTGTTCGTCCCAGGCGTATTGTTCGCGTTTGCCCCGTTTTACCAAATAGAGCGGCGGAGTGGCAATGTAAAGGTGACCGTCTTTAATCAACTCCCTCATATAGCGGAAGAAGAAGGTCATGATCAGCGTGTCAATGTGGCTTCCGTCCACATCGGCATCGGTCATGATGATGATCTTGTGATAACGCAATTTCTCCAGGTTGGCCGCTTTCGAGTCTTCTTCTGTCCCGATGGTTACGCCCAATGCCGTGAAGATATTGCGGATTTCTTCACTCTCATAAACTTTATGCTGCATCGCCTTTTCAACGTTCAGGATTTTACCGCGTAAGGGCAGGATGGCCTGAAAACGGCGGTTTCGTCCTTGTTTGGCCGTGCCGCCTGCCGAATCGCCCTCTACCAGAAAAATTTCACAGGCTGCCGGATCTTTGTCTGAACAGTCGGCCAGCTTACCAGGCAGCCCACCTCCCGAAAGGACATTTTTACGCTGAACCAGTTCGCGCGCTTTACGGGCAGCGTGGCGGGCCTGGGCGGCCAGGATGACCTTGTTGACAATGGCTTTTGCCGATTTCGGGTTTTCTTCCAGGTAATTTGAAAGCATCTCGCTCACCGCCTGATCAACTGGTTGGCTGATTTCGGAGTTGCCCAGCTTGGTTTTTGTCTGACCTTCAAATTGCGGTTCCTGCACTTTAACCGAGATCACAGCAGTCAAGCCTTCGCGAAAGTCATCGCCGCTGATGTCGAACTTCAGCTTGCTGAGCATGCCCGATGTTTCGGCATAATTCTTCAAGGTACGGGTCAGCCCCCTGCGAAAACCAGTCAGGTGTGTCCCGCCTTCTATGGTGTTGATGTTGTTTACGTACGAATGGATGTTTTCGGTAAACGAGGTATTGTAATGCAAGGCAATCTCGACAGGTACATCGCCTTTTTCCGACGAAATATGAATGGTTTCATCAATCAGCCGTTCGCGGGTGGCATCCAGGTATTCGACAAACTCTTTAAGGCCTTCTTTCGAATAAAACCGTTCGAATTTGGGATTACCCTCTTCGTCGATTTGACGCAGATCAAGTAAACTCAAATTGATCCCGGCATTCAGGAACGCGAGTTCACGCAAGCGGGCCGAAAGAATTTCGTACTTGTAAACTGTTGTCAGAAAGATGCTATTGTCGGGTTTGAACGTGACATGCGTGCCGGTTTTGTCGGTTTCGCCAACGATCTTTGCGGCATAAAGCGGTTTCCCGATGCTGAATTCCTGCATCCAGATTTTTCCTTCCCGGAAAACTTCAACCTTGAGGTGAATCGACAGGGCATTTACGCACGAAACACCCACGCCGTGCAAACCCCCGGATACTTTATAGCTGTCTTTATCGAATTTACCGCCGGCATGAAGCACGGTCATAACCACTTCGAGCGCCGACCGGTTTTCTTTGGTGTGAATTTCGGTAGGAATACCACGGCCGTTATCTTTGACCGTGATGGAATTATCTTCATTTATGATGACTTCAATGTTGTCGCAGTAACCTGCCAACGCTTCGTCAATCGAATTGTCAATCACCTCGTAAACCAGGTGGTGAAGTCCTTTTTCGTTTACATCGCCAATATACATCGCCGGACGTTTCCTGACGGCTTCCAAACCTTCCAGTACCTGAATACTGTCTGCCGAATAATTGCCGTTTCCGTTTCCGCTTACTGACTTGTTCTCTAATTCGCTCATCTATTTTTACTTGTTTGGTTTATTCAAAATCTGTTTTTGCTCATCCTTTTCAGGAGACGGGCAACCTGTATTCATTTCGGAAAAATAATCGCCAAAATTCCTTTTTAAAGTTTGGGTTGATGTTTGAACAGGTGAATGATTATCAGTTATATAATCAATAGTCATCGCCTCTTGCGCACAACATGCAAATATAGCAAAAATATGCTAAAAGCAATCAGGAATTTCCGGATTACTTCTCAAAGTTTTCAACAGATAGTTGAAAATTAATATCTTGTAAATCAGTTAGTTGAAGGTCTGACTTTTGTATGTCTTTCAGATTTTTCTTCTTGTAAAACGTTTAGTTAAATCAGAAGGAAAAACTGAGTCCTACAAGCAGGTTTAAACCCTTGTTTGCATAGCCCAGCCAGCTTTCATATTTCTGAAATGAAAAGTTATTGACCTGTCCCCAAAAGTTAAGGTTCTTTGAGTACTGATAGTTCAGTCCAAAGTTCAGATCGAGAACCGGTTCAAGGGTAAATACCGTTTGTTCAAGCCCGCTGGGTTCGGTTGCGCCCTCAGTGTCGTACACCGAAGTCCGGATGAGCGCTTTCCGTTCGCTGATCACATTAATGTCGGCGGTGATGCTCAAGGGGCCGTTGGGCCTGAAGTTGAGCGATGTGGTTGCTTCGTAGGCCGGTTTATGCCAGGCTTCGTCCAGCGTGTTCATGTTGTAGGAATGGAATTTTCCTTTCAGCAACAAACTTACCTGATCGGTAGCGGCATAGAACAACTCCGCCCCGATGGTCAGTTGGTTCAGCTTGTCATAAAGCACGTCAAAGGTATTTGAACGCGTGGTTTCGCCGGTCGACAGGATCCGGCTGTCGTTTAAAATATAGAAATGCTGGTCTTTAATATTGGCATAGTCGATCCGGGACCCCAAATGAAAACGCGGACTAAGCTTGCTTCTGACGCCTCCGGTCAGGATATACCGGTATTTGGCGTTTTTGATATCGTGATACGGGTTGACAAACTGATTTTCGGCGGCAACCGCTGAATAATGGTTATGCGCCAGGTATCCGTCAAGGCCGGCATAAAGGGTCAGTACATCCTGAATCGGGAACCATTCTCCCTTCACATTTGGGGTCAACAGGTAATCGCCGTCGGTATCGCTGTCAGTGACCGAATAGCTGTTAATTCCGACCCGCAAACTGGCGATATCGCCTTCAAAGAAAACCGACGGTTTAAGTGTTAAGATCATTTCCTGCCTGTTTCCAAAGCCGTTGTAGGTTTGGTTTAAGATACTGTCGGCATTAACGAAGGTTAAACCGATGCCAAGCTGCCCCGTAAACAGTTCCAGCTTTTTGTCGAGTAAACCGTTCAGTTTTACCAGGTGTTCCTTTTGCCCGGTTTTCGTACCAAAATACTGGTAATTAAACCCGCTTTTGAAGCGAAAGTCGGCCTTCGGGTCTTCGTTTCCCGTTAGCCCGAGACTCAGCCCTCCCCGCGAAAAAGATTGTTTGGCGTCCCACAAGGGGAAAATGGCGTTTTTAGCTGTATTTGAAAGCGAATCGCCGGCATAGCCGTAATAGCGGAATGCTTTCTGTTCGAAAAACACCTTAGTTGACAGGGTTGATTTTCCGATGACGTGTTTCGTATAAAATTCAGCCAGGTTGTCACTGTGCGGCGCTTTCACTTTATCGTCGTTCAGTAACTTGATCTTCCCGTTCGACGAGAGGTGCCTGAGGTGCAGGCCCAGGGTGGTGTTTTTGGACGGTTGACCATTCAAAAACAGCTCGCCGTAAGGAGTTTGGTAGTTCCCGATACCGGCTTTCACCATGCCGGTTGTTAACTTTTCTTTTGGCTCCCGGGTCATCTGCGCTGCCTGTACCGGTTCAACCGTAAAGGTGGTGAACACCGGCTGCGGGTTGATTCGGTATTCAAATGTCGGTTTTTCGGTATTTCCCGGGTTGATTTGCGGAATATCGTTGATTTTGAAAGCATCCGAGATGCTTGGCTGGTAGGCCTTCACCACTTCAACTTCTTTGTGCAGTTGGGTCGTATCTTTCTGCGCCAGGGCATGTCCGGTTAAACCGATAAAGACTGACAGAAATATATATTTGTTGAATGAGCTTCTCATAATCGTCTCTTTTTGAATTATTTTTGATTGATATCAATTTGCATCGGGCTGTCTTTCTGCTGCTGCTTTTGTTGTTCCGTTCTTTCCAGGTCTTTCAGTTTGGCTCCTGCCGTTTCAATGATTCCGTCGCCTGTTTCCGGGTAATTTTCCACAATGCTTTTCAGGGTATGTTTGGCCTGAAATTCGTCGCCCCGTGCCAGGTAAATATCGGCCAGCAGGATAAAGCTTTTCGCTAACCAGAACTGGTGAGGCGTATTCTTCGAAATAAAATCCATCACCCCGTTTTCGGCCTGTTCCAGTTTGTTTTGGCTGACAAGTATTTCGATGGTCCGGTATTTTGATTCGGCTCCTTCTTCGGATGAGGTGTCTTCGGCCAGCTTCGAGAAGACGGGCAGGGCCTGCTGGAAATTTTTGGTCATGTAATACGATTTGGCCAGCTTGTAGTTAGCTTCGCGTTTTAATACATCGGTCAGGTTGTCGGAACTGAGCACCAGACCGGCTGATTCGGCGCAAGCCTGGTAGTTGGCTAACTGGTAGTGGCAACGCATGATGCCGGCCCTGGCTTTCAGTAGGTTCCATTTGGTGTTCGATATTTTTCCGAGACGTTCGTAATAGCTGAGCGCTTTGGCGTAATTGGCGGCATTGTATTCCAGTTCGGCCACCCGGCCAAGCGCGGGCTCTGTAAATATATTATCCGATTTATTGACAACAAATTCGTAGTCGGCTAAGGCCGATGAAAATTCACCGGAGTTATATTTGGCTTCGGCCAGGTAAAAGCGGGCGTTCAGGCTGAAACTGCCTGAGGGGTATTGTTGCAGATAACGTTCGAGTTGGGTGCGCGCCTGCGGATCTTTGTTCATCACCAGCTTTTCGGCAGTCAGGTAGCTGAGAGAATCCTGCTCCGATACCGATATCCGTATTCCCTGGCCCGACCGTTGGGCGTAGGCAAAATAGGCGTCCACATTATTTAATTCGACATAACTGTTCTTTATTCCCAGCATCGCCGACTGGGCTTCCGGACTATTCGGGTATTTCTCGGCCACCTGTTTGTAATAGTCGAGCGCTTTGTTGTAATCCGACATGTTGTAGTAGATCAGGCCAAGCTGCAATAAAGCTTTTGGCTGATAGCTGCTTTGCGGAAATTCTTTCAGCAAATCCCGGTAATAACCGATTGCCACCTGGTTTTCATTCATTCGCTCGTAAGTCCGTCCCAGTTCGAACAAGGCATCGTCGACAAAGGCCGATTGGGGGAAGGTTTGCAACAGGCTGCGCAGGCTGCTGATCTTTTGTTCCTGTTCGCGCTGGATTCCTAGGCTCAGCGCTTTCTGGTATAGGGCGTAGTCCGGGTCGTAGGTCCGTTGAGCGTAAGCCTGCTCGTAGCTGTTCACAGCGTTCCTGTAGTCGCGGTTGATGTAATAACAATCGCCCAGCCGGTTGTAGGCGTCGCCTAATTTTTCGCTGGGCCTGTTCCTGTTTAAATCGATATATTTTCGAAACGAGGCGGCCGATTGCTCATAATTTGCAAGTTTGAGATAAGCATATCCGTGGTTGTAATGTACCGACTGGTATTCGGGTGTTGTTTGCGCTCCGGGCGATTGTAAAAAGCTGTTAAAACCAGAGGCGGCTTGCTGATAGTTTTCCAAACGGTAGTTTGCTTCCGCTTTCCAGAACAGGGCCGATGCTTTCAGTGCCGGGTTGAATTCGCCGTTGGCCAGCGACAGATCAAAATGGTTGATAGCGGGCTGATATTCGAGGTTGCTGAAAAGTTCCAGTCCGCGATAATAGCTGACGCGTTGGTAAGCTTTTCGGATCGGGGGGGTCTTTACCCTGATTTTTTCAATAGAGGCCACCGCATCTTTAAAGTTATTGGTGCTCATATAAACCTGTACCAGGTAATCGTAGGCCGCGTCATTCCTTCCCGAATTCGGGTAAAGCGAAATGTATTTGTCAAAAGCCTTGATGGTTTCGTTAAACGGAGAGTACGACAGCTCGTAGGTTATTTTAGCAAAGTTGAAAAGCGCATCTTCGCTGATCTCCGGGTTGAAATCCATCTCCGAAGCCGCTTCAAAGGCAACGCGCGCTTTATTTTTATCGCCCGATTTGATGTAACAATCGGCCAGCGTGTAATAGGCGTTCTGGGCCAGTTCGTCTTTTCCCTTGGAGGCATGTTCCAGCGGGGCAATGGCTTCCTGGTACCGGCCGGTCGTGTAATAGCAATAGCCAAGCATGTAATTCTCGTCACGCTGAAGGCTTTTTGTTGTCCTGAAGTAGGTTTCGAGATGGGGAATGGCTTCCGAAAAGCGTTTCAGGTGAAAATACGAACTCCCTAAGATTTTCGACAGGGAGGCGATTTGCTGTTTGTCAGCCGTTTTCATCAGCGGTTCGGTAAATTCAACCACTTTCGCATAATTTCCTTGTTTATAATAGATCTGGCTCATGTAGAACGGGATGACCGGGGCAAAAGCCGGGTTGTCTTTCAGTTGATCGAAAGCGGCCAGGGCAGCGTCAAAATCATCGTTCATGTACCGGATATGGGCCCAGTAATAGTTCGAAGGCGCCGCCAGCCGGTGATTGGTATTTTTTACCTTAACAAATTCGCGTTCGGCTTCGGTGTAACGCTCGGTTTGAAACAGGGCATATCCTTTTTGGTAACTGACTTTGACTTGTTCATCCCGGCTCAGCGCAGAAAGGCTCACGTGTTGATAAGCCTGTAACATGGGTTGATACTGCTTGTTTTTAAAACGGGCATTTCCCAGTTCGAACCAGGCTTTGTCGGTATATGCGCTTTCCGGATATTTCTGAAGAAAGGTTTCCATCAGCGGAGAACCGTTTTTCGATTCCAGCTTCAAGGCACAAATCGCTTCATAGAACATGGCTTCGGCCTGGATTTCAGAACCGGGCTCGCTTTTGGCGGCTATTGCTGCAAATTGTTCCCGGGCCGAAACAAATTGGTTGCCCGTATACAGCTCTTTTGCCTGATGAAGCTCAGCAGAAACAGACTGGTAGTATGATGTTTGTTGCGAAAAGGCAAGTCCGGTGATGCAACACACCAGAACTATTGCCGCGAGCAATCTTGTTTTCATAGACTTTCTTTTAATTTTGGTTAAAAATAATGATAAAGTAATCGTTTTTACCTTTTTAACCAACCGATTTCTCAACAAAAAACTGTTTATTTCCCGGGACGAATGCGTCTGAGGAACGTGATTCTTTTTTGCTAAGATATAAATGTCAGTTTAATAATTGTTTTTTTCAGCCAAAAAATGACGGTCGTGCGATGCCTGATGTAAAGACCGAGGATGTCAATAGTTATTGGATAATTGGTCATTGGAGCGTGGGGCAAAGAGCAAAGAGCAAAGGGCAAAGGGGAATTACCGGTTAACGGAGAATGGAGAACGGACGTGAGAACGGGAGGAAGTTGCAGTGTTCAGTCACAAGCTGCGAAGACCTGAAATTTGATAACTCGAAACTTGGATCTTGGATCTTGATTCTTGGATCTTGATTCTTGGTTCTTGATTCTTGGTTCTTGATTCTTGGTTCTCCCAAGTAAAATCTCAACTGTATACTGATTATGAGACTGAGCACCGGTTCATCGTTGAATTTTGCGATACGGGATATCAAACCGGGGCGAAGCCGGCAATATTCGGCAATCTTGTTTTCTTTTTAGAAAAGTATTCATTACTTTTATCGTTTGTCCTGGTTACGGATGGATACCTAAATGAAACCATTTAACTACTCATAACGATGCAAAAAACAATAGCAAGCGGAATTTTTATTCTGACTTTTTTCCTGCAATTGCAGGTATTTGCCCAGTCAAAAATCACGGTTTATGCCAATAGGCCGACTGCCGAAATTGCACCCACCATGTGGGGAGTTTTCTTTGAAGATATCAACTTTGCCGCCGATGGCGGTATTTATGCCGAGTTGGTCAAAAACCGTTCGTTTAAATTTCCCGATCCCTTTGCCGGATGGAAGGTGCCGTTTCGGGATTCGGTACAGGTGATTAACGAAACAATTGACGGAAAGGAACATCGCTTTCTGCGGCTTTCTTCGCTGGCGGGGGAAAATGCAAATTATATCGAAAACCAAGGGTTTCGCGGAATGGGCCTGCATGCCGGCGAAGAATATCGCTTGGTGCTTGGCTCAAAAGCAGCAGACGGGATAGACTTGTCGCTGCTGGTTGAATTGCTCAATGAGGCCGGTGAACCAATTGGTAAAGCCGTTGTGTCGGGCCTGGCAACGGATTGGAACATGAAGGAACTGGTCATTATGACAACGGCTGCTTCGGCCAAAGGACGACTGAGAATTTCGTTGAAAGGGGAGGGAACGGTTGATTTCGACTATGTGTCGCTTTTCCCTGTCAATACCTTTAAGAAACGGGTTAACGGCATGCGTTCGGATCTGGCCCAACTGCTGGCCGACCTGAAACCGGGCTTTTTGCGCTTTCCTGGTGGTTGTGTGGTGGAAGGGCATCACCTGGATTTGCGTTATCAATGGAAAAAAACGGTGGGTGATATTCATGACCGCGAATTAATCATCAACCGTTGGAATACGGAGTTTATGCACCGCCATACGCCCGATTATTTTCAGTCATTCGGTCTGGGTTTTTTCGAATATTTTGTGCTGTCGGAAGATTTGGGCGCTGAGCCGCTTCCCATCCTGAATTGCGGAATGGCCTGTCAATACAATACCGGCGAACTTGTTCCGCTTAACGAGATGGATCCCTACATTCAGGACGCACTCGACCTGATCGAATTTGCCAATGGCGATGTTTCAACCAAATGGGGAAAATTGCGGGCGGATATGGGGCATCCGGAACCTTTCAATTTAAAATATATCGGCATCGGGAACGAACAGTGGGGACATCAATACCTGGAGCGTTACGATCTGATTGCCGCGGCTGTACGGGAACGGTATCCCGAAATTCAGTTGGTTTCAGGTTCCGGCCCGTCGGCCGAGGGCGACCGCTTTGATTATCTTTGGAACGAACTGAAAGGACGGCAGGCCGACCTGGTGGACGAACACTACTACAAGGATCCCAATTGGTTTTTCAATAATGCCCGGCGTTACGACAGCTACGAGCGCGGCGGGCTGAAGGTTTTTGCCGGCGAATATGCCAGTCATGTACGCAATGATAATATCAAGGATGCAACATCGAGCAACTGCTGGCTGGCGGCCCTGTCGGAAGCAGCTTTTATGACCGGTCTGGAGCGTAATGCCGATGTCGTACATATGGCTTCGTATGCTCCCCTGTTTGCGCATGTCGATGCCTGGCAATGGCGTCCCGACCTGATCTGGTTCGACAATCTGAATGCAGTAGCGACACCAAATTATTATGTGCAAAAAATGTATTCGACACACAGCGGGACCCATGTGTTGCCTGTTTTGCTCGGGAATGAAGTGATCGCCGGACAGGACAGCCTGTATGCCAGCGCATCGATTGATAAAAACAGCGGGCATATCTATTTGAAAATCGTTAATGCCTCGTCGGTGACCAAAGAGATGCTTGTTGAATTTCAGGGAATGAAACCGGCGGTTAAAGAAGCCTTGCTGACCGAGTTGGCCGATCAAAACCTGATGCAGTACAATACCCTGGATCAGCCGGAGAATATTGTTCCGCAAAACAGCAAAGCCGCCTTGAAAGGCAACCAACTTAGCCTGGCATTAAACCCGAGGTCGTTTGTTCTGGTAGATGTTACCGGGCGAAAATAGCGACTGGTCAGATACGAATAATTAACTCAGGCCCTTCATCTGTCAGGATGAGGGGCTTTCTGTTTTCTTACGTCCTTTCCTGACAACCAGTACCGCGCCGGTAAAAACAATGGCTGCTCCAAGCAGCGAGTAAAGTGAAAAGCGCTCGCCTTCAATCCATGATACGTTTAATTCGGTGAAAATTCCCATCGTTATAAAAGTGATGATGGGGTTAAGCAAAATGATGATGCTGATTTTATTGGCCTCCGCATAATGCAAAGCCATAGCGAGATACTGGTATGAAAATAAGGTATTTAATCCAAGCGACAAAAGCAGCAGCCACCAGACCCAGCTTAATCCGGAAAGGGATGAAAAATTGACAAAAGGCAGATATACAAGTACCGGAAACCCAAACAAAAATAAATTCAGCAGGCCGGCCGTATATTGCTGAACCAGTTTCTTTTGCAGTACAGCATACACCGCCCAGGCGCCGGCGCCGCTTAAGGTGAGCAAGATTCCCAGTTGATATTGTTTTTCCTGTCCGGTCATCAGGCTTAGTTGCTGGTTGTAAAAAATAACAAAACCGGTAACAACCAGTGCAAAACCAATGAACTGGGGGATCCGTATCCGTTCTTTAAAAAACAGAATGCCTGCCAGCGCCAGTAAAATTGGTCCGGCCTGGATGACCAGTTGCGCATTGCTCGGGCTGGTATAATGGATGCCCAGCATAAAGCCCAGGTAATTCCACGAGAGGGCAATGGCTGCCAAAACAAGGAGCCAGGGAGGGCGGACAAGAATTTTAAGGCTTTGGGGGGCCCGGTACAACTGCCACAGGACCAGAAAAAAGAAAGCGACCACAAAACGGAACCAGACAATGGTTTGCGGTTCTACTTTCTGAACCGCGATTTTAAGTTTAATGGCCAGAAACCCCCAAAAAACCGCCGTGATGCAAGCGTATAATATTCCTTTCTGCGTATTGGTCATACTTTAACGAGGTATTGAATAATCAGTCATTGGTCATTGGTCATTAGTCATTAGTCATTAGTCATTGGTCATTGGTCATTGGTCATTGGTTTGTGCAGGCAGTTAGCTATTTTGTAATCACAACAAAAAAGCCACCGGATAACCCGATGGCTTTGTATGGTTTATCTGAGCTTTGCTCCGAGTTCTTTTTCAAACGTAAAAATCAGCTTCTGCATGATCTTGTCGATTTGCTTGTCGTTGAGGGTTTTTTCATCGTCCCTCAAAATAAAGCTGACGGCATACGATTTTTTGTCTTCCGGGATCCCTTTGCCTTCGTATACATCGAACAAACCGACCGAACGCAGCAATTTGCGTTCAACCTTTACAGCCAGATCGCGGATTTGTGCGAACCGAACCTGTTTGTCAATCAATAAGGCCAGGTCGCGACGTACTTCGGGGTACTTGGGAAGTTCCGCAAAGAGCGTTTTGTTGTTTTTTTGTTCCAGCAGGAGATGGTCCATCAAAAAGTCGGCATAGAACACCTGATTTTCAATTTCAAATTCCTTTTGCAGTTTTTTATGCACGATGCCAAATTCTACCAGCTTTCGCCCGTTTGAGGTAGATAAAACCAAGCCTTCCGAAATCAACTCTGTGCTGATATCTTCCGATTTCAGGTTTTCGGCCCTCAGTCCAAGTTTTAGCAGCAGGTTTTCTACATAACCTTTAAGCTGGAAAAAACTGCTGCCGCTTTGCGGAATGGCCCAGCTTTCGCGTTCTTTTTGCCCCGAGATGAAAAGGGATAAGTGCTCTTCTTCGGAATAATTTTTCAGAGGGTTTTCAATTAGTTCTGTGCCGGTGCAGTGGTAGCAATTACCGAATTCGTACAAACGCAAATCACCGTTACGGCGGTTGGCATTATAGGCAATGGCTTCCAAGCCGCCAAACAACAGGGTTTGCCGCATACCGCCCAAATCAGCGCTTAGCGGGTTGAACAATTTAACGGTGTTTTCGGCGGCAAGGGTCGTTCGGTTTTCGTAATACGACGTTTTGGTCAGCGAATTCGACCAGATTTCATTAAAGCCTTGCGCTGAAAGCATGTCGGCCATCAGGTTACGGATTTTTACGGGGTCGGGCTTCACGGAATATTGCAGCGAAGCATTTACCTGTGTGGGTATTTCAACGTTGTTATACCCGTAAATACGCAGAATTTCTTCGATAACGTCGGCCTCGCGCTTTACATCGACGCGGTAGGGAGGTACCGCCAGCGACAGCCCGCTTTCGCTTTCGTTTTCAATTTTGATTTCCAGTGCGGTCAGGATTTTTTTTATGGTTTCGGCGCCTAAATCTTTTCCAATCAGGCGTTTGATGTTTGCATAACTGACATCAATCTTAAAATCGGCAACAGGGTTTGGATAGACGTCCACAATTTCTGACGAAATTTTACCGCCGGCCACTTCTTTAATCAGCAGGGCGGCGCGCTTCAGGGCATAAAGTACGCCGTTGGGGTCGGTTCCGCGTTCGAAACGGAATGAAGCGTCGGTGTTCAGTCCGTGGCGACGCGCTGTTTTCCGGATGAAAACCGGATCAAAACAGGCCGATTCCAGAAAAATATTTTTGGTCGACTCTTTAACTCCGGATTGGATGCCGCCAAACACACCGCCGATGCACATGGCTTCCCGGGTATTGCAAATCATCAGGTCATCGGGGTGCAGTTCGCGTTCCACTTCGTCGAGGGTGATAAATTTTGTTCCGGCAGGCATGGTTTTTACAACAACTTTTCCCCCGGTAATTTCGTCGGCATCAAAAGCATGTAAAGGTTGTCCGGCTTCAAAAAGCACGTAGTTGGTCACGTCCACGACATTGTTGATCGGGTTCAGTCCAATCGTTTTCAGGCGGTTTTTCAGCCAGTCGGGCGATTCTTTAATTTCTACCCCGCTGATGGTTACGCCGGCATAGCGCAGGCAAGCTTCGGGATTAACCACTTCAACCGGAATCTCCAGTGAATGATCATCCGTTTTAAACGTTTCAACCGATGGCCGTTTATAACTGACTTCCTGTGTTTTTTTCAGGAAAGCGGCCAGATCGCGGGCCACGCCGATGTGTGAGGCACTGTCGATCCGGTTTGGCGTCAGGTCCACTTCGATGGAATAATCAGATTCGACGCGAAAGTAGGCGCTGGCAGGAGTTCCCGCAACGGCGTCGTCGGGCAAAACCAGAATGCCGGCACGATCGTGCCCCAGCCCGATTTCTTCTTCCGAACAAATCATTCCTTCGGAGGCTTCGCCCCTGATTTTTGATTTCTTGATCTGAAATTCCTGGTCGCCGTCGTATAAAACCGTTCCAACGGTGGCGACCACCACTTTTTGACCGGCGGCCACGTTTGGCGCCCCGCAAACAATGGGCAGGATTTCGCCCTTGCCCACATCAACCGTGGTTTTGCTCAGGTGATCCGAGTTGGGGTGCTTTTCGCAGGTAAGCACCTGCCCGATCACCAAGCCGCGCAGTCCTCCTTTTACGCTTTCAATTTCTTCAATACTACCCACCTCCAGTCCAATCTGGGTGAGGATGTTTTCCAGTTCTTTGGGCTGAAGGTCCGTGTCAATGTAGTCTTTTAACCACTTGTATGAAATATTCATCGTATAATGCTTTTATGCTGAATTTCAAAGTCCGACAAAAGTAAACATTTTTTGGGCTGAGGCAAAAGGCGAACCGGTGGAAATACGAGGAGGAAAAGAAATTGAAAAAAACAGTGTGAAAGATGAAAGTTCTTTTTTTGGGTTATCTGATTCGAAAATTTATCAGTTTGTTTACAATTCCGTATGAATCGATTAAAACCTGAGCAGAACTCCGGTTATTATTGTTATTTCAATACACCTTGTCAGCAATCGACTGCAAGGTGTATTGAAAATGAGAGATTTTATAGTCAGTTCATGACTTCAAGTTGCCCAATTTTTTCCCAATTGGGGTTTGGATACATCACTATGGTCAGATACATACCATTTTCATTTTGGATCACACTATGATTGCCGTTCTTGAGATCTGCGTCAATTTGATCAGGTGTTAATTTATACATACCTCCAGAGATAGCATCAACAGCTAATCCAATTAATCCTCCAAAAACAATATTTCCTGCGATCCATCCGTCAACTTTACGTGTAAATTTTGTTTCATATGGCAAATAGCCATCCAAATTAATTTGAACTGTGTGGTGATCTTTTCTGGAAAGGTCAACGGTGATAGGGGTTCTTCCCTCATCACGACCATTAATAACAACCATTGCCTTCGTCGGGTTACTTGATATCGATACTGATTGTTTTGTACCGTGAATAATTGTTGCACAATTTGAGAAAATAAGCACAAAAAGTATGCTTAAACATAGAGGTAACATTTTTTTCATAACAGAAAGTTTTAAAGATTTAATTGAATTTTGTTTAATGAAATCAAATATAAAAAAATCAGATTTTCCATTAAATATAATTTGAGAAAATTTTATGAATGAATGTTTTTTATAGTTTTAACTGGGATTTTTTATAAATGAACAGTCATTTTAAATTTTAATCCTGTTACAAATACAAATGATTTTATACACAGCAATTGTGTCATTAGATTAAACCTGTCTCCTGATCATTTTTTATTCGCAATAAATCAATCCGGTAAAAACATCGTGTTATTTTGTAGATTCTTCGACAGTAGTTGCTTCATCCTAACATTTGTCAGGATATCCTTTTCCCGGGTTTTGTATTTTTCGAGCCAAAATAAAAAGAATGATATGAAGAAAATTACCCCGGCTTTTGTTTTATTACTGGCTACCTTTGTACCCTGTCATTCATCAAAAGCGACAAAAACAAACATGCAAAATCCGTTTTTATCGGCTTATGAAACCCCGTTTCAGGTGCCGCCGTTCGACCAGATTAAACTGGAGCATTTTCTTCCGGCTGTTGAAGAAGGCATTAAACAACAACAACTTGAAATTGATGTCATCACATCGAATGAAGAGCCGGCCGGTTTTGAAAACACCATTCTGGCATTCGACCAGTCGGGGCGTTTGCTTAACCAGGTGATGACCGTGTTTGGGAACCTGAATTCGGCCAATACCAATGAAGACATGCAAAAACTGGCCCGGGAGATTTTCCCGAAACAAACGGCTCATTCCGATAACATCATGCTGAATAAAGCTTTGTTTGAACGGGTAAAAGCGGTTTACGACCAGCGGGAACAAGCCGGATACGATCAGGAGCAATTGCGGGTCATTGAAAAATATTACCAGGATTTCGAGCGTAACGGCGCTAACCTTCCCGACGAAAGCCAGGCCCGTTTACGCGAACTCAACCAGCAGCTTTCGACTTTAGGCCTCCGTTTTGGAGAAAACCTGCTGGCCGAAACCAATAAAAATTTTCAGTTGGTGGTTGATTCGGCAGTAGATCTGGCTGGATTACCTGGAGGCCTCATTGCGGCTGCTGCAGACGAGGCACAAAAAAACAGTATGGAAGGTAAATGGATATTTACCTTGCAAAAGCCCAGCCTGATCCCCTTCCTGCAATATGCTGAAAACCGTGACTTACGCGAAAAAATTTACCGTGGTTATTTTATGCGCGGCGACAATAATAACGAGTTCGACAATAAAGAGATTGTCGCTCAAATGGTTGCCCTGCGCGACGAGAAAGCCAAACTGCTGGGATATGAAAATCACGCGGCTTATACAATCGACATCAACATGGCAAAAACGCCCGGGCAGGTGTATGATTTTCTGCACGAGTTGTGGAAGCCGGCGCTGGCAGTTGCAAAAAACGAACGTAAGGAGATGCAAGCCATCATCGACCGTGAAGGAGGGAACTTTAAACTGGCTTCGTGGGATTGGTGGTATTATGCCGAAAAGCTTCGCAAGCAAAAATACGATCTGGACGAAGAAGAGACCAAACCCTATTTCAGTCTCGATAACGTACGTGAGGGTATTTTCTATGTTTCCAACAAATTATACGGTATTACGTTTGAACGGCGCACCGATATTCCGGTGTATCATCCCGAAGCCGAGGCCTGGGAAGTCAAAGAAGCGGATGGTTCGCACGTGGGCGTACTGTACATGGACTTTCACCCGAGAGACGGCAAACGGGTGGGCGCGTGGAATACCGGTTACCGCAGCCAGTCGTATAAAGACGGGGAAAAATTTGAATATCCGGTTACGTCGATTGTTTGCAACTTTACCCGTCCCGGCGGCGATTTGCCGGCTTTGCTGACCTTTGATGAAGTGATGACCTTCTTCCACGAGTTCGGGCATGCCCTGCACGGCTTGTTTACCGACGGGCCTTACAAGCGAACAGCTGGCCGCGTTGCCCGCGATTTTGTTGAATTACCTTCGCAAATCATGGAAAACTGGGCGGCTGAGCCGGAAGTTCTAAAAGTATATGCCAAACATTATAAAACCGGCGAGGTGATTCCCGACGATCTGGTTCAAAAAATTGTAAACAGCGAACACTTTAACCAGGGGTTTGCCACTGTGGAATACCTGGCCGCTTCCGTTCTGGATATGGATTGGCATACGCAGGCGCTTAACGGCGATGTGGCGGCTTTTGAAAAAGCTTCGATGGACCCCATCGGGCTGATTGATGAAATTATTCCGCGTTACCGGAGTACTTATTTTTCTCATATTTTCAGCGGTGGTTATTCTGCCGGGTATTACGTTTACATTTGGGCGGCCGTGCTGGATACCGACGCCTTTCAGGCTTTTAAAGAATCGGGCGATCTGTTTAACCCCGAATTGGCTGCCAAATTTCGTACGCTGCTGGCCAAATCCGGTTCAGACGAAGAAATGGTAATTTATCGCGATTTCAGAGGCCAGGATCCTTCGGTCGACCCCTTGCTAAAGAAACGGGGCCTGAAATAATCCCTGCGGCTTTCAGCTTTACCGGAGGCTATTTTTTAACAGAAGAGACTTTGTTAAAAAATAGCCTCTTTAAATTTTATCAGGGGTTGATTATTTTTTTGATCGCTTCAAACAGCAGACCCGGTTCGATGGGCTTGGAAACGAAGGCTTTGCATCCGGCCAGCAAAGCTTTTTCTTTTTCGCTGATCAGCGAGTGGGCGCTTAAGGCAATCAGCGGGTAGTTTTCGCGACGTTCGGCTAGGGCTGAAGCCAGTTTCAAGCCATTTTCAACAGGCATTTTCAAGTTGAGCAATACCAGGTCGGCACCATCTGTTTCCTGCAATGATTCAGTGGTGAAAGACAAATCATCAACCTGTGTCAATTCTGCATTGGTTGGCGCTAACAGGTTTTTCAGAATGAAAACACTCATCGGGTCATCGTCAACAATCAGAAACTGTTTTTCTGAGAAATCGGGAACCGTCACGGCGTCCTTGTCGTCGGCTAAAAGCGGAACCTGGTCGCTAGACGTTTCAACCGGCAGTTCAAATGAAAAACAGCTCCCTTCGCCGGGCGAAGATTCAACAAGGATCCGGCCATTCAGGATCTTGGCAATATTTTTTGAGATGGCCAATCCAACTCCAATACCGTTGTACGGCCGGGTAAGCGTTTCATCCACTTGCCTGAAATATTCAAAAATGGTTTCCTGGTGGCTTTCCGGAATGCCAATACCGCTATCGGTTACCGAGAAGGTAATTTTTTTTGACTGATCAAACTGAACGCTGTAAGTGACTTTTCCTGAGTGGGTATATTTTATGGCATTTTTAAACAGATTAAGTATGATCTGGTTGATTTTTGATTTATCAGCCAGAAATACCTGGTTCAGAAATTTTGAGTCGGGATTATAACTTAATTCGATATCGTTTTGTTTGTTCGACATGGCCAGAATTTCTTCGAGCAGGGCTTTGTGTTGGATAAACAGGTCGATTCCCTTAAACCGCTCGCTCCTGATTTTAATATCAATCTGGTCAGTAAGGGCCAGGCTTAAAATATCTTCGATGATTTGGAGCAGGTTTTTGCCGCTGTCATAAATTTTACCGGCAAAGGTCTCTGTTTGGTCAAGCGGTAGTTTTTTACTGCGAAGCAAATCGCTGAATCCCAGGATGTGGTGGAGCGGTGTACGGAGTTCGTGGTTGATGGTAGACAGAAAAGCTGATTTTGTCCGGTTGCTTTCTTCAGCTGCTTCTTTGGCTTTTATGAGCAGTTCCTGGTTATTTTTGGCGTTCAGGGCATTGGCAATGATGTTGCCTATCGTTTCCAGTAAATGGATATCTGCTTTCGGCCACTCTTTATGTTTTTTTACCGAATCGAATCCCATAAAGCCGAACAGTTCTTTCTTGTAATGAATGGGGACTACCAGAAGGGAACAAATTTCCTGCGATTGCAAAACTTCCTGTTCGGCAACTGCTTCGGCAGGCATATCGGCGATATCGTAAATGTAAATGTGTTCCTGCCGGTTCAATTTATTCATCCACCAGGGAAAAATTGAGACGGGCAGTCCCTGAAGGTTGTCCATCTCGGGTTTAATGCCGGGTGCGCACCATTCATGCGTGTTGTGCATGAACAGGTTATGATGTTTCAGCAAAAAAACGTAACTCCGGTCAATTTCCGAAAAACGGCCGATCTTTTCAAGGGTTTTCCGGATGGCTTCATCCGTTTTGTGGTGGGAAATCCCGACAAAATCGGCCGATATGCCGGCAACCAGTTTTTCTATTTCATAACGGTATTTCAGATGTTGGCGTGAGTCAAACAAGTCGGAAATATTGATCAGGGTGCCGGTAAACGATTCCGGGTTTCCGGATTCATCAAATCGGGTAGCCCGGCCGGAGCTTTGCAGGTTTATCCATTGCCCGCTCCGGTGTTTAAACCGGAAATCCACAAACAGGTGATCTTGTTTTGTTGATGCAAAATGGCAAATAATTGTTTTGGATGCAGCTTGTTTCTCCGGCTTGTTCAATTTGTACCATCCTGGCTTTTGAACAGGGAGTAAATCCTCATTTTCGTAATTCATGATCCTGACAAAAGTTTCATCGATGATAAATTCCCCTGATGTTACATCCCAGTTCCAAATTCCGATCCGGATGGTATCCACGGCTTTGAGAATGGATGATCTCCCTGTTTTTCCGCTGTTTGTCATCTTAATTAGTAGTTTCAATCTTTCGTTGTCCCGGTTTGATGTTCGTTTCCAAAGACGTTTAACCGGTAAGTCAGGATGTTACGATTATTATTTTTTGACAGAGGTAATTTAATGATTTTTTTCTTTTTTGCAACGAATTGCGCCCGACGAATCGTTTTTGTTTGTTTTATGATTGGACTTATTCTGTTACCTTTACGGGCTGTTTTACTAACTAGTTCATTAAAAATAAGAATACCTGATGAAAGAAACTGACAGAAGAAGTTTTATCAAACAATCTGCGGTAATAACGGCAGGCATAGCGGCGCTACCCACGATCATGAATGCCGGTTGTTCCCCAAACGAAAAAATAAATGTCGGCCTGATCGGATGCCGCGGCATGGGCTTCAGCGATCTTCAGTCGTTTTTGAAAAACAAGGATGTGGAATGCGTCGCCCTGTGCGATGTGGACAAACGCGTTCTGGAACCGCGTGCTGCGGAAGTAGAAAAGCTGACCGGCAAAAAACCGCTGATGTATGCCGATTTTCGCGAAATGCTGGATCATAAAGACATTGATGCCATTATTGTCGGCACCCCCGATCACTGGCATTGTTTACCAATGGTTTATGCTTCCGAGGCCGGCAAGCATGTGTATGTGGAAAAGCCGATTGGTACCACCATCGAGGAGTGTAATGTGATGATTGCCGCCCAAAAACGCTATAAAAACGTGGTACAGGTTGGACAGTGGCAACGCAGTCATCCGCATTGGCGCGACGTGGTGGATTACGTGCAGGCCGGTAACCTGGGCAGAGTGCGTACGGTGCGCTCATGGTCGAATGTCGGCTGGAAAAGGTCGATACCGGTTGAACCCGATACCGAAGCGCCCGAAGGGGTTGATTACGATATGTGGCTTGGCCCGGCTCCCAAACGTCCTTATAACAAAAACCGTTTTCATGCCAGTTTTCGCTGGTACTGGGACTATGCCGGCGGGGTGATGACCGACTGGGGCGTGCATCTGCTCGATTATGCCCTGTTTGGGATGAATGAATATGTACCGCAGTCGGTGATGGCGGTTGGCGGGAAATATGCTTTCCCGGATGACGCCATGGAAACACCCGATACCATGACAACCGTTTATGATTTTGGTAAGTTCAACCTTGTTTGGGACCATACCATCGGAATTTACGGCGCTAATTACGATCGCCGCGGACATGGCGTTGCTTTTGTCGGCGAGTACGGCACCCTGGTGGCCGACCGTTCGGGCTGGGAGGTTATTCCTGAAACAAAAAGTACCAGCACAAAAGAAGGTTTTACCGGGATGGCGCAGCAACCCGCGCAAGGCGATGGGCTTGACTTGCATGTGAGAAACTTCCTGGACTGCATTAAAAACGGGAAAACCCCGAACTGCGATATTGAAACCGGGGCCCATATTGCCCGCATAGCTCACCTGGGAAATATTGCGTATCGTACCGGGCATAAGGTTTTCTGGAACCACGAGAAGCAGGAGTTTATTAACGATGCAGAAGCCAATCAACTGGTAAAAGCCAACTACCGGGCTCCCTGGATCTTGCCAAAAATATAGCGATGCACGCCTGATGCTCAAAAGCGGTGAATTTGACAGAATCAGGAACCGGATTCGTTTAATTGCCGGTTTTGGGCATCAGCTTTTTATACCATATCAACAATGCCAATTGCAGCCGGCCAGCTCACCTGATTTTATTCAAAGCGGATGAGTTCGAATGATAAATCGGTTTTATTTATTCCTTCGACTTTGTACAATGCTTTAAAATCAACAGCATTGATCTGGTTGAGGTATTCTTCCCGGAAATGGCGCATGTATTCGGTTTGAGTAAATTGTTTTACTGTGGAAATGTTACCGATATCCTGGCTCGACAGGAAGAATAAATACCGGTTATTGCTGTACCCGCCTGCATGAATCACCAGGGCATAATCCTCCTCTTTCAGGTAGTCGTTTCGGGCTTCATAGATTTGCGCACAGGGATCGTTCGAAATAATATACGGAATGGATGTATTGGATATTCCGAATGAAAAATTCATCTTTTGAATGATGTTTTCAAAGATACCCATATTTTTGAAGTTGCTGACAAGAATGATATTATAGTTCTTTAAATCAGTTGGTTGAACGTCGGAAAGAAGCTTTACTTCAATCTCTCCTCCGGTTTGAGCAAAAACCTGGTAAATATCGCTTTCGCAAAATGCCGCCATTTTCGACAAATAGGTCAGGTTCGACTTGGAAAGCAACTTGACAAGCTCGGGTTTTTTATCCAGCAGGTGCTCGTATTCAACTTCCGAATTAATCGAAAAATCGCGGTATATGCCGATCTTTCCGGTTGGCAACATGCCCTGAAATACGTAATAATCGCCCAGCACCAGAAGTGTTTTTAAATCATTGTCGGCAAACTCCTGCCAAACCGGCAAGTCCTTCCATACGGGTTTAGGTTCTTTTTCCTTGAAGATAAACAGGAAAAAGGTGACCAGGAACAGTATAAGAGTTGCCAGAAAAGGAATAAAATACGACCGTTGTTTGTTTCCGGCATATTCTTTCCGGCTTTTAAAACTGACATGATATTTTCCGCGATCAATTTCAAAAACAACCTGGTCCTTGTTCCCTTCATCGTTGTAATAGTCCTTCAGTTTCTTCCGGACATTGTGAATGTACACGCGGATATTGGAGTCCGATTTGTTTTCATCCTCATACTTTTTGCCAAACAGCTCAACGCCTATGGTATATTCTTTCGGATTTTTTCCTTCAATGGATGCCAAAACCAGGTACTCCAGCAAATCGCAGCTTATTTTCGATTTAGAGAAATGCCTGCTTCGAAGAATTTTTTCCAAATAGTTATGTATGAGCTCTTTGTTCAATTTGGTTGATTTCGTTGTAACGGTACTTATAACTGTTATAAAACCAGTTTCAGGGTAACAAATATACCTGAAAAATCAGAATTTACTAATTTCGTTTGCGTTCACAGCCGATTTGTGGATAAAATAGAAATGCTAACTAAAATCAGATGAAACCATGAAGCAGATCTTGTTATTTTCTTTATTGTTCTTCACCACGGCCTTGATGGCTAAAACAAATGAAAAGGATTGGGTGAATTTGTTTAACGGGAAAGACCTCACCGGATGGAAACAACTAAACGGGGAGGCTAAGTACGAAGTCGTTAACGGCGAAATTGTAGGGACTACTGTTGCTAATACCCCGAATTCGTTTTTAAGCACCGAAAAAAACTATGGCGACTTTATACTGGAACTGGAGCTCTTGGTAGATAACGATATGAACTCGGGAATTCAGTTCCGAAGTTTGAGTAGTCCGGATTATCAAAACGGGAGGGTGCATGGTTATCAGTGTGAAGTTGATCCGTCGGCCCGAGCCTGGAGCGGAGGGATTTACGACGAAGCCCGGCGCGGCTGGTTATATCCGGGAACATTAAACCCGGAAGGCGGGAAAGCCTTTAAAAAAGGCGAGTGGAATAAATACCGGATCGAATGCGTGGGGAACAACATCCGCACCTGGATAAACGGGGTTCCGGTGGCCCATCTGATTGACGACATGACGGCCGAAGGTTTTATCAGTCTGCAGGTTCATTCGATTGGCCGTGCGGAACAGGCCGGCAACCAAATACGCTGGAGAAACATCCGCATTAAAACCACCGGGCTAAAGCCGACTTTGGCTCCGGATGTGTTTGTTGTCAATTTGTTAGCCAATAATTTGTCGGAAACAGAGAAAGCACAGGGCTACAAGTTATTGTTTGACGGAAAAACTTCGGCCGGATGGAAAAGCGTTCATGCCGACGGCTTCCCCGAACAAGGCTGGGAAATAAAAGACGGTCTGTTATCTGTTTTGGGCAAAAAAAGTGAATCGGAGAAACGGCCGGGGGACATTGTAACGGTTGAGAAATTTAAAGCCTTTGACTTGCAGTTCGAGTTTATGCTGACCGAAGGCGCCAACAGCGGCGTTAAATACGGTCTTGGCAATAATGGCCCTTCCATCGGCCTGGAATACCAGATCCTGGATGATGAGCGCCATCCGGATGCGAGTATGGGCGCTGCAGGTAACCGGAAAATGGCGTCGCTCTACGATCTGATTCCCGCAGAGAAACAATCGAGATTTGTCAATCCGGTTGGAAGCTGGAATCGTGGACGGGTGGTCGTTTACCCGGATAACCGGGTTGAACATTGGCTGAACGGCATTAAACTGGTTGAGTATGTTCGTGACAGTAATATTTACCGCGCCCTGGTGGCACGGAGTAAGTATGCCGGATTTGAAGCGTTCGGACTGTCAGCAGAAACCCCGGTGTTGTTACAGGATCACAATGATACCGTTCACTTCAGGAGTATAAAAATCAAACCGCTTAATTAGTAAATCATGAAATTGCTAAAACCTGTTTATGCCTTGTTACTCACGCTCGTTGTTTTGTTCGCGGCATCCTGCCATTGCGGTAAGCCGGATACGGACGAAGCGAAGCCGAAAGAAGCCAAATTTACACTAGGCGTTGCCTCATACACCTTCCGGAAGTTTACGATCGACGAAACCCTGGCATTCATGCAAAAGCTGGAAATCAATAATTTATCACTGAAAAGTTTTCATTTAAGATTGGATGCATCGGATGAAGAAATCGCCCAGATGGTGCAAAAATGTAAGGATGCCGGGATTAATCTGTATGCCGGGGGAGTTATTTATATGACCAGTGAGGATGAAGTTGACCAGGCATTTGAATATGCATCGAAAACCGGGATGAAGATGATTGTTGGCGTTCCGAATCACGAGTTGCTCCCTTATGTTGAAAATAAAGTAAAAGCTTACGATATCAAACTGGCAATCCATAATCACGGTCCCGGTGATAAGCTTTATCCAAGCGCCGAAAGCGCCTATCTGCTGATTAAAGAGATGGACCCGCGCATGGGATTGTGTATCGATATTGGCCACACCAAACGGATTGACAGGGACCCCTCGCAGGATGTAAAAGATTTTTACGACCGGGTTTTCGACATTCATGTGAAAGATGTTACGCGGGCCGATCATGACGGTTCAACCTGTGAGATCGGCCGTGGCGTGATCGATCTCAAAACGTTCCTTTCAGATTTGATTGAGTTGGAATACGATGGGATTGTCGCTTTTGAATACGAAAAGGACGGCGATAATCCTTTTGCCGGATTTGCCGAGTCGGTGGGCTACGTCAGGGGAATGTTGGAGGCGCTGAAATAAACCAAAAACCAAAATATAGCATGAGTACAAGCAGAAGAGATTTTTTAAGAAAGACGGTAGCCGGCGCTGCCGGAATGACCCTGGGCGCTTCGGCGATGGGGATGTCGGCAAAGAGTTATTCGCGCATTATTGGCGCCAACGACCGGCTCAGTGTGGCTCTGATGGGTTGCGGACGCCGGGTAGGAGCGTACTACACAGCCTTAAAAGATAAAAACAACAATGTTGATCTGGCCTATATCTGCGATGTCATGAAAAAGCAACGCGAAAAAGTTGGCAAAGACTTAGCCGGGAAAGTATCGGGCAAAGCCGTTTTGGTGAATGATATCCGCGAAGTGTTTGCCGATAAAAAGGTCGATGCCATTTTTAATGCCACCCCCGATCACTGGCATGCCCCGGGCACCTGGATGGCGATGGAGGCCGGGAAACACGTGTACTTGGAAAAACCCTGTACACACAGTCCGGGAGAGGGCGAATTATTGGTCGCTTTTCAGAAAAAATACGGCAAAGTGATCCAGATGGGAAATCAGCAACGGTCATCCAACGAGTCGATTGAGATCATGAATGAAATCCACAAGGGTGTTATCGGCGATGTTTACCGGGCCGTGGCGTTTTATTCCAATAATCGCGGACCGGTGGTTATTCCGCAAAAAGCGCCCGTTCCCGAAGGTCTCGATTGGGAATTATTCCAGGGACCGGCTCCGCGGGTGGATTATATGCACGACATCTGGGACTACAACTGGCACTGGTATGGCTGGCACTGGGGAACTGCCGAGACCGGGAATAATGCCACCCACGAACTGGATATTGCCCGCTGGGCTTTGCAGGTCGACTATCCCGAACATGTGGATGTAGAGGCAGCCAAACGTCATTTTCTGGACGATGGCTGGGAAATGTACGACACCATGGATGCCACCTTCCGTTTTCCCGGAAATAAAATAATTAAATGGGACGGAAAAAGCCGCAACGGAGCCAAAACCTATGGATCTGACCGGGGAACAATTATCTACGGAACCGAAGGTTCTGTTTTTGTCGATCGAGGGGGCTACAAGTTATACGACCGGAGCGGGAAGCTCGTCCGCGACAGCAAATCGAGCGGCAGCGAAGCCGGAACGGCGCTTGGCGGCGGCGGCGATATGACTGATGATCACATCATCAATTTTTTTGACAATATCCGGGGGAAATCGAACAAATTGAATTCTCCAATCGATATGGGGGCCATGAGCCAACTGCTGACACATTACGCCAACATCTCGTACCGGGTAGGAAAATCGTTCGATGTAGATACAAACAACGGACATATCTATGACCGCGACGCCATGAAACTTTGGACCCGCGAATACGAGCCCGGCTGGGAACCAAAATTATAGTCGTTATTTAGATAAATTTTTCGATAAAAAAACTCCGGTGTCTCACTGGAGTTTTTTATTTTTAGCCACCTTATTAATCCAATAAATTCGTAATGATGATGAAACTGACGAGAATACTATTTGCACTTTCTTGTATTTTATCGATCTTCCTGTCGGTAAATGCACAACCTCAGAAAAAATTAGTGACAGTCGTGGTCACTCCCAATCATCCGGATTGGATGTATCGCAACGGCGAACCGGCCGAATTTACCATATCCGTTTTTAAGAATGACATTCCCCTGGATGCGGATGTGAAATACACGATACGACCGGAGAAAATGGACATTTTGGATGAAGGGACGATCACCCTGAAGAAAGGATCCGCCGTCGTAAAAGCGAAAGGGATGAAAGTTCCCGGTTTTCTGCAGTGTCTGGCTGAAGTAGAGGTCGACGGGAAAAAATACTCAAGTTATTCAACGGCCGGCTACGAGGTCGACCGGATTATGCCGTCCACTTCGTTACCCGACGATTTTATTGCTTTTTGGGATGGATGGAAGCAGAAGCTGGCCGCAGTCCCTGTGGAGCCTGTTTTAAGGCTTATGCCTGAACGGTGCACTGATCAGGTCGACGTATTTCACGTGAGCATGAAAAATATTGAGGGTAAAATTTACGGAATCCTGTGCAAACCTAAAAAGACCGGAAAATACCCGGCCATACTGCATGTGCCCGGCGCAGGGGTTCGGCCGTATTACGGCGATGTCAGCGGGGCCGAGAAGGGATTTATCACCTTGCAAATCGGAATTCACGGGATTCCGGTGAATCTCGATCCGGGGGTATACGACGATTTGCGGGCCGGGGCTCTGGTGAATTATAATCAGGCTCTAATGGATGACAAAAACAGTTATTATTACAAGCGCGTTTACCTCGGCTGTGTCAGGGCGGTCGATTTTATTTACGGCTTGGACGAATTTGACGGACAAAACGTGGCTGTAACCGGCGGAAGCCAGGGAGGAGCCCTGTCGATTATTACCGCAGGTCTGGATGCGCGAATTAAATACCTGGCGGCTTTTTACCCGGCCCTTTCCGATCTGACCGGTTATTTAAAGGGCCGTGCCGGAGGCTGGCCTCATCTGTTTCAGACAAAAGAAACACAGCGTGAAGCACGGATTGAAACATCAAAATACTATGATGTGGTTAACTTCGCCCGTTTCGTTAAAGTTCCCGGTTGGTATTCCTGGGGATTTAATGATAACGTTTGTCCTCCTACTTCAATTTATGCGGCATATAATGTGATCGATGCGCCCAAAGAACTGCAGATTTTTCAGGATACCCAACATTGGACCTATCCCGAACAACAGGAAATGAGGACTGATTGGCTGTATAGTAAATTGAAAAAATGATTGTTCTTGCGGATTTTTTCCGACAGTAAGGAGTTGACATATCTCAATTTTGCAAAAAATAGTAATCGTTTAAGGTTCATCCTCTTTTTGGGGTGAACCTTTTTATTTGTCAGTCAGTCAGATTGATGCAATAATTCTATAAACATAATAGTTGTTAACAAATCTAACTATTTAGATCCTGATTAAATTTGCTAACTGACTGTGTAATCTGCACTTTCCTTAATAAATTTGGAAGCGCCGGTAATCTCGTGTGAAATTACTCAAAAACAGAAATCAATTACCTGAAAATAGCATCATATGAAACAACTATCTGTCATTCTACTAAATCTTTTATTGGTTCTTACATTAAATGCACAGCAAACAACCAGCTGGCGCGGTGAAAATGCCGAAGCTAACTATCCTGCTCCGTCATTGCTGAACACGTGGCCTGAGAATGGGCCTGAGGTTTTGTGGCATTTTGAGGGATTGGGCGAAGGTTTTTCGAGCCCGGTATTTGCCAACGGGAAAATCTATTGCACCGGGATGACCGATCAGCTCGGCTACCTCTACATCATCAGCCCAAAAGGCACCCTTGAAAAGAAGCTGAATTACGGAAAAGAGTTTGAAGTGAGTTATCCCGGCTCACGAACGGCAGTCACGATCGTTGATCAGCTGGCCTACATCACAACCGGATACGGCGAATTGATTTGCTTTAACCTCGAAACGGAGAAAGCGATGTGGAAGAAAGAACTGGCCAGGGATTTCGGCTCGGAACACCTTCGCTGGGGCTTTAACGAAACGGTTGTTGTTGACGGCGACCATGTATACTTTACTCCGGGAGGAAAAGAATTTAATCTGGTGGCCCTTCACCGGTTAACCGGCGACCTGATTTGGAAAAGTGCCGGTAAAGGGGAAACAGCAGCGTACTGTACGCCAAAACTGGTCAGCCTTCAGGCCCGTAAACTGCTGGTGACGCATACCGGGAAAGAAGTAATTGCCGTAGATGCCAAAGATGGCAAATTGTTGTGGAGCTATCCTCACCCCAACCAGTACAATATTCATCCGAATACGCCGATCTTTCAGGATCAGGCTCTTTATTGCTTTAGCGGCTACGGACAAGGTGGTGTAAAATTGGCTTTAAATGACAACGGAACTGCCGTGAAAAAAGTCTGGAGTACCGAGAAAATGGATAACCAAATGGGAGGCGCCGTCCTGATTGACGGATACCTTTACGGTTCAGGCCACAAATCGCGCGGATGGTTTTGTCTCGACTGGAAAACAGGCGACGAAAAATGGCATTCGTCCGAAGTGGGCAACGGGGTAATTATTGTAGCCGGAGGTAAGCTGATTTTGTATTCCGAAAAAGGAGAACTGGCGCTCGTGAATCCGGTTAAGGATAAATTCGAGCTGATCTCCAAAGCAAAAGTTGAATATGGTTCGGCACAACACTGGGCTCATCCGGCGGTTCACAATGGCGTCTTGTATGTCCGCCACGGAAACGCCCTGGTGGCCTATAAAATATCAGCCAGCTAAATGGGCGACAACGGCGAACTGACCGATCATAAAAAAACCAACTTAAATCAACATGAAGTTATCTTTTATCATTTTCATCTTAACGTTTTTTACCGGATTAACAAACGCACAAATCGTCCAGTTTCGGGGGCCCGACCGGGACGGTAAATTCCCGGATACCGGCTTGCTGAAAGAGTGGCCCGAATCCGGCCCTGCGCTGCTGCTCGAATTCGAGGGCATCGGGAAGGGCTATTCTTCGGTTGTTTCCAACGGAAAATACATCTATGCCACCGGGATGATCGATACCCTTGATTACCTGACCTGCATCGATTTTGAAGGAGATAAAAAGTGGCAGGTTCCCTACGGCGAATCCTGGAAACAATCGTTCCCCGACACCCGGAGCACACCTACAATCGAAGACGACCGCGTTTATGTGATCAGCGGTATCGGCGAGTTGGTTTGCCTGAATGCTGAAACCGGCGCCATAAACTGGAAAGTGAATGTCGACCGCGATTTTAAAGCCGACTGGCATATCTGGGGCGTTTCGGAGTCTCCCCTGATCGTGGATGATAAGGTGATTTGTACTCCCGGGGGAACCGAAACCTCGGTTGTGGCTTTTAATAAAATGACCGGTGAAAACCTGTGGAAAACCGACTGTGTTGGCGGACAACGGTCATATGCATCGCCCACTTTGTACCAACTGAACGGCAACCGGTACATTCTGGCGGCTTCGGCAACCAACCTGGTGGCCGTTGAGCCTGAAACAGGGATGGTGAAAATGACCTACAAATATTATAATCAGGAAAAATGGTCAGATCAGCCTGGCCTGATCTGGACAAATATTCCCTTGTTCAGGAAGGATGAAATATTCTTGTCGATGGGTTACGATTATCCGGCCGTCATGCTGAAAGTAAATGCTGAGCAGAACGGGTTCACCGAAATGTATACCGATACCATTTTTGATAACCACCACCACGGACTGATTGAGTTGGATGGTTACATTTATGGTTCAAACTGGGAAAATAACCGGAAAGGAAACTGGTTGTGCAAAAACTGGGAAACCGGCGAAATTACCTACAATGTTCCCTGGAATACCAAAGGCGCTGTTATTTATGCCGATGGGTTGCTCTATATTTACGAGGAACAGCGCGGAAATGTGGCCATTGTAAAACCCGATCCCTCAGGCTTTAACCCGATCAGTACCTTCCAGGTGAAAAAAGGTAGCGGACCGCACTGGGCTCATCCTTTTATTCATGAAGGAAAGCTCTTTATACGGCATGGCGAGCTGTTGATGGTGTATAATTTGAAAGCGTAGCGTGAAGAAAATTCTGATTCATTCGTTGGCTGGACTGGTTTCGGTGATTGGCATTGGGGCCTTTGTTTTTTGGCTGACAAAAGATCCGACAGGCGACCTTACAGCAAGTATGCCCGGAGAAGATCAGCGCGAGGCCGGCAGCCTGATGCAGGAAATCATCCTGATCGGGGAAAAATTCAATTTGTTTGGCCACCAGGCCGCCGAAATGAAAGGTACCTGGCCCCGTTTTCGCGGTGCTGCTTTCGATAATATCGTGTCTGAAAAACAAGCGCTGAAAGATTCGTGGAATTCCGGCGAACCGGAGGTATTATGGACCGTTGAGCTTGGCGAAGGACATGCCGGGCCTGCCATCTACAAAGGCTATGTGTATTTGCTTGATTATGATGAAGAAAACCGGGAAGATGCACTTCGCTGCTTTTCGTTTGCTGACGGAAAGGAAGTGTGGAGACGCTCCTACGAGGTGCGCGTGAAACGAAATCACGGTATGTCGCGAACTGTCCCCGCTGTTACCGAAGATTATGTGGTAACCATTGGGCCGCGTTGCCAGGTGATGTGCGTCGACCGCCTGTCGGGCGACTTTAAGTGGGGACTCGATTTGGTAAAAGATTACGGCGCCACGGTTCCGCAATGGTACACCGCACAGTGTCCGCTGATTGACGGCGACAAGGTGATCCTGGCGCCGGGAGGAAGCGCCATCATGATCGCAGTAGACATTCATACCGGAAAAGTACTGTGGGAAAGTCCCAACGATATGCAGTGGAAAATGTCGCATTCATCCATTATGCCCATGCAGTTAAACGGACAAAATATGTACGTGTACAGCGCCGAAGGCGGTGTTTGCGGTATCGCGGCCGACGGAGACGACGAAGGAACCGCGCTGTGGCAGTCCAATGCCTGGAACCACTCGGTGGTTGCTCCTTCGCCGGTGGTTTTTGACGACGGGCGGATTTTTCTCACGGCCGGTTACGGGGCAGGAGGGATGATGATTAAAGTGAGTGAGGAAGCGAAACGGTTTAAAGTTGATGTGCTGGCCGAATACCTTCCGCGCGACGGCCTGGCCAGCGAACAACAAACGCCGGTTGTCTGGAACGGGCATTTATTTGGCATTCTCCCCAAAGACGGCGGCTCAAACCGGAATCAGCTGGTTTGCGTCCATCCCGATCAGGTGCAGGAAATGGTTTGGACCTCGGGAAAAACCACCCGCTTTGGGCTTGGCCCTTTTCTGATTGCTGATGGAAAAATGTATATCCTGAGCGACGACGGAACCTTAACGATGATTAAACCGGATACCAAACAATACATCGAACTGGCGCAAAAGAAAATATTTGACGGCCATGATGCCTGGGCGCCGCTGGCTGTTGCCGACGGACGGCTCTTACTGCGCGACTCTAAAACCATGTTTTGTCTGGATATCAGTAAGTAAGTTCACTTTAAGTATGGCAGTATAAACTTAATTTACCCGAAATGAAAAAAAGAAAGCTCCTGAATCGCATCCTGATCGTGGTCGCCCTGGCCATTGCATTTATCATCGGTCGTGATTTTATGTTGAATCGTAGCGGTAAACACATCGAAAATCCATATGCCTTCGATATTCAGGAGTTTACGGTCGTCGATTCGTCAGAAGTGATTTACCGGGAAATCAGGGCTTTGCAACTACCGGTTGCCGAGCCGAAAGGAATCGCCTGCCAGGCCGGAACTTTCTACCTGATTGCAGACAGTAGCCTGCTCATCTTAAATATTGAAGGGCATTTACTCAAACAAATCAGGCTGGACGATTCGCCTACCGCCATCGCCGTACACGAAAATATTTGGCTTGCCTTTAAAAACCAGGTGACCTGCCTCAGTCAGAACGGCGATGTGATCGATCGTTGGGACGATTACGGCCCAAGGTCGGTGATTACCTCGCTGGCTGTTTCCGGTCGCTATGTTTATGTTGCCGATGCCGGCAACCGGGTTGTTTATCAGTGTACTCACGAGGGGCAGCTGGTTCAGCGTATCGGCGAAAAGGATGAGCAGAAATCAGTACCCGGATTCATCATCCCAAGCCCTTATTTTGATATTGCCTTAAGTGAGGAAGGTTTTTTGTGGGCCGTTGATCCCGGGCGTCACAGCCTGTTAAATTTTAATCCGGATGCTTCGCTGCGTACTTCATGGGCCAGGTCGTCGGTGAAAACCGATGGATTCAGCGGGTGCTGCAACCCGGCACACATGTTCGTTATGAATGACAATTCATTTATAACCAGTGAAAAAGGGATTGTTCGTGTGAAAAGGTATGATCAGCATGGGGAATATCGGGGTGTTGTGGCGGCCCCCGATATGTTTGATTCGAACTCGGCCGCTCCGGATGTCTGTGCTGACGAAGAAGGACGCGTGTTTTTGCTCGATTTCAGCCGGAAACAGCTGCGGATCTTTGAACCAAAAATCGATGAATGATGAATAGAAAAGCATTTTTACAAACAGGATTCCGGCTTGGCATTTTAACGCTGATCACCGGGGGAGCGCTGTTGCTGGCCAGGCAGAACCGCATTGACTTTAAATGCACTGCCGACGAACGCTGCAAATCCTGCTCGAAATTTACTGCCTGTGATTTGGATAAAGCCCGACAAACCCGAAAGAATGAAAGATAAATTGCTTCATAAAAAGACTGACCGGAGGGAATTCATTCAAAAAGGAATGCGCCTGACTTTGGGCTTGTCTTTGGCCGGTATCGCCGGAGCAGCCGCCCTGAAGGCTTCAGCCGACGATTACGTTTGGCAGATCGACCCCTTCAAATGTATTTTTTGCGGACGTTGTGCCGATTATTGTGTAGTTACCCCTTCGGCTGTAAAATGCGTACATGCCTACGAACTTTGCGGTTATTGTGATTTGTGCGGGGGCTACCTTAAACCCGATGCAAATGCCCTGTCAACGGCTGCCGAAAATCAGCTTTGTCCAACTTCGGCCATCCGGCGAAAATTTGTGGAAGATCCGTATTTTGAATATGAAATCGATGAAGATTTATGTATTGGTTGCGCGAAATGCGTGGAGGGATGCACCTCTTTCGGAAACGGATCGTTGCATTTGCAGGTTCGCCACGACCTGTGTGTAAACTGTAATGCGTGTTCCATTGCCCGCGTTTGTCCGGCAGACGCCTTTCAGCGGGTTCCGGCCTCAAACCCGTACCGGATAAAAGGCGATTTCGTGGCCGGAACCGGCGAATCAAATCCAACTTAACAGTGAAAGGCATGAATTGGATGAACAAAATAAGCTTCTCTTTATCAGCTTTTTTGCTGAGTATTCCTGCGCTGGCGCAGCAACGGTTTCCAAAACCGGAATTTGAAACCGGCTATGTGCAGCCGCCAACATCTCAGCCCTTGCCCCGGGCGGTTTTCCTGGAATACCTGGATGTATTTATCCTGATGGCGGCGCTGGCTGTTGCCACCTGGTTTGTCTTGAAAAAACGATCGCGAAGAGGCGTTTTCTGGACTTCGGTTTTTTCGTTGCTCTATTTTGGATTTTACCGCGAAGGATGCATCTGTTCCGTTGGGTCCATTCAGAACATAACACTTGCCTTATTTGATCCTGCCTATGTGTTGCCGTTTACCGCCTTGCTGTTCTTTGCAATCCCGCTCGTCGTTGCCTTATTTTACGGGCGAACTTTTTGTGCGGCTGTTTGCCCGCTTGGCGCGATCCAGGATCTGGTGGCTTTCCGGCCCGTCGAATTGCCCAAATGGGTACAAAAGGTTTTGGGGATCACTCCGTACTTGTATTTGGGGCTGGCTGTTTTGTACGCCGCCACCAAATCCGAGTTTCTGATCTGTCGCTACGATCCCTTTGTTGGTTTATTCCGTTTCGATGCGGAGTTTCAAATGCTGCTGTTGGGCGGTTTATTCCTGTTGGCAGGTATCTTTGTTGCCCGTCCGTACTGTCGCTTTTTTTGTCCGTACGGCGTGTTGCTGGGCTGGATGTCCGGCTTTTCCAAAAATCACATGACCATTACCCCAACCAACTGCATACAATGTAAGCTGTGCGCCAATTCCTGCCCGTACGGAGCCATTAACGAACCGGTCGAAGAAAAAGGGAACCGCCGTTCCAACGTTCAGCGACTGATGACATATCTGCTGTTTGTTCCGTTGTGGATGGGTATTGGCGGCCTGGCCGGCTCAATGATGCATGTACCGCTGGCCAAGTTCAATTCAACGGTTTACCTGGCCGAACAGTTGGTGCAACACCCGGAGTTGAAACAGGATCATAACAACCTGGATGTACGGGCCTTTATGCAGTCGGGAAAAACGATGGAACAACTCGTGACCGAGGCCAAAGAGGTCAGGAGCCAATTTTATTGGGGAGGCTGGATCCTGGGAATTTTTATGGGACTCGTCGTCGGATTGACCCTGGTGAAATTGTCATCGCACCGAAACCGAAACGATTACGAACCCGATAAAATAAATTGTTTAAGCTGCGGACGATGTATGGATTATTGTCCGGTGAAGAAATAATACGATGAAAATAAACATGGACCCAAAAGATAAAATGACCCTGGCCGGCCGGATTGCCTGGATTGCCGCTGTTTTTAGCCTGGTGATGAGTGTGATGCTCATTTTCAATTACATTCAGCTCAAGTCGGTCGATCCGCTGGAAACCCCGGCTTTAAAGTCGCTGGTAGACCAATTGCGACAGAATCCGCAGGATGAGATGCTGAAAGAAAATATCCGCGCGCTCGACCTGATGATCCGTAAAGCTTATTTTACCAGTTTGCGGCAAATTCGGACCGGATCATGGTTGCTCGTGGTAAGCGTATTGGTATTGGTGTTGGCTGTCCGCTACCAAAAATCGCTTCGCCCGGGCCTGGAAGAATTGGAACGTATTGAAAAAAATCCGTTTTTGGACAAACAACAGGAGCGTAAATGGTTAATTTATTCGGGCGGCGGTTTGTTTATTCTGGCTTTGTTATCCGGCTTTTTCTCCGAAAATATACTTAACCGGTATGAAACACCGGGGCAGAACGATCAGCAGGTAGCATCGGCGGTGGAAATTATTGCCGTTCAGCCGGTTCAGGATGAGCCTGAGCAGACTGAGGAAGTTGCAGATACAGAGCAGCTTGAAAATCAAGAAGCAGCAGCAGAAACTGAAGCACTTTCGCCTGTTGCCGAAGAGAAAGCTCCGGCAGCGACAACTCTTCCGTCCAAAGAGCAAATCAGAAAAAATTACCCGTTTTTCAGGGGACCGGAGGGAACGGGTTTAAGCTATAAAACCGGCGTTCCTGAAAAATGGAATACAGAAACCGGCGAAAATATTTTATGGAAGGTTAAAATTCCCCGAAAAGGTTATAGTTCGCCGATTATTTGGGGAGATCGGTTGTTTTTAACCGGAGCCGATGAAACAGCCCGCACCGTTTATTGTTATGATAAAAATAACGGCAAACTCCTCTGGGAGGCCAATGCCGATCAAATTACCGGATCGCCTGCAAAAATGCCTAAAGTAACCGAAGATACAGGCCTGGCAGCGCCAAGCATGGCCACCAACGGGCATGCCGTTTTTGCCTTGTTCGGAACAGGTGATGTTATTTCGCTGAATATGAGCGGAAAACGTCTTTGGGCAAAAAACCTGGGCGTGCCGGATAATCATTACGGGCATTCATCGTCACTCATCATTTACAAAGATAAGCTGCTGGTGCAATACGATACCAACCGTGGAGCCAAGGTAATGGCCCTGGCAATGGCCGATGGCTCCGTAAAATGGGAAACGCCGAGGAATGTTAAGATTTCGTGGGCCTCGCCGGTGTTGGTAAATACAGGCAGCCGCGATGAATTGATCCTGACCGGAGAACCCCTCGTGGCGGGATATGACCCTGAAACCGGGAAAGAATTGTGGAGCGTAAACTGCATGATGGGCGAAGTTGGTCCGTCGGTGGGCTATACCGACGGGATTGTTTTTGCTGCGAACGAGTATGCAACCCTGGCGGCAATTAAGCTGGGAGCACAGCCCGAAGTGATCTGGGAAGAAGATGAATACCTGCCCGAGGTTGCCAGTCCGTTAGCTGCGAATGGCCTGTTAATCGTGGGAACCAGCTACGGCATGGTTGCCTGTTACGATGCGCTGAACGGTACGAAATACTGGGAACAGGAATTTAGCAGCGGCATTTACGCCTCGCCTGTATATGCCGATGGGAAGGTATATGTGATGGACATGGGCGGAACCATGCATGTGATGAAGATGGCCAAAGAATACCAACTGATCGCTGAGTCGAAATTGGGAGAAAAAACCGTATGTTCGCCTGTTTTTGCCGACGGCAGAATGTATTTGCGCGGCTTCAGTAATTTGTATTGTATCGGAAAATGAATGAGATGACAGAAGAAATACAGGATATATTCAGCCGGGTTGACGAAATTGTCAGGCAAAAAGGGACGACAAAAAAATCGGTCATCCCCATTCTGCAATCGATCCAGAATACATTCAATTATTTGCCCGAAGAGGCCTTGCGCCGGGTGTGCGAAACAACAGAAATCACCCCTGAAAATATCACGGGAGTGGCAACTTTCTATTCCCAGTTTCGGCTGAAGCCGGCCGGTCAGCACCTGATCAAAGTATGCGTGGGAACTGCTTGTCATGTAAAGGGGGCCATGCAGGTATACGACGCCTTTAAACGGCACTTCAATTTACCGCCTCATGAAGAAACGGATATCTCGGGAAAATACACCCTCGAAAAAGTTTCCTGCCTGGGCTGTTGTACCCTGGCCCCGGTGGTTCAGATTGATGATGTGACTTACGGTCATGTGACTACTGACAAAGTTGAATCGGTGGTCATGGACTTTGAAAGCCAGATTGGTAAAACCGGGAAGAAAAGCAAATTCAGGAATGCCGATGGAAGTGAATTTCAGGGAGAAATACGGGTCGGACTGGGATCGTGTTGCGTGGCCAGCGGAAGTCAGGAAGTAAAAAATGAGATTGAGAAAACGATTGCTGGCACCGGCATTCACCTGCACCTGAAAAATGTGGGATGCGTGGGGATGTGCCACCAGGTTCCCCTGGTGGAGATTATCGACGAAGAAAAGAAGAGTACCTTGTACGCGAAAGTAAAACCCAATGAGATATCCGATATCATCCATACCCATTTCAAGCCGAAAGGATTGCTGGACCGGATTAAAACTTCTGCCTATCATTTTCTCGAAAATGTTCAGACCGATGCTGTTTGGGAAGGCGTTGACCGCTATGCCCTTGATGTTCGTGACGAGATGGTTTCCAATTTTCTTGACCGGCAGATTTCCATTGCTACCGAACACCGGGGCGTGATTAATCCGCTGGATATGGACGAGTACCGCAGCTATGGCGGGTTTGAGGCCTTGCAAAAAGCTTTGCAAACGGATCGTCATCAACTGATTCTGAAAATTAAAGACAGCGGCTTGCGTGGCCGTGGAGGCGCCGGATTCCTGACCGGCCTGAAATGGGAACTGGTTGAAAAAGAAAAAAGCGAAAAGAAATACCTGATCTGCAACGGCGACGAAGGCGATCCCGGTGCGTTTATGGACCGGATGCTGCTCGAATCGTATCCTTACCGGGTAATCGAAGGAATGCTGGTGGCAGCATGGGCCATCCAGGCAACCGACGGTTATTTTTATATCCGCGCCGAATATCCGCTGGCGGTTACCCGCATCAGGCAGGCCCTGATCAATTGCCGCGAACAGAATTTGCTTGGAGAGAATATCCTCGGTTCGGGTTTTAACTTTGACATTCAGATTTACGAAGGCGCAGGCGCTTTTGTGTGCGGCGAAGAAACAGCCCTAATGACTTCGATTGAAGGAAACCGCGGGTTCCCCACCATCCGTCCGCCGTTTCCGGCCCAAAAGGGCTTGTGGGGTTATCCAACTTTAATCAACAATACCGAAACGTTTGCACAGGTTTCGTACATCATCCGGAAGGGTGAAGGGCATTTCAGCGCGATCGGGACTGAAAATTCGAAGGGAACCAAAGTATTTTCACTGGCCGGCAAGGTTAACCGCGGCGGTTTAATCGAAGTGCCTATGGGAATTACCATCCGCCAGATTGTGGAAGAAATAGGCGGCGGCGTGCAAAACGGTAAACAGTTTAAAGCAGTACAGGTGGGTGGCCCCTCGGGAGGCTGCATCCCGGCGTCGCTCTACGATACGCCGATTGATTACCATTCGCTGCTTGAAGTGGGGGCCATGATGGGCTCCGGCGGTCTCGTGGTACTCGATGAAGACGATTGTATGGTTGATATTGCCCGCTACTTCCTGTCGTTCACCCAAAATGAATCGTGTGGAAAATGTACCTTCTGCCGGGTTGGTACCAAACGCATGCTCGATATCCTGAATAAAATAACTACCGGGAAAGGGACAAAACAAGATTTGGATGAGCTGAAATACCTGGCCGAATGGACTAAAAAAGGGAGCTTGTGCAACCTGGGTAAATCGGCGCCCAACCCGATCTTAACCACCCTGCGTTATTTTTACGATGAGTATGAAGCGCATATCGAAGGGCGTTGCCCCTCGGGGAAATGCACGGAAATGATCACTTATTCCATCACCGATGACTGTATCGGTTGTACCAAATGCGCCCAGAAATGTCCGGTGGATGCCATCAAATTCGAGCCGCATAAAAAACATACCATCCATACAGACCTGTGCATTAAATGCGACGCCTGCCGCCCGGTTTGCCCGGTTGATGCGGTGATTGTGAGATAACAAACGGAATATGATATGTTGTTGCTAACTATAAAATCAAATACAGATGAAAAGCTTTCGAAAACTGAAAATAAATCAACAGGCTGGTGATTTTGATATAAATGATCGTCATATACGCCTGGATTTAATTCGGTTCAGTAAAAAAAATATCGCTATGAGATATTGGCTGTTCTTTCTGATTCTAACGTTATTTATACCCTGTACCGGAACCGCAGCAACTGATAGTTTGAAATATGTTAATGCGACTACGCTTCCATTGATTGGCAAGGGTTTTTCGGATACTCAAAACCGGTATGAACGGTTACCTGCCCGTCTTGAAAACCAGACCCGGCCTCCGGTTTGGAATTTATCAAAGAATTGCAGTGGCCTGGCAATTCGTTTCCGAACCAATTCGTCAATCATTGCTGCCAAATGGGAAGTTACCGGAGATGTTTTTATGAATCATTTTACGATGACCGGTATCAAAGGGCTTGATTTGTATTGTCTGAAAAACGGTAAATGGCAGTTTGTTAATACCGCAAGGCCATCAGCGAAAGCAACAACAGCAGTAATCATTAAAAATATGGCGGAGACGGAAATGGAGTATATGCTGTATTTGCCGTTATACGATGGATTGGCGAATCTTGAAATTGGAGTTAACGCGAAATCAACAATTGGTCAACCCGAGGTTAATTCTCCCCGGGTCGGCCAGCCGGTGGTATTTTACGGCACCAGTATTACCCAGGGAGGTTGTGCCTCGAGAGCAGGCATGTCTTATCCAAATATTTTATCGCGTATGCTTAACCGAGATATTGTTAATCTGGGTTTCAGCGGCAACGGTCAGCTTGATTTGGAAGTTGCAGAAGCGATGGCAACCATTGAGGCTTCCTGTTTTGTCATCGACTGCCTGCCAAATGTGAGTATTGTCCAAATGAATGAAAAATATTCCCGTTTTTTGGAAATCATACGCGAAAAGAACCCGGATACGCCCATACTAATGGTTGAAACGATTCTTTTTCCGCATATGTATTTCGATCAGACCGTTTATACCTTGCTTCATGAAAAAAATAAAACCCTGGCCCGGATTTTTCAGGAGCAAAAAAACAAAGGGGACCGGAATATATACTACATGAAAGCCGCTAAACTGATTGGTGATGACCAGGAAGCAACGGTTGACGGCGTTCATCTGACCGACCTGGGCTTCCAGAGAATCGCAGAGAATCTTTATCCGACAATCCGAAAATTAATCAAATAGATCATTCCGGATACGGATTGAATTTTTTTAAAGGCAACAGGTACATGATCACACTCAAAATAAATAACCAAACAATTGAAGTTCCGCAGGGAACAAGCATTCTTGATGCTGCCCGGAAGTTGGGAATTGACATCCCGACCATGTGCCACCTGGAAGGTACGGAACATTTTACTTCCTGCATGGTGTGCCTGGTTAAAGATGCGCGTTACGGCCGGCTTATGGCTTCCTGTTCGATGCCGGCCGCAGAAGGCATGGAAATCATTACCGATGATGACGAATGCCGCGAGTCGCGAAAAGCAGCGCTGGAACTGCTGTTGAGCGAACATGTGGGCGATTGTGAAGCGCCCTGCCGGTTGGTATGCCCGGCGCATATGAATATTCCCCTGATGAACCGGCTGATTGCCGCCGGAAACTTCGCGAAAGCCATCGGGGTGGTAAAACGCGACATTGCCCTTCCTGCCGTTCTGGGCCGGATTTGCCCCGCTCCCTGCGAGGCCGGTTGTCGCCGCAAGCAGGTGGACGAGCCGGTATCTATCTGCCTGTTGAAGGGATTTTCTGCCGATCAGGAACTGGAAAAAGGAATAAAGCCTGATGGTGCGAAAAAGAAATCAGGTAAAAAAGTAGCCATCATCGGAGCCGGACCGGCCGGATTGGCAGCGGCATTTTATCTGAACCGGGCAGGTCACGAGGTAAAAATATTCGAGAAAAATGAACGAGCTGGCGGCGATTTACTGAAAATTACCGAAGCGGTGTTGCCACCGGACGTCCTGAAATCGGAAATTGAGGCAGTTTTGAACCCCGACATTTCCGTTCAATTCCGGGTGGAAGTCGACCAACCGCTGTTTGAAAGGCTCCGGCAGGAACATGATGCCGTGGTTTTGGCAACCGGAGCTTTGAACGACCGGTTGAACGGATGGGGACTTGCCTTGTCGAAAACAGGTATACAGGCTGATAAAGAGACTTATGAGACTTCGGCGAAAGGAGTTTTTGCCATCGGAAATGCCCTGCGTCCGTCAAAACTGGCGGTCCGATCGGTAGGACAGGGGAAAGAACTGGCTCATTTGTTGGACCGTTTGTTTAAAACATCGGAATTAACAGCTTACCCGTCGCGCTTCAACTCGAAATTCGGTAAACTGGAAGCCGTTGAATTGATTGAATACCTGAAAGAATCCGTGGATGATCCGCGCCGTGAAGCAAGCCGGGGAAAAGCCACCGGTTTTACCCGCGACGAAGCTGTTGCCGAAGCCAAACGGTGTTTGCATTGTGATTGCCGCAATCCTGAAAGCTGCATACTGAGGGAATTGTCCGACCGGTATGGCGCCGAACAGAAACGCTTTCAGTATGACGGGCGGTTCATGGTGAAAAAAGAATTTGCAGCGCAGAATATCGTGTATGAAGAATCAAAATGTATCAAATGTGGCATTTGTGTACGCATTACCCGGCAATACCGCGAAACATTTGGTTTTTCGTTTATCGGGCGAGGGTTTGACGTGAAAATCGGTGTGCCCTTTGATGAAAGTGTTGGAAAGGCGCTGGAGAAAACGGCCGCGCTGGTTGCCGAAAAATGTCCTACCGGCGCCCTGGCAAAAGTGGATTGCGAAGAGCAATTAAACAGTTCCAAAACGTCATCCTGAACTTGTTTCAGGATTTGTTAAAACAAGGTCTAAATGAAAAATAATACGATCATCCTGGTTTTTCTGCTACTTTCAAACTTACTGTTTGCCCAGAGCGAATGGCCCGTCTTTCGCGGGAACCGGCAATTAACGGCAGCTGTAAATGCCAGCTTTCCTGACCGGCTGAAATTGTTGGCTTCTTTCCAGACCGACGATGACATTAAGGCTTCGCCGGTGCTTAAAGAAGGCGTGGTATATTGCGGATCGACGGACGGCTATTTTTATGCGTTTAATCTTAAAGGAGAGTTAAAGTGGAAGTTTAAAACCGGAAACAGCATTGAAGCTCCGGCTGTGTTGCTCGATGACAAAGTGCTGTTTGGCAACCTCGATGGTTCGTTTTTCTGTTTAAATCAAAAAGACGGTGCCGAAGTCTGGAAATATGAAACCGACAACCAGATTATTGGATCGGCAAACTGGGGCATCGCCGACGGAAAAACGGTTTTGGCTGTGGGAAGCTACGACTATTTTTTGCATGGGGTAAACCTGACCGACGGAAAAGCCTTGTGGAAATACGAATCCGATAATTTTATCAACGGGGCGCCGGCCCTATACAAAAACAGGCTTGTTTTTGGCGGTTGCGACGGTTTTTTGCACCTGGTTGATCTGAAAACCGGGAAAGCAACCAAAAAAATCGAAATCTCCACTTACGTGGCTTCGTCGCCGGCCATCGTCGGAAACGAAGCTTATGTGGGCGATTATGATGGCCGCTTCCACGCGGTCGACCTGGAAGCAGGTAAAATTCGCTGGACACACGAAAACCCGGAAAGAAACCTGCCCTTTATTGCTTCGCCTGCTGTTTCAGGTAATTTCATCGTTTTAGGAAACGAAGATCGCCGGCTTTACTGCATCTCGCGGAACGACGGAACTTTAATCTGGACAAAACGCCTGACTAACCGGATCAATTCGTCCTCGGTGATCGCGGGCAACAAGGTGATCACCGCCACGATGGATGGCCTGATTTTCATCCATCGCCTGCAAAACGGAGAAGAACTATGGCGTTACGAAATTGGCAGCCAGGTTGCCAGTTCACCCGCAGTGTACGAGGGCAAAATAGTGATTGGGGCAAACGACGGACGGATTTACATTTTTGGAGAAGAGAACTAAACAGGGGTTTAATCATCATTTTGGTTCCTGCACTATCCTGAGTTTTTCACTTTTATTTTTCACGACAAAAAAGTATTTTGTGCACCCTGTTTTTAAATGCCGAAAACTTAACATATCTATGAGGAAAATAGTTGTTTTAATTGTTACAGTTGCCTGGATGAGCAGCTGTTCAAATCAAAAATCTATGGAGGAAAAGAAGACCTATGTGCCGGAAACGCCGGTTTTGAGTTCGGATGTGATGACTCCTGAAGTATTGTGGTCGTTTGGAAGGATCGGCAATGCAAGCCTTTCTCCTGACGGGGAAACGGTGTTGTTTGCCGTAACATATTTCAATATCGAAGAGAATAAAGGCTACCGGGAATTGTACACGATTCCGGCAGAGGGGGGAGAAGTTGCGCGAATCACCAATACGGCGTCGAATGAGTCGGATGCGCGGTGGCGGCCCGATGGCAAAAAGATAGGTTATTTATCTTCGGAGTCGGGCAGTACCCAATTTTGGGAAATGAATCCCGATGGTACGGGTGCAGAGCAGATGTCGGATGTTGAAGGAGGAATTACCGGCTTTCAATATTCGCCCAACCAGACAAAAATTGCCTACATCAAAAAAGTAAAGCTGGATGACGATATTCATGATTTGTTTCCCGATTTGCCCAAGGCCAATGCCCGGCTCGAAACAGACCTGATGTACCGCCACTGGGACAGCTGGCACGATTATACCTACAACCACATTTTCGTGGCACACTACGGAAGCGGAAAAATCATTGGCGGAAAAGATATATTGGAAGGCGAGAAGTTTGATGCACCAGACAGACCTTTCGACGGTTCGGAGCAGTTTTGCTGGAGCCCCGATAGCAAAACGATTGTGTATTCCTCTAAAAAATTAAGGGGCAAGGCTTATGCCGAAAGCACCAATACCGATTTGTACCGTTATGATCTGGCTAGCGGCGAAACCAAAAACCTGACAGCCGAACACAAAGGCTACGATAAAAACCCGGTGTTTTCGCCCGACGGGCAGTTCCTGGCCTGGACCAGTATGCTGCGCGATGGCTATGAGGCCGATCAGGCGCGCTTGTTTGTGATGGATCTGGCTACCGGCAAACAAACCAATTATTCAGCTAACTGGGAGCAGGAAGCCGGACACCTGAGCTGGAGCCGCGACGGAAAATCCATCTTTTTTATCAGCGGGATTCACGGGACAGAGGAAATTTACAGCCTCGCCCTGGACGATGGCCAAATCAGCCGCCTGACCAATGGCGTGCACGATTACCAGAGCGTGGAAGAAACGGCCGAAGGAAAACTGCTGGCCCAGAAAGTGTCCATGTCGCAACCGGCCGAGCTTTACCTGGTTGACCGGGAAACCGGCAGCGATACAGCGCTGACTGCTATTAACAAAGGCCTGCTCGATCAGCTGGAAATGGGAAAAGTAGAAGCGCGCCGGGTGAAAACCGTTGATGATAAAGACATGCTGGTTTGGGTGATTTACCCGCCGCATTTCGATCCGAACAAAAAATACCCCGCTATTTTATACTGCCAGGGCGGGCCGCAGGGGATGGTCAGTCAGTTTTGGTCGTACCGCTGGAATTTTCAGATGATGGCAGCCAACGATTATATCATTGTGGCTCCTAACCGCCGCGGCTTACCGGGATTTGGCATGGAGTGGCTTGAGCAGATCAGCAAGGATTACGGAGGCCTGAACATACAGGATTACCTGGTAGCCATCGATGAGCTGGCCAAAGAACCCTATGTGGACAAAAACCGGCTGGGAGCAGTTGGCGCCAGTTACGGCGGTTTTTCGGTGAATTACCTGGCCGGTCACCACGAAGGACGATTCAAAGCCTTTATTTCGCACTGCGGTATTTTTAACTTCGATCAGATGTACGTGACTACCGAAGAAATGTGGTTCGAAAACTGGGATATCGGTGGCCCCTTCTGGGATAAAACAAATGCTGCCGCCCAGCGTTCGTACCGCTTTTCTCCGCATTTGTTTGTCGAAAAATGGGATACGCCCATCCTGGTCATTCACGGCGAAAAAGATTTCCGGATCCCCTACACGCAGGGAATGGGAGCCTTTAACGCCGCGGTACTGCGCGATATTCCGGCGCAGTTTCTGTTTTTTCCCGAAGAAAATCACTGGGTCACCCAGGCCCAAAACGGGATTCTCTGGCAACGGGTTTTCAAAAACTGGCTCGACCGCTGGCTGAAATAGTTTTACTGAATTCACAATACCAAGGGCCGTTTCTGAAAAGGAATGGCCCTTTTTTTTCTCGAATTTGCAGTTTGCGCCTACTTTGATTGAATCAAAGCCAAGGATGACAATCCGTTTTACCTAAATGTATTCATCATGGCAAAATCAAGTCGAAATTTGGTTCAACATCTTATGTGAAAATGTGATTAATGCCCGGTCATTTACAACTGGAAAAGTTTTTGGGGGATGAATAATAAAATCAACAAATTGATGATCTGTTTCGGGAGAAGCAGGAAAATAATGATGCAAAAGAAGTTGAAAATTCGGAAAATTTCCATTGCATTTATATATTTGCATGTATCAATGTAGTGGGAATGACATGGACTTAAAACAGGTAAAAAAAATTTCGAAAGCATTGGCCGACAGCAGCAGGCTGCAAATCTTGCAGGAAATCAGAAAAAAAACCAATTATTTGATGTGTACCGATATTTGTGGATTTATTAATCTGTCGCAACCTTCCATCTCACACCACGTCAAACAATTAATGGATGCTGATTTAATTAGCTATGTAAAAGAAGGCCGGCAGATGAAGTACCGGATTAATGAAGATGTTTTTGAAGAGTACATCAATTTCCTGAAAACATTAAATAGAGGTTAAATAGAAGTTAAATTTTATCGATCTATTGAAATGCGTCGATGTATTTCATAGCTTTGTTTTCTTTTTGACACCAACCTTTGAATGAATCCCCAATTTTTTAGTTGAGTTTGCTTCTTATTAGGGGGAGTTTGTGACTTTTTGGTAAATTTATCTTTAATAAATTTACCATCTGAAAATCCACCGGTAATAGCAGGCTAATTCTGAAACCGGCAAAGTTTATTCGACAGCTTTGTAGAATATTTCAATTCTTTAGAAATATCGGACCAAAAATCGACCAAATATTTTTTGAAAAACATCGAAACATTTAAATGTATCTATTGTTTTTTTTCAAGTTGATCAACAAAGTTTTGCAGAAGTAATTTATTTAAAATGGTTAGTTATGAAAACAAATGAGAAAATGAGAAAGCGGAGGACAAACCTGTCGGCCGGCACAATCGTTCTTGTGACCGTCCTTTCAGGCTTTTATCTGACAGGTTGCGAAAGTAGCCGTGGCGACACACCTCCTGCACCTGCAATGAAAGTCCCGGTCGCTGCACCTTTATATCAACCTGTTACGGAGTGGGAAGAATACAGCGGCCGGTTTAGGGCCATCAAACGGGTAGAGGTCAGAGCGCGGGTTGGCGGTTATGTAGACCAGGTGCTGTTTCGCGACGGGGAATTGGTTCGAAAAGGCGCTGTATTGTTCAGGATCGACCCACGTCCGTTTCAGATTGTTTTGAACCAGGCTGAAGCCCGCTTAGAGCAGGCTAAAGCCGAAAAACAACAGGCTGAGAATGCGTTCGACCGGGTAAAGTCACTGAAAGAATCCAAAGCCATTTCGCGTGAAGAATACGACCAGCGGGAGCAAGCTTTGAACATAGCTATTGCCCGTGAGGAAGCCGCGAAAGCCGATGTGGCGCAAGCGAAGCTCAATCTGGAATTTACGGAGGTCAGGGCGCCAATTTCAGGAAAAATCAGCGAAGAATTTGTTACTGAAGGCAACCTGATCAGCGGGGGAAGTGACCAGGCGAGCTTACTGACCACCATTGTATCGCTCGATCCCATCTACTTTTATTTTGAAGGCAGTGAATCATCTTTGTTGAAATATGCCCGGAAAAATAACGGTGACAATCTCAAAGGCGCTGCCGGGCCCAATGCCCGTATTGCCGTAAAGTTGCTTGACGAAGATGAATTTCAGCATGAAGGGAGCTTCAATTTCATGGACAATGAAGTAGATCGGGGAACAGGTACCTATCAGGGCAGGGCAGTAGTCTCCAATCCCGATTTGGTGATTACCTCAGGAATGTTCGGGTCAGCACGTGTTTTTAACAACGACCCTCAGCCGGCCATTTTAATTCCTGACGAGGTTATTGGCACCGATCAGTCGCAAAAATTTGTATACGTGCTTTCAGGCGATAACCGGGTAGAGGCAAGACCAATTGTACTTGGGCCATTGCATAACAGCAAATTGCGGATCATACGAAATGGAGTGGACCCCAATGACCGCATCATTATCGGAAATATTCAGAAAATCCGGCCGACAATGGTAGTTGAGCCTGAAGCAAGAGTGCTTTCAATCAATTAAGAAAACAGAATCAAGTCATGAAATTCAGTCATTTATTTATTGACCGGCCAATTTTGGCTTCGGTCATATCCATCTTAATCATCATCCTGGGGAGTCTGGCTTATTTTTCGTTGCCCATCTCCCAGTATCCCGAAATTGCGCCGCCTACCGTTGTCGTTACGGCTACTTATCCGGGCGCAAGCGCCGAAACCATTTCAAAAACAGTTGCCACGCCTTTGGAGCAGGAAATCAACGGGGTAGAAAATATGTTATACATGTTCTCGCAATCCACTGCCGATGGAACGATGTCGCTGACGATCACGTTTGAGTTGGGAACGAACCTCGAAGAAGCCCAGGTATTGGTACAAAACCGGGTGGCGATTGCCGAGCCTCGTTTGCCTGAGCAGGTGAGGCGGCTGGGGGTAACAACCGTCAAAAATTCACCGGATATGCTTTTGGTCATCAATTTGTTTTCGCCCGACGGCAGTTACGACCAAACTTACATTGGAAATTATGCCACTTTGCAAATTAAAGACCGCCTGGCACGGATTAAAGGCGTCGGAAGTTCCCAAATTTTTGGAGCCAGTGAGTATTCGATGCGTATCTGGTTGAACCCGGAGCTGATTGCTTCACTTGATTTATCGGCTGCAGAGATTTTGGATGCCTTGCGGGGCCAAAACGTACAGATTGCCAGCGGTAATTTAAACCAGTCGCCAACCAGTCAGCAAAATGCTTTTGAGTTGAGTGTCCTGACGAAAGGCCGTTTACAGGAAATTGAAGAGTTCGAAAACATCATCGTGAAATCGGGAAAAGACGGCAGGATTGTCCGCATAAAAGATATTGCCCGGGTTGAACTTGGCGCTGCCAGTTACTCCACCCGCGGTTACCTGGGACCGAACAAAGCAGTAGCCATGCCGATATTTCAGAGGCCGGGATCGAATGCCATTGAGACTGCCCACGAAATTGCCACGGCGATTGAGGCGATGTCCAAAGATTTTCCTCCCGGCCTGGCTTACGAAATTGCTTACAACCCGACAGAGTATATTCAGGAATCTATCAATGGAGTGACAGTGACCATACTGGAGGCAATCCTTCTGGTTGTAGCGGTTATTCTCATTTTTTTAAAGACCTGGCGGGCAACCATCATTCCGATCCTGGCGATACCTGTTTCGCTGATCGGGACTTTTGCCGTCATGGCTGCACTGGGATTTTCGCTGAACAACCTCACCTTGTTTGGACTGGTACTGGCCATTGGCATTGTGGTGGATGACGCGATTGTGGTTGTTGAAAATATGGAACGAAACCTGCACGAAGGAATGGGCGTTCGCGATGCTGCACGAAAAACCATGAACGAAGTTGGAAGTGCTTTGGTTGCCATGGGACTGGTTTTGCTGGCGGTATTTATTCCAACCGTGTTTTTAGGCGGGATTTCAGGACAATTTTACCGCCAGTTCGGGATTACCATTGCCGTGGCAACCCTGATTTCCGTCTTTGTTTCTCTGACCTTAAGCCCGGCGATGGCCGCCATTCTTTTAAAGAAAAAGGAAGATCCTGCACCGAAACGAAAAAAGTCCATCCTGCTAAAGCCGGTCACTGCTTTTTTGAATGCCTTCGACAGGTTCATGGAAAAATTATCAAACAATTATGCCCTTTTGATCAGGCGGTTTTTGAAGCGGAGCGGGATTGTGGCTGCCGTTTATGTGTTGCTGATGGCCCTGGCGGTATTTGAATTCAACCGGGTTCCCACGGGTTTCATTCCGGACCAGGACCAGGGCTATTTTATTGTTGCCTTTCAGTTACCTCCCGGTTCCGCCCTGTCCCGCAGCGACGAAGTCATTCAAAAAGTAATCGACCTGCTGATGGACATGGAATCCGTTGAAAATGTGGTGGCTTTTGCCGGATTTGACGGTGCTACGTTTACAAATGCTTCCAATGCAGCAACCTTGTTTCCGGTGTTAAAAGATTTTAAAGAACGAAAAAAACAGGGCATTGAATACGACGACATCCTTGCGGAGATGCGCAACCGCATGGGCTCAATCGAAGAGGCTTATGCGGTGGTTATTCCGCCACCGCCGGTACGTGGTGCAGGGAATGCCGGAGGTTTCAAAATGATGGTACAGGACAGGCGAAACAGAGGCTTGGGTGAATTGGAAAAAGCGGTTGGCGAGTTGACCATGGCCGCCAACCAAGATCCCAGATTGGCCAACGTGTTCACGTTTTTCAATACCGGAACACCGCAGCTCTACTTCGATATCGACCGGGTTCGCGCCGAAAAGCTGGGTATTCCGCTGTCGGAAGTTTTCAGTTCACTGGAAATATACCTGGGCTCGGCTTTTGTAAATGATTTTAATTACCTGGGGCGTACTTTCCGGGTAACTGCCCAGGCTGACGACCAACACCGCCTGGTGCCGGAAGACATCATGAAAATCCGTGTCAGAAACAAATCCGGCGATATGGTGCCGATGGGCACCCTGGGAACTTTTCAGGACATCGCCGGCCCGTCAAATGTAGCGCGTTACAATTTATATCCTTCGGTTGCTGTCATGGGCGATGTGAGCCCGGGCGTCAGCACCGGCGAAGCCCTGGCAACCATGGAAACGCTGGCTTCGGAAGTTTTGCCGGAAGGAATTTCGCATGAATGGACAGAGCTTTCCTATCAGCAAAAAGCGACCGGCAACACGGCAGTTTTTGCTTTTCTGCTGGCGGTTTTGTTTGTCTTCCTGTTGCTGGCGGCCCTTTACGAAAGCTGGGTTTTGCCGCTTGCCGTGATCCTTATTGTACCCATGTGTTTGCTTTCGGCGATGATTGGAGTGGATTTGGCAGGCATGGACAACAATATCCTGACGCAGATCGGCTTGGTGGTACTGGTTGGATTGGCCAGTAAAAATGCCATTCTGATTGTTGAGTTTGCGAAAAAACTGGAAGTGCAGGGTCTGGATTTGTGGGAAGCCGCGACGGAAGCTGCAAAACTTCGGCTTCGGCCTATCCTGATGACTTCTTTCGCGTTTATCCTTGGTGTTGTGCCCATGGCAACTGCCACAGGAGCCGGGGCCGAGATGCGGCAGGCTTTGGGTGTAACCGTGTTTTTTGGCATGTTGGGCGTAACCATTTTTGGGTTATTGTTTACCCCTGTTTTTTACGTATTGTGCCGCAAACTGGCACTAACCGCAAACAGTTGGAAAAGACGCCAGGAAAATAACGTAGTGGTATCATTAAATACAACAGCATGATTTCAAATTTCAAATTTCCAATACTGATAGCCGTAGCTGTTTTTTGGCAACTGCAGGCTGCGGGCCAGGATACGCCGGATATTCTTGTTACCGGAAAAACAAAGCACGAACAAGTAGTCATCAGCTATGGCGCGGATACTTTAAAGCCTGCGCCGGTCACGTCAACATCCGTGGGGAAACACTGGTGGTCCATTTTTGGTTACGAAAGGCTGAATGAATTGGTGTTATTGGCGCTTGAGCAAAACCACCAACTGGCTGCCGGACAAAGCCAGGTGAAAGAGTCGGAGGCACGGCTGGATTTATCCAGATCAGCCCTCTACCCAACCGTTCGTATAAACCCTTCACTGAACCGCGAAGAACTTTCGGCAAACAGGCCACTGCCATTTGATGTGCCTGCTGAGAAAGTCAGGTACAATACCTACACTTTGCCGGTTGAACTGATGTACGAGGTCGATATTTTCGGCAAAAACAGCAGTGAGACCACGGCCGGCAGATTAAGACTGAAGTCGTCGGAAGCCTTGCAGGAAGCCTCCGAATTGGATGTTGCCGCTGCTGTTGCGCGAAATTTTATTTTGTTGCTGATGCTGGATTCCGAAGCGGAAGTTTTTAGCCGCACACGTGAAGTACGCAAAGAAAATCTTGACATTGTCACTACCCGTTACGATGCGGGCTTAACCAACGAAATGGATATGCAACGGGCGCGCACCGAATTATCATCGGTCGATGTCCAGCTTAAGAACATTCAGATTGAAAGAAGGGAAGCTGAGCTTCAGTTGGCTGCTTTATCAGGGCAACCAGCGGATAACTTCGAAGTAAAAAGTGATGGCATCCGGTTTCTTGTCCCACAAATGAAACCGGTCAGCCCGCAAATGCTGGCGCTAAACCGGCCCGATTTGCAAGCGGGTAAATTTGCTGTTGAAGCCTACAAACATCAACTGAAAAATGCACGCCGTAACCGTTATCCTTCGCTTTTTGTATTTGGGTCGGCCGGATTGGTATCGGCAAAAACGGACAACTTATTTGAAAATGACAGCCGCAACTGGCTGGTAGGGGCTAATTTGTCAATTCCTGTTTTTGAAGGGCGGAGACGACAGGCATTGTTGGACATCAGTGAATATCAATTGGAAAACTATGCAGAGCAATTGAAACAAAATGAGGTGGTTGCGAGTCGGGAAGTCGCCGGCGCGCTGGCTGAGTTACGGCGGCTCGATGAGCAACTTTTGCACCAGCAGGAGTTTTTGGAAGCTGCCTTCCGAACAGCTGATCTTTCGAGACAACGGTACCAAAAAGGACTCGTCACCTATCTCGAAGTGGTTGATGCCGACCGGATTGTATTGGAAGCAGAAAGATTGCTGGTCCAGTTGCTGGGCCGCCAACTGTTGGGAACCGTCAATCTGGCCACTGCACTGGGAGGAGAGGCAGAACAGGTTTATCGCATTACAAACTGAGTTTATAACAAGCGCTAAGGTATGGAGCCGTTAAATATAATCAGCGCCAGATTCTATTTGCGTCCCGTGCCTTGGCAGCTTAAAAATCAGGAAACTGAACGTTGTAACTTTTCGACCTGTTTGTCCCCTAAACAAACAAATGCATCCGCTGCCCGTTGTTAAACATTGGGTTTCATTGATTCCGATGCAAACTATTTTGAAATTGTGTCCTATCAGGTTCAATTGAATCCTGTTGATAACCTTAGCGTTTATCCGTATGCTTATGCTCTTATTTTTTGCAGCTGCACTTGTACTTTACGTTTGAGCAGGTCTCGTAATAGTGTATCAATGTATTTCAGAACAAGATAGGCTAAAACGATTAAAAAAATCGTTGCATGAGGTATCATGATTTTCATTTCGGACAATGATGGCTGATGCGCTTCGATATAACTTAAAAACAGCCATAAAAACGGATAATGAATGATGTACAGGGGGTAGGAGATATCGCCCAGAAATTGGCAGCTTTTACCCGTCAGCCGATTAAGTTTTGCGCCTGCCCCTAAAGGTTGGCGGGTTTAAATGAAAAATATTGAAATAACGCTCAGTCACAACCGGGAATGGAATTAAAAATGTAGCGCTTAAAAACATCCAAAAGGTATTACCGCCTCCGTATTGGGCAAATAAACGACTAAAAGGATCAAAAACAAAAGTAACCAAGCCCAGAACAGCTCCCAAAAGCAAGATGGGATGTAACCGGACAAGCCTTAACTTCAGAAAGGATATCAACCCGATTTTTTCAATCCGGTGGTCATAAGCATAGGCGATTACAAAGCCCGATAAACAAAAGAAAAAATCAACGGCAAGGTATCCGTGTGCGATAAAATTGTCTTGATAGTCCGGAAAAACGAATTCAATAAAATGAAAAATCACAACGGCAATTGCTGCGATTCCTCTCAAGCCATCCAGAATTTCAAAATGTTGTTTCGTGTTTAACAGGGCAGGGGCTGTTGTCATTGGTTCCGGGTTTAAAAATGTACGATATCAGTACAACGTTACTTTTTATTCCACTCATTACAGAAAAGAATTTGGCGTAGTAACGGTGTAAAAGCGGATATCGCCAATTATGAGGATATCCTTGTCTTGCTCCCCTCGTTTTTGCCGCAGCGTAAACTTCTGTGTTCATCAAATAAACGACCTGCCCGGGGGCATTCCTTCCATGCCGGTTTCTTCTGTCTGATTTATCCGGCTGATTATGAATATGATGTGATGGTCGTATTCTGCCGGCCCCTGTAAATCATAACATATTGGGATTGATGACCGGCTTCAGGGCCTCTAACTTTGCCGACTAGATTCCAATTCAATTAAAATAATTCAAAATAAAATACAGATGAAAAGTTTGAACGTTCTTATCGTATTCTTATTCGCAATGATCGCGGGTTATGCCCAAACCGGGTCAGTTTCTGGAAAAGCCAATGTACCCGATGAGGGAGAAGATGCCCTGATTAATATCGGGCTGAAGGGGACCAATAAAGGAACAATCACTGATGTACACGGTAATTTTGTCATTCAGCAGGTTAAAGCCGGAAAATATAAACTCGAAGCCTCATTCATCGGGTACAAAACTTTTGAAACTGAGGTGGAGGTGCTTGCCGGAAAAGAAACTGAGGTTCCGGCATTTTACCTCCAAAAAACCGATGAAAAAATCGGAGAGGTGGTGGTTACCGGGAAACAAAATCCGGCATACACGGCCGACCTGGCGTCATCATCTTTACGAATCAGTACGCCGTTGCTAAAAACGGCCCAAAACATCCAGGTGATTACAAAAGAGATGCTGAACGACCAGCAACTGGTTGATATGCTGGAGAGCGTGACCCGGAATACCAGCGGCGCCATGATGATTGAACACTGGGGGAGCTTTGCCCGGATCAATATGCGCGGATTTAAATTGCCGGCTTTTCGTAACGGGATGAATGTTGATTTGCCCTGGGGACCGCTGACGGAAGACCTGTCAGTGGTCGACCGGATTGAGTTTGTCAAGGGACCTGCCGGGTTTATGTTGTCGGCCGGCGAGCCAGTCGGTTTTTACAATGTGGTGACAAAAAAACCGGATGCCGGGATGAAAAACGAAGCTTCGCTCACGATGGGTTCATTTAACCTGTTGCGCTCAACACTCGATTTGGGCGGGAAGATCGGCGAAAACGACCGGCTGCTGTACCGCCTGAATGTGATGGGATCGACAAAAAAATCACACCGCGACTACGAGTTTAACGACCGCTACACCCTGGCTCCTTCCGTGACGTACCGGATCAGCGACCGGACATCGCTTAACGCCGAGTATATTTACCAGTATTCGAAAATGTCGGTCGTTGGGGCGGCCTATGTTTTTTCGCCCGATGGTTACGGCTCGCTGCCCCGCAGTTATACAACGGCTGAGCCCAATATCGACCCGTCGACCATCCGCGAACACAATGTCTTTTTAAACCTGAACCATCAGCTGGACGAAAACTGGAGCCTGACCGCTCAACTCGGCTATCTGAACTATAAATTGGTCGGTTCGTCGCTTTGGCCCGACTCGGTGACTACCGCGGGCATTTACCGCGGGCTGGGAGTTTGGGATGCGCTTAGCAACGCCCGCATGGGACAGGTGTTTGTAAACGGCGACGTTTATACCGGTCCGGTGAGGCACCGGATTTTATCCGGACTCGATTTAAGTGACAAAGAGTACTTTGCCGACTGGTTCCAGTCGGGACCGCTGGGCGGCGAAAACAATCCTTTGTCGTTAACCAACCCGGTCCATTTTGTCAACAGTTCATTGATCCCGGTTTTCGACCGCAGGATGAGTATTCGCCGGCGGGCCATGAATGCCGGTTACCCGGCGGCCCAGTTTACGGGCTCTTCGTCGGTTTACCTGCAGGATGAACTGGGCTTTTTTAATGACCGCCTGCGCCTGACCCTTGCCGGCCGGTTTACCTCGTACAAAACATCGGTGTATGGCGCTGCTACCAACGATCGGGTTTGGTCGCCACGTGCCGGTATCAGTTACTCGATCGACGATCAGACCGCAATTTACGGTTTATACGACCAATCATTCATCCCCCAGTCGGGAACCGATAAGGAGGGCAATAACTTTGAGCCGGTTCGCGCCAACGACCTGGAAGCAGGGATCAAACGCAGCTGGGCTAATTCACGCTGGCATTCTTCCTTGACGGTTTATCAGCTTACAAAAGAAAATGTGCTGACCGCCGATCCCGAAAACATCAATTACAGCATCCAGTTGGGTGAAGCCCGCTCCAAAGGACTCGAACTGGATATTCAGGGCGAAATTGTCAAAGGCTTAAGCCTGATCCTGAATTATGCCAACACCCATGTTGAAGTGACTAAAGATACGGATGCATCGAAAGTGGGAATGCGTTTAGCCGGTCATGCAAAACACATTAGCAATTGTTGGTTAAAGTATCAGTTTAAACAGTCTGATTTAAAGGGACTGATGCTTTCACTGGGCTATCAGTACCTGATTGATCGTTCATCGTGGAGTTGGGGAGCCGGTAACCAATCGGTATTACCCGACTATTTTCGTCTCGACGGTGCCATTGGCTGGGCCAACGAAAAACTGTCGGTTGACCTGAATGTTAACAATATCCTGGATAAATACCTCTACTCGGGCAGCGCCTACGGCAGTTATTATTACTGGCAAACCGAGCCGGGAACAAATTTCAGGTTAAACATCGGTTTTAAATTTTAACGCGTTTTTGCTAAAACCATGTTGAAATATTTAATAGCGAAAATACATCTTTGGCTTGGTCTTGCTTCGGGAACGGTAGTTTTCGTTGTTTCGCTTACCGGCTGTATCTATGTTTTCAGCAAAGAAATTACCGAATGGAGAAGGGCAGAGGCTACTTATGTCGAACAGGTTCAGCCCGAAACCATGTTGATCAGCGATCTGTGGCAAACAGCCCGGGTCGCTGCGGGCGGCGAGATACCGCTTAGCTGGGCGCGTGTTTCAAACGATCCGCGAAAAAGCTGGGTGTTTTACGGTTATAAAGGGAATGAAGACGGGCTCACGTATTTTTCGGCGATCGACTATTACCGGTCAGTTTATGTTGATCCGTACAACGGGCAGATAAAAGCCGTTTACGATGAAAAGGCCGATTTTTTCAATCTGGTAAAGTTTCTGCATTGGAGTTTGCTGCTGAAAACATCGCTTGGCCAGCCCATAGTTGGCTGGAGCACCTTTATTTTTGTGATCCTGCTCATTAGCGGGCTTATTCTATGGTGGCCGAAAAGTTTTAAAAGCACCAAAAACCTGTTTGCCTTCAGGTGGAAAAAAACGGCCAACGGGTATAAAAAGCTTTACGATTTACACAATGTAACCGGATTTTACAGCCTGTTGCTTGCCCTGATTGTTGCCCTTACCGGGATGGTTTGGGCCTTCAAGTGGTTTCAGGCTTTTGTTTACGTGCTGGCGGCCGGAACAGCCAGCCTGCCTGATTTGCAACCGGTGAAATCTGCACCGCAGGAAATAGCGGCAGTTCTCCCGGTTGACCGCGCGCTGAGTGAAACCAGGATGAAATATGCCGATGCGGGGACATATCAGCTATCACTTCCATCCGACAGCCTGGGGGTAATCCAGGTGTCGGTACAGGAAAAGGCGGGCCGGTATGCCAAAACAAATCAGTTGCAGTTTGACCGGTATTCGGGGCAGTTGCTGAATGAACGCAGGCATGAAGACAAAAACGCCGGTGAAAAACTCATCGCGTCCAATTACGATATACACGTGGGGGCAATTCTGGGTTTCCCCGGAAAAGTTCTGGCATTCCTGATCAGTTTGGTGTGTGCATCCTTACCTGTAACCGGCTTTTTGATGTGGCTGAAACGGCGGCGGAATAGACCTTCTTTATTGATTAACAAATAGAATCGTAAACATGATTGCAGCAGCTGTCAGGAAATTGTTCACCCGCCGTAAGCCTGTCACCGGCGAACAAATTACGGTGCTTTATGGAGGAAAGTCCGGAAATTCGGCCTACATCGCCAAAGAAACCGGAAAATGCCTTCAGCACAGCGGACAACGCAGCCGGGTGGTCAACATGGCGTCGTACAACATTTCGCAGCTCGAAAACGAGTCGTTTGTACTGATTGTGGTAAGCACCCACGGGGAAGGCGATCCGCCGCCGGCTGCCGACCGTTTCTTTCGCCGGCTGTTTGATGAACCGTTGAATCTGTCGGCAGTCAACTATGCCGTATGTGCTTTAGGCGATTCTTCTTATGAACATTTTTGCAAGGCCGGTCATGATATCGACCGCCGGCTGCATGAGTTGGGAGCGAAGCGGATCTGCCCGAGAACCGACTGTGACCTCGATTTCGGGGTAACCGCTTCGGGCTGGATTTCATCGGTACTCAAGCAGCTTCCGGGACAAGCTGACAGACAGGATGCGCTGAAGCTGAGCGGGCCGGTGAAGTTAACCGGTCAAGCCGTAGTGAAAGAAAAATACCGGTTGAATGCCGGGTCGGAAGATGCCGTATACCACATTTGCCTGGGAATTGATGATCAGTCGTTTTGTTACCACAGCGGCGATTCGGTCGGCATAATGCCTCAAAACCCGGTTTCGCTGGTAAACCGGATGATTGAAACGCTGAATATTTCGGCTTACGACTTGGTTGTTATTGGTCAACAGGAGATCCCGGTTCGCGATTACCTGCTGTATCGGGCGGAACTGACGAGGCTGAGCCAGGATGTTTTGGTAAGATATGCCGAAATGAGCGAAAATGAATATTTGATGGATTTGTCCGGTTGCAAAGCCGAATTCGATGCTTATCTGGAAAACCATGATGTCCTGGATTTGATGCAGGATTTTCCCTGTCCGCTGCCGGCAACCTGGCTGCCTGATTTGTTGCGCCCTTTGCAGCCGCGATATTATTCGGTCTCGTCGTACCAGCCGGCACACCCGGGCGAGTTGCATCTCACCGTAAAGAAAGTACAGTTTCAGTTGAACGGCCGTCTCCGGCAAGGCAGTTGTTCGGCTTATTTGAGCGAATGGCTTGAAACGGGCACGGCTGTTTCGTTTTTCCTGGCGCCAAATGAAGATTTCCGTTTGCCAGGTAAAGCCGGCGTCCCCGTGATCTTCATTGCTGCCGGTACCGGAATTGCACCGGTGAGGGCTTTTTTACAGGAACGGGCTGACCGGGGAGAAACGGAAAACTGGCTCTTTTTTGGAGGGAAAAACCGCCGGACAGATTTTTTGTATGAAACTGAAATGCTGGATCTTCAAAGGCTGCAGGCGCTTAAACGACTCGATCTGGCCTTTTCGCGTGACGGGCAAACAAAAGTGTATGTGCAGGACCTTCTGGTGCAGAAAGGGAAGGAATTGCTGGAATGGATCAGCAAAGGAGCGGTCATCTATGTATGCGGCTCCATCGAAATGGGAAAGGGTGTACGCGAAACCTTGGCCGGCTTGCTGACTTCCGGCTTTCCCGGCCGTTCGCTCGAACAGTTAATGGCCGAACGGAAATACCTGGAAGATATCTATTAATGGCGATGACTGCAGCATTCACTGAAATCAGCTAAATTTCCTGAATATCGAAAGGTACTCTGAAATCGCAGCCGCCCTTGAAATTGGAACAGCCCCAGGCGGTTTTGCCTTTCAGAATTTTGCCATTCCCGCATTTAGGGCAACCTGGTTCGTCTTTTATTTCAGCTTGAAGATGAATCCGGTGGTCCTCGGTTAAGACCAGCTGTCCGTCGAGCTTGATATTTTGGTAAACAAAGCCTTTGATCACGGGACTTTTTTTCCTGCCAACCAGTTGGGCGATTTGGTTGTCGGTTAGTTTTTTACCGTACAGCACAAAAGGAACTGTAAAATGACAGCCTTCTTTCCATCCGGAACAGCCCCATGCTGCTTTACCTTTCAGCAGCCGGCCTTTTCCGCAGCGGGGACAAACGACCTCTTCATCCTCCTTTTTCTTTTTCCCCGCCTTTGCCTTTTTTACGGTTTGTTTCTCTGTCTTTGCCACTGGCTGAGCCTTCTCTTCTTCCGGAATAGTAATCTCCTTTTTGGGCGAACTTTTTACCTGGGTAATGACCTCGGTCACCATAGCTTTCAGTTCGTCCATAAACCGGCTGATCTCAAGTTCTCCCGATTCAATCAACCGGAGTTTCCGTTCCCATTGCCCGGTAAGTTCGGCTGATTTCAACAGTTCATTCTCGATGCTTTTTATCAGGTCGACACCGGTTTGTGTGGCGACCAGCCGTTTGCGTTCTTTGCGAATATAGCGGCGGCGAAAAAGCGTTTCGATGATATTGGCCCGGGTGGATGGCCGCCCGATGCCGTTTTCTTTCATCAAATCGCGAAGTTCTTCATCGTCCATATTTTTACCGGCCGTCTCCATGGCCCGAAGCAGGCTTGCCTCGGTATAATAATTGGGCGGTTGGGTTTGTTTTTCCTGCAAATCGGGCTGGTGCGGACCGTGTTCTCCCTTTGTAAATGCAGGCAGGATGCGGTCTTCGCTATTGTCGTCTTTCTCATTTTGAAAAATGACCCGCCAACCCGGCTTTAAAATTTGCTTCCCGGTTGCCTTAAACGAATGGCGCCCGATTTCTGCCTCGGCATTGGTGTTCGCAACCTGGCAATCGGGATAAAAAACCGCGATGAACCGTTTGGTTACCATGTCGAAAACCTTACGTTCGGTTTCGGTCAGATCGATCCGGTTTTGCCCGGTTGGAATGATGGCATGGTGATCGGTTATTTTTTTGTTGTCAAACACCTTGGCCGATTTGCGGATTTTTCCTCCCTCCAAAACCGGTTGGGTAAGGCTTTCGTAACTTTTCAGGTTTTTCAGGATACCCGGCACTTTTTTGTATATATCGTCCGACAAAAAAGTAGTATCCACGCGCGGGTAGGTGGTCACCTTTTTTTCGTACAGTGATTGAATGGTACGCAGTGTTTCATCGGCGCTCAGGTTGAGTTTCCGGTTGCAGTCCACTTGCAGGGAGGTCAGGTCGAAAAGCCTGGGAGGATGTTCGTTGCTGTTTTTTGTTTCAATTTTGGCGATGTGCAAATCAACGCCGGTGATTTCCTTCAGTACCTCGGAGGCTTCCTCCGGGCTTTTAAACCGCCCGCTGGTAGCCGCGAAAACCGTATCGCGGTAGGTCGTTTTAATTTCCCAGTATGGTTCGGGTTTAAAGTTTTCGATTTCCAGTTGCCGTTCAACAAGCATGGCCAGGGTAGGGGTTTGCACGCGTCCGATGGAAAGCACCTGTTTGTTTTGGCCGTATTTCATCGTGTACAAACGGGTGGCGTTCATGCCAAGCAACCAGTCGCCAATGGCCCGCGCGCTGCCCGCTTCGTAAAGCTTGTCGAATTTTTCTCCTGGCAGGAGCTTGTCAAATCCTTCGCGGATCGCCTCTTCGGTGAGCGATGAAATCCAAAGCCGTTTTACCGGCGCTTTGTTTTGTGCTTTTGTCAACACCCAGCGCTGGATCAGTTCTCCTTCCTGGCCCGCATCACCGCAATTGATGATTTCATCGGCTTTTTCAATCAGACTCTTCAGAATGTTGAACTGCTTTTTCACCCCTTCGTCGTCAATAACCTTAATGCCAAACCGGGAAGGGATCATAGGCAGTTCGCGCAGATTCCAGTATTTCCAGCGGTCGGTATAATCGTTGGGCTCTTTCAGTGTGCACAGGTGTCCAAAGGTCCAGCTTACCTGGTAGCCATTCCCTTCAAAATAACCGTCTTTCCGGTTCTTGGCCCCGATAATCTGTGCAATTTCTTTGGCAACACTTGGTTTTTCTGCAATACAAAGCTTCATGTTTGGAGTTACGTGTTACCTGTTTCGGGTTGCGAAACAGAGACTAGTCACTGAGACTGAATACTGAATACTGAATACTGAATACTCATTCTTCCAGCCTGATTCCTTGTTCTTCGATGTTGATCAGCCGTTGTTTGTACAAGGCGCCAACAGCCTTTTTGAAATTCTTTTTGCTGATGCCAAACACCTTTGAAATCACTTCCGGCCCGCTTTTATCGTTGTAGGGCAGGTAACCTCCTGCCGCTTTCAGCTTATCCAGTACGGCGTTCGATATGCCGTCAATCTTTTCATAACCGGCCTTTTCGAGCGAGAGATCGATTTTTTCGTCCGGCCTGATATTTTTAATGTACCCTTTCAGCTTATCGCCGGTTTTCAGGGGTTTGAAGACTTCATTTTTAAATAGAACACCCCAATGGCAGTTGTCGATAATGGCTTTGTAGCCCAGATCAGTTTGTCCGGCAATAATCAGGTCAACTTCTTCGCCCACTTCAAAATCAACCGGAACGTTATCCAAAAATTTGTCGAGTTTGGATGAAGCAACAATCCGCTGGCTTTCATCGTCGAGGTAAACAAAAACCAGGTACGATTTCCCTTCTTCCATTTTTACCTGCTGCTCACGAAAGGGAACGAGCAGGTCCTTGGGCAGGCCCCAATCGAGAAAGGCGCCAACGGCAGTAGTCGAAACAACCTTTAAGCGGGCAAATTCACCGACCATAACGTATGGTTTATCGGTGGTAGCCACCAAACGGTCTTCCGAGTCGAGGTAAATAAAGGCCTCCACGGTGTCGCCAACCTGACAATTTTCGGGAACATATCGTTTCGGCATCAGGATTTCGCCATGCTGGCCGCCGTCGAGATAAACTCCAAAATCGACTGTTTTTAACACCTCCAGTTCATTCAATGAGCCTATTATTGCCATAAATCTGCATTTTTTATTGAACGCAAAGGTACTGTTTCAGGGCGGATTTGTCAGTCATTCATGTGAATCTTTTTAAGCGGAAAGAACCGATGCCCGTTGAAAAGTTATATTTTTGCCTGAAACAGAACCCCATACCATGAACCATATAAACGTTGGATTTTTAGGGGCCGGCGGAATCGCACGTGCCCACGCCTATGCCTTACAGTCCCTAAAGTATTACTATGATCAGGTTCCAGGAATTACCTTTGAATCAGTTTGTTCTGCCACCCGGGAGAAACGTGAAAAATTTGCTTCTCAGTTTGGGTTCAGGCGGGCAGAACAGGAGGATGAGTTTTTTCAGAACAGGAAGTTGGACGCTGTTTTTATTTTAGGCCCCAATAAAGTTCATTTTGAGCATTTGGAAAAGGCGCTTAAAATGCCAAATGTCAGGTTTATCTACCTGGAAAAGCCGGTTTGCGCTTCAGCGGAAGAGGAAACGAAGATGTGGCAATGGCAGCAAAATTTAGGGCCCGGTGTAAAGGTTCAGGTTGGTTTTCAATACCTGCAAACCGCTTCGGTACGGGAGGCGCTGAACTTCTGGAAGTCGGGCAAGTTGGGCAGGCCTATTCACTTCGACCTGAAATATTATCATGCCGATTACCTGCAGCAGGCTTACCGTGATAAGCGGAAAACACGCCTGGTTGCGGCGCCCGACGGGGGGGCGATGGCCGACCTGGGTTCTCACGGAATTAGCTTGTTGCTGGCTTTCCTGGGCGAGCAGCTTCAAATTACCGGGGCCTTGCAGGGCGGTAACTTCGGCGATGTGCCGGCCGATTCGGATTTGTTCAGTTCGATCGCGTTGTATGATCCTCCAAGCAGGGCGGTGGGGCACTTGTCGGCCAGCCGGATCAGTTCCGGGACCGGCGACCTGGTCGATCTCGAAATTTATGCAGAGAAAGGTTGTCTGCGCTATTCGTCTCACCGGCCGGAACAATTCGTCTATTTTCTGGAAGAAACCCGGCAATGGGTTACACAAGTAGTCGGGAGCCATTATCAGCCGATCAGCAGTTTTCCGTCGGGACATGTGCCTCCGGGATGGCTGCGTTCGATGGTGCATGCACATTACCTGTTTTTGGGCGGACCCGACGAGAAAGCTTTTATCCCCGATCTGAAGCATGGACTGGAAGTACAGCGTTTGGTCCGCGAAACGGCCGGTTATCTTGGTGAATTCAGAAAAAAAATACAGGAATATGGATCGAAGTAGTGGTATTTTGCTTCATATCAGTTCGTTGCCAAACCCTTACGGTATTGGCAGTATGGGACACGATGCCTATCAGTTTGTCGACTTTTTACACGAAACGGGACAAACGCTTTGGCAAATCCTGCCGCTGGGACCTACCGGCTATGGTAATTCGCCCTACCAGTCTTATTCGGCTTTTGCCGGAAACATCCTGTTAATCAGCCTGGAAAAACTAATTGAAGCAGGTTTAATTGGTGAAGAGGATTTGGAAGATATGCCAGTATTGTCATCGCAAAAGGTCGAATATGATTTGGTGACGGAAGGAAAAGCCAAACTCCTGCGAAAAGCCTGGTCCAATTTCAACGAAAAATTTGACCACTGGAAAGACGATTATTACCGTTTTTTGGATGAGCATTCGTGGTGGCTGGATGATTATGCCCTTTTCAGCGCCATCAAGGGAAAAGATGAAAAATTGTGCTGGAACGAATGGCCTGAAAAACTGAGAAACCGCGGACATCACGAACTGGATGTGGCCAAACACCGGTACCATGAGGATATCCGCTTTCATTGTTTTGTGCAGTTTGTATTTTTCATGCAGTGGTCGGAGCTGAAAGCCTATGCCAATTCAAAGGGGGTCAGGATTGTTGGCGACCTGCCTTTGTATGTTTCGCAGGACAGCTCGGATGTTTGGGCGAATCAGGACATTTTTTTACTGAATGAGCAAGGTGAAATGACCTGTGTAGGCGGTGTGCCGCCTGATTATTTCAGTGAAACGGGCCAATATTGGGGCTGCCCGGTGTTCGACTGGAAACGGCTTCAACAACGGAATTACGACTGGTGGGTAGCCCGGGTGCACTTTAACTTGCAGATGTTTGATTTGATCCGCATTGATCATTTCAGGGGACTGGAATCGTTTTGGGCAATTCCGGCAGGCGAAGAAACCGCCATAAACGGCGAATGGCTTCCGGCCAAAGGATTTGAGCTGCTGAGCCTGCTAAAATCGCAACTGGGCCAATTACCGGTAATTGCCGAAGATTTGGGCATTATTACCCCTGAGGTGGAAAAATTACGCAATGATTTTGACTTACCAGGCATGAAAGTTCTCCAGTTTGCCTACGCATCCGACGAAACGAATGAAAACCTGCCGCATAATTATCATCCGAATTTTGTGGTTTATACCGGCACGCACGATAACGACACAACTATTGGCTGGCTGAAAACGACAACAAAAACTGAACGGAAGAACCTGAAACAGTATTTTAACTCGGGATGGGGAAATATGCACCGGAGTTTAATTGAAGCTGCCTGGGCGTCGGTGGCAAAAATGGCTATCTTGCCCATGCAGGATCTGCTGGAACTGGACGGCCGGGGACGGATGAATACGCCGGGAACCGTGACCGATAACTGGGAATGGAGGCTGGAATGGAAACTGCTTCGGAAATCGCATAAAGCTTTTTTGAAAACGCTGACCCGGAAATATAACCGGAGCGGGAGCCAACAGATGTAAATCAGGACCGGTTGATATGTGTCAAACTCATTTACAAAACAGATAAATTTTGCTATTTTTGGATCTTGCTGAACAAAAAAAGAATACATGAAGATACCTCAAGAATTAGTTGAAAAATACAATATTCCGGTTCCCCGGTATACCAGTTATCCGCCGGCCAATTTTTTTGGCGACGACTTTGGTCCGGCCGCCTACCTGAACGCCGTGGAACAATCGAACCGAGAGAAACCTGAAAACATTTCCATTTACCTGCATATCCCGTTTTGCACCCAGTTGTGCCTTTATTGCGGCTGCAACACGCACATCACGCGCGACCAGCTGTTAATGCGCGACTATGTGGATGTCCTGAAAAAGGAAATCCGTATGATCCGTCCGCTCCTGGACAAGAACCGCAAGGTGTCGCAAATCCACTGGGGAGGGGGTACGCCCAATGCGCTTCCGGCTGAATACATCGGTGAAATTATGGAATTGCTGACTTCGGAATTTCGCTTCATTGAAAATCCGGAGATCGCGGTGGAATGCAATCCGGCCCATTTAGACAAATCCTATATCGACCAACTTGCTTCTTTCGGTTTCAACCGCATCAGTATGGGCGTGCAGGATTTTCAGGAGAAGGTACTGAATGCGGTTCGCCGCGAAGTGCCTGCTATCCCGGTTCCCGAGCTGTATGCGATGATTAAATCGCATCCGGGTATGTCGGTTAACCTCGATTTTATTTACGGCTTGCCCTATCAAACGGCTGATTCGTTTGCAAAAACCATGGAGCAGGCGCTGGCTGTTTCGCCCGACCGCCTGGTGACCTTTTCGTATGCACACGTACCCTGGGTAAAAAAGGCCCAGCAAAAACTGGAAAAGTATGGTTTGCCTTCGGCCGACGAGAAGGTGAAAATGTTTGAATCGGCCTGGGAACAAATTAAAGCAGCCGGGTATATCCCCATCGGACTCGATCATTATGCCAAACCCGGCGACGATATGGCGCAGGCGCTGTTAAGCCGCACCCTCCACCGGAATTTTCAGGGATACTGTACCCGCGAAACAACCGGGCAGGTGTATGCTTTCGGCGTAACCGGCATCAGCCAGCTCGAGAATGTTTACGCCCAAAATGCACGCACCGTGAAAGAGTATATAGAGCACCTGAAAAAAGGCGAAATACAGATTGTAAAAGGCTACACCCTTTCGCGGACCGAAAAAATTATCCGCCAAATCATCAACGAAATCATGTGCAACCAGTATTTGTCGTGGCAGCAGGTTGCCGATAACTTTGGAACAACTTCATCCGAAATCAAGCAGTTACTTAACTTTACGAATGAAAAGCTCGAACCGTTTAAGGCCGATCATCTGCTTGAATACACCGATGACGAAGTGGTGATCCACGATATTGGCCGGTTCTTTTTAAGGAATATTTCGGCCGTCTTTGATATTCATATTGGCGACTCCAACCGCAAATTTTCAAAATCAGTCTAAACGTATGAAAAAAGTAGCCGTTATCGGCGCCGGTTTAACCGGATTGACTACTGCGTATTATCTTTTAAAACGAGGAATTGACGTATCTGTTTTTGAAAAATCAGACCGGGCTGGAGGAGTGATCCAAACAGTCCGGGAAGATGGTTTTTTATATGAGAACGGACCCAGCACCGGGGTATTGAGCCATCCGGAAGCGGCCGAATTAATTGAAGAACTGGGCGGTTTGTGTGAACTGGAAATAGCCGACGAAACGGCCAAATACCGCTGGATATGGAAAGGCGACCGCTGGCATGCCCTGCCTTCGGGTTTGATTGGAGGTATCCGGACTCCCTTGTTTTCATTTGCCGACAAGTTACGTTTATTGGGCGAACCTTTCCGAAAACCGGGAACCAATCCGGATGAATCATTGGCCGATCTGGTCAGGCGCAGGATGGGCAAAAGCTTTCTGGATTATGCGGTCGATCCGTTTATCCTGGGCATTTACTCGGGCGATCCCGAAAAGCTGATTACCAAATACGCCATGCCCAAGTTATATAACCTGGAGCAGAAATACGGCAGTTTTATCGGCGGGACGATCAGGAAAGCAAAAGAGCCGAAAAGCGAACGCGACAAAAAAGCGACCCGGCAGGTATTTTCGCTGAAAGATGGCTTGTCGAACCTGATTGATGCGCTGGTCCGAAAGATTGGTCCCGAGCGGATTCACCTGAATGCAGCCGGTCTAGAAGTAAGCAAGTTGAGCCAGGGCTACGAATTGGCGTATACCGGCTCCTCGCCGCTTTATTTTGATCAGGTTATTTCGACAGTAGGCGCCTATGCCTTAAAAAATATTTTTGAGTTTATACCAACCGCTCAGCTGGCTAAAATCGAAAAACTACCATACGCCCGCGTGGTACAGGTTTCGGTTGGCTTTAAAAAATGGGAAGGCATCAATTTAAAGGCCTTTGGCGGTTTAATCCCGTTCCGCGAAAAACGGCAGGTTCTCGGATGTCTGTTTCTGTCTTCGTTTCTGAAAAACCGGGCTCCGGAGGGTGGCGTGCTGATTTCTACCTTCTTAGGCGGCGTACGTAAACCCGAAATGGTTGATCTGGCCGATGAAGAGATCCGGAATATTGTTTCTTCCGAACTAAAAATGCTCCTGGGCCTAACAAAATGGGCCCCTGACTTGTTGGTAGTAAATCGCTATCAACATGCGATCCCGCAGTACGGCATCGAGTCGGAAGAGAAACTGGCTGCCATTGCTGATTTGGAAAAAGCAAATCCGGGTTTGATACTGGCCGGGAATATCCGCGACGGTATTGGCATGGCCGACCGGATCAGACAGGGACGAATGATAGCTGAAAGCCTGACCTGAGTTTTCATGTAAAAAGTACGGCAAGGGTCGGCTCACAGTATGGATTTACAATAAAAAACCATGAGAAAAGACCGGGTAGCAACCACTTACCGTAAATTGCAGCAGCAAATCTGTCAGCAACTGGAAACAGCAGACGGAAAATCAGAATTTATAACAGATCGTTGGGAAAAAGCTATTGGACACGGGTACACGATGGTGTTTCAGGGAGGCGATGCCATTGAGAAGGCCGCGGTCAATTTTTCGGCTGTCGGCGGGACCGTAACACCGAGCATGCGCAAAGCCCTCGCTATTGAAGAGGGGCAGGAGTACTTTGCCAGCGGAATCTCATCCATTATCCATCCCTTAAACCCGCATGTTCCGGTAACCCATATGAATGTCCGTTATTTTGAGTTAAGCTCGGGCCAATCGTGGTTTGGCGGAGGAATCGATTTGACGCCGCATTATGTGGACAGGCAGGAAGCGTCCTGGTTTCACCGCGAGCTGAAAACGGTCTGCGATCGTTTTGATACTGCTTACTATCCTGATTTTAAGAAGTGGGCCGACGATTATTTCTTTTTAAAACACCGGAATGAAACACGGGGCATCGGCGGTATTTTTTTCGATCACCGGCCGGCGGATGAGGACGAAGCTTTTGAGAAGCTGTTTGCTTTCACCCGGGATCTGGCCGAAGCCTATCCGCGCATTTACATCGAACTGCTGAGTAAAAACCGTAACCGGGAATTTACTGAGGCTGAAAAAAACTGGCAAAGCCTGCGAAGAGGCCGTTACGTGGAGTTTAACCTGTTATACGACCGGGGGACCAAATTCGGTTTGGAATCTGATGGCCGCACCGAGTCCATTTTTTTAAGCATGCCGCCAATGGCTTCGTGGACTTACGATTATCAGGCAAAACCGGGTTCGCGCGAAGAGGAAACGCTTCGCTTACTAAGAAAAGAGATCGACTGGCTGAACGGCTAATAACAGGGGCTGTTTCAACCCCCTGAGAGAAAATTTGTTTACCTAAAGAAAAACGTATAAAAACCAAAAAGCAATGAAAGGGACAGATCATTCAAAACGCACCGCTGTTTTGCTGGTGAATGTAGGCACGCCCGACGAACCAAAAGTGCCTGCTGTTCGGCGTTACTTATTTCAGTTTTTGAATGACCGCCGGGTTATCGACTTGCCGCTCATTCCGCAAAAGTTGCTGGTCAACCTGATTATCGTGCCATTCCGGGCTCCAAAATCAACCAAACTCTATCAGATGTTATGGACCGACGAAGGTTCGCCTTTGCTGGTAAATGCCGAAAAAAACAGAGTAAAGCTTCAGGAGGCGCTGGGCGACGGGTATGAAGTGTTCACGGCCATGCGCTACCAGAATCCGGCATTGAAGCAGGTTTTACAGGAAGTACGCCGGCGGGGTTTCGGGAAAATAGTGGTGATACCGGTTTTTCCTCAATATGCTTCATCAACAACCGGCACGATATTTCAGTACGTAGCCAGAGAGATTTCCGGCTGGGAAGTGATTCCTGAACTACGCCTGGTCGGCCAGTTTTACGATCATCCGAAGTTTGTGGAAGCTTTTGCGTCGCGTATTCGGGAATATCAGCCGGAAAGCTGGGACCACATCGTTTTTTCATATCACGGTCTGCCGAACCGGCAATTAAATAAAGTGCATCCGCGGGTCGATTCGGCTGCCTGTAGTTGTACGGACGAGATGCCCGAGCACGGTAAATTTTGTTACCGGGCTACCTGCTATCATACCTCGCGCCTGCTGGCCAAGGCGTTAAATCTGACCACTGCCGGTTATTCGGTATCTTTTCAATCGCGCCTCGACCGCAACTGGATGGAACCTTTTACCGATGAATTGCTGATCAAAAAAGCCAAAGAAGGTAAAAAAAGGATCCTCGTGGTTGCACCTGCTTTTGTGGCCGACTGTCTCGAAACTTCAGTTGAAATCGGAATTGAATACCAGGATTTATTTGTGGAACATGGCGGCGAAAAAGTCCAGTTGGTTGAAAGCCTGAACGACCATCCGCTTTGGATTGAAACGCTCCGGATGTTGGTTTAAAATTAAGTTAAACTACCGGCTACAACCGTGTAAAAACTGTCCTGGTCAAAATATTTTTGGGCTAATTGCTGCAACCGGGCGGGAGAAACCTGCATCAGGCTTTGGTAATAACGGTCGTAGAAGGTATAGTCGAGCCCAAAATCGTGGACATTCCGAAAGGCTTGCGCCAGGGCAAACGGACCGTCGAGATCACGTACAAATTCGCCCAGCAGGTATTGCCGTACCCGGTCAAGCTCGCTCTCTCCAACAGCTTCCTGTTTCAGCTTTTCCATTTCGTTAAAAATTTCGGCGACGGTGTTTTCGGTATAGCTTTTATCTACCTCGGTTGAGATAACGAGGTACCCCAGTTCTTTTAAACTGATAAAACTGGCACCTATCCCGTAGGTGTAACCTTTTTCTTCGCGAATGTTGGCCATCAGCCTCGAACTGAAATAACCGCCAAGGATGGTGACGAGTATTTGCAGGGGCAGATAATCCGGATGGCTTTTATTGACAAGAATTTTTCCGATACGTATAGCCGATTGAATCGAGTCGGCTTTGGGGAAGTGCAGTTGTTTCATGACTGATGGATTGACCTGAAAAGCAGGATCAGCGTGCTTTATCTGCAACCAGTCGCTACCTCCGAAATGAGCATTGAGCAAGCGCTCAACATGGTCGTCAAACCGGCCGGCCAGCAGGATCTCGCAGTTGCCTGCATGGTAAAACCGGTCGTAAAAGCTGAGCAATGATTCCCGCTGAATCAGATCGAAATCTTCGGCTTTCACAGTTTGCGCGTAGGGATGACCTTTGCCGAATAATAAGGTGGAGAACTCTTTCTGGCACAGCACTTTCACTTTTTCGTTTTCGAGTAAAAAGCGCTGTTTCCGGCGTTGCACCAAAGTCTCAAATTCGTGCTGCGGGAAGGTGGGCCTTTTAATAAAATCTTCGATTACCGGCATTAATTCGGGCAAGTGCCGGGTCAGGCTGATGATACTGATCAGGCCATCATGCTGGTTGGCCGACAGTTGCAGGTAAGCCCCGTGAAAATCGAAAATTTCAGCAATCCGGGGAGCCGAATACAACCGGCTTCCTTCCTGTAACATCGCATTACATAAGGCTGCCTCTAACTGATTGGTTTGTTGCCAGGAACCGGCCTCAAATATAAAATCAATTTTGCAAACATCCTGCGTTCCCGCGCGAAGCGAATAAACCGGGATCCCATTGTCCAGCCTTGTTTTTTCTGCTTGAAGAATTTCAGGTTTATCGGTTGGCCTGACCGGAGGCGCCATGTATCTGTTGATCATTGTTTGGCAAGATAATTAAGTTGAGAACAGTTTTCGGGGCAGAAAATCTTTTGTGCAGTCAGCATCAGTTCGGCCGGACTAACCGATCGGTAGATATTCAGCTCTTCGTTAATCAGTTCCGCTTTTTCAATGTTTTCGAGCGTAGCCAGTTCCTGAGCCATATTCAGGTAATTCATCTGCGCATATATATGGTTGGCTTCGAGCTTGTTTTTTACTTTTTCCAGTTCCGAAGTCAATACAGGTTCCTGCTGAAGTTTCTGCAGTTCATTCCACAAGGCCTTTTTTGCCTGCTCAATGCTGACCTGTTTCGATAATTTTCCGGAAATAATAAACAGTCCCGGATCATGGTCCCCCGAAACGTAAGCATCAAGTTCAATAAAAAGCCTTTCTTCTTTGATTAGTTTTTGATGCAGGCGCGACGAGTTACCGTTTGATAACACATCCGAAATCAGATCGCAGATGTAATATTCGCGTTTGCGCCGGTCGGCCATATGAAAAACCAGGTACAAAGCCGTATCGGGGACTGAACGTTCAACGGTTAATTCACGGAAAACGGTTTGTTCCGGTTCTTCCGGTAACTGCGGCTTGATGACTTGCCGGCAGGGAATGGGGTCAAACCATTTTTCGGCTAGCCTGAGACTTTTGTCAACATCAACATTTCCACTTAAAACCAAAACAGCATTGTCGGGCGCATAGAAGCGGTAAAAGAACGATTTGACATCGTCGAGGGTGGCATCGGCGATGTGGCTGATTTCCTTTCCGATGGTTGGCCAGTTATACGGATGCACCCGGTAAGCCAGGTCGCGGATTAAGGCCCAAACATCTCCGTAGGGCTGGTTCAGGTTGCGTTGTTTGAATTCTTCAATCACCACATTTCGTTGTACATCTAGGCTTTCTTCCGAAAAAGCGAGTTCGAGCATCCGGTCTGACTCGAGCCAAAACCCGGTTTCCAGGTTTGTTTTCGGAACAGTCAGGTAATAGTTGGTAAAATCGTTGGTGGTATAGGCGTTGTTTTCTCCCCCGGCCTGCTGCAGAGGAATATCGTAGTCGGAAATATGTTTTGAGCCGCCAAACATCAAATGTTCAAACAGATGGGCAAAGCCGGTGCGCTTAGGGTCTTCATATTTTGCTCCTACATGATAACACAGATTGAGCGCCACCATCGGTGTCGAATAGTCCGGATATACCAGGACGCTGAGCCCGTTATTGAGTTGATGCCTGTAGAATTGGATCATACGCTGAAATGAAAATTTGTACCTTCAACAAGTTCGCGACGGGCTTGTTCAAAATCGTTGATCAGGGTATGCATAATTTCTGCTACTGTTGGAATATAATCGATCATGGCCGATACTTGTCCGATTTCGAGCTCGCCTTCGTTCAGGTCGCCTTCAAAGATGCCTTTTTTGGCACGTCCGCGTCCCAGAAGTTGGCGAAGTTCTTCTTCAGATGCTCCGCGTAATTCGTATTCATTCACCTTGTTAAAAAATTCATTTTTAATCAGTCGGACAGGAGACAGTTTCTTTAGTGCCAGCTTGGTCCCGCCTTCGCCCAGCGAAACAACCAGCTTTTTGAATTCGGGGTGTGCCGACGACTCCTGCGAGACAGCAAAGCGCGACCCGATTTGAACGCCGTCAGCCCCCAGGGTCATCGCCGCCAGTATGGAACGTCCGCAGCCGATACCGCCTGCCGCCATTAAGGGCATGTCCGTAGTTTTTCGCACCGAGGGGATCAGGGTCAGGGTGGTTGTTTCATCGCGTCCGTTATGGCCGCCGGCTTCAAAACCCTCGGCTACAATGGCATCTACTCCGGCCTCCTCGCATTTTTTTGCAAAGTACGAAGAAGCAATCACATGGGCAACCATGATCCCGCGTTGGTGCAGCCAGTTGGTCCAGGCTTTCGGGCTGCCGGCCGAGGTGAAAACAATGGGCACTTTTTCGGCAGCGATAATTTCCATGATGGTTTCCAACTCGGGATAAAACAACGGAACATTGACCCCGTAAGGCTTATCGGTTGCTTTTTTTGTCTTTTGAATGTGTTCGAGCAGGGTATCGGGGTGCATCGATCCGGCGCCCAGCAGGCCCAAGCCTCCGTGATTACTGACGGCTGACACCAGTTTCCATCCGCTGCACCAAACCATACCACCCTGCACGACCGGGTATTTGATGTTAAATAATGTCGTAATTCGGTTTTTTGTATTCATTGTGTATTCCTTTGCTAAAGAAAGTGGGGCAAAGGTAGCAAAAATGGGAGACTGACGGAATGAAGCGTCGGCAGGAAACCAGTTTAGACTGCTAATTTAATATCGGTCGCGAGCCCGGCGATGGTTTATTCGAAATGTTTGGATTTGAGATGCAGGTCGCGTTGGGGAAAGGGAATCTCAATTTGATTCCTCCGAAATTCATCGTCAATGATAAAGCGAAGGTCACTTTTGATGCTCTCAACAATAAAATCATTTTCTGTCCAGAAGTGCAACTCAAAATCAAGCGACGATTCTCCAAAATCATTAAATCGGACAAAGGCTTTCGGTTCTTTGACGATGAGTTCATGGCGGGCTGCCGCGGCAAGTAAAATCCGCTCCACCAGCCTCACATCCGAACCGTAGGCCACGCCTACCTTTACCTGAAAGCGGGTAACTTCTTCATTATGGGTCCAATTAATCACTTTTTCGCCTGTAAACCGCGAATTTGGAACAATAATAACGACATTGTCGCGTGTCAGTACTTTCGATACCCGAAGGCCGATTTCCAGGACCCGGCCAACCACACCCTCCACTTCAACAATGTCATTGACTTCGATGGAGCCGTCGAACAAGATAATGATACCCGAAAAGAAATCGTTAAAGATATGTTGTAACCCGAACCCAACCCCAACCAATAAGGCCGATATACTGGCGACAACCAAGGTGATTTGAAATCCCAAGGAACCGATAATCACAATAAAGCCGATCATCCAGGCCAGGTATTTGATGATTTGCATGAGGGATTTTCCGCGCCCGATGTCCATATGTTTCTGCTTGACGCGCTTGTCCATCAGGTATTCCAGTATATAAACAAGAATCCGGGTGAAATAAACGATCAGAAAAATTATAAACAAATTGACCACCTTAATCGTAAATTTTTCTCCGGTATACAATGGAAAAAGTGAAACCGACTGGTGGTGGATATGTAAAATTTTCAGGGAGAGCATCAGGGCTGCAAACCAAATGAAGAAACGTATTCCTTGCCGAATAAAACGGGCAAATTTTGCGGGGAATTGTTTTCTGCGTTCAACCTTGTTAACCAGGCTGACACTGAAATGATTGATAAAGGTAGCCACAAGTATTACCGACGCGAGAAGAATGACTTCGGTAAGCGTATAAGTGATGTCTCCTGATTGAAAAACTACCAGTTCCATGTTATTCTAACTCGTCGTTGATGGGTTGAAAAACATCTTCCAATCTTTTTGTTAATTCGGCCAGCGAAATATGCAGGTGGATCTCTCCGGCCTGGGCTAGCGAAATTTTCCCTTTTTCTTCGGAAATCACGATGGCGATGGCATCTGTAACTTCAGTAATTCCAAGGGCTGCCCGGTGCCGGAGCCCCAGCGAAGGATCGAGGTCTCGTTTTTCGGTAATTGGCATGATGCAACGTGCGGCAGCAATCCGGTTACCGATGATAATGAGTGCGCCGTCGTGAAGCGGGGTATTTTTAAAAAAAATGGTTTCGAGCAAGGCATCGGAGATACGGGCGCTAATTTTCTCGCCGGTACGTACAAACTCCCGAAGCTCCGATTGCTGCGCAATGATAATTAAGGCCCCCGTTTTGGTGCGCGCCATATTTTCGCATGCCTTGACCAGCATTTTTAACTGCTGATTGGTCACGGCCTTGTGTTTATCCGACGAAAAAAGCTTATCCATTCCGAACAGCCTGTTTACCTGATTGTTACTACCGATCAGTAATAAAAAACGACGGATTTCCTGTTGAAAAACCACGATAAGCGCCAACACGCCCACCCCGATAAATTGCCCCATCAGGGTATCGATCAATTCCATGTTGAGCGCCCTGACCAACAGCCAAAACAGGTAAATGACAAAAAGCCCGATGAAAATATTGAAAGCTACCGTGCCCCGTATCAGCTTATACAACTGGTAAAGCAGGAAAGCTACCATCAGAATATCCAGCAGATCGAGAATGCGTATGGTGATAAAAAGGTTCATCTATTTGGCCACTTCCTTAATCTTTTTAAATAAACTGACCGATTGCACCGCCTCCCTGACATCGTGAACCCGTAAAATGTCGGCTCCGCCAAGTAAGGCCATGGTATTGGCGGTGATTGTCCCTGAAAGGCTGTTTTCCGGATCAGTTTCAAGCAGTTTGTAAACCATAGATTTTCGGCTAAGGCCTACTAATAAGGGTAATTGAAACACTTTAAAGGAATCCAGCTTGTTAAGCAGGTCATAATTATCATTCAAACTTTTTCCAAATCCAAAGCCCGGATCAATGATGACGTCTCTCACGCCGGCTTTGGTGAGTTTTCGTACTTTGTCGGAGAAATATTTCGAAATGTCTTTAATGATGTCTTCATACTGCGGGTTATCCTGCATGGTCCGCGGGGTTCCCTGAATGTGCATCAGGATATACGGAACGCCTAATTTGGCAATGGTGTCGAACATGTGCTCGTCAAAATTACCGCCCGAAATATCATTAACAATACATTCGCCGGTTTCGTCGATCACACGCAGGGCAACCCAGGAGCGAAAGGTGTCGATCGACAGGGGAATATCCGGGAAATGTTTCCTGATGGCAGTTACAGCAGGTAATAAGCGGGTAAGTTCTTCTTTTGTTGATACACTGTCGGAGCCAGGCCGGGTTGAAATGGCGCCAACATCAACAATGTCAACACCTTCTTTAACCATTTGTTCCACTCTTTTTAAAACGGCATCTTCGGTAACATATTTGCCTCCGTCGTAAAATGAGTCGGAACTCACATTTAAAATACCCATAACAAGCGGGTTGGTCAGGTCCAGTAACTTGCCGTTGAGTGAAATTGTATTTTTACGTTTAAAGAACTTGCTTGCCGAACCGGTGATTAACATAGATCATCAAGATTTGAGAAGTTAAACAATGCTTCTTACAAAAGTAAAATAATGCCGTCAAATTACACATTTAATTCCTATTTTTATGGCTGAATGTATCAACGAAATCAAGATGAAGCTACAGGGCCGGGGAAAAAGGACGATGAAATCTCGAACACAGCAGAACTTAGCGGGTAAAACCGGTGATTCCAGCCGGGTAGCTTACTTACCATAATCGACATAAATTCAAACACCTAATGGAAAAAACAATTCAGGAATATGATCAAGTGATCAGCATCTGTCAGGATATTTTTACGAAGAAAATGAACGATTACGGGACAGCCTGGCGAATTTTACGGACCAGCTCGCTGACCGACCAGCTTTATATCAAAGCCTGCCGGATCCGCAATATTGAGATGAAGGGCACCATGAAAGTTAAAGAGGACAGCCGTTCGGAATATATCGGCATTGTCAATTACTGCATCATGGCGCTGATCCAGCTCGAAAAGGGAACTTCGGAAGTAGATGATCTGAGCCCCGACGAAACCCTGCAATTGTACCTGGCTTGGTTTAATCAGGCCAAAGAGCTGATGCTGAATAAAAATCATGATTACGACGAAGCCTGGCGAAATATGCGGCTAAGCTCGGTAACCGACCTGATTTTAATGAAAATCAGGCGAATCAAACAAATTGAAGACCATGCCGGAAAAACAATTATTTCGGAGGGAGTTGATGCAAATTACCTGGACATGATCAATTATGCCGTTTTTGCGTTAATAATGCTGGAGTTTTACAAATAAACAAAAATTACGATGAAGGTATTTTGGCATATCGCCCGGATATTGCTGGGCCTGGTTTTTATTTTCTCCGGTTTTGTCAAAGGAATTGATCCCTGGGGATCGGCCTATAAGTTTACCGACTACTTCAGCGCCTGGGGGATGGACGGGCTAAGCTCCTTATCGCTTCCGCTGGGAATTTTGTTGTCGGCCACCGAGTTTATCACCGGCCTGGCTTTGCTGACCAATGTTTTTCTCCGGTTTTTTTCGATTGTTGCCCTGTTGTTCATGTTTTTTTTCACGGGGCTTACCCTGTTTATCGCCATAAAAGATCCGGTTACCGACTGCGGTTGTTTTGGCGATGCCCTGGTGCTTACCAATTGGCAAACCTTTTATAAAAACATTGTTTTCCTGGCTTTTGCCGTTATTGTGTTCCGTTATCGTTCCGAATTCGGCCCGGCAAAGCTTTCGCTGATTCCGGCTATCCTGAGCGGGGCGACTGTTCTGGTGTTTGCTTACCTGGTTGATTATTCGTTTAATCATTTACCAATCATCGATTTTCGCCCGTATAAGGTGGGAGCCAATATCATTGAGGGGATGAAGGTCCCCGAAGGTGCGCCTGCCGACGAGTGGACAAACATCATGTACTATAAAAACAAGACGACCGGGAAAACCGAAAAGTTCAACCAGGACAATTATCCCTGGCAGGACAGTCTGACCTGGGAATTCGTGTCGATGGATTCCAAACTCGTTAAAAAAGGGTATGAGCCGCCTGTTCAGAATTTCACCATCGAAACGTCCTACGGCGAGGATATTAAAGATTTTTTCCTGTACGACGACAACTTCACCTTTATTCTGGTGGCCTATAATCTGGAGAAATCCAATAAGTCAAAAATCAATGAAATCAGAGAGCTGTCTCAATACGCGATGAACGACGGGCTGAACTTCATTGGGCTTACTTCAACAATTTACGATGAAGCAGAGCAGTTTGTACAGGTTTATGATTTGCCTTTCGAGTTTTTTAATTGTGACGAAATTACCCTGAAAACCATGATTCGCTCCAATCCGGGATTGTTCCTGTTAAAAAGCGGCACTGTTTTATATAAATGGCATTACAACGACATCCCTTCCGTGGATGAATTTATTAAACACCGGGCCTATCTGGAAAAAACCGATCCGTCCTGATAAAAGTTGTTTGACGATATACAGCCAGTCGTATGACTGGCTTTTTTTACAGACCGGCGTGAAACGGAAAATCAGCTTGGCGGAGAAATTTGCAGGCAACGCAACCGGCCCTTAGCCTTTTGCATCTTTGAGAAAAAAGATACCTATGAAAGCCTCGAATTTTCTATTTGCTGCTGTGGCGATCTGCTCATTTTTCATGTCGTGTACAAAAGATAAGGACGACGATTGCCGCTCTCCGGTTTGTGATCGGCTGGTTGTTGTTGACGGGGATCAGTACCTGACCGCTCCCGATGACCAGCTAACGATCATCAGTGTCGAATTGGCAGGCGATTGTTTAAAAATCAATTTTGCGTCAAGCGGATGTAGCGGGAGCAGTTGGAAGGTTAAACTAATTGATTCAGAAGCAGTCCTGTATTCCGATCCTCCGCAGCGGAATTTAAGATTGTCGCTAAACAATCAGGAAATGTGCGATGCTTATATCGGAAAAGAAGTCACCTTCGATATCAAAAGATTGCGGGTGAATGGTAATCGGGTTTTACTGAATATCACCAATTCAGGCAGTCAGATTTTGTATGAATACTGATTTTAGTATGACATAAGGATGATGTAATTTACGAAAAAACAAACACATGTTCATAATTTTGTTTTGACGTATTGACTTCATTCATAACCGGATGAAAAAGAACAGAAGGGAACCATTGAACCTCACAACCGTGGAAGCATTAAACAGCACGTTTTAACTCATCGAAATCAGTGCCCGCAAGGGTAGTTGTTATCATCTTGCTTCAAATGTCCTTAAAAAACAAGCAAAAAAATCCCCCGCCGGTAAGGTGAAAGAAAGGATTTTGGCGGGGGTGTTAAAGATTAAAACGAATCAAAATTAAACAAATTTGGCCTGATTCAGGTAATTAAAGCTGAGTTCAACGCTTTCGAAGGGGTCGAGGTCCCGGAACCGGTCTTGCTCTACAAAGAAATACTTCATGCCGGCAGCCGCTTTTTCAGCAAAGATTTTTTCAAAATCAATTCGCCCGTGCCCAACGGGGGCAAAGAACATATCGTCGGTGGTCACCATATCTTTTACATGCCATAGTTCGAAACGCCCCGGGTATTTTCTGAAATAATCAACCGGATCATATCCGCCCCGGGTGACCCAATACAGGTCGATCTCGTAAGTAACCAGCGCCGGGTCGGTCTGGCTGATTAACAAATCCATCGGGATTTGCCCTTCCATTTCTTCAAATTCGAAAGCATGGTTGTGGTAGCCGAACTTCAAACCGTATTTTTGGGCAATCTCGCCCATTTTATTGAATTTTTCGGCGGTAGCTTTATAGCCATCCAGGTTTTCTCGCAGGTTATCGGGCAAATACGGGTAAATCAGGTATTCAACGCCTGCTTTTGCCGCGTCTTCGCTGACTTTTTCAGCGCCGTCCAATTCATAAACGGTGTGCGAAGCATGCAAGGTCATGCCCATGCCTTTGGTTAACGAAGCAAAAGCATCGGGAGCCATCCCGTAGAACGTGCTGTCGTTCATGTTGTACCCGGCAGCTTCGAGCGAGTTGTAGCCAATTTGTGCCAGTTTTTCGAGCGTCGAATTCAGGTCGGCATTAATTTTATCACGAACGGTATACAGTTGTAAACCGATAATTTTTTTCTCCGGCTGGCACGAGATCAGCGAAGGTATAAATGCTGAACCGGCCGTAAATGCTGTTGCTGTTCTTAAGAAATCACGACGATTGGTCATAGTTTATCCGTTTAGTTATTAAATTTTGTGTATCTGTTTTTTTGTAAAATGATAAAAATAGTAAATAATTCAATGTCGAATTAAAATGATTCCAAATTAGCTGTCAATTCATAATCATTACGCAACTTTTTGGTTATTTTGTTCATCTACACCGGTGTGTAAACCGAATTTAAACTTTGAAAAAATGAAAAAACCGAATTTACTTTTTACGTTCGTCCTGGTCGGTGTTTTTTTCACGGGCTGTCTCAAAGAATCGAATGGAGATAAAGAGAAAATCGTTGAAATGACCATTTACGAAGAAACGGGCTACGGGGCCAGCGTATTGAGCGATATCCTGACCGAGCCCTTGCTGTTTTCCGACAGTGATGACAATCAAAAGCGGATGTTGGTTGATATCCTGACCGAAGGATTTGATTTTGATTATGAACGGGGTTATGAATATACCCTGAACGTGAAAAAGATTTGGATGAAAGAACCTCCGCAGGATGTTTCTTCGGTGAAGTATGTATTTATCGGGCTTCTTTCGAAAAAGAAAGTAATCACGGAAGACCGTGAAGAAGAGATGGAACTTTTTGTGTCGCCGGAAACTGTTAAGTTTATTCCAAGATATCCGATTGAATATGAAGAAGTAGAAGGCAACCAGGTTCCGAAAATCTATGATGCTTTACATGTGAAGAAAACCGGAACAAATAGCTGGATGGCACTGACCGCGATCGAAGGATTTGATTTTGAGAATGACTACGAATATCGATTGACTGTAAAAAAGATTACGCAGGCGGAACCTTATTTGGTTAGGTATATCTTGCTGGATGTTTTATCGAAAGAGATCAGCTAAAGTAAATCCGTCAGCTCATCAAAGCCCCCGGGTGAATTTTAGGATCAAAACACCTTTTTGACGCAAACTCAATCAAAAATCAAAATGAATCTCAAAACCATAACCTTAGCGTTCCTTTTTCTGATTTTTATGCTGGCATGTCGGAAGGATGACGCAAAAAACGATGCAACTTCGATTGTGAAAATGAGCTTTGATTTTGGAGAAGTTATATTCGACGGAAATGAAGGAGCCATCAATGCGCCGGAAAATACAGATTTAAAAAAATTAGTCCCGATAATCGAGTTGTCGGAAGGGGCAGTCGTATATCCGCCGTCAGAAACGATCACCGATTTTACCACTCCGGTTGAGTATACCGTCACGTCGGAAGACGGGAAAAATGTGGCACATTATACGGTTTCTGTTTATCTTCCGGTGGTGAAATTCACTGTTTTTGACTGCACAAACCGCTCGGCAGAGCATCCAACGGCAGAGTTAGCCCCCGGCGCCAACATCTCGATATACTACGATAGATCAGGACAGAAAGAACTTCTAGAAAAACTTATCACGGATGAAAAGGGGGAAGCTTTGTTATATGCTAACCGGGACCTGATCTATTATTTTCGGACAGATAAAAACGGAGCCGTTGACATAATTGACGGATACGTGATATATGGAATATTTGAAAGTCAGGCGGAAATAGACAATTCTCCGCTACAGCTTCAACCCTCTCAAATCGGCGATTTGAGGTTTTTGGATACCAATGCAGACGGCGTAGTTAATGCAGATGATCGGAGTGATTATCAAAACATCAGGGATATCCCGGAGCAGGGTTTATGCGAAATTAAGGTATACATCGCAAGAGAATAAATGCCGGTTACCGCGGTGCCGGTTTGGACGATTCTTTCGCCCTAAGGAGAGGATTCACCGAAAATAAGCCGGCGATATCGTGCACAAATCCCCGTTTTTCTGTGTATCTTCGTTCCCCCAAAATAAAACGCATGATGACTCCCGAATTGATTCAACGCATAGCCGGGTGGCTCAACCTGAGCCCGGTACAGGTAAAAAATACGATTGATTTGTTGGACGACGGCGCTACGGTGCCCTTTATTTCGCGCTACCGGAAAGAACGGACCGGTAGCCTGGATGAAGTACAGGTGGGGCAGATTAAGGATGAAAAGGCTAAGCTGGAAGAACTGTTGAAACGGAAAGAAACCATTCTGAACACCATCGAAGAACAGGGGCAACTGAGCCCAGAATTAAAAAAACGGATTGAAAGCTGTTTTGATTCCACCGAACTCGAAGATATTTACCTGCCGTTCAGGCCCAAGCGGAAAACCAAAGCCGCCATTGCTCGCGAAAAAGGTCTGGAACCTTTGGCTAAAATGATCATGAAACAACAGGAGCGGGATTTGGAAAGCCGCGTCCATCTCTTTGTAAAAGACGAGGTGGAAACGGTGGATGACGCGCTTTCGGGAGCCCGTGATATTATTGCAGAATGGGTCAACGAAAACGAAAAAGCCCGCAACATGGTACGCCGCGTTTTCGAAACCGGAGCGGTGATTAAAAGTAAAGTTGTAAAAAATAAAGAAGAAGAAGGAGAGAAGTACCGTGATTATTTCGATTGGGAAGAAAGCCTGAAACGTTGTCCTTCGCACCGTTTGCTGGCCATGCGGAGAGGCGAAAACGAGGGCTTCTTGCGCTTATCGGTTGCCCCGCGCGATGAAGATATTCTGGAACGACTCGACCGCTATTTCGTACGTTCGGAAAACGAATGCGGAGAGCAGGTCTCTCTGGCCGTGAAAGACAGTTATAAACGCCTGCTGGCCCCCTCTATCGAAACGGAGTTTGCCAATGCCGCCAAACTGGGGGCCGATCGGGAAGCGATTCGCGTGTTTGCCGAAAACCTGCGTCAGTTGCTGCTGGCGGCGCCGCTCGGACAAAAGCGGGTACTGGCCATCGATCCGGGTTACCGCACCGGCTGTAAGGTGGTTTGCCTCGACGCCCAGGGGAATTTGCTGCACAATGAAACAATTTATCCGCATAAACCACAGGAAGAAACCAAACAGGCAGCCCGAAAAATAAGTTCGCTGGTTAGTGCCTATCAAATTGAAGCGATTGCTATCGGCAACGGAACAGCCAGTCGCGAAACGGAGCAGTTCATCAAAAAGCTGCACTACGACCGCGATCTGAAGGTATTCGTGGTTTCCGAAGACGGCGCCTCCATCTATTCGGCTTCCAAAGTGGCGCGCGACGAGTTTCCGCAGTACGACGTTACCGTGCGCGGGGCGGTTTCGATTGGCCGCCGGCTGATGGATCCGCTGGCCGAATTGGTCAAAATTGATCCGAAATCAATTGGCGTGGGGCAGTATCAGCACGATGTGGATCAAAAATTCCTGAAAGAAAGCCTCGATACCGTTGTGGAATCGGCGGTGAATCTGGTCGGAGTGAATGTAAACACCGCCTCGAAACACCTGTTAACCTACATTTCGGGGCTGGGGCCGCAGTTGTCGCAAAACCTGGTTGATTACCGCAAAGAAAACGGTCCTTTCCCGTCGCGAAAAGATCTGCTGAAAGTTCCCCGGATGGGGGCAAAAGCCTTTGAGCAGGCTGCCGGCTTTTTGCGCATCCCGGGGGCGAAAAATCCGCTCGACAATTCGGCTGTTCACCCGGAGTCGTACCATGTGGTGGAAAAAATGGCCAAAGACCTGCATTGCTCTGTCGCCGAACTGATCGAGAACAAAAGCATGCAGGAACAAATTCAGCTTGAAAAATATGCGGATGGGGCGATTGGGCTTCCTACCTTAAAAGATATTCAGGCTGAACTGGCTAAACCAGGCAGAGATCCCCGTAAGGGAATCAAAGTGTTTGAATTTGCCGACGGGATCTTTAATATAGAGGATTTGCAGGCAGGCATGGTGCTGCCCGGCATTGTGACCAACCTGACCAAGTTCGGGGCTTTTGTTGATGTAGGCGTGAAACAGGATGGCCTGGTCCACATATCACAAATGGCTGATCGTTTTGTCAGCGACCCGAACGAAGTGGTGAAGCTACATCAACATGTAAAGGTAAAGGTAACCGAAGTTGATGTAGCCCGAAAACGGATACAACTGAGTTTAAAGGATGTACCCCAGGAATAAAATTTCGGATTAAAAGCAGAAAGGCTTTATTTTTTTGGAATAATCAGCCAAAGGACCAGATACAACAGGAGCCCCGGGAATCCGGCCGTAAAAAGACTTAGCGCCACGTAAATAATCCGGACAATCAGCGAATCAATGTCGAAGTATTCGGCAAATCCGCCCAATACCCCGGCAATAATTTTTTTATCCGACCGCGTGATTCTTCTGGGTTCCGGTAATTGGCTCATAATTATCCAAACTTAATCGTCTTCTCCGTCATCTTCAGCATAGAGGTTATCCTGGTTCTCAAATTCGTCATCCAGAAAGGTCTCGGCATCCTCCAGTAAAGCCTGGATTAATTCTTTCGATGCGGGGGCTTCGCTGATCCAGTGTACGTGCTGGTTTGACCAAAAGTCCTCAATATCACTTTCAACTATAAATTTGGGTTCTTCGGTGTGAACAACAAAAATCGTATCCGGGCATTCCTGCGAATTGTCAGCTAATAAGAATTTTGGCAGCATAATGGTTTTGTTTAATCGTTTGAAACAAAAATAGGGAAAAACAAATTCATAAAGCTGAAATCGGACCGAATTTTAAGTAAAAAAGTTTTTTGAATGATGGCAGATCGTTAAACTGGCACTGTCGTTAAATAATTTTAAGGAAAATGGCGTTTAAATTTTAAGGTGAAAAAACTTAATGTTATTTTAGGCAGTGAAACGGGCAGCTTGCTAATCCTTTCACCGGAGTTTGAGTGCAAAATTCTAAAAATACGAGTAAAATATGGGAAATATGAAAAAGGCATCCGGCAAGATTTTTTACGGGAAGGCCTATCTTTATTTTTCGGTGGCTGCCATCGTGACTGTCCTTGCTTTTTTCCCATCCTACTTCAATCGTTTAACAGAAACGGATGGCGCACACCATTTCCATGGAATAACTGCTACCTTGTGGATTCTTTTACTCGTCGTTCAGCCTTTTTTGTACCAGGCCGGTAAGTTCGACTGGCATCGCAAGCTGGGTAAAGTTTCGTTTGTCCTGGTCCCCCTGATAATTATCAGCGCATTAAACATGGTGCACGTCATGCTAAGCGGCGACTCGTACTCTCCCGGTTTGGCTTATCGGCTGGCTTTTATCGACTTTTTCACATTAATCCAGTTTCTGTTGTTTTTTTTGCTGGCAATTGTCTACCGCCACAACATACAACTTCATGCGCGTTATATGGCTTGCACCGTTCTGGGACCAATGATTCCGGCCCTAACCCGTTTGTTTTTCAGGATCCCGCTGATCGATAATTTTGATAAATCGCTTAATGCCAGTTATATTCTCATTGACATTGTTTTGCTGATCTTGTTAGTCGACGATAAACGTTCCGGGAAAATCCGGTCGCCCTATGTTTTGGCTTTTATTTTAATGGCAATTCAGCACGTGCTGATGAACTTTGTTGCACAATGGGAGTGGTGGCGTGTTTTAATGGATGCCTTCTCACGATTATAAAAATAACTATGAACAAATTAAACGAGGTACTATCGGTAATTGACGGGTATATTGGAGGAAGCGACTGGTTTGTATACCTGCTGTTGGGTACCGGTTTGTTTTTTACGCTTTACCTGAAGTTTCCGCAGTTTCGCTATTTAAAACATGCCATCCGCATTGTTCGCGGAAAATTCGACCGGGAAGGCGATGTTGGCGATACGTCTCACTTTCAGGCTTTAACAACGGCGCTTTCGGGAACAGTTGGCACCGGAAACATTGCCGGGGTCGCCCTGGCGATTCATCTGGGCGGGCCGTCGGCTTTGTTTTGGATGCTGGTGACGGCCCTGCTCGGGATGACCACCAAGTTTGTGGAAGTGACGCTGTCGCATAAATACCGCGAAAAGACCGACGACGGCACCATCGCCGGCGGGCCGATGTATTATATGCGCAACAGGCTGAACCTGCGATGGCTGGCAGTAATTTTTGCCGTAGCTACCGTGTTTTCGTCCTTTGGTACCGGGAGCCTGCCGCAGATCAATTCCATCTCGAACTCGGTTTTTGCCACATTCGGCATCAATAAAGTACTTACCGGTGCGGTACTGGCTCTCTGTTGCTGGGTTTTGTCACGATCGGCGGGATTAAGCGGATTGCCAAAGTGACCTCGCGCCTGGTACCGCTCATGGCGCTGATCTATTTTATCGGAGCTTTGTTCGTCATCATTTATAACTACGAAAATATTATTCCTTCGCTGATCGCTGTTTTTCGTGATGTATTTACCGGAACGGCTGCCGTGGGTGGATTTCTGGGGGCAGGTTTTGCCTTCGCCTTTAACCGTGGGGTAAACCGCGGATTGTTCTCAAACGAGGCCGGGCAGGGGTCGGCCCCGATTGCCCATGCCGCCGCCCGCGCCCACGAACCGGTTTCTGAGGGCCTCGTGGCTTTGCTCGAACCGTTTATCGATACCATTATTATTTGTATGCTTACGGGCCTGGTGATTCTTTCGTCGGGGGTGTGGACCGAAAAACTGGATAATCGCTTTCAAAATGCCGATCTGCTGATCATGTCGGCTTATTACGACGAGCAAGACCCGGAAGACCGACAGAAACTCCATGATTTTCTGCTTGGTCATGGCGAACTGAAGGCTTACTCGGGAGAACTTGAGGTCGTTAACGGGCAGATCAGCAATCACCTGACGATTCTGCATGCCCGCTCGGTTGCTGAAGAGGTGAAGGTGTTATCCGGCGATAATTTGTTTTCGGGGACAATCAACATTCGTAATGGGATCCCGGCGAATAATACACCGGTGGTATTAACAGGAAAGTCATTGACCCACAGCGCTCCGCTCACAACCGAAGCCTTTACCAAAAGCTGGTTGGGCAGTTACGGGAGATATATTGTTTCGATTGGCTTGTTGCTGTTTGCATTTTCAACAGCGATCTCCTGGTCGTACTACGGCGATCGGGCCATGATCTTTTTGTTTGGCTCAAAAAGTGTGATTTATTACCGTTTGGTGTATGTTATCTGCTTCTTTTTTGCTTCTTTTACCGATACGACGATCATCTGGACCTTGTCAGGCGTTACCATTGCGCTGATGACCGTTCCAAACCTGATCGGTATTTTGTTGTTGCGAAAGGAAATGAAATCGGAAGTGAAAAGCTTCTGGAGAGAATATGCGGAACGTTTTCCGGGCGAAAAAGTGCCGATTGATTAGATGAAACAATAAATTATATTTGACCTTAGATGTTAGCTGATCCTGATTATTCGAACTTAAGCCTGTTAATTGTCGACGACAGCCCCATTAACCACCGGGTGGTGACACTGTCGCTTCGTGGAAAATTTAAGGAAATTGACAGCGCCTACAATGGTTTGGAAGCCTTTGAAAAATACAAACAAAAGCCTTTCGATGTCATTCTGATGGATGCCATCATGCCGGTTATGAATGGTTTTGAGTCGACGATTGTAATCCGGATGTACGAAAAGGAGCAGAAAATTGAAAAAAAATCAAAGATAATCGCGATGACAGCCAGCGACGGCGACGGCGAGGTTGAACAATGCCTGAGCGCAGGGATGGATGCTTTTCTGGGAAAACCCTTTGTCGTTTCGCAATTTCTCAAGATTCTTGAAGAAATACTTTAAGTATTGGCATATAACGCCGCTTCTTCCTATTTTTGCTCCGGCAAAAAACGACTATGACAAAAATTTATCCTGAAAATTTCGAAGCAAAAATCGGTTTCGACCGGATCCGGGAACTCATAAAAGGCGCTTGTCTCAGCCCCCTGGGAAAAGACAAGGCCGACGAGATCGCCTTTATGACCAATTCCGGCAGCATCGGCTTCGAACTGTCGGCAACCTGGGAATTTTCAAGATTAATCATCGAAACCGATCAATTCCCAACCAACTTTTATTATGACCTCCGGCCGGCGCTTGCCAAAATAAAAACTGAAGGCCGTTTTTTGGAAGTGAACGAGTTGTTTGACTTAAAAAGATCGCTCGAAACGATTATTGCCATTGTTCGTTTTCTGAACAATTTAAAAGAAGAAGTTTACCCGACCTTAAAAAAAATACCGGAGCATGTGGAGGTATTTCCGCACATGAAAGACCGTATTGATCAGATTTTGTCGCCCTACGGAAAAATTAAAGACCAGGCATCGCCCGAGTTGGGGCGCATCCGCCGGGATTTGCTTTCCCGCCAAAACAGTGTTTCCAAACGCCTGCACAGTATCTTGAAACAGGCTCAAAAAGACGGGCTGGTCGACGACGATGCCACCATCTCGATCCGCGACGGGAGGCCCGTTATCCCCATTTCTTCGGCTGTAAAACGCCGGCTGAACGGGATTGTCCACGACGAATCGGCGACGGGAAAAACGGCTTATGTCGAACCGGCCGAGGTGGTGGAAATGAACAACGAAATCAGGGAACTCGAATATGCCGAAAAACGTGAAATCGTTAAAATCCTGATTGAAATTTCGAATGATATCCGTCCGTACTTACCGGCTTTAAACGAGCAATATGAATTTTTGGGGACCATCGACCTGCTCCGTTCAAAAGCCCTGCTGGCTAACCGGATGGGAGGGATCAGGCCTGTTTTTGACCCCGAAGGACAGTTATTTTGGAACAAGGCCATTCATCCTTTGCTGAAGTTTAACCTGGAAAAGGAAAAACGCACGGTTGTTCCGCTGGATATTCAGTTGAGCTTACAAAACCACCTGCTGCTTATTTCGGGCCCAAATGCCGGGGGAAAGTCGGTATGCCTGAAAACGGTGGGTTTGCTGCAATACATGCTGCAATGCGGCTTGTTGATCCCGGTTGACGAAACCAGCCGGGCCTGTATCTTCGACCGGATTTTTATCGATATCGGCGACGAGCAGTCGATCGAGAACGATTTAAGCACCTACAGTTCGCATTTGATGAATATGAAATTTTTCCTGAAACATGCGAACAACAGGACCCTGGTTTTGATTGACGAATTTGGCACCGGCACCGAACCCATGCTGGGTGGCGCCATTGCCGAGGCCATTCTCGATCAGTTAAATCAGCTTGGCGCCTTTGGCGTGATTACCACCCACTATACCAACCTGAAACATTTTGCCTCGTCGGCCGAGGGCATCGAAAACGGTGCCATGATGTACGATTCGCACCGGATGGAGCCTTTGTTTCAGCTCCAGATTGGCAAACCGGGCAGTTCGTTTGCCTTCGAGATTGCCCGCAAGATCGGGATGCCCGAGATCATTTTGCAACAAGCTACCGATAAAATCGGGAAAGATCACATCAATTTTGATAAACATTTACGCGATATTTTGCGCGACAAGCGTTACTGGGAATCCAAACGCCAGCGTATACGTCAGGTAGAAAAAACGCTGGATGAGATTTCTTCGAAATACGAAAGCGACCTGAAAAAGCTGAATGAGCAGCGCAAACAAATCATCGAAGAAGCGAAATCGGAAGCCGGAAAAATCCTGTCGGAGACCAACAAACAAGTGGAAAATACCATCCGCGAAATCAGGGAAAGTCAGGCCGAAAAGGAGAAAACAAAAGCTATTCGCAAGCAACTGGAGACCTTTAAAGAAGAGGTTGTCGGAAGCGATGCCGATGAGGATGACTGGATTAGGCGCAAAATGGAAAAGCTGAAGCAAAAGCAGAAAGAAAAGAAAGCTGTTCCGGTAGAAAAAAGAGCTGAAGATCCGAAAGAAAAGAAGGACCTGGCCATTGGCGACAAAGTAAAAATTGAAGGGCAAAACACGATCGGCGAAATCCTGGAAGTAGGAGAGAAGGCTGTCATCGTGGCTTTCGGGCAACTGCGCACCTCGGTGAACCGCGAAAAGCTAAGCTGGGTGAGCAGCAATGAAGCCAAACGCGAGATGCGCGGACTCAATAAAACAAAAGCCAATGTCAATAAAAATATTTCGGAGCGCAGGCTAACCTTCAAACCCGATATTGATATCCGCGGACAGCGAGCCGAAGAGGCAATTTCAAACATCCAGGCATTTATCGACGAAGCAATCATGCTGGATGTTCACGAACTCCGCATCCTGCACGGCAAAGGAAATGGCATATTAAAAGAAGTGATCCGCAGCTTCCTGAAATCAGATCCGGTGGTTCGTTCGTTCCGAGACGAGCATGTCCAGTTTGGCGGCGCCGGAATCACCATTGTCGAGTTGGGTTAAACAAACTTCACTCCCCCCGTTTCGCGGGGTATTCCTTATAAATGGAGGCGGACGCACTTCGGGAAACGACTGAGAATAACAGATAAGATTACTCATACTCGTTATCAGTCACCGTTTGTTTAATAACGAAAAAGCTGTAAGGTTTGGCAACCATCGGTTTTTGTCAGGTAGCAGAAATATAACGGCTGACGCGGTGAAAGTAGTCGCGGGCAGAGCCACCAAATTCATTAGAAAAAGGCCAAGTCAGGATCTCGCCAGTCCGAACAATTGGTGGTAATACCGGATGATTTCGGTGTCGTTTTGCGCTGGTTACTTTCCGATACAGAAATGCTTAAAGATATGGCCCAGTACTTCGTCGTTACTGATTTCGCCGGTAATTTCGCCTAAAAAGTAAAGGCACTCGCGAATGTCCTGGGCCAGGAAGTCGCCGGACAGCTGTTGTTCCATTCCCGTTTGTACGCGTTCGATGGCCTCGCCGGCGCGGGTGAGCGCGTCGAAATGGCGGGCGTTGGTCACAATGGTGCCTTCTTCGCCAATGTTTTCGAGCGAAATCACCTGTTGCATTTTGATGATCAGCTCATCCAGATTTTCTTTGCTTTTGGCTGAAAGAAATACCAGTTCTTCCTGTTCTTTCAGCGAAAGTTGTTTCAGCCCTTCGATGGTGTCGGTTAAGCCCGTATCAACTTTGTTTGCGGTAATAATCAGGTGCTGACCGGTAAGCCGTTCGCGGATTTTGCCGATGCGCTTGGTAACCAGGGAGAGGGGATTGGTGGTATCGACTACCAGTAACACGATGGTGGCCTGTTCCAGTTTGCTGTAGCTACGTTCAATACCTAAGTTTTCAATCGTGTCAGTGGTTTCGCGGATACCGGCTGTGTCGAAAAAACGAAAAGCCGTCCCGTGGATGTTCACTACATCTTCAATCACATCGCGGGTGGTACCGTGGATTTCAGAAACAATCGCCCGTTCCTCATTCAATAAGGCATTCAAAAGTGTTGACTTGCCCACGTTGGTTTCGCCGATTATGGCCACGGGGATCCCGTTTTTGATCACATTGCCCAATTGGTACGAGTTTTTCAACCTCAGGACCACCGAAGCAATGTTGTCCACCAGTTGTTTGAGTTGGGTGCGGTCGGCAAATTCGACATCTTCCTCGGCAAAATCGAGTTCCAGTTCCACCAGGGCAATGAAATGCAATAATTGTTGGCGCAGCGAGGAAATCTCGGACGAAAAGCCGCCGCGCATTTGGTTCATCGCCACTTTTTGTGAAGCTCTGGTAGTCGACGCAATCAGGTCGGCCACCGCCTCGGCCTGCGACAAGTCCATCTTGCCGTTCAAAAAAGCGCGTTGTGTAAATTCGCCTGGCCGGGCCATGCGCGCGCCATTCGAAATCAGCAATTGCAGGATACGTTGTTGAATGTAAACCGACCCGTGACAGCCAATTTCGATCACGTCTTCGCCGGTAAAAGAGTGCGGTGACCGGAATAGCGAAACGACCACTTCATCAACAATTTCGGCCTCTTCGCACAGGGCGCCAAAATGAAGGGTATTCGCTTTCTGATTGATCAACTTTTTGTTTTTTGCAGGCGATTGAAATATCCGGTCGGTTATTTCAATCGCTTTTTCACCCGACAGCCGAATGGTGGCAATGGCTCCCATTCCCGGTGAGGTGGCGATGGCGCATATGGTAGATTGATCGAGCATCATATCGTTTTGAAAGCTCAAAAATACAAAATACATCGGTCATTCAACTCAGCAGGCTGATTTAATGAGAATGACCGAACCAGCAGGCTTGTTTTCTTGTACCGGTAAAACATTTCAGTCGAAGATTCAATGAGTTGCAAGCAGATTCGGGGCTGTCGGGTTAAAAAATCAGACGATTTTAACAGGACGAGCCATCAAAGCACTATATTTGTTCAGCAAAAATAAAAATTGTAAAAAATGAAACTACTTGAAGGTAAAACAGCCATCATAACCGGCGCATCCCGGGGAATTGGCAAAGCCATCGCTTTAAAGTTTGCTGAAGAAGGCTGTAATATTGCATTTACCGACCTTTTTGAGAATGAAGCCATGAAAGGCACTGAAGCTGAATTGACAGCATTGGGGGTTAAAGCAAAAGGTTATGCTTCAAATGCCGCTTTATTTGCCGATACCGATGATGTTGTCAACAAAATAGTTGAAGATTTCGGACAAGTTGATGTTTTGGTAAACAATGCAGGCATCACCAAAGATACCTTATTGATGCGTATGACTGAGGAACAATGGGACGCGGTGATCAACGTCAACCTGAAATCGGTTTTTAACTTTACCAAAGCGGTTCAGAAAGTGATGTTAAAACAAAAGTCGGGTTCCATCGTCAACCTGAGTTCAGTCGTTGGTGTAAGCGGAAATGCCGGTCAATCCAATTATTCGGCATCGAAGGCCGGGATCATCGGCTTTACCAAATCGATTGCCAAAGAGCTTGGTTCGCGCGGTATTCGCAGCAACGCGATTGCTCCGGGCTTTATTATTACCGAGATGACAGGCGCGATTCCCGAAGAAGCGCGCAAAGCCTGGGAAGCCACCATCCCAATGAAACGTGGTGGCACACCGGAGGAAGTAGCCAAGGTCGCTTTATTCCTGGCATCCGATCTTTCATCATATGTGAGCGGACAAGTGCTGAATGTTTGCGGCGCGATGAATACCTAATCGATATTGACCTGAAAGTCATAAACAGACAGCCGCCTTTCCGGTGAAGGGCGGCTGTTGTATTTTTGTATCGCAAAGCTTTCTTTTAACATGCTTTTTTTATACCTTGTATCATCCGTTTTTAAAGGCTGTAATGAATAACCGAAGTATTGCTTTCCAACTTAGTATTTATATTTTAACAGCAGTAACGCTGGTTATTACTGTCATCGTTTTTTTAAATTACAACTTCAGTAAAAAAATAATTATACAGCGGATTGAAGAAAGCGCCACGCTGCAATCAGAACTGATTACCAATCAAATTTCGAGAAATGTGGTTGCAACCCAGGAGATTACACAAAATGTGGCTTACCAGATCGTGTATTATAACCAACACGGCGATCTCGAGTTTTTTCTAAAACAAGTACTGAATTTTAACCGGATGATCGCGGGCTTTCATGTTGAACTGTTTGATTCGGGTGAAAGTAAATTTATCTCGGTCGTGCGGTCAGATGCAGGCGAGTTGTGTGTTTTGGATCGATGCCGGGCTTGCAGCATGTACCAGTCGGAAGCGATCAGGGAAAGGATACTGGAAAACAGGGAAGGCTCATGGACCGATCCGTTTTATTGCCGCCTCGATTCCAATAAGTTGATCAATACCTACTCTTTCCCGATCATGGCTCAAGACAACCAGATCTCCGGAATTATCTCGGCCCAGATCAATTTGGATTTTTTAGCCGATGTTATCTCGCAAATCGAAATCAGTAAAAACGGATACGCTTTCATCGTCGGAAGCGACGGCACATACCTGACTCACCCGCAAAAAGAGTTTGTGATGACCCAAAACTTTTTCCTGCTTTCCGAAAAAATCATTCCACAGAAACGGGAAGAATATTTTGAGTTAATGCGGTTACACGCATCGGCTTCGGGTTTTGCCAGGCCTCCATTCCTCAATTATGCGCGAAGCTGGTTCCGGTTTTCCCCGGTTCCCTATACAAATTGGTCGATCGTGATTGCTATTCCAGCGAAAGATTTGTTTCAGGATCTTGATCTGATGCTTAAAAAAATCATTTTAGTATCGTTGGCAGGGCTTATATCGATTTTGCTGATCATCATTCTGATATTCCGGAGGATGTTGTCGCCCTTGTCGTCTGTTGCCAAATCAATTCAGCGGTTTAGTTTTGGCGACAAGAGGGGGGCTACCCGCAAAAACGAGATCGATCTGCTTCATGACAGCCTGATTGAGTTGCAGTACCAGTACAATTTCAACTTGCAGGAACAAAGCAAAAACCGGAAAGACCGCCGAAAATTTGAAAAAGATCTGAAATCGGCCAAGGAAATTCAATCAACAATCATTCCCGGGGAATTCATGCGGTTGCCCGAACATCCTGAAGTTGACTTGTTTGCAAACCTCCAATCCGCCGAAAGCATCGGGGGCGACCTGTACGATTATTTTTATATCGACTCAACACACTTGCTGTTCACCCTGGGCGATGTTTCGGGGAAGGGCATTCCGGCCGCTTTGTTTATGGCGGTTGCCCATACGATGATAAAAAACAAGGCAACAGTGTTGTCGGCACATCAGATTATCGAACAGGTCAACAATGAATTAAGCATCCAGAACACCAACCAGCATTTTTTAACCTTATTTTTGGGTATTCTAAATACCGAAACCGGGGAACTTAACTATTGTAATGCTGCACACAACTATCCTTTCCTGGTTTCGTCGGGGCTGGACGTTAAACCGGTAGCCAAAACACATGGCCTGCCCATCGGCGTTTATCCGGATAAAACCTATTCAAGCGATTTTGTCAAACTGGAGCCGGGCGATATGTTGGTACTTTATTCCGACGGTGTTACCGACTGTAAAGACGTATATAACAGTTTTTACGGTACGGAGCGCCTGACCGAAGATATTGCCGAAATGGCTGAATTGCCGGTGCGGGATGTGGTCTCCGGTTTGTTGGACAGGCTGGAAACATTCAGGGGAAAAATCAGGCAAACAGACGATATTAGCATCATGGCTGTCCGTTTTACTGGAAAAGATAAGTAAACATTTTTCCCTGTTTTTCCTTTCTATAGTAAAACAAGCTGTTTTACAATGAACAATATTCAAACTGTTTTGCTGGTCGTGGCTGTTGTTGTTGCCGGTTTAATCCTGTCGGTGTGGCTGTACCGAATTCTGCAAAAAATCGTCAGGAAAGAAAAGCATGAAAAAGTATGGCTTCGCCTGCTGAAACACATCAGTGTGCCGGCTGGCGCCTTGATAATCACGACGGTCCTGTCGGTTGTATTTGGAGACCGTGATAACGAGAACTTCCCGTTTGATTTGCATGTCATTTTCTCGATTCTGTTTAACCTGATGATTGCCTGGCTACTAATTGTTGCAATCAAGAGTATCCGGCAACTGATTATGGCAAGGTACGATATTACGTTGAGGGACAACCTGAAAGCGCGAAAAATGCAAACACAACTGGTTGTGATTGAGCGTATATTAATTGTTCTGGTCATTTTGATTGCCTTTTCGGTAAGCCTGCTGGGCTTCCCCAAAATCAGGCAGGTAGGTATCAGTCTGTTGGCCAGCGCCGGTATCGCGGGAATTATAATTGGCCTTGCGGCCCAACGCAGTATTGCTTTGTTTTTGGCTGGTTTTCAGATTGCTTTTACCCAACCGATTCGATTGGATGATGTTGTTATTGTGGAAGGGGAGTGGGGCTGGATTGAAGAGATCACGCTGACTTACGTGGTGGTTCGCATTTGGGATAAACGCAGGTTAATTGTACCAATTACCTATTTTATTGAAAAACCGTTTCAGAACTGGACCCGCAATACCGCTGAAATTTTGGGAACTGTTTTCATTTATGTGGATTACGGGTTTCCGGTGGACGTATTGCGCGATGAGCTGGCGCGATTACTGAAAACCTCTCCGGAATGGGATGGAAAAGTGAATGTACTGCAGGTGACCAATGCGACAGAACGCACCCTGGAACTACGTGCCTTAATGAGCGCTGCCGATTCGCCGGGCGCCTGGGACCTGCGGGTAAAAATCCGAGAAAGCCTGATCCATTTTATTCAGGAAAAATATCCGCAGTACCTTCCTAAAGCCCGGGTCGAAGTCAGGAATAAATAAACGAAAAAGGCTGCACCAACAGCAGTGAAACCTTACTGAACTAGCAGTAATATCCTTGCGGTTGATGCAGCCTTTGTTATCAGGCCTTTTGTGTGGCCCCTAAAATCCGGATTTTTATCTTTTCATTTTTCTTGTCAAAACCTACCGAAACGGTGTCGCCTTCTGAAATTGACGCCCGGATAATTACTTCGGCCATTTCATCTTCGAGGTACTTTTGGATCGCTCGCTTCAACGGTCTGGCGCCGTATTGGGTGTCGTATCCCTTTTCGGCAATAAAGTCTTTTGCCGCTTTCGAAATTTTTAATTTGTAATTCAACGATGCCACGCGTTCATACAATCCTTTCAACTCGATATCGATTATCTGATAGATATCGTCTTTCGACAGTGTGTTAAACATGATGACATCATCGATCCGATTCAGGAATTCGGGGGCAAATGCCTTCTTCAGAGCCTTTTCAATAATGTACTTTGCATGATCCGACTCATCTTCAGCCGCAGATTTAGCCGTTGTAAAACCAACACCACGACCGAAATCTTTCAACTGGCGCGAACCGATATTGGAGGTCATAATGATGATTGTATTCTTGAAATCGATGTTTCTCCCCAAACTATCCGTTAAACGTCCTTCATCCAAAACCTGTAAAAGGAGATGAAATACATCCGGATGCGCTTTTTCAATCTCATCGAGCAGAATCACCGAATAGGGCTTACGGCGGACCTTCTCCGTTAACTGTCCTCCCTCTTCATAGCCAATATATCCCGGAGGAGCACCGACCAGGCGGGATACGGAGAATTTTTCCATATACTCGCTCATGTCAATCCGGATCAGGGAGTCAATGCTGTCGAACAAATACGTGGCAAGCACTTTGGCCAATTGTGTTTTTCCAACGCCGGTTGGCCCCAGGAAAATGAACGAACCAATTGGTTTATTCGGATCTTTCAGTCCGGCACGGTTGCGTTGGATGGCTTTTACAATTTTGGCAATAGCATCGTCCTGGCCAACAACGCTTCCTTTCAACTGGATGCCCATGCTCATCAGGCGTTTGCCTTCTGCCTGGGCAATCCGCTGAACAGGAATGCCTGACATCATGGCAACCACTTCTGCAACTTTGTCTTCTGTTACCACTTCGCGGTGGCTAAGCAGTTCTTTTTCCCACGATTCTTTTTCCTGCTCCAATAACTGCAGCAAGTTTTTTTCTTTATCGCGGTAGCTGGCAGCCAACTCAAAATTTTGGCTTTTTACCGCCTGTATTTTCTCTTCCCGGGTCGATTCGATCTTTTGCTCCAGCTTGACAATCCGCTCGGGTACATTGATATTGGAAATATGTACCCGGGATCCGGCTTCATCAAGAGCATCAATGGCTTTATCCGGCAGAAAACGGTCGGTGATGTACCTGGCCGTCAGTTTTACACAGGCATTGATCGCCTCTTTCGTATAGTTGACATTGTGGTGATCTTCGTACCGTTCTTTAATGTTGTTCAGAATTTCGATGGTTTCCTCCACCGAAGTCGGTTCAACCATTACTTTCTGAAACCGTCGTTCCAGAGCGCCGTCTTTTTCAATTTGCTGACGATATTCGTCCAGGGTTGTTGCGCCAATACATTGAATGTCGCCTCTGGCCAGGGCTGGTTTCAGCATATTGGCCGCATCCAGCGATCCGGTAGCGCCACCAGCTCCGACAATGGTGTGTATTTCGTCGATAAAAAGAATGACGTTGCTGACCTTCGACAGTTCATTTAAAATGGCTTTCATTCGCTCTTCAAACTGACCACGGTATTTGGTTCCGGCAACAATCGATGCAATATCCAGGCTGACCACCCGCTTGTCGAAAAGTACGCGCGAAACTTTCTTCTGAACAATGCGAAGAGCCAGTCCTTCGGCAATTGCAGACTTTCCAACGCCCGGCTCACCGATCAGGATCGGGTTGTTTTTCTTTCTCCTGGACAGGATCTGGGCAAGGCGTTCAATTTCTTTTTCGCGGCCAACAATCGGGTCGAGATTATTTTCTTCGGCCGCTTTGGTAATATCGACACCAAAATTGTCCAATACCGGGGTTTCTGATTTTGCGGTACCGGCTTTTTTTGGGGCTCCCGGAGCCGACGGTTTGGCGAAAGGGTCGTCCATGTCGTCATCTTCATCGCCATATTCCGATTTAGCTTCAGGTTCCTTGTAATCTTCCAACCGTGATTTCAGAATATAGTAATTGATGTGAAATTCATTCATCAGTGTCGAAATCTGACTGTCTTTATCTTTTAACAGAGCCAGCAACAGATGGCCGGTACTGATGGTTTGACTGCCCAGCGCACGTGCTTCGAGGTAAACTAACTTAAGCGCTTTTTCTGCTGATTTTAAGAGCTGTATAGAAGCTTGAGGATCAATTTCTTTATCTGTTCTAAGTACGTTTTCAACGGCTTCCTTGATTTCGGATAAATTTACTCCCAGACCCGACAGGATGTCAATCGCTATCCCTTCTCCATCTCTCAAAATTCCCAAAAAAATATGCTCCAGCCCAATCTGTTCGTTCCCCAACCGGATCGCTTCTTCCCGGCTATACGTGAGAACATCTTTTATTCTTGGTGAGAATTGAGAATCCATAATCTGTTTTCTTAAGTTTAAATGGTATCAGTAATAACAAAAACTATTCCTAAATGTTGATGGCAGGGCCCGTCAACCGTAGGCCCGTTTGATAAAGGTACATATAATTTTGTATGCCACAGGTTCAATAAATTGATTTTTTGAACATTAAGCTGTTGAAACTTTAATGGCGAAACAGCCATTAAAATGAACTGAAAAGGTCCGGTTTTATGACTATTTTTTTATTTTTGTAAGTCAAATTTGTACAACATTAAGTAATCTTGAAAAGGAGGATTAAATGGCTGATGAAGAAAGAATTATAAAAATCAATATTGAGGAACAGATGAAATCCGCTTACATCGATTATTCGATGTCGGTGATTGTTTCGCGAGCCTTACCCGATGTCCGGGACGGCCTGAAACCTGTACACCGCCGGGTTTTGTTTGGGATGAATGAGCTTGGGATATTATCAAACAGACCATATAAAAAATCTGCAAGAATAGTGGGGGAGGTACTCGGTAAGTATCACCCGCATGGCGACTCATCGGTCTACATGACGATGGTACGCATGGCACAGAATTGGTCGCTTCGTTATACATTAATCGACGGCCAGGGGAACTTTGGATCAATTGACGGTGACAGTCCGGCAGCAATGCGTTACACGGAAGCCAGAATGTCAAAAATAGCCGAAGAAACACTGAGCGACCTCGACAAAAATACGGTCGATTTTCAACCAAACTTTGACGAGTCTCTGAGTGAACCGACTGTTTTACCAACCCGAATACCCAACTTGCTGATTAACGGCGCTTCGGGTATTGCTGTTGGTATGGCAACCAATATGCCTCCGCATAACCTGCCTGATACGATTGATGCCATTACGGCCTATATTGATAATAAACAGATTGAAATCAAGGACTTAATACCAATCATCAAAGCTCCTGATTTTCCTACCGGCGGTATTATTTACGGCTACAAAGGGGTAGAAGAATCCTACGAGACCGGGCGCGGACGAATTGTAATCAGGGGAAAATCCCATATTGAAACCCACGGACACGGCCGCGAACGGATTATTATTACCGAAATTCCCTACATGGTCAATAAGGCCGAGTTGATTATGAGAATCGCGGAACTGGTCAATGAAAAGAAGATTGAGGGAATCTCGAATATCAACGACGAATCTGACCGCGAGGGGATGCGGATCGTTGTGGATATTAAAAAAGACGAGATATCGAATGTCGTTCTGAATAAGTTATACAAATACACTCAACTCCAGACGTCCTTCAGTGTAAATAATATTGCCTTGGTAAAGGGACGTCCGAGGTTGTTAAACCTGAAAGACCTGATCCGCTATTTTGTGGACCATCGGCATGAAGTGGTGGTACGACGCACCCAATATGAGCTGGAACAGGCCGAAAAGCGCGCTCATATTCTGGAAGGTCTGATTATTGCCAGCGACAATATTGATGAAGTTATTGCCATCATCCGCAGTTCAAAAACGCCTGATGAAGCCAGAGAACGGTTAATGGAACGTTTTGCGCTGTCTGAAATTCAGTCGCGCGCCATTGTTGAAATGCGACTCCGGCAGTTAACCGGACTGGAACAGGACAAACTGCACCAGGAATATGAGGAAATACAGAAATTCATTGAAAAATGTAAAGAAATTCTGGCCAACGAAGATCTGCGGATGCAAATCATCAAAGACGAACTTGCGGAGTTGAAAAAACAATATTCTGACGGTCGTAAAACCGAAATTGTCCCGAATGCAGAAGAATTCAACCCGGAAGATTTTTATGCGGACGAAGAAATGGTGATCACCATTTCACATCTGGGTTACATCAAACGGACACCGCTCGTTGATTTCAGGACCCAGGGAAGGGGAGGAGTCGGCTCTAAAGGCAGCACGACACGTGATGAAGATTTTCTGGAGCATATGTTTGTTGCATCGATGCACAACACCTTGTTGTTGTTTACCGAAAAAGGCAAATGTTTCTGGCTGAAAGTTTACGAAATTCCGGAAGGCACAAAAACATCAAAAGGGCGGGCCATTCAAAACCTGCTGAATATTGAACAGGACGATAAAGTGCTGGCATATATTAATGTAAAGCGGCTGGACGACCGGGATTATATCAACAATAACTTCATCATTCTTTGTACAAAGCAAGGGATCATTAAGAAAACCTCGCTCGAAGCTTACTCACGTCCGCGACAAAATGGCATTAATGCCATTACCATCAGGGAAGGAGACCAATTGCTCGAAGCGTTATTAACCAATGGTAATCACGAAATCATGCTGGCCGTGAAAACCGGTAAGGCAATTCGTTTTCACGAGAGCGCTGTTCGGGCAATCGGAAGAACTGCCTCAGGAGTTAGGGGGATTACCCTCGGAAATGATCAGGATGAAGTCGTTGGCATGATATCTGTTGAAAACGAATCGGAAGACGTGCTCGTGGTATCAGAAAAAGGGTTCGGAAAGCGGTCGAGCATTGAAGACTACCGGATTACCAACCGGGGAGGAAAAGGCGTAAAAACGATCAATATAACAGAAAAAACCGGTAGCCTGATTGCGATAAACAGCGTAGCCGACAACAACGATCTGATGATTATCACGGCTAACGGATTAACCATACGTTTACCGATTTCTGATTTGCGGGTTATGGGACGGGCCACTCAGGGAGTCAGGCTGATTAATCTGAAAGGAGACAATTCAATTGCCTCGGTTGCTCGTGTCGAATCGGATGACGACCGGAAAAATGAAGAAACAGATCAGGATTTTGATCAACCTGAAAATGAATAAAAAAACATTTGGCAGAATTGAACCAGATGTAAAAAAATCTAAATTTGTAAAATAAAAAAATATCTTAAATTAACTGTGATGATGAAGAAAACTATTTTATTATTATTTGCCTTTTTAATTGCTGTTGCAGGAGCTTTTGCCCAAAAAGGAAAAGTGACCACTGCGCAGACTTTAAAAGATTCGCAAAAACTGGATAAGGCTCTCGAAGCAATTAATGAAGCGATTGACCCGGAAAATGCCAAAGCAGAAAAATCAATTTCATGGGCAAAAACGTGGGAAGTTCGCGGTGAAATTTACCGTGCGATTTACCAGTCGAAAGATGCAAACATCAAAAAATTGGCAAAAGATCCCTTAAAAACTGCCTGGGAATCGTTTAAAAAAGCGATTGAACTTGATCCGAAAAATAACGGCGGAAACGGTGTTAAAATAGGCTTAACCTTTTTGATTTCCGATTTTACCGATCAAGCTGTTAATGCGTTTAATGCCAATAATTATGATCTGGCGCTGGAATCATTCAAATACATCCTTGAAATTCAGAAACAACCTTTGATGACCGAAGCCGGAAAAGATGCCGTGATTGATACGGTAATTATTTTCAATGCCGGTCTGGCTGCTTACAATGCGGAAAAATATGACGAGGCCATTAAATATTACAAGGAAGCTGCCAAATACGATTATAATGGTGCCCGTACATATGAACTGATTGCTTCGAGCTATACAAGCAAACAAGATACGGCAAGTGCATTATTGACCTTGCAGGAAGGTTTTGAAAAATATCCGGAAAACAGCTCGATTTTGGTTCTGATGATCAACATTTATTTGAATGCCAATAAGGTTGATGAAGCCATGAAATACCTGGAACTGGCGATTGAACAGGATCCGGGAAATGCATCATTCTACTTTGCACAGGGCTCACTGTATGATAAAATAGCTGAAACTGAGAAAGCAATTTTGGCTTATGAAAAGGCCATTGAGTTAAAACCTGATTATTTTGATGCCTATTATAACCTGGGAGCAATTTATTATAACAAAGGTGTTAAACAAGTAGATGTGGCTAATGCCGTTCCAAGTAATCAACCGGATAAATACGAAGTTGAAAAGAACAAAGCCGATGCTGAATTTACGAAAGCAATTCCATACATGGAAAAAGCTTCAGAAGTAAATCCGGAGGATACTTATTCGCTCGAATCGTTAAAAACCTTGTATTACCGTTTGAAAATGATGGATAAATTTGAAGAGGTAAATAAGAAGCTGGAAGATTTGAAATAATAAACAAAAACAGAAGAGGGAATTTTTCCCTCTTTTTTCGATTTCATAAAAATAACATAATATCAACTATAGGACAAACGGGGTGAAATTAAAATACAACGCAAATTTGGTTTAGGCCCGGAAATCAGGCTTAATTGGTGCGTATAATAAACAGGCCAGATTAACGCATATTTTGTGCACGATTTTTCGGGTTTAAAAACAAGTTCCGTTTCAAAAAATATTTTCTCTTTCTGATTCCTGTTCAAACGCACAGCGAATAAACTCAGGAACCAGCCAAAGAAACTTTTTCTCATAATATCCCTGTTGAATCCGTCTAAATCAAAAATCCAATATTTGCGTCCAACAGTAGACAAATACAGAAAAATGCCAAAGAAATCCGGTTAATTATGTTGCAGATTTTGGGCGCTTAGGCGCATCGGATCTAATAAATTCATAACACCGCTTTTTCCTCGTTAAATTCAGTTCAAGCCTTTAGTGAACTTTCACCGGCACGGCCAATAGCTATCCGGCGCCGGAAAAGCGATTTTTGTACCAGCTCACTTACCCACCTGTTCAAGAGGACAATATCACTTTAATTATAAGTTACATTTGTGAATTACACATTAAACAAGTTATTCGAAATGCAAAATAGCACTCTAGTAATCAGTTATAAATGAATTTACATTATTGAATTATTCTGACCGGGCTTACTCAATCGGAATACAAATCAGGCATCAATGTCTCGTTTCATATACGAAGAATAGTCCTTTACGATGGGTGTGTAATCCTGGTGGAAAAGCCGGGATGAGATGATAAAATCAGCGGTTGAGCGGTTCGATGCGGTCGGAATGTTGTATAAAACGGAAATTCGCAACAGGGCTTTAACATCCACATCATGCGGTTGCGGCTGCATCGGATCCCAGAAAAAGATCAGCATATCGACCTTGCCTTCACAAATTAATGCACCCAATTGCTGGTCTCCTCCAAGCGGCCCTGATTTTAGCCGCAAAACTTCCGGCGGGATGACATCATTTTCCCTGCATTTTTGCATCAAAGTGTCCTGAATCAGTTTGCCGGTAGTACCGGTACATACCAGGCTGTGAGGTAAAAATTCGTTCCAGTTGTATGAAACCCATTCAATCAAATCCTTTTTCCGGTTGTCGTGCGCCACGAGGGCTATGGTCTTTTTCTTTTTCATTTTCTGTTTGATTTTTTTTTATGTGTAAGCGAAATTTCAATTTGTAAGCTATCCCTGCAAAGATAAGGTTTCCCCGGTTCTTTTTAATCTTCACTGATCGGCCCATTTTCAGATAAAATGATTTCATAACACAAAAAAGCATGAGCGAATGGCCCATGCTTTCTAATGTTTTCATCATTTTGTACTGATGTTAATAAAATACTTTTTTCAATTCTTCCACCCATTTTTCAATTCTCCCTTTTGTCAAACGGGCCTGATTTTCCTGGTCGATGCATAAACCGCAAAACAGTTCACCGCGTTCGGCCCTGGAACCTTCATAGGTATAACCATCGCGCGACGTAAAACCAACAACTTCGCCGCCTGCTGATTCAACCAATCCGGCAAATATACCAACGCCGTCATTAAAGTTTTCCGGGTATCCTTTTTGGTCTCCCAAACCGTAAATAGCGACTTTTTTCCCTTTTAGATCCAGATCTTCGAGGGCCGGTACGAATTCATCCCAGTAATTGGGCAATTCGCCGTCGAACCAGGTTGGCACACCAACAATGATGTTATCATATTTCGTGAAGTTTTCCTCATTCACTTCTTCTGCATTTACAGCCTCAATGTCGGCTTTTCCAAATGCTTCGATGATTTTCTCACCAACTTTGGCGGTTTTATTGGAATTGAAGCTGTAAAATATTCCTATTCTCTTCATTTGATTTTGTTTTTTATTTATGCCTGATGGAATTTAGCTTTGTTTAATATGCCAGCAATTCTTTTGCCGCAACCATAATTTTATCGGTATCGGGCAAAATTGCTTTTTCCAGAATCCGGTTAAAGCCCACAGGCGTATAGGTTGATCCAATCCGTTTTACCGGCGCGTCAAGGTATTCAAATGCTTCTTCCATAATGATGGAGGTAATTTCGGAACCGAATCCGGCAAATACTTTATCTTCGTGTACAACCATTACCTTATTGGTTTTTTTAACTGATTTGAGGATTGCTTCTTTATCCAGTGGAATTAAAGATCTGAGGTCAATCACTTCCACATCAATTCCTTCCTCAATCAATTTATTAGCCGCTTCCAGGCTGTATATCAAGGTATTACCATAGGTGATTAATGTAATGTCCTTGCCTTCCTTACGGATCCGGGCTTTTCCAAAGGGCACTTCAAAATCGTCAGGAACAGGGGCTGCGGCCTGTACCGCGTTATACAAGGCTTTTGGTTCCATAAATACGGTCATCCCCCTTGACCGCATCGCCGTACGCAACAGGCCGGCTGCATCGTCGGCAAAGGTTGGATAAACAATACGTACCCCGGGAATGGTTGCCAGAGCGCCTTCGATGTTTTGAGAGTGATACAATCCGCCGCCGATGTAACCGCCTGAAGCCAGGCGAATTGTTACGTTGGGCACAAATTGTCCGTTCGACCGCCAGTAATCATGGCTCGACTCGACATATTGCTCCATGGCCGGCCAAAAATAATCGGCAAACTCGGCGCCCTCGATGACGATCCGGATCTTATCATTAAAGCGGCTCATTCCGTTGGCCGTACCAACAATAAAATCTTCGGCAATTGGCGCACTGAACACACGTTTTTCGCCAAATTCCTGCTGCATTCCTTTGGTTACGTTGAAAGCGCCGCCCTTCTCTTTATTGGCAACGTCCTGTCCCCAAATAAAGGTGTCCGGGTTATGGCGGAATTCCTGTTTTAACGTTTTGTTAATCGCTTCAACCAATTTCAGTTTTTCCCCGTCATGTTGATGGGTTCCGTCGGGATATTTTTCAGCCTGGTAGGCTTCGGGCATCACAAAATCGAAAATGGTTGCCGGATCAGGATCCGGAGCTTTCATCGCTTTTTTGTGCGCATCCTTGACAACCAGGGTCGCCTGTTCTTCAATTTCAACCAGCTCAGATTCGGTAAAGCGGTTGTATTTCAGTAATAAACGCCTGAATTTGGAGAGGGGGTCGTACTCGCGCACGTAGTTTCGTTCAGTTTCATTCCGGTACAATTCATGCCGGTCCGAATTTGAATGGGATTCGATACGCACACAATTGGCTTGCAGGATGACCGGTTCGCCGGCTTCCAGCACATGCTTTTTTGCTTCGGCCATAGCATTCATCGAATCAAAAACATCTTTCCCGTTGCAGTGGATGATGCGCAGATTTTTAAAACCGCTGAAATTGTTGGCAGTTTTCCGGTTAGCTGTCTGCATGTGTTTGGGTACGGAAATACCATATCCGTTATCCTGAAGGACGAAAATAACAGGCAGCTTTTCGAGCGATGCACCGTTAATTGCCTCATAAACATAACCTTCCGATGTCGATGATTCGCCGTGTGAGGTAATTGAAACACCTTTATGCCCGTAATATTTCATTGCCCTCGCAACACCGACTGCATGCAAATCGTGGTTGCCGGTGCAGGACGACACGTTGTGGATATTCCATTCCGGCTTGGCAAAATGGTTCGACATGTGACGACCTCCTCCGGCAACATCCGTGGCTTTCGATATGCCGTTCAGAATGATTTCTTCGGCAGTTAAACCGGCAGAGAAACAGGTCATCATATCGCGGTAATAAGGAAACAGATGATCTGTTTTCCGATCGAAATGCTGACCAATGGCAAACTGAATTCCGTCGTGTCCGGCGTAAGGTGCATGATACGACCAGCCAATAGCCTGTTTCAGGTAATTTGGAGCCCTTTCATCGAGTTTTCGCCCGACGACCAAGGTCTTGTACCATTCGGAAAGAGTTTCTTTGTTTACGTTCTTTATCGTATAAATTTTGGGATATACACTACTCATAATCAAATTAAATTTTTCGGTTTATATCAAATTCTTCGAGAATGTCTGCAATTCGTCTCAAAAAAGCTCCGCCCAAAGCCCCGTCGACAATCCGGTGATCGTATGACAACGACAGGAACATTTTGTGACGGACCACGATGGCGTCGCCGGTTGGCGTTTCCATGACAGCAGGTTTTTTCTCGATGCTACCGGTAGCCAGGATGGCTACTTGCGGCTGGTTAATAATGGGTGTTCCAATGATGTTTCTGAAAGATCCAAAATTGGTAATGCTAAAGGTTCCTTCCGTGATTTCATCGGGCGATAATTTATTGATTCTGGCCCGGTTAGCCAAGTCGTTTAAAGAACTGGTCAAACCGGCAAGGTTTTTCTGATCCGCATCTCTAATGACGGGAACAATCAGGTTGCCGTCAGGTTTTGCCACAGCAATCCCAATGTTTACCTTGCTGCGGAGAATGATTTTGTCTCCGTCAACCGAAGAATTCACCAGGGGAAATTCACGCAAGGCCATTGCTACGGCCTCGGTAAACACAGGCATGAACGTCAGATTTTGGTTGTATTTTTTTTGGAATTCATCTTTTGCTTTTTTTCTCCACAGAACCAGGTTTGTCACGTCGGCTTCAACAACTGAAGTGACATGCGGAGCAACTTGCACCGAATTCACCATGTGCTCGGCAATTAGTTTGCGGACACGATCCATTTCAATGATCTGGTCGTCGGCGCCAATAGATACGGAAACCTTGGGAGATACGGGTTTTGGAGCTTCCGGAGCTGAACTTATTTCTGTTTTTTTAAGGGTAGCAGGTTGCGATTTTTCCTCGATGTAAGCCAGAATGTCTTTTTTCTGGACCCTTCCATGTACACCGCTTCCTTCAATTTTTTCGAGTTCGGCCAACGAAATATTTTCCTCCTTGGCAATGGAGCGGACAAGCGGGGAATAAAACCGGGAGGCGCCTTTGAAGGTTTCGGGGCTGTCTGCACCGGCCGCGGCGACCTGCTGTTCTTTTATTTTTTCTGATTTTGAATCAGTTTCCGGCGTATCAGCATCGTCGTCATCATCTGTTTTGATATAGGCGACTATTTCGCCTACCGGGACGACTGCATCAACTTCGAACAAAATTTTGGTAATAACTCCTTCAACCGGAGATGGAATTTCAGAATCAACCTTTTCGGTGGCAATTTCAAAAAGAATATCATCTTCTTCCACTTTATCGCCTTCTTTTACAAACCACTTTGTAATGGTTGCTTCCTGAACGCTTTCGCCCATCTTGGGCATTTGAATCTTAAATTCAGACATGTTCCACTTTATTTTATTTAACAATATATCACAAGCAAATTTTCACCTCATAGAACAAGCCAGAACCTGAAAAGTTCAAGGTATACGGGTGTTTGCAACAGAATGTTGAATACACAAACGGGGCAATCTGAAAAAAGAGGTTATTTGACGGAAACTGACCGCTGATGCAGCTGTATTAACGGCCTAACGAATAGTAATTTTAGCAAAAACATGGATCATTTCTTCCGGGTTGGTTGTTGCCCGAAGTTCAGCCTCAAGGGGGGCTGTATCCTGCGAAACGATTTGGAAACATTTGTCCAGAATAGATGCCAGTTCAGATTCTGCATTTGCTTTCCCGATAGTTCCTTTCTTCATGCATTTGCAAAAATACCGGGTCAGTTTCTGGATTGAATAGTACAGATCCGGTTTAATGATTTCGGTAGAGGCCATATATTGGGGAGAACCGCGTTCTACTTTCCGGGTATAAATCAGGTTAAACTGTTCGAGTTTAATACGGACATTTTCACTCAGGTAGTTATCTTCCGGGCACTGTTCAATCTTAGGAATGGCAACCGAAGAACTTTCGAATACATACTGCTCCTGGGCTGATGCCAAAACAACCGTTAAGAAAACAAAACAAAACAGCAGGGAAAGTCTCATGCCTCAGATTTTTGCTCTAAAAATAGAGAATATCCACTTGAGAAATGGTGTAAAAAAGTTAAAAATGTTTAAAACAACCTGTTAATTATAGGCCAAAGGCAGAGAATGGATCGGATAATAATTGAACAAATCGCGTTCCGGCCATTCTTTTACCAGGCTGGTTATTTTATGCATCAGCCGGTCAATTTCAGCAGGAAGCATGGAGCCTTTCCAACTGCTTGAATTTGCAAGAAAAACCCAGGTAATCCCGTCGGGTTGTTTTTTCAACATGGCTGAAGTTCCGGCCATGCTCCCTGTTCTCCACCAGTTCCCGTTGCTTAATGTAGTTTTCCATCCCAGCGGGCCCTTCGCATAGGTATTGTCGGTCATTTCCAGTATCGACTTTTCAGTCAGGATGTCAGCAATAGCAGATTGACCGTCGATCAGGGTAATGAATTTGGCCAATTCAGCAGCCGAGCTGATCCAACCTCCGGCAGCGCCAAGCATTTCAATCGGATTCCCTCCGTTCGACTTGGCCACCAGCATGCCGGAACCATTAAATTCAGGAATCATCTCACTTCCGTCTTGTTCGTAATACTGTACCTCGTTGGATTGTCTGTACTTTTGGTAACTGTTCCCAACGTGCATATCCATAATGCCGCAGGGTAATAAAACATCGTCCTGGATATAAGTTTCATAAGGTTTTCCGGCAGCTTTGCTGATTACTTCTCCTAAAAACATATAGCCGATATTGGAATAAGCCACCTGACTTCCCGGAGCAAATGACAGCCAGCGGGTTGAAATATAGCGGTAAAGGGTTTCGATGGATGCAGGAGGCATGTCACCTAATTTTTCAGCGATTGTCAGCAGATTAAAGGCCGGGTCGCCGTACCGCTGTGTCCAACCTCCGGAGTGTGCCAGCAAATGCCTCACCGTGATCCGGTATATCTTTTTATCCCGGACCTGATCAAGAATCGGATTCTTCAAGATGCCATCCGGACCAAATACACAATCATCCAGCGATAGTTTATTTTCTTCCACCAGTTTCATAATGGCAACAGCCGTAATCAGTTTGGAAACGCTGGCTAACCTGAAAAGATGTCCAGGCTGCACCTGCGTCCCGTTATCATCAGCCATTCCGAACCCCTGAGCATAAACCAACTGCTCGTCTTTTACGACGGCAATTGAAACACCTCTTAGTCCCCACTGCGCCATAAACCGTTCCATCTGGCCCTGAATATAGGGTGCATGATCGAAGTCGGAAATTTCGTTGCTGATCCGATTATTCAAACCCTGCAGTTCCAGCTGATAGTACGGAGGGATCAGTTTTTCCGTTTGATATCCCCGTGTTCCGAAGGATAAAACAAATACGATCACAATTATTAAAACTACAAAATATCGCAAAATACAATCCTAAATTACATGATTTACACTTGTAAACTACCTATTAATTCATTGACTGACTCCATGTGATGCTTGTCAAGATAAGCATTAATTCCTTCCACTATCTGAAGAGGAATCGTCGGATCAATAAAAATTGCTGTACCGACTTGCACAGCAGACGCGCCGGCCAGGATAAATTCAATTGCATCAGTCGCATTCATGATACCGCCCATACCAATAACCGGGATTTTAACAGCCTGATAAACCTGCCAGACCATTCGAAGCGCAATCGGTTTAATTGCCGGGCCTGAAAGTCCGCCGGTAACCGTCGAAAGCACCGGTTTGCGTTTTTCAGCGTCAACAGCCATTCCCAGAAACGTATTTACCAGCGAAACGCTGTCGGCCCCCTGGTCTTCAACTGCTCTGGCTATTTCGGCAATATCCGTTACATTGGGCGATAACTTCACGATCAGCGGCTTGCTGTATACCGCCCGAACCGCTTTTACCACTGCTGCTGCAGAAGGGCAACTTACCCCGAAAGCCATCCCGCCCTCTTTGACATTCGGACAGCTGATATTCAGCTCAATTGCCGGAATTTTATCCAATTCATTTATTCGTTCAGTTAACTCAACATACTCTTCTATGGTTGAGCCGTTTACATTAACGATGAAATTGGTGTTTATATTTTTAATCCCGGGATAGATGTTTTTGATAAAGTTATCGACCCCTTTGTTCTGTAATCCCACCGCATTCAGCATTCCCGACGGGGTTTCGGCCATTCTGGGATAGTCGTTACCTTCCCGGTGTTTAAGCGTTGTGCCTTTCATCACAACACCGCCAAGCCCGGTCAGGTCCATAAAATCCGAAATTTCTTCACCAAATCCACAGGTTCCTGATGCTGTTAACACCGGATTTCTGAAGATCAGGTCATTTATTTTTACCGTTAAATCTGCCATGTCAGTTCATTGATATTAAACACGGGACCGTCTGTACATACACATTTGTTACCCGAAGTTGTTTTTTCCACACAACAAAGACACACCCCAAATCCGCAAGCCATCATATTCTCAAGCGACACTTCACAAAACACCCCGGCTCTGACTGCGTCTTTAGCAACCGCCTTCATCATTGCATCAGGTCCACATGTGTAAATTCTATTGAACGTATCTAATTCATTTTTGTATATAGAATGACCCGTAACAAAACCTTTTTCGCCCAGACTGCCGTCTTCACTCGTGAAATAAAAGTTCCCGTTTCCCCGGTAATTGCTGACGTCAATATGATCAGCCTTACTCCGCGCTCCCAGCAGCACATGGACATTTTCCGGATTTAAGCCGCACACTTTCGATAAAAACAACATCGGAGCAACTCCGCTTCCTCCTCCAATCAGCAAAACCTTATCAGAAGGTTCCGGCTGTGAAAATCTTTTTCCCAAGGGGAATATCACGCTGATTTTCTCTCCGGCCTGATAGGTCGTCAGCACCTTGGAGCCCCGACCGAGTATTTTTACCAGTAAAGAAAAGGTTCGTTTCTCATAATCCACATCCAACACCGAAAATGGCCTCCGAAGGAATATTTCAGTCGCTTTTTTAATCTCGACATTCACAAATTGCCCCGGAAAAATCTCCGGCAACGGGGATTCTGATTGAAGTACCAAACGAAAATTATCGTGATTTAATTGTGCGTTTTCAAGAAGCAATAATTCCTGAATGGTTTTTTTCATTCCAAACATATTTTGCGGACAAATATAGAAGAAAAATCAGTTTGAGGGCATGTATTGCTTAAAAGTTTGGTCAGTATAAAAAACAACAATTCGCTCAATTTCCTTATTATTCGGGGAAAAACCGGAAACCGGCAGATCGTCCCGGTTGAGTTTCGCTTTGACAGGAGCGCTTTCTGTTTTTACCGATGGCTGTGGATTTTCAACCGGAACCGGCTCTTTTTTTGGCGTTTCTTCTCCCTGAAAATGAATTTTTGTTTGCGATTCGGGTTTGTTTAGCATGTTGCCTTCGCCCATAATCAGCCATTTTGCATCAATTTCGGGAAAACTCTCAAGTAATTTGGCGATAAACTGAAAGCTGGGTTTATTCCGCCCATGAAGAACATGTGTAATATTTGACCGCTGTACGCCAATCGTGTCGGCCAGCTCCGACGGAGTCAGGCCTTTTTGGTCTATAAACTGCTTAATCCGGTTGTTCATTTCGGCTATTTCAGATATTCACAAAAGTAAATGAAGAAAATTAAATTTCAAAACACATCTGTGAAATATCAAAAATCACAAATGTAACTCATTAAAGAATTACTGAATTTGAAATCATTCGGTATTAATTTAATTTAAAGATTAAATAAATTTCTTAAATATCTGATTTGATGGCTTATATATCTATTATCTGTTTGATATTGGATCGAGTTGGTAAATTTGAAACACTTTGATTGTACTTATACTTCAGATATAATAATTTATTAGCTGATTTTAAATACATTATAATTTATTTATTTGTTTATATGTTCGTCTTTTCCGCAATTTAGTTGTGTAAATGAAATCCTCTCCTACCCGATTATTTATCTTCGATTATTTCTGAAAACATGACCGATTTGAGGTGGATTAAAATATACTCCTGTTAACTTTTGTAAATTATCGGCATCCTGCTTCGCTTCTCTGTTACTTTCCATGCCGGCTTATTTTTGAAATGACTTTAACTTGTTTTTCGCACGTTACCTGAAAAGGCAGCTTTTCGGGAAAGCTGATGCATTCAGGTGAATTCTTATTTTTCAGCATTTATGCTTTCCGTTTTATACAGATATTTAGAAGTGCGTTTTTTGTTCTCTTCTTTTCTTCACGAAATTCGGGTACTCCCGGCGATTAAAATTAGTTTATGCCATTCTCAGACGGTTAAAACCCGCTCTTTCATCGCTTATCAAATTGACAGTTAGTGAATTATATGATATTCTCTGTTATGGCCCAATTTAATAACTACCGGTTTTGCATGAGAATTGTTATTTACTCATCTGATTCTCGTTTAAGATGCTTATTTTCGTTCGGTAAAATTTCAAAAATCTAAATATGCGAGGCATTCCGGGATCAGCTGTACTCATTTTCATTTTATTTATCTTACTTACCGAAGCGCTGGCCTATTGGGCAATTATCCGGCTTATACACGAACGGAAGCTGAAAAAGAGAGTAAGCTTATTTTATTTAGGGGTAACGATTGTGTTTCTTGTCATCTGGCTGATGGCTTTTTTAAATCCGGACAAAATCAGGCAAACAAGCAACTACCAGTTTTTTTACTTCGTTATTTTTATTTCTTTCCTGAATATAATTCCAAAAACAGTGATTTCGCTGTTTGCAGTTTCTTCATTACCCTTCCACTTACTTAAAAAGAAAATTAGTTCTCAGGTGATTTTATTGTGCGGGATGATTTTAAGTCTGGGAATCATCTTAAATATTGGCTATGCTGTAGCGTTCGGAAAAAAGACGATCCGCACGGAATTGGTTGAACTGACATTGCCCGGCCTACCTGAATCATTGGATCAGCTAAAGATCATTCAAATTTCAGACATTCATCTGGGCAGTTTTGAAAACGACCAGTTTTTGGAGCGTTGTGCCCGGGAAATTAACCGGCATAAGCCTGATCTGATTTTTTTTACCGGCGATATTGTAAACAACTATTACCAGGAAATACTCGGATTTGAGGAACATCTCAAAGCCATGCAGGCAACTTACGGGAAGTTTGCGATTCTGGGAAATCATGATTACGGCGATTATTCGGACTGGCAGAAAAAAGAGGACAAGATCTTCAACCGGCAGATGGTTAACCAAAAACTGATTGAGGCAGGGTTCAGGCTGTTGCTGAATGAGTCGGAACTGGTTGTAATTGGAGATACGTCGATCGCTGTTATTGGCGTTGAAAACTGGGGACATGAGCCGTTTCCTCAATATGCCAATCTGAAAGAAGCTATGAAAGGGCTGCCCGAAAATTCGTTTCAAATCTTGTTAACCCACGATCCGTCGCACTGGGAAAGTCAGGTGATAAACCAAACTAATGCTCATTTAACCCTTTCGGGACATACTCATGGCGGACAATTTGCCTTAAAAATTGCCGGCATCGAGTTTAGTCCGATTTCTCTCATCCAGAAACACTGGGGGGGTTTATACCGGCACGACAAACAATACCTGTATGTAAACCGGGGAATTGGCTGTGTTGGTTTTCCCGGGAGAATTGATATGGCTCCCGAAATAACCGTGATCACCCTGAGATCAAATGGCGTTAAAATCGATTGAAAGCAGGAATTCCACGTTAAAATCCCGGTAATCAGGAAGATATATTCCTCTCAAGCCAACCGAAACCGGAGCAACGAAACGCAGGAAATGCCCGTCGCCGTTTAATTCGAGTCCAAGTGATTTCAGGTTGGCGTTAAATTTCCCATGAATCGTCCCATCATTGTTATAGATATTCCCTTTTAAATTGGCATAATCATAAAAAAGAGATGTCCGGATTCTTTTCAGGAAGAACAACCGTCCTAGACTCAGATCCGGATAACAGAGCGGCATGACATAGTCGGCTGCAAACGAATAAAAATCAGTATTATTGAAACTGCTGAATCCGCGCGGATACCGGATCATATCCGAAAATCCGACATCGCTGTTTGACGATTTTTGCTGGTAACCGTTGTAAAACCGGAATCCGTGGTTACGCATAAAACCAGGAAAGTATAGGTTCGAGCGGAATGCGTTCAAATGACCAAGACTGATATCTCCGGAGGGGCTGTGCCGGTATATCAGTTCAAACACCTGCCCCCAATCCGGTTGCAGGTCGAGTTCGGCCATTCGGATTACATTCTTGAAATAGAAACGATAGGAAAGAAAATGATAGTACCCCTTGAAAAACCGATCAGGTGTTGTGTCGTCGTGAATCACTTTTCTAAACCCGTAAGTTACTTCAGGTTGTAACAATTGCGTGTACTTTCCGCTGTTGAAATACAGGGGCAGGCGCAACCCAAAGTCAATATCCAGTTCTTTCCAGGAGAAGCTTTTTAGTGTCGTATCCCGGCTGATCACATTTCCCTGGTTATCTCTTCGTTCCAGGATTTCATAATACTTCGATTTTCTGTTTCCGTAAGCAAATTCTGTTTCAATAACCGGAAACAAACCTGAGTATTCGAAATTAGCCTTATATTTTCCGGCTTTCTCTGTCAGATCGTATTCATAGCCTAAATGTGTACTGGCAGTCCCCAGTTTATTTTGCGACATCAACGAAACGCCGGGCTTTACTTCGTAGTCGTTCACATTAATGTAAGCCGGCGCCCAACTGTGAAAATTGAATAAATGAGCCAGCTTCCGGTAGGGTTTTAAGCCATATCGCAACGGTTCGTTACGGCTGAAATCAAGTACGGTATCTTCCTGTGCTGCCAGTGACTCAGCCAAACGGTATCTGTACGGTTCAATTTGATGGGATGGTTTACCGAGGGTTTCATTTAAGTTGATTGCAGCAACAACATAACCGTCTGCCATATAATTACTGAAAAATAAACGTCCGTTTTTAACCGAGGCATAATCTGCTCCGTACGGCACCGAAGTAAGCTGTTCAGTTTCGCGGGTTTCAACATCGATTGAAAATATATTATCGATTCCGGTAACCGACGAGGTGAAATACAATTTTCCGTTGAAAAAGTGCGGATTGCGAATATCGTCGCGACCAGGTTCGCTTAACGCTGTAAACTCGCCGGTACCGGTATTCAGCGAAGTAAGGTACTTCCCCTGATAATTAAGTGCAATAACATATAAAGTATTCCCGTCCGTATCCCAATCTGGTGTGAAAAAAAACTGGTTATCGGGGGTGGAAAACCGGTGAAGCACCTCCCCTGTTTTTAAATCAAAAACCGCTAAGTAGTATTTCCCGGAATGGTCGGCAACGACTGCTGCAAAACGGGTATGGTCAGGAGAAATCACCGGGCTGAACAATTTATTTTCAGCCTGGATAACCGTTCTTATATTTGTATTTGTGTTATATACCACAACGACTGACCGGTCGGCATGTGTCCACCGCAGGTCGGGCCGCCTTTCTGCCCAGATTAACAGCTCATCGGTTTTTGAAAACGATTCTTCCAGGATTATCCCCGGTGTATGAACCGGTTTTTCTTTGCCATTGGTCAGAACAACAATCCGTCCGATGTCGTTCCGGCTTTCTTTATAGGCAATCACTGAATCACCAGACAACGCTGAGATGTAGAGATAATTTGTGTGAGATGATTGTTTTTTCGGGCTGATTGAATTCTGCCGGGTCAGTTGCAATGCGCGCTGCTCCGATTTCCATTCATCCAGGTAGTTCTGAAACAGTTCGTTATAAAGTTTCTCTTTGTTCATTCCTGTTTTTTGTTTCAACGCCCTGTTTAACGGATTCACCGACAAAGGCGCCCTTCCGATACGTGTCAACACATCGGTCCAGATTTCGGGGCCATAAGCTTCGCGAATCCCCCCGGCCATCCAGTAGCCAAAGCTATACCGGTTGGGTACAAAATCGCGGTACGAACCCATACTCGCTTTATTATATGAATAGAGGCCTTTCTCGACGGCCTGGGCTTTGTTTTCCATTAAAAAATAAGGCAAGCGTCCCCGTCCGGCTTTGGTCAGCGCGGTTTCTGTCACAACCGCATCCCCTTCAATAAACCAGAATGGTAAATAAGCGCCAACGGCAAGAGTAGCTGCCTGTTCTCCAAACAGAACCGGGAATATGGCCGGCAGTTCGTTTTGGATTTTATCCATCTGTACAACATGCCTGAATTCGTGTATCGCCAGCTGCTCCAGCCAATCCTGTGCGTAGATCTTTTGGTGCGGCGTTGGAAATAATTCGACCCGTTTGGGCGACCAGGCCACCAGTCCATTCGACTTGATGGCATGTGTATGCAGGATCACCGAGATTTTTTTTGGCGGATGATTGAGGGTCCGGTAACCATATTCGTATACATGGTCGAGAACGTGGGCAAGCTGATTGGCTTTTTCTTCGTATCCTTCCGGGAAAATAATCTGAAAATGAGTATTTACGATCTCCTTCCATTTAATTCCGGCCGGATCATCACCGCTTGAGAAATACTGGGCAAATGCTGTAAACCGGACTAAAATGAAAAAGATAAGTACTGCAAAGTGTTTCGGCTGCATCATCAGGTCAATTCTAAAATAAAGTTGAAATATAGTTAAAATATCACATGAAAGAATAAGCGGCCATCCTCATTTTGTATATGCTTCCCCCCATCCTTAGGACAGGATAAATATAAAACTAAGTTTGATGATAATGATGATGCAATGGTGTTAACAACCGGAAATAACTCGCAGAGAAGCGGAGAGTTATTCTGGTTATTAACACCTTTTCTTTTTTGGCTACTTTTTTCTTTTGTCAACATCTCTGGTTTTTGTTTATAACTCATCAGGCTGCCTGGAAAATCTCTGCTGGAACCTGGTAAGCCAACGAACTATGCCGTCTTTGTTGATTGTAATAATGAAAGTATCGTTTCAGCCCCATATAGAGTTCGGGCCCCGTTTCATAGGCATTCAGATAAATATCTTCGTATTTCAGGCTGCGCCACAGTCTTTCAATAAAGATATTGTCCGTGGCACGGCCCCGTCCATCCATGCTGATGGTGATATTTTCACCTGTCAGAAAACCGGTGTACAACTCGCTGGTAAACTGGCTGCCCTGGTCTGAGTTGATTATTTCGGGCTTGCCATGTTGGCTGATAGCCTCTTTGACCGTCTCCAGTACCCATTCGGATTCCATCGTGTTGGACAGGGACCATCCAACCACAAAACGGCTAAAAAGGTCAATAATGGCCACCAGGTACAAATAGCCATGCCTGACCGGAACATACGTGATATCGATCCCCCAAACCTGGTTGGGCCGCTCAATGACAAGGCTGCGCAGCAAATAGGGATACTTCTTATGCTCTTTACATCCTTTTGAGGTATGCGGGCCCGGAACGATTGCCGACAAATCCATCAACCGGTATAACCTGGCTATCCGCTTATGATTGACCTGAAACCCCATATCCCGGACCAACCATTGGGTCATCGACGGAACTCCCATATAGGGATGTTTCAGGTAATGCTGATCGATCAGTTTCATCAATTCAAGGTTGAAGGCATCTTCTTGCTTTTCCTGTAAATTATAATAGTACCCGGAACGATGAATGCCCAGCAGTTCACACTGCCGCTTGATACTGAGCTTGTGGCGGGCCTTGTCAACAATCTTGCGCCGCTCTGCGGGACTGGCTTTCATGACAAGGCTTTCTTTAAAAAATCAATCTCTACCTTTTGCTGGCCAATCACCTCGTACAGCTTCTGCTTTTCCTTGTCTTCCGATTTGTCACCCTTGGTTGATCCTTCCGAAAAAACAACTGAGGATTTATTTAAAAACTCCCGCTTCCAGTTGGTGATCTGGTTGGGATGAAGATCATAACGCTTGGCCAGTTCCGCGATGCTTTCCCTTTCTTTCACGGCTTCGACGGCCACCTTGGCTTTAAATTCTGCTGTAAATTTCCTTCTGCTTTTCATAGACAACAATTTTAATAATTTCAAATTAATTCTGTTGTCCTAAATTTGGGGGTAATTATAGTACTCCTGTAAAGCGGGTGAGATGAAACTTCGTTTCTTTTTAATATTCAAAAGAAAACGAATCTTTACGGGAAGAATGTTAGAGACTGTTTTGAAATCATTGTCAAAATTTGTTAAGCATCAATCTTATCATTGATAATTGGACAAAGGCTGCACTTGTTTCGGTCAACCTTTCATAGTCTTTCGAGGTCCGTCGTTGAAATGAAATCCAGGCAAATGTTCTTTCAACAATCCATCTTTTAGGCAGGATTTTGAATTTGTGGGCTTCATTTCTTTTGACAATTTCGAGGGCCCAACCAAATTTTATCCTGGCTGTCTCTATTAATTCCCCCCGATAACCGCCATCGGCAAATATTTTTACGATCCCTTTTATGTATTTATTTTTAAGGATTTTAAATACAAGTTCTGCGGCCTTGCTGTCATGTGGCGTTGCTGAATGGACTACAATGGCCAGTAGTAAGCCAAGGGTATCAACAACAATGTGCCTTTTTCTGCCCTTAATCTTTTTGCCGCCATCATACCCAATCTCGTCTTGACAAACATTGACTGTTTTAACGGATTGACTGTCAATTATGCCAACAGATGGAACAGGGTTTCTGCCTTTTTGCACCCTGACCTTTTCGACAAGATAATCATGCAATTCCTCCAAAAGCCCGTTTAACTTCCACTGTCTGAAGTAATAATAAACTGTCTGCCATGGCGCAAAGTCGTTGGGGAGCATCCGCCATTGGCAACCGGATTTGGTTATGTACAAAATTGCATTCACAATTGATCGTAAACTATGTTTTCTTTTTCGCTCTTGTTCAAACAAATCTTTTATAACTTGCCACTGGTTATCGGTTAAATCACTTGGGTAAATTTTCATCGTACACTAATTTGTCGTTATTTTAGTGCAAAGAAAATCTAACCTGATATAGTTAGCTGATAACCAATTGTTTAATTATAAACACCTTGGTGTTAATTGCGCTATAATATTTTTTAAATTTAAAATCAAAACAGTCTCTTAAATTTGAATTTTAAAAATTCACAGCTTGGAAATCTATTTTGATCAGCCATATTCATTTTTTCTGATTATAGTCTGTGTCCTGACGGCAGCTCTGGTCGCATTTTTTCAATACCGGGAAAATTGGCAAAGGGAAGTATTTACTCCAGGACAGGTCAGAACCTTGTTTGTTTTAAGATTTCTGTCGGTGTTTATCCTGTGTGTACTGCTGCTTGGTCCTGCTGTCAGACGGATTAAACAAAGCAAAATAAAACCGGTACTGATCTTTGCTGCCGATAACTCCCAATCGCTGGCAAAACATCGCGACCAGTGCGAAGAGCTCATAAATCAAGCAAAAAAAACATTGAACGATTTTCAGATTGAATATTGGACTTTTGGAGAAAACGCAAAAATCAACCAGATACCTGATTTCTCAGAGCTCAGGTCTGACTACAGCGGGCTGATAAATTCGGTAGCTGACCATTACCTCACGTCAACAATCGGCGCTATGGTGATTTTGGGCGACGGATTATATAACAGCGGAAACGACCCGGTGTTCGAAAGCCGGTCGCTCCCCTTTCCGGTGTATACCCTGGGCGTTGGCGATACCACCTTGCGAACCGATGCCGCCATCCGAAAGGTCAATACAAACCAATCAGTATTTCTGAACAGTTATTTTCCGGTTGAAATTGATTTGGCTTTTAATAAAGCAGGAGGCCAACTTACGCATCTGACGGTATTGAAAAATGAGGTAAAAATCTATGAATCAACGATAACTATTTCAACAAATGAATATTTTCACCAGGAACGGATTAATTTGAAAGCCGAAAATGAAGGGATCAACCATTATTCGGTACTGATTGATCCGGTAGCCAGCGAAGAAAACACAGTCAACAACAGGTACGATTTTACGATACATGTTATCTCAGAGAAACAGAAAATTTTATTTTGGTCGCATGGCAGTCATCCCGATCTGGCGGCTATAATCAAAGCGATCGGGGAAATTGTGGCGTATGAGTGGGAACTAAAAACAGGTGATGACCCAGCCATCAGATTTGACGATTACAGCCTGGTCATCACACATCAGCTTCCGGATGGAAAAACTGCGAATAGCCCGTTGTTTAAGGAGTTGGTCGGCAGTCGCATTCCGGTGCTGTTTATAGGCAGTTCTGCAAACGCCATTGCCGGGCTGCATCAATTGCCGGGCGAAACTGAAATAAACACCACCGGAAGCTATGAAAATGCCATTCCCCTGCTGAATGTCAATTTCAGTTTATTTACTCTTGAAAAAGAACTAAAAGATGTTGTCTCGCTATGGCCGCCTCTCCTTACTCCGTTTGGAAATATAAAGCTGGATGGTAGCTTGCAAACACTTTTTTATCAACGTGTCCAATCGGTTGAAACGGTTTTCCCGCTGGTAGCTGCCGGACGTTTGCAAGGTAAAAAGCTTGGATTTATTTTAGGGGAGGGAATCTGGCGCTGGCGATTGTACAATTACCTGCAGAACGGATCTCATCAGTCATTTGATAATTTTGTAAAAAAACTTATTAATTACCTGATTTTAAGTCCCAATGAAGACAATTTTAACCTTTTTTACCAAAAAGAATACCAGGAAGACAACCGGGTTGTGATGCAGGCCGAATTTTTTAACGACAGCTACGAGGCCTATAATGAGCTGGATATTTCGCTTCAACTAAAATCGGATCAGGGGGTCGATTATTCGTTTATTTTTGACAAAACGAATGACCAGTACAAGTTGGATATGGGAAGCCTGCCCGCCGGAATCTATGTTTTTGAGGCTGTATTATATCATGGCGAACGGGAGTATCGGGAAGAAGGAAGTTTTCAGGTAACCAAGTTGCAGCTTGAATTTGCCCGGGCCCATGCTGATTTTCGTGTTTTATTCCAGATTGCGGCCAATACCGGTGGAAATTTTTATCCGGCATCCGGTTTTAACGAACTAAAAGATGAATTAAACAACAACGTACGGATGAAAGAACAAAAAGTCAGGCAACTCATTTTTCAGGAATTCATCTCATTGAAATGGTTGTTTTTTTTCGTTCTTTTGGCTTTAACTTTGGAATGGTTTTTGAAAAAACTATGGGGTTCATATTAAACTAAAAAATATGGCTACGATTCGGACTTACATCTCTTTAATTGGTGGCGTAATTGTCTTCTTCTTGTTGGGTGCCTGCGCGGTAAATTTAAAAACATTTACCATTGAAACGGCAACACCGTCCTCCGATTTGCTTCCTGATAAAATTGTCAGTTTAACACTGATGAACAGGTCGGTAACCAATGAATTTCAGAATTACGACAAGGATAGCCTGCAACGTTACTTTTACCGGAAAAAGTTTGATGTAAATGCAGTTGTTTTAGACAGTATGGCAGCCGACACCACCTTGAAAGTGCTGGCGGACTTATTATTTTCGTCGGGCCGCTACGATGTGGTTATTCCCGAAGACAGAAATTTTGCACGCAATCTGAAGTTCTACCAGTTATCGGAAGAACTTGACCGGGATGAAGTTCGCCGCATTTGCACTGAATTTAATACGGATGCCCTGCTGGTGATCGAACGTTATTACAACAAGTTGATAACGGATTATACCATCCACCCGCCTTTATTTGGATATGAGCAATTTGCCACAGCCGCTATTGACTCGAAATACGATGCAATCGTGAAAATTTATGAGGCTGAGTCGGGAAACGTTGTCCGCCAGGTGCTGGTGTCGGATACCATTTCATGGTTTGAGTCGGACACCGCCACCGAAAGGCTTTTCGCGAAGCTTCCGTCGGTGAAAGAATGCCTCATTCAAACAGGCATCCGGGTGGCGCTCGACCTTGATGCGAAATTATCTCCAAACTGGGTTAAGGAAAACCGGGCGTACTTCCTGTTAAATGATGATGCCGACAAAGTGAACGGTTTTATCAAAAACCAGGACTGGCAGGCGGCTTACGATTACTGGCTGGCTTATTCCAATCAGCCCAAATCTTCGATTAAATTCAGGGCAGAATACAACCTGGCTTTAGCCAGCGAGATGCTTGGATCTGTTGATGAAGCGATTGAGTGGGCAACAAAATCGTATTACACCAAATACCACAAGCAAACCGAAAACTACCTTTACCGGCTGAAAAAGAGAAAAGAAGTTCTTCAAAAATTTCAAAAAATCAACAATTAATCTTCTGCTTTATTTACGGTAATTGATTTCCGGTCTTTTCAATGCTCTCACAATCAGAAAAATTCCTCCCAAAACGAAGGGAATGCTTAACCATTGCCCCATATTCAAAGTCATGCCAGCCTCAAAGGCTTCCTGATCTTCTTTAATAAACTCGATGAAGAAACGGGATAAAAATACCATCACAAAGAATAGCCCGACAAGCAAACCTTCGCGTTTCCGAAGATTGGTTTTCCAATAAATAAAAAGCATCGCCCCATAGGTAACAAGATAAGAAAGCGCTTCGTAGAGTTGGGTCGGATGTTTGGGCACAGTTTCCCCGTTTCGTTCAAAAATAAATCCCCAGGGTAAGCTGGTTTCGACCCCGTAAATTTCGGAGTTCATCAGGTTTCCGGTCCTAATCAGGGCGGCAACCAGGGCGGTGGGCACCACAACCCGGTCGAGCACCCACAAAACAGAACGTTTGGATACTTTTTTGCTCCAGTAAATCAGGGCAATGAAAATACCCAACGCTCCCCCATGACTGGCCAGTCCGCCATGCCACACCTTTAATATTTCTGCCGGATGTTGCGAATAATAATCCCAGCCGTAGAAAATCACATGCCCCAGACGAGCGCCGATCACGGTGGCAACAATCAGGTAAATAAACAGGCTTTCGAGCCATTTCAGTTCGATTTTTTCAAATTTAAACATCCATTCTCCCTGGTAATAGCCAAAAAGGAAACCGGTAGCAAATAATAATCCGTACCACCTTACCGAAAGCGGTCCTAGATGAAAAATTTCGGGACTGACATTCCAATGGATAAACGCTAATAACTGATGCATGTGTGACTGGTTTATATTATTCTAATCCTTTTCCGTGACAACTTTTGTACTTTTTCCCGCTTCCGCACGGACATGGTTCGTTTCGTCCAACCTTCTTTTCAACACGAACCGGCTGAACTTTCTGCGGTTCCCGTGGCGCGGATTGCCTTCCGCCCGAAAGCTCGGATACTTCCGATTTTTGAGTCGAATATTTACTCATATCGGTACGTTTCGCGGCCTCTGCTTCGCGAACCTGGTTCGGATCGGAAATCGGAATATGACCTTTCATCAGGGTTGAGACAATATCCTTGTTCACCTTTTGGATCATCAGTTTAAATAAGTTGAACGACTCAAACTTATAAATCAACAGCGGATCTTTTTGCTCGTAAGCAGCATTCTGAACGGATTGTTTCAAATCGTCCATCTCCCGGAGCTGTTCTTTCCAGGCTTCATCAATAGTGAGCAGTACAATTTGCTTCTGGTACGATTTCACCAACTCTTTCCCTTTATTTTGGTAGGCTTTTTCGAGGTTGGTGACGATCTGGAATATCCGTTTACCGTCGGAGATCGGAACAACAATATTCTGGTACAAATGAGATTTGTGCTCATATACATCTTTGACAACCGGATAAGCTTGTTTTGAAATTGTTTCAACTTTACGGGTATAGGAGTCAATCATCACCTGGTAAATCCGGTCAATAATTTCTTCCGGTTTTAATCTCAGGAATTCATCCTGACGAACCGGAGATTCAATCGACATCAACCGCATCAGTTCGAGGTTGAAGTCTTCAAAATCGCCCCCGTAATATTCGTTGACCAGATTCTCGAGCGAATCGTACATCATGTTGAGCACATCAACTTCCAGGCGTTCGCCAAACAGGGCATGACGGCGTTTTTTGTAGATCACCTCGCGTTGCGAATTCATCACATCATCGTACTCGAGCAAACGTTTCCGGATTCCGAAATTGTTTTCTTCCACTTTTTTCTGAGCCCGTTCAATGGATTTTGTAATCATGGAATGCTGAATCACTTCCCCTTCATCCAATCCCAGGCGGTCCATAATACCGGTAATCCGGTCGGAATTGAAAAGGCGCATCAAATCGTCTTCTAACGACACAAAGAACTGCGAACTGCCCGGATCTCCCTGGCGGCCTGAACGGCCACGCAACTGGCGGTCAACGCGCCGGGAATCGTGCCTTTCTGTTCCGATAATGGCCAAACCGCCGGCCGCTTTCACTTCGGCAGAAAGTTTAATGTCGGTACCACGACCAGCCATGTTGGTAGCAATGGTCACCATTCCTTTTTTACCGGCATCGGCAACAATTTCGGCTTCACGCGCATGTAGTTTGGCATTCAGTACGTTATGTTTGATCCCACGGATTTTTAACATGCGACTGAGCAATTCCGAGATTTCAACAGAAGTTGTACCAACCAGCACCGGTCGCCCGGCCTCGTTCAGTTCAACAATCTCCTGGATGACAGCATTGTATTTTTCACGTTTGCTCTTATAAACCTTATCATTCCAGTCGTTCCTGACAATTGGTTTATTGGTCGGGATAACAACTACATCCAATTTATAGATATCCCAGAATTCTCCTGCTTCGGTTTCTGCAGTACCCGTCATCCCTGCCAGTTTGTGGTACATCCTGAAATAATTCTGCAGGGTAATGGTGGCAAATGTTTGGGTTGCAGCTTCCACTTTTACCCGTTCTTTCGCTTCAATTGCCTGGTGTAAGCCGTCTGAATACCGGCGTCCCTCCATAATACGGCCGGTTTGTTCATCAACAATTTTCACCTTATTGTCAATCACTACGTATTCCACGTCTTTTTCGAACATGGCATAAGCTTTCAGCAACTGGTTGATGGTATGTACGCGTTCTGATTTTACCGCGTAATTTTGAAGCAGGATATCTTTTTTCTCGATCTTCTCGCGGCTGTCCAAATCCGGGTTATTTTCAATCTCGGCAATCGACGAACCCACATCCGGCAAAATAAAGAACTCGGGATCAGCTACATCCGAAGAAATCAGGTCGATCCCTTGGTCGGTAAGCTCAACGGAATTCAATTTCTCATCGATTACAAAGAAAAGCGGATCGGTAACCACGTGCATGTTTTTGCTGTTGTCCTGCATGTAAAAATTTTCGGTTTTCTGCATGCTGGCTTTAATGCCTTCTTCGCTTAAAAACTTGATGAGCGCTTTGGTTTTAGGCAAGCCTTTGTGGGCGCGCAGTAACTGCATGGAGCCTTCTTCTTTTTCTTCTTTCGAAATATTTTCTTTGGACAACAAGCGTTTGGCATCGGTCAGGCATTGGGTGACATATTGGCGCTGAGCGGCGACCAGCTTCTCCACTTTAGGCATTAATTCTTCAAATTTCTGGTTCTCACCCTTGGGTACCGGACCGGAAATAATCAGTGGAGTACGGGCATCATCAACTAAAACGGAGTCAACCTCGTCAACGATGGCATAATGGTGTTTCCGCTGAACCAGGTCGCGCGGGTTGATGGCCATGTTGTCGCGCAGGTAATCAAAGCCGAACTCATTGTTGGTACCGTAGGTAATATCGGCAAGGTATGCTTTTCGGCGGGCATCCGAATTGGGTTGATGTTTATCAATACAATCAACACTAAGGCCGTGGAATTCGAAGATTGGCCCCATCCATTCCGAGTCACGTTTCGAGAGGTAATCGTTGACAGTTACCACATGCACACCTTTTCCGGTCAGGGCATTCAAAAATACAGGTAAGGTAGCAACAAGTGTTTTTCCTTCACCGGTAGCCATCTCGGCAATTTTTCCCGAGTGCAAAACGATCCCGCCAATCAACTGTACATCATAATGGACCATCTCCCAGGTGGTTTCGTTGCCGCCCGCAATCCATTTATTGTGCCAGACCGCCTTGCCGCCGTCAATCTGAACATGATCTTTAACAGCAGCCAGGTTGCGGTCGAAATCGGTTGCCTGAACAATGATTTTCTCATTTTCGGTAAAACGTTTTGCTGTTTCTTTTACCACCGAAAAGGCTGCCGGAAGTATCTCATTTAATACCTCTTCTGTTTTCTCATCAATCCGTTCTTCAAGCTTATCTATTTGCTGGTAGAGACTTTCGCTTTCCTGAATATCGGCTGATTCGGCCTGCAGTTTAAGCTCGGCAATCTGGTCTTCTTCCGGTTTAATCCATTCTTTTATTATTGTCCGCAACTTTTCTGATTCAGCCCGTAACTCATCATTCGAAAGTTGAGTGATCCTGGTGTATTCAACCCGGATCTTTTCCAGGATTGGGGTAACCTCTTTGATATCCCTGTCGGATTTTTTCCCGAGGAAGCTCCCTAACATCTTACTTATAAAAGCCATTATTTAATGATTTTCTGATTATTTACGTTGACGCACACAAAAGTAATTATATTGTATAAGTATGTTACCGGTCTGCCTTATTTTTTCAATAATAATCATGCCATACCAATCCATCCCAAAAATAGAGACAGAAAATCAGTTAAACGAATTTGAACTGACATAAAAGCATGACTTTTTTCATGACCGGACAAAAAATTGAAGAAATCGATATCTTTACCCGATTGAATTGATCATATGAACGACTTTATTTCAAACTGTTTTGTTTGCGGGAAAAAGACTGATTTGTCCAATTCAAGCCGTCATCCGGAAATTAATCTTCCGGTATGTACCTCATGCAAAGACACCGAGCAGGAAAGAAAAGCCGTGGCTGATTTAACAGAGGGATTAGCCGAAGGCTTTGTTTGCGGATGTATATAAAAAAACCGCTTTCGCGAAGAAAGCGGCTTCTGAATTGATACTGTTTAATTATAAAAATGCTAATTCAACAAATGTTGATAGCTGGGGTTAACCAGGCTGGGCAGATAAGCTGCAATATAATCCAGCGCAAGTTCGTTATTGAGTTGCGAGGTTGAGATGATACGCTGTTTGGCCAATTCGGAAGCATTAATGACCTGGCTGGTCATAACCTCGGGCATTTTCGATTCAGACATTTTCACGTTTCTGGCCCCGAATCCTTTGGCTGTACAATCATAGGCTACCTCGAAATGACTGCCGCGAACAATGTAAGTTTTACATTTTTTTGTCTGCTGGAGAGTAATGGTCAGAGGAGATCCGTTTTCATTATACGACAATACCCAGGCAGATTCGACGCCTGCCTGCAATTCCTGCTTGTCGACCGGAGTAAGCCGATAGTCGTCATACATACTCCCCCAGGAACCAGCGCTTGCCGAAAAAGCAACTACCATAAACACACACACTGCAACAAGTTTTGAAATTTTGTTTTTCATGACTTTGATTTTAAAATTAAGGTTCTGAATTCTGTTCATTGTTTCTTAGTTTGAGAGTCCGGAGAAGACACCGGTTTGCTGCTTTCTTTTTCCGAACAATCTGGAATCATTTACCTAATAGACAAAGAAGGGGCATAAACGTTACACTGAAGACGGTTCATTTCGATCAACGGGAATATTCGCCCGGCAAACGTGCCATTTTTACCGGTCAACACAAACGGATCAAATCTTTCTTCGCGAGGTAAAAATTGAATGAAAGTTTACGAGGAAGGCTAATACGGACCAGGCTGGTTGGTTACATGAATGCTTCCTCCAATCCGTACATTTTTTGAAACTTTATATTCCAGGAACATCGATACGCCCCGCATATTCATGTTCTTAAATTCAGGATGAAGCAGGGAGGGGTTAAATACAGAGTTAGCTGAATAACCAGTACCTCCGTATTTTAACCGATTGCCCAACGAATATTCAGCAAAATTGTGAATGGAAATCGCGCTGACGAAGGGATGAAAAGCAGGAAAAGTAGTTGACAGTGAAACTGTTTTGTATGATGGAAATGTACTGAAATCGAACATCAGCGATTGACTCAGATCAAACTTCTGTTGTAGCGCCGGAGGAGTTGGGGTTAATGGGCCAAAGGTTGACCCGGGGTTGAAATTATAGAGTTCCCGGTAATAGAAATCAATTTCAGCAGGATCTGTTTTATAAAAAACAGAATCAGATTGAGCATAACCGGCAATCGCCGCGAAAATAATCCCCAGTCCGATTACAATTGATTTCATTCGTATAAATTTTTCAAAGATAGCCTGTCAACAGGATTCAAAGATACGAAAAAGCCATGGCAAAACCCGGTTTCTGTTAGCGGAATCTGATTTTGCACATGGCTATTTTATGAGTTAACTGCTTTTAGAACAGTTTAAAACCAAGGGTTACCAAAAAGGTTTTGATTTTTTCATCACTTGACCCGGAATAAATGTCACCAAAGCTGTTCTCCATCCTGACATCAAGCGAAAGGAACATAAAATCGACTCCGGCGCCATACTGCCATCCAAAAATATTATCCTTGAAATTTTTCGGATCAAAAGAGCTTCCGTTATTAACATCTTTACTTGTAAAGAAAGAGAATACCGGTCCTGTGTTCAACCGGGCATTGAACGCGCCAACATCAACAATTTTGTATCCCAACAGGATCGGAACATCAATTGCTTTCAAATCAAAAGAATTGGTTCCTTCCACGTTTTTCAGATCACCGCCTTTCGAATTAAAGTAGGCTTCAGGTTGCAGATAGAATTTACCTGCATTCACTCGTAAAAACATACCTGCAACAAAATTATTGATGTTTTTTTCATCATAATCATCCAGGTTGGTTGTCAGCTTTGAGCTGTTTAAACCGGCCTTAATCCCCAAGTTAACAGGAGATTGGGCATTTGATGCCTGGAAAATAATACAAAGCGTAAATACGAATACTACTAACTTTTTCATGGCTATAATTTTAAATGATATACATGATAATAACGTCATTCCCGGCGAAGTATTGCTCATGCTCCGTCATCAGGCACGAGATCTCAGATCAGGTCACAGGCGTCAGCCGGCATCCAATGTTTGTCTTTTCCCTCCCACTTTACATTGCAACCTATCGGGTTCGTAACCGGAATGCTGATTTGTTTTCCTGAAGTCAGTTCGGATAGGGCCCGGTCCAAATCGTTAACCGTAATTTTTGACGCATCTCTCGGGTTATCAACTCCCCGGCCGGTATATACAAGTTTTCTGTTTTCATCGAAAACGTAAAAATGCGGCGTGCGGAGCGCTCCGTATGCCAGGGCTGCTTCCTGGCTTTCGTCTCTCAGGTAAACCCACGGAAATTGATGTTCCTCCATTCGTTTTACCATATGCGTGTAATCGTCTTCCTGATAGGTATTCGCGCTGTTTGAATTAATCGCTGCAAATTCAACTCCGAGGGGCTTAAACTTAACTGCCGTTTGCCGGGTAATCTCATCGCTTCCGATCACATAAGGGCAGTGATTGCACGAAAAGAAAATAACCAGGTACTTTGAGCGCTTAAAATCTGCCAGGGTGTAACTTTTTCCATCTGTTGCCTGTAAATTAAAATCGATAGCTTCAGATCCGATATTTAATGTAAATCCCATAATGATTGAATTTTATCGTTCATTAATTTATAACAAAGCAAAAGCAGACAAGTTGACGATGCCTTATCGCGGATGCATAAGACAATGAAAAAGGCAACTTTAACGTTAACAGGGAAGAACAGGACTAACAAGCTGTCAGCAAGTAGTTAGCAGAAAAAAAATACATGGAGGTATTGGAAAAACAAAAAAAAATCAAGTAGTTTACGAAATCATTAAATACTCATTGTTCTAATTTATAAAGTATTGAATTTAAAGTTAATAGTCTTACGGAAATGAAATCGAACAAGCACTCAAAAAAGAATATTAGACATTCTGAGGTTGAGAGAAATGACGTTGACAACAAATTTAGCAAAGCTGTAAAAAGAGACAAAAGTACTAAAAAGAGATTATCGATTTATGATGAGTTTGATGAAGAAGAATCATTTGACGATCCCGACTATGAACCGGATGATGATTCGGACTACGAAGAAGAGGAATACTGATGTTTACCTACCCTGTCTTTAAAAAATCTTCAACCAATCGGATTATTCACAACATTTTGAGGTTTATTCTCCAGATAAGCCTCAAAATTTGATATCGCCACATGCATTAATCGTTGGCGGGCTTCGTAACTGGCCCAGGCGATGTGAGGTGTGATGAAGCAGTTTTTTGCTTTTAACAAAGGATTGTTTGCCTGCGCCGGTTCAACCGACAAAACGTCCAAACCGGCTGCCGCAATTGTTCCGTTATTTAAGGCATCGGCTAATTCCTGTTCATTGATCAATGGTCCTCGTCCGGTATTGATCAGGATTGCTGATGATTTCATTCGACCAAGATTTTCCCTGTTGATAAAACCTCTGTTGTCATCGGTAAGCGGACAATTGATGCTGATGATATCCGATTGACTCAGCAAGTCCGTCAATTCAACCTGCTGATAGTCAGCCGGAATATTTGTTTTTACCGACCGGTTTTGGAAGAGAATGTTCATTCCAAATGCTTTTCCCAATAAAGCAACCCGTTGCCCGATTTGTCCAAAGCCAATGATTCCAAGCGTTTTACCGGTCAACTCTGTTTGTGGGGTCAGCCAAAATGAAAAATCAATGCTGTTTGCCCAGGCTCCGTTTCTAACCCGGTCAGCATGCAGCCCCACCTGGTTGGTAATGTGCAGAATATGGGCAAAAACCAGTTGGGCCACCGAATCGGTGCTGTAAGCCGGAATATTGGTCACATAAATTCCGGCCTGGCTGGCAGCATCCAGATCGACCACATTGTAACCGGTTGCCAGCACGCCAAGATATTTCAGATCGGGCAAAGCCGAAATCAACTCCCGGTCCATGATCACTTTATTGGTAAAAGCGGCATGAACACCCTTCAGCCTCGCCAATCGCTCCTCAGGAAGCGTCCGGTCGTACACGGTCAGTTCGCCCAACGAGGCCAATACGTCCCAGCTAAGGTCGCCGGGATTCAGGGTATATCCATCCAAAACAACAATCTTCATGAATTATGACGCTGTAAAAAAGTTACTTGCCGGTTTTACTGTAAGTAATCCGAAGACTATCCAATTCGTGAACACTTATGGCCGGCGCTTTATGGTTTCTCATTTTTTGCAGAACAAAGTTGCCTGTTTTAAGCGCTTCGTCTTTGGAAACAAAGGCTTGCTGACCCGAAACCGCCGGGATAAACGGTTGATGAATAAAAACCTTTTCGCCCAGGCTGAGCTGGTATCCCCAACCATTTTCAACTTCAAATGCATCAACCTTGATTTTTTGTTTGGGTTGGCACGAAAAAAATATTACTCCTGAGATACCCAGGAGTAATACAATCATTTTTAGCATAGATCGTTGAAATCTCATCTAATTATCATTATCGTAGTCATTTTGTTCGGCATTCGGTTCAAAACGCCAGATATCCTCAAAATAATAACTGCTGTTTCGGCCAAGGCCCACAAAAGCGACATCATTCAGGACAAAGGCAACAGCTTCCTGGCGTGCGGCGCCCTCCAGACTTGTTTTTTCCTGCCACAGATCAGTCAGCGGGTCATACTCCCAGGTCGTTGTTCCCGGAGAACCTTTACCACCGGTAGCAATATAGCCTTTCCCGTTCACAGCAAAAGCAACTGCAAAGGTTCTTTCCATATTGTAATCATCATCAAATGCCTCAGCGGTATTATCAGAAATATTACGCAATTTTGACCAAATTTCGGTTTCCGGGTCGAACGAATGAAAATCACTGACATACAATCCGTTGTTAACACCACCGGCGATGTAAGCTTTATTATTGATCACAAATACCACGGCATCGCGACGTTTTGAACCGCCCACGCTGGTCGATTCCGTCCATTCGTCTGTCGCCGGGTTATAGGCCCACATATCTTTCAGGTAGTTGGTATCATCGCCTGTAGCAACATATCCGATGTTATTGATACTGAATGCAACAGCTCCACGCCGGGCAGTGCCACCGAAATCCTCAATCCGGGTCCAGGTATTGTCGGTCGGATTATATGCCCAGAAATCTTTTAACCGGCTGGTTCCGTCATAACCGGTACCCACGTATAATTTTCCGGATGCCGTAAATGCCACGGCACTTCTTCTCCCAACGCCTTCAAATTTAGCCATCTGGGACCAATTGTCTTTAGATACATCGTATTTCCAGAAATCGACTAAATAGTTCTCTCCATCGTAACCGGTTCCAATAAAGGCTTCATTGCCAATCGTTCCGGAGATAGCCCCCGCTCTTGGATTGCCGTTAAAATCACCAAGCCTTGCCCAGTTACCTACTAAATCTTCATCATCGTTGCCACCACACGACGCAACAGATAAAAGAACCGAGAATGCCATCCCAAGTTTAAAAGCGCGGATGGTCCAATTATGCACAAATAAATTTTTTCGAATCATTGCTTAATATTATTCAGTTTTGTAGCAAACATATATGGTTAACGATATCTAAAAAAAAATGATAGACAAAGATATATTATTTTGCGAAAAAACAATAGTCTATCCATATAAGAGTAAACTTAACCGATGAATATTTCAAATTTGTTAAATAAATTCACGCATTTTAACAAAACTTAAGAGACAATCAGGATTATAGTCTTGTATGTCGATTAAATAAGACATTTAAACAAATATAATCTGAAGTTAGTCTATATTTCTTTTTCGACTAAAGCCAATGTAATTGCTTTGCATCCACAGTATCTTTTCTTATACTTGCACTTTAAATTATTTCAAACTTTATATGAATAAAAATTGCATCCTGGCATTTCTCCTGATCGCATTGTTCGCGTCGTGTAATACCGATGTTGGAAATTTTCAGATTGGAGAGGATCTGGTTGAAACCAAATCCCGGATTGTTATGATTGACAGCTTTTCGGTTAAATTATCGACTGTCATTCGCGACTCAATTCCAACCTCGAGCTCAACGCTTGCCCTTGTCGGGAGGTACGACAACGAAATCATCGGCTCAACAGAAATACGCCATTATTTAAATTTCGATTTAAGCGAAACCTCCGGTTCACTCACGAAAGATGATGTTTTTGATTCCATCACGGTAAAACTGAATTATGACAGTTATTATTTTGGCGACACGACGCAGGTTCAGCAGTTGACAATGCACCGTCTGACCAAACAACTTAAATTAATAACCGATCCTGATGGTTTTTCGTCCCTTTACAATACCAGTTCTTTTAATTTTGAACCGGAACCGGTTGGAAGCCATGTCTTTTCTCCCCGTCCGTCGAATGACAGTATTGAATTCCGGCTGGATGATGCCCTGGGGCTCGAGCTGATTAATTATATTTTAAATGACCACAACGAGGATGGGGCAAACAGCACGGAATTAAGAGAACGTTTGAAAGGATTTATTCTAAAAACGGATTCGGAGAGTAAAGCGGTCATCGGATACACATCAAGCACAGCCGGTATTCAACTGAAATTGTACACGCATGTAACCGGACATGATAAGGTAGAAAATACGTATAAATTTTCATTGGCTTCTGATGCAACCAACTTCAACCAGGTTATCGCCGACCGTTCGGAAACCAATTTTTCGGGTCTGACATACCAACGGGAACAAATTTCGTCCGTGCAAACAGGAAATCTCACATTCCTTCAAAGCACTGCAGGAGTAACTACCCGGATTGATTTTCCGACCCTGAATGAGATTTTCACCTATGGCGACCGGGTAATGATCAGGGCTGAACTGGTTTTAAGGCCGTCGCTTAAAAATGACATGAAAAACCTGCCCCAAACCTTGCATTTTTATCGAACAGACCGGATCAACAGTTTTGGCAGTGCGCTGACAACAACATCGTCGAGCGGAAGTTCCGTTAATGTATCAACAACATTAATCCCTGATAATATTTATTTTGAAGACTCGTACTATGTGGTAGACATTACCACTTTCCTGCAAAACGAACTGTCGGGTTATTACTACAATACAAACAACGGGCTGTTACTTACGTTTCCAACTTCCGATTTGATATCAAAAGCAAATTTGTTGTTTCTGAATGGTGAAAATACCGGTAATCTCAGGCCAAAATTAAATCTCTATTTCCTGAAATATGAATAAGAAGCTATTTATTCTTAGCATTAGTCTGCTAACTGCATATTTTACTTTTCCGACTACCGGATTTGCTCAAAACAATAACACCAGCAGTCCCTATTCCATGTACGGTTTGGGAGAACTCCGGTCACAAACCAATGCTTTTAATTCGGCTATGGGAAATGCCGGGATCGGTTTAAAATCGCAACGATTTTTGAATACCACCAACCCGGCCTCGTATTACGGAATCGACAGCTTAAATTTCATCCTGGAAATAGGCCTTAACGGGAAATTATCACGTTTTGAATCTCAAGGCAAAACCGGCAAATTATCAGATGTCAATTTCAGTTACCTGGCTATGGGTTTCCGTGTGAATAACTGGGTTTCTGCCGGAATTGGACTGAATCCGTACAGTTCAACCGGATACGAAATTAATACCATGGCGATGGTTGACGGAACAATGACCGAATACCCGCTGGATATCACCGGCTCAGGCGATATCAGCCGCGCCTATGCAAACCTGTCGTTTTTGCCTGCCAAAAACCTGGCCCTGGGGATCAAAACATCCTACTTGTTTGGTTCGCTCACGCAAACCCAATATCATAACCTGGCTTATTTCGGAAGTAATTCGATCACGAACGAAACAACTGATTTTTTCCATAATTTTTACTGGGAGTTTGGGGCTCAGTACGCCTTCGATGTAAAAAAGTACAGTCTGAGCATCGGGGCAATCTATAATCCTGGTCAGAAGCTGGTCACCAAGCGCGAGAATCTCACCTACAACTCGTCGGGCGCTATTTTTCAGGAAGAATCTGAAAATAACGACGACTTTGTCATTCCTGAAGAATTTGGGCTCGGTATTTCCATCAGTAATAACAAAAACCTGCTTTATGTGCTCGACGGAGGGATTCAAAAATGGTCGGAACATGATTACGGTATCAAAAGAGTGGAATTGAAAAATAATCCATACATCCGGACGGGTTTGGAATATACGCCTTCAACTAACTTTCTGGCCGATTTTTATAAACGGGTGAATTACCGCGTCGGATTTCAGTATGCCAAATCATACCTCGATTTAAGAAACAACCAGTTGAATGAAACTACGGTTTCTCTCGGGTTTGGCTTACCCATCCGGAATTACCTTTCTCGCATCGATGTAAGCATCGAGGGAGGGCAAATCGGAACAACGGCAAACAGGCTGATCCAGGAACGTTTTATTCGTGTGAGGGTGGGATTATCGCTGAAAGATTTGTGGTTCCAGCACCGCAGGTTTAACTAAAAAGAGTGAAAAGGCCGAATCCTTTTATGAATCGGAAATGGCTATAAGGTAAACCGGTTGACGACCGAACTTTGGAAATCTTCTTTGTAATTATCACCTACGGGGATCCATCGGTCGTGTATAATAATCCGGTTTTTTGTAACTGATTTTATTTTGTTCGTATTGATTATAAATGATTTATGAACACGGAGAAAGTGGCTGACAGGTAAATTGTCAGCCATTTTTTTCAGTGAGTTGAGCGTAATTACCGGCTTTTCATCAGTTTGTGTATAAATTTTCACATAATCCTTCAATCCTTCGATATATAAAATCTGGTTCATCTGTATTTTTACCGATTTATAATCCGATTTCACCATGATGAAATCATGTTCAGCATCCTGATTTTCAACGGTTTCTTCGCGTCTCATTTTCCGGGTGGCTGTAAACAGGTGGTAGGCTTTATTGGCCGCTTTCAGAAAACGTTTAAATGGGATTGGCTTTAGCAGGTAATCAACCGCGTTTAAATCAAATGCCTCAAGCGCGTACTCCGAATAAGCTGTTGTAAAAATAAACATGGGCCTGTTATCCAGGCTGCTGATAAATTCGACGCCAGAAACATTCGGCAAATGAATGTCCAGAAAAATCAGGTCAATCGTACTTTTTTGCAGTACATCCAACGCTTCGAAAACCGAATGACATTTCTTCTCCAATTTTAGAAACGGAATGTGAGTGATATATTCTTCCAGAATTTGTTGTGCCAAAAGCTCATCGTCAATAATAATACATTTCATTTGCTTACTCATTATGAATTAAGGTCACTTAAGCTTTCAGGATTACCGGTTCAAAATCAATTCGACCGAATAATGCTGATCCGACTCCGAAATCAACAGGCTATGCTTAGCCGGATATAATAAATCGAGCCGTTTCCGGATATTTTCCAGCCCTATTCCGCCCGCACCGTTTTTCGTTGCTTTGCTTTTTGCCACCAGCGGATTGGCAACAGTCAGTTTGATGATTTTATCAACGATCGTCAGATCAATTTTAATGATACCGGGTTTCGCATAATCGACGCCATGTTTAAAGGCATTTTCCACAAAACAGGAAAAAAGCAAGGGTTCAATCAGAATATCTTCCGGATTTCCAACAACTTCATATTCCACCTGCACATTCCCTGCCAGCCTTAACTTTTGCAAATCAATCAGATTCTCCATATGACTGATTTCTTTTGTCAATAATACTTTTGTCGTGTTTGCATCATAAACCAGATAACGCATCAGCAACGACAACTGCATAATCGCATCCGGGGTTTTATCCGATTTTTGCCTGGCCAACGCATAAATGCAGTTTAAAGCATTAAAGAGAAAATGCGGGTTAACCTGCGCCGTCAGATAGGATAACTCGGCCTGTAACTTTTCATGCTCGCTTTCTTTGACTTGATGTTCGTGTTTAAACCATTCGCGGATACCGTGTATACCCGTACTCGCGGCCAGCGATACCATACTTAAAACAAGCAAAACCGATCCTGGCCCAAACGCTTGATGATGTTCCGGATGGAAATGAAAGGTAGAGCTGACTGAAGCGTCCGGATCAGCGGCCATTTCCCATAATTCATTTACCAGGTAAACAAAAAAAAGAATGGCAATGACCAAACATCCGTAAGACTTCAGTTTCCGGCGAGAAAGAAAGCGGGGGATCAGCACGCAATCGTTCAGGTAAAATACAGCAGGAAGAAGAACGGCCGGCAAAAACAAATAGCTGGCCGGCTGACTTCGCAGTTCGGGAAAGATCAGACAGCACAGGAAAGACAGGATTCCCCAGACGAGAACCGTCAATACGATACGAATCAACAATTTATGTTTGCTTTCGGATGTCATGAAGCCGGAATGATTTTCGTCCCTGTTACCTGCCCTTGCGGGCAATGGTGCAAAAGTGAAATATTTTGAGCAGATCTCAAACTATTTAAGTTTTTTTAGAATTTCGGGGGAGGTACCGGGCAGGCAGCTAAAAAAAGAGCTGCAATGATTGAATTACAGCTCTTTTCTGATTTATTAAACGGTTTAAATCTCCAACAGAAATTGTTCGGGCGCCTTGCCATCGGTCAGCAGGCGTTCGGGATGTTCCAGTAATTCTTTCACTTTCACCAGGAAACCAACCGAATCTTTTCCGTCGATAATCCGGTGGTCGTACGACAGGGCAACGTACATCATCGGCCTGATAACGACTTGCCCGTCAACAGCAACCGGACGGTCAACAATATTGTGCATTCCCAGAATGGCCGACTGAGGCGGGTTAATAATCGGCGTCGACAACAACGATCCAAAGGTCCCGCCATTGGTAATGGTAAAAGTTCCCCCGGTAAGTTCTTCCACCGAGATCTTCTTATTCCTGGCTTTTTCGGCCAGTTCTTTTATTTCGAGCTCAATAGCCGGAATCGATTTGCTTTCGGCGTTTCTGATAATGGGCACCATCAATCCCTTGGGGGTCTGAACGGCAATGCCAACATCGACAAATTCAGGCGAAATAATTTCATCTCCGTCGATCATCGAGTTTACCGACGGATGAAAAGGCATTGCTACGGCTACCGCCCTGGTGAAAAATGACATAAAACCAAGCTTAAACCCGTGTTTTCCGACAAACCGGTCCTGGTATTGTTTTCGGATATCCATAATCCGGCTCATATCAACCTCGTTGAAGGTAGTCAGCATGGCCGTTTCGTTTTTCACGGCCACCAGCCGTTCGCTTAATTTACGGCGGAGCATGCTCATTTTTTCGCGCTTCCCGTCGCGCGAAAATGCTGATGCTTTTGCGGCAAAAACAACTGTTTGTTCCGCCTGCATGTTCAATACCGTTTCCACCTCTTTTTTCCCGATACGTTGCAAGCCTTGCAGGATATCGTCGACCGACAGGTGGTATTCTTCCATCATCTTTTGGGCAACAGCCGTTGTTTTTACCCGCGGGTACTCCGGTTCTTCCTGCTTTTCAATGGATTCTGTCATTTTCTCCGGTTCCGGCCGGGGCTCTTGAACCGCGGCGGCTTCCGGTTCCTTTTTCTCCGTTCTTTTTGCCGGGGCAACGCTTGTGTCGATGGTGCAGGCAATAGCGCCAACAGCGACCGTCTCCCCCTCCCCGATCTGAAATTTAATTTGTCCGGCTTCGGGAGCCACCAGGGTCAGGGTCGCCTTATCCGATTCAACTTCGGCAACTTCCTGATCCTTATCTACCGTATCGCCATCCTCTACTAACCATTTGCCAAGTTCAACCTCGGTGATCGACTCGCCCGGGGTAGGGATTTTTATTTCAATGATCATATTTTGGTTTTTTATTTGATTAGGCTAATATTTTGTTGCCAAATATTTTACTCATGATGTTTTCCAGGCGCAGGTTGTGCTGTTTCATTAAACCGCCTGCCGGGCTGCCGCTTTCAGGACGGGAGACCACTTCAAACGGGATGTGGTTTAACTTCCGTTGAATAAATGGCCATGCTCCCATGTTTTCGGGTTCATCCTGTGCCCAGATCATCCGCCCGGCCTTCCGGTATTTTTGCAGGATGACTTCAATCTGTTCTGTCGGAAGCGGATAAAGTTGTTCCAGCCTGATAATCGCGGTTTGATCATCGCCGGTATCAACTCTCCGTTTAATCAAATCGTAATACAATTTTCCAGAAGTAAATACAAGCTGCCTGACCCGGTCGGTTTTTGCCATATGATCGTCAATCACTTCCCTGAACTTACCTTCTGCCAGTTCTTCCAGTGTACAACTCACCAAGGGATGGCGCAACAAGCTTTTGGGCGTGAAAATAATCAGGGGAACCCGGGTTTTCCAATTCAAATGGCGACGTAATACATGGAACAGGTTATCGGGAGTTGTGGGCACAATCACCTGCATGTTGTTGTTTGCTGCCAGCGTCAGAAAACGTTCAATCCGGGCACTCGAATGTTCCGGCCCTTGCCCTTCGTATCCGTGGGGCAAATACAACACCAGGTTATTCATTAAACCCCATTTTTCTTCGGCTGATGTGATGTATTGGTCGATAATGACTTGGGCCACATTGCTGAAATCGCCAAACTGGGCTTCCCAAATGGTTAACGCATTGGGCTGGGCCATGGCATAACCATATTCAAAACCCATCACGCCGTATTCGGATAACAGCGAATTGTAAATATGAAAAGGGGCTTGCCCCGGGGACAAGTGTTTCAGCGGAAAGTATTTCTCGTCCATATCTTCGACTACAAAAACGGCATGACGGTGTGCGAAGGTCCCGCGTTCCGTGTCCTGTCCGCTGATCCGCACCGGATGTCCTTCATCCAGCAGGCTGCCGTAAGCCAGCAATTCGGCCATCGCCCAATCCAGCTTATCATCCAGGATCATCATCCTGCGATCGGCGATAATCCGGTTGATCTTACTAAAAAAAGGTTTATCCTCCGGAATGGAATTAATTTTTTCAGCCAGTTCGATCAGTTTCGACTTGGGAACCTGCGTATCAATCCATTGCGTAAAATCCGATTTAGAAGGTTTATGGTAGTGATGGTATTCTTCAACCAGGAACTTTTTAATTTTCAATTTCTCAATTTTCTCCGATTCCTTGTATTTCGATTCCAGAAACCGGTCAAACTCAGAAACCAATTGTTTTGATTCCTTATCCGTCAGGATGCCCAGTTTATCCAGTTTTTCGGCATAAATGTCCCGCGGGTTTTTATGTTTGGCAATAGCATCGTACAGCAAGGGCTGCGTAAATCGGGGTTCATCGCCTTCGTTGTGTCCGTATTTTCGATAACATAAAATGTCGATAAACACGTCGGAGTGAAATTTCTGACGAAATTCCATCGCCAGTTTAATTGTATAGATGACCGCTTCAACGTCATCGCCGTTGACGTGAAATACCGGAGAACGGGTTACTTTGCCCACATCGGTACAGTAGGTGCTGGAACGGGCATCCAGGTAGTTGGTTGTAAACCCGACCTGGTTGTTAATCACCAGGTGAATGGTGCCGCCTGTCCGGTAGCCCTTTAGCTGCGACATTTGAATCACTTCGTAAACCACCCCCTGGGCGGCAATAGCGGCATCGCCGTGAATCACGATGGGCGCCAGCTTACTTTCGTCGCCCCCGTACAACGAATCGATACGCGAACGGGACATGCCCTGCACCAGGGGAGCAACAGCTTCGAGATGAGAAGGATTGGGCACCAGGCTAAGCTTGATTTGGTTGCCCGAATCAGACTCTACCAGGTTTTCAAAGCCCAGGTGATATTTTACGTCGCCCAGCGAAATGTCTTCTTCGTATTCAGTCCCGTAAAACTCCTTGAAAATATTTTCATAAGGCTTCTTCATGATATTACTCAAAATATTGAGCCTTCCGCGGTGCGCCATGCCGATAATAAATTCGCGGATACCCAGTTCGGCGCCATGTTCAATAACCGCATCAAGCGCGGGAATCAGGGTCTCAGCTCCTTCGAGCGAGAAACGTTTCTGCCCGACAAACTTCTTATGAATAAAATTTTCGAAACCAACGGCCAGCTTTAAATGATAAAAGATGTGTTTCCTTTTCTCATCAGAAAAAGGCTGCGAATTTTTGCTTCCCTCCATCCGTTCCTTCAGCCATTGAACCACTTCGGGATGACGCATATACATATATTCTACCCCGATCGAATCGCAGTAAGTAGCCTCCAGATGGGCAATAATATCTTTCAGTTTGGCCGGACCGATTCCAATATTGGTGCCTGCCTGAAAGACCTTCTCCAGGTCGCTTTTTTCAAGGCCAAAATTTTCAATGTCAAGGGTTGGCAAATATTTTCTCCGGGCGCGTACCGGGTTGGTTTTCGTGAATAAATGCCCGCGCTGACGATACCCGTGAATCAAATTCAGGATGGCAAACTCTTTATCAATGTGATTTCCTGAAAATTCGGCTTTGGTTTGATAATTCGTCCTGGCCAGGTCAAATCCTTTGAAGAAATACTTCCAGCTATCCGCAACACTTTCAGGATCTCTCAAATAATCCTGGTACAATTCTTCAACAGCAGCAATCTCCTGATTACCCACTTGCGAAAATTTATCCATAGGTTGAAAATTCGGTTTTTACAGATCATTATTAACTTCCATAAAATAACAATCCATCTGATTTTAATGTTTAGTCAGGAACTTTTATTACTTTTCCGTCAATTCAAAATTGATGTGATGGAAATTTTTTTGCGTTCATTGCTGGTCCTTTTTCTGTTTACCCTGTTTTTATATTGGGTTGGTCCACGGCCGCCCAAGCCGGTTTTTGATAACCGCTTAAAACCCATTGAGGCCAATTTGCACAGCCTGGAGCCATACATCCGGGAAAAAGAAGAAGGCCTTCCAATAAAACCGGAAAACGAAAGCAAAATTATCTGGGACAACGATTCGTTAAAAGAAAAAACAAGATACTGCCTTTTGTACCTGCATGGTTTTTCGGCATCAGCCTACGAAGGTTTTCCGACACATCTAAACTGGGCCAGGCACTTCGGCGCCAATTTATACCTTCCGCGTTTGGCGGCTCACGGGCTCGATGACGCTGAGCCTTTACTCGACATGACTCCCGACAGGCTTTATGAATCGGCCAAAGAAGCCTTGCAGGTTGCCCGCTTGCTGGGCGAAAAAGTGATCATCATGAGCACATCAACGGGTGGCACACTTTCGCTGAAACTGGCAGCTGAGTTTCCGGAAATGGTCGACGGCCTGCTGCTGATGTCGCCCAATGTTAAGATCAACAACGCCCTGGCATTTTTGCTCTCCAAGCCCTGGGGATTGCAGATTGCCCGGAAAACCTTTGGTGGAAAATACCGTTACATCAACGAAAATCCGGAAGATCCCGAATGTGACTACTGGAACTGTTATTACCGGCTGGAAGCAACGGTATACCTTCAGCAGCTGGTAGAAGCCACCATGACCAATAAGCTGTTCCGGAAGGTGAAGATACCCGTTTTTCTTGGCTATTACTACCAGGACAAGAACCATCAGGATGAAGTTGTCCGGGTTGATGCCATGCTGGATATGTTTGATAAGCTGGGAACACCCGATTCGCTGAAACGAAAGCAGGCCTTTCATGCCGGCGTTCATGTCATCGGGTGTGAAATGTTTTCGAAAACGCAAGCGGAAGTTGAAAAAGCAATGGTCGAGTTTGCTGAAAACTACTTTTAGGCCTTTACGATTTCAGTACCTTGATTTAAAACACCGGAAATCATGAGATTTACAGAGCCCCTGTTTTTATTCGCTTTACTTCTGGTCATCATACCGATACTGATCCATTTCTTTCAGTTTAAACGGTACAAAACGGTTTATTTCAGCCAGGTTGGATTTTTAAAGGTCATCAGGCAGGAATCGAAAAAGAAAAACGACCTGAAACAACTCCTGATCCTGCTTTTGCGGATTCTGGCTGTCATTTTCCTGGTCCTTGCCTTTTCCCAGCCCTATTTCCCGGTGAACCCCGGTGAACAGCAAACAAACCGTCAGCTGATAGGGATTTATATCGACAACTCGTTCAGCATGAAAAATCAATCGGGAAACGGCGTTTTGCTCGAACTGGCAAAAAACAGGGCGATCGACATTGCCAACAGCTACGGCCCCGGGACCAATTTTATCCTGGCGACCAATCAACCGGAAACAGCATACCGGCAGATATTGAACAAAGAACAGTTTGTTGCCGCTGTTGCCCGGATTAAAGAAAGCCCGGCCTCGTTGAAACTCTCCAAAGCCCATCAATTACTAAACAACTATTTCGAAAAAGCAGCGGAAAAGACCGGGAAAACCTGTTATCTGCTTTCCGATTTCCAGAAATACTCCAGCGATTTCAATCAATTGAAAACCGACAGCAGCCAGCAACTCGTACTGGTACCCTTCGAAACCGGCCTGACCAATAACCTGCTGGTTGATACCTGCTGGTTCGAAAGCCCGGGCCGGCGCCAAAACCAAACCGAAACGCTGTATGTCAGGGTACGGAACCAGTCCAATCAAACCTTTCAGAATATTCCTTTACGCCTGCTGATGAACGATTCGCTCAAAGCGGTCAGCTCGCTGACCATTGGGCCGGATGAAGAAACGGTGCTGGAACTGAATTACCGGAACAATACGCAGGGCGTTCACCGCGGAAAAGTTGAATTGGACGATTACCCGGTTGTTTTCGATAATTCTTTCTTCTTTTCATACCAGGTAGAGCAGAAAGTAAATGTGCTGGCCATTTACAACAAAGAGCAGGACGCCATTCAGCTATTGGAGAAACTTTACCTTGATGATGAAAACATTCATTTTTCGGCGATGGACGAGAGAAAAATGCAGCTTAGCCTGATCCATGATTACCAATGCGTGTTTTTGCTGAACCTGGATGAATTGTCGGGAGGATTAAGCGCGGCATTGGTCGAATTTGTCAGCAACGGCGGCACCCTTAATGTTTTCCCCGGAAGAAATGCCAATCTGCCAAATTACAATTCGTTTTATCGTCAGCTGACCGACGGTTATATAGCGGCGAAAGATACCAACCGGCTGAAAATGGCCGGATTAAACTACAAACACCCTCTGTTTCGCGATGTTTTTCTGCATGAAAATGAAAAACTTGACCTCCCCTACCTGAATGAATCATTCCGGTTCAGAACGGGAACAAACACCGTGGAATTCATCGTGATGACCAACAACAACGGAAGTACCGCCGTTGCCGAATATCCGTCGGGAACCGGACGTTTGTTCCAGTTCAATTTCACCCTAGCTCCACAGTTCACCGACTTTTACAAACAAGCTGTTTTTGTACCCGTGATGTACAACATCGCCCTGAACAGTTACGAACCTCAGACAATTCAATACAACCTGGGCGACGTCCCGGTTATTGAACTGCGAAAACCCAGCGATTTTACCGAAGGGCAATTTTTAAGCATCTCTAACGAAAGCGGCGAAAAAAGTCAACTCCCGGTCATTGTCAGCCGGACAAACTACTTCCGGATCAACCCGTCAGCATTTACCGGCGAAGCCGGATTTTACGAACTCAGCCGCGAACAGGGGCAGCTCAAAACACTGGCCTTTAATTACAGCCGGCAGGAGTCGTTGTCCGACCGGTTTCAAACCGATGAAATAAGGAAAATGACCGGCGACTGGGATCCACAGCCCTTGATTATCGACGGTGAGCAGCCTGATTTTTCGAAAAAAATACAGGAAACCAACCAGGGGACCGAAACCTGGAAGTTGTGCATTTTACTTGGTTTATTGTTTTTGCTGGCCGAACCGGCCATTACCCGTTTTTGGAAGTCATAAAATCGGAAAAAGGAATCGTAAAGCAGAAGGTGGCGCCTTCGCCCGGGTGGCTGTAAGCCCGGATCTCTCCCCCGTTTTTCCCGATAAATTCGCGGCAGATCAGGAGACCCAACCCGCTTCCGATTTCACCTTCGGTTCCATGTGTCGTGGTGTTTTCGTCGTACTGAAAAATCCGTTCCAGATCCGACTCGTTGATCCCGATCCCCTGATCGATGATCGAAAGTTTAACCATGTCCTTATCCAACTCGCTTACCATGCGGATTGACTTACCGCGTTGCGAAAATTTGATCGCATTATAAACCAGGTTGCGGATGACAGTGGCAATCATGTCGCGATCGGCGAAAACCATCAGGTTGCTGTGTACGTCGATGATCAGTTGCTGCGATTTTTCATTGAGGTTAGGGCGGGCAAGTTCTTCTACTTCTTTACACAAACAGAGCAAATTAAACCTGGTGCGAAACACCTTGATCCGGTCGGTTTGCGAGCGGGTCCAGTGCAGCAGGTTTTCAAGCAGTTTAAAGCCTTGTTCCGTGGCATTGTTCAGGTCGGCAATAATCTGAAGGATCTCTTCGCGCGAAAAACGTTCAAAATCTTCGCGAAGCAGGCTGGTGTAGCTGATCAGCGCATTAAAGGGGTTTTTCAGGTCGTGCGCGATGATCGAAAAAAACTTGTCACGGGTATTATTCAAACGTTTCAACTCAAGCGTTTTTTCCTTAAGCTGGAGCCCCAATTTACGTTCTTTACGCAACAATAAAAACACCACAACCAAACAGCTGATAACCAACAGCATGAATAAGTACAAAAACGACTGCTGTAATTTCCGGTTGATTAGTTCCTGGTGCTGCTGCTGGTTTTGATGCTGAAGCTGTTCAATCTCCCGCGTTTTTTTATCCATATTGTACTGCGCTTCCAGCTTCCGGATCATTAAATTTTTCTTCTCTCCGGCAATACTGTCATTCACTTCGTGGTATTTGTGATAAAACAGGTGCGCGTTTTTATAGTCGCCAACAGCTTCGTAATAATCAGACAAATTGAAATATAACTCGGCTGACAAGCTAAACAGGTTGAATTTAGACACGAGTGTCTGCGCTTTTTCGAAATACGATTTAGCTAAAGCAAAATCCTTTTGTTCGAGGTGGATTGTGCCGATATTCACATAGGTCGTCGCGATGCCGTCCTGGTTATCCATTGCCTGGTACAATTCGAGTGCGCGGAAATAAAAATCAAGGCTTTTCGCATAGTTTTTGCGTTCATACTCAATCGTTCCCTGATTATTGAGGATATGAATAACCGAAAGGCTGTCGCCGACTTTCTTAGCGAGGTCGTAAAGTTCTTCATTCATATAAAATGCCGTATCGGACATTTGTTTTTTCTGGTAACAAACCGCCGTATTAATCCGGGTAAGCAGCATGCCCGTTTCATCACCGGCCAGGCTGTCAATCCGGTACGATTGCCTGTAAAATTCAATGGCTTTGTCGTAATCTTCCAGTTCAATATAAATAAGGCCCAGGTTGTTTAAAAACTTACTTTTCAAAAGCTGGTTGCCGCAACTTTCGGCCAGGGCTAAACCTGCGTAAAAACAGGCTGTGGCCGTTTCATAATTGCCGGCAAAGTAATTGGCGAGCCCGTAGTAGTTTTGCAAAACGATCTTGGCCGAATCATCTTCCAGCTGAACGGCCAGTTGGCTGGCTTCATTCAGATATTCCAGGGTGGTCGCGTAGTTATTGGCCGAATCGAGGTAACAATAGGCTAAATCGAGCAAAACCGCCAGCTTTTCGTGTTGCCCCGAGTGGATCAATTTACTCTTCAGCAAATCAATGTCGCGCCCCTGAGCAAACAGGGAAACTTGAAAAGACAGAAAAAAGACAGGTAACAGGTAAAACTTCATCATCATAAACAAATCATACGCTATTCGTAACCAAATATATCACAAAATAAAATTAGTTACCTCTACAAGGTGATTTCCGATCGCTAATAATAAAAAAATGATAACCGGAAATAAGGAAAGTCATTTCAATCCATATTTTTTAACAGATCAATCGGCTTTGCTATGAGCAGGATATTTATTAATTCTGTCATAAAGTTTAAAAACATAAAGTCTGCGTTATGAAAAACCTGTCTTCTCAATACTACATCGACCGCGAAAACCAGTATGGCGCCCACAATTATCATCCGCTGCCTGTTGTGCTCGAACGGGGCGAAGGCGTTTTTGTGTGGGACGTTGACGGCAACAGGTACTTTGATTTTCTGGCGGCCTATTCGGCCGTGAATCAAGGGCATTGTCATCCGAAAATCGTTAAAGCGCTGCAGGAGCAGGCTCAGAAATTAGCGCTCACATCCCGCGCCTTCTACAACAATGTATTGGGCGAATGGGAAGAATACACGGCCAGGCTGTTTGGATACGACCGGATGCTTCCTATGAACTCGGGCGCCGAAGCCGATGAAACGGCCTTAAAACTATGCCGCAAGTGGGCTTACAAGGTGAAAGGAATTCCGCGCAACCAGGCCAAAATTGTTGTTTGTAACGGCAACTTTCACGGGCGGACCATTACCATCATCTCAATGTCGTCCGACCCGGATGCTTACAACGACTACGGGCCTTACACGCCGGGTTTTGTAAATATCCCTTATAACGATGTTGATGCTCTTGAAAAAGCCCTGCAAGACCCTGACGTTGCCGGATTTCTGGCAGAACCCATCCAGGCCGAAGCCGGCGTTTACGTTCCGGAAGACGGTTATTTAAAAAAGGCCGCTGAGCTTTGTAAAAAACACCAGGTATTGTTTATTGCCGACGAAGTGCAGACCGGGCTGGCCCGCACCGGGAAAATGCTGGCCTGCGACCACGAGGGCGTCCGCCCCGACATCCTGATCCTGGGAAAAGCCATTTCAGGCGGCCTCTATCCCGTTTCCTGTGTGCTGGCCGACAATGAAATCATGCTGACCATCAAGCCTGGCGAACATGGCTCTACCTATGGCGGCAACCCAATTGCAGCCAAAGTTGCCATTGCCGCCCTTGAGGTGATCCGGGAAGAAAAGCTGGCCGAAAATGCCACAAAAATGGGCGAACTGTTCCGCGGTGAAATGCGCAAGATCAAATCGGAAATGATTGAAATTGTGCGCGGAAAAGGGTTATTGAATGCCATAGTCATTAAACCAACCGGTGGTAAAACCGCCTGGGATGTTTGCCTGGCCATGAAAGCGAACGGCATCCTGGCCAAACCCACCCACCAGCACATCATCCGGTTTACGCCGCCCCTGATCATCACCGAAGAACAAATGAACGATGCCATCAACCGGATTAAAGCAACATTCGCCGGGTTGGGGGCATAAGTGTCTATTCTGATGGTGCATTGAAGGGTTCTAAAGGACACACAAAAATATGAATAAACTAATCCTGTTTCTTCTAGTTGGAAGAAGATGCCGCAGGAAAGGTATTTATGGAGTATTTTGAAAGATATTGTCCTTCTCCCAATTCCCCAATTCCTAATTTCTATACATTATTGAGAGAAAACAGAAATATTCGCTTTACTTCAGAAGGTAGGATATCGGATGACTTCACCTTCTTTCCAATTGATGCAAAACAGGAAAAGTATTTGCCGAATGATCAATTGTCTTTGGGTATTGGCTTCCCTCATGGAAAGTGCTAAGTTATTCTCCAATAAGCCACAAAATAACAGTAAATTGAAAAATTACACGAACTAAAACATACAAAAAAATCAAAACCAATAACTGACAATCGCTTTTCCATATAAATACAGAAATAAAATAGACTCTCAACTCGCCGTAAACCCTGACAAACAAATAAAGTATGGAAACAAAACCAAAACAAGTTTTTACAAATAAAGCGATTTCAATAGCCACATTTATAGGCGGGCCGCTTGCTGCCGGGATATTGATTTCTAAAAATTACAAGGTTTTCGGCCGTGAAGAAGCCGCCCGGAACGCTGTTTTTGTTGCCTTTTTCTCGACATTCATTTTGTTTGTCGGTCTTTTCATGGTACCTGAACAATTGTTCGACGGGCTTCCACATTCCATGATTCCCTTAATCTACACCACGATAATCGCCGGTCTGACCGAAAAGCTGCAAGGGCAAAAAATAAAAGAATTTCTGGCCAATGATGGTCAAAAGGCGTCAAACTGGGAAGCCGCTAAATATGGATTTTTCGGATTCATAAGCATTATCGCATTCATTGTCCTGATGATTTATACTTTGCCAACTGCAGGATACGAAAAAAGCATCACCGTCGATCAGCACGTCATGCTTCATTACAGCAAAAAAATGGATGAAGCAAAACCCCGCCAACTGGCACAACTCATCAATCAGTCCCGATTCATGGAAGGTAGCGAAGGGGCTGATTTGTTTTTCAGCAACGAACCAAATCATTACAAGCTAAAATTTGTGATTCCCGATGCTTCGGTGCTTGCAGACACTTTATTAATTGCAGATTTCAACAGCTTTGAAAAATATCTCAATTACAATTTAAATTTTGAAAAACGAATTGAGATTGGCTTTTCAGATATTAACCTGACAACTGAATTTGATTTAGTTGAATCGGACGAACCAAACCCTCGTTTCTATGAACCAATACTCTACTTGCAGAAGTACCGGATAAATGATTTTCAGCATATTTATTACAATGCAAACATGCCGTTGGACGATGTTAAAAAGGTCGAAGATTCTGTAAAGCGTTTAAGTGCTTATTTCCCCGAGAGCCAAACAATCGATATTGTTTTTTTAAACACAGGTGATGATTATACCATTAAGTTTTTTGTATCCAAACATTTATGGCAAAATCAGTCAGTTACTGAGCGCTTGAAAAGTACGGTTGATTACATTCAAAGCAATGGGATTGATAAGACAATAAAACTGGGTCTTATTGACATTCAAACATTTGAAGAATGGCAATTGATCTCAGGCGAGAGTATGAACTCATGAGTTTATACGCTACAGATCAACATTTTTCAGGCCCGATGCGGCAGACCGATGGAGGTATGAACACCTGATCAGTCTTGACCGGGCATGGAAAATCACCTAATTCGCCGATGAGAAAGTAAAAAAGAATAAAACCGATCATGCAATAATCAGAATAAACATTTAAACCTTTTACGGCTTAATGGAATTATATAAATTGTAGCAGAAAACATTTAGCCGTGAAAAAGTCATTCTTCTCTTTCATGATAATCGTCCTGATTAGCCTCGCAATCTTTGAAAGACTGCCGGCTCAGGAAAACTATGAAATCAGGAGCATTGTGTTTCAGGGAAACAAAACGCTGGACGAAGATTTTCTGCTCGACGGAATGGCTTTAAAAGAAGTTTCTTATCTCCAGAAAGTATTTACGAAAGAAGAACCGTTTTTGTATAACCGCGAATTAATCGACCTGGATATCGGGCGGTTAACACACATTTACCAAAGCGAAGGGTTCCTGGATGTCAGCGTGAAGCTGTTGCCGCTCCGGGTTAAGCCCAAAAGGCAAGTGGTGAGGATGTCGATTGAAATTGACGAAGGTAATCCGGTGCTGACCGGCAACATTGACATCAGCCTGGCCGAGAAGATTGATATCAACCTGGACTCGCTGAAACAAAAAGTATCGCGTAAGCTGGAACTTACAGAAGGAAAGCGTTTCCGCGACGAAGCGCTGATGCGCGACGTGCAGTTGCTCGAAGATGCTTTTCGCAACCTGGGGTATGCTTACGTGAAGGTCGATTATCTGCTCAACCTGAAACCGGATGAATTTGTCACCGGAATCAGCTATCTGGTCAGTCCCGGACCGGTTTGTTATAACGGCGAAACAAGCATATCGGGGAATAAACATGTTTCTGAAAAGCTCATTCGCAGGCAACTCAGTTACAAACAGGGTGAATTGTACAACAAGTCACTGCTCGCCAAAACCAGGCAGGATTTATACCAACTCCAACTTTTCAGGGTGGTTTCGGTGCTTCCCGAAACCGATGTAAAAACGCGTAAAAGCCCGATCCCTGTTCATATTTACATCGAAGAGGCCCCACGCGTAAGCACGCGTTTCGGCTTTGGTTACGGGACCGAAGATAAGTTTCGCACCTTCATGGAATTAAATTATCGTGGTTTTTTAAGCGATGCAAGCCGGCTGAACCTCTACCTGAAACATTCAGCCCTGATCCCCTACTCTGTCAGTTTAAGATGGATTCAACCCCAATTCCCGGTAAAAAACAGCGCCGTTGGCATTAACCCCTTTATCATCCGAAACACCGAACCCGGTTACGAAACACGCAGTTACGGAGTAAATGTGCCTGTCACCTACCGTTTTAACGACTGGCTAAACAGCAGCTTGACCTATTATCTTGAAAATGTTGAACAAAGCATCGAGGCGGGCGACGAGGAATTTGAAGATATGGAAAGCAGTAAATTTCCATACAACAAATCGGGGATTTTGCTTAGTACGGTATTCAACAATTCGAAACCAAAGTTTTCGCCAACAAAAGGCGAGAGCCTGTCGGTGGGTTTTAAACTGAACGGGCATCTGTTTGGCAGCGATTTTAATTATAGCCGGTTATGGGGCGATTTTCGCAGCTACAAAAAAATTGACCAGTGGGTGCTGGCCTTCCGGATCATGGGTGGAGGTATCAGCTCGGCCGACAGCAGCGGGTTTATACCGGTAGAAGACCGCTTTTATTCAGGCGGCAGCAACTCGGTGCGCGGCTGGAACCGTTCTGAACTCGGCCCGAAACGCGACAGCGGCACGCCTATGGGCGGTAAAAGCATCCTGGAGGGAAATATCGAAGCTCGCCATCCGCTGTTTTGGCGACTCAGCGGAGTAGCTTTCGTGGATGCCGGAAATGTATGGACGGGATCATACCGTTACCAGCTAAATGAACTGGCCTACGCAGCCGGCGCAGGAATCCGGATTGAAACGCCCATTGGGCCAATCCGTCTGGATATTGGTTTTCCTTTGTGGAACGAGAAAAGAAGCCCGCAATTTTTTATCAGCGTCGGGCAAGCCTTTTAAACGAACCAAATGTTGAAAATTATTACATATGGCTTACGGATTTTGGGGTGGTTGGCATTGGCCCTCACGGTGTTGCTTTTGTCGGTTGCACTTCTTATTCAAACAAAACCGGTAAAACGAAAACTGGCAAGGCTGGTTGAGCGCCAGGCCGCCAATTTCCTTCATGCCCGGCTATCCATCGGCGAAATCGACGGAAATTTCTTCACGCATCTCAGCTTCAGAAATGTTTTATTAACCAGCCAATCAGACACCATCGCTTTTATCGAAGCACTCGATGCCCGTTACAATTTACGGGCCTTGTCCGACCGGAAACTTGAACTGAGGAGGATATCTGTCGGCAAACCCTTTTTCTTTCTGAAACAAATCAACGATTCTACCTGGAACGTACAGGAAATGATCAAGCCCTTACCCCCGGATTCGGTTGTCGATACCACCGCATCCAAACCATTTGAAATTGACTTGGCGCTGTTTCAGATAGAAGAAGGATCGGTAAGAATTGATGCGTCCGATACTCTGATTCCGCGACAGGTCAACCAAATTAACACCCGTTTGTCGCTGAATTATTCCGGCGAACAGCAATCGCTTCGGCTTCACGATTTTTCGTTTGTCACCAGTCGTCCTGATTTTACAGTGAAACAGCTTTCCTTTGATTTGTCGGTAAACAGCGAGCTGACAGAATTAAAAAGGTTTTACCTGAAAACGGCTCAAAACCAACTCAATGGCGAGCTGACTTATGCCGAAAATGTTAAAACAGAATCCACTGCCCGAATCGAAAGCGCCCCCCTGCGATGGAATGAATTTGAATTTTTCCTGCCCGACCTGAAGATTCCGGCAACACCGGTCTTCAAGATGGACGCGGCCGTCAGGCAAGGTTCGCTTATTGCAAGCCTGGAATTGGCTGACCAAGATCAACGCATTTCATTTGAACTGGAATCAGAAAACCTCACTGAGTGGATCTTTAATCAGGACAGTTTGCAGCTGATTTACCGGATGAGAGGCGTTTTTGAAAATATCGCCCTGCCCCATTGGCTAAGCAACTACAGCTTAAACTACCTGATAAACGGCGAATTGACGGCGATTGGGAAAGGTACCGACCCGAAAACAGCTGTCGTTAACCTGGCTGGCAACTTCGATCATTGCATCATCGAGGACAAACCGGTTGAGCAGCTTAGCTTCAATCTGAACCTGAATCAGGGCCATATAGACGGCATTGCAGAAGGCCGGGGAAATTTTGGTCGGTTTAAGCTGTTTTCAACAGTCCGCGACCTGTTAGGAAATCCGTCGTACCAACTTGAATTATCGGCGCAGAAACTCAACCTGGCTCAGCTTACCGGAGTCGACAGCCTGAAATCAAACCTTAACCTGACGGCAAAAATCTCTGGCAGAGGGATTGATCCGAAAACGCTCCAGGCGCAAACATCTGTTATTTTTTCCGAGTCACAATTACAACAAATCAAGGTGGATACGCTCTTTGCCCGGGTCAACTACGCGTACGAAAACATCCGGATCGACTCGCTTTGGCTTCAAACAAAATCGGTCAGACTGGCTGCACACGGAAATTATCATCCTTCAGCCGATTCCGACATCAGCCTGTCGGCAACCATTGACGGAATGGATGAGTTCAGGTCGTTTATGCCTGCCGCCGATCTGCAAACAAGCGGACAAATAAATGCCCGGCTGACCGGAAAAGCCGACTCGCTCCACCTGCACACAACCCTTAATCTGGCTGAAACCACCTACGAAAACTATTCTATCGGGCAATTGCTGGCCGATGCCCGGGTCAGCCTGACCGCCTCGGATACCCTGGTCGATGCCCGGCTGACCGCCTTCAATCTGTCGGATGAGTCGTTTAACCTGGACTCTGTAAGTTTGGAACTGGAAGCCAAGCCCGACTCGCTGTACCTGCGTGGCCGGTTAGCCGGCATGGGTCTGAGCAGTCAGCTGGAAACCGGCATTCGCCTGGGAGATCAACTCAGGATCACCCTTAACCAATTGCTGATCAACTACAAAGATCAGCAATGGGCGTTACAACAGGCTCCCGCGGTTATTGAAACAGATTCGCTGAGTTACCGGATCAGCAATTTTAAAATGGCGCCGGCGGGTGCTGACAGTTTACAATACCTCTGGGCCGAAGGACAGATCAGTCTGAGCGGAGAAGAAGATTTCCGGTTTGAGGCGGCCAATATCGACATCCGGAAACTGGCCGGATCATTTGAGCAAGATGTGCCTGCTTCCGGTTTTTTTGGATTAAAGGTAGAACTGACCGGTACGGCTGCATCGCCCGAACTGACCGGAACTTTCGATATCCGGGAAGCTGTTGTGAATGATTTTGAATTTACCAACTTTGGCGGAACCATGAATTACCGGCCCGGCCTGCTCGGCCTGGAAGCTCAGATCGTCCCGCGCGACGGCGGCTATTTTGGCCTGGCGGGCAAGCTGCCCCTGCAATTGCGATTGGATAGTATGAACTTCAACTTTAACCCGAAAGATTCGGTTCAGTTCACCTTATCCGTTGACGAATTTCCGCTGGCTGTTCTGCAGAACCTGGAACTGAACCAAGAGATTAAAGGTTATCTGCAGGGAGCAATTACTGTAGACGGAACGGTTGAATCGCCTGATCCGAAAGGAAAACTGGAATTAAAAGAAGCCTCGCTGAAAATTCCTGAATACGGAATTGATTACCGGAACATCCTTTTCAATATCGAATTTCTTCGCGATCAAATACGGCTGGATACTTTCCTGATCCGCTCTGCCGACGGGACGCTGACCGCCGGTGGTCAAATCGATTTTAATTCCGATTTCTATAAAGGGGACATCAGTCAGTCATTCATCGCGATTCGGCTTCGGGATTTCAATCCGGTCAACCACAGGCAGTTTAATATGAAAGTTTCGGGAAATGCCAACCTGGGAGGAAAAAAAGGCGAAGTGGCATTTAACGGCGATTTAAACATTCCGCAGGCGGAAATTTACCTCCCCGCCATCTTTCGCATGATGGGAAATATGGTCGTGCAGGAAGTCCCCAAACCGCTGCTGGTGAAAGAAATGGAGCGGATGTCGCTGAAGGGTGATACCCTTTTATCGGAAACGCAAACAAGCAGCGCCGCAGATACTTTCAGCTTCGATTATTTCAACCAGCTCACCGGGAAGCTGCGGATTAAAATTCCCCGGAATACCTGGATCAAAAATGATGATCTTCGCCTCGAACTGTCGGGTGACCTGGAATTGATCAAACATGTCCAGTTTTTCGAACTGTTCGGGTCAATTGATGTGGTACGCGGCCAATACGACCTGTTTGGACGCACCTTTGTCATCAACAGCGGCAGTATTCGATTTAAGGGCGGCGAAGAATTAATCCCCGAAATGGATATTCTGGCGGCCTATACCTTCCGAAACGCGCAGCGAGTGTCGCAAAAACTGACGGTTAATATTACCGGAACGGCCACTGCTCCTTCTGTCAGCTTCATGCTTGACGACAATTCCATCAACGAGGGCGACGCTTTGTCATACATCCTGTTTGGAAGGGGAATGAACGAACTGACCCTCGATCAACAGGAAAATCTGAGCGGCGCCGGCGGAGGCAGTTTGGCCGGAACAGCTGCCGCATCGCTCTTATCCTCGCAAATCACCAAATTTTTAGGCGACAAACTCAATGTCGATTACATTGAAGTGAAAAGTGAGGGTGGGTTCGATAATGCCACGGTTGTGGTGGGAAAATACATCACCCACGACTTGTTTGTCAGTTACGAACAACGTTTCGGTGAAACTGATGGAAAAGAGATGGCCAAATACGAAGTAAAACTCGAATATGAATTGTTCCGTTTTTTATTTTTCCAACTTAATAACTCATCCTATGACAGCGGTTTTGACATGATTTTCAAATTTGATTCAAAATAATTAATCAGTTATCATATAACCCAAAGCAGGGTCCTTCGTAAAAGAATCCGGTAATACCAACCACATTGTATGTTTACAACGAATAGCACATTTTATATATGCGGCCCGCCGGGCGGCTAATGTTGGCCGGAGAATCTCCGGCTGACAGAGGATCGGAATATCCTCAACCTTTTATTAATCAATGTTTAATATTAAATTACAAAGTCATGAAGATTACAACAAAAGTGTTAATTGGGTTCCTGGCAGGAGTAACTGCAGGAGTGATCACCGGAATCCTGGTTGCACCCGACAAAGGCGAAGAAACCAGGAAAAAGCTGAAGAAAAAAGTATCGGATGTCTCTCACGATATCAGCGAAAAAGTCGGAGAACAAGTAGACCGGCTGGAAAAACAACTGAAAAATCTGAAAAATGATATCAGTGAACGGGTTGAAAAAATGAAGCATGGCGGGAAAAATGAATCCGAAGCCAAAAAAACAGCAAGTGCAAGTTAATGAGTTTATTTTTTTAACGATTTCTATACACCATGAAAACAAACCTGTCAAATAATTTCAGCGAACTGGGAAATACCATCGGGGAATACCTGAAGCTCCATTTGGATTTAATAAAATTGTCGTTTCTTGAAAAAATGACGAAAATATCTGTATTTCTGATCAGCATGATTGTATTGATCGTGCTGGGCTCGATCTTTTTTCTCTTTGCATCGGCCGCTTTCGTCATCTGGTATGGCAATCAGTTCCAGGATTATTTGGCGGGTTTGCTCATTGTTATGGGGGCCATTGTTGTGCTGGCCGTCATTTTCTTATTCATTCGCCGGAACCTTATTTCTTCGGCAATTATCAGAACCATTAATTCCATCTTGTTTGAAAACAACAAGGAAGATTAAGCTCAGAATATGGAAAAAATAAATTCACTGCGCGAGCTCCGTATGTTGCGGCAAATGAAAAAGCAACAACTCCGTTATCAGGAGGAAAAAATTGAAAAGCGTATCCGCGATACCATCTCAACAATCGAGTTAATCCTCACCGGAATCATCGTCGAAAAAGGGATTTATTCCCTGATCACTTACTTCTCGGGAAGGAACAAAAAGAAACAAGACGATTAATTCCTCCCTGAAAATTTTATCCTAAACCGATTTATTTTGACTTACGTCCCGGACACCATGCCGGATGGGCCGATAAAGAGGAGTTAAAAACGATGAAGCATAACAGAAACTGCGAATGCTGTTGTTTTTCATTTGGACGGACGGCCTTCGGGCATTTCGCCACACGGCTTGATTAAGCAATGTTTAAACTTCGGCAGATTTAATCAGAAATAAACCTTCCGTGGCTGAAAGCGTGTTAGTTTTGCCGCCAAATTAACACGATATGTGGATCATTCTGGCATTAATTTCAGCGGTACTCCTTGGTTTGTACGATGTTTTCAAAAAGCTTTCACTCAACTCGAATGCCGTATTGCCGGTTTTGATGATTTCAACCATTTCCGGAGCAGGGCTTGTTTTACCGGTCGTTCTTGGATCGGCATTTTATCCTGATTTTTTTAAAGGAATCGGTTTGTACATCCCAAAAATCAGCCTGCATGAACACAAACTCATCTTTATGAAGTCAATATTGGTGGTATCGAGCTGGGTTTTTGCCTTTCATGCTGTGAAGCACCTCCCGATTACCATCGTTTCGCCGATTAGGGCTACCGGCCCGATTTGGACCCTGATTGGGGCCATTCTTATTTTCGGCGAAAACTTAAACCTGCTCCAATGGCTCGGGGTGAGTGTGACCCTGGTCTTCTTTTACCTGCTCTCAACCGCAGGGAAACTCGAAGGAATCAATTTCAGGCGGAATACCTGGATCTTTTGCATGGTCACAGCCACCTTATTGGGCGCTGCCAGCGGTTTATACGATAAATTTATCATCCGCAAAATTGACCGTCTGGCAGTACAGGCCTGGTTCTCATTTTACCAGGTTGTGGTGATGTTGCCGGCCATTGCCATGTTTCGCTGGTCAAAACCTAAAAACCAACGCCCTGTTTTTCAATGGCGATGGAGCATCCCGGTAATCGGTCTGCTCCTGTTGCTGGCCGACTTCTCTTATTTCTATGCCCTCAGTTATCCCGATTCCATGATCTCCATAATCTCGCCCCTGCGAAGAGGCGGCGTGCTGGTGGCTTTCGTCACCGGGGCATTGCTTTTCAACGAAAATAATATTCGCAGAAAAGGGATCTACATGCTGGGCATTCTGGCCGGAATCCTGATCATTAGCCTGGGATCCTGACTTGCCAGGCCACTTAGGGTTTAAATGACCACTATTTGTCCACGCCAAATGCAAAAACCTGATCCGCCCCGTATTGATTCATCTTTAAAGAAGTTTAACTTTATGGAAAAAAAGATGGACAGGATTGAATTATACCAGGGAGATATTACCGGGCTGAACGTTGATGCTATCGTCAATGCTGCCAACAAGAGTTTGCTGGGAGGCGGAGGAGTTGACGGGGCCATACACCGGGTAGCCGGGCCAAAATTACTCGAAGAATGCCGGACACTAAACGGTTGCGAAACCGGGGAAGCAAAAATAACACAGGCTTACAGATTACCGGCGCGATTCGTCATCCATACCGTTGGGCCGGTGTGGTACGGCGGACTAATCGGGGAACAGGAGCAACTGGCCAATGCCTACCGCAACAGTATACTCTTAGCTAAGGAATACGGTTTAAAAAGTATTGCATTTCCCAACATCAGCACCGGCGTTTATCGTTTCCCAAAAGAACGGGCAGCCGAAATTGCAATCAAAACCATCCGCGATTTCCTGGAAAAGGATGAAACCATTGAGTCGGTTATTTTTTGTGTTTACGACGATGAAAACTACGGAATTTACGAACGCCTGCTGGAACAAATTCAGGAATAAAAAGTATCGGGAAACAGCCTTTTCTCAAAATGAAAAGATCAGACTGTTCGCGGCACGGTTAGTATAGTAATTCCCAATTCATTACATTTAACAAAAATAAACGGCATTGTAATTGCATCCCGGCTTAAAGCGTTCGAAACTGCTTAAAAAACAGGCATGAATAGAAACAGAAACAGAAAAACAGACATACATTTCGTATTGGAATGAAAAAAATAAAAATCGAAATACAAATTACGCTATTGAGTATTTTCATTGCTGCTGCAGTGATCGGCTCCGGCTATTTGGTTTACCACAGCTTTTCAAAAATTGTTGATTCCATTCATAAAGAAGCGCGGCCTGATTTAAAACTGCTGCTCATTAAAGATATCGCTTCAAACCTGAACGAGGTTGAAAATACCATCCGTTTATACAGCCTGACCCTGGACGAATCGCTCATTTACCCCTACCGGAGATTGAATGAAACAATCCAGGGAAAACTCAATGACCTGGAAGATTATGCCATCCCCGGATCGAATGAAGTTCAGCTGATTGATTCGATCCGCCTGTTAACCAACCGGAAACTGATCATCTGGGCCGAATTACGGGCGCTTCAGAAACAAAAAGAAAAATCGCAGATCTCTTTTTCTGAACTGTATTCAAAAATTGATACGGCGATCATTTTGCCGGATACGATCGTTGTTCAGCAGCCTATAAAACAGAAGGGTTTTTTCAGACGCCTGCTGTCCAAAAAAGATACCACGACCACTCCCCCGATTATTATTGACAAAAGCGAGGAGAAAGAGCAGATAAAACAGGAGATTGCTGAAATTGAACAGCAGGCTTCCGATCAGAGTCAGCAACTACTTGCCCGCGAAAAAGTATTGGTTGAACGAAGTATACAGGTAACGAATCAAATCAACCTATTGATTTCGCAACTTGAAACCAGAGAGCAGCAACGGTTACGGAACAAAACAGAGGAAGCCGATTTTATGGCCGCCCAAACTTACCGGTTGCTAACGGTTTTCACCATTGCGGCTGTTTTTTTACTCATCGTGGTCCTGGTGTTGTTTTTCCGCCACCTTCGGCACTCCCGGGCTTACCAGCAAATGCTGCAACGGGCCCGCACCGAAGCAGAAAACCTATCCAAAGCCAAGGAAATGTTTGTCGCCACCGTCAGCCACGAGATGCGTACTCCGGTAAATGCCATTTACGGCTTAACGGAACAGATGCTGAAAAAAACGCATTCCAACGAAGTAACCACCGATCTGGAAATTGTGTATAAATCGGCCCAACATCTTATTTCGCTGGTGAACGACACACTCGATTTTTCAAAAATTGAATCTCAAAAACTAAAGCTTCAGCAGCACGATTTTTATTTGAATGAAGTGACCAGCGAAGTGTACGCCTTGTTAAAAGATACCGCTGAAGAAAAAGGGCTCAGCCTGATTATTTCAAACGAACTTCCCCGGAGCCGGGTGCTGAAGGGCGACCCGATCCGTTTGAAACAAATCCTGATTAACCTGCTGAACAATGCCATCAAGTTCACGGAACAAGGGCAGGTCAGTCTTTCCATATCAGAAGAAAGAACCCTGAAAGACAGCTATATTCTTCACCTGAAAATCGCCGACACCGGGATCGGCATCTCAAAAGAAAACCTTTCCCGTATTTTCGATGAATTTGTCCAACTCGATGGTGGTTTGACTCAGAAACACCGGGGTGCCGGTTTGGGCCTGGCGATTGTTAAAAAGCTTGTCGATTTACATAGCGGCAAGATCAAGGTGGAAAGCATCCCCGGAAAAGGAACCCGTTTTATCCTGCAAATCCCTTACCAGGAAGGCAATCCCGACTTTGTGGCGCGCAAAGAAGACCGTCAGTTTACAATTCCACAATCATGGAAAAACCTCCGGGTACTGCTGGTTGATGATGAAGAATTCAACCGGTATCTACTCAAAAATATCCTGAACAAGTGGGGTATTCCGCACGAAGAAGCATCCGACGGCAAACAAGCTTTGCAATTGGCAACCCAACAGGTATTTAACCTCATCCTGATGGATATGCGGATGCCGGTGATGGACGGGCTTGAAGCCAGCAAGCAGATTCTCAACGTGTTGCCCGAAACCGAAATTATTGCCCTCACCGCCACCAACAGAAAGGAAGACGTTCAAAGATGCCGCCAGGTCGGCATACGGGGATTTTTACAAAAACCTTTTTCTGAGGCCGAGCTTTACCAGGCCTTTTCGCAGCGAATACCGTCGGGAGAGGTTAAAACAAAACCCGAATCAGAACATCCTGCCCCTCAAATCGATCTGGAAGAACTAAAAAATATGGCCGAGGGAGATGAAACCTTTTTCAAAGAAATGATTGAAATATTTATCAGTTCGAGCGAAAAAGGAATGGTAACCATCCGCCGGTGTTTCGACAAGTCAGACTGGAATGGTATTGCCGAAGCGGCCCATAAACTGGCAGCTCCGGCCAAACACATGCAGGCGACACAACTGTATGAGTTCCTGAAAAATTTGGAAAGTCATGCCGGTAAGGGTAAAAATCAGGAAGAAATCAAACGTCTGATCGAATTGATTGAACAAAAGATCATCCCGATCAACCAATACCTGAAAGAAAGAATGACCGGTAAATGAATGTAGTTTTATACAAATCCGGATATTCTGCCCTTATCATTGATAATTATTCTCAAAATGAGAAATAAAATCGGCATTCATTTAAATTCTTACTATCTTGCAGGCGTTATTTGGTAAAAAACGGACAAACAAAAAATTACAGACATGCAGGAAAAAGCTTTTAAAATTTTTGTCGTTGAAGATGACGAATGGTATAACCGCCTGCTTGTCCACAACCTTTCCCTTATTCCCGATTACGAAATACACTCATTTTCAACAGGAAAAGACTGTATAGACCACCTGGTTGCAGATCCGGATGTGGTTACGCTCGACTACCGCCTGCCAGACATGAAAGGATTGGAAGTCCTCAAACAAATCAAAGAGATCAATGAAGATATCCAGGTCATCCTGATTTCGGAGCAGGACGACATTGACGTAGTGGTGGAATTGCTGAAACATGGCGCCTACGACTATATTGTGAAATCACGCGATGTGAAAGAACGTTTGTTGAATACCATCAACAATATCCGAAAGGGAAGTAAACTGAAGAAAGAAATCGTCAGTTTGCGGCAGGAAGTCAAAAAGAAATACAGTTACCAAAACACCATCATTGGCAAGAGCAAAGCTGCACAACGAATCTTCGAACTCATTGACAAGGCTACCCGCACCAATATTACGGTGAGTATTACCGGGGAAACCGGAACCGGCAAAGAACTGGTTGCAAAGGCAATTCACTACAATTCAAGCCGTTCAAAAAAACCGTTCGTGGCCGTAAACGTAGCCGCCATTCCGAGAGAGCTGATCGAAAGCGAACTTTTCGGACATGAAAAAGGGTCGTTTACAGGGGCCGCGCACCGCCGTATCGGTAAGTTTGAAGAAGCCAACGGTGGGACGCTCTTTCTCGACGAAATGGCCGAAATGGACATCTCCCTGCAAGCTAAACTCTTAAGGGTACTGCAGGAAAAAGAAATCATCCGCGTAGGAAGCAATGAACCGATAAAAACAGACTGCCGTATTATTATTGCCACCAACAAAAACCTGATGGAAGAAGTAAAAGCAGGCAACTTCAGGCAGGATTTGTACTACCGGCTGTATGGACTGCCCATCGAACTGCCGCCCTTGCGCGAACGCGGAAACGACGTCATTGTCCTGGCGAAACATTTCATTCATACGTTTTGCAAGGAAAACGATATGCTCCCGAAATCTTTAACAACAGAGGCATCCAATAAACTTCTGGCCTATCCGTATCCGGGAAATATCCGGGAGCTAAAATCGGTAATCGAACTGGCTGTAACTCTGGCCGACCAGGATGAGATCACGGCTGACAACCTGATCTTTGGAGGAAGCACCGATGAGTTATCCTATCTGCTGACAGAAGAGCTTTGTCTTCGCGAATACGAAATCCGCATTGTAAAGCAGTTTCTTAAAAAATACGACAACAATATAAAACTGGTTGCTGAAAAACTGGACATCGGCGTGGCCACCATTTACCGCATGCTTAAAGAAACAAAACCGGTCGAATAAACAGACCGGTTCTTCATTTTGATACTCCTTCCCCTGCTTTTAATCAAATTGATAAAGACCTGCAGTCCTCTTTTTTCCTTTATCTACTAATTATCAGACAATTATAAATATCCGATTCTATTGGCACAGGAATTGGCCAGTCAGGGCATGAGCAAGTACAAATATTTTGTCTTGCCATGCAAAACCTAAAAATGGAGGAAAAGATACCATGGACAAAAAGCAACTTAGAACAATCATTATCGCAGGTGTAATTGTGATTATCGGCGCCGTTGCAGCCGTGTATGTTTATACACAAAAAGAAGCCGAAATTAGATCTTTGATAGTCGAACGCACCGGACTGAGCGAAATGATGCACCAAAAGGATTCAGTGATGGCTGACCTGGAGGAAACCTTTACCGAAATTGAAGACAATCTGCGGTTCATTAAAGAAAAGCGCCAGCAATTGTCTCTTGAAAAAGAAGGAGCCACTGACCGGAAACAAGCGTTGATTGACGACATTGCCCTGATGAACACCATGCTTGAAGAGAGCAGCAAAAAAATTGCTGACCTGGAAGCAAAGCTTAAAAATTCAGGTGTCAACATGAAATCGTATGAAAGGCGCATCGCCGCTCTGAATGAGAACATTGAGGGTCAAAACAAACTGATTGCTGAATTGAAGCTGATCATTGAAGAAAAAGACTTTCAAATGACGGAACTCAATACACGGATTGAACAGCTTGGCTTTGAAATGGCCCTGCAATCAGACAGTCTTTTGTACAAAGACCAGCAAATTACCGAGAAAACTTACAAGCTGAATACCGGACACATTGCATTCGGTACCTATAAAGAACTGAAAGAAAAAGGGTTATTGACAAAAGAAGGCGGATTTTTGGGAATTGGTTCCACGAAAACCATTCAGCAAAACTTCGATCAGGAATACTTCACGGAATTGGATATCCGCGAAACCACTCTGATCCCGTTACATGCCAAGAAGGTAGAAGTTATCTCAGAACACCCTAACGATTCATACAAATTAGTCGAAGAAGAAGGACAAATTGCTTTCCTGCAAATTGAGAACCCGAATGAGTTTTGGAAAATCTCAAAATATGCAGTCATAGCTGTCAAGTAAAATAAACGAAAAGTTAATATTCTGATTTATACAGAATTCAAAAAAATCCCTTACCTCGAATAATTGCGTTAGCTAAGCCCCGAAGCTGTTCCTTTCCCGGGAACAGCTTCATTTTTTTCATTACTGTTTGTCCGGCGAAACTTATTCAGATCCCTGCATGCCTCTATTTGTTCCGGACGGCAACCGCCGGACGGAATATAAGTCGGACAACTGCGATTTTTTTAGCCTATCAGGAAAAAGCCGGCTACTCCTCAAATAATTGATTCAACGCATCAAAATAGTCTTCCTGCCAGCCTTCGGCAATATTATCGTAGGCATCATCCGGAATGTTCGTATGTTTTACTTCCATACTGGTGCCGCCTCTGTCCGGATGCAAGCGGATGGTTACAATCGAAGCTTCACTCTCCTCCTCCCCGAAATACCATTCCTGAACAATCAGCTGGTTTTTGACAAATTCGAGGTTCTTACCGCAAATACTGCCGTCCCAAAGCGAAAACTCGGTTCCGGGTGTCTCTTCCATTTCGGCCGGTTCGCCCGTCCAGATTTCAAGCATGATCTGATTGGTCAGCGCGTTGTATACATCTTCAGGTTTTGCGGCCAGATGAAAATATTTTTTATAATCTTTCACGGTTAAATTTCTATAACATGTTTTTAATCAACTACTAAACATCTTTTCTCTTATAAATCTGCTTATTCAACTTATAATTGAAGCCGATGGTGATAAATTCTTTAAACTGCCATTTGGCTCTGTTGATGGTATTTCCTTCCGAATCTAACTTGTTGGTCGGGAACTTAACCTTATAATCGTATATGAAATGAAACAATACCTGCATGTTGATGTAGTTGTTCAGTCTCATAGCCAGGTTATTCTCCCAATCGACATCAAAGTTTGAAGGATTCGAATAATTGACAAACATTTTGTACTTCAGTTCATAGGTAATATCGGGAGTGATGTTGTGTTTATATTTCAGGTCGGTATTCAAACCAGGCTCCCAATAACTTCGCCGGCCTGCCTCAATCCCGTACCTGGTAACATCAACACGGGCCGAATCGCGTACAAACACTGTTTTCGATGTCAGGGGTGAAATGAATAGCGAGAAATTATTGTTGGGCTTATAATCCAAACCCACTTTGATCAAGGTTTTGGCCGGAGATAAAAATCCGGAGATCAGGGTTTCCCGGTCGGGGTATTTGTATCCGTTAAACAATTGGGTTTCGAAATCAACCTCCGAAGAATAATACCACTTTTTAAACGCGCTGACTCCAAAACGCGAGGTCACCTGAAACTTATCGTCATTCTTCCGTATTTTTTCGTCGGCCGGTTTCATCCACCCATTCCGGATTTCAGCCGAATTTTCCCATTTAATTTTTTTGTACGAATAGTTTGCATTCCCTTTCAGCACCATCAGGAAAGCAAAAGAACTTTGTCCTCCTTTTTTCCAGGTATCGCTGAGGTGTGTTTGCGTGAATCCCATCGTACCATCGCCACGTAACACCCAGGGCGTTATAACCTGGTAGCGTTTCTCAACTGCCCGGAGGCGGCTGTCCATTTGAAAACCGCTAAACTGAAATTCTTTCTTTTGCCGTTCGGCCAGCCGGTGGAAAGTCACAGCATCGTCGATTAACAAACGCATCGAATTTTTACCGGTATTCTCTACCCGGACGCTTAACGAGTCGTTCTGTTCATTTTTAATGAATAAACGGGTAAAATACCGGTCGTTGTTTCTCAACCAGATTTGCGTTGAGTCCCGGTCTGAGTTTTTCACCCAAACCAAGGTCGAATCATTGTTGGCGTAAGACGTTAAAATACGCAATATGCCTTTGATGGAATCGTTTACCGCTGCCACCACCGAGTCGTTGTAACGAACCAGCAGGTTCCGGTTCTGCGTACGGATGGAATCGGCAAAGTCGCGTTGTACTTTTTGTGAATATTCCCGGATATATTCGTCCCGGTAAACATTCGACACCGAATCGACATAATTGGCGACAGCCCGGTTGTTATATTCAAGCCGGGCCTTTTCCAGAATATCCCTCTTGGTGCTGTCCATCCGTTGGATTCGTCTGAAATCGGCCGGACTGCTCATAAGTGAATCGGGAATCACGTTATACATGGTCAGGCTATCCGGCATTTTTACTTTGTTTGAACGCAACAACCAGTCTACATCTTCCTTTTGCAGCAACTTCACTTTCCGGTCGAGGTTTTGCAGCAATTGTTCCGGCACAGGAATCTGTTCCTTGACAATGCTGGTCCGTACGGAACGGTCAATCCGTTTTAAACGTTCGCTCAATTCGGAATATGGCATATAGCCGGAAATGGAAAGACTGTCGGCAACATGATTTGGGGAGCGGTAAAAGTAATACTGATTGACCTCGCCAAACTGCTTCAACTTGTGCAGGGTCGAATCAATTTTCTCATCTTCTACAAAATGGACCAGGCTCCTCAGGCTTCTTTCAAGCTCCGGGTTTTGAGGGTACCAGCTTCCTTGTCGTCCCAGAAAATACTTTAAGTAATTAACACTGTTCTTTACGGAATCAGCTTCGACAGCACCTTTTCGTCTGTCAGCAGGATTTGTGGCAGTTACGAGTTGGATCGTGAAGGTCAGCAACAACCCAACAAAAAAAAGTCTGTAATTCATGATAATATAATTGTTTGTAGGCTTAATGGTTTAACGTGTATCCATAATTATCCGCTGATTTTAACAAAAATCAGGCCACAGGCGCTTACCACCGGGTAAACGGGTTTAGAGATAACTGCGAGTTATAAAAACGCATATCCGCGCTGACTTCTTCAGCTACCCATTCCGGGAAAACGATCTCTTCATCCGGGCTCTCCAGTTCAATCTCGGCCAGAATCAGGCCTGAGTTCAACCCCTCAAAGACATCAACTTCCCATTTTTTCCCATGCTCATAAACTTCATTCCGCACCTTTTCAACCGGGTATCCCACTGCCAGCGCTAATAATTCTTTAGCCTCATCAAGGGGAACCGGGTATTCAAACTCAGGTCTGGAAATCCCTTTCATGCGGCCTTTGATTGTCAGAAACGCCTGATTATCTGCTATCCTGACCCGAATCGTTCGCTGCGGATCAATACACAAATAAGCCTGAAGCATCGGGATACTCCGTACAAAAACAGGCAACTGCTCTTTATGAACCAGGAATTTCCGTTCAATTTCTACAGGCATAATGTTACTCGATGGTACGTTCGCAAAATTAACCGACTAAAACAAAAAACAAACCATGACGCCTTAAGTTTTTATTAACTCTGAAAAAACACAGTCCGCTGTCTGCCCCCGTTATTTAGAATCAATCTGAGCTAGAACCATTCTAATATGCTGAATAACAGAATATTTTGCATCAATTCTGACAAATTATCTTAGTTTATATCCAAACACTACCCTATTTTTATAGTAAATTGAAAATCACTACCATATGAATCCCTTACAAGATCTGATTAAATCCCTGGCCGATCAATACGGGCGAAACAGGGAGAACCTCCTCCCCATCCTTCAGGGAGTTGTTGAGCAGGAAAGGTATTTATCCGAATACACCATGGTTGAAATTGCCCGGGAACTGGACCTCCCGGCTGCCGAAGTATTTGGGACTGCAACCTTTTATTCCTTTCTGGAACACAAAAAGATGGGACAATACATTATCCGGGTATGCAAAACCATTACCTGCTCGATGAATGGTAAAAACCAGATTCTGCACACCATTGCAGACATGCTGAAAGTGGAAGTCGGAGAAACAACACCCGACGGCAAATTCACCTTTCTTCAAACCAATTGTCTTGGCTGGTGCCATAAAGCGCCGGCCATGCTGATTAACGATGAAGTTTACACCGATTTGACGCCGGAAAAGGTCAGGGAAATTTTAGCAGTGTATTTAAAAAAATAACCTAACAGAAAACATTATGGCATTCGGAACATATCAACTCAAACGAGCCGATTTCATTTTTAAAAACGAAAACGACTGGGAAAAAATCCTTAGCCGAACATTAAGCCGTCCCCCGCAGGAAATCATCAACGAATTGATGAGCTCGGAGCTGAAAGGCCGAGGCGGAGCCGGTTTTCCTACCGGTTTAAAGTGGAAACTGACAGCCGAAGTTCCCGCTCAGGAAAAATACGTGATTTGTAATGCCGATGAAGGCGAACCCGGAACCTTCAAAGATCGCGAAATTTTATCGCTCGTCCCGTACAAGGTGCTGGCTGCAATGGCTGTTTGCGGTCATGTGATCGGGGCAAATAAAGGTTTTATCTATTTAAGGGGCGAATACAAATACCTGGTACCCGAACTCAATAAGGTCATCCGGGAATTTGAATATTATTGCAAGGAAATAAATCACACTTTTGACATTCAGATATTTATGGGTAGCGGAGCCTATATTTGCGGCGAAGAAACCGCTTTATTCGAATCGATGGAAGGGAAACGGGGCGAACCGAGAAACAAACCGCCCTACCCGACTTCGATCGGGTATATGGGCAAACCAACGGTCATTAACAACGTGGAAACCCTGGCACATACGTTCACCATATTTAAATACGGAGCAAAAAAATTCTACGACCTGGGCGTTCAATATTCCCGCGGATCCAAATTATTTTCGGTTTCGGGCGATACGCCCATTCCCGGGATATATGAGCTTGAGTTGGGGATGAGCCTCCAGGATTTTGTCGACGAGTTTGGCGATGGCGACACCAAAGCCGTCCAGGTTGGCGGAGCGTCGGGCTTTTTGGTGCCCCGAAAAAAATTTGGCGAAACGGCTATCGGCTACAAAGGCAAACTTACCGGAATATCCTTACCAACAGGAGGTTCAATGATGTTATTTAACAGCTCCCGGTCGATGTACAACGTACTGGACAACTACTTGGATTTTTTCAGGGAAGAAAGTTGCGGACAGTGTACCCCTTGCCGGGTCGGATGCCAGCAGTTGTATAATGGCATTAAAGCGGTCAAACGCGGCGAGAAACCTGCCCAATACCTCAATAAGCTGCTCAAACTCACCGAAACCATGCAATTAACTGCCAAATGCGGGTTAGGACAGTCTGTGGCAAATTCATTCTCGTCTATTGTCGAGAACTTCCGGGAAGAGATGATTTACTAACCAGAAAAAAGAAAAACGATGTCTGAAAAAATCAATATCACTATAAACGGCATACCCGTAGAGGTTGAAAATGGAAAAACCATCCTGGATGCCGCCGATCAAACCGGGGTCATTATCCCGACCCTGTGTTACCACAAAGACCTGTGTATTGCCGGAAACTGCCGGGTTTGCGTCGTTGAAATCGTCGGACAAAAGCGTTTGTCGGCCGCCTGTGCCACTCCCTGCGAAGAAGGAATGGAAATCAGGACAAACAGCCTGAATGTAAGGAATTCGCGCAAACACATTATTGAACTGCTCCTTTCGGAACACCATGCCGAATGCACCAAATGTTATAAGAACGGCAACTGCGAATTACAAAAACTGGCGTCCGACTACAAAATCATGACCCAGGACTTTATTTCACTTGTTCCGCAAAAAAAATACACGATCGATATGTTCTCGCCGTCCATCATTAAGGACGACAGTAAATGTATCCGGTGTCAGCGTTGCGTGCGGACCTGCGAAGAATTACAGGGCGTAAACGCGCTCACCGTCGCGTACAAAGGCGATGAAATGAAAATCACTACCTTCTTCGAAAAAAACCTGACGAATGTTGTTTGCACCAATTGCGGGCAATGTATCATCCATTGTCCCACAGGAGCCATTGTCGAAAAAAATTATATTGAAGAAGTTTGGGAGGCCATCTCAAACCCGGCTATCCATGTTGTGGTACAAACGGCGCCTGCCGTGCGTGTTGGTTTGGGTGAAGAACTGAATATGCCCGTAGGAACGCGGGTGACCGGAAAGATGGTAACGGCGCTGAAACGATTGGGATTTGATTCGGTTATGGATACCGACTTCACGGCCGACCTCACCATCATTGAAGAAGGCACAGAATTACTGGGTCGTTTGAGAAAAGCGATTGTCGATAAAGATGAATCCGTGCATTTGCCAATGGCTACCTCCTGCTCGCCAGGCTGGATAAAATACATTGAACACATGTACCCCGAGTACCTGGGAAACTTATCTACCTGTAAATCGCCACAGCAAATGTTTGGGGCCCTGGTTAAGACCTACTACGCCAAAGCCCGGAACCTCAATCCCGAGAAAATTGTTTCGGTATCCATCATGCCGTGTACCGCCAAAAAATTTGAAGCCAGCCGCCCCGAAATGCACGACAGCGGCTACCGCGATGTCGACTACGTGCTGACAACCCGCGAGTTGGCCATTATGATCAAACAAGCCGGTATTGATTTTGCCAAATTGCCCGACAGTAAATTTGACCGGCTTATGGGCGAGTCGACCGGAGCTGCCGTCATCTTTGGCGTAACCGGCGGTGTGATGGAGGCAGCGCTCCGCACCGCTTACGAGTTGGTTACCGGTCGCGAGGTCCCCTTCAAAAATCTGAATATTACGCCGGTTCGGGGGCTCGACGGCGTGAGGGAAGCCAGTATAAAAATTGAAAATCCGCAACGCGACTGGGCATTTCTGGAAGGCGTTGAACTGAAATGTGCCGTTGCCCACGGTCTGGTAAATGCCAAAAAAGTGATGGATGCCGTGAAAAACGGGAAAAGCGAATATCACTTTATCGAGATTATGGCCTGTCCGGGCGGTTGCTTGGGCGGCGGGGGGCAACCCATCCCCACCAACCCCGAAATCCGTAAAAAACGGGCCAAAGCCATTTATGCCGAAGATGAGGGTATGCCCATCCGGAAATCACATCAAAATCCGGAAGTCCTGAAAATTTATGAAGATTTTCTGGGTGAGCCACTGGGCGAAAAATCCCATCAGCTCCTGCATACCAAATATGTTGAACGTAATCATTTTTGACAACAAGAAAGCCGCTGACTCATGCGGCTTTCTTGTTAAGCAATAGCCAAAAATTTATCCGGATTGCTTATTTTAGCATGAACTCAAAACATTACACCATGAAACATTTTCTTCTGTTTATTTTAATCGCCTTTACTGCCTGTAATACCGACCGGATTCCGGCCCTACTGGCAGAAGCCAGGCCCGAAGAAGCCGGCTTTTCGGCTGAACGGCTTCAAAAAGTGGATGAACTGATCAACACTTACATCGAAAACGAATGGCTTCCCGGCGGTGTCTTTCTGGTTGCCCGGCATGGAAAGATTGTTTACTACAAAAATTTTGGCTTCCGTTCAACTGACAAAAACGACCCGTATCAGAAAGACGATATTTTCAGGATTGCCTCGATGACAAAAGCGATTACCTCCGTTGCCGTGATGCAATTATACGAACAGGGAAAATTGGGGTTGAACGATCCGGTTTCGGATTTTATTCCGGCTTTTAAACGGTCGGCTGTACTTGATTCGTTCGACGAAAAAGACTCCAGCTATACCACGGTGCCGGTTGTCCGGCCGATAACCATCCGTCATTTGCTGACACATACTTCGGGCATCACCTATGGCGATTTTAACCAGGGGAAATTGAAGGCCGTGTATTCAAAACTTGGCCTGATAAGGGTCGGTTTATCCCATAATTCATGGACAACTGAAGAATTCATAGACCGCCTGGCTACTGTTCCGCTGGCATTTCAGCCCGGAGAAAAGTTTATGTATGGCCTCAATGTTGATGTGCTCGGCCGGGTTGTCGAAGTGGTGTCCGGTAAAAGTTTGGCCGAATATTTCCGTGAAAATATATTCAACCCGCTCGGCATGACCGATACCTATTTTTACCTGCCCGAAGACAAAAAAGACCGGCTGGTTCCCGTTTATGCCCAAACTGACGATGGATTAAGCATGGCGCAGGAAGACGGGCTGACTCTTTCGCTCGACTATCCCAGGAACAAAGATATCGGTCATTATGCCGGAGGAGGCGGGCTATCGTCAACAGCGCTGGATTACGCCCGATTTATTCAGGCCCTGGTCAACAATGGCGAATACAACGGCTATCAGTTACTCGGCCGAAAAACTATTGAACTGATGACTGCCGACCAACTCATCCGATTGAACCAAAAAGGGAATGGGATCAGCCAGTACCCCGGGAGCACCTTCTGTTTGGGCTTTGGCCTGATGACCGACGACGCTGCCGGCTTAAATTCAAAATCGCCGGGAACTTACGAGTGGAGCGGCTATTTCAGCACAAAGTTCTTCATCGACCCGAAAGAAGAACTGATTTTTGTTGGAATGACTCAACTGGCCCCTTTCAAACACGGCGAATTTTACGACCGGTTAACGGCCACCGTATACGGGGCCATAAACTGATATCCATGCAGAAAGAGATATCCGGGAGAAACTACAGGTTCTCTATTTCCCCGGGTATCTTTTAATTGTTAACTTCACATTCAACAAATAAGACCTGATTTGACTGAAAAATTTACATATTTCTCCCCCATCGGCCCCCTGTTAATTGAGACGGAAAACGATGAGATCTGTTACGTATCGTTTCGCGACAAAGACACAACTACCGGAGGGTTTAATCCGGAGTTAAAGGAACAGATCGTTGAGCAACTGGAAGATTACTTTACCGGACACCGATATGAATTTGACCTGCCCTTGTGTACACACGGGACTGATTTCCAGAAAAAAGTATGGGAACAACTACGTTCAATTCCATACGGGCAATTTATCTCGTACGCCGACCTGGCGATTAAATTAGGAGACAAAAATCTGGTCAGGGCAGTTGGAGGGGCCAACTCAAAAAATCCGCTGGCCATCCTGGTTCCCTGTCACCGGGTAGTTGGCCGGAATAACAAGTTGGTGGGATATGCCGGCGGCGTCTGGCGAAAAAAGTGGTTAATTCAACACGAATTATCCAACAAGCCCGGAAAAACCCGATTATTTTGAACTTAAGACCCAAACCGGCCAAAAAATGCCAGCTGATCATGCCAATCAGATGATACGTTTTTGTCGGGATATTTTGTTTTACATACTTGCCGATTTGTCCGTTCATATTCAGAAAATATTTATTTCTTTGTAAAGCATTAAAATCAGAGTAATCAACCTTAAGCATATGAAGCAAATCTACCAAATTGTCCATCCGTTATTGATTTCCATTTTTGCAAAAACGATCAAAAAAAACCATCCGCAACGGTTTCTGAAATTAGTTGTTTTAATCTTGGTTGCCGGGTTCTTGTCGGCCTGTGAAAAGGAAGAAGGAGAAGGCGGAACCTCCACTATTGTGGGACGGGTGTATGCCCAAAATTACAACAGCGACTTCACGGTAAAGCTGGGAGAATATTATGCCGAAGGAGTCGATGTGTATATCATATATGGTGATGAAATTGTTTACTCCGACGACTTTGAGACCGGATTGGACGGCTGGTACCGGTTCCGGTTTCTGAACAAAGGGACCTATACGATTTATGCAATTTCGAAAGATCCGACCCGGCAATCACCCTCAGGCGAAATTGCCGTATCCCAAACCGTTACGATCAAAAGTAATCATTCTACGGTCGTTGCAGACGACTTGGTTATTTACAAGTAGCAGCCTAACATGAACAGTTTATTACGCGCCTACCGGCTCCGGTTTTTGATTTTCTCGTTAATCGGTGTCGTAACCGGGTTAAAAAGCTATGGCCAAACCGAAGACTTTGGACTTTGGACCGGAATTGAAGTTGAAAAAAAACTATCCAAACGTTTTGATTGGTCTATAGAACTGGCAAACCGGATGCAGGACAACTTGAACCAACGGGACAAAACGTATATTGGAACGGAAATTTCCTATTCAAAGAAAATATTCTCGACCGGTTTTCTCTACCGGCTGTCGAATGAAAAAAAGAAGAAATACGAACCAACCTCGCACCGGTTTACCTGGGAAGTTGAAGTTTCTCCTAAAATTGACCGGTTCAAACTCAGTTACCGCGGACGACTGCAGACGCAATACACCGGAATCAACAGCTCGGAAGATGGCCATATCCCGGAAAGTTTTTTCCGAAACCGGCTTAAGCTGGATTATAACATCAAGGGCTTGCCGCTGAAGCCTTCCGTTAGCTACGAATTGTTTTACCGGATTAACCAGTATACCACGAAACAAATTGAAAAGAATCGTTACATCGTGGGGCTCGATTACAAAATCAACAAAAGCAATTCAGTCGGACTTTCATTTCTTATCAATGAAACCGTCAACGTAGTTGAACCTGTAAAAAGATATATCCTGGGAATTGATTATAAACTCAAGTTATAACACAAAATCGTGGAACTGCTTTTATCACCGGTTCAAAAGTTAATTTCTGATATCCAATGTTTATCAGAAAAGATGGACGTCGTTAGGTTGGCCGATCTTCCCAAAAACGATCAGATGAACCGCTACGACAAAAAATTTGTCTTTCGGGTCGCCCTGGTTCCCGATTTGTTAAAAAAAGCAGGAGATGCATATGCTATTCTGGAGTCAAACGGAACTCGGATCTTCAGCTATTATTCCGACTATTTTGACAGTCCTGATTACAAAATGTATGTCCATCATCATAACGGAAAGAAAAACCGCTACAAAGTACGGATCAGGGAATACCTCAACAGTGGAGATAAATTTCTGGAGTTGAAACATAAAAACAACCGTTCGTTTACAACAAAAAAACGCATGCCTTATACTGATGGCTTCCCGCTGACAGATGAAGCAGATGCATTTATAAAAAACCAGAGCACTTTTGACCCGGAAGATCTGATTTATACCCTCAGTACCCGTTACCAGCGGATTACACTGGTCAATAAACAAAAGTCAGAACGGATTACTATTGATTTTAACCTGCACCTGAATACTGCCGGCAAACAAGTCAAACTGGAAAACCTGGCCATTGCCGAAATAAAAAACAACGACCGGCACCTGCGCAGTCCGTTTAACCAGTTCCTTAAGTCTCACCAAATCAGGCAGGAAAGTTTCAGTAAGTACTGCATAGGCATGGCCCTGTTAAACCTGGAAGTAAAAAACAATCTGTTTAAAGAGAAAATATTAAAAATAAAAAAAATCGAACATGAACCTATTGACTGTTATAGCCAATCAAGCCTTTAATGAAGTGGCATTTTACAATTCGGCCAGCTTTTGGGACCTGATCATCCGTTTTGCATTTAACCTGCTCGTGACACTGACGATCGTCAGGTTTATTTATTACAAAAAAACGAAGCGAAAAGACTACCTCTTTACATATCTGCTGATCAACACGATGATCTTTTTGTTGGCCTACCTGCTTTCGGGAGTCGAGCTGAAACTGGGATTTGCCTTCGGTTTGTTTGCCTTGTTCGGCATATTACGCTACCGGACCAACCCCGTTCAAATTAAAGAAATGACTTACTTGTTTGTTCTGATTGGTGTCGCCGTCATCAATTCCATTTCAGACGAGTATATTCCCTACGCCGAGGTCATTCTGGCAAATCTTGTGCTTATTATCATTCTGTGGGTACTCGAATTTGCGTTTTTGTTATCTCACGAATCGTCAAAAAAAGTTTTGTACGAGAAAATTGATTTGATCAACCAAAACAACCAGGAAGCGCTGATCGAAGACCTTCGGCGAAGGACCGGGATCAATATTCACCGCGTCGAAATTGTTTCTATTAATTTTTTGAGAGATACGGCACGAATTATCATCTACTATTACGAGAAGAATAAAATTTTTAACATCGAAGACCAATCCTACCCGCCGGAGCAGGACAACTAATGCTAACTTGTAAACTTAAAAGAATGGGTAAACATTTACTTCTGTCATTTTTCATTCTTTTTATAAGCATTTTCCCGGGATACGCCCAGCAACTCCGCATCAATGAAGTTATGTCATCCAACACCCATACCTTGCTGGATGAGGATAGGGAATTTTCTGACTGGATTGAACTAATCAATACCAGTTCGCAAACCATCAACCTCTCGGGATACTATTTGACCGATAACATTAACAAGCCAACGCAGTGGCAATTCCCAAATATTCAATTACAGAGTGGCGAATTCTTATTGGTTTTTGCTTCCGGTAAAGACAAAAAAAACATTCCCACCCATTGGAAGGTGCTGATTGACCAGGGAGACAATTGGAAGTATACCGTACCCCAACAAAATATCACCGGATGGTACACCACTGAATTTGATGATTACTCCTGGCAAAACGGGCCAACAGGGATCGGTTACGGAGATAATGATGATGCCACCGTGATTGAATCCCTGCACAGTATATTTATGCGAAAAGAATTCACGATAGATGATCCTTCGCAGATTTTGGAGATGATTTTGTCGATGGATTATGATGATGGTTTTGTGGCATACCTGAATGGAACTGAGGTGGCCCGGGCAAATTTGGGTACTGTTGGTATACCTCCGGCATATAATGCTTATGCCAATGAAGACCATGAAGCGAGTCTCTATCGCGGATTGAGCCCCGAACAATTTAATATTGCCTCCTTTGCTAACATAATAAAGCCAGGCACCAATCTGCTTGCCATACAAGTTCATAATAATTACCGCCTGTCGTCTGACTTTTCAGCGATACCGTTCCTATCAATCAGAACAAAGGAACTCCCGGAAAAATTTGCGCCAACTTTCCTCAAGCTGGCAGGAACTAATCTGCATACCAGTTTTAAGCTTGACTCCGACGGAGAAAGTCTTTTTCTGTTCAATTCGAATGGACAAAAAACAGATGAAATGATATTACCTCGTCTTCCATCCGACATATCCATCGGGTTTAAACCCGGAAATTTCAACCAACCTCTTGTTTTTGCAGAACCTACCCCTTGGAGGGCCAATAATTCTCCATCCTTGTTATATGACGAAAATTTGAATCCATCTTTTTCTCAAGAAGGAGGAATTCTTGATGGCACAATCAATCTGATCTTATCTTCTAAAAATGATCAGGATATAATTTACTATACTACGGATGGATCAGAGCCAGATCTGAATTCTCTATATTATGTAACTCCTATCAATATTTCAGAGCTAACAACGATCAGGGCCCGGATTATCCGGTCGGGTTATTATCCTGGTCAAATTATTACGCATAGCTATTTGCCGTCTTACGATAAATCATTACCCGTGGTACTGGTGTCCACTAACTACGACAATCTATGGGACTACCATACCGGAATTTATATTAAAGGCCCGAACGCATCATCAACATCTCCGTACAAAGGAGCAAATTTTTGGCAGGACTGGGAAAAACCGGCACATATCGAGTTATATTTTCCTTCAGGAAAAACAGGCTTTTCAATTGACGGGGGAATTAAAATATTCGGAAACTATTCCCGCGCTTATGATCAAAAATCACTTGCCGTTTTTGCCCGTTCAAAATATGGTAGCAAGAGCATAACCTGTAAATTGTTTGACAACAAACCAATTGAAAAATTTGAGAGTATAGTCCTCAGGACCGGAGGAACTGACAATTTTGCAGAAGACCCTAATTGGGGAACTAAAATACGAGACCGGTTTATTGCAAAAATAGGACTTCAGATGAATCTGGATGCACAAGACGGTTTCCCATGCGTGGTTTATCTAAATGGTGAGTACTGGGGAATATACAATGTTCGGGAAAAAGTAAACGAACATTTTCTGGCCGACAATAACAACATTTCATCTGAAAATATAAACCTACTGGAAAAAGATTCAGAAATCATCACCGGCTCGAACGAGCATTACAGAGAAATGATGTCTTTTATAAACAATAACAACATCGCTGTTGAAAGTAATTATGAATACCTGAGAACAAGGATGGACATTGATAATTACATCCGGTACAACGTTATTGAGTTATTCAGTTACAACGATGATTGGCCCGGCAATAATATTAAGTATTGGCGAGACGGTCGCGAAACAAGCACGTGGAGATGGATCTTGTTTGATGTTGATACCGGTTTTGGGCTCTGGTATAATTCATTTGTCAATACCAACAGCATCACCATTGCCCTCGAACCTAACGGTCCGAGTTGGCCAAATCCTCCTTGGTCAACTATTTTATTGCGTTCATTGATTCAAAATGAAACGTTTAAAACTCGTTTCATCAATACCTTTGCAGACCACATGAACACAACCTTGCTCCCAGAAAAAACGATCCCGTTAGCAGAAAGTTTTGCCAATCAAATTGACGATGAAATCGAACCGCACACCTTGAGGTGGGGAAGCTATTATGAAATCTGGCGACACAACCTCAAAAAGATCTACAATTTTGCGGATAAAAGGCCAACGTCAATGCGTAAAATCATTCTTGATCAGTTTGCCATTGCTGACACTCAAGATGTCAAACTAAATATTCAAGGATGTGATCTGGCTGAAATACAAATAAATACAATCAAAATCAATCAATTCCCCTGGAATGGTATTTATTTCAACCAAATTCCCATCGAATTGACGGCCACGGCTCCGGCCGGTTATAAGTTTAGCCGGTGGGAAGGCGATCTGGAATCGACGGAAGTAAAAATTCAGGTTCCGATGGTGTCCGACATGAACCTGACGGCGGTATTTGAAGAAGACGACCAGCAGGGCACAATCGTCATTAACGAAATCATGTACAACCCATCCAACGAGTTTGACAGTGGCGACTGGGTTGAATTATACAACAACAGTTCAAGCTATATCAACCTGACCAACTGGATTTTGAAAGACTCGGATGACACCAATTCATACCGGTTTGCCCCAAACACCATCATGGAGCCGCATGCCTATTTGGTGGTTTGCAGAGATCAGGATGCCTTCTCCGCTGTTTATCCCGGAGTTTCAAACTTTCAGGGACCGCTTGGTTTTGGGTTTAGCAGCGCAGGCGAGTGCATACGTCTGTATAACAACAACAGTGAATTGGTCGATCAGGTTTGTTATGCTTCGGAGTATCCCTGGCCTACCGAACCAAATGGCGGAGGTTACACACTTGAACTGAAAGATCCGGATGCGGATAATTCGTTGGCCCATAACTGGTTTACCTCTCTGACAAAAAACGGGACTCCAGGCAAAGCAAATACCGTTGGAGAACAAGACGATCCGGATCAACCAACCGACGAACCGGCCGAAAGCTTACTTCTACAGAACTATCCGAACCCCTTTACCGGCAGTACGAGAATTCCGGTGTATGCTCATACAAATCAACTGGTGAATATATCCGTTTATACCTTGCAGGGACAATTGGTAACGACAATTTTCAACGGAAATCTCAGCGAAGGGTACCATACCTTTGAATGGAACGCACCGTCGCTCAGGTCGGGTGTCTACCTGATCCGCTACACCGGACCGAGCCACAGCCAGGTAAAAAAAGCAATTTGTCATCAGTAAAGAAGAGTTGCGATGTCCGGCAAAAATAACCGCGGGAAGAACTCAACCCAAGTTGTTCCTGCGGTTATTAAAATGGATCGAATCACCCCACTCGTTATAACCGATTTCACTCCCGGCCAGTTCAATGCGGGCCTCCAGACAATTCCGGCACAGTGCAGCATCTTCTTCCAGGCACGGCTTGCCTTCATAAAGCTGGTATTCTTTCCTGAAATCACAGGGTGTGAGGTTGGGCATAATCACATTTGCGCCTACCTTAATCGCTTTCTCCCTTCCTGCCGGATCAATCGATTGCAGGGCTGTAGCGGCCGCAATATTAATATCGGGCATCAGCAAACGCAGGCTGGCCACCATTTTTAAAGCCAGGTCAAAACGCTCCTGTTTCGTTTTCAGCAAATGCCGGTAAACATGCAGCGGCGTGTCTTCATGTTCGATATACGGGCCCATGCCAACCATGTCGACATCCAGTTCCCTGAAAAAGAGCAGGTCGTCAGCCAAATGCTCCGTGGTTTGAAACGGGAGACCGATCATCACCCCCGTGCCCACCTGATAACCACAGTCCTTTAAATGACGGAGGCATTCCACCCGTTTTTCAAATGAATGATGCTCGTTACCAGGATGAATTTTAGCATATAGCTCAGGCGACGAACTTTCGATGCGCAGCAGATACCGGTGAGCGCCGCTTTCGAACCAACGCCGGTAGGTTTCCCGGCTCTGTTCGCCACACGAGAGGGTGATGCCCAGTTCACCGTTCGAAAACTTTTTAATCGCCTTCAGCAAACGGTCGACCCGCTCAACATAAACCGGAGAAGTTAACTCGCCCGATTGCATAACCACCGAACCAAAACGATTTTCCCAGGCGAAACGGCAGGCGCTCAGAATTTCCTCATCGCTTGCCTCGTAGCGGGTCACCTTTTCGTTGCTTTTCCTGATACCGCAATACAGACAATCTTTTGAGCAGATATTCGAAAACTCAATTAAACCCCTGAAATACACTTTTTTGCCCAGTGTCTCAGCCTTTCGTGCCGAGGCCGCTTCAAACAGAAGTCTCCGGTCGCCATCTTCCGCCTTCAGCAAACAAATTAAATCGCAGCGGGTAAACGTTTTCTGAGTTAATATATCTCGGATATTTTTCACCTTGCGAAGATAAAGAATTCCTAAACGTCCGCCTATCTGCCCGATTTGTTTCGCGTCAACAAAAAAATGAAAATTCTGATCCGCAAGCTGTATCCATATCCTGAAATTCCCGTCAATAAAAAAAACAAGCATACATTTTGCACGATCAAAATATAAAACAGAATTTTACACGACCATGAATGCACAGATCAACCATATCTGGAAAGAACAACATGACCAGTTGCTGAGCTTTATCAGGAAAAGAGTAACTGATCCGGCTCAGGCTGAAGATATCCTGCAGGATGTCTTTCTCAAAATCCTGCTGAAAATAGACGGCCTGAATAACCGCGACAAATTACAAAGCTGGCTGTACCAAATCACCCGAAATACGATTTCTGATTATTTCCGCCAAAAAGAAAAAGAAAACCGATTAACCGGGCAACAGGTGGAAACCGATATGCAGGATGAACAATCGGCGATGAAAGAAGCTGAAAGCTGGATTGGCCTGTATGTCGCAGATTTGCCGGAAAATTACCGTCAGGCAGTCACCATGTACGAGATGGAAGGATTGTCGGTAGGAGAAATAGCCGACCGGCTGAACATTAGCTATACCAATGCCCGCGCCCGGGTTCAACGCGGACGCCTGGCGCTGAAAAAAAGCCTGACCGATTGCTGTACCTTTCATGTGGATGTGTATGGGAATGTGCTTGAGTACCGCCGAAATTCGGCGAAGTGCGAGGGGTGTGAATAATTTGATCAGGAACTGTGTCCGCTTGCAAAATTTTCCGTCTACCGGATACAAACATTAAAATTTATGACCATGCAAAACAAAAATGAAATCAGGAATGCTGTTCGCGAGAGATACCATCAGCTTGCAGAAAATTCTTCAGCCATTGCCGGCGGGTGTTGTTCTCCCGAATCATCGTCCTGCTGCAAACCCCAGGGAGAGATCGACCTTCAGGCGCTGAAACTTGGCTATTCGGCAGACGATTTAACCGTAGTTCCTGAAGGAGCAAACCTGGGCCTGGGTTGCGGAAACCCGCAGGCCATAGCCATGCTGAAAGCGGGCGAAACCGTGGTTGACCTCGGAAGTGGCGCAGGCTTCGACGTGTTTTTGGCAGCCCGTCAGGTTGGCGAAACCGGGCAGGTAATCGGTGTGGATATGACTCCGTCCATGATCAACAAAGCCCGCGCGAATGCCGAAAAAATCAATCTCCAGCAGGTTGAATTCAGGCTTGGTGAAATCGAAAATCTGCCGGTTGCCAACGATCTGGCCGATGTGATTATTTCCAATTGTGTCATCAACCTCTCGCCCGAAAAGCCAAAAGTCTTTCGTGAAGCGTTCCGTGTGCTCAAACAGGGCGGACGTCTGGCCGTCTCTGATGTAGTTGCCTTGCAGGAACTTCCTGCCCATATTAAAGCGGACATGGCGCTTTACAGCGGATGTATTTCCGGGGCTTCAACCATTCCGGAGCTGACTGAAATGTTGACAGAAGCCGGCTTTACCGGTATTCTCATTCAGCCAAAAGATGAAAGTAAAGACGTTATCCGGGACTGGGATGTCAACAATTCAATCACCGACTACATTATTTCGGCAAGTATTGAGGCTGTAAAACCCTGATAACGATCAATGAAAATAAAAACCGGGAACTGTGTATCTTTTGTTAAATCAGGCAAAAGCACATCGTTTCCCGGTTAAAACCATCAGAACAATTACCATGAACCAAATCGTTCAATTAAACCAAGCTGATTTTCCAAAGATCAAGACATTATTGGCAGCATCGAACCTGCCTTATTCAGACCTGGAATTTTCTCCCGTTTATTTTTGGGGGATAAAAGAGGATAAAAAGCCGGTCGCTACGGGAGCGTTGGAAATTTACGGCGCAGAGGCCATTTTGCGTTCTCTCGCTGTTCAAAAAGAATTCCGGAATCAAGGTTTTGGAAAACAACTGACCAACTTTCTTGAACAAAAAGCCGCAGAGTTCGGTATCGGCCGCTTGTTTTTACTGACAACAAGCGCCGGCGACTTTTTCAAAAGATTGGGCTATCAGCCAGCCGAACGCAACCGATGCCCGGAAGCCATCCTGGCCAGCCCCGAATTTGCTGAACTTTGCCCGGCTACAGCGCTTTGTATGTGCAAAAAACTGTAAATATGCAGATTCCGGAAAAAGCAAACAAGCTTTTTTCCGTTCCGGCTCCGTTCCCGAAGAAAAACAAAAATTCGTGCAGAAGATGATTTTCCCCGTCACTTTTCTGCACAAACAATCGTAACTTTGCCCCGTAACCTGCGGGAAGGTCAACCGGCTGACGCCAAGGGGGTAAAAGATTGATGATTGGTGATTGGTGATTGGCAATTGCCCACTCATTTATTTCAGCATTGTAATCCGTTAATCAAGCTGATTTCCTCCCCTTTCCCGCACAAAAACCAAAAATCATGGACACCAAAAAACGATTGGGATTTATCGGCATAATCATTGATGACCGAACCCGCTGTGCAGCAGCTGTAAATGAAATTCTTTCTGCTCACGCCGATCTCATCATGGCCCGCACCGGAATACCGCACATCAAAGGAAACACCTCGGTCATTACCCTGGTGGTTGACAGCACTACGGACGATTTGGGACAACTGACAGGCCGGCTGGGAAGCATCGATGGCGTACAGGTAAAATCAGGACTGGCAAAAAAATAGACATCATGGAATTGACAACGGCATCATTCATCAACGAACAGGAGATCAGTAATATCCTGCAAAAATATAGTAAACCGGCTTATGAGCAGGTAAAGGAAGTACTGGCAAAAGCCCGCGAAATGAAGGGCCTCGACCTGAATGAAGTGGCCATTCTGACCGGCATCAGCGACCCCTTGCAACTGCACGAATTGTTTCAGACCGCCAATCACATCAAGGATACCATTTACGGCAAACGCCTGGTTTTGTTTGCCCCTTTATATATTTCGAACCTGTGTGCCAACGAATGTGTTTATTGTGCATTCAGGGCAAAAAATAAAGCCATTGTTCGGCGGGCATTAAACCAGGCCGAAATTATTCGCGAAACTGAAGCCTTAATCAGGCAAGGACACAAACGGGTGTTGCTGGTAGCCGGCGAATCGTACCCCAACCAGGGATTCGGCTATGTGCTCGATTCCATTCGTTCGGTATATGAAGCCCGCTGCAATGGGGCAGAAATCAGGCGCGTTAATGTAAATATCGCCCCGCTGAAGCTTGAAGAATTCAAATTGCTGAAAGCGGAAAAAATAGGGACCTACCAGATCTTTCAGGAAACATACCATCACGAAACCTACAAAAGAGTGCACATCGGCGGAAAAAAGATGGATTACGACTGGCGGGTCAGCTCGCTGCACCGGGCGATGGCAGCCGGCATTGACGATGTGGGAATTGGCGTGCTTTTCGGCCTGTTCGATTACCGCTTCGAGCTGCTGGCCATGATGCAGCACATTCACGAACTGGAACGTGTTTTCGGCGTCGGGCCGCACACCGTCAGTGTTCCGCGTATGGAGCCGGCCACCGGCTCCGACATCGCGTCGCATCCGCCTTTTGCCGTTTCGGACCTTGAGTTCCGAAAGATTGTAGCCATCTTACGCCTGGCTGTTCCTTATACCGGCATCATCATGTCGACGCGCGAAACAGCGCAAATGCGCCGCGAAACCTTCGCACTCGGTGTTTCGCAAATCTCGGCAGGAAGCAGGACCAACCCGGGCGGTTACGAAGAAGAAACGGAAGATGAAGTTTCCGGGCAATTCAGTCTGGGCGACCACCGTCCGCTTGATGAAGTGATCCGCGATGTGGCCCAAATGGGTTATATTCCGTCATTTTGTACCGGCTGTTACCGGCTGGGCCGCACCGGGCGGGATTTTATGGATTTGGCCAAACCGGGAGATATTAAAGCACACTGCGGCCCCAACGCCCTGTCGAGCTTCATGGAATACCTGAACAATTATGCATCGCCCGACACGCGCGAAATCGGCATTCAACTCATTGAAAAAACCATTGACGAGTTGGAGGGGCTACCCAAAGAACGCGCCCGAAAATTGGTTAACTGTGTAAACCAGGGACAAAAAGACGTTTTTTGCTAAGCCGACAAAGAAAATCAAACAGGCGATATTTCTTCTTTATACTTACTCGGAGGACAATGATAGCGCTCCTTAAATTTTTTGCTGAAGTATTTTAAATCGTTAAAACCCGACAAATAAGCCGCTTCCGAAACACTGTAACTTCCGTCGGTCAGGTATTGAACAGCAATTTGCAGTTTGGTGTTCCGGAGGAACTCAACCGGCGACATGCCGGTCAGTGTTTTTATCTTGTTGTAAAAAACAGTTCGCCCCAAGGCTGATTCCTTTACGAGGGCATCAACGTTGAAATCGGTATCCTGACAGTTTTTCTCGATCAGCGAAACCACTTTTTTCAAAAATTCTTCGTCTTTATTGGTGATTTTCAGATCGCCTTTAAACGGATTACTTTTATTAAACCAGTCGAGCACATTTTGTCGTTGTCGCAACAGGTTCTGAATCACGCGGCTCAGGTATCCCGCATGAAATGGCTTGATCACATAAGCTTCCGCTCCCGACTCAATTCCCTCGATCTGATCGTCCATCGCTGATTTTGCCGTCAACATGACGATGGGAATATGACTAAGCGAAAAATCATTTTTAATGATCCGGGTCATTGTCAGGCCATCCATCACCGGCATCATCAAATCGGTAACAATCAGGTCGGGATGGAGTTTCCGGGCCAGATCAAGTCCTTCCTCTCCGTCGTTGGCCTGAAAAACCTGGTAGCTCTCCCTTAGGATGGAGTTGATGTAAGTCCGTATATCCGGGTTATCTTCTACCAACAGGATCTTATAATTCCCGGACAAGGCATCAGTGTCTTCTGCGGTGGAATCCTGCAGGTCGAGTTCATTTTCAGCAGGCAGGGTGTTCATCGCCTCTTCTGCCTGTATGCCATCCAATTCGTCTTTTGTGAAATGTTCTTTTCCCATCCGCAGGTTCACCCGAAACAGGCTCCCCTCGCCCGGTTGGCTTTGAACTTCGACGTCGCCGTGATGCAGTTTGACCAGTTCGTACGAATAGGCCAATCCAATGCCGGTCCCGGAAAATTCAGTCTGTTCATCGCTAAGCGGGCTAAACCGCTGAAAAAGCAGCGGGATTTTTTCGGCGGCAATTCCCTTGCCTTCATCTTCAACAACAATCGACACCATCTTCTGTTGTTCCAAAACTTCGATACGAACAGCAATCTTTTTTCCCTTCGGCGTAAACTTGAAGGCATTCGACAGTAAGTTGAAAAGCACCGAATCGATCTTTTCCCGGTCGAACAACAATTTGGGCGTTTCCTGGTCTTCGGGATAACGGAAACAGATATCCCGCTGCCGGGCCATCTGTTCAAAACTTTGACAGATTCCGCGCACAAAAGGTCCGATTTCAAGCTCGCAAAGCCTCATTTTCATCTTCTGATTCTGGATCTTCCTGAAATCCAGCAACTGGTTTACAAGCCTTAACATGCGTTTCCCGTTGCTGCTCATCCGTTCCATGGTGTCTTTGACCGGCTCCGGAAGATTTTTAATTTGCCGCAGGTCTTCGAGCGGCCCCAGCACCAGGGTAAGCGGGGTACGTATTTCGTGCGAGATATTGGTGAAAAACCTCAGTTTGATCTCGTTGACCTTGCGCTCAACCCGCAAATCAGTCCTCATCCGGTTGTACCTGGTCAATACGCGGCGGTTTACCTCGGCAAACAGAATAAGCAGAATGAAATAGATCGCATACGCCTGTTTGGTTCGCCACCAGGGCGGAAGAATCGTAATGGCAAGCGAACGGGGAGTTTCGGTCCGGGTTCCATCCCAATTGGCGGCCCTCACGTGAAAAATATATTTACCCGGAGGCACATTCGTATAAGTGGCCTTCCGTTCGTTCCGCACCTGGTACCAATCCTTGTCAAAACCTTCGAGGGTATATTCGTATGTATTTTTTTCAGGATCAAAAAAACTAAGTGCGGCATATTCAATACGAAATCCTGACTGATTGTAATTTAAGACAATTTCGTCGGTGAAATTAATGTGTTTTTTTAAAGGAGAGTTCTTCTCCCCGAAAGATACTTCGCGATTGAAAATTGATAAGCGGGTAAAGACCACCGGCGGCTTAAACATTGCCGGTTTTTCTTCGTGGAGCGTCACCGCCAGAAGGCCGTCCAGGGTTCCGAACAGCAAGCGTCCGTCGCGCAATTTCCAGCAGGTATTTTCAGAAAAATTACTGCATTGCAAACCGTTGTTGTCGTCGAAATTACTCAGGCTTCCGTCGCGGGCATTCAACCTTGAAATACCATTTTCCGTGCTTAGCCAAATATTCCTTTCGTCATCTTCCAGGATGCCAAAAACGGCATCGCTGATCAATCCGTCGTGATGATTGATTACCTGAAAGCCGGCCTCTGCATCGGTCAACAGCAGCCGGTTAAGCCCGCCTCCAAAGGTTCCAATCCACAAACGGCCGTCCGAATCGGGCTGGATGTGTACGATATCATTGTAACTGAGGCTATTCTTTTCATTAACATCGTAAAAATAAGGCTGAAATACGATCACATCGGTATCCGGGTCGCCGCTAAGCCGGTTTAGGCCAAAGGTGGTAGCCACCCAGAGCGTACCATTCGAATCCTGTGTAATTTGCCTGACAAAGTCGCTGGACAGGTGATTGTTTTGTGTTCCGATACGCCTGAAAACCAGCTGATCGTCTTTTGGATTTATAATCAGGTTGATTCCTCCCCCGTAGGTACCCACCCAGATTAGTCCGGCACGATCCTGAAAAACAGCATAAACATTGTCGTTTGCCAGCGAACGCGAATCGCCTGGCCGGTGCCGGTATACCCGAAAACTGATGTCGTTGTATGAAAGGTAATGCTGCAACGGTTTTACGCTGCGGGCCAGGCCGCCTCCTTTTGATCCCAGCCAGATAAAGCCGTCCCGGTCTTCGAGAATAGTATATACATTAAAGCGGGGCCATATTTCACGGCTTGCCGGTATCCCCGAAAATTGACTGATCAGCCGGAAATCTTCATCATAAACATACAAACGCCCCGATTTGCTGGCCATCCAGATGTTATTCCGCGAATCCTGGGCAATAGCTCGTATCACATTATCCGACAGATTATTAATCTGCCTTTCAGGTTTAAGCTGACGAAACATCGGGTTAGCCAGGATCACCTTGTTTACGCCTCCGTTAAATTGTCCGGTTCCGATCCAGATCAGGCCCGAATGATCCTGCGCCACACAGTAGGCAATATCGGAGCTCAGTGAATTCCGGTCCTGCGGACTATTCCGGAAGAACCGGAAGGCCATGCTTGATTCATCAAACAAAGCAACGCCGCCGCCGTGCGTAGCTACCCAAATATTGGAGTCTTTGTCTTCGAAGATGAACTGCCGCTGCATATCGACCAACGACTGAATCTCACGGGGAACCAACTCATAAAAACCGGCCCTTTCCAATTCGGGGCCGATACGCGTAATCCCAAAACTGGATGTGCTGATCCACAAAACGCCTTTACGGTCTTCAACAATTTCGTCAATCGATTGTCCCTGTAAAAAACGTTTTTGCTGACCATTGGCCGGATTATAAATATGAAGTCCCGCTGTTTTGGTTCCAATTGCCAGATTCCCGGATTTTGTCAGGTTTAACACCGATATTTCATCGGCCAGCCTGTCGATCAGTAATTTTTCGGTGTGAAAATTCCTCAAGTCGAGTTGTTGGACGCCACGTTTAACGGTTCCCAAAAACAGCATATGCTCGGCCAAAACACCACCGGTGAAGGCATATTCGTCTAAATAGCTCCGGCTGGTTTTTCTTGAATTATTTTCTCCGGCTGGTTCCAGGCAGGTCAGACCGGCGCTGGTGCCAATCCAAATCCCCTGATCCCGATCGCTTAAAATAAAACTAACCGAATCATTGGTTAGGGCAGGGACTGTACTTTTATTGAGGCGCTCAACGCTGTAAATGCCGTCTTCCGTGGCAGGGGTAGTCAGCCGGTAAACTCCGGCGCCGTTTGTGCCGATCCAGATTTCATCCTCCAGTTCCAGGAACGACGATATGCGTGTGTTCCCGCCATTAGCCGGATCGGTGTTGGATGGGAACGAATAAAAACGTTCCGTTCGCAAGTCAAGATAATGGTAATGCCCGTCGTGCGATTCCAGCCAAAGAAAACCTCGTTTATCTTCCCATATTTTCACAATCCGGTTATTGGTCAGCGAGTTCGGATCATTATAATTGGTTTTGTAGACCTTAAATTCGTACCCGTCGTATTGGTTTAACCCGTCCATGGTGCCAAACCACATAAACCCCCGGCTGTCGCAAAAGATACTTTGAACTGAGTTTTGCGATAAGCCGTCACGCGTATTCAGGAGTTCGAATCGTTCAATCTCAATGGCCGGGAGCCAAAGAGGAAACAAAATCAAAACAATAAGACCATATTTCTTGCACCGCCAGCTTAACATTCCAAAAAAATTAGCGGTGAAAAGTAGAATAATTTCAGTACACTTTCAAATGTCCTATAACACAAAACCTGTCAGTTTATCCCCGGTTAAAGATCAATTTGTCGTCGGTTGCTCCCTTTCAACTAAACTAAGTTTGTTTCCGAAATCTCTATTGGCATGTAACTTTAGATGTAACTATGCACAAAACATTTGGTATAACCGATTTAAACCGATTAAAAATGAAATCATTCAAAGCCGTATTTGGATTATTCCTGCTTTCGGTAAGTTTTGGAGTTCAGGCTCAGCAACAAAACGAAAAATGGGCAGAGATCTATCAGATCATAAACAATATTAAAGAACCTGTTTTTAACGATCAGGAATATAATATCACGGACTTTGGCGCTATAGCCGACGGAACAAGCCTGAATACAGAGGCCATTCAGAAAACAATCGACCTGTGTTCAAAAACAGGCGGCGGTACGGTACTCGTACCAAAGGGTACCTTTCTGACAGGCGCAATCCACCTGAAAAACAATGTCAACCTGCACATTTCGGAAGGAGCTGTACTTAAATTTTCAACCAATCCTGAAGATTATCTGCCGCTGGTACACACCCGCTGGGAAGGAAACGACTGTTTTAACTACTCGCCGCTGATTTATGCCAACGGACAAAACAATTTCGCCATAACAGGTAAAGGTACCCTCGACGGACAAGGCAGTAACGAAAACTGGTGGCCCTGGAAAGGTCAAAGCCAATACGGATGGAAAGAAGGAATGCCCAGTCAACTGCTCGAAACAGGCCGCCCCCTGCTCGACAAATGGGAACGCGAAGAAGCGCCGCTGTTCGAACGTCAAGCCGGCGAAGGACATTACCTGCGTCCGCAGTTCATCAGCTTCATTTACTGTACTTCGGTAAAGATTGAAGACGTTCGGATTATCGACGCTCCGTTCTGGGTCATCCACCCGGTGTTGTCGAAAGATATTATTGTTCGTGGTGTCCACATTGAAAGCCTTGGGCCTAACTCAGACGGCTGCGACCCCGAATCGTGCAAAAACGTGCTGATCGAGAATTGTATTTTTGATACCGGCGACGACTGCATCGCGCTGAAATCGGGCCGCAACTCGGATGGTCGTAAGCCCAATGTGCCGACCGAAAACGTGCTGATTCGTAATTGTAAAATGCTCGAAGGGCATGGCGGTGTAGTTATTGGTAGCGAAATTTCGGGAGGCGCCCGCAATATTTTTGCCGAAAACTGCGAAATGAGCAGCCCTGACCTGGATCGGGCCATCCGCTTGAAAACCAACAATAACCGGGGTGGCACAATTGATGGACTTTATGTTCGTAACATCCGTGTGGGGCAGGTAAAAGACGCCGTGATCCGGATCAACTGCTCGTACGACCCCAAAGAAGGTAAGGGCAAATACCCGCCTATGGTCCGTAACGTGTATATTTCGAATATAACAGCCGATATGACCGGGAAAACTTCAGCCCAATACGGCCTGCGCCTGGAAGGAATTAAAGGTGAAAACGCCGTCGAAAACATTTATATCAGCAATTGCGAGTTTAAAGGCGTTGAAAACGTCAGCCTCATCAGCGACGTAAAAAACCTGAATCTGGATGATGTTATTATTAATGGTAAAAAAGTTGAGTTATATTAGTAGCAGAATTTTCCCTGTCCGGCTTTAAACAGAACGGACAGGGGAATATTCAACCTTAACCTCAAAAAAATCACGTATGAAATTCAGATTAATTAACCTTCTCGCTGCTATCCTGTTGCTGGCTGCCTGCGGTAACCAGGAAAAGGGACAAACGGTGACGGTGACCAACCCGCTTGCCGAACCGGTAACCGAACTGACCTGCCAACTTTCTTCACCGGCATTAATGCAATCGATTGCTGAACTGAAAACATCCGGCTTCCGGGTACTGGATGGAGAAAATGAGATTCCATACCAGCTGATCGAACAAAACAATAAGCCGGTTGCCCTGCTCATCCAGACCGACTTCGCCCCTAATGAGGAAAAGACCCTGACGATCAAGGCAGGAAAAGGAAGCAGTTTTCCGCAGAAAACCCAGGCCGAAATATCGGTAAAAGAGAATGGCGAATGGGTTTGGGTAACAAAAAGTAATGGAAATGAACAATTTGAATACCAGGGAGGAAACTGGAAAAATGTAAGCTCGGTTTGGGTCGACGAAAAACACACCGACCATTCATTCGACATCCGCTATGAAGGCCCTGGCTGGGAATCAGACAAAATTGGCTACCGTTTTTATCTGGATTGGCGTAATGCGGTCGATATTTTTGGGAAAAAAGTAGATACCCTTGTCCTGCACCAGGTCGGATTGGATGGTTTTGATTCGTACCACGAAATGAGCGACTGGGGCGTTGATGTGCTAAAAGTGGGCAACGCGCTGGGCATTGGCACCATCGCCTGTTGGGATGGCGAAAATGCCAACCGGGTAGCGTTAACCGACAGCATTTACAGTGAAGTTACCTATAGCGGCGTCCTCGAATCAAAACTGACGACAAACTATTTTGGATGGGAATATGCAAACGGAAAAACCGACCTGACCTCTGAGTTATCAATCAGAGCAGGAAGCTATTTCACAAAAAACCGTCTGACCACCAGCAACCCAACAGATAACATCAGTACCGGGCTAATCCGGTTTCCGAATACAACCGTTCTTCAATCAAGCGAAGAAAAGGGAGATTGGGCTTACCTGGCTACTTTTGGTGTCCAAACGCTTGAAGAAGATCACATGGGAATGGCCATCTTTTATAAAAAAGCGGATTTGGTTGAACTCACGGACGATAAATACAGCCATGTCGTTGTCCTGAAACCTGAAAACAACCAGCTAACTTATTTCTATGGAGCTGCCTGGGAGCAGGACGCTTCAAAAATGGATCGCATTGAAAAATTTGAAACTTTCCTGAAAAAACAACTGGCCTTGTTTAATGCCGGATTGATGGATTAAAAAACAGCGGGATTGACCTGTAAAATGAAGCGAATCAATAACATATTTCTGTTTGTGCTGGCTGCCAATCTGGCAACAGCACAGGTTTCGGCCGACAGGTTGGATACAAAGGAAGAAATCCTGGCCCGGATCCAGGCACCGGTATTTCCCGACAGCAGGTTTGCAGTAACCGACTTTGGCGCCGTAGGCGATTCGGCCAGCAACAATAAACCGGCCTTCGATGCAGCCATACAGGCTTGCCGGGCAGCCGGAGGCGGTACCGTGATCGTCCCCGTCGGCACTTATCTACTGGATGGTCCCATTCATCTGGAAAGCAACCTGAACCTGCACCTGGAAGAAGGCGCCCTTATTCGCTTCAGCGCCAATCCGAGGTCCTACTTGCCCATCGTAAAAACCAGCTGGGAAGGAACTTTATTGTATAATTACAGCCCCTTCATTTATGCCTTCGGAAAAGAGAATATTGCCATCACAGGGAAAGGGACAATTGACGGAAACGGATCAGCCTATTTTACCCGATGGTACGAAATCCAGGGAAAGGACCAGCGCCTGTCACGCCGTATGAACCATAAAAATGTTCCGGTAGAAGAACGGCGATTTGGACGGGGGCATTATTTACGTCCCCACCTGATCCAGTTTTTCGATTGTAAGAACATTTTGGTGGAAGACCTGCACATCCAGGATTCGCCTTTTTGGTGCATACACCTGCTGATGTGTGAAAACGCCACCTTACGCGGTTTAACCTTTGATGCCCAAAACAAAAATAACGATGGCATTGACCCGGAATATTGCAAAGACATTCTGATTGAAAATGTGAATTTCAACAACAGCAACGACAATATTTCGGTAAAAGCCGGACGCGACCATGAAGGGCGGGATATGCAACGCCCAAGCGAAAACATCATCATCCGGAATTGTAGTTTTAAAGGTCGTCACGCCGTGGCCATCGGCAGCGAAATGTCGTCGGGTGTACGAAATGTGTATATCGAAGATTGCCGGTTCTCCGATTATATCACGCGGGGTATCATGCTAAAATCAAATCCGAGTCGTGGCGGGATCATTTCGGATATCTATGTAAACAACTTCCGGTTTGGTGAGGTACACGATTGTTTCATGGTAACTTCCAACTACCGCAACGAGGGGAAAAAACATCCCCCGACCATCAAAAACATTTACATCAGCAACGTGACTTGCCAGAGAGTGCGAAATTTCGGGATTTATATCAAAGGTCACAAACGAAATCATGTTTCGGATATTCACATTGAAAACTTTCGCGTCGACCAGGCTAAAAGAACCGTATTCGTTGACTTTGCAGAAAGCGTGAATTTTAAAGACACCCAGGTGAACAACGAAGAAATCAAGTGGGATCCGGCTGTGTTCAGAAAAAACAAATATCGTGCATATAATTATTAGTAGCAATAAACCATACAAGACATGCTAAAACTGAACATATTCCTGTTGTTACTATTCACCCTCCCGGGAATATCCATTGGACAAAACGAATTTCCACGCGACACGTCGTTTACCGTGCATTCGACCTGGCAAAAGATTAAACCAGACTATCCGCAGGCAACACCTGTGAAGCCATATGTTTCGGCTGATATCCTGTCGCTCACAAACCAGGTTTACCGGCTGCGTGAAAATCGTCAACTCCATATGGATATCTTTCTGCCAAATAAAACAGATTTGGTGAAACGACCGGCCATCCTGATGATTCATGGAGGAGGATGGGCATCAGGCAACAAATCGCACCTGGCGCCTATGGCTCAAAAACTGACCCTGGATGGTTTTGTCGGCATCACGGTCGAGTACCGCTTGTCTCCCGAAGCATTGTACCCGGCAGCCATACACGACTTAAAAGAAGCCATCCGCTTTGTAAAACATAACGCCGGTCTTTACCGGATTGATACCACCCGGATTGCCGTGCTGGGAGCTTCGGCCGGTGCAACCCTGGCCGCTTTTATGGCCACCACCGGCAGACACAGCCGCTTTGACGACCCACACTCCGTGTATCCGGGTATTTCGTCGGTTGTTCAGGCCTTAATCAATATCGATGGGGTGGTTGATTTTACCGATCCGAATGAAAGCGCCAAAGACGATGACCCGCAAAAACCATCGGCCGGCGCCCGGTTTTTTGGCGGAACCTATCAGGAAATGCCTGAAAAGTGGGTCGAAGCCTCTCCGATCAATTATGTGGACAAACACAGCCCCCCGACCTTGTACATCAACAGTGCACTTGATCGCTTTCATGCAGGCAGGGAGCCGTTTTTAGCTGTTTTAAAAGCAAACAATACTTACTTCGAAATCCACACCATACCAAATACCCCTCATCCTTTCTGGCTGTTTCATCCCTGGTTCGATGAGGCTCACCGGTATATCCGGGATTTCCTGACTAAAATATTTTAACCATAACGAAATACGATGACAACAAAAAACATTTTCACCCTGGTCAGTATAATTCTTCTCCGTATTTCCTGCTACGCACAACCCTGGCAGGCCGACCTTGGAAACGACCGTTACAAAAACCCGATTATCCATGCCGACTATTCCGACCCGGATGTTTGCCGCGTTGGAGATGATTTTTACATGACTGCATCCAGTTTCAACTGCTCTCCGTCCCTGCCCGTTCTTCATTCAACAGATATGATTAACTGGGAGTTGATTGGCTACGCGCTGGACAAGCAAATTCCGCTTGACTTTTTCGATAAAGCACAGCATGGATGCGGCGTTTGGGCCCCGGCCATTCGTTTCCACAATCATGAATTCTATATTTATTACCCCGACCCCGATTTTGGCATTTACATGATCAAGGCCAAAGACGCCAAAGGTCCCTGGAGCGAACCGGTTTTGGTACAGGGAGGAAAAGGCTGGATTGACCCCTGCCCCTTGTGGGACGAAGACGGAAAAGCATACCTGACTTACGCTTTCGCAGGTAGCCGCGCCGGCATAAAAACCATCTTGATGGTCAGTGAAATGACCCCCGACGGCACCAAACTGGTTGGCAACAGCGTCATGGTGTTTGACGGACACGACGGCCATACCACTGTTGAAGGCCCGAAATTTTATAAAAGAGGCGGTTACTACTACATTCTGGCGCCTGCCGGCGGCGTAAAACCGGGCTGGCAGTTGGCGTTAAGTTCTAAAAACGTGTTTGGCCCGTATGAGTACAAAGTGGTGCTGCACCAGGGAAACACCGACATCAACGGTCCGCACCAGGGGGCCCTGATTGAGCTGGACAACGGCGAATCGTGGTTTTATCATTTTCAGGATGCCTACGCTTACGGACGTATTGTTCACCTGCAGCCGGTTACCTGGGTCGACGGCTGGCCCATCATGGGTATCGACCGTAACGGCGACGGCATTGGCGAACCGGTCAGCGAATTCAGGAAACCAACTGTTGCTTCAATCGGGAAGGCGGGCATTATCCCAGCCTCCGACGAATTTGACGGACATGAGTTTGGTTTGCAGTGGCAATGGCACGCCAATCCCGAAGTAAACTGGGGATACATGTCGGGAAACCTCGGGTTTATGCGGCTAAACTGTATTGCTCCCGAAACCCGGGTAAATAACCTGTGGGAAGTTCCCAATCTCTTCCTTCAAAAATTTCCGTCCCGCGTATTCTCGGCCACCGCTAAACTCCGTTTCAGCGCTCACGGAGAAGGCGACAAAACCGGCCTGCTCATCATGGGCGAAAGTTATGCCTATATCGGGCTGGAACATGTTGACGGAAAACTAAAACTCCGCCAGATGACCTGTATCGATTCGCACAAGGGAACCGAAGAAAAAGAACAGGCTTCCGTCGATATCGGCCAAAACGAGATTTACCTGAAGGTAGAAGTGGATAAAAACGCCATATGTACGTTTAGTTACAGCGAAAACGGCAAAATGTTTAAGAAACTCGGCAACGAATTTGAAGCCGTAGCCGGCCGGTGGATTGGGGCGAAAGTTGGCCTGTTTGCCCTGGGCGCTAAAAAAACCAATGATGCCGGTTATGCCGATTTTGATTGGTTCAGGGTAGAATGAGATTGGGAATTGGTCATTCATTTGGTTCTTGGTTCTTGGTTCTTGGTTCTTGTCTAATGATTAATGCCTAATGACCAATCTCTACTTTTTTATAATCTAAAAACCAAAAACTTTTATGAATACAAAATTGATCATCTCCGCTTTCCTGTTCATGCTGTTATGTGCTTTTCAGGAAACAAACGAAAAGAAAGTCCGCATTTTTATGATCGGCGATTCAACCATGGCCAACAAACCACCGGAAAAATCTCCTGAAACCGGTTGGGGTATGGTATTCGGTGATTTTTTTAATGAACAGGTCGTCATCAGCAACCATGCGCTGAACGGACGAAGCACAAAAAGTTTCATTGGCGAGGGGCACTGGCAAACGGTTTACGATCAGCTGCATGCAGGCGATTATGTCTTCATCCAGTTTGGGCACAACGATCAGAAAGATAAAAGTCCCGACCGTTTTACCAATCCATTTACCACATACCGGGCCAACCTGGAGAAATATGTTCGCGAAAGTCGCGAAAAAGGGGCTGTTCCAGTTCTGCTGACGTCGGTCGTGCGCCGTAACTTCAACGACGAAGGCACGCTACTGGACACACACGGCCTTTATCCGCTGGTGGTACGGATGGTTGCCGGGGAGATGCAGGTGCCATTAATCGACCTGCAATTACTGACTGAGCAAAAAGTGACGGAGCTCGGCCCTGAGGAATCAAAGACACTTTATCTATGGCTCGAAGCCGGTGAGAACACCAATTACCCCAACGGTGCGCAGGATAACACCCACTTTAACCGGAACGGGGCCACCGAAGTTGCCCGCATGGCAGCCGAAGAACTGAAAAAACTCGGGATACTCGAAAATTATTTAAACTAAGCAATCCCCTCCCCCAATCAACTGTAAACCGTCAGCACCAGGTGGCGGGAGCCGCCGTGATGGCGGAATTCGCAGAGGTAAATTCCCTGCCAGGTTCCCAGATTGAGTCTCCCGCCGGTGATCGGAACAGTTAGTTCAGTGCCGATCAGCGACGATTTGAGGTGAGCAGGCATATCGTCGCTTCCTTCGTAAGTATGCGTATAAACCGGGTGATTTTCGGGAACCAGCTTGTTCATAAACAATTCGAAATCGGTGCGGACCGAAGGATCGGCATTTTCATTCAGGCTGATGCCTGCCGAGGTATGTTTCACCAGGATGTGCAGCAGACCGGCTTCGGGCAAGTCGGGTAATTCCTGTTCAATCAGCGAAGTAATCAGGTGATACCCCCTGCGAAAATTCGGCAGCCTTATTTCTTTCTGCTTGATCATCATTTAAAACTTACCTGTTTTCTTCTGCAAAACGGCGTCCGGCGTGAAATGCATCCAGGTTTAATGTCACAATATCTTCGCCTTTTTTCTCAAAAACAGTGCGGATACCTTCCTCTATTTTCGTGAATTCAAGATCGATAAAAGGCGAAGCAGCCCCGAGCATCACCATATTCGATGCGCGCACATTGCCCGTCTCTTTGGCAATCTGGTCGGCATCGATGGCGACAAAACGGCTCAAACGGCGGACTTCGGCCAGAATTTCTTCAACATCGGGGTAATTTCCAATATTAACAAAGGGTGTGGTGTTGGTAACCAAATAACCCTTATCCGATAAAAACGGCAAATAACGCAACGATTCCATCGGCTCAACCGATAAAATTAAATCGGCAGTGCCCAGTTTTATCAAATCGGAAGCGATTGGCCGGCTTGATATGCGCAGGTGCGAAACCACTGCCCCGCCCCGTTGGCTCATTCCGTGTGTTTCGGCCTGTTTCAGGTACAGATCTTCCTGTAAAGCGGCCATGCCGAGAACCGCCGCGATTGATAAAATTCCCTGTCCGCCTACCCCGGCTAATATGATATCTGATTTCATCTTGTTCGTTTATTAATGGTTTGCATGACGACTGATATTTCTTTTCCGGCGGCCGGCGCGCTGGATACACTCCCGGCGCGGAATAATCACCGAAACGCCTTCATAGGCGAGCTCTTCGCTAAACAAACGTACCATTTCATCGTGGTTCTTCTTCAGGGGAACAATCACGCGGATGTGTTCCGGATCGACCCCGACGCCGGCGCAAATACTTTCAATCTTCCCGTAGGCTGACGAATCCTGCCCGCCGGTCATCGATACTGACTCGTTATCGGAAATCACGATGGTAATATTGGCCTTTTCATTCACGGCATCCAGCAAACCGGTAATCCCGGAATGGGCAAAGGTTGAATCGCCGATCACCGCTACCACCGGAACCAAACCCGCATCGGCTGCGCCTTTGGCCATCGTGATGGAAGCGCCCATATCCACGCAGGAATTGATGGTTTGAAACGGGGGCAAAGCTCCCAGCGTATAACAACCAATGTCTGAAAACACGCGTCCCTTCCCGTATTCGGCCAACACCTCGTTCATGGCCTGATAGGCGTCAATATGGCCGCAGCCCTGGCATAATGCCGGAGGCCGGTTGGCAACCAGATCCGGAATTTTTAACCCTTCATAAACCTCTCGCCCGAGCGCTTTGGCTACATGATCGGGGTTTAGTTCGCCGTCGCGCGGCAAGGTTCCGTCCAGTCGCCCTTTTACCGGGGTACCGTTGGCAAAAAATCCTTTGAGCTGCTCTTCGACCAACGGATAACCTTCTTCCAAAACCAGGATTTTGTCGCACGACTCGTTCATGCGTTTCAGCATTTTCTCCGGGACCGGATATTGCGATACCTTGATCACCGGGTAAGGACAGCTTGTTTCCTGGTAATTTTCGAGCAGGTAATTATACGAAATACCGCAGCAAACAATACCAAGGCTTTTATCTTCACCGTCGATGTAACGGTTATAGACCGACTCGTCGCTGAGCCTGGCCAACAGGCTTTGTTTCTCCAGCAAGCCTTTGTAACGGCGCCGCGCGATAGCCGGCAACAAAACAAACTGTTGCGGATCGCCGGGTAAACTCAGTTTATTTTCGGGTAATACATTCTTCCAAACAACGCCCGAGCGCGAATGGGCCAGGCGTGTGGTAATCCGCAACATGACCGGCAAACCGGTTTCTTCGGAAAGCCGGAACCCGTCATAGGCCATATCGTAAGCTTCCTGCTGATTAGACGGCTCAAGTACGGGAATCATCGCAAACTGTCCGTAATAGCGCGAATCCTGCTCGTTTTGCGACGAGTGCATCGAGGGATCGTCGGCTACCGTCAGGATAAAACCGCCGTTCACACCGGTGATTGAGGAGTTAATAAACGCGTCGGCCGCCACATTCAGCCCCACGTGTTTCATGCAGGCCATCGTCCGTTTCCCGGCATAGCTCATGCCCAGGGCTGCTTCGTAAGCCGTTTTCTCATTGGCCGACCATTTCCGGTGAATATTCCGCTCTTCGGCCAGGGCGTTCTCCTGGATATATTCGGTGATTTCGGTCGAAGGGGTTCCGGGATAAGCATATACGCCTGATAATCCGCCATCAATTGCTCCCTGCCCGATTGCTTCGACACCTAAAAGTAAATGCTTTTGCATAGCTGATTGATTGATTTATTTTCGGCTTTCAAAATTAGCATCCTGACACTTAGAAACAATATAAATTATCAGCTTATCCGGGAAAACGTTTTTAACCGATGTCTTGTGTTATTGGTTATTGGTTATTGGTTATTGGTCATTAGTCATTAATCATTAAATTAGAGGCAGAAGTTTAGTTTTCACATAACATCAGGGTAATCGCCTTTAACGATCTAAAGGTTTTTGAAGCATCGGGGGTTCCCGTCCATACTCTCCCGGACCCGGCCTTCCTTAAAAGCTCATCTATATATGCAAGTATCCGTCCTTTTTTCTTGCTCCTACAGGGCAAGAAAAACATATCGCGTATGAATGTGTAAAAAGTAGCTTAAAAAGGGAGGCAGTAGAGGGTTCATCATTAAATAATTTAGAAAGACACTCATCATAGAAAGTAAAATATTCTAAAAGCGATTTCCCCGATCAGTGCCTCAGGTTGACGGCATTTTCCTATTTTTACTGCAATTATGAAATTAACCATCCTGGCCACATACGGAATTGTTTTACTGCTGATTGGGCTGTATTCTGCTTTTCGGATTAAGTCGCCGGCAGATTATTTTGTCGCCGGAAAACGCAACGGGCTGTTGCAGATTTCGGGTAGTTTACTGGCGTCCATCCTGGGCGGTTCGGCCATTCTGGGAACGGCCAACCTGGCCATGACGCAAAGCTGGGCGGCCGCCTGGTACCTGCTGGCCGCCTCGGCCGGGCTGTGGCTGCTGCTTCCGCTTGTACGAAAAGTAAACCGCCTGGGCAAATTTACCCTGACCGACCTGATTGGCCGCTTTTACGGCGAAACGGCCCGGAAATCGGCTTCGGTCATTATCCCGCTGGCCTGGACTGGCATTGTAGCGGCTCAGGTGATTGCCGCCTCAAAAATACTGGTCAGCATGTTCGGGCTTTCGTACGAAAACGGCGTATGGTTGTCGGGCGCCGTGTTTATCGGCTACACGCTGATTGGCGGACAGGTATCCATCCTGAAAACCGATTTCCTCCAGGCGATTGTCATCCTGCTGGGAGTCGTCTTCTCTGGCGTTTTTTTGTATTTCGAGCAGGGCACGCAGGTTTCGCCCCTCACATCTGCTTTTCCGTTCAATACCGCTTTCGGCCCGGTTGACTTGTTCATCCTTTTTCTGACCTTTTCGAGCACCTTTGTGGTGGGCCCCGACATCTACTCGCGCGTGTTTTGTGCCCGCGACGAAAACACGGCCCGAAAAAGCATCCTGATCGTAGCGACCATCCTGATTCCCTTTGCTTTTTTGCTGACTTACCTCGGTGTGTTTGCCACCGAAAACCTGCCCGATGAGCAGCTTCACAGCTCGGTGGCTCTAATTGAGCTAATTGATTTTTACCTGCCCGAGTGGGTTGTGGGACTGATGGCGGCCGCCCTGCTGTCGGCGGTGCTTTCGTCGGCCGACACCACCTTGCTGACTGCCTCAATGATGCTGAGCGAACTGTTCAACCCCGATATCGACAACCGGAAATCGCTGAACGAAACCCGCCTGTTTATTGTGCTCATCGGTCTGGCCAGCGTACTGATTGCCCTGAAAGTGACCTCCATTATTGGCACCCTTTTGCTGGCGCTCGCCTTTTATTCCGGCGCTTTTATTGTTCCGCTGATTGCCGCGCTGACGAATCTGAAGATCAATAAGAAGTTGAGTATTCCGGCTATGATCACGGGCGGACTGATGGCATTAGGAGGGAAAATTCTGGTTTCCGACCTCGGGATCAGTTGGGGAAACTGGGTGATTGTTTCGGCCTTTGCCATCAACTTCATCATCCTGAAGATTCCTTCAACAGAAAATAGAATCCGTTGAAAGCTCCTCCGGGTGGCGCGGTTTGTAACCGCGCAATTTTAATCCGCGATTGAAAATCGCGGCACCCGTCTTTCCTTCGTCTTTCCTTCGTCATTCGGGCTCTGGCCGCCTGCCTGTCAGCAGACAGGGAATCTGTTTCGTCCAGGTAGTTCCTTTTCCATAACTCCGAAGGAGTTTAACGTTCATCACCCCCGGTTTTACCGGGGGAAAACAAACGGGCCAGCCAACCAACCCCGAAGCGGGTTGAACGCGGTGGTCGTTACATTGCACCAGGCCATTCAAACCACCGCAAAAATCGCGAAGCGATTTAACGTGAATAGCCATGTGGTGAAACCCATGGGAAATTACGGTGACGTTGGCAACGCAACCCCGGGAGGGGTTAAATGTTTTTGCCACATCAAAACCTATCGTATTCAACCTCATTCGGGGTTGGGGCGCGGGGCGTGGGGCGTGGGGCGTGGAAATAAATGCACGGGAATAATGTCCGAAAACAACCCCGGAGGGGGTTGAACAACAACTGCGGTTATTTCATATTCAACCTCGTTTCGGGGTTGGGATTACCGTGTTTATTCGTTACCATGGGTTTCACCACATGGCTATTCACATTAAACGGGTTTCACCCGTTTTTTAATCGCGTTGGGCTTCTATATACCGTAACGCCGCCTCCTCGTCCTGTTCAATGGCAATTTCTACCGCGCGCTTGGCGGTTTCCAGCAAATGGCCGCATTGATCATTTCTAAACCAGTACGGTCTATTTATAGAAAATCAAAATCCGTGTAGTCTATTGGCCTGTCCCATTCCCATTCTTCAATCAGAACATGTGTTGTGATATAGCCGGATCCGTCGTGTTTGCCTCCCGGCTTTCGCATCACAAACGAGCAGCGATACCAATAATATTTTGATGCTAAATAATTGATCAGAAAGGAATATTTAATTTCATCGCCGTAATAAGATTCGACGACCATCATTGACGGACAATTGGTGCAAGTGCTCTTTGGAAGCTTTTCGCTTGATAAAAATAATTCTCTGAATTTATCCCGGGTTAAAATTTCGTTTTGAATAAAGAGTTTTCCGGCTTTAAAGCAAGCGCTTTCAAGTGCACCTTCAACGACTATTTTTTCTCGTTTTTCGTCCATGTCAAATGAATGGTATAAAAAAGCTTTCCGGCAATTTGTTGGTATTGTTTTGCATGATCGTAAATTTTATAACAAATATTTTTCATCAAACTCAACTCCTTGCTCTTGTAGTAATTCAATCAATTCATCTCTAAATGTTACCGTCTTGTGGTGATGTTCCTGTCTTTTTACGTATTCAATCAGATGATCCTTGTCTTTAAACGAATAGGTAAAACCACCATATCCATTTTGCCATCCATTGAAATCAGGGAATAGCTGATTGGTTTTGATGTAGGCTGAACTTGATAATTTAATGTCTTTTACCAGCGATGCCACTGAAATTGATGGATGGATATGAGTTACAATATGGATGTGGTCTGCAATTCCGCCGATTCGATATAAATAGCAATTTTTGTTTTTAAGAACTCCCCAAATGTATTTATAGAGTGCCTCCCGGTTCGGTTTTGTCAGGGTATGTTCCCTGTTTTTGGTGCTGTACACGATTTGATAAAGGATTTGTGTATAGGTACTCATAGCGTTGTTTTCTATAAATATACCAATCATTTAGCATTTTTTGTAATCGCGAAGCGATTTAACGTGAATAGCCATGTGGTGAAACACATGGGAAATTACGGTGACGTTGGCAACGCAACCCCGGGAGGGGTTAAATGTTTTTGCCACATCAAAACCTATCGTATTCAACCTCATTCGGGGTTGGGGCGCGGGGCGTGGGGCGTGGAAATAAATACGCGGGAATAATGTCCGAAAACAACCCCGGAGGGGGTTGAACAACAACTGCGGTTATTTCATATTCAACCCCGTTTCGGGGTTGGGATTACCGTGTTTATTCGTTACCATGGGTTGCACCCTGTCCACGGGTTGCACCCCGTGGCTATTCACATTAAACGGGTTTCACCCGTTTTTTAATCGCGTTGGGCTTCTATATACCGTAACGCCGCCTCCTCGTCCTGTTCAATGGCAATTTCTACCGCGCGCTTGGCGGTTTCCAGCAATTGCTCGGATTGCTTTTTAAGGTGGAAACTTTCTTCTGTCAAATCTATGATTTGGTTCTGAATGGTTTTGTCAATGATTGGTATTATAAATTCATCCAGATCCTTTGGATACAATTCAACCTGCGCACTTCCTGCACAATATTTTTCGGTTTGCATACGACCAATCATCGAATTTAGTACAAACCCGATATAAAACGGATTTCCTTCTTTAAGCCGCAAAATATTAACGTGATTGCTTGCCAAAGCTTTTTTATCTAGTCGATAAACTTGTGTTCGTCCGATATTTGCGCCGGTTGTGTAGGTTAGAATATCACCTTTGAAAACGCGAGCCCGTTCCTGAATATCCCAATATTCATCGCTTGTTTTCTCAAAACCATTGTAATCGAGTGTATCCTCTAAAATATGCTTGCTGTTTATTACATCCAAACTGCCGTTCTCAACATATTCCGGTTGCATTCCCCGAAAATTGACGGTTCTTATTTCTTTTATCCGTTTGTAATTTGTTGTACAAATCGCCTTTTCCAAACAATCGTACTTCTTTTGGTAATACTCCGCATCCAACCTGCCGGTGGTTAAAAACGACTCTTTAAAACCTTTTACATTTACAGGCTCTGCGCTGGGTTCAAAATTGCTTAAGCCAAGGGTTTCGAGAAGAAGGGTTTCGGCCGATGAATATGTTTGTTTGGAAAATTCTCTTTTTGAATGAGCTAATTTTACAAGTTTATCTATTTCAATTTGAAAAGCTTTAGAGAGATTGGCTATTTTAAGTGTTCTTATCTTATACAGGAAAAGATTCAATTGCACATTTCCAGTACTCTCCCTCCACGTTTGAAATCTACCATATTTTGTGAGTAAAAATGTGGATATAAAATTTGGTAGAAACTCCTTATTGACTCTAACAATCCCAACGTGTCTATCTGAATTTGCAGGGAGGATATCTTTTGTAGCGACAGCGCAATTACCAATTGTGCCAACAGTTGAAATAATTAAATCATTTTCCTTTAATGCAGTTCTTGGATTATTGAGATGTGCTACTTCTGAGATAAAAGCTTTTCGTGAGACATCAAAATAATTCTCACGAGGTGATGTAGCAGAGATAAGATTGATGTTACTTGTTTCGCTATAATCAATTGACGTATGAATGCCATCAGTCACATAGCTGAATTCACCAATTCTTCTAAATCCAATTTTATCCAATTTTTTTATAAGTGAAAGATTGGATTTTAAAAAGTATTCGGAATCAAGTCTGAAATCAAAATTATCAAGTTTGAAATCTATAGAGTTCAGTTCCACTGCTTCCAGCCCTTCCAACAATGCCTTGTATTTTGCTTCGTTGAAAGGGCTACTCAAAAAAAACTGAGGCCCTCCTTTTTGGCAAATTCGGCAAAGGCTTCGGCAATGCCGTCGCCGGTGAGGCCGTCGTGGTTAAACAGGTCGTGTTTTACTATCAGGTGGCTGTGTGTGTCTAATAAATATTCGTCGAGGTCTTTGGCGGTATTCACGTAAACGGCTTGCGGGTCGAGCGCGAGGTTGCCCTGTAAATATTCGGGTTCAGCGGGGCGCACTTTGTATTTCGGGTTGTCTTTTTTCCGCAGGTAGATTTTATCGCCGCTGTTGTCTTTGCTGGGTTCCTGCATGGTGGCAAAAAAGATGGGATAGTCGTCGCGTTTCGGGCATAATGTATCATCCCATTTTTGCACCAACAACACGCTGGTTTTCGTACCGGTATGGGGTTTAAAAACGTTTCCATGTAAACCCACCACGGCCAGAATGCGGCAGCGTTCGGCAATAAACTCACGGATTTGCTTGTCGCTGCTGTTGTTAAAGCGGCCCTGCGGCAACACAATGGCCATACGGCCCCCGGGTTTCAGGAAATCGAGGTTGCGCTCGATGAAAAGAATGTCGCGGCCTACTTTGGTTTGGTATTTTCCGGCGGCATTTTTGCCTAATTCGTATTTTGCCAAAATGCGGCTTTCCTTAATATCACCGGCAAACGGCGGGTTGGCCATCAGAATATCGAACTGAAAATCGTGGTTGCTGCCGTTCGTTGTACGCAGGCGTTTCAGCTTTTTCCAGCCTTCGTTGTAAATGTCGAGCCAGTCTTCATCGCGGGTTTTGTCGTCCCAGCGTTCCCAGTCGAGGGTGTTAAGGTGTAACACATTGGTTTGCCCGTCGCCGGCAATCAGGTTCAGGGTGCGGCCCACGCGCACAGCCTTTTCGTCGAAGTCGATGGCAAAAACTTTTTCCTGCACATAATCGGTACATTCCACCGGTTTGTCTTCGAGGGTAAAAAGGTGGCTTTTGTTTAGTCCCTTGTCTTTCAGTATTTGTTCCCACACGTGAAAAATGGTATGCACCGGGAAACCGCAACTGCCTGCCGCCGTGTCGATCATGGTTTCGTGTTCCCGCGGGTTGAGCATTTTCACCGCCATATCGATTACATAGCGTGGGGTAAAATACTGTCCTTTTTCGCCTTTGCTGCTTTTGTTTATCAGGTATTCAAAGGCTTCGTCAACCACATCCAGGTTCGAGTTAAACAGTTTTACATCCTGCAGCGACGATACGCAAACCGACAAGTGCGAGGCCGTGAGTTCAATTTTTGAGTCAGTCGAGAACACGCCTTCCCATTTCTTTTTCGCCTTATTGAACAGGCTTTGTATTTTGTCTTTCAGCTCGGTTTCGGTGTCGCCGTAATTTCGGAATTCGAGATAGCGCGAGGCGTTGCGCCCCGATTCCATTTCGTCGAACAGTTTGGTGAAAATAAGTTTAAATAATTCCTCAAAAACATCGACCCCTGCATTGGCCAATACTTCGTCTTCCATTTCCAAAATCAGGTCTTTCAGCGATTTGCGCTCGGTAACCAGCTTGTCTTTTTCGATCAGTTCTTTAATGGTCCAGCGTTCCGAAAGGATGTCCGACAGTTTTTCGGTGGCCTTCGGGATGGAGGGTAAATCTTCAAAATGATTTGGCTCCTTTCGGTGATAAAACGAAATAGAATCTCCATTCGTCCATATACCAATGGGGGCGCCAGTCGCATTACAATATCCTTTCAGTTGTTCCTTTCCATCCCTCAATTTTGGCTTTTTGAGTTCAATTAAAATGTAAGGATCGGTAGTTCGCTGTTTGTCGAAAACCACGATGTCGGCGCGTTTTTTCTCGCGGCCAAACGAAACCGCATATTCCAGTTCCATCCGCTCTGCCGGATAACCGTATTCGTTCATCAGCACACCCAGAAACAACTGGCGAACTACCTCTTCGGGCGTCAGCTTGACTTCCTTTTTCCTTACGGAACAGGTGATGTAAGGAACCGGAGCGCCTTTTTTATCGGGTCGGGTAACAATCCGTTTTTCAAATTCCTGAATTTGCACCAGGTCGAATTGGGTGATTTTATAATTCGAGTCGCGGAGAATTTCGGCAATGGTCATCGTCGTGTTTTTTGGGTTGATTATTTTAAGTCCCTAAAAGTAGCGATAATTTAAAAAAATGGGCTTCTTCTGTAAAATATAATGCTGTTCCTGCCTGGGTGGCGCGGTTTGTAACCGCGCATTCAACCGGCAATTAAAAATCGCTTCTCCCCCAAAACCTTTTGTAAAACATAAAAATAGGTCTGGATTGGTATATGTATTTTACCGTAATTTTAATTTTCAAAAAATTACTTCTATCAATTAAAACAAAAAACCATGACTCAACGAAACTACAAAGTGAGAGACGATGTGATGCTGATGGCCTGTAAAACCATTGCAAAGAGTATGTCGCTCAACCTGGACGACTTAAGCCTGATCCGCACCAACTGGACCGAAAGCTATGTCGGCCAACTAAACAGTAAAATTGATTCGGCCGTCAACGACTTTCTGGGGCTTGATAAACAAAAAGCTTTGCGTGAGGCCACTATCCAACTGGATGATATTCTGAAACCGGCCCTTAAAAACCTGGGATTCCTGAAAACCCAGGTCGAAGTGGACCTGGGTAAAAAGGCCAAAGAAATTTTAAAAGGTTTGGGATTCACCAGACCGCTCAACGCGCTCGACCAGGAAGGACTGATTACCCAGCTCCATGCCTTTAAAAAAGGGATGACCGACGAGCTGAAAACCGAGTTGACCGGCAAAGGCATTAACCCGGCCCTGATTGATTCCACCATCGGCTACGCCGATGAATTACAGGCCGCGAATATCAGTCAGGAAGTGTTAAAATCGACCACCAGGGAGCAATCGGAAGAAGCAGTGGCTATTTTCAATGGCATTTATGCCGAGGTGATCGGGATTTGCAAAATCGCCTCGAAAATATACAACGGCGACCCGGTAAAAAAAGAGCAGTTCACCTTCAGTAAAGTGGTGAAACGCATGGGGGTTGAGATCAAAAAAGAAGAAGTACCTGCGGAAGAATAGACTAACCCAATCTCTCATTCGCCGGGGGGCATCCAGCCGTCCGGCGAATACCCAAAACCGAATCTATCAGCGGGCAAACAGGCGGAAAGCTCCGCTACGATCACCGAAACCTTTTCCTCGACGGCGGAAAGCTTCTCCTCAGTGACGGAAAGCTCCGCTACTCACCCGGAAACCTTCTCCTCGGTGACGGAAACCTCTGCTACACACCCGAAAACCTTCGCCTCGGTGGCGGAAACTTCCGCTACGACGACGGAAACAAAAAAATCGAAGGCGGAAAGCTCCGCCGCAGAGGCGGAAGGGTAATCCATCCACAAAGCAATCGGTGATTATTGTACCCATGGCTATTCAAATTGAACGGGTTTCCGTTTAATCCCATTGGGCTTCTTCAATAAACCACATGGCCGCCGCCTCGTCCTGCTCAATGGTTATTTCTACCGTGCGCTTGGCCGTTTCAAAATCGCGAAACAATTAAACGTGAATAGACACGTAAAGATTGCCTGCTGTACCCGCAACGATCTGATCATGGCCGCGAAAACGGATTCGTTAAACATCCTGATTAATTCGTACGGGCCAGGCTGTACGACAGAAACAAAACAAAATACGACTGGTCGTCAATTCCGTCTTTAAAGTTTTTGTTATAGGTGTATTTCATTCCAAGCCCGAGGCGTTTAAAAACCGTCATGTTCAGTTTGGCCTGCAAGGGGATATGCAACAGGTTGTTGCCGTCACTGTAAGTTAAAATCGGTAATCCGGAGCCGCTTTGTTGTTGCTCGAAACCTCTGCCCGACGGGTCAAACATAACGGCGCCACCCGCCGAAAGCATCAGGTACGAATACTTGCCCAGTTTAACGTAGGGGCCTATTTTTACCCCAAGTTCGTGAAACTCAACCGAACTTTTATCAGCTCCCAGGTTATACGAAAGCTCAACGGCAAACGACTCGGAGACCGCAGCGGTATAGGCAATATTAAACACAGCATGCACTTCCTGCGGGTACCAGGCTCCTACTCCGGATTCAACAAAACGAAAATTCTCTGTTCCCTGCGAGAATGCAAGCCTGCCAAACAGGATGATGGCGAAAATGATTACGGTTTTTTTTCTCATATCGGTAGGTCAATTAAATTTTTCCTGACAGATAACCGGTGATTACTCAAACAGGGGCTCTTGCTGAGCACGTTTGGCAACTTCGGCTTTGACCGATTCGAACAAATCAACTCCCTGTAAATCGGCGGCGGCAGCCTTTTCGAAGCTGATTTTTAAACCGGCTTTTTTGGCAACAACTAATCCATATACCAGCTTATTCACATTTCCGCCCGCCAGGTAATGAGCTTCCAGTTGATCGCGGTTCACGGGTACTCCACCTTTATGCGACATAATCAAGGCCTGAATAATCAGCGCCGGAGGTGTTTTTCGAAAACGCATCAGTATGATCTCCATGATGGATATCCTTACCCCCGACAGCGTTGCCGTAAACCACAATCCGAATGGGATATAGTACAAAATGATCAGTAGAACCACAACAATTCCGGCAAGCAGAAAAATGTTTGACAAATAACTTTCCATAAGCAGTTTAGTTAAAATGATCTAAAAGTGTAAATTTCATCAAAAATAACTTGATCCGTCCCAGCAATGGGTGCAAAGCTTTTCTTTGGGAAGCCCGATGGCATCGACCAAATCGTTGAGTTTTTGAAATTTAAGCGTAGTTAAACCGAGATTCTTTCTTATTTGTTCAACCATGGCAGCGTATTGCCCGTTACCCGACTCGGAATAGGCTTCTAAGTTCAGATCTTCGCTGCCTTCAAGTTGCTTGATGGCCTTCCGGGTTGCCAAATCGAGGCTGGTGCGCGAACGGCTGAAATTCAGGAATTCGCAGGGATACGTCAGCGGCGGACAGGCAATGCGCATATGGATTTCTTTGATTCCACCGGCGTGTAAATGGCATACATTATCTTTCAACTGGGTGCCGCGGACAATGGAATCGTCTAAAAAAATGCCGCATTTCCCTTTGATGACCGCCTGGTTGGTAATCAGTTTCATTTTGGCCACCAGGTCGCGGGTTTCCTGGTTCTGCGGCATGAAACTACGGGGCCAGGTTGGTGTGTATTTCGAATACGGGCGCTTCAGCGGAATCCCTTTCTCGTTACTGTATCCCATTGCATGGCCAATGCCCGAATCGGGAATGCCGGCTACAAAATCAGCCTTCACGTCGTCATTTTTGGCCAGGGCCGCGCCGCAACGGTAACGGACTTCATCCACATTGATGTTTTCGTAAAACGAAGGCGGGTAACCGTAATAAACCCAAAGAAACGAACATACCTGCATGCGGTCGTTCGGTTTACGCAGTTGATGATAGCCGTCGGCTGTAATTTCTACAATTTCGCCGGGCCCAAGCAAATAGTCCATTTCGTAGCCGAGATTCGGGAAGGCGCTGGTTTCGAACGAAACGGCATAAGCCTCCTTCTTTTTCCCCAGAATGATCGGCGTTCGCCCCAATTGATCCCGTGCAGCAATCAATCCTTTTTCAGTCATAATCAGCATGGAACAGGAGCCTTTGATCAACTCGAAAACATGATTGATGCCTGATAGGAAGCTATCGCATTCGGCAATCAGCATCGCAACCAGCTCGGTTGGATTAACGGTGCCCTGGCTGGTTTCCGAAAAAGTAAGCCGCTGTTTCATACAACGTTCTTCCAATTCATCAGCGTTGGTAATTTTACACACGGTAACAATGGCAAAACGCCCCAGGTGAGAGCTCACCACGATGGGTTGAGCCTCGAAATCGCTGATCACGCCAATCCCGCAGTTGCCCGAAAAACCTTTGATGTCGTTATCAAACTTATTTCTGAAATAACCGTCTTCGAGGCTATGAATAGCCCGTTGAAAACCAGTTGTTTTTGAGTAAAAAGACATCCCCGCCCTTTTTGTGCCAAGGTGCGAATGGTAGTCCGTACCATAAAACACATCCATCACGCAATCCTGCGTCGATATACTTCCAAAAAATCCGCTCATAATAATAACAATCGTTAAAACCGACATTCAAAAATAAGGGCGGCAAGTTAATAAGATTTTACTTTATCCTGCTATCTTTGCCATTGGCAATGAGGTCTGCCATTAACCGCCTGCAAAATAAGGGCTGATGACTTCTACCATAACGAATACAAATTCAAAAATTTTGAATTTATGGTAAGCTCATTCATCAGAATAACAATCCGATTTCTCCGGATTCAATCCGAACTGAAGTATAAAATTAAATTTATCAACCTAAAAATCAGCTCATATGAGTTTTACACACGAAGTTGAAGGGATGATTTGCGTTGCTCAGGGAGCAAATCATGGCCCGGCTCCAATACCCGAAGAAGGACGTTGGGTAAAAGCCAAAGAGGTAAACGACATTTCGGGGTTAACCCACGGCGTTGGCTGGTGCGCACCGCAACAAGGAGCCTGTAAGCTTACCTTAAATGTAAAAGACGGGATTATCCGGGAAGCGCTGGTTGAAACACTTGGCTGTACCGGGATGACGCATTCGGCAGCTATGGCTTCTGAAATTCTTCCCGGAAAAACCATCCTTGAGGCGCTTAATACCGACCTGGTTTGCGACGCCATTAACACCGCCATGCGCGAGCTTTTCCTGCAAATTGTCTACGGACGTACTCAAACTGCTTTTTCGGAAGGCGGGCTCCCCATTGGCGCCGGATTGGAAGATTTAGGGAAAGGTTTACGCAGTGTTACCGGAACCATGTACGGAACGGTAGCCAAAGGCCCCCGCTACCTGGAAATGGCCGAAGGTTACGTCACAAAAATCGGGCTGGATGAAAATAACGAAATTATCGGTTACGAGTTTTTGAACCTGGGCCGGATGCTCGATCTGATCAAAACCGGAGTGGACGCCAACGAAGCGCTGAAAAAAGCGTCGGGCAAATATGGCCGTTTTGACGAAGCCGTAAAAACCATTGACCCACGTAAAGAATAGGAGAAAACAACTATGCCATTATTTGAAAGTTATGACAGACGGATCAAACAGATCAATAACATCCTAAATTCCTACGGGATCTCATCGGTTGAAGAAGCAAAGAACATCTGCGACGACAAGGGCGTTGATGTGTTCAAAATTGTAAAAGACGTTCAGCCCATTGCCTTTGAGAACGCTTTATGGGCATACACCGTAGGCGCTGCAATTGCCATCAAAAAAGGGCAAAAAAATGCAGCCGACATCGCAGCTACCCTCGGAGAAGGCTTACAGGCATTCTGTATCCCCGGCTCGGTTGCCGACGATCGTAAAGTAGGCCTTGGCCACGGCAACCTGGCAGCCATGTTGCTGCGCGAAGAAACCAAATGTTTTGCCTTTCTGGCCGGGCACGAATCGTTTGCTGCCGCCGAAGGAGCCATTGGCATTGCCAAATCAGCCAACCGTGTCCGTAAAGAGCCTCTCCGCGTTATCCTGAATGGCTTGGGAAAAGATGCTGCAAAGATCATCGCCCGGATCAACGGCTTTACCTACGTCCAAACGCAATTTGATTATTATACCGGCGAATTGAAAGAGGTTGAGCGTATTGCTTACTCCAAAGGCGATCGGGCAAAAGTTAATTGTTACGGCGCCGACGATGTCCGCGAGGGCGTTGCCATCCTGCACAGCGAAGGCGTTGACGTATCGATCACCGGTAACTCAACCAATCCGACCCGCTTCCAGCACCCGGTTGCCGGTACCTACAAAAAAGAATGTATAGAACAAGGCAAAAAATATTTTTCGGTGGCATCGGGTGGTGGCACCGGACGCACTTTGCATCCCGACAATATGGCTGCCGGCCCCGCCTCATATGGGATGACCGATACGATGGGCCGGATGCACAGCGATGCTCAATTTGCCGGTTCATCTTCTGTTCCGGCACATGTGGAGATGATGGGATTGATCGGAATGGGTAACAACCCGATGGTTGGCGCATCGGTAGCCGTAGCCGTGGCCATTTCGCAAGCTTAAATCTTTAAAAATAAAATTGTTCTGAAAATACGAAATGCCGATGCAGGTGAAGCTCAGCTGTTACCGAATCCGGTAAGGGTAAGCTGCCTCAGGTTTTAAGATGCTATGATCAAAAAGATTCAACAATCATTTGACCAATACCATATTTTACTGTATGTGGTCAAATGGTTTTTCCTGGCCATGCCGGTGGCTTTTGTGGCCGGATCGTTTGTCGCTCTGTTTTTGTTTTTGCTCGAACAGGCAACGCTAATTCGCTGGGGAAACGGCTGGTTGCTTTATTTTCTGCCGCTTGCCGGTGTCGCGATTGTTATGTTGTACCGTTTTAAGGGGAAAAATGCCGAAGCGGGAAATAACCTGGTGATGGACGAAATACACAAACCCGGTGGGGGCATCCCTGCCCGGATGGCTCCTTTTGTATTAATCACGACCGTTGTTACCCACCTGTTTGGGGGTTCGGCCGGACGCGAAGGTACAGCCGTGCAAATCGGAGGCAGCGTAGCTAATTTCATTGGCAAAAAGATGAAGTTAAAAAAAGAAGATCTCCGCATTTTGTTGATATCGGGTATGGCAGCTGGCTTTGGCGCCGTTTTTGGCACGCCGGTGGCCGGAACCATCTTCGCGCTTGAGGTGATGGCCATTGGCCGTATCAAATACGATGCCCTGCTGCCTGCTTTTTTTGCCTCGGTGATGGCTGATAAAGTTTGCTCGGCATACGGGATAGGCCATACGCATTACCATATCAATTTTCATGAACAGGCAAGCGCAGGTGCTTCCTATTTCAATTTCGACCTCTCCCTCATTTTATACGTGGCACTGGCAGGTGTTTTATTCGGACTGGCCGGTTATGCTTTCTCCGAGATGTCGCATACCATAAAAAACCTGACCGCAAAATACATTCGCCGGAAATTTATAGTTCCGGTGTTGGGTGGCTGCATGGTCATCGCCCTGTCGCTGATCCTGGGCACCAACGACTACTTAGGGCTTGGCGTCACCACCTCCGACGGAACCGGAAACAGCATTGTCAATGCGTTCATTCCCGGAGGCGTCGACCCCTTCAGTTGGTTCTGGAAGCTGTTGTTTACGGCCGTCACCTTAAGCACCGGGTTTAAGGGAGGCGAGGTTACCCCGCTGTTTTTCATCGGCGCCACCCTGGGCAATACCTTGGCAACCATCACCGGGAACCCGGTTGAGTTATTTGCCGGACTGGGCTTTATTGCCGTATTTGCCGGAGCGACCAACACCCCCCTGGCATGTACCATTATGGGGGTTGAACTGTTCGGCGGCGAACATGTTTTATACTATGCCATTGTCTGTTTTATCGCTTACTATTTCAGCGGGCATTCCGGCATATACAGTTCACAGCGGGTTAGTGTTTCAAAAGCCGGTTTAAATGATCATCTCGGCGAAAAAAACACCTTAAGTGATATCCGCGAAAAGAAGAAGAATAAAACGGATTGATTTAAAACGGATGTGCGATATGGTTAATTTTGAATTTTGGATGGCCTTGGGAACGGCTTTTGTCTGCCTGGCCATTAACTTTTTGGTCAACGCCTCCCTTAAGCAACGGATAAAAGCAGATCGCCGGAATGAGGGGCCTGTTACCTTACAACGCTTAGCCGGGGTAGTTAATTTTGGAGGACTGCCCGTGCTGATGATTGCTTTATTTTTACCAACAACATTGTCAGAATACGGATTGATGCTCAGCCAGCCGCGGGCGACTGCTCTTTGGGTGCTCATTTTGGGAGCGGTCATCGTACCGCTTGGCATTTCGCGTGCGAATAGCCCGTCGAACCTGGACATGTACCCGCAAATTCGTAACCCGGTGTGGAATTTCAGACTGCTTGCCGGCAGCGCGTTTAGCTGGGCCGCGTACCTGCTGGCGTACGAATTTTTCTTCCGCGGATTTTTACTCTTTGCCTGCGAACGCGCTGTTGGCGCCATACCCTCCATTGTCATCAATGTGGTTTTATACGCAATCGCCCACATCCACAAAGGCAGGTTTGAAACGATCGGGTCCATTCCTTTAGGCATAATTTTATGCATCGCTACCCTCACAACAGGCTCAATCTGGGTTGCTTTCGGAGTGCATCTCATCATGGCCTGGTCGAACGAGTGGGCATCGCTTGCATACCACAAACACATTTCTTTTAAATCGGGAAAAAATACACCTGACTAAGCATTATGCTGCAAATCATTTAAATGTTGTTGATATGAACATCTTGGTAACAGGAGCAACCGGCTTAATCGGCAGTCAACTTTGTATGAGGCTCGCCAACGAAGGCTACCAGGTACACGCCTTGTACCGGTCGGCAGCAAAAACAAAAGATCTGGACCATCCGGGCATCCGCCTGTTTGAAGGAGACATTCTCGATCCGGATTCGCTGAATAAAGCCGTTGCCGGATGTCAGGCCGTTTTCCACCTGGCCGCTTTTGCCCGGGTTTGGGATAAAGACCCTCAAACTTTTCGCCGGATCAATGTACAGGGTACATCAAATGTCCTTCAGGCTGCCCGCGATGCCGGAGTGAAACGCGTTGTGCTCACATCAACAGCCGGGGTGTACGGTCCTTCCGTCGACGGAGTAATTAACGAACAAACAAAAAGGACCATCCCCTTTTTTACAGCCTACGAAGAAACCAAAGCAGAGGCTGAAACACTGGCGCTGAACGCTTCAAACGGTTATCCTGAAGTCGTCATCGTAAACCCGACCCGCGTGTACGGTCCGGGCCTGTTGAGCGAGAGCAACGGTGTTACCCGTTTATTAAAGCTCTATGCTGAAGGAAGGTTCGGGATCATCCCCGGAAACGGGAAAAGCATTGGCAACTATGTTTTTATTGACGATGTGGTTGACGGGCACCTGTTGGCCTTTAAGCATGGCCGGCCAAACGAAAATTACCTGTTAGGAGGCGATAATGTCAGCTTCAACGAATTTTTCAGCTGCGTGGCTTCCGTTACCGGCAAACAAAAACCGATGATCCGTGTTCCTGAAAAACTTTTAATGGCGGTCGCTTTTTTGTTTGAATTGCGTACTGTTGTTTTCCGCGTGGCGCCCCTGATCACCCGCGAATGGGTAACGCGATACCTGTACCACTGGGACGTGTCGAGCCAAAAAGCCGTTACCGAACTGGGCTACAAAATAACGCCCCTCGAAGAAGGTTTAAATAAGACCTGTGACTGGCTGAACAGCTGAACCGGCATCTTTCTGTACCGAAACCTTGTTTCTTCATAAACAGACTGCTGTAAACTTTTTAACGGCCGGGGTGTTTTCATCTAAAATACGCGGCATGCGAACAATAAAACGAATACACAAACCTGTTTATGAGCCCATTGACGATCTGGTTACCTACCGGGTAATTCCAACGCCATCGGTTAATTACCTCGATCCGTTTCTGTTTTTAAACCATCACGGGCCGCAGGTATATAAAGCCAAAAACAAAGGGCTTCCTTTTGGACCCCATCCGCACAGGGGTATGGAAACTGTTACCTTTGTGCTGAACGGCGATATTGCTCATTTCGACAGCGGTGGTGAAAAAAGTATCATCACTGCAGGAGGTGTCCAGTGGATGACAGCCGGCAGCGGATTAATTCATTCGGAGGTTTCCTCGGATGAATTCAAAGAAAACGGCGGGAAGTTGGAAATTTTACAACTATGGATTAACCTGCCGGCGCACCTGAAAATGACGGAACCTTTTTACAAAGGGCTTCAAAAAGAAGCCATCCCGCTTATCCTCTCCGACGACGGGAAGGTGAGCATAAAACTGATTTCCGGCGCATACAAGGGTGTTGAAGGACCTTTTTATTCGCCTATTGGAGCCCATCTGGGAACCATTCATTTTGAAACAGGAGCCGAATTTAGCTTATCCGTTCCCAATGAAGAAACCATCTTTTTTTACCTGATCGGCGGAGAGATGACGGTCAACGGCCGGCTGATCCAGGAAAAGAGCCTGGTTGAATTTAAGAACGATGATACCCGAATTGATGTACTGGCAACAAAAGAAAGTTGCTTACTGCTTGGACATGCATTACCGTTAAACGAGCCGGTTGTATCGCAGGGCCCGTTTGTTATGAATACACAGGCCGAAATCAGGCAGGCTTATGAAGATTACCACGCCGGTAAATTTGGCCGCTGGATGTTTTGAGTACTGATAGTCCTCAGTATCGAGTGGTGAGTCTAAAGTCTTTAATCTTAGTATTCAATCATGCGTTACGCTTAATCATTGCGCAAAGCTTCGTATAAATTGCCGCGTACCGACAGACGGTTTGCGGTAAACACCCAAAACCAGGCGCTGAGCAGTACAAGTGCGAATACTCCCAGGCTCCAGTATAGCAGGCCGGCATACAGCTCCGAAACCAACGCCGGAAAAACAGACAGCACGGCCGCAGCCAATCCGGTAAATAAAGCCAGTGTTACAACATACAGGTTTCCGTACAGAATCATCTTCCGAATTTTTGCCTTACTATATCCGGTGGCTTCCAGTAAGGCAAATTGCGCCCGTTTCTCGAAAATACCCCGGTAAATGATAATTCCTAAACCGATTGTTCCGATTAATAAACCTAAAGCGCCAAGCATCAGAAAAATATTCAGATAGGTATTTTCAATCTGATAAAACAGCAACAAACGGTCTTTCGCAGTCGAAATTTCCATACCGTAGTTCCGGAATGCTGAGCGAAGCGCCTCCTCCTCCTTGTAGTCAGCCTGAATCAAAAACAGCCCTGAGCCGCTCACCGAGGGAAAATTGTCGTAAAAATAATGGTCTCCAATCAGAATATTTCCCTGGAACACCGAATTGGCTAATCCGCCAATCAGTTTCAATACAAGTGATTCTCCGGATTCGTTCTGATAAACCAGCGTATCCCCAACCGATTTGCCCAAGCCCCACTTGATCACCGTTTGGTCGGCAATGGCCGGTATCTGCCCGTGAGCCAGTTTTTTGTTTAACGACCGCCAGGGATGTTCCGGATCCAGGTCGCCGGTTTGTGTAACAAACGAAAAAGCTTTTTTCCGGTCGAAGACAAGCGGGTTGAAACCCAGCAAACGGGGACGCGAAACCCGGTTCAGGTTCAGGCAACTGGCATCGTCGCCGGGCACTGCCTGAAATTGGACAAATTCTGCATTCAAATCCTCCAGGCCCACTTCAAATTGACCTTCAGGGCTATTCAAATCAAACAAAACCGGAAAACTGCTTTGCGCAAAAAATTGATATCCGCCGGTTCCCGATCCGGGTTCATCGGCCCGGCTAAGCAAATCTTTTCGGTTCATTCCGGTAGCAAGTACCAAAAATACGCCAACCGACAGAAAGCTAACCACCAGTACGTTCCTGCGTTTATCGGATAATACCAACGACCATACCAATGAGTTAAACGACAGTTTTTGAGTCGACCGGCTCATCATTTTGCCAAAACGCCAGGACAGCAACAGAATTAAACCAGGCAATAATAAAAACCCGCTGATAAAAAAGAGCATCGGTTTTATTTCATCGCCGGTTCCGGCAGCGAGCATCAAAATCAGTGCGATCATAACTAATCCGGCCCCAAGCCGGAAGGTCCGTTTCGAAGATTTGTCTTTTTCGTCGCCGGCACGTTGCATTTGCACCACTTGTTTCCGGGCATACTGCTTCAGAATAAACCAAACACTGACCAGACTGATCAGCGCAACGAGGATTGTCGCCTTTACAATTGCATTGGGAGTAATGTGAATGTGCAGGATAGACGTGCGGACAATGTCGTGCCAGATTGAATTAATTGCGTCCAAAATCAGTCTGTTATAAGCCAGCCCAAGCGGAATACCCAACAAACAGCCCGGGATAACCAGGAAAATCGCTTCTGCAAAAAACAACTGACGAATTTTTACAGCCGGAAAGCCAAGAGCATGTAAGGTTCCGATTTCTTCATGGCGAAAGTTCAGGTACTGCTGAAACATGAGATACGCCAGCAATAAAGCGGCAACCAGCACAAAAAAGCTCAGCCCGATGAAAAGTTCCGAAAAATCGGTTCCCTGTGCGGCGGCCTGTAAACCTTCGGCCTTTGTTTCGGTAAACTGAAAACCAACCTGTTCGGGCTTAAGTTCGGTTAGCGCCAGCTTTTCAAATTCAGCAGCCTGCAAACCGCCAATACGAAGGGCCGTTGACGATCCAAAGCGGTTGCCCCACAATTGCCGGGCTGTTACCAAACTGACAAAGGCTTTAGGCGTACCTTTAAATTTGTTCCAGTAATCTTCGTCTTTTTGCCTGATTTTAGTTAAATCAACAGGAACACCGGTTTCCCAGTCGCTGCAATGCCCGGCATCCGACAAGCCGGGAATATCGGGCATCAGGTTGACGTCGGCCCAGCTCCCTTCCAGGTTAACGATACGGGCCACCCGCAACCAGACCGTTTTTTCGATCAGTTGCCGAAGCGGGCCAACTTCAAAATAATTTAGCTGTAGTGAATCTCCGGGTAATGCATTCAAATCATCAGATAACCAGCTATTTAAGATAAGTTCATTATCGGCTATGTTTAATTCATCACCCGGCAAACCGGCGATAAACGAATAAGGAGTCAAAATATTGCCATGCCTAATTTCATTCACAAAATAGCTGAACACCGGAACGGAAGTCGGAGCTGACTCTGACAAGCGATCAGCGACGGCAGGTTCAATAAAGACCCGGCCTGAAGTCAGCTCGGTGTATTGCAATGCCGAATTTTCACGAATTTCCAGGCTCAGATCTTCCAACTGCCAATGGCGGGAGATGCGTTCCGTCAAATCCGGTTTTGACAAACCTGAGCCGTGAACCAGGATTAAATTGGCCTTGCCTTCGAGCTGCATTTGGCGGTTCAGGAAATCGAGCGGTACAAATATATTTTTGGGGGCCGACTGGATGTTTTGCAGGTTGAAGTTGCCGCTTTGCCCGGCTGTAGCAACCGCTTTCACTTTCACCCGGAATGACAGCGTACTTTCATCGGCCGAAACAAACGGCGTATTGGCCGGAAAAGCCGTTAACTTATTGACACGCACCAGCAGTTCTTCGCCTGGCTCAATTCCCAGGATTTGCGCCAGTTGTTCGTTGATCACCGCTTCATTTCCGGTAATTGCATATAAATCCTGATCTTCGGTGAACGCACCAAAACCGGGTGCGATTCCCCACACCTGCACCTGGTTAACCCTGGCCGCCCCACCGTTCAAAACAGCCATCCCGTTTGTGAAAAGCATCGGACAGGTCTGCAAGTCGTCTTCAGCCAACTCATCGGCCAGTGCTTTCCTGAAAAGCCGTTCCCCGCCCGAAATCAGCCAGTCGGTATTTCCCAGGCGTTGCAGGGTAATTTGCTTCAAACTATGCGAAACCGTGTCGCCAATCACGAAAGCCCCCAGCAATATAGCCGTACTGAGGGCCACGCCCAGGATTACGGTAAGATTGAGTTTCCAATGATGAAGCAGCGATTTTATGGCATAACGAGGTAGGTTCATAAGCCGGCTGATTGCAGTTTACCATCGACCAGTTGGTAGATTTTATCCATTTTTGAAGCCAGTTCCATCGAATGAGTAACCACAATTAAGCTCACCCGGTCGTCTTGATTTAACTCCAGGAGCATCTTCGTTAGTTGAGCGGATGAATTTTTGTCTAATGCCCCGGTTGGTTCATCGGCCAGCAAAATTCTGGGTTTATTGATCAGAGCGCGGGCTACCGCTGTCCGCTGGCACTCACCTCCGGAAAGTTGTCCCGGTTTCTGATGCTTTAATGCAGCAAGTCCGAGGCGATTGATCAGCCTTTCCGCCCGTTGCAGCGATTCCTGATCGACCGTTGATTTTTGGGCGAGCGCCGGCACCAGAACATTCTCAAGCAGATTGAGTTGCGGCAGCAAGTGATGAAACTGAAAAACAAATCCCACACAGCGGTTTCGGAATAAGGCCAGTTCTTTTTCATTTTTTTGATAGACTGGTTCTCCGTCAATCAGTATTTCTCCTGAATCCGGCCGGTCTAATGCCCCCAACAAATTGAGCAGGGTGGTTTTTCCCGAACCGGAAGGGCCAACAATAGCGACCCGCTCCCCCTCCTGAACGGTCAGGTTCAGACGATCCAAAATAACCCGTTTCTCCCCTGAAGATGAAGTATAACTTCTGGTAATGCCTCTAACTTCAAGCATATTAATGACTTCAAATATTCAATAACTAATAACCAATGACTAATGACTAATGACCAATGACCAATTAACCAGTTAACCAATCACCTTTTCATAAATTGTTACAAGTTTCGCTGCCTGTTTATGAATATCAAATTGTTTTTTCACCCCGGCTACACCTGTCAGGCTCATTTCATGCAGTTTATTTTTATCGAGAATCAGGCTTTTCCATGTTTTAGCCAACTTTTTGGGGCTGTTTGGCCGATAGGTCATTCCGCCGCCATCGGCCAGGCCGATAATTTCGGGGAAAGCCCCCAATTCCGGCTGCACCAGCGGTATTCCCGAAGCCAGGGCTTCCAGCTGGTAAAGTCCAAAGGCTTCGCCGTTCAGCACCGGAACGGTCAGTACAGCCACCGAGTTGAAAAAATTCTGTCTCGATGCCCCCTCAAATTCATCCACCCAGAACACATCCTGTTCCAGTCCGGCTGCTGCGATCTTCATCTTTTGTTCTTTTATAAACGAGGTATCATCGTTGGTTTTTCCACCTGTGATTTTCAGTTTTACCGGTTTATATTTTACTTCTTCTTTTAAGAGAATAAAGGCATCAATCAGGATGCCGAGCCCGTTTTCTTCGCACATCCGCGAAATATAGCCGATCACCGGTTCTTTTTCCCGGACATCAAGTGACTGATAATCTGATGGATCAACACCAATATAGTTAACATGCAGTTGTTCTTTGCGAATACGCAGCTTTTTAACCATCTCCCGTGCGTAATATTGACTAACCGAAACAAATGCATCAATCTCTTTCCCCCGTTCCTCCATCAATCGCCACACTTCTTCCCGGTGCTTTTCGCTCATCACATCCACCCAAACATCCTCGTCCTGAAGCGAACAAACCACCGGAATATTCAGGCGTTGTTTGATTCGCCTCGCCAAGCCCAGCAATAGGGCATTCGACAGGTGAACCACGTCGGGTTTAGCTTCATCGCGAAGCCATTCTACCAGGCGTTCAAGCTCCTCCTTCTGAAGACCGTCTTCGCCCAGCAACATGGATACGGTCATTTCTTCGAGTCCTTTTGCCCTGGTCGAACCTGCATTTTGGGCTGCCAGATTAAGTACAGGTCTCGAATTCAGCATCCGATCCACGAAGGCCGGCATATATCTGAAAACCGGGAAACGTTGTTTCAGGTAAATATCAACTGCGCCGTAAAATACCGGCACTTCCGTCAGGTCGCTGCCATCTTCAAAAATGGGCAAGTACAAAGGAACTTTTATAACTTCCTGACCTGCATCCTTTAGCGCTTTCATGTATTTGCTGTCGCGCAGGCAATTTCCGCAATAGAAGCTACCTCCGGAACCGGGTATGATATGTGCGATTTTCATAGAGTTATCATTTTTGCCTCCGTTAAAAACGAAACAGGGGATTTACTTTCCGAAAAATAATTTCCATTCGAAGTTAGTAAATAAACCGCTAACAGGCAGAAAATGTTGAAAAGTCATGCGAACCTTCAGTGAAAGAGAGTTCCCTGAAGATTCGCATGGATAATGATAAAAACGGAAAAATTTTGACCCGGATCAGCTTAAAAACTTTTTTCTCAGATCGTCGACCTGTTGTGGGTTTATGGGAATTAAGTTACCTAAAGAAGCGCCCAGTGTCAGGGACTTCGCACTAAATTCGGCTACTTCCAGCCGGTCGAAGGTCCCCAGCAGTTTATCGCCCGTGATCAGCACCGAGTCGTTGTTTATGATTACAGCCGGCGTGTTTTTCGACAGGATGTTCAGGATCGTTTCCTGACCCGCAAAATGCGATCCGAAAGGCACATTCGGCACATCCTGCAGGAAAATCCAACTTTCGGGGATGGTGCGAACGTCAAATTTCGTGTCGGTCACACTGTAAGCCATCAGGTAGGGAGTTTGTGTGAGGATGATGGAATTCACATGCGGGTTCCGTTTGTAGATTTCCTGGTGCAGCCAGGTTGAACGGCTCGGAATTTTACCCGGTTCGCGTTTGCCGTCCTTAATTTGCACGATATCTTCGTTTTGAATATCCCAGCGCGAAACTTTTGGCGGAGTGATCAAAAAATCGTTGTCTCGCCAGCGTACTGAAACTGTTCCGTACGAGCTGATCATCAATCCCTGATCGCAGGCGCGGTGGACAATCCGGGTGATTTCTTCGCGAATGGCCCGTTCGTCTGACGGATGTTCAACCGAATCCATCTCGGGCAACAAGCGGGGAATCTGGTTTTCAAACTCCTCAATTTGCTCGTCGGTGAGGTAATTGGGTGTGCCGATGGTGCTGCCGTAGATGATGGTCCGCGCACAAAACTCCAGGGTTTCAAATCGCTGGAACGCATCGTTCAGGTCCGATCCTCCAATCACTGTCCCGTGGTTTTCCATGATCACCGCCTTAAATCCCTTGCGAAACTCTTTGGCAATTTCCTCGCCAAGCCAGTCACTCCCGGGAAGTTCATAAGCAGCATACCCAATATCGCCGCAAACGTATTTTGCCTGTGGAATCACATTGGTATCGGGAATTTTCCGGACAATACTAAAGGACACCAGAGCAGGCGGATGCGCGTGAATAACCGCTTTAATTTCGGGGCGACAATCGTAAATGGCCTTATGAAAAGGATATTCGGATGATGGCTTATGGCGGCCTTCAATTTTCCCGTCTCTTCGCACACAAACAATATCGGACGGGCGAAGCGAGCCTTTGTCAATCGCCGAGGGAGTTACCCAGATATCGCCGTTTTCATCCATGATGGAAATATTTCCGCCTGATGTGGTGGTTAAGCCACTCCGGTAAATCTTGCTGATGATCATCGTGATCTGATCACGGGGGTGCATCAATTTGGTGTCTAATCGTCTCATGTTGTCAGTTGCTTAACAGGGTTACAGTGAACTTATTCGCCGACTTTTTATCCGTATTTTGTTTTTTATTTTTCAAGCAGAATCACCAGGCCTTCAGCCCCAGATCGAGTTTCGACAAGTCAGCGCCGTCAAAGGTATCTGCAATAACAAGGGCTGCTCCAAGCGCGCTGGCATTATCAACTTCAGAAGTGTATACTTTCTTTCCGGTAAAGTGTTTGGCCAGAAGCCGGATAAACAGTTCATTTCGTGCAAATCCTCCCGATATGTAGATATTTTTGGTTTCATCATTGCGGGGAATAACCAGCTTGATTGCCTGAATACAAAGATTGGTCAATTCAATGACCAGTTTGGTATAAGCTTCTTCATAGCTGTTAAAAGCAGCCAGCCTGACTGATTTCAGCCCTTCTTCAAAACTTTCTTTCCCTCCCGGGAAGAAAACAGCCTCTCCGTGATTCTTCTGTATTGCAGCATTGACGAGCTCTTCGCTAAATATCACCGTCTTAAACCGTCCGGTTTCCACCTGAAAATGTTCGGCCAGTTTCTCCGCCCACACCTCGTGAAAATGCCCCATAAACAGGCGCGACGATTTTACCTGCTGCATCTCCGGACTCAAGTAACACAGGCAATCCTGCTTCAGCTGTTCAGCCGTTAGCGGCTCACTGTTAAACGGATTCATACTGATACACCAGGTTCCGGTAGACACTAAAATAAATTTTTCCCGGCTGCCTTTTAAGTAAGGCACCAGCGAAGCTGAGCTATCGTGCATGCCGGTTCCTGTGAGAACAGATTTTTCGACCAGTTTTGCCTGAAAAACAACGTTGTTGGTTACCGGTTGCGGCAACGAAATTCCCTTGTCTGAAAGCCACCGGTGATAATTCATCTGATCAAAATCCCAAAGAAAGGTATGGCACCCGATGGAGGTTGGCTCCGCAACAATTTGCTTACAAAGCGAATAAGACAAATACTGCGGAAAATGCAAGATGGATTTTACATTGGAAAAAATTTCCTGTTTTTCCTGTTTCAGCCACAAGATCTGGATCCCCGAATTCAGCAATAAGCCGAGCGCGGGGCTGGCTGTTTTCCTGCAAAATTCGTCCTGGCCGCCGTAAGCGTCAAACAGGCTGTTGGCGATCTGTCCGGCAACCGGTTTTAAGTAGTTGTAAACCGGAGTCAGCCGGTTGCCCTGTTCGTCCAGGAACATCAGGGAGGCCCCGTAGGTTGAAAAATTCACTGCAACCAGGTTATACTCACCGCTAACCGCCAGCCGGGATAATTCATCTTTCATCCAGCAGGTTATCAGGTCAATATCATCACATTCAAACCCGTCGTCGTCGGTTATAACAGGAAACTTTTGCTCCTGCTGAAAAACCATTTGCAGATTTTCATCAAAGAGCAAAAGTTTTTTATTTGTTTTCCCTATGTCGAAAACAGCAATTACTTGTTTCATAAGAATAAATTAAAGCCGGGATACCAGGCCAAATCCATCGCCCGGTATCCGGCATTTTGTATCCCGTGCCGATCTTTTAACCGACTATCGTTTGCTCAATACCTCTTTTTCGTACTGTTGAATTTCAGCAATATACTCCATACCCACCGGAACATTTTCCTGTAAACAGTAATAATCCCATACTGCGCTGAACGGCATCGTTTTTAATTCTTCGAGCGTGGCCAGCCGTTCGAAGTTTTTCCCGGCTTCTTCCAATTCAACCAGGGTTTTTGTTGGTTCCAGCAGGGCAATCATAAATGCTTTTTGTGCCGCACGGGTCCCGGTTACATAGGCGCCGATACGATTAATCGACGCATCGAAGAAGTCTAAGCCAATATTAACACGGTTCAAATAATTGTTCCGGACAATCTCGGAAGCGATCAGTTGTACGTCTTCATTGAGCGTAACCACATGGTCTGAATCCCAGCGAATAGGCCGTGTTACATGCAAAAGCACCTCGTCGACAAATTGCAGACAAGCCGAGATTTTATCTCCTACCTGCTCGGTTGGATGAAAGTGTCCGTTATCCAGACAGATGAGTTTGTTGTTTTTGATGGCATAGCCCAGATAGAAATCGTGTGAGCCTACCGTCATCGATTCGGCTCCGATACCAAACAATTTACTTTCCACGGCATCCTTCATCTGCTCTTTCGGATAAGCAACGGCCATCGCTTCGTCAAGCGATTTCTTCAGCAATACGCGATGCCCGTTACGGTCGACCGGCGTATCTTTCGATCCGTCGGGAATCCAAGTGTTGTGGACGCATGGCGTATTCAGTTGTTTCCCGATCTCGGCGGAAATAGCGCGGCAACGTTTCAGGTGCTCCACCCAGAACCGGCGATTTTCCTCATTTTTGCTTGACAGGGTAAACCCGTCGGCCGCTTTGGGATGCGAAAAGCAGGATGCGTTGAAATCCATGCCGATTCCCTGTTTTTTACACCAATCAATCCAACTCTGGTAGTGTTTGACCTCTATTTGATCGCGATCGACCAATTCTCCTCCAAAATCGCCGTAAATGGCATGAAGGTTCAAGCGTTGTTTTCCGGGTAAAAGTGATAATACTTTTTCCAGGTCGGCGCGGACTTCGGCAATACTGCCGGCCTTTCCGGGATAGTTACCGGTAGTCTGAATACCACCGCCCGAAAGCGTTGCATCGGGAGTTTCAAAACCGCCCACATCGTCGGTTTGCCAGCAATGCAGTGAAATCGAAACTTCACGCATCCGTTTTAATACCGCATCGGTATCGACCCCCAGTGCGGCATACTGTTCTTTGGCTATGCCATAAGCCTTTTTAACCAATTCTTTGTTACTCATCTTAAACAATTTAATTCGTGTATTTTGTATCTTCATCAACAATTCAGAATCCGGCTGCAGGATAACTGAAGCGGTAGTTTCCTGAGCCTAATTCGATAACCAGTTCATTGGCCGACTGCTGTATTCTTTTTTTCATTTCACTGTTCAACGGCGAAGCATTCAGCTTTAGCTCTTCGGCTTTTGCCCGCGGCAAGCTCACGGTTGCCGTTGTATTGGCAGGGATAGTTACCTCGTAGATAAAATCTTCGCCTTCAAAGCTCCATGCCGATTTAACCGGACCGTACAGGGACAGGAAGTCCGCCCGGGCATTCGTCAATCCGCCACCGGGATGAGGTTTCAGCAATATGTGTTTATAGGCCGGATGCTGCGGGTCAATATTAATCCCGGCAACATGGTTGTACATCCACTCTCCGATGGCACCGTATGCATAGTGATTGAAACTGTTCATGCCGACGTTCTGGAACGTACCGTCAGGTTTCTGACCGTCCCAGCGTTCCCAGATCGTTGTTGCCCCTTGTGTGACCGGGTATAACCAGGATGGATATTCTTTCCGGTTGAGCAACATAAACGCCAGTTCGTCGTATCCGTGAGCCGACAAGGTTTTGCACAAAAGCGGGGTTCCTACAAATCCGGTCGTCAGGTGGCCAAACTTCCTGACATCTTCGGCCAGAAAAGCGGCTGCTTTCGAAACCAGGTTTTCAGGAAGAAGGTCGAAGGCAAGCGCCAGCGAATAGGCCGTTTGGGTATGCGAGGCCAGCCGTCCGTTTGGCGTGACAAACTCGGCATTAAAGGCTTTTTTAATTCCCTCGGTCAAAAGGGCATATTTTTCCGAATCTGCCGTGTTTCCGATAATTGAAGCAATTTTGCCCAGCAATTTTGCCGAATAGAAATAGTATGCCGTGGCAATCAGGTCTTTTTCGGTTGTTGCGCCGGTATAGTCGGAGCGGTCGCTGGCAAAGGCCAGCCAATCGCCGAAATGTTGGTCCCCGGTCCACAGGTAGTCCTCTCCTGCCCTGTTTTTCATATAGTCAACCCAGGCTTTCATGCTCGGGTATTGTTCTTCCAGAATACGTTTATCACCATATGACAGGTACATCGTCCAGGGGACAACCAGGGCAGCATCGGCCCAGGCGGTAGAACCGCCATCGCCTTTCAGAACATCCGGAATAACATGCGGTACCTTTCCGTCGGGTAGCTGGTCGGCAGCCAGGTCTTTCATCCATTTGGTATAAAAGCCGGCTACATCATAGTTGAAAGCGGCCGTTGTGCTAAAAACCTGGGCATCGCCTGTCCAGCCCAGCCGTTCGTCACGCTGCGGACAATCGGTCGGCACATCCAGAAAGTTACCGCGTTGTCCCCACTGGATATTTTGTTGTAACTGATTGATCAGCGAATCGGAACAGGCAAATGTTCCTGTCGGCGGCATGTCTGAATGAATGACTACGCCGGTCAGGTTTTCCAAAGAAGGCGTTCCCGGAAATTCTTCCAGTTTTACAAACCTGAAACCATGAAACGTAAAGTGCGGTTCATACACTTCTTCAGCTCCACCTTTGAGTATGTATACATCGGTGCATTTGGCCGAACGCAGGTTGTCGGTATAAAAATTTCCTTCTTTATCAAGTACTTCCGCAAATTTTATGACCACCCGGTCGCCGGCTTTTCCCCGCACGTTTAAGCGAACCCAGCCAACCATGTTCTGGCCCATATCAAACACGGTTTCACCTTTGGGAGTGGTCATCAGCTTAACGGGTTTTATCTCCTGTATGGCCCTTACCGGAACACCTTGCGGTGTAGTCAACACATTTTTGTTCAGGTCGGGCACCGCCACTTCACCCCAGTTGCTGTCGTCAAAACCGGCGCTTGACCAGCCGGACATTTCCAGCCGGGCATCGTAGGTTTCTCCGTTGTAAATATCTGAGCTAATGATTGGCCCGGTAGTTACTTTCCAGTTCCGGTCGGTAGCGATGGTTTCCGTTGTTCCGTCGGCGTAAGTAATAACCAACTGGGCCAGCAAGGCAACTTTATCGCCGTAATAGCCATTTTTGTTTCCCCAGCCAATATTGCCCCTGTACCAGCCGTCGCCCAGTATGGCCCCCAAGCCATTTTTAGGTTGAAGTAATGCCGTTACATCGTAAGTCTGGTATTGAAGCCGTTTGTTGTAGCTGGTCCATCCCGGGGTGAATAAATCGCTGCTTACCTTTTGGCCGTTCATGTACAGTTGATAAAGGCCCAGCGAAGTAACATAAACGCGGGCCGACTGCACTTTTTTACTGATTGAGAATTCGTTTCTAAAGAAAGGACTGGGTTTCGACCGGACTTCTACTTCCGAAGGAATAGAAATCCAGGAAGCTTTCCATTCGTCGGGAGAAAGAATCCCCGTTTCCCAGTATGCCGGGGCGCTCCAGGCGGTCGCTTTATGCTGTTTATCCCAGATGCGCACTTGCCAGTACGCCCGTTGCATCGATTTCAGCGCCGGGCCGCCATATTCAACATTGACCGATTGATCCGATTCAACTTTCCCGGAATTCCAGATCAGGTTGCCTTTCGGATCAGTGACTCTGATTTCATAAGCAGTTTGTATCACGTTTTGACCATCGGACTGAATTTGCCAGCTAAGCCGGGGGTTTTGAACTTCAATACCAACCGGATTGACGAGGTATTCGCAAATCAGTTTTCCAACCGTATTTTTTGCTGAAACCGAAAAGAACAAGCCGGTTGCCAGGGACAATGTCAGGAAAAATCGAAAAAGATGATTCATTTGTTTCATTTTGTTAGGATTGGTTTAGTTTATTCCATATAAAATACTTCTTCCAAGGGAATGGTAACCGGCGAATGATCCGGTTTTGTCTTCATAATATCGGCCATATAGGCCCACCATTTCTGAACGATCTCCGTTTTTCCCAGATCTTGTGAACCACCCTCCCCGCTTACTTTCTGAAATGCAAACAGGGTGTTGGTTTCTTCATCCAGAAAGATCGAATATTCGCTGACCCCCGCATTTTTCAATAATTTCTTCAGTTCCGGCCAGATTTCATCATGGCGCTTTTTGTATTCTGCCTTTTGACCTTCGTTGAGGTACATTTTAAAAGCCAGTCTTTTCATTTTTATAAATATTATCAGTTATTCAACTCAGTCTTCGTCACACATCACCCTTTTTACCGCTTCCAGGTAGCCAAATCCATGAAGCATGTCGGGCAGGAGGTAACTGCCTTCAACCCATTCGTTCCAGGCGTTGATGGTAATCAGCCGGGGCTGTTCGGGATGGCTGTCGGCATATTCCCTGGCTTTGGTTAACAAGGCTTCAAAGCTGGCGGGCGTATTGTGATCATGCACCACATCTTTGATCCCTTTTGCCGGGAATCTGGGCGTATCGTCCCAGCCAATAGAAACACAGGGAAATACCGGCACATCCAGGATCGAATCCATTTGTGCCCTTATTTTTATCGAATTGGCGCCGTAAACCAGGTAATCTTCATTCAGGCCTCCCATGTTATACATGGCCACGCTGTTAAACCCCATGTCTGTTACTTTTTCAGAAAAGCGTGCAGCTGCTTCGTTCGACATGATGGAACCGCCACCTTGATTCCATTGAATATGCAAACCCGGGAATCCGGCCTTTTTGACTTCTTCCCTGAAATAATCCAGCGCTTTACGGGTTTCGTGCACACTTCCGCCAAAACTTTTCAGCAGATTGTCGACACTGAAAACAGAAAACACCGGTTGTCCGTCGATTTTTAAATAGTTGGGCTGTTTAAAGTATTGTTCGATAACCCGGTCAACGATGATTTTGAAGTTCTCCCAATCTACCACTCCGGTCCAAAGCAACGACGTATCGTCGGTATACTTATGCACGTTCCAGTAGTTATGCTTTACATCGTGGTTGGCCCACATAATATAGAACTGCATTTTCGAGTTATTTTTTGCCTTCAGGAAACCATTGTTGAGTGAACTTTCCAAAAACGGGCCGTCGCCGAACCAATACCAGTCGAACACAAAGGTATTGACGCCGTGGCTGGTGGCGACATCAATCCATCGCTCCATCACCTGCGGATCATCATCCATTTCGTAACCCCACAAAGGCAACCTCGGCTGGTAATGCCCGTCAAAACGGGGATTGCCCTTTTTGATGATTTCCCATTCACCGGCACCTTCGGGCCACAACATGTCGCCAAAACGTTCGTCGTGGTGACATGAAGGCCAAATATAGGCCGCAACGATATAATTGTTTTTTTTCGTTGGGGCTGCACCTTTGTCTCCTGACAAGGTACACGAGAAGAAAACGGGAAATACAGTCAAACAAAAAACAAACAAACTATTCCTTCTTAAGGATGTGATATTTATTCGTTTCATTTTTCTTCAATTTTATGGTATTTCTATGTTCTGGCCGGGCCATTATCGTTTGGTTTTCTCCAGAACGAGATTATACTGTCCCGAGACAAGTTTTACCACATTCGATTCAGAACCAAAATCGATGTTTCGACCTTTTGTATCTGTCCGGTTTTTAAGCTGATATCCATCCGGAACCGTAAGTTCAGAAGTCGTATTGGGCGGAATAACAACATTCATTTCTACCTTATTTTCAGCTCGTTTCCAGTTCGAAACAATCGTTCCATGCAAACATTTATGACTGGTTTCTACAAATGAAATCTCGTCGGGAAATACCGGGTTGAGCCGGAAGTGGCTGAACCCCGGATTGGCCGGATCAATTTGAATGCCGCCCAACGCTTTGAAAAACCAGGTACTGAAATCACCCAAAAAAATATGGTTTTGCGAACCTTCACGTCCATCCCAGTCTTCCCATAAGGCTGTAGCTCCCAGTTCAATCCAAAGTCCCCACGACGGAAAATCTTTTTGGTTGATCATTTTGTAAGCCAGCTCATGCTTACCATGTTCGCGTAAAACATTCAACACGTATTTGCTTCCAAGTAAACCAAAGTCAGGATGGTCGTTCTTCTCATTTATACTGGCAATCAAGTCATTTACGGTATTTTCAACAGCCTGTTCCGGGGCCAGTCCCTGAAACAGGGCACAACTCAGCGCAGTTTGCGTTTGCACCCGGTAACGGTTTGTTTCCGGGTCCAGGAACCTGTCGTTAAAAGCCGTTTTAATCTCTTCGGCCAGTGCGGCATATTTCTCCCGGTCGGCTGTTTTTCCAAGGATACCGGCCATCTTCGAAAGGGTCAGCGCATCGTAATAGTAGTAGCCGGTCGAAGTCACTTCAACCGGAGTTTTAGTCAATGAAACCCAGTCGCCCAGTCCAATATGCTGAATTCCGTGATCAGCCCGCGTTACCAGGTAATCGACGTAACGTTTCACGGCGTCATAATTTTCAGCAAGAACGGTCGTATCGCCGTAATATTCGTACAAAGTTTGGGCAATCACCGGTAAAGCGCTATCCCATGCAGGCCCGTTGCCCCAATGATATCCCCAGCCCGAAGTGGGCACAATGCCTGGCAGTTCGCCTGTCGGACGCTGTTCGTCGCGCAGGTCCTGCAACCATTTCCGGTACGGCATCATGCCGTTAAAGTTCCACAGACCCAGCTCGCTGGCAATATGCGCATCGCCCGTCCAGCCATTTTTCTCCCGGTGCGGACAGTCGGTCGGGATACTGTGAAAATTACTTAAGTACGAGTTCATCGTTGCCTGGTAGAGTTTATTAAACAGCTCGTTCGAACAACGGAAATCACCTGTTTTTTCAAAACCGGTATTTAAGAAAAGACCTTCTATTTCGATTTCAGACAAATCAACAGCAGGCTCCGTATTTAGTTGAACATACCGGTAGCCATGATAGGTGAAACGAGGCGTATATTCTTCTGCTTCGCCTCCTTTCAGGTAATAGATATCGGTTTGAAAAGGCAATGCATCTTTGGCAATCCGCATATGGCGGGCAATAATTTCCATTGCGACCGAATGGTCTTCGTTGGCCTGTTCGCCAAACTGCATGGTCACTTTTGTGCCTGTTTCGCCTTTAATTTTCAGACGGGCTGTGCCGGCAAAGTTTTCTCCCAGATCAAAAACATAACTTCCGGGGCTTAGGGTATGTACTTTTACCGGTTTCAGGCTGCGTACAATTTTGATCGACGGCGCTGTTTGGGGCGATAAAACGCCTCCCGGCGATTCGGTCAGCAAAACGGGCGACCAACCCGAATCGTCGTAACCGGCCAACGACCAATTTCCCAGGTCGAGACGGGCATCGTAAATTTCGCCGGCATACAAACTGTTAAACCGTAAGGGTCCTTCACTGCATTTCCAGTCTTCGTCGGTCGATATAAATTCAACCGAGCCGTCGTTGTATTCCAAACGAATGTCCATCAGCAACCGGGGCGATTTACGCCAGGGCGCCTTTTCGAAGTACCATACTGCTTTTGACTGGACATTATACCAACCATTGCCCAGGATGACGCCAATTCCGTTCCCCCCGTCTGTTAACATACCGGTAATATCGTAGGTCAGGTAAAGCGTACGACGGTCGAAACGGGTGTAGCCGGGTTCCAGAAAGCTGTTCCCTGCTTTTTGATCGTTTACATACAGTTCGTGATAACCCAGTCCGGCAACATAAGCGGTAGCCCGTACCAAACCGGATCTTGTTCTTATTTCTTTTCTGAAATACGGAGCAGGTTGCGAAGCCGTATCGTCGGTGTTGGTAATCCACTGCCCTTTCCATTCGGAGGGGTCCAGATAAGCGGTTTCGAAGGTGCCCGGTTCCGAAAACGAACTGGCATTTCCCTCGTGGTCCCATACTTTTACCGTCCAGTAGTACCGCTTACACGATTGAAGCGAAAGGCCCTGGTATGGAATCCGGCTGACAGGACTTTCCTGCTTACCGCTGTTCCACAAATCGGCCTGGTCGTCGCTCAGCAAGCCGGGCGAAGAGGCCACCAATACCTGGAATGCGGTTTGCCTCGCTCCCATCCGCTCATCGTTGAGCCGCCACGATAAAAGCGGCGCCGGATTGTCGATACCCAAGGGATTCACCGTATAATCGGCCTTCAATTCCGTCGGCAGCCCGTTGTCGTTCGTTTCGTGCCGGCATGAAACCGATGATAAAGCCGCGACAAGAACGAATACAAATAAAAATAGTCTGTTCAGGTTCATATTATTTTGGTTTATGGATTAGGTTCAGACCGGTTACTACATGGAATTGCCAATACCAACCAGGAATACCGACAGGATAATAACACTAATCCCGGTAATGATGGTCGCTTTCGTTTTTTTAGAAGTTCCGTTCCATTCTTTACGGACAATTCCCCACATATTGGCCGTCAGAATGATGGTTGACATATGAAGGATCCACGAGCTTGCGCCGTTGCCCAATTTACTCTCCCCCATTCCGTAGAAGAAAAACTGCATAAACCAGGTTGTTCCGGCCAGGGCCGAAAACAGGATATTACGGGCAATCGGGGTCGAGGTATTGACAAAATCGCCATAGGTTTTATTCTTCATCGTTAAAATGGCAGTCCAGATGAAGTTGGTGGTCAGCCCTCCCCACAAAATCACAACAAATGTCACGTTGTTCTGAAACAAGGGGTTATAACCGGCAACGACGGCAGCATCGGCCATCGATTTTCCGGCTTCGATGCCGAAGTTAAAAAACGAACTCAGAATACCGGAAATGATCGCGATGATCAAACCCTTAACCAGGCTGAACTCAGCTACACTCTTTTTACTTTCCTCTTCCGAAATATCGCCTTCTTTCATCATTCCTGCCCAACCCGAAACGGCAATCCCGGCCAAACAAACCAAAACACCCAATAAAACGAGTTTTCCGCCCGGCGTAGCCAGCATGTCGGTAAACGAAATTTTTCCTTCAGTAGGATTGAAATTGTAATAAATTGAAGGCACAATAGCGCCAAAAGCAGCACAAAAACCGAGAGTGACTGAGTTACCCAACGACATTCCGAGGTAACGCACGCCCAGGCCATAAGTTAAGCCGCCAACGCCCCAAAGCAAGCCCATTAAAAATGTAAGTAATAAAATTGGCCTCGCTGTGGCCACAATGATGTCTGCAAATCCGGGGACAGTTAAGTACGCGGCGATTGGCGGCACAATCAGCCAGGAGAAAAGTCCTCCAATAATCCAGTAACTTTCCCAGGCCCATCCTTTCACCTTATTAAAAGGCATGTAAAAACTGCCGGATGCAAAACCTCCGATCGAGTGAAAGATAATTCCTAAAATTGCTTGCATAGTTTAATTAGATTAATCAGGTTTACTATTGATTATTTGATAATTTTGGTTTGAATTTATTTTACACCGAGAATCAAAAATAGGTTGATATTTAGCCTTTATCAATACACATTTTGATCGATTATTTGCACTTTTTGATACAAAAATGAATGACGATTTTTTAAAATACCTGACACCCGGCGAACGCGACAAAGACTGGGGCATTTACCTGAATGTTGCCGGCTCTTCACTGGTATTGCCCAAAAGTATCTATCCTTCGCCCAAACACCCGACCGGTTATCATTTCAACTGGCAACAAGGAAGGATTTTAAACGAATATCAAATTAATTATATCACCGATGGGAAAGGTATTCTTGAAAATGAATACGGACGGTTTCAGATAAAACCGGGAAGTGTCATGATCACAGCGCCTGGTGTTTGGCACCGGTACAAACCCTTGAAAAGCACAGGTTGGAAAGAACGCTACATCGGTTTTAACGGGCAAATTGCTGATCAGTTTCTGTCACATAGCTTGTTTTCGTCCCGGCAGCCAGTCATTCACATTGGCATCCGCGAAGAAATACTGGACACTTATCTGAAAATCTTCAGCCTGGTAAACGATGAAAAACCCGGTTTTCAGCAAGTGGCATCAGGCATGGTGGTGAAACTGCTCGGTTACCTGCTCTCTGTTGAAATGCAGAAAGAGTTTACCGGGAAACGGATTGTCAATATCATAGAAGAAGCCCGCTTTAAAATGCGCGCTGAGATTGACCGGCAAATCGACCTGGAACAGATTGCCCGCGATCACCACATTGGCTATTCCTACTTCCGGAAGATGTTTAAAAGTTATACCGGGATTGCCCCCCACCAATACCACCTGGAACTAAAAATCATGCGGTCTAAAGAATTATTACTGTCAACGGATAAAAGCATTAAGGAAATCAGCTTTGAGCTTGGATTCCAGTCCATTCATTACTTTAGCCGGATTTTCAAAAACAAAGTCGGTATCAATCCCTCCGAATTCAGAAGTTAACGCACATTTAGGCAGATATCATTTAAACCGGGATAACACCCTTCTGTTTCCGGTAACCGGTAATTAGAGAGTAACCACCGTCATCTATTTCATCCCGATGATTTTAAACTCGGTACGCCGGTTCCGGGAACGTCCCTCCGCCCGATCGTTTGACTCAAGCGGTTGCGACTTGCCGTATCCTTTATAGCTCAGGCGCATTTCAGCAATTCCGGCATCAACAAGATACTGAAAGACGGCTTCGGCCCTTTTTTCCGACAAGTTGATGTTATATTCGTCGCCGCCGACATTATCCGTATGTCCGCCAATTTCAATTTCGAGGGCCGGGTTTTTCCGCAGAAAACTAATTAAACGGGAAAGTTCTGTTTTCGACTGATCAAGTAATTCGTATGAGTCGGTTTCAAAAAAGATATTGCGTAACACGGTTGAACCTCCCATTTCAATTTTTTTCAGGGGAATTTCCATGATTACAGGATCATCGGCATTCCGGACTTTCCTCAGTGAAAAATTTTCGGAAAAAAACAAATAGCCTTCGCGCGAAACGTTAAACGCGTATTCTTTTCCGAGCGGCAGGCACATTAAAAACTCGCCCGGCTCAATGCATGATTCCGTTTTAACCGCCACCTGGTCTTTCTCAATATCCACCAACTCAACGATGGAACACAAGGGCTTTCCGGTTTCAAAATCAATCACCCGCCCTTTGATGTATGACACCGGCGTCGGTCTGACCTCGGGATACAGCTCGAATCGGTAGATATCAACCCCTTTCGATCCGGGACGATCGGAGGAATAGTAGGCATTTTTTCCACTTGCATCAACAATTAGTCCCTGCTCATCTTTATGGGTATTGATGGGATATCCGAGGTTAACCGGTTGATGCCAGACAGAATCGTTTTTCACCCGGCTGTAAAAAATATCGGCCCGTCCCATTCCCGGCCAGTAATCAGAAGCAAAATAAAGCGTTTGCCCATCGGGATGAATAAAGGGCGACATTTCGTCGCCGGGGGTATTAATCGAATCGCCCAGGTTTTGAAGTTTTCCCCATTTGGCCTTTCCGGTTTCGGTGAATCCGTCCAAACGACAACGCCAGATATCCATTCCGCCTTTCCCGTTTTTCCGGTTACTCACAAAATAGAGGTATTCGCCGTTAGCCGAAACAGAGGGTTGCGATTCCCAGGCGCCCGAATTTACAGGAGTTCCTGCATTTTGTGGTTTCGACCAGACACCTCCAATGTTCCGGGAAAAATAAATATCACAACTGCCATAACCGTCAGGACGGTTGCAGGCGGTAAAGAAAATCAGCTTCCCGTCAGCCGATATACTCTGCGCGCCCTCGTTCTGCATGGTATTAATCGAAAGGATCGGTTCGGCGGGCTGCCATTCCCCCTTTACTTTTCGCGATTCAAAAAAATCTTCCTGAAAACGGGGCAACAGCTCGTTAACCGGATAATCCACCGGAATGAGCCGGGTAAAAATAACGGTACTCCCGTCAATTGTTAAAGATGGCCAGTATTCATCAAATTCGGTATTGATGGCGTCGCCTAAATTTTTGGCATTAAACGATTTTGGCGACCTTAACATATTCAAAGCAAAATCACAGCGTTCAACCCGTTCTTTGGCTTTTGAACTTAAGTTACTGTTGAAGGGCATCTCCAGGTATTGCAAATAGGCATCTTTGGCTTTCTGATAACTTCCTGCCCGGTAACAGGCGTTTCCCATCACATAATAGGCTTTGGGGTATTTATCCGGAATCAGTGAAATTGCCTGTTCAAGCATCTGTATTTGCAACAAAACAGAATCCATCTCGCCGTAAACATCAGCAAGCAAGAGGTAGGCATCAGCAAAAGCTCCGTCTTCTTTAATCGCGCCCTGCAGCTTTTCCATGGCCTTTTCGTTTTCTCTCGATTCATAATAAGTCCTTCCCTCATTGAACAGCTTGACTGCTTTTTTATTGGACGAAGACAGATCCTGGCCGGAAACAAACGAACCGAATAAGAGAAATAGATAGAATAAACTGTGTTTCATCTTAAATTGAAATTTTCAAATGAATTAGCCCCCGGTGCATCTCAACCAATCTGCTGATTAACAAATATAAAGAATAGTTGTATTTTTGACGAAAAAAAATTGAAAAGTAAACCGGTTTCTGTTTTTCATTTTAATCCGACCTGCGAATTGGCTGTTGCCAATGGTTCTCCTTATTACACTGCCCCTGCCCTTCTTCGCCGCTTTGAGGAAGAACTGGCTCCTGTAATGTTGTTTTTGAGTAACAACAATGATTTGATTATAAAAGAGATACCGGTATCCGACCGGTTTACCGAACAGCTGTGGGAATATGCTTTTCCTTGCCCGGTTTTTCTTCAAAAACAGGATATTCCGGCCGAGTTGGAAAAGCGGGATTGCAACATCATCCGTATCAACCCGTGGGGCATGAGTCCGGCAGAATCGTATTATTTTCAGTTTCTGAACCGGTATGCAGCTACAGACTGGTTGCCGGACATGAAAAAACTGTATGAACGCGAAACATCAGTTCGGTTTCTTAAGCAAATCATCCGTCGTTACAGGAACGACCTGTTTCCGAAACCGGAAGAACTGCCTTTGATTGTTAAAAGCGTTGCCGAAATAGAGCACTGCCTTCAGAAATGGGACATGCTGGTGATAAAAGCGCCGCTGTCGTCGAGCGGACGGGGATTGCAGGTTATCCGAAAAAAAAGCCTTTCCGTTTCGAACAAACAGTGGATTGAAACGAACTTAAAACAACAACATTACCTGGTTGCTGAAAAATGGTATAACAAGATACTGGATATTTCTTTTCAATTTAAAATCGGAAAAGAAAAACAGGTTGATTACCTGGGAACCAGCTACTTTATCACCAATACAAATGGCCAGTATCAGGGACATCACCTGCATTTTGCCGCCGGTGAACAGCTTCGGGTACCGATGGCCCTGCTTGATGAAACCGCCGAATGTTTACAAAACGAACTTTGTCAATCGCTTTATGCCGAAACCTATACGGGTTATTTGGGTATCGACGCCATGCTCTACCGGGACGAAAACGAACTGAAAATACATCCCTGTCTCGAGATTAACGCCCGCAGTACCATGGGGACAGTCAGTAAATCCATTGAAAAATACATTCACCCCGAATCGCGGGGTTATTTTCGGACCTGGTATCGTCCCGGCTTGTCTTTTCACGAATTCGCGCCGGAACAGGCAAAAAAAAAATCCGCCGGTAAAAGCAGATCATCATCTTCGTAAAGGATTTTTTGCCCTGAGTTCTCCACAACCCGACAGCCCCTTTGGCGCCTACCTCGAACTATTTTAAATAACGCCCGATGGCCTCCATCAATAACTTCAACCGTACCGGTTTGGCCAAAAACTCATCACATCCGGCTTCATAGCTTTTCGTTTCTTCGCCCGAAAGGATGAAGGCGCTTTGCACGATTACCGGGATACCAGGTTTCAGTTTCTTAATGAGCCGTGTTGCCTCGTAACCATCCATCTCGGGCATATTTAAATCCATCAGAACCAGATCGATATCCGGGTTGTGCTCAAAAAGGCTTAAGGCTTCAATCCCGTTTTTAGCCCACAGGGTGTTGGCGTGACTCTTAGTCAGAGCAACCTGATAATAATAACGACTGGTATCATTGTCTTCCACAACAAGAATTTTCCGCCCGGTTAAATCATAATTTAAGCTGCCCATACGTTTGTTTTTGCGAGGTTTAAGTAATTACCTTTTTCCGCACATTCTTCTCAATAATACCTGCCAGCTCTGCGGGTTTAAATGGTTTTCCCAAATGATCGGTCATTCCGTCAGCCAGAAATTCATCTATATCTTCCTTATAATTATTGGCCGTCATAGCAATAATCGGAATGGGGTCTGTCACTCCTTTTTCGTTCTCAATACGCCGGATTTCGCGTGTGGCATCCAACCCGTTCATTCCCGGCATCTGAATATCCATCAGGATCAGGTCGAAACTGTTTTTCACAAAAAGTTTAACCGCCGTAATTCCATTGGACGCCAGTTGTACCTGGTGGCCCAGTTTACGAATGGTTAAAGCAGACACCTTTTGATTAATGATATTGTCTTCGGCCAGCAAAATATTCAGTTCCCGCGAATCATCGGGAGAGGCCATATTCAGGTCGTTTACGCGTTCCAGATCGTCGACAACCGAAATGGCAGATGTTTTATCAAAAATGGCTGTAAACCAGAATAATGAGCCTTTCCCCTCTTCGCTGTCAACGCCAATTTCGCCGTTCATCATATTGGCCAAGCGTTTTGAAATAACCAAGCCGAGACCGGTACCTCCGAATTTCCGGGTTGTCGAGCTATCGGCCTGCGAGAACAGCTTAAACAATTTTTTCTGATTCTCAACAGAAATTCCGATCCCGGTATCAGTCACCTCAAAGCGAAGCCGGCACTTTTGAACAAGATCCTTATCCAGCGTAACCCGAAGTCGGACAGATCCTTCTTCGGTAAATTTAATGGCATTGTTAATCAGGTTAATCAGGATTTGCTTTAAGCGAAGCGGATCGCCTAACACCAATTCGGGAATGTTTTCGTTGATACGGACCGTAAACTCCAGGCTTTTCTGGCTGGCCCGATATGACAGTAGTTTATAAACTTCATCAATTTCGTGCCTGACATTGAACTTAATGCGCTCAAAAGAAATCTGACCCGCCTCAATTTTTGAAAAATCAAGAATATCGTTAATAATCATCATCAGGGTTTCACTGGAGATATCGATAATCTCGAGAAATTCCTGCTGCTGTTTGTCGAGTTTGGTTTGCCTTAAAATATCAATCATCCCGACAATTCCGTTCAGCGGAGTCCTTATTTCGTGAGACATATTGGCCAGGAACAGCGATTTGGCCTTCGCGGCTTCCTCCGCCACATTCTTGGCATTTTCGAGTTCTGTTTGTGTTTTTTTCAGCGACAAGTGCAACTCTACCCTGGCCAGCAATACCTCGGGTTTAAATGGTTTTTGCACGTAATCAACCGAACCGAGTTTAAACAGGCTGATCAGGCGTTCTTCTTCCTCGCGCTGATTGATTAAAATGATGATTGGGGTATCCTGGTTTCGGGGGCTTAATTTAACCTGACGAACAACTTCAAAGCCGTCGAGGGCAGAAAAAGTATCATCAAAGATGATCAGGTCATAAGCATTCGATTTTATTTTCAGAATAGCAGAATGAACGCCAACGACAAAATCAACAACATAACCATGTTCCTGCATAATTGGGGTAGTCAGATTAAGATCCTGTATGTTGCTGACAACACTCAGGATTGTCGAAGGCTTCTTTTTTTCTACCATTTGTAATACAACATTATACAACCAGACATCATATAAAGTAGTTGCTATACACTCATCCTTCGCGGTAAGGTTCGGCTTGATTGTCGCTTTATTTGAAAATCAGGCATTCATATTTACGCACAACCGTAATGATATACCATAAAAAGGTTGCTTAAATTTCCCTACCTACGCACCCACAAACATAACACTTTAAAGCTTCTTCCACAACCGATTCCTCAGCCGTAAACAAAAAAGAAACGATCATTTTTCAACAATTCCCTCGAAAATGTTAAAAAGTTGAACCAATAGTCGCCTGATTATATCTGAAAAATCGGATTTTTACCCGGAATATTTTCATGAGCGCTGAAATCAAAAATATTGAATTACAGCTAATTGTTTCCCCTTGTTACCACATAGTCAAAGCGATACGTGGGATTGGGGCGTCCTGGGCTCAGGCTCCTTAAATTTACAACTGAGGCCATAATATCGTTTCCAACGTGAATATCAAGCGTCTTTCTGACAATTTTCTCCAGGGTTTCATGGCTCATTTCCACGCGGGCGTTCAAGGTTAACCTGGCGTGACGGCCTTTTCCTGCCAAACCTCTGAAATTTAGTGTGTTTTTCCCTCCTGTAAGATTTCCCAGAAGAAAACGGCTCCCCGATTCCAGAATCAATTTGACATGCCCTACGGGCGCCTGATGGTTCTCAAATTGGCAGCTTAACCCGCTTAAAAGGCTTCGGGCAAACACATCCCAGTCGATTCCGGGTCCTTTACTTTCGAGTTCGATGTGACTGTTCAGCCATCCCAGGACAGCCTCCCCTTCGGCATAAATGTTGTAGTTGACCTCTGCCAGACGCTGCCCGGCATCAATGCGGGTCAATACCTCATTCAGCCAGTCTTCCATACCTTCACCGGTCACGGCGCTTACCGACCTGACTTCGGCGCCGGGAAAGCTGATTTTGGTCTTTTCTTTCAGCAAAAACAATTCATCCACCCTTAGAAGGTCGGTTTTGCTGATCAGGATGATATCGCTCTCTTCCAACTGTTTCCTGAAGATGTAAGCGGCGCTTGGGTGCAAACCGGCATTCCCGCCGTTCAGGATGTCGGCAAGCTGGACCGGATCAGCCAGAACGGTCAGCGGACTAACCTGCAATTCTCCTTTCAGGTTTTGTTTAAGCGGTTGTAAAATGGTAGCCGACAGGTCGGTACAACTTCCCACCGGTTCGGCAATAATCACATCCGCCTTGGTCTGGTCCTGTACCTGCTCCATAGCAGTAATCAGTCCGTTAAAGTTGCAGCAAAAGCAGCTCCCGCTAACTTCCGATACGTTTACGCCGTTCCGGGAAAGAATGGCCGTATCAACCAAATCAGGCGCCTGGTCGTTGGTAACCAAGCCAACGCGTTTGCCCGTATTCATGATCCGGCCGGCAGCTTCCCGTAAGAGGGTTGTTTTCCCCGCGCCGAGAAACCCTCCAACTAAGATAAGTTTAGTTGTTTTCATGAGTTAAAATTTAGTTTTCTTTCAGAAGATAAGGAAATGACCAATCCGGTTATAACGGCTCCAATAAATTGGTCAGGAACGTGAAGGGTCTGCACCCCTGCCGCGTATGAAAAGGTTCTGAACAGATTGGCCCTTTTTTGAAGTTCATGGTCGAAGCGTTTAGTTTTGGCAGCTACCATATAACATGATTTTGATTTTTGATGTAAACATACACCAAAAGAGCAAGTAGCTGTAAGGCATTTTGTTAACGATGGTTAACAGATTTCAGATAACCAATAAAAAAAAAGAAGAGAAAGTAGGTTATATGGAATGGAAAAACCGGAGCGAACCGGCTCATGCTGAAATTTAAAGAATGTTCACAAACCAGATGCAACAAAAACCGCAAAATCAACCGCACTTATCATCTCTGCCAATCCGGCTTATGAACATTCAGTACTGTTTTACAATTTTCGTTTGATACTGCATCCCATGGATTTAGTTTCGGCCACAGCAATTTTTTTGCCGGAAGCAGTACTTTCAATGGCATCTTTCAGGTAGTTGTGCTTAACGTCTGATGCACTTTTGTAATTGTCGTCAATCAGGCCCTTATATACCAACTTAAAATCTTTGTCAAAAACAAACACATGAGGCGTTGTTTGTCCGCCTACGGCATTGGCAATCAGGCTCTCATCGTCAAGCAGATATGGAACCCGGTAGTTTTTTTCGCTTGCATGTTTTTTCATGGCCTGCATGGAATCTTCACCATCTCTTTTCTGATGGTTCGAATTGAGCAAGGCTACGCCCATTCCATTCTTCCCGGCCCACTGACCGATTTCGTTATACCGGTCTTCCCAGGCAATGACAAACGGACAGTTATTACACGAAAAAATCATAACCAAACCGTTTTCCCTTTTCAGATCGTCCAGAGATATTTTTTCTCCCGTGACACTTTCCATCTTCACATCAGTGTACTTCGCTTTTTCTCCGATCTGCAACTGTGAATTACCGGCAAAAGAGAAGATCACTGAAAACAAAAAAATAAATGACAGTAAACTTTTCATGGTACGAATTGTATTGGTTATGTTGAAAAAACAAATGTTTTTATTCGGTTGTTTAGAATTAATCCAAATAAATTTTAAATAATTTGTTAATGCTTAGGGATATACGCACCAATTACCGGCAATTTAAACTGGATGAAAAGGACCTGACAAAACATCCGTTTCAACTATTTCAGCAATGGTTAAATGAAGCCATCGGCCAAAAGCTTGATGAACCAACGGCAATGACTTTATCGACAAGTGTTGATAACCAACCCGATTCGCGGATTGTTTTGTTGAAAGAACTAAACCAAAACGGTTTTGTATTTTTCACCAACTATAATAGCGAAAAAGGAAGGCAACTTGATCATAACCAACAGGTTGCGCTTAATTTTTTCTGGGCAAAACTGGAACGGCAGGTCAGGGTAAAGGGCGCCATTCACAAGCTCAGCGAGGATCTTTCGGCGGCCTATTTCCGTTCGCGTCCGCGCGAAAGCCAGCTTGGAGCCTGGGCATCTGATCAAAGCGCTGAGATCAGTAACCGGCAGGAACTGGAAGAAAAGTTCAGTTTTTTCTCGGAAAAATTTAAAGACCAGGAAATTGAAAAACCTGACTATTGGGGCGGGTACCTGGTTTTACCCGCCGAGATCGAGTTTTGGCAAGGCCGCCCCAACCGGCTTCACGACCGGTTCAGGTATTACCTGACCAATGGCTTGTGGAAAGTGAAAAGGCTGTCGCCCTGAAAGCCGGACAGATCGTATTCGGAAACTCAGGCACAGGCCCTGTAATTAAATGGCTATTGCAGAAAATTTACCGCCTTTAATCGAGCACAAACCGGTAAGTAATCGTCCCTTTTTGATAAGCTGCTGCATTGGCATCGGCATTAAACTTTGCTTTCAGAGCCGCTTGTTTGGCAGCAGCCAGCAAATTGGCATTGTAGGTATTTGTTCCCTGCACGCCTGCTTCCGCAGCCGTAACATTGCCGTTTTTATCAACTGTAACCGCTACCACAACGACACCTTCTTCATTTCCCGGATAGTTGGGTTTGGGAAGCGATAAGGCGTTTCGTCCCGCCAGACTATACGAAGGTCCGCTTCCTGAATTACCGCTTCCGCTTCCGCCGCTACCGTAATTATCGGCCCCGGCGACCCCGGTCGGGCTTCCCTGGTTTCCGCCGGGAAAGGTCACGCCCTGCCCGGTACTCGTTGTGCTGGTACCGGCGCCGCCTGCCCCAAAGGCATTGGCTGCGCGCGAGTTAATTTCGGCAATCCGTTTTTGTTCCGCTTCTTTGCGTAAACGTTCTTCTTCCTGCCGTTGCCGTTCAAGCGCTGCTTGCCGCTGCTTTTCCAACTCAGCTTGTTTTTGCCGGTCGAGTTCCTGCTGTTTCTTTTGATCCTCCAGCCTTTTTTGCCGGTCCAGTTCTTCCTGTTTTTTCTTCGCTTCTTCTTCCTTTTTCTTTTTTGCCGCTTCCAGGGCTACCGTTTGCTCAAAATCCTGGGTCATCACCTCTTCCCGGGCCTGAGCCGGCGGCGGCGTTTGCTGAACCGCTGGTGGCGGCGGGCTAACCGCCTGCCTGCGGTCTTCAACCACAGGCGTACTTTCCGGCCGCCGGGCCGGGGCCGGTTCTTCCCGGCCTGCGCCTTGCTCCGAATCGCCAAAGTTCACCAGAATTCCTTCCTCTCCCGGTAAGGGCAGCGGGGTAAAGAAATACAGAAAAAACAAGAGGATCAGAACAATTGCATGAACAACGACCGTCCCCCAAAATCCTTCTTTATGTTCTGAATAGTAACTCATTAGTTCTCGGGCGCCGTAGCAAGTATCATTTTATATTTGTGCCGTTTGGCAATATTCATAATTTTTACCACTTGCTCAACCGGCACCGACTTATCAGCATGAAGCGATACATAGGCCTCAGGATTATCTCCAATACTGCTGAGCAAGGCCGGTTCTATTTCGTGAAAAGCCACACGTTTTAACTGACCGTCGACGTTGATGAAATATTTCAGGTCGGCCGTAATGGAAATGCTCGAGATGGGTTTTGCTGCAGTTTGGTTACTGCTCTGCGGCAAGAGCAATTTCAGGGCGTTGGGTGCAATCAGTGTCGAAGTGACCATGAAAAAGATCAACAGCAAAAACACGATGTCGGTCATGGAGGACATGCTAAAACTGGCGTCTACTTTATTTCTACGTTTAAATGCCATTGCGTTTATTTTGCAGGTTCATTCAACAAATCAAGGAATTCGGAAGTCGCTGCCTCCATTTTGAAAACAACTTTTTCGATATTCGAAACCAGGATGTTATACGCAAAGTACGCGACAATACCCACGATCAGACCGGCAACCGTGGTTACCATTGCCTGATAGATGCCGGACGAAAGCAGGGTCACATCAATATTATTCCCGGCATTGGCCATATCGTAAAATGCCTGGATCATCCCCATGACTGTTCCCAGAAAGCCGATCATCGGGGCGCCGCCGGCTACGCTGGCCAACACAGGCAAGCCTTTTTCCAGCTTTGCGATCTCCAGGTTACCTACAATTTCAATGGTTGCATTCACATCAGACATCGGGCGGCCAATGCGGGTAATGCCTTTTTCAATCATCCGCGCTGTCGGGTTATCCTGCGAACGGGCCATAGCCAGTGCCGAATCAATCTTTCCCTGCAATATATAATCTTTTACCCTTTCCAAAAGTGAATGATCAACTTTTGAGGCTCTTTTAACAGCAAAATACCGGTCGAAAAAGATAAACACAGCCACCAGCGACAAAGCGACAATCGGGATCATAATCCAGCCACCCTTTAGCGCCAAATCAAAAAAACGGGTTACAATTCCTTCCTGTGCTGCATTCCTGGCCATTTCGCCGGCGCCTTCGGCCACCTGTGTTCCTGCTTGTAATAAAATGTTGTTTAGCATAGATCTGTTTTTATGAAGAACATTAAAAAAACGGGGGGATAACCAATAATATTATCCTTCGCAAAAATAAGGAATAATTTGAACCGTGAATCTTCCCAAATCACCCATTGAGGGCGAATATATCATTTTTTACCGAAGTTTATGTCGTCCGTTTTTTGTAGTTTCACATTTTGTTATCCGTTTATTATTTGGTTATGGCTTTAAACTACATCTGGATATTTTTCTTTTTAGTTGCTTTCGTTGTCGGCCTGGTCAAGTTGATTTTTATGGGAGATACCAACATTTTCCCGGCAATGATGGAATCAACTTTTGATATGGCCAAAACCGGTTTCGAAATCTCGCTGGGGCTAACCGGGGTATTAACCCTTTGGATGGGGATCATGAAGATTGGCGAAGACGGCGGAGTCGTCCGGGTATTTTCGCGCATTGTCGGGCCTTTCTTCAAAAAGCTGTTTCCCGAACTGGGAGAAAATCATCCGGCCCAGGCGTCAATCATGATGAATATTGCCGCCAACATGCTTAACCTCGACAATGCGGCCACCCCCATGGGATTAAAAGCCATGCAGGAACTACAGGAAACAAATCCCAACAAAGAGGAAGCGTCCAATGCCCAAATCATGTTTTTGGTGCTGAACACTTCCGGGTTGACGCTTTTGCCCATCAGCATCATGGTTTACCGGGCGCAACTGGGAGCCGTTAATCCAAGCGACATTTTTATTCCCATCATGTTGGCCACGTTCTTCTCAACCCTCGCCGGACTGATTTCGGTGGCCTATTATCAAAAAATAAACCTGCTCGATAAAACCATCCTTTCGTACATGGGTGGAGTTACAGCGCTGATTATCGGTATTATCTGGTATTTTTCAAGCCTTGGCAAAGAGCAAATTACCCTGATTTCGACTGTAGCCAGTAACCTGATCCTGTTTTCGGTCATCATCTTTTTTATTCTTCTGGGTTTACGCAAAAAAATAAACATATACGAAACCTTTATTGACGGGGCAAAAGACGGGTTTAAGGTGGCAGTGAAGATCATCCCCTACCTGATTGCGATTTTGGTGGCCATTGGTGTTTTCAGAGCTTCGGGAGCGATGGTTTGGCTTACCGACAGCATTGCCTGGGTGCTGACCCGATTGGACATCAATACCGATTTTATTGAAGCCTTGCCCACGGCATTTATGAAACCCTTAAGCGGCAGCGGCGCCCGGGGAATGATGATCGACGCCATGAACACCTACGGGGCTGATTCGTTTGTGGGACGTGTTGCCAGTACAGTTCAGGGAGCGACTGACACGACCTTTTATATTCTGGCTGTTTATTTTGGTTCGGTGGGAATAAAGAAAACCCGCCATGCCCTGGTATGCGGCCTCATTGCCGATTTCACGGGTATTATTGCCGCCATTTTAATGGCTTATCTTTTCTTCCATTAAACAAATCCGGATTACATGGCATCGTAAACGATCACTTTTTCCCATAAATCACCGTACTCCTCCACAAACTTCAGGTGGGTTGGGTGAACCTGGTAACGATCCTGATCGGCTTTACTGTCGAAAACGGCCAGATAGGAATAACTGAACGAATCGTCGACAACCTCGCGCGGAGATTCAACCGCCTTACCTACATGACTCATCTTAATCTCAGGAATTGTAACCAATAGCTTCAATCCTTCTTCCATGCGTTTACAATCGGCTTCGTTATCAGGGTTCTTCAGCCAGAAAAAAACATGATGGACAAAACCGCTCTCCAGCTTTATTTTGAGTTCGGCGGCATTGGTCCTCTTCGTTAAAAATGACAATCCAAGGAAACCGGCTCCGGCCAGGGCTTGTCTGAAAAAATGTCGTCGGTTTTTCATCTTTCTATTGTTTTGAGGATTAATTACAACGAATCAACGGTTTGTTTTAGTTTAACGAGTTTTGTTAAAAGCCCCTCCAACAAATCCAGCCGAAGCATATTGGCGCCGTCCGATTTTGCCACCGCCGGGTTGGGATGGGTCTCAATGAAAATACCGTCGGCGCCCACAGCAATACCGGCACGTGCGATGGTTTCGATCAATTCGGGTCGCCCGCCGGTAACTCCGCTGCTTTGGTTGGGTTGTTGCAACGAATGGGTAATGTCTAAAATAACCGGGCAATTGTTTTTTTTCATCTCCGGAATTCCCCGGTAGTCAACTACCAAGTCCTGATAACCGAACGTGGTTCCCCGCTCTGTAATCATCACCTGCCGGTTGCCGCTTTCGCGAACTTTGCTGACAGCAAACTGCATCGAATCGGGCGCCAGGAACTGCCCTTTTTTAATGTTCACAACTTTTCCGGTTTCGGCAGCCGCAATCAGTAAATCGGTCTGACGGCACAAAAAAGCCGGGATTTGCAATATATCCACATAGTTTGCGGCCAGCTCAGCTTCTGCCGCCGAATGAATATCAGTCACCACCGGGACTCCAAACTTCTCGCCGACTGCCCTGAGGATCTCCAGCGATCTCACATCGCCGATGCCGGTAAACGAATCCAGGCGCGAGCGGTTAGCCTTTTTGTACGACCCTTTAAACACAAAAGGAAGATGCAGTTTTTCACTGATCTGACAAATTTTTTCGGCTATCGCGAAAGCCATATCTTCGCCTTCAATCACACAGGGTCCGGCCAGTAAAATGAAATTTTCGCCGGCAAATTTTATTTTAGGAATCATCTCTTTAATTTTTTTGACGAAGATACAAGTTAATTGTTGTAAATTGTACCGAAGATGGTTTTATAAAGATTAGAATACAGGGAAATTGAAAGACACTTTACCAACGATTTACTACTCAGGTACCAACTCGTCGGAGCTTGAGCCCGAACGTCAATTAATCAGTTCAGTTTCGCACGAGCTGAGGACCCCGCTTGCTATTATCAGTTCGAATGTTCAGTTGCTGAAAAAATTCAGTTATCAGCTCGACGAAAGCATTGTTAAAGAGACTTTTTTGCTGTGCGAAGAGGCGATTGAGTCAATCAGCGGCTTTATCGACGACATTCACTTTTTAAATGTTTCGTATAAAGGGGAATTGGAAGTGAGCACCGGACCGGTAGATCTGGAAGAATTTTTTATCGATTTCACTAAAAAAATGAGCATCTCAGAATTTAACCGGAACCGGATTCAACTGGAGACCAGCTTCCGGCATCATTCGTTTAATACCGACAAACAATTGTTGGAAAAGATTCTTTTAAACTTGATTGATAACGCGCTCAAATTTTCGTCTGAAACAGTGAATTTGAGGGCATTTACCACCGATACCGAATTGATTGTTGAAGTGGAAGACCACGGCATCGGGATACCGGAAGATGAACTTGCGTGGATCCTCGAACCATTTAAACGGTCGAGAAATGCTAAAATGATTACTGGCTGCGGTTTAGGCATGGCAATTGTGAAAAAGTGCATTGATGCCCTGCACGGAGAAATTGAGATTTCAAGTGAGTTGGATGAAGGCTCCAGTGTCAAAATCAAAATTCTTAACCAATGAGCACTAAGAAAATCCTGATCATTGAGGATGACTTGTTGTTATCGAAAACCCTCAAAAATGTGCTGGCGGTAAATGGTTATGAAACGGAGATCGCGAACAGCGGTTCCGAAGGAATTCAAAAAACCTATGAATTTTCACCCGATCTGATTTTATGCGACATCAACATGAGTCCAGTCGACGGCTATCAGGTGTATAATATATTAAATGACAGTGCCGTAACAAATAAAATTCCGTTTATTTATATTACCGGCAAATCCGACCTGGACGAAATTCGTATGGGAATGGAACTGGGAGTGGACGATTACATCGTTAAGCCTTTTAGCAACGACGATCTGCTGAAATCGATCAAAGTCCGTTTATCGAAATACGAAAAACTGGTTGACATGGGAGAAAAAAATTACCGGGCCTTGGTTGAACTGTCTCCCAATGGGATCTTCCTGTTTGACGGCGAAACAATTTATGAGATCAACCAGGCATTCACCCACATGACAGGTATCGCACCTGATGACCTGAAAATCATCTCATTTAAAGACCTGGTTGATGCGAAAACCTTCGAGTCCATTCAAAATAAGGTTTTAAAATGCTCTACCGGTTTACTGAAAGGCTTTGACGAACAAATTCAACTGATCAATGCCCGTCGGACGATCGATGAATGTAAACTCTATGTTACCGGCAGTCAAAAATATAAAGGGTTCACCCTCATGATCGGGCTGCTGGCCCCGGCAGAAATCAACAAACCGGCCGATAAGTCTGAATATAACCGCCTGGTGAGCATTCTGTCGGAAGAAAAAGTCGATGTAAGCGGCGAGCTTGCCCGGAAACTGCAAAAAGCGTTTGATCTGAAAACGGTTGATTCAAAACAACACAACGGAAACGGAGAAAAAAATATTTTTTCGAAACGCGAAGTGGAGGTATTGAAATTATCGTGCAAAGGGCTGCCCATAAAAATTATTGCCGACGAATTGGGAATTTCCGACCGGACGGTGGAAAAACACCGGGCCAGCTTAATGGAAAAAACCGGTTCGAAAAATATTGTTGAAGTCATTATTTACGCGTTGAAACACGATCTCATTAACCTGTGAGTAGATTATATTTCAACCAGCTGGTTTTTAATGGCATACATTACCAGTTGGGCCGTGTTTTTACACTCGCTTTTTTCAAGGATATTCGCCCGGTGCTTATCGACGGTGCGTTTTGAAATAAAAAGCTGGTCGGCAATTTCCTGGTTTGACAAGCCCTGGCAGATTAAGATGAGAATTTCAATTTCACGTTCCGAGAGATCAGATTGCGGCACTTTGCTTCTCGAACTGGAACGCAGGCTGTTTACCAGGGTTTGCAGCAGTTCAGACGAAAAGTAATTGCCTCCTTCGTACACGGTGCTCAAGGCATTTTTCACCTCATTCATGTCCGAATTCTTCAGTAAAAATCCTTTCACTCCCGCATCGACCATTTTATAATAATAATCCTCTTCACCATACATCGACAAGGTGATGATCTTCAGCTCGGGATACTTCTGGATAGCCTTCCTGGCAGCTTCAATTCCGTCCATTACCGGCATGTCAATATCAAGCAAAACAACATCAACCGGCGTTGTTTCGAGCAAGTCGATAAATTCCTGTCCGTTAGCCGCTTCTCCGGCAACCTGGTAACCGTTCAAACTGTTTAGCAAAATTCGCAGTCCGTTTCGAAATAAGGTATGATCATCCACCAGGATAATCTTTCGGATTTCATTATTCATCTTCCGTTTTTACTTTTATGACGACGATGGTTCCCATTCCGGGCCCGCTTTCCACATTGATTTCACCTTTCAGCGAGTTGATGCGTGAAAAAATATTTGAGAACCCCATACCTTCGTTGGCGGTTTGGCTCAGCAACTTATTCGGATTAAAACCTTTCCCGTTGTCTTTATACACAATGGTAAGGTTTTTTTCAACTTTGATCAAACTGATTTCAATTTTTTTTGCCCGGGCATGTTTAATTGTATTGTTAATTAATTCGCATACAACCCGGTAAAGCACTACCTCCACATTGGTATCAAAGCGCTCATCTCCCAGGTTCGAATCCAGTTTGATCCGGATGGCTTTTGTTGCATTAATTTTATTCGAAAAACTGCGAAGAGCCCGTAACAGGCCAAAATTATCCAGTACATGCGGACTCAGGTTGTCCGAAATTTCTTTTAATGATTTGATGGCTTCATTAATCACCATCTCGGTGTTGCGGACAATTTCATCCGAGGCTTTGTCGTGTTCAAGTTGGGCCAGCGACGAAACCGACATTTTCACAGTCGATAATAAAGGCCCCAGTCCATCGTGCAGGTCTTTGGCAAAGCGTTTACGTTCTTTTTCTTCGGTTTGGATAATGGTGTTCAGAAACATTTTTTCCGTTAAACGCCGCGAATCTTCAACGCGTTTCATATACTTAAATATCCGCTGGATCATAAACACGCCAATGGCAAAGGTGAGTGAAATGACCACGCCAAACCATACCATAACCTCGCCCAGTTCCTGCGGTTCAAAATTGCTGATGTAGGGCAGAAACTCAACCAAACGACTGATAGCCATCAGGATAAAACCAATGGTCAGCAGGATCCACGAAAAATTGTATTTGGTCACTTTGGTCAGTTTGATGGCGACCCCAACGGCAAATAACTGTAAGATGATCGAAATAACGAGTAATACCTGAAGTACCATTTTGTTAAATTTTTGCTTTCATACAAATATACAAAGCAAAACCGGCAATCCCGCCAAATCATCACCGGAAACACATGACCCCGGCTGCAACTTGTAGCATAAGGCATTCCCGGGCTGAAAAATGAGTTCAGTCTGAATATCTGTTGCGGTTTTATCTCTCTTCCGGTCGTCATATCAATCGACTTTTTTATCTTTGGCAATGTACTGATATCCATACAGAAGATATCGACTGCAAACATCAACCTAAATCAAGTAAAATGAAAAAAGCCGTTATGTTATTGATGCTGATTTCAGCAACTACTCTTTTGTTTGCTCAATCGGGGAAACTGGGTAAGGAAACCGACGCTCAAAAAACCGAACGAATGGCCCAGTGGACCAACGATCGTTTCGGCATGTTTATTCACTGGGGGCTGTATGCATTGCCCGCCCGGCACGAATGGGTCAAAAACCGGGAACAGCTCACGGATGCCGACTACCAAAAATATTTCGAATACTTTAATCCTGATTTGTATAATCCACGCGAATGGGCTAAAAAAGCCAAAGAAGCCGGGATGAAATATGCGGTAATCACCACCAAACACCATGAAGGTTTTTGTCTGTTCGATTCGAAATATACCGACTACAAAGCCACCAACACACCCGCTGGCCGCGACCTCATCAAAGAGTTTGTGGAAGCATTTCGTGCGGAAGGGCTGGGAATCGGTTTTTATTATTCGCTGATCGACTGGCATCATCCGCATTTTACCGTCGACCGGGTCCACCCGCAACGGACAAACGACCCGGCGCAACATGCCGAACTTAATAAAAACCGCGACATGGCTAAATACCGCGAATACCTTCACAACCAGGTTCGCGAAATCCTGACCAATTACGGAAAAATTGATATTCTCTGGCTTGATTTTTCATATCCCGGTGAAAACGGGAAGGGACATGTCGACTGGGATTCGAAAAAGCTGCTGGCGATGGTTCGCGGGCTTCAACCCAACATCCTGATCAATGACCGTCTCGATCTGAAAGATTACGAAGACGGTTGGGATTTTACAACCCCCGAACAATATAAAGTGTCCAAATGGCCTGAAGTGAACGGCAAACGGGTTCCGTGGGAAACCTGTCAGACCTTCAGCGGATCGTGGGGTTACTACCGCGACGAAACCTCGTGGAAAGACACCAAACAGTTGCTGGTTCTGCTGATCGAGTCGGTTAGCAAGGGCGGAAACCTGCTGCTGAATGTCGGACCAACGGCCCGCGGCGTATTCGATCACCGGGCCAATGCTGCACTGGAGTCAATGGGTAAATGGATGACATATAATAGCCGCTCGATTTACGGATGCACTGAGGCGCCGGCAACTTATGCCGTCCCTGAACACAGCCTGCTGACATACAATCCGAAAACCAAACGGCTTTATGTGCATTTACTCGACTATCCCTTGCAAAACTTTACCTTGCCCGGGTACAAGGGAAAAGTGAAATACGCCCAATTTCTTCACGACGCCTCCGAAATTAAAATAACCAGCCGCTACGGACACGGGATGAGAGAAGAAGGATTTGAGAATGACCTGAACCTGAGTCTTCCGGTTGTAAAGCCAAAGGTGGAGATTCCGGTGATTGAACTGATCCTCGAATAAAAAACAAATCGGCGATCAGCGAAAAGGCTCAGGCACGATCCTTGCTAAAATCTGTTGCCTGAGCCTTTTTCCGTATTTTGGTTAATACCCCGTTTCTTTACCCTTATCTTTGGCCGGCACTCCATTTTTCATCCACAAAGGCATTGGCTTGTCTTTCAGGTAATGATCAAAAAAGCCCTTCATGCGAATATCCAGGTCCATGCGGTTTCCCCAACTTTCTTTTTTCAAATTGTGCTGCTCATTGTTGTAGGTTAACATCCAAACCGGTTTGTCCAGCCGGCGAAGGGCTGTAAACAGCTCGATTCCCTGGTACCAGGGCACTGCCCCGTCGTTATCGTTATGCATAATCAGCAGCGGAGTTTTCACTTTTGGCGCGTAAAATAAGGGCGAATTTTCGATGTACTGCATCGGTTTATCCCAGAATGTCCCGCCAATACGGCTTTGTTTCCGCTCGTACTGATACATGCGCGACATTCCGCTTTCCCAGCGAATACCTCCGTACGCGCTGATCATATTGCTAACCGGAGCGCCGGCCATTGCTGCGGCATACAATTCCGTTTGCGTAATCAAGTAGGCTGTCTGGTAGCCTCCCCAGCTTTGTCCCTGCAAACCAATCTTTTTCCCGTCAATAAAAGGATAATTATTTATCAGGTATTGTGTTCCGCTGACAATTGCTTCATACGCGCTTTGGCCTGGATAACCGTTTTTATAAACAATGTCGGGAACAAAAATCAGATACCCGTTGCTGGCGTAAAACGTTTTATTAACCACAGATCGGCTGGGCGAAGGGATTGAGTGTGCAAACTTATGATCGGAATTCCGTTCATAGAAATACACGATCATCGGGTAGGTATTCCGGGATGAAAAATTTTCAGGAATATACAGGAGACCTTCCATCTTCTCGCCCGAAAAAGAAGTCCATTTTACCAGCATGACATCCACCCAATTGTATTCTTTTTGCTGAGGATTGGCATCCGATATTTTTATTGGTTTTTCAAACCGCAGGTTGTTCAGCCAGAGGTCAGGAAATTCGACACAGCTTTCCCTGGTATATACGATCTTTTCCTGGTTTTTTGCTTTCTGCGGTATTCCGAATTTATAACTTCCGTCAAGCAGCAACCGGGGTTCCTGAAATTTTTTAAAATCAACCGTGAAAAAGCCCGAGGCTTTGGTGTTCTCATCAAATGAAGCCGCAATGGTCGTTTTTTCAGGATCAATAAAATTTTCTTCCGGATCAAGTTTCAGGTAACGAAAACGCAGATTCATTTTTCGTCCGAAGCCACGGGTTACATTTACCGGAATAGTCGTCATGCCTAAATCAACTTTCCAAATGTCGTACCGGTCGTAGATGTATACAAACCGGTCGTCTTTACCCCATCCAGCCAAACCATAAGGCTGGGGATCATCCGGGGTATCGCTCAGTTCATCGTAAAAAGCAAGCGGTATTGATTTGGTAAGCCGGTTGACGGACTGGCTTTCAGGGTTTGTGGAACGTGCATAATAGCTACTGTCGGCCGGATTGTACCAGACTACATTTTTCCCATGAGGCGATATCCATACCCGGTCCATATTCTGCACCATTATGTGCTTTACCCCGGTTTCGGTGTCAACCGCGTAGTAATCGCCACTGGAATTTCCGGTCCAGGATAAGGCCCTTTTGTATGGTAATTCATTTTTCCCCAAGGCATATTGGCCATTTCCTTTCCCGGTGGTGGTGATATCGCGAACTGACGGGTCAGCCAGCTGAATAAATTTCTGATCATCCGGAAAAACAACAGCCAGGTAACTGCGTTTCTTTTCCTTTTCAACATTCACCTTTTGCTGGCTTTGCAGCTCCAAATCGTGCCAGCTCCATACATCCACCTGAACCCGTTCTTCTGCAGTCAGCGTATCTTTCGGGTCCTGCACCGGAAGCGGCGCTGTGCCCAAAAATAACCGGCTTCCGTCTTCCGAAAAAAACAGGTTCCCGTGTTCGCATGGAGCCCATCCAATAGGTATTCCCTGCGTACTTTTATCCACCTGAAAATCGAAAAGTCCGCTTTTACAACTTCCCGTCTTCAGTACAAATGTTTTTATTTCGGTGGTATCGGGTGAGAACAAAAAAGCAAAACGGGTTCCCCGGTCATCGGTAACCAGTTTTTTTGCCTCGCCCTGCGCCTGAAAAACCGTCCGAATTTCACGCGATAACGGATCAAATAAGTGCACCGAAGCCGTTTTAACCGAATCGCCGGTCTCGCGGATAAACCCGATACATTGTCCTTCTTTCGGGATATAAAATTCGCTTACGCCCGTGACCCGGATTGTATCTGCGCTTTTTGCATGAAAAAGGATCATATTTTTCACCTTGTCGCCGTTATTTTTTGGCGTTTTATCTTTCCCGGGAGTTTCGCTGGCTTGCAGAACGGAATCTTTTGTTACAAATTCTTCACCGGTTAGAAAGGTAATCCATTCGGCATTTTCTTTCGGAACAGCAAATGATTTCAGCTTAGGATACTTGTACGTTTTTTTTGTTTCCGGGAAGAAGATACCCAGGCTGTCCTGGTGCATATCTTCCTTTTTTACTTTCCGAAGTTCAGCCTTTCGCGCCGAATCAAGGGGCGCTTTGATTTTAAAAACAACAAAATTCTCTTCCGGAGAAAAAATTGCCCCGAATGCTCTTGGAATTGAATCCGTCTGATGGGTCCCGGAATGATAAATCAGCAGTTTACCGTCTCCCCGTTGCGGGTTTAATTCGTAACCGACATATCGGCCATTATTGGAAATGCTCACACCGTCGATGGTATTCCACGAGGCAAAGTCGCTGGTTGTTAATGTTTTCTTTTCGGAGATCTGTGCATGCAGGCACAACGAACACATCAAAAGAAGAAGTAAAGGTAGTCGTCTCATATCAATCTGGCTTTTTGATCCGACTAAAGATAAGTCATGTTCGACATCCGGCAAAGAATTATTTTTTAATCAACTCATCAATTCTCAGTGAAACTTTAATTTCTTTAGCCGACTCCCTGCGGGTAAGTAACATGGGAGCAGAAACACCCAGCGACAGGGACAGCAGGATAAATAAAGCTTTCAGTCCATTATTCACCGTGTCGTTCATTAACTCAACAAAGATGGCCGGATCAACATCTCCGGTGAGCTTAATAATCCCAATCATCATCCGGTAGGCAAATGCTCCCGGAACCATCGGAATCACCGCGGGTATGGCAAAAACCATTGGCGGCGCATGTTTATAATGTGCTGCCGCGATACTCATAAAGCCAATCAACACGGCGCCCAGAAATGAACCCAGGATAATTCCGCCGCCCAGGCTCATAGTAACCAATTTTAAGACACCACCCAAGGCGCCCAGCACAAAAGCTGGCCACAGGGTGCGAAGCGGTACATTAAACAAAATAGCGAAACCTAAAGCCGCAAAGCCCAACCAAACCCATTTTTCAACAAATACAATCCATTCCATACCTGTATAATCAATCTTATTGTGAGTTCTTTCTACCGGCAAATCAAATGTTATAAATCAAAATAGCGCCCAACAGGCCTAAGGCGATCGAAAAAGCGATCATCAAACCGTTTATTCCGCGTACAACCCCGTTCATGATGTTGCCATCCAGCAAATCGGTCAGGGAATTAATTAAAGGAACGCCCGGAATTAAGTACAGAACAGAAGTTGCAAACGCATAATCCGGATGTTCTCCAATGTTCAGAAATACGGCCAAACCGGAAATCAATGAAGAAACAAAAGCAGCCATAAACACACATAAATAAGTATTGTAAGCCCGCTTCACTGTTTCCTGACGGACAAACAATCCGATAAAGGTGGCCACAAAAGCAATCAGCATTTCAGTAAGCCCGCCGCCAAAAAGACGACAAAACGATGCTCCGGCCAAACCAACGAGCGATAAAGTTACCAGACGCGGATAATGCGGCAAGGTCCTAAGCCGATCCAACTCTTGCTGAACCTGTTGCAGGTTCCATTTTTCTTCCACAATCCTCCAGCTCATCCGGCTGATACCGCTCACCGTTTTAAAATTTATCCCGTGTGGCAGCGTTCGTTTCAACCTGCTGAAAAAATAATCTTTGTCCTCCGCAAACAGGGTTAACATTAACGCCCGGTGCGTAATCAGCAATTCGGCGCTGTAGCCGTAAGCGCTGGCAATACGTAAAATGGTAATCCTGATCCGTGCCGTATTTGCCCCGGAAATCATAAGCAATGAGCCAATTTCGAGTAACAGCTTACAAAGTTCGTTGATCTTTTCTTCCTCAGTACGCGTCATACATTCATTTATTTGAAGGGCGCGAAATAAGTAAAAAATTCGAAACCCGTTTAGCAAATTTACAGCTTTGGACGCGGATTTAAACTATTCTTATAACACATCAACGCGAAACCGGTTTAGGAAGGACAGTTTCCGGAATTCCAGCTTTGAATCAATACCGGGTAAAAAATTCAGGTATTAACGTTTGTGCCTTCTGACGAACCTGTACCGCAAAAGATTCGGGAATTGAACGGTACGGCCAACGTTGCTTTGCACCCACATCGGCCCATCCGCCCACCAAAGCCATCAACCGGTCGCAGGCATGATTGGGATAATGCTGTTCGGTGATGAATGGCGTGATCAGCTCACTCATAAACCGATTGATCCGCTTTTCGAGGTCCAAAGCTGCCGGCAGGTCGGTTTGCGTCAGTTCGTACCAGCGCTGTGCGGCAAAAGGGTTCAGGCAGGCTATGTTGGAATAAGCGCCGTGCGCCCCCTTTTGAATTCCGCTCGCCAGCCGGTGGCCGGGAATAAACAAGGAAAGGCCGTTGCTGTTTTTCCGCATAGCCGGGTACCAATTGGCATCACCATTCTGATCAAACACTTTCAGGCCGGCCAGCGAGGGGATTTTTTTCTTCAGGATTGACCATTCTTCGGGCTGTAGTTGACTTTTTGCATGTGGCGGATTATATAAAACCAAGCTGATGCCACCTGCTGCTGATGCCATCTTTTGCAAAAAAATGACTGCTTCGTCCAAGGTAACCGGGAACCAATCGGGCAAAATAAGCTGCACCGCTCCCGGTTGTAAGTGACGAACCCGTTTCAAACGCTCCAGCGAAATTTGCGGGCTCATGTGGCTGACACCAATCTGATACGGGATTTCAGCTTTTTCGCATTTTTCCGATAGCATCAGGCTGATCCGGTCAAATTCATCTTCGGTTTGAGCATAAAATTCGCCGGCTGTGCCATTTGAATAGATGCCGTTGGGCCGCGAAGCGATCAGCACATCGATTTCGTCGGCTAATCTTGAAAAATCGATGTTTTCATAGTCATCTGCCGCCAACAAAAGAGTTGCCCAGTTGCCAAAGATTTCGTGGTGTTGTAAGGATTTCATTTTCTGATGAATTAGTGGTTTGGAACTAAATCAGGCACCAAATCGGCATTTTCCGCCGGAATGATTTTTTTCAATTCAAAAATGATTTCCTTGTTTTCGTCTTTTCCGGCCACATTTATCCATTCATTTGGATCGTTAAGGTGGTCGTACAATTCTTCGCTTCCATCAGCATATTGAATGTAGCGCCACCTTTCTGTCCTGACGGCATGGTTTCCTTTCATATAGGTCATTAATGCCGGCGGAACTTCCATATCCGGATTTTCCAACAGGGGCGCTAAACTAAAACCATCCACATGCGGAGGAATCTTCAATCCGCACAATTCAGCCAGAGTAGGGTAAATCGTGGTCATATCCACCGGTTGGTCAATGATCATGTGTGGTTTTGTTACTCCGGGAGCAACAACGATAAACGGAATATGTGTTGTTTTCTCCCACAAGGCAAACTTTTCAAAATGGTCTTTTTCACCCAAATGAAAGCCATGATCAGACCAAAGTACGATGATCGTGTTGTCGCGATATGGGCTTTTGGCCAGCGCATCGATGATTCTTCCGATCATTTCATCAGCGAACGAGGCGCAAGCCTGGTAAGCCTGCACGTAATCTCTGTACGCACCCGGTTTTTCATCCAGCGCTTTTTGCATACCGGCCCAAAACCAATCAGTCGATTTAAGCAAATCATGGGCGCCACCGGGAAAATCATTCCGGTCATCGGCCAATAACGAAGGCAGTTGAAGCGTTTCGTCCGGATAACGATCAAAAAATTCCTGAGGCGCAAAAAACGGCGAATGAGGTTTATAAATTCCCACATTCAGGAAAAATGGCTGATCAAATTTCTGCTGTAATTTCTGAATGGCGTATTCAGCAGTGCGGTAATCGGCAGTTTTTTGGATATCGTCGGGCCAGGGTCCCCAATCGGTGTTTCTTGATCCATACTCATCCAGACCATTCAGCTTTTTATCGGGATACGGCTCATTAACCGACATCATCAAAAATTCGTGAAACGAGGCATTGTCATGAAAAGCCCAGTCGTCGTGATGATGAAAAATTTTTCCTGAGCCGCAGACAAAATAGCCGTTTTCTTTAAAATAACGTTGAACGGTTTTTGTTTTAGGAAGCGCATTCCTCCAGTCGGAACTGTTTCCGTAAATGCCTGTTCTGTAAGGCCGGGTTCCGGTCATCACCGACGCCCGCGACGGGTTGCAGGCCGGCGACGAACAATAGGCGTGTGTAAAAAATGCCCCGCGTTTTGCCAGTTTTTCGATGTTCGGCGTTTTAACCGGGTTGTTTTTATCAAACACAGTTGTCCAGTCATTCATATCGTCGATGGTAATAAACAGGATGTTGGGCTTGCTTTGTATCTCATTTTTTTCATAACAGGAAAAAAATAGCGGAGAAGCCAGAAAAACGCAGCATATTGATTTTTTCATGATTAATTAATTGGTTCATTCATCCAATCCGGGTTTAACCGGATACAATATACCGGGCTGTTTTTTCCGGTTTCGTAGATCAATAAAACCGTTTGATCGGGCAACGCGGCCATATCGCTGTATCCGGCAGAACCTTCGTCCACCACTTTTACCACAGGCCAGCTTTTGCCATCGTTGAAACTGACACGGACAACAAGGTTTTTTCGTCCATCGGTTGATTCGTTTTTGCTGTACAACAATAACCTGTTATTACCCTTTTCAAGTGAAACCAAACCGGCGTCGCAAGGATTGCTCTGTGGAAAATTTTTATCAATATGAATATCACCCCAGTATACTCCTCCGTCCTGGCTTTTGGCCACGATCCGCTGATTGTTCCGGCCCGCCGAAGCAGGGTTCACATACCGTGCGTTAATGTAAACATCCCCGTTTCTCAGTTCGGCCAGCCGCGACTCATTCATGTTCCACCCATCGTGTCCGAATGCTGAACCAAATTTCCAGCTCATTCCATGATCGTCGCTGTATATGGTGCCCAGCCCGTATTTTCGTTCTTCAACCGGAATTTCGCCCTTCCCGGCTACAGCCAAAGCAGTGCGGCTCCACACCGGGAGCAGCAAACGCCCGTTGCTCAACTGAATGCCATGTCCGGGACCAGGCATGTGAAATGAACGTCCCATAAAATCACAGGGAAAACCATTTGCATCGGTTCGCAACTTTCCGTTCTTATCCACATTGGGCAAGCCATCCGCCTTCACCTTCATCATATTGGTAAGCTCCACCCGTTCCGACCAGTTTAACCCATCGTCGTCGCTGGTTTTGTAAAACAGGCGGGTATAGCGTTGCAGGTTTTTTCCGGCAACTTTTCCTTCGCTCAAGGCATAAAAGAAAAAAATACGCCCTGTCTCACGGTCAATCAGCGGGCAGATGTTGGTCCACACTTCTTTTTTTTCTTTTGAATCGGATGGGGTAATTTGATCCTGATTTTCAGACCAGAAAGAACCATCGCATTTCTCAACATAGATAGATTCGGACCAACTAAAGCCGTCATCGATGCTTCGTTTCACGACCAGCGATTTCGGATCGGCATCGCCATACAGGAGACGTTCTTCGGCAAATGCCAACGCCGTGCCTTTTGTCGTGACAACGATCCCGGGAATGCGGTACCCATCGGCATTGTTCTCGCGGGCCTCCCAGACAACTGACTTTTGGAAATCAGGATCAATCGTTTTTCTTCGATCTTTTGCCTGAGACAGAAAGGTTGTGAACAACAAAAAGGTTAAAATAACATAAACCGAATGGGTATAAATACCCGTTATATGACAAATATCTTTCACGGAAACGATTTTTTAATTTCTATCATACTCTTCTTATTTTCCGATCAATTCGTTCAGTCCGATTTTCTGAAAAACCATATCAGCCTGGCTTCCTTCGTATAAAATACCAATGGTTTGCTCGTCAATAGAAGTCAGGCAGGAATAACCTCTCCCCTTTCCTTCGTCCAATAAAATCCAATGTTCTTCCGGCCAGGTAGCCCCATCGTCAAAACTAACCTTGATGGTCATATTGTTTCGGTCAGTTTTAGAATTGGGATTGGAAAACAGCAGGATACTTTTCTTTTGTCCGTTTTCGGTGTACTCGTGTTTATGCAGACTGGCCATGCAGGCCGGTTCGATCAACGCCCCTCTTGAGGTAGGATGAACTGCCCAGCTTTCGCCCAAATCGTTCGTGATACTGATTACCCGGCCATTTGTGGAAGAAAGGTTGCCCTTGTTTTTCCCGTCCCGGGCATTCAGCATGATGAAACCATCGTTTAACTGAACAATCATGTTTTCCGTAGTTCCTGTGCTGGCCGGGTTGCTGGTGTGCCAGGTTTGGCCGCCATCTTTGCTCCAGGTGATATTTGAAAATGATTTCCCGGAAGCATCGCGCCCCTGTGTCGGAAAAACAAGCGTCCCGTCTTTCAAAGTAATACCGTGCCCCGGTGCTGGAGCCCAGAGCCACCATTCCTCTTTTTTGCACATCCGTGTCAGGTTCAGCGGTTGCGACCAGGTTTTCCCATCATCGACACTTTTAGTGATCAGAAACTGGCAGGTTTGTTTCTCATCAAAACCCGGCTGCGAACCTTTTCCGCTCCACTGGTGCTGCCAGTTGGTTGAGTTTTCCGTCAGCCCTTCAATCCATTTTCCGTTTGAATCCAGCACCGCGTGCATCCACAGGCCAGCCACAAAAATGTCGTTGGTATTTTCATCCACCAGAATACAGGCATCGCTGATCCCGTTGAATTTTTGCGGCAAACCACCCCAGGTTCCGCGGTCGAGTACAATCTGCAATGGCTCCCAAGTGGTTCCCCCATCGGTGCTGCGGTTCATGCCGATATCCATATTACCCTGAAGGTCGCGCGCACTTTCCCGCCGAACATCGTAGATAGCCAGCAGCGTGCCGTTGTTAGTGGTCGTCAACCCGGGAATGCGGTAAGTATGCACGTTGTCGTCCATGTGTTGGCGGAGGGCAGTTCCGACCCGCAAGCCTTTTGCCTCCGATTTTTCGATCTTATCGATTACTCCTGCATCCGTTTCAATGGAAATGCAGGAGGCATTGACCCGGTGCAGCAAGTTGATGTGATCTTTCAATTGTACAAACAACTCAAAACAGGCAGTTGGTTTTGAGACTAAAAGTTTGTCACTAAATACCACTGAAGACGCCGGCATAGAAGTTTCCCCAAACTGGCGTTGGGTTGACGAGGGGCCTTCGCCCGTGTAAACCAGTTTTATACTTTGAATATCATTGATATCGGTTGTTCCTCCGAGATCGATCTTTACTTTTTCAATGGTGAAAGCCAAAGGCTTTTCAACCTGAACACGAATCTGAAGTACCGTGCATCCCGCTTTCTGAGTCAATACCGGAATTTGTTTTTGAAGATTGCTGATTTTGGCTGAGATTGTTTTTTCTGTCGGCACAACAGCCGTTACGTTATCGCTGTTGGTGCAGGCATGTAATGGAGAGATAGCCACCCATACAAATGCTGTAATAAAAGGGATCAATCGGATATTCATACGTTTGTTTTTTTCAATTTTTAATAAGTAAAACCAAAGGATCAAACCTTCTTCTATTTTCCATTTTTATAATCCTCAAGCAGACGGAGCATATCAGCCTCAATCTCTGAAAATTGCACCTCTCCGGAATCGTTTTTCTTTTCAATCCGGTTTTCTTTCAGATGGTACAACTCGGTAAATTCCAGTGAATCATTTTTTGCATTGTACCATCCGGTGTAACGCCAGTCTTTAGTCCTTACAGAATATCCCATGTGGGAAACAGGCTTTCCCATTAAAGCCCCATAGGGACGAACAAACTGGCTGAAGGCGGCCTCTTTAATTTCTACGGAAGGATTTGCAAGAACCGGTCTTGTACTCATCCCGGCCAGCTCACTTCGGGGTTGCAGGCTGCACAAATCGAGCAGGGTCGGGTAAATATCGACCGCTTCCACTAACGCTTCCGACTTCGATCCGGGTTTTGACACTCCCGGAGCAGAGATGATTAAGGGGATACGACAATCAAGTTCAAAATTGGTCGATTTGCACCACAACTCCTGTTCTCCTAAATGATAGCCGTGATCTCCCCATAATACAATGATCGTATTCTTTTCAAGATTTAGTTCTTTCAGCGTATTGAGCAGCTTTCCAATCTGTTCATCCACAAAACTGACGCTGGCATAATAGCCATGCCACAGCGCTCTTTCCGTTGTACAATCAATCTCACTTTCCTGCGGAATATCGGCATACCCACGCAATTCCTGTGAATGATGAAAAGCGATATCCGGAGCGCCAACAGGCTTTCCCCTATCGGAAAGGCTATCGAAAACTGAAGGATGATACATGTTCCAGTATTTCTCGGGCGCACAAAACGGGAGGTGCGGTTTCTTGAAGCCCACCGCCAGAAAAAAAGGTTTATCCGATTGTTTCAGTTCACGGAGTTGCCGGATAGCTTCCCTGGCAATTTGCCCGTCTTCATAAGCTTCGTCATCAACGGCAGCGCACTCGTATGAAGCAGCTTTTTGTCCGGTTTTATTTTCCGGGAGCGCATATTCTGCCTTTTTAACAGACAGATTCAGTCTGGAAGGTTTCGTCCATGATATTTCATCTTGTGTTTTTTTTCCGCCATGATATATCTTCCCGATCCCGATAGCTTCGTACCCATTTGCGCTAAACGCCTGTGGCAAGGTGAGCACGTTGGGAACAGCATCCCGAAAATGGGTCACGAGGTCGGTAACGCGAATCTGATCGGGACGCAATCCGGTCATAACAGAAGCCCGGGAAGGATTACACACGGCCTGCTGGCAATAGGCTTTTGTAAATACCACACCCTGTGCAGCCAACCGATCGAGATTTGGCGTTACCGCTTTGGTGTCACCATAACAACCGATGGTCGGACGCAAATCGTCGACCGCAATAAACAGGACATTGGGCATTTTTTGCCTTACGGAACCATGCTGGCAGGAAAATACAAAAGGAAAAATGAATAAACTAACTTCAAATATCTTATTTCTCTTGAACATAAAATGGAAATAAATAATTAATAAACAGATATTTATCAGCACATCTACTTGCAAAAATTAAACTTCGGGATAAAATAAAAAAAATGAGAATCTGTAAAAAACATGAGTTTCTGATACAAGAAATTTTCGTCATCTTTGTAAAAGTGTTTAGTTAATAAATACTAAGCATTGTTAGTTTTTGCATGAGAAGGGGAAGTCGCTGTCCCCTTCTTTTTTAAGAGAGCATTTGTTGTTTTTGCATTTTTCTTTTCCTAACCCTTGATCTCGGCTGTCCTGGACTTCAGAATCTCCAAGGCTCTTTTTAGTGAGTCATTGCAATTCATCTGACAGGCTTTTGAAAGATAAGGTTCGGCTTCGTTGTACATGGCTTTAATCTGTTTCATCTTTTGAAGATAAACCAGGTATTCATTCCATGTAGGGTCGTTCACTTTTTCGTACTCAGCCTGATCTTTATCGAAAGCTGCCGACGCCCGGTTGAACAAGAGCAGGCCAAGGTTCACATTGGCAGCATAATCGTCCGGATTCATTTCAAGCGCTTTTCGCAGGCTTTGTTCTGCCATTTCAGTTTCACCGAAATTCTGCAGGGCAACACCTTTCAAATAATGGTATTCATGATTGGCCGGCTCGTCATATAGCAGTTGTTCAGCTAATTTCAATAGTTTTGAATACTGTCGGGTAGCAGCATAAAGATAAGCCAGCTTCTTGCGGCTTTCTTTCTGTTCCGAAGGAAAAACTCCTATTTTTTGTAGCAAGACAAATTCCTGACATGCCATGTCGTTTCGTTTCCCGGCCAATGAATATAACTTGTTGTAAACCGACATTTGGACCGAACGATATGCCACTGCATTTTTGTAATACCCATATGCCTGAATGGTATCTTTCAGTTTTTCCGAACAAATCGCTGCATAACAATACAGGTTGGAAAGATCGACGCTGTCTGTCAGTTCAGTTAACAGTTGATTGTATGCCGGCAAGGCATTGGTATAATCCTTTTCAAAAAACAGGCTATTTGCTTTCGACAGTCTGTGGTCAATGGATTGTGACCGGCAAGCATCCGTTGATCCGATGAGTAACAGCAGGAATATTACATAGCATAAAACTTTCGCGTAACAGCCAAATGCCAGTTTCTTCATCATCTTTCAAACAGTTTTAGAGTTTTTACTTTTCAGGCCTGCAGTCGGATGCAGAAAAAATCTGCTCCAACTGCAAGTTTTTCATTGGTCTCCTGTTATTTTTTATAGACGACTATTCCTTCCCGTGTACTTTCCACACCGCCTTCACCAACAATTACAACCGTTCCGTTATCAAGAACAACTGCATCCATGAACCCAAAAGGAACATTATATCCGTAATATGATTCTCTGGTGGAAAGCTGCTCTGATTGGGGGAAGGTAATACCCTCATCGGTACTGGTAAAAATAGCAGGCGACACCGGATAGATCGGACTATTCATGGTTTCTGAATCAGACTCCCGTGCTGTCGAATTAACGAACAAGATTTCATCATTTTTACCCTTGAGGATAACTCCGGGGTAGAGATGTCCAAAATCGCCGGTTTTCACATCTGCCGCAATATTAACGGTTGCACTCCAGGTCTCCCCTCCATCATTACTGTATGACACCAGTTTATTTTTCGGGGTAGTGTTTGTATGTCCAAGCACCATCATCAAACGATTATCCGACAATTCAACAATGGATCCAAATTGCAACTTTTGTCCGGATACTGCCTGACTTAGCCTCCAGGTCTGCCCGTCATCATCAGAAATAGCCAGCTTTACAACATTTGAACTGTAAGTTAAAGGCATTACCAGTCGGTTTTTATATGCTTCAGACCGCAAGCTGATCCCATGTCCGGCATTGTTACGCAGGTATGCCATATTATCCCCAAGGCTTGACGTCAGATCAACCGGTTCAGACCAGGTTTGTCCGTTGTCGGTTGATTTCCGTTGAAAGATGCGCTGGGAACTGGCATTGTATACATAATTTTTATTGACAAATGACCCGCTGATGGAAGTATATTGCAAAATAATTTCCCCAGTTCCGGTTGTTATAGTTTGCGGAAAGCAGTAGGTTGTATTTTCTCCTTCACCAGCCAAAACTGTGATCTGATCGCTCCAGGTAGTTCCTCCATCGGCAGATCGTTTCGTAATAATATCGCAATCACCAACCGGTATTGTATTTTGGGCAATGCGCTCGTATACATCAAGCGGATTCGAACGGCCTTCGGCAAATAAAATCAAATCACCATTGGCAGCCTTTGCAAGCGCCGGAGCCTGAATGCGGGAATACCCGTTTTCCTGTTCGTGTACCGCGTAATCAACGGTATACATGTCGCTACTTTCGATATACATGTCATGAACCGACACGAAATTACGCCAGGGACGAATCTGCGGAGTATAATAATATAGGTTTTCTGAAGGGAGTTTGAACTTAAACACCAGGATGTCATTTACCTTCATGTAAAACAAGCCATCGACAATAATAACTTCCAGATCGGCAGGAACTCCCGGAATCAACACCTGCGGGATTGTTGGCCATCCCAGGTCAGGATTCACAGAAACCGTAGTCCCGTACAAATCAACAAAAAACTTGGGTTCACCGGCAGTTGACGCACCATCCATGCCGAAGACAAATTTTCCGCCATTGGCCCAACTAATGCCTAAAGATAAGCCCACAGCAGTTGCACTCATCGTACCGAATGTGACCTTGGTATAAAAATAGAAACTTCTCCCTGCCCCAATCGGTACAAAATATTTTGAATAAGCCCAATTGTATTTATATGCATTGGGATCTCCTGCAAAATGGTCAGCATTCGACAATGGGTAATAATTATAATGTGGCAGCAAATGAAACCCATCATTTTTCTTTATCCATGATAGTGTATCGCCTTTGGCGTAAAAATCGGTATACCCTTTGAATAACATCTTCCCATAGTCAGGAACGCCGTCTTTCATCAACCAAACACCTGCTTCCCGGTTCTTGTCAAAAGGAAAAGGAAGGCTGTCGGTCGGAGCATTACCGCCATTTTCATACGGACCAGGAAAGTTAAAGTGCTGTTCTTTGTAGCAGCTCTGCATTGTCAAGCCAAGCATCAGAACCAAGGCAACATATATTTTCAGTTTACGTGTGTTCATGTCGTAAATATTTTAATTGTTATCGCTTGTAACACCCCTACTCCCACAATTTGGGATCAACGGGGACATACCAATTTTTTTCATCCTGAAGTCGGGCAAAAACCGCTGAACGCTGGTCAGCAGGGTATTTACGTGCCACCGTTTTTGCCAGAACATTTTCCCCATTCAGCGTCGAACGGAACATTAAATCGTACCAACGTTTCCCTTCAAAGGCAAATTCCCGTGCGCGTTCCGTGAAAATGATGCTGTCCATCAGTTCCGTGTTGGTATAATTGAAAACAGTTTTATCGAGGATTTCCAGCCCTCTGGCAGCTCTGATCATATTAACAAAGTTGAATGCAGAAGCATAGTTATTCAAACGCAAATCGGCAATTGCTTTTAGCAGATACACATCAGCGCTTCGAACCAGCATCCAGCTTGCGTCGCTTTGAAAAGCCGGGCGCATTGATGAAACATTATCCAACCCAATGTATTTCCAGATTACCGTGTCTCCCTCAATCACTTTGTAGCTGAAGGTTGATCTGATATCAGAATCCTTCGAAGAAATATCATCCTTAAAAATCTCGTCAACAATCGAAGAGACCGGTTTCAGATAATATTTTCCACCATTAGCCCGCACAGACGAGGTAAACTCCTGCAACTTGTTGGTTTGGAAACTTTTATCGTACTGATAACCCAGTAAAAACATTGAGTGAGGAGAAGCATACGAACTGGTAAACTGCGTAGGCCAGGTCCCTGAAGTTCCCAGCGAATGGTTGTTGTTTTTTATACAAATGTCGCAAAATGAAGAAGCGGACTGATATTCTCCAAGCCACAGGGCGATTTCGGCAGCCAAAGTTGACGCTACCGGTTGAGAAATCCGGCCATATCGTTCCTTGCTTGAAAGGTTGTAGCCGTTCCATTTGTAATTTAAGGGAAGTACTCCCATTGCTGTCAGCACATCATTGTAGATCAAGGTCCAAACTTCCTGTTTATCCTGAGGCATATGATAAAGGCCCCGGATCTGATCGGATGTCAGATGTAGGGTTGGTTCTGAAATGGTATCGCCGGTTTCACTGATATAGGTAATTTCCTCGGCATAATCGGAGAGAATAACGGGAAATTTATCAAATGTGCGTACTAAATAATAGTAACACAGTGAGCGCAACAACAACGCTTCGCCATAGAAAGCCCCGGCATCGCGATCGGCAATGGTCTCGTCCAGTTTCATGACATCGTAAACTTTCTCCATCTGACGGTTACATCGTGCAATCGTCCGGTAAATTCCCGCATAATTGGTGTATGGATTAGTTGAACTGATGTTATTCATCACAAATTCGTTGATGTAAGGATCGGGGTCTTTTTGTCCGGTTGTAACCATATCGGCACGGGCATCTCCCCACAGTAAAAGTTTATGTGCTTCCTGCGACAAAGACTCATACATACCAAAAGCCCCGGCGTTCAGGTCCTCCTTGTTCCTGTAAAAATCGCTTTCTTTGATCGCGTTATCAGGTGACACATCGAAGAAATCGGAACAGGAAGTCAGTCCAAAAACGACGACAAGGATAGTTGCACTAAAAGATTTTATTTTTGCTATTTTCATCATTTCCGGTTTTTGAATAATTAATTAAAATGACATCTTAATTCCCAGAACATAAGACTGAGGGACTGGTGATGAACCAAAATCAATTCCCCGAAGCATTGGATCGGAAGAGCTGATCACTTCCGGATCGAAACCACTGTATTTTGTTAGTGTGAGCAAATTTTCCCCGGATAGATATATGTTTAACTCACGAAAGAATTTCAATTTTCCTCTTGTCGGAACCGTGTAATTCAGTGAAACATTTTTCAGACGCAGGTAGCTACCATCTTCGACCCACAAATCGGATGCAGAACCGTTTCCTGAAGGATCATCATAAGCGGCACGACTCAGACCATCTCCGGGTTGGGCAGAGGAAACCCATCGACCAAGAACCTCAGTCGACTGGTTTGAATAATCTTTCATGCTGTGCATTTGCTGATTAAAACTATTGTAAATGTCGTTGCCCACCGAATAAGAAAATAATGCATTCAACGACAGACGTTTAAACCGAATCGTTGTGCCAAAATTTCCAAATAAGTCAGGCAGGGACGAACCAATCAACTGACGGTCGGCATCGTTAACTTTATGGTCGCCATTGATGTCTTCAATGATGTAATCACCTGCTTTATACTCTGAACCGTCTGGTCTGGTTAAATTGACATCATCTGCAGACTCAAAAACTCCCCGTACTTTATAGCCGTAAAATGATCCGATTGCTTCCCCTTCTCTGGAAATTGTACTGACATTTCCGAGCATTTTTATAATCTCACCGTTATACAGTTCTTTCACTTCATTTTTGAGCGTTGACAGATTTCCTCGCACAGACCAGTTTAAGTTTTCGCGGTTTACCAGGCTTGCTTCCAAACTGATTTCAACCCCCTGTGATACCACTTTACCGTTATTTTCAAACTGCGGGTCGAGCCCCAGTTCAATCGGTACTGCTCTTTGAACAATAAGGTCGGACGTCTTTTTATAATAATAGCCTCCGTCAACCATCAGTTTATTGCCGAACAGATCAAAATGCACTCCTAAATCATAGCAGTCGGTGATTTCAGGTTTGATGTTTTCGTTGGCAATGTTTCCCAGATATACTCCTCCATAACCGTAATAGTTGGCCGGATAATACAGGTTGTAGTGATAATATCCGCGTAAATCGTTGTTCCCGCTTCTACCCCATCCCGCTTGCAGTGAAATTTGGTGATTCCTGTTCCTTTCGAGGAGATCTATAACTCCCTGAAGTCCCGGATAAATTTTCCACCGCCCCTGCTTCCCAAAATTTGACGAACCTTCGGCATTAATGTTTGCCAGCAATGCTAAACGATCAAACAGATCAACATTCCCATTGAAATAAAAAGCGATTAGCTTCGATTGATAATTGATATTGGACGTTGAATCAACAGTTCCTTCCTGTAAAGTTTCGTAATCGTCGGAACCTGCGTTTATTTTGCGAACAAAAATTGACTTTTCTTCTGTTGATTCAATAAAAAATCCGGTTTTCGTTGAATAGTTATTTGAAGAACCAAATGCTCCGTCTTTCTCCAACCACGAATTCCAGACAATTTGGAACTCACTGGAATTTCGCTTAAAATTCTGTCGAATCCGGTTCAGGTCGTCAACAATCCCCCACGAAGGACGGTATTGCTGCTCCTTCATATTGAAGTAGTTGAATGCAAATGCCGATTTCAATAACGTTCCGGTTGCAAGTCTCCATTTAGCATTGATGATTCCGTCAACACGGTTTTCTTCATTGCTGTTTTTCAAGCTGTTCACCAGGGCCAAAGGATTACTTTTTCCTAACTCATCCGAATCAGAAAGTTGACCCGTAAGCAAACCTGTTAATGAATAGAGGTACGGGCTTAGAAACGGAGCTTTTGTAACTGCAACATAAATAGGATTTATTGCATCGTTAAATCCTTGTTCGGCATATGTTGAAGTCGTGTTGGAATAAGACAAGTTATTCGAAATTTCAATTTTTTGGGAAAGTTTATAATCGAGGTTGAAGCGCATATTGACGCGTTGTAAGTCTGATTTATCAATGGTTTCTTCCTTTTTTGTATATCCTACACTAAACATATAACAGGCATCCCCGTCTCCACCTTTCAGTTTCAGGTGGTAATCCTGAAAGTTTGCATTTCGCGTTATTAAATTCAGCCAATTGGTATTGTTGTTGTAACGGGGCGTATTTGGATCAAAGACGGGATTCGAATTCAATTCACTTTCAGAAGAACCGTTTTCAATCAAATAATTTCTCAAGTAGTTTTTAAACAGGGAAGCATCCATTCGGTCAACGTCATAATTGGCGGTCATCCAACCAACGCGGGCCGAAAAATCGATCTTGGTTCCTCCCAATTCGCCCCGGTCAGTCTCAATAAAAACAGCTCCGTCTGAACCTCGTCCGCCTAAAAAAGACAAATCATTCCCTTGCTTTAAAATATCAATACTCCGGATATCATTTGGATTAATAAAATTAAAACGGGAAGGTTCGTAAATTGACAAAAAGGATGACAATGAACGTGAATATTTCATAGGAACACCGTCAACAAAAACGTAAGGCGACGCATTCAGATTTATCGTATTTACACCCCGAATCATCAGATGGGGTGCTTGGCCGGCAACTCCGTTTTGCAACAGATAAACGCCCGCTGTACCCGGAAGTAATTCACCAAATGTAACAGCATCTGATTTCACATCCCATTTTTTAATTGAAGTCGCAGAAACCGTCGGTTCTTCCTCCTGCATTGGCACCTCTCCTCTATTCCCTGCTTCCTGCCCTATTGTGTTTAGGCTGATTAAGATGAGAAAAAAGAATAATCCTATATTTATGATACATTTTATTTTCATTTGTATTTTATTTTCTTGTTGTTAGTCGATTATGGGAATCAGCTCAATCATATCCATCAGTATATCACAGCAATAGCTCCCGGTTCTTCCCGATGCGAATGCCGTCAGAGCAAAATACAAGGTGACATCCGAACGTGTTGCAACAGTAATATCTCCACAGTAATTATAAGCCAGATAGCTCCATTCTTCGAATACACCGTCAGACTTGGACAGGACAACGTTGTCTTCAATGATCTCGTCATTATAAATTACCAGAAACGTTCCCCTGGAAGTAGCTCCGCGATGAATCAACCGGATCCTGTAATTACCTGCCGGCACGTCAGAAAAAGTTAACTCGAAAAAATCGCCAACCTGCTGCGCATCGAAAGCCATAATTTTATTCTCCTTATTCTGGTGGTAGCTTTGAGTTCCGGTGTTCAGAACAATGCGCGCAGGAGCCTGGGTAAATACGTTTTGTGCCCCATACGGGCTGCCTGGAGGATACAGGTTCAATCGAATCGTCGCCGGCGGAGCTTCAACAATATGCAAAACCGTGTCAACCGAATGATATATTCCGTTTAAACAGACCCGGTCAATTCCGTATTCCAGCGACTGGTCAAACCGGAAATCGCCGTTCATTGAATATTTTCCGAACCTGTCAATACTAAACGTTAATGCTTCATTGGGATAAAGCGAATAAATCCGATTCTTCACCAGTTGGTTCATAAAGTATCCGGAATCAGGAATCATATGATATTCGACCCATTCCCGCAGATTCGGAATTGTTTCTTTGTCAAAATCATTCCGCAGCAATACCTCGTCTCGCTCAATAAAAAGCGTAATCGTACTATCCTTTAAATAACCGGTTAATCCGGCTTCTTCAATGAGATCAAGCATAATACTGTACTTTCCGGTTTTCGTCAACTGATCAAAAATGGTTTCGACCGGAGGAGACATAACTTCATCCGTGATATTGATATAACCGTTGCTCATTTCTATGTTGTATTCGAGAATAGTAGCAACATTATTCAGTTTGATGGAACTGTACGAATCGCGTATATCTGCAATCACATATTTATTATTAAGAACGGTAGGAACAGGCAGTGGCCCCGGTTCCAGGGTGTTGGTATTCACTTTCTCGTTTAATAAATGATATTTGAAATAATTCAACCAGTATTCGGGTGATTTATCCGTAATTGATGAAACATTCTCGCCGGTTGATGTTAATCGGTCAAACAGGTTTTCGAAAGCCTGGTTATTGGGAACAAATACGGTATAGGTCCCAGCGGTTTTCAGCAGGTTACGTTTGCCTGTATACTCAACTAACTCGCGATAAATACTGAGATCTTCATGGCTGTCGATATAGTCCATGATTTGTAATTCATCGTTTTCATTATAACGGGCATCCGAGAATTGATTTTGACAGGCATGTACGACAAGCAGCAACAAAACAAGCATCAAACAGAAACCGGAAAGCTCAATCAAAGTATTCCGATTGGATTTTATCATTCGTTTCATTTCTTTCAGTTTTATTGGTTCAACTACTATTTGTTCTTGTAGAATTCTTTTTGCTCAAGTTGATGATTGTATTCAACCTCTTCGTAGTAGTAGGGCAAAAACCAACTTTCAGGATTCAGCAGACGTGCACGGATTACCTGAAAAGGTTGTCCCATGGAATGATTTGTTGCCGCTTTCTCAATCAAAATGGATTCGTATCCTGACCGGCGTGAAACCCGGACTGCAGCAAACCATTCTTTGCCTTCGAACCCAAGTTCAAATTCACGTTCCATCAGAAGCCGGGAGAAAAACTCCATCCCTTCTCCACCTTCCCCGGGACTAAGCAGCGGAATATCGCAATGCTCGCGAATGATGTTCAGAATATTTTCCGCTTCACCGTATTCCCCCAACATAGCATAGGCTTCAGCTTTCATAAACAATACTTCGCGATAACGGTAAAAGATATAATTTGCCGTGCGGTTGTTTTGGCTCCGGTACGACCGTTGATAAGCAGACTGCCCCAGGTATTTATATACCTCCAGCGCCGAACCATAACCGGTTGATATCGTTCCGTCGGTTCTGAACGCCCCGTATGATTTCAGTCGAATGGTATCGGAAGTACTATATAGTTCGGAGACAATGGGATATAGTATTTCTTCCGAATTTACTTTTATGTTACTCAGATTTGCCAGGTATTTTTCTTTGCCCGTATCGTAATACGAGAACCAGCCATACAAGGGAGAACCGGGGCCAATTTGCAAGTACTGCAATTCAAAAATTGACTCAGACGAATTTCCGGGGCTAAAGATGGTGTACCAATCCTGAGGCTCTACCAGCGAATTGGCATACCCGGCATCGAGCGAGCTGCACAGATCGATACATTGCTGATACTGGTTTCGCCAAAGTTTCACATCGGCCCAGATCGCCCGAACGGCATTTTTCGTTACCCGTCCGTACCTTTCATTTACTGTCAGATAAGTTTCCGGAATATTTTTCAGTGCGAAATCCAGGTCTTCCTCAATAAAATCCAGCACAACTTCTTCAGGAGAAGCCGCGGTATTAACATCCTGCGAGTCGGATTCATACGGCTCTTTAATGATCGGGACATCTTTGAACGTACGCACCAGATAAAAATAGTATAACGCCCTTACGGCATAGGCTTCGCCCAGCATATTCGTCAATTCAGCTTCCTGAAACGTAGGATCGTTATTCAACGCCAAAGGCGCATTCAGGATAAACGAATTGACCCAGGTGATCGATTTGTAGACCTGCGACCAGGAAGTCAATCCATTCTTTGTATAAATGTCGTGTTGAAGAAATTGCGCATAGTTGGTTGAAAATTCACTACCTACTCCCGGAGCATATAAACTCGAGCGGATATCGCCCCATACATGGAATGAATTTAAACTACTGTGCAGTGAGGTGTAAATCCCCATTAACGAAGAGTATACCTGATCCCTGTTTTGCCAGAATTCATCTTTTACCAGGTTGTCGGGCGTATCTACATCCAGAAAATTGTCGCAGCCTGAAGCTAAAAACATCAAGCCCAGCAATCCGCATTTTATTGTATTTAAAACTCTCATCGTTCTGATTTTAATTGTTAAAATGAAGCTCTAAGCCCAATTGTAAACTGACGGGAAGGTGCCGTTGCATTGTCGTCGACACTAAACATATTCACCGTTCCTTTTACCGGGACTTCCGGGTCAATTCCCAGATATTTTGTCCAGGTATACAGGTTGTACCCGGTAAAATAAATACTCAGGTGCCGAATGCCAAGGTTCAAATTACTGATTGATTCTTTATCAAAGTTGTAGGTAAGTGAAACGCTTTTGAGACGAACATACGAAGCATCTTCAACCCACCGGGTAGAGGCATCGTAGTTCCATTCAGCAAGACGCTGAGCCCTCGGGATATCAGTAATATCTCCCTGTTTTCGCCATCGGTTATTCACCGACCGGGCCTGGTTTTTTGAGTCTGCCATTTTTTCCACAGATTTCCGGGTGCCATTAATCACCTCATTTCCAAACTGGTATTGAAAATTGATTCCTAATACCCAATTCCGAAAATTAAACGTGTTGTTCCATCCACCGTAGAAATCAGGATTTGCATCACCTACCTGTACCTTATCTAGTTCATTGATGATACCGTCGCCGTTAATATCTTCATAGATCATATCCCCTCCCCGGAACTGATGGCCGGAATTAGACCCGTAACGCATGTATTTTGGGGTTATATCGTCGGCTTCGTAAATAATATTTCCTCCGGAATCTCTCAAAATTGCATCCTCGTCCTTTGCATAAACACCCAACGCACGGTAACCGTAAAATCCACCAATCACATCACCTTTCTGTAGTTTTGAGGTATAACCTTCTTTCGTAGCTGTAAATGAATTCTGGTCCAGATTCTCCGGGAGGCTTAACAATTTGTTCCGGTTGCGGGCAATATTAAAGAATGATTTCCAGCGCAGTTTCGATTTGCCACCTTTCAATACAACTCCGGTAATACCAAATTCAACGCCGGAATTTCGCACCGAACCAAAGTTTACATATTGCGATGTGTAGCCCAAGGTTGAGGAAAGCGTTTCTTTCAATAAAAGATCTTTCGTCGTTCGATCGTAATAATCGAACTGTCCGGACAAACGATTATCGAAAAAACTCCAGTCGACACCTGCATTGTATTCCGTGGTACGTTCCTCTTTGATCTTGTCATAGGCAAATTTCGAAGGATAGTTGTAGGTATTGCCCATATAACCGGTACCAGTGCCATAAGCTACATCATATAAATTCAGAATATCCGGCAAACTACCGGTGATACCGAATGCAAAACGCGGCTTGACGGAGTTGATCCATTTTGCAGAAGACAGAAATTCTTCTTTTGACAATTCCCATCCGGCGCCGATGGCCGGGAACAACGAATAAAGATTATCTTTTCCGTAACGCGAATCACCCTCTATTTTTCCTGTCACAGTCAAGAAATAACGGTCTTTCATCACGTAGTGCCCCTGCAAAAACATTCCGATGTTTTTTTGGGAACCAAAAGTTCCCGATGCACTTTTTATAATTGCCGATGCATCAGAAGCTCTTAATTCGGGTGAAGCACCATTGTAATAACTCACAGAAGTTGAGTTATTCCTCTCAGACGATATATTTAACACACCAGTCAGGATGAGCCGGTGATTGCTTTCGTTGATTGCAAACCAGGACAAGCGATTGTTATTTGTTAGAAGCAATTGGTAGCCCTCAGCCTGCAATCCGGCATTGTAAAGTTCTTCTCCGGGCAGTGCAGCAGTTGCATAACCCGGAATAAAATAATCATCTGCCGACTCGCGGAAATCAACTGATACCTGTGAGCGGAATTCCAGGTTACTCAGGATTTTGTACTCGAGCACCGTTGACGCCATAAAACGGTTTGCTTTGGTCAGGTAAGTTGAATAATCAATGATTGCCAGCGGATTGTAGCGAGAAGTGACAGAAACTACATCTTCACGATCGACAAAGTAATCCAGTCCGTTTTTTGAATATACCGGATAATAAGCTCCCATGTTCCGGGCAAAAGTAATCGGTTTTATCGCCGTGCTTAGATCCAGTGGATGATCCTGCCCCCTTTTGTCGGTCAAGGAATTTATATACGACAGGTCTGCTGAAATTTTCAATTTGTCGGATACCCGGTAATCGAGGTTAAACCGGGTATTGAAGCGATCGTACCCGGTACCTTTGGTTGTACCGTACTGATTGGTATAACCCAAGCCCCAGTAATAATTGATTCGTTCGCCGCCACCGGTCAGAGACGTATTATATTGCTGATAATATCCATTCCGGGTAATGACGTCCATCCAGTCGGTATTGTTGTTATATTCCCAGGCATCGCTACGAGTCAAATCGCCGCGTAACTGTGGAAGATAAGTTCCATCGTCGGCGCCGGCCCGGTAACTTTCAATCGAAAAGATCCGATGTTCATCCCCATTCATCATTGGGATGGTGTTGGGTACCTGAGTATATGTAACTTTTGAGCTGAAGGTAAATTCGGGCTTTCCGCGTTTTCCGCGTTTTGTTTTAATCACGATAACACCGTTTGCCCCCTTCGAACCATACAACGCCGTGGCAGATGCATCTTTCAAAATATCAATTGATTCAATATCCGAAGGATCGATATCACCAATCGGGCTAAAACCAAAATCAGTAATACTTTCCACTTTGTATTTATCTCCGATCACTTCCGCACCGTCAATCACCCAAAGCGGGTCGCTGATACCGGTAACACTGGAAATTCCGCGAATACGGATAGACGCCGCTGCACCCGGATCTCCGCTATTCGACACAATTTGCAAACCAGGAGCAGCCCCCTGCATCATTTGGTCGACTGAAGTAACCGGAAGATTTTTCATTTCTTCCATATCGATTGAGGTAACAGCGCTGGAAAGTTCCTTCTTGTCGATAGATAGAAAGCCCAGATCAGCCTTCGGCTTTTTTTCTGCAACAACCTCAACCTCACTGATTTCCTGATTGTCAGGCAATAATACAATCTCAAAATAGTTTTTACTTTGAATTTCAAGACTTTGCGTTTTGAAACCAATAAAGGAAAATACAATTTTTGTTTCTTCTCCTGTTCTGCGCAATTCAAATTTGCCGTCACTATTGGTGGTAACTCCATTAAGAACCCGGTTATTCCGGTTCACAAACATGACGGTGGCCCCGGGAAGAGGATGACCTTTACTTTCGTCAAAAACCACTCCTTTTATGAATTCGGTTTGTCCAATGGCTATTCCGTTTAAACTAAAAAGCAAACAGATAAGAATACCTATATTTTGAAATAATTTGATCATGTCTGAATTTTTACAGGTCACAAAACTTGATTAATTTTATGGACAACCCCATTACTTCCCTGAACATTCACCGTTTCAGGTATAACTGCATCACCTGAAGGGCCCGTTACAGAAAAACTGTCCCATGCTCCGGTAACGGTTAAATACTCTCCGTTTTTGTTTTGCACATTTCCGCTAAACACGCCGTCGGAAAAGATATACCGGTTGGCCACAATATGCCGCTTAACAAACGCTAACAAATCGGCTGCCTCCATATTACTGACATCTATACCTGCATTTTGGATGGCTGTATTGGTTGGAGCAAATACCGTGTAGGTGAAAAACCCTGTCAGGTTCAGTTCAGGTACAATACCGGCATTGATGCAAGCGGTTCTGAACAGAGAGCAATCAGGATTATTCTGGATAATTGCATAAACGGTTCGGCTCACATCAGTTTTTTGCATGGGAGTTAAAAATCCATCAATTTCGAAAATCGCTCCATTGCTTCTCACCCAGGTTGGTATTTCCGAATGAAGCGAAACAGACTTACCTGTATAATCATAAAACTTTTCATCATCATACAGGATGTACCCAAATTCTGTCGGATAAAACCGTTTTCTGAACCCTCCGTCTTCCAGCACATTTATATTTAAAATTCCTGTACGGCACTCTTCGTAACGTTTTTCCAGTTCTTCTGTTTCCAGGTCTTCAGCCAAAGGCGATCCCCAAACCTGATCGGGCTGGATAAGAATGGTTTTCGGACTGTGCTGATAATACAAACCGTCAGTAAGGCCCGATTCCAGATTGGTGTGTGCAAACATCCAGTCCCACTGGCTGTAGCTGGCATATTTAATGTAAACTCCCCCTTCAACGCTGTGAAGTTTCGGCGGTTCAATCATTTTATCAATCTTATAGATTAAACTGTTACTTGCCAAGATTGAACCGACAATATGTGACGGGAGGTCGATTATCGTTAACGGATAGGTGTTTGTTCTTAGCTCCGGATTATTCCGGATGATATCTCCTTTAAACCAGGTATCTGCAAGAATGCTGCTTTTAATGATTTCTGTGATAATTTTTTCAGGAATGGAATCGATCGTATGGTATAAATCCGCCATATATGGCTCAAAATAGTCCTGAATAGCCTCATCGGTTGGCACAAATACGGTTGATAATACAGTTTCATTGGCCAGGTTTCTTCCGAAGGTATACGATTTGTATTTCGTTGTATCAACCCATCCGAATTCGTCTTTTTCTCCCAAAGTGTAGGTCACATGTTTATCAAGCCATTTATTAAAAACAGATGTTTGCCCTTCACGTTGAATGGCTTCGTCAGTCCTGGGCAAAACATTGAGTGGTGATTCCAAAACATGAATTACCCCGTTGCTGGCATCGATATCATATTGGTCTTCTGAGATCTGAGCTGTTTCAGTTCTAAAACCGCTCCCTTCGCCATTGTAAATCGTACGATAATCGTCGCCCTGTACCTCAAAAAAAGCCGGTGTAAAAATACGTATCGATTTGCCGGGTAATTTGTCTTCGCTTCGGGTCCGATAATAGGTTGCTTTCGTTGGGTTTAAACCTGTTTTAGCATCTTTATATTTTTTTTCAATGTCGTATTGATAATACATTCCACTGATAAAATGATAGTTAACATACCGACGAAGCTCTGTTTCCGGCACTTCATCTATGTTGTTGTATCCTATTTCGTTCAGGTAAACTCTAACATGCTCATTGGTTGGGGCCAGGCAGGTATAGATTGCAGCTTCACCCAGTGTTTTTCTCAGTTTAAGCTTATCTATCATTTCAACAAAATCAGAGCATTGTTCATCCTCACTCAAAATCTGAACGATGTTCTTGTCTATTTGACGTTTGGGGTTATAATGTTCTTCAAAATCTGAAGTACACGCAACCACAAATACCGCAAGGAATATTTTTAAGTAGAAATGCGTTTTTATCTTGATTTTTCTCATTTCTGTCAGGTTTTTATGCTAGAATTATTTGTGTGAATTGTTTATCCTATCCCGATATTGGTGTTAGGACAATTCAAAATTTCCCATATTTAGAAAGTAAAATTACTTTCGATCAAGGAATCAGATCTTTTAGTCTCATACGGACAAAAGTGATCGTCTCGTAGGGCCTTCTCTCCCCTGTTTCGTACAAAATAGCCACATCGCCATTTGATAGTTTCACTAAACAGGAATAGGCTGAAGGAAAAGCATCGACAAGAATGCCGGTCTGCCAATCGACGCAATCATCCTCGCTGATTTTGATGGTCATGTGGGTGCGGCCAACCGGTACCGCCGGATTGGAAAACAGATGGTAATTTTTCCCCTTGTAACTTCCGTAATTAAGTATGGCGGCCTGGCAACGCGATTCGACCAGTTGATAGTCGTGTTCAATTGGGCTCCAGGTTTCGCCGCCATCTTTGCTCAGCGAGATAGACCGGCTGTATTTATCGTTGTAGGAACGCATATTCATCAACAAAGTGCCGTCGGACAGTTCGGTCACCTGGCTTTCGTTGCAGCCGGGTTTAATCGGCGCGCCCATTCGCCATGTTCTTCCATAATCGTCCGAAATCAGTACATGAGCGCCATAACCAAACGGGCCTTTGCGCACAGCGCCATCCGGATCATCGTAACTGTGGTTGGCCGGGATCACCAGACGACCGTTATACTTTCCGTTTTTCATCTGAATGCCTATCCCCGGGCCGGTGGCATACCAGCCCCAGGAAGGATCCTTACAATTTGCCGACATATCTATGGGTTTTGACCAGGTCAACCCGTCATCATCAGAGTAGCACAAAAAAGGTAACCGGGATGAAACTGATTTTTTATGAATAATTTCCGTTTCATCGTCTTCACCACGATTCCAGGTCATCCATAACCAAATCCTGCCGGTTTTTTCATCTACCACCGGACAAGGGTTTCCGCAGGTATTGAGGGCATCGTTCCAAACGACGATCTCTTCTCCCCATGTTTTCCCGTTATCGGTTGAACGTTTGATTACCAGATCGATATCGCCGCTGTCTCCTCCGTCATTCCTGCCCTCGGCAAAGGCCAGAACAGTTCCTTTGGCACTGACTACAATGGCCGGTATCCGGTATCCTTTATATGCGCCCTCGCCGGTTTTCCATAACTCGTGACGGTGAATAATCTGTCCTGATGCTATTTGCGAAACGCATAGTGCAAGCAAAAGCATCAGAAAAATTGAATACGATTGAAGTTTTCGGTTCATGTTTCGGTTTGATTTAGATTTTTCACACGTGCACTTTCTTATTCGCCCAATCAAAAAAACCGATCGCTTTCAGTTCTTTTTCATACTGATGATATTCCTCAGCAGTAAGATTCCGGGCAGGCGCCCTGAGTGGCCCGCAATCCAACCCGAGCATTTTCATGACGGGCTTTCCTCCAATCACGCCTCCCCCGTAGCGAATGAGGATTTCTATAAATTTTACCGACTGGTATTGGTAATGGCGTGCAGTCTCCATGTCTCCGGCCCAAAATGCTTCCATCAGATTCAGGTACATCGCGGCCAGGTAATTAAACGTACTTCCCACGGCAGCTTGTGCCCCCATACTTAAGCCGCACAAAAGTTCTTCATCAAAACCGTGAAGAATGTCCCATTTTCCCTGATCTAGGCGAATACATTGCAACATTTCCATCATATTCCGGTGTGTAAACTTGATGCCTGCCAGGTTTGGGATGGCAGGTTGTGCTTTTCTCAGAAATTCAGGCATGGCTAACCAAATTTCCGATACGGTTGGGATGTGGTAATAATAGAATGGCAGTTCCGGCGCCCCCGAAGCAACTTCGGAACAAAACCGGACCAAATCTTCCACGCTGCCCGGTTTCAAAAAGATGGGCCCCATACAACCAATCGCCGAAGCGCCAATCTGTTGGGCATGTTCTGCCAGTTTATTCGACTGCACGTAAGAAGTAGTGCCAACATGTACAATCACTTTAAAATCAGCGGTTTGCTCTTTAATCCATGTTTCGGCAACAGCCATCCGCTCCTCCGGGGCCATCAGCATCCCCTCGCCCGTGGTTCCGCAAATAAAAGCGCCATTCACCCCGTCATTTTTTAATTTCGCTGCATACGGGGCAATCAATTCCAGTTTGAGGGAACCGTCCTCAAACATCGGTGTAAATGGCGCTGCTATTAATCCTTTTAGTTTTTGCATTTGTATATAATTTGGTTATTCATTATTAGTCACTGGTTACTGGTTACTGGTTACTGGTTACTGGTTACTGGTTACTGGTCACTGGTTACTGGTCACTGGTTACTGGTTACTGGTTACTGGTCACTGGTCACTGGTTACTGGTTACTGGTTACTGGTCACTGGTTACTGGTCACTGGTTATTAGTCACTGGTTACTGGTCACTGGTCACAGTCAATCCATCCACCGGTTTTTTGGATCCCGGGAAAAACAGGCTTCCCAGCCAACCCGCCACAAAACAGGATATTACGCCGGTTGCGGTGTACATAAGTAAATGAACGAAATGATGGTTACTGACAAATACCTGTACGAAAATGCTCACGGCAATGCCAATCAGCGCTCCGGGAGTATTGGCGCTGCGTGTAAGGATACCGAGCAGGAAAAGGCCCCCCAGGCTGCCAATGAGCAGACCGATCAGCTTGTTGAATTCGTCCCAAAGCGACTGGATGTTCCAGGTTGCCATAAAAAGGGCAAATAAAGTGCCCGCCAACCCGATTACAAAGGTTGTGGCGCGTGCAATTTTCAGCGGTGAAATTTTTGAAGTCAGCTTAAATCGGAAATGAATATCGGTGGAATAGGCCGTGGCAGCCGAATTCATGCTACTCGACAAACTGCTCATGGCCGCTGCAAAGATCCCGGCAATCAGTAAGCCTGAAAATCCGTCCGGAAGCTCCGACGCAATGTACCATGGAAAAACGGCATCTGCATTTTCGAGCATCGGGTTATTCAGTTCCGGAAAATTTTTATAAAAAACAAATAAGCTTGTCCCGATAGAGAAAAACAGAATGGTTGCCGGAATGGTCAGCCAGGCATTGGTCCACACACTTCGACGGGCTTCTTTCTCCGTTTTTGTCGTCAGGTAGCGTTGCACCATGGTTTGGTCGGTTCCGTAAGTGGTTATGTTGGTAAATAATCCGCCGATCAGCATCACCCAAACTGTTGGTTCACGCAGGGTCAGCCGGAGGTCAAGCAAATTGAATTTATTCGCCGAAACTGCGGTTTCATAAACCGTGCCGATACCGCCATCAATGGCATTTGTCATCAGGAAGATGGCAATCAGGGCTCCGGTGAGCAGCACGACTACCTGGATGACATCCGTCCAGATAACCGCTTCGATGCCACCCATCATCGTATAGATCAAACTAATAATCCCCATCAGCACGATGCACCAAAAAACATCCATGCCCGTCACGACATTCAACGCCAGCGAAGGCAGCAACAGCACGACTCCCATTCGCCCAATCTGGAATAATATAAATGAAATACTTCCCAGCAAACGAATCGTCAGGCTAAACCTTTTTTCAAGGTATTCATAGGCAGTCGTTACATTCAGACTTCTGTAAAAAGGAATAAAAAGAATGATGATAACCGGTGCGACCAAAAAGATGGACATATTGAACGCAAAATAGGCCCAGTCGGTGGCATAGGTTTTTGCAGGTACAGCCATAAAGGTGATGGCGCTTAATGCCGTTCCGAATAAACTCAGGCCTGCAGCCCACCACGGAACCCGTCCGCCTCCTTTAAAATAGTCATCGGTGTTTTTTTGTTTTTTTGAAAAGATGTACCCAATGACCACTAATAAAAGAAAGTAAAGTAAAATGACAGCAGAGTTTAACCACCCAAACTGAAAAGATTGCTGGATTGGTGTTACCTGGATAATATCAGGCGTGCGGATGCCCGGTTTAATTTCTCCGCTTGTTAAGATGACTCCGTTTCCACAAGGAATGGCATTGGTCGTAACCGGACAGAAAAAACTAAATTGGCCCCCGACGGTCACCGTATTTGTGATGGTATTGTAAAGCAAAATATTTTTTGAAAATCCGGGATGATTTTCCAGGTGGCTGACCAATTCAGCCTGTATCCGCGAAACAGCCTCCGTATTCCCTTCATTGATTGCATGGTTTAGTTGGCGTTTGAATTGTTGTTCTTTTAGTAAAAGTTCGCCCGGATCGCCTCCCGGAAAAACAATGCTGCCGGCCCCAAGCGGAAAAGCAGTTGCTGCCATTACCGGAAACTCCTGTTGCGCCTCATCTCCAATACTGGTCCATCCGTTTATTACCGGATCATAAAACATCCCGTCTTTGAGCACGGTAATTTCTTTCGATTCATCCACATGGCGTCCGCTAAACAGATAAATACACGGGCGGGTACCATTTGACTGAACGGCTGAAACCGGAAAAACCCTCCCGGAACCGGGAAAATCAGGAAGTTTTTCCCATTCAAATTTCTCTGTTCCTTTTTTCAACAAATCGAGCCTGAAAAAGTGGTTGCCGGTATCAGTCCCATCGGGAGAAGCCGAACCGCCAATCACATACACGGCATTACCCAGCAACGCAGCCGACATAAAACTCAATGGTACTGGTAAGTCAGGATAGTCTTCAAAATCAATATTCTGCTGAAGGTCATTCCAGCGTAGCAAAAAAACGTTTGAATAACAAGCCGACTGATCACTTCCCCCGATACATAAAACCCCTTCGGGCAAAGAAACCGAAGCCCCGTACGCCCGGGGATTTTTCAATCTGAATGACCGGTCAACAAGACCGAGTTCGTTTCCGTTCAACCGGAAAACAGTTATCCGGTCGTGATAAACTTTACGGCCGCCTTCCCAGGGCAAGGCTTCGGGAAAATTGGCGCCACCGGCAATGAACAGCCGCCCCTGCACAATACCTGAAAACGCCCCGGCAATGCCCGGGTTCGTTTGCACCGAATCAGCCGAAGGCAGTTTCCCGACTACGCTCACCTGAAAATTATCCTTAACTGCCGGCCTACTCCGGGCATTCAGTCCGAATAATAAAATGGTGATTGCTATGTAGAATTTCAAATTCATCCGCTTGCTAAACTCCTTTGTAAATAAATTCCATGTATGGCTGAAGATGGGTCTTGATGGCCTGGCGGTACCCCTCCATGTCGCGGTTTTTTATAAATTGAAACAAGTGCTGATGTGTGACAATCTTTCCTTCCTGAAGCAAACGTTCGTTGACCGGGGCAAAATAGCTTTCATAGTTCATTTTGGCGAACTCAAAAACCGGATGGATAACCTGCTGAAACTGAATAATAAAATTGTTCCCCGAAATTTCATAGATCTTTTTATGAAATTCGGTTTCCTGTTCCACGGTCAAACTGAATTTCATCGCTTCCTGCGAGCGGACAATATTCTCCAATTCGTCAACTTTCCGGTCATCCAGGTTTTTGAACAGAAAATCGGTGAGCCCGATTTCCAGCGCAATCCGTAAGCCCATCATATCAATAATAGCCCTCTCGCCTAAGAGGTAAGGTTCAATTACTTTTTCGAACCCCGACATTAACGACGGCTCCTGAATAACAATCCCTTTGCGGGTACGCGACTGCACGATGCCCAACATCCGAAGCCGGCTAAGTGCTTCTCTTAACACATTCCGGCTAATTCCCAACTCCTTGGACAGATCCATCTCATTGGGAAGGGAGTCGCCCGGTATCAGTTTTTTTTCTTTGATGTAGTCCAGAATGGACACTTCGACCTTATCAACCAGGGTAATTGTTCTATTGTCTATTTTAAAACTCATAGTTATAAAATTAGTATAATCCTATTTGTCCTACAAATATGGCATATAAATGAAAATCCACCCAATCTGTCAATATGTTTTTTAACAGAAATCTGGCGGCAAATTCTAAAATTTACTATTTCCGCAGCGTTGATTTCCTAATAATCAGGTCATTTCGGATAAAAACGGTTTCTGAAGCAATATGCTCATCATAACGTTCAATTTGCCTGATTAACAAGCGGGCTGCAGCCTGCCCCATTTCAAACGCATGGTCGTCGATGGTGGTTAAAGCGGGTTCAATGATCATAGACGCCGGTGTATTGCTAAATCCGGCAACCGCCAACTCTTCCGGAATTTTCAGGTTTTCTTTTTTTGCATATTGAATAGCGCTGACTGCTGTTACGTCGTTGGCACAAAATAATCCGTCCGGTCGCTTCTCCCGATGAAGCAGTTGCCCGGCAAAGGTCCAACCCTCTTCCCGGTCCAGATCGTTTGCATAACAAATCAATTCATGGTCAACCTCTATCTGATTTTTTTTCAAAGCAGCTTTGTAGCCTTCCAGCCGGTTTCGGAATATCGACGAGTTCTGGTTGCCTGCAATATGGGCAATCCGTGTGCAGCCCATCGAAATCAAGTGCTCACACACTTTAAATGCTGCATCAAAATCGTCGATCAGTATCCGGCTCGATTCAATCTCATAACAAACCCGGTCGAAAAAAACAAGCGGCGTATTATTTTCTTTCAATTTTAGAAAATGATCATACTGATTTGTTTCCAGGGCTAAACAGGCAATAACGCCGTCGGCTCGGTTTGACAGAAGCACTTTAACATTCTCGGTCTCCCGCTGATACGAATCATTCGACTGAAATATCCCGACATAATAACCGGCTTTATTGGCCACCTCTTCCATCCCGCTGATGGCATACGAATGAAAATGGCGGTCGATACGCGGAACAATCACCCCGATGAAGTTTGTTTTTTTTCGCCTCAGGTTTGCCGCGATCGAGTTGGGAAAATAGCCAAGGCGGACAGCCAGTTTCTGCACCTTTTTGCAGGTTTCTTTTCCAATACTGGGATGATTTTGCAAAGCCCTGGAAACCGTTGACGGAGAAACTCCCAACAACCCGGCCAGTTTTGTAATCGTAACACGCTCATTTTTCATTTCAAAAAGAATCAACTTGAGGTAAAACGTTTGCGTAAAAATAAAACAAAAATACGAGGTATTCTAAGATACTCATCAACTTTTAAAACAATCAAAGTTTAAAAAACTCTCATTATAATCTGAAAATAAAGCAAAAACAATATTATGCACTTGGTTTTTCATTTTTGAAAAAATTTACGCAAACGTTTGCGTATAATATTTCAATTAAATACCTTTGAAACATGATAACTGTGCGTAATATGTATAAAAAAGACTGAACGCTATAAATCAGTCAAACTAAACCAATATCCCATGACCAATTCAAGACGAACGTTTATCAAAAAATCGGCGACAGGGGTTGCTGCAACTTATCTTGGAGGCATTTTACCCGGCTTCAGCGCCCAAAGTTATAAACGAATCATCGGATCAAACGGGCGGATCAGCATATCTGCGGTTGGCGTTAACTCCAGGGGAAATGCGCTGGCTGAAAATTTTGCCAGTCAGCCTAATTCCGAAGTAGCCCACGTTTGCGATGTTGACCGCCGCGCTATGGGAAAATGCATCAGCACGGTTGAAAAAAAGCAGGATCGGAAAGCTGTCGGTTTTACAGACTTTCGCAAATCGATCGAATCGAAAGATATTGATGCCGTTGTAATCGCCATGCCTGACCACTGGCACGCTCCGGCTTCTCTTTTAGCCATGCAGGCCGGGAAACACGTGTATGTTGAAAAGCCATGCAGCCACAACCCCCGGGAAGGCGAGTTACTTCGCGAAGCTGCCGGCAAATACAATAAAGTTATTCAAATGGGCAACCAAAGGCGTTCGTGGCCCAATGTAGTCAAAGCGATTGAAGAGCTTAAAGCCGGAGTCATCGGGAAAGCCTATTTCGGGAAAAGCTGGTACACCAATAATCGTGGCCCCATTGGGACAGGGAAAGAAGTTCCGGTACCCGAATGGCTCGATTGGAACCTTTGGCAGGGCCCTGCCCCCCGGCAAGCATACAAAGACAACATCGTGCATTACGACTGGCACTGGCGCTGGCATTGGGGAACCGGTGAGGCGTTAAATAACGGCACGCATATGGTTGATCTGTTACGCTGGGGATTTGGAGTCGATTATCCCGTCAGGGTAAGTTCGAACGGCGGACGCTATCGATATCAAGACGACTGGGAAACCCCTGATACACAAGTGATCAATTTTGATTTTGCGGAGGGCGTGACCATGACCTGGGAAGGCCGGAGTTGCAACGGCACCCCGATTGAAGGCAGTTCAGCCGGGGCGATGTTTTACGGAGAAACAGGAGCACTGCTCCTGCCCGGCGGCAATAACTACAGCATTTTTGATCTGAAGGGAACGCTTATAAAAGAGGTTAAAGACGATTTCAAAATCGACCCAAGAAACCTGGCAAATCCCGCGCAAAACCTCGATGCCCTGCATATTCAAAACTTTTTTAACGCAATTTTGAATGGAGAAAAACTTGCCGCAGATATTGATTCCGGGCACAAGAGCACGCTGTTGGTTCAGTTGGGAAATATTGCCCAGCGCGTTGGCAACTCACTTGAAATTGATCCGGAAACAGGTCACATCCTGAATAACAAACAGGCCGAACTCCTTTGGTCGAGAGATTATGAAAAAGGCTGGGAGATGAAACTCTGATTGATTTAAAATGAACCTGTAAAAAACTAAAGAAATGTACACACGGAGATCATTTATAAAGAAAGTAAGTCAGGGAACTGCCATGTCTGCACTTGCATGTTCGCCGGGCATTGCTGCGGCTTCGAACATGATATTCGGCAATGAATCCGGTGAAAAGCCCCTCATCATCGGGATTATTGGTGCCGAAAACTCACATACCATCGGATTAGGAAAGGTCTTCAACATTGAAAAAAAATTCCCCGGCGCCGAGCTGCGTTACGTGTGGGGCGAAACGGAAGACTTCGCTAAAGCGGCCATGCAAAAAGGAAATATTCCGAACATGGTGAAAGATCCCAAAGAAATGCTGGGCAAAATTGACGCATTGATTGTCGATCACCGTCATGCAAAATATCACCTGGGTGCAGCCAGACCATTTGTAGAGGCCGGAATTCCGACGTTCATCGATAAACCATTTTGTTACCGGCTATCCGAAGGAAAAGAATTTCTGGCTATGGCCAGGGAAAAAGGCACACCTGTCAGCTCATTCAGCTCCGTTGCCCAAAGCGCCGCCACGTTTGATATCCGGGAACAAGTGCAGGAACTGGAAGATTTCAATAACATTGTCAGTTACGGTCCTGCTGATTTCAGCTCGCCTTACGGAGGAATCTTTTTTTACGGGATTCACCTGGTGGAGCCGCTAATGCTCATTTTCGGAGAAGATATTGAAACGGTCAGGGTTACTCGAAACGGCAGTCACGGCAGCGCAAACCTTTTGTTTACGAGCGGCCTGTTCGCAACCCTCATTTTTAAGCGTCTTTCATACGGATGGAACACGTACATTGAAACCAAAAACGAGATTAAAGAACTAAAATCAAGGGTACAGGAACCCGTTCCGGCCAAAAATTACTCGGATATGGTCGACATGTTCCGCACCGGGAAAGAACCACGAAGTCACGAAAGCATCCTGAAAAGTGTGGCCGTTTTGGAAGCCCTCGAAAAATCGGGCAACAACGGAAAATGGGTAGAAGTAAAAATCTAAAAACAAACAAATTGCGATGATTAATCCGGTTAAACGTCAATTCAACTATTTCCTGCTCTGTTTAGCCATGATCTGGATGAAAACATCATTTGGACAGATAAAAATTGAAGGACTGCATTATCTCGACCATACTCCGGTTTCAGTGGAAATAACGGACGGAAAAATTGCGGATATCAGGCGAATCGAAAAATTGTCAGACGGAAACCAGACTCTTTATATCGCCCCCGGGCTGATCGACAACCAGGTGAATGGTTACCTGGGAGTTTCATTTGTGTTTGGCGGCAGCGAACTGACAATTGACGGAATAAAAAAGGCCACGGCCGGTCTCTGGGAAAAAGGGGTCACCACTTACCTGCCCACGCTCACCACTAACAGCCGTGAAACCTTATTAAAAAACCTCCGGATACTGGCCAAGGCCAAAAACGATCCGTCGCTACGGGGTTCATTAGCCGGATTTCACCTGGAAGGACCGTATATCTCGCCACTGGATGGTTTCAGGGGAGCACATCCGAAACAACACGTGCGTAAGCCCGACTGGAACGAGTTTGAAGCCTTTCTCAAAGCTTCAGGCAACGGCATCCTGACGGTAACCCTTGCGCCTGAGTTAGATGGGGCGCTGGAGTTTATCCGCCAGTGTTCAGCAAGGGGAATTATTGTCGCCCTCGGCCATCACAATGCATCAAAAGATCTGGTTGACCAAGCCGTCCTGAACGGCGCCCGGATCAGCACTCACCTTGGGAACGGATGCGCCAACCTGATTAACCGGCACGACAATCCCCTATGGCCCCAACTGGCCAACGACAGATTATTGGTTAGCCTCATTTGCGACGGATTTCATCTGCGTGACGAAGAAATTAAAACGTTTTACGCCGTAAAAGGACCGGAAAGAACCATTCTCACCTCCGACATTACAAGTTTTGCCGGCCTGCCTGCCGGGAAATACATCAACGAAGACGGGGAAACCATCGAACTAACGGAAGACGGACTGCTGCGTTACCCTGCCCAGGATGTGTTGTATGGCTCGGCCACACCCATTAACCGCGGACTTGTCCGTATCATGAACGTCACCGGTTGTACCCTGGCCGAAGCCATCCGCATGGGAAGCGCCAACCCCGCCGGTTTGTACGGGCTGACTGACCGCGGCGAAATGGCTCCCGGCAAACGCGCCGACCTGATCCTTTTCACCATTGACAAACGGGAGTTAAATATCAAAAAAACATATGTGGAAGGAACACTGGTCTACGAAGCGGAACAATAATCATCATACATTCAATTTTATGCAAAAAAGTTTGGGAAGAAAGATTCTGATTGCGCTGAGCGCAGTCGGGCCCGGGTTATTTTTGATTGGATACAACATCGGGACAGGCAGCGTGACAACGATGGCAAAAACAGGCGCCGAACATGGCATGGAGCTCTTTTGGGCGCTTGTATTGTCATGTATTTTCACATTTATCTTGATGGTGGCATACGGAAAAGTAACGTTGGTAACCGGCAAGACGGCGCTCTTCAACATCAAATCCGAATTTAAACAAGGCTGGATTCTGGCGCTTTACATCCTGATTGCATTGATTCTCGGCGAACTGCTGGCCCTCGTTGGCGTCATGGGAATTGTAGCCGATCTGGTCCAGGAAGGTATCCGCCTGGGGTTTAACGGCGCTCATATTGACACGGTGTGGATTATCCTTTGCCTCGTGGTTGCGCTTTATTTTTTGCTTTGGTTTGGTCGTTATCAATCTTTTGAGAAAATCCTGATCGCGTTTGTTATCCTGATGGGCCTGTCTTTTCTGGTGGTCTTTGTCATGGTTAAACCCAGCATTTCTGCTTTGGCAAAAGGCCTGGTCCCGGGTATTCCCGACACCCCCGGCGCTTTCGGGCTGATTGCAGCCATTGCCGGTACCACCTGTTCCGCAGCAGTGTTTATCATGCGCAGTACAGTCGTTGCCGAAAAAGGATGGAACGTTACGCATCTGAAAAATGAAAAAAGGGATGCTTTTGTCTCGGCGACAATGATGCTTTTTCTGAGCGGCGTTATCATGGCCGTAGCGGCCGGAACCTTGAACCTGATGGGATTAAAGCTGGACAATACCGTTGAAATGATCTCCCTGTTTGAACCAATCGGGGGAAAAGTGGCGGCATTTATCCTAATTCTCGGGATTGTAGGCGCCGGCCTTTCAACCATTTTTCCGATCGTTTTGATTGCCCCCTGGCTGGTTTCAGACTACACCGGAAGACCCCGGAATATCCATTCCCCGCTTTCACGCGGCCTGATATTTTTTGCAATGCTGTTTGCCTTTGGAAGTGTATTTCTCGAACAGCGCCCACCAGCCCTGATGATCTTTTCACAGGCATTTCAGGCCTGCATCCTCCCGGCAGTTGCCATCCCTGTTTTCGTCCTGATTAACCGGAAGAATGTAATGAACGGATATAAGGCAAACCTGAAAGAAAACATCGGGATTACAGCGGTTATCCTGTTTTCATTCCTGACAACTTATTACGCAATTGTTGAATTATTCTAAAAATACAATGACAAATATGAAAAAACCGGTTAAAGCATTTCAGAAAGACCTTCTGAATGTTCGGATTTATACGGACAAAATACAAATGGGTAAAGCTGCGGCCGACTATGTGACCGAAAAACTGGATCAGGCTATTCAGCAAAAAGGAAAAGCCAATTTGATCCTGGCCACCGGAGCTTCTCAGTTTACATTTCTTGATGCACTGAAAACCAGGAAAATTAACTGGGAAAAGATCACTGTTTTTCACCTGGATGAATACAAAGATTTATCCGTTCAGCACCCGGCAAGTTTTCGCAAATACCTGAAAGAGCGTATCCTTGATCAGGTAAAACCCGGTAAGGTTTACCTGATCAACGGGGATGCAGCTAACCTGAATGAAGAAATAGAAGCGTATGAAAAACTGTTAAGAGAACATCCTGTTGACGTGGCCTGCATAGGGATTGGAGAGAACGGGCATATCGCATTCAACGATCCGCCGGTAGCCGACTTTAATGATCCGCGCTGGGTGAAAGTGGTGAGACTGGACCACGGGTGCCGGATGCAGCAGTTAGGCGAAGGCTGGTTTGCAACACTGGATGATGTCCCCAAAGAAGCTGTTTCGCTCACGATCACAGCCATCATGAACTGTAAAACTATCAGTTGTGTTGTACCGGATGAAAGGAAAGCAGAAGCCGTATACCACACGCTTCACTCCGAAATTACAACAGCTTGTCCGGCAACGATTTTAAGAAAACACCCCAATACAATCCTGTTTCTGGACAAGCCGGCTGCTTCGAAACTATGGGATGGCAATTTATGATGATTTACTGCCAAAAATGAGGAATACCTGACCGCTCTGCAAATCATTTTAAAATACGGCTGATTAACTCCCTGGATATTTCTGGTATAGCAGAAATAATGGCATCGGCCTGGCTTAAATCCTGCCTGCCCGAATTTGGGTTCTTAAAACCAATACATTTCATATTGGCGCTTTTAGCCGCAGTTACTCCGTTGTATGAATCTTCAATCACGACACAGGATTCCACTGCAATTCCAACCAATTCGGCAGCTTTCAAAAATATCCCGGGATCGGGCTTACCTACGTCTACATCTTCACCGCTTACGGTTGACTGAAAATATTTCCGTATGCCAAAAACACGAAGAATATGGTCGATTTGTTCATGCGGTGACGAAGACGCCAATGCCAGTGAAAACTTATTGCTGTGCAAATCAGCAATCAGTTCGGGGATGTACGGAATTGGCTTTAACTGATTATCTTTTTTCAAACGTCCCATATAAAGTGATTTTTTTAATTGAATGATATACGGAACGTTGATCGGCAATTCATACATCTCCCCTATTTTCGCCCACATGACCGCATCGGTTGTTCCGATAAAAGCGTGGTGCTCTTCGTCAGAAACACGGACACCCAGTAAACGGAAAATCTCTTTTTCACAAGCCATATGAATCGGTTCGCTATCAATAATCACCCCATCCATATCGAGAATTACGCACTGTTTCATCCTTCAGGTTTATTTCTGTTCAAAAGATATCCTTTCCAGGGTTTGGCCCTGGTCTTATTCACATACCGATAAAGAAAAGCAACCATACCGAACCAGCCGATAGCCTGCTTAATGAAGCTTTATTATAAAAGAAAATAGGATGGGGTTGCCATCCTATTTTCTAACTTAACCAAACCTATCTCTATGAAAAAATTATGCTTATTCTTCTACTAAAATCACACTTCAAAAATACCCCGGATTTTCGTTAAGAAGCTACAAGGTACGTTAATAAATGTTAAGAATTTATCCGTTCCACAATACATTCACTACAAGAGCAATAAGCCTGATCATGCAAAAAAAACGGGTCGTATTTTTTAATTCAGGGTCGAACAAATTACACAATGGTTACATAACAGTTGCGGGTAGTAACTTTCCATTTCAATTTTAAAAAAAATACGCCTACATTAGCAACTGAAAACTTAGACTTAATTCAATATTTTAACTAATCCAAAAAAGCGTTTTATGGGAAAGTACGTTTATACATTTGGTAATGGAAAAGCTGAAGGAAAGGCTGGTATGAAGAACCTCCTGGGAGGCAAAGGCGCTAACCTGGCAGAGATGAACCTGATTGGAGTTCCGGTACCTCCTGGTTTTACAATTACCACAGAAGTATGTACCATTTATAATCAACAGGGAAAAGCTGCAGCTTTGGAGGCCATTAAACCCGAAGTTGAAAAAGCGGTTGCCCTTATCGAAGAACTTACCAACACAAAATTCGGGGACAAAGACAATCCCTGCCTCGTATCTGTCCGGTCGGGGGCCCGCGTTTCGATGCCCGGGATGATGGACACCGTGTTAAATCTCGGTTTGAATGATCTGGCGGTTCAGGGTATTGCAAAAAAATCGGGCAATGAACGGTTTGCCTGGGACTCATACCGTCGCTTTGTACAAATGTACGGCGATGTGGTGCTTGGCATGAAACCGGAAAGCAAGGAAGACATTGATCCGTTTGAGGGGATCATGGAAGCGCTGAAAGAAGAAAAACACATTGAACTGGATACCCAGTTTTCAACCGAAGACTTGAAATTACTGGTCATCCGCTTCAAAGAAGCCGTATTGAAAGTGACCGGAAAAAGTTTCCCAGACGACCCGTGGGAACAACTATGGGGCGCTGTATATGCCGTTTTTGACAGCTGGATGAATGAGCGCGCCATCTACTACCGCAAAATGAACGGATTCTCTGCCGACTGGGGTACAGCCGTAAACGTGCAGTCCATGGTATTTGGAAATATGGGCGATACGTCGGCCACCGGCGTAGCCTTTACACGCGATGCTGCTACCGGCGAAGACCTGTTCAACGGCGAATACCTGATCAATGCACAGGGGGAAGATGTTGTTGCCGGGATCAGAACACCCCAGCAAATTACCCTTGAAGGCAGTAAACGCTGGGCCGAACTGGCCGGCGTTGCCGAAGAGGAACGAAAAGCCAGTTTCCCCTCACTCGAAGAGACGATGCCGACGCTCTACTCCGAATTGGTGGCTGTTCAACAAAAACTGGAAAACCACTACAAAGATATGCAGGACCTGGAGTTTACCATTCAGGAAGGAAAACTATGGTTGCTGCAAACCCGTAACGGGAAACGAACCGGGGCTGCAATGGTGAAAATTGCCATCGATATGCTTGAACAAGGCATCATTGACGAAAAAACAGCGCTGATGCGTATCGAACCAAACAAACTGGATGAGTTGCTTCACCCGGTTTTTGATACCGATGCCATCAAAAAAGCCCGGATACTGGCCAAAGGCCTGCCGGCATCTCCGGGAGCGGCCACAGGTCAAATTGTATTTTTTGCCGATGAAGCGTCTAAATATGATGTTTCAATTCTAGTGCGTATCGAAACTTCGCCCGAGGACCTCGAAGGAATGAATATCGCACGCGGTATTCTTACGGCACGCGGCGGTATGACTTCTCATGCAGCCGTTGTTGCCCGCGGAATGGGAAAATGTTGTGTATCCGGCGCCGGCGCTATCAAGATTGATTATAAGGCCAGGACAATGACCATCGGCGGAAATAAATTCAAAGAAGGCGACTGGATCTCACTAAATGGCTCAACGGGTGACGTTTACGATGGAAAAGTTCAGACCAAAAACCCGGATATGGGTGGAGATTTTAGCAAGGTGATGGATCTGGCCGATCAATTTACCCGCATGTCTGTCCGAACCAATGCAGATACGCCGCACGATGCCCAGGTAGCCAGAAAGTTTGGCGCACGGGGGATTGGCCTTTGTCGCACCGAACATATGTTTTTCGAAGGTGAACGGATCAAAGCAATGCGCGAAATGATCCTTTCCTCGACAAAAGAAGGCCGGGAAAAGGCGCTGGCAAAACTTCTTCCCTACCAGCGAGACGACTTCGAAGGCATCTTTGAAGCCATGGAAGGTTACGGTGTGACCGTCCGTTTGCTTGACCCGCCGTTGCACGAATTTGTTCCGCATCAGCAGGCGACACAGAAAGAACTGGCCGACGAAATGGGTATATCCATCGACGCAGTCAAATCAAAAATTTCGGAACTCGAAGAGTTCAATCCCATGCTCGGACACCGTGGTTGCCGCCTCGGAATTACTTATCCTGAAATTACGGCCATGCAGGCTCGCGCTATCATCGAAGCCGCCTTAAACCTCAAAGTCAAAGGGATTGATGCCCGACCGGAAATCATGGTTCCACTGGTAGGTACGGTAGCCGAACTGAAGAACCAGGCCGATATCATCCGCGAAACAGCAGAAAAAGTTTTTCAGGAACGAGGTGGACGGGTTGATTTCCTGTTGGGGACCATGATTGAAATTCCGCGTGCGGCACTCACTGCCGATCACATCGCCGCCGAAGCCGACTTTTTCTCTTTCGGAACAAACGACCTGACACAGATGACACTCGGTTACTCACGCGATGATGCCGGTAAATTTTTGCCTGTCTACCTGGATAACGGAATCCTGAAAAATGATCCCTTCCAGGTTCTCGATCAGAATGGCGTCGGACAACTGGTTAAAATGGGTGTTGAAAAAGGACGCTCAACCAAACCCGGGCTCAAAGTGGGTATTTGCGGCGAACACGGCGGAGAGCCTAGCTCTGTTGAATTCTGCAACAGCGTTGATCTCGACTATGTCAGCTGCTCACCCTACCGTGTACCTATTGCCCGCGTAGCCGCCGCCCAGGCAAATATCAAACACAGCCAGATGTGATAAAATAACGATAACACGTAAAGCCGCCTCATCAACCGAAGGCGGTTTTTTTATTTATTATCGCGTGATAAAATTCCGGAGATGTAGCTCAATTCAATGCACAAACGCTTCATCCTCATTTATTTTATGCGTAATTTGCATGAAATTCCTTTCAAAAAGATTCCCTATGTATCCGATCTGGAAAAACAGCGGTTTATATACAGACCATTACGAGTTGACCATGGCACAGGGCTATTTTCTGAGTGGCCGCCATCTGAAAAGAGCGTGTTTTGATTATTTTTTCCGAAAGAACCCCTACCAGGGCGGGTATGTTGTCTTCTCCGGTTTATCGACACTTCTGGACTTGCTCGAAAATTTCAGGTACGAAGCCGATGCTTGCGAATACCTCGAATCCATTGGGTTTGATAAACGTTTTATCAGCTACCTGAAAACTTTTTCATTCAGGGCGTCGGTATATTCGGTCAAAGAAGGTGAAATCATTTTTCCTAACGAACCGGCCTTACGGGTTGAGGGCAACATCCTGGAAACCCAGTTAGCGGAAACCCTGTTATTGAATGTTCTCAACTTTGAATCGCTGATTGCGACTAAAGCCAGCCGGATGAGGTTAGCCGCAGGCGATAAACTTCTACTCGAATTCGGCTTGCGACGCGCCCAGGGTACCGGAGGAATAAATGCTTCGAAGGCGGCCATCAGCGGAGGTTTCGATAAAACATCGAACGTGTACAGCGCTCACTTGTACGGACTGGAAAGCAGCGGAACCATGGCCCATTCGTGGATCCAAAGTTTTGATGATGAACTGACCGCCTTTAGAACCTATGCCAACTATTTTCCGGATGACTGTATCCTCCTGGCCGATACCTACGATACCTTAAAAAGCGGCATTCCCAATGCAATAACCGTGGCTCAGGAACTCCGGCAGAAAGGCCATCAGTTGAAGGGGGTTCGCCTCGACAGCGGCGACTTGACCTACCTGAGCAAAAAAGTAAGAAAGATGCTGGATGAAGGTGGTTTTCCAGAGGTAAAAATAGTCGCATCCAACCAACTCGACGAAACGATTATCCAAAGCCTGTTATCCCAGGGCGCGCCAATTGATGTATTCGGCGTTGGAACCTCCCTGGCCACCGGAAAAGATGATGCAGCACTCGACGGCGTATATAAACTTTCATGGTTCGACGGAAAGCCTTCCATAAAGGTCTCTGATAATCCGGCGAAGATGACCTTACCGGGGATTAAAATCATCCATCGTTTTATTGATCAGGACCAGCTGTTTTGTGCTGACGGGATTGCACTGACTGAAGAACAACCCTACCAATACATTCATCATCCGGCTGAACCGGGGAAACAGAAAAACATCAGTCACTGCGCCAAAGAAAGGCTGATGCAACCGGTTATGAAAGACGGCCGGTCTATTGTCAATCAGCAAAAACCGCAGGATATCGCCAGGTATACCTTGTCGCGGCTGAAACAATTACCCGAAGAACATAAACGTTTTTTAAACCCGCACGTTTATAAAGTCGGGCTTAGCAGCGAATTACTGGAGTTACGAAACCAACTCGCCAGGCGTCATTCAAACAAAGCCTGAATTTGTTTTGATGTGAGGATAAACCTAAAACCGAATATGCGATGAAAACACTGATTATTGTAGATCTTCAAAATGATTTTTTGCCGGGGGGAGCCCTTCCTGCACCAAAAGGAAGCCGGATTATTCCGGTTCTCAACAAGCTGCTCGGCCATTTTGATTGGGTGATTGCCTCCAAAGACTGGCACCCGAAAGAAACCGTTCATTTTAAAACATGGCCGGTCCACTGCGTGGCCGGTTCATGGGGAGCTGAGTTTCCGCAGGAACTAAACCGGCCTAAAATTGACCTGGTCATCCAAAAAGGCACACGGGATTCCGACGACGGCTACTCGGCATTCGAGGCCACCAATGTCGGTCTGGATCTGCTATTGAAAAATAAAGGCATTAAAACACTGTATATATGCGGATTAACAACTGAATATTGTGTAAAAAATACGGTTCTTGACGCCTTGCAGGCTGGCTACGAAACCTATGTCATTAAAGATGCTGTTGAAGGTGTAAACGCCCGGGAGGGGGATGAAAAGAAGGCTTGGGAAGAAATGCAACATGCAGGCGCCAAAATCATTCTGCATACCGAAATATAAGCCGGAGTGTTTCTTTATGAACAAAAAGAAAGCCGTCAAAAAGACGGCTTCCGATAAAAAGTGTTCAATATATAATGAACTAGAAATGGGCTGAAATATGGATGCCAACACGCGGAGCTAAACGGTAACCATTCCCGTAATGCTCAAAATACAAGTCTCCGTGTCGGTAATAAACCTGGTGTCCTACGCGTACCCGTTCGCAACGGAACGGTAAATCAACAAAAACAAGGTGGCGGGGAAAATCAACTCTCACATAACCAACGCCGTGATGATAATGATAATAATGTCCTTTGTGATAATAGTAGTTTCCGTGGCTGTGCTTTATTTTTACCGGGGTTGTATCAAACCGGCGATAAACATGTCCGTATTTCGGATGGTTGTAGCTGAACTTATTGTGTTTGTCGTAGTGATATGAATGATCCTTCTTGTGATTTTTATGTGCGTAATTCTTATTTCCCTGGTTATACGGCGTATGATAATTTCCACGGCCATCATTCCGGTTTTTCTCCTGTTTTCTTACTTCGCTCTGTTTATATTCACGTCTTTGCGCTTCTGCATCGAAGCTAAACATTACTGCTGCAAATATGAATGCTGCTGTAATTAATCTGAAGTTTAATTTTGCTTTCATGGCTTCCAATTTTAAAATTCAACATCCTTCTTTGTTGGGTGCCTGTTTACCGGTATTCAGTTAACTCTGATAGTCAAAGTGTATGCCAAAAATACAACAAGCTGACAACCAGATCCATAGTCATCAATTCGGTATAATAATAAAATACAAATCTTTTTTTCTGAGAAAGAGATTATTACTTTTGCAGCAAATCTTAAAATGTGGGAAGAATTTTAGCCATTGATTACGGAAAAAAAAGAGTTGGGCTTGCCGTTACCGATCCGATGAAAATGATTGCCGGCAAGCTAACCACTGTACCCAGTCATCAGATCTTTGACTTTTTGAAAGAATATTTTCAAAAAGAAGATATTGAAAAAATAATCATTGGCTATCCGCTTCAAATGAACAATGAAGCCTCTCAGTCCGTTTTGTATATCAATCCGTTTTTAAAGCGTTTTCAAAAGCTCTACCCCGACATGCCCATCGAACAGGTAGACGAACGATTTACATCGAAAATGGCTTTTCAAACCATGATTGATGCCGGCTTGAAAAAAAAGGACAGAAAAAATAAAGGAATGATTGATGCAGTAAGTGCTACCATTTTGCTTCAATCGTACATGGAACAACAAAAATATAAATAATGATTTACCCGATTACTGTTTACGGAGAACCGCTGTTAAGAAAAGTTGCCGAGCCAATTAACAACGACTTTCAAGGTTTAAAAGAGCTTATTGACGATATGTATGAAACCATGTACCATTCAGACGGAGTCGGCCTGGCTGCCCCGCAAATCGGAAAATCGCTGCGTATTTTTGTTATTGATGCCACGCCTGCGGCTGATGACGAACCCGAACTGGAAGGTTTTAAAAAAGCTTTTATCAACCCCGAGATCGTGGAACGCCGGGGAGATGAATGGATGATGAATGAAGGCTGCCTGAGTTTGCCTGAAATCAGGGAAGATGTGTCCCGGCCTGAGTTTGTCCGGATAAAATACCTGGACGAAAATTTAGTTGAACACATTGAAGAATACGGCGGCTTTGCTGCACGGGTTATTCAACACGAATACGACCACCTGGACGGAAAGTTATTTATTGATTATTTAACCCCTCTGAAAAAGCGCATGCTGAAAAGTAAGCTTACGGCCATTTCGAAAGGGAAAGTGAATCCATCGTACCGCATTGTGCTTCCCGGAAAAAAGTAGTCATTCATACGGATAAAAGATAGGTTTCGTCAAAAATTTACATACGTTCATAAAAATTAGCATAAACAACAAAGCCTGTCTTCGCGGATTGCGTTAAATTGGATATAAAAATTCCAATTCGTGAGTTTCTTTCATAGCAATCCGTTTATAAAAATTGTAAGCGTTGCCTTGTTAGGGATTATCGCTGCCAACCAGATTCCGGAGTCCATTTTCGGGTTCTGCCTGTTGCTTTTCATCCTGGCCCTCCTTTTATTCAAACAGGCAGTTGACAAACGCCCGTTCTATGATTTTGTTTCGTCTGCCTTCCTGCTGACGGCCATCCTGGTTCTGTTTATGATCCATGTCCGTTCAAAACATCATACAGACCTCGAAAAACTAAACGGCACACAAACATTTTCGGCTATTGTATTGGAAAAACCAACAGAAAAAGCCAACTCTTACCAGTGTATCATACAAATTTGCCAAACCAGTCCGGTTTGTCTGTGCAACCAAAAGCTACTTGCCTATTTAGGAAAGTCGGAACTGACAAAAGGTTTACGGGCAGGCGACCTGATCGTTGCTGAAGCCAACATCCGGGAAATCGGGAACAGCGCCAATCCCTATGGTTTTGATTACAAAAGCTACATGGCCCGGCAAAAAATCTATTACAGCGCTTTCATAAAATCTTCGGACATTTATAAGTCCGGCACATCGTCGTTCTCGCTGCTTACAGCAACGGAACGATTTCGCGGATACCTGCTGTCGAGCTTAAAGAGCCAGTTAAAACATCAGCAGTCATTTGAGGTGATTTCGGCCCTGACCCTGGGTTACCGCAAAGAGCTTTCACCCGAGACCCGCACCTACTTCTCCGCTACCGGGTCTATGCATGTGCTGGCCGTTTCGGGTTTACATGTTGGAATGATCTTTATGTTTCTGAGCCGGATCTTTTCGTTTCTCAAACGTTCTGCCGCCGGCCGGTGGTTTAATTTTTTCGTGATTGCCTCTTTTTTATGGGCATATGCCTTGCTTACCGGGCTTTCTCCGTCGGTACTCCGGGCCACGGTCATGTTTTCGTTTATCCTGGCCGGCACCAACCTGAACCGCCCTACCCCAATCTATAATTCAATTGCCGCGTCAGCCTTCTTTTTATTATTTATCAATCCCAACCTGCTTTTTGAAGTTGGCTTCCAACTTTCGTACCTGGCTGTGATCAGCATTGTTTTTTTCTACCCAAAGTTCGAAAAACTTACAAATCCCAAACACCTCCGATGGGTCTGGCAATTGCTTTGTGTTTCGGTAGCTGCTCAAATCGGGGTATTGCCGCTTACCATTTTTTATTTCAACCAGTTTCCTGTTTTTTTCTGGCTGAGCAATTTCATTGTCGTTCCCGCGGCATATGTCATTCTCAGTTTCACCTTTGCATTTTTTGTTTTCTCTTCGGTAACGATGATCAGTCAGGGACTTATTTGGATTTTGGAAGGAGTTACCACATCCGTTCTCTTCCTGCTCAGGTTAATCAGTCAATTTCCCTACGCGTTGATTGAAGAGATCCGGATATCCGCCGTTCAGGTTTTGAGCCTCGTCGTGATGTACGGTTTCGGCATGTTTTTTATCAAATTCAAAAACCATATTTTCCTCTTTCTATGCCTGTTCGCCTGTTTCGTGTTCCAACTTTCCGGGTTCGTTGAACGATCAACCGTATTCAATCAACAAAAGCTGATTGTTTATGAGTCAAACAGGCCGCTAATCCACCTGATTAACGGCAGAACCAATTACCTGCTCTGTCATGCCGAAAATCTGCCAGATCCCTATTTGTATGAACCGGTTCTTTTAAAACTGCATTTAGATCCGCCCGAACTTATCCGTTTAAACACAGAATCTAAAACAAAAAGCGAAGATTTAATCTGCGAAACCGGTTATATTCAGTTTATCAGGCACTCGTTTATTTTGGATCGTGAAAACAAAGAAACAACACCAGTTAATCGTGACACCACGATCATAAATGGCATGATTGATCTGCATCGCATCAAGCAGTCAACCATCAGGCTGAAACTCCGTTGACGGAAATAGGGCGCCAATTCAATACAGATCAAACAACAGCAAACCTTTTTTTACGAGGTTTTCTGCAGGATAAAATATAAATCTCATTTTCAAAACGATAGCTCCAAATAAGAAGTAAAAAACAAGGCGTTAAAACCAAAAATGCGTTCTTTTAGGTGGAAATTCTCCTTTTTATCCGTTACTTTGCCTGGCTATAATGATAATGACTGAATAAAACTGCAATGAAGATTGTAATTGTTGGCGCAGGCGAAGTTGGTACACATCTGGCTAAAATGTTGAGTCGGGAAGAACACGACATCGTATTAATGGATGATGATACCGACAGACTTATAAAATCATCGAGCCAGGTTGATTTGTTAACGGCAAGTGGTTATGCCAATTCGTTTAAAGACCTTAAAGATGCCGGTACAACCAAAGCAGATTTATTTATTGCCGTAACGCCATACGAAGAGCGGAATATTTTTGCTTGTATCCAGGCCAAAGACATGGGGGCTCAAAAAACGGTGGCCCGAATCAATAATGGCGAATACCTTCAGGAAAAATATAAAGACAAGCTAAAAAACCTGGGAGTTGACGAGTTGATTTACCCGGAAAGTCTGGCCGGCAAAGAGATTGCGACATCGGTAAAACAAGTAGGCACGCGCCAGTTGATTGAGTTCTCAGGAGGAAAGTTGATCCTGATGGGAATTAAGATCAGGGAGAATGCTCTGATTATCAACAAAACACTGGAAGAATTATCTTACATCGAATCAGAAATCCGGGCGGTTGCCATAAACCGGGCAAACGATACAATCATCCCACACGGAAAAGATTACCTGAAAAGTGGCGACATTGTATTTTTCATTACCACCAGGGCTTACCAGAATAAAGTTTTTGAAATGACCGGAAAAGAAATATTTCCTGTCAGCAACATCATGATCCTTGGCGGAAGCCGTATCGCTCAAAAAACGATCGATCGCTTGGGAGAACACTACAATATAAAAATCATTGATTCGGATAAAACACGCTGTCAGCAACTGGCCGACCGGTTCGAACATGTGCTGGTCATTCAGGGCGACGGGCGTAACCTGGGTTTGCTGCACGAAGAACGGATTGAACGCATGGATGCCTTCATTGCCGTAACCGGAAACTCCGAAACCAACATCCTGTCGTGCCACCTGGCTAAAAAACTGGGAGTTAAAAGAACCGTGGCTGAGGTTGAAAATATCGACTTTATGGGTATTGCCGAAAGTATGGACATTGGCAGCCTGATCAATAAAAAGCTGATTGCAGCCAGTTACATCTACAAATACACCCTTGGCGCTGAAGTCGCACAGGCGAAATGTTTAACCGCCACCGATGCCGAAGTATTTGAATTTATCGTAAAAGAAGGCGCCAAAATTACAGAACAACCGTTAAAAGACATCTCGTTTCCCGAAGATGCCATCATTGGCGGGGTTGTTCGCGGCTCTATGGCTTTTGTGGCCAAAGGCGACACGGTGTTCCAGGCGGAAGATAAGGTTGTTGTTTTTGCCTTGCCTTCAGCAATCCGTAAACTCGAAAAGTATTTTAAATAGCTACTGAAAAATCAGGTTCATGCTCAATGTCAAAGCGATTATAAAAATCTTCGGACTCTTACTGATTATTGAAGGTATCGCGTTGCTATTATCGCTGGGAGTTGCGGTCATCTACCGGGGAAACGACATCACTCCCCTGCTGAAATCCTCGTTAATTTGTTTGGGAACAGGCGGCCTCACTTTTCTTGCCTCAAGAAAGGCAGAGATGAAGTTATCCAAGAATGATGGCTTTATTTTGATGAGTTTGAGCTGGATCCTCTTTTCAATATTTGGCAGTCTGCCCTATTTACTCAGCCATACGGTGCCTGGCATTACCGACGCTTTCTTCGAGTCTATGTCGGGTTTTACAACAACCGGCTCTACCGTGCTAACTAATCCGGAATCCGTATCTAAAGGGATCTTATTTTGGCGCAGCCTGAGCCAGTGGATCGGAGGATTAGGCATTATTACGCTGACACTGATTGCACTTCCGCTTTTCGGGATTGGCGGGCTGAATTTGTTTTCAAGCGAAATTCCGGGTTCGGCCCCGGACCGGATGAACCCTAAAATTCAGCATAACCTGCTGACTTTTGGGACCGTTTACCTGCTTCTTACAGCCATCGAAACTGTGCTGCTGGTTCTTGGGGGGATGAGTTTATTTGATGCCGTCAACCACTCATTCACGACCATCTCCACCGGCGGTTTTTCTACCAAACACGATTCTATAGCGCACTGGAATGTGCCACTTATCCAGTATGTGGTCATTTTCTTTATGATCTTAGGTGGAACAAACTTTACCCTGGTCTATTGTTTGGTAACCGGTAAGTTTGAAAAAATCCTGAAAAATGAAGAGTTCAAATATTACCTCTTCTTCATCGTTGTATTTACAGCGATTATATTCAGCGGACTATTACTTACAACTACACACGAATTCAACCAGGCCTTTCGGAATGCCTTGTTCCAGGTGGTGTCAGTCCTGACAACAACCGGGTTTGTGACTACCGATTATCTTTTATGGTCTCCGATATTGACTTTACTACTGTTCATCCTTTTCTTTTTTGGCGCCAGTAAAGGATCAACGGGGAGCAGCATTAAAATTGTACGGATTGTCTTATTGCTGAAAAACAGTTATTACCAGATGCGCAGGCTGTTACATCCGAATGCGGTCATCCCGGTCCGGCTTAATAAACGCTCTGTTCCCGAACAGCTGATTACCAATGTGCTGTCTTTTTTTATGATCTATTTTTCGATTGTGATCGCAAGTGCCATCGTGTTTGCCATTTTTGAACCCGATTTTTACTCGGCCATCGGAGCAGTATCTGCAAATTTGGGAAACATTGGCCCCGGGCTCGGCCATTACGGGCCTTTCAGCAATTACCATGACGTACCCGATGCCGGGAAATGGTTTTTATCTTTTCTGATGCTGTTGGGCCGCCTCGAAATATTCACGATACTGATTCTTTTTTCGCCTGCATTCTGGAGAAAGTAAAACCGGGATAAACCAATCTATAAATCAATTACGCCTTTACCCTGACGAACAATTACCGGAGTGTCCGAAGTACAATCAATTACGGTTGATGCCATGTTTCCTCCGTAACCGCCGTCAATCACCAAATCAACCACATCACGGAATTTTTCGTGGATCAGTTCCGGATCAGTCGTATATTCGATAATTTCGTCATCATCGTGAACTGAAGTCGACACAATCGGGTTGCCCAATTCCTGTACAATTTCCTGAATAATCCGGTTATCGGGCACACGGATACCAACCGTTTTCTTTTTGCCCTTAAAATATTTCGGCACCTGATTATTTGCTTCCAGGATAAAGGTGAACGGACCCGGCAAACAACGTTTGATGAGTTTAAATGTTTGGTTCGAAATCGGTCGGGTATAGTCGGACATGTGGCTCAGGTCGCTGCAAATAAATGAGAAGTTTGATTTTTCAACCGAAACTTGTTTTATCCGGGCTACACGCTCCACGGCTTTTGCATTGGTAATATCGCAGCCAATACCGTAAACCGTATCGGTCGGGTAAACAATCACCCCCCCGTTTCTCAGAACATCAACAATCTTCAGGATTTCCTTAGAGTTAGGATTCTCTTCGTAAATTTTCACCAGCATAGCCATTCATTAAAAACTGTTAAATGTAAGATTATTTTATGGATGGCTCAAATAAAATCCCGAAATTCGCGGGCTCAAATCCGCTTATGGAACGACAACTCATTCATACAGAAGATGGTTCGCATACCTTATATGTGCCTGAAATAAAAGAACATTTTCATTCAATACACGGCGCTGTTCAAGAATCAAAACATGTATTTATTGAAAATGGGTTACAACAATGCCCGAAAGACGAGTTGACGATATTGGAAATTGGCTTTGGCACCGGCCTTAACGCCTTGCTGACGCTGATGTACAAAGGGCCGAAAATCATTCACTATTTCGGCATCGAAAAATACCCCTTAGCCGAAAACGAGTTCAAACGGCTAAATTATCCGGAACAATTAGGAGAAAACCTGAAAGGACCATTTCTGAAAATACATGAATGCCTCTGGAATCAGGCCATTGCCATTGTTCCCGGATTTCAGCTGACCAAAGTGGAGGCAGATCTCCCGGATTTTGATTTTTCGGAACTTCCACCGATTGACCTGATCTATTTCGATGCCTTTGCACCCGACAAGCAACCGGAAATGTGGCAGGAAGCTATTTTCGCGAAAATTGCCCAAAACACGGTAAGCGGAGGCCGTTTTGTAACCTATTGTGCAAAAGGAGAGGTTCGCAGGGCACTCATCCGTTGCGGATTTAAGATGCAACGACTACCCGGTCCGCCCGGAAAAAAAGAGATGTTATCGGGAGATAAAATCCAATGAACTAAAACTGTTTCAAAAATTAACCTATCTTCGCAACTTTATTTTAGATGATATGTCAGGATACAAATTTAACGACGGGCTCGATGAGTTTAGCTACGCTCTCGGATTGAGTGTTACGAGCAATTTAATTCAGTCGGGCGTAAAAACAATCTCCCCTTCCGGATTTATGCTTGCAATGGAAGATCTGTTTAAAGGAGGGCAAGTAAAAATGACGGCCGAAGAAGCCAATCATATTTTACAGAGTTTCATGGAAGAACAGCAAAACAGCGATGCTGACAATAACCTGGAAGAAGGGCTGAAATTTTTGACCGAAAACCTGAAACATGCCGATGTAACCGAAACAAACAGCGGGCTTCAATATAAAATTCTGGTTGACGGAGCCGGTGAAAAACCAACCGTAAACGACCAGGTAAAATGCCATTATCACGGGACCCTGATCGACGGGACAGTTTTTGACAGCTCCGTACAACGCGGCACTCCTGCCATTTTTCCGGTAAACGGGGTAATCCAGGGATGGGTGGAAGCCCTGCAACTAATGTCGGCAGGCTCAAAATGGAGACTTTTTATTCCTTCAAACCTGGCTTACGGGCAACGGGGAGCCGGAGGCTCAATTGGTCCGAATGCCACCTTAATTTTTGATGTAGAACTCTTGGAAATTGTTTAATCCATTCAAATAATTACAATGAACTTTAAACCTTTATTTTTTTCTCTGGCTGCTTTAATCGTTTTGGCAGCCTGTCAGTCAAACGGCCAATTGAAATCGGTTAAACTGACAAACGAAAACGACTCTGCAAGTTACGCTTTAGGTGTACTGATCGGTCAAAATAACAAACAAAACCTGGACGCCTCTCCGGGCGCCGACGAATTGAATCTGGATATTCTGATCAACGCTTTTGCCAAGCAACTCAAAGAAGAAGAAGGTGTTCAAATTTCTCCGGAAGATGCACGGACAATCATCCAGAAATTTTTTGAGCAGGTATCAGTAAAAGAAGCCAACAAAAACGCCGAAGCGGGCGAAGCATTTCTGAATGAGAATAAAGCAAAAGAAGGCGTTACAACCACTGAAAGCGGATTACAGTATGAGGTACTGGTTGCAGGAGAAGGTGCAAAACCTGAAGACGGCCAAACCGTAAAATGCCACTACCAGGGAACCTTAATCGACGGAACCGTATTTGACAGTTCGTACGAACGCGGCGAACCGGCCACCTTTAATGTAAACCAGGTCATCCCGGGATGGACCGAAGCCCTGAAGTTAATGCCGGCTGGTTCGAAATGGAAATTATATATTCCTTCAGAATTAGCTTACGGGGAACGTGGCGCCGGTCGCGATATCGGCCCCAATACGACATTGATCTTTGAAGTTGAACTGTTGGAGATTGTTGAGGAATAAAAAATCTTTATAACTTTTGATAAATCCCCCGGTCATTTTATTGCCGGGGGTATTTTTTTATCCGTAATTTTGGGATACTTAGAATTTTGAATGAATCGATATGGAAATTAAAGGAAAAATCAGACAGGTTTTGCCGGTTAGCTCCGGGACCAGCAAAACCGGTAACGAATGGAAGAAACAGGAATTTGTTATTGACACGATCGATGAGCAATTTCCCAAGCAAATATGCTTCACGTTATTTAACGACAAACTGAGCTTGGTTAACGGTCTGAAACCCGGAACAGATGTCAATGTTTCGTTCTCTGTTGAATCACGCGAATTCAACGGGAAGTGGTACCACAACATCAACGCATGGAAAGTGGACAATTTATCAGCCGAAGCTCCCGAACATTTTATCCCCGATTATACGGCCGATGATATCCCGCCGGAACCGACGGACGAAGGGAATGACCTTCCGTTTTAAACGAAAAAAGCATAAAATTTAAAAGCCACCATCCGCAAGGACAGTGGCTTTTGCTTTTATCGGAATGGTTTTTTTATTCCTCCGGAGCATAGCTCATGGCTGCATGTCGTTTGTAAGTAGCATAACGCCATTTGGCATTTTCTTCAGCTGCTTTAAACAACACGGCTGCCTGTTCCGGGAATGATTTCTTCAATGATGTATAGCGAACTTCACCATTCAGGAATTCCTGGAATTTGCTCCAGTCAGGCTCTTTCGAATCTAACTCAAACGGATTTTTACCTTCGGCTTCCAACAGCGGGTTGAAACGGAAGAGCGACCAGTAGCCGGATTCAACCGCTTTTTTCTCTTCTTCCTGCGATTTGCCCATGCTGGCACGTAAGCCGTGGTTAATACAAGGAGAATAAGCGATGATCAGCGACGGGCCCGGGTAAGCTTCGGCTTCGCGTAAGGCTTTCAGGTATTGCGCCTGGTTGGCGCCCATAGCCACCTGAGCCACGTAAACGTATCCGTATGTAATCGCCATCATGCCCAGGTCTTTTTTACGGATCTTTTTGCCCGAAGCGGCAAATTTAGCTACCGCGCCTACCGGAGTCGATTTTGAAGCCTGACCACCGGTGTTTGAATACACCTCGGTATCCATCACCAGCACGTTTACGTCTTCACCGGATGCCAACACGTGATCCAAACCTCCGTAGCCGATATCATAAGCCCATCCGTCTCCACCGAAAATCCAAACTGATTTTTTCACGAGGTATTTTTTCAGGCCAAGAATGTCTTTCGCATAAGCGGCATCCTTTCCTTCCAACACCTCAATCACTTTGGCAGAAGCGGTTTTTGATGCTTCAGCATTATTTTTACCTTCGATCCAGGCAGTGAAAGCCTCTTTTTCAGCCTCGCTGATCCCCTTCGTCAAAGCCTCAGTCATAATGGCTTCAATGCGGTCGCGTTGAGCATTTACGCCTTCGGCCATACCAAAACCATACTCGGCATTATCTTCGAACAAGGAGTTTGCCCAGGCTGGTCCGTGACCGCTCTCTTTGTGTTTACAATAGGGAGTTGCCGGAGCCGAACCTCCGTAAATGGAAGAACAACCGGTGGCATTGGCCACCATCATGCGTTCGCCGTATAACTGGGTAATCAGTTTGATATAGGGTGTTTCACCGCAACCGGCGCAAGCTCCGGAGAACTCGAACAGAGGTTGTGCAAACTGAGAGTTTTTAACTGACTTATGTTTTTCAACTACAGCTTCTTTGTAACTCACATTTTTATCCATATAATCCCAACGGGCAACTTCAGCTTCCTGTGTACCCAGCGATTTCATCACCAGCGCTTTTTCTTTCGACGGACAAACATCGGCACAGTTACCGCAACCGGTACAGTCGAGGACCGAAACCTGAATCCGGAACGACAAATCGGGGAATTGTTTGGTCGGAGTGGCTACACGGGTTTCTGTTCCTTCAGGTGCATTGGCCTTTTCGGCTTCTGTCAGCAGGAACGGACGTATAGCAGCGTGAGGACAAACATAGGCACACTGGTTACACTGGATGCAATTGTCAGCCTGCCATTCAGGCACGTTTACAGCAATACCCCTTTTTTCGAAAGCAGATGTTCCTTGTTCAAAGGTTCCGTCTTCGTAACCAACGAATTTCGAAACAGGCAAATCGTTCCCTTTTTGTGCATTGATGATATCAACAAATTTGCTGATATATTCGGGACGACCGGTTGCGGCCAGTTCTTCTTCCAGTTTAATGTCGGCCCACTCGGCAGGAACAGCCACTTTGGTCACATTCACACCACCGGCATCAACCGCGGCAAAGTTCATGTTAACAATTTTCTCCCCTTTTGCGCCATATGATTTTACAATCGCCTTTTTCATTTGCTCAACAGCCTTCTCGTAAGGAATGACATTGGTAATTTTAAAGAAAGCCGATTGCATGATGGTATTGGTACGGGTTCCCAAACCAAGCTCTTCGCCCAGTTTTGTACCATTGATGATGTAGAAGTTGATTTCCTTTTGAGCCAGGGTACGTTTCATGTGGTCCGGCAAGCGCTTTTTGGTTTCGTCTTCATCCCAGATGGAGTTCAGCAGGAATGAGCCGCCTTTTTTCAGGCCTTTCAATACATCGTACAGGTTGATGTAAGCCGGAACATGACAAGCCACAAAGTCGGGCGTTGTGACCAAATAGGTCGAACGGATCTGGCTGTCGCCAAAACGCAGGTGAGAACAAGTAAAACCACCTGATTTTTTCGAGTCGTATTCAAAATAACCCTGACAGTATTTATCGGTGGTATCACCAATAATTTTAATCGAGTTTTTGTTGGCGCCTACGGTACCGTCCGAACCTAAACCATAAAATTTAGCCTCGTAAATATTTTCGGGCGAAATTTTGATTTCTTCTTTTAAGGGAAGTGATTTAAAGGTTACGTCATCCACGATACCCAAGGTGAAACCATTTTTAGGTTCATTCATTGCCAGGTTTTCGTAAACGGCCAGAATTTGTGAAGGCGTCGTATCTTTCGATCCTAAACCATAACGTCCACCAACAATCGCCGGGGCATTTTCTTTACCGTAGAACAAATCTTTTACATCCAGGTATAAGGGTTCGCCATTTGCTCCGGGCTCTTTGCTGCGGTCGAGAACACAAATCCGTTTTACTGACTTGGGTAATACGTTCATGAAATATTTCGCGCTGAACGGACGGTACAGGTGTACGGACAACAAACCAACTTTTTGTCCTTTTTCGGCCAGGTGATCAATGGTTTCCTTAATGGTTTCGGTAACCGATCCCATCGCGATGATGATATTTTCGGCATCAGCAGCCCCGTAATAGGTAAACGGATGATATTCGCGGCCAGTCAGTTTTGTAATTTCCTGCATGTACGATTCAACAATATCCGGAACGGCATCGTAGAACGGGTTGGCAGCTTCTTTTGCCTGGAAGAAAATATCCGGATTTTGAGCGGTACCGCGTGTTACCGGATTTTCCGGGTTCAATGCGCGGGCGCGGAATCCAGCCAGGGCCTCCTGGTCGGTCAAGGGTAAGAAATCTTCCTTATCCAGATATTCAATCTTTTGAATCTCGTGTGACGTACGGAATCCGTCAAAGAATGAAAGGAAAGGCACGCGCGATTTAATAGTTGACAGGTGAGAAACGCCTGCCAGGTCCATTTCTTCCTGTACCGAACCGGCTGCCAACATGGCAAAACCAGTTTGACGGGTTGCGTAAACATCTGAATGATCGCCAAAAATAGAAAGCGCATGAGCAGCCACGGCACGGGCGCTCACATGAAATACCGTCGGCAGCAGTTCCCCGGCAATTTTGTACATATTCGGGATCATCAGCAGCAAACCCTGCGATGCGGTATAGGTCGACGTCAGTGCGCCCGACTGCAATGAACCGTGAACAGCGCCTGCAGCGCCTGCTTCACTCTGCATTTCAGCCAAACGTACCGGACGGCCAAACAAGTTGGTCTTCCCTTTTGCAGCCCATTCATCCACATACTCGGCCATGGTCGAAGATGGCGTAATGGGATAAATACAGGCAACTTCGCTAAACATGTAACTCATATACGCTGCCGCGTAATTTCCGTCACATGTGATAAATTTTTTTTCCTTTGCCATGTCTATTCAAGTTAAATTGTTTTTTTAATATTTCAAGTTTCAAATTCCAAGTTTCAAATTCCAGCCTGCCCCAAACACCTTTTTTGGCAAAGGTTAGGACTGAGCATTAGTACAAAAATCCAAATAACCACAGGGGAATTTTATTTCCCTGTCCCCCCTCAATCATATCAGCGGCAGCATAACTCTCGTCATTAACCGGTTCGGTATATTTACCGCCCACCGAAAAATCGTACTTGCCGGCAACCTTAAAATCGGCGACGGCAGAGCCTTTTACGGCGTATTTATAGGCTAACTGATTGTAAAAAAAGGTGGTACGCAAGTTCCGGTTGTTAATATTTTCCGGATCAACTGCATACATAATATTGGTATTATGGGCATAAACCAGGTCCGGTTTTTTAAGCTGGTCTTCTTCACCATTTGAAAAGAGCAGGTTAATCAACCGGGCATTTTTCAAATACCGTAAATAGTTCATAATGGTAGCGCGCGATGTTTCCACATCCGTACTTATTTTACTCACATTGGGCGTAAAGGGCACCTGACTGCAAATGATTTGCAACAGTTTTCTGAGTTTTGGCAAATATTTTAATTCAATCTGGTTCAAATAAGTCACATCAATTTCCAAAGCCAGATTAATATGTTTCAAAAGCGTTTCGTTGTAATGCGACTTGCTGGTTAAAAAGTACGGATAATATCCCGTTTGCAGGTATTCGTTAAAATAGGCCAGGGGTTTTACCTGTTCGGTAATCCGGGTGGCAATGGTGGTATGATTGGCCACAATCTCATCCAGCGGGTATCGTTTAAACTGGAAATGACCTTTAAAATTCAGAAATTCGCGGAACGAAAGCCCTTCGAGGTGATAAACACGCGCAATGTCTTTCAGGTCGTGATTGCCTTCGATAACGCGTAGTACCGGCGAAGCCGAAAATATGATCTTTAACTCCGGGAAATGATCATAACAGGCGCGCAGTTCGGCCGACCAGTCCGGGTATTTATGAATCTGATCGAGAATTAAAAGCTTCCCTCCCTTTTTATAAAAATCGTCAGCAAAGTTGAATATCTTACGCTTCGCAAAGTAAAAACTGTTCAGGTTCACATACAGGCAGGATTTGTCCTCCGAATAATACTCTTTGACCAAATCGAGTAAAAAAATGGTCTTCCCTACTCCGCGAAAACCTTTAATGCAAATCATCCGGTGCGACCAATCGATTTCATCGACCAATTCCCGACGAATTGTTTCCCTCGGGTATTCGATTAAGCTTTGATGTATTTGCGCGAGATTTTCCATCCCTTCATTTTTCGTGCAAACAAAAGTAAACAGAAAAGGAATATTTTTGCTATCCAGAGATGACAATTTATATTAAAAACTGTAATTTATAATTATTAAAAATAAGAAACCCGATGGCTGACTGTTAATAAGTCCGGCATCCTCTTAAGGGAAAACAGTCGCCGGGCCGTTAACCGTAGGCGATTCAGCCATTACTAACAATTGTTGATAAACCGTGTGGAAATAAGGTTGATTTAAACACTTGGTTTTTATTGACTTATTCACTTGTTCTGTTGTAAATTTGATCTATCAGGTGAGCGATAAAAGACAGCTCCCGAGGATGCGGAGGCGATGAACGTTCTGAGACGGACTGAATTCAACTCAATCAGGTTTTCGAACTTGCCATCCAAAAGAGCCGAAGTTTAAGTGACCATGAGACATCATCAGTAGCTTAATCAAAACGAAAAAATCACTCGAGTTCATTTACGTTTTGGCCTGACAGGAGCTTTTGACCGGAGAAATTCGTTTCCCCGCAGAAAGTGAAAGACGGAAGGGATCCTGTTCCGAAAGTCTTTCGAATTGGGTAAAGAAGATCGAAAGACCTGGCTTTCCCAATGTTCCGCAGGACTTCGTCCGGAAAGGGATTCTGAAAGGAATGCCAGAGGGACAGCCGGAAGGAACTGCCGTAACAGGCATTTCCGGAAAAGCAGGGGCAGCTTGTGATGAGCGATTGATTAACAAACTGCCGGTCGTAATAACAGTAGCCTGACATGGACGCAACACAAGTTGTCAGAAGTGAATGGGAGCTATTCATACCGAGTGGTTCCCATTATTGTTTTATCCCGCCAGACCCGCGGCCCTCATCACTTTGTAAATAGGAATGCAATCTATGATAACATCCGTATCCCAACCACAGCGTGGTTGAATAATGAGGTTCGGGTTTATTCCCCGGTGAGGTACCCGGTATTTTTCCCGACAACGCCTTTACTGTGAATATTAAACGCTTTGTCGTATTCCATAATAAACAAGCCTTTGTTCATATATCCGCCATCGCGGCTTACGCGGTCGAACGAAAATTCGCTTTGGGTCAGGCTAATCTGGTGCGAAGGAAGGCAACCAATGAAATCTTTTCCATATTTAAACAAAGCCGACATAAAATAGAAAGCCACGTCATAGCCCTGGTAGCTAAACTGGTTGGGCTCGGTATAATAACTTTGCCTGAATTTACGGATAAAGCGGTTAACCGTTCCCGAACGGTAATCGACAAAATAAGGGCTTAGCACGTTCAGGTTGGTTTGATGAAAATATTCAGTCTGGATACTTCTGTACCGCGGAAAATTGGATAAACCAACCAGGGTAACCGGGTAATTCTCGGCTACGGCGTTCAGGTTGGTTACTGCAACACTCACCTGGGCCTCGGTTTCGGAAGGAATGATGAATACATTCTCCTGGTCTTTCGACAATATCCGGGTCAGGCCCCAGGTTCCTTCTACGGCAAAATTGTATTCATGAAATAATACCTGGCTGCTTTGATGGTTATAACCTGATAGGAAAAATTTCTCCCGGCACAAGTTCACCAGTTCCGCCTCCGGCAAGTGTTTATACTCGCCCATTTGCATAACAATCAGGTTTTTATCAACAAATTCTTCAGCAATATAATCGGCTGTTTTCCGGATCAGGTAGTCTTTCGTGGGATTAATTTTGAAATAGTACGGATTCGAATTTTCAAAAGTCCCCGAGGCCGATAAGGGTGAAACCATCGGGATCTGGTGCCGGTTGGCAAAATCAACAACGGGTCCCTGCAACTCCGGAAATACCGGCCCGATAATCAGGTCGAGCTCGCGGAATACCGGCAGGCGGAGCAACGAATCGATTGTCCTGGCGCTCTGGTTGGTATCGAATACATGCAATTGCACCTGCATTCCCGCCTCCTGCAAACTGTCGACCGCCAGTAAAACCCCTTCGTAAAAATGAAGAAAATTCTCCGAGCGGGCGTAAATGGTTTTATCCGCACGTCGCGGCTCAACACCGGTCAGGCTTTCTGCCGAAACAGGCTGATATCGGTTCAGCGAATCATTGGCCGGCAAATAAAGCGGCAGCATCAGTCCAACGCGATACGTTTCCCGGGCCGCCTGAATATTAGGCTGACAGTCGGCAAACAAATGTGGCGAATGGATCTCAACCGAATAATCCTGACTGTCTTCCGACTCTTCCTGCCCGAATTCCGGCTCAACCGGTATTTGCTTTTCGTTTTTTCGCGGAATCAGGATGGTATCGCCGGCGGCCAGTCCCCGATAATTTAAAACCGGGTTTACCCGCTTTAATTCCGATATTTTCACATCAAATCGCTTCGAGATACTGTAAAGGGTTTCTCCTTTCGCGGCAATATGTTTCAGAAAAGCCTGTTCGTTGGCAGGCACTACCTGAAATTCTGGGACACTCCTCAAGGGAATCCGGATATTCAACCCGGTCCGTAAACCATCTTTCAAGGCCGGGTTTAGTTCGATCAGTTCGGCTTTGGTTGTCTGGTATTTTTTCTCAAGTCCCCAAAAAGTGTCGCCACTCTCTACCTGGTAATAAAAGGAGCCCTCGCCCGGCGTTACCTCCTCGGAATGTTCGCGCACGCCGCCCGACGGAATTTTTAATTCCATACCAATCCGTAAGCCGTTACGGGCCTCCGGGTTTAGATCGAGTATGGACGAAATGCTGCAATTGTACTTTCCCGAGATCGAATACAATGTTTCACCGCCAACAACACGGTGAACCAGTCTATTTTCTTGACTTTCAGTAATTTTTTGCTCGGAACCCTCACTGCGAACACTGCCGGCAGATCCGGCAACAACCGGAATTCGCAGAATTTGCCCGGCTTTAAGTCCTGCGCGGGCTTCAGGGTTATACCGGAGAATATCGTCAACGGAAACCCCGTATTCTTTGGCAATAAAATGAAGCGTATTTTTCTTTTTAACTTTATAACTAACAAAGACCGGTTCCTGTTGCCGGACCTGATCAGACGGTGTTGCTTCCGGCACGGTTGTTTTGACCGGTATTTTCAGTTCCTGCCCGGCTTTCAGCCCAAAAATTAAATCAGGGTTGGCATTCAGCAAATCTTTCTGATCAATTGCATAAGCCTTGCTAATTGAAAAAATGGTTTCTCCCGCCTTTACCTGGTGCACCTGGAAGTTACCTTCCTGCTGCAATCCGTCAGTGGTTTGAGCGAAAGGCGCTGTCAGAAAAGCCGTTAAAAAAACTAAGACAAGAATTGAATGCTTCATTTTTTGTGTATTGAATCAACAAAAATAATACAACAGTCAGAATTCCGGGTTTATAAACGGTTAAAAAAACAATTCATTGCCAAACCACGATTCCGGGACTTTTATCAGTTTAATAATTTGTTCCGCCAAAATGAGACATAAACTGCACACGTTCATAGGCCGTTGCGTGGTCGGTCCGGATACTGAGTTTTCCTTTAAAATCATCGATGGACGAATATGATTTGGTCTCCATCCATTTCGCTATACCGTCATTTGTCCGGCGGATGGCTTCCGGGCCTTCACGGTACAAAACAGATGCCAATTGAACGGCACCGGCTCCGGCCAAAAGAAACTTCACAGCTGTTTCGGCATCGTGGATACCCGTAGTTGCCGCTAAGGGGCAACCTGCCCGATCAGACAAAATGCCCGTCCAGCGCAGCGGAAGCAAATACTCTTTCTTTTCGCTGAGTACATCAGCCGAAATAAGTGTTTCATTTTCGATATCAATATCGGGCGAATAAAAACGGTTGAACAAGGTGATCCCGGCAATCCCGGTTTGCGAAAGCTGATGAACCAAACGGGCCAGGTTGGAGAAATAATGGCTGATTTTAATGGTAACGGGTATCGAAACCACGTCGAGCACTTTTCTCACCGTATCAAAATAAAACTGTTCGTTGGCCTCATTGCTTTTTCCCGGGTCAGAAGGAATAACAAACAGGTTAAGCTCGAGCGCGTCGGCGCCTGCATCCTGCAACTTACGGGCAAACAAGGTCCATTCCGACGAGCTGATACAGCTCACACTGGCAACAACAGGGATATCAACGGCTGCTTTTGCTTCGCTGATCAGCCGGGTGTATTTATTCAGGTTCTCTTCTTTGATCACATAGTCGAAATAATCCAGGTACTCCGGATCGGCAACCAACTCTTTCCGTTCGTTCAATTCTTCGCGAAGCTGAAAATAAATTTCTTCTTCAAACAACGATTTCAAAACGACAGCGCCGGCTCCGGCCTGCGCTATTTTTTTAATCTGATCGATCTGGCCGGTCATGCTGCTGCTGGCGGCAATAACCGGGCTTTTCAATTCTAATCCGAAAAATCGGGTGGATAAATTAGCCATACGCTTTTTATTTGAGCTGAATTATAAACTGTTACTACTTGCCATCAGGTATTGGTGCATGCCGGCGGCGGCGCGGCGTCCGTCGCCCATCGCCAGGATCACCGTTGCCCCGCCCCTGACAATGTCGCCACCGGCAAAAATTTCGGGAATGGAGCTCTGCATCGATTCCGGGTCAACCTCGATGGTTCCCCAACGGCTAACCTTCAGTTGCGGTAATTCGGACGGAACCAGCGGGTTGGGTGAAACGCCGATCGCCACAACAACTACGTCTACAGCAACATCGTATTCCGATCCGGGCACTTCAACAGGGCGCCGGCGTCCGGAGGCATCCGGTTCGCCCAGTTCCATGCGCTGGATCCGCATCCGGTTCACCCGGCCTTTTTCATCGGCAAAATATTCAACCGGGTTGGCCAGGTTCAAAAATTCGATGCCTTCTTCTTCGGCATGTTTTATCTCCTCGATACGGGCCGGCATTTCTTCCCGGGTGCGCCGGTAAATGATCATGGCCCGTTCGGCTCCCAGGCGTTTGGCGGTACGGACCGAATCCATCGCCGTGTTACCACCGCCCACTACCGCTACGTTTTTACCCCGCAACACCGGTGTATCAAACGAATCGTTGGCGGCATTCATCAGGTTTACGCGGGTCAGGTACTCGTTCGACGACAGGATGCCGTTGTAGTTCTCGCCCGGAACATTCATAAAGCGCGGTAAACCGGCGCCGCTGGCTACAAAAAAGGCGCTGTAACCTTCTTCTTTTAAATCGTCAAACGAGGCTGTCCGTCCCACAATAAAGTTTCGTTCAAAATGAACGCCCATATTTTGCAGGTTATCCAACTCCACGTCTACAATTTTATTGGGTAAACGAAATTCGGGGATTCCGTATTTCAGTACGCCGCCAATCTCGTGTAAGGCTTCAAAAACAGTTACTTTGTAGCCCAGCTTGATCATATCTCCGGCGAAAGACAGGGATGCCGGACCGGAACCGATGGCTGCCACCTTCAAGCCGTTTTTTTGCGCTGTTTCAGGAACCGAGATACAACCGCTTTCGCGTTCGTAATCAGCAGCAAAACGTTCGAGGTAACCAATGGCCACCGGGTCTTTTTTCAGTTTAAGCGTGTAAAAGCAAGTGGCTTCGCACTGTTTTTCCTGCGGACAAACACGGCCGCAAACTGCCGGCAAAGCCGAGGTTTCCTTTAAGGTTTTTGCGGCTTCGAGAAATTCGCCGCGTTCAATATTCTTCACAAATTTAGGAATATTGATGCTTACCGGGCAACCATCAATACAGGTTGGGTTCACACAATCCATGCATCGCGAAGCTTCCAGACGCGCGCTTTTGGCATCCAGGCCCTGGTTTACTTCCCGATCCTGGTAGCAGACCCGTTTCATGGCCTCCATCTCGGGCATTTTAACCCGCTGTATCTCGGTACGTTCTTTATTTTTTATCTTGTTGCGTAACTCTACCCGCCAGGTTTGTTCACGTTCTTGTTTCAGATATTCCGGTGTCATAATCAGCTGTTTTGTAGTTGTAAATACGTTTCAAAAGCGACTTGCTCCTCTTGTTTATATCCACCTAACCGGAGTATCAGCTCGTCGAAATCAATTTTATGGGCATCAAATTCAGGCCCGTCCACACAAGTAAATTTAGTCTGTCCGCCAACGCTAACGCGGCAAGCTCCGCACATGCCGGTTCCGTCAACCATAATGGCATTCAGGCTGGCCTGAGTCGGGATGTCATACTTTTTGGTTAAAAGCGCTGTGTATTTCATCATCACCGCGGGTCCGATGGCCACACATTCATCAATTTTTTCGCGCAGGATAACCTGCTCGGCGCCGGCAGTTACCAGTCCTTTTGTGCCGTACGACCCGTCGTCGGTCATCACAATCACCTCGTCCGACCATTTTCGGATTTCATCTTCCAGAATAATCAGGTCTCTACTGCGGGCAGCCAGGATGGTAATTACCCGGTTACCGGCTTTTTTAAAGCCTTCGACAATCGGCAGCAGAGGCGCCACACCCACGCCGCCGCCGCAAGCCAGGATGGTGCCCACCCGGTGAATATCGGTAGCGCGGCCAAGAGGCCCCACCAGATCAAGAATCTGATCGCCGGGTTTCATTTCGCAAAGCCGTTTGGACGTTACCCCTACTTTTTGGGCTACAAGTGTTATGGTACCGGCCTTTTCATCGGCTTCGGCTATGGTCAGCGGAATACGCTCCCCTTTCTCATCAATACGTAAAATGATAAAATGTCCCGGTTTCCGTGAGCGTGCAATGCGTGGCGCATGAACCACTACCTTCACTACATTCTCCGAAAACTGTTCGGTTCTAATAATTGAATTCATATCAGGTATAAACAGTTAATTTGGCTTTTTTTTTGAATGAGCAAAAATAACAATGTGAACTTCAAGACGAGTCAATTTTCAGTTTTTTTCGGACGATTTTAACAATTTTCAGGATTTTGCCCCGATTCCCCAGGCTATCCGACTAATTTTCAATCCGAAAAATTTAAACGAAATATAAATTCAACGTGAATTCCCGTGGCAAGCAGAGATTTTTATATCTTGCCCAAACCAAAATAAAAGCAAAAGAATGAAGATTTATAACTGGGCTGTATTGGGTTGCGGACATATTGCCGAAAAATTCAGCAGCGATTTGAAACTCCTGCCAAATGCGCGGCTTTATGCGGCAGCCTCGCGTGATTTAACGCGGGCGCAGGATTTCGCCCGTAAATTTGGCTTTGAAAAAGCATACGGTAGTTACGAAGAAATGGTGGCTGACCCCCTCGTCGATGTAGTTTATGTTGCCACGCCCCATTCGCACCACAAAGAGCACAGTATCCTTTGCCTGAAGCATAAAAAAGCCGTATTGTGCGAAAAAGCGTTTGCTATCAACAGCAATGAAGTTCGGCAAATGGTGGATTGTGCCCGGCAAAACAATTCCTTCCTGATGGAAGCGTTCTGGACCCGGTTTCAGCCGAGCTTTCAGCAAGCGCTCGATATTTTAAACTCGGGGCAAATCGGCAAATTGAAAATGGTAAGGTCCGATTTTGCCTTCAACAGCATCAAAGATCCTCAAAAGCGTTTGTACAACCTGTCCCTTGGAGGCGGTTCGTTACTGGATATCGGCATTTACCCCGTCTTCGCCTCGCTGGTAACTTTAGGAAAACCGGAGCAAATCAAAACGCTGGCCGATTTCAGCCCCACCGGTACGGAAGAATCCATTGTCATGAGTTTTAAATATGCCGGAGGAGAAATGGCGTCGTTGTCTTCCAGCTTTGCGTCGCATTCATCCATCCAAACCGAGTTTTGGTGCGAACAGGGTTACCTTCGCCTCAATAAACGCTGGTTTGCGCCTACCCAAATCACCATCTGGAAAGCAGGCGACAGCGGAGAAACAATTCTGCCTTCCACCCCGGTCGACGGGTTTGGCTACCAGTTTGAAGCCGCCCACGTCATGGAATGCCTGGATGCCGGGAAAACGGAAAGCGAGTTGATGCCGCTGCAATTTTCACAGGATCTGATGGAAATTCTGGATCGGGTCAGACAGGATGCCGGAATTGTGTTTCCCGGTTTTGACTGATCCGGTGTGTTTGTCGACCGGTAAACTATTTTCACCGATAATTTTGTTTCATTGTCCAATAAAAAACTTAATTTTAACCCAGCATTTATACCAAAGACATGAAAACTTACATCCTCACATCTTCAATCTTTTTTCTGCTGGGTTTAAAAATGACCCATCATATTGAGCAAACCCAAAAAACAGAAGCAGATACAGCAAAAATCACCGTCATCATCGAGGAACAAAAAACACCTGAGGTTCAGGAAAAAACAAAGCTGTTTGCCGAACCGGACCGACAAGTAAAACCCATTGAACCTGGCAGCGGCTCCAGCCAGTTAATTGCTCCTCTCTCCGCCCACCCGATCGACAAGATTGATTGAAGGTTGATTTCCGCCATATTTTCCGGGCTGCTTGCTGTTCCGGTTTATCAGAAGGAAACTTAACATGAGAAAATTATTTACCACGCTGTTCTCCCTTTTTCTGGCTGTGGCTTGTTTGGCCCAAGCTGATTCGGACAAGCAGAAAGCATACGATCAGGCGCTGGAGGCCATCAAACTGATGGACAGCGGAGAAATTGACCAGTCCATCGGCATCCTGGAAGAATCGATCCGGCTTGACCCTTCCAATATTAATTATCCGTATGAAACAGCTTATGCCTTTTACCTGAAAAAGGACTATGCAAGAGCCGTTGAATATTTTGAAAAAGTGATCCTGATGGATGGCGTAACTGACCAGTGTTACCAGATGCTTGGCAATGCCTACGATATGAACGGTCAGCCCGAAAAAGCCATCACCACTTATCAGCTTGGGCTGAAGGAGTTTCCAAAATCAGGTATGTTATACCTCGAACTTGGGAACATGCACCAGGGGGACTGGGGCAAAGCGCTTGAATTCTACGAAAAAGGCATTGAGATTGACCCTGTATTCTCATCAAACTATTACTGGGCAACCCGTATCTTTTGCAGTTCGAATGACGAATTGTGGGGCATGATCTACGGCGAATTATTCATGAACATGGAACGGGGAACAAAAAGGACCGAAGAGATCAGTAAAATCTTATTCGACACGTATTTCAGCGAGATTCAATTTACATCCGATACCTCAGTAAGCGTTAGTTTCTATAAAAATGCAACAATCTCGCTGAACCGCGACCAGCATATTCCGTTTGGACTGGTTTACGAGCCAATACTGATGCTGGCTGTTACCGAAGATGAGATCACGCTGGAATCGCTTAACCGGATCAGGAAAAATTTTATTACTCTGTATTTCGAAAAAGGCTTTAACCAAACACACCCGAATATCCTGTTCGACTGGCATAAAACCCTGATCGATAACGGCTATTTTGAATGTTACAATTACTGGATTTTAATGCATGGAGCTCCCGATGAATTCAGGGAGTGGCATCAGACCAATGCCGAACGCTTTGAGGCTTTTATCGAATGGTTTACCGATCACCCGATGCCAATCAGTGAAAAGCAAAAGTTTCACAGGTCTGATTATTAAGAAGGAAGGCCTAAGTCCATCGGAATTACCAAAAAAAAATCAGGAATGAAAGGACCAGTCACCGCCGAAGAATATATTTTATCGACCGGAAAATGGCAGGAAGCCTTGATCGTCCTGCGCGAAATCATGCTGGCCGCCGGTCTCGCCGAAACGGTAAAATGGGGCTGCCCGGTTTACACCTTCAACTCAAAAAATATTTGCGGCATAGCTGCTTTTAAATATTACGCGGGCGTTTGGTTTTACCAGGGGGCCCTGCTGAACGACAAACAAAAGAAACTGATGAATGCCCAGGCTGGAGTAACCAACGCCCTGAGGCAGTGGCGGTTTCAATCGACTGACGAAGTTTACGAAAATCTGGAGCTGATTCAGGAATACATTGGCGAAGCCATTGAAAATCAGAAGCAAAATAAAACAATTAAACCGGTCAGAAATTTGCCCTTGTCCATCCCGGGCGAGCTGGAACAATGTTTTGCGGAGAACCCGGAACTGAAAACCTGCTTCGATGCCATGTCGCTGGCCAATAAACGCGATTTTGCCGAATACATTCATCAGGCCAAAAGGCCTGAGACCAAACAAAGACGCCTGGATAAGATTATTCCCATGATCCTTGGCGGCGACGGTCTGAACGACAAATACAAAAATAAATAAGCAGCTGCATGGGTCACTTATTATTTCACTTATTCTAAAAAAGCACAATCAAACGATGAAACCGGTCCGGATCAAAGTGGAATGCCGTTCAGGGTACAAAGCCAACGAATACCCAATACGCTTTTACTGGAACCAGAGATGTTATGATATCGGCGAAATCCGTGACCGCTGGTACCAGGAAGACCGACTGTCCGGATCTCCAACTGCAAATTACTATAAGGTTTTTACACGCGAAAACGACGAATTTATTCTGAAATATGAACAGGACAACGATTGCTGGTTTTTAGTCAGTAAACAGGATCGGCCTGCACGTTTTTCGTCCAATTAGTGAAATGCCGAAAACAGGTTACACGTCAAGAATCCGTTTCATTACCCGCATTTTATGCGTATATCGTTTGGTATCGACATTAAAAATACCGAATTGATCAACATTGTCAATCCGCACTTTCCCGGATGCATGAATGATCTTGTTTTTCTCCCAGATAATACCCACATGGATGATGTTGCCTTCGTCGTCGTCAAAAAATGCGAGGTCTCCCGGTTGTGTTTCATCCACAAAACTCAGCGGAACACCTAAAAAAACCTGGTCTTTGGCATCGCGGGGCAACTTAATGCCCGCCATTTTATAAATGATCTGCGTAAAGCCGGAACAATCAATTCCAAACGGCGACCGGCCTCCCCATAAATAAGGCGCGTTAAAATACATCAACGCCTGCCTGATCATAAATTTCCGAAGCGCTTCCGGTTGCTGGTACCTGAAGTTACCCGTCATCCGGTAAACATCCCGGTTAATCGAAAATTCGTGTTTATACGGTCTCCAGCAGGGCAACGAACTACCGGCGACAATCATCATATTTTGTTCGTCGTTCACCGGAATCAGGTTAAAAATATCGGTACAAACGGCCGACGGCGCTTTTTCTATTTTGTGGAAGATCCTGTCACTTACGGGAGTTATCATTTTACAATCGACCCAGCCTTCGTAACCGTCGTAGGCCAGGGTCACCCGGCACCAGCCCATAAACTGCTCATTGACCAGGAAATGCTCACCAAATAAGATCTGGCTGATCATTTCGCTTTTTTCCGACGGTTCTTTTCTGACAGGAATAATACTTAAACCGGAAATACCGTAATTCATGAAAGAATTTGTTAATTTTATTTTCCAAAGATAAAACTTCACCGTAAGTTTTTGTAGGTTACATAAGTCTTTAAAAAGGTATTTATGAAAAAGTTATTAACCCGTCTGGTACGCTATTATCATATCTTTTATATCGCCCTGGTTTTTTCTGCTTCCATGCTGATTCTCTACCTGTTGGTTCCGGGAGAAAGCCGTTTTCGCTACGAGTTCCAGAAAAATTCGCCCTGGCGCCACGAAACCCTGATTGCCCCGTTTAACTTCGCCATTTTTAAACCTGACGAAATCATTAAGCAGGAGCAAGACTCTATTCGGAAGCAATTTGTTCCGTATTATACGGCCGATACGCTCATCCGCGAACAGCAAACCAAAAATTTCGAGCTGGAACTGCAGGAGCTCAGTACACAGATACCCGGGCTTAGCCCAAAAATCATTTCCGGCCTAAGCAACTACCTGTCGGAGATTTACTTAGCCGGAATCATTGATCAGTCTCCCGAGATGCATCCGATTTTAAAGGATAAAAAGGAATTGTTTGTTGTCAGCGACAAAACAGCTAAAAAGGTTCCGATCAGCCGGATCTACTCCCTGAAAACGGCCTTTCAAAGCATAAGCGACAGCGCCCGAAGCCTGCTGACCAGCCAGTACGACCAATTGCACCAAAATGCCAACCTGTCCGATTTTATCCAGTCGAACCTGCATTATAACGAAGAATTCAATGCGCAGGAGATGGAAAAACTAATCAATTCTGTTTCGTACACCCAGGGTATGGTGCAAGGGGGCGAACGGATTATTTTTAAGGGGGATATTGTCACTCCCGAAAAGTTTCTCATTTTAAATTCGTTGAAGAAAACCTACAAAACGAAGCAGGGCCAGGATATCGACGGTTATTTGCTCATCCTGGGGAAGCTTATCCTGATCATGGCCTGTATGCTCATCCTGATCCTGTACCTGGCTTACTTCAGGCCCGAAATCTTCAACCAGAAGCTGCATCTCAGTTTTATCTTACTGCTGATTATTTTAATGGTTTTTGCCACGCGCTTTGTGGTCACCCATGATATTGTCAATATATACATTGTACCCCTGGCCATTCTGCCGATACTGCTACGAATATTTTTTGACTCGAGAACGGCCATTTTTGCCCTGCTGGTCACTTCGCTGTTAATTGGGTATTCGGCGCCAAACAATTACGAATACATCTTTTTACAAATGATTGCCGGCATCATTTCCGTATTCAGCCTCGATAAGTTGCACCGCCGTTCACACCTGGTTTTTACCGCCTTATGGGTACTGGTTAGTTACAGCATTGTTTACCTGGCCCTGAACATGGTGCAGGAAGGCAACCTGGAGGCCATTCGTTGGGAAGAACTGCAATGGTTTGTCTGGAATGCCATCCTGATTCTGCTTGCATACCCGCTCATCTACATTTTTGAGAAGATCTTCGGCTTTGTTTCGGATGTTACCCTGATTGAACTTTCGAATACCAACCAACCCCTGTTACGAAAGCTGGCCGAAGAAGCGCCCGGAACATTCCAGCATTCGCTGCAAATTGCCAACCTGGCTGAAGCCGTGATCCACCGGATCGGGGGAAACCCGTTTCTGGCCTATGCCGGCGCCCTGTATCACGACATCGGTAAAACCAACCAGCCGGTTTATTACATCGAAAACCAGGCAACGGGCATGAACCCGCATAGCGGTCTGGATTACAAAGAAAGCGCCCGGGTTATTATCGACCATGTGACCTATGGTGTTCGCCTGGCCCGGAAATACAAACTTCCGGAAGTCCTCATTGATTTTATCACCACGCATCACGGCACCACCCAGGCCAAATATTTTTACACCCTGTATAAGAACGAAAACCTGGATAAGGAAATTTCACCCGACGACTTTACCTACCCGGGGCCACGCCCCAAAAGTAGGGAAACCTCTGTGGTAATGCTGATTGACGGAATTGAAGCAGCCGCCCGGGCCTTAAAAGAAAAGACCCCGGATAAACTGAAAGAATTAGTTGATCAGATGGTCCGGCAAAAGTTTGACGACGGGCAACTCGATCATGCAGAGCTGACGATGCGCGAGATCAACCTGGTGAAGGAAACACTCGTTGAAAAGCTGATCAATATTTATCATGCACGAATTGAGTATCCGAAGGAACAGAAAAAATAATCATCCGGGATACAATGACACAGGCGAAGCGGACAGGAGACAAGCAATCAATCAGTTAAAACAGAAAATAAGTTTTTATTTTCATATTTGACAAAATTAATTTAACTTGTATCCATATTCAAAAAACACAACATATGTTTTCATTGTTAGTCATACTGTCGCATGAAGTTCTGGCGATGCAGGCTATGCTTGTTTTGCTTGTCATTTTCCCGGTCATGTCCATTCTGAGTATCCTTCGTAACGAATTTGAGCAGCTTGATCGTTATATTTGGATCACGCTGGTCATTTTACTGCCAATTATCGGATCAATACTCTACATTTTTATCGGGAGAGAACGCAGGCTTAACAGGTATTAACCGGAAACGACGATCTCTTTTAAGCGGCTAATCCGTGAACATCAGTTTATCTTTTCATAAACCAGGCTTAAAATTTCCTGTTCCTTATACCCGGCCTGGTACAATAATTCTTCGGCCTTGTGTTTGATTTCGGCTGACTTCTGTTCATCTTTCAATCCGGACAGGTTGATCAATACATTCAGGTATGCACCATGTACCGCAGCCCGGGCACATAACGCGCCCACCCCGGCATCGGACACCGAGTTTGGGTTTCCGCTTTCTGCCATTTCCCGGATAACTGACATCGAAGCAAATGCGGTCTCCATCACTTCCAGCGGCACCAAAATCGCCTGAAGGGTTGCTTCCCGGATGGCAGCTGTGCGTTTCAGTTTTTCATCTGCACGTTCTTTCGGCATGGCAAAAGCATCCATAATCCGGTTAAAGGCTTGGGTATCTTCATCCACCAGTTGCAACAGGCGGGTTTGGTATGTTTTAGCTTTTCCGGCCCAGTCGGAGAATTCTTCCCAACGTTCTTCCCATCCGCGTTTATGGGCTGACAGGTTTGCGACCATACTGGCCAGGGCGGCTCCCAATGAACCCAGGTAAGCCGAGATCGATCCTCCTCCCGGAGCCGGAGATTCGGAAGCAGTTTCGCTGACAAAAGCCTCCAGTGTCAATCGTTTCAGTTGGGGTTTATCATCTTCCAGCAAATATTCAATAATCCGCTGCCGGGGATCAAATGGAGCCAATTCGTCGAGCCCCATCGATTTAACCGCAATTTTGATGATCTCTTCATCCGAAATTCCGGTTGAACGTTCCTGTTTTCGCAAGAAATAGGCGCCGGCATCGAGCATGGCCTGTAACGGAATCAGGCCGATCAGTTCCGATCCGGTTACCCGCATCCCGCGTTTATCTGCACTTTTGCAAACCTCCTCAAAGGCAATGTGTACGGGAGTAACCGTAATATCGGTCAGGTTCATCGATATCTGAGCGATACCGTATTCTTCAATAAACCAGCCAATGGCCCGGACTTTTTTCAAGGCTCCGGGAATTCTTACCGGTTCTCCTTTTGCATCCGTGATTATTTTACCGGTGACCGGGTTGCCGTCGCGCAAAACCCGCCCGGCTTCACGAACATCAAAGGCAACCGAATTGGCGCGCCTCACCGAGGTGGTATTCAGGTTCACATTATACGCAACCAGAAAATTACGCGCACTCACAGCCGTCGCTCCCGATTTGGCATTAAACTCAGCCGGGCCGTAATCGGGTTTCCAGTTCTGATCTTTTAATTTTTGGGCCAAACCTTCGTATTCGCCGGCGCGGCAATTGGCCAGGCTGCGGCGTTCTTCATTCTGAGCGGCAAACTCGTAACAATAAACCGGGATGGTCAGCTCCTCTCCTATCCGCTTGGCCAGTTGGTGCGCGTATTTCACGGTTTCGTCCATGCTGATATTCGCGATGGGCACCAACGGACAAACATCGGTGGCTCCAAACCGGGGATGCTCGCCCTGGTGTTTGCTCATATCAATCACTTCTGATGCCTTTTTCACAGCCAGAAAGGCGGCTTCCACCACGGCTTCGGGCGAACCCACGAATGTGACGACGGTCCGGTTGGTTGCTTTCCCGGGGTCAACATTCAGCAGTTTAATCCCGGCTACGCTTTCTATTGCATCGGTAATTTGTTTGATAACAAGAGGATTTCGTCCTTCACTAAAGTTAGGAACACACTCAACTAACTGGTTCATAAGATTTTGATTAGATTATTTTTCCGTCAAGAATGACTGTTTCAATCAGATCGCTTCCAAAATAGTACGGGATGGCCTCATAACCCGGTAGTTCTTTGGTGATAAACACATTGCCGAGCTTACCCTGACAAATGCTTCCGCAAATTCCCTCGACGCCCATCGCGTAAGCCGAATTCAGGGTAACGGCATTGATTGCTTCTGCAGGCGTCATTTTATATCTGATACATCCAAGCGACTGGATAAAATTCATGTTGCCTGATGGCGAAGAGCCCGGATTATAATCGGAAGCCAGCGCTACGGGCAAGCCGGATTCGATCATGCTGCGTACCGGCGACAAAGGCAGATCAAGGAAAAAAGCAGCTCCGGGTAATACAGTGGGCATGGTTTCAGTTCCTTTTAACACCTGAATTTCGTCATCACCCATGTATTCCAAATGATCAACCGAGAGGGCATTGTATTTCACGCCAACCTGAACACCTCCGCTTAAGGCCATCTCGTTGGCATGAATCTTCGGACGAAGACCGAATTTCAGTCCGGCCATCAGAATTTGCTCAGTTTCGAGCGGAGTAAAAAATCCCTGATCACAAAAAACATCGATGTAGTCGGCCAATTCTTCTGCAGCAATCTGAGGAATCATCTCATGAACAATCAGTTCGATATATTTCTGACGGTCGCCGGCAAAGTTCTCGGGGATGGCATGGGCTCCTAAAAAGGTCGATTTAATCACCATATGGCTATCTTGCTTTAATCGGCTGATTACCCGTAATATTTTTAACTCCGATTCGACCGATAAACCATAACCACTCTTGATTTCAACGGCCCCTGTACCCATCATCGCGATTTCCTGCAAACGGCTCATCGCCGCTGCGTGTAACTCATCGGGCGAACAGCTTGCCATCATCTTGGCCGAATTTAAAATGCCGCCTCCCCGCGCCGAAATCTCTTCGTACGACAGTCCCCGGATCCGGTCAACAAATTCACGGATCCGGTGGTCCGGGAAAACCAAATGGGTATGAGAATCGCAATAGGCCGGAAATACAAGACGGCCGGAACAATCGATTTCCATTAATACGTCATTGTCGAGCTTTTCGCGGTTTAGCTCGTTCATCGGGCCAAATCCTTCAATCAGCCCGTCGCGCATCACCAGGTAGGCATTTTTAAGCGAAGGAAGAACCGACATTTTCTTCCCCGATTTAAATTTTACAGAACAATCTTCAATCTGAATTAACTCCTTTATATTTTCCAAAACAAGTCTCATCGTCTCAATTCTTATTACAAGTTAATCAAAGTCAGCGAACAAATAAGCTGTTAAAGGTCATTTTCTTTCATTTTCTTTCATTTTCTTTTAAATGATTTTTCACCCTGATTCACGCCGGTAATTCCGGAAAAATTTGCGAACCAGTCACCCATCAGCACATTCCGGGGCAAAAGTTGCATAGCAAGATAGCGATTTTGTTTATTATTTGCCGTATCGGCCATACTGATGACACTAACGGAGAAAGTCTCAGTGTTCAGTCGCAGTTTTACTTGCGAGTAACAAGCCGCGAGCTGCAAGTAGTGAGTATTACAGCATAAATCATTAGTCCTTTTGTTGACCTTACTTTACTGGCTTTTTGGATATTCACAGATGCCGGGGTAAACAGTATTTGCTCAGGATGGGGGAGTTTTCCAATTCGCCTGAAGCCTAACTGGAGTTTAATACAGCGACGGGATATTTGGCGTCAGTATCACTCCTCGGGATGTGAAACAATTTTCCTTTTTTATCCTATTTAAAATCCCTCGACGGAAAAAGCTCGCCTTGCAAAGCTTTCTCTTTCATGGGCGTTTGTTCTTTCGTGGCTTCTTTCTCATTTTTTTGTTCCCGGGTTTCAGGCTTGTGTAGCGACCCGAGGTTTCGTGCATCAAAATCCAGGTTCATCAGTTCATTCAGGTTAAAGCAGGAATTAACCACGACATGGATCACCTCGCCTTCAATCTGCAACTTACCTGCGACCATAAGCAGCCGGGACTGCAAAATCACTTTCCGGTATTTTTCGAACGTTTTGCTCCAAACCACCAGGTTGGCAAAGCCGCTTTCGTCTTCAACGGTGATAAACAGCACCCCTTTGGCCGTACCGGGGCGCTGCCGCACGGTGATCAAACCGCACACTTTTACAAGCTGCCCGTTTTTCATGCTGCTTAATTTTGAAGTGGGGGTCACCTGCAACTGGTCCAGCTTCCACCGGGCAAAACTGACCGGGTGGGCTTTTAATGAAAGCGAAGTACTGGCATAATCCTGAATCACATGCTCACCGGGCGTCATGGCGGGCAATACGGTCTTCTGTTCGGCCGTACTTTGCGAAGGCATGCCGGTAAACATGCCGGTTGGATGGTCGTGCAGGGCCGACACTTCCCATAACGCCTGCCGGCGGTCGAGGCCAACGGAGCGGAAAGCATCAGCATCGGCCAACCGTTCCAGGGAGAACGGGGAAACACCTGCATCAAGCAAGCCGTTTAGATTTCGGTAAGCGCCAATCCGTCCTGCGGCCAAAGCCTGCATGTCTTTTTCGCAAAGTCCTTTTATCTGCCGGAAACCCAACCTGACAGCACAGTAATGCCCGTCGTTTTCCTCCAGGGTATTATCCCATGCCGAATGGTTAATATCCACCGGACGGACAGTTACGCCATGTTTGCGGGCATCAATCACAATTTGAGCGGGCTGGTAAAAGCCCATCGGCTGGCTGTTGAGCAGGGCGGCCGCAAAAATGTCGGGATAATAACATTTGATCCACGACGAAATATAAACCAGCAGGGCAAAACTGGCGGCGTGGCTTTCGGGAAAACCATAACTTCCGAACCCTTCTATCTGCTTGAATACCCGTAAGGCAAATTCTTCGGTATAGCCCTTTTTCATCATTCCTCCTACCAGCTTTTCGCGATACCAGCTCACTTTTCCCTTCGACTTAAAAGTGGCCATGCTCCGGCGCAAACCATCGGCTTCGGCAGGTGTAAAGCCTGCTGCAACAATGGCGATTTCCATCGCCTGTTCCTGGAACAACGGAACACCCAGCGTTCGTCCCAGGATTTCCCGCAGCTCTTCCGAAGGGAACTCAACCGGTTCTTCACCGTTACGCCGTTTCAGGTAAGGATGTACCATGTCGCCCTGGATGGGGCCCGGCCTCACGATGGCCACTTCAATAACAAGGTCGTAGAAATTTTTGGGCCTTAACCGCGGCAACATCGACATTTGGGCCCGGCTTTCAATCTGGAAAACCCCGAGCGTGTCGGCATGGCCGATCATTTCATACACTTTCGGATCGTCCTGCGGAATGTTGGCCAGGGTGAGGTCAAGCCCGTAATGTTGTTTGGCAAGATCGAAAGCTTTACGGATGCAGGTGAGCATGCCCAGCGCCAGCACATCCACTTTCATAAACCCAAGCGCTTCGATGTCGTCTTTGTTCCATTCCACGTTGGTGCGGTCTTCCATGCGGGCATTCAGGATGGGGCACAGTTCGTGCAGCTTTCCCCGTGTAATCACAAAACCTCCGGTATGCTGCCCCAGCTGTCGGGGAAACCCGATGTATTGCCCCGTCAGTTCAAGTACTTTCCTCAGGTGCGGATCCCGGGCGTTGAAGGTGGAGGTATCCGGGGCTTTTCCTTCGAACCAGTCCTGGGTAAATTCGTATTTCGATTTTGAAAGCACATTGATCGCATCGGTTGACAGGCCCATCGCTTTTCCCACATCGCGCACAGCCCCTTTCCAGTGCACCTGGGTGACAGTAGCCACAATGCCGGCCCGGTCGCGCCCGTACTTTTGGTAGATATACTGCATGATTTCCTCCCGCCGCTCGTGTTCAAAATCCACGTCGATATCGGGCGGTTCGTTGCGCTCGTCGCTCATAAACCGGGCAAACAACAATTTAAATTTCGCAGGATCGACTGCCGTGATGCCCAAACAATAACAAACCACCGAGTTGGCCGCCGATCCGCGCCCCTGGCACAGAATCCCCCGCGACCGGGCTTCGCGTACATAGTCATACACGGTCAGAAAATACGAAGCGTAGTCTTTCCGGCCGATAAATTCCAGTTCCATGTCGATGGTTTCTTTAATTTTTGGAGGAATTACTTCGCCAAAATGTTTGCAGGCCCCTTTCCAGGTGAGATAAACCAACTCTTCCATCGGTGTCCTGCCCCCGCCGGTAATTTCTTCCGGGTACAGGTATTTTAATTCATCCAGCGAAAAACGGCAGGCTTCGGCCAGTTCCAGCGCACGGTCAATTGCCCCGGGGTACTGACGGAAAAGGCGGTACATTTCACCGGGTGGTTTCAGGTAACGCTCCGCATTCTGGTGTAGTTTGAAACCGGCCGAATAAATCGTGCATTTCTCGCGGATACAGGTCAAAACATCCTGTAACTCCCGCCGTTCCGGGGCATGATAGTGCACGTCATTGGTTGCCGCCAGGGGAATTTGCAGGCGTGATTCCAGTTGCGAAAGCCGGAAAAGCCTTTTGTGGTCATCTCCCCGGTACCCAAAATCAGCAGCCAGGTAAAGATTGTCGCCCAAGGCTTCTTTATATTCTTCCAAAGCCTTGATAAAATCCGGATCAAAATCAAAATCAGCATTGAGCGATGCCGGCGGGATCACGATAAATTTTATGCCGGCAGCGTATTCAAACACATCGGCCCGGTACAGGCGGCATTCTCCTTTTTCTGCCCGCAGGTTGCCCCGGGTAAGCAATGCAGATAAATTCGAATAAGCAAATCTGTCGGTTGGATAAGCCAGCAGGCCCGGTCCGTCCAGCAAGTCAAGGCGACAGGCCGGTATGAAACGGATATTTTTTCCCCGCGCTGCAACATGGGCGCGGACGATGCCTGCCAGCGTGTTGCGGTCGGTAATGGCAATCGCCTTGTAGCCCAATCCGGCTGCCCGTTCAACCAACTCTTCGGGATGCGATCCGCCCCGCAGAAACGTAAAACTCGAGGTCGCCTGTAATTCTGCGTAGTTCATTCTAGTTCAAATTCCAAATTCCAAGTTTCAAATTCCAAGTTTCAAAAAATTTACCGCAGGGGTACAAAAACGCAGAGTTGTTTTGTTCCTTATTTTTTCTTTAGACAAAATACCCATGCAAAAACCATTGCGGTTTTTTGTTTCCGTAAAGACCCAGCCGGAACAGCCAATAGCGGGCGCCGCTTTCATCTTCAACCCGGTAATAATCGCGGGGAGGGCCGTTTTGAAGCCACCATTCCTGTTCGATACGCTCGGGGCCGTCGGCCCGGACAATACGGATGATTTCGCCGTTGTACCGGAAGTGCATCGGGGGATAATCCGGCAGCACGACCATCACCTCGACAGGCTCAGGCTTAGGCAAAAGATGAACGGGACGGGGATGGTCGGTGCGCCATTCCGTTTCCGGCTGCTCTTCCGGCGATGCAACTTCTTTTACCGAGTTTTCAGGCCAGTAACGCTCTTGCGGCAAGTACCGGCGGATGGACTCCACTCCCACCCTTCCTGCAATGTTATCCAGTAATTCGGAAATGGCTGTCTGGTCGCGGTTTGAGCTACCCCAAAACGCTTCCTGGGTTTCGCTCATATCCTCAACAAGCGCTGCCTCCAGTGTGAACAGTTCGATCCCGAGAGCCGGTTCCAGTTCCGGTATTTTCAGTTCGAACAGTTTGAAAAGATGTGCGGCATTACGCGATGCCCGGTTGGTGCCGATGCTGATTTGTACAATTTCGCCATCGATACGGTATCCTTTGAATACCCCGGTGCGCATCCCTTTTCCTTCCTTGAAAAAACGTTCGCACAAGGCTTCCAGCAGTCGTTCCAGGGCTATCCCAATCCCGGTGGCTGTACAGATAGGTTCCAGGCAGGGCAACCGTTCCTGGTAAACCGGGGCGGGCTGAACCGGTTGTAAAAACTCCGGGGCCGTACCGAGCGCCTGTTCCAGCCGGATCAGCAACGTTTCTCCAAAACGCCGGCGCAGGTTCAGCCGGGGAATGTACATCATTTGGCCGATTTGCCTGAACCCGAGTTTTTCGAGACGCTGCAGGGTGGGATTATCCAACCTTAGGGCAGCCGGAGGAAGTGAGGAAAGAACTTCAGCCTGTTTACCGGGTCCGGTGATCGTTCCATTTTTCCCATAATGCGCCACAGCCCGGGCTGCCCCGATCGTATCAGCGATGGCCAGGCGCACATCATAGCCTCCACTACGAAGCCGGGCAGCGATTGACTGAAGGTAAGCAGGCTCGCCTCCCCACAAATGCGGGCAACCCGATATGTCCAGGATCAGCCCGTCCGGGAAATCGGCGGCAACCACCGGCGTGTAGCGAAGGCACCATTCGGCCAGGTTGTTCAGCAGTCTGGCGTCGGTTTCAGGTTCGGCCGGGATCACTTCGACCCCGGGGAAAATAGCACGTACGTCGGCAACGACCATGCCCGGAGCAATACCCTCTCTTGCCAGAGGTTGACTGGCTGCCTTAACCACCATCCGTCCGTGTTCCGGAACGTACAACAAAAAGGGCTTGTCCCGGAGTTCAGGGCGGATTTTGGCCAACCGATCGGTAGCCAGGTAGCGAAACCAGGTATAAAGATAGCGTTTAGGCATAGTTCTGTTGCTTTTGAGGTGCCGGTGGGGCCATTTCATCCCGGTCAGGTACGGGACTGAATGTTCCGTTTCTCCATTCGAACTGCCAAATGCCCGGCCGTCCGTTGCGTATTTTAACCAGTTCCACTTCCAAACAGGGAAAACCCACGCCGGGAAGCCCGCCGGTACGGCTTGGGAGCGGCCTGATTTTCCAGCGTGACACGCAGGCCAGCGTATTTTCGGTTCGCGGATGCAACCGGTGCAGAAAGCCTGTTACCTTGCTGGTTTCAACAGCCAGTTGCAAGCGACGGGATTCGGCAAAACTGATGTTCCGTAACCCGGCGACAACCGCCGCCAGCGAATTACATTTCAGCCCTTGTTCCATCACCCAGAGCGCTTCTTTATCGCGCTTCACGTCAATAAAAATGACCCGGTGCGGTTCAATTCCAAAAAATTTCAGGGCCGGCGGAAATAAAATACGTCCGGCGCTTACCCAAAGACAAATACCTTCTTTTTTCATCAGAACACTCAGCAGTCCCGCCATAAAACCGTTTGCAGCAGCAGCGCAGGTTGGCGTCGGGCTGATGAATTCGTGTATCGCCCCGACAGGAAAAGTGCCCCCGGGAAACGCCGCATTCACCATGCCCAGTCCAAAATCAGACAACTGCCTGTCTGGTTCGGCGCTGAAACCCTCCATCGAAAGAATTTTTTCCTTCAGTTGCCTGATGATTTCTTTTTTATCGGCTAACCCGCTCATAATTAAAAAATATTCTTAAATTTGTTACGATTAATAACAATTTATAGTTTCTAAATATAACAAACAAATTCAGAAATGCAACGGATTTTTTTTGCAGCGAACATCCGCTTTCTTCGTGACCGCAGGAAATTAAGCCAGGAAGTCCTTGCTGCCAGGCTGGGCCTGACCCGTGCCAAACTTGCTGCCATTGAGGCCGGTAATACCAAATCGCCACAGCCGGAAGATTACCTGAACTTTTCGGAATTCTTTAAAATCAGCATTGACACCTTGCTGAAAATCGACCTTTCGAAATTGGGAGAACTAAGGCTGCGGGAACTGGAAGCCGGTAATGATGTGTATATCCGGGGAGGAAACTTGCGGGTACTGGCTATTTCAGTTGACCGTTCGGACAATGAAAACGTGGAATATGTGCCGGTGAAGGCCAAAGCCGGGTACATGGCGGGCTATAACGACCCGGAATTTATTGCTTCGCTGCCAAAGTTCTCGCTTCCCAACCTGCCCGCACAGGGAACCTTCCGCATTTTCCCGTCAACCGGCGATTCCATGTTACCGGTACCGGAAGGCAGTGAGATTATTGCCCGGTATGTTGCAGATTGGACAGCCATCAAGCCGGATACTCCCTGCATTGTTATCCTGAAGGGCCAGCAGGATTTTGTCTTTAAAATGGCAACCATCAATGCCGATGGTACAATTGTACTGAAATCGCTCAATTCAGCCTACAAACCTTACTCCGTTTCAGTGGATGATGTATTGGAAATCTGGCGGTTTTATGCCTACACCAGCCGCGAATTCCCGGAAGCACAACCGGAGATGACAACCATATTAACGGCTATCAGGAACCTGGAAGAGAAAATCGGGAAAATGTCAGACAATTCCGGAAACACGATGTCATAGTGATCCCCGAAAAGAGTGGTAGCAGAATATGCTAAGCAAAAAATGCAATCAACTGAAATACAGTTAATTGCATTTTAAACACGTGCCCAGAACAGGACTCGAACCTGCACGTCCAAGCGGACACTAGTCCCTGAAACTAGCGCGTCTACCAATTCCGCCATCTGGGCCTATTTTCAAAGGAAATAATTTTTATCTGACGTTTCAGGATATTTCCATCGTGCCTTTTTGTTTTAGGCGTTGCAAATATAGAAAAATTTCGTGCTGATACTACCCCAAAATCAATTTTTATCGCTTTGTTGTTATTTTTTTTCCGCTGATCAGATCTTGCCGATGAAATTACGCTGTTCATCGGAATTTTAGTTCGGATACGCAAAAGTTTTCTTCATTTTGCAACGTATAACAAACGAACATCTAAATCAAGTATTTATGGACTACCCGGCTGAATTTAAGAATATGTGGAATCAAAGTGCCACTGGTTTCCCGAACAACCTAAGCTCATTTAGCAAAAACGAGCAAAGTTTGCGTGAAATAGAATTTGATCGTTTCCTGAATAAGCTTCAGGAGACCTCACGGTGGTCGGAAAATAACTCAACTTCTGCTACAAAAAAGGAATTACTTGATTTGCTACGTTCTTTTTTCAGGAACACGCTGGGATACAGCGATGAGAATCTCGGGGTAATCCTGTCAGACGAGATGGTCCGTTCAACCTTCTGGTTCATCAATGCTGCCCTGGTTTACGACCCGGCTATAAGCTTTCACGACATTTTCCAGGCATGTAGAAACGTGTGGATCATGAACGGGCTTCAGTTTCTCTGCGGAAAAACCGTTTGTCTGACACCCCCGGTTTTTGCTTACAGCATGCTTTATCCTTACACCGACAATTACCTCGATGACCCGGCTATTTCACCATTTGAAAAGCTGGATTTCAGCAACCGGTTTGCAAAACGCCTGGCCGGCAACAAGGTTGACGCACGGAACATACAGGAAGAAAAAATCTTTCACATGGTTGAAATAATTGAAAACGATTGGAGCCGGGAGCAATATCCCGGGGTTTACAGAAGCTTGCTGGCTATTCACGACGCCCAAACTCAAAGTTTAGCCCTGATGAACCATGCTCCATCCCTGAACTCCGACGACATTTTTAAAATTTGTGTACAAAAAGGCGGAACATCGGTTATTGCAGACGGCTATCTCGTTTTGGGCCGGTTAACCGACATTGAAGAAGAATTTTTTTATCACTACGGCGCTTACCTGCAATTGCTCGATGACCTTCAGGATGTTGCCGACGACCTGAACGGCTCCCTGATGACCTGCTTTTCATCCAAAGCCCGACAGGAAAAGCTGGACACCTGGCTGTGCAAAACCTACAACCTGGGACTCCGGGTGATGACCTGTACCGACAGGCTCCGGTCGGTTCACGGCGACCTGTTTAAATCGCTGATGAAAAACAGCATTGAACTGTTTTTGGTCGAATCGGTGGTCACCAACAGTCCGTTTTTCAGCCGAAAATTTGTCCAAAAATTTGAATCTCATTCCCCGCTTCGATTTTCGTTCATAAAAAAGAAAAACGGCACCTTTTCGCCCTACCAGGACCAGTTATTTGTACAGATGATGAAACAGGCCTCCCTTTGCCGGGAAGAGTTCTCTTATGATTTCCTAACAAAAAACAGCCTGCTGAAAGAACAGCAGGCTGTTTAAAACCGGCCAACCAGTTATTATTTCAACTGAGATTTCAGAAAATCAGTCATTTTCCGGTACAAGTGCAGGCGGGTATTTCCGCCCCGGATATTGTGATTCCGGTTGGTATAAATTGCCATATCAAACTGTACCCCGGCCTGGACCAGGCTTTCTGTAAACTCCATAGTGTGCTGTAAGTGAACATTATCATCAGCCGAACCATGAACAATCAGTAAACGTCCGGTAATACCCGCCGGGTTGGTCATGGGCGAATTTTCCGCGTAACCATCCGGATTCTCGCGCGGGGTACGCATATAACGTTCGGTGTAAACCGTATCGTAAAATTTGTGGTGGGTTACCGGTGCAACAGCAATACCGGCTTTAAACAAATCGCCTCCTTTTTCCATGCTTAACAAGGTCATAAAACCGCCGAAACTCCATCCCCAGATGGCGATGTTGTTTTTATCGACATAAGAAAGCGAGCCCAGGTATTTTGCCGCTTCAATCTGATCGTCCGACTCATACTTTCCTAACTGCAGATAGGTCACTTTTCGGAACTCCTCTCCTCTCGCCCCGGTCCCGCGCGGATCGACGCAAGCGACGATAAATCCTTCCTGCGCCAGGTAATGATTCCAACCGACAGACCATTCATCCAGCACTTCCTGCGAATTCGGACCGCTGTATTGGGTCATCACCACCGGGTACTTTTTTGACGGATCAAAATCCAGCGGTTTGATCATCCACCCGTTCAACGAAACGCCCCCTGATGTTTTAAAATCAAAGAATTCTTTTTTCGCGATGGCATATCCGCCGAGTTTTTCTTTCAGGGTTCTATTGTCTTCCAGCACACGCAGCAACTTACCGGTGTTGTCGTGCAAAGTCACTTTCAGTGGGTTTTCAGCCGTCGAATGCGAATTGATGAAATAATTAAAGCCACTGCTAAACTCCGCCTTATTGGTCCCCGGGGTTGGCGATAATTTACCTTGCTTTTTCCCGTCGAGACTTACAAAATAAACTTCGCGCCGCAAGGGAGATTCTTTGGCTGCCTGGTAATAAAAGATTTTTCGTTTTTTATCGTAGCCGTAAAAATCAGTCACATCGTATTCGCCGCTTGTTAACTGTTTAACCAGAAAACCTTGCCGGTCGTACAAATACAGGTGCGAAAAACCGTTTCGCTCGCTGTTTACCACAAAGTAATCATTGTCGGGTAAAAAGATAAAATCGTCCAGAAATTCTTCGGCGACAAACCGGTTGTTTTTTTCGGTAAAAAAGGAACGGCTGTCGCCGGTATACGGGTTAGCCAGCAGCACATCAAGCACATTCTGGCGCCGGTTCAACCGCATGACGGCTAATCCTTCAGCGTCGGCTGTCCATTTGATCCGGGGAATATAAATGTCTGTTTCGGACCCCGTATCTACTTCAACCGTTGTTTTTGATTTCAAATCGTAAACGTGAACGCTCACCAGCGAGTTTTTCTCTCCCGCTTTCGGATATTTAAAGGTATCGGCCGAAGGATATAAGGCGTTTTCAGGCATATTCGGGTTTGCTCCCTGGTACATGGTCATCGAAAAATCCCGAACCTCCCGTTCATCGAAGCGAATAAATGCCAGAAACTTTGAATCGGGCGACCAGGCAAAAGCTTTACTGAAAGCAAATTCTTCTTCGTACACCCAATCCGGAAGACCGTTGATCACTTCATTCTTTTTGCCGTTGTAGGTTACCTGGCTCTCGGTCCCGAATTTCAGGCTTTTCACAAACAGGTTGTTATCGCGTACAAAAGCCACGCGCTCTCCGTCGGGAGAAAACGTAGCCTCTTGTTGCCTCCCCTTGGCCGATAAACCGGTTAATTCGCCGGTTACCGAGTTCCACACATAATACTCGGCCGACGATGAATGACGATAAATTTTTTCCGGTTTCGTCGTGAGCAGCAATTTTGTTTCGTCATCGCTGTATTCGTAGGCTGTGAAACTCCGGATAGCTGCATCTTTTATGGTTGACAAATCAAACTCAACCGAAACTTTCTCCCCGGTTTTATAGCTGTACCTGACAATCTTATTCCCATCTTCCAGGACGGTATAATATAACCCGCTGTTCATCGACCGAAGCCCGGCAACCTTTTTTTCATAAAAAGTCCCGTACACCTGAATATCTTCGAGGCTGATTTTATTTTGGGCAAGAAGCGGGTAACCAAACCCAAAAAACAGAATTAAGACAAAAATAAGCTTACGCATAATCGTGATATTTATTTTGAACATCCAAAACTTTAAATTTTTTTCTAAATAAAAAATTAAATTGTCCGTTATTTTATAAAATTACACCGGATAGATAACGGTTCTGTTTACCAACCTTCATCACCGGAAGGTTTTTGTATTTATTCCGAAAATATGATATCGAACCTCAAAATAAATTGCTCTATGAAAAAAAGATTGTTATTTGTATTCATTTGTCTGTCACTTGCAACACCTGGCATCAGCCAATCAGATGTAGCTGATTGGCTGAAATTTGGAAAGGATGATGCCGGTAAATTAATCGAAGCCTATGTCAATCCGTACGCTAATGCGCTGGGAATCGGCTTAAACAATTCGTGGTACAATACCGCCGAAACCCATAAAATTTTAGGCTTCGACCTCGCTTTTACCATAAGCGCCGTACAAATTCCAAAATCGGACCAAACATTTGATGTCAACTCGCTTAATCTGACAAATGCCCGGGTGGCCACCGGTTACAGCAACATAGCCGCTACCGCCGCCGGAAATGAAAAAGGGGGAACACAATTGGATATTTATTCAAACGACACGAAAATCTCGTCTTTCAAGACTCCGGGCGGATCGGAACTCGATCTGGTGCCCATCCCGATGATCCAGTTAGGCGTTGGTATTTTACCCCATACCGAACTGATTGGCCGTTATGTCCCCACCATCAAATTTGATGTGGACGACGACCGGGCCAAAATCGGGCTGGTTGGCGTTGGCCTGAAACACAATTTCAAGGAATGGATTCCCGTGGTGAAACACCTGCCCTTTGACGCTTCCGTATTTGCCGGCTACACCCAAATTGACGGCGAATCGGGACTGACATTCTCGTACGAAAATTACGGACTTCCCAACCCCATTGGCTACGTTCCCGACGAAAACCAGCGAGCAGATGTAAAAACCAAAGCCATGAAATACGGTTTAATCCTTTCAAAAAAAGTGGCCGTTCTCACTTTTTTCGCAGGTGTTTCACATAACACCAGCAAATCAACCATCGATTTACTTGGCAAATATCCGGTATTTACCATCAACAACCTGGGTATACCCGAGTACGCGGAAGAAGACCACCCAATCGCCTTAAAATTCAAAAATTCAAGTCTTGCAGCTGATGCCGGCTTTCGCTTAAAACTAGCCTTTTTCAGCTTATTCGGGTCGGTAAATTTTTCCGAATATACCTCCTACAACGCCGGTTTAAGCTTCGGCTTCCGTTAGCGGATGAAAAATAAAACGAATATTCACCACGATCACGAAAAGGCGCTAAACAGGCGTCTTTTCTTATTTCAAGCGCACAGAAAAAATACGGTCGGTTGGAATGCTGTCAGTTAATAATAATTATCTTTGCAGCCTGAAAATAAGATTCACAATATTAGACAGATGATTAAAATAACACTACCTGACAATAGTATCCGGGAATTTGAGAGCGGGATCACCGGTCTCGACATTGCCCATGCGATCAGCAGCCGACTGGCTAAAGATGTTTTAGCCATTTCAGTAGATGGTGAAGTCCGGGATTTAAACCGGCCACTGACAACCGACGCCCGTATTAAGCTGTTCACGTGGGACGACCGGGAAGGAAAAGAAACGTTCTGGCATTCATCTGCCCACCTGATGGCCGAAGCCATTGAATTTTTCTATCCTGGCACAAAGTTTGGGATCGGGCCAACTGTCGATACCGGATTTTATTACGATATTGATCTCCCCGACGGGAAACAACTAACAGAAAAAGACCTGGCGGAAATTGAAAAGAAAATCATGGACCTGGCCCGCTCAAAAAGTGAAATCGTTCGTCAGAACATTACCAAAGCGGAAGCGATGTCCATGTTTACAGCAAAAAACGATGAGCTGAAACAAGAACTGATCAGCGAACTGGAGGACGGAACCATCACCCTGTACCATCAGGGAAATTTTACCGACTTGTGCCGGGGCCCTCATCTGCCAAATACCTCCTACATCAAAGCCATCAAACTAACTTCGATTGCCGGGGCATACTGGCGCGGCAATGAAAAAAATAAAATGCTGACCCGGGTGTACGGGGTAAGTTTTCCGAAACAAAAGCTGCTGGATGACTACCTGCTTTTGCTCGAAGAAGCAAAAAAACGGGATCATCGCAAGATTGGCAAAGAAATGGAACTGTTCACCTTCTCCCAGAAAGTAGGACAAGGACTACCGTTGTGGTTGCCCAAAGGAGCTATGCTGCGGATGCAACTGGAAGATTTTCTGAAAAAAGTTCAGAAAAAATTCGGCTACGAACAGGTAATTACCCCGCATATCGGCGATGTCAACCTGTACAAAACTTCAGGCCATTTCCAAAAATACGGCGCAGACTCATTCCAGGTCATCAAAACACCGGTCGAGGGCGAAGAATACATGCTGAAACCCATGAACTGCCCTCACCATTGCGAATTGTATAAATTTAAACCCCGCTCATACAAGGATCTGCCGGTACGCATGGCCGAATTTGGAACTGTGTACCGCTACGAACAAAGCGGCGAGTTGCACGGACTGACCCGCGTACGGGGCTTCACTCAGGATGATGCTCACATTTATTGCCGGCCCGACCAGCTGAAAGATGAATTTAAAAAAGTCATCGATATTATCTTCATCATTTTTAAAGCCCTGAATTTTGAAGACTATACGGCCCAGATTTCATTGCGCGATCCCAATAAGCCTGAGAAGTACATTGGTTCGCCCGAAAATTGGGACAAAGCCGAACAAGCCATCATTGAAGCTGCCGCCGAAAAAGGGTTAAAAACCGTGACCGAGTTGGGCGAAGCTGCTTTTTACGGGCCAAAGCTCGATTTCATGATCAAAGACGCCTTGGGCCGCAGCTGGCAGTTGGGCACCATCCAGGTAGATTATAACCTGCCCGAACGCTTTGAGCTGGAATACATCGGAACCGACGATAAACGTCATCGTCCGGTAATGATCCACCGGGCTCCGTTCGGATCGATGGAACGCTTTGTGGCAGTGTTGATTGAACATACAGCAGGAAAATTCCCGCTTTGGCTGAGCCCGGAGCAGGTGGTGGTGCTCCCGATTAGCGAAAAACATAACGATTATGCTGAAAAAGTTTCAAATTTTCTAAATAATTACGATATTCGCAGCTCAATTGACGACCGCAATGAAAAAATCGGTCGTAAAATCCGGGATAACGAGCTGAAACGTATCCCGTATTTATTGATTGTCGGGGAAAAAGAGGCAGAAAACGGTCAGGTATCCGTACGTAAGCAAGGCGACGGAGATAAAGGAAGCATGACCATGGAGGAATTCGCAGTTTTCCTGAACAAGGAGGTAAAAGAACAATTATCAGTATTTTATAACTAAAAAGAATAGGAGGTTTTCTTATCGCTGTAAAAAGACCATATCGCGGAGGGACACGTGTAGAAACAGCACCTCAGCACAGGATAAATGAGAGAATCAGATCTCATCAGGTTCGCGTTGTTGGTGAAAACATTGAAAACCAGGGGGTATACTCATTAAAAGAAGCTTTGGCGATGGCCGAAGAACTTGGATTGGACCTGGTAGAAATTTCCCCCAATGCCGATCCTCCTGTTTGTAAAATTACGGATTATCAGAAGTTTCTTTATCAGCAAAAAAAGAAACAGAAAGAAATGAAAGCCAAGGCGGTGAAAGTCGTCGTCAAGGAAATTCGTTTTGGACCCAATACTGATGAACACGACTTTCAGTTTAAGCTGCGACATGCCGAGAAATTTCTCACCGAAGGGGCAAAAGTAAAAGCCTATGTATTTTTTAAAGGACGTTCCATCCTTTTCAAAGAACAAGGCGAAATTCTGTTGCTGAAATTTGCCACCGCGCTGGAAGATTACGGTAAAGTGGAGCAACTGCCGCAACTCGAAGGAAAAAGAATGACCATGTTTATTTCACCTAAAAAGAAGAAGTAATTTCTTTGATAATTAAAATTAGGAAAGATGCCAAAAATGAAGACGAATTCCGGGGCAAAAAAACGGTTTAAACTAACCGGCACCGGTAAACTGAAAAGGAAGCATGCTTTTAAAAGTCACATTTTGACCAAAAAAAGCACCAAACGCAAACGGAACCTGACCCACATCGGGTTGGTAAACAAAGCGGACGAAAATAATGTTAAGCTGTTGCTTTCCATGAAATAATCCTTTTCGAAGAGTTAAAAATCAGAGTTAAAACGAAGTGAATTAGCCAAAAGATCCGGCAGTGCCGGACGCTAACCACTTAAAAATTAAAATTATGCCAAGATCAGTAAATCATGTAGCATCTCGGGCTCGCAGAAAAAAAATCCTCAAGCAAACCAAAGGTAATTGGGGTGCCCGCAGAAATGTCTGGACGGTTGCAAAAAACACCTATGAAAAAGGGTTACAGTATGCATACCGCGACCGGAAAGCCAAAAAAAGAAACTTCCGTGCCCTTTGGATTCAGCGTATCAACGCTGCTGCCCGTATGGAAGGGATGAGCTATTCTCAGTTAATCGGCCTACTGAAGAAAAACAGTATCGAAATTAACCGTAAGGTATTAGCTGATTTAGCCGTTTATCAACCGGTTGCGTTCAAAGCAATCGTTGACAAGGTGAAATAAATATCACACCAGAAAGGTCGAAATAAACATAGAAGCCCTGCCATTTGGCGGGGCTTTTTCGTTTATGCCAGGCTGATTTATGTCCCTGGAGCTTAAGTCCGAAAGGTTACCAAATATAAATTCAATACGAAAACGTTACTAAAATCATTGGTACTGGTCACTGGTTACTGGTCACTTTTTCCAAATGCCTTTGTGGCTTTGTGTTAAAAAGACTTTCGGAGTATTCCCAAGGTTGAAACGTATATCTTCTGCGAGCTGTTATTAAACCTGTTTAAATCGTTCAGACGGATTTAACCGGAAAATGTTAATAACTGAACCCGGCAAAAAGATCAGTCTCCCGAAATTTTTCATTTTCTTTAACAAAAAAAGCCTACATGTATTTTAATGTCATCCTGAACCTGCTCGTCAGCTTTCTCTTAACCTACCTGGTTATTCCGCCTATTGTACGCATTTCGAATGCCCGCAACCTGATGGATACGCCCAATTCCCGAAAGCTGAACATTTCGGAAGTTCCTGTATTGGGAGGGATAGGCATTTTTATCGGATTAAGCCTGACCACGCTGATTTTTTTGCCGGTTAATCACCTTAATCCGACCTTCCGCAGCTTATTTGCTGCGCTCATTCTGATGTTGTTTGTCGGCATGAAAGATGATATCCTGCTAGTTAGTCCCCGCAAAAAATTACTGGCCCAGTTCATTGCAGCGGCCATTCTGGTTTTTGCAGGAGGTTTCCGGATCAGTCAATTTCATGGACTGGCATTTCAATTCGACCTGCCTTATTTGTTCAGCGCTGCCTTGTCAGTTGCCTTTATCCTGTTTTTAATTAACGCGATCAACCTGATTGACGGCATTGACGGATTGGCAGCCGGGATCAGCCTACTGGTAGCAATTGCCCTGGGCGCCTGGTTTTTGCTTGGAGGCTACATGGCTTATGGCATGGCCTGTACGGCCCTAAGCGGCAGTTTACTTGCTTTTTTGCGGTTCAACTTATGGGGGAAGAAAAATAAGCTGTTTATGGGTGATACCGGATCGCTCATTCTGGGCACTTTTTTGGCCGCGATGATCATCAAATTCAATGAACTGAATCAGGATTTGCTCAGTCCGTTTTACATGAAGCAAGCCCCTGTTATCGCCTTAAGTTTGATGATTGTCCCCGTTTCGGATACCCTGCGTGTGTTTACCATCCGTCTTTGGCACAAACAATCGCCTTTTACTCCCGACAAAAATCATTTCCATCACTTGTTGATTAAAAGCGGCTTAAGCCATATTCAGGCGAGCTGTTTCCTGGTTTACTATACGACCCTATTCACGGCAATGGCTTTTCTGTTGCAGGCTTATCTGGACATTACCTTCCATTTTCTGTTGTTGCTAACCCTCAGCTTTTCCTTCATTGGTTTAATTTACCTGCGGAGTAAACAACAACTGACCGGTTCAAAGGTAATTGCTTCCATTCACACCTTCCGCCCAGCCCCATTTCGGCGCCGCGGCTAAGATAAACAGCAGGAAAAAACGGGAGCCTCTTTGCAGAAACTCCCGTTCACCGATCCGAAGACCCGGATTATTTTTCAATTTCTTTCCAAACCAACGCACTGGCGCCTACAATAGCAGCATCGCCGGGCTTCAGTTCCGAAGGAAGGATCTTAATCTTATTTTTAAAGATGGGCAGCAGGTGAGCTTCCATACTTTCTTTTGTTGGTTTGAAAATCAAGTCGCCGGCTGCGGTCGGTCCTCCAAACAGGAAGATCGCTTCCGGGCTCAGGTGATGAACCGTATCAGCCAGCCCCTGCCCCAACCACTTACCTGTTTGTTCAAACACTTCGAGCGCAACCTTGTCGCCTTTAACAGCGGCATCGTAAATCGCTTTTGAATCGAGTTCCTTGAACGATTTTTCAGCCAGCAGGCTATCACCGGCATTGTCGCGGGCCATAATTTCAAAGGCCGTCCGTTTCATGCCCGGAGCCGAACAATACGCTTCGAGGTGGCCTTTGGCGGTGCAACCGCAAAGACGTCCGCCAGGGATCAGGGTCGTATGCCCACATTCGCCGGCAAAACCGTCGTGGCCGTACACCAGGTCTCCGTTTACAACAAGTCCGCTTCCAACACCTGTTCCCAGGGTATACATGACGAAGTTTTTCATGTGTTTGGCGCCGCCGTAAATCATTTCACCAATTGCAGCGGCATTGGCATCGTTGGTTAAAGCCAGCGCCCGCAACTCCGGGAAATTGACTCTCAGCAAGTCCACAAAAGGCAATACGCCTTTAAACGACAGGTTAGGCGCGTATTCAATCGTTCCGTTGTAATAGTTCCCGTTAGGTGCCCCGATACCGATACCCAACACTTCCAGATCCTGGTTTAACAACTTAACGGATTGGATCAATTCTTTAATGGCAGCAGTCAAATCAGAAATATAACGTCCTATATCTCCGTGCGACGGGGTTGAAATGGAATCTTTCACCATCACATGTCCTTCCTGATCAACTACGCCAATGGCCGTATTTGTTCCGCCAATATCAACGCCTATTGCTACTTCTTTCATAATATATTTCACTTTTTTTAAATGATTACATTACCGTCCCATTAAAAACTAAAAAAGTTCTTTGATGTATTTGAAATTTAGTTAGTTGTATCCATTTTTCGAGCGAACGGACTTGAATTTTTAGTTTTGCATCAGATTATTCTGATTGCATATGTATCAAGACAAATACGTTTTCGCTCAACTGGTCTCGTTTCTGAATCGAAGCAAATTCAATCGTATTGTTGCCAAATACAATGGCGACAAATACGTGAAGCATTTCACTTGTTGGAATCAATTGCTATCTCTGATGTTCGGGCAATTGTCAAATCGTGAAAGTCTTAGAGATTTGATCGTCGCACTTGATGCTCATCACTCCAAATCTTATCATTTGGGATTGGGCAAGAACATTTCAAAATCATCACTGGCCAGAGCCAATCAAGACAGGGACTATCACATCTTTGAAGAGTATGCTTACTATCTGGTAAACGAAGCCAGGCAGAAACGCGTTGCTGACATCTTCAAGCTTGAAGGCAATGTCTATGCTTTTGATTCAACGACAATTGACTTATGCCTTTCGGTATTCTGGTGGGCGAAGTTCCGTAAGAAAAAAGGTGGAATCAAAGTACATGCATTATACGATGTGGAGACACAGATACCTGCATTTTTCCATATCACTGAAGCATCTGTTCACGACTCTACTGCCATGAAAGAGATCCCTTATGAATCAGGCTCATATTACATATTTGACCGTGCATATAATCACTTCAAGATGTTGTATAAGATTCATCAAATAGGAGCTTTCTATGTTTTAAGAGCCAAAAAGAATCTACAATGCAAGATGATCAAATGGAAACGAAGATTGCCCAAGAACGTGCTTTCAGATGTAACAATTGAATTGACTGGGTTTTATCCTAAGCAATACTATCCAGAGCATCTTAGATTGGTCAGATATTGGGATGAAGAACAAAAGCGTGAGCTTGTATTCTTGACCAATGCAATGCACATTTCTGCATTGCAGGTTGCTGAACTTTACAAGAACCGCTGGCAAGTCGAGCTGTTCTTCAAATGGTTAAAGCAACATCTGAAAATCAAAAAGTTTTGGGGTACTACTGAAAATGCTGTTCGGATTCAAATCTACGCTGCCATGTGCACTTACTGCTTGGTGGCAATCGTCCAAAAGGACATGCAACTTGATAGAAGCACATATGAGGTCTTGCAGATTGAGCATATCTTTAACAGATAAAACTAATCTTCGAGACCTATTTGATAGAACTAAATTTCAAAATGACAAAGAACGTTTTAGCCTTAATGAGCCAAATTTGTTTAATTATTAATACGTCCCGATTTTAATGGGACACTAGTGAAATGATTATATCAATAACGGCTTTTATACAACCGGCACATCTTTATTCACATTCTTACTGCCGATAACGGCATAGAAGAACAAGTAACCGAAACAAGCGACAACCAACCAGTAACTCATTTCATAATTGAGAACATCAGCCATCCATCCCTGAATGGCGGGAAGAATCCCTCCACCACATACAAGCACCATAAAGATTCCGGAAGCAGCAGCCAGGTATTTACCAAGTCCTTCAACAGCCAGGTTGAAAATGGCTCCCCACATAATTGAGGTGCAAAGTCCTACCAACGCAAGGAACATAAACTTAATGGGTACCGGAACAAGTCCAAAGCTTAGACCAGCAGTTCCCGATTGGAAAGCAGGCATAGAGATGAGCGTGGTTTCTGACCAGAAAATAGCTAATGCCACTAAAAACATACCGGCAAAAGAGGTAAAACCCAACATCTTTCTACTCGAAACCGTGCTCCCGATGGCGGCGCCCGTCAAACGGCCAACCAACATAAGCAGCCAGTAAAAACCTACAATACCTCCGGCAATTCCGGCTCCAATCCCGAGCCCGGGGGTATCCCGGCCTTCAGTAATCCGTTTTGAACTATCATAAGCCATCTCGCTTACCACTTTCACGCGATATCCCTCAACACCGGCATTTTGTTGGTCAAGTGCGGTCATTTCTTCCAGGTACGAAGCGTCGGCTTTCTGCTTTTCATACTCCGCTATAATTGTTTCCGCCTGGGTTGCCGTTGGCGTTGTCATGTACAGGTTTGCAATCCCAGGTGTCCCAACTTCTACTCCTACATACACAAAGATACCGATCGCCCCAAAAACGAAGTGACGGAATTTCAATGCACCGGACATCAAGCCACCCAGTGGTTCCTGGGGTTGGTCAGCGTGTGGTTCAGGAATGCGGGTTAACCGAAGAATGAAGAATACAAGGGCAAAAATACCCATCGCGATGTACATGATAGGAAAAACATCGGTAATACTGGCTTTTGTTGCTTCACCAATGAGGATACCTACAAATACCGGGGTAAATGTGGCCATAACAGAATTGAATGACCCCCCTACCTGGATTAACTGGTTTCCCTTGTTTCCTTCTCCACCAAGGGTATTCAACATGGGGTTTACGACGATGTTTAACAAACACATCGAAAAACCGGCAATGAATGCACCTAACAGATATACCGAAAAACTTCCAACATGTCCTGAAAGGTACTGAATACCAACACCTACAAACCCAACTGCGATAGCGATGAGCGCTGTTTTTTTGTATCCAACTCGTTGAAGCAAAATACCTCCCGGAATACCCATCACGGCATAAGCGATAAAGTTTGCCAGGTTCCCCAGCATTCCTAAACTGTTGGAAACATTGAATTGATTTTTTAACACGATGCCCATTGGAGCTGCCAAATTTGTTACAAACGAGATCATACCAAAGAGTAAGATCATCATGAGAATTGGCAATGCGTAAGATTGTTTACTTTTACTGTCTTGCATAATGAAGTTAATTAAGAAAGTTGGTTTAAATTTATATTATTTAAAAATCTGAATTATTCCGATTAACGAAAGGTACAACTTGACAGCTTCAATTTTTGATCCTTTCTGGAAATCTCAGAAAAAACAAAATTAAAAATTAAAATTAATTTTGCCTTGTTTGCTGAAACTAATCAGTAGTCCTACCCAGGCAGAGAACATGTTGTAAAGCTATTTTAAGAATTTGCACCTTTACAAAAAAAACATACAACAATACATTCGGGAGATTTTACAACTCATAATCAACGGAATATATCAATCCATATCCTGAAATATAAGCCAAACTCCATTATTTAGATTCATTATAAAATTCAGAATAAATCAAGCTCCTCTTCTTCACTCTTTCCTGATGAAGCATTCGAATCGTTCGGTTCGCCGGGCTCCAGGAATGGGGATTTGATGCGTCTTCCCCCGTATTGAAACCGGGATGTCATCGTGTTAATGATCTCGTTTGCCGACGATTCAACCGGTTTATTGGTTACGTTGATCAGGGTAAACTTTCCCCGTGCAAAAATCAGGTTCGCATACCGGATTTCCTCCTTGATCTGCCTTTCATCCACATAGGCATGGTTATCCAGGTTATTGAACGATCGTAAGCGTTTGATCCGGTGGGCAATCAGTTGGGGGACGCCAATTTGCAGGCCAAACACTCGTTGCGGGTCAATTTTGAACAGTTCATCCGGCGGATCGATTCCGGGTACCAACGGAACGTTTGCCACCTTCCAACCGTAGAGGGCCAGGTAAACGCTGAGCGGTGTTTTCCCGGTACGGGACACTCCGCAAAGCACGATCTCTGCGTCGGTCAAACGCTGCATGCTCAACCCGTCGTCATGCTCCAGGGTAAATTCCATAGCGTCAATCCGGTCGAAATACTGGTGGTTCAGCTCCCGGTAGAGCCCGGGATACTGTAACGAAGGGATTCCCAATGTTTTATCCAGATAATCGGCAAACTGCCCCATGAAATCAATCTGCTGAACACCGTGATTAGCTGCCAATTCGATCAAACGTTTTCTTAAAACCGGGTTCACCATGGTGTGGGTGATCAGTCCGCCGTCTTTTTTAGCCTGCAAAATAACGGCTTCCAGCTTTTTTTCATCGAGGATATCCGGCACAATAATTACCGGGACCTGATTATCCGGATACTGGATGAGTAACGATTGAACCATGTTGTTCCCGGCCAGTCCTTTTCCTCCGGAAACGACATAAACAGGCGCCGGCCGGTTTGATTTGTCCACTGTGTTCATAGGTATTTTTTTCTTTTTTAGTTGAAACAAACAGAACAACGGATAAGTTGAGAGCCGGTAAGGGCGTCCGGCCCAAGCAATCAGCAGGGAAACTGCTTTTGTTTATCGGTCCTAAATCTTATCTTTGTTTACCTGACCAAAAATACAAAGCAAATGACGACCTATCAAGCAGAGCCCAACCGCTATCATACCATGCCGTACAAGCGTTGCGGCCGTTCCGGCTTAAAACTGCCGGTTGTTTCACTTGGCCTTTGGCATAACTTCGGAGGTGTAGATGTTTTTGAAAACGGCCGCGCCATGCTGCGCCGCGCGTTCGACCTGGGGATTACCCATTTTGATCTGGCCAACAACTACGGTCCCCCACCGGGATCGGCAGAAGAGAATTTCGGGAAAATCATGAAGCAGGATTTCCTGAATCATCGTGACGAGTTAATTATCTCGACCAAAGCGGGTTACCTGATGTGGCCCGGGCCATACGGCGAATGGGGGAGCCGCAAATACCTGCTCGCCAGCCTCGACCAAAGCCTGAAACGCATGGGCTTGGATTACGTGGATATTTTTTATTCGCACCGCCCCGACCCCAACACCCCGCTCGAAGAAACCATGACGGCCCTCGACCAGGCCGTACGCCAGGGAAAAGCCCTGTATGCCGGTATTTCAAACTACCCCGCTGAAATGTCGAAAGAAGCAGCTCAAATCCTGCGCAGCCTGGGCACCCCCTGCCTCATCCATCAACCCAAATACAGCATGTTCGAACGTTGGGTAGAAGATGGGTTGCTGGATGTTTTAGACGAAGAAGGCATAGGTTGTATCCCTTTTTCTCCCTTGGCCCAGGGACTGCTTACCGACAAATACCTGAACGGCATACCTGAGGGTTCGCGTGCGGCCAAATCGTGGGGCTTTTTAAAACCTCACCAGGTTGAACCGGCCCTTGCGAAAGTGAAACGTTTAAACGAAATGGCGCAAAAACGAGAACAAAGCCTGGCTCAAATGGCCCTGGCCTGGTTGCTGAAAGACAACCGGGTGACTTCGGTTTTAATCGGCGCGAGCTCTGTTAAACAGCTTGAAGATAACGTAGCTGCCATCAACCAGCTGACATTCACTGCCGAAGAACTCAGTCAGATTGAATCGATATTAAACGAATAACCAGATGACCGGTGACTAATTTAACCTTCCACCGGCTTACTGTATCGTAACAGCACATATCCGAAGATGCCCGAAACAAGCGAGCCGATGATAATTCCCATTTTGGCCGAATTTAAATAAACAGCGCTATCGGTAAAAGCCAGGTTGGCAATAAAAATAGACATGGTAAAGCCGACACCAGCCAGCAACGAAACACCTAATATATGCCGGTAGTTTGTATGCGAAGGCAAAACAGCCATCTTCATCCGAATACTCAACCAGGAGAAGACGGTAATTCCCACCATTTTCCCGATCAGTAACGATATGGCAATTGCCAACGAAACCGAATAATCCAGACTTGTTTCGGAACTGAAATTTACTCCCGCGTTTGACAAAGCGAAGACCGGCATAATCAGGTAGGCCACCCAGTGATGAAGCCGGTGTTCCAGTTGCTGAAGCGGAGACTGAACTTTACTGGTCCAGTCTTCCAGGTTATCAATTTCTTCTATTTGTTTTTCTGAAAGAATCGGCAAGTCCTGGCGTTGCTGAGATGATTTTATCTTATCGACAATTTGGCTGAGTTTTTCCGTAAAGATCTTTATTTTAATTCTCTGCCTGACCGGAATCGCAAAAGCCAGCAGAATACCGGCAATTGTAGGATGAATCCCCGCTTTCAGGAAAAGGTACCAGACCACGAGTCCAACTGCCAAAATAATGTATTTCAAATAGATGCGACCGGCAGACATGGCATAGAGCAAAAACAGCAAAAGAAAAGCATAAATTAACAGATGCCACTGGATATCGCCGGTGTAGAACACCGCAATGACCAACACCGCACCAATATCGTCGATAATGGCAAAAGCGGTCAGAAATATTTTCAAGCCCAGGGGAACCCGCTTTCCCAATAACTGCAGGATGGCCAGCGAGAAGGCAATGTCGGTAGCCATAGGTATGCCCCAGCCGTTTGCAGTATCCGGATTTTTATTCAGCAGGAGGTACAGGCTCAGCGGGACAATCATCCCGCCGATAGCAGCAAAAATCGGCAAAGAAGCTTTTTTCATGCTGTTCAACTCGCCGACCAGTATTTCCCGCTTTATTTCGAGCCCGATCAAAAAAAAGAAAATAGCCATTAAACCATCGTTAATCCATAATAACAGCGGTTTTACAAGTCTGAAATTTTCAGAATCGATCCCAATCTTGTATTGCCAGACAGATTCGTAAAAACCGCCAAGAGCCGAATTGGCCCAGACCAATGCGATTATCGTTGATACAAACAATAAAATACCGCTTAAACTTTCTGTTTTTATGAATTTCTGAATGGGGCTGAGTATAAATTTTTCGATCATCGCTTTACCGGTTGGTTAGAAATTATTTGCTTAAAGATATATAATTTAGAAATTCTTCGCGTCTGGTTTTATCCTTAAAAATACCGCTGTATTCAGCAGTTACAGTAGAGCTGCTCTCGTCCTCAATCCCCCGCGACGATACGCACATATGTCTGGCATCAATGACCACGGCCACATCCTCGGTTTTTAAAATTTGCTTCAGTTCGCCGGCAATCTGTACCGTCAGGCGTTCCTGCACCTGCGGCCGGCGGGCATAATAATCCACCACCCGGTTTATCTTGGATAAGCCAATCACCTGCCCGCTCGACACATAAGCCACATGCGCCTTCCCGACAATTGGCAAAAAGTGGTGCTCGCAGGTCGAATTCAGGCTAATGTTGCGTTCGACCAACATCTCACCGTAATTGAATTTATTTTCAAACACCGAGATTTTCGGTTTATTTTCGGGCTTAAGTCCGCTGAAGATTTCGCGTACAAACATTTTTGCCACCCGGTGGGGCGTTCCGCGTAAACTGTCGTCGCTCAAATCCAAACCCAAAGTCTCCATGATCTCGCGAAATTTATCTTCGATAACAGCCATCTTTTCTTCATCCGTCTGATCAAAGGCATCCTGTCGCAGGGGCGTGGCAATTGAGCTTGCCACGTGGTGATCGCCAACTAAATCATAATCTGCTGAAGAATATACGCGGTCGTGAGTGTTCTTTCCGTTCACTTTTGTGGCAGGTTGGTTTGTTTTGATAAAACCATTCACTTTCATAATCGTTTCTCCTATCTATTTAGTAACAGTTTTATAAAACAAGAATATTCAGGCATTGTTTACCAACCATGAGACGGATTTAATTTGAGATTTGAAAGCTGGCAGAAAACAATAAAATGTCTTATTTTTCAGAAATATCTTAACCGGACCGGAGATGGAAGAGAAAAAAGAAAAGCAGAAATATGAGTTTGATAACAAAGAAAAAATCATCCTTCGTGATTATCTGGCGCTGGAACGTACGCGACTGGCCAACGAACGGACCGTTTTTGCCTATATCCGTACCTCGCTTTACCTGCTTTTAGGAGGAATTGCTTTTTTGCAGCTCGAAGATTTTGGCAGGCTGAAATGGCTGGCTCTTCTTGCCCTCATATTCAGCGTTTTACTCCTACTGATAGGCATTCTGAGGTATTATCAATTGAAAAAGAAGCTGAAAACCTATTATTCGGACAAGCAGGAAAAAGACGATCGTGATGACCAAAACAGGTAAAAGAAGTTTCGAACACGAAGATCAAACGTAAAATAGTTACATTCGTACACAAGATATCAAGTTCAGGTCAAACAAACAATGGATTCGGTTTATCCCATAGCAGGTGTTGGATTGTTGTTGCTGGCAACAAGCGTTTACTTTTTTACAAAGTGGTTCCGGGCTGAAAGGCTGAGACAGGAATCTGTTTCGAGGCTTCAGGAACTTGAAGACAAAACTGCCGGTTTACAACTGGAATCGCTTGAAGCGAAATTAAATCCGCATCTTTTTAAAAACATTCTGAATTCGATTCAGTCACATGCCTATCAAACCTATTTTGCCCTGGATAAATTATCAAACGTACTTGATTATATCCTCTATGAAAGCCGGAGAAAATTTGTGAGTCCAAAAGAAGAGATCGGGTTTGCCTTAAACCTGATTGAAATCAATAAAATTAAGCTTAGTCCTTTATTCGAACTAAAAGTAAAGACCAGGATCAACGATTCGGAGCCTTTATACGAACAACGACTTTTAGCTCCGCTTATTTCGATCGACTTGATTGAAAATGCCTTTAAACATGCTGATTTGCAGAGCCCGGATGCATTTATCTCAATAACGTTCGAGTTTAAAGAACATTGTTTCTATCTGACCGTGGTGAACAAAATCTCTCAGAAACCCCCGATAAAAAAGGAAAAAAGCGGGATTGGAACTGATACGCTTGAACAACGGCTGGACATCATTTACAAAAATTGTTACAAGCTCGATACCTTTATCGAAGAAAATGTGTATATCGCCCACTTAAAAATAAATCTGCTTGAACACAAAGCTAAAGTGCTTGCTGCTGGACGATGAGCTGCCGGGTTTAACCTACCTGAAAATGCTCTGCGAACAAATCCCTGAGTTGGAGGTTGTCAAGGCATTCAACAATCCTGAAATTTTTATGCGGGAGATTCCGGCGCTTGAATTCGACCTGTGCATCCTGGATATTGAAATGCCCGGGATAAATGGGTTACAGATTGCCAATCTGCTTAACGGAAAACCCGTCATCTTTGCAACGGCATATCGCGAATATGCCGCAGATGCTTTTGATTTGAATGCCGTGGATTATGTCCGGAAACCTGTAAAAAAAGAACGCCTTGAACAAGCCGTAAATAAGGCCATTACTCTGATAAACAGTACAAAGAACCCGAAAAATTTTATTCAACTGAATACGGATAAAGGGAAAGCGCTTTTGTTCTTCGACCAGATTTGCTACCTGAAAACTTCTGAAACGGACAGCAGGGATAAAATTGCCCGGTTGACCGACGGCGGAGAGTTCATCCTGAAAAACATTTCATTCGAAAGATTGGCTGAATTGCTTCCATCCGGTGATTTTTGCCGGATTAACAAAAAAGAACTCATTGCAATGAAGATCGTCCGTGTATTCTCGTTTGATCAAATTACCACCACGCTGCAAGGTCAGTCCGGTAAAAACCTTACGCTAACCCTCAGCGAAGCCTACCGGAAAGAGTTCATGCAAAAAGTAAATCGCTGAATTTGATTACAGGTTTTCTCCTTCTTGTTCCAATTTCCGGATGCTATACTCCAATCTCAAATTTGCATCCCGGGGAAGTTGCAACTTTGCGATACATGGATATCACAAAGAAAGAGTATGATGAGAGCATTTCGCAAGATATTTTATCCGGTTTGGGGCTTTGTTTTCCTAATAGCGCTATGGTGGCTGGTGGCCAAATATCTGACCCGGTTAATGCCTGCTCCGCTTGACGCATTGAAAGCCAACATTGACTTTATTCTTAATCCGTTTTATATCCATGGACCGGGTGATGTGGGTATCGGATTCTTATTATTGGAAAGTTTGAGAAGGGTACTGACCGGTTTTGTTCTGGGCAGCCTGTTTGCTGTACCGCTTGGTTTTATGATCGGTTTATCTAAAATAGCCCGACAAATCTTCAATCCGCTGGTACAGGTATTACGGCCTGTTTCCCCGGTCGCGTGGTTGCCTGTTGCCCTGGCCGTGTTCAACCTGGCAAATCCTTCGGCCATATTTGTCATTTTCATTACTTCACTCTGGCCTACCGTGATCAATACAGCCGAAGGTGTTTCAGGAGTCAGCAAAGATTTTCTCAATGTAGCCAGGGTACTGGAGATGCCGCGATGGAAACAGATTTATAAGATTATCCTTCCTGCAAGTTTGCCTTACATATTTACGGGGCTGCGTATCAGCCTGGGGATTGCCTGGCTGGTAATTGTTGCCGTTGAGATGCTTACAGGGGGACGCGGTATCGGATTCTTCGTCTGGGACGAATGGAACAGGCTCAATTTAAGCTCTGTCCTGCTGGCCATAGTCGTCATTGGTTTTACCGGCCTGGGACTTGACTGGCTGATCAGGAAAATTCAGCAATTATTGAATTTCGATTATCAAACTTAACCGGGATGATTGATAAAAAATATAACAGAAGGGATTTTATCGGGCTGGCAGGCAGTGGTGCGTTGGCCTTAAGTTTTCTTAATACGTGCAATACCCCTGGTGGCTCTGCGGTTTCGCTTATCAAAGAACCTGATGATATTGACATCGTGGTTGATTCGAAAAGTCTGGAAAAACCTGAGCTGACCATTGGTTATGTCCCGGTTAACGATTGCCTGCCCTTTGCTGTTGCCTACACCCGGGGGTTTTTCAGAAAATACGGGTTGAAAGTTAAACTGAGCAGAGAATCAAGTTGGGCAGCTTCACGCGACGGAATCATTTTTGGCCGGCTTGATGCAGCACCTGTTGTTTCGGGTGCTGTAATTAATGCCAGATTAGGAGCAGAAGGGGCCGTACCGGCAAGATTATGTGCAGGAATGACCATCCACCGTCACGGCAATGCCATAACCATGAGCCGGGGGATGTGGGAAGCCGGTGTACGTCCTTTACACGAATACCAGGGCGATGTGGAACGAATGGGGAACGACATACGTTCCTATTTTCAATCCTTACCCGGTTCTCAACGCAATGTAGCCGTTGTACTCAGTTCGGCCATCTACGAGTACCTTATCCGTAATCTTCTGGGTATGTGCCAAATGAATGTTTTTAGGGACTTCCGGATAATGATCATCCCACCGCCGCAAATGGTAGCCAATATGCGTATCGGCACCATGGATATGTATATGGTGGCTGAGCCGTGGAACACGCGGGCCATCAGCGGTAACGAAGGAGTTGGATTTACTTTTGCCCACGGGAAGGAATTGTGGAGCGGGCATCCCGACCGGCTGCTGGGAATCATGGAAGATTTTATAGAAAAATATCCTAAAACCTACCGTTCGTTGATAAAAGCAATGGTCGAAGCCTGTCGGTGGTGCAGTCGTATTAACAGCAAAGAAGTACTTGCAGAGCTTGCATCGGCGCGGGCATTTACAGGAGCAGCAACCAAATATACGCGACCAGCATTAACAGGGAATTATAATTACGGAGGGTTTGACGGCCTTGAACGGATGAAGTACATTCCCGATGCCACGATATTTTTTGATCTGCCTGAATACCTGAAAGATGACATCAATGATCATTCAACCTTTTTATGGCAATCCCAAGGGCTTTGGCTTATGACACAAGCGGCCAGATGGAAGCAAATAAAAAGCCTGCCCGAGAATCCCCTGGCAATAGCAAACAAAAGCTGGCGGACGGATTTGTACCGAAATATTGTAAATGAAATAGGCATTGCCTGTCCAGATAAAAATCTGAAAACTGAACCGGGAAGCCGTTTTATCGATGGAATTGAATTTAATCCCGAGGATCTTCAGGGATATCTCGACACACTAAATAGAAAATATTAAACACAGGCGTGGTATGGTATCAAAAACTGAAAATAAAATACTGCTTGAAGTCCTTGACGTATCAAAAGTCTATTCAAAAAACGGAACTTCCAATGTAATTTTTGAGCACCTGGACCTCACAGTTTACGAAAACGAATTTGTAGCAATCATCGGTCATTCCGGTTCTGGAAAATCAACCCTTTTGCGTTTGATTGCCGGGCTCGAGGCCCCTACTTCGGGAAAGATTTATTTAGGAGGACAAGCGATGTCCGGCCCGGGAAAAGAGCGCATGATGATATTTCAGAATTATGCCCTGTTGCCTTGGTTGTCGGTATATGGTAACATCAAACTGGCTGTCGATGAAGTTTTTCCCAATAAGGGTAAAACAGAAAAGGATAAACTCATCAAATCGTACATTCGGATGGTCCATCTGGAAAATGCCCTTCACAAAAAGCCCGATGAGCTTTCGGGAGGGATGAAACAACGTGTAGGAATAGCCCGCGCATTAGCCGTTCAGCCACTCATGCTTCTGATGGATGAGCCATTGGGAGCGCTTGACCCGTTTACGCGGTCACACCTGCAGGATCAGATTTTGGAATTGTATTATAACCAACACCAAACCATCATATTGGTTACACACGATGTCGAAGAAGCCTTGTTGATGGCCGACCGGATCATCGTGCTTAATGTAGAAAAATCAGCCTTTATCGGAGAAGTGATTGAAGTGCCGTTTGCACATCCCCGCGACCGTGTGAAGCTAAGAGAGGATGAAACATTTAACCGACTGAAAAATGAAACCCTGAAGCTTATGGAATCCTATTTTGAACATGTGTAAACAGAAGCATCAGAAGCAGTTTAATGCATATTATAAAATAAAAAACCAATGAAATGCAGAATTATAATATTCAGTATGGCAGGTTTGGCCATGTGGCTCGGCGCCTGCATCAGCCCGGGAGCGGAAAAAGAAAATGATGTTTACATCCTCAGCACCTGGCAACTTGATGAGAAGACACACCATTCAATTGTGCATCACTGCGTGGAAACCGAATTTGCAGACATTCCGGCGGTATTTGTATTGAAGAAAAAAGGAGATGACCTGCTTTTGCAATTTAACGGACAGCACCACATCTGGGTGGCGCCGGCCAACAAAAAATATTTTTATGCCTGCCAGGTGCTGAAATCATCTGCATCAGGCCGATTTTGCGGTTTTCAAACAGAAATCAGCATTTATTTCAGCCTGGCTGGCCGCGACCAAAATAAAATAAAAGGTTTATGGAGGGCTACCACCTGCGATTATTGTCCGAGAGTAGAGTTTATCGCCCACAGAATTAATTAGTCAAGTTTTAAAACAACGGTTATGAGTGAAATTAGTTTGCCAATTAACGACCATGTATTATTATTTTTTGTGCTTATATTCATCATTCTGGTATCCCCTATTTTATCACGCCAGATAAAATTGCCAGGCATCGTCGGGATCATCCTGGCCGGTGTAATCGTTGGCCCAAACGGGCTGAATATCATCGCAATGTCATCGGCAATTGAACTTTTGGGAGCGGTTGGATTGCTGTACATCATGTTTCTGGCGGGCCTGGATATTAACCTGACCGATTTTAAACGAAATAAAGATAAAAGCCTGATTTTTGGCATCCTTACATTTGTCATTCCCCAACTTTTCGGAACCTTTCTTTTCAGGTTATTGGGCTTCTCGTGGCCAGCCGCCATTCTGATCGCAAGCATGTTTGCCTCGCACACATTAGTCGGTTATCCAATCATTACCAAATTGGGAATCGTTCGGAACAGGGCCGTTTTAACCACCGTTGGAGGAACAATTTTTGCCGATACCCTTGCGCTACTGGTGCTTGCTATTGTTGCACGTTCAGCAAACGGAGGCCTTGATCTTAATTTCTGGATAACTTTAATCATTCTTTCGACGATCTACGTTCTTGCGATGGTATACCTTCTTCCGATTTTGGGACGTTTATTTTTCCGTCATGCAGACGACGGGATTATTCAGTTTCTTTTCGTGCTGGCCGTAGCATTCCTGTGCGCTTTTCTGGCACGGGCAATTGGCATCGAACCCATTGTCGGCGCATTCCTGGCCGGGCTGGTATTAAACCGGATGGTGCCGGCTTCAAGCCAATTGATGAACCGGGTTCAGTTTGTGGGGAACTCGTTATTTATCCCGTTCTTCCTGCTTTATATCGGGATGATTGTGGACGTGGAGGTCTTGTTAAGATCGCCTGCCTCATGGCTGATCATGGCCACCATGCTCGCCACCAACATGCTAACCAAGCTGGTTTCGTCCAAACTGACTCAACGTATTTTCAAGTTTACCAAAGAGGAAGGTTGGGTTATTTTCGGGCTGACAACAACCGAAGCTGCCGCCACCCTGGCCGCTACCCTGGTGGGTTACCGGTTGGGCATCATTGGCGACGAAATCTTAAACGGCGTTGTGTTAATGATACTGGTGACCTGTATTATCGGGCCCTGGGTGGTAGAACATTACGGGCGCAAGATTGCTTTTGAAAAGGCGGGAGAGAAATTTGAAAGAGTCAGCTTTCCGCACGTACTGGTACCATTATCCAATCCGTCAACCGTAAATCATTTGTTATCCGTCGCCATCATTTTAAAAGATTATGCGCTGAATCATATCTCTGCGCTTTCGGTTCTGACTGATCCCATGAATCTGGACGATCACCAGGATTTTTCGGAGAAGTTACTGAATAACGCAAGGGAATATGCTGTTTCGGCGGGAATAGAACTGAATACCCTGAAGCGGATTGACGTAAATGTAGCCAATGCCATTTCGCGTGCAGCCCTGGAAGAACATGCCAATTTGCTGATTATCGGCTGGAACGGACAAATCTCGGCACAAGACCGTATTTTTGGAAGCGTGCTCGACCAGTTGCTGGAGCTTTCTTCACAATCCATCTTTGTTTGTAAAATGGAAAATTCAATCATGAGTAATTCCCGGATTGTCCTGTACCTGCCACCAAAATCAATTAAAGAACCGGGCTTTTTCGACGTGATCACATCGGTTGTTCATTTGGCGATGGGCATGAATGCCCCGCTTCACCTGGCGCTGGATGAAGGATTGCTTGATGTTATGGAACTGACCTTGAAAGGCATGAAAACAAAAGCTGAAATCAATTTCCACACGTTTTCAGCAGTGGAGCCTCCCCTGGAACAATTAGCGTCGGTAGTTAAAAAAGACGATCTTTTAATAGCTGTCGGAGCTCGCCGGAAAACCATGAGCTGGCTGCCATATGCCGATCAGTTACCCAATAAATTGGCGGCCGGTTACCGGGATATGAATTTTATTATTGCTTATCCGGGTATCCCGTACGAGAAACATGAATTTATTACCTTTGAACGGGATGAGCTGTTCAGGCAATCAGCTTTTTCGTTTGACTGAAATAAATAACCGGTTACCAGGATCTTATGAAAAAACTCAGGAATACATTCTTTTATATCGGTATTGCCGGAAGCCTTTCCTGTCTGATCGTTCTTACCATTTGGCTTGGCGCAGACCTGGATCCGGGACGAGGCGGAGGAATCGCGGGCTCCGCAAAAAACCATCTTGCAGCATTTTTTCATTTATTTGCTCAGAATCTGAAGCATCCGCTTGCCATACTCCTGGCACAAATCATCCTGATCGTTCTTGTTGCCCGGTTGTTTGGATGGGGATGCAGAAAAATCGGACAACCACGGGTTATTGGTGAAATCCTGGCCGGCATTGTTTTAGGCCCATCCTTGTTAGGCTTTTATTTTCCGGCTGCGTTTTCTGTTGTTTTCCCGGCTGAATCGCTTGACAACCTGCATTTTGTCAGCCAGATCGGTCTGATCCTTTTCATGTTTGTTATTGGACTGGAACTGGACTTGAGCGTATTGAAAACCAACGCACATCATGCGATCATCATTAGTTATGCCAGTGTCATTCTTCCGCTGGCTTCGGGAATAGCCCTGGCTTATTTCCTTTACGCCTCATTTGCTCCCCCCGGAGTAGCTTTTTCTTCCTTTGGCCTGTTCCTGGGAGTGGCCTTGAGTATAACTGCCTTTCCCGTTTTGGCAAGAATCGCCAAGGAGAAAGATATTCACCGGAGCCGGATCGGAACCATTGCCGTGACCTGTGCGGCCTCTGCCGATATCATTGTCTGGGCCGTACTGGCTGTAATTATTGCCATTGTCAGGGCCGGATTTATTTTAAGCGCCATTTACTCCATCCTGTTTGCCCTGCTCTACCTGTTCCTGATGATCCGGATCGTCCGGCCTTTTCTGAAACGGGTCGGCGAGTTACATCCGACAAAAGAAAATCTGAGTAAACCGGTTGTTGCCATTTTTTTCATCACACTGGTGCTTTCGGCCTACGTGGCGGAGGTTATCGGAATACACGCCCTGTTTGGCGCTTTTTTAGCCGGGGCAATCATGCCTGAGAATGTAAAATTCAGGAGTTTGTTTATTGAAAAGGTCGAAGATATTGCCATCGTGCTTTTATTGCCCTTGTTTTTTGTATTTACCGGGCTTCGTACTCAAATTGGCTTGCTTGATCAGCTATTCTTATGGAAAATAACCGGGCTGATTATCCTGGTTGCTATTGCGGGAAAATTTCTGGGGACAGCCTTACCGGCCAGGTTAACCGGACTAACCAACAAGGATAGTTTTATTCTCGGAGCCTTAATGAACACCCGTGGCCTAATGGTTTTGGTTGTCCTTAATATTGGATACGATATCGGCATTTTAACTCCCGAAATCTTTACCATGATGATGATTATGGCCTTGGTAACAACAATGATGACCGCGCCGTCCTTGTCATTCATCGATTGGGTATTTCAGCCAAAACCGGGAGATTTCAAATATGAACTGAGTTCGTGGAGCAAATATCACATCTTGATTTCATTTGCAAAACCCGAAATGGGGAGATCGTTGTTACGTTTGGCCAATAAGCTGGTAAAAAAGCTTGACGAAAACGCTTCGGTTACGGTGATGCATCTTTTGCCCGATACCGAGTTTCACCAATATAACCTCGAAGAATATGAGGTGGAAAGCTTTGCACCGGCGATCGACGAATCAAAAAAACTGGCTCAGAAAATCTCCACCTTATTTAAGGTTTCAAATAACATCGATGCCGATATTACCGGGATGGCAGACGATGGTCATTATGATTTACTTCTGATCGGGATTGGTCAGTCGATCTTTGAGGGCAGTCTGCTGGGAAAATTGCTTGGTTTTACGGGCAGAATTATTAGTCCGGACAGAATATTGAACCAACTCACCGGAAAGGAAAACTTATTCGGAAATTCTCCTTTTAACGAAAGAACCCAGGCCATTATTTCAGGGACAAACGTTCCTGTAGGCGTTTTAATTGACAAGGGACTGGAGAGCACCGATTTTGTGATTGTTCCGGTTCTTTCGGATCAGGACTGCCACGTTATCGGGTTTTCAAAAAAACTGATCAGGAACTCCGGTTCACAGGTTATCGTATGGGACCCGTCAGGCCTCATCAAAAATAATGTTGAATTAAAAGAATTGATAAAAAGTATCGAACAGATTGCACCAAATCATATCGCGGTCTTTAACGACAGCCTGATTGAGCACGATTTGCTGGAGAAAAGCAATTTAATGATAATCAGCGTTTCCAGCTGGAAAAAAGCGATAAACCAGAAAGGTAATTGGTTGACAAATATTCCTTCAACGCTGATCATTTCTGAAAAGTAAGCTTCGTAAGTAACAGCACATCAATTAGGATATTTTGAATATCCGGGCGGATGCTTATCTTTAACCTCATGCACAGCGAAATTAAAACATACGACCTGACAGACGCCGCGGGGAAGCAGGTTGAATTTATACTGAAAGACATGGGCATTCTGTACGAGCAGATGAACGGTGAACCCGACCGCCCGCACCGCCACGACTATTTTACCATTCTGCTGATTGAACAGGCCAAAGGCAAACACATCATCGATTTTAAAGAATATCAGCTGTTTAATCATTGTCTTTACTTCATTTATCCCGGTCAGGTACACCAGGTAATGGCCACAAAGAAACCAACCGGTTGGGTCATCAACTTCAGTAAGTTGTTCCTGGTGCAGAACAACATTTCCGATCAAATGATCAATGATCTGTACTTATTCAACAAACATGGCGAAACGCCGCCCCTGCCCGTCAACGAAAAAGACTTTCAAAATTACAAAGATATCATCCGCCAAATCAGTCAATACAGCGAACTCGACCTGGATTATAAAAACGAGGCGCTTGGCGCCCTGCTTAAATTGATTCTGATCCACAGCAACACCCACTGCAGCATGCATAAAGAAAAAAACCCGCAAAGCATTGAAGCCGGGAATCAATTGGTACGCGAATTCAAACGGCTGATTGACGAGCATTACAAAGAATTGCATAAAGTGTCGGATTATGCCGGTCTGCTCTCGGTAACCAGCGACTACCTGAACAAATCGGTCAAAGCGCTCACCGGAAAATCGGCCAAAGAATATATTCTCGACCGGATTTTACTGGAAGCCAAACGGGTATTGCTGTTTACCGAACTCAGCAACAAGGAACTTGCCTTTGAGTTAGGCTTTGAAGAACCAGCCCATTTCAGTAATTTTTTCAAAAAATATAACGGACTTTCACCGCTTGACTTCCGCAACTCCGCCCGCCAGTCCTGATTGATGATTAATGATTGATCACCGATCACTGTTTACCGATTACTGACTGATTACCGATTACTGATTACTGATTACTGATTACCGATTACCGATCACAGAGCAACCATCCCGGATTTTTGCAATCTCTGTCCTGATTTTTGCAAGGTAAAAGACATTTTTGTCTGTTATTTTTGTATCATCAATAAATCAAAAACCCGACCTCGGGTGAACGATCAGATGAAAGGACAGAAAAAATGAAAACAATTGTACACAAATCAGAAACAAGAGGACATGCAAACCACGGATGGTTAGACTCATACCATACCTTCAGTTTTGCCAATTATCACAATCCCGAACGAATTCATTTTGGCGCGCTTCGGGTATTAAACGACGATACCGTATCGGCCGGACAGGGTTTCGGCACACACCCTCACGACAATATGGAAATTATTTCGATCCCGTTGTCGGGCGACCTGGAACACCGGGACAGCATGGGAAATACCGCCATCATCAAAGAAGGCGATGTACAGGTGATGAGCGCAGGAACCGGCATCTTTCACAGCGAGTACAATAAAAACAAGGATAAAGAGGTAAAATTTCTTCAAATCTGGGTATTCCCGAACCGAAAAAATGTTTCACCGCGCTACGACCAGGTTTCGTTGACCGACTTGGAAAAAGAAAACAATTTTTATCAAATCCTGTCGCCCAATGCCGGCGAAAAAGGAGTTTGGATTTACCAAAATGCCTGGTTTAGCCTGGGGAGGTTCAGTGGGAGCAAATCCATCGACTACCAGCTCAACGACAACAATAACGGCTTATACGTGTTTGTACTCGAAGGAAATGCAACGGTTGCGGGACAGAAACTGGCAAAACGCGACGGAATGGGAATCTGGGAAAGTTCAACAGTCAGCTTTGAGGTAGAAAAAGATTCAAAACTTCTGCTTATGGAGGTCCCCATGAACAACTAAATAGGAAATACAAACAAAAAACAGATGATTAAAAAATTTGAATATTAACAAAAAAAGAAAAATGATGAAAACGATTAAATTATTGATTATTGCTCTCGGTGTAGTGTTAACAGGTACTGTAAATGCCCAGGTTTTAAAAGCGAATACAAGTAAATCGGAAGTTACCTGGTTAGGTAAAAAAGTAACCGGTCAGCACAACGGTACAATCAACCTGAAAAGCGGCGAATTAAATGTTGACGGAAGTTCGATTGCCGGCGGTGAGTTTATTATTGACATGAAAAGTATCAAAAATCTGGATATTACGGATTCGGAAACCAACCAGAAACTGGTCGGCCACCTGAAATCTGACGACTTTTTCAGCGTTGAAACCTACCCGGAGGCCAAACTGGTGATCAAAGAGAAAGCAATGTTTAGCGGCAACTCGGCTAAAGTCACCGGCGACCTGACCATCAAAGGGATCACCAACCCGGTCACCTTCGATGTCACCCGGGATGGCAACGTATATACCTCCGACATTACGGTCGACCGCTCAAAATATAATGTACGCTATGGTTCCGGTTCATTTTTCTCGAATCTGGGCAACAACCTGATATACGACGAATTTGTCATTGGAGTGAAGTTGGCCGTGGAATAATTCCGTCCGGCATGAGGGGAAGATAAGCCTGTAAGCGTTTTGCTTGCAGGTTTTTTCATTCTTACCGGTTAGCCTGCCGATACATTTCAAAAACGTTTCCCCCACCAGGATTTTAGCCGCTCCAGAATCTTTTGCTCCGACGAATTTGCCTGAGGCCTATAAAACCGTTCTTTTTTGATTTTTTTTGGCAAAAAATCCTGTTCGGCAAAATTACCTTCGTACGCATGGGCATATTTGTAGTATTTTCCGTAACCCAAATCTTTCATCAGTTTGGTAGGTGCATTGCGGATGTGCAGCGGAACAGGCAAATCGCCGGTTTGCCGAACCAGTTCCAGCGCTTTGTTAATTGCCTCGTACGCCGAATTACTTTTAGGCGAAGTAGCCAGATAAATGGTACATTCAGACAAAATAATCCGCGATTCGGGAAAACCGATCTGGTGAACGGCATCGAAAGTGCTTTGAGCCAGCAAGAGCGCATTCGGATTAGCCAGCCCGACATCCTCGGCAGCTAAAATTAACAAGCGCCGGGCAATAAACTTGGCCTCCTCTCCCCCCTCAATCATCCGGGCCAACCAGTAAACGGCAGCATCCGGGTCGCTTCCACGGATACTTTTTATGAAGGCAGAAATAATATCGTAGTGCATTTCGCCTTTCTTATCGTAAATGGCCAGGTTATTTTGAAGCCGGTCAACAACTTTGTTGTTGGTAATGGTAATTTTAACTTCTTCTTCCGAATTAACCAAAAGCTCGAGCACATTCAGCAGTTTACGCGCATCGCCGCCCGAAAACCGTAACAGCGCTTCGTATTCCTGCACATCAATTTCTCTTTTCTTTAATTCAGTATCCTTCGTTATCGCCAAATCAAGGATTTTCAGCAAGTCCTCTTTTTCAAGATGTTTGAGCATATATACCTGGCAGCGTGAAAGCAAGGGGGAAATAACTTCAAACGAAGGATTTTCGGTCGTAGCGCCGATTAAAGTCACCAAACCCTGTTCTACGGCCCCTAACAACGAATCCTGCTGCGATTTGCTGAAACGGTGAATTTCGTCGATAAATAAAATGGGATTCGCGCGATGAAAAAATTGCTGTTTTTGGGCTTTATCAATCACATCACGTACATCTTTTACCCCCGAACTCACCGCACTTAAAATATAAAACGGACGTTCGAGCGTATTGGCAATAATTTTTGCCAAAGTGGTTTTTCCTACTCCCGGCGGTCCCCATAAAATAATAGATGAGATATTTCCCGACTCAATCATTTTACGCAAAACAGCTCCTTGTCCGACCAGGTGTTCCTGTCCGATATAATCATCCAGCGTCTTCGGACGCAAACGTTCGGCAAGCGGTTGTGAGCTGCTCATTTCAATAAATTCATCTAATTACAGTAACGTTTAATTACGTTGTAGGCCTCTTCGATTCCCAATTCCCCTGCTTTACTTAAATCCATGGCGCCGCCGTCAACATCATCGAGGTAAATTTTGGTCAGGCCCCGGTTAAAATAAGCCTCGGCAAAATCAGCCTGCAGTTCGATGGCCTTATCGAGGTTGACAATCGCCTCTTCGTATTTTCCAAGTTTACAAAGGATATACGATTTGTTGTACCAGGCAAACGGAAATTCAGGACTGATGTTCATACATTCCTGGTAGTCGTTCAAAATGAATTGATAATCAATGATGGCCTCTTTGCCCTTTGGTTGATGATTCCCGGCACCGCCCATCGGGACCGTCAGATCTTCCGAAAAATCGGGGAGCGACTCGAGCAGTTCAACCATTTTTATCCGGCAGTTTGCCCGGCTAAAAAGGGCCAGTGTATTTCTGCTGTCTGCCTTAATCGCCTGGTCAAAATCTGTCATGGCGTCTGCATAATCATTGATCAGGAACCTGAAAATCCCCCGGCTAAGGTAATTTTGCGGTACCTGGTTGTTCCTGATCTTTTCATTGAAATATAGAATATTATTTCTGAAGCTTTCCGAAAAATCATCCGTTTTCCGGTTTGTAATGGTCATCAAGGGGGTATAATTATTAAACCGGTTCAATTCTTCCAGCGACAGGTTGTAATACTGAAGACGCTCGTAATCAACCGATTGCTCACTAAACGATGCAATAACAAAGATACTTTGCAATTCGATGATCACATTTTTATTCTGAATCCGTCCGTCATCCACTTCCTCTTCGCCCATGGTGGGCAGGTTTCGGGTATCGGCCAAGGCTAATTTAAACCGGCGGCGCTCGCGTTGTTCGGCGCTCTCTTCCTCTTTGGCAACCGGCGCGGCATTGGCTTGCTGCTGATTTTGCGGATCGGGGTCGGCTGTTGTATTTTGTTGTTGTCCCGGGTGATTATTGGCAGCAGTCTGTTGCTGTTGCTGTTGCTGCGCATAATAATACTCCTCGGGTGTCATTCTTGGGATATCCAGTTTTGGATCCAGCCGGGCTGCAATCCGGTAGTCTTCTTCATAACCCGGACGGTTTAAAACCTCTTTGGCAATCCCCCTGTTAAAGTAAGCATTGGGCATCGTTGGATTCAACTGCAAGGCCATATCGTAATCCATAATCGCCCCCTCGTAATCCTCCAGTCGTTGTTTAACAATTCCCCGGTTATTAAAAGCATAAGCATTTTGAGGGTCGAATTTCAGTGTTTGGTCAAAATCGCGCAGAGCAGCAGCAAAATCTTCCAGTTCGAAACGCGCCAGCCCCCGGAGCAGGTAAGCGCTGGCAAAGTGCGGCCTGATTACGATCGCCCGGTTCAAATCTCGGATAGCTTCTCTCACATCGCCTTTTACAATGTTGGCATTACTGCGATTGATAAACGCATTCACAAAATTGGGATTTACAGCCAGCGCTTCATTGTAATCTTCAATGGCCCCGTCAATGTCTTTCATCGACATTTTTGCAATTCCCCGGTTGTTATAAATGGCAGCATTGCGGGGCGATAATTCCAGTGCTTTGTTATAATCGGCAATGGACTGTTCGTAGTTGTGCAGTTCGAGGTAGGCCAGCCCGCGGTTGATGTAAGCATCCGGGTAATAAGGCTTTATATTGATCGCTTTGTTATAGTCGTCAATTGAACCCCGAAAATCTTCCAGTTGATGCTTGGCAACGCCTCTTAAAAAATAAGGCTCGGGAAGCTGTGGCTTGAATTTGATGACAATATTAAAATTTTCGATTGCCCCAACGTAATTACCAATTGAGATTCGGGTCTGCCCCACCTGGATATAATGGTTTATATTCAACTGGGCCGAAGCCAGGCTAACCGTAAATAACAGCAAAATAAAAAGTCGTAGTTTCATGGGGGCACAATTTACAAAGAGCAAAAATAATATTTTAGAATGATCCTGATTGTTTTTAATATTTTTGAACAGATTTTGGATTGTTAACAAATTTCAGGCCAACGAAACGAACATAAATTATACTCCAATGGAACAACGATGCGCATGGTGCTTAAAAGATGATTTATACATGGCTTACCACGATCACGAGTGGGGAGTCCCGGTTCATGACGACAGGCTTTTATTTGAATTTTTATTGCTTGAAGGCGTACAGGCCGGATTAAGCTGGCATATGGTCCTGCGAAAACGCGAAAACTATCGCCTGGCCTATGATGGCTTTGAACCGGAAATTGTGGCAACATATGACGACGGCAAGATGAACAGGTTACTCCAAAATGATGGGATTATCCGTAACCGTTTAAAAATCGCCGCCAGCGTGAATAATGCCCGGCACTTTCTGGAAATCCAGAAAGAATTTGGAAGCTTCGACAAATACATTTGGTCGTTTGTCGATTTTAAACCGATTGTCAATTATTTTGAAAATCCAAGTGAGGTTCCGGCAACATCGCCGGTTTCGGACCGGCTAAGCAAAGACATGAAAAAACGCGGGTTCAAATTTGTCGGATCAACGGTAATTTACGCCCATATGCAGGCCACCGGAATGGTGAATGATCACCTGGTATCCTGTTTCCGTCACCAGCAACTGGCACATCCTGAATAAAGGTCAAAAAAAAAGAGTAGATCCCTATCTACCCTTTTCAAACCTAACTAAACCAATAAAACTAATCAAACCTAAACTTATGAAATAAAATCTGAGACAAAGATATGTTGAAAAACACAACCATGTGTTACCTCAACGTTAAAATTTATGCCGAACAACATATTTTAAAAAATCACTTTTACAAAAATAAAAAAAGAGTAGATCTCTATCTACCCTTTTCAAACCTAACTAAACCAATAAAACTAATCAAACCTAAACTTATGAAATAAAATCTGAGACAAAGATATGCCGAAAAACACAACAATGTGTTAAATCAATGTTAAAATTTATGCTGCGCAACATTTTTTATACCGACATTTTTTCGTAACTAAAAGCCCTGCTGATTTTCATCAACAGGGCTCCATCTTATTTTTTGTGCGAATTCGTTACTCAACACCTTTCTGTTGCTCGTCTCCCGAGATTGATTCGCGCATTTGAGTATCGGCCATGATGTTCTTATATTTCATGTAGTCCATAATTCCGAGATTTCCGAGACGGAAGGCCTCTGAGATCGCCAGCGGGATTTGGGCCTCGGCTTCAATCACTTTGGCCCGGGCTTCCTGGGCTTTTGCTTTCATTTCCTGTTCAAGGGCAACGGCCATCGCGCGCCGCTCTTCGGCTTTTGCCTGGGCAATGTTTTTATCCGCCTCGGCCTGGTCGATTTGTAAACCGGCGCCAATATTCTTACCAATGTCGATATCGGCAATATCGATTGACAAGATTTCGAAAGCGGTACCGGCATCCAATCCCTTGTCCAAAACGAGTTTCGAAATTGAATCCGGGTTTTCGAGTACGGTTTTATGGGTATGCGATGAACCGATGGATGAAACAATCCCTTCGCCGACACGGGCAAGTACCGTTTCTTCGCCGGCGCCGCCAACCAGTTGTTTAATGTTGGCGCGTACGGTAACCCGGGCCTTCGCAATCAGCTGGATCCCGTCTTTGGCAACTGCAGCAACAGGCGGAGTATCAATTACTTTCGGGTTTACCGACATGCGTACTGCCTGAAATACATCGCGCCCCGCCAGGTCGATCGCGGTTGCCATATTAAAAGTCAGGTCGATGTTGGCCTTCTCGGCGGAAACCAAAGCATGGACAACCATATCAACCTTACCTCCGGCCAGGTAGTGAGCTTCCAGTTTGTCGCGGTCGAGCTTCAAGCCGGCTTTTGTTCCTTCAATCAATGCCCGGACAATAACTGAAGGCGGCACTTTACGAAAGCGCATCAGGAACAGCTGCAGCAAAGAGATTCTTACTCCCGATACAAGCGCTGAAAACCAAAGCCCGATCGGTATAAAATACAAAATGATCATCAACAGGATAAAAATCCCGGCAATCAATCCAAAAGGTCCAAAATAATCCATTATTCTTTATTTATAGGTTCGACAATAATCTGAGTCCGCAATACTTCAACCACCCTGACGGAAACTTCCTGATCAATAAATCCCGTGATAGCCTTGGCCTCCACAAGCTGATTGTTGATCTTCACTTTTCCCACCGGGGCCAGCCGACCGGTCGTTACGCCTTCGTCGCCCGGGTGCACCAGTTGGGCATCTACTTCGCCAACCTTGGCCGTAATTTCCGATTCAAGCACCATCTTACCTCCCACCCGGCCTTTAAAAAAGCGATAAACCAGAATCGGTGAGGCAATTAATACGAAAGCCAGGGTAACAATCCCGGCAATTACACCATAGGTATCAAAAGCCAGGTAAACACTGGCGCCTAATAACAAAACCCCGCCAATCCCGGCAATGGTTACGCCCGGAATAACAGCAAATTCGAGCAGGAGCAATAAAATGCCCAGGAAGATGAGAAACAGGATGATTAGAATGGTCATATATTATTGGTTAATCAATGGTTGCTGTAAGGTCTTTGGCATTCAGTGCCTTTTTCATTGGACTAAGGTAATTAAAACTTCCTTTCTTTACATCACACTTTCCTTTATAATGAGTTAGTAAAGTACATTGGATGGCCTGTTCGTGCTCGTGATCACAAATTTTCATCAAGGCTTCGATAACGTAGTCAAACGAATGATAATCATCATTATGAAGAATGAGAAAACGATCATTCTTCAGTTCTATATTCTCATTCTGAACAGGCTTGTTTTTTAAATTTTCTTTTGCACTCATTAATCGGTCAATTTTCTGGCTTCATTCACATTTATACGTTCATTATTCCGATAGGCTGCAATAACAGCATCATTTACCCCTTCCATTTTCACCTGACTCTGCATCTGCTGAGCATCCCGGTAGCTTTTCATCTCTCCTACCGTGTAAACCGTTACCCCCTTTTCATCGGTATACTGGTCAATACGGCGGATAACGGATAGTTTTCGAAACATTCGCTGCACCCACTCGGGCGGTGTGCCCCGGTAAGCGCCGATCTGTATTTTATAAACAATTTGGTTGGTTGGTTCGGCCGGAAGTTGGTTCTCGATCACTACGACCACGGTATCAGGCGCAACAACCGGACCCGCAGGTAACATTTCTTCCTGCTTTCCTGTCTCTGTTTTTGCCCGGATACTGTCCTTTAACTGTCCGATTTCATCTGTAAATTCGCTGATTTCGGGTTCGCCGGCCTGGTTCCAGTAGAGGAACTCCTTTTCATTGGCCTCCAGGTAGGCATTTCGTACCTGCTGATTCATCCGGTAGGTATCCTGTTCCAACGCCAGGATCCGGTCGGCAAGTTCCTCCCGCATCGATACCGGTGCGGCGGCGTATTGTCCGCGCAGATTTTTCATCTCGTCCATTTTCGATTGTAATTCCCGTTCGAGCAACCAACCGTTTATAAACGCAAGTTTGGATGATTCATGCTTGAAATGATCCAGTTTCATGTAGTTGATCCGCGCATTCACCTGAAAATGAATCAAACTGTCTTTCAGCGCATCCGGAACCACCAACGGTACATTTTCCACTGTTACAACCGGTTCAGCCGCCAAACCGGCCACCTGTGGCAATTCCGTTTTAACCGGTTCTTCGGATACAGCCTTTTGAAAAGGATTAATCCGGTTTCGGCTCATCGACATCAGTTCATTAACGCGCGAGGCATTTACGTCCTTCTTTTTCGCCAGATTTTTAAATGTACTGTAATTTTTCAGGGCATTTGACCAGTTGCCCTGCGCCTGGTAATACTGACCCAGATAATAAAAAGCGTTGGGCTGTTCATCCTGCGCCAGCAAAAGGGCCTGCCGGGCCCCCTCCGTATATTGTCCGGATTCAACAGCGCTGGCGCCAAAATAATAGTTCAGCGACTTATCATCAGGATACAGGCGCACCAAATCAGAAAACACCAAATAAGCCTGGTCGTAGAGGCCTGCGTCAAACTGCTTTCGGGCTTGTTGTTCCGGGTCGGTTTGCGCCCAAAGGTCTGTCCCCCATCCGAAAACGAACACGTAAAGCGTGAGCAAAATTGATCTGCTTAAAATGCTGTATTTTTTTTGTAGGATCATGCCGAATTATTGAGTTTCGACCTAAAATTACAAAAATTGTTGAAAGCTTACCCCCCCCCGCTTCCCTTGTTAATAATTTATTCGCATTCTCACCAACTGTTTTTCAGCTTATCGCCGCCAGTTTTGACCGATTACATTAAAAATTTTCACACAGCTTGAGAATCTGCGCACAAATGGCCAATTAATCAACTCAAATTCATTAACTTGTATGTAAACAACTTTCGACTTAAACATTCAATTTAACATGTTATGAGAAAATTATTCCTATCTACAGTTATTCTTAGTATCCTGGTTGCCTGTAATCCTGCCAAACAGAAAGCGCCTGCCCAGTACTCTATCGAGCAGTTTTACCAGAACACAAGGTATTCGGGAGGCGCATTTTCGGGCGATGAAAGCAAACTACTGGTGAGCAGCGATGAATCGGGCATTTTCAACCTGTACGAAATCCAAATCGCCGACGGAACGAAGAAACAAATCACCTTCTCGGAAAATGAATCGTTCTTTGCCATCGATTATGTACCCGGCACCGATCAGTTACTTTATTCGGCTGACATGGGCGGCAACGAAATCAACCATATTTATTTACTTGACCCCGATGGAACTTCACTGGATTTAACGCCGGATGAAAACGAAAAAGCCAGTTTTGGCGGATGGAGCGACGATAAGACAAGTATGTTTTACCTCTCCAACAAGCGTGACCCAAAATTTTTCGACCTTTATAAAATGCCCATTTCCAACTGGTTCCCAAAATTGATTTTCCAGAATGATGAAGGGCTGGAAGTCTCGGGCATGTCGCATGACGAAAAAATCCTGGCCCTGACCAAATCCAAAACGACCAGCGAAAATCAGTTATTTCTGTATGATCTTTCGGCAAAAACCATGACCGAAATTACCGATGGCCCCGGGAACTATCAAAGCTCGGGCTTCAGCAAGGACAACAACAGTTATTATTACATCACCGACGCCGGAAAAGAATTTGCCTATCTCGTTCGTTACGACTTGCAAACAGCAAACAAAACAGTACTTTTTGAGACCAACTGGGATGTGATGTACAGTTATTTAAGCGAAAACGAAACTTACCGGGTAATTGCCATAAACGAAGACGGAAAAAACAAACTCATTTTAACCGACAATAAAACCGGACAGGAGATTAATTTCCCGGAAATACCGGACGGCGACATTGTTGCAGTCAATATTTCCGACAGCGAAAAACTGATCCGGCTGACAATCGGAACTTCCAAAGCGCCTAATAACCTGTACGTGTACAGTTTTGAATCCGACGAAATGAAGAAGCTTACCGAAAGCCTGAACCCTGAAATCAATCCCGCCGATTTGGTTTCGGCGGAAGTGGTTCGATTTAAATCTTTCGACGGGCTTGAAATACCGGCTATCTATTATAAACCGCTGACAGCTTCACCCAAAAACAAAGTACCGGCCCTGGTATGGGTGCATGGCGGACCGGGCGGACAAACACGCGTCGGTTACTTTGCCCTGTTGCAGTACCTGGTCAACCAGGGTTACGCGGTTTTGGGCGTAAACAACCGGGGCAGCAGCGGCTACGGAAAAACTTTTTATAAAATGGACGACCGTAACCACGGCGACAAGGACCTGAAAGACTGCATCTGGGGTAAAAACTGGCTGCAGGAACAGGATTACATTGACCCGGATAAAATTGGTATTATTGGCGGAAGTTACGGCGGTTATATGACCATGGCGGCCATGACCTTCGCCCCCGACGAATTTAAAGTGGGCGTAAATATTTTTGGAGTGACCAACTGGTTGCGAACCCTGAAATCCATCCCCCCATACTGGGAATCATTCCGGAAAGCCTTATATGACGAATTGGGCGATCCGAACACCGAAGATTCGGTACGCCTGCACGCGATCTCTCCCCTGTTTCATGCCCATCAGGTAAAACATCCCGTCATGGTATTGCAGGGGGCCAACGACCCGCGCGTGTTACAGGTTGAGTCGGATGAAATTGTGGATGCCATAAAACAGAACAATGTTCCGGTCGAATACATCGTCTTTCCTGATGAAGGCCACGGTTTTATCAAAAAAGAAAATGAGATTAAAGGCTACGGCGACATTCTGAAATTTCTGGACAAATACCTTAAAGAGGTTCCTGAACCATAGCAGCAGAACAACTTGCCGGATAAAACAGTAATAAAAAAATTGTCCGAAAGGGCTGATCAAAACATCAAGCTTTTCGGACAATTTTCATTTAAGGGTACCCGGCTGCTGATTTCTGCAGGTCGGCAACCGGTTATTCATCCTTTTATAACTCGCGGATCCAGATGTTCCGGAAACTAACCGGGTTGCCGTGATCTTGCAAGCTGATCGGGCCATTGCCATGAGGTTTCACGGAATACTCCGGGATACCGATATATTCGGTCGGCCCGCGCACCACGACGTGATTTTGGACCAAAACACCATTTTGAATCACTGTAATGCGGGGATGTGTGAAATAGCTGCCATCGTCGTTAAACCGCGGGGCGGTATAAATTATATCATAGGTTTGCCAAACTCCGGGTTCTTTACAGGCATTCACCAACGGGGCGTGTTGCTTGTAAATACTGCCTGCCTGTCCGTTCCGGTATGTCCGGTTGTTGTAATTATCCAACACCTGGACCTCGTAGATGCCCTGCAGAAAAATTCCGCTGTTGCCGCGTCCCTGGCTTTCACCAACAACTTCAGCAGGCGTCCGCCATTCAACATGGAGCTGAAAATCTTTAAACTGCCGTTTTGTTTTGATCCCGCCTGTGCCCCTTTTTACGGTAGCAACACCGTTTTCATAATCCCATCCGGGGTTTTCTCCGGCATCATTGGTCCATTCGTAACCCAAATCAATTCCTTCACCAATCAGGATGATCGCATCCGAGGGAGCATTCAAAGGGGTTTCGCCGGGTGTAACAAGGGCCACTTCAGGATCCCAGATCTCAGTCATTTCCGGGACCATTTTAGGCATTTCAAACTGAGCAAAAACAGTAATACTCATCAACATGAGCAGTGCGAAAACAAGTTTTCTCATGGGTAATAAAATTTAGTTTAACATTTATTGGTTATAGGTCAAGTTCCTGCATGATGGAGTCGATTTTTTGTTCGGCCAAACGCTCAACTGCATCAAAATCACTTCTGCCGGTTAATTTTCCGGCTACTTCGAAATAGAATTTAATTTTTGGTTCGGTCCCGGATGGCCTGACTGATATTTTTGTACCGTCTTCGGTAAAAAACTGAAGCACGTTGGAGCTAACCTTTTGGTTGATCTTTGTGCTCACGCCTGTCAATAAATTCCGTTCAGTCAGATCGGCATAGTCTTTTACGGTTTTAAGCAAACTTCCTCCCAACATTTTCGGTGGGTTTGTACGAAAATTCACCATCATTTGCTGAATTTCTTCAGCTCCTGTTTTGCCCATCCGCACGATGTATTTCATCTTTTCTTTCGAGTAACCATATTCCAGGTATATATCCTGCAACAATTCAAACAAGGTTTTCCCCTGGTCTTTGGCCCAGGCAGCAATTTCAGCCATCAGGGCGCAGGACGAAACGGCATCTTTATCCCGAACGAAGTCAGCCGGCATGAAACCGAAACTTTCTTCACCGCCGCCAATGTACTTTTTCTGACCTTCCAGGTCGCGGATGATTTCGGCAATATATTTAAACCCGGTAAACACATCGAAATATTCAATGCCGTTCTTTTGGGCGATTTCAGCTATTTTTTCGGTGGTCACGATGGTTTTCACGATGAATTCATTGCCTTTCAATGCCTTGTTCTCTTTCATCCTGGTGATGATGTAATAAATGAAAAGCAAAGCTGTTTGGTTTCCGTTAACAATCACGAATTTACCCTGATCATTTTTTACAGCCACGCCAATCCGGTCGGCATCCGGATCGGAAGCCATAACGACGTCGGCATCCACTTCGTAGCCTTTTTTCATGGCCATGTCCATGGCCGCGGGTTCTTCGGGGTTGGGCGAAACCACGGTTGGAAAATTGCCGCTCACCACATCCTGTTCAGGCACATTGATGATATTCTCAAAACCAAAAGCACGCAAGGCCGCCGGAATCAGCTTTACGCCGGTCCCGTGAATCGGTGTGTAAACAATCTTCAGGTTTTTGTGCTTTTTCACAATGTCCGGCGCCAGGGAAACTGTTTTTACCTTGTCCAGAAATTTTTGGTCAATTTCGTCCCCGATGACCTCAATCAATTCGTTGTTGCCTTCAAACCGGATGTCTTCGGCTTTTACTTTCTGCACTTCGGTAATAATATTCACATCGTGCGGTCCGACAATTTGGGATCCGTCTTCCCAATAGGCTTTATAACCATTATATTCTTTCGGGTTGTGCGAAGCGGTTAAAATAATCCCGCTTTGGCAGCCCAATTCACGAATAACAAATGACAGTTCGGGGGTTGGGCGCAGGTCGTCAAACAAGTACACTTTAATGCCGTTGGCAGCGAAAATCTCGGCGCTTTTTTCAGCAAACAAGCGGCTGTTGTTCCGGCAATCATGCCCAATCGCTACTTTAATCAGGTCCAATCCGGCAAACTCCGTCTTCAAATAATTGCTTAAACCCTGGGTGGCAGCGCCTACCGTATAAATATTCATCCGGTTTGAGCCGGCTCCCATAATTCCGCGTAATCCGCCGGTACCAAACTCCAGGTCACGGTAAAACGAATCAATCAATTCCGTTTTGTCATCCTGTTCGAGCATCCGTTTCACTTCAGCGCGTGTTTGTTCATCATAAACATCGCTTAACCACGCTTTTGCTTTGCTTATTACTTCTTCAGGCACCCTATTCGCAGTAACCATATTCATTCTGATTTTAAGATTATTCTGTTAATTTCAAGAAAGTATTACCCTTGCTTTTCAAACTCGAGGATACACTTTTTCAGGCTGTCGCGCCAGTAAGGAATCCCGATCCCAAAAATACGCTTAATTTTAGATTTATTCAGGACACTGTAAGCCGGACGTCTGGCGGGAGTCGGATACTCATCCGATGCAACCGGATGCACAAAACATTCGATTCCGTAAAATTCGTGTACTGCCTTCGCAAAATCGTACCAACTGCAAACGCCTTCATTCGAATAATGGTAGATTCCACCCTTCCAGTGATTCGCATCGCCGGCGGTTTTTGAAATAATTGTTAAAATTGCCTGCGCCAGATCGCCGGCAAAAGTTGGCGTGCCCACCTGGTCGTAAACCACGTTTAGTTCATCTCGCTCTTTTCCCAGCCTGATCATGGTTTTCACAAAATTGTTACCATAAGCCGAATACAACCACGACGTCCGAACAATCATTGCTGACGGATCTTCTTTAAGCAGGGCGATTTCGCCGTTCAGTTTGGTTTTTCCGTAAACTGAGTCGGGTCCGACCAAATCTTCCTCTGAATACGGGAAGCAGTTTGTTCCGTCGAATACATAATCGGTGGAAATATGAATAAGCCGGCAATTTACCGACCGGGCAATTTTCCCCAGATAAGCAGGCACTTTGGTATTCAGCAGTTCTGCCAGTTCATCATCCGATTCGGCAATATCCACGGCCGTATAAGCCGCACAGTTAATCAAAAAGTCGGGCTTAAGCTTTTCGCAAAATGCCTCAACTGCATCGAAGTCGGTTATATCAAGCTCGGCAATATCGGTAAAGGTAAAACGAAGGTTCGGAAAATCAACAGCTCTGTCTCGAATAGACAATCCCAACTGGCCACTGGCTCCTGTAACTAAAACTTTCATAAAATCTAAAAATTGAAATCTGCATCACGAAATAAAGAATTTTTTCGGTCTTTCTCCGAAACAATAGCTTCCGATTCGGGTATTTTCCAATCGATATTCAATTCAGAATCGTTATAAATAATTCCGCGTTCCGATCCGGGATCATAATAATTATCACACTTATAACTAAAGATCACTGTTTCACTCAATACCGAAAAACCATGCGCAAAACCCCGAGGGATTAGCAATTGTTTTTTATTCTCTCCGGTCAATTCAATGCCAAACCACTGCCCAAAGGTAGGTGAATTGCGACGTATATCGAGCGCTACATCAAAAACGCTCCCTTCAATCACCCGGACCAATTTTGCCTGGGCATGCGGATTTAACTGGTAGTGCAGTCCGCGGATGACCCCGCGAACCGATTTTGATTCATTATCCTGAATAAAATTTTCTTTGATTCCCAACTCTTTATACCGGTCGACCCGGAAACTTTCAAAAAAATAACCCCGGTCGTCCATAAAAACCCTTGGCTCCAGCACAATCAACCCGTCAAAAGGTGTTTTCTGAATTTTCATGAAAAACGTTTAATTAAAAAGATGATATTTTATTGTTTGCCAACTTAAAAAGATACTCTCCGTATTCATTTTTCAACAAGGGTTTTGCCAGTTCAAGCAATTGCTCCCGGTTGATGTATCCTTTTTTAAAGGCAATTTCTTCGATACACGAGACCATTAATCCCTGACGCTGCTCAACAGTGGCAATAAAGTTGGATGCCTGCAACAAACTGTCGTGCGTACCGGTGTCGAGCCAGGAAAAGCCACGCCCGAGCAATTTTACACTCAGTCTTTCTTCTTCCAGATACAAGCGGTTCAAATCGGTAATTTCCAGCTCACCGCGGGCCGACGGTTTTAGAGATTTGGCTTTCTTCACCACGTCGTTCGAATAAAAATACAAACCGGTTACAGCATAATTCGATTTTGGGTTTACCGGTTTTTCCTCCAGCGAAATCACCCGCCCCGCGGCATCAAATTCAGCCACGCCGTAGCGTTCCGGGTCGTTCACATAATAGCCGAAAACCACCGCGCCGTCGTCCAGCAATGCCGCGTCCTCCAGGATTGACCGGAAATTATACCCGTAGAAAATATTGTCGCCCAAAATCATACAAACATGATCGTTGCCAATAAACTCTTCGCCAATAATAAATGCCTGTGCCAAACCATCGGGCGATGGCTGAACAGCATAATGTATCTGAATTCCAAGTTGAGAACCATCTTCCAGCAAATTCTCGTACAACGAAATATCCTGCGGTGTGGAAATGATCAGAATTTCGCGTATCCCGGCCAGCATCAAAACCGAAAGCGGGTAATAGATCATCGGTTTATCGTAAACCGGGATAATTTGTTTGGAGATTGATTTTGTAATCGGATACAAACGGGTGCCGGACCCACCGGCCAAAATAATACCTTTCATTCTTTATTTTTTTTGCCGGGCAAAACAACCACGACCTCAAGCGGCAAATGCCTTGCAGTCATGGCCATCCCGATATCCGGCGGTTTTTAACGACTCAACAATTCATCAAAGTACGCAATGGTCTTTTTTAATCCTTCTTGCAATTCAACCCGGGGTGTCCATCCGCCGAGTTTTTCCATGGCCAGGCTGATGTCGGGCTGACGCTGAATCGGGTCATCGGACGGCAAGGGCCGGTAAACAATCCGGGAGGACGAGCCGGTGAGTTCAATGACCTTCCGGGCCAGTTCCAGGATGGTGAATTCATTCGGGTTTCCGATGTTTACCGGTCCGGTAAATGAATCGCCGGTTTGCATCATGCGCACCAGGCCGTCAACCAAATCATCAACAAACTGGAAACTCCGCGTTTGTTTGCCGTCGCCAAAAACAGTAATCTCCTGTCCTTTCAGCGCCTGCACAATAAAATTGGAAACGACCCGTCCGTCGTCAGGCTCCATGCGGGGCCCGTAGGTATTAAAAATGCGCACAATTTTTATCCTCACCTGATTTTGGTTGTGATAGTTCACGAAAAGCGATTCGGCACAACGTTTTCCCTCGTCATAACACGAGCGAACGCCAATGGGGTTTACATTTCCCCAGTAACTTTCCGGTTGCGGGTGCAATTCGGGGTCGCCGTATACTTCGCTGGTTGATGCCTGAAGAATTTTCGCTTTCACCCGTTTAGCCAGGCCCAGCATATTGATTGCCCCCATGACCGACGTTTTGATGGTTTTGATGGCATTATACTGGTAATGGACCGGCGAAGCCGGACAAGCCAGGTTATACACTTCATCGACCTCAATATAATAAGGCATGGTTACATCATGACGAACCAGCTCGAAATACCGGTGATCCAGCAGATGAATAACCTTTGACTTTGATCCGGTAAGAAAATTATCCAGGCAAATCACTTCGTTCCCTTGATTTAAAAGATGTTCGCAAAGATGGGACCCGATAAAGCCCGCCCCGCCCGTAACCAAAATTCGTTTCATGATTTCAGAAAAAAACTTTATTAATCAAAAGTATAAAATAAATCTGTTAGCGTGCCGGTTTAGCCAATAAAACCTTGAGACCAATGTGTATCCAATGCTCAAAACCCGGTCCTGCTTACAGCCGGAAAATAAAAAAAAAGCATTGGAAATCTTTGAATTAACACGAATTAATTCTAATTTTGCCGCGCATTGAAAATATAATGTCTAACTTATTAATTAATTGAAAATTAGATGGTAGAAAACAATCAGGAGAACCTTGAAACTCAAGAGGAACTCACACTACAAGAAGAAGTTATGGCGCAACCCAAACAAGTGGTAGCTGCTGCAACAGAAGATTTTGACTGGGATGCCCTGGAAACGGAAGACAATGGATTTGCCGGTCAAAAACAAAATGCGGTTGAACAACTGTATGACAACACGCTGAACACCGTTCAGGAAAAAGAAGTCCTGGAAGGTACGGTAATCTCTATGAATAAAAGAGAAGTGGTTGTTGATATCGGCTACAAATCCGACGGTATCGTTAGCTTGAATGAGTTCCGTTACAATCCGGAATTAAAAGTTGGCGACCCGGTAGAGGTTTACATTGAAAGCCTTGAAGACAAAAAAGGCCAGATGATTTTATCACACAAAAAAGCGCGAGCCATGCGTTCATGGGATCGCGTAAATGCTGCCCTCGAAAATGATGAAATCATTAAAGGATACATTAAATGCCGCACGAAAGGTGGTATGATCGTTGACGTATTTGGCATCGAAGCATTCTTGCCGGGATCTCAGATCGACGTGAAACCAATCCGCGACTATGATGTATACGTTGGCAAAACAATGGAATTCAAAGTGGTTAAAATCAACCAGGAGTTCCGCAACGTGGTTGTATCGCATAAAGCTCTTATTGAAGCTGAACTGGAACAACAGAAAAAAGAGATTATCTCCAAACTTGAAAAAGGACAGGTACTGGAAGGTACTGTTAAAAACATTACGTCTTACGGCGTATTCATCGACCTTGGCGGTGTTGACGGATTGATCCACATCACCGATTTAAGCTGGGGCCGTATTTCTCACCCGAACGAAATCGTGGAACTGGATCAAAAACTGAACGTGGTGATCCTTGACTTCGACGATGACAAAAAACGGATTGCTCTTGGTCTGAAACAACTGACTCCTCACCCGTGGGATAACCTGGATGCCGAGCTGAAAGTTGGCGACAGCGTGAAAGGGAAAGTGGTTGTGATGGCCGACTACGGCGCATTTGTAGAAATTGCCGCAGGAGTTGAAGGTCTGATCCACGTTTCTGAGATGAGTTGGTCACAACACCTGCGCAGCGCTCAGGACTTCCTGAAAGTTGGCGACGAAATTGAAGCACAAATCCTGACCCTGGACCGCGACGAACGCAAAATGTCTCTGGGTATCAAACAACTGAGACAAGATCCGTGGCAAGACATCGAAGCCCGGTTTGGCCTTGGAACGCAACATACGGCGTCGGTTCGCAACTTCACCAACTTCGGTGTTTTTGTCGAAATTGAAGAAGGAGTTGACGGCCTGATCCACATTTCCGACCTGAGCTGGACGAAAAAAATCAAACATCCGTCAGAATTCACATCAATCGGTTCTGAAATTGAAGTCGTTGTCCTGGACATCGATAAAGAAAACCGTCGGTTGAGCCTTGGACACAAACAACTGGAAGAAAATCCATGGGATGTGTTCGAAACAATCTTCTCGGTTGACTCCATTCACGAAGGAACTGTTGTTGAGTTGTTCGACAAAGGCGCGACCATCGCTCTTCCATACGGAGTTGAAGGTTTTGCAACACCACGTCACCTGGTCAAAGAAGACGGTTCACAAGCCAGCCTGGAAGAAAAACTGGATTTCAAAGTGATTGAGTTCTCAAAATCTGCAAAACGAATCATCCTTTCTCACTCGCGGGTGTTTGAAGATGAGAAAAAAGCAGAAGAAACTGCAACCAAAAAGGCACAGGTTAAACAAACCAAAAAAGCCGTCAAAGCAGTTAAAGACACCATGGAGAAAACAACGCTGGGTGATATCAGCGAACTGGCAGCATTGAAATCTCAGATGGAAGCTGAGGAAAACAAAGAAAAATAAGCTTGCTTATTTATTGTTCCATCAGAATTTTGTAATTTTCATCTATGGATTTCGAAATTATAAAAAAAGAAGGACACACCGTCATTAAAGTATTGAGCAGCAAGCTGGATACAAATAATGCCCCCGACCTGAAATCAGAGCTGGTGGCATTGGGTAACAAAAATGAACGAAACTTCATCCTGGATATCAGTCACTGCAGTTATGTCGACTCCTCCGGTTTGAGCGCCATTTTAGTTGCCAATCGTTTGTGTGAAGATGCAATTGGTACTTTTATCTTGTCGGGTCTTCAGCCTGATGTTGAGCATTTGATTCGACTTTCCATGCTTCACACGGTTTTGTTAATCACAGAATCGATTGAAAAAGCAGAAGAATTGTTGAAGCATAAAGGAAATTTATAACCTTTTGCATGCAAATGCCATTTCAATTAACAATTTTGGGAAGTAGTTCAGCAATGCCTACCTCCTCAAGATACCCAACCGCTCAAGCGCTTAATGTGCTTGGGCGGTTTTTTTTAATAGACTGCGGCGAAGGCACGCAACACCAAATCCGAAAAAACAAAATTAGCTTTGGCAAGCTCAACCACATCCTGATTTCGCACCTGCACGGCGACCACTTTTTCGGGCTCATCGGGCTGATTTCTACCTTGATTTTACTGGGAAGGAAAAACGACCTGCACATTTATGCCCATTCCGGTCTACAGGAATATACCCAATTTCAGCTCAATTTTTTAGGCATCACCGACCCCGGCTTCCGATTGGTTTTTCACCCGCTTAATTTTAAACGGACCCAACGTATTTATGAAGATGAAAAACTGAGCATCACCTCCTTTCCGCTGAAACACCGGATTGCCTGCTGCGGTTTTCGATTTGACGAAAAGCCTGCAGCTCCGAATATCCGGAAAGACCAGGTCAAATCACACCGGATCCCGGTTCGCGACATCAAACGGATCAAAGCCGGCGAAGATTTTATAAGCGACGACGGTACCCGCATACCCAACAGTCAGCTGGTCATTGCCCCGCCCAAAGCGCGGTCTTATGCTTATTGTTCCGATACTGCTTATCACGAAAAAATTGTTGAAGCCGTTGAAGGAGTCGATATGCTGTATCACGAAGCGACCTTTGCGGATGGAGACAATAAGCTGGCCAAAGAGACCTTCCACTCAACCGGATCTCAGGCGGCCCGGATTGCCCAAATGGCCCAGGCCCGAAAATTGCTTATCGGGCATTTTTCCGCGCGCTATAAAAAACCGGAAATTATTCTGAACGAAGCCCGCTCCATCTTTCCGGAAACCTATGTTGCCGAAGAAAACCAGCAGCATACAATCGTGCGGGAATAAGGTCAGCCTTCGAAAAATTCTTTATTAAAATTAACCAGGTAAAGTTTTTTTACCGGCCGGGTAAAAGCCGTATACAGCCAGCGTAAATATTCTTTATTCAGCATATCCTCCACCAGGTAACCCTGATCAACAAACACCGCATCCCACTGGCCACCTTGTGCTTTATGGCAGGTAACCGCGTAGGCAAACTTAACCTGCAACGCATTGAACCATGCATTTTCCCGAATCTTCTCCCACCGCTTCTTTTTACTGCGGATATCCTGATAATCTTCGGCCACTGCCTGAAACAGGCGTTGATTATCTGCCTGCGCCATACTGGCCGACTCCATGTTCAGCGTATCCAGGAAAATCTTGCAATCCACTTCCAGATCATCGTAATCGATAAACTTCAGGCTTACATTGGCAAAACGGAACCCGTATAATTCTTCATATCCGCGAATAGCTTTGATTTCAACAATATCGCCGTTGGCAATAAAATCAAGTGTTTCTTCTTCAGCAAGCCAATGATAGTTATTTTTAACCACCATCAGCAGGTCTCCAACCGTAATCTCTGCATCCTTGTATAATATTGATGAACGAATTCCCCCGTTAAATTTATTCGCCCGCTTGTTCGACCGGGTAATCACCATCGTTTGCTGCTCCCCGAATTTGTCGTAACATTCCGAGATTTGCTCAATCAAATCGGCGCCGCCAATCCGGACAACATCAGTAAAGCCTTTCGTTTCTATCGGGAAATAGCAGGCGTCCGAAAAATCCTCAGCAATCAACTCCCGTAAACCGGTAGCGTTGTACAAAATGCCCGAGTCGTTAAGCTGACGGACCACCTCGGTCAACTCGTGTTCAACAACTTCCAAACCGTAAAGCTCAAGCTCTCTGGCATCAAGCGCCGGACTAATATCCATGCCTACCGGGGGTAACTGGGCCGTATCGCCCACCAGAACGAGTTTGCAATTTTGTCCCGTGTACACATATTCGTATAAATCATCCAGCAAACGGCCTGACCCGAAAACCGAACCTTCCGGCGAACTGTTGGAAATCATGGAGGCTTCATCAACAATAAAAAAACAATTTTTCATCAGGTTCCGGTCCAGCACAAAGCGGCCCAAGCCATCTGCCGAGGTTTGTTGCCGGTATATTTTTTTATGAATGGTATAGGCATTCTTTCCGGTATACGATGAAAGCACTTTGGCCGCACGCCCCGTCGGGGCCAGCAAAACGGTCTGAAACTTAAATTCAGCCAGGGTTTTCACCAGGGCATTGAGCATACTTGTTTTTCCGGTACCGGCATAGCCTTTTAATAAAAAAACGGAATCCGCTGAATTTTCGCACATAAATGAAGCTAATTTTTCGGCCAGCAAAACCTGTCCGGAGGTAGCCGAAAAACCAAAATTTTCGAGCAGTTGATCTTGTATGTGTTTTTTTAACATGGATGCTAATTTAAAAGGAATCCACCGATTGTAATTTAATTTTTTTTATAAATTTGCAAGCAAACAAAAACTAATCTTAAATAATCAAAGATGAAGACAGCAATTCAGATCGCCTTAATTGCCATTGCAATTCTACTCGGATACCTGATATTTAACAGTGTTCAAAGACCAATTGAATTCGAGAAAGCGAAAAAAGAAAGATATGATGCGACGGTTCAACGCTTAAAAGAAGTTCGCAAGGCACAAATGGCCTACAAAGATGTAAATGGAAAATTTACAGGAGATTGGGATACGCTGATTTCCTTTGTCAAACACGAATCTCTTCCTTTGGTACGCAAGATTGGTATGCTTACTGACAGTATGATTGAAGCCGGATGGACCGAAGAAACGGCCATTAAGAAGGGGCGGATTATCCGCGATACCATTCGGGTCAATGTTCTTGACACCTTATTCGGGCGTTCATACCCGATCGATCAGTTAAAATATGTTCCTGTACAGGACACCATTGCTGAGTTTCATTTGGGAGCAACGGTTATTACAACCGGTTCAGGCGTTAAAGTTCCAATTTTCGAAGCAAAAGCACACAACAATACCATCCTGAAAAATCTGGATAACCAGTTGGTCATTAACCTGAACGACAAAGCGCGTACAAACGGGAAATATCCCGGCTTAAAAGTTGGTTCTCTTACTGAAGCAAACAACAATGCCGGTAACTGGGAATAATATGTTTTATGCAGAAAATTTCGCTCATTGACGAAACCTTTGATTTAAATTATACTTCAGAATATATTCTGTCCATCCAGGTTAGCTTGGATGGATTTTCTTTTTCTATCCTGAATACAGCCCAAAATAAGGTGGTTTATCTCTGTCACCAGGATATTTTTGCCACCGAACCGGATTTTCAGTATAAAAAACTGAAATCGATTTACAAGGAGTCTGACTTGCTGGAGTTACCATACAAGAAAACCAGACTTTATTTTTCTATCCCGGAAAAAACCACCCTGGTCCCGGTAAAACTCTTCAAAACAGATACAGTAACAGAATTGTACGGACTAACATTCGGCCTTGACAAACAAACGGAAGTGCAAAGCAGGTACTTACCCTGTCTGGATGCTTTTGCCGTATTCGGGATTCAGAAATCCATCCTGGGTATTTTACAGGAAAAACACCCGGGAATTGAAATTCAGAATGCCATTAAATTGTCCGCATGCTTTGCCAATGATGATAAACAGACATTAAAAGTAAGCGTCCTCCGAAAACACCTGATGATCCTTTCGGTTCATACCGGTTTACATTACTATAACTGTTTTTATCACGAAAACGAGAATGACATGCTGTTTTATATCCTTGCTGCTGCTAAAAGCCTGGACGAAGAGCCCTCGACCATCATCATGGACGGCATGGTGAATAAGCATTCTGAAATTTATCATCGCCTGCGCCAGTATTTTGCCGACGTGCAAATTGCTGGATCAAACAAGAATATCGGGTATAGTCACCTCATCGAACGTTTACCGGACGCCCGCTTTGTAAACCTGTTTAATAGTTTTTCATGCGAATAGTCGGCGGACAATACAGAGGACGTCAGTTCAATCCGGGAAAAAACTTTAAAGCCCGCCCAACCACCGATATGGCCAAGGAAAGCCTGTTCAATATTTTACAGAACCAAGTTGATTTTGATCAGGTTAAGGTACTGGACCTTTTTTCCGGAACCGGCAGCATCTCTTTCGAATTTGCATCGCGGGGATGTTTGAACATTACGGCCGTGGAACTGAACTTTCAACATCACCGCTTCATGTTGTCTGTCGTCGAAAAACTGGGCGAAACGCATATTCAGGCGCTAAAAGCCGATGCTTTTCGCTTTATCGAAACGAGCAATCAAACCTACGACCTTATTTTTGCCGACCCTCCATACGACCACAGACAATTTGGCGAGATTCCCTCACTGGTCCTTTCCAAAAATATTCTGAAGCCCGGCGGACTATTTATCCTTGAACATTCGAAAGCGTATGACTTTTCTGATTACCCCGAATTTAAAGAACTCCGCAACTACGGGAGCGTTCACTTCTCCTTCTTTCAAAAATAAAAATCCGGTTTTGGCGGTAAGGCTCAACAACTGATTCCGGAAATCCTTCCTTTTCAGAAATGCCAAACAACAGGTTTTAACTTCTGCAAATTTCTATAATTTTATCAGCACAATACAGCACAGCAAACCAATAAATCTTAAATCATGAGAAAACTACTTTTTTTGATTATTTTATCCATTGTTTCCGGTACGGCATTTTCCCAGAAAGACTATCAACCAGCCGCTAAAAATCTGGAAAACCGCGAATGGTTTCAGGATGCCAAATTTGGCCTGTTCATTCACTGGGGTGTTTATTCGGTCATGGCCGGAGGTGGCGATTATGGTATTGCCGAGTGGATTATGAACCAAAAACAAATTCCCATCCGCCAGTACGAAAAACTCCCTTCATTTTTTAACCCGGTTGATTTCGATCCGGCAGAATGGGTTTCGATGGTGAAAAAAGCCGGCATGAAATACATCACCATCACCAGTAAACATCACGATGGTTTTGCCATGTACGACTCAAAAACAAGCAATTATGATATTGTTGAACGGACCCCATACGCGAAAGATATCATAAAAATGCTGAAAGACGAATGTGATAAACAGGGAATTAAGTTGTTCTTCTATTATTCGCAGCTCGACTGGCATCACCCCGACTATTACCCGCGCGGAAACACCGGTAAAAATTTCACCGGCAGACCCGAAAGCGGCGATTGGAACAAGTACATCGACTATATGAATACCCAACTCACCGAACTCCTGACAAATTACGGCGAAGTTGGCGGAATTTGGTTCGACGGGATGTGGGACCAGTGGGAGGCCAACTGGCGCCTGGACGAAACCTATGCCCTTATTCACAAACTTCAACCCGGCGCTTTGATTGGCAGTAACCATCACAAATCGCCTTTCGCCGGTGAAGATTTTCAAATGTTCGAACGCGACCTTCCCGGCGAAAACACGATGGGGTTCAACCAAACCGGGACCATCTCCAACCTGCCGATCGAAATGTGCGAAACCATGAATGGCAGTTGGGGCTTCAATATCAAGGACCAGGGTTATAAATCGACCAAACAATTGATCCAAACCATGGTGAAAGCAGCCGGACACGGAGCCAATTTCCTGTTAAACACCGGCCCGATGCCCAATGGGAAAATCCAGCCCGAAAACGTCGACACGCTGATGGTGATGGGCGACTGGCTTGCCAAATACGGCGAAACAATCTACGGAACCCGGAAAGGCCCGGTTAAACCTAGCCAGTGGGGAGCAACAACGCAAAAAGGAAACACCATCTACATTCATGTCCTTGATCTGGAAGGAGAAAATCTGCTGATACCCAACCTGGAAAAAAAGATTAAATCGGCAACCTTTTTTAACGATGGTTCCAAAGTGACTTTTGAAACAACCAAATTCGGAACCTTACTGCAAATACCCCATCAAAAACGTCAAAAAGTCGATACCATCATCAAAGTGGAAATTTAATGCCCCACACGCCTGTCTGCCGGCTTAGGCAGAAAATTCTCCTGCAATACTTGATTTTAAAGGTATTGCAGGAGAAAATACTCCACTGAAATATTTGTAATTTCAATACCGATAACTATCTTGTGGAAGGAAACGAGAAAGGGGTACATGCAATACAACACCCTGTTGTCCATTCACTTTCAAAAACCTGACTACACAAAACCCGGAACAATCTGTTCAACAGGGATTAAATTTCTGTCCTCCCTCTTCTCGCCCGATAAATAAAAAACTTCAGACCAACATGAAGGCAGAAATCATTACCATCGGCGACGAAATCCTGATCGGACAAATCATTGATACCAACTCAGCCTGGATCAGCGAGCAGCTTAACCTGCACGGCATTGAAGTGTATCAGATCACTTCTGTCCACGACGACCACAGTCATATTTTACAAGCCCTCACCGATGCCGGGAAGCGGGTTGACCTGGTGCTGATTACCGGCGGATTGGGGCCAACAAAAGACGATATCACCAAAAAAGTCCTTTGTGATTATTTTGATTGCGGGCTGATTGTTAACGAGCAGGTATTGCAACATGTTAGCGACATGCTGTCTCGCCGGAATATTACGGTCAACCGGTTAAACAAAGACCAGGCCCTGGTTCCGGAGAAATGCACCGTACTTCACAATGCATTGGGCACAGCGCCCGGAATGTGGTTTGAAAAAAACGACACCATTTTTGTTTCCATGCCGGGCGTACCTTTCGAAATGGAAGGACTGATGCGGGATGAAGTGTTGCCCCGGCTACGCAAAAACGGAAAAGCAAAATCCATCTGGCACCAAAACGTCCTTGTATACGGAATTCCTGAATCCATGCTGGCCGAGAAAATTGAGTCCTGGGAACTGGCGCTTCCGGCCCACATCAAACTGGCCTATCTGCCCAACCAGTTAATGATCCGGCTGCGGCTGAGTGCATACGGCGTTGATCCTGTATTATTACAAGAAGAAGTGGAACGTCAGATTGCAGCGCTGGAGAAAATTATTCCCGAAGCCATTTTTGGCTATAACGGCGACACCATGACCGGGGTAACCGGGAAACTACTGGTCGGTTGCAAGGCAATGGTGGCCGTAGCCGAGAGTTGCACAGGTGGACACATTGCTCATCTGTTCACTCAAAACCCGGGCAGTTCAGCTTATTTTAAAGGCGCAGTGGTTGCTTATGCCAACGAAACAAAAACAGCCATCCTCGGCGTAAAAAATGAAACCCTGCAGGCATACGGCGCTGTTAGTAAAGAAGTGGCGCTGGAAATGGCCGAAGGGATAAAAAAAGCGCTCCGTACCGATTATGCCATTGCCACCACCGGCATAGCAGGTCCTGACGGAGGAACAGATGAAAAACCGGTGGGCACTGTTTGGATAGCCGTTTCGGGAAAATATACCAACCGGGTTGAGCGTTATACCTTTGCACACAACCGCGAACGAAATATTTTACGTTCGTCGCAAACGGCCATTAATATGCTGAGACAACACATTCTTACTGAAAATACAGAAACAAAATGAAGAAAATTGGAATCATCATCGCAGCTGTCCTGCTGACACTTTTCGCAGCAGCTATTGCCATCCCTGTCTTTTTTAAAGGACCGTTGATGGAAAAAGTGAAACAAACCATAAATAAAAATGTCAATGCCCGGGTTGATTTTTCTGATTTTAACCTGAGCTTAATCAGGAACTTCCCAAAAGTTCAGGCAGAGATCAAGGGATTGACCGTTACCGGGAAAGAACGTTTTGAAAACGACACATTGGTGTATATTGGCTCGGTGGCTACGAAATTGTCGCTGGCCGATTTGTTTAAGAACGAAGGGCTGAAAATTTCCAGCCTGAGTGTGAACAAAGCCGTCATCAACCTGCTGGCGACCAGCGATGGCCTGGTGAACTGGGATATCGCGTACCCGGACGAAGCTGCCCCTGATGAAGCTGAAGAACAGGAAAGCGACCTGGTTATTTCGTTACAGGAGATCATTGTCCGCGACCTCAGTCTGAATTATAAAGACGAAGCCTCAACAACCCTGGTTCGCCTGCTGAATGCCGACATCGATGCCGGAGGAGAAGTTGAAGGCACCGTTACCCGCTTTACGCTGGATGGCGAAATCGGCGAATTTATCCTGGAATACGATTCGGTGCAATACATTGCCAATACAGTACTGAAAGCCAAAAGTGAGCTAATGGCCGATTACGATAAAATGATTTTCACCTTCGGACAATCGACCCTGTACCTGAACGAACTTCCGCTGGATGTCAGCGGCCGCTTCGAAATGCCGTCGGACAGTATGTACTTCGACATTCAGTTTAAACAACCGAAAAGCGATTTTGAAACCCTGCTGGCGATGGTGCCTAAAAGTTACCAAAGCTACCTCGAACAGATCAAAACTTCGGGTGAAGCGGGGTTTGAAGGAGAAATTAAAGGCTGGTTTTACGAAGAAGATTATCCGGCAATCAATACCCGGATGTACATCAAAAACGCATCGCTTCAATATACCGGAGCCCCTGAGAAAATTGAACAGATCAGTCTCGAAAGCAGCATCAGCAAACCCCAGGGCGACCTCGATTTGCTCAGTATTCATGTTTCAGAGGCGCAGGCTAAAATCAGGGAAAACCCGGTAAACATGAAACTTACCCTCACCCATCCGATGACTGACCCCGAATTCGACGCTTCATTCAACGGTAAAATCGATTTTACCCGGCTGGCCGATGTCATCCCGATGGATAGCGTAGAGTTAAAAGGTTTTATGGACGGACAACTGGCCGTAAAAGGAAAAATGTCGGCCATTGAAAAACAGGACTATACACAGATTTCATCGAACGGCGTGTTCAATTTCCGCGATTTTCTGATCAATACGCCGCAACTAACGCGCCCGGTCGAAATCAGTTCCGGCTCGGTCCGTATCAATAACGCAGAGATCAACTTAACATCGCTGGCCGCGAAAACCGGGCAGAGTGATTTTCAGCTCACCGGGAAGTTAAGCAATTACCTGCCCTATTTCCTGATGAATAAAACCCTGCAAGGCGATTTCAACCTGAAATCGAATTACATGAACTTTGACGAACTGGCCGGCTTAATGGCTGATTCGGGTGAACCAACCGCTGCTGCCGACAGCATGGTGGCGTTCCAGGTTCCGGGCAACCTCGACATGGCATTCCGTTCCCAAATCAACCGGGCCAGCTTCGACCGGATGGAAATCAAAAACATAGACGGTGTGATCCGGGTGAAAAATCAGGTACTGGAACTGCAAAAACTGAACATGGAGATGCTTCAGGGCCAGCTGACCGTGGATGGCTCGTATAAAAGCAACCCGGAGAACAAACCTGAGTTCGACTTTAACCTGGTCATCAACTCCTTCCAGATTCCGGCTGCCTACCAGTCGTTCAGCACGATGCAACGTTACATGCCCATTGCTTCGCGCAGCCAGGGCGACATCTCGTCACAAATCAAATTTAAAGGCCAGTTTGATGAAAAGCTGAATATCATCGCCTCGTCCTTAAACGGAAATGGTTTCCTAAATACCCAGAACCTGCAAATTATGGATTCGCCAACCTTTGATCAAATCCGGAATTTCATCAAGAAAGAAAAGTTGAAAAATGTAAAGATCGATGATTTTACGGCTCATTTTCAACTCGAAAACGGAAATGTATTGATGAACCCGTTCCAAACACGAATCGCCGATCAGGATGTTTCCATTTACGGAAATGTATCGGTTAACCGCACCCTAAGCCTGAATATGGATTTTAAGGTGAACAAAGAGGATCTGAGCGGCGATATTGAAAAAGCGCTTGGCTTCCTTCCCGGATCCGAAAATATCAAAATACTTGACGTATCTGTTCTGGTTAAAGGTGAACTGACAAAACCCGAAGTTGCGCTCGACCTGAGCAAAGCCCGTCAGCAAATTACCGAAGAAGTGAAAAAATCGACCAAAGAACAAATCAATAAGTCGGTTAAAAAAGTTGGAGACGAACTAAAAAAGCTATTTAATTAACAACAAACTCTATAGGGCGTCTGAAAAGTCCCGGAGAAAACTTCATGACTTTTCAGACAGCCTTATGTTAAATCAATTTATTCATGACTAAAGTATTTACATTACTGCTTCTTATGGCAGCCCTGTACGCTTGTGCCCAAACGCCAAAAGTGAAAAATGAACCAAAATTGTCAGGCAATCCGCTTTTCGAAGGTTGGTATGCCGATCCTGAAGTTGCCGTTTTTAACCAACGCTATTGGATTTTCCCAACCTTCTCGGCCAAATACGAAGACCAGGTTTTCCTGGATGCCTTTTCCTCCGACGATTTGGTCAACTGGACAAAACACGAAAAACTGATTGACACCACCATTGTAACATGGGTCAACAAAGCCATGTGGGCACCTTCTATTATTGAAAAAGAGGGCAAATATTACCTGTTTTTTGCCGGGAACGACATTCAAAACGAAACAGGCCCGATGTACAATGCCGCTTTGGGCGAAAAGAACAAACAAGGCGGCATCGGCGTTTGCGTGGCCGACCAGCCCGAAGGCCCGTACACCGATTTGTTGGGAAAGCCCCTGATCAGCGAATTCCATCATGGCGCACAACCCATCGACCAGTATGTTTTTAAAGCGCTGGATGGAAACTACTACATTGTTTACGGCGGCTGGGGACATTGCAATATTGCCCGGATCAGCGACGATTTTAAAAGCATTATCCCTTTTGAAGACGGTGAGCCGGTCAAAGAGATTACCCCAAAAGGCTACGTGGAAGGACCAACCTTTTTTATCCGAAACGGCCGGTACTATTTTATGTGGTCGGAAGGCGGCTGGGGCAATGCCAGCTACAAAGTAGCCTATGCCATTGCCGATAGTCCGTTTGGCCCGTTTGAACGCCTGGCAACCGTCCTGGAACAGGACCCTGATATCGCTACCGGCGCCGGTCATCATTCGGTACTCCAAATTCCCGGCACCGATGAATGGTATATTGTTTACCACCGCCGCCCCATCCCAAACCTCGATCGCGACCACCGTGTGGTTTGCATCGACCGGATGTACTTTGATGAAGACGGCACCATCAAACCGGTTAAAATGACCTTTGAAGGCGTTGAGGCCCGGAAGCTGATCGATTAACAAATTAATAACAAAAAACAATTTAAAAAACTGCCTCTTTTCGACCGGATTTAACTATTTTTGTCCCGCTAATTGCAAAAAACATCAAATGGACGAAGGCCCTTATCATAAGGAAACGAAATTATTAACCTCCCTGTAGGCGGCCTACCCCTCTGCCTCCTGCAGGTCAAATAGAAGGAGGCAAGCTCATGCTAAAAATCTTTAAAAGCTTTGGCGGATACGTCGAAATTCCGCAGGCAGAAAAAGGATGTTGGATCAATGTCGTTCGACCCTCTCAGGAAGAAATTAACCGGTTACACGGCGAATTCCGGGTTCCTTTGGATTTAATTCAGGACATCATGGACGTAGATGAGCGTCCCCGGTATGAAGTCGACGACGACTGGTCGTTGATCATCCTGCGGATTCCGGTTGAAAGTCCCAACAACGGCGTACCTTATTCTACCTTGCCCTTGGGGGTCATCATGCTCAACCAGGTAACGATCACCTTGTGTTCAACCCCGAATGAGGTGTTGCCGGCCGAACAACCAGCGCTGTATCGCGGACAAAACCACCTGATCCATGATGAACTGAACTTCATTATTAAACTTTTTTTGCGCTCGGGAAGTACCTTTTCCCAGTATCTGAAACAAATAAACCAGCAAACAAACCAGATTGAAAACGAACTGGAGAAATCCATCCGGAATAAAGAACTGAATAAATTGCTGAAAATGGAAAAGTGCCTGGTGTATTTCATTACCTCGCTGAAGGCCAACGAGATTGTACTGGCCAAACTCCGGAATTCATTTAAACGAAACTTGACGGAGGTGAATGAGGATTTACTGGAGGACGCCATTATCGAAAATAAACAGGCGCTGGAAATTTCCCAGATTTATTCCGACATTCAAAGTGGCATGATGGACGCATTTTCATCGGTTATCTCCAATAACCTGAACGTGGTGATGAAACAACTGACCTCCATTTCCATTATCCTGATGATCCCAACCCTGATCGCCAGTTTGTACGGGATGAATGTGCCCAACCACATGGAAAATTCCTATTGGGCTTTTCCCCTGATCCTGGTTATCTCGTTTGCGATGTCCATTCTGGGTATTGTAATCTTTCGAAAGAAAGATCTGTTCTAAAAAACTCCGTTGAATCAAAAAAAAGCAGCTTAGTCTGCCCGGGTTGGCTATTCTGCTTTTATCGTATCGCTGATTTTTTATCTGGCCCCTCTCACCCGCAACAGGTAACGGGTTTCAAGTTTCAGCTTCCGGGTTTTGGGATTTAAAAACTTCAGCGACATACGCGACAGGCTTCGGTGAGATAAGACCTTCACGGTATCTACTTTCACATTCATTTCCTCTAACTCTTCCAAACCCTCCGGGCCGGTGTACAACCAGTCGTTAACTGCCGGCGGATTTTCCATATAATCTTTGGGTGTAACCATGTACCTCCCGTAATTTTTGGAATAAAAGAAAATTTCCCAGTACCGGCCTTCTTCGGTATAAATATGAAGTTCCTCTTTACCGCTGGTTTCTTCGTTAAATGTACGGACAGCCGCAAAAGAAGAATGATATTTTCCCATGTTGGGGAGAATACTTGTGTTTAGTATAAAAAGTAAAGCAGAACCGGAAATCAGCAAATAGGACAATTGCTTGTTCAGACTGTTTTTCCAACTCAGGATGTAAACAAAAGCCCCGGCCAGGATAACGACAACCGCCCAGATCCATATTTTGCTCTCCTGAAAGAAATAGGTTATAAACGGGAAAATCAGCAGGAATAACAGGATGCCAATAACCAGATGAATATAACCAATCACCTTTTTCAACTGGTTAAAGGCAGGTAACTCAAAAATCAAAAAGGCCCACCGGGCGCCCAAAATCAAAATCAACGGCAATACCGCCATTTCATAATGCGGATTTTGCTGTTTCGCCACCGAAGCAATCAGCAAGTATACCAGGATACCTCCCAAAGTGAAAAATTCATCCTCGCCTGTAAAATTTAGTTTTCGTTTTACCTTTTCGCGAATTTGCATAAACAGGCCAACAAAACCAAAAACAGCCCAGGGAGCAATCATGTACAAGGTGGTATGAAAATAAAAAAAAGGATCGTTGTGTCTCCCGTGATAACTTCCGGTAATACGCCCCATGTTATTGGTCCAGAAATAAAATTTGACCCCTTCCGGTCCAAATTGTTTGTACAGCCCCCAGATCGCAGGCAGAATTAACAAGGCCACAATAGGAATGGCCACCAACCAGCGGTAATTGACTATCGCTTTAAAATTGCGGGTTAGCAACAGGTGCAAACCCACTGCTGCACCCGGAATTACCATTCCAACGGGACCTTTATCCAGCATTGCTAATCCAACGAAAACCGTTCCCAGGTAGAAATGATATTCCTTTTTCTTTTTGAAATAGGCCGCGTATTGCCAAATCGACAGCATCACCGGCACAACCAAAAGCGTATCGGTATGAATATCGTTATGAAAATGAACATAGCCCAAACAAGTAGCCCAAAAGAATGCGGCAAGGCTTCCGGTGCGTTTGTCATACAGCAATTCGCCCAATTTAAAGGTTGCGTAAACACCGATCAGTGAAAACAGGAGAATGACCAGCTTGTAAGCAATGCCCGAAATGCCAAAAAGCTTAAATGTGACGGCAGCAATCCAGAACAAAAGCGGAGGTTTCTGATCGTACGCCTCACCACCTACAGTCAGGTTTATCCAATCGTGATTATCCAGAATTTCGCGTCCTACCTGGGCATACTTCGCCGCATTCACAATCATCGGCACAAATAAGCCGGATACGTTGACCAGTAGGTATAAACCAACAGCCACAACTAACCAAACTAACTTTTTCATTCCCTGAATTCTATGATATAAAAATTTTGTGCAAAGCTACATCTTCCCGCAATATAAAACGCGTCTGCACCCAAAAGATTATGCCAAAATCAACATCTTTTAACAGCTGAACGATACAGGTTGTTGCTCCTGCAAATACAGAACAGAATTGTCCTGATACGATTTTTAATATTATTTTTACACGCTGTAAGAAAAATACAGCATATTTGAACCCTGTTTACAAACAATAGCAGAATTTAAACACAGAAACAACACATTATGAATGTAAAAAAACTAATTACAGCAACTGAAGTTATTTTATGCGCCGGTCTGTTCGTCTTCACCGGGTATGGCATGTACCTGGGCAGACAGGGACAAGAAGCCTTTGACCCTTTTGTACAGGAAGACGGTCTGGTTGAAAACCTGACAGCACTTTTCCTTTTTGGAGCCAGCATGGTTAGCCTGTACCGGGTATTTGAATACAGGAAAATGAAAAAACTGTTATGGGTATTTAGCGCGGCTTTTCTGGCATTTCTGTTCTTTTTTGCCGCAGGCGAAGAAATCAGTTGGGGACAACGGATTTTTAATATTGAAAGCAGCGAATTTTTCCTGGAAAATAACAAACAGGCCGAAACAAACCTGCACAATCTGGTTGTTGGAGGAAAAAATCTGAACAAGCTGATTTTTTCTCAGTTGATGTTTATCATCCTGATCATCTATTTTGTTTTTTCGCGCCTTATTGTCTGGAAGATACCGGTCATTCGGAACCTGGTAAACAAGTTCAGGGTACCACTGCCCAAAACACAGCACATCGTTGTTATGTTGATTGTTACCCTGATGATCCTGAGCATTGGCCTGGTCAAAGAAAGTGAGTTGCACGAGTTGTCATTCGCCTTTGTCTTTTTCCTGATCTTTCTGAACCCGGCAAAAACCGACCAGGTATAACCGATCTTCGCTGATAAAAATAAAAAGTCACCGCAACCTAATTTTCGGTGACTTTTTATTTTACAAAAACTTAGCTCATTGTTTTTCCCAAACGACCATCGATACGTAAGCTGTTTGAAGCTGTTTTTCGGCATCCAGCAACTGATCAATCGCTGCGTAGTTAAATTGGATCTCGAGCAAATAATCAATCAGTGAAATTTGTCCGGCCTGCAGGGCCTCATCCAGCAATTCTTTTTGCCCGATCCGGTTAAGTTGCTCACGGTACGAACGGACCAGTTTAAACGCATCATCCGCCCTGGCATAAACCTGCGTCAAATAGCTGCGCCATTGCAGCCGGTAGTCCTGTTCCTGTAAAGCGGCGGCCTCCTGTTGCGCACGCGCGGCCCTCACTGTGTTGTTCTTTTCCCACAGGGGAACTGTTAAACCAAACGTAATCCCCTGAAATTTTTCAGCAGCAGTTTGCTCCATCATGTAACCGCCGGTCAGGCCGGGCATACGTTTGGCCCGGCTCAGTTTCTCGCTTTCTTTTCCGGCTTGTTGCGTCAGTATCCACCACTGCGTCTGAGGGTTGGCTGCCGTAACCTGTTCGATCCACGCCTCAACATTTTCGGGCAAACGGACAGGCAACCAGCCTGTTTCGTCAAACGACAAGTCCCGGTCGCCATTCAGGGCCGTTAGTTGCAACAACACCTGCTTCCGGTCCTGCCGAAGTTGCTCGGCCTGTTTTTCGGCCTGAAGCTGATACAAAACAGCTTTATTCCGGTCAATCAGGTTCACGTCGCCCACAGAAAACTTTTCTTCGTATGCCCGGGCCAACCGTGTTGCCTCGCTCAACCGGTTCTGCAACTCCTCCCCTTTCCGGTTCAGGTAAACCAATTCAACCCATAAGCCTGCAGCCTGATACAACAATTCGAAACGAAGCCGGCGATATTCCAGTTCCGCCTGCTCATCGCGGATGGATGCAAGTTTTCGCTGACGGGCATAAACCGTTGGAAACTCAATTTCCTGTGTCACCGAAAAATCTTTCCGGTTACCGATTCCTGAAGGATCGCCCCAAAGGTAAGCTCCCTCAACGCTTGGATCGGCCGGAGCCAGTCCAAGCCGGTTTTCAAGCTTTTGCGCATCGGTTACGGCCTGGTAAGCCTTCAAGCTGGAATTATTGCGTAACACTTCCTGCAAAAACCCGTCGAAACCGGTTTGCGCAGACGCTGAAAATCCGCAAAACAACAGGATGATATTAAGTATTTTTCTCATAATCTTTTCTTTTGAGTAATCCAAAACGGTGCAACAACTGGTAAATTACGGGCACCAGGTAAATGTTCAGCAGGGTTGACGACAACAACCCGCCCAAAATTACTTTGGCCATCGGGCTTTGAATTTCATTCCCGGGAGCATCGCCCTGGATTGCCAACGGGATCAGGGCCAAAGCAGCAGTCAGCGCTGTCATCAAAATCGGGCTTAGCCGGTCGATGGAACCGCGAATCAGGATCTCGTTCAGCGGCAACGCCTGTTCTTCCATCTGCTGAAAACGCGAAACCAGCAAAATTCCGTTCCGGGTGGCAATGCCGAATAAGGTGATAAAGCCAATAATTGCAGGAATACTGATCATTCCCGAAGTCAGCCGGATGGCAAAAACACCGCCAATAAGGGCCATCGGCAGGTTAAGCAAAATGATCCCGGCCAGCTTGACATTTTTAAACTCGTGATACAACAACAAAAAGATGATCACAACTGCCAGCAACGATGTCAGGGCCAAGGTTCGCGATGCGCGCATTTCACTTTCGAACTGACCGCCGTATTCAACCCGGTACCCCTCGGGCAAAACGACCTGCTGCTCAATCTGTTCCCGGATTTCGCCAACAGCGCTGTGCAAATCCCGTCCTGCCACATTAGCCGAAATCACGATCTTACGCTGCACATTTTCCCGACTGACCGAACCCGGGCCAGACAGCGATTGAATATCCGCGACTTGCTCCAGGGGAACTTTTCCACCGATTTTCGTATCAATCAGGGCATTCTTTAATCCGTCGATGGTTTCGGTATAATCTTTATTCAATCGCAGAATAAGATCAAACCGGCGTTGCCCTTCGTAAATATCAGCCAACTTTTCTCCGCCAAAAGCCAGTTCGACAAAACGGGTAAATTCATCGATCGTAATGCCGTAACGGGCCAGCATCTCGCGTTTAGCTTTAATCTGAATCTGCGGAATTTCCACCTGCTGTTCCACATTCACGTCAACCAAACCATCGATATCGGCGATGGCTAACCTGATTTGATTTCCCAGCAAAAACAGCTGGTTCAGCTCCGGGCCAAACAACTTGACGGCAATATTTGCCCTCGTTCCCGAAAGCATATGATCGATTCGGTGACCCAGGGGCTGACCGACCGTTGAAGCAATGCCTGGAATACCTTGCAGGCGGCCGCGTACGTCAGCCAGGAATTCTTCACGCGGACGCTCTTTCAGTTCGAAATTTACATCAATCTCGGCGCTGTTAGTTGTTTGCGAATGCTCGTCCAATTCTCCCCGCCCGGTGCGTCGCGCCGTGTTCTTCACCTCGGGGATTGCCAGTAGTTCCGTTTCAGCCAGATTTCCAAGCCGATGGCTTTCTTCAAGCGAAATACCAGGCTGGCTGATCATCGAAATAGTCAGCGCCCCTTCGTTAAACTCGGGCAAAAAACTCCTGCCCATCGACGAGAGCATCCAAACTGCCAGCGCCAACAAAACAAGCGCGGTACCTAACATGAACTTCTTCCATTGGAACACGAACTGAAGAGAAGATTCATAATAACGGTTCAGCCGACGGTTCAGCCAATTGTCCTTTGCTTTGCGGTCCAAATACCTATCATTGGTCAGCAACAGGCGGCATAACAGCGGGGTCAGGGTCATCGCAACAATCAGGGAAACAAACAGGGAAACGATGTAGGCAATACCCAATGGTTTCAGCATACGTCCTTCCATCCCCGAGAGGAAAAACAACGGAATAAAAGCAACGATGATGATCAGCGTTGCATTCAGGATAGAAGCCCTGATCTCTTTGGAAGCATCAAAAACAATTTTCCAGACAGGTTCGCGTTTCTCCTCCGTTTTCTGATGGTTTTGCCGGAGCCGCTTAAACACGTTCTCCACATCGATAATGGCATCGTCCACCAGCGATCCGATGGCAATGGCCATACCTCCCAAACTCATGGTGTTGATATTCAGTCCCAAAAGATTCAATGTCAGCACCGCTCCCAGCAACGACAAGGGAATTGCCAGCAAAGAGATGATTGTTGTCCGGAAACTTCCCAGGAAAAGGAAAAGGATAATCACCACGAAAAGGCCGCCTTCGAGCAAAGCCGTCCTGACATTATCCACTGCCGTTTCGATAAAATCGGCCTGACGGAAAATATGACTGTCTACCACCACATCAGGCGGTAAAGTTTGACGCAGGCTTTCCAGGTTCTTCTCAATGGATTCCGTCAACTTCAGGGTATTGGTATTGGGCTGTTTCGAAACGGATAAAATGACCGAAGGGGACGCATTTTGCGAGGCATATCCCATTTTTACGGCCGCTCCGATTTTCAATTCAGCGACATCGTCAATAAACACCGGTTTCCCGCTTTTCAGCCTGACCAGCGATTTGCCCAACTCATCCAGGCTCGAGGTGCGGGCCACACCACGCACCACATATTCGTTGCCATACTGGCGGACTACGCTGCCCGATGCATTCATGCTGATGCCGGCGCACACCGTGGCCAGTTCATCCATCGACACGCCGTAATAAGCCATCAACCGGGGATCGGCCAATACCTGGTACTGCTTATAATCGCCGCCAATGATAGTTACCTGCGACACGCCGCCCGTTGCCAGCAGTACCGGTTTGATACTCCATTCGGCCGTGGTCCGCAAATCCATCAAGCTGGTTGAGTCGGACTGTAAGCCAATGAACAGGATTTCACCCATGACACTTGATTGGGGAGCGAGCGTAGGTTGGCCGACACCAAGCGGCATTTGCCCGGAAAGGCTCACCAGTTTTTCACTCACAATCTGACGCGCCTTAAAAATATCGGTTCCCCAGTCAAACTCAACCCAAACAAAGGAAAAACCCTGAGACGAACTTGAACGCACCCGACGCACATCGGTAGCCCCGTTCACAGCGGTTTCTATCGGAAAAGTCACCAGTCGTTCCACCTCTTCGGCTGCCATACCGTGGGCATCAGTCATCACCACCACGGTAGGTGCCGTCAAGTCGGGAAAAACATCGACATCCATCTCATTTGCCGTATACAAACCGGAGATCGTCAATATAACGGCTCCCAGGAGCACCAGCAATTTATTATTGAGGGAAAATTTAATAATCCGGTCTAACATAGTAGCTCCTTTCTTAATGAACATGACCGGCATGCGGATCAAGACTGTTAGACACAGCAGCCAGGTTGACCAAAACAGCCCCTTTGGTGACCACACGTTCACCGGCATCCAGGCCGGATTGAACGATTGTTTCCAGTCCGTCCGAATCGCCGATAAAAATCTGACGCTTTTCAAAGTGTTCCGGGTCAAGCTGAACCATCACAAAAAAATGTCCCTGCTGTTCAATCAAGGCTGTATTTGGAACCACCAGGCAGTTTGTTTCAGAGGTCAGCCTCAAAGTCAATTCAACATAGCTTCCCGGAAGAAATTCACCCTTATTGTCCAGTTCAAAATAAACAGGTAATAAAAAATTCTCCTGGCTCAGCTGGCTCCCTACCGATACCAGCTTTCCGTTCAGATGCTGAAGTTCCAGCCAATCGGTCTGACCGGCAGGCCGCACGGTTACTGCTTGTATTTGCTGCACCCGGGCGGCATATTTCTGCTGAATTTCGGCTTTTAGTTGAATTCTCCCCTGTTGGACCAGTCCGGCAACAGCCTGCCCTGCCGACACATGTTGCCCGTTTTGAACCAAAATCTGCCCAAGATTGCCGGCTACCGGCGCAAAAAGCAACTGACCAGCAGAAGAAAAATTCTGCTGAAGGTTTCTGTAAACAGCTTCGGCTTTCTCAAAACTGCTTTTAACTTCCAGCAATTCGCGTTGGGAAACAAGCTGATTTTCTGCCAGTTTTTCCATGCGCTCAAGGTCGGCTTTTTCTTTTTCGTAATTGGCCCGGGCCGTAGCAAAAACAACAGCAAGATTATCGTCGGCCATACCCGAACCCGTAATCCGGAACAGTTCCTGCCCGGCATTTACACGAATTCCTTCAACCACACCCGGCATAAACCTGATCATCCCGCTGGTTGCAGCGCTCAGTACCTGATTTTTCTCAGGGACTGATTGTACCGCCGCCGAAGTTTTCAAAACCGGCCCAAAGAGTTTCAGCGACGGGAAAGCTGTTGCAAAATCAATTTTCCAGGATTGCTCCTTGGTAAAGCTGACGGCATTCCCGTGGTCAGTTTCTCTGTCCTCGTAATAATGAAAAGCTTTATGATCGTCGTTAAAAACAGGAACGGCCACTTCTACCATTTTTTTTTGTCCGTCCAACTCAACAGAAAAAGACAGCGTCCCCTCTCCCGTCTGTCCGGGAGTCAGAAAGAACTGATAAATTCCGGCTTGCAAAGCCTGCCCCTCCACCGGGCCAACAAGCTGTCCTCCAACCGAAAGCAGAGCAGTAACCCTGGCCTGATCCAGCGGTTTAAAACCGGGCAGTCGGGTGAAATGCGCCAATATGCCCGCCTTTTCCCCTTCAACAAAAGGATCAGCTTCGGCGTACAATTCAAAATCACCGGTATATACAACCAGTTTTTGCTTTATTTCTTCGTGATCGTGATGATGACCGCCGTCATCCCCCGCATGTTCCCGCGGATGTGATTCGTTGTGTTGATGCGAGCAGGCCCCAAACACAAGACCTGCCGCCAATACCATAACCAATATGGGCTTCATAATTCTATTTGATTATTCGTAAAAAAATACAGAAACGACAGCATCCGTCATTCCCGAAAAACTATAAAACGGAATTATGAAATAACGGGAGGCGCCCTTAAGCCGGAAGGATGATCTGCAAATATTTTTGGTAAGATAAAATCGGGAGCCGTACAGGCTTTACCGGTAACAACCGGAACAAACACTTCGTTCAGGACTGATTTAACCAAATAGAACGAGGTGAGCAATAATATTTTCGAAGGCACCGGATCGACACTGAAATAACAGGCTACATCTGATTCTTCGCCGTGATGACACGAGCAAATGCCATCAACAACAACCGGAGATCTCTCCCCTACGCCGTCGTGCTGATGTCCGGCAGAACAAAAAGAAAACAAATCCGCATGGTGATGGTGGGGAATAAACTGATGTGCCAGAACAATAAAATAGACTGACAGCAAAAGGAAAGACAATATGTTTCGGATTTTCAGCACGAAACAAAAATAGCGTTTTATCAGGAAAGGTAAAATAGCCAAAATCCGAAATAAATAAAATTTATTGAGCAGTCCGTACGTTAGAAGGATTGAGTATATTTATCATTAATATTTTTCTTCGTCATGACAAAACTGAATTTCAGCCTTATGAAACCTGAATTAAAAATAAGAACGATTGTATTGGCCGGCCTGCTATTATTGGGGGTAATCCCGTCGATCGGCCAGAACCGGATTATCCGGAACCAGGGGTTTTATTATACCCTGGAAGCCACCGGCGGATACGGGCTAAAAATGGATACATCTTCCGATTACTGGGGAGAGGATGTGAACGAAACCTATTCGCCTTACAGTGCAGGCATCCGGGCAACTGCCAACTGGTTTTACAGTTACCATGTTTCGGCAGGAGTTGGTCTGGGCTACATGCGTTACCAGAATCCGGAGATGAACACCTTCCCTGCCCTGGTCAATATTAAATGGTTTGCCGACAAACCGGCAAAAACGCCGTTTCTTTATGCCGAAGGCGGTTATTCATACCGCTTAGACAGCGACCGGGACAATAAAGGGCTTATTTATGAAATTGGCGTTGGCTACCGGCGCAGGCTGCAACAGCGAAAAAATTTCCTCATCTTCAAAATCGGTTACAGCGGCTTTAAAACAAATGAGTGGTTATGGGCGCAAACCCCGGAAGCGGTCATCACCCACGAAGATATTTATCAATGGTATCCCCTGAACCGTCCGTCGGTTAATTTCACCATCGGGTTCTATCATTCCACCCGTTATTAATTGTTTGTAGCCAGGCTCCACCCGCTATTTTCACTTATTAACCGTGAATCTTAAGGATTTATTAACCAAAAAGAAGCGGTAACGGGATGAATTGTATTACCTTTGCGCCCCTTAAATAACGTGAAAGTTTCAAGGAATGATTACTGTTTCAAATTTAGCGATCCAGTTTGGGAAAAAGCCGCTTTTTTCTGATGTGAACATGAAATTTACCCCAGGCAACTGTTACGGGGTAATTGGGGCCAACGGCGCCGGAAAATCAACTTTCCTGAGATTAGTCTCCGGAGAGCTGGAACCCACCAGGGGATCTGTCAGCATGGGACCGGGCGAACGCCTTTCGGTGCTGAAACAAAACCACTATGAATTTGATGAATTCCCGGTTTTAGATACCGTCCTCATGGGACACAAAGAGTTATGGCGGGTCATGAAAGAAAAAGAAGCGCTGTATGCCAAACCTGAATTTACAGAGGAAGACGGTTTGCTTGCAGCTAAACTGGAAGATGAATTTGCAGGCATGGATGGCTGGAATGCCGAAAGCGATGCAGCGATGTTGCTGAGCGGCCTCGGTATCAAAGAAGATTTGCATTACCAGCTAATGAAGGACCTTGATGGCAAGGTGAAGGTAAGGGTCCTGCTAGCCCAGGCCTTATTCGGGAACCCGGACAATCTGTTGCTGGATGAGCCGACCAACGACCTCGACCTGGAAACGGTGCTTTGGCTCGAAAACTACCTGAGCAATTGCCAGAACACGGTCATCGTGGTATCGCACGACCGCCACTTCCTTGACAATGTGTGTACCGATGTCGTTGATATTGACTTCGGTAAAATCAGGGCTTTCTCCGGCAACTATACCTTCTGGTACGAATCCAGCCAGTTGGCGCTTCGCCAACAGACTGCGGCCAATAAAAAAGCCGAGGAAAAACGAAAAGAACTGCTCGAATTCATCAGCCGGTTTAGCGCCAACGTGGCCAAATCGAAACAAACCACCAGCCGTAAAAAGATGCTGGATAAACTGAATATTGAAGAAATTGAACCTTCCACCCGGCGTTACCCGGGCATCATCTTTCAACCCGAACGCCAAACCGGCGACCGCGTACTTCGCGTGGAAGGACTGACCTATATCCAGGACGGAGAAGTGTTTTTTAAAGATGCCACCTTTACCATTGAAAAAGATGACAAAGTTGTTTTTCTGGGTAAGGATAACCGCATCATGACCGCCTTTTTCAAAATCATTACCGGAGAACTGGAGCCGACAGCCGGTATTTTTGAATGGGGGGTTACCATCAAAAAAGCCTACCTGCCCATGGACAACACGGAATACTTTACCCAAAATAAAAGTCTGTACGAGTGGCTGGGTAATTATTCGCACGACACCAGCGAGGCCTTTTTACGCGGCTATCTTGGGAAAATGTTGTTCTCGGGCGACGATTTGCAGAAAAATGTACAGGTTCTTTCAGGCGGTGAAAAAATGCGTTGTATGATTTCGCGCATGATGCTGGAACACCCCAACGTGGTTATTCTCGACCACCCGACCAATCACCTTGATATGGAATCGATCCAGTCGTTCAACAACAACATGAAAGTTTACCCGGGGCAAATCCTGATGGCTTCACACGACCATGAGTTTATCCGTACCGTTTGTACCCGTGTAATCGATTTGACCCCGGACGGGGTAATCGACAAGTATATGGATTTTGAGGAATACCTGACCGACGAAAAGATTAAAGCAAACAGGCAGGCAAAATATAACAAATAAAAAACATTGGCCTGGCCGACCACTGCCGGCCAATCACCATCTTACAACCGGAAGTCCCTGAATAAAAGGCTCAGAGGATTCCGGTTGTTTTTATGATCTGTATCAGAATAAAAATAAAACAGCTCATTCGTTGATCAAAAACAGGCTTTCAGGTTAAAAAAACAATACGTTCATCAAATAAAAATTGTTAATCACATACTATAAGTACGACTAACTCTGTTTTACATTATATTTGCATAATAAAAATAGAATGCCATGAACATAAGCGTACTTCTAAATTTACTGACAAGCTTTTTTCTTACATACCTTACGATACCTGTCATTGTTAAGATATCCAATGCAAAACATTTGTTCGATGTTCCTGATCACCGGAAATTAAACAAGGTTGTCGTCCCTACTTTAGGCGGCGTCGCGATCTTCCTGGGAATGACGCTCAGCACGCTTCTTTTTTTACAGGGCGATTCCACATTCGGGTTCCGCTACTTATTTGTAGCCATCCTCATGATGCTTTTTATCGGGATCAAAGATGACATCCTGATCATGTCGGCGCGAAAAAAACTGGCTGTACAAATAGCGGCCGCCTTGGTTCTGGTCTTATTGGGTAATTTCCGCATTGTGCATGTTTATGGTTTCGCATCGCTTACCCAACTGAACGATTGGCTCAGTATCCCTTTGTCCGTTTTATTCATTTTATTCGTGATCAACGCGATAAACCTGATCGATGGCATCGATGGTCTTGCAGCAGGCATTGCCCTGTTTATTTCATCCGTACTTGGCACATGGTTCTTCCTGGCCGGGCATTTTAATGCCGGAATTGCCTGCTTTGCATTAAGCGGCAGCCTGCTGGCTTTTTTGCGCTTCAACCTGTGGGGAGGAGACAACAAAGTTTTTATGGGCGATACCGGCTCATTAATCCTGGGGACATTCCTGGCGACCCTCACCATCAAGTTTATGGAAGTCAACTATTTCACCTTCAATGAATTTTACATCACACAGGCGCCCTTAATTGCTCTCGGACTGCTGATCGTTCCGGTAACTGACACCTTGCGGGTATTTACCATCCGGATTAAAAATAAACGTTCACCCTTTTCGCCCGATATGAACCACATTCATCATTTACTGATTCGTATGGGGCTGACCCATATTCAGGCAAGCGGGTTCCTGGTTACTTACACGGTCGCATTCACATTGTCGGCTTTAACCTTACAACAATACCTGAATATTACCATCGGATTTGTGCTGATGCTCTCAGCCAGTTTTACGGCTGTAGCCCTCATTTACAAGCGCAGCCTCCAAATCTCAGCAATCAAAGAATCGGAACAAACCAGTACCGATCCGAAAACAATTCAGATGCACAACTGGAATAAAGCGCCGGAAGAAGTGGTTGCATACCGGAAAGGAAAAACATTTTATCGCTAAATATTTTGATTACAGTTTATAATTATTGATTTCCCAACAAAGAACAGAAGGTGTGGCTGAAAGGTGACACCTTTTGTATTTTAATATATCTTTGTCACTTGAAAAAACTTAAACATTTCAATATGAAAGCTTATGTATTTCCCGGTCAGGGAGCTCAGTTCCCGGGTATGGGAAAAGATCTTTACGAGAACTCGCCCCTGGCTAAAGAATTATTTGATAAAGCCAATGAAATTTTAGGCTTCAATATTACCAACATCATGTTCGAAGGATCAGTAGACGATCTGAAACAGACTAAAGTAACCCAACCGGCTATTTTTCTGCATTCCGTCATCCTGGCCAAAACACAGGAAAACTTTCAGCCGGAAATGGTTGCCGGACACTCGCTCGGCGAGTTTTCGGCCCTGGTGGCCAACGGCGCTTTAACCTTCGAAGACGGTTTACGGCTGGTTTACCAGCGGGCCATGGCGATGCAAAAAGCCTGTGAACGGCAACCTTCCACCATGGCGGCCATTGTGGGCCTGGAAGATGCTGTTGTGGAAGAAACCTGTGCTGCAATCGACGACGTGGTTGTTCCGGCAAACTATAACTGCCCCGGCCAGCTGGTGATTTCCGGAAGTATGGAAGGCATTGATAAAGCCTGCGAACTGCTGACAGCCAAAGGGGCCAAACGCGCCCTGAAACTGGTTGTTGGAGGCGCATTCCACTCTCCGCTGATGGAACCTGCCCGCGAAGAACTGGCTGCGGCGATTGATACAACCACCTTCAGTCAGCCGGTTTGCCCGGTTTACCAGAATGTAAATGCAGCGCCTGTGAGCGATCCGGCCGTGATCAAGCAAAACCTGATTGCCCAGCTAACCGCCCCGGTGAGATGGACACAGACCGTGGAAAACATGCTGAAAGACGGCGCCACGCTGTTTACCGAAATCGGACCGGGAAAAGTACTGCAAGGCCTGATTAAAAAAGTTGACCGAAATGCTGAAACTGCCGGCATCGACAGTTTTACCGCATAGAAAATTGTTTCTTCAGCTAATGCAGCCGTTCCTGAATCGTCCGTGAATATCCGGTCTGTTTTGGAACGGCTGTTTTTTTCCATGTCCCAACATCGACAGACAAAAACTATGATTATAGAAGCTTGTATCGAAAACTTCACAGAAGCGCTGGCCGCCCGGAATGCCGGGGCCGACCGGGTTGAACTGTGCGAAAACCTGAACGTGGGCGGCACTACCCCCTCCTGCGGAACCATCAAAATGTGTGTCGAAAAACTGGGCATCCCGGTTTTCGTGATGATCCGGCCGCGTGGCGGAAACTTCGTGTACTCGCCGGAAGAGCTTGAAATCATGAAAACAGACATTCAGCTATGCAAACAACTGGGCGCGCCGGCTGTTGTGTTTGGCCTGCTCACCAACGACGGCCGGATTGATGAAGCCAACACCCGCGATCTGATTGAACTGGCCCGGCCGATGCAGGTTACCTTTCACAAAGCCTTCGACGAGCTGCGCGACCCGTTGTCGGACCTGGAAACACTCATCCGCCTGGGAGCCGACCGGGTCCTGACTTCCGGCACCAAAACTACAGCGCGGGAAGGGGCCGAAGTCCTCAACCAACTCATCGAAAAAGCAGCCGGACGGATCATCATTGTTGCCGCCGGGAAAGTGACAAGCGAAACCCTGGATGAACTCAGCCAATCCATTCATACAAACGAATTTCACGGAAAAAGAATCGTAAATTTCTAGCCAAAAAGCATTTTACAGCGATTACCTGATTTAACCATGACTGCAACCAAAAACGAATTACTCGATCTGGCCTTTCATTTTGTCCGCGATACCAATCAAAACATTTTTCTGACAGGTAAAGCCGGAACCGGAAAAACCACTTTCCTGAAAAATCTGAAACGCGAGTCGCCCAAACGCATGATGGTAGTTGCCCCAACCGGGGTGGCAGCCATCAATGCAGGTGGCGTAACCATTCATTCGTTCTTCCAGATGTCGTTCGGGCCCCAGGTGCCGCAGGAAAATCCTTCGCTCACCATCAGCAATCCCGAGGGGCTCAACGCCCCCACCGCCATCAAACGTTACAGCAAAGAAAAGATCAACATCATCCGCAGCCTCGACCTGCTGGTGATTGACGAGATCAGCATGGTGCGCGCCGATTTACTCGACGGGATCGACGAAGTGCTGCGCCGCTTCCGCGATAAGCGAAAGCCGTTTGGCGGCGTTCAGTTGCTGATGATCGGCGACCTTCAGCAGTTGGCCCCGGTGGTTAAAGACGATGAATGGGAAATTTTGCGGAAATATTACGATACCTGCTATTTCTTCAGCAGCCTGGCGCTCCGAAAATCCTGCTACGTCAGCATCGAACTGAAACACATTTACCGGCAAAGCGACGAAAATTTTATCCGCCTGCTGAATAAAATACGCGAGAATGAACTGGATGAAGAAACGCTGGCCGAGCTGAACAAACGATACCTCCCCGGTTTTCATCCGAACGACCAGGAAGGTTACATCACCCTCACCACCCACAACTACCAAGCGCAGGAAATTAACCAATCCAAATTAAACGGGCTGAAGACCAAAGCGCATACATTTCAGGCACGCATCCGGGGCGAATTTCCCGAATACATGTACCCCACCGAGCCGGAGCTGGCGCTGAAAGCCGGGGCCCAGGTGATGTTTGTAAAGAACGACAGCTCGGTATCCAAACGATATTACAACGGAAAAATCGGGACCTTGCACTCCATCACCGACGACGGCCTAAAAGTGCAATGCCCCAACGAAACGGAACTTATTTGGGTAGAACCGGAAGAATGGCAAAATGCCAAATACGCCCTTAACCCCGAAACACAGGAGATTGAGGAAACGGTGGCCGGCACTTTTGAACAATACCCTTTGAAACTGGCCTGGGCCATCACCATTCACAAAAGTCAGGGGCTCACCTTCGAAAAAGCCATCATCAATGCCCGCCAATCGTTCGCTCACGGACAGGTTTACGTGGCCCTCAGCCGCTGCAAATCGCTCGAAGGCCTGGTGCTCAGCGCCCCTATTATGCCGCAAAGCGTTAAAAACGACCATACCGTCAGCCATTTTATCAGCGAGGTTGAACAAAATCAGCCCGACGATCAGGACCTGCTCAAAGCCAAACAGCTTTACCAACAACAATTACTGACCGAACTGTTCGATTTCAACCCCGTTCAACGCCACATTCAATATGTACTCAAGCTTTGCAACGAACATGGCTCGCTGCTTTTGGGTAACCTTAACCAGCAACTTCAATCGATACTCCCAACGTTAAAAACAGAATTAATTGAAGTTGCCGGAAAATTTCAGCGACAACTCATCAGCCTGAGTGGATTAGCGGCTGAAGCAGAGCAAAACGAAGCCTTGCAGGAACGGGTAAAAAAAGCCTGCCCCTATTTTCTGAAAACAATGGATACTGTGATTCTGCAGGCACTGAAAACGGCCAATTTTGAAACCGACAACCAGGCCATCCGGAAATCGCTTCAGGAAGGTTTGCAACGGCTCCGGCACGAACTGAAGGTAAAACAAGCAAGCCTCGAAAGCTGCCTCGACGGGTTTGAGCTGAAGCGCTACCTCGACAGCCGCGCCAAAGCGGCCATCGAACCGGAGGGAAGCAGGGCAGCCGACGGGACCGGCCATGCTGCCATATCAAAATATCCCGACTTTTTTAAACAGATGCTTGCCTGGCGCCATCAAAAAGCGAAAGAAAGCCGGGTGGAAATAGCCCGTGTGATGCGCCAAAAAACCTTACTCGAACTTGTTGAAAAGCTTCCTGCAACTATTGCCCAACTAAAGGCAGTGAAAGGAATGGGCGGGAAAAAGATGCAGCAGTTCGGAAAAGAAATCCTCAAAATGACCATCGAATACCGTCGCCGGAAAGGACTGGAACTGCCGCTGAAAGCGGATAACGAAATTTCGGGCGCCGGTTTAGACAGCAAAGAAACCAGCCTGCATCTATTTCAACAAGGGCTAACGGTGGCCGAGATTGCCCAAAAGCGGCAAATGGCCCAATCTACCATCGAAGGGCATCTCGCCCACTTTGTCGGCCTGGGTGAGCTGGACATCAACCGCCTGGTCGATCCTCAAAAAAGAAAGGTTATCGCCGAACTGGCCGTCCGGAAACCAGGCTCGTCATTAGGCGAACTGAAGGCTGCCCTCGGAAGTTCGTATTCATATGCCGAAATCAGGTATGTGATCAAGCACCACGAAGCCGAAAGGACGAAAAAAATAAATAAAATTTGACCCGTTTTTGAATCTGCTCCCGCGACGGGAGAAAAACAATTTTCTGACGCCTGCATCCGGTGTACTGACTGCCCCTTGTCCACCTGTTGTCCGGTTTTGGCTATTGCAAAAAACAACAAACTACCTGGCAATAAATTACTTAATAAAATGATTTTGTCCGGAAAATGTCCAGTTCAATTTCATGGTTAATAGTGACCATTGGTTTATATTTATACTAAAAATCCGAAAGATTACGGTGAAGAAAATATTAATCCTCATGTTATTAATCTCATTGATCCCTGCACGCTATGTTTTAGCAGACTCGGATCCAAAGATTGGAAGCAGATGGTACATAGGTGAGAAATCCTTGTATTGGTCCTCGTGCATTGAGATCGATCTTCACGGGACGCTAATGATCACTCCGATCGGATATTACCATCCGCATTTCACAACACGACGAGTTAGCCACATTTAAAAAGCAGAATGGTTAAAAGCGAGCTGACTTCCCAACGTCGAATATGTGAAAGTTCAAGCGACATTAAAAAAGAAGAAACCGTGGATTCTGAAAAACGAAAGAGTAAGAACAATAGCTTAAATTCAAGATTATGAAAATTACTAAAAAAATCATTTCTCCATTTTTAGGTTTAGTTCTATTACTTTTACTTATAATTCCAATTAAAGCTGAAGCAAAAGCTTTCGGTTCAGATTGTCAGACCACAACAACTGGTGGTGGTGAATCTTGCTATGTCACGAAAACCGTTTGTAACTATTATTTCCTATGGATTAGGTATGATACGGAACTTACCGACTTGCAAATTGATTGCTCACATTTATTATAGTTATTAATTTAATTCTTGACAGGAATAATGATATGCATTATTCCTGTCTTAGAAACTGTTTAAATTTAATTTTATCGTTCCGTTAGGAACAAAATATGGGTAGAAAAACAATGATTAGGTGTTCTTTTGTCCGGCAGTTGCCGGACAAAATGTACTGCTAGGTGACTAACTTTCTACCCATATATCTTCCCTCCGGGAAATTTTTAAACAGTCACTTAAAATTTAGCAAATATGAAAAAATTTACAGTTTTAATATTATGCACGTTGTTAAGTATCGAACTTAATGCACAAGAAGACATATCTTGTTATGATGATACAATTATTAATCTTCAAGAGGTTTCTGTGTATGCAAAACAAGGTTTATCAATCATGAAATCAAATAACACGAAAGGTAATATACATGTCCGAGGAAAAGGAGAAACATCTTTAGTTACGAGAATTGATGTTGATAAAAATACTACCTATAACATTGATGGACTAGAATTCTTTTTTAATTATCAATGGCAGGGTTTTGAAGGAGAAGGATTCTATATAAAACCATTAATATTATCCTCTGAAAATGGAAAGCCAAATTCTGAATGTCTTAACAGTCAAATACTATATTTTGTAAGTAAAGAAATTAACGAAGTAATTCACATTGATTTATCCGACTTTAATATTCAAATAAATGGAACGAATTCTTTTTTTATTGGAATCGAATTTGTTGATGCCGTTGGAAAAAGCAGATTTGAAGATTTTAACGTCACAATGGCCCCATTAAAGAAAGCGTTGAATACATCCTTTATTAAAGGGTCATGTCCAAAATGTAACTATTCACCTTTCGATTTAGACGAGAAAAATGGTTTGTCATTAAAATATAATCTTTATTACAAGGAATAATAAACTGGGAATATGAGCGAGGTATAGTGCCCAGTGATTATTCCCGGTTAGACTACAATCCGGTTTATATCGCAAGATTTTTTTCTATGCACTTGATGGTTTTTATGCTGGACTAAAAATCCAAAAAATTATGGTGAAGGAAATATTAATCCTCATGTTATTCCATTGATTTGAGCGATTTCGAAGCAGGCCGCTATTTCCTGGAACTGACCAATCAGTGGGGCGATTATTTGTACGGGTATTTTCAGATTGAATAGATAAACATAATGAAAAAGGCTTACATACGTGTCGGCGTAAATCGCCATAAGTGCGGAGGTAAATCTCCGTAAGTACCTGCGTAAATTTTCATACGGATGGAAGTAAACCCGTGCACGTGTGGAAGCAATGCTTACAGTGTGTATAAATTTGGTTGCGCACGTGTGCAGGTTTAGCCGCGCACCTGTGCAGATTTTGCTCCGCACGTCTGTAGATTTTCCCGCACACGTGCGCAAAAAACCGGATCATTAACCCGTTCTCCGGGCCGATATCATTAAGCCGGGGAACATAAATCAAATGAATATGAAATACAAACTAATTGAGCGGGCAAACCCGCAAGACCGGGATCAGAAAAAATGGTATGCCAGCCCTGTAAACGAAGGTAAAATCACCAAATCTGACTTAGCCAAAGACATTGTAGGCGCCTCTTCGCTGTCGAGGGGCGATGTTTCGAATGCGATTGAAAACCTCATAGACACCATGCCCAAGTACCTGCTGATGGGCAAAAGCATCAACCTGGGGGAATTCGGCACGCTGCGGATCTCTTTCTCCAGCGAAGGTGTAGAGGCTCCCGAGCAGTTTAATACCAACAAAATTTCCAGGGTGAAAGTGGTTTTTACTCCAAGTGTGGAGTTCAAAGCAACTCTTGAACACATTAAGTTCGAAAAAAGCGAATAAACAGGCGAGGGATAGTCATTCGTATTCTGTTGCTGATACCATAATGGACTGCAAACGCAAATCACAAGTCGACTCAACCTGTTGTGCAACCAGAACAGGTACATACAGTAACACGTGCTGAAACTTTGCCGGAGAAAGACAAAACTTGTTTATTGTAACAATCACGAACAAAAAATAGGAAAGACTACCATGAAGCAAGATAATCTAGTGCTCATAAAATTCCAGTTCTGGTAGCTCCCCTTTCGGGAGTGAAGGTACATTAAATAATGTATATCTCTCTACAAAAAGAGTTTACAGATTTTAGTCTCAATAATAATCACTTTTTAAAATTAAATGAAATGAAAAAATTACTTTCTATAATTTCAGTGTTACTATTTGAGGGGCACAAAGTAAAATGTCAACTTTTGATTTATTATTAGATTGCAGTGAAACCACTGAAAAACAAGGCACTTAGAGGCCTTTTTTTATTGCTGCGAGCGTTCAAAGAAAAATGTCAACTGGTAAAATAGCGGTGACTGAGCGGATAAATTAACGCAAAAGAACCCCAAAAATGGTTTGTTTACTGGTGTTTTAGCGGTTGGAATAACTATCCAATTGTTTGGAGAGAGTTTTAAAGCGGTCAAAAAATATGTTGATGAAAGAATCAATGGCCATTTTGAGCTGGTCGTTGAATTTGTTCTTTTCTTCGTAGCTCATTCCATCAACAACGAAATCATATTTACGAAAGAAAGTATCGTTTAATATTTTGGCTGCACTCGAAGCATATCCGTCCTCGTTTTTAATACCGAACTTTTTATCTAATAGAACATCGATACTCACAATCTTCTGGTATAGTCGGTATGCCTTTCCGCTATTTTGAGTTATTTCAATGGTTAGTTGAGATTCATCCAGGGCAGTGACTCCTTTACTTTCAATATTGTAAAAATAAAGTATATCCTTACCAATAGCTTTGGCAATTCTTTCAAGAACACCTGTTTTAATATCCTCAACTTTAAACATTGCTTGAAGATTCTGAGGCGTTTCTCCCATTAAATCAGCAATCTCTTTCATCGAGAATCGATCATTTTGCAGCTTTTTTTTGACTTCTATTCCTTTCATTTTGCTTTAAATTAAATCAATCCTTAAAATAATTAAGGTTTTATTTGCTTTTAAGAAATTGTTTATTTTATATTTGTACAATAATAATTACGGTAAAGGTATAAAAAAGCATGTTATGAAGGGCGCGGAGGTTAAAAAAATAATTAAGTCACTTGGCGTATCACAAGTATATGTTGCTGAAAGGATGAATATTACTCCATTGGCGTTACATAAAATATTGAAGGCTGAGGATATTAAAACAGGTGTTCTTGAAAGAATTGCTAAGGCAACTGATAAAGACATCTTTTTCTTTTTGGGCAAACCTGATTTAGTACGCATACCGAAGGTGAACGAAAAAGACCCGGAATTGGCTAAGATGGTACAAACAATACACGCTTTGGTAAACTACCTGACTGTATTTGAAAAATGATTCAAAGTGGCGCACATATTCCCTCCAGGTTGCTGGCTTCTCCCACACAACAAAACAGCCAGGCAACCAATGGCATCTCTGACCTGCTTTGCGCAGCCATGGAGGGGCATAACCGCCACTTTGATCTTTTTGGCAGTTCGTATTACCGCAACAACCCCGAAAAAAGGGAGCTTTCGGCCAAACGCTACGCCCTTTTAAAGTGCTGCCATAAGCTTACCAGTTCGGGCAACTATTCAATAAAGGAAGTGTTTGAAGCTTACAACGACTTTAAAGAAGCTTCAATACACAATTACCAATCGTTTACCCGTAAGCTGAAAGAGTTTGAAGCCGAAGGGGCCGCAAGCTGCCAGCACAAACGCATAAACCAGCAATACAAAGACCGCTACAAGCTAAACCCGTATGTTGAGTTTCTGGTTTACAACTATTTGTGCGACCCTGCTTATCACAGCTACAACTCAATTAAGAAATGGGTAAACCTGTCAATTGTCGAGTTCAACCAAAAACACGGATCATTTTTCAATACCATAAGCAAAAGCACTGTTGCCCAGTATTATCTCGACAACAGCAACGAAATTAACTACTTCCGCAAAGGAAAACAGCGTTTCGACAAGGAAACCCGGCCATATTTTCCACGGATTACAGCACTTAACGCCGGTTCGCTTTACCAGATGGACGGTACACCGATACAGATTTTCTGCTGGAACCATGAAAGCAAGTGGAAAACTGAGGGGAAACGAAAAATACGGCTTAACCTGTTTGCTATCCGTGATGCTTATTCGGGCAAAATAACCGGTTTCGACCTGTCGGAAACCGAAGACCGGTTTAACATTATAGAAGCCCTTAAAATGTCGGTCAATACGCACGGACATTTACCGGCGGAACTTGTCCACGACAACTTTAGCGCATCCAGTACCGACGAATTTAAGGCCATTAAAGAGTTTATGGAAAACAAGGGCGTTGTTGTCCGTGCGGCAAAAGTTGGCAACGCCCAGGACAAAGGAGAGGTTGAACGCTTCTTTGGCACGTTCCAAAGCCGTTTTCAGCGATTGATTGACGGCTATATTGGTGAAGGCATCCGAAGCAAACGGGAAAACGGGCGTATTTCTGAGGAGTTTATCACCCGTTTCAATAAAGAAAACGGCCTTTACGGTTACGATGAAATGATGAAAATAATAGCCGAACTAGTAGCTATTTACAACAACTCCGAAATCAACGAAAAATACGGCGACTCGACACCCAACCAATTATACGCACAAAGCGAAAAGCCTTACACAAAACAAGTTGACAATCTCGACTATGTACAAATGTTCTGGCTACCCAAAGAGGTAACAGTACGCAAAAGCATGATTATTAATGAGGTTCGCAAATCGAAACGCTTCTACGAGATTTGGGATAACGACCTGAAACTAAGATTAAACGGTCAAAAAGTAAGAATATTCTACGATTCGGACGATGCAAGCGACATCCATGTATTTACGCTCGACGGTGATTTTGTTTGCACATGCAGCCAACATCCGCAAATACATGAGGCTTTTGTTGACCAACAGGAAGGCGAAAAAGAGCGCATGATGAAACATGTTGCACACCGGGAATCAATCTATAAAGCAGTAGAGACTAAATCAGTAGAACGCTTAAAGCGTGCTGAAACACTTATCGGCTCCGGAATTGAGTTGTTAGCCCCTATTACAATGGAAAAGAGAAAGCTAAACGATGCTGAAAGCCAGGCACTGCTCAAACACTTTTACGACCACAAAGGGATTGACCCCGAAGCACAACCCGACCGGGAACCGGCAAGGGCAACAATACAAGCCAGGGAACTGAGGGAAAAAGCCGAACGGAAGAAACCAAAGGGTGTCCACACAACAGCGGCAACATATAAAACCATATAGCATGAAAAAGAACAATAAACCGCAAATGAGCCAGGACAATGAATACCGGCTTATTATGACCGAAAACTTTAACACCGTGCAAACTTTATGCTCCGATGCTGCAACCAGGCATTTAATGTTCGGGCTGATTGGCTACACCGGAGCCGGAAAAACCACGGCATTAAAGCAGTTTTGGCAAACTACCCCGAATGTTTACTACGTGGAGTGCAAAAACATAATGAACCGCAAACAGTTTTTTGCCACGGTGTTAAAAGAATTGGGGTTGAATGTGGCCGGAACCGTCTTTGATATGGTGAACCGTATTGTTGATGAGTTCAACGCCAAAGAAAACGCCCTGCTCATCATTGATGAAGCCGGGAAGTTGTCTCATACGCTTATGCTCGACCTGCACGACCTAAGAAACGCCACCCAGGATAATTTAGGTATCATACTGGCAGGCTGCGAATACTTCAAAGACAACATGGAGACAGCAGTAAAGCGGGACAAGCAAGGCGTTCCCGAATTTTATAGCCGTATTGTTAGCTGGCAGTTCCTGAGCAAGCCGTCAAAAAGGGAGGTGTCGGCAATTTTTGAGGCGAACGGAGTCGCCCCGGACGACATCCCCGAACAAAGGTTTTCCAATTACCGGGAGGTATTTAACACAATTTCAAACCTGCAATTTTCAGCCGTTTTCAGCGAAGATTGATTTAAACCATACATCTGTCAGTAATTGACTGCGATAATTGATTTACGAAGATTTTAAAGCAGGTTTAAAGCAAATTAAGAAAGGAGCAAATAATGACACAGAAATTTACATACGATTTTGCATCAAGATTCAAAACAGCTTTTGGATTTATTGCAGCCAACGCTGTGAGCCGTTTAGTTAGTAACGGTTTCGGCAAGGTTGAAAAACAAGGCGGAACTTATGGACTTAGTGCGTTCGATATGACCGACGGCACATTTGATAATGTAGTCCTATATCGAAATGGAGGAGCTGAAAAATACATGTTTTCATATAGCTCTATAGATGAGAACAATAAAGAGATATTTGCAACGCCTCCAATGCTGAATTTCAAGAGAGCCAAGAAGCTGGTTGTAACCAATATTGACAACACTGATGTGCACATAGTTGAGCGATATGCAACAGAACCGTGGGAAATTACTTGGCGTGGCCTTTTGATAGATATGGAAAATCACAATTTTCCACTTGATAAGCTGAATGCTCTGAACCAGATATTTGAGGTTAACAATGTTTGGAGTATTGCGAGTGATATAACGGATGCTATTGGTGTACAAGCTGTTTACATAGCTGATATTGAAGTTAGTTTTATTGAAGGCTACCAAGACACTATTGCTTACACAATGACAATGAGAAGCATTCACTCTATAGAGGTACAGATTAATAAAAAATATGTAACCGTTTAAATCAGGCATGTATGGAAAGGGGAAGACTTAAAACAGACGAACAGGCTGAGAAGCTAAGAAAGCAGATAAACCAATTGAAAAAGCGGGTTTCGGTGCTCAAAGGGTGCAACAGCAACATAAAGGCAACAAACAGAAACCTCAATATGCAACTGAGGGCAGAAAAGCGGATTAATGAATCATTGAAAGGCATTCTATATACTGTTTCGCCTCAGATTGGGTATTATGAGTTGTCTATGCTAATGAAATGGGTTGAAGAAGTGGTAACCCAGAATGAAGAATTACAGAATGACAATAACTCTTTGAAGCACAAACAATTTTTTGAAGAATGCGAAACAATAGGACTGAATGCTATAAACTATGAATTTTTCAAACCAGACGGCGAAGTCGCTAAAACAGTTGCCTGGACTTATTCCCATAACTAATAACGAATTAACAACATGGAACAAATTGCAATTAAAAACAGCGAAGTCATAATAGGCCGGGCGTTTGTCTGTGACATAGAATTAGTAAGCGGTAAAAAAAGCCGTATTGTTTGTGTATTCGATAGCGACGAAATCAGCTTTGAGGAAATGAACCTTGGGCTAAATGGAGTCCTAAAAAAGTCACGAGGTGTAAAAAAGAGCTTGAATACACTTTGCTCATATATCAATGGACAACTTGTGCCAAAGATACAGTATGAAGAAGTTGAGTTTAAATAACAATTAACAATGAAAAGCAACGAAGAAATAAAGCTTTACGGCCTCATTGGCGAATGGAAAAACAATGGTGAATCTTTTTCTGACATGCTTGATAAACTTGAAAAGTCTGATTGTAAAAACCTTACAATCAGACTTCACAGTTATGGCGGGTCTGTGTTTGAGGGTGTGGTCATGTTTAATGCCCTACGGCGTAGTAAAATGAACATCAAAATTGTTGTTGACGGAGTTGCAGCAAGCATGGCAAGTATGCTATTAATGGCTGTTGATGAGGTCGAAATCGCCGAAAATGGATTTATAATGGTTCACACGCCAAGCGGCATAACCCATGGCAACGCCAAAACCCACAAACAGGCAATGAAGTTATTGTCTGATGTAGAGGACAACTTTTCAAAACAGTATTCCCAACGAACCGGCCTGTCTGTTGATGAAGTTAAAGCAAACTGGTTCGACGGTAACGACCATTGGCTAAACGCAGACGAAGCTATCAAATACAATTTTGCCAAGCGCAAAGTTTCTGCTTTGGCTAAAAACATTACCAACCTTGATAAAGAGATGGTTTCAAGTATGGAGCCTCAAAATGTATATAGCAGATTTGTAGCATTATTAAACAATCAAAACGACAAAGAAATGAAGAATGAGTTAATTGAGATGTTCAGTATTGAGGGTGTTACAGCGGAAAGTTCTGATACCGCTATCCTTAATAAACTCAAAGAAAAGTTTGATGCTCTTGAACAGCAAGTTAGTAGCAGCAAACAAAAGGAAGAGGCTGATAAAAGCAATAAAATAAAATCGATGCTAGACAATGCCCAAAAAGAGGGCAAAATAAACAAAGACATCAGAGCCTCACTTGAAACAGTAGGCAGAACCAGCGGCCTGGATGTTTTGGCGAATGTTATTTCAGGCATGTCAAAACGGACACCGATTGCAGACCTGGTCAAAACAGAAACAAGGCAGGCAACAGAGGAACCAGCACCGGCAAAAGACAGGGCTAAGTGGACTCTTGAAGATTATCGCATGTATGCCCCGAATGAATTGAGAAACAATCCAAAGCTCTATGATGAACTTGTAAAAAGTGAATATGGACAGGATTGAAGCAATGAAAACGGGGCGTAGGATTGCCTATCTGAAAAGATGTATAAAGGCCCAGGAACTACTCCAAAAGCACGAAACGGCCACCAGCATACGCAAAAGAGTATTCGAGGAATTTGTAAAACCGGAGCTACGTTGCAGCTATACAGCTTTTAACAACATGCTTAACGTTGTGAATCCTCAGAAAGAAATAGAATTATTAACAATAAAAGATTAAGAAAATGTCAGGTTTAAGAAAAGAAGTTTGGATTAAACAGATTTTAAAGAACTACTATACAGATAGTTCTTTTTTGAAGTACACAAAAGATTTTTCACCATTGGTGGAAAATGATGCTATCAATTTGGCAGAAGCAGGAGTTGACCCAACGGTGTTGATTAATAACTCAACGTATCCTATTAATATATACCAACGGGTAGATAATCCTATCAGGATTGAGCTGGATTTGTTTGAAACTGAGAATACTCTGGTTAGATACCCGGAAGCGATTGAATACAGCTATGACCAGTTAGAGAGTGTTATAATGGGGCATCGCAACACCTTGCGTTCAGCTACTGCGCAAAAGGCTGCTCATGCTTTCGCTCCGGCAGGGGATACCACCGAAACACCGGTAATTAAAACTACCGGAGAGGCTTCTTCTGATGGAATAAGAAAACGGATGAAAATCGTTGATATTCTGACCATGAAAGAACGATTTGACGCTTTTGATGTTCCCCTGGAAGATCGGTTTCTGGTGTTGCACCCTTTCCATTTGACAGATTTGATCCTGGAAGATACGAAGGTGTTTAAGGATATTACCGACATCGTAAACGGTATGCCTAAACGTTTTGCCGGCTTTAATATCTTGCAGTTCTCCAAACCAGCCACCTATGATTTTATCACCATGCAAAAGAAGTCATTTGGGGCTGTTCCTGGAGCTAATGATACATTCTGCTCTTTTGCCTACTATAAAGAAGAGGTAATGAAAGCGGATGGAGCTTTGAAAATGTATCGGAGAGATAACGACCCGGAAGAGCGCGGAACTATCGTAGGTTTCGACAAGCGTTTTATTGCTCTACCCATCAGAAACAAGGCTGTCGGAGCTATTGTAAGTGCATTGGTGCAATAAATACAAAAAAACGTTTGAAAGTGGCGCACCCGGTAGATAACGCGCTCGGAACCGGGTTGCCGGAGCATTAACCTAAGGTTCCTCTACTCTCTCAAACGTTTCAGAACAAAGATAAGACTTTTTAAAGAATCCTTCAATACGTTTGTTTTGAGGGATTTTTTTAACTCGAAAAGTTGACATTTTATTTTGAACGATTTATTTTTGGTTTTTGTCTCTGTAACTAATTAAATATCAATAGAATGCTGTTGATTTATGGCGTTGTTAAAAGTTGACATTTTATTTTATCGATTACAGACGGAACGTTCGGCAACTCACCTTCATGTTAAGCCTGGTATTTCTGTTTAATGAAGTATCGATGGGACTGCATTTTATGTTTTTTCATCATCATGCCCCTCACCCGGCACATGAAAAAATAAGCATTAGCCCGACAGAACCGGAAGCGATCTGTCCTTATCAAAATACCATGCAAGTTCCGGGTGAACCATTGAGCATCACCTGTTTTCAACTATTACTACACGTGATATTTTCAACATACAGGACTATGTATCAAGAAATTATCATCTGTAAATTTTTGCGGGGATACCAGTTAAGAGCGCCTCCTGGTTTAGCCGTCTTTCAATCTTTCACTTAAACAAATTAAAAACATTAAAAACATATTTTATGAGACAGATGAAAAACACCTGCTTGTTTATGACTGTATTCTTTATTTCAGTGTTTATTTTCAGTTCATGCAGCGACGACGACCTGGACTCCACTCCTCCGTCAATCCTGGTCAGCGCGCCGGTGGATGACGAAATCGTCTATATTGGCGGAGATATCCACTTTGAATGTGAATTTTCAGACGATATTGAGTTGCATTCATACAAAATTGAAATCCACAATAACTTCGATGAGCATAATCACAACAAAAGCGCATCGATTGAGGAAGACGAAGAAAAACCATTCTCTTACACGAAAACCTGGACTTTTGAACAGGGACAGAAGAACTCGCATGTGCATCACCATGAGATCTCCATTCCTGAAACGATTGATGGTCTGCCGGTAGCACACGGAGCTTACCACTTCGGTATTTACTGCACCGATGCAGCCGGAAACGAAAGCCATGTATTCATCGACATCATCATTGAGGAAGGCGAAGACGGGCACGAACACGAATAAACTTGATTGGTTCATTAAAAAGAGAGGCAGCCCGCAGGTTGTCTCTCTTTGTTTAACAACAGATCAAAATTCATCATCAAAAAACGATATCTTCGTTCCGGCTAAACGCTGAACAATGAAAATTAAATTGCTTCTTCTGCTTTTGTCTGTTTTTACCCTGTCTGTAATGGCACAAACCGAAAAACCGGACCCGGTAACCAAACAGGGCTGGAACTTTGGCGCTCTTCCGGCGGTCACATTCGACACCGATTTAGGCTTCCAGTACGGGGGTTTTATCAACCTGTTTAATTACGGCGATGGCAGCCGTTACCCCAGTTATAACCATAGCCTCTACCTGGAGGTTTCGCGTTATACCAAAGGCAGCGGCATCTACCGGTTTAGTTTTGATTCGGACCGGTTGATCAAAGGCTTGCAAACTTCTGTCGATATCAGCTATCTCACCGATCAACTGTACGATTTTTACGGCTTTAACGGCTACGAAGCCGTGTATAACAAAAACTGGATTGACGAGGATGCGGCAGCTTATGTCAGTCGTGCATTCTACAAATACGACCGGAAAATGTTCCGTTGGAAGATCGACCTGCAAGGGAAACTTCACGGCCGGAACATCAGGTGGATTGCGGGTCTGAACCTGTTGAATTTTAAAATCGGCGCAGTGGATGTTGAAAAACTGAATAAAGGGAAGGATGAAGAAGATAAACTCCCCGAAGTTGACGGTTTATACGATAAATACCTCGAATGGGGTCTGATTACGGAACAAGAAGCAAACGGAGGTTTTGTTCCGACTTTTAAAGCCGGACTGGTTTACGATACCCGCGATTTTAAACCCAATCCGATGAAAGGGATCTGGACCGAAGCGGTTGTTGTATTTTCGCCGGAAATCCTGGGTGCCGAAAGCTCCTTTTCCAAGTTAAGCCTAACCCACCGCCAATATTTTACGCTAATCCCGGACGACTTGTCATTTGCCTGCCGCCTTGCCTACCAAACAAGTCTGGGAGGAAACGTTCCGTTTTATTACCAGCCTCAAATCGAAACATCCATCATGAGAGGTTCCACATCCGAGGGTTTGGGCGGGTCCAAAACGCTCAGGGGAATCCTGAGGAACCGGATCGTGGGCGATGGCGTATTTTACGGGAATACCGAACTTCGCTGGAAATTTTACCGTTTTCAGTTTCTCAACAACAACTTCTACCTGGGAATGAACGGTTTTGCCGATTTCGGGAAGGTCACCAACCGGATCGGGTTAAATCCTGACCCTGCCGTTTTCGCCGAGTTCAGCCTGAACAACAATCCGGCTGATTATTTCGACAAAAACGCGGAAAAACTTCATGTTTCGTACGGTACGGGCTTACGGGTAGTGATGAACGAGAACTTCATCATTGCCTTCGACTATGGAATGGCTGCTGACAAACGCGACGGAAGTTCCGGTTTTTACATGGGTCTCAATTACTTATTTTAAACCCGGAAGTTCTGAAGTTTGTTTCACAGAATATCAGGCAAATGTAATCGTCAAAAATCAACGTAAACCATGAGAATCTGGTCAGTTCATCCGGTATATTTGGATCAAAAAGGCTTGGTGGCGCTTTGGCGGGAAGCGCTTTTGGCCAAACAGGTGCTCGAAGGAAAAACAAAAGGCTATCAACATCACCCGCAATTGAAACGGTTCAAAGCAGCCGTCAATCCGCTTGACTGCATCAACCAATACCTGGCCGTGGTTTGGGACGAAGCGACAAAACGTGGCTACCGCTTCGACGAACAGAAAATAAACCGCAATTATAAATCCGAAAAGCTAAGCGTGACCACGGGTCAGCTAAACTACGAAACCTGGCATTTACTCCAAAAACTGCAAATACGCGACATCGCAAAACATAACGAACTGATCGGCCATAAAGAATTTTTGACACATCCGCTGTTTGAGTTGGTGGATGGTGAAATTGAAGACTGGGAAAAGATCAGCGAATAATTACAAACAGGATCTGCCGGCGGTTTGCAATAACTAACTGATTATCCCCTCCTCCATACAACATGTTTTTATTCGTTCAAACGTGGCTTCAATATCCTGATCCAGGCCAACCGAAAAACGCACTAATCCTTCAGACAAACCGATCTCCTGTTGCACCTCTTTTGGCACTTCCGACGAGGTGCTGTGGCCGGAGCAACTAAACAGCGTTTTAAAATAGCCCAGACTGACGGCCAGGTAGCCTACATCCCGCTCCTGCATTTTTTGCATCAGCCGGTTGGCTTTCGCTAAAGTTCCCAAATCAATCGCCAACATACCACCAAAGCCAAAATCCGGATTCATCAACTCTTTGTGCAAGTGGTGTTGTTTGTGAGTTTCCAAACCCGGATAAATAACCGGAATACCATATTCTTGGAGGTTTTCAGCCACATACAGCGCATTTTTACTGTGCTGCTTCATGCGGATATGCAGGGTATGCAAGTTTTTCAGGATCGAAGAAGAACGCAGAGGATCGAGAACCGGACCAAGCAACATGGCTGTCCCGTCGTTCACATTCGACAATTCGTGTATAAACTGATTGGTTCCGCAAATGGCGCCGGCCACGCAGTCGTTTTTCCCGTTAATAAATTTAGTCATGCTGTATACCACCACGTCAGCCCCCATCTTGGCCGGCGCCATAATCATCGGAGTGAAGGTATTATCAACCACCAGTTTAACACCATGTTTCCGTGCCAGTTGAGCCAGCGTCGGAATATCGGAGACCTGCAGAAGCGGATTGGTTACACTCTCGGTATAAATCACTTTGGTATTGGGCTGTATCGCAGCCTCAACGCTTTCCAAATCGATGACATTGACGAAGGTAACTTCGATTTTAAACTTCTTTAGGTAGTTTTTCAAAAAAGCAAAAGTGCCGCCGTAAGTGGTCACGCTGGTCACGATATGATCGCCCGTACTGCACAATTGCAGCAAGGCACAGGTAATGGCTGCCATACCCGAGGCCGTCACCCAGGCCGATTCGGTACCTTCCATAGCAGCCATTGCATCGGCCAGGTACTTATTGCTCGGGTTCCAGTGGCGCGAATACAGAAAACAACCTTCCATATGCCCAAGAAAAGTTTCCTCCATATCTTCGCCGTGCAGAAAAGTATAGGTTGACGAATCGGTAATCGACGGGTTGACACCGCCAAATTCACCAAACTGGTGTAAGAACTGGATTTGCGAAGCAGGATCAAATTTTTGCATGACTTTTGGTTTAAAATCGCGTTCAAGGTAGGCGGTTCCCGAACAAAAAATGATGATTTTAACCCAGCAACCGGATTCGCCCGTTATGTTGTTCAGCTACGAACGTTTAGCGCTGAAAACCGGCTTATTCATGCAAAATTGGCCATTGAACCAGTAATTCAGTGACCAGTGATCAGTAATCAGTGATCTGGAACTTGAAACCTGGAACTTGGAGCCTGGAGCTTTGCCTCAAAACCCCTTCAGCAAAAAGGCCAGCGCCACGCCGAGGTAATTGCCAAATGCGTATCCCAGAATACCGACCGTGAGACCGGAGATGATCACATCCTTATTTTTCAAGGCCCCGGCCACAACCGGCACAAAAGGCGGAGAGTAGGTTAAAGCAGCAATGGTAATAATGGTAGTGTCTGAATCGACCTTAAAAATCCACGATAAAAACACATGGACGAACATGGACCCGAATACCGCCAACGTCACATATAGGAACAGGTGAAGAAATTCGATGCTGAACATGTTGATCAAATCGCCCATACTGGCAACAATGAGCGAAAACACAATGATAAAGTACATGCCGAACTGAAAGGTTTTTTGCATCCGGTTAATCGATTTAATCATACTTAATGCCAGACTTAGCGTGGTAATCGAAAGGATAACCACCGTCATTTGCGCCGACTTCGGGAACAGTAAGCTCAGGGCAGCGCCTGTCCCGGCCACCAATGCCGACAGTCCCATCGCCTTCAGCAGGCGGGGCAGCATGTTTCGGCTCAGCATACCACGGTAATTATCAATATCTTCACTCTCCAGCATGAGTTGCTGAATTTCCAGTTCCCGGTGCGAATCGTAAAAGCGGGGCAAAAACAGGTTAAAAAGCCGCTGGGCCGATGTCAGCAAAAAAATCAGAAAGAAGGCCCCCATAACCATATCATAGGTGTTTGTCAGGATAAACTGGTTCGGTTCAACGTTCAGCGCGGTACTGATGGCTGCCAGGTTGGGCGCTCCTCCGGTGTAAATTCCGATTAACATGCCAGCCACCTTCCAGCCATCCGCAATCAGTTTCCCAAAAACAAAATAGCCGCAAACAACCACAATCAACAGCGAAGCAAGACCAAGCGCCAGCGAGAATAAAGCTCCTTTAGCCAGTTTCAGCCAACGCTTCAAGTCGAGCGAAAATAACAACAGCGGAATGGCCAGCGGGATAACAACCGACAGCAATACCTGTTGAATGCTGTAAATCTGATGCGCTATCAAATCCGTCTCGGCAATCCGTCCCTGTTCAAAATAACTGATGACTTCCCGGGCCGACAAATTTTGTTTCTCAACCAGAATTTCCCGGAACGCGGAAGACGCCCGGGTAAGAATACCGATATTCCCAAAAACCAGACCTGACAGATAGGCCATAACAACAGCGCCGATCTTGTGGACCGTTTTTGACCGATGCGTCAAATAGATCAGAAAAACCGGAAAAATGAAGTAAAACAGGATCAGTAAAATTGAAATCAGCATATCCACCTAAATTGACAATCCTCAAAAATAGCAAAAATGAAACAGATTTAATCAAACTGAAATAGTTGATCAAACAGTGGTTTCCTTTGGCTTAATCCGCCTGATTTTTATATTCAGGTAAGCAAACAGAATCGACATCAACGGACTGATCAGGTTAAAGAAACTATACGGCAGGTAATCGAAGGTTGCCACGCCAAGCACCCGCGATTGCGTCGCCCCGCAGGTATTCCAGGGAATGAGCACCGAGGTCATCGTCCCCGAATCTTCGAGTGTACGGCTTAATACTTCCGGCTTCAGGCCTTTGTCTTCGTAACTTTTCCTGAACATGCGGCCCGGCACTACGATCGAAATATACTGGTCGGATGCCGTGGTGTTGAAAAAGATACAGGTAACCACCGTAGAGGCAACCAGCGAACCGGTCGACCTGGCCCATTTCACAATCGGCCGCGTCAACCGGGCCAACAGGCCGCCCGACTCCATGATGCCGCCAAAGACCATTGCCGAAAGGATCAGCCAGATGGTGTCGAGCATGCCGCGCATGCCGGTGGTCGACAACAACTCATTCACATTTTCATCGGGTGTAATAATCGACACATCGCCGTACATCGCCTGCATAAAACCAATATACGATGCCTTGGCATAGTTGGGCAGGTCTCCGGCCACTTCGCGGATGATTTGCGGTTGAAAGATCACGGCAAAAACACCTCCCAGCAAGGTCCCGATCATCAGCGAAGGAATCGGCGGAACCTTCAACATGATAATGACAAAGAGGATGAGCGGTACCAGAAACAACACGGGCGACGTATTGAAGGCGCCGCTAATGGCCAATTTTGTGTCAACCACATCAATCACCGCCTGACTAAAGTCGTAATTAAAACCGATCACCGCAAACAGAATCAGGGTCAGAACCATACTGGGCGCCGTGGTCAGAAGCATGTAGCGGATATGCGTAAACAGGTCGGTTCCGGCCATCGCGGGCGCCAGGTTGGTAGTATCGCTCAGGGGAGAAATCTTATCGCCAAAATAGGCGCCGGAGATAATCGCCCCCGCCACGATCGGCTCACTGATCCCGATGGCTTTCCCAATGCCGATCAGGGCCACACCGATGGTAGCCACGGTCGACCAGGAACTGCCCGTTGCCACCGAAACCACCGAACTGACCACCACCGCCGCCATTAAAAACAGGTTGGGGTGAATGATGTCCATACCGTAATAAATCATGGCTGGAATAACGCCGCTGATCAGCCAGGTACCCGCTAACGAACCAATTAACAACAAAATCAACATCGATGGCATGGCCGAACCAATGGTGTTGACCACATTTTTGATTGTTTTCTCCCATTTCTGCCCGCTTCGGCGAACGATAACGCCGGCAATGGTGGCCGCCAGCAACAAAGCCAGCTGATTCGATCCGGCCAGGGTATCGTCAAAAAATACCACGTTTAACGACAGCAAAAGCACCAAAGCCAGAATCGGCAGCAAAGCTTCAATAAAATATGGGTCACGCTTCATCAAAAAATACCGGTTTTGTATATCAACATAAATAAAGCAATTAAATGCGATTTACCCGCATCGCTATGCCCTAAAACTTATTTTTAAGCTCTAAAAAATAATATGGTCTTCTGTCAGTTTATATTTATATCGTTTCAATAATCGGGTTTTTGAGCTGATAATGATTAATTTTATCCTTTAATCCGGTAAAATGTGTTAAACTGTATGTTCTTGAAAAAAGCGCTTCTGGTATTCATCTTTATAGCATTTGTTTTTCAGCTTTCCGCGCAGCAGGAAGATGAAATATTTTTTGTTGTGAACGGTCGTTTAACCACCGACAGCGGCAAACTCGACGGTGCAACCATCGCCGTTTCAAAAAACGGGGAACGCGGGGAAACGGTTACCCCCCCCAGATCCGGACGCTTCGATTTCAACCTGGAATTCAATAACGAATACCAACTCACTTTTAACCTGGCCGGTTGTTTTCAGAAAATCATCATCATCTCAACCTATGTTCCCGACGAAATATTACGAAAAAACAACAAGTTCCCTCCCCTGCCCTTCGTTTTAAACCTGTTTAAAGAAGTGGAAGATCTGGACAGATCGTTCACGATAAAACCGGTAGCCCGCGTGTTTTATAATGCCCGGATTGATAATTTTGATTCGGAAATTTACTTTTCCGACAATCAGCTCCGCGAAATGATTAAGGAAGCACAGGCGCAAAATGCAGCACTGGCCGCCGAAATGAAAAACATCAGCAAAGCCGACCAGTTGGAACATGCCGCCCGCGAAAAAGAATATGACAAAGCGGTGGCAGAAGCCGACGCCTTTTATGCAAAAAAGCAATTCGAAGCTGCCCTCGAAAAATTTCAGTTGGCTAACTCCCTCTTTTTCGACCGGCCCTACCCGAAAGACCGGATTGCAGAGATTCAGGATCTGATGGCAGCTATGCTGCTGGCCGACGAAGTGACCAAAAGTTACCAGGAGGCCATCCGCGAAGGCGATACCCAATTCGGGGCAAGCCGTTACGACCTGGCCGCGACCGCTTATCAACGGGCGCTCGACATCAAACCGAAAGATAAATATGCCACGGATCGGCTGGCCGAATCAAACCGGATGCTCGGCCAACAAGAAATTGACGAGCGGTATAATCAACTGATCGCCCGGGCCGACGATGCCTTTATTTCGCACATCTTCGACCAGGCCGCCGACCTTTACACCGAAGCGATCGGGCTAAAACCCCGGGATTCGCAATACGCCCGCGATCAGCTCAAACGGATTGAAGAAGAAAGGGCCAGGCTGGCCCAGTTGGCGTCCATCGAAAAACAATACCTGGATGCAATGGCCAAAGGAAATTCGGCTTTTCAGGAAAAATCGTTCAACGATGCCCTGCTGGCTTTCAACCAGGCTTTAACGATAAAGCCCAACGATGAGCCGGCCCAAAACCGGATTCGCGAAACCGAAGAAATGCTCCGCCGGCTGGCCAACGAGCAAAACTATGCCGGCCTCATCGCGCAGGCCGATCAGCTGTTTAATCAAAACCAGTTAAGCGGATCAAAAGAGTTATACACGCAGGCGCTGGCCATTCTGCCCGACCAGCAATACCCGAAAGACCGGATTGCAGAAATCGACCGCCTGCTGTTATTGGACCAGCAGTTTGAAAGTTTGCTGTCCAATGCCGACAGCGAATTCGACAAACAAAACTACCTTCCGTCGAAATCGCTTTATCAACAGGTTTTGCAACTGAAACCCGAACAGGAGCATGCGAAAAACAGGATCACACAAATCGACCTGATCCTGCAACAGCAGGCGCATGACGAACAATATGCCTCCCTGATTACCGAAGCCGACCGCCTGTTCAAGGAAAGCAGTTGGGAGCCGGCCCGGTCAGGATACCAGTCGGCCATTGCCATTAAACCGGACGAACAATACCCCCTGAGCCAGATTGCCGCGATTAACGAAATCCTGGCAAACAGGGCCCGCATCGACCAGGCCTACCTCGAAGCCATTGAAGCTGCTGATCAGCTGGCCGGCCGGGAAGTCTATTCCGAAGCAATCGGTAAGTACCGTGAAGCCTTGAGCTACAAACCTGCCGAAATTTACCCGCAAGAACAGATCCGGCGTTTAAACGGAATTCTGGCCCAACTCGAAACAGCCAAACAACTGGAGGCCTCTTACCTGGCATTGATCGGAAAAGCCGATTCTTTATTCCGTTTAAACGCCTATCAGCCTTCAAAAAATGAATTTATGGCTGCTTCAGCTTTAAAACCTGCAGAACAATACCCGAAAGACCGGATCAGCGAAATTGACGGCATCCTGGCCGATCTGCTCCGTCAGCAGCAGGAACTCGTGCAAATGCAAAAAGCGTACGAAGAAGCCATTGTCAAAGCCGATGTTTTGTTTAAGGCGGAACAACTAAACGAAGCCAAACCGGCCTACCAGTCGGCCCTGGCGTATAAACCCGGCGATGCTTACGCCCTGCAGCAAATCAGCCTGATTGACGAAAAGCTGGCCCGCGAAGAAGCAGACCGCCTTAAACGGGAAAGCGACTACCAGGCAAAAATCGCCCTGGCCGATCAGGCCTTTTACGGCGAAAAGTATCCAGAAGCCAAAACAGGATACCTGGAAGCGCTTGCACTGAAACCGCAGGAACAATACCCGGCACAGCAAATTGAAAAGATTGACGGAATTCTGCTCTCCCTGCAACAACAGGCCGAACTCGACAAACAATATACGCAATACATCGCCGATGCCGAACAGGCCTTCAAACAGGAACAATATACCGAATCCATCGGGCTGTTTAGAAATGCCCTGGCCCTCAAACCACAGGAGAGCCTTCCTCCCCGGCGGATAGCCGAGATTGAGCAGATCATCGCCCAACGCGAAGAAGCGGCCCGTATAGCCGCAGCAGCCGCTCAACGTCTGGCCGAAGAAGAAGCCAAACGCGCCAAATACCAGGAAATCATTGTCCGGGCCGATAACGAATTTAAAAACGAATTGTACGAACCTGCCCGCACGTTCTACACCGAAGCCTTAGGCCTCTTCCCCGATGAGCAATATCCGAAGGTAAAACTCGAAGCCATTGCCAACCTGCTGAAACAACAGGAACTGGCCGAACTGGCGCGTAAACAAAAAGCGCAGGCCGACTCGCTGGCCAGGGTGAAGCTGGAAGCGTTCAACCAGAAAATAGCGGAGGCCGAAACCCGTTTCGAACGGCAGGAGCTGAACGAAGCCATTGGTTCGTATCAGGAAGCCATCCTGATCCTGCCCGAAAGAACAGCCGAGGTGAACGAAAAAATTAAACAGGTGCGCGATCTGATCAGTTTCTTCGCGCAGCAGGAAAGCAATTACAAAAATGCCATCAGCCGGGGCGACCGTCAGTTTGAAAACCAGGAATGGACCAATGCCCTGACCTCGTACCAGCAAGCCCTGAAAATTAAACCGGAAGAAGCTTATCCGGCCGGACAAATTGAGCACATCAACCGGATGTTGCAGGAACAACAGGAAGCCGCCGCGCGGAGGTTGGCCTCATCGGGTACCGATGACCAATACCGGGAAGCCATTAAAAATGCCGATGAACATTACGGGTTGAAAGACTACACCGTCGCCCAGTTCTATTATTACAAGGCGTCGGCCCTTCAGCCTCAGAATCAGTATCCGAAAGACCGGATTGCCGAAATCGGGAAACTGATCGACCAGGGACTGGAAGCCGGGCAGCTAAAAGCATACCTGGATGCCATTACCCGGGCCGACGCCGAATATGAACGTAAAAACTACAATGTAGCCCGATTCTATTACCACAATGCACTGGGTATTAAGTCGTGGGAACAACATCCGAAAGACCGGATTGCCGAAATCAACAAACTGACCAACAGTTTGCTTTCGGTCAGGGAAGAACAGGAATATCAAAACCTGGTTTCGAGCGGCGATGAAGCCTTCTTCGGTAAAAACCTGGCAGTCGCGCGTTCTTATTACCAACGTGCCGCATCCATCAAAAAAGACGAGCAATACCCGGCCATCAAAATCGCCGAAATCCAGAAAATGATGGAACAGGAAAGCCTGGAACAGGCCAATCGCGAATACGCGCAAAACATCGAAGAAGCCGATAAGGCCTTTACCAGCGCGAACTACAGCGTGGCTCGTTTTTATTACAATAAGGCCCTGAGTTTAAAACCCAACGAAAATTATCCGAAAGAACAACTGGAAAAAATCAGAAAAACCTTATCGGGGAATTAGGTAGCAGACCTGATTTCTCAAAGATTCGCGGATGCCGTTGTTGCAGGTTCATATTTTTTGAAAGGGAAGTGAAAAACTCTTCAATAAATTGCTCCAAATTTGTAGCATTTATTTATTGACAATTCATTAGGAAAATTACCTACGTTATTCTCGATTTAAACAGGTTTTTAAACCTTCCCGGTTGATCACTATTGCCTGCATTGCAAGCGGTATTATTTGTATAATGTCTGCCAGGACAAAATTTGTTCGGTTTGTTGGCTCTCATCTGATTCAGGTTTTGGCTAAATCGTGCAGGATGATTTGACTTTCAAACCAAACAATTTGGTTAATACTCAAGATTACGCCTGACTCCAGTCAAAGCCCTATTTTATGCCTCTTTCAGTCATTTCCACCGACTTAATTGTTCCATCCGGATTATATTCGAGAAATTCGGCGCAAACCCTCCGCTCAAAAGCACTGGGCCCCTGGATGTGGTAAAACAAATACCACTCATCTTTAAACTGAACGATGGAATGGTGGATGTTCCTCGAATTATTGTCCATGATAACTCCTTTGTATTCAAACGGGCCGTATGGCGTATCGCCAATTGAGTAGGCGAGTTTTCCTGCGTTTTTACCGTCCCATTCGGGGTACGACAGGTAGTACTTCCCATTGTATTTGTGCATCCATATCCCTTCGTGGAAATTTTCCGCTTCCAGTTCCGTAATATCTCCGTCCCTCGTGATCATATCTTCTTTCAGCTTCACCACGCGAAGCACATTTTGTCCAAAATAGAGGTAAGCCTGGCCATCGTCGTCGATAAACACTGTCGGGTCCATCACCCGCGTACCCGATTCTTCCCGTTCAATCAGCGGTTTGCCCAGGGGATCGACAAAAGGCCCCTCAGGCTTATCAGATACGGCCACCCCAATCTGGTCGTCGGCCGGGAAGTAAAAATAATACTTTCCGTCGCGCTCAATGCAATCGGGCGCCCAGGCCCACTTGTCGGCCCATACAATGTCATCGAGTCCAAAAATAACTCCATGATCGGTCCAGTTTACCAAGTCGGAACTTGAAAAAGCGTGCCAGTCAACCATGTCCCAGTGGATGCTTCCAGCTATATCGTGAGAAGGATATATCCAGAGCTTATTGCCGAAAACCCGTGCTGATGGATCGGCATGGAAATCGGGAAGTATGGGGTTTCCGCTATACCGAATCGATTTTTGACATGCCATTGACAAAGTGAGCAAAAGAATTGCCCCAAATAAACCAAACGTCTTCATAATTTATCGTTTTAATATTTATATTCCTACCAGTTTATAAACCCAAGCATATTGGCCCAGCAACGTTTTCGGAGAAACTAAGGGCGGCTTGATAATGGCCCGATTTTCAGATATCGAAAAATCCACGTTCCCACTAAAGCCCAGTAATTCAACAGCATTGATTTTACCTATATTCTCAAGAACAATCGGGTCATCTTGCCATTCGGTAACTATTAAATAAAGATCCTTGCCTTTCCGTGTGAAGAACGTTGAGGTGGTCGGGGTAACTGGTGGCGCTTTCTCCCATTTGCGGGTGCCATAAATTGCCTCCCCGTTAATTTTTAACCATGCCCCAATATCAGCCAGTCGTTGTTGCATGATAACCGGAATTCTTCCATCAGCCGTAGGGCCAATGTTGAGCAACAAATTTCCTCCCCGGGCAACTTTATTGATCAGGTTCTTGACCAGTGATTCGGAAGACTCATAGTCCTCCAGGTTCTCATTCCGGTTGTACCCGAACGATCCGCCAACTCCCCTGCACTCTTCCCAGGGCTTATTAAAAACCAAACTGTTTGTTCCCTGGCCTTTTAGTAAATCATATTCTGTTGTAAAATATCCCCCATGTACGCTTCGAGTCCCTTTTCCCCAACGATCATTGACCACTACTGATTCTTTCACAGGAGATTCATTATAAAGCCAGGCAAGGAAATTTGTACTTTTCCACACTTCTGCCGGATGGTCCCACTCCCCATCAGTCCAAATAATTTCAGGTTGGTAACGGACAACCAAATCTTTCAACTGAGGGATCATGTGTTCATCGACATACTTTTCGACGTTTGACCGATAAAGTGGATTAAACCACTCATATAAAGAATAATAAAAACCCATTCGAAGCCCGCTCTTTTTTATCGAAACGGACACCTCCTGGCACAAATCCCGGTGCGGGCCGACATCCATGCTATTCCAGTTCCAGCTTTTATCGCTCGGCCACAGGCAAAATCCATCATGATGCTTCGATGTGAGAACGACATATCGTGCCCCGGATTCTTTAATAATTTCAGCCCACTGGTCAGGATCAAACAGTTCGGCATTAAATTGCGCCACAAAATCTTGGTAATAAACTTTCTCCCCATACATTGACTGGTGAAAATCCACAAATGGTTTTAACTGATGGCCGTTAGGGCTTTGCCTGTACCAATACCATTCGGAATATTTGTCGTGTGTCCCACCGGTTGTGGGCGCCCATGAAGGGACGGAATACAATCCCCAATGAATGAATATTCCGAACTTTGAATTTTCGAACCACTCCGGAACAGGCCTGCTATCAATCGATTGCCAAGATGGTTCATACAGCGGTTGAGATTGTGATTGACAAAAAAACATCAAAATAAAAACAGAAAGTAAGCCAAAACTTCTCATGATAGGTTGTTTTACAGAATGGTAATATGTTGCTTTTCCGTAAGATCTGTTTGGAAATGCCGGATCACCAATTTCCCGGACTTAATGAATTCCCAATTATCGATCTTTTTGTTATTCAAAAGGATCTTCTTTGGCTTCTGGTCAATAAAAAACTCCAGCTTATATTGTCGGGACACCGGCATTCCTTCATAAAAGCCCTGGACCGGATTGATCACAAAATCGATTTTCTTCCCGGAAGCCAGACACTGAAACTTGATTTCAGAATATTTCCCGTCGGTATATCCATAACTTATCCCATCATCTTCCAATAATGTAAAATCACTGTCGTTGTGGGGATAAATTTTTAAAATCAGGCTATCTGCGGCGGTTTCTTCGATAAAGGCTTTTGGAAACTGATACGGGATGATGGCCCCGGCTTTGATAAAAAGCGGCCCTCCCCTGTCTTCAGGAATATCGCATTTTACCAACTGTTTTCCCTGAAACCGATTGCCAGTCCAATAATCAATCCACTGCCCCGCCGGAAGGTAAACCGAATTGGTATAAGCGCCCACCAGCAGATTTTCTCCAAACATATACTGGTGCAATGCCCCTGCGACCTTTGGCTCATCGGGAAAAGCAAGCGCCATTGGCCATGCAATGGGCTGTCCGGTCAACGAACTGTTGATGGCCGCCGAATAAATGTATGGCATAAGGCTGTATCGCAACTGGGCGTAAAACCGGAACATATCTTTATCGCGCTGGTTGTAATACCATGGATGGAGCAACCATGCCCAACTATTGACCTGCACCCAGGGTATAAAAAACGAATAATGGATACCAGGAGCTTTGACCACCACATTCTCCAATGCATCAATCGACATATTGGGGTTGCCCGAAAAGCTGTGATTAATTACATCGTACAGACTTTTTATGTGCCCGCCATTATCGCCAACCGTTGATGCCCCCCAGCGTTGCGAACCTGCATAACCGCCACAGTAATGGTGGAACGAACGTAAACCGGTATGTTCCCTGAATGTGCGGTACATTTGCTTTTGCAGCAAAACCTGATTCACATTGTGCATTTCGGCATCGGTTTTACCGTTGTGGTATTTCCGGTCGGGATGTTCATCCAAAGTACGCCCCGGATCGAGCTTAAAACCGGCAATCCCTTCATCTACAAACTTGTTCAGGTGCGGGAACCAGTGTTCCAACCCAGATTCCGGCTTTCCTGATTTTTTTGCCAGGTAATCCTCTTCTTCAATGCTCAAATCGTGGTCAATACAAAGCCAGAGCGCCATTTTAAAGCCCAAATCTTTCATCCGGCGGACAAACAAATTGGTTGCTTTTGGGTCTTTGGGGTTGCGCAGCCAGTAATAGCTGTTTTGGAAACGGTCGAGGTTCCATTCCTTTTTGGTGGAGAAATCGTAATTCTGCTTCATCCACTGTGGTTCGAGCCAATAAATGTCGCAGGGGATTTCTTCCTGCCTAAAGCGGTTGGCATTGTCGAGTACATTGAACTGGTTTTCGAGCGTGTTGCTCCCGAAAGCCAGGCCATACGCCCATTTGGGCAGCAGATAAGGTTTACCGGTGATGGTTGTGTACAAATCGAGTACATCAACCATATCGCGCCCAAACATTAGGTAAAAATCAATCTCGCCGTCAGTATTGTACACGAACAATTTATCCTCCTGAAAACGGCCAATATCGAAGTAATTTCTGAAAGTTACGTTGTTGAAAATGCCCCATCCCGAAGAACTCATCAAAAAAGGCATCGACGATTCGGAACGCTGATAGCTTGCCCAGGTGCGCAATGCCGTTCCACGGTGCTGGATGGTTTTGCGGCTGGAACTTCCCCCTCCATAAAACAATTCCGTGTCTTTCAACGAAATTTCAAATAGGCTGCTTTTCTCCAGGCTTCCGGTTTCCTCGTCAAACTGTTCGTTTACTTTTCCGTCTACATCGCCAATAATCGCCCCTTTGCGTTTCGGATTGATAAAGTATTCACTGAACGACTTTTTCAGTCCGGCACACAGCGGCTGTGTATTTTCGTGAAAAACAAGCTGTTCGATGATCGGGTTTCCGGCTGGATTTTTCACACTGATCCTCCCGTCTTTACAGTCAACCAACAGCGCAAACTTTTTGGTTGCTAACCGGTATTGATCCGCATCCATGTTCTTTGAAAATTCGGTTTCTGCCCAGTCAGTTTTCACTACTTCATAGCGCTCCATCAGCGATTCGGAAAACGAATTTTTATCCGACAGCCTGATCCGCACAATGTTGTCGGAACAAACCTGAACCGCCATAAACTTGCCGTTTTGCAACTGGATTACGGTGCTTTCGCTTTCCTTTGCTGCCAAATTTATTGGCGCCAAAACGCCCCAACCGATCAAAACGATGATCAGGAACTGATAAAATTTCATATACATACTTAGGTTCTTACTTCATTGATAATTCTTAAAATTCCCAGTCGAAAGTATTGGGCACCAAGCCCAAACTTCCCAGAAAATCGAGACAGGCTGCTTTCACATTGTAACTGGCGGCCTCATTCTCCCTGACTTTTTTTACCGTATCGACAAAAGGCTGTTTGTTATCGGCATATACCAACAGGTTGAGGGCCATCAGTGCAATGTCCATATTTTTATCGGTGCAAAACCCGATCAGCTTCGCCTCCGCTTCTTTGTCATTTTGCTCCTGAAAAACAATGGCAGAAGCAATAACCGCAACCGGCGGGTAATTATCGTCCATCGCTTTTTTTATTTCAGGGATGAATGTTTTTATGATTTCGGAAGGTCGCGCCCGCAAACCCAGCGCGGCCCAGTACCGCACCCATTTATTGTTGCTTCGGAGCAGTTTTACCTGCTTCTCGGTAACAACTTTTCCTGTAAAGCCGGATAAGTTGGCGGCGGCAAAAATCTGCCTGACCGGAAAGTCGTTATTTTTCAGGCGGTACTCATACGGCGTCAGCGATTGGGAAATCAACCCGATTTCATATTCCGGAAGAAATAATACATCGCGCGAGTCAAGTACCTCTTTTTTCAACCGGGCGCGCATTTTTTCCAGAACCGGTTTGAAGGTTGGGTCACCGGCCAAGTTTTTCGTTTCCCATGGATCGTTTTCAATGTCGAACAAAAATTCAGGTGGACGTTTTTCAAACAGGCTTTTCTGCAACGGGTTTAGTTTATCGTCCGCTAAATCCTTTCGCATCAACTGCTTGATTTCGCCAATTTCCATGTACCGGATGTAGCGGGCTTCGGGCATAAAAGGCATAAAATTCCGCGAGTACATGTATTTTCCATCGGTGACGCTGCGCACCAAGTCGATCCCGTTGTCCGATCGGTCGGATGAAAGAACCAGGTGATCGGTCGGCTTCGAACGTTGCTTTCCTATCAAAACCCTTCCGGCGAGATGTTCGGGGACATTCCCTCCGGTGAGGCTGATCAGTGTCGGCGCCAAGTCTTCAAAATCGATCAGTTCATCAGTAACCACACCCTTTGTCCCCCACGGCGAAAGGTGTTTGTACATTTCGGGAAACCAAATCACAAACGGGACGCGATAGCCCAGGTTGATGCCGTTGGTTTTGCCGCGTGGGATGCCTTCGCCGTGGTCGGCAAAAAAGAAAATAATGGTGCTGTCTTTCAGGTGATCGTTTTCAAGCCGCTTCAGCAGTTCGCCAATCCGGTTGTCGGTGAGTTTTATCGCGTTATAAACCCGTGCAAACTGTTTCCGCATTTCGGGCGTGTCGCGATAAAACGGCGGCATGTCGAAATCCTGGTCCGATATTCGCTCGTTTTCTGCCAGTTTTTCCAAGGTATTGGCCTTATAAACGGAATATGGCTGCGTCATTGTTTTCGACTGGTGCGGTTCCATAAAATTGAAAACCGCGAAAAAAGGCTGCCCCGGCTTTCGTTTCCACCAACCGGCTTGCGTCGAGCTTTCATTCCAGGCCTCCCGGATGAACGCCTCTTCGTTGGCCACATTATAGTCGGTTTTGCTATTGTTGCTCGTGTAGTAGCCTTCTTTTTGCAAGTAGAACGGGAAGCCTTTCATAAATTCGGGAACCGGGTAAAAACTCCTGTGGTTGCCTGTGCCAGTCTTGCACGTTTTCACCCCGGTGATCAGCGCCGAGCGGCTTGGAGAACAAACCGTTCCGGTTGAAAAAGCATTGGTAAACCGTACGCCTTCCCTTGCCAACTGGTCGATCACCGGCGTTCGCGCATCGTTGTTGCCGTAACAACCGATAAAATGCGGCGAGGTGTCCTCAATGGTCACCCACAGTATATTTGGCTTTTCCTGTGCCATTGCAAAAGATCCAATAAACAGCGATGTAAAAGCGATATTTTTAGCATTCATCCGGCACGGTTTTTAGTTTTTCTCCTTACTTTTTCTTTGGTTCAAGCGGAAATTCGGGATGCTCGGTACGCGCCGAAAGCATCATGCTTTTTAACTGCCCGGCCACCTCGGGAAAATCATTCAACACATTGTTTTTCTCCGAAACATCGGAATCCAGGTTGTACAGTTCGTAGCTTTTCCCCACAAAATGCACCAATTTCCATTCACCTTTGATCAGCGCTTGCATCGGGCCTTTGTTTTCGTTGAACTCCCAGTAAAGATAGTCGTGTTTTTTTTGTTTTTTATCGTTCCCAAGAAGCGATGGCAGATACGAAATCCCATCGGTTTTGCCTGAAGGTTTTAACCTGGCCAGTTCGCAGGCAGTGGGCAAAAAATCCCAAAAGGCAGAGACATGGCTGCTTTGCGTACCCGCTTGTATGGTCCCGGGCCAGCGGGCAATAAAGGGCACACGGATGCCACCTTCGTACAGGTCGCGTTTTTTCCCACGGAAATCGCCGTTGCTGTTCAGAAATTCGTTGTTCACATCATCAAACTCATGGCCGTTGTCGCTGGCAAAAATTACCAGCGTATTTTCATCCAGCCCAAGTTTTTCCAACTGCTCCAAAATACGGGCAACATTCCGGTCGAGGCGGCTGACCATCGTGGCATAAGTCACATACCCGTTTTCGTCGTGCCGGTAATGCCCCGGCACCATTTTCCGGAGCGGCCAGTTTTGTTGGTAATAATATTCCTTTTCGCTCTCCGGAACGGTTAATTCGTAGTGGGGAATGGTGGGCGTGTAATAAAGAAAAAACGGCTTGTCCTGATTCCTGTCAATAAACTGAAGAGCTTTGTCAATAAACAAATCATCGGCATATTTCCCGATTTTGTCCATCATTACATTCCCTTCAATCACGATTTCCTGATCGTTTTCCCATATTTTCTCCGGATAATAATGATGGGCCGCCGCATGTGTCGCAAAACCATAAAAATAATCGAAGCCCTGTTTCAGTGGCATTCCCTCGTCGAGGTTTTCGGCCAGCCCCCATTTCCCGATTATCCCGCAGGTATATGCGGCACGTTTTAGCTCATCCGCCACAGTTACGTCTTCCAAACCGATGTCAACCGGGTTGCCACTTTTGGTCCAGTCCGGATTTTCCCTGACTGGGGCGTGTCCGGTATGCAAGCCGGTCATCAAACAGGCCCTGGATGGGCCGCAAACCGTCGAGCCCGCGTAATGGTGGGTAAACACAATCCCTTCGCCCGCCATCCGGTCGAGGTTCGGCGTTTTTATTTTTTGGCCTCCATTGAAGCCCAGGTCCCCGTACCCCAGATCATCGGCCAGAATAAAGATAATGTTTGGACGGTTTTTGGGTTTTCCGGGACCGTCGTCAGCACATCCGTAAACGGACGAGATGGCAGCAGCCCCGGTCAACAACAATAATTTCGTATTCATTTACAGTTTATTGGGTAACAACATCAAATTCGGCCATTCCTACTTTCTTGTGGTCAGACGCCAGGGTGACAGCGCTCAATTTCACAAACCTTGCATCAACAGTTGCAAACGCTATTTGCTGCAACACCGGGCTGTTCTGTATATTCGAGAATTCGCCCGAAGCCACCGGGCTGCCCCAGTTACGGCCATCTTTGCTGGTATAAAATTTATAGGAATAAATAATGCCTGAATGTCCCTGCCGCTGGTCGGGCAAATAAGAAAATCCTTTCAGGGCAAGCATTTCACCAAGGTCAACCACAAAATCGGCAGGCAATTCGCTGGCAAAACTGATCGCGGTGTTGGGATCGCCATCAAAAATTACCGGTACATTTTTAAGCGTTCCGGCTTCGCCCATCAGTTTCCAGTTGGTTTTGGAAACATCAAAACTCTGTACCGCCACAGGGCTTTCTTTTTGTGTTGATGGATCGATGGCCACCGCTTTTACCACCGCTTTTGTATTCAGCAAAAATGGTTCGCTGTATTTTAACGAAGAAATACCCGGTTCCGATTGATCGACGGTGTAATAAATTTCGGTGTCACTATCGGATTTGGCAATGCTTACCAAGCCCTGCTGGTCCCTGCGGATTACGGGTGATTCAAGTACTTTGGGCGCATTGAACACCTGGATGTTGGAAATCAGCGGACAAGCTTTTGCATCATCAATCGTAAAACGCAATTGAGTGGCCGTAACCGTTGGGAAACGCAGGATGCGTTTGTAGCCAATGGTGGTTTCTTCAGCAATTTTCTGCCAGGCGCCATCCACATTTGCCTCAAGGGTGAACTTTTTCACCCTTTGCCCCAGCGGGATATATTCCTGCGCCAGAAAACGGTTGAACGCCACCGGTTGCATAAAGTCGATTACCAGCGAAGCCTGCAAAACATCGTCATCGGTCGCCCAATAAGTCTGCGGATCATCATCGAAAGCCTTCTCCGTATTGTATTTTTTTGATTTTCCGCGCACATTGGACGCCGAAACTTTTTTCCCTTTGGCCATATTTTCAGCAAAATCGGCTTTCAGTGCAGCAGCCAGTTTCATCACTTGTTCCACATCTTTTTCGTGGATCAGGCCCCGCGGATCGACCGGAAAATTCAGCAACAAAGAACCGTTCCTTCCCACTGAATGATAATAAATATCGAGCAGGTGCGGCAATGTTTTTACCTGGTGGTCTTCCTCGGTGTGGTAATACCATCCCGGACGGATGGATACGTCCACTTCGGCGGGAACCCAATGCGTTCCGTCTTCTTGGCCAGCGCGAAGATGCTCACGGTCTTTGGCCACTCCGGGCGCAAAATCATCGCGTTTCAGCAAACACCAGTTGGTCGGTCGCGCCCAGCCTTCTTCGTTCCCTACCCATCGGATATCGGGGCCACCATCCGAAAACATCACCGCATTGGGCTGCAGTTCGCGTACCAGTTCAAAAGTTGTTGGCCAATCGTAATAGGTAAGTTTATCCACCCGGCGTTCTTCGTTGGCTCCACCATACCAGCCGGTTCCGCCGTTTGCGCCATCGAACCAAACTTCAAACACTTCGCCGTAGTTGGTGAGCAACTCGCGCAACTGGTCCCTGAAATAGGTAATGTATTCGGGCTTGCCATAATCGGCGTGGTTGCGGTCCCAGGGCGAGAGGTACACGCCGAATTTCAGGCCATATTCTTCACACGCATCGGCAAATTCGCGGACAACGTCACCCTTGCCTTCTTTCCATGGTGAGTTTTTTACAGAATGTTCGGTATAAGCCGATGGCCACAAGCAAAAACCATCGTGGTGCTTTGCCGTTAAGATAATGCCTTTCATCCCGGCTTCTTTGCAAACGCGCGCCCACTGGCGGCAATCCAGTTCGGTCGGGTTAAACTGTTCCGGCTTCTCGTCGCCCATCCCCCACTCCATGTTGGTGAAGGTGTTCATATTGAAATGGATAAAACCATAATATTCCAATTCGTGCCAGGCCAGTTGACGTTCGGTAGGCAACGGGCCAAAAGGCGCAGGAGGGCTTACTTTGTTGCACCCTGCAAAAAAACAGAGCAACCCAATTGCAAAAAATAAATTCAGTAATCTCATGGTAAATTATTATTTAGTAGTTCTTTTCTATCGTTTCGTTCGTGAATTCTGGTGATTCGGCCTTTCACAGCGGGCAACACAGGCGCTTCAACAATTGGCCACTGGTACCAGTAGGCGGTTGACGAATAATCGTCGGAACGCTCGTTGTGGCAGCCATGCTCAATGGTCACCCTGATGTTTTTGGTAAAAGGTACGGGGTCTTTGATATGGAAACGGTACATGGTCCACAGTCCGTCCCAGTTGTTGTGCGCGTGGTTGAACCACGAAGTCCCGGCATACGGGAAACAATTGTCCTGCATTCCCCAGGCATGGTTGAAATAATCTTCGCTACCGGTACCGTGAAGGGCAGGCGGGAAAGCTTCCCCGTCAACATAGATCATATCGTCGCCTTCGCCCCACCAGCCCCCGGTAAAATTATCGATGCTCAGGTTGCAGCCCAGGTAATTGCCTTCGCCTTCAGTTTCGAGGATGACGTAATTGTTTTCGCCTTTCTTGCCTGAATCATAAGAAACCGGTTTTGTCGGCATTTCGGCTTTCCATGAGCAATGAAAATAATACGGTTTTTTGAACGGCTTTTTATATTCCTGATAATCGATATAATAAAATATCCGGGTATCCACTTCGCTTTCGTTGACCAGGAAAATCTTCGCCCTTTTGTTGAACGGCATTTTTACCCAACTGTTCAGTGCGCCCCTTCGCTCGCCTTCGTTTATCGACATGTCGAACAATTCGCTGGAATAACTCCGAACCTTTCCGTGCCCTATTCCGAAGAAATCGCCCAATGGGACGCGCACGCTGGGATAATCCAAGCCGTCCCAGTATATTTCCAGGGAATTTTTCCGGACGAACATGGAGTCTTTCACCTCGAATAAATTATCGACCGCGCACCAGATGTGCGAAATGACCGAAGGGCCTTCAATATCGGCCAACTGCGCGCGCTCCCCTTTTTTAACGATCAGCCAGTCTTGGTTGATGGCTTCTTTTTGGTTCCAGCTCGAAATGCGCTTGGACTTGAAATCCTGCTTTTGCCATGGCGATGGTTTATCAATCGGGGTTTGTCCGGAAACGCCGAAAGCGTACAGCAAAACTATTATTGAACAGATCGTTTTTTTCATGTCCTGTTTATGTAAACTGACAAAATTTTGTAATCTCTTTTTACTTTTTGAAATACTCCGATAATTGGATGACTTCGTTTTTTCCGCCTTTCAATGCCCCGGAAAAAATATGCTGAGTATTGTATTTTCGCCCGAGAAAGTCTTCGGTAATATACGGCAACCTGTCAACCAAAGGGAACGCGCCTTTTATCTCCAGTTCAAAAACAAGATCGGACGGGTTGAATTTCCCAGAGATGTCGGCAATCCTGCTGTTTTTGTCAAATCCTGCCTTTTGCCACGATTCCCAGTTAAACTTCTCGTCCTTACTTTCCGATGAAGCGACCAAATTGTAATCGGAAACAGTTGTTAGCGAATCGATATACGAGAAAGGCCTGGGATTGTCAACCAGCACATTATAAAGAATTTTATTGTGTGCAGCCGTGGTAAACCGGTCGTCTTTCCGGCGGCCCGGGGTTATTTTTGTCATGATCCCGTTCTCTTTCGAATGCCCTACCAGGTTATGAACCACATAAAGCGAATCGTGGTCGTGCTGATAAATGCCATGTTTTCCGCAATTCCACACCAGGTTATTGTCTACCAGATTTGCGCGGGTCGATACTTCCATAAAAATTCCCCCGAAATTGCAGCTCACGTTGTACAGCAGGTTTTGGGTCACCCGCGAGTTAATGTTGTTGGCATCGAGCCATATCCCCATAGCAGCCTCAATATCGTGGATGTGGTTCCGGCGAACCAGGCAGTTACGGGTATATAAGATTTTGATTGCTGCCGTTTCGTAATAAAATTCAGCCTCCTGCCATCCCAAATTATAGATGTGGTTATCTTCGATCAGGTTTTCGAAGTTGATCATCCCCTGAATGCCGCCCGTCCCACAATCGTATATCGTATTGTTCCTGACGATATTCCGGCCAGAAACCGCTTCCAGCGTTTCGCGGCTTCCCTCGTCGAAATGTTCATCGGTCCTAGCGCCAATTTCAATAGCCACACTATTGATTTTCCGGAACACATTATTTTCAATAATCCAATGGCTTCCGCCAAAGTTCGACAATGCACCTTTTCCCGATCGCGGGAACCCGTTCCCGACCTGTTCGATCGTAAAACCGTTCAGCCGTATATAATTGACACCTTTCGCCTTCGGGTTAAACGGGCTTTGGCGTGTGGTTACCTCCATAAGCTGGTTGTTGGGGTCTTTCCCCCCGAACGGATGGATGTGGATGGTGCATTCACTTTTTTCGGTGCGGGTTGTATCGACCCAATACGATCCGGGAAGTTTTACAATATCTTCATAGGCACAAAGTTGTGTCATCCGTTCACCGTTCTGGAATACCATTCCCCTCACCAATGTATAGGGGACACGGTTCGTCCAGTCTTTGGCCCACCGCATCACTTTCATATCATACTCATTCGCATTTTGGATCCGGAATGGGTTCGACTCTTCAAAATAATAAACCGGCAACGATACCATCCATAATTTATGAGAAAACGACATGGATGGTTCGTAAGGGGTTCGCGACTTCACCCATTTATCCCTTACCACTTCGGAACCGCTGATAACCACATCGCCCCCGGGGGCCGCTTCGTAGGCAATCATCGCTGCCGGTCCGTCTCCTCCCCGAACAGGGCGAACTGATTCGCGGTAAATGCCCTTTTTTACCAACACTTTTTCGCCCGGCTGCACTTCTCTGGCCGCACGCCCGATGGTTCGAAACGGACTTCCCTCTGTTCCGGCATTATAATCCGAAGCGGCGGGATGGTTTTGATCAACGTAATACTTTTTTTTATATACAGTCTCATCGTTCCAAAAAGGAAAGGATGTGCCGTCAAGCAACATCACGCCATCGTGCGCCCTTGGGTAACGCTGCGATTGTACAAGCCCAGACAGCATGACAAAGGTGACAAGCGCAATGGCTTTTGTTCGTAAATTGCTTCGGTTCATGCATGAAAAATTTGAATCATTGTTGTCCGGCACCGCGGACAACAATGACTAATGATAACAAGAAATGTTTTGTGATAGCCGAAAATGGCCTGCTAGTTCCAACCGGGGTTCTGTTCCAGGTTTTCGTTCAGCGATAAATCATTCAGAGGTATCGGAAACAAATAATACTGGTCTTTCCAGCCCTTGCCAATTTTCACAGGATTTATAAACCTTTGTAAATACCCTTCATTATTTACAGGGTTAAAATCGCGGTCAACTAATTTCAGATTGTTCCATGCAGCAACAATTACCCCGGCAGCATTGGTGTAATCCGACTTTTTAATCCGGACGCCCATCTGGTCCTGGTTAACAAACCACGCCGCGGTTTTCCATCTGCGTACGTCCTGAAATCCAAACCCTTCACCCATTAGTTCAACTAACCGTTCACGACGGATTTCCCACAATACAGGATCAACCGTAACATCCCGCTTTGGATCAAAAGAGTCATCTATTTCAGATACATTCATATCAGCTATAGCCGCACGCTTGCGCAGTTTATTAATTGTCAGATCAGCAACTGTTTGACTGAAACGGCCCATCTCAAACATCGCTTCGGCATAATTCAGCAATACTTCTTCGATATAAAAAATGGGTTTATCGAATGTATTAACTGCAGCCATATTACTAAACGAATCGCCTAAAGTATAATGCCGCCACATATGGTAGCCTGAGCGCGATGCAATCGGTGCTTGTCCCGGACCAATCACATTGGGCGATGTCCAGTTCATCGTACCGGACCAGTTGAAGACAGGCAACCGCTTGGAGGGATTGTTCGGGAGAATCTGCTTCATAAGCTCCACATATTCAAACGGATCTACATTTGCATGGTATTTTGTCGAGTTTACCGAACTATTCGGAGTAAAGTCCTGATTTAATCCGGTTGCCATGAAATAAGGCGGTACAACCTGGAGAATTAACCGGCGGTCACGGTTTCTGAATTCATGATACATCGTCTCGTCACCTGCATACAATGCACTGTTTGATATGGTCTTTCCGTCTGAGCAAAGATACATTTCCGCTGTTGCTTTGTGCATTTCATATTTACTGACATTCGAACGGTCGCGTTGGCTAATTGTATGGGTCAAGAGGTCTTTAACATACTCTTTGTAAAGGATGATGCCTGTATAGGTACTCAAGTCTTCGCTGCACATCAGTTTATCGTAATCGCTGTTAACCTGAGGAAAAACTTTCATCAACTCTTCTGAAACACGGATTGCTTCATTAAGAAATTTTTCATAGTCGCCCAATCCGTGATATTTTCGCCAGGTTCCTTCAAACAAACAAAAGCGCGATATGAAAGCGCGTACTACATTTTTATTAATTGTATTGTCACCATCGCCCTCGGCTTTTATGTTATTTTCGGCAAACAGGAGTCGTTCCAATATTTTATTGGTTACTTCAATTCTGGAAGTCCGTGTTCCATAGATCAAATCGACATCGGTTTCACCCAATACTTTGTCCACCCATGGGACGTCACCAAAACGCGATACCAGCTCCATGTAGTTATACGAATGGAAAAAATAACCGACAGAACGCCAATGCGCTTTATCTTTCTCCACCATTTCCGATTTGTCCACATTGTCAAGCAGGAGGCATACCCTGCGAATAAATGAAAAATTCCAACCGCCACCGCTTGACGGGGCCTGTGCCGTATTGTTACGATATGGGTTATCTTCGGTTGTCGAATAAACTGACAGGTAGCCTGCCCGCCAATCACCATTGTACCGGCCAAATTCAGGATCGATACCCTGTACAAAATTGTTGTAATCATTGAATACAGAATAAAAAGACCAGGCATAGGTCCTGAAATTCTCATTCGTTTTAAATGCGGTTGCTTCTGTTTGTGATTCAATGGGGTATTTTTCCAGAAAATCATCATTACAGGCTCCAAGTACGAAGGCTGCTATAACCGGAAATATTAGTAAGTATTTTTTCATTTTCAATCAGGTTAAAGTGTAACATTAATACCAAAAGAACAGGTTCTGTAAAAAGGATACCCCCAATTCAAACGTTCCGGGTCGAATCCTTCTGGAAGTTTATCCCAGGTATGAAGATTTTCTCCGGAGAAAAATACCTTTACACCTGCCATATTTACCTTTTTCACAAGATATCCGGGTAACTTGTAACTAAGAGTAATATTTTTCAAACGGATATAAGATGCATTGGAAAGATATTTGGTTTGAATGCGCCTGTTGGATGCTGCATTTTTGTTTTCATCATACAACCGGGGAAATTCAGCATTCGGGTTTACCGGGTTCCAGTTTCCATTTGCCGGATCAATTGGTTTCCAGTAATCGAGTTGATGAGAGTACATCGTCCCGTAACCGCCGTTTGCCAGTGGGAATACAAGGTCTCCTCCCAGCCAGGCATCGCGTTTTCCGGTACCCTGTAGAAAAACAGACAAATCGATATTCTTCCAGCTGACTCCCATGTTTGTCCCAAACTGGAAACGGGGAGTCTGGTTCCCAATTATTGTGCGGTCGCCCGGATCGTAAATATTATCACGCCCGTTGTCAATCTGGTTTACACTGCCATTATCCGGGTCGTCCACCAGGTTCTTAAACATGATGTCGCCAGGGCGGATCGTGTTGTTCCCTTTTATAGTTGTCACTCCTTCTTTAAGTACCCACGAACCACTTTGCCATCCATCCTGAAAATCGTCAATCGTATAATAACGGTCTGTCACATATCCCCATATTTCGCCCAATACCATTCCTTCGCGATACCGCTTGGCATCCTGCGCGCTGTTCCTTTCATAAAACAAACCGGCCGCGTTGTCGTATTTGGTGATGACGCTTTTGGAATCGTAGATATTAAATCCGACATTGTAACCCCAGTTGCCAATTTTATCGCGCCACGAGATGGCAAACTCCCATCCTTTTGTACTCAGGTCTGCCGCATTTTGTTCTGGCGCTGAAGTTCCCACAATACTTGGGAATTCGGCTCCCGGCATCAACATATCCTTTGTATCCCGCTGATACCAGTCAAAAGTTCCTGCAAGGCGGTCGTTCAACAAACGGAAATCAACTCCAAAATTGAGGGTTTGGACCACTTCCCACGAAAAGTCATTTCTGACTAATCCGGGGGCATTCAGTGTCATGGGCCGCTTTCCTGCCTGTATCCATTGTGCCTGATAGGTTCCCATAGCAGGAGTATACGCGTATTCCGAAATTGCCTGATTGCCAATTTGCCCCCACGAACCCCTTATTTTCAGCTCATCGATGTATGAGCGGCTCCATTCCATCCATTTTTCCTGTGCCATCTGCCAACCCAACGAAAATGAGGGGAAGAACCCGAAACGGCTTTTACTTGGAAATTTTGACGAACCATCGTAACGTCCGTTTGCCTCAAACAAATAACGCCCCGCAAAATCGTAATTCAGGCGGAAGAACCCGCTTCGAATGGCATATTCCTTGTATTCGTCGTTCACCTGCATTTCACCGGTTGCACTGCTGAGAGAAGGCATGTCGGGATTAATCATTTCGTCACGCCGGGCCCACATTGATTCGTAATACCGTGATTCCTGCGAATAACCAGCCATCGCCTTGAAATTATGGTTTCCGTTCAGGCTCAACTCGTATGTTCCGTAAGTATTAATCGCATTGTAGTCGGTAAGGCTTTTATCGTTCCTGTACCTGCCCGAAGAGGGATTGTCCGACCATAATAAACCCATCTGGTCGTTTGTCATCTCAAACGGGCTGTTGTAAAATTTTCGGTCAGAATTGTTTTTATCGAAAGTATACTCAAAAATAGCCTCAAAACCTTTGAACGGTCGTATTGAAGTCCGGGAGAAAATGCGGGGATTTTCTTCTTTGTACTTCACCGGATCTTTCAGGAGCAGATAGTTTGACGGCGCATTTGTCGGATATGCAGGCCCTTCCAAATCGTTGCTCCTTACAATATTGCCGATAGGGTAAAACCGGGGAAGCTGTAACCGATAAATGGATGCATCTGACTCAACATACGAACGGTTACTGTTTGCGTACCGAATATCCAACGATTGGGTAAACCAGGATGTGATATCTGTGCTCACGAATGAACTGATACTGACACGATCGTAACTGTCTTTATTGGTAATCAAAGTCCCCTGATTGTCAGTATACCCAAGAGAAATCCGATAGGTAGTCTTCTCACTTCCCCCACTTGCCGAGACATTATGAGTCTGTTGGAAACCGAAATTATCAAGAATGGCCCCTTGGGGATCATTGTCTTTCAGGTAATAATAGGTTTGAGTTCCTTCAGGCATATAAATCCCATTAGCAGGAAAAGCAGACGGATTATTATTATACTCCTTTACATATTCAATCCAATCGGATAAAATTTGTCCGTCTGCATAATATTTTCCGTCATTGTCCCATGCCAATTGGGTTTCCAGTATATCAAGTACAGAAGCCTGCACCGGCCGGTTAATACTCTTGATAAATCCAAAGTTATTATTGTAGTTCAACTGAGGCGCAGCATTCTTTTTTGCTTTCTTGGTTGTAATGAGGATTACACCAAAGGCGCCACGAGCTCCGTAAACGGCCGCTGATGAAGCATCCTTCAAGACCGAAACGGATTCGATATCTTCCGGATTAATCAAATCGATTTGCGCGGGCACATTGTCAACCAGAATAAGTGGTTCTCCTCCATTGATCGAAGTTGTACCACGAATATTAAAAGTCTTGCCTTTCCCCGGAATAGCATCACCCGTAACCACTAAGCCGGGAATAGTCCCCTGTAACGCAGCCCCCACGTTTGTAACCGGACGACTCCCTAATATTTGTTCCATTTTCACTACGGAAACGGCCCCGGTCAGATTTTCTTTTTTCTGGACACCATATCCGACTGCAATTACTTCGCCGATACCAATGGTTTCTTCATCCATAACTACATGAAGTGTACTTTTCCCTGAAACAGATAGTTCCTTGTTTTTCATTCCTACAAACGAAAAAACCAATACAGCATCAGCAGCTACATTTGCCAACGAATAATGTCCGTCACCTCCTGTAATCGTACCGGTTGTAGTACCTTTAATAACAACTGTTACACCTGGCAACGGCATTCCTGCCGAGTCAGTAACTTTCCCTGCAATGCTATTTACTTGATTCATCCTGTCAAACGACCATTTCATGTCGTTTCTGGAAATAATGACTGACTTGTCAACAATTTTGTAGGTTACATCCATTGATTCAAGAAGTTGGTTCAGGACCTCCTCCACACTGGCATCTTTAACCTGAACATCTACTTTTCGGTTAATGTCGAAGTCATCGTTGCTGTAAAAGAACTGAAAATCGCTTCTTGCTTTAATTTCATTTAACACCTCTTTGATGGCAACATTCTTATAATTAAGGTCAAACTTACTTTGCTGCGAATAAGTACTGGCCGTTGCTGCAAGAATACTGATCAGGAATAGAAAGACTGTCAATTTCATACTCAACAATAGTTTAGGTGTGAAATACCTTGTCCGCGCTGGCGGATAGATCTGATTTTTTTTCATAAATTTGTATTTGAGTGTTAAACTTGCTAATACCTGTTCTGCTAAAGCAGGTAATAGATTTTATTGGGCCGGATTATGTGACCAGCATATTCCGGCTTGATTTTTTATTTATTTTTCACCATGATCTGTTCTTTGTCAAATTCAAACTTCACTTTGTTAATATCCTGAATGATATTCAAAGTATACTCCAATGACCTTTCTTTATTAATTACCCCGGAAAATCGATACCTCGGAATCTGTTCATCACTGAAAATGAACTTTACTTCATACCACCGTTCCAACTGCCTGGTAAGGTTTAGCAAAGTTTCATCGTGGAAATACATCTTCCCGCTTTTCCAAGCGGTGTGTTCGTCTGTGCTTACATTGTTCTTTACCAACTCGCCGGAATTCTTTGTGAAAAGTAATTGCTCGCCGGGTTTCATAAACACCGATCTTTTATCCGAAAAAAATTCAACCTCACCTTCTACCAGAACAGTTTCTATTTTCAGATCATTCGCATAAGCTTTCACATTGAACTGGGTGCCATGCACCTTGATTTGTGTGCTCCCTGCATGAACAATAAAAGGGATCTTCTCATTTTTTGTTACCGAAAAAAGAGCCTCTCCATCCAAAATTACCTCCCGGTTCTTCTGATTGAACGAATGTTTATAGATCAGCTTTGATCCTGCATTCAACCAGACATTTGTACCATCAAATAATGTTACATTCGAGATTTGTCCATTGGGAGCGGATATGCTGGCGTATTCATCCTGTGCAGTTTGACGGAAATGGTAGGAATAAAAAATACTGCCTGTTATCAGCAATGAAACGATCAAGACGGCAGCATATTTCAGAAGTTCCATCCAACGGTTACGCGAAAAGAGCTTCCCCTTTAAGTCACACCATGCAACATCGGCGGGTTTTAGTTGACTAAGTTGTACAACTTTTTCACGCGAATTATAAATCCTGCGTAAAGCCGTTAGCTCTTTTTCGGTATCTGAATCCTGTAAAGCTTCGGTTTCAGATTTTTGCGCTTCTCCATGCAGGAGCGCCGCCCACAATTCCCATTTATGTTGATCCTTGTTCATCATTTTCTTTTTAAGACACAGAAACTTGGGAAAAGGGTGAAATCAAATTCAATATTTCCTAAAAAAAACCGATTAGGGTCACATAGATCATAAAAATCAAATCCCTTTACGTGCTCTTTGTCTGAATGATACCGTGAAAAGATTCAGGAAATAATTCTTCAACCTTTCTTTCAGTATTTTATAGGCTATCCCCATCTGTGTTTTAATCGTGTTTTTAGATAAGTTCAAAGTTGACGCAATTTCGTCATAAGTTAAACGATCGTTATAGGCCAGAAGGAATATCTTTCTGCACTGAAGGGGCAGTGTTTCAATAGATCTTGCTATATGAACGGCTAATTCTTCCTCGGAGAAGTGTTCATTGGGATCCTCATTCAGATTTGAGAGGAAACTATGGTTTGGCAATTCGTCGAACTTCTTTTCCCGTTGTAAATAATTAATACTCCGGTTCTTTACCGCATTAAGTAAATAATTTTTAAGATTTTGTTGAATTTTCAACTCTGCTCTCTTTTGCCATAAATACAGGAATGTCTCCTGCACGATATCCTCTGCTTCCTGTTCGCTTTTCACATAACGCAACGCAACCAGGCAGGAAAGCTGATAGTTTCTCTTAAAAAATGCTTCAAAAGAAGATTCATTCCCCAATATCAGATTTACATGTTGTAAGCTACCCATATTGCATATTCATGAGATGACAATTTTATTAATTTTTAACAGAAAAAAGAAATTGGCTGGATCGTCTTCTGCACTTTTTGATGCCCGCTGAATTGTAACAGTCAAATTTTGAGTCAAATAACACTAATGAACAAACTATTCAGGATTTGGACTGACTTCCAAAAAACGCCGTCGCCCTCAAGCTGGGAATCCGAACTTGATTAACATACTATAGCCCAACGCCAAATACCAATTTTAACCTATCGTTTCCGGTATTCCCGGGGCGACATATTCATCAACCGGCGAAACTGGCGCGAAAAATAAAACTGGTCATCAAAACCGGTTTCCCGGGCAACATCGGCAACAGAAAGTTTGGTATTATCAAGCAAACGACAGGAACGCTGAATTTTCAACTGGATAAAATAATCGATAGGCGAATGGCCGGTTTGTTTAGAAAAAAGCCGTGCGAAATGCGACGACGACAGTTTCAGTTCAGCGGCAAGCTCTTTCAGCGTTAGTTTTCTGCCCAGGTTTTCCAGCATAAAGTTGATGCTTTGCCCAACCGGATCCTTCTCCCGGTTTTCGTTGATCAGCCGGAACTGCCCGAGGTGGGTGAACGAGGCCAACAGCCGGCTCAGACAAAGGTTGGTGTATTCCAGCGTTTCGATGCTAAAACCGCGGTCGAAGTTTTTAAAAATTTCGTTGAACAGTTCCAGCCGTTCATTGATTCGCGACGTTTTTCCCCTTTCAATGCTGACCGGAAGAAGCGCCAAACGCGAAAACAGGGCTGCTTTCGGGCCTGCAAAATGAATCCAGTAAATCGACCACGGCTTTTCCTTGTCAGCAAAATAGGCATGGGGCATGCCCGGCGGAATGATCAGAAAATGATCGGGCGGCAGTTCATGTTTTGTATTACCTGCTGTTATAATCCCCTTCCCCTCAATATTATAAATAAGAATGGCCTGGCTCACGCCCTTTTTTCGTTCGCGAAAATGATGGCGCGCCTGCGGGTAATAACCGATATCGGTGATGTACAGGTCGGCGATCAGCGGGTTTGCTGTAACCATATCCAGAATTTTATCCGGAATGACATAACTGATCTGCCCTGGAAATCCTTCCTGTTTTTTCATGTCATTGAAATGAAATCGTTCATATTCCGGCGCACAAATTTGTGCCGAAAAATAAAAATTATTCTGAAATGTACTTGTAATTAGCAAAAAAATATCGTGCATTCAATCTGCTGTTCTGGTCTTTCTTTTTTACTTGAATGATCAGATCGTCTATATTTTTATTTGATCGTGCATTTCCGGTTAGTTTCTTTCTGTGTATTTTTGATTAAACCAAGTGCAACAGTTCAGTGAATAAATCAACCTACAACAAACAATTTATTATCGGGATCACCCTGGTCTCGGCAATGGGAGGACTGTTGTTTGGCTACGACTGGGTGGTCATCGGCGGCGCCAAACCTTTTTATGAGCGTTTTTTCAGCATTGGCTCCCTGCCCCATCTCCAGGGCTGGGCCATGAGCAGCGCCCTGACCGGCTGCTTGTTCGGAGCCCTCATTTCGGGCTATTTCACCGATCGTTTTGGCCGGAAACTGCCGCTGATCGGCGCGGCCGCCCTGTTTACCATCTCGGCCATCGGGACCGGAGCAGTCAACCAGTTCACGCCGTTTATCATCTACCGGCTGATCGGCGGCCTGGGCATCGGGCTGGCATCGGCCATATCGCCCATGTATATTGCTGAAATTTCGCCGGCCCCCTTACGCGGACGGCTGGTTTCGGTCAACCAGCTTACCATTGTCATCGGCATCCTGGCCGCCCAAATCATCAATTACCTGATTGCCGAAACTATTCCTGCAGGTGCAACTGACCAGATGATCGTGCAGTCGTGGAACGGGCAAACGGGCTGGCGTTGGATGTTCTGGGCCGAAACCATTCCTGCATTCACCTTTTTTGTGCTGGCTTTTTTTATTCCCGAAAGCCCCCGCTACCTGGTTAAATCGGGCAATCAGCCCAAAGCTAGGCTGATCCTTAAACGCATCGGCGGCGAAAGTTATGCAGAAGCCGAAGAAGAAAATATCGCGGCAACGCTTAACGCAGGCGGGGCAAAAGTGAACTGGAAAGAGCTCTACACAACGAAAATACGGCCGATCATGTTGATCGGCATTGTGCTGGCGGTTTTTCAGCAGTGGTGCGGCATCAACGTCATTTTTAATTATGCCGAAGAAATTTTTACGGCCGCGGGCTATTCCGTGGGCGACATGCTTTTTAATATCGTGATTACCGGGACGGTCAACCTGGTTTTTACGCTGCTGGCTATGCGGATGGTGGATAGCTGGGGCCGTCGCAAACTGATGTTGCTCGGATCAATTGGGCTGGCTGCCATTTATTTTGTGCTTGGGACAAGCTACTGGTTTCAGTTCAAAGGCCTTGCCATCCTGGTGTTGGTGCTGCTTGCCATTGCCACTTACGCCATGACTTTAGCCCCGGTTACCTGGGTGGTTTTGTCGGAGATTTTCCCGAACCGTATCCGCGGAGCCGCCATGTCCGTGGCTACTACCGCACTCTGGAGCGCCTGCTTTGTACTCACCTACACCTTCCCCATCCTGAACAACCTGCTCAATGCCGGAGGAACTTTCTGGCTGTACGCCTTCATCTGCCTTTCGGGTTTCCTTTTCATCCTGAAAAAACTACCGGAAACCAAAGGGAAAAGTTTGGAGGAAATTGAAAAACTATTGCACCGAAACGCCTTCAATAAATAATTAAAACCGAGACCATGAAAAAGTTAAGTTACCTGATCGTTATTTTTTCACTTTTCATCTTTTCCTGTCAAACCCGGCCCGATCAGCAAATGATCGACCTTTCCGGAACCTGGAAATATGCGCTTGACCCCTCAGATCAGGGAATCGCTGAAGCATGGTTTGGACAAAGCCTGTCAGACAGCCTGACTTTGCCCGGCTCGCTCAGTTCAAACGGTATTGGCTACGACCTCAGCCTGGCAACGCCCTGGACCGGCCAAATTGTGGACAGTTCTTTCTTCAAAGAACCTGAATATGCCCGTTACCGGGAAGAAGGAAACCTGAAAATTCCCTTTTGGCTGCAACCGCTCAAATATTACCAGGGCGCCGCCTGGTATCAAAAAGAAATTACAGTTCCTGAAAACTGGAATGACCGGTCGATCAGCCTGTTTCTCGAACGATGCCACTGGGAAAGCCGTCTGTGGGTAGACGATCAGGAAGTGGAAATGAGAAACTCGCTCGGAACGCCGCACCGCTATGATCTGACCCATATGCTCACCCCGGGCAAACATCGGCTGACGCTTTGCATCGACAACCGTACCAAAGAGATCGATCCGGGCATCAATTCGCACAGTATTTCCGACCACACGCAAACCAACTGGAACGGCGTGGTGGGCGAGCTGTTTCTGGAAGCGCGTCCCTTGGTCAATATTCAAAACATTCAGGTTTATCCGGATGTAAAAAACAGGAAGATCGCGGTAAACGCAGCGGTTTCGAACTCAACCGGAAAACCGGCTTCCGTGAATTTAACCCTTCAGGTTGAAGGAACATCCCGGCAAAAATCGGCCAATTTTGAGCTTAAAGAAGGCGAAAATGAGCTGGAATTGGAATTAGAAACGGGAGATGACCTGAAGTTGTGGAATGAATTTCATCCAAATGTTTATTCATTGAAAACAACACTGGAAGATAAAACCTCGGGGCAAACGGATGTTTTAACAAGCACATTCGGAATGCGCGAGTTTCAGGTTGTGGGTAAACAATTGCAAATCAACGGGCAGCCGGTATTTTTGCGCGGAACGCTCGAATGTGCCGTCTTTCCGAAAACAGGCTACCCGCCAACCGACCTCGAATCGTGGGCGCGCATCTTCCGGATTTGTCGCGAACATGGCTTAAACCACATGCGTTTCCACTCGTGGTGCCCGCCAAAAGCCGCTTTTGTTGCTGCCGACCGTGCCGGCTTTTACCTGCAGGTGGAATGTTCTTCCTGGGCCAATCAATCGACTACATTGGGCGATGGAAAACCTTTCGACCAGTATTTATATGAAGAAAGCGAACGGATGATTGCTGCCTACGGAAACCATCCGTCGTTTTGCATGATGACGTACGGCAACGAGCCAGGTGGCCCAAACTACCACGAATTCCTCACTGGCTTTGTTTCTTATTGGAAAGAAAAAGACAAACGCCGGATTTACACATCCGGCGCCGGCTGGCCGAACCTGCCGGTCAGTGATTTTTTGAGCGATTCCAACCCGAGAATTCAGCGGTGGGGCGAAGAACTGAACAGCATCATCAATGCTCAAGCACCACAAACCGGTTATGATTGGTCGGCTTATAGCGACACGTTTTCGCAGCCGGTGGTGAGCCACGAGATCGGGCAGTGGTGTGTTTACCCGAATTTTAAAGAAATTGAAAAATATGACGGGGTGTTGCGCGCACGAAATTTCGAGATTTTTAGAGAAACACTGAAAGAAAACGGGATGGAGCAACTGGCCGACAGCTTTTTACTGGCTTCGGGGAAATTGCAGGCCTTGTGTTACAAAGCCGACATTGAGGCGGCCCTGCGCACTAAAAATTTCGGCGGGTTCCAGTTGCTCGACCTGCACGACTTTCCCGGGCAAGGAACTGCTTTGGTCGGCGTGCTGGACGCTTTTTGGGATGAAAAGGGCTATATTTCATCGGAGGAATACCGTCGTTTTTGTAACAGCACCGTACCACTCGCCCGGATGAAAAAACAAGTATTCACCAACGACGAAACCTTTAAAGCAACAGTGGAAGTGGCCCATTACGGTGAAAATCCGTTGGGTGCCATCAGTCCTGAATGGAAAATTACAGATAAGAATGGCAAGATCATTCAGACCGGCAAACTGGAGCAAACCGATATTCCGATTGGGAACGCCATCAAACTGGGAGATATTTCTTTCCCCCTGGATCAAGTCTTAAAACCTGAAAAACTCACCCTCGAAGTAACAGTAGGTTCTTTCGCCAACAGCTGGGACTTTTGGGTGTATCCTGCAAAAAAAGAAGCCATTGCGGGAACTGACAAAATCCGTGTTGTCCAGCGAATGGATGATGCCACGAAAAACTATTTGGAAGACGGAGGAACAGTTCTGCTCAGCTTGAAAAAAGGAACCCTTTCCGACCAAATGGGTGGCAACATTAAAACAGGCTTTTCCAGCATTTTCTGGAATACAGCGTGGACCAAAGGACAAGGGCCGCATACGCTGGGAGTCCTTTGCAACCCCGCGCACCCGGCGCTGGCTGAGTTCCCCTCCGAATACCACAGCAACTGGCAATGGCGGGACGCCATGAGCCATTCGGGTTCAATCAATTTGAGCAGCTTCCCTTCGGAACTCCGGCCAATTGTCCGCGTCATCGACGACTGGTTTACCAACCGGCCGCTGGCGCTGCTGTTTGAGGCGAAAGTGGGAAAAGGAAAAATCGTGGTTTCGGGAATCGACCTGATCAGCGGTGCCGAAAACCGACCGGAAGCACAGCAATTGCTTTTCAGCCTGAAAAAATACATGGCCGGAACACATTTTAACCCAACAACGGAGTTGAATACAGAAAACATTGAGAAGCTTGTCAAATAAGTTATTGTACAAACTGAAACTTGGAATTTGAAACTTGAAATTTAGAATTTATGACTGTAAAAGCCTGGTACGAAAAAGTGACCATCGCCACTTACGGGATCGGGAAACCGGAGAAAAACCCAATGTTCCTCGAAAAACGGGTTTACCAGGGCAGCAGCGGAGTAGTTTATCCGCACCCGGTAATTGAAAAGATTGAAGATGAAAAGAAAGATGTGGAATGGGATGCCATCTTCCTGGAAAATCAATTCCTGAAAATTATGATCCTGCCCCAACTGGGAGGCCGGATCCAGATGGCCTACGATAAAATGAAACAACGTCATTTTGTGTATTACAACCGGGTCATCAAACCGGCACTGGTGGCGTTGACCGGCCCCTGGATCTCGGGCGGCATCGAATTTAACTGGCCGCAGCACCACCGCCCCTCCACCTACGAAGCGGTTGACCGCTGCATTGAAAAAAACCCGGACGGCAGCGTTACGGTCTGGTGCAGCGAACTGGAGCGCATGTTCCGCACCCGCGGCATGGCCGGATTTACGCTGTATCCGGATAAAGCTTATCTTGAGATAAAAGTCAAACTGTATAACCGTACCAACCATCCGCAAACGTTTTTATGGTGGGCCAACCCGGCTGTAAAAGTGAACGATAATTACCAATCGGTGTTCCCGCCCGACGTCAATGCGGTGTTCGATCACGGCAAACGCGATGTTTCGGAGTTTCCAATAGCGAAAGGAACTTATTACAAAGTGGATTATGCGCCGGGAACCGACATTTCACGCTACAAAAACATTCCTGTGCCCACTTCCTATATGGCTATTACTTCGGAATATGATTTTGTGGGCGGTTATGAAAACGACAGCAAAGGCGGGCTGCTACATGTGGCCGACCACCATATTTCGCCGGGAAAAAAACAATGGACCTGGGGGCACAGCGATTTTGGGCGGGCCTGGGACCGGAACCTCACCGATGAAGACGGCCCATACATCGAGCTGATGTGCGGTGTTTACACCGACAACCAGCCCGACTTTTCCTGGCTGATGCCCGGCGAGGAAAAATCGTTCAGCCAGTATTTTATGCCTTACCGCGACTTGGGCTTGGTAAAAAATGCGACCAAAGAGGCGATGGTCAACCTGGAAGTTCAGGCAGGAAAAGCCATCGTTAAAGTTTACACCACCGCTTCCTATCCTGTGGGGAAAGTACTTTTACGTAGCGGCGACAAATTATTGATCGATGATTCGTTCGACTTTCATCCGGCGACTTCCTATGAAAAAACCGTTGGCCTTCCTGCCGAAATTGATCCAAATGAACTGGAAGTTTCGGTAAAAACTGCGGAAGGAATAACCCTGGTGAGCTGGAAAACAAAAGCGGACACTGAAAAAGAAATCCCCGAACCGGCCAAAGCGGCGAAAGAACCTCAAGACATCGAAAGCAGTGAGCAGCTTTACCTCACCGGCCTTCACCTGGAGCAATACAGGCATGCCACTTATGATCCGCGCCCGTATTACCAGGAAGCGTTGCGGCGCGACCCAAAGGACAGCCGATGCAACAACGCGCTGGGATTGTGGCACCTGCGCCGCGGGCAATTTGCGAAAGCCGAAAGCTATTTCCGGCAAGCCATTGAAACGCTTACCGAACGCAATCCGAACCCGATTGACGGTGAACCGTTTTTTAACCTGGGAATGGCGCTTCGCTTTCAAAATAAAAAGGAAGAAGCTTACAGTGCATTCTATAAATCTGTTTGGAATGCCGCCTGGATGGACAGTGGTTATTTTCAGATTGCCAGGTTGGAAACCGCGAAAAAAAACTGGGCCGAAGCGTTGCAACTGATCGACCGCTCGCTGATCCGCAATTGGCATAACCACCAGGCCCGCCATTTAAAAGTCAGTATTCTTCGTCATTTAAATAAAAAAGAAAAGGCGTTGAAATTTTGCATGGATTCCCTGAGCATTGACCCATTTAATTTCGGTGTGTTGTTCGAAAAGTATCTGCTCCAAACCGACAACGTCTCAGACCTGTCAGCGTTAAAAGAATTGATCCGCGGCAATATCCACAATTATATTGAATTTGCACTGGATTATGCTTATGCCGGCTTGTATGAAGAGGCCATCCAACTAATTTCTATCGGAGTTGAAGAACAAAAAGAAAAGGACGTCTATCCGATGGCCCTGTATTATAGAGCCTGGTTTGAATACCAATCGGGTGATTTGAAAACTTCTGAACAAAACTTGCAAGAAGCAGCCGGCGCCAATCCCAATTACTGTTTTCCTAATCAACCCGAAGCGGTGGTCACTTTGCAATGGGCTGTTACAGTCAATCCATCGGATTATAAGGCATATTACTATTTGGGAAACTTCTGGTATGCTTTCAGAAATTATGAACAAGCCATCGGTTGCTGGGAAAAATCGGTTGCTGCATACAATCGATTTCCAACCGCTCATCGAAACCTGGCCTTGGCTTACTATAATAAAAAACAGAATACTGAACGGGCATTGGCCGAACTCAAAAAGGCTTTTGAACTGGATCAAACCGACCCGCGCGTATTGATGGAACTCGACCAGTTGTACAAGCGGCTCAACCATGCGCCCAAAAACCGGCTGGAAAGACTGGAACGCTTTCGTCAACTGGTGGACGAACGCGACGATTTGTACCTGGAACTTGCCGGTTTGCACAACATCCTTGGCTATCACGAAAAAGCCTATGAGATGCTGATGTCGCGCAAGTTTCACCCTTGGGAAGGCGGCGAAGGAAAAGTGACCGGACAATATGTATTCAGCCTGACTGAAATGGCCAAAAAAGCCATTCAGGATAAAAAATTCGAAAAAGCAATTGACCTGCTGCAAAAAGCCCGGGGTTACCCGGAGAATTTGGGCGAGGGGAAACTGTACGGCGCCCAGGAAAACGAGCAGCTTTATTGGCTGGGCGTGGCTTTTGAAGGCTTGAATGAAAAAGAAAAAGCCGGCGGATTTTTCCGTCAGGCGGCAGAGGGGCTGACAGAAGTGTCGGCAGCCGTGTTTTACAACGACCAGCAGCCGGATACAATTTTCTACCAGGGACTGGCGTTGCGAAAGTTGGGGCAGGAAGAAGAAGCCCGGAAACGTTTCAATAGGCTGATTGATTTTGGGAAAGAACACCTGAACGACCAGGTGAAGATTGACTACTTCGCGGTATCGCTGCCCGATTTGCTGATTTGGGAAGACGACCTGAACCTGCGTAACCGACTCGTGTGCCTGTACCTGACGGCGCTGGGACAACTCGGAAAAGAAAATCATGGTTTGGCATTCAGCCTGTTCGAAAAATTGTTAAACAGCGACCAAATGCACAAAGGCGCCGTGGTTCATTTAAAACTCAAACAGGTATACGGAAGGTGAAGGTAGTTCCCCGGCCAGGTTCTGATTCAAGTTGAATATCGCCATTCATGAGTTCGACCAGCTTTTTTACGATGGAAAGCCCTAAGCCTGCGCCTCCGTATGCACGGGTCGTCGAATCGTCGGCCTGTCGGAAACGGTCGAAAATAGCCGTTTTATACTCGGGGCTGATCCCAATACCGGTGTCTGAAACAAAAAAGCTGATTTGTTCGGAAGATATCCCGGTAATGCCAAAGCAAATCTGCCCGTGAGGGGTAAACTTAACTGCATTGCTCAGCAGGTTCATAAAAATCTGATTAAACCGGACCTTATCGTTATGGATCACGACCGGTTCCTCGGGCATAACCAGTTTGAGTTCAATTTCTTTCTGATCGGTTTCGTGCAGGCGTTGTTTGAACATGGTATAAAGCCCGTTCAACACCGGCCTGACATCAAACTGATCCCGGTGCATCACCAACTGCCCGGTTTCCAGCTTCGAGATATCCAGGATATCGTTGATAATCTGCAGCAAATTTTCGGAACTTTGATCCAGAATTGCGTAAAACTCCTCCTTAGTGCCCTGATCCAGTTTTTCCTCTTCAACCAGAATATTGGTAAAACCAAGAATGGCATTAAGCGGAGTACGGATTTCGTGGCTCATATTGGCCAGGAAAGCCGATTTTAACCGGTCACTTTCTTCCGCTTTTTCTTTGGCCATCTGTAAATCCGCAATGATCCTTTTTTTCTCGGTGATGTCTTCCTTGGCTGCTACAAAATAAATAATCTCCCCTTTTTCATCCAGGATCGACGATATCAGGGCGCTCTCCCAATACAGCTCTCCGTTTTTCTTCCGGTTAAGCAGTTCACCATGCCATTCTTGTCCGGCAAGAATTGTGTTCCACATATCTTCATAAAATCCAAGGGGATGTTGTTCCGATTTCAAAATAGCAGGAGTTTTCCCTACGGCCTCATCATAGCTGTAACCCGATATCTGCGTGAATTTGGGATTGACATATTCGATGTAACCTTTCGGATCGGTAATGACGATACTAACCGGGCTTTGTTCGGTCGACTTGCCCAGGAGCTGCAAGCGGTTTTCGGCCACTCTCTTCTCCGTAATATCATGAATGATCGAATGAAGATAAAATTTTCCTTTAAATTCAATTCTACTGGTGAAAACCTCCACATCGCGGATTGATCCATCGGCAAGCCGGTGCCGTTGTTCCGATTGTTTGTTTTTTGATTTCCGGGCAACTGCCAGCAACAGGTCCAGCTCTTCATCCGAAGCAAGAACAATTTGCCTCAGGTTCATCTGTTTTAGTTGTTGGCGCGAATAACCGTAAAATGCCCGTGCAGACTGATTGGCATCAACAAGATCTCCGGTGTTCATATCAATCAGCAACTTGATGGCCGAATCGTTTTCAAAGAGGTTTTTATACCCTTTTTCGCTTCGTTTCAACGCGTCCATCGCCTGCTTTGATTCGGTGATATCCATGTTGATTCCCCGTAGTTTAACCAGTCTGCCAAGTTTAAACTCCGGGATCACCCGGTTCATGATCCATTTTTGCTGTCCGTCGGGCAGGATCACACGAAAACGAAGATCTACGATCTCCTGCTTTTCCATGATGAGCTTCTCGCCTAACTCAAGTTGCAGAAGGTCATCAGGATGGATCAGGCTCCTGAAAAACGCGTAATCGGGTTTTATTTCAAAAGGCTGCAAACCAAACAAGCGGTAACAGTTTTCCGACCAGCTGGTCTCTTCCTGTATCAGGTCGTAGTCCCAGTGGCCCATCCCGGCAATCTCCTGGGCCTCCTTCAGCGATTTTTCACTCCGGACCAAAGCTTCTTCGGCCTTATAACGTTCGGTGAAATCCTGATAAATCACCAAAAACTGGGGCGATCCATCCCAGTCAATCAACTTCCGGTAGACATGCAGGTTGCGCACTCCCCCGTCCTTATGAAGAATTTCCACCTCATATTCCGGCTCAACCTCTTCTCCATTCTTACGTTTCTCTTTTCGAATCAGGTGTTGTTCCATACTGGCCCGGGTATATCTTTTTTCCAGGGAAGCGCTAAGGTATTCCGGCAGGTTTTCAAAGCCGTACAACGACAAGAAAGACTGGTTAACATACAGCGTTTGACCTGTTTGCGAAACGATACGCAGTCCCATTGGAAATTCATCCATCAACCGGCGGAAGTTTTCCCGTGACCGGAGTAAGGATTGTTCGGCCAGTTTGCGTTCGGTAATGTCGGTGATTGTACCGATATACCCTAGGATATCTCCCTCAGCAGAGCTTTCAGGGACTGCCTCTCCCACCACCCAGGTAGGACTGCCGTTTGATTTACGGAAACGATACTCGGCTACAGATTTCAATCCGTTACCGGTTGCCTGATCCCAACCCCGGCTCAACTGATCGCGATCGTCCGGGTGAACAGCCGCCAACCAACCTGTACCAAGCGCCTGTTCAGGAGAAACACCGCTGATTGAACACCACTTGGGGTTAACGTAAGTCGTGTATCCGTCAGCCCGGGTCCGGAAAATACCAACAGGCGACTGATCGGTCAGGCTATGGTACAAGCGTTCGCGGTCCTGAAGTTGCCGGTGCATATTCCTTTCATCCGTTTGATCTCTGAAAACCAACACGACGCCAATTATATTTCCCTCCTCGTCGCGGATCGGCGCACCGCTGTCGGCAATGGGTATTCTTTTTTCTTGTCTGTTTATCAAGAGGGTATGATTCGCCAAACCGATAACCACACCTGTATCCAGTACTTTTTCTACCAGGCAGTCAGCTTTCACTCCGGTACTTTCGTTAACAACCGGAAAGACAGAGGCGATGGGCTGTCCCAAAGCTTCCAACTCTGCCCAGCCGGTTAACTGCTCGGCCATGGGGTTGATAAAGGTGATGATTCCCTGATTATCTGTGGTAATTACAGCATCGCCAATGCTATGAAGAGTGGTTCGGTAACGCGTAGCGCTTTCGCGGATTTCGGCTTCAGCCAGAATACGTCTGGTCTCATTCTTTAGCAACAAGCCCATCAACAGGGTTGTAAACGGGAAAACCAGCAACACCGGTACCCAAACCTGGCTGATTACTTTTACTGCAAATGGCCAGGGTAACAACAACTGGCATAACAACATAACCAGGTTGGTGAGCAAGCCCATGCCGAATAGATGAATTGCTTCGATATTCTCCGGTTTGCCTGCGTAAATCTTCCGGAAAAAAAGCCCAACCGAAGCGGCCGTAACAATGGTAGTTAAGCCGGCCCAAACACCGGCGCCGCCCATATAGAGCCGGTAGGCAACAGCCAGCAATGCTGATATGCCGGCAACAATTCCTCCGCCAAACAGACCTGCAAGCGAAAGCACAATGGATCGTCCGTCGTAAATAATCCCCGGCTGATAATAAACCGGGAGATTCATCCCCGCCACGGCAATAGCCCCAAACAAAAAGCCCGATATGATTTTAAAAACCAATATGCCCGACTGTTTGTTCCTGGCCAGAAAACTGTATAAAACAGTCAGAGTAACGAGCAAAGTTGAATTCAGAACGAGATCAGCAATCATTTCCTTCCATTTTCCTATATACCAGACATTCGCACCCGAACATCCTTACATAAAAACCGCCTTTACAAAATTCCAGCGTGCAAGATAATATTTTTTTTAAACATAAGAAATTGAACTTATGATCACTTACAGACTACACCAAAATGGAGCATTCACATCCTGATTTAACCATTGAAATACCGAACATGACTGCAGAAAAACATCACCAGATTCCGATTGATATACAGGGGTTCGCAGCAATTAAAATTCAATTAAAAAGAACAAGCCACGCACTTCAGCTAATTATTCTTTTTAACTTTGAACGGAATGGATATGCAAAAATTGGAATGGAATCAACCCGTGACACGATCTCATTAATTAAAAAAGGCAATCAGCATGCTTTTCAGGCCCTTGTATACCGATATTCAGATGAGCTTCTGGTGTTTTCTATCGGTTTTGTTCGTGTTCGCGAAGTTGCAGAAGAAATTGTCAGCGATGCCTTTGTCAGTTTATGGAAAGAACGTGAGCGAATTTTCGAGATCCGGGACATCAAATCATATCTATACATCATCGTTCGGAATGCCAGTATTTCACATCTCAGGAAAATGAGCGGACGCAAAGAAATTACCCTCGAAAATCTGGAAGAGTTCCATACATTGCCGCTCACCGGACCGGAAACCGACGATATCACAGAAGAGATGCTGGCCTGGATAAATGCAGCTATCGACCAACTCCCTCCTAAATGCAAAGCCGTATTTACACTGGCAAAAGTACAGGGATTGAAATACAAAGAAATTTCGGAGATTCTGGGCATTTCTGTTAAAACGATTAATAATCACATTGCCAATGCATTGGTGCATATTTCTCAATCCTTGAATCAAAACAAAAAAATCACAGGCACTGATTTCGGCAAAATCGCTCTATTTCTATTCTATTGATTTCAAATCAATTACTTATTATTCATTCATCTTCCCCTAAAAATTATGTGCTAACAATGGGAGATTTTTCAATGCTTTGCGTCTTTATTTATAAATGCAGGTACTTATTATTGTAAGTTCTGATTGCTTGTTTTTTAGTATTTTAACTATGAAGAATTGATTCAAGTGAAAAACATTGATCCAAAATATGAAGAGTATGCCCGTTTTCTTTCAGGAGAAAGTAGTTCTGATGAAAAACGAATGATTCGGGAACGATTGAAAAATAATCCTCACGAACGAGCATCCGTCAGAAAATTAAAATCAATTTGGGATGTTTATCATCCTGAAACCAATTCTGCAAACCGAATCTGGAAATTAACATCAAAAAAGCTTCATCTCAGGCAATCACAACGAACCAAAATTACTAAAGTCAGCTCTTGGTGGAAATATGCCGCGGCGGCAATGCTGGTACTTTCAATTGGCCTTAACGCCTATTATTTCATAAACCGGAATAATCCTCATTCGACAGGCATACCTGAATATACTGCCAAAACAGGTGAAGTAAAACTGGTTAATTTACCTGACGGCAGCAAAGTTTGGCTCAACTCCAAATCAACATTGATCCTTCAAAGCCAGTTTAACGAAAAAACCAGAAATGTATTTCTTATTGGAGAAGCGTTTTTTGAAGTCACTAAGAATCCCCAAAAGCCGTTCCTTGTCAATACGTCTGATTTAACGGTAAGAGTTCTGGGCACATCATTCAGTGTCAGCAATTACCAAAACGACCCGGATATCAGTACCTGTTTACTTGAGGGATCAGTGGAACTGCAAAGTAAAGCCGACGTCAGCAAATCGGTTATTCTTTCTCCATCGGAATCAGCCACACTCAATAAATCGAATGGGGAAATTACGGTAAAAAACAAACCTGAAAATTTAATTGCTCCCTGGCGCGAAGGAAGGTTCCGTTTTTACAATCATAACCTCCGTTCAATTGCCCATCAACTTGAGCGGAAGTTTGACTGTGAATTCATTTTTGTGGATGAAGCCGCCGAATCACTGAGATTTACGGGCGATTTTGAAACTAAAAATCTTGACGAAATACTGGAATTACTGAATAAAGCCCATTCGTTTAAACTAAAAAAAGAAGGACGACGATACATCATTTCACTTTAAACAAGGAGTGAGAAAAAACAAACTGACAGAGAAAATTCAGACACAAATATTTCAATAAACCAAATAAAAAAATCGGATGCTAAAACTACAAAACGACCAATAACAGACCTGATAATTAAAAGCAACGGGAAATGCTCCCACATTTCCCGTTTGTAAAATAATGCAAATAAAGTGTTTAACTTGTAAACAATGCAAATCTATGAAAAAAAGTTGTATTGACGGGCTTTCTTTGCCCAGAAGAAGGCTCAAAAAAGCGGGACTAATTATGCGCCTAACCTTATTTTTTACTTTCGTCTTTGTGGCAAACCTGTTTGCCAGCAGTTATTCTCAAAACACCCGGTTGAGTTTAGAGTACAAAGACATCCAGCTTAAACAGCTCTTTGAGCTGATCAGTGAACAAAGCGAATTCCGCTTTATCTACAATAACGACGTGGTTAACGACGATATCCACGTAAGCGTGAATGCCAGGGATGTCAGGATTGAAACAATCCTGGACGACATCCTGAACAATACGCATCTCGGATACCGCATTGTAGACCGTCACATTATTGTATATTCCGAAGATTATAAAGGAAATGAAAATCTCAACCGTCCCGGCTTGTCTTTTCAGTCCGGCCAGATCCCGGTTAGCGGTAAAGTAACCGATGTCAACGGAGATCCGTTACCCGGTGTTTCCGTTTCGGTAAAAGGTACGGTGATGGGATCAATAACCGACGCTGAAGGAAGATTTACAATTCAGGTTGCCGATAAAAATACCGTAATCGTGTTCTCATTTATCGGAATGAAATCGCAGGAAGTGTTGATTGGCAACAGAACCACCTTCAACATCATCCTGGAAGAAGAAACCATCGGCATCGACGAAGTAGTGGCTATCGGATACACGAATGCCCGTAAACAGGACCTGTCGGTTGCGGTTTCAACCGTCAAAGTCGGAGATAATTTCAAAGGACGTCCCTCCTCTCTCGGAACGATTCTTCAAGGGCAGATTACCGGCGTAACGGTGACTCAAAGCGGCGACCCCACATCCTCAGCAGAAATCAGTATTCGCGGGAAAGGGAACAAAAACGGCGATGCGGTGCTTTATGTCGTTGACGGAGTTCCCGGTGCCCCCTTTAACCCGGCCGATATCGAAACAATCACGGTGTTGAAAGATGCCGCTTCGGCAGCTATATATGGCGCTTATGCCGGTTCGGGAGGTGTCATCCTGGTGACAACCAAACAAGCGAAAGAAGGCAAAGTGATTATTGAAGCCAATGTTTGGAACGGCTATCAGACCGCCTGGCAGCTTCCGGAAGTACTTTCGTCCGAAGACTTTAACAAAGTGTGGAAAGACGCATCGGCAGCAGCAGGGAAAACAGTTCCTATTGCCTACGATCCGCTACTGTTCCCTTATGGAAATGTAACCCGTACCGACTGGGTTGATGAAATATTCCGCACCGGACGAATTCAGCATTACGACCTGACCCTGCGTGGCGGTTCAAAAGAAATTAAGGCATTGGCATCCATCTCGTACGACAATACAGAAGGTACCCTGATCAATACCTACGCCGATAAATTAACCACGCGTTTAAATGTCGATTTTACCCCAACCACCTGGGTAACCATCAGACAAAAAATGACTTACGATTTTGGGAACGGTAAAAGCGCAGTCGGCGACGGACATACCGGATCCATATTTGCAGCGATGGCCTATCCCCGTTTTTCAACGGTTTATGAATATGACGAAAGCGGGAACAAATTATACGGAGGAACTGTACCCCGATGGGCGCTTGCCGAAGGGTATAGTGTAGAAGCCGACCTCCGAAACCCCGTTGCCATGCTCGAAAAAGTGCGTCAATACAATCCCGATAACCGATTATTTTCGAATACTTCTGTCGAACTGAAACCTTTTGCCGGTTTAAGCCTGAAATCTGATTTTTCAGTCGATATCAAAAATTCGCGAAGAGAGTCTTTCCAGATGCGCTTCCTTGAACCCGGAAGAACCATTGACGAAAACTACCGGAGCATTTCAAACACCTTGTATAAAAACTGGATTTGGGAAAACATTGCTTCCTACTCAAAGGTATTGAACGAAAAGCATTACATCTCCGTGTTGGCGGGCTTCACCCTCACAAAAACCAACTCGCGCTACAACTGGAGCCAAATGAAGGGATTTGCCATCGAAGAAGAACACCAAACCACCTTCTTAAACGGAACCGACTGGACAATCAAGCCGGAAGAAGATATCTGGGAAGAATCATCGGTTTCGGCGCTAAGCCGTCTTTCCTATTCATATGCCGACCGGTATTTTCTGAATGGAAGTATCCGCAGGGACGCTTCATCAAAACTGAGTCCGGGAAACAACTCGGATCTGTTCCCGGCCGTATCCGGAGCATGGAAAATCTCTTCAGAACCGTTCATGAAAAATAATCTGCCGGAAATTTCTTTTCTGAAATTGCGGGCCAGTTGGGGCCAGGTAGGTAACATCAACTCGGTTCGCCGTTTTATTTATGCCCCGCCATATCAGGTAACCGGATGGCCGCTGTTCCTGGGTGAAGATGGCGAAGTTCAAGCTTATGGCATCTACCAGACTACAATCCCCAACCCCAATTTAAAATGGGAGCGCACAGAGCAAACTAACGTGGGACTCGATTTTGGCCTGTTCAAAAATGCCCTGAATGTTTCTGTGGATTATTTCTACAAACATACCAAAGACCTCATCGAAAGCATGCCCGTTCCGTCGGTGGCAGGAGTTGCCTCACCTCCCGAGTATAACGTAGGCGAAGTCGTAAATAAAGGATGGGAGCTTTCGTTCACCTACAATAAAAAAATTGGTGACGTAACATTGGACCTTGGAGCAAACCTGGGTACATTCAAAAATGAAGTGAAGAGCATTGGCGCTACCTCCTTTATCGCCCACACCAACGATGTAAACTCGATGAAGCCGTTGCAATCGACGGCCGGCCAGCCCTGGCATTCGTTTTACCTGATCGATGCAATCGGAATTTTCAAAAGCCAGGCCGAGATCGACAGTTACACCTGGACAAATCCCTCCACAGGAACGGCCACTAAAATTCAGGCTTCGGCCCGTCCCGGCGATCTGAAATTCAGAGATGCCAATAATGACGGGATGATCAACGATGGCGACCGGGTTTATATGGGATCGTATGACGTTCCCGATTTATCATATGGTTTTAATATTGGTGCCAGCTGGAAGAATTTCAGTATCCACATGATTTTCCAGGGCGTTTCAGGGGTTAAAATCTTTAACGGCGTCAAAGCCATGACCTATACCGGATCGAAAGGATGGAACATGAGCGTGGATGTTTTGGACTCGTACGAATACAATCCAAATTCGGGAATGCCAAGACTTGCCGTTGTTGAAGACCCGAACGGGAACTATTCAAAAGTATCTGATTTCTTTTTGGAAAAAGGAGATTACCTGAGATTGAAAAACCTGAATGTTTCGTATGCTGTTCCTAAAAGTTTAACCGAAAAAATTGGTTTAAACAACAGTTCATTCCGCGTTTATATGAACGGTGAAAACCTGTTGACTTTTACAAATTATTCAGGATTTGACCCGGAGGTCGGCAACCTGGGGATTGATGCAGGAAGATATCCTGTTGCCCGTATGCTAAGCCTCGGTCTTAATGTTACATTTTAAATAGAAAATACCATGAAAAAGAAATATATCCTGTTATCGTTTCTGGTTCTTTTGTTCTCGCTGAACGCCTGCAATGATTTTTTGGAATTTGAACCTTACGGACAACCAAACCAACTGGGTAACCTGACGGATGATCAGGCCATGCAGTCAGTTTATGCCCTCTTCGACTGGCAATACCGCGAAGGCACCATGGGACGCGGTTTTATGTGGTACGAAAACTGCAGCGACAACCTCATTACCGGTCGTACCCAGGCCGAAGCGCAAAATATCAAAAATTTTGTGGACAATGGTTCCAGCAGCCGCGATGTAAGAGACAACTGGCCCAAAATGTATGAAACCATCAATTATGCCAATCAACTGATCAAAGCAGCGCCCAATGCAGGTAAACTCTCTGAGAAAGTACGGAATAATGTACTCGGACATGCTTATTTCTGGCGCGGATTTGCCTACCTGTGGCTGGCGCCCTGGTACGGTGATAACGGACCAAACGGCGGTATCCCGATTGTAACAGAGAACACCACCATTGAAGATATCGATGTTCCGCGGCCTGCCTCAGTTTTGGATAATTATGACCTGATTATCGAAGACCTGAAAAAAGCAGGCGAACTACTTCCCTATTTCGACGAGATCCCGGCCAACGAGTGGGGCCTGATGCACAAAACAGCTGCCTGGTCGTTAATTGCAAGGGCTGCACTGTATGCCGCGCAATACGACAACAAATACTACGATACCGTTATTGAATACACCGACAAAGTAATTAATTCGGAAAAACACGGGTTGCTCCCCAAATACAAAGACGTGTTCCTGATCGAAAATAACTGGAGCCGGGAATACATCATGAGTGTCACCAGTACCGAGGTTGACGGGTCAAAGTTTCCCGGGGTTATTTTTCAGAACGGAGGATTCGGGTATTACAATACCTGGGGATATTTCCAGCCAACTGTTGAGTTGTACAATGCCTTTGAAGCAGGAGACGAACGCCTTAAAGCAACTATTGTTGCCCCCGGAGACACCATTCAGTTTATTGGCAACCAGATCATTTGGGCGGTTAATCCTTCGTCGGTTTCAAGCCCTTCAGCCATGACCTTCGGGAAATACCTCGACCCCTTTGAAGAAGCCGACTGCGTGGGTAAAACGGTTAACCCGAACAGCGATAACGGCACCACCGATCTGAATGTACCACTTGTACGTTACGCCGATGTGTTGCTGATGAAAGCCGAAGCGCTGATCTGGAAAAACGGGGAAGGAAATGCAACGGCCAAAGAACTTCTTAATGACATTCGCGAACGGGCAGGCCTTCCGCGTAACAGTCAGGCAACCAAGGCGCAATTGAAAAATGAACGACGTTGCGAGTTTGCGCTCGAATTCGGAGTATTCCGTCATCTCGATCTCGTTCGCTGGGGCGATGCGAAAACAGCTTACGCGCAAGCACTTCACGGGTTTAAGGTGAACCTGTCGGGAAACTCGGTTGCATCACTCGACATCATCGAAGTATGGCCAGCCCGCAACTTTGACCCTGCCAAACATCATGTTTTCCCCATCCCGACCCGGGAAATTGCCAAGGGTGTTAACCTGAAGCAAAATCAGGGTTATTGATCTGCCTTATTTAAACACTTAGAAAAAATGCAATGAAAAAAAATATATTATTCCTGATACTTGGACTGGCTTTTGCTTTTCCGGCTTGTGACTTTGACGACCAACAGCCGGTTGATGCCAGGTTATCCGGACTCGAGATGACATTCAACCACACAAACCCCCGAACCGGGGAAGTAAAAACCAACGAATTTTCTGATTATTTCAGGAAAACAGATGAAGTCAAAATAAATATTGAATGTAATCTGGTTATTCAAAAAATCGACATCATAAACTCGGTCAGTAAAACAGTGCTTTCCTCCCTGGTTGTGAATGATAAAGAAGCATCTTTTTCCTGTCTTGTCGACGATCTGGACATTCCGTTCGGACAAAGTACAAAACTTCTTTTTCATGTCTATTTTGACGATGCCGGTGTCGACGGCATTGGTTATCAATCGATTAAATCGTACGCTTTCACAGTCATCAGTGACATTCCATCCATCGTTTCCTTCAGAAAGTCAGATGGTTCGGTTGTTGAGCTAAAAACGAAGGACGTTAATATCGAAGGTTTTTCGGAGGATGACAATCGGGGAATTGTGGCATCGTTTAAAGGAGGACAAAACTCGTTCCTGGAGGTTGAAAATTCAAGTTTACTAAACTTTGGCGCTAACCAGAATTTTTCCATCAGCTTTTGGATGCAGTCGGGGCACAACATCAGCGATCCGGCCTTGATGGGAACCATGGATTGGAATAGTTCAAACAATCCGGGCTGGGTTTTGGCCTGGCTAAACGGCCGCTTACGGTTTGTTGCCGGAAATGGCGAGGGCTCTAAAACCGACTTCCGGATGGACGACACAACAAATCCTTTACTGGGAACCGAATGGCATTTTGTCACCTGTGTCCTAAACCGTACCGGTTATGCCGAGATTTATGTTGACGGTGCTCTCCAGGCATCCGCCATTATGAATGCTGCTGATATCAATAACGGGGTGACCGTCAAAATTAACCAGGACGGAACCGGAAGTTACGGTGATAAGCTTCTGGCCAAATACAGTGATGTCATTTTCTATAATTATGCCCTGACCAATGCTGAAATTACGGCCATGTACAATGCCGGCAAATAATACCTAAAAGATTCCGGGCGTGATAAACGGTCTGCTCTGTCCAGGTTTCGCCCGGTATCTTCAAAATAAGCCTGTTTTAAATTGTTTGTCACAGAGATCCCGAACATGTTTCGGGATCTCAATCAATTATAAGGGAAACAGGAGGTTGTTCAAATAGCTCCCTGGCACTCTTTGCTATTTCGGAGAATAACCCGATCGTGGATGGTATATCCACAACCATTGAACAGGCTTTCGAATTAAACAGTATTTTTTCGCTGTAACGTTAAAACCAACTAAAAATGAATTCACGACGTAACTTCTTCCGAACGACTGCTTTAATTGCAGGGGCCTCAGCCTTACCGATTCCGAAAGTTCTGGCCGAAGACGAGGTTGTGCAAACAACCGCCACCACCTCCGGCAAACTTCCTTATAAGAATACCTATATTAAAAATGTATTTGTTACCGAAAATGAGTTTCGCAACGCCCGGCCGGTGCTGATTGAACCACCCGGCTTTGAAAAAGCACGTGGCATTCTGCCCGCTCCTTTCTGGAAAGGAAACGAAACGGCAATTCAGATGTATTGGAAAACCTGGGAAATTGCTTTCCGAAACATTAAAAACCCCTCCCCCGAATCCGGGTTCATTACATCCTACATCGATACGGCCTACAATGGCAACATTTTCATGTGGGATTCCAATTTCATCACCCTTTTTGCCCGGTACGGCTCACGCGCCTATCCTTTTCAAAAAACACTGGATAATTTTTACGCCAAACAACATCCCGACGGCTTTATCTGTCGCGAAATATGGGGCAACACCGGTGAGGACTGTTTTCATCGCTACGACCCCACCAGTACCGGCCCCAACCTGATTCCGTGGAGCGAGATGGAATATTTCCGCCATTTCGGAGACTGGGAACGAATCCATAAAATTTTTCCGGTACTGAGCGCCTACTACCAATGGCTAAAACTGAACCGTACCTGGCAGGATGGCTTATACTGGTCGAGCGGATGGGGCACCGGTATGGATAACCAACCCAGGGTATCCGGAAAATACAACCCGATCTTCTCTCACGGTCACATGACTTGGCTCGACACCTGCCTGCAACAGCTTTTTATTGGTAAAATTCTGGTCGATTTCGGATTTTATGTCGAACGCTGGCAGGAAATCGAGGACATTGAAGACGAGCTGAAACTTCTTAAAAAGCTCATCAAAGAAAAAATGTGGGACCCCAAAAGTTCATTCTTCTACGACAAATATGCCAACGGAAGTATGGGGACACTGAAAAGCATAGGCGCCTATTGGGCTTTGTGGAGCGAGTTGCTAACCAAAGATGAAATGAAAAGCTTCATTGGTCACCTGGCTAACCCGGAAACCTTTTACCGCCGACACCCGGTTCCATCCATTCCTGCGAATCACGAAAAATATCAGGCCGATGGCCGTTACTGGCAGGGTGGCGTTTGGGCTCCAACCAATTATATGATCATCAAAGGGCTTCAACGCAACGGTTTCCATCCGCTGGCCTTCGATTTAGCCGGGAAACACCACCGGCAGGTTGCCGAAGTCTTCAAAAAAACCAATACATTCTGGGAATATTATGCCGCCGAAGACACCGAACCGGGCTTGCTCGCCCGTCCCGACTTTGTGGGCTGGACCGGTTTGGTTCCGGTAGCCATCCTCTTTGAAAGCCTGTTTGGCATCAATCCGGATTTCCTGAAGAAAACCATCAACTGGCACATCAACCTGACCGACGAACATGGAATAGACCGTTATCCGATTGGCCCCGACGGTATGTTGTCGTTGAAATGTGCCGCCAGAAGTTCAGCAAAACAACGCCCTGTGATTGAAATCCATTCAAACATCGAACTGAAGCTTTTACTTAGTTGGGAGGATGGCTCGGAAACCATCCAGATTAAACCGGGTACTAACAAAATATAATATGCGATATTTCTTCTACTCGTTCATTTTGGCGGCATTAATACTTCCCGGCTGTAACCGGAAAAGTCCGTTGGATTATGTTGATCCGTTTATTGGGACAGGTTTTCACGGGCACACCTACCCGGGAGCCACAACTCCCTTTGGAGCCGTACAGCTCAGTCCGGATACGCGGCGAGGCAACTGGGATGCCTGTTCCGGATATCATTACAGCGACTCGGTTATCCTGGGATTTTCGCACACCCATTTAAGCGGAACTGGTTGTATTGATTTGGGCGACATCCTGTTTCACCCAACCATCACTGACATACAAAAAAACCGGGAAGGATATCTGTTCGACCCGATGCCCTTTTCACATCAAAATGAATTTGCCCGGGCAGGTTATTACCGGGTAAAGCTGGATAACGGCATCCGGGCCGAGCTCACCGCGACAACTCATGTCGGACTCCACCGGTATACATTTCCGGGGAAAAGCCAACCAAAAATCGTCATCGACCTGGCTCATTTGCTCGACAACGAAACAATTAACGAGGCAGAAATCCAAATCGACAAAGACGAAATCTCAGGAATGCGCAGGACCAGTGGCTGGGTGAACAATCAATCCATCTATTTTGTGGCACAGTTTTCTGTACCGTTTCAAGTCGAATTGATTGCTGAGGGCGAATCAGTCGCAACTTCCTCCGGCGTGAAAGGCAAAAAAATCCAGGCTGTTATTGCATTTCCTGAATTTCAGGGCCAGCCGGTTGTTTGCAAAGTAGGCCTTTCATCGGTGAGCACAACAAATGCCCGCCTCAACCTGTTGGCAGAAGCCGCCGGTTTTGGTTTTGACCGGATAAAAACTGAAACACAAAACCGTTGGGCGGATGCTCTTTCTGTCTATAAAATTTCGGGAGGCAGCCGCGATGACCTGATTAACTTTTACACGGCCGTTTACCATAGCCTCCTCGCTCCCAACGAAATTACCGATGTTAACGGCGAATACCGCGGAGCCGACGGGATCATCCGGAAAGCAAGCAATCCCAAAGTTTACTCAACCTTTTCGCTGTGGGATACCTTCAGAGCCTGGAATCCGCTGATGACACTAACGGATACCGTCCTGGTCAACCACATGATAAACTCATTCCTGAATTTTTACGATCAAACCGGCGAACTACCCATTTGGCCTTTATCATCCGGTGAAACAGGAACCATGATCGGCTACCATGCAGTTTCGGTCATTTACGATGCTTACAGTAAAAACATCCGGGGCTTCGATATGCAAAAAGCCTTTGAAGCGATGAAAGTTTCGGCTGATAAAAACCGGAAAGGTACAAGTCCATATGTCGAAACAGGTTTCATCCCGGCCGATTCGAAGCGCGAATCGGTTTCGTGCCTGCTCGAGAATGCTTATGATGACTGGTGCATCGCACAGATGGCAAAAGCGCTTGGCCATGACGAAGATTACAGGCATTTTTTGTATCGTTCGGCTTTCTATAAAAATATTTTCGATGGGAAAAACCGGTTTTTTCGCGGCCGGATGAAAGATGGTATCTGGGAATCGCCTTTTAATCCGGCAGAAGTTGGCCGCGCATATACCGAAGCAACGGCCTGGCAGTACCGCTTTTTTGTTCCTCACGATGTCATGGGAATGATCAACCTGTTTGGCGGAAACCAACAGTTCACCGCAGCGCTCGATTCCCTGTTTCATACTTCTGTGCCGGTTCAGGGACATTTATCCGATATTACCGGTTTACTTGGGCAATATGCACATGGAAATGAACCCAGTCACCACATGGCCTACCTGTACAGCTTTGCCGGCCAGCCGTGGAAAACCCAACATTATGTCCGCCGCTTGTTGAAAGAAATGTACCATCCCGTTCCTGAGGGGATTACCGGCAACGAAGACTGCGGACAAATGTCGGCCTGGTATATCCTGAGCAGTCTGGGCTTGTACCAGCCATGCCCCGGGAGCAATCAATTTGTATTAACCACACCCTTGTTTGAAAAAGCGAATATCCGCCTGGCCAATGGGAAAAACCTGTGTATTACAGCAAAAAATACGACTAAAAATATGTACATCAAGGAAGTTCGCTGGAATAAAAAGACGGTAAACAACAACTATATCACCTATTCTGAATTAATGGAAGGAGGACATCTCGAATTTATTACAAATGATCAGCCGGTAACTACTCGTGGTACCGGTCCCGAAACCATTCCCTATTCTCAAAGTAAAACGGTTGAAGTTTCGGCTCCCTACCTGTCAAACGACATCTCCTTCTTCGAAACAGAAACAGAAGTTCATTGCGGAACAGCCACCGAAGGCGCTGAAATACGTTACACACTCGACGGCTCCGAACCAACCGAAAAATCACAGTTATATAGCAGTCCGTTTGTGTTGAAGTATTCAGCGCCGGTTAAACTGAAAGCGTTTAAAACCGGCTTTTTGCCCAGCATTACGTCCAGTTACACCGCATCGAAAGCCGATTACAAAACAGCCTCGCCCATCTGCCTTCCCAAACAAGGGCTTCGATATGAATATTTCGAAGGAAATTTTAGCCGGGTAGCAGATATCCGGGAAAAAGGACTGGCAGTTAGTTCGGGAATTTGCGAGCAAATATCGTTGGCCGAAGCCCGGACTCCTGACCATTACGGGCTCATTTTCAGCGGGTACTTATATGCTCCGGTTGACGGTATTTACAGATTTTCCACCCGAAGCGACGACGGAAGTGTTCTGCGATTGAACGGGCACACGGTGGTCGATAATGACGGGTCACATGCCGACATCAAAGCTGTTGGACGAATCGCCCTGAAAAAGGGATTCCATCCCGTTGAGCTTCTTTATTTCGAAGATTACGAAGGAGAATCACTTTCTGTTAGTTGGACCATGCCAAACAGATCAAAAGAAGAAATTATAACACCTGAATATTTTTACTTTAACTAAGGAGTATACGATGAAACATCTTATGTATTTAATGCTGACTTTCGTATTGAGTTTTCATCTCGCTTTCGGGCAGTATGAAACAAAGGGACAGGCAAAAACCGGCAGCTTCGTTTATGAACAAGCCGGTGAAGTGGTGAAGGTAAAGCCTCTTAAAGGTAAAAAAGTTAAAAATGTCATCCTGATGATTGGCGACGGCATGGGCTTGTCTCAAGTCTCAGCTGCTTGGATAGCCAACCGGGGACAGTTAAACATTGATAACTTTACTTACACTGGTTTTTCGCGTACCTGGTGCGCCAATCGATTAATCACCGATTCGGGCGCTGCCGGCAGCGCGATGGCCACCGGGCGTAAAACCAATTATCATCACCTGGCGGTTGATTCGCTGGGGAATCCGCTCAATTCATTAACTGATTTGGCCCATGCGGCCGGCCTGAAAACCGGAATTGTCGTTACCTGTAACCTGTCTGATGCCACTCCAGCGGCGTTCTGCGCCAATAACAGCGATCGCGACCTGGAAGAGGCCATTGCCGCTGATTACCTGAATTGTCGTGTTGATTATATCTTTGGTGGCGGACGCGACCAGTTTAACAACCGAAGAGACAAACGCGATCTGATGGCCGAAATGCAACAGCAAGCTTATCAGGTTTGTACAAGCTGGGACGAGACCAGACAAATCAAACAAGGAAAAGTATTTTCGGTACCCGAAGAAGGACAATTACCGCTTGCCCGCGAACGCGGCGACCTGTTTAGCCAAGCCTGTCTCCATGCCATCGATATCCTGAACCGGGATAAAAAGGGCTTCTTCGCCATGTTTGAAGGTTCGCGCATTGACGATTGCGGCCATTGGAACGATCTTCCCCGGTTGATTGAAGAAGTTTTGGATTTCGACCGTACTGTCGGGCAGGTCATGAAGTGGGCTGAAAAAGATAAAAACACGCTGGTTATTGTACTGGCCGATCACGAAACCGGCGGACTATCCATCCTTGGCGGCGATCTGGAAACAGGTTCGGTTACAGGAACATTTTCAACTGATGACCATTCGGGGATTTTGGTGCCCGTTTATGCTTACGGCCCGGGAGCTGACAGCTTTACCGGCATTTATGAAAATACAGAAATCTTTCGTAAAATTGTTAACCTTCTGAACCTTAAAGAATAAGCTATGCTTACAAAAATAACGACGCTCCGATGCCTATTGGGCCTGATGCTGTTTGTTTGTATGTGTAATCCGCTGTCGGCGCAAAACAAAATTCAGTTCCAATTCAGAAAAGACCGCACCTTTAAAATTGCCCAATTCACAGATATCCACTGGGACAATCACTCGCCTGCCTGTACAAAAACCTTCGAAACCATCGAACATGTTTTGAAGACAGAAAAACCCGACCTGGCTGTTCTTACCGGCGACATTGTTACGGCGCCTCCTGCCCGCGAAGGCTGGCTGGCTGTTACCAAAATATTTATCGATGCCAAAGTCCCCTTTGCCGTAACACTTGGGAACCACGACGCCGAACCGGAAATCACCCGCGATCAGATTTTTGAATTGCTCGGTCCGTTACCCTATTTTGCAGGAAGCAAAGGCCCGGAACTACCGGGCTGCGGAAACTATGATCTACCGGTAAAATCATCTGACGGAAAATCGGTTGCCGCGGTTTTGTATTGCATAGATTCGAATGATTATCCAAAAGAAAAAAAGGTTGGCCATTACGACTGGATCAAATATGACCAGGTTGGCTGGTATCGTTCAACCAGCGAACAATATACCGCGCAAAATAAAGGGATTTCGCTCCCGGCCCTGATGTTTTTCCACATTCCGCTGCCGGAATATGAGAAGGTTGTCGGGAAGGAAACCACGGTAGGTGAAAAAAATGAAGGCATTGCTTCGGCGGCAATCAATTCGGGAATATTTGCATCGCTGGTTGAAAAGAAAGATGTGATGGGCATTTTTGTTGGTCACGACCACGATAACAACTACATCGGAATTGAACACGATATTGCGCTGGCTTTTGGCCAGGTAAGCGGGGCCGATGCGTACGGTGATCTCGAACGCGGATCGCGCATCATCGAGCTACGCGAGGGCGAATTCAGTTTTGATACCTGGATCCGGACACGTTCAGGCATTCAATTTAAATACAACTATCCTTCCGGACTTGCAACCGATTCCACCCAAGTGGAATACTTACCGGCAGTTCAGCTTAAAAACCTGAAACCGGGTGTGAACTACAACTATTACGAAGGTAAATTCACGTCGACCGACGAATTGATGACTGCCAACGTTTTGAAAAGCGGAACCTTGAAAAATATTTCGCTCGAACCTGCAGCTGCCCGCGACTCATTTGCTTTCGAATACCAGGCATGGTTAAAGATCCCGAAAAAAGCAGTTTACCGCTTTTACACTTATTCCGACGACGGGTCAAAATTATTCATCGACGGAAAAGAAATCGTCAATAACGACGGATCGCACGGGGCCAGACGAGCCGAAGGCAAAGTTGCACTGGACGAAGGATACCACGAATTCCGCTTGCTTTATTTCGAAGATTATATGGGAAACGAACTGGAAGTCGGATTTTCAAGTATCAGCATCCGTGAATGCAAAATTCCTGATGACTTCTTTTATGTTGAATAATTTAGCTGATATCTTTCAAAAACAACTTTCCGATTTCTTCAATGGTTTTATCCGGTTCACGGTAGTTAAAGGGAACGGTCCGGCATATCTTATTCCCGTTAAAGCGGTTAATCCGGTTAGATCCGGATACGGTATCGCGGGTAATCACCGGCCGTTTCCCGGAGAAGAAACTGGCTAAACGGGCAGCTCTCCAGGCAAACTGCAGGATCATATCGGAAGCAAAGGTTTTCGGTCGGGGTTTTTGCAGTACATCGGCAATCTTGTTGAAAAATTCCTGGTAGCTCATATTCCCTGCATTCAGGATAAACCGTTGATTTTTTGTCTGGCTGAAACAAAGGTCATCCATCAGCAAAATCATGGCCGACGCCACATCGCGCACATCCACAAAACCGGTTTCTCCTTTGGTGTAATATTTCAGCCCCTTCGAAATAGCCTGAAACATTTTCGGGCTGCCCATATCCCAGTTTCCCGGCCCCAAAATGATGGAAGGATTGACAATAACCGCCTCCAGTCCTTCTTCGATCCCGCGCCAGACCTCCATTTCGGAGAAAAACTTACTTAGACTGTATGCCGATTTTTGTTTGGAAGGCGTCCAGTAGGTTTCTTCATTGATTTCCGAGCCGTCCTGTGTTTTGCCTAAAGCCGCGATGGAGCTGACATGGCAAAACTTTCTTACCCGGTTAAAGAGAGCGGCATCGATCAGGTTGGCTGTTCCTTTCACATTATTGTTGAGCATGCTGTCGTGGTCGTTCGGATGAAACGAAACCATAGCCGCGCAATGATACACTTCGTTAACCCCGGTGAGTAGTTCTTCCATGCTGTGGTAGTCGAGTAGATCACCTTCTACCCATTCAATCTGATCGAACAGGCGATCAGCATCGTCTGAATAATAGGAAAAAACTTTACCGACCAGCCGTAAATTACTGCTGCCGCGTTTCAATGCGCGCACTTGTTTCCCCGATCTTAACAGATTGTACAACACATGAGAACCAACCAAACCCGTTCCTCCGGTAATAAAAATCATAAGTCGCCTCCCCTGCCCCCTTCGTCAAAAGAGGAATTGTTTCATTTAACCATCTCAAAATCCCGACAGCAATCAAGCGTTCAACTTATTCAAGCAAATGAACCGGACTTTGCTGCAGTCGTCTTTAACAATCTCTCAAACAAAAATAACGAACTAATTCCGATTTTTCCCTGAATTCGGATAGTCTTTCAGCTTTTCCGGTTTATCACTATCAAAGGAAGGTCATTGCTTCCGGGGAGCAATCGCCTTTGCACCAAACTCTTTCGCACTGATGCTTTCGATTTTTACCTTGATCAGACCAACGTTCAGCACGGCCGGCCGGTTAAAGTTAAACTCCCGCTCGCTGTATTGGGACATCGTTGCCTGCAAAAGCCGGTATTTTTCATCAAAATCATCAACAAATTCAACCGTTCCCTCCACGATCACCGATTTCGATTTTACCCGATAGCTGCACCCCACACGCACATCCTGCCAAGCCAATTCTTCACCCAGTGTCCAGTTGATACATACCCTGGGATTTTTCTTCAAGGTTTCCCACATACGCCCGTGTTGCGCTGAGTGCAGGATCACCGTATCGCCATCAAGTGCAAAATTCATCGGTAAAACATAGGGACGGCCTTCGTCGCTCATACCCACATAACAGGTTTTACAGGCCCGGATAATCTGGTTGATTTCATTTCGGTCTTCGATCAATAAGGTTCTCATACTTATTCTTTTAGCTGATAGTCCGGTTGCCTAATTGGGCAGACAGGTGTTTTTCTACTTTCTTCAGATTGATATATTGATTCTGAACTTCCATAATCTGTTCCATGTCCTGCGTGTGCGCAATCTGCTGTTGCAGCTCATCCAGCATGTGTTTCACTTTTCGAAGTTTGTATTCCTGAACAATTTTCGGGACCAGGATATCCAGGATTTCATCTTCTGCTTCTACAAAAGCGCCGCCTTTTTTCCAGCGTTTGCTTTCGATATATTTCTCGGCTAAAAGATCGCTGGCCAGTTTGCTTACCTGCGGATCGCCATGCTGAATAAAAAACTGTTCCGGGTTAAAGGAATCGTTTTCCAGGTTGGCGGCAAATAAATCCAGTATCCGGTTGATCAGTTCGTTATCCGAACGAAGATTGTCGTTCTCCAGTTCTTCCAGCACGAACTGTCCCACCGAAATAATGACGGGTTCATTCGGATTTTCACCTTCTTCTTCAAATACTTCCCGGTGAAAATATTTCAGCAGAATGCGAATGATTTCCCGCTCCTCCACTTCGCAGGTATTTTTCTTCGTCTCCACTTTAACCGGTTGGACTGACGCAGGACGGGATTGTTCCCTGAAATTTTTTTTCTGAAATTCCTCACTGTCCTTAAACTTGATCTTGCGGACTTCATGAAACAAAACTTCCTCCTGAACATCCATCAAACGGCTGCATTCCTGAATGTAAACCGTGCGGGTAATTGTATCGGGGACCATTGAAATGGAGCGGACAATATCATTAATCAGGCGCGCTTTGCTCACCGGGTCGTTCTCGGCGCCTTTCATCAGTAATTGTGTTTTAAAGCGGATAAAGTCGGTTTCGTGTTCGGCAATATACGCCTGCAATTGACCTGAGCTCATGGAACGTGCAAATGAGTCGGGATCCTCACCATCAGGCAAAAGCAGTACTTTTACGTTGATCCCTTCTTCGAGTACCAGGTCGATCCCGCGCAACGAAGCTTTTATCCCGGCCGCGTCGCCGTCGTAGATAATGGTGATGTTGGGCGAGAAACGTTTGACGAGCCTGATTTGATCGGGCGTGAGCGCTGTGCCCGACGAGGCCACCACATTTTCGATACCCGCCTGGTGCAGCGAAAGTACATCGGTGTAACCTTCTACCAGATAGCATTTATCGAGGCGGGTAATGTCGCGTTTGGCCTGAAAGATGCCGTAAAGCACACGACTTTTGTGATAAATCTCCGACTCGGGCGAGTTCAGGTACTTGGCTACGGTTTTGTCGTTTTTCAGCGTTCTCCCTCCGAAAGCAATCACCCGACCGGCAATATTATGAACCGGAAACATCACCCTCCCGGCAAAACGGTCGCGCACCCAATCATCGCGTTTAATGGTCAGTCCCGTTTTTTCAAGAAAGTCCATTTTATAGCCTTCTTTTTGTGCAGACCGGGTAAAGCCGTCTTTCCCGTCCGGACAATAGCCCAATTCAAATTTCTTGATGATCTCGTCGCGAATACCCCGCTCACGCAGGTAACTCAGGCCAATATCGCGACCTTCATTTTCTTCCCACAAAAAGCGCGAAAAATATTTTTGCGCGTAAGCCGACACGATCATCATGCTCTCGCGCTCATCCTTTTGCTGCTTTTGCTCGGGCGTTTCCTCTTCGTCGTTCACCTCGATGTGATATTTTTTGGCCAGCCATTTCAAGGCTTCGGGATACGACAATGATTCGTGTTCCATGATAAAATGAACCGAATTGCCTCCCTTTCCGCAACCAAAACACTTGAAAATGCCCTTCGCCGGCGATACGGTAAACGAGGGTGTTTTCTCGTCATGAAACGGGCAATGCCCGAGCATATTGACTCCGCGTTTTTTCAGCGTTACAAATTCACCTACCACATCGGTAATCTCCGCGGCATCCAAAATCCGGTCTATCGTTGTCTGTTCGATCATCAGCACAAAAATAGCAAATTAAAGCAGCAGTAAAAAGGCCGAAACGGCCGTAATGATGATGACCGCCGCCCGGTACGTATGTTCGGGCAGGATTTTCACCAGGCGGATTCCGAAGAACGCTCCCAGGGCAATCGCCGGCAGGGTTACGAGGTCGAGCGACAGGGAATGCCAGCTGATATTTTTCCAGACAAAAAGCTGAAGAGGAAATTTGACAAAATTGACAATCATGAAGAACCAGGCCGTGGTCCCTATAAAGTTATTCTTCGGCAGGTGCATGGCCAGCAAATAAATAGCAAAAATCGGCCCGGCCACGTTGCCGATCATGGTGGCAAAACCACCCAGTACGCCCATAGACGCGGCAAACCACCATTTATCGGGAAAAAACTGTTTGTCCTTTTTGCGATCTTTCCACAACATGAGTCCAATGCAAACGAACACCAGGATGGCCATGGTGTCTTTAAATTGTTCGTCGTTGACTATTTCGCCAACCCAGAGCCCAAGCCCGAGCCCCAGAAAAGCCCAGGGAAGAATTTTCACCAGGTAGGTCCATTGGGCATGACGCCGGTAATACGCTACGGCAAATACATCAGCCATCATCAATATAGGCAACAAAACTCCGGTCGATTGTTTTCCGCCAAAAATGAATGCCAGCGTGGGCACAACAATCAGCGAAACCCCCGGTACGCCAACTTTCGACATCCCGATCAACAAGCCACACAAAGCCATCAACGACCATTGCAAGAGGTTGAGGTCCAAAAAAAGTAATTCCATCCTATTTGTTTAGAAACCACAAAGGTATAAAATTTCAATCCGCTGAGATGAAAAATGAAGTTCGATTCGATTGAGGGAAACAGTATCCGGAAAATAAAAAATTACCCTGATTTGACTTGATCAAACCAGGGTAATCCTAACTAATTTTCCTCTTTCAGAGAAATGTTATCTTTTTTGCGGGAACACTTATTTTACCACAAAACTAACTCTGCGGGCCAGCTGACGGGCTTCTGAAGAGTTTTTGTTCACGCTGGTATCTTCGCCTTTACCTACGGCGTTCAGTCTTGAACCGTCGATTCCGGATTCAACCAATACTTTTACCGCTGCATCGGCGCGCCGTTGCGAAAGCTTCTGGTTGTAATCTTCCGGCCCAATCTCGTCGGCATAACCCAGAACATCCAGTTTCGCGCCCGGGTTCTTTTGCAGATAGGTGCGGATAAAGCCTAATGTTGAGGCATTGGCGCCTTTTACCACACTGCTGTTGAAGTCGAAATAAATATTCGCGTAACCGTCGTTAACCAGTTTCTTCACAAATTCGTCGTAGTTACCCCCACCTGGTTCTTTATCGCTCAATGCGGCTACACGCTTGCTCAGCTCTTCAACATCGCCTTGTGTTTTGGCCAGATCCCTGGCTTTGGCCGATTCGTCTTCAACGGCTTTCACCCGTGAATCCAATGCCGATACCCGAGAATTAAGCGCGTTGTATTTCTCATCGCCACGAAGGTACCAGTCGGCGTGGGTTTTGTTTTTACCCAGGTAGATTGAAAGCCCCACCGTTCCGTTAAAAACAGTTCCCAGATTTTTACCATTACCAGGTCCGTTACCATTGAAAGACGGCTGTTGACGGATGTTTACAAAAGCGCTTCCGTCGAGGTTCAGGGCAACGCGGGGTGATAGTTTCACCTGAGCAGTCAGACCGCCAATCACATTACCCACATAGTCATCGACATCGGAAGCCAGATCATAGTCCATCTTTCCAACACCGAAACCTCCGTGCGCCAGCAAGTTAAATGTTTTGGTCCAGTTCTCGAACTGCAAAACGCGACCAACATTCATTACACCCTGCAAATCCAGACGGTATTCACTCGTTTGGAAATCAAGGCTATTTTTACCTTCAGTAAATTGGTTGTAACCAAAACCGAATTTCAGACCAAAAAATTCGTTAATCATGTAGCGTAATCCAATTTCTGTTGCCAAAAAATCAGGTGTCGCTGCATAATAACCTGCGTCAAAATTGCGATACGGCTTGGTTAAACCAATACCGGCATCGATCGACCACTTGTTAAAGCTTGCTTCGCCAGCATTTTCCTGAGCAAAACCCCAGATAGTTGCAAAGCTAATTAGCACCACCAGTAATAATCTTTTTTTCATAGATCTGTTATTAATTAATAATTCAAATTATTGCGTTAAAAAATTGTTTCATCTTTCTTTACTACAAATGGTCGCAATTTCAATCTCCTTTACGGCGTCAAATATATGATAATTTGTTTAAAATTAAAAAAGTTCTATTGAATAATAAAATTTAATAACTAAATAACATCTTTTTTTACTATTATTTAACATATATCCTTGCATATTTGATCAACTAAAAACAAAATGCGAAACCTCCCAACTTACTTTTTTTCTATAAAAAAATTACAGACTACTCACATAACAAATTAATAATAAGATAGTTACGCATCCACACCTTATAGATGCAAACAAGTTAACCAAAATTTTTCCATAGTAAATATAAAGAATTCAAACCGAATAGCTGCAATATGTCATTTTTTTGGCTCAAACTTTATGATTTAATAATGCAGACTAAGCTTCGCGGTTAATTTTATTCAATCGATGAAATCGGCGTAAGTACTTAATTCAAACTGCTTATTTCCGTCGCCCGCCAACATTACCTCCGAGATATTTGACAATAAATCAGAGTCTTACGGAATAAACAATTTATTCCGATCGATTCAAACCAACCAGAAAATCAAATTCGTAAGGGAATAACGATTACTCCTCCGTTTCGAGTCTTACTGTTTTTTCGGCGCTACCGTGTTTTCGTTCCGAAATTGCCGCCAGAACCACGATCGCCATCACAACAATAACCGCGATATAAACCGATGAAGGAACCGGAGGAGCATCTCCCTGGGCATACGAGTGCATACCCGACAAATAATAATTGACCCCGAAGAAAGTCATTAAAACCGAGCTAAAACCAATCAACGCCAGTGCGCTTAATATGAAATAGTTATATAATCCAGGTACTTTCCGGAGATGAAGAATAGTCGAATAAACCAGGATGGTTACCAGAGTCCAGGTTTCCTTCGGATCCCATCCCCAATAGCGTCCCCAGGATTCGTTGGCCCAAACTGCGCCAATAAAACAACCAACAATAAGCAATGTCAGGCCAACCAATAAGGCCAATTCAATAATAATTGACACCTCACTTATGGTAATAGACGTATTTCTCAGATTTTTGGGTGTCCGCAACATCATGATGACCATGTTCAGCAATCCCAATAAAGCGCCTATGCCCAGGAAACCGTAACTGGCGGTAATCACCGCCACATGCACAATCAGCCAATATGACTTTAACACCGGAACCAGATTGGTAATTTCAGGGTTCATCCAGCTCATACCGGCGACCATAAGAATCAGCGAAGTTAAGATACTGGTTACGGCCAGCGTAATTTGCGATTTCCTGAGAAATACGAAGCCTGACAGCAAGGTCGCCCACCCGATAAACAATAAAGTCTCGTAAGCATTGCTCCAGGGGGCATGGCCCGATATGTACCAGCGTACGGCCAGGCCTGCGGTGTAAATCAGAAAAACGGCAAAAAGCAGAATGGTCCCGGGAAGTAGGAATTTACGCAAGCTGGCCCTTGAGTTGAAGATTTCAATCAGGTGCATTACCAGAAGAATGCTCCCAAGCAGACCACATAGTTTGGAGAAAAACCCAAAAATATCGTACCGGTTATACAAAATCTCCAATTTTACTTTGGTTTTTGAAAGTATCAGATCTGCGCCATGTGCATGCTGAAAATCTTTCAAAACCTGCAAGGAATAATTTGCTGCCTGATAATCGTTTGTTCCGACAGCCTGCTGCAGTGTCTGCAAATAATTGGTTAGCAACAGTCTATCTACTGCTGAGCCCATCGCTGACCGGTTGGAAAAATATGTTTTTTCGGTATACCAGGTTCGGTTCGAGTCCGTTGAATCAGGAAATATCCGGAGGAAGTCACCGTTGAATATCTGGTAACAAATATTCACCCGTTCGTCCACAGCAATCACTTCCTTATCAAATTTATTTCGCTCAATTGGCTTTTTATGATAGGCCTCGTCGACCAAGGAACGTAAGCGATATGATCCCTGATTCAGATCAACCAATTGATTAAATGAGGCCAGGTTGCCCGATATACCCATTTGCCGCGCTAACTCGGTATTCGAGATCCTGATTAATTTTTCATTTTTCCAGGATTCGGGGAAAGCGTTCATCCCAAGAAAAACCTCCGAGGCAGACATCCCACGCAAGTTGTTCTTTCGGATTAGTTTCCGTAAAAGCTTTGATGACAAGGTATTAACCGGTTCAATCCGGCCTTGTCGGTCCTGCACCAGCAATTCATCAAATGCGCGAATATGTTTCCCGTCAATCTTTTGGTCCTTCCAGTTATTCGCTTCCGAAAAAAGCGGTAAAAACAAGAGCACCGACAATAAAAGACCTATCACCGATTTGTTTTTTAATTGCTTCAAACGTGACGATGCCCGGAGCAAAAAACGGAAACGGCTTCGTTTGTTGAAGAAGGTAAACAGCAGGCCAATGGTCATCAACAAATAACCGGTGTAGGTGGTTGCTGTTCCGACGCGATCGTGGCTTACCGAAAGTATTGTACCTTTTTCGTCCTGGTCGTATGACGATTGAAAAAAGCGGTAACCGCCGTAATCAAGAATATTATTCATATAGATCCGGTATGGTAATTCCAGCCGGGCTTCAGGATCAATCAGCGTCACTTCGCTGGCAAACGACGAGGGGCTCATGGACCCGGGATATCGTTCCAACTGAAATTCGTTCAGCCGCAAAGAGAAAGGCAATTCAATGGCTTTTGAACCATAACTCAATTTCAGGTCCAGTTCTCCCAGACGAAATGCTACAGGATCACTTACCAAGCCTTTATTTCCGTAACAAACAACATCCTTCTGCTGTTCGTCAACCGTCACCGTCAATTGCAGTGCATCGGGAAATGAAGCCCTGTTTGACGACTGGACCGTCGCCAGGCTTTTTCGTCCCTTATGAAAATAGGTTTGCAGCACGAAAAGGTTGTCGCCCAGTTTATACATATTTTTATTCGACAAGGTATATTCGGTTCCTGGGAACAAGGTATCGCCTTCCAGCCCCTCCAGGGTAACAATAAACATCGTATCCGGAGGTGTGAGAGTCAATCTTTCGCCCGTTCTGCCCAACCAGATTGTTTCCGAATCTTTTGCACCTTCAAAACTGACTTTAAATTCATCAAATTGATGTACTTCATGAAGCTCCAGCACGATGTCTTTTCGCACAGACTTGTCCAACACAATGAACGACATCACCGGGCTTCCCAATTCATCGGCGACCACAGACTGAACCCCGTTCGGAACAAAAAACAGGTTATTCAGTTCTATTTCTTTTCCTAAAAGAGAAACATGCTTGTTAAAATAATTGTGTGTGTAGGGAGAATATCTGACGGCCCAATTTTCCTGATCTGTTTCTCCCCCGGCAGCCACTTCAAGTTGAATAAACGTTTGATCGCTTACCAATAAGTTACTTGTCTCGCCTTCCCTGATGTGCATCATGCCCTCGTAACTATAAAAACGGGTTATACCGGCGCCAATAACCATCAGCACAAAAGCCAAATGGAATAATACCATACTCCAGCGCTTCAATTTAAAGGCCCTGTGATAAAACAGTCCCCCAATCAGGTTTACCGCTCCAAATGCCAGCAACAGGTTAAACCAGTTTGCATTGTATATGAGGATACGGGCTGTTTCCGTCCCGTAATCATTTTCAATAAAAGTGGCATAGGCAATGGCGATGGCAAAAACAAGCAGTAATACCACCGAGGTTAACATGGAAAACAGAGGTGCAAAAATCTTCTTCATAACACGCTTTTTTACTTGCCTCACAGTAGCCCCTTATTCTGCCCGTTTATCAACATAAACTCATCTTTTTCCTTGACGGGCTAAGACTGATGTTCCGGCATCATTTTCTTCATTAAAAAATCACTTCAACCAAAACCGCTCTGGCTGAAGTGATTCAAATTTAAATAAACATCCCGAAATTAAATGCCTCCAGATCGTTTTAATATAAACCAGAGTGACATTCCGCGCAAAAACTCGCCTTCCACTCGTCCTTGATATCCACCGGATGTTTAAACTCAAGTGGTTGATTGGCACTGGAATATTCAATGGCATCAACAGCGCCCTGAGCCAAAATATCGTGACATAAATTACAATCTCTGGAAATAAACCTGCCTCCGGCCGACTGGTGTTTATCATTGTGGCAGCGGTAACATCCATTGGTTTCCAGGTGCCCCAGATGATTCGGATAAGCAGTCCATTTCACTTTCATTTCGGGGAAAATATTTTTCCGGTACCCCGACTGCATGGAAGCAATCGCTTCATCCAGCAAATGCGGTTTCTCAGTCAAAAGTTCAGGATACATGATATCATAATATTCCATCACTGTGGCTTTGATTCCGCTCATCGCGCTGTCGGTTGTGGGATAATCGGCATGGAGCGCTTCCATCGCGACCACCTTAATATCCGGTATCTCGCGCGAAATTTTGCCCGACGTAATGAACTCATCCACAAAATTTGGCGGCGATAAATAATTATGCGACGGCCGGTTATGACAATCAATACAGTCCATCACCCTGAGTTCGTACGCATCCAGCTTGTCCGGCTCAATGAGGTTATCTTCGTCCGTGTAAATATGGGTTTCTCCTGTTTTCAGGTTCGTATATCTCACCCAGGGAATCATGTTTCGCTCCTGATCCGTTGCGATATACTCGATTTTTACATCCGGGTTAATGTGCCAGTGAATTCCTTCCTGTAACCCTTGAGCGCTATAGGTGGCGCTGGTTTTCATCAACAGGTGAATATCCCATTCGGTTGTTGTTTCGTCGGCGAGATACGATTTTTTAGTCTTTAGCTTTCGATCATAAAATTTTTCCGTCCAGTGGCATTCCTCACAAGTTTCGCGCGCAGGACGCAGGCTGGCAATCGGCGTGGGAATAGGCTGCGGATACTTATTAAACATGACCGAATAAATTTGATACAAGCCCGACATTTTACTTTTCACGTACCAACCTGCGCCCGAGCCGACATGACATTCGACGCAAGCGACGCGTTCGTGCGGAGACTCCTGGTAGGCTGTGTATTCCGGAGTCATGACCTGATGACACAACTTGCCGCAAAATTCATTGGACTCGGTGAGGTGAAACGCTTCAAAACTCCCGATGGATGAAAGAATTAAAAAAACAATGGTCCCTGCAATGAAAATTACCGTTGCATTTCGTACGGATTGGCTGTTGAAATCGATTACCGGCCATTTTTTAAAATCGGCTTCGGCCTGATGAATTCGTAACCGCCGTTTTTCACGCAAAATACCCACCGGGATTAGGATAAGCCCCAGCACCAGCACAATTGGCATGATGATATAGATAAAAATACCCAGGTATGAGCTTCCTGCATCAAAAATGGATGAAATGACAAAAAGAACCACGATGATCCCTAAACTAATTGATGCAATGGAGGCGCCCACCACAGAGATCAGGTTTTTTACAGCCGGAGGTAGTTTCATAACCAAAATTTGCTTTTACAGGTTAATAATTTTATCCTTATACATCGGAATTCTCCCTCAGATCAGCGCTCTACACCGCCAGTCAACTTGCTCATTCAAGCCAACAGTCTTTCGTCCCTTTTAATGAACCGTATTGTGATATCCGTTTATGATGCTTTTAAAATTATCCAACGGATTTTTTCCGATCGATGCTACATACAAATGCACCAGTAAAAAAATGGAAATCAGGTAGCCCATGCTGATGTGCAGCAAGGCAGTCAGGAAAATCCCGCTAAATGAATAGACATTTTCAATAATTGATTCGGGAAAAAGAAGGGCCAGGCCGGTAACAATCAAAACAGGCACAAAAAGAAACATGACCACCACGTATGCGTACTTTTGCAAGGGGTTAAACTTTCTCTTTTCTGAAATCGGGAAAGGAGCGGCCTCATCCTTAAAGATACCGGATAAATAATAGTTAATCTGCATTTTCATTCGCTTAGGCAAACCTTTGAGTTTTATCTTGTAAAATTTCTTGTTTTCGGTAAGCAAATTGCCAAATAAAAAGACCAGATAATTAAGCGACACCAAAACACCGGCATAATTATGCATCGTAACGGCATCCTGAAATTGAAAGCCCAGAAATTTCAAATCGGCGTATTGCATACGGACGCCTGTTATGATTAAAAGAATAATTCCCAATGCATTAATTCCATGCCAAATTCTTAACCAAAGTGGGTATAAGTATAATTTATCTTCCGAGCTCATGCTTATTTTCTTTTGATGATTCTAAAAACCCAGTGAGCGCCAATGGCCAATACTGTACAGCCAAAGATAATGAAGCTGATCGTCCTCATAAAAGGGCTTTGGTTGGCTCCGATAATATAGGCTTCGTTAATCATGAAAGCTTTAAACTTCCCTTCTCCCGCCCTGGCCTGTATATTTTGATATTTATATAACGATGCTTTCAATAATGAGTTGGATGAATGGCATTCGTGACATGATTTCAACGCGTTCAGCTTCGGCATAATATTATGCGATACCATAAATGAATCAACCACCACGGTATGGCATTCGATACACCTGACTTGTTTAAAATGGAGGTCCTGGTTGGGTAACCAATCATGCACCTGTGCCAACGACGGATTGGAGTGAGAGGAAACCGTCTGGTACTTTACCGGGTTATCGTGGCAGGAAAGGCAGAAACTGTTGTTATAACTGACAATTTCACTCACACGACTACTATTTCGGGCAGTTGGAGTATAGTAGTGCTGATTGTGACATTTGGAACAACTAAAGCTTTCACCGACCATTTCGTAATGAACGCTTTTCTGGAACTCTTCTTCGATCTTATCAAACTGGTAATCGGCATACGTATCATCGCCCCCATGGCAATCGATGCAGTTCATCAACGGTTCCAGTTTCAACTCGCCGCTGTGCGGATAAGTTTCGTATTCGGAAGAATGACAATCAAAGCATTTAAAACTACCGTGAACCCCGTTTACAAACCTGGTTGAATCAATGATGTAAAACGGGTTCATTATCCGCTTCTGCTCCGCTTCAATCCAATCGTTATAATAGGAGTATGTTTGATTGGCATGGCATTTCAAACAATGCCGGTTTTCCTCCTGCATCACCTGATCATCAGCAAATACCGGATTAATCACAGAAAGAAAAACAAGTGCAAAAATAACTTTAACTGAGAATCGCATTACACTGGAGATTAAAAGAGCCGGGAGTCCAAGATCTACTCCCGGCAACAAAAATTATTTTAAAGAACGGATGAAATTAACGATGGCCCAACGATCTTCTTCATCCGGGATCTTACTCTCGTAATTCGGCATTTCATCCCGCCCTACGATTGACTGGTAGTAAATAACACCGTCGCTTTGGGCCTGAAATTTAGCGTCCTTAAATGATAAAATAGCCGTTTTCATACTGGCAGCTTTCGGGCCGTCGCCCAAACCTTCGCCACCGTGACACGATCTGCAGTGCTTCGTATAAAGAAGCTTTCCAACTTTCAATGATGCTTCATCATTGGCGGCCGGATTTTTCATTTTCTGATATTTTTCAGGAACATTCCACGGGCCACCATCTTTTTTGTCCTGAACAGTCACAAACGAAAGTAACAGACCGGCTGTAAAAACAACCATTAATAATGCAAATAAATTTGTGTACTTTTTCATAATCCTCAGTTTTAAATTACCAACCTAAAAGCTCCACAACCTGGTGATTGTGAACCCAAAAGCAAAGTTATCTTTATTTATCTTGTTATAATTATTCATCATGATGTCCTGCGGCAGCATTCCCCTCGAGTTTCCCGCGTAAATCTGAAAAGCATGGGTGCTGGTCGAGATCTCATAACCGAACGACAGACTTGGTTCCGGATGGTTGCCCCACTCCGGACGTTGTTCTGAAATTTTCTGTATTTTCAACGGAGCGTCGTAGGTAAAAATAATTGCTCCCTGTGGAGTCACTTTGATCCGTCCGTTAACATGCAAACCAATCCGGTCATGATCAAACTGTTCGGGCACCGAGTTGGCATGAGAAAAACTCACAGCTCCCTGAACAGTAATCCGTTCAGAAACTTTACGCCCGACGATCAACTGGGCAAAATAAGAAAATCGTTCGGGAAAATCATAGCCTGGCTCATACATCGACTTATTGTTCCCGTCAATACCCATATTTCCGTATAAAGTTACAAACACCGGGATCACGTTTCGCCGGGTTTGCTCCAGAATGGTCCACTTGGCATTAAAATCATTGTACATATTGGCCTTCGAAATTCCCCAACCAACCTGCAGCTTATTGGCAATCACATAATTTAAACCCAGCCGGATATTTGCTGCAGGAGCATAAATCCCCCATAAATCGGAATGCCCGTTGGAGATACTGCCAAACTTATGCTGAATAACAAACTCAAGGGTCTTTACCGTTGGTATCAACGAGGTCTGGTTATCGATCAGCAAGCCGCTCTCCCAGGCAAATCGCACCGGTTTGTCTTTCTCTTTCTGCTCCGGAGCATCTTCCTGTGCCCACAAGTTAGTGCATATCAACAGACTTAATACGACAATTCTTGCTATTTTTTTCATGTTCTTAAGTTCTTTAGATGTTCACTAATTGTTTTTGGCCCCTTCCTGTATCCATACGAGAATTAACTGAGCCTGAGCTGCCGTATATTTTTTCTGGGTGTGAGTACTTGTAGCTGGACCTGGGTATGTATAAATTAAACTCTGCTCCGGAGACGTTACATTGATGTACTTTGCGTTACCAATACTTTGATATGCTTTCCCCGACGAAAGATCAGGCGCCCGTCCTCCCGTATTGTGGCAACCCGCACAATTCGCGGTGAAGATTGGTTGGATATCAGTCGAAAAATAAACCGTCTCCTCCCCGTTTCCACCACCGTTGATTGGCGGAAGTTCTTCTTCTACCAGAAAGTTATACTCACAGGCACTTATGAATAATCCAATTACAGCAGCAAAAAAGAATATTTTAAATTTTTTCATGTTGTTGTGCATTTAAGCGTCTTTAACAATTTCAAAGAAACTTCCGTAACAGAAGCTTCTTTTTAAAATCTTCTTTTTATTGAAGCGCCTGTATTGAATTCTTCAGCAATGCCAGGATATAACCCGGATTATGAACTCCTTTACTACGGTCTTCTTCAATGGTCTTCCAGTTATAAACGGCTCCGGCCACTTCAATGGGGTAAGTACCTGCAACAATCACATGTTCAGCCGTCAATGCACCTTTGGTAACCAATAAACCGGCCAGTTGTTCCATCAATTGTTGAACTTCTGTCTGAAGGCCATTATAATTGAAGTTATTTAAGGTCCCGTGACATTGCGTACATGAGGCCAGGCTGGCATTGAACGTATGGCTGCCTTCGTGCATATGACAGGTAACACAGGCATCGGTATTTTTGCGGTGGGCAGCCGATTTTGTTCCCGGATATGAAACAGAGCCTGCCAGTTCATAACCACCAACTCCTTCAAGTAAGTTCCCTTGTGGCCCATGGTGCGGTCCAAAGCGGTAATTGGCAATCGCGTAGTTTCCGTTTGCATCCGGAGCAAGAGCCGGGCTTACCGGTCGCGACTGATGGCAATTAACGCACAGGTTTGAAGACGACTGAAAATCCAGCACTTTTGTCGGATCGTTATACATAACCATCTTCACCGGGGCATGTGTTCGCAACGCATAATCCTGCCCGTCATTTTCAAAATCAAAACTGGTGTGTTTGGTGTGGCAGGTGGCGCAACCAATAGCCGAGGGGTTTGTAATCGCCACCGGCGAAGCGCTTGGGTTATTCACAAAATTTACAAACCCTTCGTGTGAGTGACAGGGTGCGCAACTGGCAGTCGTACTTCGGCTGATATTGGCACCAATACCGTGGTGTGATGCAGACCATGCAGCAGTTATTGCGTTATTTTTGGTCAGATTATGGCAGGTGACGCAACTTGCGGTCCCATCTTGCCCGTCCTGCCCGTCTTGTCCGTCAGCTCCATCAATTCCGTCCAGTCCTGGAGGACCTTCTTTTACACAGGATGGAATAACAAACAACACCAATGTGACGATTGCTAATAAGCGGAGTATTTCTCTGATTTTCATAGGATTGAGATTTAGTACAAATATTAAATTCAGAATAAAAATTCAAATGTTAAATTTTACCCTAAAAATAGATATTGGACCGTGATTAATCCCGGACTGTTGAGGTGATATTTGATCTGGTAAAAATTGATATTTATCAATCAACCATGCCGGCTCAACATCATCAAATCATCTTCTTTTAGAATCTCAATCTCTCGTTTGTCCTGACGAACAATTCCCGAAACTTCGAGTTCTTTTATACTTCGAATAAAACTCTCCTTGGTCATTCCCGACATTTCGGCCAGTTCCTGCTTATTCAGGTTACAGTTAAATGGATTACGCTGATAGATGGTATTTTTTAAGTACAAAAGGGTGTCGGCAACTCTTCCCGGCATGTATTTCTGTGTTAAGCTGACCAAACTTTCAAGCATCTGGATATTCTGCCTGTTGTTGTATTTTAACAATTCATAAGCAAACCGGCTGTTGCTTTCCAATAATTTATGCAAGCGGGTTGAATCAATCAAACAACAGTCGACATGCGTGATGGCAGTCAGTGTGAAATGCCTGATGTCATCACTCACGACCCCGCCTGCCGTTACCAGACTGTGAGTTGAAATAAGGCGTAATATAACATTTTTACCTTTAGGACCTTCCGCAACAACTTTGGCCATCCCCTCCCGGATACACACAAAATGGGTCGTATTCGTATTCTGCTTAATAATTGTTTCACCAGGCTTAAAGATAATATTCCGCTTGCACGACATTAAATAGTCAAGCTCATCTTTGGTTAACGTTTTAAATATGGTGGTCTCCTCCTCCGGAAAACACTTCAGACAGCATGATCTTGCACAGTTGGTGCAGTCTTTTAATTGTGATTCATCAAACATCTTTCACCTCCACTCGTGTAAAAACATACATTGTTCCATAACTGTATATCAATGTTTATACAAATAAACAGATATTTTTGGTTTTTCAAACCATGTACCCTGTTTACACTCCAAATGAAAATATTAACAAAACTGACTACTAAGATATTAGAACAAACGGAGATGAAAGATGTTTTACAATACAAGGTGTTTTTTATAAAATAAAAATCATTCTTTAGCTGACGTATGTTTAAAATTAATTCGTCAGAAAATCCAACACATCACTCATTTTACCCGACGGACTGGATTTATACAATTCCGTGTACCCGCATTTTGTACAGGAAACGGCGGTAAAACGTCGGTTCTGGATATTAAAATACCTGGTAAAACCAGAACCGGTAGTCCTTATTTGATCAAGTTCTGCTTTACGCGACCCGCATTTGGGACATTGATAAGATTGTTTCATCATTCAAAATTTTTATGTATTTGGTTTATCGTCTTTGGATTTCGATCCGGGTTTTCGGCCGGCCTCTTTTAATGCTTTATGGATAATCCATTCCAACTGACCGTTAATGCTGCGAAACTCGTCGCCGGCCCAACGCTCAAGCGCCTCATAGTCTTTGGGGTCTAACCGCAATACAAATGATTTTTTTCCTGCCATCTTTATTCCTCACCGTAACATATGATTCCCGATCCGTACCATAAAGTTGGAAATTTGTGTCGGGTTAATATATACTTCCCGTATTCACCACCGGAGTTACATCTTTATCGCCGCACAGCACCACCATCAGGTTGCTCACCATGGTTGCCTTTTTATCTTCGTCAAGATCGACAATCTGTTTTTTACTCAACTCATCCAAGGCCATTTGAACCATGCTAACAGCTCCTTCAACAATTTTAAACCGGGCAGCAACAATTGCTGTTGCCTGTTGGCGTTTAAGCATAGCCTGGGCTATTTCCTGTGCATAGGCCAAATAATTAATACGAGCCTCAATGACCTCGATGCCGGCAATTGCCAGCCGCTCTGCCACCTCGCGTTCCAACTCATCATTCACTTCCTCGCCTCCACTTCTCAAGGTAATCTCGGCCTGTTCGTCTTCAAAATTGTCGTACGGATAAAGGCCAGCCAGCTTGCGGATAGCAGCTTCGGTCTGGATGTTGACGAAATGTTCATATTCATTTACATCAAATGCAGCTTTAAATGTATTGTTCACCCGCCAGACCAATACCACTCCAATCATGACGGGATTCCCTATTTTGTCGTTGACTTTGATTGGTTCGCTATCGAGATTACGCGCCCGAAGAGAAATTTTCTTTTTAACAAGAAAAGGGTTGACCCAAAAGAATCCGTTTTTTTTAACCGTACCTTTGTATTCGCCGAATAAGACCAACACGGCACTTTTATTCGGTTCAACAATAAGAAAACCTAAGGAGAAAAAGACAAAGCCGAAAATAAACAAAATTGCCGGGATCACCAGTCCGCGCATAAAACCGCCCATGATCATCAGCAACAAAATAAGTTCGAGCGAAACTATTAAATAGCCTGATTTTGCTGAATAAACTTTTTCCATAACTGTCGTTTTAAATTACATTCAAATTGATATTATTTTGATATCACAAATATAAAATAAAAAAAGCATCTTTGTCAAGATGCTTTACAATACATGCTGATCTTTTTATCAGTTTAAATTCATTTCAACATAGCCAATCGATGTTGTTTCTTCTGTGTTAAACGATTTGGCAAAATCCAAAATGTTTTGAAGTACCCGCTTTGAGGGTTGGTACTTTTTCTTCCCGGTTTTTTTTAACATCCCTATTTCCTCCAGCTTTAGTTTCTGTCCCAATTCACAAAATCCGTCTTGGCAAGTGTAGAATAAATTCATTAAGGTAAAATTTTCTTCCATAGGCTAATTTGATTTCTTTTTGTTCAACCCATTTATCAAACGCCTAATACAGAAAAATATTGCCTTAATAAATGTTAATTCCTTGTCAGAAGCAGATTATTTTTTTCGATGATTTTCCGAAGGTTAATCAAGGCATAACGCATCCGCCCCAATGCCGTATTGATGCTTACGCCTGTCTTATCGGCAATTTCTTTAAAACTCATTCCCAGATAATGACGCATAATGATCACCTGACGCTGATCTTCAGGCAATTCATCAATTAAACGCCTCACGTCAGTCCGAATCTGATCGCATACCAATTGATCTTCGATATTATCATCGGAGAACCTGGCTGAATTGAATAAATCAAAATCCGAATCTTCATTCGATGTCGTATTCAACAACTTTTCTTTCCGGAAATGGTCGATAATCAGGTTATGGGAAATACGGAGCACCCAGGATATGAATTTCCCGTTTTCCGTGTACTTACCTGTTTTCAGAGAGCGGATTACTTTGATAAAAGTATCCTGAAAGATGTCTTCAGCCAATTGCTGATTTTTGACGATCAAAATGATGTAGGTGTAAACTCGATTCTTATGCCTATAAATCAAGCTTTCGATAGCAGACTGATCGCCACCAATGAATTTTTGGACGAGCATATTGTCGTCCGTCGTAGTCATACTGAACATTACTTCCTATTTAATTTTAAACAAAAAAGTAAAATTCGTCTATAGGCAACCAGTTTTAAGAATGAGTAAAAGATTTCATTAATTTTGCAAGAGCTAAATTGGAATATTTTTGTTAAAAAAGCAAATTTTCCTGGCACAAATTACATAAATCAATGATAAAAGACAGTATTTCAACTAAAAATATCCACATAAAAGGAGCCCGTGTTCATAATTTAAAGAACATTGAACTGGTCATTCCGCGAAATAAATTGCTTGTTATAACAGGCCTTTCCGGTTCCGGTAAATCATCATTGGCCTTCGATACGCTTTATGCAGAGGGGCAACGCCGGTATGTTGAAAGCCTGTCTTCTTATGCACGGCAATTCCTGGGCCGGATTAATAAACCCGAGGTTGACTTTATAAAAGGAATTCCGCCCGCCATCGCGATCGAGCAAAAAGTAAACACCCGGAATCCTCGTTCAACGGTAGGGACTTCCACCGAAATTTACGACTACCTCAAGTTGTTGTACGCCCGAATCGGACGAACGATTTCACCGGTGTCAGGAAAGGAAGTCAAACGTCACCAGGTAGGCGATGTGGTTGATTTTATGTGTTCGTTCTCCGAAGAAACCCGGTTAATGATTTGCGCCCCTTTGCAGGCCAAAAATGGCCGATCGGTTTTAGAGGAAGCTGAACTGTTACTGCAACAAGGCTTTTCGCGCATTGAAACCCCAAACGGCATTCAACGCATCGACGAACTGTTGAAAGCAAATTCAAACGACTTTTGTTCGGGCAACTGCAACCTGGTTATCGACAGGTTGCTGGCCAGCCAGGAAGAAGATAACATCAGCCGGATGGCCGATTCAGTGCAAACCGCTTTCTTTGAAGGACGTGGCGAATGTGTGATTAAGGTATACCGGGGAGAACAGATATCGGAAGAGAAATTTTCAAACCGGTTTGAAGCAGACGGAATTGCATTTGACGAGCCTACAGAGCACATGTTCAGCTTTAACAATCCGGTTGGTGCTTGTCCTGCCTGCGAAGGTTACGGGAAAGTTATCGGCATCGACGAAGATCTGGTGATTCCAAACAAATCATTATCTGTTTACCAGGACGCGGTAGCCTGCTGGAAAGGAGAAAGCATGAAACTCTGGAAAGACCGTCTCGTCCAAAATGCCGGCCGTTTTGGCTTTCCCATCCACAAACCCTTCTACGAGCTCAGCCCTGAACAGCAACAGTTACTTTGGAAAGGCAACGCTTACTTTAAAGGGATCGACGCTTTTTTCAAAATGCTCGAAGAAAAGAGTTACAAAATCCAGTACCGGGTAATGCTGGCTCGTTACCGGGGCAAAACAACCTGTCCCGACTGTCGGGGAACACGACTGAAAAAAGAAGCCGGGTATGTCCGGATAGTTAACACTCCAATTCAGGACCTGGTATTAATGCCTGTAAACGAATTACGCGGGTTCTTCAGAAATATCCGGTTAACTGCACATGAACAAAAAATTTCGAAACGGATTTTGATTGAAATTAACAGCCGCCTCGATTTTCTTTGTGATGTGGGATTGGGATATCTGACTCTGAACCGCTTATCATCAACGCTTTCGGGCGGCGAATCCCAACGGATCAACCTGGCCACATCCCTGGGATCCAGCCTGGTAGGTTCGCTTTATATTCTGGATGAACCCAGCATCGGGCTTCATCCAAAAGATACCGAACGCCTGATAAATGTCCTTCGGAAACTGCAGAAAATCGGCAATACGGTGTTGGTGGTCGAACATGATGAAGAAATTATACGCGCTGCCGACGAAATTATCGACATTGGCCCCAAAGCCGGAGTTCACGGAGGAGAGCTGGTATTTCAGGGCAATCACCTGCAACTTTTAGATGCTAAAAACAGTCTGACTGCCGATTATCTGAATGGGACAAGAAAAATCGAAACGCCCCGGTTACGACGAAAATGGACTGATTTTATCGAAATCATCGGCGCCCGTGAAAACAACCTCAAGAATATTACCGTCAGGTTTCCTTTGAACACGATTACTGCGGTAACAGGCGTGAGCGGCTCGGGAAAATCGACTCTTGTCAGCAAAATTCTTTACCCGGGAGTAGCCAAAATACTGGGGGGCTACAGCGAAAAAACCGGCCAGCACGACGCCATTAAAGGTGATATCAACCGGCTGACCGCCGTTGAGTTTGTTGACCAAAACCCGATTGGAAAATCATCCCGCTCCAACCCGGTAACTTATCTGAAAGCATTTGACGAAATACGGAAGTTATATGCCGATCTGCCGGCGGCAAAATATCAGGGATTCAAACCTGCCCATTTTTCATTTAACATCGAAGGCGGCCGGTGCGAAGAATGCCAGGGTGAAGGCGAGATTAATGTCGAAATGCAATTTATGGCCGACGTACACCTGCTATGTGAAAGCTGCCAGGGAAAACGATTTAAAAATGAAGTCCTGGAAATTGAATACCGGGGAAGAAGTATCCACGATATTCTGGAAATGACAGTGAATGAAGCCGTTGATTTTTTTGGAAACGGAAAAAGTTCGACAGAAAAGAAAATAGCAAAAAAACTGCAACCCTTGCAGGATGTCGGACTCGGATACGTGAAACTTGGCCAAAGTTCGTCTACCCTTTCGGGCGGAGAAAGCCAACGGGTAAAACTGGCCGCTTTCCTCGCAAAAGAGAAAGATTCGCCAACCCTGTTTATTTTTGATGAACCAACCACCGGTTTACATTTCCACGACATCAAAAAATTATTGATCTCTTTCAACGCACTGGTTTCACGAGGACACAGTATCATCATCATCGAGCATAATCTGGATGTGATCAAATCGGCTGATTGGGTGGTAGACCTGGGGCCCGAAGGGGGTAAAAACGGCGGAAAAGTCATTTTTGAAGGAAAACCGGAAGATTTGGCCGGATCAAGCACTTCATTTACCGGCAATGCACTGATTGGCAAACTATAAGAAAGGAACAGGCAATTTAGATTGATTTTTGGCGGTAAAACCTCAAAAACCCTTATCTTTACGCCCAAAGAGCAGAATAGGAATGGCGTTGATTGAACTGAATGGATCTTAATCCCCTGTTTTAAACTCCTCCTGTTTATTTAAACCAACAAAAATGAATTTTAACACACACACGTTTCATATTCCGGTCATGGGATTAGGCTATACTGTGGATACGCCGGTTAAAGTGGCCCATCTGGGAATTTCATCCGTTATCTCGATTGTAGATGATTTCCTGATCGAAAAAATGCGCGAGTTCTACAGCCTCAAGTTTAACCTTCCTTTTAAGGAAATATCAACAAAAGCCGAAGATTTCCGGGCAAAACGGATTACAGCTTACCTGAACATGGTTGATAAGCTTGTTCATGATAAGTATGAAGAGCTGATTACCAATTTCCATCAAAAAGGAAGCGAACTGGAAAAATACTTCGACCTGTTGCCCAACGCGAAAAATATCCGCGAAAAGTTCAACCATGCCCTGGAAAATATGAATCTGGCCGATGTAAAAAACTGGTTGCGTAACAACTTGGTTAAAGGGTGTATTGATGTGAACATCATGACCAAGGTGGACAAGGTAAACTACAAAGACAAGGTAGCGATGCCGACAGAATTTAATGATGCTCATGCCGCACTGCGCGGATTTGCCAACAGCACTTTATCTTCGTCACTAGTGCTTTCAGCCGGGATGAGCCCGCGTCTGTACAGCTACATCGAAAATTTTGATGACTTTTATCCCGATGCAGAAGGTCTGCTAAAAAAGAAAATCACCCTTAAAGTAAGCGATTTTCGCTCGGCCATGGTTCAGGGACGTTTTCTGGGGCAAAAAGGAATCTGGGTTTCCGAATACCGGGTTGAATCGGGCTTAAATTGCGGCGGCCATGCTTTTGCTACCCAAGGAAACCTGCTTGGCCCTATTCTGGATGAATTCCGGGAAAAACGGCAGGAGTTGTTGGACAGCACCTTTGCGGTGTACCAAAAAGCGCTGGAGAAAAAAGGCAAAGCGGTATTACAAAAAGCTCCCGACATGAGAATCACGGCACAGGGAGGTGTTGGGACAAACGAAGAGCACGACTTTCTGCTTGAAGAATACCAGCTCGACTGCGTTGGCTGGGGAAGCCCGTTCATGCTCGTTCCTGAAGTGGTTAATATTGACAAAGAAAGTTTAGAACTGCTCCGGAATGCCGGTGAAGACGATGTTTACCTGAGCAATGCCTCGCCGCTGGGCATCCAATTCAATAATATTCGCGGAACCAGCCAACAAGCGCAAATCCGGCACTATTTGGACAAAGACAAAGCCGGATTTCCGTGTACAAAACGTTACCTGGCTTTCAACACTGAATTTACAGAACAACCTATTTGTACCGCTTCGCGCCAATACCTGAAGAAAAAAATCAGCGAGGTAAAAGAAAGCGGTTTGCCTGAACATGACCAACAAAAACAAATCAGCCTCCTCACCCAGAAGGAATGTTTATGCGAAGGGTTGACCAACTCGACTTACCTGGCAAACCACATAACACCCGATAGCAAGCGCACGGGGGTAAGCATCTGTCCCGGACCTAACATTGCCTATTTCAATCAGGTAGTCTCGCTGAAGGAAATGGTGCACCATATCTACGGCAAAGTCAACTTGCTAAAGGGCGTAAAGCGCCCCAACCTGTTCATCAAAGAGCTGAGGATGTACGTTGATTACCTGGAAAACAAACTGGCAGAGTTCGGGCAAAACCAGGATGAAAAGCAATCATCCTACTACCGGGTATTCCGGAAAAATATGCAGGACGGCATTTCCTATTACAAGCAGTTATTCACCAAATACGACAGCAAACTCCAGGAGATGAAAAAAGATGTTTTAGCGGAACTGGAAAACATCAATAAAAAGCTGGAAAACATCAAAATTTAGTCGTTACCGACACGTTTATTGAATTCAATTTTGGCTGAAAGTCGGGCTTACGCGTGGGATGTGGCGAGCGATAATTGCCGCCATTCGCGCGATATAAAATACGTCACAATCAGGGCCGAACAGGTATCCGAAATGGGCATGGCAACCCAAATCCCGTTGAGATCAAAGAAATTCGGCAAAATAAACAATAAGGGAATCAGGATGATCACCTGGCGCAGAAGCGTCAGCAGCGTGGCAATCTTCGCTTTCCCAACCGACTGGAAGAAATTTCCGACCACCACCTGGAAACCGACAAAAGGTAATGCAAATAGTCCCAAACGAAGACCTTGTCTGCCAATCACGAGCAGTTCAGGGTCTTCGGCGTTAAAGAAGCGGACGATGGCATCGGGGATAGCCTGCACCAAGGCAAAAGAAACGATGGAAATAAGGGTTGCAGCAATCATAGAAATACGCAGAGCGTCTTTTACCCGACCGGGTGCATTTGCTCCAAAATTAAAGCCGATAATGGGTTGAGACGCCATATTGATAGCGACAATAGCCATGACGATCATGGTCAGTACCGAATTGATAATTCCCATGGCTCCCACAGCCAAATCGCCCCCAAACCGGATCAACTTGGTGTTGATAAGCCCCTGAACAACTGAATTGGCAATCTGCATAAAAAAAGGTGCCATCCCAATCGCCAGGATCTCGTTGATGATCCCGGTATCGAGTTTGAAATATTTTGAACGGATTTTCAGGACAGACCGGTCGCTTCGAAAATGCAACAATACCCAGGCTGATAACACCATCATCGAAATAACCGTTGCATAAGCCGCCCCTTTCACTCCCATGTCAAGCCAAAAAATAAAAATCGGATCTAAGATGATGTTCGTCCCGGCGCTGATCAGCATCGAATACATTGCTATCCGGGCATTTCCCTCCGAGCGGATCACATTGTTCAGAGAAAAACCAACTACCTGAAAAACAACACCAAACAGAATAATATTGAGATATTCGTTGGCAAAATCAACTGTTTCAGCAGTCGCGCCAAACATCTTCATCATCGGGTCTTTAATCAAAAAACCGATCAGGGTAATCAATCCCGAAGCAATAATCATCAGTACAAGGCTGTTTCCAATAACGTGTTCTGCTTTGTTCATATCCTTCCGGCCCATATTGATCGAAACCAGCACACTGGTACCAATCCCGATCAACAGGCCAAAGGCCATCATAATCAGCATCACCGGGAAAATAACGGAAATACCGCTTAATGCCAGCGATCCGATCCCCTGACCAATAAATATCCGGTCAACAATATTATATAAAGCGTTAACAAAAACACCGATAAATGCAGGAATAAAATATTTCAACATCAGACTGCCGACGTTCGACTCACCCAGCTCTCTCGTTCTTTCCATGTAAAAAATTTGTGCAAAGGTAAACAATCAGATGTAAAAACCGGAAAATATGACTTCTTGTTGTATTTTTGAAAAGATTACTTTTGCAGCCCAAACATGAATCATATGAATACAGAATCCTCAAAAAAAATCAACAACGAAATAATCAGCAAGCTGAAGTCGAACAATTCGGAGCTGGTAACAGAAGCTCTTCATCAGTTAGAAGAAACAGGAAACTCAGCCTATATTCCCACCTTGATCGAACTGTTACATGACACTGACCGGCAGGAAATAAAACAGCGAATTTCGCGCTTACTGGCCGAATTAAAACACAGCGACGCCATTCCGTTTCTTTTGGATGCCATCCGAAACAAACAATACGCCAATGAGTTGCATCTGCTGGTTTCGGCCTGTTGGGAAAACGGGATGGATTACAGCAATTACCTCTCCCTGTTTACCGATTTAGTGGTCGAACACGATTTTATTGTTGCTTTCGAAGCCCATACCGTGATTACGAATATGAGCGGGAAAATTTCGAACGAAATTTACGAAAAAGAAAGCCGGAAAATTAAAGATGCAATTGCTGGCGCAGATGAACAGAAAAAGCAATTGCTGCTCGATTTGCTCGATTTTTTACCGGCGCTGGAAGCAGGCATTGAACCTCAGCAATTTTAGAATGCCCGTCGTCGTTAGGATTTCAGTTCAGAATAACTATTTTTATAAAGAAAATCTATCTGCCTGAAATCTTAAACCTGAATACGTGAAAAATGTACTCATCATCCTTTTCCTGTTCTTATTTATTTGCCAGGCCGGTGTAGCACAGGATGCGGAATATTCGCAGTTTTATGCCAATCCGATCTATTTGAATCCCGGTTTTACCGGCACGTCGGCCCTGCCCCGTTTTGCGGTAAATTACCGGAATCAGTGGCCTCAACAAGGAAATACCTTTGTAAATTACAGTATTTCGTTCGACAGCTACATCAACAAACTTAACGGAGGCCTGGGCCTTCAACTGCAAAATAACCGCGAGTTAAACGGTATTGTAGAAAATACATCATTCTACGGATTCTATTCCCATCATATCAAAATCAACAACTGGTTTTTTGTTGATGCCGGGCTTCAGGCCGGACTTTCCTATAAAAAATTAGATTACGCAAAACTGATTTTCCCGGATATGATTAACCAACTCACCGGGGAAAGGTACCCGGGAACATCCGACCAACCCGAAAACTCCAGCCTACTTTATCCCGATTTCGGAATTGGATTCCTGGCGCAATATGAATCGTGGTTTGGCGGCGTCAGCCTGAATCACCTCACCCAGCCTCACGAGTCTGTATTTATTGGCGATCAGCGCGGAAGGTTACCCGTGAAGCTGACTGTTCATGCCGGAGCACGGACCCATAAACTTCACCGGGGATTGTTATCGAAAGAATATACCGTTTCGCCCAACCTCATATACCAGCAACAAGGTGATTTCAAACAGTTCAACCTGGGAATTTATATTCTTGAAAAATCGTTGGCCGGGGGAATCTGGTACCGTCAGAATTCGGGGTTTCAACCGGATGCCGTTATTTTTATGCTGGGCTTTATGCGCGAAAAATTTAAAATCGGGTACAGTTACGATCTGACGTTATCCCGCTTGTCCTATTATTCAAATGGCGCCCACGAAATTTCGTTAATCTTTTTTACAGGTGAAAAAACGGCAAACCGCAAGGCATTGCTCATTCCTTCGCTTTAATAAACCAAGGTCACGGTGCCGGTTTGCCGGTGCTGCTTTTCCAAAACATCCTGGTACGAAAGCACCCAAATATAGGAACCCGCGGGCGCACCCTGCCCGTTTTTCATTTTAGCATCCCAACCGGTATCCTTATTCTTCGACTCAAAAATAAGTTCTCCCCAGCGGTTAAAAATTTGCATGTGGTAACCCTGCTCATGAATTGCTTCCGAAGACAATAGAAAAACATGATTTTCAGGATTGGAGCTATTCGGACTAAAGCCGTTCGGCGGGTAAAGCCTGTCGGGCGCCACCAACAAGCGGCGGCTGACCGTATCGGTGCACAACTCTTCATTTTCGGCCACCAGTTGCACCGTAAACCAACCAACATGCTCATAGGCATATTGCGGCTCAAATTCGTCGGAATACCCGTTGCCATCGCCAAAATCCCAGTAATAAAAAGATGCGCCGCGACTGGAATTGGAAAAATGAAAAAGCGGATTCGTAATGATCCGTTCTGTCTGGTCCGGCTCAAAACCGGCAACCGGCTGTGGATATACATAAACGGGATTTTCCAGCCAAACAGTATCGGGGCAGCCGGTTAAGGCCGATGTTGCCCAGACGTATACCGGGAATTCGGCATCAGGCATTGTAAACGTATGAACCATTTCGGCCTCTCCTGAAACAGTTTCGCCCTGGCCAAAATTCCAGGAATAGCTCAGTTCATCCACCTGATCCCCTGGCAAAGTTGTAAAAACAACATCAAAGGGAGCACAACCGGCCTGCTTATCGGCTGCTATATTTACCCAGGGTTTTCGCTTAAAAGAAAAATACTCCGTTTCGCTCGCGCAACCGTACGAAGAAATGACCTTGAGCCCGACTGTGCTTTGTGGTTTGTTTTGCAGGTTAATTGTCAACGGACCGGCTGTTTGCCCCGGGTTCTGAACAATTTCCTCTGCATCCAGTGCAGACAAGTCCCAATCGTAAATATCCTGATTATTTCCACTACCGGTATAGTTCACGTTAAATTGATGCGGATAACAAAATCCGGGGTCAATATCTGTTTCGACCGTAGGAATTGGCCTCACTTTGATAAAATCTTCGATCAGCCCGAAGTTTTCGCATCCCTCGGCTGATCGGATCCAAAGGCCGACATCATAAAATCCATCATCCAAATAAGTATGTTCCGGTGTTGAGTACTCCCCGGTCTGATTGTCACCAAAATACCAGGTATACCGGTCAATCGGCTCAGTGGTTTCCGCTTCGAACCTCACGGTTAAAGGTTCGCAACCGTCGGTATGATCGGCAATGATTTTCAGGTTCGGGGTAATTTTGATGTGTTCCCACCTGATCTCGCTCGAACAGCCGTTTTCGCTCACCATCAGTCCTAATTCACGTTTATCCGACTCCCCGTAACCCAGGTTAATCATCGTTTCGCTCAATCCGATTCCGGAAGCATACAAGGTGTCAGGAAAATACCAATTATAGCTGGCCGACGGTGTGGCATCGCCCAGGTAATGCACCTGAAGATTATAGCCATAACAGGCCATGGAATCAACACTGAAACCGGCATCCGGAATCTTATTAAAATGCAGCCACAAGGAATCTTCCGTCATGCAGCCATAGTCGTCGGTTACCCGGGCAAAAACCTGGTATGCTCCCCGGGAAACCGCATGTACGGCAGATTGTATGGCATCGGGCGAATCAATGATTAATCCGGGGGTTTCTGACCACCAGAAAACATCTCCTTTATCTTTTTCGATTTTCAGTTCGCCCTGCAATAACCCGCAATACAACGTATCGGTACTTGTCAGGTCAACTTCCGGAAATTCATGCACCGTTACCCTGATCGCATCCGAAGCGGAGCAGCCATATTCGTTGGTCACATATACCTGGTAATAACCGGCCTGAGCGGTTTCAAGCGCCTGACCGGTGTATCCGGTATTCCATCGGTAAGAAGTTTGTTTTCCGGCATCAAGTCTGACTGATTCTCCGGAGCAAAGATGAGTATCTTCTCCCAAGTCCAACGCCGGAACCGGTTTTACATGCAGTTTAAAAAAAGCAGAGTCAATACAACCATCATAATGAGCCATAAGCTTATAGCTGGTTGAATCCAACGGGTATGCTTTTGGATTTGACGAAAACGGATCGTCCAGACCGTCTTTGGGAAACCATTCATAATCTCCCGGGAAGGAGCGGTTTAGTCTAACAGTATCGTATTGACAAATGGTTTGATCAAGCGCATCATCAAAAATAATTTTCCGGATTTCAATTTCAAGCGATGCAGAGAGGCTGATCACCGGGTCGCCTGCCATTCCGCCGTACTCAATGATATAGCCTCTCGGACGGTAGAACCTGGAATCAGTGCCATCCCCTCCGTCCCGAAGGTCATTCCACGATTTCGCTTCTTTGTCCGGATTTTGGTTGATGTGGGCATAATCTTCACCAATCCCGTTATTCGTTTCTCCATGTGCATTCGTTGGTTCGCCACTACTCCAAAATGAAAAAAGGCCATTAATTGAAACTCCGTTTGCCAGACCTCTCCAGAATAATGTGCCTGCTTCCGGACCGGTTACCCACCGCCAATCGCCTTCCACCGCGGCATCAGAAGCGCCGATCCATCCCACTCCATTTACTTTGGTCCAGATAAAGTCATTTTCTTCTTTGGAAAGGATGGTCGCCAGGTATCCCTGTAACCCATAGTAGTTTTTTGTTTCTGCCTCCGCACGGGCTCTAGTCCAAGTGATGTCCAACGAATCAATAAACTGATAAAAATGCCCGGTTGAAGGCAGAAAATCCACATCGGTGAGTGTAATGGCAATATGGCGGGTATCCGGTGTTGGTCTTTCCAACAGGTTTACATACTGAATATTTCGGACTGCTTCCTGGTATTCGGCAGCCGTTGCTTTGCCCTTTAAAAACAAAGTCCCGTTAGCTTCATCCCATTCTGCCAGAACAGGCCCGACAGGACTGTATTTTAAAAAATCTTCACCCCGGGAATAATTGGCAATCGAAATTTTCAAGCCTCCGTTTATCGAATCTCCGGTAATGCTGATGCCATCGCTAAATGCGACAGAATCCTTACAAAACCGGAGCGGGGTATTGTAAGGATTTTTAATTTGAAGCCCTCCATCCTGGCCTGATGTAAACGCGTTTAAAAGAATAAGGTAAAACAAGGTGAGCAAAAACTGTTTCATCAGGCCGGTTTTTGACGTTAGATCTTATTCGAAAAATATTTCATAAACTGGGATCTTTCGTACAACATCGGATTTTCAATTTTCGCGTAAGACAGTCGTCCCCGGAAATCGTCGAGCTGTTTAAAGTTCCACTTACGCATGAATTTTTCCATCTCTTTCAACATGCCGTCAATCACCTGGGAACCGTTGATGTAAATGGTCGAACACACCTGGGCCACTTGCGCCCCGGCCAGCAGTTGTTTGATGACAGCTTCCCCGTCGTGAATACCGGTCGAAGCGGCAATTTCCAACTTCGGCAAGGCAGCGCTCACCAAGCCTACCCACCGCAGTGTACGGCGAATATCCGCCGGGGTACTAAACACCTCGGATGCCGACAGTTCCAGCTTATCCAGATTGATATCCGGCTCATAAAAACGGTTGAACATGGTAATCCCTTTGGCGCCATTGGCCATCAGTTTCTCGGCCGTCGAAATCAGGTTAGTGAAATAAAAACCAAGCTTTACCGACACCGGGATCTTTACTTCAGCGGTCACTTTATTTAAAACGTCGAGATATAATTTTTCAATTGAATCTGCCGATTCCTTTCTGCCGGTCGGAACGAAAAACAGGTTCAGTTCGAGGGCATCGGCGCCGGCTTCTTCAAACTCTCTGGCAAAACTTGTCCATTCTTTCGACGAAACACAGTTGATGCTGGCAATAACCGGAATATTTACTTCCTGTTTGGCTTGTTTCACCAAGGCCAGATGGGCTTCAACCGAGTGCTGGCGCGTGTAATTCCAGATATAATCCTCGGCTTCGGGGTACAAATTCTGCGGGTCTTTGTTAATCAAATGACTCACCTCGCTGTTAATCTGTTCTTCGAACAGCGATTTTAACACCACTGCAGCTGCCCCGGCTTCTTCCAGCGCTTTAATTTTATCCACACTCCCGGTCAGACCGGAACTGGCCACCACAATCGGGTTCTTCAGTTTCAGTCCCAAATAGGTTGTCTCAAGCTTTCCCATAATCTTATCAGTTAATTATCGATCTAAATTTATCCTAAACCATCAAAATAAGCCAATTGGCTCAGTGGTACTGCCGTTCACCGAAAATGGAACTTCCTATTCGCACCATCGTGCTGCCTTCTTCCGCAGCAATCAGGTAATCGCCCGACATGCCCATTGAAATTTCAGAAAAAGAATCCTGCCCGCCAAAAAATTCCTGTTTAATCTGCCCAAATATGTTTTTAAGCTGCTGAAACTCCTTCCTGATCTGCTGTTCATCCCCGGTAAAGGTGGCCATTCCCATAACCCCCCGGATGGTGACAAAGCCCAGCGCGGCAAAGTCTTCCGAGCTTAATAGTTCGCGGGCTTCATCCAAATTCAATCCAAACTTTGTTTCTTCTTCGGCGATATGAAATTGCAGTAAACAATCAATTTTCCGATTGTTCTTCCGGCCTTCCTTATCAATGGTGGTCAGCAGCTTTAACGAATCGACCCCGTGAATCAACCGAACGAAAGGCGCAATATACTTCACCTTATTTGTTTGCAGATGCCCGATAAAATGCCATTCAATATCTTTGGGCAATTCGTCGTACTTCTGTACCAGTTCCTGTACTTTGTTCTCTCCAAAAACGCGTTGCCCGCCCCGGTATGCTTCCAGGATATCGCCGGTTGGTTTGGTTTTTGAAACGGCTACCAGGCAAACACCCTGCGGCAGTCCGTCTTGTATTTCCCGTATTTGATCTGCAATTCCCATTGGTTTTCCGATTGAACTACAAAACTACAAAAGCACTTGAAAAAGACCGGACAATTTAAAAGTTTTTTCCGGCTGCACCGTCCGGGACGCAAGCTTCTTGCCGCCTTTTTCTATCTTTGCCATGCTCATGATACACGGCCGGTCACATATTATTTTAAAAATGAATGAATTGGGCAAATCCGGACGCCCGTTCGTTTTCCTTATTGATTTTGATTTTCAGCAGGCGCTGGTTTACGAATGGGAAGAAAGCAAAGAACATTTACTATGGAAAACGCCTGAACATCAAAATTTTGAACCAAAAAACAACATCAAAACAGAACTTCAGTGGGATGTTGAACCGGTTTCGTTCGACCATTACCAAAAAGCCTTTGAGCTGGTTCAGTGCCACATCCGTTACGGCGACAGTTTTTTACTCAACCTGACCTTGCCCAGCCGGGTAAAAACAAACCTGACGCTCGAAGAATTATTTTACCTTGGCAAGGCCCCCTACCAGGTTTATTTAAAGGATAAATTTGTTTGCTTCTCGCCCGAAATATTTGTCCGAATCGAAAACCGGCAAATTTCGTCGTATCCGATGAAAGGCACGATTGACGCCAATATTCCGGATGCCGAAAACCGGCTGATAAACAGCAAAAAAGAATTGGCCGAACACAACACCATTGTCGATCTCATCCGCAACGATCTCAGTCGGGTTGCCAACCAAGTAAATGTGAGCCGTTTTTGTTACATCGATAAAATACATTCCAACATGACGGACTTGCTCCAGATGAGTTCTGAAATCACCGGGCTGTTGGCGGAAAACAGTCGCGACCAATTGGGCGATTTGTTCGGTCACTTGCTCCCGGCCGGATCCGTCAGCGGCGCACCCAAGAAGAAAACAATCGAAATTATCCGAAAAGCCGAACAATACGAGCGGGGATTTTACACCGGCATTTTTGGTGTTTTTGACGGCACCCGTGTCGACAGTTGCGTACTGATCCGTTTTTTAGAAAAAGAAGGAGACCAATTGATCTTTAAAAGCGGAGGAGGAATTACCCATTTAAGCCAATGCGAAGATGAATACCTCGAACTGATCAAAAAAATTTATGTGCCCATTGCTTGAAACCATCAAACTCGAAGACGGCTGCCTGTGCAACATTGCCGGGCACAATCGCCGGATGAATGCAGCCCGCACCGAACTGTTTCAAAGGGTCAAGCCAATTGATCTGGCCGAAATCATCCGGATTCCTGAAAATTGCCGTTCGGGATTGTACCGTTGCCGGATTTTGTACGGCCGCGATATTGAAAAAATAGAATTCATTAAAAAAGCGCCCCGGAAATTTAACAAGTTAAAAGTCGTCAGGCACGACGAAATCGATTATCACCTGAAATATGCCGACCGGACTATTTTAAACGATCTTTATGCCCGGCGCGGGGATGCCGACGAAATCATCATCATCAAACAGGGATTGGTGACTGATTGTACCATCGGCAACCTGGTTTTTTGGGACAAAAACCGCTGGATTACGCCGGACAGCCCCTTGCTAAACGGCACCCAACGACAATCGCTGCTCGAACAGAATTTAATCGTTGAAAAGAGGATCTCCGGGGCTGATTTAGCCGCTTTCAGTCAAGCAGGTATCATCAATGTTTTTCACACACTGGAAAATATGCCGGTGATTTCGGGAAAAAATATTATCACCGGATAAAAAAAGACTTGACTTAAATCCTGTTTTTCAATATTTTAACCGAATGAAAAAGCAGCAGACTTATTTTCGTTGTAATATTTTTGAGATAATGCTTTTCAACCTATTTTTTTATTGACTCATTTTTGTATTTTGCGACCAAATTAAAAACAATAAAAAAGATTGGCCAGAGCCTTACAGGCATTGACTTAATGGAGGATAACAACATGACACTCAGCAGTAAACCCAGGGTAATTAAAGATTACGAAAAACTTGACGACGAGATCAAAGAACAAATAAAGTTAGAGTATCCCAATGGTTTTAGCCAACATCTGATCAGTTTTACCAATAAAGACGGTTTGTTGGTTAGCGCGCTGCCATTTGAAACAACCGATAAATACTACCTGGTCCGGATGACAACACAGGAAGCGATCGACATCATCAGCGATGATGAAGATTATGATGATGAAGGCATATTGAAAGAAGAATCCCGGGAAGCTTACGAAGACAAATATTCGGAAGAAATGGATATTCCGGATAATCTGGACGAAGAAGAGGATGACTCATCATACGACGATGATGATGATGACGATGATATGGATGATGATGAAGACATGGATGACGACGAAGATTAACTGTAGCTTAAGGATAAAAATAAACCCCGGAGAAAAATCTCCGGGGTTTATTTTTATCAGGTGTTTTCGCTTAAGTCAGCTTGTGAATAACCAGTCCCGACCGTAGTTTGGGTTCAAACCAGGTTGTTTTGGGAGGCATAATATGACCGGTATCGGCAATGGTAATCAATTGTTGCATCGAAACCGGGAATAAGGCAAAAGCGACTTTCATTTCCCCGCTGTCGACCCGGTTTTTCAGTTCGCCAAGTCCTCGGATTCCGCCAACAAAATCAATCCGGTTGGATGTACGCAAATCCTGAATATCGAAAACCGGCTCCAGCACTTGTTTCGACAGGATGGTCACATCAAGCACACCAATCGGATCAGCATCATCAAAGGTTCCTTCTTTAGCGGTGAGGCTGTACCAGTTTCCACCTAAGTACATGCTGAACTCGTGCAATTTCGAAGGTTTATAAACGGCTGTTCCCTTCTTTTCAACAACAAATCCCTGGGTGAGTTTTTCAATCAGCCCTGCTTCGCTCAAACCATTCAGGTCTTTCACCACGCGGTTATAGTCGATTATTTGCAGCTGGTTATCCGGGAAATGCACGGCCATGAAATAATTATAGGATTCGTTCCCGGTATGATTCGGATTTTGGGCTTTCCTTTCCAAACCGATACGGGCTGCCGCTGCTGTCCGGTGATGACCGTCGGCTACATAGGTAAACGGTACTTTAGTCGCAAAAAGCTGTTCGATCCGTTCATTTACTTTCCGGTCGCTGATGGTCCAGAAATGGTGACCAAAGCCATCTTCGGCCACAAAATCGTATTCCGGTTCCTGGTTTTTCACGATGGATTCAACAATGGCATCAATTTCAGGCACCGCCCGGTAAGAGAAAAATACCGGCTCAATGTTCGCGTTCAGGTAGCGGGTCAGGATCATCCGGTCTTCTTCCTTGTCGGGACGGGTTAGTTCGTGTTTTTTGATAATTCCCTGATGATAATCGTCGCAGGCTGCGGCCCCGACAATCCCGTACTGGGTGCGGCCGTTCATGGTCTGGGCATAAATGTAGAAACGAGCCTCTTCATCTTCGACCAACCAGCCCTTTTCCTGGAATAATTCAAAATTTAAAACCGCCTTTTCATACACCGTTTCGGAATGTACATCTGTTCCTTCGGGACAATCAATTTCTGCACGGGTAATGTGCAGCAACGAGTTTTCTTTACCATCTGCCATTTGGGCAGCTTCCCGGGTGTTCATCACATCATACGGAAGACAAGCCAGGGCTTTGGCAATTTCCCGGGGAGGACGAAGTCCTTTAAATGCCTTTACGTTCGCCATAAATTAATTTTCAAATTTTATTTATTTACACGGAAGGTTTCATCACCTTTATTAAAAAATGCCACAATTTGTTCGGCTGACGCTACGCCTGCATTTGTATTGGCTTCTTCGGTTTGCGCCCCGATCTTTTTCGGGGTGAAATAATACCGGCCTTCAAACTTTTCTTTAAACAAGGCCGAACAGTCCGGTTCGATATCCGATAAATATTTCACATCGGGCCGTTCCTCCATAAACCGGCAAAGGTCCGCTTCATTCACCACCTCTTTTCTGGCGGTATTCACCAGAATCGCATCTTTTTTCAAATGCTTCAGTACCGCCATGCTCACCGAACCGATATGTTCGCCGCGAGCCGGAACATGAACGGAAACGATATCCGAAACGGCATACAATTCTTCCAACGAACCGGTAACCTCAATTCCCTCGGAAGTAGCCTGCGCCTTGCTGAAACGCGTATAAACCTTGACGTCCATTCCAAAAGCCCGGGCTATCCGGTGAACATTACGGGCCACATAGCCGTAGCCATGCAATCCTAATGTCCGGCCCCGGAGTTCGCCTCCCGGCTTACCGCTAAAAAATTCGCGGATACCGTAAATGGCTAGTCCGATAGCCAGCTCGGCCACGGCATTTGAATTTTGGCCGGGCGTGTTCATCACAACAATGTTTTTTTCCCTGGCATAGTTGGTGTCAACATTGTCGTAACCGGCTCCTGCACGGACTACAATTTTTAGGTTTTTCCCCGCATCCAGCACCTCTTTATCCACGATATCGCTTCGGATAATCATGGCGTCGGCTGTTTTTACCGCTTCAAGCAGTTCTGCTTTCGACCGGTATTTCTCCAGCAGATCGAGTTGATAACCAGCCTGGCTGACAACAGCCGAAATTTTTTCAACCGCAATTCCTGCAAAAGGTTTATCGGTTGCAATTAATACCCTTTTCATACCCTTTCATTTAAAAAAAGAAAGCAGGACCCCCATCCTGCTTTTCTTTTTATGCAGATTAATGATTCGCTTCAAATTCTTTCATCGCATCAACCAGCGCCTGTACGCTTTCAATCGGCAGCGCATTATAGGTAGACGCCCTGAACCCGCCAACCGAGCGGTGACCTTTCAGCCCGACCATTCCTCTTGCCGTAGCAAAATCAAGAAATTCTTTTTCCAGTTCTTCGTAACCCGGCGCCATCACAAAGGTAACGTTCATCCGGGAGCGGTCTTCGGGTGCGGGAACCGTTGGCACAAACAGTTTGTTGCGGTCCAGTTCGCCGTAAAGCAATTCGGCTTTGGCGATATTTACTTTTTCCATGGCTTCCACGCCGCCATTTTCTTTCAGCCATTTCAACGTTTGCAGGCAGGCAAAAACAGCAACCGTTGAAGGCGTGTTGAACATGGATTCATTTTTAATATGAACATCATAATCCAGCATGGTAGGAATAGTACGCCCGGCTTTACCCAGAACGTCATCCTTTATAATAACCAGCGTGGCCCCAGAAGGACCCAGGTTTTTCTGCGCTCCGGCATAGATCAGGTCATATTTGGCCACATCAATCGGACGACTGAAAATATCAGACGACATATCGGCAACCATTTGAACCGGAACATCCGGATCTGATTTGAGTTCGGTACCGAAAATGGTATTGTTTGTTGTAATGTGCAGGTAATCCGCATCGGCGGGCACATCGTATGTTTTCGGGATGTAATTGAAATTTTTATCTTTCGAAGAAGCGACTTCGACCACCTCGCCGATCAACTTAGCCTCTTTCATGGCCTTCGAAGCCCAAACGCCTGTGTTCAGGTAAGCGGCTTTTGATTTCAACAGGTTATACGGAACCATTAGAAATTGAAGGCTGGCGCCACCCTGTAAAAACAAAACGGAGTAACCTTCGGGAACTTTCAGCAATTCTTTTACCAGTGCAATAGCCTCATCCATCACGGCAACAAACTCTTTACCGCGATGGGAAACCTCCATGATGGAGAGTCCGGTGCCGGCAAAATCGAAGGTTGCTTCGGCTACTTTTTGTTTTGTATACTCGGGAAGAATAGAGGGTCCCGCATAAAAATTATGCTTCTTCATCGTATGTTATTTTAGAGTTAAAAATTATTTTTCATTTTCATCATTCCATATTTGTCGGCCAAAATAAAGGGATCCGGGAATTTCTTTGCTGAGTTATATCAGCATCGGCCCCGAAAAATACTATTTTTTAAACATGCTTATAAAACAGGATATCAATCTGATAGAAATCATTATTTCGTTCTGTTTTTTCGTCAAAGTTATGAAACCGGGACCAATTCTCCATCTTTATAAACAGGAATTACTGACGTAAAATCAGCCTGATGACAAAATGCAATACAATCATCCAGACCTTTAGCGGCCAGACGGCCTTTCTGGGCTGCTTTCAGCACATATTCGTTCAGATTTTTTTTGGCGATTGACCACAAATCGATGGAAGCCGTCACAGCATCGCAAATGGTTTCGTACTTTCCCGATTCCATGAGTTTTTCGGCAAGGGCGCCTGCAAAAACAGCATCTTCGAGGCTAAACCGGTCTTTCCACGAGGCGCAAAAAATAAGCACCGGCGCATCCTGACCAATCAGCCAATTGCCAAGCGCCGTCAGGTTCAGGAACGAGCCGATCACCACGGCTCTCGAATGCGCCGCCATGTGAATGCAACGGGTTCCGTTTGTGGTGGAATACACAATTTCTTTTCCCTTTACCTGGCTGGCCGTAAAGTTGAACGGCGAGTTTCCAAAATCGGCAAAATCGAGTACGTAACCGTCGCGTTCGGACGCCACCATATAGCCTTCTTTCTTTTTCTGACGGGCTTCATCCACGGTCGACACCGGGATAATACGGCGCACCCCGTTGTGAAAGGCGGTACAAATGGCCGATGTGGCCCGGAGAATATCAACTATAACCACAATATTGGCGTCATCGGCATGCTTTGGGTAAATCGCGGGAGAAAAGCAGGTTTCCAAACGAAACTTGGTGTTCTTCATCATCAGTGAATCTGAAATTTTGGTCTCAAAGATAATCGTTCGGTCACAATAAAAAAACCCGCCAATACAATTGACGGGTTTCAGGCTTAGTAAGTTGTAAGATCCCCCTTATTGCGGACTTACAAATGGTATTTTTACAATTTTTGCTTTCAGCAATTTGTTTCTCACTTTTACATAAATCTCGGTGCCAATGGCAGCATAGGCTTTTGAAATGTACCCCATCCCGATACCTATATTCAGCACAGGCGACTGGGTACCCGAGGTAACCAGGCCAATTTGGTTACCGTTCTCATCGGTCAGTTCGTAACCATGACGCGGAATACCCCGGTCGATCATTTCAAACCCGCGAAGTTTCCGGCTTACCCCTTCCGATTTCTGCATCAGCAACAAATCTTTGTCAATAAACCCGTTCTTCCCGTTAAACTTGGTAATCCATCCCAGTCCCGCTTCGATGGGCGAAGTGGTGTCGTCAATATCATTCCCGTACAAACAATAACCCATCTCCAGGCGGAGGGTATCGCGGGCTCCCAGCCCGATTGGTTTTATGCCAAGTTCGGCGCCGGCTTCAAAAAGATCGTGGTAAATTTTCTCCGCCTGTTCGTTTGGAAAATAAAGCTCAAAACCGCCTGCACCCGTGTACCCGGTGGCTGAAATAATGACTCCGTCGAAACCGGCAAAGCGGCCGGTAACAAAGGAGTAATACCTGATCTCATCCAGGCGCACATCGGTTAATTTTTGCAAAACGCTGATCGCTTTCGGCCCCTGAATGGCCAGCTGACTGATCTGATCGGAAACATTTTCAAGCGTTGCTCCAAATTTATTCTGAGAGACGATCCAATTCCAGTCTTTTTCGATGTTAGCCGCATTTACAACCAGCAGGTATTTTTCCGGTCCGAAACAGTAAACCAGCAAATCGTCGACAATACCACCTTTTCCGTTGGGAAAACAGGAATACTGGGCTTGTCCGGGCCTGAGAACCAAAATATCGTTGCTGGTTACATACTGGACCAACTCGGCGGCATGAGGGCCCGTAACCCAAAATTCGCCCATATGCGACACATCAAAAACCCCTACCCCATTTCGTACAGTCAGGTGTTCGTCCTTGATTCCGCTGAATTCAACAGGCATTTCAAAGCCCGCAAATTCAACCATTTTACCCCCGACGTTTTTATGAATCTGATTAAATGCAGTCGTTTTCATCAATTAAACTTTGAATTTGTAAAAATAGAGCTACAAATATCATAAAATCATGAAAAAAGTCAGAAAACAGGCTGCTATTATTTTTTAAGCTGATGAATCTGATCAGGATAAATCGTCTCAATTTATCAACATGATTATCTCCGCTTTCGCGCGAAAGCGGAGATAATCATTTTTTGCTTTTACAAATACAAGCAAGGCACGGGGCACAGACCCGCGCCAGCGGGGAGATATTCCGCCTGCCCTTCGTTTGAGCGAAGCGGGAACGAAGGGGCAGATGGGGTAGAAATTCTTTTCTGCTTTCTTTCGGGTTGTCAATAATTGCTTTCACTATCGATTTGCCGGTAAATCGTTTAAAATCGCCTAAAAGCAGTTCGGGCTTTTGCTCACATGCTCTCCTGAAAACCAGATGTACGTGGCTTGACATGATACACCAGGCAAAAATCTCCATGCCTTTCTTTTGCTGGCAATAACGCAAACTTTCAATTAAAATGCTTTTATATTCCTTTCCGGCAAAAACATCCAACCAGTTTACAACGGCAAAACTTACAAAATAAACTCCATCCGGATTATGAAACTTGTAATTGCGGCTCATAGGTCATTGCCGATTCAGGCTTGTCCAAAACTAGCAAATTATTGGATTTAACCACGCGATGCAATCGCGCGGTAGCGGGGGGATGACCTGGCCGAAAGCTCACTCACCGACAAAGAGCTCCTGAACCAATTTAAGGCCATTGAAAAAATGACCGACAAGGATAAAGATGTTATCAAAACACTTATCGATGCTTTTATTACCAAAGGAAAACTCAAACAGTTAGTGCTATAAACAATAAAAACCGGCCCAGCGGCGTGGTATACGCCGGATTACTGGATGGTAGCTTCCGGAATAGCCATCCCTGACTTCTTCCGTTTTTCCAACGTGATTCAAACCCTCGTTTTTCATAATAAAGCATTACTTTTCACCCAAGTATTTTCAGTTCGGCATCTTGCCTCCTGTATAGACGGATAATAATAGACTGCCAACACCCAAAAACTTAGTACAACAAACTTTTCAGAGACTTCTTCACTTTAGATACCGTCTCTTTAGTTGTTCAAATATACTCTCAGGATGGTAGGTTGCGTTTTTATTCAAGTTCCCTCTTCTCCATATCTCGTTCCAAAAATGGATGGCATATGTCTGCTCTTCAATACTGTCCAATGAAGGCTTCGCAATCAAATCACTAATGTTAACCCAATTGTATGGACAAAAAATTTCAGGAGCTTTAACAAGGCTTCTTACATCATAATTACTAAGAACCTTACTTAAAAGATAGGGGCCAAATTCTGCCCACCTTAGTCCATTAACTCCACGTATTTTTATGTACTTAATGCAATCAAGAATGAAATCATCACCCTTAGCTGCCTTTATATATGTATTATTTATTATAGAATGATCGTTTGGCACAGGACTTTTCTCCGACGAGAAACATTGATTCTCATTGAAGTCGAAAGGTTTTAAACAAACACTGTCTAAATCAACCCACCAGCCTCCCTTTTTGTACAGAAGATTATAACGAAACCAATCGGCAAACGGAGCCACACTGCCTTGCGGATCAACAAACAAATATCTTTTCTCAATAATCTCATTTGCATCCTTAACAACTGTTCCAATTGGTACTCCTTCTATCTTATCGTAGCAGTATAAATGAAACTCATGCCCATTCGCCAGGTATGATAAAATACTCAACTGCTCCAGTTTTGTTAAGTTCTGCCCAAACCAAAAACTTTGCATTACTTTATTCGAATCTTCACCCTTCATAGTAAGCTACTTTAAACATTCAATTCAACTTTTCACATTTGATTCCAGCGAAACTTCTTCTCTCAATTCTTCTTTTGACATGGAAATAATTCGATTTAGTTCTCTCAATTTGATGTTTCTATCTTCTTTCGAGTAAAAATTACTGTTTAAACCTCTAGCGTGGGTTAAATGATAAAGATTCCCCTGAACCCGTTTATATGTATACCCTAAACTTATCCATCTGTTTACCCGTTCACCATCTTCAATTCCCCATCCGTAAATATTTTGATTATCCATGCCTGATTCTATATACGTTTTCCTGTTCGCAAAAAATACCCCACCCACTGGATTGGGCGGGTACATTTGTTTCATTTTATGCTCATGCTTTTCTAATACAGTCCATTCCCCCGAAGAAAGAAATAACTCCCTAATGAATGTTGAAGTGTCCAAAGCTCTTTTTTCATAAGGAGAAACAAAATCGGCTTGCTGCTTACGAAGCCATTCAACTGCCTGTAAAACTTGCTCCACAGGAACAATAACATCTGGCTCCCAGATTGAGATAATTGGGGACCTACAAGCCTTTAACATTTCATTGACATAATACGTCCGATGATAAATTGGATCAAAATCCTCCACGAACATTACTTTCACTTCAGCAGGAACAACCATTGACACTAATTGCGAATTATAGCGATCGGCTTCTAATATGTGAATATTGGTATCGAAATGCTCAAGAATATACTTTACTGTACTTCTTAAATTCACCAAACGGTCAATGGAATCCAGTCTTGTTTGGATCAGAAATGCTACATCGTTTAGATTGTGTTTCATTTTTGTTTATTTGTGTAATAGCTGCGGCGCTTAGTGCGACAATTATATCCAAATGCCCTTCTTTACGCTGCAACCTATCAATAATATACAGTATACCTACTGCTTTTTTGATACAATATAGTTTAACTATTCGTTGGTAATTATAGTGTAATTTCGAAATGTATTATCCCAGACCCATTTTTACGCTTTTCATTAGTTCGATATTTTCAAAATAGGTTGTACAAGGTATTCTATTTATCACTATCGCATACATATCTATCCTTTCTATTTAAGATGCTGGCTAAAACACCCCAGACAAAATTTCAACTATGGCACACTGCTGTTTTTAGAATTGTTTCAAATACCTTGCTTTTGCTTCTTCCGGAGTAATATTTTGTAAACGATGTGTCATCCATTTCCCGTTTTGATCTTTTAAACTTAACATATCCATACGTCCTGCATATGAAAAATGATGCAATAAAATCCGACCATCCTCTCCTTTTGTAAAATAGGGGAACCAACCGAAATTGGCCTTTTCAAAAACGACTTCCTTTTTAATTTTGCTTGATTTTATATTATATTCATATACATATCCGTTCATCCCATAATGCCTGGACTCCTCATCCTTTTCCCACACAAATACATAAACCATATTTGCCTTATCATCAACATAGGCACTGGGTGCCATTTCCGGATTATCGGTGTCGATATAGAAGTGGTCTTTCAGTTGAATTTTGAATTTATTGCTACCTGTTTTGACTTCAAATTTATAGGCAGTTTTAATAAATGGTGTTCCATCAGCATTCTTTCGAAAATCCGTTTTATCATGTTTCTGGAATGTAATAATTTCACTCTGCTCTACTTGCCATTTCCCAAATTCGATCCATTGACAGTTTGCCAATTGTGCCACCAAAAGACACATTACCATTATTCCAAGTTTTTTCATTTTAATTAACTTTAAAGATTTTAAATTATTATTAATGCTATTCAATCGGGGTTTTTCAGTAGTTCAGTTTCTTGTGAATTGCACTAATCTTACAACTGCCATACGCCTTCTCAAATTTTATAAATAAATGTTTTCAGAAGAAGAATTGAGAACGAAAATGAACTAAAATAATAAGAAATTGCTTCTTCTTTTGTCTTACAACCGGTCCTCAATCCTTCAACAGAAACATTACAAATCATTATGAAAATTAAGCATTTTGTTAAAATCGCCAAGGTATTTATCAAATAATAAGACACTTGCATCAGTCATCATAAAATACAAGTAAAATTCACGGTGGTCTTTACCCACAACAACAGCTCTTCCCCTAGTAAATCTTTCTTGAAAAACATTTCCTTCAAAATTCAATGGGTACCCAACCATTGCACCTGCATTGAACATTTGCCTTGCCTTTTCCACCGGATAATGGGTTAACATTGAGTAAATCTCCATAGCATCTAACTCAGAAGGCGCATGAAATGCAGATCCATAGTTAAAGTTTGACTTTATGCGTTCAAATGCGATATGCTTAAATGTTCTCAGCATTGCACTGTCAGTGGCAATTTCTCCATAATTACTACCTCCCCTACCCGGAGGAATATAAACGATAACAACGCATTCATCACTTTTGTGTTTAAGAACAGATGTTACCGTTCCAAAAAAAACATTAAAAAAAGTATCCCCCTTAACAGGCTCTTGCTGGTATGCTTGTGCAATGTTCGGGATAAGGTTTGAATTTGAAATTTCAGTTGGGTAAAAAGGTTTTTCGGTTTCGGTCACTTCATACTCAGGAGGTATTTTTACTGATATTCCTAATCTATTAGCAGATTCTTTGAGAAACGATTGAGCACGTACAGTTGTATATCCTATAAATAGGAGCAGAGCTGTGAATGTGAATATTGTCTTAATCATAACAGTTCCTCCCACCGATTAATAGCCTGCATACGTAGTTTTTTCCATATCTGAACCAGTAAAAACTCCACTCAGACCAGTTTGCGGATCAAAATAGGTATATCCTCCACCTGAACCAGAAGTTCCTGTTATGACTACTGCATGCCATGTTCCAGTATTTTCATAGCCGCCTACACTATCTGCTGTATTAAACATCACGATCTCTTGCCCGTCTGAAAAATCTGGATTGTAACTACTACCCATACTTGAATAAAAGCTCCCTATATCACCATGATCGACCGCAAAATCCTGCCTTCCATCATTAAAATAACTATTTGCATACGTCGCCGCATCTGATGGACCGTAATTATTACCTCCACTTTCCATATATGCTACGCACCTCCAAAAGCAATCATTAGTGTACCCACCAAGCAGCTTCACTTGTGCTCCTTCAGGCAACAAAGACATTTCACTTTTCATCTCCTTCAAATTTAATTTTCCTAATTTTTTCATAATCAAAAATCTTAAAATTAATAATTTAGTTTACTTTTTACTGGCGATGTATTTTAGGTTATCGAACATCCGCTCCAAAAGTTTGCGGGGTTTGGTTACAATCTGGGCCATGCCTTTGGTTTCGTAACGAAAGTCGAGCGTGCCTTGTAGTTAGCCGTTAAGTTCATTTTTTCAGCTCTTCTATTATGTTTCTTTTCTAATCTGTTAAAAAAGTAGAATTACATGTCCCGTGGGCTTTATAACATGTACGATGTGCTATTCTTAAAAAAGACGATGGCATCATATCTACCTTTATGATTGAACGGAAAAAACTGGTTCTTTAACGGGAAGGTCCCAATGCTCCTACATGATTGTGTTGAAACGACTCCACATAAATTTTTATAAAAAACAGCATCCTGCGATTTCATGCACAAATATTCAATGCTTTCCGGTTCAGGGTTTTGAATTCTTAATTTACTTTTGCAAAATAAGGAATCTGTACTGGTTATAGTTCCTTCACCCACAAGTAGGGCTGTTACAAAATAGTCTGAAAGATATTGTTTGTCCATATAATTCCCAAAGCTGGGTGTAAATAACCTACATTGTGTTGAATTTCGCTTGTTCACATGCCCTAGGTGTGCATATATTATGGCCTTGTCTCCATCTGCTAAATATGAATCAATTGCAAACTTTGCGTTTTGGAATTGGATGAATTCCCTGTCACCATCAACCAGCGATGGAGTTGGAAAAAGCAGACCATTCCGGTACATTAGAGCGCGAAGAATGCTTTTGTATTTTGTTTGATTTAGGCTTAAACGGATAGATTTACTTTGTTTAAGGGTCATCATTGCCTTATTGTACTGTGCTTGTTTCACTAATTGGACAATAGTATCCATTCCTGGAGCTTTTTCCCTTTGACTTTCCAGAAACTTTATTAGGTGATTTTTTCCCAAGGATGAATGATTTATGTCGACGCCTGCAAGATGTACTTTAGATTGTTTGTTTTTATTGAAAGCCCGGATCCAATTAAATAGTTTTATAATTTCTTCCGTCTTATAGTTGAAGTGAGTCAACAGCTTTTCAATATCTTCATTGGTTTCTCCGGTTACATAGTCGTCTAAATGAAGTCCTATCTCAAAAGGCAGTTCTAAAAGAACTAATTTGCAATTGTTTATTGCAATCATGTTTCTTATTGTCTCAAAAGCGAACAACTGTAGTTCCATACTGCCATGAACCGATTCACCCAAAGCAATAATGCCGTGGTTTTTAAAGTCATTAATTTTGCTTATTTCAAGAGAATCAATATTAAGGGTCAAATGATTGTCAATTAAGTTGTCGGCCAGTTCTTTTGGCGACAATTGAGAATGACCAGGAAATAACCTGATATTTTTACCGTTCAGCTTAATTTTCAGATCATCTACCCATAGTTTGGGTTTGATTCGGTCATCTAGGATGATTGTATCTTTTGATTGTGCCTGAATTTCCAGATACATTTTACAGGCATCCTCAGATAACAATTTCAATGAAGATCTGGACCATTCTCCAGAACTGATAATAGATACAGAATCCCGGCTAACAAGGTTCTCATCTTTATCGAGAAGGTATATTTTCAGCCATGCATTTTCAACGATCTCGGTCTTCGAACAGATACTTGCCGATATATTATTGACGGGGTGTGGCAAACTAAAATATTGGAAAAGATACGCATGAAAACGTTGTGAAAATGGGGAGGTTGTCACGACCCAGGATTGTTTTCCATCCATATAACTTATCGTATCACAGGTAAGTACCCCCCCATTAAAACTATAAAACCATTGTTCTTCTGCCCAGTGAACTGTTTCAAATGAGAAATTACGATTTATCTTCATGTTCGCGTTTTTACAGGAAGAAGAAATGCATGACAAAATGATGAATAATAAGTACTTGTATGTCATATTAAAAGGGTATAGGTCGAGATAAGTTATATTTCTAAAGCATTATTTACTGTAAATCAAAGTTCCGCTCTCACTGTAAACATAGTAGCCGCCAGATGTGCTCACCAAATATATGGCGTTAGATCCAGTATAGCCAGCATTCAAAAGAGCAGTGTTTATTTCCCATTTTGTATCATTCACCAAATCACTTCCAACGCCAACAGCTGAACCAACCAATGGAACTTCTCCCAAAATTGCTTTTGCAACTATTTCTGCTAAACCGGAAACATTTCCTGAAGACCAATCCGAGAAGGAAGTTGCTGTTGCTGATCCTCCATACCCAAACATATCTGGGGATGTGTATCCAATATATCCCATACCATCCACATACCCTTCAGTCCAGGTTCCATTTGCAAGCATACTTTCATATTGTTCAAAAGTATACCCACCTTTTGTGGCATTTGCTTCATCAGGGTTTAGCAATAGAGTTGAATCACACAGCTCTTTCAACGTCAATTTTTCTAATTTTTTCATAATCAAAAATTTTAAAATTAATAATTTAGTTTACTTTTTACTGGCGATGTATTTGAGGTTATCGAACATCCGCTCCAAAAGTTTGCGGGGTTTGGTTACAATCTGGGCCATGCCTTTGGTTTCGTAACGAAAGTCGAGCGTTGCCCCATAATTGGTGGTTAAGCGTTTGGACAAAGCCACGGTTACCAAATACGTATGGAGATTATTTTGTCTAGCAGCAAGCTCGGCTTGGTTGGTCAGCATCGAGATCGAACTGACTTGCCCGTCAATCGAGCCATATTCCATGTAAGGATAATTATCGAGCTTTATAATTACTTTTTGCCCAATACTTACTTTACCAGCTCCATGCGAGGGCAGGTAAACCTGGCCCAGCAAAGGGTTATCGGCTGGTAACACTGAAAAGACTTCGGCCCCGGCCTGTAAAAAATCGTTTTCGCGCCAAAAGTTCAGGTTCTCCAACGTTCCGGCAAAAGGGGCGAGAAATAAGTAGCGCTGTTTCCAGTGCCTGATACCGTTCACTAGCTCGTTATAGCAGGTAATCAACTCCATCCGCAATTGCTGCTCTGTTTGTCGCTGTTCAACCTGTAACAATTGCAGTTTGTGGCGTATATCGTTCACTTGGTATCGGTACGATGCTTCTTCCTTATTCATGGCTTGTGTGCTTTCCAAAAGCCCGAGATAAGAAACCGACGACTGGTCGAGGTTTAGTTCGGCAATAGCTGACGAGCGAAACAAAATACTGTCGCGGTGGAGGTTTTTGCCGGCAATCTTTAAACTTTGCTTTTTCGTATCCATTTGCTGTCGGTTGTGCTGCAACAATTGCGTTTGTGCTTCCAGTTGCGTTTTTAAACTTTCCCGCTTTTTCTGGTAGGGTTGCCAGGTATTGTATTGCGCCATTTTCTCAAAAGCATCGCAAAACGAGTAGTATATTGAACTTAGTTCACCCAAAGCTGTAACCATCGGTAGTTTCGCTTCTTCTGTAATAAAAATGAGTGAATCAAGCGGTTTATCGGCAACAAACTGTTCTACCAAAAAAACATCGGCCAGGTTGGCCGGGTTATCCATTACCGCGATCACATCGTTTTCGAGAAGACTGTCCCCGTTTTCTTTCAGAAGGTGCAGCTTGCCGGAGCTGTTGGATACCAAACGCACCGGAGCCTGTCTGGCGGTAACGGTAACCGGACCAGAAACCGTTTCGGGATATTCAATGATCCAGCCCAACGAAACCAACAAAATGAAAAGCCCGGCAATCAATAGGGCCACCATCCTGCCCGGCCGGTAAGGCATCCGGTCGATGACATCGCGCACTTCTTCGGTACGGTGGGCTGTGTATTCTAATTTATCTTTCTCCATATCAGCTTACTGCTTCAGTCTGTAAAACTTCATTCTTTGTGATCCCATTCACGCCCCAAATTCCCATCTGTTTGTCAACCAATTCGAAATAATGCCCGCGTTTTTCCATTAGTTTTTCGTGGTTACCCATTTCAATGATCATCCCGCCTTTCAATACCACAATCTGATCGGCGTTCATAATTGTACTTAGCCGGTGGGCAACTACAACAACGGTCCGTTTTTCGAAGGCGTGGTTTAATGCCTGTACAATTTTATGCTCGTTGATGGCATCCAATGCATTAGTTGCTTCATCGAGAAACAGGAAGGATGGATTTTTATACAATGCCCGGGCAATGAGTATGCGTTGTTTTTGCCCACCGCTAAGACCACGGCCAACTTCTCCTATTTTGGTCTGATAACCTTGCGGCATTTGCTCAATCTCTCCGGCAATATTAGCGATGCGAACGGCTTCTTTTAACCGCCCATAATCAATCTCCTCGTCATCAAGCGTAACGTTATTTAAAATGGTATCGTTGAATATTTTGCCATCCTGCATTACCACGCCGCAATGGTCGCGCCACTCCCGAAGGCTTAAATTCGAAATATTCATGTTACCGATCAGAATTTCACCAAACGAAGGATTATATAAACGTAGCATGAGTTTAAGCAGCGTTGATTTGCCACTTCCGCTTCCTCCGACAAAAGCGGTAACTTTTCCTTCAGGAATAATGAGATTAACTTGCTTTAGCACAAATGGTGCAGTAGGAGTATATTGAAAAGAAACATTTTTCAGAAACAGGCTTTTGTGATCGGGAATGTTTAGGCTATTGGTTACAACCGTGTCTTCCTCATCCATTAATTGATGAATTTCGTTGATGCGAAGAAAACTTATTTTGGCATACTGGGCAGAGATAACAAAACTGATAAATTGGGTGAGCGGCGAATTAAGCATTCCAATAATAAACTGAGTAGAGATCATGATCCCAAAGGTTATTTCGCCTCCAATAACCGCCTTGGCACAATAAAAGGTAATCAACAGGTTTTTAATACTCTGGATAAACTGAGCGCCCATGTTTTGGGCGTTGGTCACATTCAATACCCGCAGGTTTACCTTGTATAGTTTGGCCTGAATATTTTCCCATTTCCATCGTTTCTGTTTTTCGTAATTGTTGATTTTAATGTCCTGGATAGCTCCAACGGTTTCGACCCAGTAACTCTGGTTTTGTGAAACCAAAGCGAAATATTCCCAGTCGAGTTTTTTACGTACTTTCAAAAAGCCCAGCACCCAACCCACATAAATGATGCTACCAACAAGGAATATTGCAAAAATGATGATATTATAAATCAAAAGAATAATACCAAAAGTTACAAATGTGAGGGTGGAAAAAATCAAGTTCAGCGAGTTGTTCATGATGAAATTTCGGATGCGCTCATGATCCTGTGCGCGTTGGAGGATATCCCCAATCATCTTGTTTTCGAAAAAAGTGACCGGCAATTGCATCAGTTTGATCAGGTAATCCGAAATCAGGGCAATGTTTACCCTTGCGGTAATATGCAACAGCAGCCAATCTCGGATTGCTCCCGAAACCGTTACACTCACAATGATCACAATATTGGCTATTAATACAAGGTTGATAAAGTCCAGATCATGGGTTTGAATTCCCACATCAATGACCGCTTTGGATATAAAAGGCAACAGCCCTTGCAAGGCAGTAGCAATGAGCATGATAATAAAAATGGTCGTGAAATTCTTTTTGTAAGGCAGAAAGTACCCGAGAACGTTTTGAAAAGTCTTTTTCCGTTCAGTCCGTTCTTCAAGATCCCGTTGAAGAAAGTCAGACATCGGCTCAAGGGCCAGAATCGCTCCGGTTTCTTCATCCTTTTTATACCAACCATTTTTAAATTCTTCGTAACTGTAACTGATTAATCCTTTGGCCGGATCGGAAACAAATATTTTCTGTTTGGTACTTTTATAAACAACAATAAAGTGGCTGTTATTCCAATGAACAATACAAGGGAGCGGTACTTTTTCATGCAAGGTTTGAATATCTGCTTTAATAGCCAGGGTATGTAAACCTATCTTTTCAGCGCCATAACTTAAGTCTAAAAACGAAACACCTTCGCGGGTAATGCCGCATAAATCGCGCAAGTATGGCAACGAATAATACTTCCCCAAGTATCTACATATCATCTTCAGGCAGGCCGGACCACAGTCCATGGTATCAAGTTGGTATTCATATGGGAAGCGTCCAAACGACATCTTAGGACAGTCTAAGGTTGTTATTCTGTGTCAAAGCGGTTAAAACCCCGGGGAATCCTCCTAAAAATTCCAGCGCCGCAGGTGCAGGCTTTTCTTCATTATGCAGTATATCCCACATTGATGATTCAAGAATTTTTTTTGTCCAATTTTCCGGAATAAGCTTGGTATTAGGCAGTATATTTAGCTCAGATACGGTTTGGGCTATTAAAAAAGCCCCGGACATTCCGTTCCGTAAGAATATATTCTTATCGTAAAATTCTGTATTCAAGATGGATAAAAGAGAGGTGTTGGATGCCAAAATATCGGCATGCTCTTTCCAATGTGGGAGTTTCCAATGTTTATTAACAGCATGCAGGCCTAACAACAAATAAGCTCTGTTGGAGTGTAACAAGGGAAAAAGCGTACAAATTACGGGGGTAAGTTCTTTTAATAATTGATAAATTTTATTGCTATAAATTCCTTTTTCAAGCACCTTCCCAAACACCAGCAGCGTCAAAGGAAGCTCCCAAAACAAATTAAAGCCCGAGGGTTCTGAGAATTTTAATAGCTGCTTATCCACCAACACAACTACTTTATTTACAATTTCAATCAACAACATTTCAAGCAGCCTGGACAGGGCAGGATTATGACAACTCTCCAATCTTTTCAATATATAAAATGCATAGCCTAATAAACCGTTACCGACATTTATAGGCAAATTCTCCTCAAACACAATGTGCTTATATACTCTATTGTCAACTTCTTCCAGTACTTCGTCGGTATCAGCTTCCAAAAATCCATTCTGTGTCAAATATTCAATTCCCCATCCAATTCCAGCCGCACCATTTTCAAAATCGGGAGACACATTCGCTGAATTTAATGCTTCATAAATACTATCGATAAACTCATCCGCCTTATTCTCATTTTCTTTACAATTTTCCACTTTGCTCAAATGATAATAAAAGACGGCGAGTCCCATTTTCCCATGAAACAATCCAGTTGATTGGATACCTATTGATTTATTCGATAAAAACTCTTCAAGAATTTCAAGCCGGACTTTAAGTCGATTCGTTATACTGTTATCAAGAAGTGTGTTATTCATATTGAGACCGAATCATGGGTTATTGAATAGTTGGGAATTTTTAAAATGGTCTTAAATAGAAATGTACTTGGGTTCGGTTTAATTAAAACCAAAACTACGATAATCAATCAATACACTCAATATGTCTTATAACATTATTGAGCTTAGAGACTGTTTTGAAATCATTGTCAAAATTTGTTAAGCATCAATCTTATCATTGATAATTGGACAAAGGCTGCACTTGTTTCGGTCAACCTTTCATAGTCTTTCGAGGTCCGTCGTTGAAATGAAATCCAGGCAAATGTTCTTTCAACAATCCATCTTTTAGGCAGGATTTTGAATTTGTGGGCTTCATTTCTTTTGACAATTTCGAGGGCCCAACCAAATTTTATCCTGGCTGTCTCTATTAATTCCCCCCGATAACCGCCATCGGCAAATATTTTTACGATCCCTTTTATGTATTTATTTTTAAGGATTTTAAATACAAGTTCTGCGGCCTTGCTGTCATGTGGCGTTGCTGAATGGACTACAATGGCCAGTAGTAAGCCAAGGGTATCAACAACAATGTGCCTTTTTCTGCCCTTAATCTTTTTGCCGCCATCATACCCAATCTCGTCTTGACAAACATTGACTGTTTTAACGGATTGACTGTCAATTATGCCAACAGATGGAACAGGGTTTCTGCCTTTTTGCACCCTGACCTTTTCGACAAGATAATCATGCAATTCCTCCAAAAGCCCGTTTAACTTCCACTGTCTGAAGTAATAATAAACTGTCTGCCATGGCGCAAAGTCGTTGGGGAGCATCCGCCATTGGCAACCGGATTTGGTTATGTACAAAATTGCATTCACAATTGATCGTAAACTATGTTTTCTTTTTCGCTCTTGTTCAAACAAATCTTTTATAACTTGCCACTGGTTATCGGTTAAATCACTTGGGTAAATTTTCATCGTACACTAATTTGTCGTTATTTTAGTGCAAAGAAAATCTAACCTGATATAGTTAGCTGATAACCAATTTTTTAATTATAAACACCTTGGTGTTAATTGCGCTATAATATTTTTTAAATTTAAAATCAAAACAGTCTCTTAATTTTTGTTTCACTCGATTTAGAACAGGAGATAACGACGCCCCAAAAGAATAAAAAAATAAATATATGTTATTTAACATGGAAAACAGAGGGTTGCCTTTTCAGTGACTGTTTAAAAATTTCCCGGAGGGAAAATATATGGGTAGAAAGTTAGTCGTCTACCAGTACATTTTGTCACGTACGGGACGAGAGAACACCTAAATCATTGATTTTCTACCCATATTTTGTTCCTAACGGAACAATAAAATTAAATTTAAACAGTTTCTCAATTTTTTCAGGATTAATTTTAAGGTCCCCGAAGATAATAGTTGCTCTTTTTGAGTTAGCAATTGCTTTCCCTCCGCTGGCGCAAATTTGCAATTTGTGCCTTTGCCCAATTGGGCAAATTCCGTTGAAATCCGGACAAGTCATTTTTTTGCTTTTTCAAAGCACGGTTTGCAAAGCCGCGCCGGCGGAGGGAAATGATTTGATATCAAACGCCACACGTAGACTTCCAATCCTTTATTTTCGATGCAATAGTTCAATGAATCAGCTATGACAATTTTATATTCTTTCCGTGTACACACATCAATCCAATCAATCACGGTGAAAGTTAAAAAGTAAACGGCATTTTGATCGGTGATAAAATAGTTGTCGGCAGACATTTTTGATTGAAAGATATTAAGAAATGCCTTTCAATGCAACACGTCTGTTTATCGTCGTTGCAAACGACAACCAGCTTACCCGTCACCGCTGACGCTAAGACGAGGGGTAGCTGGAGGAAAAACAAATGGGCGGAAAAATTATCTGTCACTCTTTTCGGGTAAATACATCAATCCGCCAGTGTCATAAAATCATGAAAAAAGTCAGAAAACAGGCTACTATTATTTTTTAAGCTGATGAATCTGATCAGGATAATCGTCCCAATTTATCAACATGATTACTTTTTTTATTATACTTGCATACCGAATAATTTAAAAAAAATGGGAAATCAACGATTAACCGACCTAAGTTATTTACAAGAGGTAACCGGAGGAGAAAGTGAAATCATCAAAGAATTCATCGAGATATTTATCGGACAAATCGAAGAATTCAGAACCGGTTTGACTACCTGTTTCGAAAATCAGCAATGGAAAGAACTTGGAGAACTTGCCCATAAGGCAAAAGCATCGGTAATGACTTTCGGACTGAACGATTTAGGTGTCAGCCTAAAACAGCTTCAGTTAAAAACCCAGCAACTGGCCGGAATTGATACTTACGCCGACCACCTGGCCGAATTTGAGAAAATCATTTCGATCGCCGAAAAGGAGTTGCTGGAAGACTTGAAAAATCTGAAATAAGGAGCTGCGCCGAAAGCGCCCTGACAATGATCCAATTACGCCTCCATGCGGGCCGGATACGTCTGTATGATGTGTTCAGCGCAACTCCTGTTATCTTTAATGTGCTGTAAACTTCAATTCATCATCTTCCACATCAATCCGTATCGTCTGGTCGACGCCAAGATTTCCGGAAAGGATTTGTTTGGACAGTTCGTTCAGCACATAACGCTGCAGTAAGCGGTTTACCGGACGGGCGCCATGTTGCGGGTCGTAGCCCACTGCAGCCAGCCAGTTAACTGCCCGATCGGTCATTTCCACGTCCAGGTTTTGATTGGCCATCCGCTTTACAATCCGGTCAAACTGGATCAATACAATTTCCTTCATATTCTCCCGGCTCAAGGGGGTAAACATGATGGTTTCATCAATCCGGTTCAGAAATTCAGGCCGAATGGTTTTCCTGAGTAAATCGAAAACCGCTTTCCGCACCTGTTCAAACACTTCCGCGCTGTTACGCTCGTTCACCTGCTCAAAACCTTCCCTGATCAGGTGAGAGCCCAGGTTTGAGGTCATAATGATGATCGTGTTTTTAAAATTGACCACCCGCCCTTTGTTATCGGTTAAACGGCCGTCGTCCAGTACCTGTAATAAAACATTGAACACATCGGGATGGGCTTTTTCAATCTCATCGAACAACACCACCGAATAAGGTTTCCGCCTGACGGCCTCGGTTAATTGTCCGCCTTCTTCGTAACCAACATATCCCGGGGGCGAGCCGATAAGCCGGGTGACGGAAAATTTTTCCTGGTATTCCGACATGTCAATCCGGGTCATCATGTTCTCATCGTCGAACAGGTACCCGGCCAACGCTTTTGCCAGCTCCGTTTTTCCCACACCGGTGGTTCCCAGAAAGATAAACGAACCGATTGGCTTTTTCTCGTCCTGCAAACCTGCCCGGCTGCGCCTGACTGCGTCGGACACCGCCCGGATGGCTTCCTCCTGGCCAACCACCCGCTTGTGCAATTCGTCCTCAAGATGCAGCAATTTTTCCCGTTCGCTCTGCATCATCTTCGACACCGGAATACCGGTCCAGCGGGCAACCACTTCGGCAATATCTTCCGAGTCCACTTCTTCTTTAATGAGCGAATCACCCTGAATGGACTGCAATTCTTTTTGCAGGCGGACAATTTCTTCTTCGGCCTCTTTGATTTTTCCGTACCTGATCTCGGCCACCCGTCCGTAATCGCCCGAACGCTCTGCCTGCTCGGCGTCGAACTTGAGGTTTTCGATCTCCGTTTTATTTTGTTGAATTCCGTCAATCAACGATTTTTCCATCTCCCACTGTGCCCGGTAGCGCGACTGTTCTTCTTTCAGATTGGCAATTTCTTCGTTCAGCGACGCCAGTTTCTGCTCGTCTTTTTCACGTTTAATCGCCTCGCGTTCAATTTCAAGTTGTTTGATTTTACGTTCGATCTCGTCCAGTTCTTCAGGCACAGAATCCATCTCGAGCCGAAGTTTAGCGGCGGCCTCGTCCATCAGGTCGATGGCCTTATCGGGCAAAAAGCGGTCTGAAATATAGCGCTGAGACAGCTCCACGGCAGCAATAATCGCGTTATCTTTAATCCGCACCCGGTGGTGGGTTTCGTAACGTTCTTTCAGTCCCCTCAAAATCGAAATGGCGCTCAGGGTATCGGGTTCATTCACCATGACGATCTGAAAACGTCGTTCCAGCGCTTTATCTTTTTCAAAGTATTTCTGATACTCATCGAGGGTGGTGGCGCCAATGGCGCGTAATTCGCCCCGGGCCAGGGCCGGTTTCAGGATATTGGCCGCATCCATGGCGCCTTCGCTTTTACCGGCTCCAACCAGCGTATGTATCTCATCGATAAACAAAATCACTTCGCCGTCGGCTTTGATCACTTCGTTAACTACGGCCTTCAGTCGTTCTTCAAATTCGCCTTTGTATTTGGCGCCGGCAATCAGAGCCCCCATGTCGAGCGAAAACAATTGTTTCGATTTCAGGTTTTCGGGCACGTCGCCGCGTACGATCCGGTGGGCCAAGCCTTCGGCAATTGCTGTTTTACCCGTTCCGGGCGCCCCGATTAAAACCGGATTATTCTTTGTTCTTCGCGAAAGGATCTGCAACAACCGGCGGATTTCTTCATCCCTTCCGATCACCGGGTCAAGTTTCCCGCTTCGTGCGCGTTCATTCAAATTAATCGCGAACCGATTTAACGAGTTAAACTGATCTTCGGCGGTTTGACTTTCCACCCTGGCTCCCTTGCGCAGGTCGGCAACTGCCGCTTCCAAATCTTTGCGGGTCACTCCGTTGTCTTTCAGCAAGGTCGAAATCGTATCCCCTGTCTCGAGTAAGGCCAGCAGAATATGTTCGACCGATACAAACTGATCGCCCATTTTCCGGGAAATGTCCATCGCCTTTTGCAGGGCTTTGTTGGTATCTCCCGACAAATATTGTTCTCCGCCCGAAACTTTCGGATAAGTATCGACCACGCGGTCGAGGGCCTGTTGAAAGACCGGAAGGTTGACGCCAAGTTTCTTTAACAGGTAACCGGTTACATTCTCGGCCGCATGTAACAAACCTTTCAGCACATGGCCGTTTTCGATGGCCTGTTGTTGTTTGCCACCGGCTATTTCGAAAGCATGTTGCAATGCTTCCTGCGATTTAATGGTGAAATGATTAAAGTTCATTGTTTTCCTCCTTATTGCTTCATTTTATTCGTTTAACCGCCAACCTGCAGCGTCATGGATCGACGGCCCTGTTGCTTTTTCAAATAACCAGCCACAGAAGAAAATCGAAAAACAAAAAGACAAAATGTCTGATGATCAGAAATTAACATGAAAATTATTCAGGCTGATGAAGCGGACGACGAATTTTTGACAGGAGTATTAAATAAAAAAGGATGGGGGGCACCATCCTTTTTCTAACTCAACCAAACTTATTCTATGAAAAAAATTATGTGTGTAACACTACTTTCTTGCTGAAACAAAGATAAGGCAAACAATCGTTAAGAAGCCAAAAGTTAGGTTAACGAAAGTTAATCGTCAAAGATTTAGCCTTATCAGAGGCCTGTCGGTGTACACTCAATTCTTTCATCTGATAAATATTCACACTTATTCTTCAACACTGAACTTATAAACAGAACTGGTCTGATACACGTCTCCCGGATGAAGGATCACCGACGGAAATTGCTCCTGGTTGGGCGAATCGGGAAGATGCTGTGTTTCCAGAGCAAATGATTCGCGGAAATTGAATGTTTTCCCGTACTTACCCACATCCGAGCCATCCATGAAATTACCCCCGTAAAACTGCAACGCGGGCTCTTCGGTGAAAATTTCCATTTTACGTCCGCTGGTTGGTTCCACGACAACTGCAGCCAAAGTCATTTGTCCCGGCTGCTGCTGGTTTAACACGAAGTTATGATCGTAGCCCAGGCCGTTCTTTAGCTGTTCGTTCTCTGCCTGCTGATGCAAATCCTGCCCGATTGGTTTGGCCGTTCTGAAATCGAATGGGGTTCCCGCTACCGGAGCATTCTCCCCAAAAGGGATCAAGGTTGAATCAACCGGCGTGTAATAATCGGCATGAATTGTTAACAAATGGTCATTGATGGTTCCGTTGGCTTCGCCGGCCAGGTTGAAAAATGCGTGATTCGTGAGATTCACCGGCGTGCTTTTGTCGGTGGTCGCGCGGTAATCTATTTTTACTTCATTTTTTGAAGTCAGCGTATAGATCACTTCCACGTTTAAGTTACCGGGGTATCCCATCTCACCGTCAACCGAAAGATAGGTCAACACCACCGACGAGTCGGTAACCGCCGTCACGTCCCAAACCACGTTGTGAAAGCCGCCCGGGCCGCCATGCAAATGGTTAAGGCCGTTATTCAGGGGCAGGCTGTATTCTTCGCCGTTCAGACTAAACTTACCGCGGGCAATCCGGTTTCCTACGCGGCCGATCAGCGCCCCGTGGAAAACTTCATTCGCATTCAGATAGCCGCCAATACTGCTGAACCCGTGTACGACATCGGCCATTTCGCCATTTTTACCGGGTACGCAAAGCGCCACAATCCTTCCGCCATAGTTGGTAATGGCAGCCGAAAGATCGCCCTTCTGCAGGAAATACAAATTGGTTTGCTTTCCGTTTATAACTGTCTGAAAATCCTCCGCTTTCAGGTTTATACAACTTTCTTTCTTATCTTTTCGTTCGCTGCAGCCGATCAGGTATAAACCGGCCGCGGCAATGATGAACAAAAATTTCAGGTGTTTCATAATTACCTAATCTTATTCAACAAGGGTTAGACTTTTGATCAGATCAACCTCTTCCTGTTTGTAGGGTGTTCCGTCGGGATGAAAAATCTCGTGAAACCAAAGCGGAGGTTCCGACCCGTCGGGAATAGGTTCATTCCAGGCATACTTGGTATTCGATTTTCCGGCTACCAGTCCCCAGTTAATTGCGCCAATATTTTCAGCTTTCAAAATGGGCATAATATTTTCAAACAAGCTGTTGTTGCGGCGGGCCATGTACTCGGTACAAACCATCGGACGACCGTAAACTTTCAACGTATCAATGGCGGCCTGGTGTTTATCAGGCCCTTCATAATTGTGATAAGTGATGATGTCGGAATTTTCAACCTGAAATTTATTCAAATCGGAAAGTGAAAGTTTCCATACGCCAACCGACAACGGCTGCGAGGGACGAACTTCCCAGCCCCATTCAAATACCTTTTGCAAAAGAGGCATCGACTTGTTTTCGTAGCCCGAATTTCCGGGTTCGTTATAAAGGTCCCAAATGGCAATCCGTTTGTCATCTTTAAAAGTGGTCAGGATGTCTTTCACATACACTTCAAGGGTTTCCATCAGTTCGGGTTTTTCGTGCAGCAAGTCACCCGGATCGCGTACCCAGCCTGAGTTGTGGACGCCCGGTTTTGGTTCGGGTTGTTTGCCGGCCTGGTAGGTCGCGTTCCAACAATCGTCGAAGAAAACGAAAATGGTTTTGATTCCGTGGTTGTCGGCAATGGTCAGGTATTGATCCATCCGGCTTTTAAAACCTTCTTTGTCAACCTCCCAGGCCACATGGTGCAGGTATACCCGCATACAGTTCATGCCAATTTCTTCGGCCCAGCCCAATTCGCGGTCGATGGTTTCCGGGTCGAACGATTCGGCCTGCCAGGTCTCCAACTGGTTAATGGCAGTGCTTGAATTGAAATTACTTCCGCGCAGCCAGCCATGTTCATCACCCCAGGCTTTGGCCTGCTCAAGCGTCCAGATTTTTGAAACAGGTTCGGCTTTTTCGGTTTTGGCAGTCTTGTTTTGACAAGCCGTAAACACGAATAAACCGGCCATCAGAAATAAATAAATTTGTTTTTTCATACTCATTTTATTCAATTTTCCAACAATTTAATAAAATATCCGCCAACAACCGAACGGGCCTGAAAACCGACCTGTTTGGCATCGGGCGTTTCGTACCAGTCGCTCATCGGAACCCGGTCGGGGGTTTCGCTGACAAAAGCATGGAGCGGGTCGATGAATTGTTGAAAAGTTTGCTTGTCATCGGCCAGGGTGGCGGTCCAGACAATCCAGTCGCTTTTCGTGTAGGTGCGGCGGTTATCCAGCGGAAGACCGTACTTGTTTTGTTTGGTCAGATAATACGCGATTTCGGTCCGGGCTACTTCTTTGGGGAAGATGTCCAGCTTCAGCAGCTTGTCCCAAACCAGGTTATATTTCTGGCTCCAGGTTCCGGGCTGATCGAAAGTCAACCGGTAATGATCGCCGTCATCGGCCATCGTCACCCATTCCTGCGCCATACGCCGGGCTTCGGAAGTGTATTTCTCCGCAATTTCTTCTTTGCCCAACATGCTTGCCAAACGGCCATAACCGGCAATGCCCATAATGGCCTTGACTGAAAGGTTGGTATTGTGGGCGAAGTGTCCGGCAAAGTCGTCGGTACACAACTGGTTGTCGGGATCAAGCCCGTTTTCGAGCAGGTAGTTCGCCCAGGTGGTTAAAGCCTCCCAGTGTGCAGCGGCATAATCGGCATTCCCTTCCATCGCGGCAATCGCCGTGGTTAAGATCAGCATATTGCCGCTTTCTTCAACCGGCATGTCGCCGCCATAAGTCTGGCCGTTAGCCAGCGGATATGTACCCACATCGTGTGCGGCAAAAGGCTTGGTCCATTTCCCGCTTTCGGTATAATAGAAAATCGGGTTGAGCATCCCTTTCAATAATTCCGGGTTGTATTTAAGATAAAGCGGCGCCGAGGGATAGGTGACATCCACCGTACCAATAGAGCCGTTGCTGAAATTTTCTTTCGACAGGAACAGGATATTTCCCCGGGTATCTTTCACCAGTTTATGGGCGGCAACCGACTGGCGGAAAGCCAGCACACACAGGTCGGCATAGTTTTTACCGCCGGCTTCGAGCGTTTCATTCCACAGCTGGTTATCGAATGCAGCGCAACGGCTCATCACCTTCTTGTATTCTGCCGATGCGGCCTGCAAAGCATCGTTTATCGTTACCGTTCCGTTATTTGTCCACCAGCCTTTCAGGTTGTCGCCAAAATACTGGATCGACTCGATATCGTCGTATGCCAGCATGATGTAACCGTTTGCCGGCCGGGCCGAAACCGATCCCATCTTTTCAACAAAAACCATGGCCGGCATCGAGCTGTTTGGTTTACCCACTATTTTGCCGTCACTGTCAACAGTTCCCTTTTCGGCAAACGCGGCTTTTGTTTGAAAGTATTCTCCTATCGCCACCGACGATTTTTCATTTTGATTGGCTGCCAAATAAAAATAGCCCCAATCGATCCGGATATCATCACCCCGCTTGCCTAAAACCGGCTGTTCGGTAGTACCGGCTTTGGCATAACTAATATGACCGGTTTTCCCTTTGGTAACTTCAACCTCCTGGGTAGGTTCATTCACGGCCCATTCGGGTGTGGCTTCGAAATAGATTTGTACATCATGCGGGTTACCATCGGTGGAAACCACTTCATAATTGATGTAATTCACCGGGCGCGACAGCAAATCCAAATCGCCTGGCAATAAGGGTGATACGAACTGCAGCTTCAAATCAACCGGACCGCAGCTAAACTGATAATGCGTCTGGGTGGCTGACAGGGAAACCTGATTCTGAACGGCCGGCCGGGCAAAAATTTCTTTCCGGTCACTCTCGGTATAAATCCCAAAATCAACATAAGCCAGGCCTCCCCGATCGTAACAATGAGCGGCAATAACGTTTTTGCCACTGCTGTTTAACCAGGGGGCGTCTATTTTCAACACCACATTTCTTTTGGCCCGGTTGCCCGTATTGACGATTTCTTTCCCGTTCAGGAAAAGTTCAAAATCATCATCGTGCGAATAAACCAGAAAAAGGTCTGCTTCCGCTGAAATTTCGGGCAGGTCGAACTCCCGGCGCAGCCAAATTTCTTTGGTGTCCCAAACCGTGTTGGCAACCTGGTGACCGGCTGTACCAAAGGCTCCTTGGCCGCTTAACCATTTCCCGTCATTAAAACCGGCTTGTTCCCATCCGTTATCAGGCGTTTTAACGGTATATCTTGCATCCCATTTTTCTTCGCCGGCCATCGGCAACAAGGTTTTTAACGGGATATCCTCTTTCCCGAGGAAACGATAAACTTCACCGTCGACCCGTATGGCCCCAATGAGTGAATGGGTTCTTCCGGTCCAGTGGCTCACCGGCCGGTCAAACAGCCGGTCTGCCTTCGACCAGGCAGAGGTGTACGGATCGATCGTGATCAGCGGATAAGCCGGCGCACGAAGCTCAGTCGTGATCGTATCAGTACTTGTTTCGGTTGCCGGCTGGCACGACTGGAGCACAAATCCAGCCAATGAAAAACACAAAATTTTTAATAATTTTTTTTGCATCATAACATGTTATTTTTAGGACATCTCCTGTATTTAATTTTACTCGTTAATTCTGCTTTTATTAAAACAAACCCATCAAATTAACTCACGCGAACCCTCATTTTTTTCGTGCCTGTCCCCTGATTTATTTTTGGCAGTCAGATGAATGCTTTCGATTTATTCGCCAATGTTGCCCTGAGCATTCCGGTGCTGATGATCCAGGGCGTCCATTTCAGTTTCCTGCCCCTGATCACCGCACAAATCCATCCATTCTTTCAAGGCTTTATCCAGCCGCTCAATAACTGCCTTGCTTTCCGGTTTGTCGGCCAGGTTATTCATACAATGCCGATCACTTTCCACATCATAAAGTTCAATAGCCGGACGATGCTGGTATCGTTCGGTCAACCATTTGGCATTGGGATCGGTCTTTGCCTTATCCTGCCATGCTTTGAACAGGCGACCGGCAGTTTCGGTGTTTTGAAAAACAGCTTCGGGTGTTAAGTTGACCACATAACGGTATTTTTTATCAGCAACCGACCGAATTCCGTAATACTCGCTTCCACTATAGATGCCGCGGGTGGTTTGCATCGAAAAAGTATATGGTTTATGCTCTGTTGCCTTTCCGGTCAGAACGGGTACAATGCTCTTGCCGTCCAGAGGAGCGGAAGGAGCAACTCCTGCTATCTCCAAAAAGGTGGGAACCAGATCAACATACTCGACAATGGCATCCGATACGATTCCCGGTTTAATCACTTCCGGCCAACGAACAATGTAAGCCGAATGGACGCCCGCATCGTAACAGGTCCATTTAGCAAAAGGAAGGCTGTTGCCCTGTTCACTTAAATAAACGACGACTGACTTACCGTCAACCTTGTGATTACCGAGTTTTTCAAGCAAGGTTCCAAACTCGCTGTCCATGTAATTGATTTCGGCCAGGTATTTACAAAACAACTGCCGGGTTTCGGGTATATCCACGTAGTACGGAGGCAGTTTGATTGTCTCCGGGTTAAACATGTCCGGATTTCCTTTATTCCAGGGTGTATGAGGCTGATTGGAAGTAACCACCAGGCAAAACGGTTCATCTTTCGACACGCAAACTTTTATGAACGAATCGATCGCGGCAAAATTCAGATCATTGCTTTTAGTAAGCGGAGCATAAAGATCCCAGGGGAAAACGGATTCCGGGTTTACATGCGACTTTCCGACCAAAGCCACCTGATAACCGGCCGGTTTGAGTTGCTGAACGATACTTAAAGTTCCGTCCTTCGCCATCGTGTGATTGGGATGGGCGCCTGTTTTTACGGGCCATAAACCTGTCAGTAAATTATGCCGGGTTGGCGAACACATGGGAGCCGCCTGAAAACCATTTGTAAAGCGGATCCCCTCCGAGGCAAATTTATCGATATGAGGGGTTCGGGAATCGGTGCTCCCGTAACACCCGATGTCAAAATAGGTGCAGTCGTCGGCCAAAAACAGCACCAGATTTGGCTTTTCACTATTTTGAGCATTTAACGACAATGCCGAGCAAGTAGCCAGTGTGGCGAGTATCGATTTTTGTTTCATCCTGAAATTAGCTTAGGTAAAAATTTAGTTGTCTGTTTTATCGAACGCCCAGGTCATGAGGCTTTGGTCGGGTGGCCGGGTAAGGCTCTTCGAATAACTTCCGGCTATCGCCCTGTTCCTCTTTTATCTACCGATCAATAAAAGAGATGATCAAATTGATTCCCGTTAATTATTTCCCTTGCGATACTGTCTTTTCGCTTCAGGGTGGGTTGCCAGAATTGCCTTCAGTTCTGCTGCAACCTTTTTATTCTCCTGATAAATATTCCTGGTTTCCAGCGGATCCTTCAGGTAATCATACAACTCATACCCTTTTTCTTCCTGAGGATTATTGAGACTGGTCCATTCGACCAGCCGGTAGCGATCGGTCCGAATGGCGCGTCCGAGATGTCCATCTTTTGGAAAAGCGTGATAGGCATGATTCCGGATAACTGTACCCGTATTTTTCAGAACAGGAACCATACTCATCCCATCAATAGGTTGCGGACCTGTGGGTTTCTCCAGTCCGGCCAGCTCAGCTAAAGTCGGATAAATATCGACTGTTTCGACAAGTTGGTCGGTGGATGAATTTGGTTTAGAAATCCCCGGCGCCACCATGATCATCGGGATGATATTGGCCTGTTCGTAGTTGGTATGTTTGGTCCAATAGCCGTGATCGCCCAAATGCCAGCCATGGTCGCCCCACAGGACAATAATGGTATTTTCGAGCATGTTTAAACGTTCCAACTCATCCATCACCCGCCCAAGTTGCGCATCCATATAGCTCATCGAAGCATAATAGCCATGAATTAATTTGCGGGTAAGTGAATCGGGGTAAACGTATTGGCCAACAGGAATGGGGTTAAACTGATCTATTTCGCCACCTCTTTTGGTTGCGTAACGGGGCGCTCCTTCGGGGTCTTTTTCATATTTGGGCATGGGTAATTCTTCCGGCTTATACAGGTCCCAGTATTTTTTTGGCGCGCTAAAGGGCAAATGCGGACGGGCAAATCCAATCGCCATAAAAAACGGTTGTTCCGGTTTTTTCTTCAGCTCGCGCAAACGGTCGATGGCATGCCGGGCCACGCGTCCGTCGGCATAGCCCTCATCGGTTACATCGGGCGATTCCCAGGCTGCTCCCCGGGGCAGATCCCGGTTCGGCGGAAGCTCTTCAAAATACAAATGTGAATTTTCAAAAAAAGCTTCCTCTCGGGTAAGCTTCCGGTTGGTACTTTCGGGAACCAGGTATTCAATGACTTTTTCTTTATGGTGAGGAATGCTCCACGACCTTTCATCGTTGGTGTTTCCATGCCCGATGTGATATACTTTTCCCATGGATTCGGCATGGTAACCGGCTTTCATGAAATATTGCGGCAAGGTGACGGCATCCGGGTATGCATCGCGAAATTCTGTCCCGAAATTATACAAACCGGTGCTTGTTGACCGGGAGCCCAGCATGATGTTGTAGCGCGATGCCATACATACCGCCTGGTTACAAAAGGCTTTATTGAAGCGCACACCACGGCTTGCAAGCTTGTCGATATTTGGGCTGAGAGCAACCGGATCGCCGTAACATCCGAGGGTTGGTTTTAAGTCGTCGACCAGGAACAGGATTACATTTTTACGATTTGTTTCCGGCACGGCCTGCTGTGCATAGCCTAAGCCAAAGGTGCACAGCAAAACGGCTGCCCCAAAAGGCTTTTTGCTGTTCAAAGATAAATTTTGACGTGTGTTCATAGTTTCAATTTACGCTGTTATGAATTTTCTCCGAAACACCCTAAGCCTGAACGACCGATGGATTCCGGGATGATATTTGAATCAACGGTAAGTCCTTGCTGTCCGGAAATTCCCGGGGCAACAAGGACTCGCTGGTTATTCTTAATTTAATCGATTATAATCTGATCATGCTTTTTACGTATTAATACCCCGTGTTTTGAGTAAGATTCGAATTGAGTTGCCGCTCATTATACGGAATTGGCCAGAGGTAATCTCTTGCTGTGAATTTTTTCTTATAATCATTTGTAATGACAACCAGTTGCCCGGTATTTTTATCGACATAACGCATTCCGGTTATCTGATTCATGTTGCAAACATTTTCTGCAATTTTCCAGCGTCTTATGTCGAAGAAACGATTGCCTTCGAGAGCCAGTTCCACCATTCTCTCGTGCCGCACAGCTTCACGCAGGGCGCTTTGACCGGTAATGTCAACCAACTGAGGCATATTTACATCGGCACGCCGGCGTACATCATTAATGTAACCTAAAGCCACACCCGGTTCCGTGTTTAACTCAATTCTGGCTTCGGCAGCAGTCAGCAATATCTCGGCATACCGGATGATAATCAGGTTGATCCCGCAGTTGCTTCGGTTGCTTTGACCGACATCCTCCGGATTAATGTATTTTTTAGGCAGTAATCCGGTTTTGGACACCTGGTAGCTGGCGCCAATCACGTCGGCGGTATTGCTCCATCCCGGGCGTGAATCATAGATCGTTCCATTTGGCAGCACGTCACCCGGCACGTAAAGGGTATAGCTGAGCCGCGGGTCGCGGTTTGCATAGGGATTCATCGGGTCATAGGCGGCATCTTCGGTGATTTTTTTACCGTTTTTGGTTTCATATTCATCGACCAGTTGTATGGTAGGCGACATCATTGAACCATTGTTTCCCAACGAAACAGCTCCAAAGCTGTTCATCACCGAATTGGCATAGACATCTTTGATAAATTGTTTATCGAAAACCACTTCAACGTTGTTTTCATTCGCGTATGTAAACAGGTCTTTGTAATTTGGTAAAAGAGAGTATACGCCTAATGCAATTACGGCGTCAGCAGCAACCTTTGCGCGTTCATAATACGTATTAGCCCTACTGTCGGTACCGGTTACGTTACCGGCGGCAAACAACATGGTCCGTGCCAAAATTCCAAGGGCAGCGCCTTGAGTTACACGACCTTTTTCAGCTGTTGTCTTGGGTAAATAGTTAACGGCGTCGTTAATCTCGGTATAAATAAACTCATATATTTCAGAAACAGGGGTACGGGTAAGCGTTTTGGATTCGCTGATGCCAATTGGCGTAGCGATCAGAGGTACATCGCCAAAATAAGCAACCAGGCGCGAATAGAAATAACAACGAAGCGTACGTACTTCGGAAGTGAGGCGGTTTACTTTTGCCTCATCGGCCGGCGTTATTTTGCCAATGTTGGCCATATAATCGTTACAACGGCGTATACCGCTGTACATATCATTCCATGTATTTTGAAAAATATTGGTCTGCGAATCGGCAATACTGGCTTCCACCTTGGTTTCGTCGGATGTTTCAAAGGTAGCGCGCACCAGATCCGACATCGCATCCCGACCCAATATGGTGACCGGACTTTCGAGGAACCGGTAGACCGCATTAGCGGCATATTCGGCATCCTTGTCGGCCTGCCAATAAACCTGGGATGACAGGCGATCGGTAGGAACGGTGTCCAGCACATCGCTACATCCGGCTATGAGCCCAAGTATGATAAGTACACAGATATATTTTGGTTTGTCAAGCAAATTACGCAGGCACAATAAAAATCCAGGCATGCATGGTTTTAGCTTTCTCTTAATCGTTATTTTCATAGTGGTATATATTATACGATTAATAATTAAAATGTTAAATTAAGACCGAGGGTGTAAACCGAAGTTTGCGGATAATACAGAAAACGACCTGAAACAAATTCCGGGTCAAGCCCCCACTCTTTGAGCGGCGAAAACGTGAGAATATTACTTCCGGCCACGTAAATGCGCGCTTTACCTGCATAAATTTTCTGACTCAGAATACGTGGTAAGGTATAACCCAGCGATATGTTTTTCAAACGGATATAACTCGCATCAACCACCCAGTAATCCGACATCATCGCGTTATAATCCACGCTTTTTCTCGGGCGCGGGAAACGGGCGTCTGTATTTTCAGAGGTCCAGTAGTCTTTAAAGATATCGAGTGTAAAGCCCTCAAAATTACCTCCCTCGGCCAGCGCTCCCGAAACTCGTGTTTGCGCATCCATCACACCTTGCAGCATAAACGAAAAGTCAAATCCTTTCCAATTTACATAGCCGCTAAGCGCAAAGGGGAAACGAGGAAATTCATTGCCAATCACCGTCATATCGCTGGCATCAATCTTATTATCGTCACTGCGATTGATATATTTTACATCTCCCAATGTCATCCGGCTGTCATAAACAGGATAACCGTTGTCCAGATCCGCCTGGGTCAGGAGTCCGCCTGTCTGGTATCCCCAGTAGGAATTGATCGCGTATCCTTCCCTGACCGTCGTGATCACGTCGGCTGCTCCGCCGCTCACGGTCGGATTGGCCCCGCCGAGACTGATCACCTCATTCCGGTTATTGGAAATGTTGAAGTTTGCACCATAAGAAAAGTCACCCGCTTTGTGTTTCCAGTCCAGCGATAGTTCAAATCCTTCATTGTCCACAATAGCGGCGTTTTGAACGGGAGCGTCAAGACCGATCGTGCCTGAGATTGGTAGATTGACCAGGATGCCGTCGGTGCGTTTGTAATAGTAATCGGCTGAAAGGGTCAGCCGGCTACCCAGAAAGCTGGCGTCAATACCGATATCGGTCTGGGTACTGGTTTCCCACTTTAGTTTATCGTTTGCCAGGGACGTTTGCATATAGCCCTGAACCACCTCGCCGTTAAAATTATAGGTTGTAGAAGTGTAAGACTCATAGAAAGCATACAACCCGGCTGTTTGGTTACCGGCTTTTCCCCATGAACCTCTCAGCTTAAGGTCGGAAATGATGTTGCGAAGGCCGTCGCCCCAGAAAGCTTCGTTTGAGATGCGCCAACCAGCTGAAAATGATGGAAATGTTCCAAATTGATTATCTCCGGTAAAACGCGAAGTACCGTCGTAACGCAGGTTCGCTTCGAGCAGATAACGGTTGTCATAGTTGTAGTTCAAACGCCCGAAATACGAGCGTAAGGCATACTCATTATTATACCCATAAGCCTTCCAGGTGCTTTCAGACCCCATATTAATGGACCGTACCTCGTTATTGTAAAAATCCTGACGATAGGCCTGGTTATGCGACCACTTATTCTCTATCTGAGAGAAGCCGGCCAGTGCCTGCAGGTTGTGATTACCAAGTTGCTTCGTGTAATTCAGCAGCAGGTTAAGCGTATATTCATTCAGATCGTCGCGGTAATCATTCATGCTGTTACGTGATATTGCCCGCGTACGCTGGCGGTTCACATTCGGGTTGTATGCCTCGTTTCTGGCTGTCGCCGCCCAATCGAGGAAATTCTTATCGACCACGGTATAGGCATTGGTGAAAGCCACGTTTTTGTTAAAAGCATAACGCTGGGCATACTGGGTGGTAAACTTTAATCCGTCGAAAAAATCAATTTCCGCTTTCAGACTGCCAATAAACAGGCTGTTCCATTGTTCGTCGTCTCCTGCCATTTTTGCCAGCAACAAGGGGTTGGCATTTTTGTTACCCAGCCCGTAACTGCCATCGGGATATTGTGGCACAACAAATTGTGTAGCGTGAAACATCGAATAGAAAATACCGCCACCATTCACATCATAATCGTACGCGCCCACCGGAGCCATGGAATAGCGGGTACGGAAGTTGGCGTCGGCCGACAATTTAATTCGTTCAAAGGGTTTGAAGTCGGTATTTACCCGAATCTCTTTGATATCGGAATTGAAATTTGGCACCACGCCGTCCTGTTTGTAATAACGCAGCCCCATTAACCCTTTGGCTTTATCGTTACCGCCGCTTACAGTGAGGCTGTAGTTTTGCTGTAATGCACTCCGGTACACGGCATCCTGCCATTGGTTGGCTTTACGATAAGTAATCGGATCGCTGTTATGGTTATCAATCCATTCCTGAATAAAGGTTTCGGAATACCGGGGGTTTTGCCCTGCATTTTGGAAAGCATAGTTTTGCTGCCGCATATAGGCTACCGTTTCCATATGTTCGGGCTTATTCGTAACATTTTGCATTCCCCAATAGCTATTGAGGTCTATTTTCACACTACCTTCTTTGCCGCGCTTGGTGGTAATCAGCACCACTCCGTTGGCTGCCCGCGAACCGTAAATAGCCGTGGTAGACGCGTCTTTTAAAACCGAAATACTTTCAATGTCATCCGGGTTTATATCTGATATACGCTGTTCGATGCCATCAACCAGCAACAAGGCATCGCTGTTGTTGATGGTGGTAATCCCGCGGATGCGGAGTGTTGTGTTGGCGCGTCCGGGGGAACCGCCCTTATCGAGGATGGTCAGGCCGGGCGAAACTCCCTGCATGGCTGCCGTAGTGCTGTTGGCCAAACGATTGATACTTTCACTCTTAATACTGCCTACGGCACCGGTAATGCTCACTTTTTTCTGCTGCCCGTATCCTACAGCCACAATCTCGTCAATTCCAATGGTTTCTTCTTCCAGGATAACCGTAAATGAAGACTGGCTGCCAACCAGGATCTCAGTGCCTCTCATTCCGATAAATGAAAAACTCAAGGTCTGGTCAGATCTTACGTTCTGCAGGGTAAATCTTCCGTCGAGATCGGTGATTGTTCCGTTATTGGTACCCTTGATCACGACACTCACTCCGGGAATCGGTTCTCCGCCGCTGTTTGTTACCAGGCCGCTTACGGTTCCGTTCTGCTGTACATTAACCTCTGTTTTTGTCGTGGAAAGTACAATCTGCCGTCCGACAACTTCGTAGCTTACAGGGCTGTCCTGGAATACGTGATCGAGAATTTCGAAAATACTTTTATTGACGAAATTCACCGATACGCGCGAATCAACATCAATTTTCCCGTGATACAAAAACCGGTATTCGCTTTGATTTTCGATGGAACGAAGAACATCTTCGACCGTGGCTTTATTGACCACAACCGTGAGTTTTGTTACCTGGGAATAACTTCCGGAAGCTAAACCACTAAAAAACGTAACACATAAAATAAAGATGGTTAGTTTCATTTTTCTAAAAATTTGGTCATACAATGGCTGTAAGCCATCATTACATCGTTTTTTCTTCATACTTTTGAATTGGTTTAATGAATAATTTTTAAACTTTTTGAGAAGAGGTGGAAACTGCTACTTTCCATCTTTTCTCTTTTTTAGGTCATTTGCTACTCATTTTTTATTGATTTGTTATTTTATTTCTTTCCTATCGTAAGTGTTCTTGTTTGCTGCTCGTATGTGTACCGGATGGGAAACGATTTACTGATCAATTCCATAAATTCGGTGAAGGTTTCCATTTCAACGGTCCCGGTAAACCAAAGTTCTTTTAGTTCATCGTTATTGATCTCCAGTTTCACGTTATACCAGCGTTCCAGACTCAAAGCAACCTTGGCAAAGGGTTCCCGGTAAAATATCAGTTTACCGTCTTTCCACGAGGTATATAATTCGGTATTCACCTGTTTGACGGCAAGTCCTGCATTAGCGTCAAACGACGCCTGTTCGCCGGGTTTCAGAAAAACCGGGTTCTCGCCAAAGCCGGTCAGTTGTACCGACCCTTCAAGCAAGGTTGCCTGGAATTCTTCATTTGAAAATGCTTTGACATTAAATGATGTACCGAGTACCTGTACTTGTCCGAATTCTGTAGAAACAATAAATGGGTTTTTCCCTTTTACCACCTCAAAAAAAGCTTCGCCTTCGAGGATGACGTCGCGTTTCCCGGTAAATATCACCGGATAAACCAGTTTTGATCCGGAGTTTAGCCAGGCTGTTGACCCGTCGGGCAGGTTGATTTTTGTTTTGGCGCCATAAGGAATGGTAATTTCCTGAACCTGAGCCTGCATCTGGTTGGAATAAAAATCTGAGCGAAGAAAATAAAAAGCGCCCGAGATCAGCACACCCATGACAAAAGCAGCGGCAATGGCAATAAAACGGCCTTGGTTCAGGCGGCGTTGAATCGGCCGAACCGGCTTTTGTTTTGCTTCAATTCGATTTTTCAATGATTCCCAGGTGGTATCCTGTTGCAGATTTATGCTGCTGATCAGGTTTTCTGACAGCTCGTCCTGATTTTTGAGAAACAGTTCTTTCGGATAATCTCCGTTTTTGATTGCTTCACAGAGTTCGAACTCCTGTTCTTCCGGCAAACTCCCCTGAAGAAACCGAAAAGTCCATTCACGATATTTTTGACTTTTATCCATCTTGTTGATTACATTCATGAAGTTATACAAGATGGATTCAGTTTTCCCAACCTTAAAATTGATTTTTTTTATTTTTTTTATCCGTGCACCGGTCGCTTAAACAGGTCAAAGCGCGTGAAAAGCCGGGAAAGTGTAAACCGACGACGAATCAGTTTTTTCGAAGAATCAGAAAAAGTAAGAACAGATCAGGATTCAGCCTTTTTTTTGCGATCTCTAAACCTTTAGCCAGGTGGCGTTCGACCATTGACATGGAAATATTCATGATTTCAGCAATCTCTCTGATCTTTTTCCCTTCCATCCACTTTAAGCGGAATGCTTTCCCGCATTTTTCGGGCATTTCATCGGTTAATTTTAAAAGCTCGTTGTGCAGTAATTCTCTGACAGCAACAAACTCGCCATCGTTCTCAAAACTGATATGGTATAACTCTTCGGAACGGACAGACGCTTGATGCAGCAAATATTTATTTTCAACAATTCTCCTTTTCAAAACATTGACGCACCTGTTTCGAAGCATGGTGAAGATAAAAGAAGAGATGTTTTGCTCGCTGTTCAGTAAATGTCTGTCTTTCCAGAACTGAAAAAAGACATCCTGGATCAGATCGTCAGCTTCTCCCGTATCGTGAAGAAAAGAATAAGCATATTTCTTCAGCCGGGGATAATACAATCGGAATAACTTTTCAAAAGAGACAAAATTATCCATTGGCGCCGGTTCCTGTCGGTATTCTTTCATCAACATCGGAGTTAAAGCCGCCAAAATAATAGAAAAACTAATGACAACCGCAATCAGTACCGCCACACGCGCGGCTTTTTTTGTTTTTCTTTTTAAACAAGTACTTTTTGATTAAAAAAAATACAGCGGCGGCAACCGCCAGGTAAACCATTATTTCCTGTATATCCTTCATCGGTCAATCCGTTTTCAAATTCTCCTCCACCATTATTTTAACAACTGATACGCCGTCATGGCAACAAGATAAGCAAAACCGCTCATAAACATCAATTGGATTAACGGCCATTTCCAACTGTTGGTTTCTTTTTTTACAATCGCCATTGTACTCATACACTGCAGGGCAAAGGCGTAAAAGAGCAATAACGAAATGCCGGTTGGAAAGTTGAATAATTTCTCTCCGGTTATGTGGTTCATATCGGTTGACATTCGTTCTTTTATGGTTCCTTCTTCGTCGCTTCCCACGCTGTAAATGGTGGCCAGCGTCCCTACAAAAATTTCGCGGGCCGCAAATGAGCTAACCAGGGCAATCCCGATTTTCCAATCGTAGCCCAAAGGCCGTATAACCGGTTCGATAGCCCGGCCAATAACTCCGATATAGGAGTGGCGCAACTGAAACGAAGCGATGGCTGTTTGCATTTCCTGTTCGCTAAGCTGACTATTACCGGGTTGCAACCGGACAATTTCATCGGCCCGGTGAAATTCGTCCGAATAGCCGTTGGATGCCAGAAACCACAAGACGATCGAAATGGCCAGTATAATTTTTCCTGCTACCCAAACAAAGCTTTTCGTCTTTTCAATGACGGTGAACAGCACATTTTTAAACAAGGGTAGCTTATATGCCGGCATTTCAATCACGAAAAATGTACGGGTTTTGTTTTTTATGATTTTATCTAACAGGTAAGCCGAAAAAACAGCCATCCCAAAACCTGCCAAATACAGCGACATCAGCGTTAAACCCTGAAGATTAAAGCCTCCGACACTCCGGTCGGGAATCACCAAAGCAATGATGATGAGGTAAACCGGCAAACGCGCCGAGCAGGTAGTAAAAGGAGTGACCAGGACGGTAATCAACCGTTCCTTCCAGTTTTCGATGTTCCGTGTAGCCATAACGGCCGGGATAGCACAGGCTGTTCCTGAGATCAGCGGTACCACACTTTTCCCGCTAAGCCCAAACCGCCGCATAATGTGGTCCATCAAAAAAACGATCCGGCTCATATAACCGCTTTCCTCCAAGAGGGAAATAAACAGAAAAAGAAATGCAATCTGCGGGACAAAAATCACAATTCCCCCCACGCCGGGAATCACTCCTTCGGCAAGAAGGCTGGTAAAGGCGCCCGCGGGTAAATGGGTCCCGGTCCACTCGCTGAAGAAAGCAAACGACTCATCGATAAAATCCATCGGGACGCTGCTCCAGTTATATATCGCCTGGAACATGAGCAGCATTACGGCAAAAAACACCAGGTAGCCCCCTACTTTGTGGGTTAAAATACGGTCAAGCGCCGATCTCCAATCCGTTGCCGCCGAAACATCGACCCGGTAAGCATCTTTTAGAAAACGATTGATAAACAGGTAGCGGGCAATCGTTTCTTTCTGCTGTAACCGTCGTATTTCAGCGGTGTTTTTTTCTGAAAATTCATGTACTTTTTTGAGATTCTCATCAATCTTTTCCAGCTGTGCCGATTGCGAAACAACCAACCAAAGGGGATATAGCTCCTGCCCCGGAAATGCCTTTTGCAGGCGGTCAAAATACAGGGGATCAATATCCCTGACACACAAACAGGGTGAAACAGGCAGATCCCGATAGGTTTCTATTAATTTTTTCAGATAATCGATCCCGGTATTTTTTCGGGAGCTGACGACAGCCACTTTTGTCCGAAATTTTTTTTCGAGCAAATCCACATCGATCGAGATTCCGCGTCGTTCCATCTGGTCGGCCATGTTTACCACCAGGATCGCCGGAATCTGAAGGTCTTTTATTTGCGTAAAGAGGATTAAATTGCGCTTGAGGTTCTCCACTTCGGTAACAACCACCGCCAGATCAGGATAATCCCGGTGATTTTTATTGAGTAAAAGCTCAACGACCAGTTGTTCGTCGGCCGACGAAGCATTCAAGCTGTAAGTTCCGGGCAGGTCGATGATATGGGCTTTTGACCCGTTTGGTAATTTACAGGTTCCCTCCTTTTTTTCGACCGTGATCCCGGGATAATTTCCGACTTTCTGATTTAAGCCGGTTAACTGATTAAACAGGGATGTTTTCCCGGTATTCGGGTTTCCAATAAGCGCTACGTTGAGTTGTTTACCCATTCTGTTTTCACGAAACTTTTGAAATTTCTATTAAGGCAGCTGTTTCTTTTCGGATGGCCAGACGGTTCCCGTTGATATTCAAAAACAGCGGGTCGCGAAACGGAGCCAACTGAATTAATTGCACCTCGTTTCCCGGCAGGCAACCCATTTCCTGGAGTTTTACCGGAATCAAATCAACAGCGAAGTTTCGGATAATTCCTCTTTCTCCCGGTTTAAGATTAATGATGGTCTCTTTTTTCAGAGCGTCAACTGTTAATTCAATCATCTTCTTCAGAATTAATTTACCGAAGGCGTCATGCACCAGCTTGCACAATGCCAGATATATTCATATGCTTGTTGCTGAAAACTTCCCGGCGTGTTTTCATGATAAATGGCTTCAACCGTGTACATCTGATTCCACGGTAAGTTGAACGTAATCATTCCGTTTTCGTCAGTCCACACTTTTTTGGCCCACAAATCGGGAATATATATGCTCACTTCGTTTTTGGGCAATACCTCTCCTTTAAACAACACCTGAAGTTTTACTTCGCCATTCACGCGGTACGAACGATCGCTGTAATCGATGATTTCAATTCCCCCGGGATTGGTTGATTTTACCGGGAGAAATGTTTCACCAACGACAACTTTGGCTTTGGCATGATATTGCGGTTTCATCACTCCCAGGTCATATTGCCGGTAATCAAGCACTTCCATGTTTTTGTTATCCAATGCAAGCGTGTAGGTCCCTTTCTTCCCGGGAACAAATGAAGCCAGGTAATAGTCCTCGCCGGGAGAAATGTCAAGCCTGCTCTTTTTCCCGTCCGGATCCACCAGCCAAACATCAAAATTACGAACACGCTGAAATGCCTCGTCCGAAACTTTTTCAATCAGCCCGTAAGTATATTCGCCAAATCGTATTTTCACGTCATGTCTGGTATTTAATTTTCCTGCGGCCGGTGTTTCCAGCCACATGTAGTGGGCATAGCTGTTAGCCATGTTTGCTAATACCAACAAAAAGGCAATTATACTTGTTTTCATATTTCTGCTTTCAATTTCTGAAAAACAAAAATACCCCATCCACTTTAGGGTCACAATCCCATTTTATAGCGATATTTTTATTGAAAGAGGGAGTTACCGTACGGTATTCTCCCTCTTTGTGATGATATTTTTGGAATCTTAAAATAAAAGCGGAATGCCTAGCGGTTCTGTTGTGAGTCGTATTTTGTTGTCGGACCGTGTACAACTAATTTCCCGTCTTCCGTCACTTCCATTGGATCGATAAAGACCACCCGGTTGTCGCCTGTTTTTGAAGTACGGCCATGATAAACACAAAGCATGCTTTTCCCATCAGGAGCAGGTGTAACCATATTATGGCCGGTGCCGGTTACAATGCCTCCCTGTTCTGCATTTTTCTCCAAAACCGGGTTGTTATCGGCTTTTTGAAATGGCCCCATAGGCGATCTGGAAGTCGCATAACCTACCGCGTAATTTTGACCGCCAAAAAAGTTGGCAGAATACATCATGTAATAGGTATCTTTTTCTTTAAAAATGTACGAACCTTCGGTCCATCGCCGGTTCACTTCGCCCGAGGTAACTGACCGGCTTTCCCACTCAGCCTGCCTGTCGTCCATGCTTACAGGAGGGCGCAGCAACAATTCGGGCTCGCCAATGATTCCCGAAAAATCAGGTTTTATTTCAACGCCATACACCCAGCTTTCTTCAATTTCATCGAACATGCCTTGTTGGCGGGCCCAGTCGGCTACTTCGCTTTCCACCGGGTTTTTATAACAACAGCGTGAATAGTACAAGTACACTTTGCCATCATCAAACAGCAGGTTGCCGTCGATTACCGGATAACCGGGATCAAAAACCGGACGGTTGTATAAATCAGTATACGGTCCCGTCGGGGTTTCGGAAACTGCCACGCCAATGCGAAAATTTTCCAGCTCGTTGGTGGGATTTTCGCGCCAGTCGGCGCTGAAGAGCAGGTAATACTGACCATCGATTTCGTACAATTCAGGAGCCCAAAAGTTGGCAATACCCCACGATTCACCGGTATTTCCCTGGTAAATCCGGCCTTCGTCGTTCCAGTCTTTCAGGTTGGCAGATGAATACATTTTAAATCCGTCTTTCACCCCGCCGGTACCGATCATATAATACATACCATCGGATGCTTTCAGGATGTAAGGATCCCCGAATTCGACCGGCAGGGGATTTCCGACTTGTAACGTTTCAGGCTTTGGTTTACAGGAAAAAAAGCAAAGGCCTGCAAATACGATCAGAATCAGTGATTTTAAGTTCATCGTACGTATCATTTTCATCTATTTATAAAGTGTCATTCCAAAACCGGGTGCAGAAGAAGGAATTAACTTGCCGTTCACCAGGCGGTAATCACCCAGATCCACATCATCCGAAATACAGGTGACCCCTTCGATGGTGACCGTATTCCCGTATGCCCCGGTTAAATGAGCCACGGCATTGGTTTTAATTTGCGAGCCCCAGGCATGAGGCGAAGCAAACACATTGAGCCGTTTCAGTTCGGGCATCAGCTTACGCCAGCCGGTATAGCCAATATCCTGAATGTCGGTCAAATGAACATCCATCAGCTTCAACTCCATTAACTGCTGCAAAAAATCCTGATCGGGCGATGCTTCGCCATCGGCTAAAAGTGTTTCTATCCCTAGCTTTTTCAGCAGGGCCCTCAGCTTGGTGTAATCTTCAATGGTTTCGCGGAATGGTTCTTCAATCCAAAAAAGTTTGACCCCTTCAATTCCTTTCAGATACTGTTCAAAATCGTCGAGAGGATAACCGTCGTTTCCATCTACCAGAATGTCACAATCGGGAAAAGCTTCGGCTACCAATTTGGTGACTTCAATATCCCGCTGAATCCCGGCCGCTTTGGGCATCCATTTGTTGCCCCGGCCAATTTTCAGCTTAAACTGGCGATAGCCCAGGTCATAATCGAACTGACACTCTTTCAGGATGATATCTATCCCCATCGGTTGGTTATAAAACGGCGTTAAATCATCAAAATAAATCATCCCGCTGTAGCAAACCGCCGTTTCGGGCTCCGTTGCTCCCATCAGCCCGTACACCGGCTTGTTCAAAATTTTACCGGCCAGGTCGTGGAGGGCAATGTCGGCATAAGCACCTTTCGGATCAATCAATCCAAGCTCCGGTGCAAACAAGTCAGACAGTTTTTTGCCAACCAGGTAAGCAGAAGCTTCATCGGCCGAACGGCCCCAAAGGGTAACCCCCCAGCCTTTAGCCCCCTGGTTGGTTACCAGTTCGCAAATGGTTTCGTCGTAGCCCCAGCCGTGATTTCCCCGGATTGCATTTTTACTGACAAAACGGGGGTATTGAATCCTGACTTTTTTGGTTATTACCTTTTCAACCGTATGATAACTAAGCTCGCTGTCTTGTACTGAGCGGGCCGAAGAAAAACCAATCAGGGGATTAGCCGTCAAGTAAGCAGCAGCCGCACCTCCTGAAACTGTTTGTAAAAAATTTCGCCTCTTCATAAGTTTGCTATTTTAGGTTTAATAAGAAGCGTCCGATTCAGCTTCTTCAATTTCCACCTCACCCGAAGGACGCTTCATGGCGGTTCCGGCCGGAATGGCGGTTCCAAAGTTGGGCGTTCCATCGGCATTCCAGGTGAAGGGTTGCATACGCACATCGCGGTTCCAACCCGGGTTCGTATCTTTTTTGGAGTGATAAATAATCCAGTCTTCAGTTTGATCAGGCGATTTGACAAATGAACAATGCCCGACCCCGTAAACCTGGGAATTTCCCTGAAAAACCGGTCCTTTTTTTGTCCAGTTGGCCGGATCGAGCAAATTTCCATCCGGATCATTCAGTTGTAACATTCCCTGACGGTATTCAACCAGCCACGACTCGCGGCACGAATAGATGATAAAAACGTTTTCTCCGTTTTTCAGAATTTGCGGTCCTTCGTTCAGATTCAGCGGACCGCCCGTTTCCCAGTTTTCCTGCGGCGAGGAAAGCAACACCCGTGTTCCTTTCAAGGTGTAAGGATTTTCCATTTCCTGGATATACAAGTGCTGAGGCGTGGCATCGGTGTCTTTCTGTTCTAACCATCCCGACCAAACAGCGAAGAGTTTACCTTTGTGTTCCAAAACAGTCATATCAATGGCCCAAACGTTGCTGTTCGGTTCATCCGGATTGTCGCCGGTGTACAATATGCCCATATCTTCGTAATCGCTGAAAACGTCAGCTGTTTTGGAACGCAGAACCCCGGTACGCTGGTTGATAAAGGGCGAACCGGCCGTACTGCCGGCCGCATAATAAACATACCAGCGACCGTCGATAAAATGAATTTCAGGCGCCCAGACGCTGTGGCTGTTCCACCCGGTTGCGGGAGCCTGCCAAATCCGTTTCAATTCGCCTTTTTTAGTCATGTATTTTGAACGCGAAACAACAATACTGTTGTTCGCCGAATAACAATAAACATACTCGTCTCCCTGCCGGGTCAGCCAAGGATCAGCTCCGTCCCAAACGGGGTTGGTGAAAGTTGTCTCGACTTTCTTATTTTTTACACCTTCTGCTTTACCGCAACTCGTGAAAGCAAAAATTAAAAGAATAATTGCGGCGCTCATGTTGATTTTCTTCATTCAGTTATCATTTAACGTTTATCTGTCAGCAATCTTTTCAATTCGTCGATTCCGGAAATGGCATGGGCAGGAAGCTTCTCCCCGTTTTTTCCAAACACCAGCATTTGTTCACGTGTCTGGATGGTAATTCCGGATTCATTAACATTCCCTCTTTTATCCTGGATCCGGGTTAACTCCAATCCCATATGTTTTGCGAGAAATGAATACACAGCCTTTCGTTTTGATGGTCCGTAGTCGTGTTTTTCATCCTGAAAATGAGCATTTTCAATCAGATCAACACGTCCATACAATCCATAAATCTGTTGAATATACGGGAATTCCACCTCGGGAACGCGGGCGGTCCAGTCACCGCCATCCGATACGATGAGAAGCGGTTTGGGCGAAACCATCGCGGCCAACTCGGCATTATTGGTCCCCCATTCACCGCAGGCATGAACAGGCATACCGCTTTCGCAGGGACAGCCACCGTAAAACCACGAAGAAACCATCACGACCGGAGCGCTCACCGCAATCCGGTCGTCCAGGGCAGCCAGCAGAAACGTTTGTGTCCCTCCTCCTGACGCTCCGGTCATCGCAATTTTTCCGGCATCCACCTCCGGTAAAAAATACAAAAAATCAAGAGCCCTGATGCTGTTCCAGGTTTGCATGGTTTGCGCCATACCGGTGCGGTGATCGTCGAAGGCGAACTGCAAGCCGGATTCGCCTTTGGCAAACATATCGTAACTAAACACCACTGCCCCCATGCGTGCCAGCGAGGCAGCCAACCTCTGTGAACTTTCGTGATAATGCTGGGCCTCTCCATGTCCCTGGGCGAGTAAAACGGCCGGATGACGTTTTTTGATTTTTGCCGGTTTGTATAAACTACCACTGAGAAACACGCCTGGAAGCGTTTCGATGGCCACCTGTTCGACGGTGTAACCATTCATGATTTCTTTGGGAGTATAAATCGGGTTCAAGGAATTTTTCTCCGGTAAGGGAGACAAGTCCAAAGCTTTAAAGATACAGGATCTCAACGCTTCCTTACGTCTTTCCCAGGATGGAAGATCAGAAGCCAGCTCCGCCAGTTTTTGCAGGTGTAACCGGCCTTCCTCCACCGGCCTGACATGATAGCGGAATGGTTCAATCCGGTATGAGCCATCTTCATCCCTGGTAAAAACCAAATTTAAGGGTGTCAGCACCTGGTGCAGTGTTTCGTTCAGATCGTGCCTGAAACGCCATTGGGCATAGTCCACCATCAAGGTATCGGCCAGCTTGTCTGCATATTGAAACTGCACCCCAAAACGGGATTCGATGTCACTCAAAACATGTTTCAGCGGGCGTTTAAACTGGTTATCAACCGATTGAGCATGAACGCCTGATACAAAACACAACAACAGGAATGAACAGATTAAACGATTCATAGTTAATTCATTTTGAAAACAGCCTGTGCCCGTTGCCAGGTTAACGGCGGATTATTTTAAAATCCATATATTCCGGACGGACAGACACGGTATTCGAAATATACGGATTTGTATTTATGCTTCGTATCCGTTATTCCGTTAAAGCGGGAAAAGCCGAAACTCTTAACCGCGCTGCCCCCATCGGGATTAAAGTAATATTTTCAACCGGTTCGCTGGTTTTTACCGGATATGCCGGAAGAATATCGACCAGGCCGTACCGGTCAATCCCCCATGAAGGAATCCGGCGTCCTTTAGCCTGAAGCTCGATAGGCGTATTCCCGTGAGAAAAGGGATAATGATCGGAAGGCCAGGGTTTTCGGACAATTTTCAATGAAGCTGAAAGATTGTTTTTATCCAGGATCAGTCCGTAATTCCACGGACTTTTCGGGTCGATGGTGTAAGCCGGCCATTTCTCCGGGTCGGCATCTGCCTGCCATTTGGAATCGCCGATTGCCGACTGAGTACTGCTGATCTTCGTATACTCTTCATCTATCTTCAGGGAAAAGGTCAGCGGCCCGTAATCAACCGAAACACTGTTCTGGTTGACCTGCCAGGTACGCGACGACAGTTTCATCGGCAAATTCAGGACTAAGCGGTCGCCGTCGGCCCACTCACGTTCGAGCCGGATATAAGCGCCCGGGCTTGCTTTTATTTTCAGATTCTTGCCGTTCAGTGTAACCGAAGCATTGTTACACCATCCGGGAACGCGCAGGTAAAGCGGGAACGACACCTTTTTTTGTGCCTGAAGGGTGAAGCGCACCTGTTCTTCAAACGGATAGCGGGTTTCCTCCACTAATGTTACTTCGGTCCCGTCTCCTACTTTCGCCGTTGTTTTGCACGAGTTGTACATGGTTGCTGCCAAACCATTGTCGTTACTGGCCATCACCAGGTTTTGCAGATAATAAGGAAGCGCATGTCCGTGGTTATGCTGGCAGCAACGGCTGCTAAAGGGGTTCATGGTGAGGAACGGGCCGCTGTTATCAATTCCCGGATGATGATTTTCGGCATCGGCAGTCACTCCGTTCGGGCAAGTGATGTAGCGTAATGCTTTCATATCAGGCGTAAAAGCAGCCGTGAAACTATTGAAGAGGACATCCTCGCAATGATCGGCCCAGAGCGGGTCGCCGGTAAGTCGTGTCATGATCCCGTTGGAAGTCATTTGTTCGGCAAAACCGCAGGTTTCTGTTCCCTGACGCGGATCGATATAGCCCAAGCGGGAATTTTCGTCGGAGCCGAACATACCGCCCGGCACTTGTCCGAAGGTTCGACGGATCAGATCATGAACATGGTAGGTTGCCTCCAGGTGGGACGAATCGCCCGATTGTAAAAACCAGGTAGCCGGTTCGCGAAAACATTGTGCAATATTTACATTGTGCCAGTTGGGTAAGGTTGATTTCCGGGTCCAGTCGGCGGTATTCCGGTGGATCTTTTCGGCCAGTTCCAGCAAAAAGGGTTCTCCGGTGTGGTTATAGAACCAGTAAACGCTGTAGAGGTTGTCTCCTCCCCGGCTGTTTTCCCAATAACTCGACAAAAATTCATTATCCGGAACAGTCATTTCGAATTGAAAATACCGGGTCATAAAATCAATCACCCGCTGGTCTCCGGCGTATTCATAATAATTTTGCAGGGTGAAAAGCGCAATCATGTTCGACCAGTAATCGAGATTACCATTTCCCGAACGGACTTCGGGGCCAAACCAGCCATTTTCTTTTTGACTGTTCAGAATGGCCTCAATCCAGACCATCGCTTCCTTTTTCATTTTCTCATCGTTAAAAATGAAAGCCATATCGGCATAACCGCGCAACCAGTAAGGAACTTCTTCCCAACCGTGGTCTCCCCCTTCCGACAGCCAGGCATTGTTGTCTTTTTCGAGCCAGGCGCTGATTTCGCCCAGGTGACCGCACAAACCGTCTTTTTGCAATTCCATCAATTTCAGGATCCAACCTTCAGGCTGAATGCTTCCTAGAGGAAGTTTAATAAAATGGGCCGGCTGCAAAGGGGCCCGGTTACTTAAATAAAAATCGTTTTGCTGTTTTAACTCGGGACGGGAAACAACGGTTGTTCCACGATCTTTCTTTCCGGCATCACCAGCCGAATAGCTAATCAGCGCCGTTAATAATACAGTCAGGTACAGGCTGGTTCGTTTCATTTTTTAGTTTTAAGAGACAATTACAATATCTGTTGCATTTAAAATATCCGGGAGCAAATTATACCGGCGAGTCTTTTTTTGTCCGGTATTATGCTGCTGAAACCGGGAACAGCCTGATGGATTACATCCGGATCCCGGTGACTTTCCTGATTATTCAATGACTCGCTTCTAAAGAAAAACCGATCATCTTTCCACGAGATTAACGGACGCAGATCGGTATTCGGACTGATTACCAGCCTCGGTTGCCCGGTCTTGATCTCAAATCCGGCGTCCTGCCGATAAAAGGTCGCCTTATACCTGGGACCTAAACAAACGTCGCTCGTAATCAATTCCGTTCGGTGAGCCAACACGGCTTTTCCTTCAATCAGGGTCGCTTCGATGGTGGGATCTTCTTCATAAGCTTTCACATTGAACTCGGTGCCGATTGCTTTCACCTGAAATCCAAAAGCATCAACCACAAAAGGAAGAAGCTTATTCTTGGTGACCTGGAAATAAGCTTCGCCTTCCAGGCTCAAATTCCGGTCATTTTTATTGAAGTTGGTTGAATACCTCAGTTTGCTGCCGGCATTTAACCAGACAACGGAATTATCGGGCAGGATTACCCTGGATTTAGCTCCAAGCGGCGCAACTACCTCGCAGAATGATTCGACCTCCTCCTCATTTAACGGATCACTCAGGAAGAAAACAGCGGTTCCTCCCAATAAAAAAGAGAAAATAATAATTGCCGCAACACGTATCCTGTTCAGTTCAACGATCAGCCTCCGAACCTTACGCTGCCGTTTATCCAGGCTGATCTGTTGTTCCAGTTTCTGAAAAAGCTGCTCACTGTTGAACACGACCGAAGACGACGCCGATTCCTGCTCCAGCCTGCCCGACATTTCGTCCCTGAGGATACGCGACAGGTCTTCTTCCTGAAAATATACCTGAAGCTCGTATAATTCGGTTAACGAACATTCTCCTGCCTGAAATTTCTCAAGCAAGTCGTCAAATTTTGATACAATATTTTGTCTGTTTTTCATTTCACTTTAAATACAATTAATGTCAGCCCTACTACTCATTCGGTTACGTAAAAATTCAGAGACCGGATTGTTCCGGCGTGTTGCATTCATCTTATAAAAAAGCGCTGAGGAAAAACAAAATATACAGGTATTCATTTTTCATCTGTTCTTTCAGAAATTTATTCGCCCGGTAGATCTGATTTTCAACGGTACGAATCGACAACTCCAGCTTGTCCGAGATTTCCGAATTCGAAAGTCCATCCATCCGGCTCATTTGAAATATGTTGCGTTGCTGTTCCGGAAGTTTTTGAAGAATGCCCCGGATCTTTTCTTCCAGTTCCTGATAATGTAACCGGGCTTCGGGGCTTTCGTCAAACGACTGAACTGACTGGCTCAGATAAGCTTCATATTTTTTCCGGACAACCTGATGTTTAAGGTGATTGAATACTTTATTCACGGTCATGCGGTAAATAAAACTTTTAAATGATTTTTCCTCGTCAATATCTTTCCTGATTTCCCAAATCCGAAGAAATACATCCTGGACAATTTCTTCTGCTTCGTACTGATCTTTCAGGTACGAAAAAGTAAAATGCAAAAGATTTTGACTGTATGCAGCAAACACCAGTTGAAACGCGTTCATATCACCTCCTTTCAACCTTTTAAGCAATTGCCTGTCTATATTTTCAGGTGCCGTCGTCAACCAATCGTTATTGTTAGTTCGTTAAACACAAATATTCAATTTTCGTTCCTCTCAGAAACCGGTTGTCTGTTGGTCAGGCGAACCTGCCGGATATTGACAAACTCGTTTGCTTCGCCTTTGGCGGCCAGTCCCCACCTGAAGCCCATGCCCCAGGGAACGTAAGCTGAAGCATCAATCGAATCGGCAATTATTTCCCAGTTCTGTCCGTTAAACACCGAAAACTGCAACAAATCGCCATTTCTAATTTCCATTTTTAATTCAATCAGGTCGCCGTATGTTGTCGAGGGGACTGCTTCGTAAATATTCGTCTCATTTGCGCAGGTCCTCCAAACTTCGATTAAATCCTGCCCGGCAGAAATTCCAATCCCGGCAACCGGCGCACCAAAACCATTATTGGTTGCACCAATCAGCACAATCCCGCCGTTCACCTTGTGTCCGGTCAGGTTCAAATCAATGGTTGCCGTTATTTCAAAATTTTTCGACCTTACCGGTTGCCCCAACAGGCTTCCCAACAAATCATTTTCCACAGATGCCGCCAGCATCAATCCGTTTTCGCCGGTTGCATAACTGAGTTGTTGTGTTGCCCGCCATTGCCAAACCGGGGCTAATGCCCGCGTAAAGTCGTCCACATAATCAATTTTACTTTTTTGGATGTTAATCAGGTTCGACGGTTCAAAGCGTGGCCAACCATCGTCGGTCCAATGGATTTTCTCCAACAGTCCTTCGCGCCCGACATAATCGCCTCCATCGGTTTTATAAGCATGAAAAAGCAAATAATAATCCTTGTTCTTTTTCACCACATTCCCTGTCCCCGGGCATTTCCAGTCATCATTGTCTCTCAGCACCGGATTTGCGTCGTACTTTTCCCATGGCCCAAGCAAATTTTTAGCCCGGGCCACCCCTATTTTATAATTACATGCCCGGTCGCAACAATTACCTGCCGAATACAGGAGATAGAAATAATCATCTTTCCTGAAAACCGACGGACCTTCAACAATGTGTTCTTCCCACTCCTGATCATTCCGGATAAGCTCATGTTTGGGGCCAATCAGGGTAGTCCGGTCTTCGCTTATAGCCTGGGCACAAATAACAGCCGGCCGTCCCCGAAAATAAATTTCTTTCCAAATCAGGTACAAATTGCCGTTTTCGTCCCGCACTTCGAACGGATCAATGGTTTCTTCGACATCAAATTTCAATGGCCCCTGGTCGTAAAACGGTCCTTCCGGGCTATCGGCGCTGGCTACAGCAATGGTAACTTTATTTGTACGCTTCACCCGTCCGGTATAATACACATATAATTTTTGTTGCTTTTCGTCATAACTTAATTCAGGCGCCCAAAAGTTATTCTGGGCCCAATCAGGCGCTCCGCCGGGAAATACATACGAAATCAATTCCCAATGAAGCAAATCGTTTGATTTGTAGATGGGGAACAAGGGCGACCATTCGTTGCTGGTCGTCGACGCGTAATAACTGTCACCTATTTTTATGACCGAAGGATTTGGGTTATCTCCCGGTAATACCGGGTTTGATATCACCTTTGTTTTATCAGGCAGACAGCTAAACAGCAGGGCCATTCCAATAAACAACCATAAAATCCTCACCCCTGTTCTCATAATCAAAACCATTAAGAAATGTTCTCAGAAAGAAACCAATGCGCTCCCTGATCATTCCGTTATACGCATTGGAATCTAAACTAATCAAAATTGTATAAACCGCTTCATCCGAAGCATTAATCTTTTAACAGAAGATTGGTCGTCTCTGTAATTCAGCCACAATTTTCGTCCTTTTGTTCACTAATACAACTCTGCCCTAAAAATTACTCACCCCCGGGATCGATTTTTACTTCGGATACCTCTTTGGTCATAATATAACAAAAGGGCAGATCTGCTTGCTGCGATCTACCCTTTTTTGCTGTTTAATCAGCGTTGCAGGTAATTTTGAATCGTTGGTTTAGGCTAATTCAATCGATTTAAATCATTACCAGCCGGGGTTTTGAACTAAGGTCGGGCTTCGTTTAATTTCATCATCCATAATTGGAAACAGGTAGTGCCTTGGGGTCAGAAATACCCTGTCTTCAATAAAGAAACGCTGCATTTTATATCGCTTGTCACCAATTATAATTTTGCCATCCGGATCCTCAACCGGTTTCATTCCATTAATCATCCGCTGGCATTTTGGATAAGGCCAATAGTTTACCGAACGCATATCATTTGTGGCGCCGGCAGCTTGCCATGCTTGTTCTTTTGCCAACTCTGTCGTACTACTTGGTTCGAGATACAAGCGACACAACCAAATCCGGTTATTCTCATAAAATAACTCAACCCGGCGTTCGCGTTGAATATACTCTTTCATTAATTCTTTATTCGTTTTTACAGCAGGTGGCATAGATGCCATAAAAGAACGCGCTCTAACGGTATTAATCAGGTCATAGATTTCCTGGGTTGGTCCGGTGGTCTCATTGACTGCTTCACAATAGATGTAGATAAACTCAGGCAATCTCCAGATTGGCGGACCATTGATATCAAACGATTTATCACGGTTCCATGATTCGCGAATGATTTTTCGCAGGAAGTAGCCGGTTGTTGTGGAATTAGATGCTCCGATCCGATCAGAACCTTCAGCTGTATTAATGATATTTCCTTTAAAAGTTGCCCCGTGATAAGTAATATCCCGGTAAAAACGGGGATCTCTTTGGATGCCTTCGTAAGGATTTTCATCGTCGTAACCGTCTGTCTCTGCATTTGCACTGTAAATCGGATAACCGTATCCGTCAGGAGAAATATATTCATACTCATCAACTTGCTCCTGTACAGGCATTTGCCGGGAACTTCCACCCCAACTCGGAGGATATACATCGCCCTGCCAAGCCTGGTTTTTATCCCGGGTTACAAAGAACACAGCTTCCTGCATATAAGCATCCATATCAAAATACAGGTTCCACAGGCGCGTGTAAACTTTCGAGTTATTTTTATTGTTCCCGGCATCGTCTCTGAAATCGGTCTCATCATGATCGGTGTATAAGTTATACCGGGTTTGTCCTTCAACACTAAAATCAAGAACTGCTTTTGCCGCCAGTTTAGCTTTCTCCCAACGAGTTTGATCATAGGTATATTCATTTGGGAAAGACCGGGTATCATTCGGAAAATTACCGCCATTCCACATCGGGGTAGCAGCCATCCAACGAATCATAGCCTTTAATCCAAGACAGGCGCCTTTATCAACACGCCCAAAATCTGATCCTCCCCACTTTCCGGGAACACGGGCATAGGCAGAATCACAATCCTGGCTTATCTTTTCAACAATTGTGTGAAATGATTCCCTGGTGAAATTCATTGAGCCCTGAGGATCTATTGTTTGATTGACATAAACAATCTCACCATACATTCTTGCCGCCAGAAAATGAAGATACGCCCGCATAAAATAAGTTTCACCAATCCGCTTTTCCAGATCGCCGGGTTCCAGCGGATTATCAGGGGTATTATACTTCTTTATTCCTTCAAGGATAACATTTGACTTCCGGATTTTTGCATACAGATCCCACCAATATTGGCCGGTGCTACTCCGATCGGGCATTCCCATAGAACTCCAGTCGCCTGTATTGAACTTATTCGTCAGGCTTCCTTCGGCAGTCGACCCCTCACATTCGTCAGTTACCGGTGCGCTGTTAAAGTGGTTGAAAAACACCAAAGGTCTGTTGGCGCTTTTAATGTTTGCATACAAATCGGTAACCAGCTGGTTGGTCTTATTATATCGTGTAAAAACCTGTTCTTCATCCAGCTGATCATCCGGTTTTCGATCGAGAAAATCATCTTCACATGCCTGGAACAAGAAAGACAGGAATAGCAATGCCAGTACGAATGATATATATTTTATTTTCATGATTATTCAATTTTAATGGTTAAAACGTAATATCAATCCCGAAATTAATTACCTTCTGAATCGGATACCAGTCACCCGACCCTTCACGGGTTTCGGGATCAATGTCCACATCGTCCAGTCCATCCCATGTAAACAGGTTAAGCCCTTGAGCATACAACCGGACCTGGTCAAAGCCGGCAAAGCGGATTTTACTTTTAGGCAGGTTGTACCCGATTTCGATTGTTTTCAGTCGCAAATAGGAGGCATCGTAGAGGAACAGGCTGCTGTTTGAATTTTTGTTGTTACTGTGATCGCCAAAATGCAGGGCAGGATACGAAGCTGTTTCGGCAGTTTCCTGTGTCCAACGGTTTAGGTGCATAGGTTTAACTTTTCCGTATTTATCATGAGAAAACAATGGAAAATCCCAGACAGCGGCTCCTGAAAGCAGTACAGAAGCATTGGTTGCTCCCTGAAACATCACGCTAAAATCAAATCCTTTATACTGAAAGCCCATGGGGATGCCAAACATGATCTCGGGTGTACGCGGGTTTCCCATTGAAGTCCGGTCGCCCAGATCGTCAATTTTGCCGTCTCCATTCAGGTCTTTATACACCACATCACCCGGGATCAGTCTGCCCCAGGTTTGGAAACCTGCTCCCTCGTTCATATCATTAAGCAAATTGGCTTCGGTTTCGTCTTTCACAAAATGATCAAATACATAGACGAAATGCTCATTAATCCGTTTTCCGGTCTGAGCCCTCCAGGCATAATCCCGGGGAATCTCATTCATGAATTTGATTTTGTTCCGGGCATAGGTAAAGTTTGGCTTAACGTAATAATGAAAGTTCTGTCCGATCTTTCCGTTCCATCCAATTTCAAAATCAATTCCCCTGTTATTAACGATTCCCGAATTAACGTATGGCGCACTTTTACCCACAATATTCGGAAAACCTAACTTATCTCCTCCTCCCAAATCGGTTATGATATCGTAGCGGTGTTCGTAAAATACATCTGCAACTACGGACAAACGCTTTCTAAACAAAATAGCATCAAAACCAACGTTTAGTTTTTCAGCTTTTTCCCAACTCAGGTTCGGATTGGCCAGATCACCTTCAGCCGTTCCACCACCTGCACTGCTGTTAAAATTATCAGTCCCGAAATAATAATCGCTGCCTCCGCCAAAATATTGCAAATAAATGAAACGTTTACTGTTAGGCACTTTATCGCTACCCACCAGCCCGTACGATCCCCTGATTTTCAAGTTATCGAGCCAGTACCCGGCAGAGGTCATAAATTCTTCGTTCGAGATAACCCAACCTGCCGACACTGCCGGAAAAAGTCCATAGCGGCGTCCCGGAGCAAAATTTTCGGAACCGTTATAGCCGGCATTTACTTCCAACAGGTACCGGTCGCTATAGTTATAGGTAATTCGTCCGGTTAATCTCCTTGGTAGCAATACGCAACGGCATTGTCGACATCTCTTTTCGACCGGTTCCCCAATACCAATCCGCCAACATCATGTCTTCCAAATTTACGGGCGTACTCCAGTTTTACCTGGTAGTAAGTTCTCCCGACTGTTGAATTACGGGTGATACTATTTCCTATGGTCTGGTCAATATTGTACTTATTCCCTGTTTTATAGGCTCCGGTATAATATCCCGGAGTCCTGTAAACATCGCTCCCGTCGAGCGGGACAAAAGTGGCATAACCCGGATATTCCCTGTAGCCTTCGGAATAGGTATCAACTCTCCTGTTTATCCACCGGCCTTCCGAGGCATCGTAAGAAAATACACCTTCAACTTTCAGACCCCTGGTAATGAAATCAAGTTTATGTCCTAATGAAAATGATCCGTCCAGGTACGAATTTTTTTCATTTAAAAAACCGGTACGGCTCAATTCGCCCAAGATATTAAACCGATAGATCTGGTCGCCAAAAAGCATCCCGGAAGGATTATTGGCGATATAGGTTTTATTTGCCGGATGATCGTTGGGCTCAACAACAATCGGCAGATACGAAGGCTGGGTATTAGCAAATTCAACGATGCGGGCCGCAGTGGTTCCCGGCGCATTGCGGTCTGTAATACGGGCCCCGATGTCTAAACGCGCATAAAAATTATCTGTAATATCAATATCAATATTGGAGCGAAAGTTATAGCGTTTAAAGATGGCTTGTGTATCATATTGCCCAAGATTTGTATGTTTGTAGTTTCCGTCTTGTTGAAAATAGTTTGCCATCACGTAATAACGTGCCCGGTCGGATCCTCCGCGGATAGACAAACTGTAATCTGTTTGCACACCCGGTTTAAAGGCATAATCGAAATAATCCCAGTTATATCCCAGTCCATCCGAATTATCACCTTTTGCCCTTCTGAAATCGTCGATTGCAGACTGTGTAAACAAATTTAATGTTGACTCGTCAATCCCCTGGTTATCATTTCGGATCGCCTCATTGTATAACTCAGCATAATCGGCTGAACCTAAATAAGTAGGAAATTTTACCGGTTGATTTGTCCCGATTGAGGCTTTAAAATTAACCGATGCTTTCTCTTGAGATACACCACGCTTGGTGGTAATGATAATGACCCCGTTGGCGCCCCTGACGCCGTATGGTGCAGTTGCAGATGCATCTTTCAGAATGGTAAACGTTTCTATTTCTTCAGGAGCCAAATAGTTCATACTTCTTTCAACACCGTCCACGATCACAATCGGGGATTTATCGCCATAGGTACCAAAACCCCGTACATAGATATCACTCCGGTCGACTCCGGGTTCGCCTCCGCTAAATTGATTGACCAACAAGCCCGGCATACGTCCTGCAAGCGCATTGGTTAAGTTTGCAGTCGGGCTTTGTTTCAAGTCTTTCGTGGTTATTGTGGCAATCGATCCGGTAATAGTTGCTTTTCGCTGGGCCGTGTAACCAACAACAATTACCTCATCAACGCCAAAAGATTCAGCTTCCATCACAAGATTGAAAGTCAGCCTGTTCCCAATCTTAATTTCCTGCGTTCTCATGCCGATAAACGATATGATCAGGACACTTTCATTCGTCACACGATTCAAACTAAACTTTCCGTCAACGTCCGATATGGTCCCGTTTGTAGTTCCTTTAACAAAAACAGTAGCTCCGGGAACAGGATCTCCGTTTACATCTTTGACAATCCCGGCAATATTTTTTTCACCAGGTTGCAAAATAACATCCTTAGTATCGGAAGGGCTATCACTTACAGGGATTATAACAATCTGGCGATCAACGACCTGATATGTCAAATTTGTTCCTTCAAGCACTTGCGATAAAATTTTGTCAACTGTAAATTGATCAGCCGATACATTAATCTCCTGTTCAAGATTAACATGACTGTCCTTGTAAAAAATAATGAATTCGCTCTGTTTTTGAATTTCCTCAAAAACTTTTCTGATCGTCGCATTCTTTAAATGAAGCGACAATCTTGTGTTTTGAGAATAAGTTGAACCGGCAAATACCGTACTTATTCCCAAAAGGATAATTAATACTGTCGAATTCATAACTCTGATAAAATGTGTCCAATCATCCTTTCGATGGAAAAAATGAGCACAATTACTGCTTTTTTTCATAAATTTGTTCATCCTTTAATAAATTAATATTGCTTTTTGCGATGTTAATTATAAGCTTGCGGATGCGTCAACATCTGCAAGCTTTTTCATCTTGGTTCAGTTTGTCAATCTGTTATAATCATTATTTTACCATTTTCTTTTAAATAATTCAGTTGGGTTGTTCTTGCAATCGTTTTAATAACTTCTTCTGCTGAGCTTTTCAGGTCAAGGCTTCCTGAAAATTTTTCTTTCGCCAGTGCTCTGTTTTTAATACTGATTTCAATGTTATAATAGCGTGAAATCTTTTTCATAATATGCTCCAATTCATCGCTCCTGAACACATAATAACCATTTCTCCACGACAAATAATCATCCGGGTTAACAATCTTCATATTAAACAATTCACTTTTCTGATCATAAATAACCATATCTCCCGGATTCATATCCATCCGATCTTTTTTCGGTTTTGATTCCTGCTTGTAGCATAACTCAATCTTCCCTGTTTGTAATACCGTACTGGAGCGGCTGTCATCTGAATATGCACTCACATTAAAAACCGTACCTAATACATTGACATCAAAATATGAGGTTTTCACCACAAAAGGGATATCACTCACATGAGCAACATCAAAAATGGCTTCACCGTCAATAAAAACCTCCCTGTTGTTTGATGCAAACTTCGCAGGATAAACCAATTTTGACCCGGAATTTAACCAAACCTTTGTTCCCTCGGAAAGCGTAAGAAAAGCTCTTCTCCCATAAGGTACAAAAACGGAGTTGTAAATGGGCTTAACCGGCTCCAGTTTTTGCTCAACTCTCTGATCTCTACCAATTTCAATTTGTTCTCCTTTATTGTCGTACTTAATGGCTGATTCAATCTCCTGAATGTGTACTTCCGTTCCGTTATTTAACAAAAGGCGGGTTACAGAATCCGACGAGTCAACAGCTAATGAATTGGCATAACTTTCAATATCGGCAAATCGCAAATACCGGTGATAAATATTGATCCCCATCACTGCAACAAAAAGAACCGCAGCTACCGATGTCCATTTTAACATCAGTTTCCGTCTCCTGGCTCTGACCATAGACGCCCTGATCTGGTTTTTAAGAACAACCTGATCATTTGCCGGCATCTTATGCTTAGGTTGTTTTAGAAAAGCTAATATTTCTTTCGCAGACCGGATATCCTCCTGTGTTGCCTCGCCGTGAAAATTATTTTCCACATCACCATCCCTTGATAAAAAATCCTCAGCTTTTAGTTTCAATTTTTCTCCTTATTAGTCATTATTTAAATAGGTAAAGGCGGAGATATGAAATTTATAGACAAAATTTCGACGTTTTTTACAAAAAAAATCCAAACAACTTGATTTCAGCAACTAAGAGCTATTTATTTTCCCGAAACAACAGGTGTAAAAGGTCAATGAAAAGATGTTTTTTCTGAATGCTCTCACGAAGAACTTTTATTGCCCGATAAATAATTGTACGCGCAGAATCAACCGATACATCCAGTATGTCAGCGATTTCAGGATAAGCAAGGTCCTGCTCGAAGCGAAGAAACAAGGCTTCGCGTTGCCTGCCGGTTAAACCTTCAAATGCTTTTTGCAGCAGCCGATAATTTTCCAGTTCTATTTCATCACGAATGATTGAGTCTTCTATTGTCGGCTGTTTTAGTTCATTCTGATTTGCATAATTCTCATGATTCACGGGCAACCGACGAGATAACTCTTTGTAAATTTTTCGTCTAAGAGACCGGAACAGGTAATACTGAATAGAATCCGTGTCAGAGAGTTGATTCCGGTACTTAAACAAGTCCAAAAAAAGATCATGAATACAGTCTTTTATAAAATCAGAGTCAGCAGAAAACTGCATGCCAAACCGGTAAAGCGAATCAATATGCAGGTCATACAAGTTGCAAAAAGCTTTTTCATCTCCATTTTTAAAGCTTTTCCATAGAAAATAATCTTTATTCAGTTCTTTTTGCATACAGGAATTAACAAATTCGCTTTTTTCTTTATGATACCTGCTCTCAAAAATATAACCATTTTCCAGATCAATCAAGACATTTAAAAACTATTAACCGTATACTATTCTTCCGTTTCTGAAGATATCAACATAACGAATTTCATCAACACACCGAATAATTACCGTAAATATAATAACGAAATAAACAAACCGATCATATAAATCAATCATTCAATGCTGATCATTCATGAGTAGAACAGCAAATTAGCTTGTATATAAAAACGAAAGTTAATGACTGATAAAGTCGATATCTCTAATAAATGAAAAACTATTTTAACATGAAAAGATCAGTACTACTCATGACATTGGCGCTTCTGGCAACAACTGTTTTCTCGCAAGGCTGGCAACCGGCGGGCGAGAAAATCAAAACGATCTGGGCCGAAAAAATCGATGTCAACAACGTGCTTCCCGAGTATCCCCGCCCGTTGATGGAACGCGGTGACTGGGAAAACCTGAACGGACTGTGGGAATACGCCATCGCCAAAGCAGGTCAAACAGAACCTAGGGCTTTCGACGGCCAAATTCTGGTTCCGTTCGCCATTGAGTCCAGCCTCTCCGGGGTACAAAAAAGAGTTGGCGATGAAAATGAGCTCTGGTATAAACGGAGTTTTACCGTCCCTGCAAACTGGAAAAACAAGAATATCCTGTTGCACTTCGGCGCTGTCGACTGGCGATCGGACATTTGGGTAAACGATATTAAAGTAGGAAGCCACGAAGGCGGTTACACTCCCTTCTCTTTTGACATTACCCCTTTTCTGAAAAAATCGGGCGAACAAAAACTGGTGGTGAAAGTTTGGGACCCTTCCGAGCGGGGTTATCAGCCACGAGGCAAACAAACCAGTCAACCCGAGGGAATTTGGTACACACCGGTAACCGGAATCTGGCAAACCGTATGGCTCGAACCGGTAGCCGAGAAACATATTAAAACAATTCGCACCACTCCGGATATCGACAAAAACCGCCTGACCGTTGAAGTAAGTTCCTGCGGAACCAATTTCGCCGATATTTACGAAGTCGACGTTTTTGACGGAAATGTAAAATTGACCACCGTAAAAGCATCAGCAAATCAGAAAGTTGACATTTCGATTGCCGGCGCAAAGCTTTGGAGCCCGGAATCTCCTTTTCTCTATGATTTGAAAGTCAGACTGATCAGCAACGGAAAGGTTGTTGACCAGGTCGACAGCTATTTTGCCATGCGTAAAGTATCCACAAAGAGAGATGCCAACGGGATTGTCCGCTTGCAATTGAACAACAAAAACCTGTTCCAGTTTGGCCCGCTCGACCAGGGTTGGTGGCCCGACGGTTTGTACACCGCCCCCTCTGACGAAGCGCTGAAATACGATATTGTTAAAACCAAAGACTTCGGTTATAACATGATCCGCAAACACGTGAAAGTTGAACCCGCCCGTTGGTATACACATTGCGACCGCTTGGGGATTCTGGTATGGCAGGATATGCCAAACGGCGGACATTCTCCGCAATGGCAACCACGTCAATATTTTAACGGAAATGAACTCATCAGGAGCGCCGAGTCGGAAGCCAATTACCGGGCAGAATGGAAAGGGATAATGGATTACCTCTACTCCAATCCGTCGGTAGTTTGCTGGGTGCCGTTTAACGAAGCCTGGGGGCAATTTAAAACAGCCGAAATCGTGGAATGGACAAAAGCTTACGACCCAAGCCGCATCGTGAACCCGGCCAGCGGCGGTAATCACTACCCGGTTGGCGACATGCTCGATTTGCACCACTACCCGGGCCCCAGCATGTTTTTGTATGATGCGCAACGCGCCACCGTGCTGGGCGAATACGGCGGTATCGGACTGGCCCTTGAAAATCACCTTTGGGCAACCGACCGGAACTGGGGGTACGTTCAGTTCAAAAACTCAAAAGAAGTTACCGATGAATACGTCAAATACGGAGAAGAATTGCTGAAACTGATCAAAGCCGGTTTCTCGGCTGCCGTTTACACCCAAACGACCGATGTTGAAGGCGAAGTGAACGGACTGATGACCTACGACCGGAAAGTCATCAAGCTGGAAGAAGACCGGTTAAAAAAGATTAACCAGCAAATTTGCAACTCTTTAAAATAAAAACGCAACCGTTTTAATATCCAGCTTAATCTTTCTGCACAAGAAAAATTAAGCATCACCATAAAGACAACAGGCTTACAAAGTCTGTTGTTTTTTTTACCCGACTCGATTCAGCACATGCAGAGCGAAGATAGGCAGGTCATCAAAATGCCCGCAGAAAGTTCGTTTTGACAAGTTTTTTTGCATTTTATCACCCGGAAAAGAGAGAACACCCGGAGGACAGTAATTAAAAATGTGATTAATTCTTTGTTAAAATATCGTTTATATATTCTATTTATGGTTTAAAATACTATTTATTGATTGATATTTGCTACAAAATATAACTATTCATTGTCAAAACGACAAAACATGGAATTCAAATGCAAAAAAGCAGGCAATGAATGTTACGGGCTCAAAGAGCTCGTTTTGCTTTTTGATATCAGTCAAAGGTTAATTCAGTCCAAAGAGCTAAAGCATGATTTGTCGGGCATTTTGGAGATGGTGGTCAAATACCTGAATGCCGAGCGCGGATTTCTGACAATTTTTAACCGCGAGAGTGAAAGCATCATGATTGAGTCGGCTTACGGACTGAGCCCGGCACAACAGGCGCGCGGACGTTATAAACTGGGCGAAGGGATTACCGGAAGGGTGGTTGAAATGGCACGCCCGGTGGTCATCGACAAGATTTCAAAATCCAACTTGTTTCTCAACCGCACCGGCCTGGAACTCACTAAAAACGGACATGAACTAACCTATATCTGCATTCCCGTCATCGAAGAAGGTAAAGTTACAGGCACCTTAAGTGTCATCAGGGCATATAATCCATATATTTCGTACGATGAAGACAACCGGCTTTTGTCGATTATCGGATCGATGATTTCGCGCAGCGTTCGGTCTCGCCAGGAACGCATCGAAGAAATGGAAGTGTTGCGGCAAAAAAATATTCAGTTGCAGCAACAGCTTAAAGTGGATTTCAGGCCGGCCAATATCATTGGCAACTCGGGCAAAATGCGCGATGTATATTCACTGGTGAGCATGGTTTCCGAAACCAGTTCCACCGTGCTGATCCGGGGCGAAAGCGGGATCGGAAAGGAGCTGATTGCCGATGCCATCCACTTTTCAAGCCCGCGCGCCAAAAAGAACTTTATCAAAGTGAATTGTTCTGCACTGCCCGACACCTTAATAGAAAGTGAACTTTTCGGGCATGAAAGAGGAGCCTTCACCGGCGCCGAGTCACGCAGGAAAGGACGTTTTGAACTGGCCGACGGCGGGACCATCTTCCTTGACGAAATCGGCGACATCCCCCTATCCACGCAGGTGAAGCTGCTCCGGCTGATCCAGCAGCGCGAGTTTGAACGGCTTGGAGGTACCGAAACAATCAGGGTCGATGTCCGGATCGTGTGCGCCACCAACCGTAACCTCGAAGAAATGATCCAAAAGAATGAATTTCGCGAAGACTTATATTATCGCATCAACGTGTTCCCCATTTTTGTGCCACCTTTGCGCGACCGCAGAAACGACATTCCCGCGCTGGTTGACCATTTTATCGAAAAATTCAACAAACGGAACAATGCCAAAATCATCCGTATTACCACTTCGGCCCTGAATATGCTGATGATTTACCGCTGGCCGGGAAATATCCGCGAATTGGAAAACTGTATCGAACGGGCCTGCATCCTCAGCAAAGACAGGGTCATCCACAGCTACGACCTGCCGCCGTCGCTCCAAACAGCCGATTCAACCAACACCAAGGCGCCGGGCGGGCTGACCTACACCGTGGAACAGGTGGAAAAACAACTGATCCGTGAAGCGCTCACCAGTTCGAAAGGAAACATTGCCAAAGCTGCCGAAGAATTGAAAGTCACCGAACGTATGCTGGGTATCAGGTTAAAGAAATACAACATCGACGCCTGGCGGTTTAAAGTGTGACCATCCTACCAAAATGTAGGTTACGCCAATCTTAACTCCCTTCAAAGCCCTTTACTTACTGGATTTATGCCGTACAACATACTCTGTGCGGTTTTTTGTCATTTCCTACCAAAACGTAGGATTTTTTTTCGTGCCAAAACTCCTTTCGAAAAAAATACAATCTCTTAAACCACAGATACACAACGCTTAACACACAACTTGAACCCCGAAACCCGGAACTTGCAACTCTTCCTGGCACCATTGTCGTTTGGCAGTTGGAAAAGCAAGATGTTAACCCGTAAAAAATACAAAAGATGAGAAAGATTGCAATTTATGGTAAAGGTGGAATCGGAAAATCCACCACCACTCAAAACACCGTAGCCGGGCTGGTCGAAGCCGGTTACAATGTCAAAGTCGTTGGCTGTGACCCCAAGGCCGACTCCACCCGCTTGTTGCTCGGCGGCCTGGCCCAGAAAACGGTGCTGGATACGCTTCGCGAAGAAGGTGAGGATATCGACATCGACGATATTGTGAAAATTGGCTACGGCGGTGTCCGCTGCGTAGAGTCGGGAGGCCCCGAGCCCGGGGTTGGATGTGCCGGCCGCGGTATCATCACTTCCATCAACCTGCTCGAACAGTTGGGCGCCTGGGATGACAAATACAAAATCGACTACACGTTTTATGATGTATTGGGCGACGTGGTTTGCGGCGGTTTTGCCATGCCGATCCGCGAAGGCAAAGCCGAAGAAATTTACATCGTGGTTTCGGGGGAAATGATGGCCATGTACGCGGCAAACAACATTTGCAAAGGAATCAAAAAGTACGCACAGGCCGGCTCCGTCCGTTTGGGCGGGTTAATCTGCAACTCCCGGAAAGTGGACAACGAGCGGGAAATGATTGAAGAACTGGCCCGCCAGTTAGGTACAAAAATGATTCATTTTGTGCCCCGCGACAACATGGTGCAACGCGCCGAAATTAACCGCAAAACGGTTATTGATTATGATCCGGCCCACGTTCAGGCGAACGAATACCGCCAACTGGCCAAAGCCATCAGCGAAAACGACCAGTTCGTCGTTCCAAACCCGCTTCCAATGGAAGACCTGGAAACTTTGTTAATTGATTTCGGCATTGCCAACTAAAAAATAGGAGAACCAAACGATGTTAATGATCAGAGCTATTATTCGTCCTGAAAAATCAAGTAAAGTATTGAAAGCCTTGTTTGAAGCGGGCTATGTCGCGGTAACAAAAATCCCGGTTGTGGGGCGCGGGAAACAGCGCGGTATCAAAATCGGCGATGTTACTTACGACGAACTTCCGAAAGAAATGCTTCTCATGGTCATCAAAGATGAAGACAAAGACTTTGCGGTGACCACCATCATGGAGGCTGCCCGGACCGAGCCCAAAGGCGCCTACGGCGATGGAAAAATCTTTATCACACCGGTTGAAGAAGCTTACACCATCAGCCGCGGCACCAAAGAATTGTAACCCTAAAAAATCTTGTATCATGAAATTAATCATGGCCATTATACGCATCGACAAGATGAATGCCACCAAACGGGCCCTCTCCGATGTCGGGCTTCCTTCGATGACAGCCACGGGTAAAGTTTTCGGGCGCGGGAAAGGCCTTTGGGATGCCAAAGTGCTGGAAGGCGTCAAAAAAGACCTTCCCGAAGCTTTGGCCCACCTGGGGAAAGAACCGCGCCTGCGCCCGCAGCGCGTGGTAACCCTGGTGGTGACCGATGACAAGCTCGACATTGCTGTTGAGACCATTATTGAGGCGAACCAGACTCCGGAACCCGGCGACGGAAAAATCTTCGTCATCCCTTTGCACGAATCAGTAAAAATCAGGACCGGTGAAACAGGTGACATCACACTGGACTAAAAACTTACCATCATGCCAAAAAGAAAAGATTATACCAACGGATTGCCAGATCCCTTAGCGCTTCGGGAAGAAATCCTGAAAAAATATCCGCCCAAACTGGCAAAGAAACGGGCCAAAGCAATTGTGATAAACGATCCGGCGCTGGAACAGGAAATTCTGGCCAATGTCCGTACGGCCCCCGGAATCATTACCCAACGCGGTTGTACTTACGCCGGCTGTAAAGGGGTGGTGCTCGGCCCTACCCGCGACATCATCAACCTGGTGCACGGCCCCATCGGCTGCAGTTTTTATGCCTGGCTGACCCGCCGCAACCAGACCCGTGCCGCTGAAGGAGACGAAAACTACATGACCTATGCTTTTTCAACCGACATGCAGGACGAAAATATCGTATTCGGGGGTGAAGCCAAACTGAAAGAAGCAGTTCGCGAAGCCTTTGAAATTTTCAAGCCCAAAGCGATCGGTATCTTCTCAACCTGCCCGGTTGGTTTGATCGGCGATGATGTTCATGCCGTTGCCCGCGACATGAAAGCCGAACTGGGAATCAACATCTTCGGGTTCAGTTGCGAGGGCTACCGTGGCGTGTCACAGTCGGCCGGCCACCACATTGCCAACAACGGCGTTTTTAAGAACGTGGTGGGCAACAACGACCGGCCACGCACCGGAAAGTTCCAGGTGAATATGTTGGGTGAATACAATATTGGCGGCGACGCCTTCGAAATTGAAAGCCTCTTTGAAGAAGCCGGGATCACCCTCCTGTCCACTTTCTCCGGAAATTCGACCATCAAAAGCATGGAATATTCGCATACCGCCGACCTTAACCTGGTGATGTGCCACCGGTCCATCAACTACATTGCCGATATGATGGAAGAAAAATATGGTATCCCCTGGGTGAAGGTGAATTTTATTGGGGCAGAGTCCACCGCAAAATCACTCCGTAAAGTGGCTGACTATTTCCGCGACGCTGAACTGAGCGCCAAAGTGGAAGAGATCATCGCCCGCGAAATGGCCAACGTGAACGTGGTGAAAGATTCCGTCAAACCACGGGTGCAGGGAAAACTGGCCATGATGTTTGTAGGAGGATCGCGCGCCCACCATTACCAGGACTTGTTCACGGAACTGGGAATACGCACAGTTTCTGCCGGTTACGAGTTCGCCCACCGCGATGATTATGAAGGCCGGAAAGTGATCCCCAACATTAAAATTGATGCCGACACCCGCAACATTGAAGAGTTGACCGTCACCAAAGATGAAAAACTTTTCAGAAACGACCTGGCTGCAAAAAAAGCTGAACTGCAAAGCCTGGGCTACGAATTCAAAAACTACGAGGGCATGATGCCTGATATGGCTAAAAATGCGTTGGTAATCGACGATGTCAACCACTGGGAGACCGAAAAGCTGATCGAATTTTATAAGCCCGATGTATTTTGCGCGGGCATCAAAGAAAAGTACGTGGTGCAAAAAGCCGGTGTTCCGCTGAAACAGTTGCACAGCTACGACTACGGCGGCCCGTATGCCGCTTTTGGCGGGGCGATCAACTTCTACCGCGAAATGGAACGCATGCTCGCCACCAACATTTGGAAAATGATTGACGCTCCCTGGAAAAACGAATCTGAACTGGTGGGCTGCATGACAATTGAATACTAAAATCAGGAGGACAACTTATGTTATTAAGACATACAACCAAAGAGGTAAGGGAAAGAAAAGCGTTGACCGTCAATCCGGCGAAAACCTGCCAACCGGTAGGCGCCATGTACGCGGCGCTCGGAGTGCACGGATGCCTGCCGCACAGCCACGGTTCGCAGGGTTGCTGCTCGTACCACCGCAGCGCTTTGACCCGTCATTACAAAGAGCCCGTGATGGCAGCCACCAGCTCATTCACCGAAGGTTCATCGGTTTTTGGAGGACAAGCCAACTTGTTGCAGGGAATCGAAACCATTTTTTCAGTTTATGAACCTGAAATTATCGCGGTCCATTCCACCTGTCTTTCCGAAACCATCGGCGACGATTTGGTTCAGATTATCAATAAAGCGCGCGATGAAGGTAAAATTCCGTTTGGAAAACATGTGCTTTCGGCTTCCACTCCCAGTTATGTGGGCTCTCATGTAACCGGGTATGCCAACATGCTCGAAAGTTTTGTCAAATATTTTGCTGAAAAAACTGACGAAAAAATCAGGCAGATCAACGTGCTTTCGGGCTGGGTTGAACCCTCCGACATGCGTGAATTGAAAAGGCTCATGCGGTTGATGAAGGTGAAATCCGTTTTATTGCCCGACACATCGGATGTACTGGACACGCCAATGACGGGGAAATTTGAAATGTACCCCAAAGGTGGCACCACCATCCCCGAAATGGTGAGCATGGGCAACAGTATGCAAACACTGGGACTGGGCGAATGGGCAACACAAAAGGCTGCAATCGCGCTCGACAACCAATGCAAAGTCCCTTTCGAGATCATTGACATCCCGGTTGGGCTTCGGGCCACCGACCGTTTCATCCAGGCCGTTTCAAAGGCAGGAAGGGTTTCCATCCCGGAAAAGATCACCGAAGAACGCGGACGGCTGCTCGACCTGATTACCGATATGCACCAATATCTGTACGGCAAAAGGGTGGCTGTTTTTGGCGACCCCGACAATATCCTGCCATTGATTGAGTTTTTGACCGATATTGATATGAAACCGGTTTATGTCGTTTCGGGAACTCCCGGCAAAAACTTTGAAAAACGCATGCCGGAAATTCTTTCGGGAAAAGTTCCGGAAGCCAAATACAAGAACGGGCCCCAGGCCGATATGTTCCTGATGCACCAATGGATCAAGGAAAACCCGGTGGATCTGATCATTGGCAACACGTACGGTAAGTACATCGCACGCGACGAAAACATCCCCTTTGTACGGATGGGCTTCCCGATCCTCGACCGCGTTGGGCACAGCTATTTCCCCACAATCGGGTACGTGGGCGCCATGCGCATTCTTGAAAAGATTCTGGGCGTTTTAATGGACAAACAAGATGCAAGCGCCCCTGAGGAATCGTTCGAATTGGTGATGTAGTAATTCTTTGAAATCGTCCTGAAACGACAAATTATTCCAGTTCTATGGTTCAACCTTGACAACTGGATTTTTAAGAGGGTGTCTCAAAAGCCGAATATAAATGCTTTTAGCTTACAAATTGAAAGTATCCCTGTTGTTTTACCCCTCCAAACCTCCCCTGAAGGTGAGGCTTAAAGTCCCCTTCAGGGGATATGGGGGTCAAAACAGTATCTTGACTTACAATGTGAAAGTTCACAAAACACTTGCCTGACTTTTTGGACACCCTCTTGGAGGGGGCTTATATCATGAACGAAATACTGAAAGAAAGACAAAACCAGGTCGTCACGAAAGGGAAAGACGAAGGGGCGATAGCCTGCGGGAAAAAAAGCCTGGCAGGGTCGGTCAGCCAGCGTGCCTGTGTTTTTTGCGGCTCGCGGGTGGTGCTTTATCCCATTGCCGATGCCTTGCACCTGATACACGGGCCGGTTGGTTGCGCGGCTTACACCTGGGACATCCGCGGATCTCTTTCTTCCGGCCCGCAGTTGCACCGTTTAAGTTTTACTACCGACCTGAAAGAGCGGGAAGTGGTTTTTGGAGGCGAAACCCGCCTGTACAACGCGCTGACCAGCCTCGTTGCCCGTTACCGGCCTAAAGCCGCATTCGTGTATTCCACCTGCATTGTCGGGGTGATTGGCGACGATGTGGAAGCCGTGTGCCGCAAAGCTTCCGCAGAAACCGGCATTGATATCATCCCGGTGATGTCGGAAGGGTTTAACGGAACCAAAAAAGACGGCTACAAAGTGGCATGCGGCGCGCTTTCAAAGCTGATTGGCACTGATAAAAGCTTTACCGCTCCCCGGTTTAGTATCAACATCCTGGGCGATTTTAACCTGGCCGGCGAGTTGTGGATGTTGACAGACTATTACCGGAGGATCGGCGTGAACCTGGTGTCGTGCATGACCGGCGACGGCCGCGTGGATGAAATCCGCAAGGCACACACGGCGCAATTGAATGTCGTGCAGTGTTCGGGGTCGATGGTTTACCTGGCCAAAGAAATGAAGGAAAAATATGGGATCCCGTTTATGAAAGTTTCCTATTTCGGTATCGAAGATATGTCGGATGCTTTGTATGAAGTGGCCCGTTTTTTCAAATCGGAAGAAATGATGGCAAAGGCCCGCGAACTGGTTAGGGACGAACTGGGCAAGCTGCTTCCCGCGCTTCAGTTTTATCGCCAAAAGCTGGAAGGAAAAAAGGCAGCGATATACGTGGGCGGTGCATTTAAAGCCATTTCGCTGGTGAAAGCCCTGCGTTTACTGGGCATGCAAACTGTCGTCGTAGGATCGCAAACCGGCAACCAGGACGACTACAACCTGTTAAAAGAACTGTGCGACAAAGGCACCGTCATCGTGGACGATTCGAACCCGAATGAACTTTCTGAGTTTGTTAAGCTGACCGGTGCCAACCTCTTTATTGGCGGAGTGAAAGAACGACCCATCGCCTACAAGCTCGGATTGGGCTTCTGTGATCATAACCATGAACGAAAAGAAGCTTTGGCCGGCTACGAGGGGATGATGAACTTTGCCAAAGAAGTACATGCTTCGGTTTGCAGCCCTGTTTGGAAGTTCGTGAAGCCTCCCCTAACCCGCTCCCCGGGAGCGGGAATTAAGAGCCCCATCCCTGCCTTTCCCGGTGAGGAAAGCGAGTTTGGCCAATGAAAACTTTGAACATTTAAAACGCTTAATCATGGACACGCCAATTTCAAAAGATCAATTCATGCATTCCAACTCCGAAAGCCCCCTCCCGGGGAGGGGCCTGGAGGGAGGCGCTCCGGGGAGCTTGGGAGGGGCGGTTATTAACGCTTGCAAACTTTGCGCACCACTTGGGGCCAGTGTGGCTTTCAAAGGTATTCGCGGATGCGTCCCGATTATTCACGGCTCGCAAGGTTGTGCAACGTACATCCGCCGTTACCTGATCAGCCACTACAAAGAGCCGGTCGATATTGCTTCATCCAACTTCAGCGAAGAATCAACCATTTTTGGCGGCGGCGCCAATTGCCTGACGGCCATCAGGAACGTCATCAGCCAGTACCAGCCTGAAGTGATCGGGATAGCGACCACTTGCCTGAGCGAAACCATCGGCGACAATATCCGCATGTACATTCAGAAATATATCGATTCTGAAAAAAAAACAAAGCTGCCCCACTTCATCGCCGCGTCAACGCCCAGCTATCAGGGCTCGCACATCGACGGATTTCACGAAGCAGTGGCGGCAACGGTCAAATCTCTGGCCGAAGGTGGTGAAAAAGAAGAACACGTCAATATTTTTCCGGGCTTTGTGTCTCCTGAAGACCTGCGCCAGATCAAAAGCATCCTCAAAGATTTTGGCATATCTTTCGTTTTATTGCCCGATTATTCCGAAACACTCGACAATACAAGTTGGGAGTCGTATCAACGAATTCCAACCGGCGGAACTCCTTTGGAAACGGTCAGGAAATGCGGCACAGCCAAAGCTTCAGTCGAGTTCGGAACCATCTTAAACAAGGGAAGCCTGTCGGGGCGTGTAAAAAGCTCCTCTCCGGTTACCACCGCCGCGGAATACCTGCAGGAAAATTTTCAGGTTGAAAACCACCGGATGCTTTTACCGCTTGGAGTTACCTCCTGCGACCGGTTTTTTGAAACACTGGTTAAAGTGTCAGGAAAGGAAATACCCTTGAAATATACCAAAGAACGCGGCCGCTTGATCGACTCGTATATTGATGGCCACAAATACGTATTCGGAAAAAAGGCGGTTGTGTATGGCGAAGAAGATTTCGTCGTGGCCATGTCGGCTTTTCTGAATGAAATCGGAATGGAGGTGGCACTGGCTGCTTCGGGCGGCGACAGCGGACGGCTGGAAAACGAGATCAGGAAACACTGCCCTGAAAATCCGGAGAGCATCGCCGTACAAAATGGTTTTGATTATGAAATGATCCGCGAATGGTGCATCCGGCACAAACCCGACCTCCTGATTGGCAACAGCAAAGCCTATTATATTTCTCGGGAACTGGATATCCCGATTGTGCGCTGCGGCTTCCCGGTTCACGACCGCATTGGCGGGCAGCGCATCAAACACATCGGCTACCCGGGAACCCAGGAACTATTCGACCGGATTGTAAACAAACTGATCGGCTACAATCAAGATCATTCAGCCGTGGGATATAAATATATGTGAAAGTTATGAACATTAAAGTATCAAAAATGAATAAGCCGATTTCACAAGATAAACCTACAAATGTTGGTTCCTTGTCCCCGCTTTCGGAGGGGGCCGGGGGAGGCTTTGCCCATCCATGTTTCAGTATGGAGGCAAAAAACAAATATGCCCGGGTGCATCTGCCGGTGGCTCCCAGGTGCAATATCCAATGTAATTATTGCAAGCGCGATTTTGACTGCGTAAACGAAAGCCGCCCGGGAGTAACCAGCCAGGTTCTTTCGCCCGAACAGGCATTGGCCTACCTGATCCGGCTGAAGGAGAAAATGCCAAACCTTTCGGTTGTCGGGATTGCCGGCCCCGGCGATCCCTTTGCCAACCCGGACGAAACGCTTACCACCCTGAGCTTGGTCCGGCAGCATTTCCCTGAAATGATTTTGTGCCTCTCGTCAAACGGGCTCAACATCGGCACCTATGCCGACGAGCTGGCCGGGCTTGGCGTCAGCCACGTTACCATCACCATGAATGGCCTTGACCCCGAAGATACGCAAGCCATTTACAAGTGGGCACGCTTCGAAAACCGCGGATACGTGGGTAAGGCTGCCGCAGAACTTTTGCTGAAAAACCAGTTGTATGCCATAAAAATGCTCCGGCAGTTTGGGATAACCATCAAGATAAACACCATTGTTATGCCCGGGATAAATGACCATTTAATTGAAAATATTGCTGAAAAAGCCAAAGAAATGGGCGCCGGGCTAATGAACGCCATTCCGCTCTATCCGGTTACCGGCACTCCTTTTGAAAACCTGAAAGAACCTGACCTGCTGACCATGCGCGAGATCAGGGGTAAAATTGCCAAACACCTGAAACCGATGACCCATTGCGCACGCTGCCGCGCCGATGCCGTTGGCTTGTTGGGAGAAGATGATCCGGAAGCCAAAAAGATTATGTCAGATATAACGAACTTATCGGTCGCCCCCGACGAAAACCGCCGGTTTGTGGCTGTGGCCAGTTACGAGGGAATGTTGGTGAACCAGCATCTGGGCGAAGCCGAAAGCCTGTACATTTTCCGCGAAACGCCCAATGGTTATCGCCTGGTGGAACAGCGTAAAACTCCGCCTGCCGGAACCGGCAACGAACGTTGGAAGGAACTTTCAGCTTTATTGAACGATTGCCGGGCATTGCTGGTGGGTGGTATTGGTCCGAGCCCGTCGGCAACCATCGGCCGGTCGGGCATCCGCATTATTGAAATGACCGGGCTGATCGACGAGGGCCTGGACGCGGTTTACAAAGGGAAGGAACTCCGCACTGTAAAAAAAGCAGATGTTTTTAAATGCGGCGCTGCCTGCACCGGCAAGGCAACCGGATGTTGAAGAAACGTTTCGGAATGCAAAATCCGGTTTTCGGGTTACGCCTTGCTCAAAGTTTTTCCGGATATTGATTATTGCTTCCTCAAGATTGGAAATTCGTCTTTTAATCTATTATCTAATATCTCATACAATGAAAAAACCAGATTATCACATTTTGATTTGCAACTCGTACCGGGTTGCCGGCGACGCCAAAGGTTACTGTAATAAAAACGGGGGCGCCGAATTTATCCAATATGTCACCGAAGAATGCGCCGACCGCGGAATTGATGCGGCAGTTTCGTCAACAGCCTGCCTGAATGTTTGCTCGCAGGGTCCGGTGATGGTTATCCATCCCAATAACTTTTGGTACGGGGCTATTACAACTGAAAAGATCGACGAAATTCTTGACGCCCTTGAAGAAGGCAATGCGGTTGAGGCGTATCTGATCAGCGAATAGAAAAGCCTCCCCCTGACCCCCTTCGAAGGAGGGATGTGTTTAACGGATATTTGGCTTTATACCAGATTGAAGACTAACGATTAACGATTAACGAAGTAAACAGCCGGGGACATCAAAATGAATAACTTAACGTATCAACGAGCGTCTTTACTCCCCTCCGTTGGAGGGCTTGGGGAAGGCTCCTCTTCTTTCCCCCCTCCTTCGGAAGGGTTGAGGGAGGCGATTCTCATCGACTCTACCCTGCGCGACGGGGAACAGGCTCCGGGAGTGGTTTTTTCGATGGAAGAAAAAATGAAAATCGCCGCTTTGCTGGATGAATGCCGTGTGCCTGAGGTCGAGGTGGGCACCCCCGCCATGGGTGACAATGAGCTCAGGATCATCCGGGAAATCGTGCGGGCAGGTTTTCGTTTTGACAAGCTCTGCTGGGCACGGGCCACGGAGGCCGATATCCGGGCATCGGCAAAGACCGGCGCCGGGCGGATCAGCATCTCATTCCCGGTTTCCGACATCCAGCTTTCGGCAATGGGCCGCAACCGGGAATGGGTAATGCGACAAATCGGGCCGATGATTTCGCTTGCCCGCTCTGAATTCGGCTTTGTGGCCGTAGGGGCACAGGATGCTTCGCGGGCCGATCGTGCATTCCTGAACGAATTTATCGCTGCCTGCCTGGCAAAGGGGGCTAACCGCATCCGGCTGGCCGATACCGTTGGCGTGCTAAATCCACTGACAACAGCCAACTTATTGATATCAGTCCGTTCGCTTTTCCCGTTTGCCGATTTCGAGTTTCACGGGCACAACGACCTGGGAATGGCAACAGCCAATTCGTTTACCGCGCTGATGTCGGGAGCCGGCTCTGTGAGCGCTACGGTAAACGGCCTGGGCGAACGGGCCGGAAACACCTGTCTGGAAGAACTGGCCGTGGCGCTGGACCTGTCATCTGCAAATAAAACCGGCATCCGGCTTCCGGCCTTGCAACAGCTTTGCCATTTTGTAGCCGAAGCCTCGGGCAGGCCAACTCCGCCAGCAAAACCAATTACGGGCAAACTGGTTTGCTCGCACGAATCGGGCATCCACGCCCGGAGCCTCTTGCACGATGAGCTTTCCTACCAGCCATTTCTCTCCGAAAAAATTGGCAGAAAAACCGAATTGGTTATCGGCAAACATTCGGGAAAAGCCATGATCAGCGACTTTTTCAGGAAGAAAAAAATCGCGCTCAGCGAGGCAGAATCTCAGGTTCTGACGTTGCGTGCGAAAGAACTGTCCGTCGGGAAAAAGCGGGCATTGAATGAGGAGGAGTTGGTTTTGCTGGCCAAATCAGTTAAAACAAAATAAGTGGAGGAAAAACATGGAAGAATGGGATAAATATTTCAGCGAAGGATTGGCCTATTGCAAAGCGGCAACAGGCGCAAAAGAAAAGAACAAGCTGGGCAACATCGTAATTTACAATACAATTGGCCTGGCCCTTGAGAGTTTATTAATGTCGGTTCTTTCGCGGAGCAACAAATTGCCCCACCATTCCACAATCGGCAATATGTTGAGGGAAATTAAAAAGCTCAAGCCCGTGTCTGAGGAATTTTTCACGGAAGCCCGTTTTTTCAATTCTTTCATGAATTTCTGTTCCCTGGAGGTAATGGCAGAACGGGTTCCAACCGACGATGAAATCACCCGAATGATTAGCTTTGTTGTTTCATTGAAGGAGTGGGCCGGGAAAGAGGTATATGCTGACCACGAATCTGTTTAAGAATAAAAACATCCAAAAAAAGCCGAAGGCAACAAAGCAGCAACACCCCATCCCCCAGTTCACCAGTCCTAATGCCCAATTATCCAGTGACCAATGCCCAGGAGCCAGGAACCAAAAGCCAAGAGCCAGGAGCCAGGAGCCAAGAACCAAGAACCAGGTGCTTTGGTACTCAGGCACTTTGACACTTAGTTACTTTTTTAACGCAAAGTTCCACAGAAAACGAGCCCCAAGCTCTATGCTCCAAGCTGCATTGACCAATTAACGAAGACCGGAGACGGGAGAACGGAAAACGGAGAAAGCTTCAGTGCTCAGGGACCAATTATCCAATGACTAATGACCAGGAGCCAGGTGCCAGGTGCCAGGAGCCAGGAACTAAGAACTAAGAACCAAGAGCCAGGAGCCAGGAACCTTGGCGCTCAGGTGCTTTGGTACTCAGGCACTTTGACACTCAGATATTCAGTTACTTTTTAATGCAAAGAACGCCAGGAAGCAGCTAAGTTCACATACTGATTACTGATTACTGATTACTGATTACCGATTACCGATTACCGATTACTGATTACTGATTACTGATTACTGATTACTGATTACTGATTACTGATTACTGATTACTGATTACCGATTACTGATTACCGATTACTGATTAACGATTAACAGTCTCCAGATTCAATCACCTTTTTAGTCAGGCACTTTGGCACATTCAAATGTAGCAACTCCACCTCGCCCTCTGCTCTCTGCCCCATGCCCAATTATCCAACCTCCGATTACAAAAAGACAAACTAACAACCGGAAATACCCATTCATTCGCTTAATTTGATATCTTTGTAGACCAGATGATTACTTTATGCAAAAACAAGGTACATTAACGGTCCACGATCTGTCTCCTCATTTATTTTGGGATGTTGACCCGGTTAAACTGGATTTGGATAAGGATTTTCATTTTGTACTAGCCAGAATATTGCAATATGGATTAATTAACGACTGGATCCTGTTTTATAAACATTTCGGTCTGGAAAAAATTACCCAGGAAGCAAAACAAATCCGGGATCTGGATGACAAATCATTCCACTTTATTGCCGGGCTGTCAGGATCAAAATTAGAAGAATTCAAATGTTACACCTGGAAACAATCGACCCCCCGACACTGGAACTTCTAAGCAGGTTAATGCACATTCGGGAATTCAGCGAATTGAATTTGGTTGGCGGCACAAGCCTGGCTTTGCAGATCGGACACCGGAGATCGATTGACCTTGATTTATTTGGATATCTTGATCTGGATGATTATCAATTTACAACGGTCCTTAAACCATTGGGTTCCGTGCAATTAATAAACAAGACCAGCAATATTAAAACATACCTTATTAATAAAATTAAGGTCGACTTTGTCAATTACCCTTACCCCTGGCTCGCACCCTGTCTTTTGGTTGACGGAATCCGGTTGGCAGCAAAAAGCGATATTGCTGCAATGAAACTTGCAGCAATAACCGGACGGGGCTCTAAAAAAGATTTTATCGACATCGGTTTCTTATTAGATGAATTTTCGATGGAAATGATGCTCAAATTTTATCGGCAAAAGTTTCCGGATGGTTCTGAATTTCTGGTCCTAAAAAGTCTCACTTATTTTGAAGATGCGGAAAATGAACAACTTCCGGTCATGTTAAAAAAAGTGGACTGGAATGCCATAAAATCAAAAATCATTCTTCACACAAAAAATTACCTGGATATCAGCTAACCCGAAATGAACGGCGCAACGTTGGTACTCATAACCGTAGACAATCATACCCTTTTTTAATGCAAAGACCAAACCCCGGCGCTCCCTACTCTTTTTAACGCAAAGGAAGCAGAGAAGCCGCGAAGTTCCGCAGAAAACGAACCCCAAGCTCTATGCTCCAAGCTGCATTGACCAATTAACGAAGACCGGAGACGGGAGAACGGAAAACGGAGAAAGCTTCAGTGTTCAGTGTTCAGTGACCAATTATCCAGTGACCAATGCCCAGAAGCCAGGAACCAAGAGCCAGGAACCAAGAACCAGGTGCTTTGGTACTCAGGCACTTTGACACTTAGTTACTTTCTTAACGCAAAGTTCCACAGAAAACGAGCCCCAAGCTCTATGCTCCAAGCTGCATTGACCAATTAACGAAGACCGGAGACGGGAGAACGGAAAACGGAGAAAGCTTCAGTGCTCAGTGACCAATTATCCAGTGACTAATGACCAGGAGCCAGGAACCAGGAACCAAGAACCAAGAACCAAGAGCCAAGAGCCAAGAGCCAGGAACCAAAACTCAGGTGCTTTGGTACTCAGGCACTTATGCACTTAGATACTCAGGTACTTTTATTTAACGCAAAGAACGCCAGGAAGCAGCTAAGTTCACATACTGATTACTGATTACTGATTACTGATTACTGATTACTGATTACCTCTTAACGATTAACATTCGCCGGATTTAATCACCTTTTTAGTCGGGCACGTTGCCACTTTGGTCCTCAGGTACTTTTTTAACGAGAAGACCAAAGCCCGGAACTCACTGCTCATTAATTAACAGTAATCTTTTTACTTTTCCGTTCGTCTTCTTGGGGGAATTTGATTACTTTTGGGAGCGAAAAAAAACAGATCCGAATCTTGTCAGGAAAAGCTTGCCGAAGCTAATTTTTAGATATCTGTTTTTCAATGAAATAACAACTGAAAACATATAAAAAATCAATTAACGAAAATATGCAAATTCAATTTATAGGATTAGGCTATATTGGTCTTCCAACAGCTGCGGTTGTTGCTGCAAATGGACTAAAGGTACATGGCGTCGACATTAATGAGCGGGTTATTAATACAATTAACCAGGGCAAAATCCACATCATTGAACCCGGCCTTGAATCGGTTGTCAAAGCCGGTGTTGAATCCGGTTATTTCAAGGCCTCAACCGAAACCATCGAGGCCGATGTACACTTAATCGTTGTCCCTACGCCGTTTAAAGGGAACCATGAGCCCGATATTTCGTTTGTTGAAGCCGCGACAAGACATGTACTTCCGAAACTCAAAGCCGGAGATACCTATATTATTGAATCCACATCACCGGTGGGGACCACGGAGAAAATGGCGGAACTGATTTTTAAAGAACGCCCTGACTTGATGGGACAACTTTACATTGCTTATTGTCCTGAACGGGTATTACCCGGTAACGTATTGCATGAGCTAATTCACAACGACCGGGTAATTGGCGGAATTGATGATGCATCGACTCAAAAGGCAAAAGAGTTTTATGCCCGCTTTGTGAAAGGAACCCTTCATGCGACCAATGCCCGCACCGCCGAAATGTGTAAGCTGACCGAAAACTCCTCGCGTGATGCGCAAATTGCCTTTGCAAACGAACTGTCCATCATTTGCGATAAAGCAGGAATTAATGTTTGGGAATTAATTGAACTCGCCAACAAACATCCGCGGGTCAATATCCTTCAACCCGGGGCCGGTGTCGGCGGTCACTGTATCGCGGTTGACCCTTATTTCATTGTATCGGACTACCCGCGCGAATCGCGGCTGATTGGTACCGCCCGCGAGATTAATAATTACAAAGCCTTTTGGTGTGCCGAAAAAATAAAGAATGCCATGCTCGAATTTGAATTAAAACATGGTTATAAACCCAAAACGGCGATCATGGGACTGGCATTTAAACCAAACATTGACGATTTGCGGGAAAGCCCGGCAAAATATATCGCCCAAAAAGTGATGCAGTCGGAGCAAAACAACTTCATCATTGTAGAACCCAATATCAATGAGCACAGTGTATTCAAACTGACCAATTATGCAGAAGCCTACGAAAAAGCCGACATCATTGCCTTTCTGGTGGCACACAACGAATTTAAAACATTAAGTTATCGCGAAGACAAAATTATCCTCGACTTTGCCGGCGTATTCAAAAAATAGCAACATGAAAAAAAAGATACTACTCGTCTTCGGGACACGCCCCGAGGCCATCAAAATGGCGCCCTTGGTGAAGGAGTTGCAAAAATACCCGGAACAGTTCGATACCAAAGTGTGTGTGACCGCGCAACACCGTGAAATGTTGGACCAGGTGCTGGACTTATTTGAAATTGTTCCCGATTACGACCTGAACATCATGAAAGCCGGCCAGGATTTATACGATGTTACTTCACGGGTACTCGTGGGTATGCGCGAGGTATTAAAAATTGCTAAACCGGATGTCGTTCTGGTACACGGCGATACCTCTACCTCAACTGCCGCCGCCTTAGCCGCCTTTTACCAACAAACCCCCGTGGGACATATCGAGGCAGGTTTACGCACTTACAACATCTACAGCCCCTGGCCTGAAGAAATGAACCGCCAGTTAACCGGAAGACTGGCTACCTGGCATTTCGCACCCACCCCGCTGAGTTGCCAAAACCTGTTGCGTGAAGGCGTAAAAGAAGAAAACATCCATATAACAGGAAACACCGTGATTGATGCCCTTTTCTGGGTCATCGATAAGATGAAAAAAGATGAAACCCTGGAAAAAGCCATTACTGAAAAGTTGGTGAACTTCGGCTTACCCTTTGAGAAACTACAAGCCTGGGACACCCACTCTTCCGTTCAATCACCTAAACACCTGATCACCAACAAGCGAAAGCTTGTCTTAATCACAGGTCACCGCCGCGAGAACTTCGGACAAGGTTTCCTGAATATCTGCGAAGCCATTAAAGAACTGGCCGAACAATTTCCGGATGTCGACTTTGTGTACCCCATGCACCTGAACCCCAATGTCCGCCATGCCATCACAGCAGTTTTCGGCGACCTTCGTGAAATTCGTAATAACTCATGTGATTCGGATACACAGAATGTGTATTTTATCGAACCGTTGGATTACCTCCCTTTCGTGTACCTGATGAACCTGTCGTACCTGGTGCTTACCGACTCGGGCGGTATTCAGGAAGAAGCTCCCGGCTTGGGTAAACCCGTGCTGGTGATGCGCGATACCACCGAACGGCCCGAAGCAATTGATGCCGGAACCGTTAAACTGGTAGGTACGGATAAAGAAATAATTATCCGTGAAGTATCCAGGCTAATCAACGAGCCGGCAGCTTACGGAGTGATGAGTAAAGCGAATAATCCATACGGCGATGGAGAAGCTTGCCCCCGGATCATGGAGGTAATCAACAAAACCATCTAAATTTATGTAATTTTGTGCAATTGACGGACTAAAAATGACGGTAGCCGAACTTCAACAGATCATGACCAAAGGCGAAGGCGAAAACCTTGAGTTCAAAAGCAGTTTCAACAACGAACTGCTTGAAACCCTCGTGGCATTTGCCAACACAACAGGAGGAAAGGTTGTTGCCGGCGTTAATCAAAAACATGAAGTTACCGGGCTTACTGTCAATTCGGAGACGGTGCAAAACTGGATCAACGAGATCAAAAATAAAACATCGCCCATGTTAATTCCGGACGCAGACGTGATCGGGGTCGGGAACAAAACAGTAGTGGTTTTTTCCATCCAGGAATATCCTGTTAAACCGGTAGCCACAAGAGGGAAATATTTTAAACGCATTGCCAACTCCAACCATTTGATGAGTGTTAATGAAATCGCTGACGAATATCTTAAAACCATCAATACAAGCTGGGACTTTTATCCTGATCCCAATCATGGCATAGAGCATATTGCTGCCGAAAAAGTGAAGCGTTTTGTTGAGATGATCGGACAACGGACACAGCAAAGAATTGAAATGCCCCACCTGGATTTTCTGGCGAAACTGGAAATTATTCGTGATCATCAACTGACCTTTGGCGGTTATTTGCTTTTCGTGAAAGAATATTGCCTGATCAGCGATGTACAGGCAGGACGATTTAAAAGCCCGACCACCATCATCGACAGTGTTTCGCTGAATACCGATTTGTTTACCGAGGTTGATGAAATCATCGCCTTCATAAAGAAGCACCTGATGGTGGAGTACATCATTACGGGTGAACCGCAACGAACGGAACGTTTTGATTATCCGTTGGATGCCATCCGCGAGATCGTGATTAACATGGTCGTGCACCGCGATTACAGGGACAGCAGCGCCAGCATCATCAAAATATTTGACGACCGGATCGAATTCTTTAACCCGGGAAAACTTTACGGTGGCATCACCATTGATGACTTGCTGACGGGAAATTACAGCTCGAAAACCCGGAATAAATTAATTGCAAAAGCATTTAAAGAGGTGGGACTGATCGAACGTTATGGTTCCGGCATCAGGCGCATCATGAATATTTGTGAAGACTACGGTGTTAAACAACCGAAATTCGAAGAAGTATTTAATGGCTTCCGGGCTGTTTTGTTCAAAGAAAAAAAGGATGTCATAAAAGATGCCGCTGATAGGCAAAGGAAGGTCCCCGATAAGGTCCCCGATAAGGTCCCCGATAAGGTCCCCGATAACCTGACGGAAAATCAGCAAAAAATAATAAAATTAATCGAAGAAAACAGAGGTATTTCGATGTTACAAATAGCCGAAAATATTGGTATTTCAAAACGAAAAGTGCTGGACAATATCAACAAACTAAAAGCGCTTGGCTTGATCAAACGCATCGGCCCGGCCAAAGGAGGCTACTGGGAAATCCTGTGAGCAGCATGGCGCATGGGGCAAAGAGCATGCGACCCATGAAAGTCCCGGTTTATCAGGAGTGAAGTCGGGAGAGTTTGAAACTTGAAATAAAAAACATAAAAGCAAACATGAGACAAAATAGAGCAAGCCACATCCAACCCCCGTTTGTTCCTTTTGATAAAAAGGACAAAAAAAACCGGCTTAGTCTGGTTTTGCCCGGGGGCAGGAAACAAACCCGGAAAGCGCCGGAGACAGGGACCGTTAAACCGGTTGGAACAAATAAAGCCGCGATGATCCGTGAAGTATCCAGGCCGCTCAACGAGCCGGCAGCTTAGGGCGTGATGAGTAAAGCAAATAATCGTTACAGGAAAAGACAGGTGTACGAACTGATTATTAAAAATACTTAAAAACTAATTCGTATACATTGTGATACAGATTAAATTGTAGACTAAGAAAATGTAAGTATCAAAATAGCTATCAATACAATACAAAAAATGTTTAAAAATCAAACACTCTTAATTACTGGTGGAACAGGTTCTTTTGGGAATGCTGTTCTAAAACGATTTCTCAATTCCGGCTTAAAAGAAATTCGGATATTCAGCAGAGATGAAAAAAAGCAAGAAGATATGAGAATTCATTATAAAAATGACAAATTGAATTTTATCATTGGTGATGTTCGTGATTTCGATAGCATCAATTCTGCTATGCGTGATGTTGATTTCGTCTTTCAAGCAGCAGCATTAAAACAAGTGCCATCATGTGAATTCTATCCAATGCAGGCTGTAAGAACAAATATTCTAGGTTCTGAGAACGTACTAGAAGCGGCGGCGAGAAACAATGTAAGAAAGGTTGTGGTTTTAAGTACGGATAAAGCCGTTTATCCCATAAATACGATGGGGATGACTAAAGCATTGATGGAGAAAATCGCAATTTCTAAAGCTCGCGATCCCAGAGTCAAAAGCAATAACGGCGTCATTTGTGCAACACGCTATGGCAACGTGATGGCATCAAGAGGCTCTATTATTCCTTTGTTTATTCAACAGATAAAAGAAGGAAAACCATTGACAATTACTGATCCTGGAATGACTCGCTTCATGATGTCTCTTGATGATTCAGTTAATCTCGTTTTATATGCTTTTCAAAATGCAAATCCTGGTGATACATTTGTTCAGAAGGCTCCAGCAGCAACAATCGAAATATTAGCCACTGCTTTAAAAGAGATTTTCAATGCAAATAATGAAATTCAGGTAATTGGGGCAAGGCACGGAGAAAAGAGGTTTGAAACTTTATGTGGAAGAGAAGAAATGGCGAAAGCGGAAGACTTGGGCGATTTTTACAGAATTCCAGCCGACTTTCGGGATTTAAATTACACCAAATATAGAGAAGAAGAAGGGCCGAAGCTTATAGCTGAAGAATACAATTCAGATAATACAAAGAGGTTAAATGTTGAGGAATTGAAAGAATTGTTATTGAGCCTTGAATATGTACAAGATGAATTAAAACGGAACTAGATGATACCTCTTGTTAAAACGAATATTCCCCAAAGGGAAAAATTGATGCCGGAATTGGAAAGAGTTCTGTATAGTGGATATGTAGCCCAGGGAGAGCAGGTTGAGCTTTTCGAACGCGCATTCGAACAATATATTGGCAGCGGTCATTCTCTTTCGCTTAACTCAGGAACAGCAGCGTTGCATATTGCATTAATTCTTGCCGGAGTTAACGAAGGAGATGAGGTAATTTCAACAGCCCTTACCGCTGAACCAACAAACGTAGCCATCAAAATGATTGGATCAAAAATAAGGTATGCTGATGTAGATTTAGAAACAGGCAACATTTCACCTGAATCAATTGAAGCAAACATCAACGAAAAAACAAAGGCAATAATGGTCGTTGATTATGCCGGCGTTCCGGTAAATGTTTCTCAAATTCAAGATATTTCTAAAAAATACGACATTCCGGTTATTCATGATGCTGCTCATGCGCTTGGAGCTAAATTCAATGGCTTGAAAACAGGAAATCATTTCCCCTACACTGTCTTTTCATTCCAAGCCATAAAGCACCTTACTACTGTTGATGGAGGTATGCTTCAAATTCAAAATAAAGATGAGTACGAAAAAGGAAAACTGCTCCGCTGGTTTGGTATTGATAAAACAAAGACCCGCTTGGAAAACAACATCCAGTTTCAGGGTTACAAATACCACATGAACAATGTGAATGCAACCATTGGCCTTATTCAACTGAAAAATATTGATTCAGTTGTTAATCAATACATTGATAATGGAAAATATTTTGACCAGAAATTAACGGAAATTCCTGGCATTGACTTGTTGCAATATTATCGAGGTAGCGAACCATCCTATTGGCTTTACACCCTAAAAGTGGGAAACAGGGACGGATTTATCCGAAAAATGTCTGAAGCCGGAATAATGGCTTCGGAACTTCACAAACGCAACGACTGGCACGGTTATCTGAACGATTTTAATCAAAAATTACCGAACCTCAATAAATTTTACTCAAAGATGGTACATTTACCTTGTGGCTGGTGGCTCACAACCGAAGAACGCGAGTTGATTGTAGAAACGATAAAAAAAGGTTGGTAAAATGATTCCGTTATACAAACCATTCATGCCAAAAGATTTACCCGAGTTAAATAATATTTTACACTCTGGGGCATTGGCTTATGGACAGTGGGGGCGAATGTTTGAAAAAAAACTGGGTGAATACATTGGTAGTTCCAATATAGCAGTAGTTAATTCATTCAACTCCGCGATGCTGATCGTTCTTACAACTTTAGGCATTAAACATGGTGATGAGATTATTGCTTCACCGATGAGTTGCCTGGCTTCAAATCAGCCGTTTGTAACAATTGGCGCAAAAGTGATTTGGGCAGATATTGATCCAAATACGGGAACGCTTGACCCCGATAATGTAAAAGAAAAAATTACAGCTAAGACGAAAGCAATATTTCACAATCACCACTGCGGGTATCCAGGCTATATTGATGAAATAAATGCTATTGGAAAGGCAAAGGGGATCTATGTTGTTGATGATGCCATTGAAGCTTTTGGTTCAAAATACAAAGGGAATCTGATTGGCAATACAGGATCTGATGCCACAGTTTTTTCTTTTCAAACCGTGCGATTGCCTAATACAATTGACGGTGGCGCTTTGTGCATTAGTGATAACAATCTTTTCGAAAAAGCAAAACGTGCCAGAGATCTTGGTGTAAACAGGACACTATTTCGTGATTCATCGGGCGAAATTTCAAAGGAGTATGACATATCCGAACCCGGTTATGGCGCGACTTTAAGCGAAGTCAATAGCTATATTGGTTATACCCAAATGGAGCAACTTGAAAGCTTACTGGCAAAGCAAACTAAAAATGCTGCTGTTTGGAAAGAAAAAATAGCAAGCGATTACCTCAAATATCATGTATTGGGAAAGTCGACCGACAAACCCAACTACTGGATTTTTGGAATTTTGGCTCCCGATAAAAAGAAAGCAATTATTCAATTTCGAGAACTTAATTTTTACGCTTCCGGGGTTCATTTGCCTAACAGCAATTATTCAGTTTTTGGCAAACGCCATGAACTACCGGGGGTTATTGACTTTTATTCAAGATTTGTAGCTTTACCCTGTGGGTGGTGGTTTAAAAAAAACAACGAAGACAATGTTTAAAATTAAAGCAATTCCACATAAGGAGCTTACTTGCGAAATACTCGATGAAATTATTTGGGTAAAATCGTCAGTTTGGCCTTACCCGTCCGACGAGCAAAAGAAATGGATAAAAAATAACATTAAAGACGATGATATTCATTTCTTGCTTTATAATGCAAGTAAAGCTGTTGCATATCTTAATCTAATTGATATTGAAATAGAAGTTGACAACCAAAAAGAAAAAGCTTTTGGTATAGGAAATGTGTGTGCAATTGAAAAAGGCAAAGGCTATGGAAAAGAACTAATGAAACAGGTAAACCAGTTCATCATTAAAAGTGAAAAAACAGGTTTACTTTTCTGCAAAAACAATCTTACACCTTTTTACCAAAAGTACGGCTGGAAGCTAATTAACAAAAATCTATTAGTACTATCTCTTGATATTCAAAATATTGAAACAATGGCTTTAATAAAAACAGACAATATTTCATCGTTAAAATATAAAGGAAACGCATTTTGAAAAAGAATATATTTGCAAATTTTGTAGGTCGTTTTTGGAGTATTCTGTCTAATTTTTTATTTATACCATTATACATTAATATCCTTGGTTTCGAAAGCTATTCAGTCATAAGCTTTACTTTAGTTATCGCTGGATTAATGGCCTTTTTAGATTCTGGTATTACAGCAACCTTATCACGCGAATTTGCAAGAAATGATAACTCGAGAGAAAAAAAAATTAAAATTTTTAAAACCCTTGAAACGCTCTATTTTGGCCTAATTATATTTGCAATATTGCTCGTCGTCTTGTTATCTCATACGATTGCATCAAAGTGGTTAAACCTTAAAACTATTCCACCCGAGCAAGTAGTCCTTTTTCTAAAAATTATAAGTCTCGATATTGGCTTTCAATTATTGCTACGCTTTTATACCGGAGGTTGGCTTGGATTGGAAAAGCAGGTGAAAGCTAACGCTTTTCTGGTTGGATGGGGAATTCTCAGAAATGGATTAGTCGTTATTGCCATCTTAATTAAACCCTCTCTTCTGGTTTTCTTTACTTGGCAGACTGGTTCAACTATACTATTTGCATTGCTAATTGGTCTAATGCTAAGAAAAGAGCTAACTGGTAAGTTAAAATTCGATTTTAAATTTAAAATTGACAGGTCAGTTTTAAAATCTATTTGGCGTTTTGCAGGAGGTATGTTATTAATCTCACTGGTTGCAGGATTAAATACCCAAATGGATAAAATGGCAATCACCAAAATGTTACCTGTCGAGTGCCTGGGGTATTATTCATTGGCAGTATCCCTTTCAATGGGAATAATAGTCTTGGTTAATCCCATTTCAACAGCAGTTCTGCCTCGTTTTACCACTCTTTTTTCGGAAGGAAAAAATAGGGTAGCGTCAAAATTATTCTCTGACATTAACATAATAGTGACAATTTTGGTTTTTTCAGTTATGGCTAATATGAATTTTTATGCTCATGATTTAATTTGGATATGGACCAACAAAAATGACATTGCATCTGAAGTTGCCCCTTTACTTCCAACAATTGCTTTTGCAATTGCAATGTTAGCTTTACAGATATTGCCGTTTAATATCGCTATAGCAAATGGTTACACAAGGCTAAATAATGTTTTAGGAATTTCCAGTTTAATTATAACCTTACCGGGCTATTGGATTGCCACAAGGCAGTTCGGGCCAATAGGCGCTGCAACGGTTTATTGTGTTGTTCAGACATTTATAACTGTTATCTATACATACGTCATTAGTCGAAAATTTTTAAGTCAATATAAGTGGAGCATGTCATTTCTAAATCAATTTTTAATGCCATTAATAACTTCATTTGGTATCGCTTTTATATTTTCAATAATTCCTAACATAACAAACGATAACCGGATATTTTCGCTTTTATGGATCGGATTAGGAACATTAGTGACTTTTTTAGGTACTTTAGCTTTATTAATCAGGAAAAATCCCATTCAAATAATTTTATCGCTGTTTTCCACAAAAAATAATCAATTACAAATATGAAACCATTGTTAAGTATTGTTATTCCGACAAAGAACAGACAAGAATATTGTAGAAAAACAATAAATCACATCACAAGTATACAGACACAAGATATACAACTAGTAATTCAAGACAATAGCGATGAAGATATACTTCGTGAATTTTGTAACCAAAAGAAAGATTATAGAATAGATTATTTCTATTCGGCCCAAAGAATGAATATCTCGGAAAATTTTGAGTTAGCTGTAAAAAATATTATAGGTGAGTATTTTATTTTTTTGGGGGATGATGATTCTATTCATCCCAACATTATAGAGATAGTAAAGTTTTTTAAATCTAAAGGAGCAGAATCAATAGTTCCCCGATTTCCGATGTATTATGTGTATCCAAATCCAGAACGAGGGGAGAATGGTAATCTAAATTATCTGAAACCATCATCTAAATATTCAATAGTAAAAACTCAAAAAGAACTAACCAATTTGGTAAAAAAAGGATTATTAGACTATAATCATACATCATTACCTAGACCATATCATGGAATCATAAAAACATCAGTACTTAAAAAGATAAAGGACAAGAATATGAAATTATTTAATGGTGTAAGTCCAGACATTTATTCATGTATAATTTTATCAAACTTTATAACAGAATCTTATCATGTTGATTTTCCATTTAGCATAGCTGGTGCATGCCCTCAAAGTGGAAGTTCAATGGGTACTAATAAAACACATTGTGGAAGATTGGAAGATGCAATGCATTTTAAAGGAAGAGAAATTATATGGACAGAAAGACTCCCCAGATATTATAGTGTAGAAACAATTTGGGCTTTTGCAGGGATACAGGCCTTGATCGACACTAAATCATATGATAGATTAAAATTGTTTAATGTTAATCGAATGGTAGCCAGATCACTACTAATGAATACCTCCATTTTTAATATTATACTGACAGAATACAAAGTTTTTTCTAAGAATAATATTACGATGAAAATCAATTTAATGGTATTTTTTATGGTAGACTTCTTATCTATATTTTATACTAAAGCACTCCGAAAATGGGAAATCTATATCTTGAAAAGACGAAAAATATATACTGGTGTAGAATCTTTTGCTGATGCTATAAATTTATTCAATGCAAATTCTCATACTTTTAATTACAATTAGATTAATCCGTGAAAAAGAGAAAAATAGCAATTATAACATATGAATATCCGCCTGTTATCGGAGGTGCAGGGATTTATGCTAAAAGTCTATTTGATGGGCTTAAAAACCAAGGATATGATGTATCTCTATGCTTATTGGCTCCAAATAACAAACTCAATCGACAGTTTAAGAAAATATGGGAAGTAATCTACCTTATTCGTTCTCTTTTCATAATATGGAATGTCTTTAGGAAGGACTTTGATACGATTATTATAAATGATGGGAGAACAAAAAAGATATATACTCTTATTTACTCATTCATAAGCAAATCAAAAACAAATAAAGGTGTAGTTGTTATGCATGGAGGAGAAATTAATACATATTTTCATCAAACCTCCTTGCTAATGAAAATATTTCGAATACCAGTACGAATCAAAAATTTACTTCCTAATCAGAAATTAATCATTGTTGTCAGTGAGTCTGAATATTCACAATGGATCTCATTTATGCCCGAACTAAAGAAGAACCTAAAAATAATTCCTCATGCAGTATCGGCAAACATTTTTTATCCGAAATCCGAGAATGAAAAACAAATAATCAGAAGAAATCTAAATCTTTCAGATAATGATTTTATTATCTTTTCTGCATCGAGATTAGTCCCCCAAAAAGGACAAGACACGATAATTGATGCTATAAATTTTATCAAAAATCAGGCAGATAATATCAAATTAATAATAGGAGGACATGGCCCTTACAAACATCATCTCAAAACTGTATCTAAAAATTACAATATAATAGATAAGGTAATATTCTTAGGTTCAGTTCAGAGAGAAGATCTGATAGACTATTACAATATCGCTGATTTATTTATATTGCCAAGTCGTTACATTGAATCTTTCGGATTAGTTTATATTGAGTCCTTTGCATGTAAAACCCCTGTTATTTCATCTAACCTTGGAGGTGTTAATAATATAGTTCGCGATGGAATCAATGGATATAAAACTGCCCCAAACGATTTTAAAAAAATTGGTGATCTTATTCTACATCTTCGTAATGATAGACAGATATTAAAAATATTGAGTGAAAATGCCTATCAAGATTTCAAAACATTATTTGATGAGAAAAATATGCTCAATAAATTAATCTATGAAACAGATTCAACAACTGGGACTGATTAGTAGTATTTTTTTGATTCTATTCTTTGCGATCATTGGATTTGAAAAAGAATTAATCTCACCATTGATATTATTATTATTTATTGTGGTATTGATTCTGTCTGTACCAATAAATAAGCCGAGCAAAAAAATCATTATATCATTTTTCTTATTTTACTCAGGCTGGGGGTTATTAATTGCTTTGTCAATTATCTCAGACCCATTAAAAGATTATTATAATGCTCTGGACTCAACGACTTTTTACAAAATAACAGAAACATTTAACAACGTAAAGACTTTTGAAAGCTTCATTATACAGTTTAAAAAGATTTCATTAATTTATCAAGATACTTTGGGATGGAACTTATTATTAGCAATTAATGCATCTATTGCAAACATAATTGACAAAAACAATATCTATATTCATATTATATTAAATTCATTTATAGGAGGTCTTTGTGTTCAACAATTATATGTTTTGATTAAAAATAATCTTGAAATTGAGAAGGCAAAAAAATGGACCTATTTGTTAGGTATTTTCTCATTTATACCGATTTTTACTCCCACGTTATTGCGAGATGTGTTAATTTTATTTATGTTTCTTTTAGCTTACAATACCGTTTTGCCCAAACAACATCTATGGATAGTTAAAATCTTAATTATTGCTCTGATTACTAGCTTTATTAGGCCAGAATCAGGAATAGTAGTTTTAGGTTTCTTAATTTTATTATTACGTCAAGTCAAGCTGTCAACCATCTTTATTTCACTTATTGCTATTATCTTTCTACTCCCTTTAATTTTAAATTATTTTGAGAAGATCAAAGCGACATATGAAACGTATATTATTTACTCCGAAGAGCTTAATGACTCATCTGGATTAGGGCAGGTGCTATTTTCTTTACCAATTGGATTTAGAGAACTATTCGTCAGTGTTTATAGTCAAATCCAACCGTTCCCTAGCATAAACGCAGTTAATGAAGGCTTTAATGCAAATGGACATTCAGTATTTCGTATCTATGAGATATTTGCTGGCATATTTCATTTAGCCTTGTGGTCGTTTATTATTTATTCTATTTCTGTTCGAAGAATTAGAAAATCAATTCCATTTGAATATTATTTGCTTCTAATCTTAACATTGACTTTTCTCGCAGGAAGTATTTATACCTTCTCTCACAGACGCGCGATGAGTCTTTATCCCAGCATATATATTTGTGCAATATGGTGTTATTATAAATTGACACCCAATGAAAGAAAATATTTATTTTCCCTTACAATTATCACAATGATAAGCCTAAATCTTGCATATTATCTCATTAAATGAAAATGAACAAAATACTAATAATTGGCAAAACCCCTCCACCAATTGGTGGAGTGACAATACATGTTCAACGGTTAATTGACACATTGAAGAAAAGTCGGATCAAGTTTCAATTTGAACAACTTTCAAAAAAAAACATACTCTCCCTAATGTATTTAACTTTAACAAAGAGACAAATAATACATCTTCATGCAAGCTCTCCTTTTATTCGATTTGTCTTTACTTTTCTCGGATTTATTAGTAGGTCTGAAATGATAATAACATTTCATGGTAACCTTGGGAGATTCAACTTCTTGGGAAACTGGTTTGATAAGTCATCAATCAAATTGTCCTCAATCCCTATCGTTCTTAATGCTGAAAGTCTATGTTTAGCTCAATCTCTAAATTCGCAGGCTATTTTAATACCTGCATTTATTCCTCCAGTGAAAGAAGAAATATTGCCAGAACACATTATCACTGAGTTGAGAAAATTAGAAGAAAAATACTCTCTAATCTTTTGTACTCACGCTTTCAATCTCACTTATGATAAAAATAAAAATGAAATCTACTGTGGTTCACTTTTGGCAAAAATATTCTCCAAAAAGGAAAATCAGAAGTATTCATTAGTATTTTCAGATCCTTCTGGTAGCTACAAACATTTTTTTGAAATGCAACAAATCAAGCTAACAAAAAACATTAACCTGATTTCGGAACCTCACTCATTTTTTGAAATTCTAAAATTCACAGATTGTTTTATAAGGGCCACAACAACTGATGGAGACCCATTATCGATTAAAGAAGCATTATACCTCAATAAACAGGTTATAGCTTCTGATGTAATCAAAAGGCCATCGAAATGCTTAATATTTAATCTGAGAGATACAGATAGTCTACAAAAACTTATAGATCAAATAAATAAACATTCGATTTTCAAATCAAATGATCCGATAGTTAATGGTGCAAACGAAATAATAAAACTTTATCGTAATTTATTTGAAAATGAACCAACTCATCCAAGACCATAAAAAAGCAGACAGAATAGTTCGGGTTCCGGGTACAAGTGGCTATTCCGGAAGCTACCACCCAGTAATCCGGCGTATACCACCCAGGTTGAGTAACTAAATCGAAGAACTTATTTGACTGACAATATTACCGTTTTTTTCTTAAACTCTCACCTTTTAGTTCAAACCGGTGTGCCGTATAGACGATCCTGTCCAGAAAGCTGTCGGCCACGGTGGGTTCGGAAAAGACATCAAACCAACTGGCCACCGGCAACTGGCTGGCAATAATGGTTGACTTTCGGGCATGGCGGTCCTCGATGATTTCCATCAGATCCAGTTGCTGTTGTCCTTCCAGTGGCGATAATCCAAAATCGTCCAGGACAAGCAGCTCTGTTTTGGCCAGTTTGTCAAAAACCCGGGTTATAGTGCCTTCCAGTCGGGCAATCTTTAGTTTCATCATCAGCTTTTGCATATTAAAATACGCTACGCTATAGCCCAGTTCGCACGCTTTCAGTCCCAGGGCCGAGGCCAGTGAACTTTTGCCGACCCCGGTTAGTCCGACAATGATCACGGCCTCCCCGTTCTTGATGTAATCGCCCATGCCCAGCCTTGTCAACAGGGATTTGTCGATTCCCCTTGCCGGGTTGGTGTCGATTTGATCCAGGCTTATCCGGTAACGAAAGCGGGCATTCTTTTCCAGCCGGCTGAACCGGTTCATTTTACGCTGGTCCTGTTCTGCCTGGAGCAGCAGTGGATAATCCGGAGCACAACCACCCAGTAATTTAGAAAGAATCCAGAGGAAATGAACGTTTTTCAAAAGGAAAAAACATGACATTCCGGCGGATATGCACCCAAAAACGGGGTTGTTTGGGGCATTTTAGGTTGTAAAATGTGATTTTGAAGGAATCACGCTGCCCCGGCCAGACCGGTTCCGGAGCATAACCACCCAGTGGGTGCAAGTTATCCGAAAACGGGAGAAAACGGCACGGATTCCGGAGCATGACCACCCAAAAATGGGCCGCTAATCCAATGGCAGACAGGTGGATATTTTTTCGTGGCATCCCGTTGGCGGGTTCTGACAGAATCCGGAGCATATGCACCCACTAACCTGGTTTCCCTGAGTAACTTTTCGAGTACTTTGTGTGCTTATAAAACCAATCAAGCACACGGATTATGGCAAGAAAAGTAATACTTATGAGTCAGTTAAAACAAATTTTGAGGCTTCATCAGAGCGGGCTGTCCAACCGTCAGATCGGAAAAGAACTCGGCATTTACAAAGGGACGGTCAACAACTACATGCAAAAAATAGCATCCGGGAAACTGGATATCGGAGAGCTTCTTACCCTGGATGATCCGGTGCTGGAAGGCCGTTTTCATGCCGGAAACCCGGCCTACCTGGAAGATCGCTTTAATGAGCTGAAACAAATGCTCCCTTATCTTGAAGGAGAACTCAAACGCAGGCACGTGACCATCAAACTGCTTTGGCAGGAATACCGTGAAAAGCACCTGCAGGGGTACAGCTACTCCCAGTTCTGCTTTCATTTAAACCAGTTGCGTGTAGCCCGTAAATCTTCCGCGGTGCTGACCCACCAGCCCGGGCAGCAACTTTTTGTCGACTTTGCAGGGGATACGCTCTCTTACGTTGATCGTGAGACCGGGGAAGCGATAAAAGCGTATGTTTTCGTGGCTACCCTGCCTTACTCGGATTACAGCTTTGCCATGGCTGTTTCCCATCAGAACACGGAAAATTTTCTTTATGCACTTGGCTGCTGTTTGCAGGCACTCGGTGGTGTCCCCAAAATTGTGGTTTGTGATAACCTCAAGGCTGCCGTGATCAAAACCGACCGGTATGAACCGGACATTAACCGGGTGATGGACGATTTTGCCAACCACTATGGTTTTGCCGTGCTGGCTGCGCGTGTGCGGACCCCAAAAGACAAGGCTCTGGTGGAGAACCAGGTTAAGCTGGTTTACCAGCGGGTGTATGCCCGGTTGCGTAACCATGTCTTTTTTTCCCTGGCCGACCTGAACAGGGCGATCAGCGAAAAGATCCTGCAACATAACCAGACCCGGATGCAACAACGGGAGTACAGCCGCGAAGAACACTTTCTGGCCGATGAAAAAGGACTGTTAAAAGCCTTGCCCCTGTCAGGTTTTGATATCCGTTATTATGCGAGCCTGAGGGTGCAGCAAAACAGTTGTATTTACCTGGCACGGGACAAACACTATTATTCGGTTCCTTACGCCTGCACCGGGGAACAGGCCAGTGTGGTTTATACCCGTACCCTGGTGCGGATCTATTGCAAATCAGAGCTGGTTGCCACTCACCGGCGCACCATCGGTTTCGGATATACGCTCGTGCGGGAGCACATGCCATCGGCCCATCAGCATTACATGGACCGCAGCCCCGGGTACTACATGGACCTGGCCCGCAAACGGTCAGATGGCCTGCTCTGCCTGATGAAGATGATGTTTGCAAAGGAAGAAACGCCCGAGGTTTTATACAAACGCTGTGAGGGGTTGTTGAGCCTTCAACGCAAAACCGATCCCTTCTGTTTTGAAGAAGCCTGCCGGGTGGCCGTTGCCAACGGCATACCAAGTTATCAGTTTGTTCGCAGGCGAATCGAAAACAGGATGACATCGGATAAGCCTTCAACCATAAAGAAACTCCCCAAACACGGAAACATCCGGGGAGACTATCAATAATCAAGGAAAATAATCAGAGTACAAACCAAAAATGAAAAGAAGATGGATCAAATGATCACCCAACTCAGCGGGCTTCGGTTGTCAGGGATGGCCGCCTGCTGGAAAACATTAATTGAGACAAGAAAAACTACAGAACTTTCCCTGGAAGACGGGCTGGCCCTGCTGCTCCAGGCAGAACAGGACCAGCGTAAAATGAACCGGTTCAGCCGGCTGGAAAAGAATGCCCGCTTTCGTTACCGGATAAGCCTGGATCAAATCGACACCAACCCGGCAAGGGGAATCGACAAATCCCTGTTGACAAGGCTGGGCATGGGCGATTACATCAAGAACGGGGAGGCCGTGATCATTGTCGGACTAACCGGGGTCGGCAAAAGTTCACTGGCCTCGGCCCTGGGACTGAAAGCGTGCGAACTGGGCTATAGCGTAGCGTATTTTAATATGCAAAAGCTGATGATGAAACTAAAGATTGCCCGACTGGAAGGCACTATAACCCGGGTTTTTGACAAACTGGCCAAAACAGAGCTGCTTGTCCTGGACGATTTTGGATTATCGCCACTGGAAGGACAACAGCAACTGGATCTGATGGAAATCATCGAGGACCGCCATGCCCGAAAGTCAACCATTATTGCCAGCCAGTTGCCGGTGGCCAGTTGGTTTGATGTCTTTTCCGAACCCACCGTGGCCGACAGCTTTCTGGACAGGATCGTCTATACGGCACACCGGTTTGAACTAAAAGGTGAGAGTTTAAGAAAAAAACGGTAATATTGTCAGTCAAATAAGTTCTTCGATTTAGTTACTCAACCTGGGTGGTATACGCCGGATTACTGGGTGGTAGCTTCCGGAATAGCCACAGCAGGGCCAGCCCGTCTTCCAGGGAAAGTTCTGTAGTTTTTCTTGTCTCAATTAATGTTTTCCAGCAGGCGGCCATCCCTGACAACCGAAGCCCGCTGAGTTGGGTGATCATTTGATCCATCTTCTTTTCATTTTTGGTTTGTACTCTGATTATTTTCCTTGATTATTGATAGTCTCCCCGGATGTTTCCGTGTTTGGGGAGTTTCTTTATGGTTGAAGGCTTATCCGATGTCATCCTGTTTTCGATTCGCCTGCGAACAAACTGATAACTTGGTATGCCGTTGGCAACGGCCACCCGGCAGGCTTCTTCAAAACAGAAGGGATCGGTTTTGCGTTGAAGGCTCAACAACCCCTCACAGCGTTTGTATAAAACCTCGGGCGTTTCTTCCTTTGCAAACATCATCTTCATCAGGCAGAGCAGGCCATCTGACCGTTTGCGGGCCAGGTCCATGTAGTACCCGGGGCTGCGGTCCATGTAATGCTGATGGGCCGATGGCATGTGCTCCCGCACGAGCGTATATCCGAAACCGATGGTGCGCCGGTGAGTGGCAACCAGCTCTGATTTGCAATAGATCCGCACCAGGGTACGGGTATAAACCACACTGGCCTGTTCCCCGGTGCAGGCGTAAGGAACCGAATAATAGTGTTTGTCCCGTGCCAGGTAAATACAACTGTTTTGCTGCACCCTCAGGCTCGCATAATAACGGATATCAAAACCTGACAGGGGCAAGGCTTTTAACAGTCCTTTTTCATCGGCCAGAAAGTGTTCTTCGCGGCTGTACTCCCGTTGTTGCATCCGGGTCTGGTTATGTTGCAGGATCTTTTCGCTGATCGCCCTGTTCAGGTCGGCCAGGGAAAAAAAGACATGGTTACGCAACCGGGCATACACCCGCTGGTAAACCAGCTTAACCTGGTTCTCCACCAGAGCCTTGTCTTTTGGGGTCCGCACACGCGCAGCCAGCACGGCAAAACCATAGTGGTTGGCAAAATCGTCCATCACCCGGTTAATGTCCGGTTCATACCGGTCGGTTTTGATCACGGCAGCCTTGAGGTTATCACAAACCACAATTTTGGGGACACCACTGAGTGCCTGCAAACAGCAGCCAAGTGCATAAAGAAAATTTTCCGTGTTCTGATGGGAAACAGCCATGGCAAAGCTGTAATCCGAGTAAGGCAGGGTAGCCACGAAAACATACGCTTTTATCGCTTCCCCGGTCTCACGATCAACGTAAGAGAGCGTATCCCCTGCAAAGTCGACAAAAAGTTGCTGCCCGGGCTGGTGGGTCAGCACCGCGGAAGATTTACGGGCTACACGCAACTGGTTTAAATGAAAGCAGAACTGGGAGTAGCTGTACCCCTGCGGGTGCTTTTCACGGTATTCCTGCCAAAGCAGTTTGATGGTCACGTGCCTGCGTTTGAGTTCTCCTTCAAGATAAGGGAGCATTTGTTTCAGCTCATTAAAGCGATCTTCCAGGTAGGCCGGGTTTCCGGCATGAAAACGGCCTTCCAGCACCGGATCATCCAGGGTAAGAAGCTCTCCGATATCCAGTTTCCCGGATGCTATTTTTTGCATGTAGTTGTTGACCGTCCCTTTGTAAATGCCGAGTTCTTTTCCGATCTGACGGTTGGACAGCCCGCTCTGATGAAGCCTCAAAATTTGTTTTAACTGACTCATAAGTATTACTTTTCTTGCCATAATCCGTGTGCTTGATTGGTTTTATAAGCACACAAAGTACTCGAAAAGTTACTCAGGGAAACCAGGTTAGTGGGTGCATATGCTCCGGATTCTGTCAGAACCCGCCAACGGGATGCCACGAAAAAATATCCACCTGTCTGCCATTGGATTAGCGGCCCATTTTTGGGTGGTCATGCTCCGGAATCCGTGCCGTTTTCTCCCGTTTTCGGATAACTTGCACCCACTGGGTGGTTATGCTCCGGAACCGGTCTGGCCGGGGCAGCGTGATTCCTTCAAAATCACATTTTACAACCTAAAATGCCCCAAACAACCCCGTTTTTGGGTGCATATCCGCCGGAATGTCATGTTTTTTCCTTTTGAAAAACGTTCATTTCCTCTGGATTCTTTCTAAATTACTGGGTGGTTGTGCTCCGGATTATCCAGTACAAGAGCTTCCGTTAACTAATTCTTACCTTTTTTGTTTTCTTCAATAAACAAAAACGCGTATATTTGACTCCTGCAATAAACAAAAAATAATGGAATCCTTATTCGAACGGTCGAGACAAAAAACCAGGTATGCCCCTGTGGCGTTCGTCCGTGGTATCATGGATAAAATTGCCTGGGACGCACGTTTAATAGGTATCAGGGGGGCACGCGGAGTGGGCAAAACCACCCTGTTGCTTCAATATATTAAACTCAACCTGCCCCGCGACCATACCGTTATTTACGTGAGCTTAGACCACATCTGGTTTGCAGAGCACAAGTTATACGATTTTACCGACACCTTTGTAAAGCAGGGGGGCAAGTCACTGTTTCTCGACGAGGTGCACAAATACCCCAACTGGGCGCAGGAAATAAAGAACATATACGACGATTTCCCGGAATTGAAGATTGTGTTTACCGGTTCCTCGCTTTTGGAAATACTCAACGCCCGGGCCGATTTAAGCCGCAGGGCAGTTGTCTATGAAATTCAGGGCTTTTCGTTTCGCGAGTACCTGAACCGTAACCTGAAAACAAACTTTCCGGTTGTTACGCTCCATCAGATTATTTCGAACCATATTCAACTGTCGGAGAATGTTTTATCTCAAATAAAAGTTTTTGAGCATTTCCCGGATTACCTGAAAAACGGGTATTATCCGTTTTACAACGAAATGCCGGCGCTATACAGCCACCGGATAAATGAGATCATCAGTATGTCGTTGGAAATTGAGCTGCCTATGCTCAGGGGGGTTGATGTGGCATTTGTTCCCAGAATAAAACAACTGTTGCAAATTATTGCCGAGTCGGTGCCTTTCGTGCCAAATATCACCAAACTCAGCGAGCGGATTGGAATTACCCGAAAATCATTACTGACTTATCTTTATGCACTTGAAGAAAGCCACCTGACCATTTATCTGCATAAAAATATTTCGGGGATAAGTAAACTTCAAAAACCAGAAAGGATTTTTCTTGAAAATACCAATTTGATGTACGCGCTTTCAGGAGATGTCAGTAAGGAAGGCAATGTAAGGGAAACTTTTTTTGCCAACCAGCTAAAGGAATCACACCGGTTACAATATACCCCAACAGGGGATTTTCTGATCGATGGAATGTACACGTTCGAAATAGGTGGAAGAAATAAAGGAACCAGCCAGGCCTTGCCCAATGCTTTTGTGGCAGCCGATAACATTGAATACGGCATGAAAGACAAAATTCCGTTATGGCTCTTCGGATTTCTTTATTGACAGAAAAGATGGACGAGAAAAGGTAGAGGCGGAAAATCAGAGAACGGAGACCAGGGGCAGAGATCTGTCTTCTGACTTCAAAAAAAATATTATTATGAAACAAATTATACAAGATTTAAAAAAAGGCGATACAATACTTGAAGAAGTACCTGCCCCCATCGTTAAACCCGGAACGGTACTCATAAAAACCACCCGTAGTTTGGTGTCGCTGGGCACTGAGCGTATGTTGGTGGAGTTTGGCAAAGCCGGTTTAATTGAAAAAGCCCGCCAGCAACCCGATAAGGTAAAACAGGTGCTCGACAAAATGAAGGCCGAAGGCATTTTGCCTACCCTGGAGGCGGTATTTAACAAGCTCAACCAGCCTCTGCCCCTGGGCTATTGTAACGTGGGGGTAGTAGAAGCCGTGGGCAAAGGAGTACACAGTTTTCAGGTGGGCGACCGGGTAGCCTCAAATGGTCACCATGCAGAGTATGTCTGCATTCCGGAGAATCTCTGTGCAAAAATACCGGATCAGGTAAGCGACGAAGAAGCAAGCTTTACCGTAATTGGAAGCATTGGCCTGGAAGGGATTCGTTTGTGTAACCCCACTTTTGGCGAAACCATCGTGGTGGTTGGACTGGGACTAATCGGGCTGGTCACGGCCCGGTTGTTAAAAGCAAACGGCTGCCGTGTAATCGGCTATGACTTTGACCCGGAGAAAGTGGAACTTGCGCAGAACGGGGGAATTATTGCTTTTAATCCGGCAAACGGAACTGATCCGGTCAAATTTGTACAAAACGTCACCAATGGCATCGGCGCCGATGGGGTGATCATCACCGCATCGAACAAAAGCGATGAGATTATTCATCAGGCTGCCGAAATGAGCCGATTGCGCGGCCGCATCATCCTCGTGGGTGTCATCGGTCTCGGCCTTCGACGCGACGATTTTTACAAAAAGGAGCTCTCTTTCCAGGTGTCTTGTTCTTACGGCCCCGGACGTTACGATGAAAATTACGAACAAAAAGGGCAGGATTATCCTGTTGGCTATGTGCGCTGGACCGAAAAACGAAATTTTGAAGCTATCCTGCAAGCTATTTCGGCCGGCCAACTCGATGTAAAACCGCTAATTACCGAGCGGGTTCCTTTAGACCAGTACAGGCAGATTTACGGAGACATGCGTAAATCCGGCTCCATAGCCTCCATCCTCGTCTATCCCGAAAACAGCCAGCGCAACACTTCGGTCAGCCTGACCAGCCAATTGTTTAAAGCAACCAAAGGCGTATTCGGTATTATCGGGGCAGGTAATTTTACTTCATCAACCATCATCCCCGGCATGAACGCAGCGGGAGCCATGCTGAAAACCATTGCCAGCGCCGGAGGACTGTCGGCCAAAACGCTGGCCCGAAAAGGCAGCATCGCCGTAGCCACTTCAGATTACCGGGAGATTATCAACGATCCGGATATCGACACCGTCATGATCACGACCCGCCATAACCTGCATGCCTCGATGACCATCGAAGCCTTGCAGGCCGGGAAAAATGTATTTGTGGAGAAACCGCTCTGTTTAACCACAGACGAACTTCAAAACATTGTCATTGCGAGGGAGGAGACGCGACTACCGAAGCAAGTTGTCACGAATAACTCAGGTGCTTCAAATGAAAAGATTGCCGCGTCGATTACGTCTCCTCGCCATGATGGCACTGCCCTCATGGTGGTAGTTGGCTTCAATCGCCGGTTTGCTCCGCTCGCTCAAAAAATGAAAACATTATTGGGCAATAGCCCTAAAAACATTGTGGCTACGATGAACGCGGGTTTCATTCCGCCCGAACTGTGGGTACACGATTTGGAAGCGGGCGGCGGCCGCATCATTGGCGAAGCCTGCCACTACATCGATTTATGTACCTACCTGGCCGGAAGCATGGTAAAAGCTGTTTGCATGAACAGTATGGGCTTAAACCCCGAAGAAAATACCGACAATGCCAGTATCTTACTGAAATATGAAAATGGGACGAATGCCGTTATCAACTACTTTGCCAATGGAAGCAAGGCCTACTCAAAAGAACGGATTGAAGCCTACAGTCAGGAAAGAACCCTCATCATCGATAATTGGCGAACGCTAAAAGTCTATGGCGTCAAAGGCTTTTCGAAGCAAAAAACAAGGTTGGACAAAGGCCATAAAAACCAGTTCAGGTTGTTGGTTGAGTCGGTTAAAACCGGGAAACCCATCATTCCGTTTGAAGAGATCGTAAACACAACGAAAGCCAGTTTTGCAGCCATACAAAGTTTGAAGGAAGGAAGATGGATAGAAGTATAAAAGAATGAAGGAATGTTGCTTCGCTGCGTTCGCCATGACAAGTCGGTCTTTAACATACAAGGCATGGTGTATAAAAGCGGATTGCTTCGCTTCGCTCGCAATGACGACAAGACACCAATAAGAGGGTCACAGGTATGGCGTAGCCGCCATACCTGTGACTTCCCCCAAAGTCAGCGTCATTGCGAGGAACGACCGGAGGGAGTGACGAAGCAATCTGCCTGTAGCGATACGATTGACAGGAAAAGAAGCGGCGGGAAGCAATCTCGTGATCAAATAATGTTCAAATGAAACGAGCCATGAACGCCACAGTTTACGCCCAAGGTGATGTTTATCGGCGAATTCCATACCGTTGATGTTCGTTAGAAAAGTGGTGCAGTTTAGTACGAACGTTATGCGTCGTTAAATTGAAAAATAAACGTATGAAAAAAGGAGGTTATGTATATATTCTGACCAACAGTTCTAATGTTGTTTTGTACGTGGGAGTGACCAGTAATCTGGCCTATCGTCTTCATCAACATTTAACAGACCGATTTGAAAATTCTTTTACTGGCAGATATCGTGTTAAAAAATTGGTGTACTATGAAGAATTCGATTGTATCGAAGATGCTATCCGACGTGAAAAACAACTCAAGGCAGGATCAAGACATAAGAAAATTGAATTGATCAACCGGTTTAATCCTGACTGGAAAGATCTTTTCAATGCGATTAACCGAGGAATTATATCGTAGTTGCCTTAAAGTGATAAAGAAGTAAATAGTTGACAATAAATAAAAATTATTTGAATGGATTGCTTCGCTGCGCTCGCCATGACAAGTCGGTCTTTAGCATACAAGGCATGGCGTATAAAAGCGGATTGCTTCGCTGCACTCGCAATGACGACAAGACACCAATTAGAGAGGCACAGGTATGGCGGCGTAGCCGCCATACCTGTGCCTTCCCCCAAAGTCAGCGTCATTGCGAGGAACGACCGGAGGGAGTGACGAAGCAATCTGCCTGTAGCGATACGATTGACAGGAAAAGGGAGTGACGAAGCAATCTGCCTGTGGTGATACGATTGACAGGAAAAGGGAATGACGAAGCAACCTGTAAGCGAAAATAAAAATGTAATGTATATGAGCCAGCTCGTTCTAATATTCTATACGGTTCGCCATCTCAGGCCAATACAAATCCGGTATCAGCTCTGGTATCGGGTGCGTCGGTATTGGAGACGATTAATTGGTTTCAGGTATCCGTTGTCGATTCAAAGAGACGGGTACCCCCTGCATCTCACTCCCTGGATTGAAAAATCGGTTTCTTTCGAACAAACAGCATTTACCTTTCTTAATCAGTCGCTGGACTATCCCGGGACGATTGACTGGAATGAACCCCGGAACGGGAAGCTCTGGTCTTATAACCTCAACTACATGGATTACCTGCTTCAAACAGGCATGAATCAGGAAAAAGGCTTGATCCTCATCGAACAATTCATTACCGGCTTACCTGGCAATGCAAGCGGAACTGAGCCCTACCCCACCGCGCTTCGTGGCATCAACTGGATCAAGTTTTTTTCTCAATACGCAATACACAATACGCAATACTCATCTTCTCTTTATGCCCAATATTTGATACTCCTAGACAACCTGGAATACCATCTGTTGGGCAATCATTTGCTTGAAGACGGCTTCAGTCTGCTTTTCGGAGCTTTTTATTTTAAAGATGAAATTTTTTACCGAAAAGCTCGCGAAATTATCATAGATGAGTTACAGGAACAGGTTTTGGAGGATGGCGCCCATTTTGAACTTAGCATCATGTATCACCAGATTTTACTTGATCGGCTACTCGATTGTATTAATCTACTGAAAAACAACGTTCAATTTGCCGATCAAAAACAGTTCCTCGGGTATTTGTTGCAAAAAGCACAGAAAATGTTGGGCTGGCTCAATGCTTTAACATTTGCAAATGGCCAGGCGCCCTTACTTAATGATGCGGCCCCAAACATTGCCCCCACGGCCGAGCAATTGAATGATTATGCCGGCAAATTGGACCTGATCGGTGATCATTTGTCTAACTCGTGGATGCTTTCCGAATCGGGCTACCGGAAATTTGTTGGCTCCAATTATGAGTGTATTCTGGATGTCGGCGCAGTCGGCCCTGCCTATCAACCGGGTCATGCTCATGCCGACACGTTTAACTTTATATTGAACGTTCATCAAAAACCAGTCATTGTCGATACGGGCATTTCGACATACGAACCCAGCGCAATCCGGTTGGAAGAACGCGGAACCGCTGCCCATAATACGGTTACTGTTTTGGACAAAAACTCATCTGAAGTATGGTCTTCATTTCGGATGGCTCGTCGGGCCCATGTAAAAATTCGGAAAGAAACCGATCATACAATTGTTGCTGAACACGACGGATATCGCCGATTAAAAACCATCCATCATAGGGAATGGAAGTTTATGGAAGACCGAATCATCGTTGAAGATAACATCGTCGGCAAAATAACCGAAGGTAAAGCACATATCTGGCTTTCACCGGGTGTAACCCCGGTAAAAATAAACGACTCTGTAATAACAGACGACGTTTCAGTTCAATTTGCAAATGCCGATGAAGTACGATTAATATCTGCAAAAATTCCTTTGGGATATAATAAATTTGCTGACAATTATAAGATTGAGATCCTCTTTAAAAATCAATTAAACACGACAATAACGATTCAGTAAACATGAAAATTCTTTTTTTAACCGATAATTTTCCACCCGAAGTCAATGCACCGGCTACCCGTACCTACGAACATTGTAAAGAATGGGTAAAACTTGGAGCCGAAGTTACTGTAATTACCTGTTTTCCAAATTTTCCCCAGGGAAAAGTATATGAAGGATATAAAAATCAATTGAAAAAAGTGGAGTGGATTGACGGGATCAAAGTTATTCGCGTATGGAGTTACATTACAGCCAACGAAGGATTTATAAAACGAACCCTCGATTATATTTCGTTCTCGATCACGTCATTTTTTGCAGGTCTTTTTGAAAAAACAGATATTATTATAGCGACCTCTCCTCAATTTTTCACCGCGTTGGCGGGCCGTACGCTTTCCTTTTGGAAACGTAAACCCTGGATGATCGAAATCCGTGACCTTTGGCCGGAATCCATCAAAACGGTGGGTGCTATGGAGGATAATGTTTTTATCCGTTATTTTGAGAAAGAAGAAAAATGGAATTATCACAGCGCATCAAAAATCATCGTTGTGACTGATAGTTTTAAGGAAACAATCAAAACTAAAGGAATTGATCCCGATAAAATTGAAGTAATTAAGAACGGCGCTAATCTTGACTTATATGAGCCAAAACCTAAGAACGAAGCGCTTCTTACTGAACTTAAGCTGAGAGGAAAGCTGATTTTAGGTTACATTGGCACACACGGAATGGCCCATAAACTGGATTTTATCCTTGACTGTGCCAAACAGTTACAGGAAACTCAACCTCAATACCATTTTTTGTTTATTGGGAACGGTGCCGAGAAAAATACGTTGATCGAAAAAGTAAAATCAGAAAACATCCGTAATGTGACCATGCTGGATTCTGTTCCTAAAAATGAAGTAGCGGATCATTTGAGCATTCTTGATGCTGCCATTATCAACCTCAGAAAAAGTGATTTGTTTACAACCGTTATCCCTTCAAAAATTTTTGAAACAGCCGCTATGCAGATTCCTATCCTGATAGGAGTTGATGGTGAGGCCCGTTCAATTATTGAAAAGTATAAAGCAGGTTTGTATTATCAACCGGAAAATAAATCCGATTTTATAGAGAAAATCAACTTACTGTTTTCGGATCCTGAAGCAATAGTGAGATACAAAGCAGGCTGTGAAAAGCTGGCCAATGACTTCGACCGAAAAATACTGGCAAAAGCAATGTATGAAATAATCAAGTCCGTTGTCCCACAGCGCCACCCCAATACACTTTGAGGGTTTCTCCAAACTTTTTTATCAGTATCTTGTTAATCTTTGATTTCTTCTAACTCACCTTTGAAGAATTGAGTTGGTATAACTAATGTACCAACAACATTACCCATGTTTGCAGTTAATGTGGAGATAAACGACCTTATATAGGGAAACATTATCGCGGGCGCATTTGAATTAACGAATGCTTTCCGCAAATCAGCGTTAAGTTCAGATTCCAATTCAAAACTCCCAACAGCCCTTAGTATCAATTCAAAAAATCTTTCATCCTTTAGCTCAATGTCCATAATGATTTTAAAAACATTTGAATCATCAGCAGGGTAAAAGACTTTTGGTTCACATTTAATATCTATTTTTAACTCACCTTCTCTAGGAGCAAGAGCATTAAAATTGACATTTAAAATATCAACCCCATGAAATATCAGTTTGGCTTGTTTATTTACTTCCATTACGCAGCTTTTGCTAATTGCTCACATGGATTATTCTCGTTCGTGCAGTTATATTCAGTGTGTTTAGGTAAATCCATGTTAAAAGAGTAAGGATTTCCTTTATATTGTGTAAAACATCCGGCCCCTAAAAAACTTTCAAGATTATCTTTTCGTTGATTTAATATCCAACTACACAAACTTTCTGAAGTTTCTTTAGCAAGAGCTTCGTCAAGTCTTTTTTCAAGTTCGTTTAAATCAATCATCTCTTAAATATTTAATTACATTCCATGCCAGAATGGAACGCAAAGTTATTAATTATTTGCAAATTATAAACAGCTATTTGAATCCGTTTCCTGTAGTATAAGTCTCTTACCAGCAAGTCATCACTAACAGGTAAAGTCTTGGAACATAACCCCATCAGTGATTTCCGACCATTTAGCCTTGTCTTTAAAGTATTGGTTTATCTCTTTAACAGATGCTTTTAATCCTGTCTTCATTGAAATATGCTTTGCAGCTTTTTCAATCTGCTTTACCCAAAAATTATAGTGCTCCTCATTGAAAACAGTATCTAACACATTTTCACATTCAATAGATGCTTTATATATTTCAAAGTAACCAGTATTCCTTTTGCTTTTGTGTCCCCAATGTATTGCATCTGTCTCATCATTCCAAAAATAATAAGCTGTACCCAACCAAGCATTACGTCTTAAACAAATGATTGGTTTTGTCAGTTTGTTATCCCATTTCTCCTGTGTATGATACATCAATCGTTTCAAGTCAACTTTGAATTAATAAATTATGATCTAATCTACTTTTTCCCAACCAACACCAGCAACTGATCAATCTTCTCCTTGCACTACTTATTCTTATCCAATAGTTCTATCACCTTCTGGCTTATTGTCATCATGTTCTCCATCAGCTTCAACACAGACTGCATGAGTTGCTCGTTATGCGGATTAAAGTTCGCGCCAATATAGTTTCCAACACCTGCCGCCGGAGAATTTTGTATATTTTCTACGAAGTTACTTGGGGTGGTCGAAACGATCTGCAGCGGATCAACTTTAAGAAATTCCGCAACTTTTTGGATCATTTCGATAGTGATCTTACTTTCGCCCCGCTCATATTTGGTGTAGGCGGCTTCGCTGAGACCAATATGCTCGGCGACTTCAAATGCTTTTTTGTCGCGCAGCTTCCGGAATAAGGCCAGGTTGCGGCCAATACTTTTGTTTTCCAATACGGTAAAGTGGTCGTTTTCTTCGTGAGTGCTCATATCAATAGTTATTTAAAACAATTTTTTCGTTAGGTAAAACTACCAAATATATGAACATAGCCCAAAAATTATGTCCTAAACTTGCTCTTGTCAAACATCGTTTCGTTTGCCCGATTAAGTAACAATAATACGAATTAAAAACAGAAAAACCTGTTGGACAATACTCATGGCTTAATCAGACTTCCCGTTCATAAAAAACGACACAACGCGCCCGATATGCTCCGCCAGGGAGGGTTTTTGATGGTGTGCAATAGTTCATTTAAAACGACAGCAGTCAAAAGTGGAAACTTACAGCAAATTTCAAATACTGTCGTTATAAACGACTGCCAGCTTCCCCCCTCGTTTCCGCTTCGCTCAAACGAGGCTGTGAGTCTGTCTCACATTGGTGCAGTGCGGTAAAGTCCTTACCAGGTTTTAAACCAGCTCCATATTCAACCGGAAACCTCATGCACGGTACACTTTACAAAAGCGCGCCGGCGGGGTGTAACTCAACCGGGAACAATCGCTGGGCGCTGCACGCCGCTCATGTTCCTGTTTATTAGCGGTTGCCATTTATCTCATTTTTATATTTTCATCAAAATCCTACATTAATCAACTGTTATTATCCTACCATGAATGTCATATTTAATAGATTTAGAACCTATTCTAACCATACGATCATGTATATCGTAGGATAAAGCTTCCGAACCAATCTTGTCAATACGGTTGCTAATGTCATAAGAAATTGATTTAGAACCTATTTTAACCACACGATCATGTATATCATAGGATATAGCTTCCGAACCAATCTTGTCAATACGGTTGTTAATGTCATAAGAAATAGATTTAGAACCTATTCTAACCACACGACCATGTATATCGTAGGATAAAGCTTCCGAACCAATCTTGTCAATACGGTTGCTAATGTCATAAGAAATTGATTTAGAACCTATTTTAACCACACGATCATGTATATCATAGGATATAGTTTCCGAACCAATCTTGTCAATACGGTTATTAATGTCATATGTAATAGATTTAGAACCTATTTTTTCAATACGACCATGAATATCATAGGCGATTGATTTTGAATCTATTTCTTTGTTCAGGTTATGTTTGTCATTTGAATTAGAATTAGCTGATGACTGCTTTTTGTAATCCATTATAATGTTATAATAAGCTATAGTTTCTGCTAGATTAAGATCTATGAAATCACCTTGTATTGACACTTTTATATTTCCAACAGTAATACTTTTAGCATCATACCCAATAATAATTTCAACTTCACTGTCTTGAGCTATTATCCGATTTGAACAAATTATCAGGATTAAAAGGAAATAGACTTTTGATGTATTCAAATATTTCATATTGTTTTTTTTTATGGTTACCGCGTAGAGTAGAGCCTGACAGTCCATTCTCATTTTGCACATAAATGTACAAATTTGAACGGACTGTCAGTACCCCCTCATCAAACCGTACGTGAACTATTCGCTCATACGGCTTACCCCCCCACCCAGATCGAAAATCCGGCGTTAATAAGTACCGGATGGCTTATCCGGTCCAACCTCAAACCGCCTGCTTTGGTGCATATCCCGATGAGCCGGGGAACAATCGCTGGGCGCTGCACGCCGCTTCTGTTCCTATTTATTACCAACTGGCTTTTATTTTTTCTTTCATTTTTTCTCAATTTTGCTGCAATTTTTCAGTCCTTGGGCTGGGGTAGACACACTCTTTGACAAGTTTTGGTTTGTGTGGCTGGCTTTGCGCGACTTGGCAATGTGTGTGGCTGCGAAGCGCTGATGTTGGTATCATTTCTCTCCGATTTCCTTATTTTTGTTTTTATCAAGCTGTTTTGCATTTTGGCTTGTTACAACCCTTTTCCCTGTTTTTTCTTCAATCTCCCGCCTTGTATTACCGGCAATTGTTCCGCCTTGACCTGCAATTCGTTTGTTATCGTTAAATGTTTTTGGTTTTTTTTCTTTCGAAATCTCGGTTGTTGTTGCTTCTGCAAGCATGTTTAAAACCAGTTCAAGATTTGTCATGTGGTCGCGCAAATTTTCTTTTTTCAAATCTTTCAGGTTTTTGTATTGTTTGGTTGTGAAACCGCTCCATGCTTTTGTAATCTCATCAGTCAAAATTGCGTATTCCTGCCCTTTTTTGACGCCCCGGTTTTCCCATTCATCGGTTAATTCCTTTCTGACATCGATGCTTTTTAAACGCTGGTTTATCCACTCTTTACTATATCCTTTTCGCAGGTAGGTTTCCATCAAACGGTCTATTCCTAACTCGGGGTCTTCAATCTCATCTATGCGTTCACGACCAACCTGGGCCAGCCACATTTTAAAGGGTTCGGCTTTAGGTGAAGGAATGCTTTGTATTAACCGGAAAAGTTGCTCGGTATCGGCAACATCCGTTTTGCGCATCTTCCCATCAGCAGCAACCATTTTCAAAGCGTTACAATTTGTAACGGTTTCATTTCCCTCATCTAACAGCCTCTTTTTCAAAACCCTCCAGTATGTTTGAGGATTTTCGCTTTCAGTTAGCACAGCTATTACATCAACAATTGAAAAATACCATTTTTCGTCCTCATCGTCCCAGTGGGTGCGGATTTGCTTCTCGTTGAATAATTTGATAGCAGTTTCTCTGGTCATATTATTCTGTTTTTAATTGAATTTTTAATTTAATACTCTTTCTGATATTCCTTTAGCAATTTCTTCAATAGTAAAACTCGAAGTATTTAAAGCCAACATATCAGCTATAATCGGACTATATTTTAACACTTCATTTTTACTGATTTTATGCCAAATCGGTAATATCACTTTTTCTCCATTTACTTCTCTTGCGAAAAGACCGTCTAATTCTCTTTGAGGCCATTCTTTGTTAAAAAATGCTTCTGATAATACCACAATCCCGTAACGGGAATTTTTCAAACCATTATCAATTGAACGCCTAAGACTGTCACCAATTCGCAATGAAAATTCATCGTACCAGACTTTGAGTCCATTTGACTGAAGGCTATTTACAAATGGCCTGACAAATTCGTCTTTGTCTTCTGAAGCATGCGAAACAAAAACATCGTAGATTGTCTGTTCTGTTTGAGTGGGTTTCAAAACATCAAAAGAATGGAGTGATTGAAGATTTTGTCTTTCCATTTCCCTTGTAATCTCTTTTTGCAATGAAAGCATTTCTTTCTGTTCCTTCATTGCTTTATCCCGTTCTTTTTGTTCCTCTTTGCTTAGTTTACTTTGAAGGTCGTATTTCTTTTTCTGTTTATCAGCAAGTGATTTAGATTTTGAGCTTTTATCCTTTTCCAGTCTATTGATTTCGTCGTTCTTGCGTTGCAAATCTTTTTGATAGGTGATTACCCTTTTTAAATCCTTCTCCCTTGATATTTTAGTCAATATGCCATTAGCTTCTTTCGATTTTCGATTAATGTTAGAATCTAAAGTTTGTATGCTTTTCTCAATCGTGTTTATTTCACGGTCAACAGTGGCTATTTGTCTTGAAATATAATCAATGCTCATTTTCCGCTGTATTCAATTATTTCAATTTCTTCTTCAGTCAAGTCATAAAGTTGATAAACCAATTGGTCTATTTGGTTTTCTAATTTGGAAGTATCTGCATCTGAATTTTCAGATTTTAATTTCAATACTTCCTTAACAATTTCACTAATTGGTTTCTGTAATTCATCGTTAACATTTGGGATTGGAAGTTTTCTTAATTCTGTTAATGTTGTTTGTCTAAAATCGTCTTTTGTAGCAATTGAAGATGAGTTTAAATACAAGATGGATATTAATTTGCTTGCCATGATACCTGTCAGAAAATAACAATCGAATTTTTCATCTATCGGTATAGAGAAATCTAGTGTAAGATTTTTCAGTCCTCTAGTTTTAAAGATTGAGATAGCTGCGCAAAAATCTTTAACATTGAATGAGTTTACTTTCCCTGTTAATTCAATAGTGTTATCAATTTGTCTGAACCAAGTCGTTCTTATATGAGATCTTCTTTGCATCTGTGTTATTATTACCGCGTAGAGTAGAGCCTGACAGTCCATCCTCATTTTGCACATAAATGTACAAATTATGGGCAGACTGTCAGTACCCCCTGCATCAAACCGTACGTGAACTATTCGCTCGTACGGCTCCCCCCCCATCCAGATCGAAAAATCCGGCGTTAACCGGATGGCATATCCGGGCCAGCCTCAAACCGCCTGCTTTAGTGCATATCCTGATGAGCCGGGGCATGCTTCGCAAAACCGCGTCTGCCGGACCGGGAGTTTGATGTTATTCTTTTGGTTTTATTGTAATCAATAAAAAATTATTCTCTTCATATCAATTCTTTTAATTGATTAGCTTCTCTCTTTCAAGCTTTTCAATCATCTCCCGGGCATCAAGACCAATCTTTGAAAAGGCGAACCATTTCTTACCCAAATCCTTCAACGAAGCCCCGATATGATAGATTGTTTGGCGGTCGATAATCAAAAAACGGTCGCGCGACCGGGTGAACTGCTTTATTTCAATTCGCGGATATTGCGCATTGAACCGTTTCAGATCAAGCTTCAGCTGATGTGAAATATTCGCGGAATATACCGTTGCGCTTACATTCGCCTTCCTTTTTGACAATAATGCCAAAACGTTTTCATCAATGTAGTTATCAATCAGGATAATGGACTGGTTGGCTGCTTTGATCAGATCCGAAACAAAAACGTGGGCATCGAATATTTGTCCGTCATAAAAAACACCTTCGTGAGGCGGTAAATTTGTTTTTATGCGGAAGTCGAATTCATCGAATTTTCTTTTCAGGTTATTCACATCATTTTCAATCCGTTCAAAGCGCTGGCTAACGACATAACCTCTTAATAAATAATCTTTTAAGATTTTATTCGCCCATATTCGAAACTGGATTCCACGCTGCGATTTCACACGGTAGCCGACGGAAATAATGACATCCAGGTTATATAGCTTGATGACTTTTTCCTGTGTTTTTCCGGCTATTGCACCATGCTGAGTGGTATGTAAGAAATCCTTACATACCATACTTCTTTCCAGTTCTCCTTCTTTGAAGATATTGGAAATATGCATGGTTACGTTATTTCTTGTGGTTTGAAATAACTCAGACATCTGGGCTTGGGTCAACCACACCGTTTCTTCTTATTCAATGCGAACTTCGAGCTGAAAATCCGCCTTATCGCTAGCCTTATAAATAACTATTTCACCTTGTTCCATAAACTATTTCGATCAGAATTAACCGGCACTCGTTATTTAACTTTTCTCCCCAACCACCCCAAATCCTCAACATCACTTTTACCCAAAAACCCCGGCGGGGTGTAGTTCAACCGGGAATAATTGCTGGGCGCTGCACGCCGCTCATGTTCCTATTTATTAGCGGTAGATTTTTTATTTCTCTCAATACTTTACACATAAGATAATTACCACAGAGATAAATGATAAACAACTTATTAAAAAAGAAATCGTGGTCAATCGACCAAAGAGTTTAAACCTTTTTGATGAGTTGGGTTGAAACATTTTATTCGCAATTTTATCAGAAAGCCCAAATGCCTCTTGATAAGTGTCTTTGGCATAATTCATGGCAAATTCAAATTCTTGTTTTGCTCCCTGTGCAATTATTTGATAGCGTTTCTTTAAGTCATTAAGGACTATTTGTTTACCCTCTGGATTTAATTTTGTATATTCTTCCAATACATGGGAAACATCGTCGTCATAGTCTATTTTTAAGCGTCTTACTACTTCATTGATATCATTTTCATCTGAAATGTCATCGGGATTTACCTCCATGATTTGTTGCCTGGAAAAAGCACCTTGAAGATAAAATTCAATACTTTGATAGTGTATCTGATAAATATAAAAGAACCATCTGTATAGTACCCCTGAAATTATCGAAGTTGAGAGTAAAATTAAAACTGTCTTTATTGTGCAATGGTCAAATGAATTATTGAATTTTGCTAGATTGGTCACGATTATCGAAAGTCCTCCAATTGAGAAGCCGACAATCCAAATCATAAATTTCTCTGAATTATTGAAGTTGTATCTTTGATTTTCACGATGCTTTTCGAGATTTTCAAAGAATGTGTCCATTACAAATTCAAATGGTCTTTTCATGTTTGTTTATTGTTGTGAATGTCTGTTTTAAATTTACCGCGTAGAGTAGAGCCTGACAGTCCATTCTCATTTTGCACATAAATGTACAAATTTGAACGGACTGTCAGTACCCCCTCATCAAACCGTACGTGAACTATTCGCTCATAAGGCTTACCCCCCATCCAAATCGAAAATCCGGCGTTAATAAGTACCGGATGGCATATCCGGGACAGCCTTCTTTTCGGAAAACCCGGAAAGCTACCCCATTTAAAAAAAAGTAGTAAATGCAAGCATTTTTTTGAGCTGTGCCCGGGCCGGAAACTTACAGCAAATTTCAAATACTGTCGTTATAAACGACTGCCAGCTTCCCCCTCGTTTCCGCTTCGCTCAAACGAGGAGGAGTTGGGGAGGCCGGAATTGCACCCCGAAATTTCGGGGCCGGACAGCCGCCGCCTGCTTTGTGTATGTCCGGAGGAGCGGGGGGCAATAAAAATGTTGTCTTGTGATTTCAAATCTTCAGGTGAAGAAAAAATAGCACAGATTTGTCTCCAGAGGCGTACTTCCTATGCGGCTTAAATTACTTTTCTGATCTCCTAAACCCGATGGGGCTATGTGATTTGGCAGCAAGTTTTTGCTTCATGGCCAATTCGGTCAACGCAATATAGATGTCATCAAACTTCTCTTCATTTTCGTCGCCAACCTCTTCCAAGGCTTTAATGCGTTCCTTAATTTCTTCCAGTTCCCGGGAAAGAGACGATGGAGCAGCCTGTACCATATATCTCCGGATAGCAATAAATGCCCGTATGATATTAATGTTTATCTCAATAGCCCTCGAACTCTTCAAAACACTCGAAAGCATGGCCACACCAGGCTCAAGAAATGCGTATGGCACAGCGCCCCCCAAATAGCTCTTGGATGGTATCACATTTTGTGATACCAGTTTATTTATCTCATTATCTACAAGTTCAAACATAAAATCGGGAGGAAATCTTTCGATATTCCGCCTCACGGCTTGTTTTAAAACCCGCGTCTCAACTTCGTATAGTTGCGCCAAATCGAAGTCCAACATAACCTGCTGACCCCTGATCTCGTGAATTTTGCTTTGAATAACCTGTAACTCCATCATTTAAACTTGCTGTTGTTTCCGGTACCTGCACAATATTAGCCAGCTTTTGTTTCCTTTCCCTCCAGCCGCTCCAACCGGGAATAATCGCTCGGCGCTGCACGCCGCTCATGTTCCTATTTATTATGCCCTGTTGTTTATTTTTATTTTATACAGTCCGGTGCGAGTTGATAATAAAGTTCAGCAGTATCACATCTTCCTCTGCTTGGGTACATTATTGAACTCGGAACAGAACTTTTTTTAATTAAGTCAAACCACTCATCTAATCTTATGTCCTCACCGTCATATTTTGCAGCGATTCTATTTTCTTTTATCTCAACGTATCTCCTAATAAAATAACAAATAAAATCGGCAACCTGAATAAGTCCGACTTGTTCTGAATTAGCCCAATATGGAACATCCACAATTTGATTTAACCTACTATCTTTTCTTGATTTTCCATAGAAACTGTCACTCCATGCAGGTGGATTGTTTATTAGGTCTGCGAAAGCAGCTTTCTCCATTTCTTCATTGTCAAAGATGAGAATTGTGTGTCCCTTTGTTTTTTCAAGTCTTTGATATTTCTTTTGAATCCCAAGTATTACATGAAATGCCATTGCTTTCCAAATTGAATCTATTTCGTTTGGAATTTTGCCTATTCTTTTTTCTTCTTCATATTTGTCTTTGTCAATAACACTTATGATAAGTTCGTGCTTTCTAGCATTTAGCCATTCTATAATAGCAGTTATAATTTCAGCTCTTTCCACACCAGAGATTCCTCTCCATATTCCGTTACCTGGGTAGAAGTCTTTTGTGTGTAATTCTAAAACTGGTCTTTTGATGATTCGAGAAAGAGTTTCTAATAAGTTATTCCAATGTTCTTTTGTTTTATGCATTCTCTGGCTGTCTACAATTACTCCAGTCATTACAGCGAAGGGTTCTCCTCCAGTTCCACTCTCATCAAAATAACCTATTTTCATTTTGTAATCTTTTTGTTTTCACAATTGGCCATAACGTCGGGCTATATTTACTAAGTACATATAGCCCGCTATTACTTGGTTGTCGTTATATTAGTTAGCTGCACAAATTACGAAACCCAAACCAATTTTACCATAAGTAAAACTAATTTAAAGTTGTTCTAAATAACATAAATCCAAGACAAAAAAGGGAAATGGGATAAAAAGGTCAAAGCACTTATAAATGACATTTACAAAATTCACTTGAAGCTTATAACGACAAGGAACAACTGCTTTTTCAACATCTCTTTGAAAGCGATATATACAACTTCAACATTATATCGAGAGTAAATAAAAAAGGAAACGATAATTCTTAATCAAACACAACAACATAATTAATCCACTTCGGAGCAATCGAAGTCCAATAACTCTTGGGGACTTCTTCCTAAACCTTTAGCCAAATCTATAAGGGTAGTAAATGCGATATCTCTTTTTCCATTCTCTACATCGCTTACAGTTGCTTTAATTAGTCTATCACTATTCATAACGACATCATCCTGGCTTAGCCGTGAATCTGTTCGGAGTTTCTTTATATGCTGCCCGAATTTTAGTAATATCCTTTCCTTTTGTATCTCCATTTTTACCCCTTTTTTGAAAAGGACGGAATTCTTACGAACTTGTGAGGAACAAACATTTGTCTTAATCAGGAATATCTATACCATATTTCTTTTCAAATTCATCGAACAATTTCTTAAGTGAGTACTTTTCGTGCCTACAGATATTATACATTGTAGATAACGGAATGTCATACCCGTCGGTACTTTTCAGCTTACTGATGGTTGATGAAGAAATTCCACATAATTTGGCATATCTATTTTGAGAAATTTCGTTTCTATCCTGATCGCGAAATATCTTTAAGAACTTGGAAGCAATGAAACTACACAAGTATTTATTTACTAATGCATTTTTCCTATTAAGTTCTTCTTTATTTAGTTCTGAGGACATTTCAATATAGAATCTAATAACCAAAGCAATAAAATAATTGAAAAATAACTGTTCGCGATAGCGAACGATTAAAGAATTTTAATTATATTTGTCAGAACATTACATCTGAAAAATGTAATTTTGCGACTCTTCTATTGATGAAAATATTGGAAGCATTCGCTTAGAATCTCGACTTGAAAACTGGCACTTTTATGGAACGAGATGATAAGTAGAAAGGCTCACGACCCGGGCGTGGGCTCTCTTATCGTTCCAAGGTATTGCCAGTACCCCAAGTCGGTAAGTTGAGTCCGCGTCCCTTTTTATTCCGGGCGCTTTCCTGTAATCAAACTCAACTTAAATACGTGGTTCATGCCTCTTAGCCAGGTATGCTGAAAAACATTTGTGGTATAACCATAAAACCAGTGTGATGCCATGTTTTAAACGCTTTCTGTTTCCCCGACGCGCCCCGTAACGCAGGGGCTATATCAACAACCCTCGATTGTAAACCTCCGGGATTTTTCCAAAGCCCGGGGGTTTTAAGAACCATTTAAGCATTTATCCAATCATCCAAAATCCTGAAAGTATGAAACCCAATTTCTGCTTCATGGCCTGGCCATGCCTTTACTTAAATTTAAACACGAGGTCACGAAGACACGAGGGTGTAAAAGTACAAAGGCACGGATTCATTTGCCGGATCACAAATCCTTTGTGGCCTGGTGTCTTTGTGTTTAATCCTAATAACCGGCTTTGCGGGCGGTTTCTGTTTCACCGCCTGGCAGAACTAAAGAATTTAAACACGAAGTCACGAAGACACGAAGATATAAAAGAACAAAGGCTTGGATTCATTTACCGGATTATAAATCCTTTGTGGCTTCGTGTCTTTGTGTTTAACCTGTATTTCGGCTTTTTCCGAGGAGCAAATCAATCTATTATCAACCAAACTTAAACAAATTAAAAGATGAAGAATAAACCAAATAACCAAAAACAAAAAACAAAACCCCGGCTTTACGGCCTGCTGATAACGGCCTTGCTGGCATTTTTCAGCCTGGCAGCCCTTAGCCCGGTACAGGCCGCCAGCCTGCAGCAGGACAAAAGCCTTAGCGGCCGGGTTACCGACCCGCAGGGCCAGCCCCTGCCCGGTGTTAGCATCGTGATCAAAGGCAGCCTTATCGGTACCACCACTTCCGCCGAGGGCAGTTATATTTTAAAGGGCATGACGGACAATGCCGTGCTTTCCTTTTCCTTCATCGGTTTTCAAACCCGCGAAATCGCGTTTACCGGGCAAAGCCGCCTGGATGTCCAACTGCAGGAAGAGGTGACCACCCTTTCCGAAGTCACGGTGAATGCCGGTTATTACACCGTTAAAGACCGGGAACGTACCGGCAGCATTGCCCGGGTAACGGTCAAAGAGCTGGAAAACCAGCCGGTAAGCAACGCGCTGTCTGCCGTTCAGGGCCGTATGGCCGGGGTCAGCATCACCCAGGGCAGCGGGGTTCCCGGCGGAGGTTACAGCATCCAAATACGCGGTACCAACAGCCTGCGCCGGGCCGGTAACTACCCCATGTACATCATCGATGGCGTGCCGGTAAGCGCTGAAACTCCTTCTTTTAACTCGGCAGGCATCATTCCTTCACACGACATTAACCCTTTAAATACCATCAACCCCAACGATATTGAAAGCATCGAGATCCTGAAAGATGCCGACGCCACCGCCATTTACGGTTCGCGCGGGGCCAACGGGGTAATCCTGGTCACTACCAAAAAAGGAAAAGCCGGACACAAAACCACCCTGAGTATCAACAGCAGTTACGGCATCAGCCGGGTAGCCAACCGGATGAAGCTGATGAACACGCAGCAGTACCTAAACATGCGCCGGCAGGCCTATGCCAACGACGGCATCGCCACTTACCCGGCCAATGCCTATGATGTAAACGGTGTCTGGGATCAGGAGCGTTATACCGACTGGCAGGACGAGCTGATTGGCGGAACGGCCGAAAACAGTAACGTGCAGCTTTCGCTAAGCGGGGGGAGTGAAAACACCCGCTTTCTGATCAGCGCCAGCCACAACCGGCAAACCACCGTGTTTTCTGATGATTTTCGCTACAAAACCACCAGCCTTTCCGGGAGCCTGAACCACCGCTCCGGCGACGGGCGCTTTATGCTGAACGCTTCGGGACTGTTTGCTGATCAGTCCAATAACCTGATCCGTGACGATATCACCGCCCAGGCCCTTAAACTGAGCCCCGATGCCCCGGCCCTGTATAAGGAGGATGGCAGCCTGAACTGGGAAAACAATACCTTTACCAACCCCGTAGCTGCTTATGAAAGCACCTATCAAAATGAGAGTAAAACGTTCAATACCAGTTTGAACCTAAGCTACAAGCTGTTGCCGTCTGTAGCAGTAAAATTCAACGGAGGTGTTAATTACCAGGCTTTCGATGAGCTCGCCCTGCGTCCCAATACCATCTATAATCCTGCTTACGGGATTACCCCGGCCAATTCCAGCGCCACGAAAGGGAGCCAACAACAATTTTCATGGTTGCTGGAACCCCAGTTAAATTATACCCATAAATTTCATGACCACAAGATTGATGTTTTGATTGGCGGAACCTCTCAGCAAAAACAATCTTCCACTTCAGGGCTTTACAGCTACGGGTTTAAAAGCAACGCTTTGATTACCAATCTTGCGGCAGCCGCCAATATCATGGTTACCCGTGACGACGAAGCGGAATACAAATATGCCGCTCTGTTCGGGCGGATCAACTACCAGTATAAAAACCGCTATATCCTGAACCTGACCGGCCGGCGCGACGGTTCCGGCCGTTTCGGTCCCGACAGGCGTTTTGCCAATTTCGGGGCCGTGGGCGCCGCCTGGCTGTTCAGCGAAGAAGGTTTCCTGTCGGGCAGCTCCTGGCTCAGCCTGGGCAAACTCCGCGGAAGCTACGGGATAACCGGAAGCGATCTGATCGGCGATTACCAGTACCTGGATACCTACACGGTAAGCAGCGCCGGTTACGGGGGCAGTACCAGCCTGAACCCTTCCCGGCTGCACAACCCCTACTTCAGCTGGGAAAAAACCACCAAAATCGAAGCGGCCCTGGAACTGGGCTTCCTGGAAGACCGCATCCGGTTTAGCGCCGCCTGGTACCGCAACCGTTCGGGCAACCAGCTGGTGGGTATTCCCCTGCCGGCCACCACGGGCTTTGCCAGCATCCAGGCCAACCTGCCCGCCACGGTCGAAAACAAAGGACTGGAACTGGAACTGGGCGCCACGCCCATCAGTACCGGCAGCTTTAGCTGGAACAGCAGCTTCAACATCAGCTTTCCCAAGAACAAGCTGGTCTCCTTTCCCGGGCTCGAAGGTTCCACCTATGCCAACCAATATGTGGTGGGTTATCCTACTTCCATTGTAAAGGTTTATAACTACGAGGGCATCGATTCCGAAACCGGCTTGTATGTCTTCACCGATTACAATACCGACGGGGCCATCAGCTCACCCGACGATAACCGGGTGATTGAAGAAGTGGGAATCAAGTATTTCGGGGGCTGGTCGAACCAATTCGCCTTTAAAAACTGGGAGTTTTCGTTTTTGTTCCAGTTTGTCAATCAACGGCAGAAAAACTACAACAGTATCCTGTTGATTCCCGGCTCACTGAACAATGTGCCTGCCGAAGTATTGAATGTCTGGTCTGAAGATAAACCCGACGGGCAGTATATGCCCTATTCTTCCGGCAGCAACACCCGGAAAAACCAGTCACATTTAAATTTCATGAACAGTACGGCCGCCGTTGGCGACGCTTCCTTTGTCCGGCTTAAAAATATTCAATTGAGCTACCGGTTGCCGGTCAGAAGCTATTTGCAGGATGTGCGCTTTTACGTGCAGGGCCAAAACCTGCTGACCCTGACCAACTATTTCGGACTTGACCCCGAATTCGTTCTGACCGGTTATTTGCCGCCCCTGAAGACCTGGGCTTTTGGCATTCAGCTGAACTTTTAACAGTTGACAGTTGACAGTTGACAGTTAAAAGTTCACAGTCGCAGTGAGTTGGAAGTCTGTGGATGCCGGCTGCTTGAAGCTTGAGGCTCCCAGCTTTTGCCTCTGCATACTGACTGAAAACTGTCAACTGAAAACTGAAAACTGACATTCATCACTAAAAATTAAAAACATGAAAAAACAATATCTCTATTTCTTTTTCGGGACATTGCTTCTGTCCTCCTGCGAAGATCTGGTTGAAGTCGGTGACCCGAACAACCAGCTGGGCACCACGCAGGTCTTTGAAGATGTACAAACCGCCAATGCCGCGCTGGCTGGCTTGTACGCCGGCCTTCGCGACCAGTCGGTTATTTCAGGCGCCGGGTATTATACCGTCAGCACCCTGGCCGCTTCTTATGCCGATGACCTGGAATGCCACAACAACGACCAGAACGGGGCCATGGACCTGTATCAAAACCAGCAGCAGGAAACCAACCGGATGATCACAAGTATCTGGAGCACGGCTTATAAGCAGGTTTATTATGCCAATGCGATTATTTACGGGACGGAAAACTCCGCCGCCCTTTCAACTGAAAACAAAAACCGGCTGAAAGGGGAAGCCCTGTTTATCCGTTCGCTGCTGTATTCTTACCTGCAGCAGCTCTTCGGCGATATCCCTTACACCACCAGCCTGGATTACCGGTACAACCGAAGTTTAAGCAAAACCGAAGCTGCATCGGTATTGGAGCAGTTGGAACTTGACCTGAAAGAGGCAGTCTCCCTGCTGGAAGACCATTACCGTGATTCGGAACGCATTTACCCCAACCGCAAAACGGCCCAACTGCTGCTGGCCCGTATTTATTTGCTTCAGGAAGAATGGGTATTGGCGGAGCAAGCAGCCGAAAATATCCTGCAATCGCCCTTATACCAGTTTCAGGCGGATCTAAACGAAGTGTTTCATAAAACAGGTACACATATCCTCTGGCAACTGAAACCGCAAAACAGCGGAGATGCTGCCAAAGAAGCCGGTTTTTATTATTTTACAGGTGCAGCGCCCAACGCCTATACGCTGACAGAAGACCTGGTTGGCTCCTTTGCTGACAACGACCTGCGAAAACAGGCCTGGACGACCGAGGTATCCTATAATAACAAATCCTGGTCGCGGCCTTATAAATACAAAAACAGGCTGGATAATACCAATGAATATTCCGCGGTATTCAGGCTCGAAGAAGTCTATTTTATCCTGGCCGAGGCCCTGGCCAGGCAAAACCGCGTGGATGAAGCTCTTCCTTATTTGAATGCCACCCGAGAACGGGCTGGGCTGGAAGCTTTGGCTTCCCTGTCTTCGGAAGGTTTTTGGGATGAGTTGCCGGCCGAAAAACGCCGCGAGTTTTTCACCGAGTTTGGCCACCGCTTTTTCGACCTCAAACGCCTGGGCCGCCTGGATGAACTAAGTTCCCTGAAAACCAACTGGGAAGAGCACAAACGTATCTGGCCGCTGCCGCAAAGCGAGTTGCTGCTCAACAGCAATTTAAGACCGCAAAACCCCGGCTATTAATGATGAGATCTTTCTATCCCTTGTTCCTGTTATTCCTGTGCCTGCTGCTTGCGGCAGGCCGGGAATTAACGGCCCAAAACCAGGCCGGTGAGCTGCAAACAATAACCGGCCGCCACTACCGGCTTACCGGGCTGAAGATGAGTGAAAACGGCCGGTGGCTTACGGCCTGGAAATCTTATGACCTGAACCGCGATACGCTGCTGATCTTTGACAGCCGCCATCCCGGGAAACCGGCCGCTTACCGGTTAAAAGCAGAGAATGTTGCTTTTTTTGACAACAACTGCCTGCTGATCAAATGCGGACAACAGGCCGAGCTGCTGGACCTGGAAAAACAAACGGGCATCTGCTTCGATGGTGTAAAACAGGTACAGGCGCTGAAAAACAGCGGTCAGTTTGTTTTGCACTACCATGCTGAAAAAAACAACCGGCTCGAACTGCGTGATGTTAAGGGGAACCTGGTGAATGAGGCCGACGGGGTGAGCAGTTTTTATGTCGCCGAAAATGACCGGCTCTATGTGGTTTCACAAACCGGGAACAGCGAATTCGAAGTCCTGCGGATCAGGGAGCAGGTAACAGAAAAAGTGTACCACTCGCCCCGTAAGATTTCTTCCCTGGCTGTTGATCCCGGCGGGCAGGAAATCATGATTCACCGGCAAAACAACCCGGACGGTACTTCCGCTGAGCTGCTCTACCTGGATTTGAAAACAAAAACCACCTGGCCGTTAAACGAGCTGCTGTCCCGGCCGTTTCAACGGGCCTTTACCGAGGTGATCAGCGAAGGGAACCGATATTTCCTGCGGCTGTGGGTACAGCGGGAGCAGGAAGACAGTTCGCTGGTAGATATCTGGTACGGCAACGACAAGCGGCTGGAAGAAAAATTTCTTCCGTCCACCCGGGAGGTTTATTATGTCTGGGAACCGGAAAATAAAAAGCTTCAACCCCTGGGGAACGGCCGGCTGGCCAAAAGCGCCTTTATCGGGAGCGAACGTTATTTCCTGAGTTTTGACCCTGATCTGTTGCAGGACTACACGAAAACGGCCCCGCTGAAACTCTGCCGCTACGACCGGCTGAAAGACACTTACGCGGTGATTGACACCCTGTCTTCCCGTTTGTATACTTCCCCGGACGGTCACTATGCCCTGTACTTAAAAAATAACAGCTGGCAGGTTTACCACATCCCTTCCGGCACCGCGAAGACAGTTGGCAATGGCCGGCTGAAAACGCCTTATTTTACGGATGACGGCAAAAACGTGCTGTTTGACGGTGATGACGGGCTATGGCGCTATGACTCCGAAGAAAAACAGCTGCCCGAACTTATCGGTTTTAAAGGGGCCCGTGTCAAGGTACTCAATGAATCTTCAAAACCGGTCCCCGGGGGTTTTAGCTTTTATCAGAAAACAGTCGATCCAAAAAATCCACTGGTCCTTGAGCTATTTGATTCGCTGAAAAATGAGCGTTCTTATGTCCTGTGGGAAAAAGGAAAAACCAGGACAATCATTCCGAAAACTTCCAAACGCATCCAATACCTGAACTACAACCAGGCGTATGACTGTTTTTCCTGGCTGGAGGAAGATTATAACCTGCCGCCCCGGGTGGTTTACAAAGAGACGGGCAAACCGGAACGGCTGCTGTACCAAAGCAATTTGCAGGACACAGCCATCTTATCGCTCAAACAGGAGATTGTTTCCTATACCAACAGCGACAGGATCCCGCTGAAAGGCGTTTTGTACTATCCACTGAACTTTGATCATGCCAAACAATACCCCATGGTGGTACATATCTACCAGATTCAGAGTAAAAAAATGGCCAACCGGTACCCGGTCGCGGCATACAGCCAGGCCAACAATGATGGGTTTAGCCTGAGGTTGCTTCTGGAACATGGCTACTTTGTTTATTTCCCCGACATTATTTACGGCGATAAGGGAACGGGCTTGTCGGCTTTGGATTGTGTAAACCATGCCCTGGATGCTGTATCTTCCAATGCGCTGATTAATCAGGACAGGATCGGGCTGATCGGGCACTCGCATGGCGGTTATGAAACCAATTTTATTGCCACCCATTCCAGCCGTTTTGCGGCCTACGTTTCCGGGGCCGGAAACAGTGATATTGTCCGTTCCTATTTCTCCTTTAATTACAATTTTTCCAGTCCTTTTTACTGGCAATACGAAACAGGGCAATATAAAATGAATAAAAGCTTTGCGGAAGATAAAGACCTGTATTTTCAGAATAACCCCATTCACTATGTGGACCGGGTCAATGCCCCTGTCTTGCTGTGGACCGGGAAAAAAGACCGGAACATTGACTGGGAACAAACCATGGAGTTTTATATTGGGCTAAAACGGAACAACAAAAAGGTGGTTGCCTTATTTTACACCAAAGAAGCGCATGCCCTTTTCGCACCGGAAGCATGCCGGGACCTGACTTCGCGGGTACTGGAATGGTTTGGATACTTTCTTAAAGGTGAGAAAAATGCCGGATGGATTGAGAAGGAAACAAGGGAGGATGCCGGGTAGCATCCTCCTTTTAATCACCGGCCTATGGCTCATACGCCGGCAGAATACAACTTGTCCCGCTTAACCTTGAGAGGTTGTGGGACTGGTTGTTTTCATCCGTCCAGGTACAAAATACGGTCCCGGTGGGACTGCAGTCACTTCGCTTTTCCATACACTGGCTCGTGGAGCTGTCGATAAGATAACCCGGTATTGGGGCATCATCCGAACTTTTTGCCGTATGTCCGGCAACAGCGGCGCCAACGGCCATCAGTACGACAGCAGCCGGCAGGTAGAGACTTTTCAACTTTCTCATCTTTGTCAAAAATTTAAATTCAGCGCCTACTCTGTTCCAGGTTTTCGGCTTCCCCTGCCACAAAATGCCGCGACACCGCCTGCGCAAAACGGTAACGCAGCAGTTCACGGCCACGCAAAACAAACAGGTGTTTGTCCGTGGCCAGCATCCCGGACAGCTTGTCTTTCCCGCGGTGATGCACATAAAAGCTGCCCAGGTATTCCTGATCTCCGGTCCGGTACATATCGATAACCGCTGCCTGCCGCCACTGCTCCCGGGATTCGAATTTCCCCATGAGCATGGATTGGTTAAACAGCAGCTGCCCGTGTACCGCCGGTGTTTTATTCACCTGCAACGGGGGCGCGTCCATCTTGTGCCTCCCGTCCGGGAGCGCCCGCACCCGGACCTGCGCCCTGCTTGTGGTGTCGATGGTATGCAGCTTCCGCAACAGGTTCAGTTCTTCATCCATCACCAGGAACCGGTTGCGGTAGATATAGACGTATAGGAGTTCCCCGGTTACATCATCCCGCAGCAACCCTCCGTCGGTATCGAACATGCCGTCCACCTGCTTTTCCAGCAGCGTTTCATGCAGGATTACTTTCGGCTCCCGGTCCGGGCTGAGCCGTCCCAATACCAGCGCTTTGCTTTGGCTGCTTTGGGCCCGGAAAGCAAAAGTCATGGAACCGGTCACCTGCAACTGCGAGAAATAACAGTCGTTCAGGCTGACGGTACGGGCAAGTGAATCGCCCAACTGCCCCCGGTAAATGACCGGCACGGTGCCGTCATACAGGTAAAAATGCGGTGGCTTGACCTGTGCCTGAACAAAGCGAAAGCGGTGTTCCGTATTGTCCAACTGTATTTTAATGGCTTTTATCGTTGTCAAAGCGGTGTCGATCGCCGTCAGGATCAAAGGGGCGGTGGTATTGCCCAGGTAGATCTGCCCGCCGTCGATCCCGGCAAAATAGTACGAGTCGGCGCCCAGGTCAAGGGATTTTTCATCCCGGACGGGGTGCTGCCCAAACCTTCTTATAAAATTGTTTTCTTTTTTGATGATATGCTCCGACGATAAAAAGAGCCCGACAACAAGGCCGGCCGAAGCGACAGCCGGCAGTACGCTTTTAAGCGCCACCACGCCGGCGCGGGTGTTTTTTCTTTTTTCCAAAAGGAGGATGGCAGGCAGGGCCAGCGCGGCAAAGGCCAGGTTAAAGGCCAGGTGCTCCCTCCAGCCCAGTTTTTCGATAATGCCGCCGCAGGAACAGGGAACAAAATCGCTGTAATTGAGGATTAAATAAATATAAACCGTAAAGGCAATCATTAAAAAGAAAGAGCCGTACAGTCCGGCAAGCCGGGCAGACCGGAAACACAGCAACCCGGCCAGCAGTAATTCCAGGCCGATCACAGCCGGGGCTATCAGCCCGGCATAGGCGCTCAGCAGGGGCGACTGGGCCAGCTGCACCCGGCAGCTTGGTAAACGACAAGGGAAATAAGGTTGTTTTTAGATTCAGATAAAGCATCCCGGACCGGTGGGCGGGCCGTCAGAACGCCCGGGCGAGGGTTCGTTCTGACAAGATTTTTGCTTCCTTTTTATCGACTGAAAAAGGAAGGGCCCGTCCGGCCAAAGGACAAAGAATAGCATTGGTGTCCGGTAAAGAGGATATATGGTGGGTGGAGCGGTTTGCAACCGTGCATAATCGTCGGTTACAAACCGACGCACCCGCACCGGGCTTTTTGCCGGTCTGCAAACCTATTTGGTATTCAAACACGGTTGTGGAGACAGATGCTGAAACAAGTTCTGCATGACCTTTTTTTGTGTGATGAGCTGTCCGAAAGTGCAAATCAGGCAGTCCTTTCTGCCCCGGGGGTGCCGGTTTTTAACCGGCAATGAGCGAATGCGCGGTCCGGAAACCGCGCCACCCGCACCGGCAGCTTGGTAAGCAACAAGGGAAATACGGTTGTTTTTAGATTCATACAAAGCATCCCGGAGCGGTGGGCGGGCCGTCAGAACGCCCGGGCGAGGGTTCGTTCTGACAAGATTTTTGCTTCCTTTTTATCGACTGAAAAAGGAAGGGCCCGTCCGGCCAAAGGACAAAGAATAACATTGGTGGGCGGTAAAGAGGATATATGGTGGGCGGCACGGTTTGTAACCGCGCATAATCGTCGGTTACAAACCGACGCACCCGCACCGGGCTTTTTGCCGGTCTGCAAACCTATTTGGTATTCAAACACGGTTGTGGGGACAGATGCTGAAACAGGTTCAGCATGACCTTTTTTTCGGTGGTGAGCTGTCCGAAAGTGCAAATCAGGCAGTCCGTTCAGCCCCGGGTGTGCCGGTTTCTAACCGGCGGTTGTTGAAAGCGCAGTCCGGAAACCGCGCCACCCGCACCGGCAGCTTGGTAAACGACAAAGGAAATACGGTTGTTTTTAGATTCAGATAAAGCATCCCGGAGCGGTGGGCAGGCCGTCAGAACGCCCGGGCGAGGGTTCGTTCTGACAAGATTTTTGCTTCCTTTTTATCGACTGAAAAAGGAAGGGCCCGTCCGGCCAAAGGACAAAGAATAGCATTGGTGCCGGTAAAGAGGATATATGGTGGGCGGCACGGTTTGTAACCGGCAGTTGCTGAATGCGCGGTCCGGAAACCGGCGTACCCGGCTGGTTTGCTTGTTATTCGCGTAAAGTTACCGGCTGACGGGATAAGAAACTGTAAAGAAACAAGCTGTGGCGGGTTAATTCTGCCACAGCCTGTCATGATCAATCATGGCCGGAATGAAGAACGGTCTCACTGCCTCATGATAGACAGTCTATCAGCTTAATGATAGAGGGTCTATCAGCCTAATGATAGACAGCCTATCAGCCTAATGATAGAAGGTCTATCAGGCTAATGACAGATTGCCTGTCAGACAGGAGACAGACGATGATTCGTCAGGCTGCTGAGTGTTCCGGATTTATCATGCCGGTACATTCAACACGTAGTCGAAGAGATAAGTACGTGGTTCCTTCAACTGGATATTTGTCGAAAACCGGGTACAGATGCTCAGTTTATAGTCGCCGGCGGGTAAACCGGAAGGCACGATGAATGTGATCTTCGACGGGTCGTTCACCAGGATGGACGTTGGCGGAATCACGGTCACTTCGTTGGTTTCCTGGTTGATCAGGCTGATGCCGACTGCCGGATCATCCCCTTCAATCTTCATCCTGCTGCCGGCCAGGTTAACACCGCCGCCGGGGGTAATCCGGCTGTTTACTTCGCCCGAGCTGACATCGGTTACCGAGTTGACAAAAAGACCTGAACCTGCCAGCCCACGGACATCGACCGCGCTCGACTTTACCGCGCTGCGAAGATCGCCTGTCGGGCTCACTCGGATGGCCAGGCTGTGTTTTGAACTGTCCCACCGGGCATTATCGCCGATAAATACACCGTTAACCGTCAGGTTAAAATACCCGAGCCCAAAATTCACGGAGGCCCCGTTGGCAATTTGTTCAATGGCAATGTTCCTGAGGATATCCATCGATGCTTTCAGGGTCGATGCATTCAGGTCGGTACGCCGTGCAACGGCAATCGCGATCAGGTCGTCCTGGTTGAGCGAACGGGAGATAACTACACGGCCAAAACGGTCGTCTTTCCGGTCGGTAAGTGCAAGATCGTACAACTCGACGATCACACTGCTTTTTTCTTGTGTTGCCATAAGCTGATTGTTTTAATGAATGATTTGACTGAATGATTTGTCTGTTTTATGATTATTGTTTAATTTAGACTGAACAAAATCAAAATTAACAGGAAGAAAGGGACTGATTGTTACAGCTAAGGGCAGATTTTTTAAATCTGGGGACATATTATTCACCATAATTTGGAAAATATGCGATATTTTATTCCTTCAGCCGGTCACCGGGTGCTGTACGATTCCCGCTGCGGGAACGAAAAAACACCGGTCTCTTTTGGTCCTGCCTCGGTTTCGGTTGCCGCGGGTCCGGTAAACATGGAGGTAAAAGAATGGCGAACGCCGCGGTTTCGTGCGGTGTTGATGCAGTACCAAACCAATGAAGAAGTACGGGTGATTGGCGAAACACCAACCGAAATGGTCACGCTCTGTTTTATGGGCCAGGGGAAAACCGATTATCAATGCCGGCAGATCCGGACCACCGGCATGGTGGCCAATACCAATAACTTTTTTTATTTGCCCCGCGCGAGGATCATTTATCAGCCCGTAAAAGACGAGCCGAACGAATGTTTCAAGATCAGTATTTCGCCGGACTATATTCATGTCCTGTCGGATCGGTTTCCCGGGGTATTTGGCTTGTTATCGGAAAAAATAAGGCAAAAACGCCCCTTTGAGCTCGGCGCTACCCACCTGATAACAAGCCTGGAAATGAACCGGATCATTGAGCAGATTAAACACTGCCGCAAGATGGGTTCCCTGGCCCCACTCTACTTCGAGACCAAGGTCAGGGAGTTGCTGGCCCTGCAGTGGCAACTTCCGCTGGCTCAACAACAGCCCGCAAACGGCTGTTTCGCGCGTTATCACGACCAGATCAACCAGGCCCGCAACATCCTGGAACAAGCTTACCGCAACCCTCCCGGGATTCGTGAATTGTCGTTGCAGGTGGGGATGTGCGAAACCCTGTTAAAATCCGGGTTTAAATCGGTTTTTGGCGTCACTGTCTTTCATTACTTATTCAACTACCGGATGGATCGGGCCCGCAGGCTGTTGACAGACCGGTCGCTAAACATTTCGGGAATTGCAGAAGAATTAGGCTATAAAAACCTGTCGCATTTTACAACCGCCTTTAAACGGAAGTTTGATCTGTCGCCCATGCAATACCGGAAAAGAAACCGGGCGTTGTGACGGCAAGCCCACCGCTTCGTCAGGCATTGGCTGATTTCAAGTGACGTTTTATTTCGGCATCTATGTCTTTTAACTGCCAATGCAACAAATGGCAACAGATGCTGAAACAAGTTCAGCATGACTGCACTTCAGTGATGGCCTGTCGCCTGGCTGCGGCCTACGGGGGTTTTGAACCCGGGAAACAAGGGAAGGGAATCGGGGCAGGGACTGGTAAGCGGCCCTGTTTGAGGAGGTACGACGAGTTGGACCATGTGGCATTCCCGTTAGGAAAAACAGCTCCGCCCGGTCTCTCCGTAATCAAAACCGCATCGCTTTGCGGCGCATGAAACAGGCGTTCCCGGATCAACGCTTGTGGCTGCGCCTGGTTGCTCTCCCTCTGTACCAACCCCGGGTTTCTCCGGCAGTTGCCGGATCACCCGGGGCTACCCGTATTTAATCCCTCCGGGATTTCCGGTCGGCAGTTATTTATACCCCGGGATTTTACACGGAGAACCAGGTTTGAAAAGGGGCAGGCAGGCCGTTCCGACCCGGGTGTGCCGGTTTTTAACCGGCAATGAGCGAATGCGCGGTTAAAAACCGCGCCACCCGGCAGTTCGCTTCTGATTAGCGTAAAGTCAGGTTTAAGCTGACGCGGGTTTTTGATGGTGTGCAATAGTTCATTTAAAACGACAGCAGTAAAAAGTAAACATTTAAATGAAAGTCGCAATTCAACCGCCAACGTTCCGCAAATACGATTAGTTGCGGAATTCGTGGCAATTCCTGTCGAAAAGCACCGAGGCCGGTGCGGGCTGAAAAACTTGATTATCCGCACCGAAACCTCAATTAATTATATTTTGTTTTAGCGGGTCGTTGTTTTTAAGTCCAATTACACTAGTGTCCAATAAATTTTCAATAACTAATACTTAAAGGCAAATTCAAGTTGAGCGGCTTGTTCATATATATCATCAATGTCCCCGGAGGTCAGGAAAAGATCTCTGATGTTCGTTTTGTCTGTCAGTACTCTACTGATCACGCGAAGCACATTGAATGTAGTCCTGCCCAACTGGCAGTCATGCTCGACGATGGCCACCAGACAGTATGTGATAACCGCAACATAAATTTGTATCCTCACGGCATTCTCGGTATTGCCCCAGAAGGATGTGACACGGAGATGTTGCTTTATCCACCGAAAAAACAGCTCCACCTGCCAGCGTTGCTTATACAGCATGGCGATGTCTTTGGCCTTGATGCTGACATTGTTGGTCAGGAAGGTGAACGTTCTTTTAAGGTCAGGAGCATAGTAAACGATCCTTCTCAACACGCAGGGATACTTCTTTTGGGTCTGGTAGCCGGTAAGGCGTATCGTCTGGTCAAGCAAAACGTTGTCCGCTCCATCCAAAAGCTCTTCACCATCAATAACTTCATACTTAAGGTGAGACTTCTGTCGGATGACAAACCAGGAACCGATCGTGTTGAATGTATGCAGCCTTGCGAGGTCATAATATCCCTTGTCAAAAATGTAGAACGCATACGGCTCATAGGGAATCTCATCCATCACATTCACGTCGTGAACTTTTGCTTCCGTAATATGAATGTAAGTCGGTATTTGGGTTACTACGTCAAAGAGTGTGTGAACTTTGATGCCACCCTTGTTCTTTCTAAAGTATGCCCACTTGAACAAGCTCAGGCAAAGATCTATCGTGGTGGAATCGAGCGCATAGAACTTTCCACGCAATTCGAATGGTCTGTTGATTCGCTTGCTTTGAGCAAGATTAATCATGAAAAAGGCAAACTCTTCAAATATCTTGTAGTCCCGGTTCATATTGGCATAGGAAAGATTGCTCAGTTTAATCTCTCCGGTGCCAAATCCGAGATGGTAGCTCTTGCTTTTGATAGCGTCAATTATGCACGCGACCTCTCTGAGGCTGTCACACGAGGCCAATTGCCCATACATCATGACGAGCAATTGGTTCCAGCAGGTGAATGTCTTCACCCATTTGTCTCCGTTATGTCGCTTAACAATCATATCAAAAACTCTCTTTGGCAGGAACTCTACCAGTTGACTGAATACATATTTGCCGCTGTTCATATTTGCCCGGGTTTATTTCCAGGCTGCAAGATGCGAAATGAATTCAAATCGACACGTGGATTATTTGCTTTTAATTGACTATATTATAATAACTTACAAAGGTTTCTAAAAAAATCTTTTGGACACTAGTGGTCCAATTACTTTATTTCTCTCTGTTGTAGGTTGAATACTGTTCCTGCTGGGTCTTGAATCCAATGCATATTTTTCGGAAGTTCTTCAATTTCGTCACACGTTTCCACACCATTCGATTCCAAATAGCTTGTCGCTTCTTCTACATCAGGAACTGTAAGTTGTAGCCAGGTTTCTGAATGAGTATAGTTGTCCACGCAGTCTAACCATATAATATTGTTACCGAATTTTACTTCGTGTGTTCTGGAAACAGTTGGATTGTCTATGGATTTTTCTTCAACCTCCAATTTCAAAATATCTCGGTAAAAAGCAACTGTGTTGTCGTACTTACTTTTTGGAATTTTTATTGCAATGTTAATTCCTGCTTCAAATTTTGGGTCCATATTATTTTTATTACTTATTAATTATGTTTGAACTGTCGTCCTGTTACAATGCCCGCTATCGTTCCGCGAATACGATTAGTTGCGGAATGCGTGGCAATTCCTGTCGAAAAGCACCGAGGCCGGTGCGGGCTGAAAAACTTGATTATCCGAACCGAAACCTCAATTAATTATATACGCTATTTATTATATGCCCGGCTTTTATCATTTTTTGTATCCATTACTTTCAATTTTTACTGCAATATTTGTTTTGAGTCTGCGTCGGAGCCGGAAGGCTTTTTGGCAAAATTTGGTTTTAGCGTTGGCTTTGCGCATTTTGTTTTGCACGGTTTTATAAAATAATTGTGTGATTTCCGATTTGGGTTGGTAATCAATACTGCATTCGGCGTAAATGTCTGTAATTTTCTGGTAGAATCGTCGTTCGATTTGTATCTGTTTCCCAAATGCTCGCTAATGGTTTTTTTTGAAACCCCGAACAATTCGCCCATTGCACGCTGAGTTAGCCAAACAGTTTCGTCCTGCAGGATTACCTCAATTTTAATTTCGCCCTGCGGAGTACTGTAAAATATGATTTCTGAATTTGCCATATTGTGTAACGTTTATTCGAAATTCCGGTTAACAAAGCCGGGTTGAACACGATCAGGCTTACGAATGCGAATCAATCAGCGGTCGGCAAGCGACCCGGCACGCTTTACAAAAGCGCGCCAGCGAGGGAAGGAGATTTTCTGGAACCTCCCCAACTTGAAGTCACAAATTGTGACTTCAAGATTCCCCATTCGGCCTCTGTAAATTTGAACATAAAATCAGCGGGAAACCTTTTCGAATTTCGTTTGACTGCCTGATTAAGCACTTTAGTCTCAACTTCATACAATTCGGCCAAATCGAAGTCCAACATGACCTGCTGGCCCCTGATCTCATGAATTTTGCTTTGAATAAGCTGTAACTCCATCATTTAAACTTGCAGTTGTCTCCGGTACCTGAACAATATTAGCCAGCTTTTGTTTCCTTTCCCTCCAGCTGCTCCAACCGGGAACAATCGCCGGGCGCTGCACGCCGCTCATGTTCCTATTTATTCGGCTTTCCTTTTTCATTTGTTACGTCAGATTATGACTAATCTTTTTTTATTCTGGTTTTGGACCTTTTAAAACAATCGTTCTCACCAAACCAGGAAACCAACGTTGCAACCAGACCAATATTCTCCCGTGGGTCGTAAAAACATAACTTCTCTTTCGCTTAATTATCGCTTTCACCATAACTTTCGCAGCTTTATCCGTTGGCCACATTAGATTTGAAGGACGTGGATCTGGGCGTTCGGGGTGCCAAACGCCTTCATTATCAATTCTGGCAATTTCCGACACAACAAATCCGGGATGTATGGTCGTACAACTCACACCAGTACCCTTTAATTCAACCTGCAATGTCAAACCAATTGAATGTACAGCAGCTTTTGACGCACCATAGGCTCCGAGATTAGGATTAGGAAGATAAGCTCCTACACTACCGACTAAACCTATGCGACCTTGATTTTGCTTCAAATGTGGCAAGGCGTATTTAACAGTTAGGGCCAACCCAGCGACATTACCTTGTAATTGCCTGTTCCAATCATTTGCAGTCAGCTTATCTATACTTCCAAAAACACCAAATCCAGCATTGGCCACAGCAATATCTAAACGCCCCCAAGTCGTGATGATGTTTTGAACGGCATTTTCTATTGATTTTTCCTCCATAATATCAACAGGAACGACCAAAGCTTCTCCCCCCGAAGTCCTAATCTCAAGGGCAATCTCCTCTAATAATTCTTTACGTCTAGCAGAAAGCACCACTTTAAATCCTAATTTTGCCCACTCAAAGGACATAGCTTTACCAATACCAGACGAAGCACCTGTTATCCAAACAACGTTTTCTTTTGTATTTGTCATAGTAAGCTTAATTTAACTGATCAATTTTTAAACTGCCGCACAACCTGCCGAAAAGTGTTGAAAAAGTTTAAAAATACAAATAAACTTTACATATAAAGGCAGCAGCAGGTGTGATTTTCCCCGGAGGATGAGAATCCCTTATGCGCCGGATCGTTCCTGAAGCATTAGCAAGTGGCAGGCGGGTTGCCGGCGACGGCAGCAGTGAAAGAAGCCGGACTGCAAAATCCGGTACTGACGAACAGAAACCTGATATGAGGCTGTAAAGCGAGGATAAGCAAGCACATCATTGTAACGTCCGAAGAATACCAAAATCATTTCACGGCAGATCAGGCAGGGATTGGAGAAAGGGAAAAACTCTTACCCGGGGATACCTCGGCCAGCCACCACGGGATTGGTAAACCTGGTTACCGTTTTGTGCCGACGTATGTAAAAGGAGAGAAAGGCAAATCCCAGTTGGCAGCCAGTGAAAAGAGCTGGAAAACGCTCAGTGAAAAGCTAAAACAGGCCACCCGGAAAACCATGCCGATGAGTTTCGGCGAGCGCGTTGAAAAGCTCAAAGAAATAACACGGGGCTGGTTGAACTATTTCCGAATGGCAAACTAAAGGAAATGGACGGATGGCTGCGAAACCGGCTAAGGTATTGCATTTGGCATCACCGGAGTACCATTACATTGGAACGGTTGCGGAAAAGAGGTATGAATCGTTGCTGCCGTATTACGAGAAAGTTGCCCTGCCTCTTGATGAACCGCCGTGTATGTGCCTGAGAATTGAATATCCGGTGGGTGGATATTTGAATCGAAAGGGAGGAGCGAAGCCCGCGTACGCATGGTGGTGAGAGGCTCTCCCCGTCAGTATTTACTGGCGGGGTAGTCTACTCGATTGTGCTTTCGTACTTTTTAATCCTTGTCTTTCGTTCCACTTACTATTCGTGATATAATTCCTTCTTGGTCTGTAAATTCAGCAATTATTACGCCTGCTAAATGGATGACAATAAACGCTACCAGGTAATAAATGCCAAGGATATGGATTTCTTCCATTGGCTTCTTTAGTTCTTTTGGTCCCAGCTCTATAATAAGTCCAGTTGCCAACGAAATGATGACACAGACATAAAAAATGATGTACGTCCATTTCTGAAATTTTTCCTTTACAGATAGATTTTTTAAGAATGGATTTTGGAACTTCATATGTCCTAATGCAGGAAGTGTGAAACGAATACTAAATAGTCCAACTAATACATAACCAATATAAATATGCCAATCCCACATTGGTTGTCTTATCTTTTTTGCTAAAACAATGAGTTGTTCCTGAGATAACATCTGGTCGGTATCATTCAGATATTCCTGTATGATAGCTGCAACATTAAATTTATTCAGCCACGTCAATCGTAAAAAAATCGTAATTAGCAATAGCAGAAATGAAATAGCTATTGCCCAATGAATTATTCGATAAATTTTAGAATATTTTGTCTCTTTCATAATGTTTGTTTTTTTGTATGAAGAACAACGTTTATATGTCCACCAAAGTTATCTTAGTCTCTGTTAAAGGCGGGATATATATGTAACTTTATTATCTTATATTTCCAACATAGTAACGACAACACACCCCAACTTCCATTGGATTTCCGCTATCTTAACATCCCTTAAATCTTCGTGCTGTTTATTTCCGGAGGGCCTTCAGGTGTCGTGTTCATTGTTAGTTTTTTGTTTGGCGCCAGAAAGTTACAATAATTCTGAACAAAAACTCACCGATAGTAAAAAATGTTGATAAACTGTTTTTTTGGATGGTCTGACTCAGGCTTTTCCCGGTTGAGCTGTAACAAGGCAAATAATATAGCTCTTGTTCCCGAAATCATTGTATGGCATGCTTCGCAAAACCGCGTCTGCCGGACCGGGAGTTTGATGTTATTCTTTTGGTTTTATTGTAATCAATAAAAAATTATTCTCTTCATATCAATTCTTTTAATTGATTAGCTTCTCTCTTTCAAGCTTTTCAATCATCTCCCGGGCATCAAGACCAATCTTTGAAAAGGCGAACCATTTCTTACCCAAATCCTTCAACGAAGCCCCGATATGATAGATTGTTTGGCGGTCAATAATCAAAAAACGGTCGTGCGACCGGGTGAACTGCTTTATTTCAATTCGCGGATATTGCGCATTGAACCGTTTCAGATCAAGCTTCAGCTGATGTGAAATATTCGCGGAATATACCGTTGCGCTTACATTCGCCTTCCTTTTTGACAATAATGCCAAAACGTTTTCATCAATGTAGTTATCAATCAGGATAGTGGACTGGTTGGCTGCTTTGATCAGATCCGAAACAAAAACGTGGGCATCGAATATTTGTCCGTCATAAAAAACACCTTCGTGAGGCGGTAAATTTGTTTTAATCAGCAAATCAAACTTCTGATCATGCTCAAACAATTTTTTTTCAATCCGATCCACACGTTGATTAATAGCATAACCTCTAAGCAGATAATCTTTCAATACACTGCTTGCCCAGATGCGAAATTGTGTGCCACGTTTTGATTTAACGCGGTAGCCGACGGAGATGATTACATCCAGATTATAGAATTTTGTTTTATATTTTTTGCCATCCGATGCAGTTGTCAAGTATTCCTTGACTACTGAATTTTGCTGAAGCTCTCCTTCTTTAAAAATATTATTGATATGAAGACTGATATTCTGCTTTGTTGAATCAAAAAGGTCCAGCATCTGGGCCTGGGTCAACCACACCGTTTCTTCTTCAATGCGAACTTCTATCTGAAAATCCGCCTTATCGCTAGCCTTATAAATAACTATTTCACCTTGTTCCATAAACTATTTCGATCAGGATTAACCGGTACTCGTTATTTAACTTTTCTTCCCAACCACCCCAAATCCTCAACATCACTTTTCCCATAAACCCCGGCGGGTGTAACCCAACCGGAAATAATCGCTCGGCGTTGCACGCCGCTCATGTTCCTATTTATTAGGGCGCGCTTTTATTATTTCGATTTAGTTTCATTTTCTTTATTGCAATTCCAATCAGGTATACGATTAGTAAATACGGAGAATAATAAACATAAGTTATAATTGCTTTTAATGGCCAACCAATTCCGAAGTAACTAATTTCAATCTGTTTTACTTTTTCCAAATCTTCACTCTTTATATTCCCATATCGTTCCAAGTCGTTCATTGCGTTCAAGTCATATCCATAATTGCCTAATAATAGTTCGTCTGAATAATTTGTCCACCAAGCAAAAATTGAGGTGATTCCTGCTGTAATAATCAATCCTATGATTAAATATACCAAAAATCGAAACTTTGAATTCCTTAGTTTAACAAATAGGACAATAGGAATAAAAATTAGTCCTATTAATAGAATCATTGAAATGATAGAAATTAAGCATTCCATTTATGTCGTATTATTTTATCCATCCCAAACTGAATAGTCAATAACAGTGTCGTTTTTATCAAATTTGATTGTTAATCGTCCTGTATTTATTCCTCGTTTTGAATAACCTAAATAATATCCAAATTCGTTTTCAGTTTTAGATTCTGGTTCTCCTAATAATTCAATGATTTGGGCTTTTGTCATTCCTTTTAGTTCGTAATTATTTCTCAAACTATTCATCATATCCCAACGTAGAGACCATTCTGCTTCTGATTCTGTCCAATTTTTCCATTTGTCAGAATTAAACTGTTCATGAGTAATTCTTCCTTTAAGTATAAATCCGATTAGAATTAATACTCCAATCGTCAAAATTCCATATTTCAGTTTCTTGCTCAATGTTTAGTTTCTTTAAATGCCCTAGTAGAGTAGAGCCTGACAGTCCATTCTCATTTTGCACATAAATGTACAAATTTGAACGGACTGTCAGTACCCCCTGCATCAAACCGTATCCCGAAAAATCCGGAACAGACTGTGGACTATTCGCTCATACGGCTTACCCCCATCCAGATCGAAAATCCTGCGTTAATAAGTACCGGATGGCTTATCCGGTCCAGCCTTCTTTTCGGAAAACCCGGAAAGCCACCCCACTAAAAAAAAGCAGTAAATGCAAGCATTTTTTTGAGCTGTGCCCGGGCCGGAAACTTACAGCAAATTTCAAACACTGTCGTTATAAACGACCGCCAGCTTCCCCCTCGTTTCCGCTTCGCTCAAACGAAGGGGAGTAGGGTTTTGGTATTCAAACATGGTTGTGGGGACAGATGCTGAAATAAGTTCAGGATAACCCTTTTTTGTGTGATGAGCTGTCCGAAAGTGCAAATCAGGCAGGCCGTTCGGCCCCGGGGGTGCCGGCTTTTAACCGGCAGTTGCTGAATGCGCGGTCCGGAAACCGCGCCACCCGCACCGGCAGCTTGGTAAACGACAAGGGAAATACGGTTGTTTTTAGATTCAGACAAAGCATCCCGGACCGGTGCGCGGGCCGTCAGAACGCCCGGGCGAGGGTTCGTTCTGACAAGATTTTTGCTTCCTTTTTATCGACTGAAAAAGGAAGGGCCCGTCCGGCCAAAGGACAAAGAATAGTTTTGGTGTCCGGTAAAGAGGATATATGGGTGGAGCGGTTTTTAACCGCGCCACCCGCACCGGCAGCTTGGTAAGCGACAAGGGAAATACGGTTGTTTTTAGATTCAGAAAGCATCCCGGACCGGTGCGCGGGCCGTCAGAACGCCCGGGCGAGGGTTCGTTCTGACAAGATTTTTGCTTCCTTTTTATCGACTGAAAAAGGAAGGGCCCGTCCGGCCAAAGGACAAAGAATAACATTGGTGGGCGGTAAAAAGGATATATGGTGGGCGGCACGGTTTGTAACCGCGCATAATCGTCGGTTACAAACCGACGCACCCGCACCGGGCTTTTTGCCGGTCTGCAAACCTATTTGGTATTCAAACACGGTTGTGGGGGACAGATGTTGAAACAGGTTCAGCATGACCTTTTTTTCGGTGCCATTTATTTGTTTCTGTCCCCCGGTATCCCCTGTCAACAATTCCTGTTTCGGGCTTGTGCCCGGGGATCCTTTCTACCTGTGCAAGTTGGGGGGAGAGGGTATTGCCGTCGAAAGGGTTTCCGCATAAGCTTATGATCCCGATAATGATTCCCGATTGACGGGTCTTTGTGATCGATACGTTGTTCCCAAATTCGTATTTCCTGTGTTCTTTGCCTTTAGCAATGCAGCTGACCAACAATATGTGAGCATCATTTTGATTTTTCACGTTTGACTAATTCGGCTAAAAAGAATTATTAAACCGCAGAGATAGCAGAGATTGTACGGAGTTTCGCTGAGATGAAACCACCCTGTTTTCTCTGCGATTTTTCAGGGGTATTATTGAACGAGCAAAACCCCTCCGTTGGTTGGAATTTGCACATCAATTTCCTGTTTTTTATTCAGTTTAACTGATGCCATTTTGCCGTTCAGCTGCGAATCGTCGCTATACGATTTCAGTTCGGAGCCGACCTGGATCATGGGCAGCTTCAGGTTTAACTTGATCGTTCCGGTTTGGGCATTAATTCCGGCGATGTACCATTTATCTCCCTTGCGACGTGCCAACACCACATACTTTCCTGGATAACCGTCAATAAAAACGGTCTCGTCCCAAATTGTTGGTACGTTTTTCATGAAGTCGATGGCCCAGTCAGGAGCATCGGTCAGGTTGTTGGGCGCCAGGGCGAAATGCTGAACGCCGCTTTGGAACAGAACGGCGGTAGCCAAAGCAAATACATCGGAGGTCACGCGTTTGGAGCCTTTGTTCGGTGTGTTGTTGGCATTGTAGAACTTGTTGAGCGCGCTGCCGCCAAAATCCATGCTGCCCACCGTATTGCGAATGAACGGATGAATGCAGGCATTGAATGCCTCACGATCGCAACTGCCCTGCCCGAAGTGTAGATTCTCGCTGGCCAAAACGGCCTCGCTTGATGCGTAATTGGGGTACATCCGCTCCCAACCGCGCGGCAAGGTGCAGCCATGAAAAATGACCATGATGCCATAGTCGTTGGCATCGTACAGAATATCTTCGTACAGTTTCATGGTTACTTGTTTGTCGCCTCCAAAAAAGTCGACTTTAATCCCTTTCACGCCAATGCTTTTCATCCAGGCCAATTCTTTTCGGCGGGCAATGGTATTGTCCATAATGCCCCGCGGCCCTTGTGGCGCGTCGTTCCAATAACCGTTCGAGTTGTACCATAAATAAAGCGATACGCCTTTGCCAGCGCCATATCTGGCCAGTTCTTCTATCTTGTCGTAGCCAATTTGGGTGTCCCAAAGGGCGTCTACCAACACGGTTTCGTAGCCCATAGCCGCACTAAAGTCGATGTATTCCTTTTGGACATCGAACACCGTGGCGCCATCCATTTTCATAATCCAGCTCCACGCGCCTTTGGTGTATCCGTAGGTTTGCGATGCTTCGTAGCGCGGCTCCACCACATCGAAGGGGACAGTGGTTTCGACAATGGGCGCCAGGGTTTCGCCCACGGTCAGGGTGCGCCAGGGCGTATGGCCCGGCAGCGGAATACCCGGAGCCGAGGTTCCGTTTCCGTTATTTTCGCCTTCCATGGGATAGCCAATGGTGTACAATCCGTTGGCATGGGCCATCAACCGGCTGCCACAATATCGGCTGTCAACTCCGGTTTCGGAAATGAGCACCCAGCCGTCGTTGTTCACTTTAAACAGGCAAGGAAAGGTAAAACCGTTGTTTTCCCAGCCGTTTGACCCCATTGGAGCATCAAGCGTGTAAGAGGTTTCGTAGCTGGGCATGGTGCGCGCAAAACCTACCATCGGTTTGCTCTGCGGGCAAAGGAAGGTGGTGCTTCCCTGCGGAAATACAAAACCCGAGGCTTCCCGGTTCACCACGCAGCTTTTGCGTTCGCCCTGCGGATATACTTTATAGCGAAAAGCCACGTCGTTGTTGCTTACCCTGAAAAGGACATCAAAGGCTGGCTTTTCATCCTTTGAGAACGAAAAAACTGCTTCACTTGCAAGATATTCCACCTTGCTTTTTTTGATATTGGGCAATGAATAGCTTTCATCGATCTTGCGAAGTTGAACGCTTTCGCTCAAAGCCAAACCGTTCGTAAAATCACCCACATTGGTTTCCATTCCCAAAGGCGAATCCCCGAGGAAGGTTTTTCCATTGTATATCACATTGTAGAAAGCTTTTCCATCCTTATCGGAAATGTTCACCACTAATTTCCCGTCGGGACTGGTCAATGTCTTTTCCGTAGCATTGGAAATACCGGTACAACAGAAAAGAACGAAAAAGAGCAAACTAATTTTCTTCATCATGAATAAATTGTACTAATTGTTTTTCGAGATTTGATCACTAATCCGGAAATAATCAAAATCGGCGTAGCCACCAGTTGTTTTTGTGGCGTAGTTAAACAGGCCAAAACGGTAGCCCATAAAGTGTTCCATAAGGGTGTATTCCATTTTGAGCTGATTTCCAATGCTTTTCCATGTTTTTCCATCGAGACTGTAAAAGAATTCGGCGATATCGGCCTTATTTCTGAAATCGCATTCAATTTTCAGGTAAACTGAGTTTTGTGTAAGCGGGATGCTTTCGATTTCAGTAGGAACATCGTTTTGATTGCTCACCATAAACAGGTATTTCTGACCATTGACCACCTTCACCCCAACCTGGCCGAATTTGCGTTGAAAAGCCGTCAGTCCGGCAAAGTCGCCATCTTTCAGGTTTGAGGCATCGAGCAAAGTGATGCCCGAACAAACAGGGCCAAAGGTGCGCTGTGTTAAGGTGTTGCGCGACTTGAGGAAAAGCGAGTCGATACGACCGGTTTTCAAACGAAGATAGCCCTTGCGTTCGGTAACCGACCATAATGAATTGTCGGGGTTGTGGTTCCACTGCCAAACCAATGGCAGTGCGGGTTCGCCCTTTTTTCGTTTGAATTCGTCGTTGGCTACAATGCCGGGCATCAAGCCCTTGCTGGCAGGCAGGTCGAGGGTTTCGGGCACTTTGCCGTCAACGCCCAACACCGGCCAGCCGTCTTCCCACTTCATGGGCACCAAAAAAGGGATGCGCCCCACCGAGCCATGATCCTGGAACAAGTAGGCGAACCACCTGCCATCCGGAGTATCAATGATGCTGCCCTGGGCCACGCCTTTATCTTGTAAAGCGATACGACCTTCCCAAGGGCCCATGAGATTATCGGCGCGGTGAACCAGGACGGTACGCATGCTGCCCCGGGGCCAGGAAATGTTAAACAGGTAATATTTTCCGTTGTGCTGGTACAGTTGTGAACCTTCGGCTTTGAGCATGTTGGGTTCGGTAGGTGCACTTGCATTTTCGATCAGCACCTGATTGATCCCGCCCTCTTTCACGCCGGTTAAATCTTCGTTCAGTTCAATAATTTGCAATCTGCCTCCGCCAGTGATCAAGTAGGCACGACTATCGTCAAAAACCAGCGTACAGTCGTGATAGCCCGGCGTAAACGAGTTCATTTTCCAGTCGCCTTTTTCAATATCGTTGGTCCTGAAAATATAGGTTTTGTCGGTTGTCTGAGCATAGGTTGCAATGTAATAAGTACCATTGTGATAACGCAAACTACTTGCCCAGGTACCTTTTCCGTAATTGCTTTTACCGTTTACAAGGCTCAACGCATCATCCTCCCCCAGCCTATCGTAAGCATAGTTGAGCATTTCCCAGTTCACCAGGTCCTTCGATCTCATAACAGGAACACCGGGGCACATGTGCATGGTAGTGCTGGCCATGTAGTAGGTATCGCCCGCGCGAATCATCGATAAGTCGGGCACATCGGCCCAAATAATTGGATTGTGAGCCTTTTGAGCCTGAGCAAATGTTGCATTTACAACTAACAACGCCAACAAGATGATTAAACTACTACTTTTGATTTTCATTTCATTTAGTTTATTGATCTGAAATACAGGTATTTCGTTCTAGCTGGCAGGATACCGACATTACGTCGAGCCTGCCAATTGAAAAACGTGAATATTTAAATGTACTATCCCAAAGTTATTCAGGAATTGCATCGTTGGCCGAAGTGGCATACAAGCCTAACAAACAGCCGGTGAATCCGCCAGCTACGTCGGTCGAAAGGATGTCGCCCGAAACGGTTCCGCCCAAATTCACAAATTCAGCACCGTTTACCGAATAACTGAACTTGTAGTCATCGCCTTCAGCTTGTACCTTCAAGCGAATGGGGGTTTTCACGTCGATGGGCGTGCTTGCAAGCACTTTTGACTTCACCTCGCGCGTACGCATGGGCCTTTCGTTGCGCTCCAACAAAAGGTAACAGTCGTCGCCCTTCCTGGTTATACCGAACACATAATTCGAATGCTCGCTTTGAAGAGCTACAATTCCAGCTAAATCTTTTTCGCTGGCGGGCGCGTATTGCAGGGTTGTTTCAAAACTAAAGTGTTTGTGTTGTTGACGGTGGAACAAGGTTGAAGTGGGTTTCACTTCTTTGATATTCGTTTCAAAGGGCTTGATTTGAAGCCCGTTTTTGGTAACGGTCATGAAATCTTCGCGCGGCCCACGCAGGCCAATCCAGCGGTAATCCAATTCTCCGGAAGCAAAGTTTTCGGTAATCGTAAAGTTGCCATTCCAAAAATATCCCGGTTGTTGGGTTTTGTTTTCAACACCTTTGGGCATTTTCAACTTGGGTTCCATGGGCACCAAACCGTTTTCGAAAACAGGGAATGTTCCGCTCCAGTCAACAGGAAGGAGAAAGGTTTCACGGCCTGTGTTTACACGGTTTTTCCCGTTGGGACGAATGGCCAGAAACACGCCGTACATTTTGCCGTCGGGACCTTCAACCAAGTCGGCATGACCCGCCCAATCAACTTTATTCGGCCTGTCTTTGGGGAAATGACGTTGGGTCAAAATGGGGTTGCCAGGTGCTGGCACATAAGGCCCTTTGGGATTATCGCTGATGAAAATCACTTCGCTGTGCCAACCGCCGGTGCCACCTTCGGCGCACATCAAATAATACTTGTTGTTGCGCTTGTAAATGTGCGGAGCTTCAATCCAAATGGGTTTTTTCGAGAGGTCAACTCCCCCATCCACAATAATTTGATCGGTCCCGGCAATAACCTGGTCGTTTTCCATGTCATAATCCCAAATTTTGATGACGCGGTGCCCGTTGTACAATTCTTTTCCTTCGTCGGGCGCATCGTTGTGCACCACATAAGCTTTGCCATTGTCGTCGAAAAACAAGGATGGATCAATCCCGTTGAATTGCAATTTGTACGGATCGCTCCAGCCTTTCATCGGATCTTTGGTCTTCACGACGATGTTGCCAAACCCGCCCGAGAACTGCGTGGTAATCATATAGAACGTGTCGTTGTCCGGATTGTATTTGATGGCAGGCGCATACACACCCGCACTAATTCCACAATCGTGAACAACCAATTGCGAAACCCGGTCGAGCACATGCCCGATTTGTGTCCAGTTCACCAAATCTTTTGAGTGAAAAATGGGCACACCCGGGAACATGGCAAACGACGAGCACACCAAATAATAGTCGTCGCCTTTGCGTGTAATGGCCGGATCGGGATAACAACCTTGCAAAATGGGGTTGTAAAACTCGTCGGCCTTCAGCGGATTGTCGGTATAAACCGGATCGTTGCCCGTGTACACCGCTTGGGTGAACACTGGAACACTCGACGGTTGCGCAGCTTTTTGCTTCTTTCCCTGGCCAAAACCGGTCAGGCCCGACAAGATAAACAGGGCCGTTAACAACACGCTGTGTTTTCGTATAAACGAAAATCTTTTTAAATCTTTCATCGTCATTGATTTTCTTATTCAGTTATGATTATTACTCATTTTATTTTAAGTGAATAGGTTTTTCCCGCTTCAGTTGGTAGATCATATAAAAGTGTTTGTTTAAGATCCGGCTCATTCAGTTGGACAGCTTCCGAAATCAGCGGGTTCTTAACTTGCGCCGTTTCGAAGAACAGATTGGGATTGGCGCCGGTTGCTGCCACCAACCCGTTACCTGCTGCCTGAACAACTTCGTTGGGTACCCTGATGCGGCAATTTCCGCCCAAATTCGACTTGATTTCGACACGTTGAGCCTTGCCATCGCTCCACGAAAAGCTGACCTCGAAACCGCCCGGAGCACGCAAGCCCGTGATTTCGCCTGTTTTCCATTCGTCGGGCAAAGCGGGCAATAGGTGAATCGCGCCGTCGTGGCTTTGCATCAGCATTTCGGCAATGCCGGCTGTGCAGCCAAAGTTCCCGTCGATTTGGAACGGTGGGTGCGCATCGAAAAAGTTGGGATAGGTTCCGCCGTCTCTTCCTCCATTCACCGGGTCAACCAGCGTTAATTGATCTTTGATCAGTTTCATGGCATGGTTTCCGTCGAGCAAACGGGCCCAAAAATTCACCTTCCAGCCCATCGACCAGCCCGTTGATACATCGCCACGGTGAATTAAAGTGGTACGCGCCGCATCAAACAATTCGGGTGTGGCGTAAGGCGTGATTTGATTACTCGGATAAAGGCCATATAAATGTGAAACGTGCCGGTGTTTGTCGTTCGGGTTGTCCAAATCTTCCATCCATTCCTGCAACTGCCCGTGTTGGCCAATTTGCATAGGCGGTAAGCGGTCGAGTATTTTTTTGAGTTCGGCCATCAATTCAACATCTTGGTTCAGCAAGCCGGCGGCTTTAATGGTTTTCGAAAACAGGTCGAACAAAATTTGGTTGTCCATAGTCGCTCCGGCGCAAATGGAAGGCCTGCCTGCGGGCGCATTTTCGGGCGAAATTGCGGGGCTTACCACCAACCACTTATGGGTAGGCTCTTCAATCAGAAAATCCTGGTAAAACTCGCAAGCCGATTTCAGAATGGGATAAACCGATTCGAGGTACTTCAAATCGCCGTTGTACAAATACGGTTCCCACAAATGCTGCGAAAGCCAGGCGCCACCCATGGGCCACATGCCCCAAAAAGCACCATCGACCACACCGCTGATCCGCCAAATATCGGTGTTGTGATGCATTACCCAGCCATCGCAACCGTACATCTCGCGGGCAGTTTGCTTCCCGGTTTCGGAAATCTCTTTCACCATCCGGATCAGTGGTTCGTGCAGCTCGGGCATGTTGCACTTTTCAGCCGGCCAGTAATTCATTTCGGTGTTGATGTTGATGGTGTACTTACTGTCCCAGGCCGGGTTGGTACTTTCGTTCCAAATTCCCTGCAAATTGGCTGGTTGTCCCCCGGGTTGCGAGCTCGAAATCAGCAAATAACGCCCAAACTGGTAGTACATCGAAACCAGCTCGGGATCGTAGCTTTTCGAAAAGTTTTTGATGCGGACATCGGTGGGTTGTTGAGCTTCGGGCGATGTTCCCAAATCGAAGGTAGAACGGTTGAAATAAGATTGATAGGCCGCTATGTGCCGATCGAGCATTTTGTTGAACGGAACTTTTTCGACCTTGGCCAAGTAGTTTGAACATTTTTCAACTTCGTTGTCAGTCAGGGTTTTATAATCAACAAAGTTGGTTGCCATCGAAATCAGGATGGTCACTTCAGAAGCATCTTTCACGTTGATGGTAGCCGTTTCGGCTGAAACAGAACCTCCTTCAGCCAAAATTTTGACCCGGGTGCAAAACTTCACTTGTCCCTCAACGCCTTCGTGCGTACTCGAAAGCCCTGTCATTTCAAGGGTTTGAGCGTCAACAGCGCGTGCGGCTGTTTGAAGCGGCCCTTGCAAGTGTGCCGAAAAATTGAGTTTCTTCTTTTTGTTGGCCGAAAGTTTCACCACGATCACCTGGTCGGGCAACGATGCAAACACATCGCGGGTGTAGGTTACGCCATCCACCTGGTAGGTTGTTTTGAAAACGGCCCGTTCCAAATCAAGTTCGCGGTAATAATCGGTGAAGCTTTCATGTCCGGGAAAATTCAGAACCAAATCGCCAACAACCTGATATTTTGAACCATGCAATTGTGTCAACATATTCTCGTTCACCATCGTTTCGGCTTCTTTGAACTTTCCGTTGAAAATCAGTTCCCGAATTTTTGGCAAAGCTTCCTGGGCTTTTGGGTTGTCGTTGCGCGACGGCCCGCCCGACCAGAAGGTTTCTTCATTCAGCTGAATTTTTTCGGATGCCGGATCGCCATAAATCATGGCACCCAATCGGCCGTTTCCTACCGGAAGCGCTTCGTTCCAAACCTTTGCGGGCTTGTCGTACCACATTTTCAGTTTTCCTCCTTTGGTTGCTGTTGCTTGGCAGCTTAAAAGAAAACAATATGCAAAAAACAGGGACAGTAATTTCAATTCAATTTTCTTCATTTTTTGGATCTTACTAATCGTATATAATAAACCGCACCCGCGGTATTCCCTTGTAATGACTGGAATTTCACCCTGACGTTTTTCTTGTCCTTTATCATGGAGTCAGGAATTGTATACTCCACGTCATGAAACTTCGATTGGTTCCAACGTCCGGTATTGTCTTCAGTCAACAATTTTTCATCGTCAATGTAAATATCAAATTTGCGGCCTCCCCATTCGGCTCCCCAATAACGAACAATCAGGCTCAAGTCGGTCTCCGAATTGGTTTTCATTTCGTAGCTGAAATAGCCACCCCGGTTTGCATCGCGGTAGAATTCGTTCTGTGTATTGCCCGAATTCGAATTCTCCTTTTGCATGGCATGGTCGGTTTCGGGCTGTTGTTCGCCGGTAGCCACAAAGTCGATGGTACGTTTTTCAAGGGCAATCCGCTGTTTTTCCATATTTGAGAGCGAATCGAGGTAAGCCTGGTAGCCATTGTTTGTGAGCGCCAACCAATACATCATATACCGGGCATCGTGAATGTGAGCGAAAGGCTCCAGTTTTACGTCGATGGGGTTCATCATTTTTACGTTGAGTGTAAAGTGCAATGGCTCATCCTTTATGGGCACCAACTTGCCGGCCATGTTGTCAATATCATCTTCAAGCAAGATCGGGGCCTGATCAACAGGCAGCATTTTACCGCCCGGATATTGCGCCCAGCGCCCGTCGTTGGCCAGCAGCCCACGTAAATCGTCGGTACCTGTTTTGGCGCCGAGCAATATGGGGCCGTGCAAAAAGGCAATGTAACCGGGCACATTGGGCAAACGCTCAATAGTGTTCTGCATAGGTAGTTCCACTTCGATAACATCGCCTTTGTTCCATTTTCTGTCGATACAGATATATGAAGAAGGAAGGGCAGAATAATTCATGGCTTTTCCGTTTACATAAATTTTCAATGCCCCTTGTTTCACCCATCCGGGATACCTGAGCATCAGTTTAAAACTCGCAGAACCTTTTGTTACCGTAAGCTTTGTGCGTTCTTCGTACGGGAAATTCGTTTCCTGTTTGATACTTATGTCTTTATCCTTCCAGTTTAATTCCGAAGCAATAAACAGGTTGAGGAACAATGAGTCGGTTGAATGGGTGTAGATGAACCGGTTGTATTTGCCATGGTTTTCCATGCCTGTTCCCACGCAGCACCACATGGCCTGATTGGGTGTAGAATAAACCCGGTAGTGGCGCGGGCGCGCTGTTGTAAAATACACATATCCTCCATGATCGGGGTGTTGGGTTGACAGAATGTGGTTGAACACCGTACGTTCGTAATAATCGGCATAATGGGCCGAAGGTTGCATACGGAACAAATCTTCTGTCAATTTCAACATGTTATAGGAGTTGCACGACTCGGGGCCGTCAACATCGTTGATGAAATCGCCACAGGATTCGACACTTGGAAAATGCTCCCGACGGCTATTGCCCCCAAAAGCAAGGGAACGGTTTGCCGTAATGGTTTCCCAGGAGAAGCGGCCTGCGCGTTCGTATGTTTCATCGCCGCTGAGTTCCGCAATCCTCGCGAAGCCAATAAATTTTGGGATTTGCGTGTTGGCATGCTTGTTATCCAGGTTATCAACCCCTTGCGACAAAGGCTCCAAAAACATGTTGTGCGAATATCTTTTGGCAGCAATCAGGTATTTTTCGTCGCCCGATATTTGATAGGCATCGGCAAAAGTTTCGTTCATGCCGCCATATTCGTGGTTTAAAACCGACTGCATCTGCTCATCATTAAGCCCAGAAGTGATTTCGATGCCCCAATCGCAGAATTTCAAAAACATCAACTTAGCCTCTTCGTTGCCACAATAGAGCCAGGCATCCCTAAGCCCGGCATACATTTTATGCAAATTGTAAAATGGCGCCCAGGCAGAATAATAAACGCTAAAATCACCCTTTTTAAAGGCCGTCCACAATTTTGCACTGTTTGGAAAACCGCCCATATAGCCAATTCCCCATTCCGCATTGTTCATGGCGTTTGCCTCAAGGCACTCTCTGAGTTCCGAAAGCATATACTCCATACGCCTTTTGCACTCTTGATTACCAGTGCCTGCATAATTCATAGCCATAGCCGACAGGTAGTGCCCCGCCACATGGCCGTCCAGTCCGTCCCAATTGGGATAACTTTGGGCCTTTTCGGGCAGGCCGGCTTCCTTGCGGTAAGGCGCCAATAAACGGTCAACATCGTATTGCAGCAGCACCTGAAGGTTCAGGTCGCGGGCATGTTTAAACGGCCCGTCGAGCAAGCTCACATCCGATATCGGGAATTCGTTTTTATACAGCTTTTCCTGCGCTTGAATTGAACTGCTAAAAACCAATAAGCAAACAAATAAGCCGATCTTTATTCCATTCATGTGATTCAAATTAATCTTTACATTAGTATTTCCCAACTTTCCTGTTCCAATTCAACCTTAAACACAAGGCTCAACTTTCTCCTGTACAGGCGGATGCTAATTGAACTTCCAATAATCCAGGTTGAACAACTCGCCATCCCCTCCTTTAAATACAAAGTACAAATCGTGGATGCCTTCGTTTTTACCGAGATTTGTGGTGAACGTTTCCCAGACGTTGGCATCGCCGGTATTTGTTATTTCGCAAATGCCCAGCAGTAAACCATCTTTTGTATCCAGACGAATCTCAATTTCTCCTCCTGCCAATGCAGCAGCAGCAACCTCGAATTTTTTAGCCCCTTTGCCAAAATCGACATTGCGTACCTTGATGAAATCGCCATTTTCAATTTTGGTCACATATACACCTTGATTGCCGGATGTGGTTTTCACCCCTTCGGACCAGGCAATGGTTTCTGCTTCTGTTTTTTGAAAGGGGTTCAAATTCGATACGCTTTCTTTCACGCCTTCTTTGGTGGGCAAAATCAGTGGAATCGTGCCATCTTCATTATACTTAAATTGCTCCACACTAACCGACCGTTTGAAACCTTCGCCTCCTGACAAAGCCTGATCGTGATAAAAGAAGTAGGAATTTCCTTTGTAATCAATGATGCCGGGATGATTGGTGAAAGCAAGATGATCAGCTCTTTCCATAATAAAACCCTGATACGTCCACGGGCCTTCGGCTGAAGGGGCAGTGGAATAAGCAATATATTCGGGGATTCCCGCCGCAGCGTAAATCATGTAATACAAATTATTACGTTTATAAATCCAGGGTCCTTCAGTGTAAGTGGTACCCGGTTTGCCATTACGTCCTTCTTTAGCACCGAACGATTCGGTAGTCATAGCTACGGGAACGATTCCATCTTTGCCAATGCTGCGGTCGTACGAAATCATGTCTTCGTTGAGTTTCACGTAAAAAAGAGAAGGATTTCCCCAGTACAAGTATGCTTGTCCATCATCGTCAATCATGACAGTCGGATCAATATCGTGCCAAATATTTTCGCCGTCAATTAAGCGCTTGCCCAGCGGATCAAAAAAAGGCCCTGTTGGTGAATCGGCGACCAAAACAGCTATACCATCGCCATGTATGGGGCAGTACAGGTAGAACTTCCCGTTTCGCTCAATGCACTGCGGCGCCCAGGCCCCGTTTGTTTTATCCGACCAGGCAAAATCGTTGAGCGAAGCCACCGCTCCGTGGTCGGTCCAGTTCACCATGTCGGTTGTCGAGTAGCACCGCCAGTCGTACATCGTGAAAAAATTGTTGACCGTTTCGTCCTCATCATGGGTTGTATAAAGATAAACCGTGCCGTTGTACACCATGGGCGCAGGATCGGCCGTATAATAGCTTTGAATAATCGGGTTTTGGGCTAAACCAATCATTGGTAATAGTGAAACGAGTACCAATATTAAAAGGATTCTATTGATCATCTGAAGGTAGTTATTAGTTATTAGTAAATTGGTCATTAGTCATTAGTCATTGCAGCTTGGGGCTTGGAGCTCGTTTTCTGCGGCTTCTCTGCGTTCTTTGCGTTAAAAAAGCAACTGAGCGCCTAAGTACCAAAGTTCCTGAGTTTTGGTTCCTGGCTCTTGGTTCTTGGTTCCTGGTTCCTGGCTCCTGGTTCTTGGCTCCTGGGCATTAGTCATTGGTCATTATGTCTTTCACTGCTTATTGGTTCCGGTCAGTCTATGGCAAGTTCTTCTTATCAACTTTCCAGACGGTTGATTGGGAAAGTTGGCATGGATTCCCGGCAAACAATTCACCGGCGTTATTATCACCCTTCAGTTGCCATTTAAACCAGGCCGTTGCCACCTTGGCAAACTCACCTCCATGGGGCTGACCGTAGGTTCCGCCATGTCCGACATCCATATTGGCGACAAAGACCGGAACGTGGTTGATCCGGTTATAGTCGTCCATTCCGTTATTATAGGCAATATCCGACTCACCACCAAGCAAATAGAGGGTTGGCGTGTGCAATTTTGCCAGATGATCCTTTGTTAAACCAGGCATACCCGGCATTCCGTTTCCCGGGTTTCCTAAAATACCACTATTACACACAACTGCGGTGGTCACACGTGGATCGGGCGCTACCTCAAGGGTTTGCAGACCCCCGCAGGACATACCACTAACCGCGATCTTCGAAATATCGATTTTTTGATACAGGACACTTGACTCGTCGCTGTTTTGCGCAATTGCCCAGTCGATGGCGTCCAGCAATTGGGATGAAGTTGACCTCCCGCTGCCACGTTCACCTTCCTTCGGCATAGGACCTATGGCGATCGTCAGAAAGCCATGTGAGGCCACTTCCGACAAAAAGTTGACATGCTCCCATGGTGAATTGGCACAAGCCCCGTTACCCCAGACAATAATCGGCAACTTATTTTTCTCCCCAAAAACACCCAGGTCTTCAGGGCGGAATACAGTATGCGTCAACAAAGAGCTATCGGTGTACATAACAGCACGATAAGCTCCTGTTCCGCCCTCTTCAACAATTCGTTGAGTTGCTTTGAATTGATTTTCCTTGAGTAATGAAAGCATCTTCTCCCCGTACCTTCTTCCCAATACACGGTAACCTTCTGATGTAAAATGAAGTCCGTCAGGCATCCCAGGGCATCCTTCGGAAGAAATAACATGCGAATTAGGTATCACGTTGGGCAATTGGGCGATATATTGATTGAAACCAAAACATTTACCATTGAATTCGGCACTCAGCAGTTCACCTGCCAGCAAGGGCGTTTTCTGTGGGTCGAGGTTCAGGTCGGACACAAGGTTGTCGTAGATCTCCTTCACCTTTTGTGTCCACAGGGTATCGTTTGGATTTGACTCGCCCTGGTGCATCAAAATGCCTTTGACTACGCCATCTTTCTGGGCCAGCTTGGCCATTTCAACGAGCTTTCCGTATGGATTTCCATCGTAATTTTTGATCCAGTTGAGCATCCAGTCGGGCGCATTTTTAACGTATGACCGGTAGTTTTCCTTATCGTACAACTCAATCCGGCAGCCCCCAACCGAAACATTAATAACACCAACTTTGATATTTTCAGGCAGATTGGCAACCAGGGTGCGCCCAAAGTAGTCGGCCGGCGAAATTCCGGCATTACAGTCGCAAACGGGTGGTGTTGCCGTGTACCAGTTACCCATTTCCCGCCCTTTATCCGGGCAATCCATCGCGCTCATCATTTGAAAGCGTGGGCTTACCACCGAATCTTGTGCTTCAGCACGGGCTGCTCCGGCCATATTCGATTGGCCAAAACATAAGTATATATGAAAATTGGGATCTTGCGGATAGGCATAACTACTTGATAGTAGAAGCACAAAAAAAACGAATAATTTGAACTTAGTATTCATATCAAAAAGAATTACAGATGATTTAAGAATTATTGTGCCCATTCTCTCCCTTCGGGAGAACGCCTCCATCTAAAATAGTCATCCAATACGTTAAGCGATGCTTCATCGGGAACTATCCCCAAACGGGCATCCGGTCCAAGGTACATGACAACAGCATTTTCATGACTGAAAGGGGGCCATTCGGGAACTCCTTCGCCATTTGGGTGGCCAAATTTGGCAAAGTTGGTCCAATAGGTGCCCATGATTTCCGAAATGGCCAAATCTGATTCAGATGTTTGCGGGTTTTCAGGGTTGATGTGCATAAAAACGTAAGGCACATCAACGCCATGCGGCGTTCCATGGTCAAACTGTGGCGAGTTTTCGGGATGCACGGGGTGTTGGTCGAAATAGTAATAATACACTTCTGATTTTCCTGTGCTTGACTGTAACCTTGCCCAACTCCAGGTATGCCAGCCAAAGGCAGCGTCGCGCATCAAATTACGGGCCGAGCGTGGCACATTGTTTTCGCCAACCGGATAGGCTTCTGTTAAGTCATCTGCAAATGGGCCAAACCGGCGTTCAACCCCGGCACGATATTCTTCGGGTACACGCCCGGGCGAAAAGCTTAAGCCTTCGTCAGAGTTATAGCCGATCAGGACAGGGACATCGTTGTATCTTCCTTCCAAATACAATTGGTACTGGTCATCAGGAATGACGTAACCGTCAACAATAGGCCAACCACCCGGCATAGTCCAACCTTGGGGTATCAGCTTTTCGGCGTCTACTTTCCGAAGCTCGTCGATGGATGAAAGCCCAAATCCATTCACATATTCAACCCCCTCTTGCTCCGCTTGTTGAAGTGTTTTCATATTTTCGCCCGGAAAGGTAGTCGGCCGTGTAGGCCCGAATGAGCCACCGCTTTGCGAAATAGCACCGTGGAATAAACCTTTGGCCAGGGGCGAAGCGCAGAGCATACTCACCGCAATTCCGCCGGCCGATTCGCCAAAAATGGTTACTTTACCGGGGTCGCCGCCAAAAGCCGATATGTTGTTTTGAATCCACTGCAAACCGGCAATCTGGTCGAGCAAACCGTAGTTTCCCGAAACACCATTGGGGCTCTCGTCGCTCAGTTCGGGATGCGCCAGAAATCCGAGTTGGCCGACACGATAAGCAATGCTCACCAACACCACGCCTTTGCGGGCCAGATGTTCGCCGTTGTGAACGGGATCGGAGGTGGACCCAAAGCTGAATCCGCCGCCATAAATCCAGACCAAAACAGGTAGTTTTTCTTTCGGGGATTTTGCCGGAGTCCATACGTTCAGGTAAAGACAATCTTCACTCTTGCCCGACGCAGGATTGCCGCCTTGCATGGGTGCGGGTGCATATTCGGTGGTTTGCGTCACACCTTCCCAGGGTTCAACAGGCTGAGGAGCTTTCCAGCGCAGATCGCCCACCGGCGGTGCCGCAAAAGGGATTCCTTTGTAAATGGTCAAATCTTCGGTAACTGTACCTTGTATCCAACCACCTTCAACCTGGACAAGGCCGGGCTGTTGCTTTGTGCAAGCAGCTATAACGAATGTAAGCATTGCTATAAGCAGAAAGCTGATTTGTTTCATCTTCATAATGTTAACCTAAAGTTTAACTACCTGAAAAGCAACCGGGCAAGCTGGTGCAAACTGCGGCGCCAGGTATGAAATTCATGGGCTGTTCCTTCCGAAATGTATGAAACGGCGTTGAAATTAGCTTCTTTTAAATCTGACACAGCGTTTTTCACGCCATCGGGACGTTCTTTGCTTCCGCAACTCAGAAAAACGAGTTTCAAATTTGAATGATCTTTAAGCTCTTCAGGCTTAAAAACACCACCGCTAAACAAGCCATAATATGAAAACACATCGGGCTTGTTTAAAGTGACCAGCCGCGTTTCAAAACCTCCCATCGAAAGGCCGGCCATGGCACGGTTTTCCTGATCGGCCAACGTTCTGAAGTTCGCATCAATGTATGGGATCAATTCGTCAACGAGTACCGTCTGAAATGGTTTGATATCGAAATCGCGCAGTCCTCCGAATTTGATTTCGTTGGTCATTCCGTATGTCATTACAATAATAAAGGGCCTGGCTTTTCCTTCGGCAATCAGGTTGTCCATGATGAAGTTGGCACGCCCCTGAACGGGCCACGACGTTTCATTTTCGCAATAGCCGTGCTGAAGGTACAGCACCGGGTACCGTTCCGATGATGCTTTATCGTAACCGGGAGGCGTGTAAACATAAGCCCTCCGATCAGTTTTGGTACTTTCCGAAGGAAAATAAATTTCATGAACATGGCCATGCGGAACCTCTTTCATGGCAAAAATATCCTGATCATCGGAAGGTACTTCAATGCCGCTTCCCCAACGGCAGGCGCCGAAAAAGAAAAGGCTGCCGGGATCGGGCACCGAAGCACCGTCGATATTCAACTGGTAATAGTGAAAACCTATATCCTGCGGTGCGGACTCGCCTGTCCAAAGCCCGTTTTCGTCTTTCACCAAATCGTACTTCACCCCGCCAATGTCAAGCTGGACATAATTGGCATCGGGCGCAAGAATTTGAGTGCGTACGCGACCTTCAGAATTCACCTGAGGATACGCGCTGCCCGGTTGGTTAACCGAAGATGGTTTAAAGTCTTCAACTACCTGTGCATTTGCTTTTAACGGACATATCGAGAAAACATATGACACTGAAAATAAACAAATTAATATAAGTTTTTTCATTTTGATTGAATATTGGTTTGCTATTTTTAGGTTTAACATGTAGCATACATTGAAAACGCATTATTCAATGATCACACTTAAATGTTTCAAATCTTTCGCATCGGAACTATTTCCGTACAAAACTTCGTATTCGCCGGGCGTTACAGCCATTTGACGTTGAGTCCAGTCGTAGAACTCAAACGATGCGGGCGTAAGTTCAATGGTGGCTGTTTCCGATTTTCCGGCTGCCAATTCCATGCGTTGAAATCCACGTAAGGTTTTGAGCGGCCCTTCCAGGTCGTTCATCTTTCGGATATAAACCTGTACAATTTCGGTTCCGTCGCGTTTGCCCGTGTTTTTTACAGGAATGGTCAACTTCACATTTTCATTGGCTTTGATGTTTGTTTTGCTGATGCTTGCATTTCCTATTTCGAACGTGGTGTAACTCAAGCCAAAACCGAATGGAAACAGATAGTCGGTTGTGTATCGATAGGTGCGCCCTTTCATCGAATAATCTTCGAAATCGCCCAGATTATCGGAATTTTTGTAAAAGGTGACGGGCAGTTTTCCGGCCGGGTTGTAATCGCCAAACAGCACATCAGCCACGGCTTGTCCGCCCATTTCGCCCCCATACCAGGCCTGAAGGATGGCATCGCAACTTTCGGTTTCGGGCGCCAAAGCGATGGCCGAACCTGAGCAGTTTACAAAAATCACTTTCTTCCCGGCTTCTTTTAAGGCTTTCAGGCAATTGCGCTGAACTGCAGGTAGCTCAATGTTGGTACGGTCGCCCCCTTTGAATCCGGGATACGAAACGGGCATTTCCTCGCCTTCGAGCTTACCCGAAAGGCCGCCCACAAACACCACGGTTTCGATGCCTTTCAATTTATTAATCAGAGCCGTATAATCAACATCCACCTCTTTTCCGAAGTCAATTTCGATGTTGGCTTGCCAGTTGTTGAGTTGGGCATAACGCATTTCAATTTTGTACTTTTTACCAGCTTCAACTTTTAAAGGCATACGTGCCGGAAGAGTTCGCCAGTTGTTGTAACGTTGCAATGATTCACCATTGACAATCAACTCGAAATAACCGGTTGCCCCACCTTTAAACACCAACTCTTCTGATGTTTTGGGCGTAAATTCGGCCTCGAACAAAGCCGAAAAACCTTCAAGCTTCACGCCCGAAGCAAACTCGTGCTGCCCGGCTGTAGTTTTCTTTATCGCACTTGTAATTTGCTGTGAGACAACAGAATTCCCCTCGCGAGACGGGTTGTTCCAATAGGTGGCTTTGAAGCCGGGTTTACCTTCGAACGACAGTTGTGAAAAATAGCTCTGCGTCACTTTGTCCTCAACCAGGTCGCAGCCTTTGTCATAGATGATTTTATTTTCAGAAATTTTCGATTTGATGCCATTCAAAATAGAAATTGTTTGAATGGGTGTGCCGTTGTAATTGCCCCACAACATCTCCTCGTCGTTGGCATTGGGGCCAATCACTGCAATCTTTTTCGACGATTTCGACAGTGGCAGAATATTGTTGTTATTTTGAAGCAGCGTCATACTTTGTTGCGCCATTTTGCAGGCCAACTGTTTGTGTTTGTCGCAGTTCAACACCGAAGCGGGAATTTGCGCCCAAGGCACAATGGCATCATCGTCGAAATCGCCCAATTCGAAACGGCCTATCAAGATGCGCATCAGGCTTTTGTCGATGTCTTCTACGTTAATCAGTCCTTTTTCAACACCTTCGGGAAGGGTTTTGTACGGATAATTTTCCCACACACATTCCACGTCAGTGCCTGCCAACACTCCTTTGGAGGCTGCATGAACCGGCGTTGACGATACGTTGTGCGTTGTGTAAAAGTCGGTGATGGCACCACAGTCCGACACCACAATGTGTTTGAAGCCCCACTCGTCGCGCAGGATGCGTTGCAGCAAACGGGCGCTGCCACAGCAAGGCTCGTCGTCCAATCGCTGGTAGGCGCACATTACCTGACGCACATCGGCCTCTTGCACCAATGCTTTGAAGGCAGGCAAGTAGGTTTCGTTGAACAAGCGTGGGTTCACATTGTTGAGGTTCAGCTCGTGGCGGCTCCATTCGGGACCGGAGTGTACGGCGTAATGTTTCGCGCAGGCCAGCAACTTTCGGTATTTGCCGTCGGCAGGGCCCTGCAACCCTTTTACCACCTGAATACCCATGCGCGAGGTAAGGTAAGGGTCTTCGCCATAAGTTTCCTGGCCACGGCCCCAACGCGGGTCGCGGAAAATATTCACATTGGGCGTCCACACCGAAAGGCTGAGGAAGCGTTTGTTCTCGTTGCCGCGGCGCAAATGCTGATGGTATTTGGCACGCCCTTCGTCGGACGCTGCATCGAAAATATGGTAAACCAGTTCATCGTTGAATGATGCTGCCATGCCAATGGGTTCGGGGAACACGGTGACGCTGTCATTATTGGCATAGCCGTGCAACGCTTCGCTCCACCAGTTGAACTTGCCGATTCCCAAACGGGGAACGGCATCGCTTTGGTCGCACATCAGCGAGGCTTTCTCTTCCATGGTCAACCTCGAAAGGAGGTCTTTGGCACGTTCTTCAAAACTGAGAGCCGGGTCTTGGAAGGGATATTGTTGAGCAGAAGCATTTACGGTACAAAGCATGCACAATAAAAAAAACAGCCCTCGTGTTATGCAGAAAAAACTTGTTCTCATGTTTAGCATTGAGCATCGAATTATTTAAACAGCAGTTGGGCAAAATTGTACAGGCCATCTTTCCAGACGTTGAAATCGTGATGCCCGTCCGGAATTATTTGATAGACATGAGGAACCCGGTTTGCCTGCAAATAGTCATGGGTGCGGCTGCTAAACCGGATCAGGTTATCCTGGTCGCCGCATGAAATATATATCAATTTCAGTTGCTTCTTCGCTTCATCAGGATTGGGCACCAGTTCTTCAGGCGTTTTGGTATTGGGCGCCGAAGAAAAACCACCCACCCAGGCAAACTTATCAGGATTACCGAAGCCGAAGTTGAGCGACTGCCCGCCCCCCATCGATAAACCGGCAATGGCGCGCTGTTCGCGGTCATTGATTACCGGATAATTTTGTTCAACGAAAGGAATCAGGTCATCAAGCAGGTCTTTTTCAAATGTGGCAAAAGCTTCCACTTTTTCTTTATCAAAAACATTTCCGCCAGCCCGGTCGTCCTTCATCGCACGGCCGTTGGGCATGACCACGATCATCGGCACCGCTTGTTTATCGGCATAAAGATTATCGAGGATCACCTGGGGCTGGCCGCCATTGAGCCATTCTTTTTCGTCGCCCCCAATACCATGTAATAAATAAAGTACCGGGTATTTTTCAGTTTTCGAGAAACCTGGTGGTGTATAAACAAGCGCTTTTCGTTTATTCCCAACAGTTTTTGAGATATAAACGATGGTGTCGATTTTCCCATGTGAAATACCTTCGCGAAGCATATCGAAGCCTTGAGGGGCTTGTTTGACTTCGCCCTGCGAATAAGCCGTCAGGCCAAACAGCAAAAGAAAAAAAGCGAAAAAAACGATTTGTTTCATAGCTACTTTAAGTTAGTTTTATTGTAATACACAAATATCATCCGGCACATACAAGCAATGAGTGCAAATATCATGTATAAAATCCGATTGTTCATACCCTTCACAACTAACAGACTGTAAGTACCTGAACAAAACGAACCCTAAGGTTATTCAGTGTAAAGTTAGGGCCTTAACGTATCGATGAGTTTCAATTTTAGATATATGATTTTTAAGTTTAGATAATTGCACCCTTGATGTCTGATATCTGAAAAGAATATCCGTCAGAAACAGAATACCTCATTATTCAAAGCTTTAGAAATTCAGCACGTACTTCCTATTTAATAAGATCAAGTACCGCATTCACCAGAACCAGATATTCGGCAGAGCCGCCGATGGTAACTTCATTTTCACCCCATAAAAAAGGCCAGTCATCTTTGTTTTCGGGAAAGTCCGGTTTGAGCAGCAACAAGCCCGGGACTATTCCCCCCGCAATGGTCGTAAAATCAGCCCGGTTATTTCCGTAGGCAACCTTTTTGGAGCGGGTTCCCACGGCATTGACAAATGAAATGTTTGAATAAGGATGGCAACCAAAAATAAAGTTTAGCCCTCGGAAAACATGTTCCTGATCAATAATCTCAGGAAAAGCCTTGTGCGCGTAATAGCCGGTAATGGCCGCGTTAACAATCATCCCGCTTCCACCCCAACCACTGCGCGATATCGGCAAACCATAGGGATTATCTTTTTTCACTTCCGCTATCGATTCTTTGTATTTAATGATATAACTCTCCAATTTAGCCTTGTACGCATCTTCCATGTACGGTATTGCCTTCAATGCCGGATTAAGGCTTCTGCCCGCAAAAAACATTTGACCAAAATCGTGCCCCTGTCCGGATTGATCAAGCATGGTCCATATCTTTCCTTCAAACCGGTCTAAATATTTCTTGTCTTTCGTAGCAAGGTACAACTGAAGTACCGTGTTCAAATCTGCACTTCCGGCCATCAATCTCATCCAGGGTTCATCAGAATCATTGCCGGGATTCTTCATCGTTTCATCAGCTTCTTCCAACAGTTTTTTTGCATAAATCAGGCACTTGCCAGCAAGTTCATCGTTATAGCCCTTCAATGCCCTGCTTGCCGCGGCCAGGCTTGCTGCGGTCCGGTAATCCAAAAAGGAACTGCGGTTGGTAAACGCCCAGCGATCGTCGGGGGTGCCGCTCGATACGCCATCAGTTTCGTACGGCTCCAGATTTGGATTATACGGAAGGTTATCCGTTTCGGTGGAAGCATCTCCCAGGTGATGGTATTGGTGTAGTTTCGGGACGATAATTCCGCGGACCGGATGACCGATATTTTCCACCTGTGCAACCAGGTTCAGAACGCCATGTTCAATTTGCTGTAAAATATCGGGGTGTCCGTCGGGGCGATGAATATCAACATAACGGGTTTTCTGATCGATGTATGTTTGATCACGTTGCACGTTAAATTCCTCCCATAGTTCTACAAAACTGGAAATAACGCTGTTGTGCGAACCGGTCTGAATATCGAAGTCACCGGCATCGAACCATCCGCCAACGGCCATTCCGGGAATTCGTTCCAAAGGCTTGTATTTCGTATCAGTTGTCGGGCCCTGCGAATATCCGTCGAAATGCTGATGGTTTGTTGGCGCCTGTAAACAATCATCTTTGTATGGCTCGCCATGCCAGACACGATAGGCTTCGTTTACCTGCATGTGGTCCATTTGAACAGGGAACCAGACATCGAGGGTCGGGTGCCAGGTTTCGGCGTACACATTCGGCCCAATCGGGAAGATATTCGTTTTCTGATCACCATACCAAATACAATAGATTCCAGTTTCTGTTACGGCACTGAAATCAAATTTCGCATAGTTGTAGCGCAGGTAATCACCCCATTCAACCACTTCGCCTTTAAACACTTCAACATATCGCCCATCTTCGGTGACTTTAACAATTGATGCCGTTTTCGCGGGAATATCGTTTTTATCCAGTTCAATAACAGCGATCTTTTCCTGCTGAGGCACATAGCCCACCTGCGAGAATCCGATAACCGGCTTTCGTATCCAATCCGGGATGGCATTAGGTTCGATGTACCAGGTCAGTACCTGGCCTGTTTTCCCGGCCGGAAGCAAACTTCGGGCAACAAACCATCCGTTTTGTGCCAAGCTACGCCCGTCAAACAGGTTGACAACATCGTCCGACTGGATTTTAACGTAACGCTCCGGATCCTCAGGGGCCAAAACAATCGTACTACCCGATGCAAGGGGCAAAGGCACGATGAACTCTTCACGTTCCCGGTTGTCAAAGGTTATATGGCCTTCAAACTGTTGTATTTTTTTACTCGCCGGCTCAACTTTCGTATTTCCGGAAGGGTATTTTGGAAATAAACCAGGCTTGCCGTCCACCAGGTAAGTCTTTTCAAAATAAGAAGCCGGGAGGAATTCAAGGTTAAAACCCGCTTTCCCTTCAAGCGCCATCGGAAGTGGTTTATCCAGAAAAACACTGATCTCTACCCCGCTTCCCTTGGAGGTAACACCAATTATTGAATTAAAATCGAACTCTTCGTATCTCAATTCAACCCGGATTGTATGGTTTGCCCTATCAATAGTACGATTAACAAGCGAAGGAACCAGGTCCCATTGTTCCGGCGTATCCTGCAGCCGGATCGCTCCTCCGGTCGAAGTTCTTACTCCGTGATGAATAATTTCGATGCCGGCCGTTTTCTCGTCGAAAAACATACCGTTATACTCGTTACTGAATACCAGCACATTCAAACCTTTGGTTTCAAAATATTCCAAATCGTTCAATTGTAGTTTCTGGCCGTAGGTACTACCCGACAGCAACAATAAAGCGGATAGAACAGCGATTACAATTCCTTTCAAAGGGGTTGTGATTGTTTTAAACAGATCAGCGCAATAATCTCCCGTTTTTTTATACTTGTTCATGGTTTTTTCTTTTTCCGGTTCAGACATAATGGTTTAGTTATGAACATGGTTGTTTTTGAAGACAACATGTATGTAAAACGAAAACTTCCGGCAGAAACAGCGTGGGCACCATCATAACATCAAGTAGAGTTTACCAGGATATTATGCCAGGAGGTGTTTATGGCAAAAATATTCCGGTAGACAGAAGGAATTTCTAATCTACCGGAAATTTAATATTCACTGCCAAAATTAATTTCTACAATTAATACTTATGTCGATACCTGTACTTGCCGTAGCTTCGTCAAATGCAGTTTATTTCTTAACACGCTTATTTATAAGCGTCGTTTTGATCGCACAGTGGGTTTTTCAACAACTCTTCCGTAGGAATAGGCATGTCCATCTTGGCAAGATTGAAATCAAAAGTACGATAAGTATTCCATGAATCTTTATCGCCTTGAGAACCTACTCCTTTAGGATAGTTCCGGGCAATGTGATCTTCGATAAACCCGGACCGGATCAAATCCGGAGCCAGGCACCATTCTGTATTAAACTCCTTACGGCGTTCCATACCCAACGCGACCAACCAAACCGGTGACGTAAAACCTTTATCAGTTTTTACTTGTGTATAATAAGTCTTTGCATCAGGGACCGTTACTGTGGTTTCATTGAAAGGAAGGGGATATTCGGTAAGCTCAGGTGCGTTATAATATGCGGCTATCTGCTGATAATAAGGAAGATAAGCAGCAGTCAATATGCTTTTTTTACCAACTTCCAAATTACCGAACGCACGGTCGCGGATATCGTTGATAATACCCCAGGCGGTTGCGTCATTTTCTCCATTTAAATGGAACAGGCATTCTGCGTAGTCAAACAAAACATTCGCGTAACGTTTGTAATAAATTTGTTGAGGCCCCCACATGGCCGTCCAGTCAGCACGGCAGGTACGCCAGGTTTTCAGGCTCCAGATTGCAGGAGCTAACTCACCGCTTTGTGAGAATTTGTAATGGGAAGTCGATAAGTCGGCCACCACGATACTTTGCTGCAAATATGGATTGTACCCATAGTTTGTGGCGGATTTCCATTCAGGGGTCATATTTGGCACAGCGCCGATAACGCCTGAAGCATCACGACGTTTGTCTCCCGGTTCGTACGAACTCCACCATTCCCATGAAAGGTAGAGCGTGCCCCATCCGCCAACTGCCGGACAAGCGGTAAAATAGGTGTGCCAGGTATGGGCATCAGTCAGGTTATTCCAACTGTTCCATTGAGAACCTTCGTCAAGAACTTCTTCCCAAATAGATTCTTTTGTCCAGACTGCTCCCGGGTCCCACAAGGTCGTAAATGACGGGTTCAGTTCGTATTTCCCGCTGTTAATCACTTCTAAAAGAGCGTTAGCTGCCAATTGATAATTTTCTGCGGCCACTTCCGGGACCCGATATGCTTTCCACATATAGGCCTCGCCCAGGTAGGATAATGCAAAACCTTTGGTACAACGCCCGTATTCTCCGTTCAATGGTTCCCATTCGAGTTCGTCAACTGCCACTTTTAAATCTTCAATGATAAAATCCCACATTTCTGCATAATCTTTTGCCCGGGCCTTTGCCGGCGTATTGGAATAAGTTTCGCCCGTTTCCAGCATAGGTACGCGCCCAAAAGCTTTTGCGAGCCACATATAAAAGAATGCACGGATACACCTGCCCTGACCGTCAAGCGAAACTTTTAGGGCAGGAGTAATATTCTCTGCAGCTTCCAGACCGGCAAGAAAGTCGTTACAGGTTGTGATTGCCTTATAAGCATGCGTCCATCCGGTTAACAGTTCAGCGCTACCGGCATTCCAGTTTTGCGTGTTCCAATCTTTGTCCCATCCGGTAGCCTGGGTATCCATAGTCGGGTGACAACCTATAAACAAATTTGGTTTGATCCCCCAGTCTCCATCAGCATCGGAATTTCCGTCACCATCAATGTCCCCGCATGGCAGCATTAAATCGTAGCAACCAATAAGGCCAGCTTTGGCATCTGCGTCTGTTAAAAACATTTGATTGGCATCCAAAATACAGGGAAATCGCTTTTAAACTTTGAGTACTTTTTCTCTGTAATCGTCTTTCAGTGCAGCAAAGAGCCTTTTCTTTTTTTTGGATGCTTTAAGTGATGGTTCCTTTTCGAGCAAGGCCAGGGCAATTTTGGCAATAATATTAAAGTTCCTCGCTGAGTAATCCTTCTTTTTTAATAAGTTATCCTCGTTGAATACCACGTCCAAAGACCAGTGCAGGTTATTTTCTACTGCCCAATGAGAACGGATAGCCTGGTTTAGTTTTGCCGGGTCTGGTTTCAGGGAGGTAATGTAATACCTGGTTTCTTCACTGGTTTGCCCTGTTTGTTTAATATACCGTTCGCTCTTGATTTGTACCACCGACCGTATCCCCTCCCATTGTTCTTTCTCGTCCATAAAGTCCAGCTTCCCGGTGGCACGGCATGTCCTGGTTTCAACTCTTCCATGTCCGGCATCAATTGTCTGGTCCTGGGTGCAATCTTTCTGGATACGGAATATTTTCTCAACCTGTTCTTTGAGTTCCTTTTGATTGTCTTTCACCATTAAAATGTAGTCGGCTTTTTGCCCGATGATCTTGCGGGCAATTTCTTTTTGGCACCCCATCGCGTCAATGGTAACGATGCACCCTTTGATGGCAAGTAGTTCAAGCAACTGTGGAATGGCCACAATTTCATTTTCTTTCTGGTCAACCCCAACCTGGCCCAGGCATAAACGGCTTTGTGCGGCATAGGCAGAAACCACATGCACTGCTGATTTGGGTATACCCAACCGGCCTGAACCGCAAATGCTTTTCCCGTCAAATGCAATAACCTCCCCTTTGGTCAGATCAGAAATAGAGTTGACCCAGGCCATGAAACATTCATTAAAACGCACCGGGTCCAACCGGCAGAAAAGCTTCCCGAGAACATCATGGGACGGTATTCCGTGCTTGTAGGGAAAAAAACGCCGGAGCCACTCCAGCTTCGCCTTGCCAAACAACTGGATAGAGACCCATTCTTCTGCACCGCTGATCACAGCAGCAATAACAAGAAAAAGTATCTCGTCGAGCGGGTAATAAAAATGGCCTTTGTTTGTTCTGCGGGGATCTTCCAAGGTAGAGAAAAATTGTTGGAAAACATTTTGTTTAGTACGATTTTCTGCGTTTTGAACAGTCATTTTTTTGACGAAACCCAAAACCGTGATAAATATAGTAATAATTATTCAAGCTATGAAGAACATTAATATTTTAAAAGCGATTTCCCTGATCCAAAATAGAATAACGATCGACATTCAAAAAATCTTCGTTATTGCAGGAGTTTGTTCCTAAAAACAACAACATAATGGCCAGTGCCCATAATATCTTTGATACTTTTTTCATAATATTTCGTTTTTAAGTGCAAGGGTTAAAACTGAATATTCAATCCAAATGAATAAACACGCGGATAAGGATACCGGCCTGTATCCAGACCTGTATAAAGTACACTTCCCTGTCCGGCTTCGGGGTCGCCATATTTGTTATAACTTGAGAAACAGGCTAAATTCTGAATAGAAAAATAGACACGCGCACTTTCAAGGCGCAGCGGGTTTAGCATCATTTTATTAAAGTTATAACCAATCTGGATGGTGCTGATTTTCAAGAAGTCACCATTCTTAACCCACTTATCAGAGGCCGCCATATTGTAATTCTTGTCTAAAATTGACAACCTGGAAAGCGTAGTACTGTGATTTGTTTCAGTCCATGCCTGTTCTGCGGCCTCTTTCAAGATGTTTGGAGTCGTGCCGTTATCTGTCTGAACCATATTCGAGAGTGTCATCGCGGCGTAAGAATTAATTTTTTGGCCTATTACACCGTAAGAGTAAACTGAGAAATCCCAATTTTTATACGAAGTGTTCAAATTCAAACCAAAATTTACTTTCGGGAAACCATGACCTAAAATGGTCTTATCATGTTCATCAATAAAACCATCATTATTAAGATCCTTGTACTTAAAGTCGCCGGCAGTAGTTTCTGCATATTGGTACTGAGCATGCCCCGCTTCTACGGCAGCAGCGTTGGCAGCACTGACCTCACCCGGAGATTGGAATACTCCTTCGACCACGTAACCGTAGAAGGAACCAACCGCGTAGCCTTCGCGACAAATGGAGTGACCGGTCCAGTGTACGCCGGCATCAGCGCCAATAGCACCTACGTTGGAACCATCATTAGTGGTACCGGTGTTTGAATTAAACAAATCTGCACCCATTTTTATAACTTTGTTTTTCAGGCTGGAACCTGTCAATGTGCCGCCAATACTCCAATCCCGATTAATCCGTCTGTTATAATTTACGCTTAATTCAATACCGTTATTTCTGATTTCACCGTAGTTGGTATATACTTCGGTATAACCAGCCGAAGGACGTATAGCCCGGTACAACAATAAATCTTTGGATGTCCGGATAAAATAATCGGCAGTTATATTCAAGCTGTTGTCAAACAATCCCAAATCAATACCGATATTGCTTTGTTCATTTGTTTCCCATTTCAGGTTAGTATCTACCAATAGTTTAACTGTACCGTTAGCCGTTTGGCGTGTTGTACCTAAACCTGCGCCTCCACCTTGGGGATAAAAATAATATGCAATCGTATTTGAAGTCAATCCTGCAACAGCTTTAGCTCCTTCATTTCCCGAGTTACCCGTCTGTCCCCAGCCAAGGCGAAGTTTCAGATTGCTGATATTAGTATTGCTTTTCAGAAAATCTTCTTCTGAAATACGCCAGGCTAAAGCAGCTGAGGGGAAAGTACCCCAACGGTTACCCGAACCAAAATTGGAAGATCCGTCACGGCGAATAGTCGCTGTTACAATATAACGATCCATTAAACTATAAGAAGCACGCCCGAAGTAGGATATTCCGCGAACTTCATCGTCGTAATAGCCGTCGCCGGTTTTTGAATCAATATCGTTTGTCAGGCTAATTTTCCGGATGTTTTCTCCGGGAAAACCAACAGCAGAAGCTGAAACATAAGTCCCGAAAAATTTGCTGACCGAATTACCTGCCATTAATGTCAGGTTATGAACGTCATTGATCCAATTATAGGTTAAATAAGTTTCAAGGGCAAGCGTGTTATATTGGTGTTGGTTAATTTCCAAATGGGTACGGGTATCATAGTTGGTCAAAACTACCTGTGTCACTCCATCCGGCTCGTAACGTTGTTTGTTACCGTAAAAATTTTGATAGCCGCTTGTTGAATAATTATAGGATGCTATCGATTTAATGTTTAAACCCTTATACAACTTTATATCAGCATAAGCGCTGGTCAGTACCCGGTTATTTCTGCTCAAACCATTATTTTCCATCTGTTCAGCATAAACATTGTCGCTCAACCCCCCGTCGTACTGACCTAAAGAACTTTGCATAGGGACACCGTAAGTTCCGTTATCGTTTATTACGTTAGGGCTCACATGCTTCCCGGTTGCAGGATCTATATAATCCATGGTTGGGCATATAAAAGCCAAATCCCGGAGTGAAGAAAGGTTTCCGTTGTTGCCCCAACCTACATTACTACCGTGGTTTTCAGAATTTACAAAACTGATGTCTCCGCCAATTTGTAGAAAATCAGCCACTTTAGTCACTACATTGGCACGTGCGGTCAATCGTTGGTAATTCGAATTGATAATAATGCCGTCATTATTCAAATAACTCAATGAAAAGTTGGCTTGAGTCTTTTCTGTACCTCCTGAAGCCGAAAGATTATATTGTTGTTTTAGGGAAACGCGGGTCAATTCCTTTTGCCAATCAATATCTTTTCTTTTACCATCGTATTGTTCGGCAAAAATCTGATTTGCCAGGGTGGCCCCGTCATTTTCGCGGGCAACACGTATATTTTTTGCGTATTGATCTACATCGCAAACATCCAATGTTTTGGATAAAGTTTGTACACCATAATCTACCGAAAAAGTAATGTGTGCCTTACCGGCCTTTCCGTGTTTGGTTGTAATCATAATCACGCCGTTAGCCCCTGCTGAACCGTAAATAGCAGTAGCCGAAGCATCTTTTAATATTTCAATGCTTTCGATATCACTGGGATTAAGAAAATTTGCATTATCACCGACCTGTACGCCATCAATTACATACAGTGGTTTGGCGCTGCCGTTAATCGTTGCAACACCGCGAATACGAATGGCTGCATTTGCATCCGGGGCGCCGTCTTGTGCTGTAACCAATACACCCGCGGCTTGTCCTTTTAGACCTTCCAAAATGTTTGTCGGAGCTTTTCGAAGCATATCTCTCGTGTTAACCGAAGCAACTGATCCGGTAATATCGCTCCTCTTAACCGTACCATAACCTACGGCCACCACCTCTTCAAGGCCAATGGTTTCTTCGACCATCACGACATTGATGACCGTTCCGCCGGCAACCGGCACTTCCTGTATTTTCATTCCTACAAATGAAAACTGCAATGTCGCGTTAGCAAGTACACCAGATAAATTATACCTCCCGTCCGAATCGGTAATCGTGCCTGTATTGGTGCCTAATATCACCACAGTCACGCCAGGCAAGGGAAAACCAGATGAATCGGTCACACGACCGGAAACAGAATGTTGTTGCTGGCGGTTCGCATAATCATACCCGCTCTCTTTTTTTACCAAAATCTGGTCCCTGACAATTACAAACGACAGCCCGGTTTGTTCCCGAATGAGCAAAAGAATATCTTCCAGTAACATACTGTTACTACTTAGAGATACTGTTCTCTCAATATCCAGGACATCACCGCTATAGAAGAAAGTCAATCCGGTTTGGCTCTCAATATCGTTCAGAACCTCCTTGATTGCTGCCTCTTTGAAGTCCACTTTCAACCTTGTTTGCTGTGAATATACACTTGCGGAAAGTTGTGTGGTGAAAAACAACACAAAAAAGCATATAAACTTCATCTTAAATAATAGTTTAGTGAGATGATCCTTAAATAAGGACTCCCTCAATTCACATTTTTTTTTCATAAATTTGAACTGTTTAAATAGTTACTTTTTAGTAATTTGATTATCAGTGGCGGGAAATGGGCGAACATTTTCCGCCATTTTTTATTTTATAGTTATTAATCTCTTCGTGTTATCTATTTCGAAACTAAACTTTACCGGAGCTGTTTCTTTGATCAGGTTTAGAATTTCCTGGAGCTCCTCGTGTGGCTTAAATTGTCCGGTATACCTGATTTTCTTATACATTTCACCGGCAATCTCAATCCGGACATCAAACTTTCGTTCCAGAATCTTCCGTATTTCGCCAAGGTTCAGATCTTCTATTACAATGATATCTTCCGACCACAGAAATGATTTCTGCAAATCAGCCACATGAATGTCGGATCTCTCCGATTCCATGTTATAGCTGAATCTTTCGCCCGAACGTATTTCAAATTCCTGGCTACCGGCAAGAATGGTTACTGCCCCCGAATGCAATGTCAAACTGTTAACTGCATCTTCTTTATAAGAATTCAGGTTGAAGGAAGTTCCGGTCACCTTAACATTAAATCGAGGCGCTTCCACGATGAACGGGGTTTTCTTGTCCTTTGCAACCTCAAAAAAAGCTTCTCCGGCTAAAAAAACCTGCCGCGTTTTTTTCGAAAAGGTGGTAGGATACTTCAGCGTTGTTCCCGAATTTAAAAAAACGTTGGTCCCGTCAGATAATCGAATTTGGGCTTTTTCGCCGTAGGGTACGATTACCTCATTAAATGCTGTGGTATGTTGAATTTCTTGCACCAGATAATTGGCATAAAATCCTGAAAGGACTGCAAGAACCAAAAGTGCCGCAATTTTAAGCCAACCCGGAATGCCAATCTTCTGTATCCTTTCCTGCCTTACCTGCGGCTTGATCCGTTTCTTCAATTTATCCCAGGCTAAGGCGGTGTTTTCCGAAATAGGCTGCGTAAACTCTTCATTACCGACATATGCCTTAAACTTCCGGTAATTTTCTCCGGATGAATTTATCCAATCCGACAACTGCGTTTCCTCCCGCTTTGACAGGTTTCCTCTAAGGTAGCCATCAAATAAATCTGTTTCATTTCGAGAATAAGTGCTCATAATATTGGTGACTGCTTTTAAGTAATACAATTCAGCCACCAAATACCGACCCCTGTTTTGAAAATATTATTTTGGAAACTCGTTGATCAGGTCAAGGACTGCAATAGCAATCAAATAATGTGCAGATAAATGGGTCTTCAGTTTTTCCAATGCTCTTGTAATGTGTTTCTCAACCGTACGGACAGAGATTTTCAGGATTTCCGCTATTTCAGCATTCTTTAAGCCGTCAACCCGGGAAAGCCGGAATATCGTTTGTGTCTGCCCGGGAAGTTGCTGCATAATTTTTTCAATTTCATGCCGGACTTCATTAAAAATAGTCTGATGGAAGGGATCGCTGAAAAAATCAGCATAGTACAGTTTTTCTTCCTTTGCTGTGTCTTCCAGTCCGGCACGATGGCAATCAACAATTCGCTGATGTTTGAGATGATTCAGACATGCATTCCGAGCTAACGTAAAAAGATAAGACTTAAATGTATCTTCTTTAATTGAGTTCCTGTTTATCCAAACCGTAGCGAAAACGTTCTGAACAATATCTTCTGCGATATCGGGTTCTGAAACAAATTTTTTGGAAAAAGCCATTAAACGCGGGAAATACGCTTTAAAAATAAACTCAAACACCCTTTCGTCATCCAGGAAAGATCTGTTCGCAATATTTTTATTTCGTAATATTTCCATAATCCACAAAAATAGGAATTAGTTGCTTCAGTTGAAAAACTAGTTCAAAAGACTAACCGGAATTCACCAAAACCGGTCAAAAAGCATGATCCATAATCACAAATTTGACCTTTGTTAAAAACTGAAAAACAAACGATTAATCCTTTCTGGTGAGTTCGAAGTTAAATAAAAAAAAAGACTCACCGTTTAACTCACCTGAATTGTTCCATATTTTCTGATATGAATTGATATGGCTAAAATCAAAAAAGCCTGTAAATCATTCAATTTACAGGCTTTTGACTCCTTTTGATTTCCCTTTTTGTCGGGATACCAGGATTCGAATGTATTTTCGTTTCGAACTGTATATCAAAAGGTTATAAGACCGCTAAAAAACCAGGTCACCTTATAGTTCACATGCATTAGAACGCATTCATTATGACGAAGTTAAAACAATTTTTCCTAAAAATAAAAGGAAAACGGACATAAATTTTAAAGGGGATATTTTGTCTGAAAAACGAGCATTATTGGTGCTGGTTGACCATCTAAATCTTCATTTTTTTGTAAAATAAATCAATATTTAGTGGGGGATTTGCCTTCAGAAAACGAACATGTGCACGTCTGCACGAACACGGACGAACTTGAGATATCCAAAATGATACTGAAAAGGTAGAGAATGATACCGATAAGCATGAGATTGATACTAAAGATCTAAATTTCAAAATTCATGAAACCGAAAATGATTTGTCCGGAATTATCCCAAATGTCAACCAATTATTTACGATACAATTTGCCAATCCAATCGATTCAATTTTGAAACATAACTTCGTATGGTTTCAAGCATCATCTCAAAATTTGGTGATTCGGCATAAATCATTTGTTCCTGCATCGTTTCATAATCCTTTTTCCATATCTCTAACAAATGTGCAGGCGGAAGAGGATTGATGGTTTGCGGATTATGCAGTTTATAGTTCACCCCCCCAAGTTTGGTAAACAATTGCCGATGGTGCACAATTTCAGCATAGAGCTCTTGATTTGACAGGATCTTCTCTGCAAACGGCGAAGTCGCTAATTTATAAATATCAAATAGATGACGGCTCATTCGGTCAACCCGAATTTTTTCATCGGGACGCTGAAATTCTTCATGCAACAGGAATATTTTTTCCAGAAGGGTCCGTTCCGGATCCACCGTTGGAATCCCAATTGGTTGCTGGGTAAATGTGGCAGTCGGGTAACTTTCATCTAAAAAAGAACTGAATGAGCGAATTGAAAACGGTTCAATAAGCGACCGGCATCCGAGTTCCACTTGCACCCTTGGTCTTAAGTAACCAGGCGTTTAAATGATATTGGGATAATTAACAAGAATGATGACCGGGTCCTGGTCACTCGTTATTATTTCTTCCAGTTCAAGATCGACATCGATTCCTTTGTCCTTGAACCGGGAGCCTAATTTTGGGTAAATTGTCTCTGTTATGTATGTATTAGCAGTCTTACGAAGTTTGGTCCGTTGCTTTTTCCTCAATTCCCCATCGAAGCCATAGAATCTGCGATCAACCGCCAGGTCGATATCTTCAGACATCCGTCCAATTAAGCCCCAGGCTTTGCTTAGAGAAGTGCCCCCTTTAAATACCATGTGTTGCCCAACTTCCATTTCAAAAAGTATGGACAGCGTTTGGACGACCCACCAGTCTTTTTCAACAGCATAGGCTGGTAGGTTCATTTTTTCACCGGCATCGCGGAGAATGTCAGCTTTTTCACCGACAGGGATGTTAAAAAATCTATTCATCAATCGCTTCTTTCATTATTTGTTTGATCCACGCCGGAGCCAGCTTAATATCATGCGTTAAGTGTTGCTGGTCTTCCTGTTTAAGTAACTTGTGAATTTGCTTCAATTCAGTTGAGCCTACTTTGTCCTTTCCTATTTCCCTCAATGCCTGAATCACCAAGGAACTGACCTTACCTTTCGCCATCAGGTTTTTAGGTGTTGTCTTTTTTAGTTTTATAGTCCGTTTTCCCACTTTTATAGTACGTGCTGCACCATCGGTTAAAAATACCAGTTTCAATGGAATTTGGGTGCTTAAACCCAAGGCATGTAAGGCATATACACCCGTTGGAACCAACCTTATTTTATCCCTTTTCGCAATGGCTTGTGCAACCTCTTCGGCTGTGGGCAACACTTCACCAATGTACGGGCTTACTTTAGGGCGAACATAAATGCCATGAGCAACAGATTTAATCAGGCCTTTTTCTTTTAAAGAGTGTAATGCTTTCCTAATAGAATCGTCTGACCCCTTATTGGAAAAATCACCAGCAAACACTAAATGACCTACAGGTCTTGATTTTATTGCTCTTTCTATTTTATATTCAACTCCTTGCATGTAATCTTCTATTCGTATTATTTCACAAATTTAGTAAATATTTGTGAAAATATCTGTCTAAAATATGGTGACATTTGCGACAAAATAAACTACTTGACTGTAAAAAGGGGCACTCGGCCCCAATCGTTCAACCTAAAAGGATTTCCCTTTCCGGCATACACATCTTCATCTGCCGCAGCCGAAAGAAAATTTCGAAATTCCGGTTCTCCGCAATCAGAACATAGCAGCGTGCGGGTTCGTGGCCAGTAATACGCTATAGTGCCACGAGGCAAACGAACCTGGCACTTTTCGCAATAACTTGGATACCGTACAGTAATTTTTCTTGGATCATCTTTGTATCTCATCATCAATACCTCCTATTTGTTTTATTCTGACAACAAACCTCAGAATTGATTAATCTTCAAATGGTTTCATAATGAAAATCGCAGGCGATGGATCATCAAAATCACGCGTTGTTACCAGGGCTTTTAGAGTAACCTCCCGCAACAGCCGGTTCGACCTTTCCGCTACTTTTTCGTTCTGCTCCCAATCACCGGTATCCGGCAGTTGGATCAATAACTTAAGAAGCAGGTGGAAAGAAGATTCCTTCCGGGCGAAAAAGGCAAACATAAACAGGACATCCCATAAACGGCCCGCCTGGTCCTGATAGCCTTCCATTCCTTTGGGGACTTCAATATATTTGTCCCAAACTGCGCGGGTCAGGTAAACCGGATGACGGATCCCAGCTTCTTGGGAAACTTTCTGGTCAACTAGAATCAGATACCCATCATCAACTGCTTGCTTTGTAGAGTAAACTGAAATGGGTTTTAAATTTTTGAAAACATTCATAATAGATCGCTGCTGCCTTGCAGACTTTCCATGGCATCTGGCACGCCGTTAAACTTAAATTTTTGGCGTACTGGCATTGAGCTGTCCCGGATGAGGTCAACGGGGTGCATGTCATTCCGATTGCAACGGAATGAACGCATCCGAAGGATTCCAATGAAATCGGGACCCCTTTAACGTTCCGGGAAGCGAAATAACTTGGTCGAAAATTTGAGTGTAAGAAGCACTCCAAATAACCCCTTAAACAAAGAAGATTAAAAAAATAAGTTGGGTGAAAACAAACAGAAATTGGGTGAAAGAATGGGTGCAAATTGTTACTGATTTTTAAGGATTCTTAGCACCTTGACCTATTACTAAATTATTCATTGACCAGAAATGCGTAGAACCAATCTTTCAATACCTGCTTTACGGATTCATATTCTGGTAATTCCCCTGATATCTGGTGTCCCAGGCTGTTTTTCCATGCAGTTTTTAACGGTCTGTCATTTTCCGGATTTAGCAATTGATTAATGCCGGAAAATGTATGTCCCTTAAATTCCATCTTTTTCAAGAATGCCTTTTCCAGATTTTTCAGGTCTACATCTTTGTAATGCCGGGATAAATACCATAAGTCATACAAATCACGTGGGGCGGTATAAGAACGCTGTACCAAGGCACGCATTTTTTCCGATAACACCTCCTCGATTGAGTAACACGGAATTCTCTTCGCGTTTTCTGTAAGCGTGTCAGAATATCCATGAACCAAATCATTATGCTGGATGTCAAACAACAATGATTCGTAAAGAATAATCTCCATCTTGATTTTTGTTTGCCAGCGTTGCGGGGGAGGTGGCGTCTCATTTCTGGGGTGATCGGCTCCCCAGAATTTCACAATAGCTTCATATCCCACTAACTGGTCACTATATCTCAGGTCTTTCAAAGACTCAATATGGGTCAACATTCCAACCCGTTGGAACAAAAGTGAAGTAATTTCAGCAAGGTGGCTCTCCTTCAGCTTAAAATTCTGATTATTAGATGTAAAGTCAAGATCCTCGGAAAATCTGTAATCCGGGATATAACATTTTCGCAAACAGGTACCGCCTTTGAATATGAGATTTTCCCGTATTTCCCCTACCGAATAGATGGCATCGAGAAAATGCCCTAAAGCCCAATCTTTGTCAATCGTGGATTTTACAACTCCGTGCTTTGCTGCCAAAGTAATTATTTCCTTCTGTAATATCATCTCTCAGTACTGTTTGTTACAAATATCTAATATTTCTTCCCTGGTTATGTTTAAACGTAACCGCCATTCATTCACAAATTCACCTTTCTCAATTCCTAATGGGTCAAATACATTGTATCGCAAGTTGATTTTTCCTTTGGCATAAACAACAAATGGTTTTAAATCATCCTTTTTTAGCAATTCTGCGAGAAATCCCATTCTCTTTGTGACAGCCAGGTTACTTATTGCATCACAATATGTAATCATTTTGTCACTATCGAGCCGGGCCTGATTGAACCCCCTGATCAATTCAGCATATCCGCCGGAGTATTGCGGATAGTCAAAACAATCTACTATGGTTTTCTCTACATCGGTAATCCGGTATGTCCGCGACCCGTAACCTTGCTGTATTATGCCGGTCATTTTTTGGGGAATTGTTTTGACGAACTTATAAGTAGTGCCAAATATATCCTTGTCTCTTTTCATTTTTGAGGTCTGGATGAACAGGATATTGGGGAACTGTTCGGTGAGGCCGTGATAATTAAGAGCAGACCAATAAGCAATAGCTCCGTCCCCTGAGATAAAACAACCAATCACCTTTTCATCGCGGAAGTTGGCGCGACAATATTTCCCCTTTTCGATGCGGGACAAAAAGCCTTTTTTTTCAAGGTTTTCAAGGACAGCATTCAAATCATCAAACCTGAAATTCAGTATCTCCTCAATTTCCGAGATAGTGAATATTTCAATTTCGTGATCATCCATGAGCCTCAAAAATTCTTGTTGGTCCCTGTTAATATTTACTGAATGATAGGTTCTTGGCATTACCTGTAGTATTAATATATGTGGCAATAATTACCCCGTATGATATAAATTAGTGTAAAAATAGAATGAGTTTTTATATTTTCCAAGCAAATTTGAATTTAATCTGTTACAAGAGTTTCATGACCAAAAAGAAAAAATCCGGAAGTTCTTTATTTTTATTTCATCTCTTTTAATTCACTAATCCTTTTTGTATCAATATAATGAGTTGCATAATGATCCTCAATTGCTTTTTCCCCTGATTTACTAAACTGCAACCGGCGTTTTATCCCTTTCCCGAATTGGTTGTAGGCAGTCCAAGAACTTTTTAAAGCCAATTCGGCCGAGTATTTTCCAATCAGCTTGTTAATAAAAGTCAGCCTACCCAAGTTGGCTTTGCATACTTTCTCAAGGTAGTCAATGCGTCCAAACCGCCAGTCTTCGTAATCATCTTTGGTAAGATAGCCCAGTTGCAAAAGCACATCTACCGCACAAACATATCCTTTCCCGTAAAGATTTGAATGCACCAGCCTTTTTACCTCTTTTTCCAAATCCACGTTATTCATTAAAATCTTGCTCATTTAAATCGATTTGTTCTTTAACCCACTGGATGTAGCGCATTTTTTTATAGTCAAACCACTGTTGCCGATAATCTCCTGAATTATCAATTTGCCATTTAAAGTTACTAAACGGTTTTGGCCTGTTTAACGCATTTATCAATTGACCCTGTAGTTTCGGGTCATCAATGCGCTCAGCAAAATCAGCCATTATCCGAAAAGATTCATGTGTCTCAAATCCTGTAAACTCAAAATAATCGTCCCAATTTTCATCAATCTCCTTCGATTCTTCTTCCCACGGTTCCTCGTCAGCGCCAATCCAACTGTCAAAATTGAGCAATGTTTTAATCTCACCGGTTTTAAGGTTGTAAAAACACCTCATCCCGCAATCCAGGTTGTCGGCAATTTCCTCTATTTGTTCTTCTGCGAGTTTCATATTTATTGGATGCTTTTCAGGTTTGCATTCACCAAACCTGCCGTGCTATAATTTCTTGTTGTTTAATAATTCCTTTGCCCTGTCAACAGCCAGGCAGCAAATATTACCAAATGAATCATCTCCCTGTTTGTACAGATGGTATGCATTGACGAAATTGTAATAAGCTACAATGGCTTTCGGGTTATTCTTTGCCTCTATTAATTGATTATACGACGAATTCCTGATATCTTCCCTAAGAATTTCATGCACATAATTCCTTAGCTCCCCGTCCGGGACAATGACTTCTTTGTCAAGTTGTTTCTGTAGTTTCTTCCTTCTTGATTTTGATTCTTCCGGGTCGAAAAGATTCCTTGCAATGCCCTTTTTCACGGCCATAAAATCTTCCTGAGACCTGGCAGGACTGGCCATCAGGGAGTTTCCTTTTTCATCCGGGGGATACAGCCATAAACCTTTTCTCAGCGATTTTTTTATCTTTCGCGGTAATCTGAATTGTTTTATGAAAACTGCTTCTTTATCCATTTCTTTTATTGTCTTCATCTGGTATTGGTCGTTTATCCGGGAATGCAAATTACAAAATACAGTTGAAAATTAAGAGCAACCTAAAAATTATTGCCGAAGCCATGAAAGTTTTAGGCTTTGTAAACCGGTTTAACCGGGGAATTGCCAGGGTAAAAAAGGAACTAACGGACAATGGGAACCCTGATGCAGTATTCGATTATAAAAAGATTGGTGTGTTTGGGGTTACTGTTTATGATGCTTTATACCAAAGCCTGAAAACACTCAAAGCTGAAACTGGAAAGTTTTCGATAACCCCAGGGGAAGCAACCTTTAGCATATCGATGAAAAATCCTGAAAAAGTTTTGGTGTTAATTGAGGAGGATGAGAATATTACTATTCCTGAAATGGCAGATAAAATTGGGATTTCAGCCAAAGGCATAGAAAAAATCATTTCCATACTCAAAAATGAAGGTCGGATTGAACGAGTTGGATCAAGGAAAACCGGCTATTGGACAGTTAAAAAGTAGGGGATAAAGTAGGGGATAAAATCTGTCACAAAAAATCAACATCAGCGGGACAATAGTCTTTGGAGAACTATAGAAAATAACCAGGTGTAGGCTCATGGCCGTTTCTGCGGTGCAGGTAAAATTGGGGGGAAATAGGAATGGACAACGCATGTCATGGCGACAACACTTCAAAGTCGCGCCAGTCCTTTTATTTTTCCAGAAAAGCATGAACCCATCTTTTATAAGGGTTGTCAAATTTAACTTCATCAGCATTGAATTTTTCAGGGTCCCAATCTTCCCCTACCCAGACTCTCATTTCATCGTGTTCCTCATGTTCCGGGTCGGCTAAGGTTGCCAGAACATTTTCATAGCCAGGAACCCCTCCGCAATCTTCAGGTGGGCATGCCCTTTCCCCACCGACGCATATCGGATAGCTGATTTTCGGGTTTCTGTACAGATGGCCCTCAAGCATGACGGTATGGAGCCAGCCATCGCCATAGTCATATTCATAAGTTGCCTGGATACCGGGATCATTAAAGTGAGCCGTTGCCAGGATCTCCCAACCGGGAAAAACTTCCGGCAAATCGCCCGATCCTGAAAAATCGGGAATGCCTATCCGCGCCACCTTCCTTTTTCCTTTCCCTTTTATTTCGAAATGGTGAAGATGGTAATCCAGCCAACCCAAAGCATCCTGGATGGCGACGTGCAAATCCCAGAAATTGCAATTGGCGGGAACCTGGATTCTTCGCCAGATACGTGGGGAGATGCCCTGTATTTCAATCAGGAATTGTAGTACATGGGTTTTGTAATGACCGGAATCCGGCAACTTGAGATAGTTCATCGTGTATCCAAGTTCTGTGAAATTTTTATCAAACTGGCTTGCCATAAGTTATTAAGGGTTTTGTTTCTGCTAAATAGTCTCAAAACAGTCAATAAAACTCTTCATTCCAATCAAAATAATACCTTTTATCTCGGTATTCATTTTTTGGAGTACGGGCCTGCTGTCGCACCTATAAAGAACGGCTGTCCATAACGCTTTTGATTTGAGCTTTTGCAGGTCGTAAAAATAGACTTTCATTTTTTCACGCTCATTTGGTTCGCCTTCACTATATTTCAGCATTCCAATATTTTTAGCCTGATTTTTTTCGAAGAAAGCCTGGGTCACCTGTTTTTTCTGAACGTTCGGATTTGACCTGAAATACTCCCAAATCAGGAAGTAAACCTTCATAATTTCTTCAAGCGCTTCCATTGAAACATCAAACTGATAGCCCAACAAAACAGATAGAAAAAAAGGTTGTCGTTGAAATATTTCGTCCGAAACCGTATTCACATAAGCTGGATCAATGTGATCAATTTTCTTGATTAATTCAGCTAATTGGCCGGTCTCATCATAGTCTTTTTGAGTGAATTTCATGTTTGTGCTTTGTCAATGTGCTGAATACGAATGAAGCACGCCAACTAATCGTGTTTCCAGTGGGCTGATGGAGAAACAAATCCATCAACCATCAGCGTGTTTAATGCCACGCAAAAATAGCAAAAGAATATGGAGAATTGCTTTGTGAGCGGCCATGAAAAGGCAGCTCGCTTATCGGTTCGAAGGCTGGATTTCCACTGAGTGGGGTTTCCTTTCGCTTTTATTCACACCTAAGCTGTATTCTGTTGCGACTTCTCAGGGGATTCAGCATTAACCGTTTTTGGCTCTTGGCCGTTTCTGTCGTGCAGGTAAATTTGACGTGAATTGGAATGGATCCGGACAATACTAAAAAAAGAGAGGAGAAAGAAAAACAGTAATGTGAAATGTTGGGTAAAAGCACAGTAGGGATTGGGTGAAAAATCCGGTGAAACAGGGGCTCGGTTGAAAAAATTTGATAATTGGACTTCTGATAAAGTGAGGCATTTATGATAATGCTGTATCTTCGAAAAAAATTACTTTTTTCACTTGCCACAAAGAAAATTTGGGCATGGGATTTATATATAAAGAAGGTAAACGATGAAGAATAAAAGGATAGAATACATTATAAATGAGATTGTTGACCAGTACACATATGCAGATCAGACACAGAGGCCTTGGATCATAGGTTTTAGTGGTGGTAAAGATTCGACTGCATTATTGACCCTTGTATGGAAAGCATTGCTGCGAGTCCAAGCGTTACCCACACCCTTTCAGCTTCGAAGGCCTGTTCATGTTGTTTGTAATGATACGATGGTCGAGAATCCGATAATTGCAGAATATACATCAAGAGTTTTAGAAAGGATCAAGGTTGCTGCTAAAGATCAAGACCTGCCTATACAGATTACAAAAACAATCCCCAGGTTAGAAGATTCTTTTTGGGTGAACACCATCGGGCGGGGCTACCCAGTCCCAAATACGGCATTTAGATGGTGTACCGATAAGCTTAAGATTAAACCAACCTCCCGTTTCATTACAGATCAGGTTGTTGCAAATGGAGAAGCTATCATATTGTTGGGTACAAGATCCTCAGAAAGCCAAGCCCGTGCGCAGTCAATGAAAAAACATGAAATTAGGGGAAAGCGGTTGACAAAACATCCAAACGAAGCCAATACATATATCTATGCACCAATTCGTGATTTAATGATTGAAGAAGTTTGGGGAATAATACATGGCAAATCACCATGGGGTGAAAATAACAGTGAATTATACAGCATTTATCGGGATGCCAGTGCCGATGATTATGAATGCCCTACGATGGTTACCAATAAAAACCATTCTTCGTGCGGACAAAGTAGGTTTGGATGCTGGACCTGTACTGTTGTCAAGCAAGATAAATCAATGTCATCTTTAGTCAATAATGGGTTTCCATGGTTGAAACCGATACTCGACCTTCGGGAGCAAATGATTAATGACCGCAACATATTAGAAAATCGGATGAATACCCGCCGAAATGGCTCAGATGCGGTGAATGGCATGGGTACCTACACTTTTATTTATCGTACTAAATTATTAAGGGAAGTCTTTGAGGCACAATTAGAAATACAAAAATCAAAACCTCACATTGAGTTAATCACCAACCAAGAACTTGTTGCTATCCAAACAATTTGGTACCGTGATTTATTGTTTGACAAAAAAGTTTCCGATATTTATAGCTCTGTTTACCAAAATGAACCTATCATGCCCGACCAAAATGAAAAAATGATTAAAGAAGTCAATCTCCTTAAAGAAGTCTGCTCTGACCACCCCGGGAATTTCAGCCTGATCCAGGAATTGCTTATACTTCAGAAAAACAAAGCTTTATTAAACCGCAAACGTGGCCTTAAAGAAGACATGGAACGGGTAATCGAAAAATATCTCCAAAAAACGAACTGACCCATGTATATTAAAGAAGTTGAAATTAACAACTTTAGGATTTACAAGGGAAATAACAAGATATCAATTTCCCCCGAATCTGAAGGAGATAAAAATATTATCGTTATAAGTGGCAAGAATGGTTATGGCAAGACCACGTTTTTAATGTCCTTGGTTTGGTGCTTGTACGGCAAACAAATGGAATTGGTGGATGAACTCTATGCGAAAGAAATAAAGGACAAAAAGAACTACTCCAATTATATCGCCAACTCATTAAATCGTAAAGCTGCAGAAAATGGCGAGACTCAATTTTCCGTTTCGCTAACTTTTACCGATGTTAAGATTCCAGAAATAACAACATGCAAAGAGGTGAAGATTACCAGAAAATATGATGTTATTACCAGTTCGTTAGACCAAGTTGAGGTATTGATTGACGGGATGCACAACGAAATTACAGATGACCTTTCAAAAGACAACCAAAAAGGGGAAGAGATTTTCATTCGGGAGTATGTACTGCCAATTGAAATCGCTAAATTCTTTTTCTTTGATGCAGAGAAGATAGTTTCGCTTGCTGAGGTTAATTCGCAATTACAACGTAAGCAATTGAGCAAAGCATATTCGGAAGTATTGGGAATACAAAAATATGAGGACTTAAAAGCCAATTTGGAAGAAAAGCAAGACGACTATCGCAAACTTTCGGCTAAGCCCGAAGAGCAAGATGAGTTAATTCAATTGAAGGCGAATATTGAAAAAACAGAACGGGCTATTACACGGATTGACAAACAAATAGAAGAACTTGACCATGAAAAAAATGGATTAGAAAAGGAAGTTGAAGAAGTTCAACGCAAACTGATCCGTGAAGGCGAACGAATGACCCTAGAAGAGCTAAATATGCTCAGGGACCAAAAATCAGAATTAGAACAAAAAATCGATGGCTTACAAACACAGCTTCGTGATCTGTTTGATTTGATTCCGTTTGCTTTGGCTGGTGAAACGATGATGAATGTTTCCGAACAACTATCAACGGAAAAAAATATTCACGATCAGCAATATAAAGAAGATGAGTTAAAAGATAAAACCCGAAAAATTATTTTAGATATAGAGACAGAGAGAACAAAAAAGCAACTGGTTTTCGATCACGAGATTCGCAACTTTTATGAAGACCAGATAAAGAACCTAATTAAAAAGCATTTCTTCTCAGACCTGCCGGAAATCCCAATAAATTTCCAATCATTCCATGATTTTTCGAATATCGAGATTAATGAGTTTAACCAACTGCTTGCTACTTTGCAAAACTCCTTTCGCGATTCATTTTCAAGGCTAAATAATGATTATGCTTTTATCAAAAACCAACTTGATTCTATTAACCGAAGAATACGCGATGCGGAAAAAAGTGCTGAGGATGAATATATTGGTGAACTTCGCCGGAAAAAACAAAGACAATCTGAACGGATCGACTCAATAGACACTGAAATTAATCTACTTCACCAGAGCATTGGTGAAAAGAAGAACGAATCCAAGGCATTCAAACAACGGCAAGAAGCCCTCAGGCAAAAAATCGACAATTCGACGCAATATTCGCTGAAAGCCAGCCAGACAAAAACCTTGATTGACGATTTGCAAGAATTCATCTCAAAATTTAAAGAACAAAAAAAGAAATCGTTAGAAGAAAAAATGTTAAAAGGCTTGACCACTTTGATGCATAAAAAAGGGTTCATCACAAAAGTAGAAGTGGATATCAGTATCTTAGGGGATGACATCGATATAATTTTGTACGATCATCGGAATAGAATCATTGATAAGGGTACTTTATCAATGGGAGAAAGGCAAATGTACGCTTCAGCTTTGCTCCATGCCCTTGTTGATGAATCAGATATCGATTTTCCAGTGTTTATTGATAGCCCGATGCAAAAATTTGATGAAAAACATGCCGAAAACATCATCAAATATTTTTATCCCAATGTTTCTAACCAGGTAGTTATATTCCCTTTAATAAATAAAGAATTGACTGCTCAGGAGTTTGAAAGCCTAAAAGTAAAAATATGCAGGTCATTCATCATCCATAATACCAGTACTGATTCATCTGAATTCCTTGAAGTTAAACCTGACGATTTCTTACAAACTTACAACGAGCTTTACAATGCAAATTAATATCAAAACATCAGAACGGAACAAGGAAGTAGTTAGGCAGTTGACAAGTAAGCTACCACAAGGAACCACAGAAAATGTAATAGCACGTATCGCTCTTGGCTATTCATTACAAACAGGAAAACAATTTACTACAACCGAATTTAACACTTACGACTCCAAAGGGAAAGAATATAAAGATCATATCCTTTTTGATTCTCGTCACCGCGATTTCTTTATTGCATTGATTTGTCAACATTATGGTGTTTACAAAACGGATGAAAACATTGTAAAATACATCAAGCTCCATATTGATCATGGACTGGAGTTGATGGACAATATTTTCAGCAACAATTTCAATTATACGTTTATTGATTTTCTGTCAGAACATCTTGACAAAGGGATTACTTCATTGGACGGATTTGTGGTTTCCTTGGACCCAGTAAAGAATAGAAATCAAAACATTATCAAGAGTTATTTCGCCAATCCTATTAAAATTAATATTGGCACCAAGCTGGAAGATCAGGAACCGATTTCATTGCACCTTAACAATACCAGCATATATAACAACTGCCACATCGCCGTTGCCGGTAACTCGGGGACGGGAAAAACGCAATTCGCCTTGGAGTTTCTTACCCAAATAGCAGAGCAATCAAACGGTCATGTGAGTTTCATTTATCTTGATTTTAAAGGACTTAAACAGGACGATGTTGTTGAAATGCAGCCTTTCTTCAAAAGGAACCATACTGAATTTGTCGATGTGCCTCAAACGCCATTCCCTCTAAACCCACTTACATTTATTGACAATGTGAATGAGGTTGACCGCAATATGGGAATTGACAAGTTTGTCGATATCGTCTGCAAGTATTCTAACTTAGGGACAAAACAAAAATCATTTTTGCGTGAAGCTACTACCGAGGCATTTTATGCCCAAACTGGTGGAACCTATCCAACCCTTCCCCAAATCAATGAACGGCTGAACGAGATTTACGAGAAACGTGATACACTTACCGAAATTATTGATGACCTTAGCCGGTACAACGTTTTTATTGATGATCCTAAAAATCAATCAAATTTTCTAAACAAAAACATTTACCTCTCACTGTCAGGTGATTTATCCCGTTCGGTAAGGTTTACTTCCTTGTTTTTGATTATCAATTATATCTACAATACCTTTATGAACATGGACAACACCCCTGTTGAAGATGGCAATAAAGGAATCCGTTATGTTGTGTTGATCGATGAAGCCCATGTAATCTTTAAGGAGAAGAAATATCAGGATATTTTAGAAAAGATGCTGCGCGAAGTACGCTCGAAAGGGGTTGCTGTCGTATTATTATCGCAAGGAATAGAGGAATACAACCAAAAAGATTTTGATTTTTCAAGCATGTGCGAGACTGCATTTCTGCTTGATATCAAAGATAAAAACCTGAAACCCATGGAGAAATTTCTGGGGCTCTCTGGAACAGCTTCTCAAAAGCTTGCACGTAGCATGTCGGACATCAAAAAAGGAGAAGCGGTTACAAACATCAAAGAATTTGATAAAGCCAAGTTGTTTAAGGTTAAGCAGTATTGGGAAAGATCAACTTAATACTCTTTAAAAGTGAGAATATGAAGAACTTCATTAATTTGCTTCTATACTTCATTTTAGCCGTTGTTTTTTTCGGCGGCTCTGGGATATGGATGCCTCTTGTCTTAAATAAAATTTCTAACAAGGTAAGTGAACCAGGCTTTATTTTTCAGAATATATCTACCTATTTTATTGCAATTATTGCTGCTGGATGTATTGATTTGATTTTAATTACAACGAATAGCACAAGGATAAAAAATAAGATTGGCCTTATTTTATTGATATTAATAATTCTTTTCGGATCGCTATTTCTTATAGGAATTGATTTTTACTGGATAATGAATGATCATTTGGATAAAGCCAGATATGCTTTTATTATCGGCATTTTCTTGGCGTATACATTATGGTGGGTTTCCAATTGGAGATCAAAGCATATTAATCCATATAACGCGTTAGGAGGAAAAGTAGAATGAAATTAATAGCTATAAAAGTAACTCAACCATTAGCAGATTTTTATATTACAAAAATCTCAGCGAGAGATTTGTTGAAAATTTCATTCTCCGAACAATTACAGTATGTGGATGAGCATGGTAGGTTAAAGGGAAGTCAAAGACAAGTGAATGCCTCTAGATTAAGAGAAATTGGTCGATACATTGATTCTGTAGAAATGTCTTTTCCTAATTCCATTATTTTGGCTGCAAATTACAACGAAGATGGACAGATTGTAAAACGGCAGAGTCAAAGATGGAATGTAGCGGATATTGAACTAAATCCGCCTACGCGGATAGCTGTTTTAAAAGTACCCGATTCTTTCAGAACTTCGAGATTTTTAACCATTAAAATTTCTGAATATGAGAAAGAAATCGGGTTTAACTATCGTTGAGCAGGCAATTGTGCTTGTTCCTGAGTTTGAAAAAGTTGTCCGCAAGCTGGAGCAACAGGTTACTTTACGCGGACAAAGCAAAAGTACATTAAATAATTACATCCGCCGCATCGCCCTGTTTGTGGTCCATTTCGGGAAATTGCCCGAGCAGATCGATCCCGAAGAGATCAACGAGTACCTGGCAGCTTTGGCCCGCGATCCCCGCTCGCCTTCGCGCAGCAGTTTCAAGCACATGGTGTACGGCTTGCGCTACTACTACCGCCTGCTGGGATTGAACAAAAATGCCATTGCCCTGCCTTCGCTGAAAGGGAATACCAAACTGCCGGTTATCCTGAACCAGCAGGAGCTTAAAGAGCTTTTTACCGCGCCAACGCTTTTGAAACAACGGGTGGTGCTCACGCTGATCTATTCGGCCGGACTGCGCGGTCAGGAAGTAATCAACCTGAAAATCTCTGATGTGGATTTTGAACGTCGCACCATCCACATCCGCCAGAGTAAGTATAAAAAAGACCGCATCGTGCCATTGGGCGACAGCATGGCCGTGGGGCTGAAAAAGTACCTCAAAGCCGAAAACCCGCACATCTGGCTGTTTAACGGCAAAGAACCTGACGGCCGTTACAGTGTCCGGGGTTTATCCTGGGTGATGCGCGAAAACCTGAAAAAAACTTCCATTACCAAAGAGGTGAACCTGCATTCGCTTCGTCACTCCTACGCCACACATCTTTTGGAACAGGGACTGAACATTGTCACCCTGAAAGAACTGCTGGGCCATGCCGACATTACCACCACCATGATTTACCTGCACGTGGCCCAATGCACGCTGATCAAACCTCACAGCCCGCTGGATACGCTTTATGACTTTCCCAGGAAAAAGAAGAAGAAAAACACCGGTTCACCGAAAAATGAAGACAACCTTTGAACTGGCCGATGTAGTCCGTTTGTTCGGCGCTGAACTGGCTGCCAAAACAACGCTTACTCCATTGCAACTGAAAGTGCTGGATAAGATAGCTGTTTGCCGTACTGCCATGCTGGGAGGTCACGAAGAAGCCTGTGAAAACTGCGGAACCGTTCGCTACAGTTACAACAGTTGCGGCAACCGTCATTGTCCCAAATGCCAGGCTGCCAAACAGGCCTTCTGGATTGATGATCTGGTGCAAAATACCTTGCCGGTAAAACATTACCACCTGGTATTTACCGTGCCGCACCACCTGAATGCTGTTTGCCTGCATAACCAAAGGATGTATTACGACCTGCTTTTTTCGGCTGTTTGGCAAACCCTCCGCTCGTTTGGCTACTCGCATTTTGGTGTTGAAACCGGGGCGGTGGCCGTGCTGCACAGCTGGGGACAAAACCTTTCGCTGCATCCGCATATCCATTGCCTGGTTCCCGCTGCCGGGCATACCCTTGACGGACGGTGGAAAAACATCGGGCATTCGGGCACTTACCTTTACCCGGTACATCAACTAAGCAGTGCCTTTAAAGGCAGGTTCCTGGACAGCCTTAAACGGACTTTACAAAAACAAGACGAGCTTTCCCTCTTTAGCAGCCAGATAAAGCAGGCTTATCAAACAAAATGGGTGGTTCACTGCGAACCTTCGCTGGCAAACGCTGAGCACGTGGTCAGGTACCTGGGCCAATACACGCACCGGGTAGCCATTACCAACCAGCGCATTGTGAACATTGCCGGTGGCAAAGTGACCTTCCTGGCAAAGGATTATCGTGACAGGGCCATTAAAAAGCCTGTTACCCTGGATGGGGTTGAGTTCCTGCGGCGCTTCACACAACACATCCTGCCCCGAAGGTTTGTCAGGATCCGGCGCTTCGGTATTTACAACCACACCGTAAAGCGCAATCTCAAACTGCAATTTGTTTCCGAAGAAAAGCCGGACATTGACTCGGTAATCGAACGGCAACAACCGCCGGAAACCAACGTGGAACGTTTTGCCAGGCTGACAGGCGTAAATCCCTGTCTTTGCCCGGTATGCAAAACCGGAAGGATGGTAACCATCCGGGAACTGCCACGGATACGTTCACCGGCTTGGGGACAGATGGAGCAATCATTAAGGCGGTCATAATCACTAAATCACGTTACGCTCCCGGCGTATCCGGGAGAGGTATGCCCCCATACCGGCAAAAACACAAAAAAAGCAGGGCTTAAACATCACCTCGCTGATGCAAACTGAACTGAAAAGCACAAAAACCTGCAACATGTCAATGAACGGCGGGCTCTTTCCTGCCCATTCTATCTGTGAAATCCAATAAAAACCTTCAATAAGTGCATAGACCTCAGCCCGGCGGGTGTCGTTCAACCGGGAACAATCGCTGGGCGCTGCACGCCGCTCATGTTCCTATTTATAGGGAACGGGATTTTTGAGATAACCGTCCCAACTGAAAAAAAGTTAGCTGCCATTATTGATGGTCAACATAGGTTATTTGCTTTTAATCATATCTCAGATATTGATCGTTTAGATGTTGAATTACCGTGCTCTATATTTTTTGATTTACCGAATTCATATCAAGCTTTTCTGTTTGCCACTATTAATGGCAATCAAAAAAATGTTGATAAAAGCCTTGCTCTAGAACAATTTGGGTTTAACGTTGAAGACGAAGATAAAAAATCTTGGACACCAGAGAAGTTAGCTGTTTTTATTTCTCGAAGATTAAATTTTTCGGAGACGAAAAAGTCAGCATTTTTTGGTCGAATTAAAGTTGCCCCAATCTTTGATGAAGAAGCGTTCAAAAATATGAATAAGAGTAATTGGATAATTTCTACAGCAACTATTGTTGATGGCATTTTGAGCCTGATATCTTCCAACCCTAAAAGGGATAGAGTCGAAATGGGGCAGAAACATATTTTTAAAGGTAGGCATAGAGACATGCTTCATGGCTTTAGAGATAATGCACCGTTTAGAGATGAATTTATAACATTGAACGACGATTTTATTTATAATACAGTATTCGATTACTTTGAGCAAGTAAAGAATATTTTATGGGAAAATGCAAAACCAGGATCATATATCTTTAAAACTGTTGGAATTCAAGCACTATTTGAATTATTAAAGAAGATATTATTGGAATTACAGAAAAAAGAAAGAATAAGCTATATCGATTTTCTCAGGCCAGTAGCAAGTGTCGACTTTTCCGACAATTATTTTCAAGCTTCTGGCGTAGGTCGTTCACGTATAAAAAAAGTTCTATTTGTATCAAATAATTTTCCTCAAAAGCTTAATGAAGAAGATGAATCAAGTTTAAAAAGGTTAATTAACTATGAAAAATCATGAGTGGCACCGCAACGAATTAAATCTTGCCTTGATTTATATTTTAAAATTGTGGTTCCAGAGTAAATGAGCTCACATAACATAGGTGAGCGAGCTTTCTAGAATGTTGGAATAAACTTGACATTTATAAAGATAAACCTAATGGCATCAAGTACCGGAATCCAAATGGAGCGGGGAAGAAACTAGTATCGTGAAAATTAAAACATAAGGCTTTTATTATATTAAAGACCATTGAGCAAACACTAAAAATGGATCACTAGTGTCTATTAATTTTTGTTAAAAATCTTCATATCTATTTTATGCACAGAATACTAAACTCTCAAAACCTTGTCGCCCTTTTGAATTTTGTTCCTTTGCACCCACGTGCAAATTTGAACAGGTATGAATGTCGGCAAATATGTTTTCGCGCAGATTGTGCAGTTTCTCCCGAAACGCTACTTCGAACGACTGGTAATCAAAAACAAAGACAGGACAGCCAGAATGGCCCCATCCTACTGGAGTCATATGCTGGTCATCATGTACGGACAGCTCATAGGCTGCCATAGTCTTAGGGAACTCACAGATGTCACTATTGCTCATGCCAAAAGATCGTTTCACCTTGGATTTGGAAAGGTACCCATCAACAGGAGCGTTCTTTCCAAAGCAAATAACCTCAGAGACCCTGGAATCTTTGAGAAGTTTGCCTTTTACATGGTGTCTATTGCCCAAGCCAAACGCATCACTAAAGAGTTTGAACTCCACGGAAGGTTCTATGCCATTGATTCCACTACCATCGACCTGTGCATGTCGGTCTTTAGATGGGCAAAGTTCAGGAGCACAAAGTCCGGCATCAAGATTCATACTCAAATTGATATTGCCACCGAAATACCGGTCTTCTACAGAATCAGCCATGCCAATGTTCATGACACCAAGTCCATGGACTGGTTTATATACGAACGGTACGCTTGCTATGTATTTGATAGAGGTTACTTTGACCTCTCTCGGCTTTACGCGATTGAACAGGCTGGAGCTTTCTTCATCATACGGGAAAAGTCCCGACCTGATTATGAAATTACCGAAGGAGAAGACATGCTTGAAGGGGATGACAATGTCCTGCGGGATCAAACGGTTAGGTTCACAGGCAAGAGAAACAGTGGAAACTATCCGGTTCCGCTCAGGCGCATCGTATTCTATGCCCCTGACCTTGGACGGGCCTTCACCTACTACACCAACAACTTCTACCTCAAAGCAAAAGAAATTGCCCTTCTTTACCGCTACAGATGGCAGGTCGAACTGTTTTTCAAATGGATTAAACAGCATCTTCGTGTTAAATCTTTTTGGGGTGAATCTGAAAATGCAGTCCGGATACAGATACATGTCGCCATCATCACCTATTGTCTCGTCGCTATTGTTGAACACGACCTCAAACTGGATAGGCCTGTTGTTGAGGTCATGCGTATCCTTGGCAATTCCCTGCTGGTCAAGGATCCCATTCAAGAACTCTTGGCTCCTTGGACAAATAAGGACTGTGATGATAATGATTGCCAGCTGCATTTGGACTTCAAATTGAATTAACATTTTTTAATAGACACCAGTGATATGATTAACATGTTCGTATTCTTTCGTTACAGGATAATAGGCAGGGAATAGAACCTGGCTAGAACGCATTACTTTGTTATACAAGCCCTCGCCACTGTCAATTGGGCCCTCGTAATCATCGAAAGTTCCATTTAACCTAACACCTAATTGCGTGGTAGAGGTAACATTAATATTAACATTAGATCTCAGATTGAAGGTCCCCAGGTTGATATTGGTATTGAAATTGTTACGCTGATCAACATTCAAAATACCATTGTCCTGATTATATGCACCTGCCACGTAGTAAGTTGCTACTTTACCTCCACCATTAATGTTTACGTTAATCCTTTTATTGAGAGTCTGTTTTTTAAAAAGCATTTTTTGCCAATCAACGCTAGGAAAAACAATGGAATTTATCCCCGACATGGTATTTTCGATCTTACTTTGGGAATATGGTGTTACTCCCAACGGATTTCTGGTTGTAACAGCTTCGTTGTGCATTTTTGGATAATCCGGAGCACAACCACCCAGTAATTTAGAAAGAATCCAGAGGAAATGAACGTTTTTCAAAAGGAAAAAACATGACATTCCGGCGGATATGCACCCAAAAACGGGGTTGTTTGGGGCATTTTAGGTTGTAAAATGTGATTTTGAAGGAATCACGCTGCCCCGGCCAGACCGGTTCCGGAGCATAACCACCCAGTGGGTGCAAGTTATCCGAAAACGGGAGAAAACGGCACGGATTCCGGAGCATGACCACCCAAAAATGGGCCGCTAATCCAATGGCAGACAGGTGGATATTTTTTCGTGGCATCCCGTTGGCGGGTTCTGACAGAATCCGGAGCATATGCACCCACTAACCTGGTTTCCCTGAGTAACTTTTCGAGTACTTTGTGTGCTTATAAAACCAATCAAGCACACGGATTATGGCAAGAAAAGTAATACTTATGAGTCAGTTAAAACAAATTTTGAGGCTTCATCAGAGCGGGCTGTCCAACCGTCAGATCGGAAAAGAACTCGGCATTTACAAAGGGACGGTCAACAACTACATGCAAAAAATAGCATCCGGGAAACTGGATATCGGAGAGCTTCTTACCCTGGATGATCCGGTGCTGGAAGGCCGTTTTCATGCCGGAAACCCGGCCTACCTGGAAGATCGCTTTAATGAGCTGAAACAAATGCTCCCTTATCTTGAAGGAGAACTCAAACGCAGGCACGTGACCATCAAACTGCTTTGGCAGGAATACCGTGAAAAGCACCTGCAGGGGTACAGCTACTCCCAGTTCTGCTTTCATTTAAACCAGTTGCGTGTAGCCCGTAAATCTTCCGCGGTGCTGACCCACCAGCCCGGGCAGCAACTTTTTGTCGACTTTGCAGGGGATACGCTCTCTTACGTTGATCGTGAGACCGGGGAAGCGATAAAAGCGTATGTTTTCGTGGCTACCCTGCCTTACTCGGATTACAGCTTTGCCATGGCTGTTTCCCATCAGAACACGGAAAATTTTCTTTATGCACTTGGCTGCTGTTTGCAGGCACTCGGTGGTGTCCCCAAAATTGTGGTTTGTGATAACCTCAAGGCTGCCGTGATCAAAACCGACCGGTATGAACCGGACATTAACCGGGTGATGGACGATTTTGCCAACCACTATGGTTTTGCCGTGCTGGCTGCGCGTGTGCGGACCCCAAAAGACAAGGCTCTGGTGGAGAACCAGGTTAAGCTGGTTTACCAGCGGGTGTATGCCCGGTTGCGTAACCATGTCTTTTTTTCCCTGGCCGACCTGAACAGGGCGATCAGCGAAAAGATCCTGCAACATAACCAGACCCGGATGCAACAACGGGAGTACAGCCGCGAAGAACACTTTCTGGCCGATGAAAAAGGACTGTTAAAAGCCTTGCCCCTGTCAGGTTTTGATATCCGTTATTATGCGAGCCTGAGGGTGCAGCAAAACAGTTGTATTTACCTGGCACGGGACAAACACTATTATTCGGTTCCTTACGCCTGCACCGGGGAACAGGCCAGTGTGGTTTATACCCGTACCCTGGTGCGGATCTATTGCAAATCAGAGCTGGTTGCCACTCACCGGCGCACCATCGGTTTCGGATATACGCTCGTGCGGGAGCACATGCCATCGGCCCATCAGCATTACATGGACCGCAGCCCCGGGTACTACATGGACCTGGCCCGCAAACGGTCAGATGGCCTGCTCTGCCTGATGAAGATGATGTTTGCAAAGGAAGAAACGCCCGAGGTTTTATACAAACGCTGTGAGGGGTTGTTGAGCCTTCAACGCAAAACCGATCCCTTCTGTTTTGAAGAAGCCTGCCGGGTGGCCGTTGCCAACGGCATACCAAGTTATCAGTTTGTTCGCAGGCGAATCGAAAACAGGATGACATCGGATAAGCCTTCAACCATAAAGAAACTCCCCAAACACGGAAACATCCGGGGAGACTATCAATAATCAAGGAAAATAATCAGAGTACAAACCAAAAATGAAAAGAAGATGGATCAAATGATCACCCAACTCAGCGGGCTTCGGTTGTCAGGGATGGCCGCCTGCTGGAAAACATTAATTGAGACAAGAAAAACTACAGAACTTTCCCTGGAAGACGGGCTGGCCCTGCTGCTCCAGGCAGAACAGGACCAGCGTAAAATGAACCGGTTCAGCCGGCTGGAAAAGAATGCCCGCTTTCGTTACCGGATAAGCCTGGATCAAATCGACACCAACCCGGCAAGGGGAATCGACAAATCCCTGTTGACAAGGCTGGGCATGGGCGATTACATCAAGAACGGGGAGGCCGTGATCATTGTCGGACTAACCGGGGTCGGCAAAAGTTCACTGGCCTCGGCCCTGGGACTGAAAGCGTGCGAACTGGGCTATAGCGTAGCGTATTTTAATATGCAAAAGCTGATGATGAAACTAAAGATTGCCCGACTGGAAGGCACTATAACCCGGGTTTTTGACAAACTGGCCAAAACAGAGCTGCTTGTCCTGGACGATTTTGGATTATCGCCACTGGAAGGACAACAGCAACTGGATCTGATGGAAATCATCGAGGACCGCCATGCCCGAAAGTCAACCATTATTGCCAGCCAGTTGCCGGTGGCCAGTTGGTTTGATGTCTTTTCCGAACCCACCGTGGCCGACAGCTTTCTGGACAGGATCGTCTATACGGCACACCGGTTTGAACTAAAAGGTGAGAGTTTAAGAAAAAAACGGTAATATTGTCAGTCAAATAAGTTCTTCGATTTAGTTACTCAACCTGGGTGGTATACGCCGGATTACTGGGTGGTAGCTTCCGGAATAGCCACATTTTCATGTAAGTTATCGGATCGGCAAGTTCAACATCTCTTGTTGGCCCTGAAAGTGTGTATTCACCTCTTACACTTACACTGACTTTCGCTTTTCCTTCGGCACCTCCCTTAGTTGTAACCAAAATAACTCCGTTTGCCCCGCGAGCACCATACAACGCATTAGAAGTTGCATCTTTCATAATCGAAAAGCTTTCTATGTCATCAGGTGTTAACCTGGCCAACTCGGTTGTGGTATATTCCATCCCGTCTATCAAAATAAGAGGGTCTTTTTTATACCCAAAAGTAGTAGCACCGCGGACAAAGAACTCAGCATTATCCCGTCCTGGCTCTCCACTCCGCTGGTATGAAATAACTCCGGGAAGGCGTCCTGCAATTGCCGTAGTCAGGTTGCTGGATCCAACTTTCAGATCTTCGGCTTTAATAGTTGAGATGGAACCAACAACCGATTCCTTCTTTTGTTTTCCAAAAGCAACTACGGTTACCTCTTCAACTGCTTCTGATTGGTCTCGCAACAAAACATTGATTATTGATTTTCCACTTACACAGATCGTCTGAGTCTCTTTACCAATAAATGAAAAAATCAAAGAATCAGAAACATTAGCTTCTATTGTATAACGTCCCTCTACATCCGTTATCGTACCGTTATTTGTCCCTTTTATTGCAACCGTTGCTCCAGGCAAAGAAACCAGTCCGTGCAATGTTTCTTCACTAACAATGCCAGTTATTTTCAATTGCCCATAACTGTTAATTGTTATTAGAAGAAACAAAAAATAAATGATTCTCTTCATACGTTTAAATTTTAAGTTAGGATTTAAGTATTATTAATGTTTTTATCGATTAAAACTATTTTGGGCTACCTTTTCGAAGAACACCAAACAACATTCTTCCAAACGTCGGAGTCGTAAAACTATCAATCACCATATTCTTATATTAAAAGGTTGTCTGATTTCGAAGTTATTAGATCAGTTGTCCACCGACTTTCATCCATGTGCCACATATTGTGAAGTTTGTTTCGTCTTATAAGCCATGTTTCAAGATGACACATTTTCAATTATTTATTCTAACCGATCCGGTCGATCATTAACTGATGGTGTATATGACGAATTCAAATCTGATAGCGTTCTTTGTTGAGTTAATTGAGATTGAAAAAGAGATTTAGGAAATGTATTAATTTCATTGTGCCTGTCCCACTCTCCATCTGGCCGTTCAGGTAGCCGACCAGAATACTTTTCACCTTGAAAACCGATGCAGTAATTCGTTGCAGATACCCAGGGACTCTGAACACAAGCCCGTTTTGCGGTGCAATTCCACACGACCTGAGTAGCACCAGCCCACCCATGCCCTGATCCCCAGTTCCCTCGATCTTGTACATTAATATCTCCATCCGTAATGACATTATCATACAAAGTCCCTACTGCCCAACGATGATGCGGACCAATATCAGAATGTGTATTTATCGCTGTGCAATTGTAAAAGACATTGGGACCACAAACTTTTGCACCGGTAACGAAATCATGACGGCCTCCAGATGCTTCGCAATTTTTTACCAGGTTCAATTGTCCGTTTACGTTAAATGAATAACGACGTCCACCGGTAACTATTGATTTTGGTTCCCGGTTAAAACAATGATCCACAGTAATCATTTTGGAATCACCTCCAATATTTACACAACTGTATGCAAAATGCTCGGCGGTAACGCCACGAACCCACCCATTCTCTGTTTTTTCAAATTCGATTGCAATCCAACTATGCTCTTCATCGTTATCAGAATTAAATTCGGACTTTAATCGAATATTCTCTATTCCAATCTGCGAAATACGACCGTCAAAAGAATATTTATAGATATAGCCACCTCCGTATTTCTCCTCCATCGACATAACTACCGGGTTATCTAAAAGGATTGTTTCGCCGTCAATCTTTTTAATTGTCCTTTCAAAATGAAGATCATACTCTTGAGCTTGCCATTGTCGTGTACCGTCACGCTCAACAATCGCATCCATCTCAAGGTCATGTATCCAATCTTTAGTTCCCTGACGAAAAATAACAACCGGATCGCCAATTTTAAACTTCTCAGGATTTCCGACTTTAAAGGAAAAACATCCAACGGGCACATAGGGATCGGTTATTCGGACCATTTCTCCAACCTGCTGTCTTTTCCCCTGTCCTTTAATTTGCACAAGACTTCTCCTCCCTTTTCCGGTGGCAACCAAGACGGTTCCTTCCTCTCCGTCACCGTCACCGTCACCGTCACCGTACAGGACAATTCCTGAAACGGTAATTTCTATATTTCCTGAAATATTATAAATTCCTTTTCGTAAAAATATTGCACCCCTAAATCCATTTTCATTTACAGGGAATGTTGCTACCTCATCTATCGCATGTTGAATTATTCCTCCGCTATCGCCAAACAGGGCAGGTGAAATCACTTTCACAATTTCAATCGCCGGTATATCCCGCTCACCGTTGTAGTATCCTACTCTACTAAAGTCAGGAATAATATTTCCCTTTTCATCCGGTTGATAGGCTAATTGTCCATTAGTAGCGGTTACATATTTTGACTGACAATTCCCAATATTTGAAGAAGATGCTAGAATCATTAATCCCAACGCGATCCGGAACAATAAATATTGAATATTCGGCAAATTCATAACGTTCAAATTAAAATTGGTTTGACTTATATTTTGGTAAGAACAGTTGCCATCCCCTCAGATTTTACACCGGCAACGACGTTATTGCCGTTAATCTTGACCCGGATAATAGCTCTTCCATTATAAGTCTGCACAATCCGTGATCCCGTTGATGTTCCTTGGTTTTTGATCAGTTTGCCATCACCTGCCACAAAGAATTTCACATAATTTTTTGCATCAAGACATAAAATGTTGTTTTCATCCAATAACCGGACCTGAAGCGTGACCACATCATCTTCGGTAGCAATCTTCTCAAAAACCATTTTGGAAGGCATATCCCATTTATCGGTCTGATAGAATAATGTCAATTCATCACGTACAACGTCACTCCCTTTTTTCGCAACAACTTCCAAATGGTTTTCTCCATTTTCAAACACAACACTCCATCTCAACCCTGCTGCTGGAAAATTTTGACTATTTCGCAACTTTACCCCCATACTTCTTCCATTCAGAAATAATTCGGCTTCCTGACAGTTGGAATATACCTTCACCATTTTCACTTCCCCATTTCCCCCCCAACGAACCGGCCATGTATGACTGTAAATGCGGGCCATTGGTTTATCAGCCCAATAGGATTGAAATACATAATAGGAATCTTTTGGCGTCAAATCTCGCTCTACTACTCCTTTTTGGTTTACATATGGAACTGGATTCTCCGGACGGATAGGGGTTGAAAAATCTTTGAACGGCCAATATGCAGTACCTGTTAACCAAGGCATGATTTCTTGCTCCTTCAGGTGCCAATCAATGAGATTGCAGATGTAAGTTTCACTCCAGTCGCCATCTTTTGAAACCCTAATACTTCCTCCGTAAAGTGAAGCATCTCCGGCTCGTTCGTCAGCTCCTTGCCCTGAAGCAATGGTCACCAGTATTTGATCAGGATCCTCCGAATGACGACCGGCATGGCTGTCCCCTCCCCACTCAACATGTAAAAAATGACGAACATCTTTCATTTCTTTTTCCGAAACTGCCCGGTAATCTGAATATTTCCCTCTATACCATCCTGCCCAGATTGACGGTGAATACACATCTACAATATCTTTACAAAATGCACAACGTCTGATTGCTGTTTTCCTGGAAGGATCAAGCTGATGGGCCAAACTGTGTAACTCCTGCATAAATATTCTGATCTTTTGCTGATCAAATTCAGGGAAATCTCCTGGCCAGTCGTTCTCATTGCCCAAACCCCAGATAATCACCGAAGGATGGTTTCGATGTTGTGTAATCATATTGGTCAACATCCGACGGGCCTGTTCTTTATAAATTTCACCGCCCAAGCCACCACGACACCAGGGAATCTCTTCCCATACAAGTATCCCAAGGCTATCACATAAATTCAAAATGGTTCTTGACTGTTGATAATGCCCCAATCGAATGAAATTCACCCCCATTGCTTTCATTAATTCCATCTCAGCTTTCATCTGGACATCTGTCATTGCCGGTCCCACACCGGCATGGTCTTCATGCCGGTGTGTTCCCCTCAGTAGTAATCTTTCACCATTTAAATAAAATGGCCCGTATTCCTCAAATTCAAAGTTTCTAATTCCAAAATTTTCCTGAATATCGTGTTCTCCTGTCGCCGATTTTAGCACCAGTTTACATGTATAAAGCTCAGGTTCAGGAGTTGACCATAAAATTGGCTGTACTATTTCGGTCTGCCACAACTGTTGCTCACCATTTATTAAACCGATGTCCCTTGATGTGGAGAGAATTTCTTGACCATTGGGATCAATCAACCGAATCTCAACATTTCCGGTTTCAATCCTGTCAGGATTCAACCAACTTGCAGATACCGAAATCTTCGCAGAGTATCTATCGTCACTCAGGACGGAAGAGACGAATAGACTACTGACGGAAAGTGAGGGAACATATACCATGTTCAAACTCCGGTATATCCCTCCATAGATGTTAAAGTCAGATAAATCGGAGGGAATCATTTCAAGATCACGGGAATTATCGCAACGAATGGATAATGGTACCTTTCCTTTAAAGCGTTCAGAAACAGCAGTTGGAAAGAATTCATTGATGGCATCTGTAATATCAATTGTAAACTCGTCGTACCCACCGACATGACTACCTACCAATTTGGTAAAAATGTAAACCTCTGTTTTTGGACCGGCACCTTCAAAATGCAACAGGGTACGTCCTCTTTCATATGGATTCTGAATGACAAGGAGGGTTCGGTACCAACCAGGCCCTTGGTGATAATTGACTCCTGGATCAACAGCATCTTCATTATTCCAGGAATGAGGAAGGGTGACTTCTTTCCAAATTGGTAGTGATTCGGGACTACCTGGCGAAACCGGTCGTACACTCTCCCAAATCCCTCCTAAATCACCCTTAACAAATTCCCACCTTTCATTGATTCTAAAAGAATTTTGTGCGAAAACAACAGAAACAACCATTATTAAACAAGCACTTAAAAATACTCTCTCAACAATTTTCCGATAACAACTCTCCATTGACTCGTCTAGGTTTAATATTTCAATTTTACCACAATATTAACCGCCTACCATTGCTGAACTCTTTCAATATTTCACCTATAATTATTAAAATTGAACCAGATTGTTATTCATGTTGCACCATTGCAACATGTCTTTTATTCGAATTCATCGAGATGAGAATTTGAGAAGAAAAAATCTTTCAAAATTGTATGATTCAATACTTCGGAGAATTGTGACATATTGGAATCTTAATTAAAGACACATTTAAAAATCATGCAGATACAGCTTAATTCACAGGACAATCCATTTTCCTCGGAGATTTGGATCTCATGGGAAACCAATAATCATTTTTTCGGAATGATTATTACAAATAGAATCCAAAAATAAAATTTAGACCATTTCCCCGCTGCTGAAGTGACAGTAGCTACAAATTAATCACCTAATCCTTCAGTTATAATATCAATTTTAACTTCCTCATATCCTCACTAATTTTCTTCTCCAACACTTTTGCATAAATCTGAGTCGTTGTCAATTTCGAATGCCCCAGCATTTTGCTGACTGATTCAATAGGCACGCCGTTGTTCAAGGTTACAGTGGTAGCAAACGTGTGACGGGCCAAATGGAATGTCAGGTTTTTTGGGATTCCGCAAAGGTCAGCGATCTCTTTCAGATAGGCATTCAGATTTTGGTTGGAGATTAACGGGAATAGAGTTCTCCGGGATACCGCTTTGGGATGTTGTCTGTAAATTTCTATGATCTCCTGTGCTTTTGGCAATAGCGGAACGGGAACCGGATTGTCGGTCTTTTCCCGTCTGGTAAAAATCCAGAGTTCGCCATCAATTCCTGTTTGTAAATTCGATGGCGCCAGTCGCATCACATCACAATAAGCTATACCTGTGTAGCAACTGAAAACAAACAGGTCGCGGACATATCGTAACCGGTCAATTCTCAATTCCTTGCTTTCAATGGCTTCAAGTTCATCTTCGGTTAAACAATCCCGGTGTACCTTTTTAAATTTCAACCGATAGGCTGAAAACGGATTTTTATCGATCCACTCCATCCTGACGGCAAGATTGGTGAGCTTTCGCAACCGTTCCAGGTGCTTCATAATGGCGTTGTTGCCCAACGTCTGATGATGGTCCAGAGGGCGGTGGTTACGCAGAAAATTCTCAAAATCACAAATGAACCGGTAATTTAAATGGTTCAAGGGAATGTCTTTCCGATTTAAATACGATTCCAGAAACATAGCCACGTAATTTTTTGTGGTAAAATAATTCTTCAAGGTTCCCCATTTCAGAACCTTTTCATTGTGGCTGTTGTGATAATCGAACAACTCCAACAGGGAATACTTTGAATCTTCCAATCCCAGGAACCGGTTTTTAATGGCGGCAGGGGTCACTTCCTCGTTTTCTACGATTAAATCCTGGTAGTGTTCAACCAAAATCGTCCGTACCTGTTCAAGGAAGGTATTCAGGTTTTTGTATTCGTCCGTCAACGATTTGACCCTTCCTTTCCTGCCATCCCAATCCCGGACAGGGATCCATCTTTTGATCGACACTTCGCACCGTTGGTTATTTACTGTAACCCTTGCAAATACAGGGGCTTTGCCATTTTTTGCCTTTTCTCTACGAATGACAAAATAAACGCCAAAAGTAGCTGTCAATGTTTTCCTTTTCATTTCAAATCAGGTTAAACCAAATTAAAGGTCACCAAACAGGTCACCGGAGAAGTTTCATTTGATGTCAAAAGAGGCCAAATGGAGCTACACCATGATCTTCTGTAATACCAATGTTTATTGGTCGTACAAAAGAAAAGGTGACCTAAACTTAACAAAAATTGTAGGTCACCTTTTAGTTCACGTGGAAACTGGTTTTATATGGTCTAAATTGATATGTTAAAAAATCAAAAAAGCCCGCAAACACTGGCGTTTGCGGGCTTTTGATATCTTTTGATTTCCCTTTTTGTCGGGATACCAGGATTCGAACCTGGGACCCCCTGCTCCCAAAGCAGGTGCGCTAACCGGACTGCGCTACATCCCGAAAATTTATTATGCGGAGAGAGGGGGATTCGAACCCCCGGTACGGTTACCCGTACGGCAGTTTAGCAAACTGCTGGTTTCAGCCACTCACCCATCTCTCCTGATGGCTTCAATAACTTTTTGAACTACTTTAAAAAGAGATGAACGGCAGTTTAGCATCCGGCGATTGCCGGATCAGCCACTCACCCACCTCTCTGTTCAGGCAGTTTAATCATTCACTTTTTTTCATCATGTCGGAGGTCTGCTTTTCCCCCTTTGAACGTGCGTGCAAATATAGAACTACTTTTCACTTTCGCAAAATTATTCATACAAAAAAAAAGAGGCTTTTTAAACGCTGACAACGGAAATAGTTGTCGCGGACAGAAAAGTAGAAAATGGCTTCCAAGTGGACTTCTACGGGGAATTTTCAAGAAAGTTCTGTGATCATTTTTCCTGTTCTTCGATGTCTTTATGAATCAGTCAGATATTGTGAGAATGTTATAAAATCACTGATTTTACTTGGACAATAGCCCTTTTGAATTTATCTTTGAAACAGAAAACGTTCTAATAAAGATATTGTCCGCATTAATTCAAAATTGGCAAATTCAACAGTTTACAATAAACCGAGAAAGCTTTAGGAATGCAAAGACAGGCCTTGTAGTCCGGCAAATGCCGGATGAGTAGTTCGCTACCGGTGGAAGTCTGACCGTTTCGGCACTCAAATCCTGTAATTCAGGGATTTTGCGCAATCGAATTAGTGCGGATTTTTTGCTTATGTTACTTCTTCAATCTTGTTTGAACTACCAAAAAGAGCAGCAAAAGAGTGGCAATGAAGCTGCTGATTCGCGCGATATAATCGCCATTGCGGACATAGAAAGTCAGTTCATCGTTTACATGCAAACGGTCGCGCAAGGCTGTTTTTACCCACCAGCTTGTTTGTTGCAGAATATCGCCGCGCTGGTTGATAAAGGCCGAAATGCCTGTATTGGCCGACCGGGCGATACTACGTCTGGTTTCAATGGCCCGCAGCCGGGCAAACGACAGGTGTTGCCTGTAACCCGGGGTATTTTTCCACCAACCGTCATTGGTGATGATAAAAATTAAACCTGCCCCTTTTTTTATAAATTTAGCCACATAGGCACCAAATACCGATTCATAACAAATAACAGGAGCTACTTTTAGTCCGTCTGTCGCAATCAAATTGGTCGGTTCTTTTTGTCTTCCCAGGCTTCCCGTTGTCCCGCCTAAATCGATGATCAGATTTTCGATAAAAGAAAAGTATTTACCGAATGGCATTTTTTCGACACCGCTCACCAAAATGCTTTTATGATAACTCTTGACAACCCGGGTCTGATCTATTTGAAGAGCCGAATTATATATATCGTAATACAGGTTATTATGTTCGAGTTTACGTGCCGTTTCCGGCTTGTTTTCTTCCGGATAAAATAAAATCTGCGTGGTAGCGCCTAATACAAATTTTACGTTGTTGTGGTTTACCGACCGTTCATGAAAGGGAAGGATAAAGGGGTGGTCGATTGTTCGCTCATTCTCCCACAACGGATGAAGCGCTGTTTCCGGTCCGACAACATAACCGGTAGACGGGGTGATGAATGAATCGGCCAGTTGAAGTAATGATTCCAGTTGGTCTTCGGGACTTATCCGATCGAATTTTTCGTTGTACGGATCAATATTCGGCTGTAAAACAACAATTTCGAACACAGGCCCTTTTTCGATGTGCCGGTTATAAGCTGAAACAGAAATGATAACCGGCAATACCGTCAGCAAAACCAACGGAGCGACCGTTCCGGCCAAACGGTTCAGGCGGTTTTCAACCACGATCTTATAAAGTTGGTAAATCAGCAGGTTCGTTGCCAGTATCCATAGCGTCCCCCCCATGACACCGGTGTATTCGTACCATTGGATTAGTTTTACGTGGTTGGCAAAACCATTTCCCAATGTGAGCCAGGGCCACTCAATATCCCAGTTAAAGTGGAGGTACTCAAAGGTAATCCAAAAGGCTGCCAGCGACATGTTCGATAGGGCAGCATTAACATATCTCTTCATCAGGTGATACAGCCACCATACCGTAGCCATGAAAGCCGCATTCAGAAAAACAACCAGTATGATTCCCACCAGGGTCGCGTGCATGACCCACCAGGTGGTCAGGGCATTCCACATCCAGAAACACAGGTAAGCGTAACCAAAAAAGACAATACTTTTCTTTTTTTCTCTTTTCAGAAGAACCTGGTCCCCAACAATCAACAACGGGATAAAAGCCGTTAAAAGTATCCATCCCGGCATCAGCCCTAACCACGGCAGGCTGAGCAAGACAGCCGAAAACAACGAGAGCGCCAGTAACTGGTAACGTTTCATGAAACTAACTTAACGAGGTATTTTGAGAAAAAATGACCGGTTTATTTTTTTCCGACAAGTTGAAAATAAAATCAATCCGGCCCAAAACCAGTCCGCCCCAGCCAACCTGGTTAACAATGATCTTTTTCCCCTTTGCATTTTTAAGTTCCAATGGTTTATCCAGGAACGTATGCGTATGCCCCCCTATGATCAGGTCCGTCAAGTGAGTTTGGGCTGCAAGTGTTTTGTCCGAGATTTTGTTTTCCTTGTATTCCAATCCGAGATGTGACAGACAGATAACCAGATCGCATTTTTTTTCGTTTTTCAGAAATGATTCCATTTCGAGCGCCACCTTGACCGGATCCTTGTAAAGGGTACCTTCATAATTTTTTTCGCTGACCAGCCCTTTTAATTCAACTCCCAGTCCGTAGATCCCAATCTTAACCCCGTTTCTGCGAAAAATTTCATATTTCGAAAAACGGTCATACAAAATGGTTTGAGAAAAATCGTAATTACTGGAAATATGCGGAAACTTGGCATAGTCGAGGTCGCGGTTCAGGTCTTTCAGCCCGTTGTCGAACTCATGGTTGCCCAAGGTCGATGCATCGTACCCCATTTCAGACATGATTTTCAGGATCAGTTCTCCTTTATAGAAATTGAAATACGATGTTCCCTGAAACATGTCCCCGGCATCAAGCAACATCATGTTATCGTTTTCCTGCCTGATTTTATTAACGAGGGCGGACAGCCTCGCCAAGCCTCCCTGCCCGCCGAACGACGGGTCTGTCGCCGGGAACGGATCGATCTGGCAATGAATATCATTGGTATGCAAGATGGTTAAGCGAATCAGCTCCTCCTGTGCAAACAAATGATCAGGCAGATGAACTAAGGATATGCCTGCACTTGCACCTATTAACTGCCGAATAAATTTTCTCCGGTTATTCATATCGAATCCTCCCGTCAAGTTTTGGCGAGATTACTTTGCCCTCCTGATAATCCTTTCTCATTCGGTTAATAAAGCAATCGCGGATTTTCATATTTAATTGAATGTATTCTTTTCGATTCAGCAACATATTCATATGATCGCCTCCGTTAGCTACATATTCGTTGGTAATCATCCAGTAACTGGCTGCCCGGTTAACCGGCTTTCCGTTAACTTCAAAACGGGTAATGGCGCCATCTTTTATTTCCAGTCGGATACCGGAAACACAATCGCCTTGCTGCCGCGCAATTTGTCCGGCAAATTCATACAACTGTTCTCCACCGATTTTCAGTAAAACCAGCTCATTCTCAAAAGGCATCAGTTCGTATATTTTCCCGACCGTGACGGGGCCTTTGGGAAGCGCAGTTCTGATTCCGCCGTAATTCAGGTAAGCCAGGTCGGGATATGGTTTTTGCGCATACTTTTCCGCCAGTTTATCTCCTTCATCCAGGAGCAAATCCGACAGATAGTTGGTCAGCAGGCTTTCCGGTTTTCCTTTAACCAGTTCGGCATCGCAGGTGCCGATTATTTCAAGCATATCTTCTTTCAGTTCAGTCTGGTAAGGTGCAACCAACAGAATGATGCTGGAATCGATTGTTGAAATGTTTTCATTATTTGGGATATTCTCCATTTTGATATCATGAATGAACAAGGTAGTTTTACAGGAAATTATTCCCAAAATGATGGCAATGACGAAAATTGCCCTTCGTGTTTGGAATTTGCGTTTGATCATTATGAATAGTTTATAGTTCAATTTTATACTTGAATTCAATTATTTTAAACTTTGTAATAACGATTTTGTTTTTTTGTAAATATTTATTTTAATGGAGAATTTAAAGGTACAGATTTTTACGCGCCTATTATATAAAATTTCTGCAATAGTTTTGTTCATATTTCTTTTTAGTTCGTTTGCTCTGGCCCAGGATTATCAAACTGTAAAAGCTGAAAAAGGGGAAGGAATTTATGGTTTATTGAAAAGACATGACTTAGCCCCTGAAAAATACCTGAAAGAATTTATCGAACTCAACCAGTCGAAACTGGGAAAAAATAACAGTTTATATGCCGGCCAGACTTACCGGCTTCCTGTTCTTAAAAATGCAGATATCCCTGTACCTGAAGAACCGGCAGGCGCCGAAACCCCGGCCCCTGCCCTACCCGCTGCGCCGCCGTCGAACGGCACCATCTACCCGATTTTTGGAAAAAAATATCAGCTTGTTGTACCGGTCAGTAACCAGTTGAACGGAGCTGTTTTTTACCTGGTGAGTGGTCACGGAGGACCCGATCCGGGAGCTATCGGGAATTACCAGGGTCACCAGCTTTGCGAAGATGAATATGCTTACGATGTGACACTTCGGTTGGCGAGGCGGCTGATTGAACACGGAGCGATGGTGTATATGATTGTCCGCGATGATAACGACGGGATTCGCGATGAGAGCTATTTAAAACCCGATTCGGATGAAGTTTGCTACCCGAACCAGGTCATTCCCCGTAACCACCTGAACAGGCTCCGTCAACGGAAAGATGCAGTAAACCTGCTTTATACCGAACATAAAGGAAAATTTCAGCGGTTAGTTGAAATACACCTGGATTCGCGCAGCAAAGGAGAAAATATTGACGTATTTTTTTATCACGATAAGGTAAGTAAAACAGGTCGGAAAATGGCCTTAAATCTCCAGCAAACCTTCAAGGAAAAATACGCGCAACATCAACCCAACCGCGGTTATCACGGCACCGTATCCGACCGGAATCTCTATGTATTGAAATACTCCTATCCGCCGGCAGTTCTGATTGAATTGGGAAATATTAACCATCATCGCGACCAGCAGCGTTTTGTAAGGGAAAATAACCGGCAGGCAGTGGCGAATTGGTTAGCCGAAGGCCTGATCCGGGATTTTAAAAACAACAAATGAAATTGCCTGACGGGAAATATCTCGTTCTGTTTGACGGGTATTGCTATTTGTGCAGCCATACCGTACAGGTAATCCTGAAGTTCGATAAAAAGAGACGCTTTGTTTTCGCACCTTTAACCGGTGAAACAGCAAAATACTGGATGGAAAAAGAACATATTCCCGAAACGGTGGATTCGGTGGTTCTGATAAGCCCGGACGCTTATTACATCCGTTCGGCAGCTGTTCTGGAGATCGCCCGTATCCTGGGCGGCTTTTTTCTGCTATTCCGTATTTTCAGAATTTTGCCGCAAAAATGGCTTGATCATCTGTATAACCGGATTGCCCGAAACCGGTTTCGCTGGCTGGGACGGCGGGACCATTGTTTAATGCCGTCGGCAAAATACCGGGACCGGTTTCTTTAGATCTCAAAATCGCCTTCTTCGTATTCGCGGTACCTTCCGGCCAGATGCCCCATCAGCTTGCTGATGTGTTTCATGGCATTGGCGGTCGACGTTGTCAGCTCCTTTTGCTGAAGTTTAAGCAGCATCATACTGTACAAGGCATGGAGCGCTACCTGGATGTCGTGCGATTCAATTTCATTGCTCTTTAACCGAAATTCGTTGATCAGGGGTTGGGCGAGCTGATAAAGGGTCCTGTATGCTGAATCGTTACTTGCCTGAAGCAGGCGCAGATGAAAGTGGTTCAGCTCATCCGTCAGATTTTTAATCACTTGGATATGGCCGGTTTCAGCAAGCTGCTCTTTTTGCATCATGACAACCATATTTTTATACCACTGATAGATTTCCAGCCGTGTCTCTTCGTTGGTATCAAAATGCGCGACAAGGGTCTCGCCTATTTTTTTCAAATCAAAATGCAAGGCCCTGAGCAGGTCTTCAAGTTGCCAAATATACAGGATGTATTCGGCGATATTTGTTTTTCGTTTTTCGCGTGCAATCAGCATAATCAATTATCAAAAAAGTCATCCAAATCGCGGCGTTCTTTTTTGGTTGGCCGTCCGGTTCCCTGGTCGCGCTGGAGCCAAAGCATGTTTTTTTTGATTTCCAGCATTTCAAGTTCTTCTTTGGGCGTTTGATCAATAACAAATTCGGCTGTCATTTTGGGGCCTACCCGTTTTTCAACCAAACCCAACACCTGGTAACGATAGGTGACCGGTGGTTTTTTTACCAGGACGATGTCACCGACCTTCAGGACGCGCGACGGCTTTACCTGGACACCTCCGATGATTACACGGCCTTTTTTGCAGGCTTCGGTCGCCATACTGCGGGTTTTGTATATACGAACCGCCCACAACCATTTGTCAATGCGTACCTGGTTTTCCATCTTATTTCCGCTTATTGAACTCATTCATGGTCCGTTCAACGCCAATTGTGCCGTAGCTCTGAATAATCTGAATACAGGTATCCAGTTTTTCAGGAAGCTCGGCCTCTTCCTCTTTCGACCATTCGCTCAGCACATAGTCGACCTGTTGGCCCCGGCTGAAGTTATCGCCAATGCCAAACCGGAGTCGGGCATAATCGTTTCTCCCGATGGTTTCCTGAATGTTCTTCAAACCGTTGTGACCGGCATCACTCCCTTTGGCCCTCAAGCGCAAGGTGCCGAATGGCAGGGCCAGGTCGTCGGTAAGGACCAGGAGCTTTTCAACCGGAATTTTTTCTTCTTTCAGCCAATAATTAACGGCGCGGCCACTTAAGTTCATATAAGTGGTCGGTTTCAGCAAAATAAATGTCCGGGCTTTAAATTTGTACTCGGCGACGTAACCGTATCGCCGATCGCTAAAAACAATATTGGACGCTTCAGCTAAAGCGTCCAATATTTTAAACCCGATATTATGCCGGGTGTTCTCATATTCTTTACCCGGATTTCCCAATCCAGTTATCAGATATTTCATTTTTTTATTCTTTCAGTTCACGTTTGTATCATTCGTCACATCCAAAGGATGAATGAGTATCAAACAAAACCGGATTATTTTCCTGCAGCATTCATGGCAGCACGTGCAGCCCTTGTAATCATGATGGTTACAACAGGAATCGACTTGGAGTTCAGGAACTCCAGGTTTTCTGCCTGAATTTGACCGACTTTGATACTTTGCCCCAATTCCAGATTATCGATGTTAATATTAATTGAATCAGGAATGTTTTTAGCCAAGCCTTTTACTTTCAAGCGACGCAGGTTAAGTTTCATCTTACCACCGGCACGCATCCCTTTGGCATAACCATCCACTTTTACCGGAACTTCAATTTTGATTGATTTATCTTCCTGTATTCTCAGAAAGTCAACATGCAAAATTTGCTCGGCTACCGGATGGAATTGTACATCCTGCATAATGGCTTTGTGCTCTGTTCCGTCGATATTCAGGTCGATCATATACACGTTAGGGGTATACACAATTTTCCGAAATTCGGCAACATCTGCCTGAAAATGAATAGCTTCTTTTCCTCCGTAAAGCACGCAAGGTACTTTTTCTTCAGCTCTTAATTTTTTAGCGTCCTTTTTACCAAGATCAGCTCTTTGTGAGCCATTGATTACTACTGTTTTCATTATTTGAATTTTAATAATTAATTATGGTACTCAGTCCTCCCTTTTGGTGAAAGGGCAAACAGCATACATAACATTCATGCCGTATGGAAAAAGCGGTGCAAAGATATAAAATTACTTGTAAAACATCGAACTAATTGATTGATTATTGAATACAATTTGGATGGCCTCGGCCAGTGCTTCGGCAACAGAAATGTACTTAATCTTAGATGACTCCTTTTTAGGCGGAATGGTATCGGTGAAATAGACTTCCTTCAAAGCCGAATTTTCAATTCGTTCGTAAGCCGGATCAGACAATAAGCCGTGTGCCGCAAACGCGCGTACCGAGTTGGCCCCTTCTTTGATCATCAGGCTGGCAGCTTTGGTAATAGTTCCCGCCGTATCAATCATGTCGTCAACAATGATGACGTCTTTGTCACGAACATCGCCGATCAGGGTCATGTTTTCAATGACATTTGCCTTTGCCCTCGATTTGTGACAGATCACCATGTCGGTGCCAAGCATGCGGGAATAGGTATTGGCTCTTTTGGTACCGCCTACATCGGGCGAAGCAATAACAATGTCGCGTAAGCCCATCTGTTTAATGAAAGGGATGAACAAGGCTGACGCATACAGATGATCAACCGGAACATTGAAAAATCCCTGAATCTGATCAGCATGCAGGTCCATCGTAATCACGCGGTCGACTCCCGCGGCCGACAGCAAGTCGGCCATGAGTTTTGCACCAATGGAAACACGCGGCTTATCTTTCCGGTCCTGACGGGCAAAACCAAAATATGGAATGACCGCGATCACCTTATAGGCCGATGCACGTTTGGCGGCATCAATCATCAGCAATAGTTCCAGTAAATTGTCGCCGGGAGGAAAAGTCGACTGAACAATAAACACATGCGATCCGCGAATCGTTTCTTCATAACAGGGTTCAAACTCGCCATCTGCAAATACAGGACAGGAAGATTTTCCTAGTTCAATACCAGCATGGTTGCAAACTTTAGTAGTTAAATACGTGGTAGCAGAGCCTGTAAAAATCTTCAGCGGGGCCTTATTTCCCATATTTTCCTTTTTAAAATTTTAGTAGCTTGGAATTGCGCGCAAAGGTAAAAAAATCTTTACGATATATTAAAGGTAAGATTACCAAGTTATTGTTTTTAGAATGAATCACAATAATCATTACAATCCAATAAACTGACTGGCAAGGTATTAGTTAATTATTGATGATGTTTCGGCAATAAAATTAAGTATTTCTTCTTTTCCCGTACCTGTTTCAGCCGAACTGACAAAAATCGCAGGTAATTCTTCCCATTGTTTACGGAGTTCTTTTTTATAGTAAGCCAGGTTGCCGGCCAGTTTGGTTTTTCCCAGTTTATCCGATTTGGTAAACACCAGGGCAAAAGGGACCTGCTTCTCTCCCAGCCAGGAGATAAATTCAAGGTCAATGGTTTGCGGCTCCAGGCGGGAATCAATCAACACAAACAGGCAATACAGGTTCTCGCGTTTCAGGATATAATCAATAATATAAGCCTGAAATTTGTTCAGTTCCTTACGCGAGACTTTGGCATAACCGTATCCGGGCAAATCAACCAGGTACCAACTGCTGTTGATCTCGAAATGATTAATCAGCTGCGTTTTACCCGGACGTGCCGATGTTTTTGCCAGTTTTTTATGGTTGGTAAGCATGTTGATCAGCGACGATTTTCCCACATTGGAACGTCCGATAAATGCAAACTCGGGCTTATCGGGCGCAGGGCATTTCTTCACGTCCGAGTTGCTCATCAAAAAGCGGGCAGTCCTGATCTCCATGATTACACGTGTACTTCAAGTAGTTTTACATGACCTGAAAGCGGGTTTAACTGAAACTGGCTGACTGAGGCCGGAACCAGGATTGTTTCACCTTTTTTTACATTTTCAGTTGTTTCGGGGCTGATCAGTTCGTATTCGCCTTCCACGCAGATGTAAATAACAAATGAATCCAGCCCGTAAATGTCTTTTTCAATTTTTGTATTGAATTCCAACAGGTTGGTTGTGAAATACTCACAACTAACCACCTGGTTGCTTTTATTCAGTTCGTTGGGGTAATTTGTTTTGTAGTTATCGTGATAGGTAAAATCAATGGCATCAAGCGCCAGTTCGGTGTGTAATTCGCGCTCGTTCCCTTGGGCATCCCTTCGGTCGTAATCGTAAATACGGTAGGTGATATCGGATGTTTGCTGAATTTCGGCAACCAGAATGCCTTTTCCAATGGCATGAACGCGGCCGGCCGGCATGAAAAATACATCGCCTGCCTCAACCTCTACGAAATTAAGAATGTCAGTCAGTTCTTTATTCGCGAGTTTTTTCAGGTAAGTTTCCTGATCGATGGCACAATTAAAGCCGGCATTCAGGCGGGCGCCTTTGTCGGCTTGCAAAACATACCACATTTCGGTTTTCCCGAAGGCCTGATGGCGTTTTTTTGCCATCTCATCATTGGGATGAACCTGCACCGAAAGATCATCATTGGCATCGATAAACTTGATCAGCAGAGGAAATTCGACGCCGAATTTTTCAAAGACTTTGTCGCCAACCAGCTCGCCCATATAAATTTCAATGAGTTCTTCCAGGTTATTTCCGGCCAAAACACCGTTACTGACAACCGAAACATTCCCGTCAACTCCGGATAATTCCCAACTCTCTCCACAGTTTGGCAAATGGCCAAAATCTTTTCCCAAAGCGGTTTTCATTTTTTGTCCGCCCCAGATCCGCTCCATATAAATCGGGGAAAATTTTAAAGGATACAGGTTCTTCATGTTATATGCGATCACTAATTTGTTCTGTTAAAATTCAAAATCAACGGCTGCCCGCAATGTCGTCGTGCCGGCAACCAATTTCACAACCTTCAGGTGTTCGGGATGAACGCGGTAAACATCCAGATCGGCAAGATTTTCGAAATGCGAAATCAGGCAAATATCATACGATTTGCTTTCGAGTTCGTAATTCAGGCCCACCTCCAGGTATTTTACTTCGGCTATTTTATCTTTTAATCCTTCAAGGGCTTGTTTAATCTGTATCAAAACTTGCTGTTTTTCCGCCTCCGGGTATTCATTCAATTTGAAAAGAACAACATGGTTAATCATAATCTTGTTCGTTTAGGATATTTATTTTTCGCTGCGAAGTTAATACTTTCCGCGCTGTCCTCCACATTTAGAAGCTGGATTAAGTAAAAATACCGCCATCTTAGCTATCTTTGAATATAAAAACGAAAATGATCATCATCGGTATTGCTGGAGGAACAGGTTCAGGAAAAACAACCGTGGTCAATAAAATCATGGATAAGCTTTTGGTTGATGAAGTGGCTGTTTTATCGCAGGATTCGTATTATAAAGACAATGCCCACCTGCCGCTTGAAGAAAGACGAAAGCTGAACTTTGACCATCCCGATTCGATTGAATTCACACTGCTGGTCGACCATTTACAGCGGTTAAAAAACGGCGAACCGATTGAGGAACCTGACTATTCGTACCTGACCTGTACCCGTTCCGGAAAAACAACAACGGTTCATCCCAAACCGGTCATTATTGTTGAAGGAATCCTGGTTTTGTGTGATGCGGAATTGCGTAAAATGATGGATATTAAAGTGTTTGTTGATTGCGACTCCGATCTGCGCTTGTCGCGTGTCATTCAGCGCGATATTATTGAACGAGGCCGCGATGTACACCAGGTGTTAACGCGTTACGAAGATACGGTACGCCCCAGCCACCTTCAGTTTATTGAACCCTCGAAACGATATGCCGACATCATTATTCCCGAAGGAGGAAATAACCGGGTGGCGATCAGGATATTAACCCATTTCATCAAACAAAACCTATGATCTTATGCTGTACAACCTGAATATCGAAGACGTTTTATTCCTTGATATTGAAACGGTTCCCCAATATCCGGACTACCATGAGTTGCCGGAGAATTTTCAAAAACTATGGGACCAGAAATCAACTTATTTCCGTACCGAAGAACAGGAACCGGGTGATGTATACGAACGGGCCGGTATTTATGCCGAGTTTGGACGGATTATCTGTATTTCGGCCGGTTTTGTCGTTCAAAAGGCCGGAGAACGTTATTTTCGGGTGAAATCGTTTTATGACGATGATGAGAAAAAGTTGCTTTCTTCGTTCAATAACATGCTGAACAAGTTTACTTCGAATCCCGGGAAATGCCTTTGCGCGCATAACGGACAGGAGTTTGACTACCCGTATATCGCCCGTCGCACCCTGATTAACGGTTTGCGGTTACCGAAAATACTTGATATGGCCGGTATGAAACCCTGGGAAGTGAAAGACCGGCTGATGGACACCCTTCAACTATGGAAGTTTGGCGATTACAAAAATTATACATCGCTGAGTTTACTGTGCGCGGCATTTCAAATTCCGACGCCGAAGGACGACATTGACGGCAGCCAGGTTGCCGGAGTTTATTATGAAGAAGGCGACCTCGACCGCATTATCCGCTACTGTGAGAAAGATACCCTGGCCGTGGCCAATTTGTTGTTGCGCTATAAAGGCGAAGCCATTATCGGCATGGAAAACATGGAGGTGGTGTAGGTCCGCTTAAAACTTCATCGCCCGGTCCATGTCACGTTTCGAGTCTTTTTGTTTCAGGCTTTCGCGTTTGTCATATGTTTTCTTTCCTTTTGCCAGTCCAATTTCGAGTTTTGCCAGGCCGCGGTCGTTCATAAACATCCGGAGCGGGACGATGGTCAGTCCGCTTTCCTTAATCTTTTTCTGAAGTTTTTCCAGCTCCTTTTTTGTCAACAGTAACTTGCGGTCGCGGCGGGCTTCGTGATTATTGATGTTGCCAAAATCATACTCCGAAATGTTCATGTTTACTACATACAGTTCGTTCAGGGTAAAACGGCAATAGGCCTCCACGATACTGGCTTTACTGTTGCGAATGGATTTTATTTCGGTGCCAACCAGTTGGATTCCGGCAATAAACTTTTCGAGAATTTCGTATTCGAAATAAGCCCGTTTGTTTTTTATATTGATATTTTGTGGTTTATGCGCCATAAGGGAAAATTACAGATAACAATTTCCAACTGACAATATTTGTCATCCCGAAAATCAGCAGAATCAACAAGATTGACAACATAATAAACCGCGAACGGTTTACTTCGGGTATACCGAGGCTGGTTTGCGCCCCCGTAACAAAAATGTAGAAACCGTACAATCCAACAATATTCAACAGAGCCAATCCGTGAAATAAACCGGTGATAAATGATGCAATCACAAAAGGAAGCAAGGTAAAGGCGATCACATAACTAAGAAACTGCCTGTCGTGTAAACCTCCGTAGTTTACCTGCAAAGCCGAAATAACTGCAACGGCAAGGTAATACTGGATGAGGTAACTCACGATAATCCGTATCGCTTTCATCAAAGCAAAAGACAACAGGTAATCGGGCTTACTGATGAGCTCTCCCAGGAATACAGCGGCCCCGGTAATAACAATCAGGGGCAGAAGCAGGCGAACAACAATATTTTCGGTAAAATAGTCCGGCTGTTTCTTATCCCAGAATTTTTTCGGATCGGCAAGTATCGATTTGCATTCCTGATAAATCCAGTTGTATTGTTGCTTAAAATCCATGTTTCTTTCTTTTGCGTTACAAAAATACATTATTTTGCAAATTAGAATCACGAAATCACCATGCACGACAGAAAATATCAAATGCTCACCATCCTTGGGCCGACGGCTTCGGGAAAAACAACTGTGGCTGCCCATGCTGCCAAATTGCTCGGCGGCGAAGTAATTTCGGCTGATTCGCGACAGGTGTACCGCGGAATGGATCTGGGTACCGGAAAAGATTATGCCGATTATGAAGCTGATGGCGTACAAATTCCCTATCACCTGATTGATATAGCAGAGGCCGGTTATGAGTATAATGTATTTGAGTTTCAGCATGATTTCCTCACCGCTTATGCCGATGTAACCGGACGCGGAAAATTTCCGGTTTTATGCGGCGGGAGCGGGTTGTACCTGGAGGCGGTTTTAAAAAATTATAAATTGATTCAGGTCCCGCATAACGAAGCGCTGCGCCTGGAATTACAGGATAAGGAACTGGATGAACTAACCGACATCCTGAAAAACTATAAATCAGACCTGCACAACAAAACGGATATTGAAAATAAGAAACGGGCTTTACGGGCCATCGAGATCGAAGATTACCTGCAGCATCATCCGGATATCGACCGATCGATGCCCGACATCAACAGCCTGGTGGTTGGGGTTAAATTTGACCGGCTAAGCCGCCGCCGCCGGATCAGCGAACGCCTGAAACAACGCCTGGACAACGGCATGCTGGACGAAGTAAAAGCCCTGCTCGACAAAGGTCTAACGCCAGACCAACTGATTTATTACGGGCTGGAATACAAGTACCTGACTCAGCATTTAACCGACGAACTGTCGTACAACGACATGTTTACCGGACTGGAAACCGCCATTCACCAGTTTGCCAAACGGCAAATGACCTGGTTTCGCCGGATGGAACGGCAAGGGATCGACATTCACTGGCTTGACGGCTACATGCCCCTTGCCGAAAAACTTGAGCGGATTAGCTACTGGCTGAACCGGTAGCTCCCGGCAGTTCGGCGTCTTCTTCCCTATTCCTGCCGTCTCGCGCGCCAGCTGATTTCCATCGTGCTCAGATCAGCGGAATCGCTTTCCCGCACCAGAGTCGATTGGTATTTATTTTCCTTCAGTTGATTGGTTACAACAGCTAAACGGTCGCCGCCCAATCCTTCTTTCAGGTAGTTAATTTCGATGGTTGCCGGTTCATGCGCGTTCAGAAAATCGATTCCAAACTGATCCAACACGCGCTCCAGCGCTTTTACGCTGTTAAAATGCCTGTTCACATCCAGATCGCTGAATAAAACCGGCGAAAAAAGCATTTGCTCCGGATGATTCTTCGGCCTGATCCGTTTGGGTTCGCGGCAAACGCTCGCGCCCTTATACCGGGGAAACGTTTCTTTGTAATCTTTCAGCAGAACAATCTTTTTGCTTTCGGTATCCAGGATCAGCCAGGCAGAGTTGCCACGCAGCAGCACTTCCCCCTTTTCATTTTCAAGAATAAATTCGCGATAGGCATACATGCCGTCGGTCCCCGCCGACCAGGTATTGAGCACAATGATATCCTGCCACGAAGGATATTTTTCCACGTCGATATACATGCGTGATAAAACCCAGAACATATGCTGGCTTTGAAGTTGGTCGTAGCCCCAATCCATCACCTGGGCATGAGACCAGGCTGCTTTAAGCATAAACTGAAACAACGAACAAACCGACGCTTTCCCGTACTGGTTTGTGTGAAACGACTGAACATTGATTTTCTCAGTATATTTTTCCATCCAATGATGATTTTATTTAAACCTTTCAACAAAAGTATTGTTCAGCTTTGAAAATAAAGAAGCAATTGCGACTTTTGCGAAAATTTTTCTGAATGAGCGATATCATTATTAAAACACCCGAACAAATTGAGGGCATCAGACAAAGTAGTCAACTTGCAGGAAAAGCGTTGGTTATGATCGAAGGATTCCTGAAAGAAGGGGTCAACACCGAATATCTCAATAAAACGATTGATGAGTTCATCCGCGATCATGGCGCCATACCGGCAACATTGGGCTATGGCGGTTATCCAAAATCGTGCTGTATATCGCTCAACGAAGTGGTTTGTCACGGTATCCCCGACCCGGCTACCGTTTTAAAGGAAGGAGATATCCTGAATATTGATGTGACGACTATTTTAAACGGCTACTATGGCGATACCAGCCGGATGTTTTCGATCGGGAATATTTCGCCAAAAGCAGAAAAAATCATCCAGGTGGCCCGCCATTCGATGGATTTAGGCATTCAGCAGGTACGGCCCGGAAACTACATTGGCAACATCGGTTTTGTAATCGGACGTTATGCCAAATCACAGAAATACAGCGTGGTCTATGAGTTTTGCGGGCATGGCGTTGGCGTCGATTTCCACGAAGCCCCTCAGGTTGATCATATTGCACGGCGCAATTCGGGCGACATCATGCGTCCGGGAATGACTTTTACCATTGAACCGATGATCAACGAAGGAAAGGCATCAACACGGGTGGATAAAATTGACGGGTGGACTGCCCGCACCAGTGACGGAAAACTCTCTGCTCAATTCGAACACACCATTTTGGTTACCGAAAATGGTTATGAAGTGCTGACCGATGTTCGCGGCGAATACAATTAACAAAATAATACATTCCAAAAGCTTGCCGGTTCGCTTAAATGGCTTATTTTAGCTTATTATTTCAATGTGATGTGAAAAATCAATTGGCAGACCTTTTCAACCGGCTCGTAACAAGCGCAGATACGAATCCCTACTCCGCGATCGAGGAGCGGAAAAAAAGTATCCTGCTGAACCTGTTTTTTTATTTTTATTTTCTGGTAGTTGGCAGCTTCCTGGTTTGGAACGTAATCACCTCAAACCCGGTTTATTTATTTGCCAATGCTGCCGGATTGTTTGTTGGGATTATTTTGTTTTACATCTTCCGCGTAAAAAAACGGCTGGTTATCGTTTCCGCAGTCTTTGTAGTAACCATTGCCCTGTTCTCGACCTTTTTATTACAAACGGGAGGAATAGAAAATTCGGCCCTTGTTTTTGCCCTGCTCATCCCGCTACCCACTATCCTTATTTTGGGAAAGCGATGGGGGCTTATTGTTCTGATGGTTTTCATCCTGATCAATTTGGCAGGCTTTATCTTTTTTTACAATACGATGTGGTTCCCACATTATAGTATGCACATGATTAGCCGTACCGGGATTGTTTTTGTGTTGATTTCCGTCATGGCCTATTCCAACGAATATGTATTCGAAACGCTGTACCTGCGGCTCGAAAAATTGTCGGAATCGTTGAAAGTGAGCCAGCAGCGGTATAAAAACCTGGCCGTAAACAAAGAACGTTTTGTTTCGCTGATTTCCAATAACCTGGGCGACCATATCGGAAGCTTTGCCGCAATTGCCAACCTGTTGAACGAAGAGTATCACGAGTTGACCGAAGAAAAACGGCTGGAATTAATCCGCAACCTGGCCAATATTTCCCAGCAAAATTACAAACTGCTGTACGACCTGGTGAAATGGTCGACCTCGCAAAGCGAAACCATTCCGTATGTACCAAAACCAATTAAACTGGAAAAGATCTACCGCGACATTGTGGCCCTTTTTCACCCGATGATTGAAGAAAAGAAATTGTCCTTCTTTTTAAAGATGAGAAGCAACTCGGAAATTTACGCCGATGAAGACATGCTGGGGGCCATCCTTCGGAGCCTGGTTTCAAATGCCATTAAGTTCTCTCATGTTGGCGGCGAAGTCCGAATATCGGCTGTTGAAGAAGATGACATGATGGCCGTAACAGTTGCCGATACCGGTGTTGGCATGTCGCGCCAAAGTTTAATGCGGGTGAACGCTGCTGTGTCATTTTCCACGCCGGGAACGATGAAAGAACCAGGGACAGGTATCGGGCTGATTTTGGTCAGGGAATTCCTTCAAAAGAACAGGGGCTATTTTCATGTCGAAAGTCAAAAAGGAAAAGGGACCCAGGTAACCTTCCGCCTTCCGTTGGTCGAATAGGCGCTTTGATCATCTGATTCTGTCCCGGCATTCGAAATCCTCGGCTCCGAATATTATCTTTGCAAAAAAAACAAAATGTCACTGATTATTGAAGAAAAGGATTTGCAGAAGTTCATCATGGTTGGCGACCGGGTGCTGATCAAGCCCAAAAACCCGATGGGACAAACCCAATCGGGCCTGTATTTGCCTCCATCGGTACAGGAAAACGAAAAAGTACACAGCGGGTACGTCGTGAAAACAGGACCTGGCTATCCGATACCGGCGATGACCGATGAAGAGGAACCCTGGAAAGAAAAGAAAAGCGAAGTAAAATATGTCCCCTTGCAGGCACAGGCAGGCGATCTGGCCATTTACCTGCACAAAAGCGGCTTCGAAATCGAGTTCAACAAAGAAAAGTATATTATTCTCCCCCACTCGGCCATCATGATGATTATTCGGGATGAGGACTTGTTTAAATAATTACAAATCGAAGTTTAAACAAGCTATTTCAATCCGATAATTTACAATTTTTAAATAATTAGATGCTTTTTATTTCAATTTATAAGAAAACAATCCGCGAAATAAGTTTTTTTAATATATTGCAGCCGATTTTACTGAATTAAATACAAATAAGTACCTGAAAAGTTAAATTACTGATAATGAATCCACAAGCTGAAGAATTAAATCGGGTGATTCGCGAAAAGAACCCTGTCGTCTATGATCTGCTCTCCCTGAAAGGTAAAAATATCTTTTTCCCGAAAAAAGGAATCCTTGGCCAAACGGCCGATGCCAAAGGAACACGAATCAACGCGACCATTGGCGCAGCGGTTGAAGACAATGGTTCGCCCATGCGTTTGGAAAGCATCGAAAGCAACGTCAGGCTCGATCCTTCGCTGGTTTTTCCTTATGCCCCGAGTTTTGGACGCCCCGATATCCGGGCGCGCTGGAAAAGCATGATTTATGAGAAAAACCCGTCGATCGGCAACCAGGCGCTTAGCCTTCCGGTGGTGACCAACGCCCTGACACATGGCGTAAGCATGGCCGGTTACCTGTTTGTTGACGAGGGAGACAAAGTCATTGTTCCCGATTTGTTTTGGGGAAATTACAACCTGATTCTGAACCACGCTTACGGCGCCGAATTGCAAAAATATAAGTTGTTTGACGGAGATCGGATGGATATGGATGCCTTTAAAGCCAGCCTCGAAGTTGGCGGAATTGGTAAGAAAATCCTGATCCTGAACTTCCCGAATAACCCGACCGGTTATTCGCCAACAGTGGATGAAGCAAAAGCAATTACCCAAATCATCAAAGAATCAGCCGAAAAAGGAAATAAAATTGTCATTTTCTCGGATGATGCCTATTTTGGGCTGGTGTACGAAAACGGGGTGGAAACCGAAAGTATTTTTGCACAGCTCTGTGATTTACACGAAAATGTACTGGCCCTTAAAATTGATGGTCCAACCAAAGAAGACTATGTATGGGGCTTCCGGGTGGGTTTCATGACCTACGGAATTAAAGGCGGCGATGCGGAACTTTATGCTGCATTAGAAGCCAAAACCGCCGGCGCTGTCCGCGGAAATATTTCCAATGCGGCCAATATTTCACAATCGCTTTTACTGGCCGCCTTCGAAAACCCGGCCTATAAAGAGCAAAAGGCCGCCAAGCTCGGTATCATGAACGAACGCTATGTCGCGGTTAAAGAAGCCCTGAACGACAATAAGTATAACGAGTATTTCACGGCATTGCCTTTCAACTCGGGTTACTTTATGTGTGTTCAGCTGGCCGACGGCCTGGATGGCGAACTGATCCGTAAAATTCTGATCGAGAAATACAGTATCGGGATCATTAACCTGAGCAATGTTATTCGGGTTGCTTTCTCTGCGGTGGCAGCGTCTGACGTGAAAGAGCTGTTTGAGGGCATTTACAACGCCTGCAAAGATTCGAAAAATTAAGCCATTACAAATAAGTTGAGTCTGTAAAGCCGTTTGTCGTTTGATAAACGGCTTTTTTATTGTCGTTGCAGCATGTATACCCTGAAAAACAGGAATATCTGGACCTGTATTCAGTGTCACTCTGCGAAACTTTGCGGCCTCATGGCGTCCTCTGCGTTAAAAAGTGCCTGAGTGCCTGAGTGGCAAAGTAACAAAGTAAAAGGCGGCTTGCTTCCGTTGTCCCTTCTCCCGTCTCCGGTAATTGCTCCGTGCTCTCCGCCCCATGCCGTATTTCGCCTTCGTGTTTAAATCTTCTTCTGTCGGCCCGGGCGGGTGCGGCGCATAAGTCCCGGGCGTTCTCCCGTCTCCGGTCTCCGTTAATTGATCATTACAGCATGGAGCTTGGGGCTTGGGCTTGGGCTTGGACTTGCTCTCTGCGAACTTTGAGCTTCTTGGCTTTTTTATTGCCGTTGCAGCATGTATACCATGAAAAACAGGAATATCGCAAGCCCAACCAATGCCATATTGATTATTCTAGCCAGCGACGCTTTGTAAAAACCCAGTATCAATCCGCATAAGCCGGTCAGCCCGGCAATTTGAAGTCCAAAAAAGAAACTGAGCGCTTTGGTTTCGGCCGGGACCGGCTGCCCGGGTATGACTTCCTGAACCGGGATTTGCCCGCTGCTGATCACCCATAACGAAAAAATACCCAGCAGGGCAAAAAGCAGCTGCCCTGCCTGCAAAAGCCGTTTTTTACGTTCAACCCATGAAAAAATGATCAGGGCGATGGCAGCAAAAAGCAACCACTGCGTGCTGGTAGTCAATGTTAAAAATGCCTGGCGGTCCATGTTTCTTGATTTTTGCAAATATAAACAAAGTAGCCGTATTCAGTCGCAGAATTCAGTCGCGGTTTTACTCAGTATTTGTAGCAGCAAGTGCTTACTCCGACGCAGACGGATTCAAGTTTCAGGCTCCATGCTGCAATGACCAATTATCCAATGACCAATGGCCAATGAGTAATGGGTAAAACCCTGCTGATCAACATAAAAACTTACTTATTAGGGAATTATTTAGCCTTATAAGGCGAAACACGTTAGCAAAGGCTGCTAAACTGTATAGCCAAGGCTGCTAAAGTATCTCGCAAAGGCTGCTAATCAGCGTGGCCAAACCTGACAGGTTTAAATATCTCTGCGGGTGTGGTTAAAAACCGCACCTTGCTTACAGCGTTGGATCGGACAGGATAACCCACGCCATTATGCAGGAGAGACAGGTTGGTTTTATTTTCTCCGTATTTTGCCGGCATTGATCCATTGATCAACCGATCCGTTTTCAAACGGAACCAGGAAGAAGCTGTACGTATGTGTTTCCTGCCCGCTCATGGTATATTTCCGTTGCGGACGGGCGCCCCAGCTGTCGTCGCCGCCCAGGCCGCGTTGCCCCAGGTCGATGTTCAACTGCACCAAATCGCGTTCACGAATATCATGAATGTGTTTACTGCCGTTCACCTCAGGGATTCCGTCGATCCGGTATTCCGGTTCCAGCCCGCTGTTTCCTTCATAATCCAGACCGGCGGTGGTATCAAAATCTTCGTTCAGCATGTGCAACGCGCTTATACCAAGTCCGGTTTTTTGATTCGCAGCCACCACCAGTAACCCGTTTCCTTTTTCATTACTCAAGGCCATCCAACGAACGTCGGTTTTGTACCCGTTTTCCTGCGGACGAACATACGGTACGTACTGTTCGCTCACGGTCGACCGGTACAGGCCAATAAATGCCGACGCTTTCCGGTCGACATAGTTTTCCCAGGGGCCGCGACCATAAAAGCTGATGTTTTTATACTCGGCCGGAAGCTGCATCGACATGCCCACGCGGGGAATATCGGCTTTGTAATCGCTGGCCGCGAGGGTATTCGATACGTTTACCACCCCGTTGCCTGCAATTTCGTAAATACTTTCGAAGGTGGTATTCACCCCGGGCAAATGATAGCTGACCAGAAGCCGGACCCGGTTCATAGCAGTTTTTTCGGCCTTCAGTTCAGTCACCTCTGAAAACAGCGAAGCCTTTTTCCATTCCAGGTTGTTGAATTGCATCCGGTTTCCAAAATCGTTATCGGTGGGAGCCCGCCAGAAATTCGGTTTAGGCCCTTTCCCCTCGTTCAGCAACTCAACACCCCGGTATTCATACGAAACCATCCGGCCTTCGGCTTTACTGAAAACCAGGCGGAACAAATCATTCCACACGGCAACCTGACCCGGTTCTTCTTTCAGGTTCAGAGCGTCGCCGTTATCAGGCTCAACAGCAACTGCCCGGTACAAATGATCGAGATGAAGCTGCTCACGAGCCACTTCAAATCCTTTCGGCAGCAAGCCCCAGGCACTTTTCAGGGTGGCCGACATCTCAACAAAATATTCAGTATTTCCCTCCACAACGATCTCCGTTAACGGAATGCGAATCAGTTTTCCGGTATGCGTTTCAATATCCAGATCGTTCAATTCAACGGTTTTCAACGTCTTTCCATCTGCTTTAATTTTAGCCGTGAAGTTGAAAGCGCTCAGGTTTGTGAAATCATACAGGTTTTCGACAAACACCCTCAGCTCATTATGATGATTCACACCTTCCGCTTTGAAATTGATAAACTCGTGCGCTTTTTTCACCTCGTACAGGGCAGGTTGCGGACTGCGGTCGGGAAAAACAAGGCCATTATTCAGGAAGGAGTTGTCGGTTGGCATATGCTCGCCGTAATCACCGCCGTAAGCATAAAAACGTTCTCCTGTTTCACTTGTTTTCCAAATCGACTGATCGACCCAGTCCCATATAAAACCACCCTGCAGATTGTCGTACAATTCAATCACATCCCAGTAATCCTGAAAATTACCGGTGCTGTTCCCCATCGCGTGGGCATATTCGCTGGGAATAAAAGGGCGGTCGGTTTTTCGCTTGCCCACGTACTCGAAAAAAGCGGGCGACGGATACTGCGGCACCAAAATATCGGTGTTCCAGTCCATATCCAGAATACTACCGTCGTCATCTTTATAAGGACGCTCATACTGCACCGGGCGTTTTTGAGTGTCAGCATCTTTCATGGCCCGGTAGCCGGTATAGAAATTTATTCCGTTACCAGCCTCATTCCCCATGCTCCAGATAATCACCGAAGGATGATTCTTATCGCGTTCAACCATGCGGACCATGCGGTCAACATGTTGTTTTTCCCATTCAGGCCGTTTGGCCAGCGAATGTTCGCCGTAATACATGCCGTGAGATTCAATATTGGCCTCATCCACCACGTAAATGCCATGCTCATCGCAAAGCTCGTAAAAACGGGCATCGCGCGGGTAATGACTCAGGCGAACAGCATTGATGTTATTCTCTTTCCACAGGCGAATGTCTTTCATGATCACTTCTTCGCTCATCACATGCCCTGTCTCCGGATCGGTTTCCTGCGTGTTTACGCCTTTCAGGGTAATACGCCGGCCGTTGACCAGCAACAATCCGTTTTTGATTTCAACTTTCCGGAAACCAATCTTCGTAGCAACGGCCTCCAGCGTCTGGCCTTTTTTATCCTGAAGATGGAGCAGCAGTGTGTATAAACGGGGATGTTCGGCGCTCCACTGCCCGACATTTTCAAGAATCAATTCCGGGAACGAGACCGAAAGCCCGGCTTGTACGCCGGGGGTCACTACCCGGGTTGCCGTTGAAACAACCACATTGGCAGCATCTTTCAACTCATAGCTTAGTTTTAGCTGTCCGGATTTGGGCAGATGATTCTGAAGATCGACATTCAGCAGGAAAATTCCGTTTTGATAAGCGCCGTCGAGCGTGGCAACCGCTTCAAAATCGCGGATACGCACCTTGGGCTGGGCGTAAATATAAACACTGCGTTCAATCCCGCTGATCCGCCAAAAGTCCTGGCATTCCAGGTACGATCCGTCAGTCCAGCGGAAGATTTGCAAGGCAATCGTATTTTTCCCTTTTTGAAGATAAGGAGTCAGGTTGAACTCGGCGGGCAGTTTGCTGTCCTGCGAATAACCAACGTAATGGCCGTTCACCCAAACAAAGCCCCCCGACTTCATCGCTCCGATATGCAAAAAGATTTCTTTTCCGTCCCAGTCGTCAGCAAGTATAAAATCGCGGCGATACGAACCCACCGGGTTATAATCGTGCGGCACCTTGCCGGGATTTTTCGGATAAATGCGGTCCGTAAATTCCATTTCGGGCGATACCGGAGCTTTATAGTCGGCAAACTCGTACTGGTGATTGACATAAATGGGAATGCCGTAGCCCTCCACTTCCCAGTTCGAAGGCACTTTAAGGTCATCCCAGTGGTCCACCGTTTCATCCGGATTCATGAAGGTGAGCGGACGGTCGTTGGGCGAGCGGACCCAGTTGAATTTCCAGGTGCCGTCGAGGTATTGCCTGGCCGATGTTTCGCGGGCATCGAAACGTAAAGCTTCCTGCACGGAAACAGAAGAAACGAACGAGGCATGTGCCGGTTCCTTATGTTCGCCAATCATCTGAATATTTTCGGCATATTCCCAGACCTGCTTAACCGGATCGGGGGTTTGGGGAAAAACCGTTAAAACGGCAAAAACGAAAGTAATGAGTAGTAGTATGGGCTTCATCTGATTGGCGTTATCCTGTTCTTTTGTTAATAGGTATAATTTTCGGGATTAATCCGGGTGAATTTTTCATCGCCACCCTTTTTATATTCGACCACAAAATGGTTCCACGATTGCGGAAATCCGCCGATGTTGTTGTTCAAATAAATAATTTTAACCGGATGTTTTCCTTTTTCAAGCGCGATCATGGCATTGTTGCGCGAAAAGCGTTTGACTTCACCGTCGTTATTGATCAGCAATTTTTCACCTATAAGAAATTGGTCGAAATTGGTTTGAAACTCGTAAACACCGTCCTCTGCTATCTCGATATAACCGGTGAGGACCGCTCCGGTAGGATCCTGATAATCATTAATCTTAGCAAGCGTTTCTTTCGTCAAGGTCATATCTGTCCAGGCATCAACCGACTCGATATCTTTCACCGATGTAAAATAGCCTTTCGCATACTGTCCTTTCAATCCGGTTCCTGTGGTCTGTACCGTTACAGCAGGAAGCAAATCCTGTTTCTCAACCTGAATCGTCCGCACCCGGCTCATTTTACCACTGTTCAGCACCGAACGGATTTTAACGGTGGCATTTTCGGTGAAAACAAGCGGCGACTCATACACGGCCGAATTCAAATCCGGCTCCTGCCCATCCAGGGTATAAACCATCTTCACCGGGCGGGTTGTTGTAAATTCGAGCGTGGCCTCATCGGTGAAAGCCACCTGGTTTACCGGACCTTCGGGAAGCGGAATGTGGTAATTAATCCCGTGATAATCCAGACGCTCAAACTGCGGATCCATCCGTCGCAGGAAATCGGTGTAATCTTTGTTGGCTTTTTCGGTCCAGCCAACTTCGGCCAGGGCAATGATACGCGGATAAATGCGGTATTCAAACATTTCGGGTGTATACAGGTACTCCGACCACACGTTTCCCTGGGTTCCCAGCACATGTTTGGCTTTTTCGCCATCCAACTCAGCCGGAACAGGATCGTATCCGTATGATTCTTCGAGGGTGGTATACCCGCCAATGGCCACCGGCTCAACCTGACTGCTTCCCTGGTAATGATCGAGGTAAACCCAGTTTCCCGGGGTCATCACCACATCGTGTCCTTGCTGAGCGGCTTCAATCCCTCCGGCTTCACCCCTCCACGACATGACCGTAGCCGAAGGAGCCAATCCGCCTTCCAGAATTTCGTCCCAGCCAATCATTTTCTTCCCGTGAGCCAGCAACACTTTTTCGATACGCTGAACAAAATAACTTTGCAACTCGTGTTCGTCTTTTAAACCTTCCCGGCGAATCCGTTTTTGACAATCGGGACATTTTTTCCAGCGATCTTTGGGGCATTCGTCGCCGCCAATATGAAAATATTCGTAAGGAAACAAAGGCACCACTTCGTTAATGATATCTTCCAGAAACTGAAAGGTTTCATCCTTTCCGGCGCAATACACATCAGGTTCGACCCCCCAAACATTGCGGACCCGGAACGGCCCCCCGGTGCACGAAAGCTGCGGATAACCCACCAATGCGGCGAGCGAATGGCCGGGAAGTTCAATTTCGGGAACGACATCGATAAAACGCTCCGCTGCATAAGCCACCACTTCTTTCACTTCTTCCTGGGTATAAAATCCACCATACTTCGAACCATCGCCCAAAATACGGACAGAGCCAAGTTCAGTCAGTTTCGGGTATTTTTTGATCTCGATACGCCAGCCCTGGTCTTCGGTCAGGTGCCAGTGAAATGTGTTCATTTTGAACAAGGCCATCACGTCCAGTTGTTTTTTAATGAATTCAACCGGCACAAAATGACGGCACACATCGAGGTGCATCCCGCGCCACACAAACCGCGGCTGGTCCGTGATCTGAACGCAAGGCATGGTCCAGTTCACCCGAGTTACAGGCTCGGGGCTTTCAATAGCTGAAGGGAGTAATTGAAGCATCGTCGCCAAGCCGTAAAAAGCGCCTCTTGCCGTGCCGGCTTTTACCGTCACTCCCTGTGGTTCAACCAGCAGTTCGTAAGCCTCGGCTCCACCAACCAGAGCCGGATCCAGCTCGACAGCAATAAAATTCTTTTTGGGTTTCTCGCCGGCTACCTTTAAACTGAAACCGGCAGCCCGGCTAAAACGCTGGTTGATCAAGGCAACGGCTGCCGTCAGGCTTTCATCTTCGGAGACAACAAAAACTGTCCGCGAGTTGACCGTGAACGATCCTTCCTGCTGAGTCAGTTCATTTGGTTGCGGAACAATCGCGATCGTCAGATCCTGGCTTTGGTTGTTGTGATTGCAGGCTCCAAAAGCCAACAGAATGGCCAGTACCGGAATAAAGTTTTTTAAGATGTACATATTCGAATGATTTACAGATTGAAGAATATTTGGTATGATTTTAATTCTTAAAGATGAACTCCTCTGACTTCCGTTGTGCCGCCGCCTTCGAGAGTCAGGTTAAGGGGGGCATTTTGCTGCCAGGCCCCACGTGTAAAATCGGGCACATCAACAGAATTTGACCGATTGGCCACCGACCATTCCGTTAGCGGGGCAATGGCGCTCCACAAAGCGGCATCGTAAACGTCCTGATCCAGCGGCAGGCCATTGCGCAGGCAATCAATTAACCGCCAGTCCATCATAAAATCCATGCCGCCGTGCCCTCCGACTTTTTTGGCCATTTCACCCACTTTTCGAACGATTTCGGGTGTATATTCCTGTTCCAGTTTCTTAAATTCCTCATCATTTAGCCAGCCATGGCCAAACGAAATCCGCGCCGGGTCGGGCCATTTGCAAGCCATCCCCTTTGTACCGCTCAATAAATGAATACGTGAATACGGACGCGTGGACGTTACATCGTGCTGTACCATGATTGTTTTTCCCTGGTGGGTTTTAATCACCGTCGTATTCATGTTACCACGGTAGCTTTTACCTGCAAATTCGCTGTAAAACGAATCCCCGGCGGCTAATTCCCGGGCATGGGCCGCCATCTGAAAATCGTTGGAAGCCATCGAAACAAGGTAGTCCATTTTATCGCCCCGGTTAATATTCATGGCCTGGCACACAGGCCCCAAACCATGTGTCGGATACAGGTTCCCATCGCGGTAATTTTCCTTCAACCGCCACATGTTGTAATAGCCGTTTTTGTCGAAATTTAAATCAAGCAGGTTGTGAATGTAAGCCCCTTCGCCATGAACCAGTTCGCCAAACAAACCTTGCCGGGCCATGTTGATCGTCAGTAACTCAAAAAAGTCGTAACAGCAATTTTCCAGCATCATGCAGTGCCTGCGGGTTTTTTCCGATGTTTCGACCAGTTCCCAGGCTTCGTCCAGGGTAACGGCTGCCGGAACTTCCACTGCGACATGCTTGCCTTGCTGCATGGCGTAAACAGCCATCGGGGTATGCAGGTGCCAGGGTGTACAGATGTATACCAGGTCAATATCGTCGCGTTCGCAAAGCGCTTTCCACGAATCCTCCGTTCCAAAGTATTCTTCCGCTTCGGGCAAACCGGCCTTCGTTAAATGCTTCTGACATGCTTTCACCAAATTTTCACGGATATCACAAAGCGCCTTAATTTCAACTCCCGCTATATGAGACATCCGGACAACGGCGCCGGGACCACGCATACCCAGGCCGATAAATCCGACACGAACTACCGACAATTTCGGAGCAGTGTAGTTGCACATATTAAAAGACTGGCCGGCTTTTTTCCCGGTCGGTTTTCGGTTTCGTTCCGCTTCGGCCGACCAGGCAGGTACGCCTGTAACCGCCAGGCCAACTCCCAACGACAGATGCTTCAAAAACGAGCGACGATTGCTATTTTCCATTTGATTTTACTTTTAAGTTCTACCTTAACGGACAATTGCCTGACAATATAAAGTACGCTAAAGTAGCGTTAGGTTATTTATTGAATCACAAATATATTAAAAGATGCGTGTTCGTACACACTTTTTTGTGAAAAAAATTTTTTCGTGAAAAAATATGAATTACTTTAGTCCCCGAAATCAGGAGATTTCTCAGGCAGGCTTAACTGCTTAACGGAATATCAGCGTATGAATAAATCAGACCATAAACCAGTATAACTTAACAAATACACCTATGAACAAGAACGAAATTGTTGAAATAGCGCTTCAATTTGCGATACAGGGAGAAATAGCAGAAGTACGGCCCTTTGGTTCCGGGCATATCCACGAAACCTTTCGGGTCGGTAACACGAACGCGGAATTTCCGGATTATGTCCTTCAAAAAATCAATTCAGGCATATTTACAAACATTGATCATTTGATGGATAACATCCGGCAGGTTATCAACCATTTGCACACAAAAAAAGGACAAGCTCTACATTCAAATCCAGATGAAAAAATCCTGGAACTGATACCAACTCTTCAGGGGAAGAGTTATTACAAACATCCGGACGGGAGTTATTGGAGGTTATATGTATTCCTGAAAAACACAAAAAGCTATGATCTGGTAGAAAGAGAAGAGCAGGCACTGGAAGGAGGACGGGCATTTGGCAAATTTATTTCATTGCTGTCGGATCTCAATCCTCAAACAATACACGAAATCCTTCCAAATTTTCACAACATCGAATTCCGTCTCGGACAACTTCGCGATGCAAAAAAACACGATCCTAAAAACCGGTTACAAGAAGTTGAAGAAGAAGTTGCCTTTGTGCAGGAAAGAGCAGAACGGATGAGCCTGATCAAAAAAATGGGAGACGAAGGGAAACTGCCCCTCAGAATAACCCATAACGACACCAAGTTTAACAATGTACTGCTCAATGAAAATGATCAGGCGGTTTGTGTGATTGACCTGGATACGGTGATGCCCGGTTATGTCGCTTACGATTTTGGAGACGCCGTCAGAACGATTATAAATACCGCGGAAGAAGATGAAAAAGACCTGGAGAAAATTCAACTCAACCTGAATCTGTTTAAAGCCTATGCCGAGGGATTTATCAGCGAAACCAGTGATATTCTTAATGAACATGAACTGGATTCCTTATCGCAAAGTTGTTTGCTGCTCCCCTTTATCATGGGTGTCCGTTTTTTAACCGATTACATTGACGGCGACCATTATTACCGCATTCATTTCCCCGATCATAACATTCAACGGGCAAGGGCTCAGTTTCAGTTGGTCAGGAAGATTGAGCAACAATTTGAGGTAATACAGGCGACCATAAAACAACTGAGTTCAACTCAAAAAACCCGCAATCCACATGAAGCTTGAAATTCCACTGATTTCGTTGCCGGCAACAAATCCCACAGAATGGCGTTGGCTATTCTGTCAAATGCCTGAAATTCCGATCGACAAGTTTCCGTGGGGAAAAATAGCGTCGCTTCCCCGTGTCGCATTTAAGATTGCTCATAACCAGGAAAATATCTTTCTGTTTTTCCATGTATGCGAAGAACAGGTTCTGGCGCGGTATACCCGGCACAACGACCCGGTTTATACCGATAGTTGCGTTGAGTTTTTTATCGCTTTCGGCGATGAACCCGATTATTACAACTTCGAATTCAACAGCCTGGGGACTTGCCTGGCTGCCTGGGGACCGGACCGGCACCAGCGGGAACGGGCAAATCCTGAAAAGTTAAATCTCATTCAGACACAAACGATCATTAACCGGGTTTCTCACTACCAACTTCCGTGTTTCGAGTGGCAACTGAGTATAAAAATACCCGTTTCCAGCTTTTTCAAACATCAGATCAGTCAACTATCGGAAAAAACAGCCCGGGCCAATTTCTACAAATGCGGCGACGATCTTGATCATCCTCACTTTTTATGTTGGCAAACAATTAAAACCCCGGACCCGGATTTTCATCAACCTTTTTATTTTGGTGAAATTGGTTTTTTATAATCGTACGATTAAAAGAAGATATTCCATATTTTTACACGTTTACCAGCCCTATGGCAAAAACTATGGAAAATAAGGAGCAAAAAAAGAATATAGTCCGAATAAAAGATATTGCCGAAAAAACCGGCGTATCTACCGGGACAGTAGACCGGGTACTGCACAACCGGGGACGGGTATCCGAAAAAGTAAAGCAACGGGTTCTTTCAATTGCACAGGAGCTAAATTACGAGCCCAACATGCTGGCCCGCGCGTTGGTGTCAAAACGGGAATACCGGATCGCGGCCTTAATTCCGGATGCCTCGCTCGATGAATTCTGGGAACAACCCGTCAGCGGAATAAAAAAAGCAGAAAAGGAGCTTCAGCAATATGGACTTACCGTTAGCTACCATATCTTTAATCAATTCGACGTGGAGTCGTTTAAAGAAAAAGCGGAAAAAGTTTCGGAATCAAATTATGACGGAATTTTACTGGCCCCTGTTTTTTACAGGGAATCGCTGACATTTCTGAGCAGATGGAAGGAGCTAAAGATTCCGTTTAATCTGTTCAACACCCATATCCCCGACTACGAACCGTTGGCTTACATCGGACAAGACTCATATCAAAGCGGCGTTCTTGCCGCAAAACTCCTTCACTACGGTCATTCCGCCGGCCCCACGGCATTTATCATTGCCCACATCGACGAGGATGTTTCGAACTCGTCACACCTGATCAAAAAAGAGCAAGGTTTTCTCGATTATTTTGAGCCGTTTCCCAAATCTGATTTTCAACTGATTCATGCCGATCTGAAAAACAGTTCGAACGAGGTCATTTTCTCAGAACAGCTGGATCAGTTGCTCAACAACACGCCACATGTTTCCGGAATATTTGTTACCACGTCGAGGGCCTATACGGTTGCCAACTACCTGCAGGCACGAAATCTGAGGCATATACGTCTGGTGGGGTATGATTTACTGGAGAAAAACTTATCGTACTTAAACAACGGGATTATCCACTTTCTGATCAACCAGAATCCGAGGAAGCAGGGATATTATGGAATCCATTTTTTGATTGACCATCTCATGTTTAAAAAGAAGATTAATCCGATTAAATACCTGCCGCTGGATATCATTACGCGCGAAAACCTGCATTACTACATTGAATCGGAAATATAAGTTCTGCCAGGTATCTGCAATCAGCAGGGAAAAGGAGAATCCGGAAAAATCAATCAAACCTTACGAATTCTGAAAACATAAATTTCTCCTTCAATTCGTACGCGCAGTAAATAAATGCCGGTATGGATATTTTTAATCTGCAGTTTTAACTGTTGGTTTCCGGGAGTCAGATGTATCGGCTCCCACTTGTGGACCATATTTCCCAAAATATCTACCAATTCGAAGTTTGCAGTGGCAATATCGATCGCGTCAATTTCAACAAATACATGATTCTCTACCGGATTGGGAAAAATTTTCTCAATTCGATAAAGCCTTGCCTCATTCTCCGGATTTGTTTCCGGTTGCGAAAAGACTGATAAACCAATAAAAAGAGAAAGAAAAAGTAAAAAGTTTGCCTTCATATTTTCATTGTTTATACCTCATCTTGCAAGTTCTGTTCCAAAACGTTCGGCATAAGTTACAAAAAAAGCCCGTCATATTTGCTATGACGGGCGAAATTTTTTATGCTTTCCGGTACTATTCTGCAATCGAGATCGCGTCAACCGGGCAAACTTCGGCACATGAGCCACAATCAGTGCAAAGATCAGCATCGATTTTGTAGATGTCGCCTTCTGAAATCGCTTCAACAGGACATTCATCAATACAAGTTCCGCATGCGATGCACTCATCTGAAATTACATAAGCCATAACACTTTTTTTTAAGTTAGAGATTAGGGCAAATGTACAAAGTTTGGTAAAAATTCAAAGTAATACTTTCGGTTTTTTTGGGTCTGGTTAAGGTCTAATTAACATGAATTGCCGGCACCGGAGTTGTCCGGGCAGGCCTCCCCTTCCCCATCTCATTTCTTTGCGTCTGTGTAATACCGGCAGAACTCCTTTAATCCGCACTTTTCGCATTTCGGATTTCGTGCCGTACAGGTATATCGTCCGTGTAAGATGAGCCAATGATGTGCCAACGGAACTAATTCTTCGGGGAAATGCTGCATGAGCTGTTTTTCAGTCTCAAAAGGTGTTTTCGCGTTTGTGACCAGGCCAATGCGGGCTGCAACCCGAAACACGTGCGTATCAACAGCAAAGGTCGGTTTCTCGTAAACAACCGATGCAATCACGTTAGCCGTTTTTCGGCCCACGCCCGGCAGTTTCTGCAACTTGTCCACATCGTCGGGAACAACTCCCCCGAAATCACCAACCAGCATACGGGCCATTCCTACCAGATGTTTTGCCTTGTTATTCGGATAAGAACACGACCGGATATAATCGAACACTTCGGCTGAATCAACCCCGGCCATCGTTTCGGGCGTGGGAAAACGTTTAAACAATTCGGGCGTAATCTGATTTACCCGCTTATCCGTACATTGAGCCGATAAGATCACGGCAACCAACAATTGATACGGGTTCGAATAATGTAACTCCGTTTCGGCAACCGGCATCTCCTTTTGAAAATATGCGATCACTTTTTGGTAACGATCTTCCTTTTGCATAATGATTTTGTTTGCTGATCAACAAAAATAAACGATCTGCTTTACCTGACAAATTATTCCTATTTTTGCGCAAAACAATTTAAAATGATTCCCTACTTACAGGCCGAGCAAATCTCGAAGCGCTTTGCTGATTTTATGCTTTTTGAAGATATTTCCTTTACCATTTTTAAAGATCAAAAGGTTGCCCTGATCGCCCGAAACGGAGCAGGAAAAACCACATTGATGGAGGTACTGGCCGGAAATGACAGCCCGGATTCAGGAAAAATCACGCAAACCAATGATATAAAGATCGGTTATCTGAAGCAATCGCCCGATTTGAACCTGAATTTGACGGTGCTGGAACAGGCGTTGCAATCGGACAACCCGGCACTGCAGGTGGTGCGCGATTTTGAAGCTGCCTTAAAACACAATCAGCAAAAAGAGATTGAACGGCTGAGCGCAAAAATGGACGAGCTCCATGCCTGGGATTTTGATGTAAAAGTAAAACAGATTCTCAGTCAGCTAAAAATTGACAACTACGATCAGTTGGTCGGAGAACTTTCGGGCGGGCAGCAAAAAAGGCTGGCGCTTGCCAATGTGTTGGTAAACGAGCCGGACTTGCTGATGCTGGATGAACCAACCAACCACCTCGACCTGGAAATGATCGAATGGCTCGAAAACTACCTCGAAAAAACCAATTGCACCCTGTTCATGGTCACGCACGACCGGTATTTTCTGGATCGTGTGTGTAACGAAATCATCGAAATTGACCAAAACCAGGTGTTCAACTATCAGGGAAATTACAGCTATTACCTCGAAAAGCGGCAGGAACGCATTGAACAATTACAGGCATCAACCGAGAAAGCCCGGAACCTGCTTCGCACCGAGCTCGACTGGATGCGGCGAATGCCCAAAGCACGGAGCCATAAAGCCAAATACCGGATCGATCAGTTTTACGAACTGAAAGAAAAAGCAGGCTTCAGGCGGCGCGACGACAGCATTGAATTGAGTATTTCATCGTCGCGAATGGGCAGTAAAATCCTGGAACTGGAGCATGTTTCGAAAGCCTACGGCGATTTAAAGCTGATTGAAGACTTTAACTATAAATTTTCGCGGTTTGAGAAAGTGGGTATTGTCGGGAAAAACGGAACCGGAAAATCGACCTTTCTCAATGTCATTACGGGAGCAATTATGCCCGACAGCGGAACCGTAGATACCGGCCAAACCATAAAGATCGGTTACTACCGGCAGGAAGGCATCAGCTTTAAAGAAACCGATAAGGTTATTGACGTGATCAAAAACATTGCAGAAGTCATTCAATTTGAAGACGGCAACAAAATGACCGCCAGCCAGCTCCTGACCCGGTTCCTGTTTCCTCCCGAAACCCAATACAACACTATTGAAAAACTCAGCGGAGGCGAACGGCGCCGGTTGTACCTGTGTACCATTTTGATGCAAAACCCGAACTTCCTTATCCTGGACGAACCGACAAACGACCTCGACATCATGACCCTGAATGTACTGGAAGACTACCTGGCAGGCTTTGGCGGTTGCGTCATCATTGTCTCACACGACCGGTACTTTATGGACAAAATCGTTGATCACCTCTTTGTGTTTGAAGGAAACGGAAAAATTAAAGACTTCCCGGGAAATTATTCCATCTACCGCGATCATGTTTCCGAACGGGAACAACTGGAAAAACAGGAACAAGCTGCTGCCAAACCAAAACCGGTAACAGAAAAACAAAAAAAACAGGTTCAGAAACTGACTTTCCACGAGAAACGAGAGTTTGAGCAACTGGAACTTGATATGGAAAAGCTCGAAAACGAAAAAAAGGATTTGGTAGAAGCGCTTCACTCAGGGGAACTGCAACCCGATGAATTGCTTAGAAAAAGCAAACGCTTTGCCGAATTAACCGACGAACTGGAAGAAAAGGAAATGCGCTGGCTCGAATTGAGCGAAAAAGCCTGATCTACAGATCGGCCAATTTGAGCTGCCCGATAATTTCCTTGATGCGGCTAACCACGGAATTGGCCGAGATAGTCGCCCCGGAAATAGCCTGTATATCCTCGCCGTATTTCAGGTCGCGCCCGCTGTATCCGACAAACTGGTCAAGCCACCTGCGGGATGCAATTTCTCCGCCGTGATCGGAAATGTAATTCACAATCCGGACAAACTCCACATCCATGGTCAGGTTGGTAAAAATCAAAAACTCAAACTCATCATGACGTCCTTTCCCGGTTGCATCAATGATGTATCCGGTCGGTTCGTTGTTCAGTTTAACCAGAAATACCTCATCAACACAGGCTTTCAAGCTTCCGTCCACCGATAACTGTTCGAGTGTTAATTCTGATTTTTTTACACGAAACTCTTTTTCCAACGTTTTAAGGATCTTTCCGGTGTCGGCACCGAAAAGATCCGCCTCTAACAAAAAAAGAAGTGTAATCAGTAAAATAGATCCTATTTTAAACCGTGTTAAAACCATATTCCAATTCCCAGGTTTAATTGTTTTTTATTGGTATCGGTTGCTTCATTCCCGAACCATTGCAAATCAGCTTTTAAAACAGCTCCCGGAGTCATCCACCAACCTAATCCTGCGGTAACATCGGTCCTGTCGTAAGCCATATTTTTAACGATATTTTCCGTTTTTGCGTGGGTATTGTATTTTTCGTACCGGACAAACGGAATCAGTTTTTGTTCCGATTTCCCGGAGCTCAACACATCGTAACCTGCTTCCACGTAATAACCAAACATTTCGCTACCCAAGTCCTTCCCTGTAAATTTGTTATACTGGCCGGTGTTATTGATCGACGCATAAATCATCTGACCTCTCAAAACAAGCCCCTTAACCGAATAAGCCGCATCAAGCCCAAGCATGTTTAATCCAACCACCGACGAATCGGCCTTGGCTTCCAGCAGCGCATCATCTTTGGGCAAGCCGTTGTACAGGGTCGACTGTGTTTCGCCAAAATAACCGCTCAGCCCCAGTTTAAGCCCCGGCAGTCCATAGTAATCCACTTTTGCCGACAGGTTTGGATGAGACATGATCGATTCGGCGCCTTTTTGACGTCCCCGGCGAAATCCGTCGCTTCCGCGCAAAATACCCGAACCGTCATAGCTTTTAAAGCCGTTAACCACATAAAGTTGATATCTCATATTTAAATTCTGCAACCTTCCGGTAAAACCTGCCCCAATTTCCCGCCAGGTAGTCGGAACAATCTGTCCGTCCAGGTTAGGTCGTTCAACACCGTTATAAGTAGCCGGTTCATGGTATTCATTGATAATCCCCATCGGGATCAGCAACAAGCCACCTCTGAAGTTCAGCCAGTCATTGATCTTATAATTTAAGAAGGCTTGCTCGATATAAACTTCCTCAACATGTTCGTATTCCACTTCGGTAATAAATTGTGTTTTCTCGTTGAACCGATAACCAAACATCAGCACCACCCGGTGAACATCCAAAGTCCCGTTGCTTCGGGTATCCGACGAGAACGGCTGGTTATAATCGATTTGGGCATATCCCCCGATTGTCAGTTTCTGGTCTGACTCCAGCATCAGTTCTGAAGTATTTTGTGCATTTACATAAGCCGCAACAATGAGCAAACAAGCAGCAAGAATAATTCTGATTTTCATACAATAGTCATTAAGTTGAATAAATTTCACGGGCAAAAATACCTGAGGCGGGTAAATGCTGCAATCCCTATTTGTTGGGATATTTGAAACGACAGGGGAGATCAAAAATTTCCTGGTTAGGAAATTGTAATTTCCAAGCCAGGAAAAAAAATCGGCAAGGCAGGAAATTTTATGCCTCTGATTTTGGGGATTATCCGCTCACTGATGCCGGTTTGTAACCGTGCCCGCAAAACACGTTCGTATTCGTTTTAAGATATCGCGGGGCAGCGCCAGTGGATCTGCCGAAAGCCCGTTGCGCTATCACCCGGCTCTTACACAGCAAGGGCACAAAACAATCGGGCAGAAAACACCCTGTTGGCTTGCCCCTTATCCCAGGCTGACGCGAAAAACCTCCCGTGTTTTTTTGGTAATTTTGAAGCGGTCGTCGATTCGGCGGCCAACGATCCAAACCACCTGCCGCCCACTGTACAGGATCCAGGTTGTTTCTTTTTCGGGAATCGACATTTTTTCGTCGATGAAGAAATCGCTTAACTTTTTAAAACCAGTCATCCCGAGCGGCTGAAAATACTCGCCTTGCTCCCACTTTTTCAGGATAAGCGGAAATTGTAACAAATCGTAGTCAAAATCGGCTACCCCGGCATTGGTCGAAAAACGGAAAGCCGGACTTTTGCTGATTAATTCAAACCGGAGGTGTAACGGTTCGGTTATTTCCAGGCAGTCGTCTTCGATGTAAAAGCGGCGAAGCCCTTCTTCTTCCACGGCGGTAACGATCAAATCATCGCGGTCTTTCACCAAACGATACCGGCCGCTGTAAAAGATTTTACCGGCTTCGGCATCCAGGGCGCCATAAATTTCCTGTATTTGACTGGCATTAAAGCCAAAAGGATGCAAAAACTCAAAAAGCACCGAAAACAGTTGATCCAGTCCCTTCAGTTTTTCAATAGAAAATTTGAAGACACCGGGCTCCTCCGCCATAATCGCCTTACGGAATTCATCAATCTGTTGCTGATATATCCTTTCCGTTTGTTTTAAGATTGATGCCGTTTTGGCTGCATTTTTTCGAAAAGCCGGGTTTAGTTCTTCAAATTGAGGTATGATCTGGTGACGGATGATGTTTCGCTGATACACCAATTCATCATTACTCGAATCGTTTTTAAAATCAATCTGATGTGCTGCTGCAAACTCCAGAATCCGGCTGCGGCCTGCGAACAACAAGGGGCGCACGATCCGGTCATTTTTGGCCTGAATGCCGGTCAGCCCCCGGATTCCGGTCCCGCGGCTCAGGTTAATCAGCATGGTTTCGATCAGATCGTCCTGGTGATGGGCTGTCGCAATATAATCATACGAAAGTTCGCCCAGCAAACGGTAAAACCACTCATAGCGAAGTTCGCGGGCAGCCATTTCAATCGAAATACCCTTCAGCCCAGCATATTCGCGGGTATCAAATTGTTTAACGTACAGCTCAATTCCCTGTTCGCCGCAATAATCGCGAATAAAAACCTCTTCGCCGTCAGACTCGGTTCCCCGCAAACGAAAGTTGCAATGAGCCACAACAAATTCAAAACCTGCCTGCTGAAACAACGTCAGCATCACCATCGAATCGACTCCGCCGCTGACCGCCAAAATCAGCTTGTCAGCCGGAGCAAACAGATTCTCGTCTCTGATATATGCCTGAAAAACGTCAAACATTTTAATTTGCAGCTACTTTTTCAGCGATACGAACAATCACTTCAACCGCTTTTTTCATCGAATTGACCGGAACGTACTCGTACGGACCGTGAAAATTATGACCACCTGCAAAAATATTGGGGCAAGGCAGTCCCATATACGATAAGCGCGACCCGTCAGTGCCTCCCCTGATCGCCCTTTTTTTGGGAATAATCCCGAGTTCGTTCATGGCCTCCTCCGCCAAATCAACAATGTATTTTACCGGCTCCACTTTATCACGCATGTTGTAATACTGGTCTTCCATATCCAGTTGGACCGTTCCTTCACCGAATTCATCGTTTAAAAAGAGGCAGATTTGTGTCAGCATATCTTTCCGGGAGTTGAAAAGCTGCCGGTCATGGTCGCGGATAATATAGGTCATCACCGTTTTTTCAACCTTCCCGTTGAACGCAAGCAGATGAAAAAAACCTTCGTACTTTTCGGTATGTTCGGGGCGTTGCTCGGGCGGGAGCATACTATTTAGTTTCTGTCCCACATGAATGGCATTGATCATTTTATTTTTGGCAGCCCCGGGGTGAACGCTTCGGCCCTGGATGGTAATGGTTGCCATAGCGGCATTGAAGTTCTCGTATTCCAGTTCGCCAATTTCGCCGCCATCGAGCGTATAGGCAAATTCGGCGCCGAATTTAGCCACATCGAAATGGTCGGCCCCCTTGCCAATCTCTTCGTCGGGCGTAAAACAAACCCTGATTTTGCCATGTTTTATTTCGGGATGATTGATCAGGTATTCCATCGCGGTCATAATTTCGGCTAAGCCTGCTTTATCGTCAGCTCCCAGCAAAGTATTGCCGTCGGTGGTGATGATCTCCTGCCCGATATAGCTTTCCAAATCTGGGAACTGTCCGGGCGACAAAATCACTTTTTCACTCAGGCGAACTGCTCCGCCCTCATATTTCCGGATCTGAGGATTAACCTGTTCTCCCGAAAAGTCAGGACTTGTATCCATGTGAGCGATAAAGCCGATTACAGGCACATTTCTCTCACAGTTGGCCGGCAACGTCGCCGTAACATAACCATGACTGTCCTTTTCAACTTCCAGCATTCCGATCTCCTTCAACTCGCCAACCAGCTTATCGGCAAAAACAAGTTGCCTGCCGGTGCTCGGGAAAGTTTTACTTTGAGGATCGGAAGTCGTATGCTCTTTAGCGTACCGGACAAAACGTTCAACTACTTTTTCTATCATCATTTAAACATCATCTGAATTAAACTTAAAGCCAACCCGTTTCCCCGTTTTCATTTTCGAATGGATAATTTCTTCCTGCATTTGTTCTACCGATGCAATTTTTATCTGATCATAAGGAGGAACCAACAGATCGAACTCAATGGCATACCGGATGGAAGTGTCAAGTATTTGCTTGATAACCTCCTTTGAAATAATATCGTTCTGAAAATCCTTCACCAGTTCTCCTGATTGACGTTTTCCTTCAACAAAAAAATGGTTCTCCCGGTTGATGAAAATCCGCGCAATAAGATAACCCAGGTCCTGCATCCGGTTGTATTTAAACGAATCAGAAAGAAAGTTATAAATGTGAATAATCCCGCAATACGAATTTAAGGGATCGTTTTTTATATAATCGACTTTCCATACCGGGTGTTCGCGGTTAAATACAAACACATTCGAGTGCATGCTAAAAAGCAACATGTCGGCTGCCAGCCGAAATTCAGCTTCAAACAAGCCTTTTTCATGGAAAGTAGGCAAAGATTCTCCACTGATCCGGTCTTTCAGCAACACGGAATATTCATCGACCAGTTCCCTTAGCGCCTCCTTCAGTAAATTAAAGGAATACAAGGTATTCTGGTAAACTTTTTGCTTAACATTCGACTTAAGTACAATCGACTCAAGATTTTTGGATTTATCTTCAGGAAGGTTCATCGGACTATTTTTTTATAAAAATAAGAAAAGCAGCCAATACTGACTGCTTTTCTGTTTTATAGAATAAAATTTTTAGTACGCAAGGGCAAATATAACGCGTTGGGATGAAGGTTTACCCGAATACATGCAAACTCCTTCTTCTTTTTCTCCTGAAAAAGGGATACAACGAATTGTTGCTTTGGTTTCTTCCTTAATTTTTTGCTCAGTTTCGGCATCTCCGTCCCAATGAGCAAGTATGAAGCCGCCTTTGGTATTCAGCACCTCTTTAAACTCCTCATAAGTATCCACCTTCGTGGTATTTTCTGCACGAAAATCGTAGGCCTTGCTGTAAATATTTTTCTGAATATTCTCCAGAAGCTCACTCACAAACTGATCGATGTTTTCGAGCGAGGCGGTTTCTTTGGTCAGGGTATCACGACGGGCAACCTCTACCGTACCGTTTTCGAGGTCGCGGGGCCCCAGCGCCAAACGCACAGGAACGCCCTTCAGTTCATATTCGGCAAATTTCCAGCCCGGTTTCTTGGTATCCAGGTTGTCGTATTTAACCGAAATTCCGCGGGCTTTCAATTTAGGGATAATTTCGTTCACCTTTTCCGAAATTTCAGCCAATTGCTCCATGCTCCGGTAAATCGGGACAATAACCACCTGGTAAGGGGCAAGTTTCGGAGGCAGTACCAGTCCGTTATCATCCGAATGTGCCATCACCAAAGCCCCCATCAAGCGGGTTGAAACCCCCCAACTGGTGGCCCAAACATAATCCTCTGTACCTTCTTTTGTTGCAAAGCGGACATCGAAAGCTTTGGCAAAATTCTGACCCAGGAAATGAGATGTCCCCGATTGCAAAGCTTTTCCATCCTGCATCAAGGCCTCGATGGTAAAGGTTTCCAATGCGCCGGCAAAACGTTCATTCGCCGACTTGGCGCCTTTGATAACCGGAAGAGCCATGAAATTTTCGGCAAAATCGGCATACACATTAATCATGCGTTCGGTTTCTTCCAGAGCCTCATCGCGGGTCGCATGCGCAGTATGCCCTTCCTGCCACAAAAATTCAGCCGTCCGTAAAAACAAGCGCGTACGCATTTCCCAACGGACCACGTTTGCCCACTGATTACAAAGAATTGGAAGATCGCGATAGGACTGAATCCAATTTTTATAGGTATTCCAGATAATTGTTTCAGAAGTCGGTCTGACAACCAGTTCCTCCTCCAGTTTGGCATCAGGATCAACCACGACGCCTTTTCCATCCGGACTGTTTTTTAAGCGGTAATGGGTAACAACGGCACACTCTTTGGCGAAGCCTTCCACATGGCTGGCTTCTTTGCTGAAAAACGATTTGGGGATAAATAAAGGAAAATAAGCATTCACATGCCCGGTTTCTTTAAACATCCGGTCCAGTTCGGCCTGCATTTTTTCCCAGATCGCATAGCCGTAAGGTTTGATCACCATGCAGCCCCGAACTGCCGAATTTTCAGCAAGATCGGCCTTTACAACCAGATCGTTGTACCATTGCGAGTAATTTTCACTTCTCGAAGTTAATTCTTTCGCCATTTCTTTTGTTTTGGTATGGTATTTGCTTCTTTTGTATTGAATTTTACAGGTACAAAGTAAATAAATTTATTCTTTAAAAAATCAGGAGGTAATCGTTATGAAATCAAAAGTTACCATCTTCTCGGCTTTGGCGTTTTTATTAGGCGCCTGTTCAACCGGGACCTACGTAACGGACAGGTATGATGATATCTACTTTACGCCCGGTGATGTTCCGCCTCCGGTTGTTGTTCAAAATACAACTGTCAGAAGTACTGACCGCACATCCAATACTCCGGTAATGATCATGAGCGAACAAAATGATGAAGGCACGCTGAAAAATTACATTCTGGAAACAGATCGTCCTTCAGCTGACGCCCATTATTACGACATGGAAGGAATGGAATTGATCGGATCGGATACCACGGTTTATGAAAACGACCGTGAAATCAACTATGTCATCAACAATTATTACGATGCCGACGACCTCGACTTTAGCTATCGCATTAACCGGTTCCACCGGTATCCGTATTATTCGTCGTATTATTGGAACAGATATTACTACGATCCGTTCTATTATCCGTATTATTCCTGGGGATATTATGATCCGTGGTATTACGACTACTGGTACGGACCATCTTTTGGCTTTGGGTTTGGCATCGGCTGGTACAGCCCCTGGTACTATTCATCCTGGGGATATCCTTACTATAGCCATTGGGGCTACGGGCACTACCACGGAGGATATTACGGCGGAGGATACTACGGTGGCGGATATTACGGTGTCCGAAATAATGACGTCCGCGTCGGAAGAAGGAGCACGCCAAGCTACGATTATAGCGGAACGGCATTAGGTTCCGGCAATACCCGAAGCGTATCCCGTTCGGCCACTACCGGCACAGTAAGCTCAACCGGAGTCAGCAGGCAGGCAGGCAGTAGCACGCAGAGCGCTACCCTCATGGAAAGAAGAAGGACAACAGCAGACACCGAGGTGAGTTCTACCGGCAGAAGAAGTATTTCCACAACGGGAACTGAGCTCAACCGGGGCGCCGCAGTCGGACAAACACCCTCAGTCAGGTCAACTACCGTTACCGGCACTGAAAATTCGGCTGTCAGAAGAGCAACAGCACCTGCAAGCACCGGTACTTACCAGAACAGGTCGACTACGACAACACAGCAAAAAGAATATACGCCAAGCTACAGTAAACCACGGACCGTTACCCGTTCAACTTACAACAGCAGCGGCACTTCATCAGGTTCTTCTTACAGTAAACCCGGAAGTTCATCGTCGACCGGTGTAACACCAAGCAATTCATCCGGCACAAACACCAGAAGCACCTACCAGTCAGGTTCGTCATACAGCCAGGGGTCAAGTAACAGGAGTACACAAACTTACAGTCCGCCCAGCAATAGCAGCACTTCCCGTCCAAGCAGCAGCTACAGCCCAAGCAGCAGCGGAACGCGAAGCAGCGGCTCATACAGCAGCGGTTCGGTGAGCAGCGGAAGCCGTTCTTCGTCAGTCGGCAGTTCTTCATCGGGCAGTAGCTCCAGAAGCAGTGGAGGAAGCAGTGGGGGAAGAAGGTAACAGACCCAAGCGATAATTAAATGAAACGATGTCTAATTTAACAGAACAAATGCCATGAAGAAAATTAAATATCTAACAATTGCTATGCTTTTTTTGGGCACAACAGCCTTGGGGCAAGGATTAGCAGACGCTGTCAGGCTGTCTAATTACCAGATTCAGGGAACAGCCCGTTCGGCTGCGATGGGGAATGCCATAGGCGCAATGGGAGGCGATTTCACCTCACTTTCGGTAAATCCTGCAGGCATTGGCATTTACCAAACCAGCGAGTTTACATTTACGCCAACATTTGGTTTCCCAAAGGCTGAAACAACCATTGGCAACAGGTCTTTTTCAGATAATGATTTCAAACTTACGTTTGACCAATTGGGTTATGTCGGTTCTGTAAAAATTAACGAGAGTTCATCCAGTATTGTCAGGTTCAACTACGGAATCGGGTTCAACAAGTTAGCCGATTTTAACCAGTCGTTCGCGGGAAGTTACGGAAATTCACCGGTTTCTTTTCTCGACGGCATTGCCGACTACGCCAGCAATGAAAGGCTGTTAAACAACTATTTAAACAGGGATTTCCGCGATATAGAATTCAGGGACTGGCATGCCAAACTGGCCTGGGAAACCTATCTGATCGATCCGGCCACTGATAATCTTGGTCAGATTATTGACGGAGAATATGTAAATATTTTATATGAAGGAGAGACGGTTAACCAAAATAAAACCTGGGAACGAAGCGGCAGGATCAATGAATATTTATTTTCTGCCGGATTGAACTTCAACCACAAATTTTACTTGGGGGCCACCCTTGGCCTGCACGATGTGTTTTACCGTCAGGAATCATTCTACTCGGAGCAGTTTTCAGACGATTCGTTTCGATTTACCGACTATTACAAGGTAACCGGGACCGGTTATGTTTTTAAAATCGGAGCCATTATCAAGCCGGTGTCGTCTGTTCGTTTGGGATTGGCTTTCCATACGCCAACCTATTATGTACTCGACGAAGAAAATGCCTTGGCGATGCGGTCATATTTACAGGAAAGCAGCTATGCTGAAGGCATTAACCTTTATGAATACGATTTTTACACACCGATGCGGACCATCCTCAGCGGGGCCTTCGTGGTAAACAAGGCAGCGATCCTGAGTTTCGATGCCGAGTATCTGGATTATACAGCCATGCGTTTTCGGAATGGCAGCGGCGGAGACTCGATGAGTGATTTGAATGCTGATATTGACGAGGCTTTCGATAATACATTTAACTACCGGCTTGGAGCCGAGTTCAGGGTAGCGCCGTCCTTCAGCTTATTGTGCGGATACGAGTCGTACGGTAACCCGTTTAAAAATAACATGAACTGGAATGAAGAGACGCAGACAGACAATATCAGCTCATTTTCATTAGGTTTCGGTTATTCGGTTAAAAATTTCTATATCGATACGGCATTCAAACAATACCTGGGAAAATACAAGCTGGTTGACCCGCAGCCCAACTACACCAGCGTTCCGGTGGAATATACCAATAACGAATTAAAATTCACACTGGGCTTTAGGTTCTGAGCAAAAGCTTGTCTGAGAAAAAGAAATTTTTCAGACAAGCTTTCTTTTTTTGCTTTTAACGGATGGCCTCCTCCCTGACTCGTTTGCGAGGATGCGTTGTTTTCTGAAAAATGCCTGTTTATAGGCCGAAACCTGCATTTCGACACCCAATTTATAGCTGTTCATAAAATATTCCGGCTTGGGAGGCGTATCCAAAAGCGAATTTGGCGTAACTTGTCTACACGATTCATACTCATTTTTATGGATAATTTCAGGAACATCGATTATCATACTTCTCTGGAAATTTTCAGGAAAGCAGAATATGCCGGAAGAAGGTTGAAAATTGGCGACCTCCGTACGTCCATGTGGTTGCAGAAGGAAAACATCAATTTAGACCTGATTAAAACGATTTCACTCAACTATCCGGACCTGAAAATTTTCATCATTGGCGAAGGAGAAACAGAAGGATTTTATATTTATTCCCAAAAACAAGAAACTTGTCTTAAATTTGAGGCTGCAATAATAGAATTGAAATAGCCTTCAGATTTATGGCCTTAACCGATCCGATAGCACAGGGAGTTTACGATTATCACTTTAAACGAATCGACTCGCCGGTCATCATCCACTGCGACGAATTTGAACCGGATGAAGTTTTACCTTCTTATTTTTTCCGGAATATCGATAAAATGCCTGGCCTGGAGCGACAGGCGCTTCAGTTGGCGAAAGGTAAAATTCTGGATGTCGGCGCTTGTGCCGGTTGTCATTCGTTTTACCTGCAAAACAAAGGAAATGAGGTTTACGCGCTCGAACAAGCGGAACTCAGTTGCCGGGTATTGGCCGACCGGGGTATCAGGCAAGTTATCCGGGAAGATTTTTTTCACTATCAGGGAGAACAGTTTGATACCATCCTGCTGCTGATGAACGGAACAGGTATTGCGGGAACCTTAGACCGGCTTAACTATTTTTTTAATCAGCTGAAGTTACTACTCGCCCCCGGCGGACAAATCCTGATTGATTCATCCGATTTGATCTATTTATACCTGGAAGAAGATGGTACTGCCCGGCTTGACCTGAATGCTGACCGTTATTACGGAGAACTGACCTACCAAACGGAATATAACGGGCAAAAAGGCGCTGCTTTCCCGTGGTTATATACCGACCCGGAAACCTTAAGCGAAACAGCCCGTCAAAATAATCTTCAAGTTGAAAAAATAATACATGGCGAACACTTTGATTACCTGTCCGTCATCAAACACATTTAAACCATGAACGAAATTCAATACAGGCCACTGGCCGAAACCGAAATTGACGCATTAAAATTAAATAACTGCAGCTCCGAAAACTGGAAGATGGTTCAGGTTTCTGCCAATTTCGATCCATCCCGCTTTTTAAACAGCCGGTTCAGCGGAACCGTTTATATTGCGCCCCAAACCGAAGAGGTTTACTTGTTTGGCGGCGTAAACAAAGCATGCGGCATTTATTTTTCCCACATTCATAATTGCACGATTGGCCCCAATGTTTACATCAACCACATCAAAAACTACATTGCCAATTACGATATTGAAGACCATGTCATTATCGACAATACAGACATTTGCGCCGTCGACGGGACCAGCTCGTTCGGAAACGGGATCCTGGTGGAAGTGCTGGATGAAACAGGGGGCAGGAAAGTACCTGTTTACGACAAACTGTCGGCTCATTTGGCCTATATTATGGCTTTTTACAAACACCGGCACAGTACGATTCAAAAAATCGAAAACCTGATCGGACAATATGCGCAGCAGGTGAGTTCAACGCGGGGACGAATCGGCCGGTACAGCCAAATTTTCAACTGCCGGGAAATCCGAAACGTTAAAATTGGCCCTTACACCCGGATTAACGGGGCGAGCGTGCTCGAAAACGGTTCGCTCAACGGAAACCGCGAAGCTCCCGTGAAACTGGGGAATGAAGCAATCCTGAAAAATTTTATTGTTTCTTCCGGATCGGAAGTTTCGGATGGGGCAATTGTTTCGAACTGTTTTATCGGGCAGGGATGTATTCTCAGCTCACAGTATTCGGCACAAAACTCCTTGTTCTTTGCCAACTGCCAGGGTTTCCACGGCGAAGCCTGCGCCGTTTTTGCCGGGCCCTATACCGTAACGCATCACAAATCGACCTTGCTGATCGCGGGAATGTTCTCGTTTTGTAACGCGGGCAGCGGATCGAACCAAAGTAACCACATGTACAAGCTGGGGCCGATCCACCACGGGATTGTTGAACGCGGATCAAAAACCACCAGCGATTCTTATTTGTTGTGGCCGGCTAAAATAGGCGCCTATACGCTGGTGATGGGGCGGCATTACAAAAATTCGGACACCTCGGATATGCCTTTTTCCTATCTGATTGAAAACAAAGACGAAAGCTGGCTGGCCCCCGGTGTAAACCTGAAAAGTGTGGGAACCATACGCGACGTGATGAAATGGCCCAAACGCGATAAACGGACCGACCCGCTGAAAATGGACTGCATCAACTTCAACCTGCTCAGTCCGTTCACCATCCGGAAGATGGCCAATGCCATCGACATCCTGCACCAGATTAAACACATCTCGGGCGAAACCACCGAAGTTTTTTCCTACAACAACACGAAAATTACCCGTGATTCGCTCGAACGCGGTCTCAATTTGTATCACCTGGCCATCATGAAATTCATCGGGAACTCGATTATTACCAGGCTAAACCAATGCCCGCTGACGTCGCCCGAAAAAGTGCGGGAATGCCTCAAACCGAAAAGCACAGCCGGCAAAGGCATCTGGATCGACCTGGCCGGCTTAATTGCACCAAAAGCCGAAGTGATCGGCTTGCTTGAAGAAATTGAACACCACCAAATTAACCGGCTTGAAGAAATTGAGCAGTTTTTTTATAAACTGCACGCCAATTATTATGAATATGAATGGAACTGGACGGCTGATTTTATTGAATCGTACCTGAATAAACCGGTTACCGACTTTTCGGTGAACGAACTGATAGAGCTGGTCAGAGAGTGGCGCGAATGCGTAATCCGGATCGACCGGATGTTGTATGAAGATGCAAAAAAAGAATTTCGCATGGATGCCATGACCGGATTTGGCATTGACGGAGATCATAAAATTAAGCAACGAGACTTTGAACAAGTGCGCGGCCGCTTTGAAGACAACGACTTTGTAAAAGAAGTATTAAATCATATTGAACGAAAAACCGACCTGGGAGACCGGGTCATCCTGCAATTACAGGAAGCTTTAAAAATTCAAACAACATGAGACTTATCATTCAAAACAACTACGAGGCCCTGTCGAAATGGACCGCAAACTACATCGCCCGGAAAATCCAGCTGGCGGCGCCAACAAGCGAAAAACCCTTTGTGCTGGGTTTGCCAACCGGCTCCTCCCCGCTTGGTGTTTACAAAGAATTAATTGCGCTGAACAAACAGGGAAAAATCAGTTTCAGACACGTAGTTACCTTCAACATGGACGAATACGTTGGTATTCCCAAAGATCATCCGCAAAGCTACCACACGTTTATGTGGAACAATTTTTTCAGGGAGATCGATATCCTTCCCGAAAATGTGAATATCCTGAACGGTAACCCGGAAAACCTGAAGGAAGAATGTGCCCGCTACGAACAAAAAATCAATTCGCTTGGCGGAATCGACCTGTTCCTGGGAGGAATCGGGCCCGACGGACACATCGCCTTTAACGAACCCGGCTCGTCGCTAGCCTCGCGCACCCGCGACAAAGAACTGAACTATGATACCATCGTGGCCAATTCGCGCTTTTTTAACAACGACGTCAACCAGGTACCCAGACTGGCCTTGACAGTAGGCGTAGCCACTATCCTCGATTCAAAAGAAGTAGTTATTATTGTGAACGGTTTTGGAAAGGCCCGCGCACTCAAACATGCCGTTGAAGAAGGGGTAAACCACATGTGGACGATCAGCGCCCTGCAATTGCACCCGAAAGGAATGATCATTTGCGACGAACAGGCCACTTACGAGTTAAAAGTTGGCACTTACAAACATTTCAAATCAATTGAAGAAAACAATCTTGATCCGGAAAAACTTTTCGACTCCGATTTGGTGTGGTAAGGTTATAAAACGAAATTGCCCGACAAACACGCTCAATATTTATCGGGCAACTCCTTTTGTTACCTTCCGGCAAGCGGTTTGTACCGTCGCTGGATAAACCAGTCGAGTAGAAGTAATAAAGCGGCTGCCCCCAATGCAAACACCAGTACGGAAGGAAGTTGACTAAACATTCCGGTTAGCTGGCCCCCTGTTTTTGTCACCGCGGTCAAATCGGCTTTGGGCACTTTCGAAAACAACATATCGGTCAATCCCGGTTCGCCGGAATTGGCCGCCGTGTTTGCCCCAAACAAAGCATAAAGAATAAATACCGCAAACAAAACGCCAAGCACGGGCAAAAACCATCGGCCAAACACCGGTTCATACGCTTTCACAATGGATTGCTGATGTATTTGCGCCATCACCTTTTTGGTAAAATCAACCGGAGCCCGATCGGGCCGGTACGATTTCATCATCTCCCTGAATTGCTGATCCTGTGTTTTCATCTTCTTCCGCTTTATAATATACTGAAAATCTCTTCCTTAAAAGAACTGCTGAGCAGCTCATACATCTTTTTTCGCGCCCGGTGAATTTTTACTTTCACATTGCTTTCCGACAAACCGGTAATCTGGCTGATCTCTTCCACTTTTTGTTCCTCGTAATAATACAAGGTAATCAATACCTGATCCTGTTCAGGAAGCATTGAAAGCGCTTCATTTAAACATTTCTCCAGCTCTGCCTTATTGATTTCGCTTAGCTGTTCGTGTATTTTAATTTCGTCCTTTTCGCTTAAATACTGTTCATCCAGCGACCGCACTTCCACTTTTCTCTTACGCAGCAAGGTTATACAGCCATTATAGGTGATGCTGTACAACCAGGTGGAAAACTTCGACTTTTGCCGGTACGAATTTAACGACCGATAAGCCTTTACAAAACTATCCTGCGCCAGTTCTTCTGCATCTTCTGCATTTCGAAGCATTTTTAAGGCCAGCCCGTAAACCAGGTCCTGGTATTTTTCAACCAGGTACGAAAAAGCGGCCGCATCTCCCTGCAACACCTGTTCAATATAATATTGATCGTCTTTAGGGCCCATATTTCCCATATGACGACAATTTATCATTCAGGTTACAGATCACTTAAAATTTTTTATCCCTTTCCTCAAAATACCAGCAGGCCAATCAAAAAACAACGAAAACAAAAAATAAACGGGCAAACTTGTAACCGCCGGCATCAGGCTGCGTCATAAAGACGAATTCAAAATGAATAACCAATAAAAATGATAAAGTCATGAATGAAGCAATTGTAATCCCGGTCAGTTTTTTCGCGTTTATATTCGCCATGTGGTACGTGTATATCAGTACCCGGAACAAAGAACGAATGGCCTTAATTGAAAAAGGGGCCGACGCCTCCCTGTTTAACGCCAGGGCCCGCGGGGGAAACTTTCTTTCGCTGAACTATTTTTTGCTGAAAATAGGCTTCCTGTTTATGGGAATTGCCGTTGGCGTGTTGTTTGGCAACATCCTCGACATGTACAGCAGCCTGGAAAGCGGTACGGCTTATGTCTCCATGATCTTCCTGATGGGAGGTTTTGGCCTGGTTGCCGGACATTGGTACCACGCGCACAAAGAAAAAGGGAAAGTACAGGAATAGCTGTTTACTGCCAGAAAAATAAGCCTTTGCCCCTGATAGCTACAGCCTCCTGCCTTTGAAGCAGGCAATACGAAACGTTCTGCAATCCGTAACAGGAATACCGGAAACAGCTATCCGGGGTAAAGGTTTTCATGATCAATCAATTCACGTTTGGACTATTTTGTGCTGCATATCCATCTCCTGGTCTTAAACCCGATGAACTTCCCGGTAAAAGCAGTGTTCCATTTCGCACAGGGTGCACTGATAGTCGTGAAACTCAACATGGCGCCCAATACCAATCAGCCCGCTGATTGATTTTACGGGATACATCAGCGACGAAGGCGTTAATTGAACACCACAGGGCGATTGACCCAAAAGCGAGAACAGTTTATGCTGATCGCTCACCGGCCAATGGCAGTAGCCCGGGCTGTAACGATTGGTAATCTGTTCGTGATTCCCGTCAGCTTCGTCCCTGACAATTTCCTGGAGCCGGTCTCCTGCTGCTTCAGCAATCAGGGTCCCCAGCACGTCGTATACGTACCCCAATACCGGGTCGTCTCCTTTAAGCAGTTGTTCCGATTTTTCGCTGACTGTTTTTCCTGCCGTGCACACAAAGAAGGCCAGCCTGGCGGCCCCCTTTAGTTCACCGACAACGGTCTTGCCAACGTTAAACTCCTGTCCATTCACCCGTACCGACCGTTTATTTTCTCCCCAGGCGATCCGGTCAACAAGCCGGAATGCTCCCCCGATATCATTCAAACCGGCGGCAAATGCGAATGCCTGTTCCAGATAGGCCGGGAAAGGATCAGGAAAGAAACTTTCGTCGTAACCAAGCAGTCTGATCAGCCCGAGGCGATCAATATTCAGTTCATCAAAACAAAAAGAAAATTCTCTGGTCATAGGCTAACATACTCATCAAACATGGTTTGCAGGTTTTTCCCTTTTTCAAAACGTCCGATCAAAACCAACTCTCCGGCTCCCGGAAAGTCCGAAACTTCTTCGCAGCTGGAATCATTAAACACAGCTTGCACGAATACCGTTTTTCCACCAACTAATTTAACAAAACCTTTGTACCTAATACAATTTGGCCTCAGCTTTTCAAGAAACTGAAACAGGCGTTCAGGTTTTATTTCCCGGGAACTCCTGATTACCGCAGACTCGATATCGGGCCGGCCAAAAGATTCTTCTTCCGGGAAAAAACGGATTGACTTTTTTACCTCCGCAAACGTCACCTTGCCGTAAGTTGCCGGAAACAACCGGGCATAAGGATTTATCTTTTTTACATGAGAAACGATCCCCTCGATTTTGCCTCCGGCCAGGTCAATTTTATTCAGAATAATGATATCAGCCACCCGCAGCTGATGGTTTAACCGCGGCAACAAGGCTGGAATCCGGTCGAAATTAAGGGTATCAACCAGGCACCAGACTTGTTCGAGGTAAACCTTTCCTTTTATTTTCTCCGACTGAAAGATTTGTCCTACACCAATCGGATCGGACAAACCGGATGCCTCCATGATCAACACATCCGGCTGGCATTTGTCGACAAAATCAGACAGCGAGCTGATGAACGATCCCAGTAAACAAACACAAAAAACCGAACCGTTATTTATCTCCAGAATTTCGTGGCGGAAAGTTTGCCGAAGATTTCGCCCGTCGATATTAACAGGCGAAAACTCATTCTGAATAATCGCAATTTTTCTTTTCCCCTTGTCCCGGCTGATAAAATGATTCAGGAAAGAAGTCTTCCCGCTTCCCAGAAACCCAGTCACCAGATGCAGCGGAATACTCATTGATCCAGGCAGTTTTTGATGGCCTGCACAATGGCTGTTTTCGGAGGTATCTGGCTGATAAATTCAATCTTCCCGTTGATGCAGGTGGTAGGTACGTTTTGCACACCCAGGGCCATCATCATCCGGATACCGTCGATCTCTTTAATCTTATGCTCGTTTACCACGACCTGATCACCGAATTGGCCGGAAGCCTGTTTCACTGCTTCAACCATATACTGACAAGGCGCACATGAAGCCGAATCGAGGGTAATGATATCCACAATCGCCTTTCCTTCAACAAAATGACCGTCAAGACTCAGGGGTTGGAGCGATGAACTGTGCTCCATTTCGCGGGTCACCTGCCGGGCATAATCATCGTAAACCAATTCGCTTACCGCTTGCAGATTTTCAACGGGCGTGTCCATCGGCAAATCGCAACCGGGAGCCAAAATAAAGCCCCGGTTTCCGCCCAGGTCGAGACAATTCACGGCTTCCTTTTTCGAATCCAGCTCGTTGCCCAACAGCAAAACGCTGGTCAGTTTCAGGTTTCCTCCAAAACTAATCCCTTTTTGCAGAGCTATTTCCCTGACGTAGTCTAGCGGGATATTCTCGTCAATTGAAATATTATCGGGCCTGCAATCGCACATCACTTCAATATTTTGTTGCGCATGGCCGCATACGAAAAACGAACTGTACTTATTTTTGGACCGCACAAAGTCGAAAATCTTCCGGGCATACGGACTTACAAAAGTTTCGAAGGACATGGGATCAATCTGGCTGGTCATCGGGTCGACCACCGCAATCACATCGCAGCCTGCCTCAAGTAACATCTCTGCATGTTTTATCCCCGCCTGGCTGCAAAACTCCATGACTTCACCTACGTAATCCGGATCTTCAAACAACTTCATAAACACATCGGTCCCCATCAGGTGAAGGGCCAGGGTAAAGGGCCCGGTAATTAACCCATACAGGGCCAATTCCGGATATTTATTTCGCAGAATGGCCGTCGCTTCAAGTTCAACTGGCAAACGTCCGTCAGTTGCGGCCGGTAACTTTAATGAATTAAGCGTAATCCCTTCGGCCAGGGGGTGTGAAACCACTGCCGGAGGATTTTCTTTGCTCCATACCAATTTACAACCCAAGATTTCGGCTTCGATCTGTAAATCAAACAAGACCGGAATTCCGTCGGGTTTGTACAATTCAATTGCTTTACTGATCCCGTCAACAATGTTTTTTGAGGATCTCAAATACGCTTCTGCATCTACCCCAATCAACCGGCCGCCGTGAACACCCACAAATGGCACCCAGGGCGCACGGTCCGCTTCTTCCAGCCGAAACGCTTTTTCAAGTAAATTTAATCCGTTCATCTCTTCATTTTAAGCGATTTTTGCATTCAAAAATTCAACAATTCCTTGCGGATCAGCAGCATACACATCGGCTCCGATTTTTTTACAGAAATCGTTATTCACCGGGGCGCCGCCAATAGCCACCAGGGTTTGCGGAAACATTTCCTTTATTTCCTTCGTGATTTTTTCCATGTTGACCATCGTCGTAGTCAGCAAGGCCGACAAACCAATCACCGCGCCGGGATGTTCTTTTAAAGCCGCCAAATATTTATCGGAACTCACATCTGTCCCGAGGTCAATCACCTTGTAACCGTTTCCTTCGACCATCATCGATACCAGGTTTTTGCCAATATCATGCAAATCGCCCAGCACCGTTCCGATAATAAAAGTGCCTTTTTGTTTGGCTTCGCCCGAAGCAAAATAAGGTTTCAGGTGGATCATGGCGGTGCTCATCGCTTTTGCCGACATCAGCACCTGGGGAACAAACACTTTATTCTCGCGGAATTTAATCCCAACCCGTTCCATGCCGGGCATTAATCCGTAAGTCAGGATGTCCTGGGCCGGAACAGCCGATTCGAGCGCTTGCCGGGTAATTTCGTCGGCGCCGTCTTGTCCTTTCATTTGCGGCGGAAAGGGAGCAGCTTTATTGATTTTGCCAAATTCAACACATTCGGCCAGTTTTTCTAAAAGATCGTTCATAACATTCAGATTTAGTTTTAATTACAAATCTACCAGCTAAAACAGACAGAAAAAATAGGATTTTCTTTGAAAAAGATGGAAAATCTTACTTTATTTGATTGTCTAATCCTTCTTTTTAATGATCGTCAAAAAACGGTTTGTCAAATTACCTCCATTTATTGTTGAAGGACAAACGGTAGATCCGTTGACCAAAGATCTTTACCTCTGCGAACTTTCCGAATTACTTTTCGGGAAACACGCTGTTATGGAAGAAACCACGCCCCTTCGGAATCATTTACTTTTATACTGCATAAAAGGAGGTTGCCATTTAAAAATTGCTTCGGATGATGTTGTTTTAGCGCCTGAGCAGTTTTGCATTATTCCCAACGGATTTACCTACAAGCTAATTTCGGGGCCAACCGAACCCACCATCCTGTTTTTTTGCCAGTTCAACGGCTCAAAAAGTAAAATTCTGGAACAGGAATTTACTGTCGTCCGCGATTTGATTCCCTCGGTAAACAACCGCGTGGCAAACCGTAAAATGCTGATTGACGAACTATTCATCAACCTCTCGCGCGGGTATCTTTATGCCAACATGCACTATGTAAACTTCACGTTTACCCACCTGCTGGCCACCTTTGTTTTTGCCTCGAAAACCAGCGAAGATATTCAGGTTGAAGACAATCCGCTGATTCAAAAAACCATTCGTTTTATGGAACAAAACATCGACCGGAAATTGTCGCTTCAAGAGATCGCCGATGAAACAGGTTTCTCGGTGACCTACCTTTCAACCATCTTCCGTAAAGAAACCAACTACAGCCCCTTGAGTTATTTCTCGCACTTAAAAATTACCCGATCGTGCGAATACCTTGATCAAACCAAACTGAAAGTCAAACAAATCGCCTTTTTACTTGGTTATTCTGATCCGTACTATTTTTCGAAAGACTTTCAAAAAAAGATGGGCATTTCGCCACGGGCTTATCGCCAACGGGTAAAAAACTGAACAATTTTATACCATCATCGACTGTCAATCACTTATCCTAACGGCTGATCCAAAATATAAGCGGCTTTTTATCCGAATTTTCCAGACGAACCGGTTTTCCACCGTTTAACTTCGTGATTTTGCCGGTCAATTTACCGGTTTGAGGATCAATCGGGTACAAGCTGAATTTTCCCTTCAGCGACGAAAAGTCCAAATCTACAGACTGCGCCCCGGCCAGATAAATGATGGATTCGCCTTCATTATTCCGCAAGATGTAGATCCCTTCCTTCCGGCTGTCAACGGGCTGCATGGACGAAGCGCTCTTCAGAAATCCAACCGGCTCAACCGGAGGAATTGCTGCCAGTGATCCGCCGGCCATAAATACCGCCCAGCCGAAAGCCATGTACTGTCCTTCGGAATATAGGACTGCCTTTTCGGGATAACCCAACTTGTACCCGCTTACTGCACGGTAAACCTGTTCGAACGAACGTTTCCCCGGATTAACCAGTCGGGCATGCTGGCGGGGAGCCAAATGCTGACCGCCCATAGGCGCGTACAAACTGCCGTCGGCGCGGTAGGCCCAATAGCGGATATCAATCAGATCGACCACCGGTGAGCGGACAGGGTCGGCCAAAATCGCATCCTGTACCTCTTTGGTAGCACTCAGCCCGGTGATTATCTTTTCCCCTGTTTCATTTTCCCATTCGCTGATCACGTCAATCCAGAATTGAACAAAGTGCAGCGGTCCCGAATATTCTTCACTGGTGAGTTGAATCACACCCGTGTTTCCGCGAAAGTTTTCCAGGCACTGCCGAATGTAAGCCCGGTGTAATTCGCGGCGAACAGGATGCGTGACATCGTAAAAAGGCTCATCCATGAAAATCCGTTTATCGCCGGCGTAAGGAGGTGGCTCCGGGAAACCTGTATCGTTGATATTATTGACCGGTCGCCAGGGTGAATCGGCCCAATGGGCCCCGGCTTCCAGAATAGTGTGTTGAAAATAGTTTTGATGGATCAGTATCAGCCCTTTTTGGTCGGCCAGGTCGGCAAATTGTTTCAGGCGCATCCAGTACCAGGGATTATACTTTGTCAGATCATACCTGCTCAATCCGTCCCAGGCCGTACCTTGCCCTGAACGGGCAAAAGGAAGTTCGTAAAACGGGGGCCACACATCGCCGTCCATTCGGCGGACACGTTCGTGGTCGTCGCGCCGGCGCTCATACCAAAGTGCATAATTTTGCTCCATGCCGATCAGGTTATTTTTCAGCATGTTGTCGGTCAACTGGTCCAGGTCATCGGTATAACCGGTTCCTGTCCGTCCCGGAACATAACGGGTTATTGCCGGCTTTGCTCCCGCCAATCCTTTCGGACGAATATTGCCGCTCCACCACGGAACCGATTGGCGCATGCCGGTTAATACACGATCTCCCCGCACCAGCCAGCCGTTTTTCAGGTTCGCCGGCAAACCGGGAGTTTTTTTCTTTTCTTGTTGAATTCCAATCTGATCAATGGTTTTTACGCCTGAAGATGTGACTGTTACCGGATTAAGTTCAGACGCACGGGCGACCCATTTCTTCATTGTAGTTGCCGGCTGACACGACAAAACCGTCAGTTCGGCTGCCTGCTCCACGGTGGGGCTGCTGGTTGCATTCGTTTCAACGATCAATAAGCGGGCGCGGTCAGCCAGGTCAACCTTCAACCGGCTTTTAAGTTGCGCGTAATACATGCTTCGCGGGTTGACATGACTGTTCGGGCTTTCCCAGTAACCATTTCCGTTGAATAATGCCCAGGCACCATAAGCCCAGTTCATCGCTCCCGGAGGCGCCGGATTATCCATGCGAGCCGCCGAACATTGCCACATCACGCTGTTGCCCCCGGTCCATCCGGCCCCGCGTCCTTCCGGTCCGCGGTTCGGGAAACCCAGGGCATGACCATCGACATTTACAACATCGAGCAAAACACCCGATGCCCAGCTATCGATGGTACCGCTGTAATTAAACGGCAAATGTGATTCACACTGTACAAAGGCGATTGGCCCTGCAGCGCAGGCGCCTACAGCAAAATCGTGGTAGCCAAATTCGGCGTAACAGCGTTGCACCAGGGTTTGAGTACCATTTATAAAGAATGTATACCGACGTTGCCCGCCAATTTCGGAAACCGGTTTCAACGAAAGGCAATCTTCTACCGTAACACGGCGGGCGCTTTCGAAAACTGCTACAGCCGATCCGGCAAAATGTTCAAAGGTGATTTGCCTCACCCAGGCGTCCTGAGCATTTTCTACCGTAATGGCCATCCACCGGTGGTTTTCATCTTTCGGATTTTCCGGATCGTATATCGAGCGAAGCGTCATATTTTCAATTCCCACATGGCTGATCCGGCCCGGCCACTGGTAGCGAACCAATTTGCCTCCGCCTATCTGCCGGTCAATTGAGGTGGTGAGCGGCGCATCAACTGTCACCCGGCTCCCTTCTACAGAAACCACGGTGCGGTCCCAGCGGATATCCTGATCGCCGGGCCGCCAACCCAGCCAGCCAGTCTCTCCGCCAAATTCAGCCATTCCGAGTAAGCTGATCCATTCCGTTGTTGACGGTCGCTGTACCGATACCCGGTCTCCTGCTTTAAAATTTTGTCCGTTTTCTACTGAAAAAGAAAAAGCGCCAACCGGCACATAAGCATCGGTAATTTCCAGTGGCTTTTCGTCTTCACGATCATCATTTCCGGCTATCTGTACCAAGGTCTGGCGACCGGTACCGGCACCCAGCAAAACCGTTTCGTTTTCGCCCTGCCCGTAACCGCGCAATACAACTCCTGAGCTGGGAATAACCACCCCCCCGTAAACCGTATGTGTTCCCCGTTCAAGTAAAACGGCGCCCCGAAAGCCGTTGGCATCGGCAGGCAATGCAGCCACGTAGTCAATCGCCGACTGAATGGCAGCAGTGGCGTCGCCCTCCCTGACGGGAACTACCACTCTCACCGGAACCTGCGGAATTGCCTGCTCACCGGCCATGTAACCGGCATAGGAGAAATCGGGTATCCGGTTACCCAATGAGTCGGGTATGCTGATGACCGAACCATCTGTAATTTTCAACGGTTTAAATTCCGGTTGCTGTGCCAGGCCTAACAAGGCAAAGCTTTGCGCCAGAAAAAAAGACAAAACCTTCGCACAGTGTTGCCACACGAAGGTTTTCATATCAATTTTGTTTTTGAATGAATAATTCATAAACAGCTATTTTACTTTTTCTGATTTTCGCGAATCCTTTCTTCCCATTCCTTGCTTAACTTTTTCAGGTCGTAGCCTCGGGCCGACAGGTAATTGTTGATCCGGCCTTTGTATTTTCCGAACCAGCCGTGCTTCTCGTCCGACGAACCGGCATCCATCGCCTGTTCACGAGCTTCAACCAGCCAGTCGTAGATTTGCTGCTGTTCCTCCCGGCTCAGCTCCGGAATCATGTCGAGATAACCGGCATAGGTAATCGGAAGAACGCCGTAGGTCATGCCGTTTTTAACGCCTTCAATTTGTTCGTCGTTCAACTCTTTGGCTAGATTTTTCAGGTATTGCTTGTGCAATTTAGCCAGGTCTTTATCCGCTTTTTGCTGAATTTTCGCAGTCTTTGCTGTGACTGACTCCTTGTTCTCATTTTCTTTTTTTACTTGCTCTTTGGCGACCTTGCTTTGATCGTGAATCCCATTCAAGTCATAATACTGTTGGGCGATCAGGTCTCGCACGCGGTTAAATTTAGCCTCATCCTCAATATTCAGCTTATCGGCAATCTTTTCGGCCCGTTTGCTCACCACTTCCCAATAGGCTTCATCGGTATGGTTTTTCCCGGTATTTTTTTGTGCAACACCCTGTAAAACCATCAACAACATGATGGCCACAATATTTAACGACATCTTAAACATGATCTCAATGTATTGATTATTTCTGAAAAACTGATTTTAAATACGCCACATTGGCTCCAAAATTACCCCGGACATCCTGTGGTTTCGCCGCATCGCGCGAACGCTCCACCAGTAACCAACCGCTCCAACCCATTTGATCGAGCTTTTGCTTTACCCTCTGCATATCAATTTCCGGATCATTTTGCAGCCACACGCCATCTTTGTTGGTGCAATGGATTTGGGCAATACGGTCTTTACCCAGAATTTCCATTTCGCGATAAAGGTCGCGACCAGCTGACAAGGGATTGGAAAAATTGAAACTGATTTGAATGGCAGGCGAGCCGATCTCGTTGAGCAATTCCACCTCGCCGGCAGCGTCCAGGGCGGTTTCAATACCGATGATTACTCCGGCAGCTTCGGCTTTTTTTGCCACCGCTTTTAAACGTTCGACAATGGCTTGACGCCGTTCGGAATATTTGTTCAGGTCGCCCTCGACCCCCAGCGGCAAAAAGCCCACTTTCACGCCCATCAACACCATTGTATTGATGCAATCCTGAACGGTAAGCTCAACGCCTTCGCGCGTGGGAAACGACTGTGAATAAAAGCCTGTCATCGCCAGCGAACTAATCTCCAGGTTCAACGCGCGGGCGGTATCCAACCAGGCTTTACGTTCCACCGGGTCGGCCAGTTTGTTATCGAAGGTCGGGCGGTTTCCCAGTCCACCCATATCTACTTCCACCCCATCGGCGCCCTGCTCTTTCGCCAAGGGGAAGGCGCTGATCTTTTGGCGCTTCAGCAACATCAGGTCAATCACCCCTATTTTATAACGCTCCGGTTGAGCAGCGTCACCATCGGCATGTTGGGCAAAAGCCACCTGCACAATGATTAAAGCCGCAAACACGAATTTCAAATATCTCATTTTATTCCCATTGATGATTTTTTATGCCAGCGGTTTGTGTAGATGAATTATCCGGAGATGGTATCGATGTTGTTGCCGAGGTTGCGATAGTTAATTTTTTCAAGCGGATTGGTGCCGTTGAGGTATTCCTCAACATTCGTATAACCGTCACCGTCTGAATCGAACACACCATCTGCCGGGTTTTTGGGATCAAGCTTGTATTTGATTTCCCATTCGTCCGGCATGCCGTCGCCATCACTGTCAACAGGAACTTCAGCAGGATCGAAAGACAAGGTGGGATAGCCACCGACTTCGGAAATATCCTTAATGATACCGGTCGCCGTCATCGGTTTTCCGCTGCGCACCATTTCCGTGACACGTGCATCAACAGCGTCGCGCCTGGGCAACGTAGCGCCGGCTTTTGCGAGCACGGACTCAAAAGCAACCCTGGCGGGTTCATGTGGAGCAACAGGCCACCCTTCAAACGGCGTGTTCACACGGGCAAGCTGTTCCGGGCCGACCATGCCGGCCCAGTTGTTCGCAGTAACCTCTTCATTACCATCCATGACATTGCCGGCAACATACCATTTGCCGGGCCGGTTTTGAGCCTTGGGATACCAGTCTCCCTCGGCCCATGCACTGCCGGGCGAATACATGCTGCGTGATTCGATGCGGGCAAAAACAGCGCGCATGTTGTCATTGGTGGCGGGGCCGGGCTTGTAATAATTGTTGATGACATTAACGAGAGAGGTTTCGTCGCCGCCATCCATCGTGCGATGGCGCCAGTTGAAGATGACATTGTTGCGGAAATCAAACGGGCCGGACATGCCGATGGATGGATTACGGGCCGTGTTGCAGGCAAAAAGGTTGTGATGAAATGTGGAAGGTTTTCCTCCCCAGGTACCGCCAAAGGCGTGTCCGCGGGCGTCAAGCGCTTCGCTGGATATCGTCCACTGGACCGTAATATTTTCGGCTGCATCTTTTATCTGGGTACTTCCGTCGAGTGAAGGTCGCATGTGCCGGTAAAGCGAAATGTTTTCATCCATGCCCCAACTGGTTGAACAATGGTCGATGATGATATGATGAGCCGGATTACCGCCAATATTATCGTCGCCTTGCCCGCCGACAGGGACACCACGCCGCACACGCAGGTGCCGGATAATCACATTGTATGTGTTGATATTGAGCGTACCCGCCACGCAAATACCATCACCCGGCGCAGACTGGCCGGCGATCGTGATATCGGGATGATTGATATTGAGATCCGTATTGACCTTAATTGTGCCTGCAACACGGAACACGACGATACGAGGCCCTTCCGTCTCAAGCGCGGCACGCAGGCTGCCAGAGCCATTGTCGTCAAGATTCGTCACGGCGATGACCTTGCCGCCACGTCCGCCCGTGGTGAACATGCCCGCTCCCCATGCCCCGGGAAATGCCGGGATAACACCTTCGGGCAGTCGCGGCGGATGCGGGGGAATTTGGCCCGGCTCGGGTTGCCCGGTGGCATTATCACTGTTCTGTGCCCGGGTGTCCACCCCTGTGCACAGAATAGCAAACAACAAACTCATTCCGATGATTCGATGGATCATTTTCATATTTATATCAATTTATTCAAGCAAACCGTTCTTTTTGTCTTTCAGCGTATCGTAGTTATTTCTCAGATCCTGCCAGTTAATCCGGGTACGCGGGTTGATCCCGTTGATGTACTTTTCAATGTTGGTATAGCCGTCGCCATTCAAATCGCCATTGGCATCCGAAGGGTCGTTCGGGTTCAAACCATACTGTTTTTCCCAGGTATCAGGCATCCCATCCTGATCGGTGTCCACGTAAGGTGTTCCTTTGTATTCAGGATAACCGCCCACTTGCGAAATATCTGTAATGATTCCCTTCTTGTATGAATCTTCGGGCAAACGACGATGTTTAAATTTCGGAACGTCTTTCGTACTCACTTTTTTCTCATATTCAATGACGCCGGTTTTGACCACACGCGAAATCCGTTGATCCACCGGGTCGCGGCGCGGCATGGTCGCCCCTGCATTTTCCAATACATAATTAAAGGCATCGGTTGCCGGCATCATGCTCATGTAGGGCATATCAAACGGACGGTGCCAGTAAACCATTTCTTTGTAAGCGCCCAGGCTGTCGGCCAATAAGGTTTCGGCATAGCGGTTATTTGGGTCCGGCGTATTTTCAAGCTGAACGCCACCCGCCCAGTTGTTTTTGGTCACTTTTTCGTTTCCTTCAACAATGTTCCCGTGCACGTAAGCTTTTCCGTATACCCGTTGTTTCAAGGTACTGCGCCCCGATTCGGGTTTCAGGATACGATATCCGATCGGACGGTCAACCGGCGTTACCGGGCCCGGTTTATAATAGTTGTTGATGATGTTGTATTTAGCCGTATAGTCGCCGCCATCTACCGAACGGTGCATCCAGTTAAAAATCACGTTATTTACAAAATTGAAGGTGCCGTTCCATCCAATGGAGGGGTTGCGCCCTGTGTTGTTGGCCCACAGGTTACGGATGAATGAACAGTTTTCGCCGCCCAAGGTGCTTCCAAACGAATGGTTCCAGGTATCCAGAGCCTCGGAGAAAATAGAGTTCTGAATGGTGATATTAACGGTTGGCAATTTAAGGTCCGGTTTTCCGATGCCCTCGTTCCACATGTGACGATAGATCGACATGTTTTCATCCAAACCCCAGCTTGCCGACACATGGTCGATCATGATATTGCCCACGGGGTTTCCGCCAATCGCATCATCACGACGCCCCACCCAGGTTTCGCCACGGCGGAAGCGCATGTGACGGATAACCACATCGTGGGTGTTGATCCAGAAACTTTCACCGGCCAGGCAAACACCGTCGCCCGGGGCAGTTTGCCCGGCAATGGTGATGTAGGGGGCGCGCACAATAATCGGACGTTCGAGCCGGATAATCCCGGCAACATTGAACACTACGATACGGGCCCCACCTGTTTCGCAAGCTTCACGTAAGGTGCCGGGGCCGCTGTCGGCCAGGCTGGTTACCGTAATGACTTTACCGCCGCGGCCACCAAAGGTATACATACCGCCGCCTTCGGCACCCGGAAAACTCGGAATGTCAGCCTGGGGTAAATCGCTTGGGCGGCCGGCCCAGGGAATGTAGGGGCGACCTTCAGCCGCCTCTTTTTCAACAATGGGCAAGGCTTTCTCCCAGGCAATTTCCGACAAACGATAGGTCTCGTCAATTAACTCCTGGGATGCTTTTTTATCTTCGTCTGAAATGGTGGGGTACTGAGCTTGCACAACTGTTATTGCGCCGAATACCAACAACGCACAAATACCTGTAATCTCTCTAAACTTCATATCTTAATAATTGTTAATGGGTATTTCATAAAAAAACTGTGAGAGCTGTTAATTGCTCTCACAGTTTAAACTTTCTTAATCTGCTGTTACGGTAAACAATATTCCCATGTTCCGTCTTGATCTTTGGTACTGGTATTTCCGATATTCCAACCAACAGTCTGGTCAATCCATGTGTTGTTATTTTCCTGTATACGTTGGTTGTAATGTACCGGATAGAGGTTAAACCATCCCCTCCATGTGAACCGGAAGTTTATCGCCTGCGCATTGGTGTTGCCCCCCGAATCCATAGCCCATGACACATTCATACCGGTAGCAGGATCAGTCGCTGCCGTTTTTGGAGGCGTTATCGTTTTAAGATTCGTTTCGTAGAATGTTTCCAAAGCGTCGAGCTTTGAACTAAGAGCAGGATCGTTTTTTAAGATGGCAGGCACCGTCGACCTAACAGGGAGCAACGGATCGTCCGTATTGCTTACTGTTAAGTCCTGAACAGCCCATAACTCATTGGTATGTCGTGTTCCGGATATCGGCCTCAAGCCCAGCATGGTTAACACATTGTTCGTCTTGCTATAGTTGTCGCGTCCGTTCTTTCCGTCGTAAATTTTCCATCCAGTTCCCCAAAAAACATCAGGATCATAATCCTCATTATTAGCGGTAGTTGGATCGAAACCAGCGCCTCCTTCATACAACAACCAACGGCGACAGTCCCATGAGCGTTTGCCCTCATAAGCCAATTCAACAAAGCGCTCGTACAAAACGGCTTCTATTGCGCTGTGTTTATCAGTCAATGCAGAGATACTGCCTGCTCCTACCCTCGAACGAAGTTCGTTAAGCGTAGCCTGACATCCACCCAAGTCACCTGTTGCAGCCTGACATTCAGCCAGGTTGAGCAATATCTCCGCATAGCGGTACTCCATAATGTCGGCTCCCGAATACTCGTAACTACTTGCCGTGGGATTGGACATTTTCCATACCAAAGCTTTACTTCTTCTTTTGGCTGCATTTACCCCGGAATCACTCCCGTCTGTATAAGCTATCTGATTTGAAGCATTCTTCCAGGCATACAGCCAGATCTGGTCAGATGTTCCCGGCCATTGGCAGCCCGAAAAAGCGAAGGTACTGTAAAAACGAGGATCGCGGTCTTTAAAGAACTTGATGGGATCGTAGCCATTGATTGCACTGCCGTTAGCATCCGATGCTCTTTTGCCATCGCTAAGAGGAAAGAGGTTTATCATTTTGTCAGGGGCAGGTATGCCGGGGCCACTGCCGCTTGCAGAGGTAGGACGTATGAACGTTTCCCACTTGTTTGCATAATTTGCCGCCTGATTACCGGTTTTTGGTATCACAATAATCCCTTCTTTTCTGGCTACACCTGGAGTATAAAATGCCAGATTCCATTCGTTTAAGCTGCTCACGCCTACATATCCATTGCCATCTGCTGCATTCCTTGCATTTCTCGCAGCAGTTAAGGCCGCCTGCCACCGAAGGCTGCTCGGACTATCCCAACTGGCATTGAAAACAGGACTGGCGGCATAGAGACGTACCCTGCTGATCATAGCCAGGGCCGCGACCGAGGTAAATCGTCCATAATTATCATCGTTCCATGTTGCCGGCAACAATTCTGATGCCGTTTGGAAATCTGCGCATATTTTTTCGATACATTCGTCTATTGATAAACGCGGGTTTCTGTCGTCGGCGCCCGGAACTTCAGTTTCCGTCGTATAATAAGGTAAACCTCCGAACAAACGTACAGCATCAAAATAGATCCATGCCCGGGCAAAAACAGCCTGTCCTTTCAGGTTATCCCAGAAATTTCCGGGCTGAGGATAAGCCGACTTGGCTACCTCTATTTCCCTGATAAACGAGTTGATCAGATTGATGTTGGGATACACAGTGTATTTGCCCAGATCGTTAAGCGAGGACCCGGCGCCATTCCAGTAAAATGTGCCCGGCACATGATTTCCGGCGTATGTATTTTTACTCGTCGCATTCGCGTAGTAGGCAGAACCGACTCCTGTGGCTCCAATACCTGATGTTATTGCGTCAACCGGCAACTCCTCCGTAAAAAAGGAAAGCATGATGATATCGCCGCCAGTCTGCCTCAACAACGGATTACTTCCATGTATCGGGGCGGTATATTTGCTCAGCATCCGGTGATAAATATTTGCAAAAACGGCTTCTGCCTGTTTTGGGTCGCTAAATACATCCTGCGACGACAAGATACTGTAATCTTTCTTTTCTTCCAGGAACTGGTCGTCACAAGCGGATACGCCTAACAGCAGCAAGCATATTCCAAGCAATATCGAATATTTTATATTTTCCATATCCTTATGTTTTTTATTACAAGTTCTTATTTATACATTTCTTCATCAGAAAGCAACATTCAGACCCAGCGTCCATGTTCTTAAGGTTGGATAACCGGCTGCCGGAGAATCATACATATTCCGGAATTTGTCGGGATACGGATTATAGAAATCCCACAGATTATTTCCGGTCAGGTTTAGCTGTAGTTTATCGATACCTGTTTTCGACAGGAAGTTCTTTGGCAATGTATAGCCCAACGTCATATGCCTGACATAGCAGCGGAATGTTGAAACCATCCAGAAATCGGAGCGTTCGCCATAGGAATTGCTAACAGCCATACTCGGATATTTCCCGTTTGGATTTTCGGTAGGGTCAAACATATCGTTCATATACGAAAACTGCGACCAAATGATTTCGCTGCCGATAGGCTGCGCTTTCCCTTGTTGGTTGACTTCCTGATATCCGCCCCATGAGGTAGTAAGCATGGCAGACCAGTTGAAGTTTCCCCACTGCAAACTCAGTTTTGTATTGGCACCATGCCGTCTGTTGCTGACTAGTTTTCCAAAGTCCTGATCCCTGTCAACCCGCCCGTTAGGGCCCTTAACGACTTTATTTTCAAGATCCAGATCACCTCCCAAATCCTGATAAGCCAACATCCCCACGTACATATCGTCTTTTCCGGATGCGAAATAACGGGCATCTTCGGCTGTACCTCCTGATGCAACAGCATTTGCTTCCAAATAAGCCCAGTAGTTGTCAATGTCAGTCTGGGTACGTAAGATACCATCTCCCGTAGAGGTGCCTTTCCAAACCTTAAATCCATACTGGTCGTTTGGAGATCTGTAACCGGTCATATCTGACCGGTCGTTCATTTTCGAAGTATAATCAAATTGATAATTCTGCCCTAATTTCACCTCATGCCAACTGATCGCGTAATCTATTCCGACGGCATACATGATTGGTCCCATGTTTGGCAGTAAATTTTGTTTAATTTTATCGTTCCACCTCATGGAAAATTCCCAGCCCCAAGCGTCAATCTTACCATAATTGCGTATCGGCAGCGGTGCGCCAATATCGATCCGCGCAGGGTCTTCGCGAGGTATCATCAGCAGATCGGTCGTTTTGTCATAATAATAATCTACTGTAAGTCCCAAACGACTGCTCAGTACATTCATGTCAACACCGTAATTTTGTTTGATGGTCTGGTCCCATTTGAGGTTGCGGTTGGCTGTGCGCGTAAAATCAATGCTGTTCGCTTGTCCTCCTCCATCTTCTATACCAAAAGATAAGCCGTTGTTGTTGGTTTGAAACGCCGAAAGCCATCTCCATGCTTCAACGTTGTCACGTCCTGTTTTTCCCAAGGTATAGCGCAGTTTGAAGAAGTCAAAAGCCTTTGCAAGCGGGCTGTTCTTGAAAAATTTCTCTTCGGAAGCCACCCATCCCACACTTCCCGTCGGGAAAACTCCCCAGTAGTTTTCGGGAGCAAATTTGGTTGAAGCATCCGTACGGATAATAAACTGAGCCAGATAACGGTTACCATATTTGTAGTTCAACCGTCCGATATAAGACATGGCGCCACTCTCCGTTTTACTGAAATAAGTGGCACTTTTATCAGTATTCAGCGTTCCGGCCGAATGGCTCACCCCATTGTAGGAAAGGAGGATCCCATTATAAGTCTGCTGCATAATATTACCTTCGTTTTCGGCTTTTTCGACTACGCCGGTAAAGGCAACATCATGCTCGCCAAAACTCCGGTTATAGCTTATCATAAAGTTGATTTGCTCGCTTTTGCGGTACATTTTCTTATATATCACGCTTGGCTGGTCTTTCACGTTGGCTCTTTTTCCAAATACTGGATACGCCCATGTCGTATAATCGCCCAACAGGTGTTTGTCCTGTTCATTTGTATTGGTAGCAACCGCCAGGGTATAGTAGTCGCCTACATCATTGTTATGCATGTTGGCGTAGTTGACAGCATAAGTTCCTTTAAGAGACAAGCCTTTTATAAAGGGCACTTCGTAAACGACCGAAAAGTTTGAGTTAAAACCGTTGTCGTCGCTATATTTTCTTGCCTTCGAAGCTTCGTTGGCAAAAAAGTTCCAGGTAGAGAACCCGGTAAATCTATCGTAGTTATTATTAACATCCATCGTGAAATTTGCATCCGGTATCCGGTAATGCGGTCCTGCCCAGGGAGATGTATAAAATGTACCTGCATCGGTAGTTACCTGCCATGGAATAAAGTTAGGCATGTGCCGTAATTGCACATACTCATCCTCGCCGCTTTGGCTTCCCCACGGCCCTGCAGCTATTTTTGCCTGATAGTTTTGCGCTGTTTTTTTGCTGTTATAACCAGCAACTGAAGCAGACAATGACAGGCCAGCCGCTACTTTTATTTCGCCGCCGGTACGGAACGTCCATTTTTCATAATCCTGGACATTTCCAATATTCGTACCCTGATCCTGATAGGAGATACCTGCGAAATAGGTTACTTTATCGCTCCCGCCATCAACCGTTAGCGAATGACGCTGCGTGCTAGCCGAATGCCATGCTTCGTCAAGCCAATTATAATTCAGGTTTCTCATGGCGTTCAATTCGGCAGCCGAATATCTAAAATCATTAGGAGGGGTAGTATAGTCGGTACGGTTATTGGCTGCCATCTGGTTGAACATTCTGTTTGTGAAAACACCTAACTGGTATGCGTTCATGGTTTTCGCGTGGCTCACAGCATCGGAATGATCCCACTTGAGGGAGTAATTTATTCTTGCCGCTCCCTTCTGTCCACGTTTGGTTTTCACCAGGATTACGCCGTTCGAGGCGCGCGCACCATAGACCGCCGCCGAAGCATCTTTAAGAACAGTCATGCTCTCAATCTCACTGTAATCCAACATGTTGAAAGCTGTCATATCCGGTTCTCCTTCGTCATTGACCTGCACCACATCGTCAATGACAATCAACGGACCAAATTCTTTGGCGCCACTCGTAAGTTGAGGCGCAGGATGCCTGATTGTAAATGAACCCGTAGCCCCCGGCCGTCCATCGCTTTGCTTCACGTTCAGCCCGATTACCTGTCCTGCCAAAGCATCAATGATAGAGGCTCCCGGCAACTGTTCCACATCTTGCATGCGGACAGTCGTAGCTGCTCCCGTCAGATCTTTAACCCGTTGCGTTCCATATCCGACAACGACCACCTCGTCCAGCTTCAACAGGTCTTCTCTCAATACAATGCGGGTATTGCTTAAATCAGTAACGGTCTGACTGATATATCCGACAAATGAAACCTCAACTTTACCGCCGGCAGGCACGGCAATGGAGAATTTACCATTAACGTCAGTAATTGTTCCTATCGTAGTACCTGCCACTGTTACAGTAGCACCAACAATAGGCTGATCGTTCGCCTCAACAACAAGCCCTTCATAAATTTGTGTAGTCTGAGCCTGAGCTGAGATTACAGACATGAAAGCAAAAAGCACACCCAGGAAAAGTAAAAATATTACCTTTTTCCAGCTTCCGCCTGTAAATTGCCCACACTCGGCAGAGGTCAAGTCTGCTTTGTCCTGCGCTCTCTTAATTGAAGAAATAAATTTTAAGCTTTTCCTCTTTTCTTTAAAAGGCGACATAAAACTGTTTTCATTCATAAGTCTTGGTTTTTACTAGTTACTTACTTCCCCCTCAAAAGAGGAGCTGTTTAATTAAAAGATGTAAACGTTACCATAATGTTAAAGTAGTGTGTAAATGTAATCGTTTACATTCATATATGCAACTTATTTTAAAACTTTTAACAACATTCAGAATCTGTAATCATGTAATCGTTTTTAATACAGGACGTTTTGATTATCCAATTACCGCAAATTGGTGGCGGAGGCTGAATAAAACGATAGACCGTTGCAAAGTCACGGCGTTAAAAGAATTGCCTGAGCGCCTAATTCCGAAAGTACCCGGGTAAAACTGCGACGACCACTGATTCGCTACCGGTGCATAAACCAGCTGCAAAAAAAATAAAGTGACCGGTCGATTGTTTTTTCCTAAGCAGAATTCCGATTATCTTTAGCCAAATTTTGCAACAATCATGAGAGTCGACTTATTTATACCTTGCTTCATCGATCAGCTTTATCCAAACACCGCGTTTAATGTGATTAAACTGCTGAAAAAAGCAGGCATACAGGCCGACTACAACCCTGAGCAAACCTGTTGCGGACAACCTGCCTATAACAGCGGTTATTGGGAGCAAACAAAAAAACTGGCTACAAAATTTGTTGCTGACTTTCACGGCGAACACCTCATTGTTAGTCCGTCGGCATCCTGCACCGGCTTCATAAAAAATTATTATTCAGACCTGATAAAAAAAGAGGATCTGGAATACGAATCTCACATCAGGTTAAAAAGCAGACTGTATGAACTGACTGATTTTCTGGTAAATAAGATCAACTTCACGGATTTTGGCGCCAGCTTTCCCCATAAGGTTTGTTACCACGATGCCTGTTCTGCCCTACGGGAATATGGCATCCAGCGAGAACCGCGCCTCTTACTCTCGAAAGTAAAGGGACTGGAACTGGTTGAAATGGAAGATACCGAAACCTGTTGTGGTTTTGGCGGAACCTTTTCGGCCAAGTTTACATCCATTTCGTCGGCGATGACTGAACAGAAAGTGGAAAAAGCATTAAAAACAGGCGCGGAATACATCATTTCCACTGAATCGTCCTGCCTGATGAATATCGAAGGCTACATAAAAAAACAAAAACTCCCCATTAAACCAATTCATATTGCCGATATCCTGGCAAGCGGATGGGAGCTACCATAAACATAGCTTTTTTGCCCCCGGATAAACCCTGCAACCGACAGCCAAAAAAAAGATTAAGGATTATTAACAAACTTTTACATTCCTATTTCGTATTTGTTAGTCCAGACATGCGGACAACATATAAACAGGCGCTCTTTTTCTCTTCTTTTTAAAATCCTGACAATCAGGAATGTGAAAATGTAATTCTTAATTGGCTGCCACTTGGGCAGAAATAAAAATTTCGGACAGACAGAAATATTGATAAAGGCATTCACCATGAAAACACAAAACACCAGGAGTAAATATGACTTTCCTGTAAGCTTACACCACATCCACTATTTACGCACAGGCAATAAGAAGCAACATAAGCCATACGCCGACAACAAAGGAATTCACTGTACGGGCGATTCCTTTGGTTACATTGTTGACTGGCAAGTTTCCGAAGAAAAGGCAAAAAAACAGTTTGCCGGGGCAGATTCTGCGCCTTTCCTTTTTTGAAACACCTACCCGATAGATCGGATGTTGTACAGGCAACATGATTTATCATCTACCTGTTATTATCGTCAGGATGGATAATCCGGATGAATAAATGTAAGCCGGAACACGAAGTGGACAACGCTTAATCACTTTTTACCAGTTTACCTAAAAATCAACGGGACCGTTCGGAAGGCGGTTGATACGAACTGTTACCGACAGAGCAAACAGCGGATTTGTCTCTAATTAGATTAAACAGAACTCTTAAAACAGAAACAGGTGATCGCATGAATGTACTCATGTTTGGATGGGAATTTCCGCCAAATATTTCCGGGGGCTTGGGAACAGCCTGCTACGGACTGACAAAAAGCTTGTCTTCCCTGGCCAATGTCGACATTACCTTTGTCATTCCGAAGGTACATGGCAACGAAATAGAAAACAGCATTCAACTGCGCGGCGCCAATCAGCTTGATTTATTGAAGAGTAAAATCCGTCCGGAAAGACTTATGCTTCCGGTTGAATGTTTTAGTATTGAGTCCGGGCTTGTTCCCTACGCCAATCCTGAAGAATACCAAAAACAAGCTCCTGCTTCGGTTGAAGAAATCGGGATCAAATCGGATCAGCAAATCGTATCACAAATAAATTTTACCGGAAATTACGGGCCCAACCTGTTTAATGAAATCCATAACTTTTCCGTCGTCGCCGAACATCTGGCCCGGCAAACAAAATTTGACCTGATCCACGCGCACGACTGGTTAACTTTTCCATCCGGAATACTTGCCAAGAAAGTCTCCGGTAAACCCCTGGTGATTCATGTACATGCCACCGATTTTGACCGTAGCGGCGGCAAAGCAAACCCCAAGGTGTATCAAATAGAAAAAGAAGGTATGGATGAGGCCGATTGCATTATCTGCGTCAGTAACCGGACGCGGGAAATGGTTATCGAAAAATATGACATTTCACCCTCCAAAATCAGTACGGTACACAACGGCGTAGAATTTGATGAGCCGGTAACTGACCCCGAAAGACTGAAAAGAAACCGGGAAAAAATTGTAACCTTTCTGGGCCGGATTACCCTGCAAAAAGGGCCTGAATATTTCATCCGGGTTGCTGAGATGGTCCTTGAGAAAATGGATCATGTCCGATTCATTATGGCCGGCAGCGGCGATCTGCTCCACGAGATGATTAAAAAAGCAGCCCGCGCCGGATTAGGGAACAAATTTCTCTTTACCGGCTTTTTAAAAGGAAAGGATGTTCACCGGATGCTTCGTCTTTCGGATGTCTTTGTGATGCCATCCGTATCAGAACCCTTTGGCATTTGCCCGCTGGAAGCCATGCAATGCGGTGTGCCCACCATCATTTCAAAGCAATCGGGCGTATCCGAAGTGGTGAAGCACGCCATTAAAGTCGATTTCTGGGATGTACAGGCGATGGCCGATGCCATCCACGGCATATTATCCTACCCGGCGCTTTTCAACATGATGAAAAAAGAGGGTAAAAAAGAAGTCACGGGTATCTGCTGGGAGCAGGCGGCCCAAAAAATTGAGGGTTTATACCGGCAACTCCTGTTATCCGCCTAAAAGGTTCAATTCAGCTTCAGCTCTTTTAGAATACGGATTGTCAGATCAAACGCGGGATTTGCCATCGCTCCGTGATCAAATCCGTCGAGCTCAAACAAATAGGTCTCCCGGTGTCCGGCTACTTTCATCATCCGGTACATGTAAGCATTCTCTTCGTAACGACCAAGCATTTCCAACTCGCGGTCGCCGGTAATCAGGTACAGGGGCGGCGCATCGGGACGCACAAAATATAGCGGGGCAAATTCGTCAATCAAGGGTTGGGTTCCGGCCATCCCCCGCTCCGAACGAATCAGAAAATGCGTGATGGTATGCCCACTAAACGGAATCAAAGCCGCCACCTGGTCTGAGTCGATATGGTAACCTGCCAGGTAACGTTTATCCAAAACCGCCATACTACCCAGGTAACCGCCGGCCGAATGACCGGATACAACAATCCGTTCTTTCGAACCGCCAAATTCTTCAATATGATTGAACGCCCAGGCCACCGCGGCCGCGGCATCTTCAATATATTCAGGACATTTCACCTTCGGCCCCAGCCGGTAATTTACTGCAACAACGGCAAATCCTTTATTCTTCCATTGTTCGGGGATGAACTTTTCTCCGCCGGTGATGCCACCCCCGTGAAACCAAATCACCGTTGTAAAACCCGGCTTATTGTCAGGATAATACAGATCAAGCCGGCAACGTTCCTCCATATAATCGGTAAGTTCGCCGCTTCGGTACAGAAGGTCTTTTTCTGTTTTATAAGAATTCGCATTTTGCCCGTACGAAGAAAACGAGATGATTATTGACAGAAAAACTAAACTTAACATAAACTGAATGCGTCTCATAATGCTTATTCATTGTTTATTCGGGTGAAATTAATGAAAAAATCAGAAGCCAACTTACAGCGGCTTCAGCAGGCAGGCTAAAACACCTGCATTTTGTGCAATTTATAGTAATGACCTTCCCGGGCAATTAACTCCTCGTGGTTACCCGTTTCCACAATTTTACCTTCGTGAAGAACACAGATCAGATCGGCATTTTTTATGGTCGACAGGCGATGCGCGATGACCAGCGATGTCCGGTTTTTCATCAGGTTTTCGAGGGCCTGCTGCACCAGCTTTTCCGATTCGGTGTCCAAGGCTGAGGTTGCTTCATCAAGAATCAGGATCGGCGGATTTTTCAGAATAGCCCGGGCAATGGAGACCCGTTGTTTTTGTCCGCCCGAAAGTTTATCGCCCCGGTCGCCAATATTGGTCTGATAAGCGTTTTCGGTAGCCATGATAAATTCATGGGCATTCGCAATTTTTGCCGCATTTATCACTTCTTCTTCCGTCACATCGTTCACGCCAAAGGCAATGTTGTTGAAAAAGGTATCATTAAACAAAATCGGCTCCTGGTTCACATTCCCCATCAGGCTGCGCAAATCGTGCAACTTAATGTCGCGGATATCGATGCCGTCAAGATAAATTCCGCCCCCGGTTACATCCCAGAAACGCGGCATCAAATCGACCAGAGTTGTTTTTCCCGAACCGGATTTTCCGACAAAAGCTACGGTTTGCCCTTTACGAATATGAAGGTTGATCTGATCAAGCACTCTTTCGGTTACATAACTGAAACTCACATTCCTGTACTCAATCGATCCGGTGAAGTCGGCTTTGGAAACTGCATCAGTTTTATCGTTAATCCAGTTTTCCTGCCCCAATATCCGGTCAATTCGTTCCATCGAAGCCAGTCCCTTCTCCACGCTGTACAAAGCGGTTGAAAAAGCCTTTGCCGGGTTGATGATATTGTAGAAAAACACCAGGTAAACAATAAACTGTTGCGGACTCAGGGCTCCCGCATCACCCGAAAGAATAAGGTTTCCGCCATACCATAACACGATGACGATTACGGCTGTTCCCAGGAACTCGCTCATCGGGTGGGCCAGAAAATACCGGCTCATCAGCTTGTTCATAATCAAGCGGTAGTTTTCATTCTCCCGGTCGAAACGTTCAATCGCCTTCTTCTCGGCAGTAAACGCCTTAATGACCCTTAAACCCGAAATATCTTCATCTATAATTGAAAGAATTTCACCTTGTTTATTTTGCCCTTTCCGCGATTGCCGTTTCAGGCTTTTTCCAACTCTACCGATCAAAAAACCGGTTACAGGTAACATGATAAAAACAAAAATCGTCAGCGACCAACTGGTATAAACCATGTAGGTCAGCGAGATCAGTATCAGTATCGGATTTTTGAACAACATATCCAGCGAATTCATCACCGAGTTTTCTATTTCCTGTACATCGCTGGTCATACGCGCCATAATATCACCTTTCCGCTCATCGTTGAAAAATCCCAACGGTAAAGACAACATTTTGCGGTATATCCTGCCCCTGATATCACGAACTACGCCGTTACGGATACCAATCATCATATAACTGGCCAAATAGGTAAAACCGACTTTCAGCAACACCATCAGGATAATAAACATCCCGATATATATCAGCGCCGTAGATTGCCCGTACTGATCAATCACCCAGGTTATAAAATACGAAAGGTTATTTAAAATGACTTTTACCGACATCTCGAAGGGTAAAAGTTCGGTGACCCCCTCTTCGGTACCAAACAAAATACCCAGCACCGGCGACAGCAAGCCAAATGAGAAAGCCCCGAAAACAGCAGCCAGTAAGTTAAACAAAAAGTTTAGCCCAACTTTCCCTTTATATGGAGGCAAAAACCTCCGTAACAGTTTGATTAAATCTTTCATGATCGTTTATAAGCCATTTTTCAGAACGACAACCAACCCGATTCGGTCATCAAAAAATGCGTTGTTTTAAATTAAAAGATGCCTGTATAATTGTGTGGCGTAATCTTTTTCAACTCCGTTTTCAGAGCATCACTTATGCCCAGGGTGTCAATAAATTCATGAATCACCTGCTGATCGATCTTCCGGTTAACGCGTGTCAGGTTGCGCAGGGCTTCGTATGGGTTTGGGTAGCCTTCGCGCCGCAAAATGGTTTGGATGGCTTCGGCAACAACCGGCCAGTTTGCGTCAAGATCAGCATCAATCGCATCGCGGTTCAGCAATAATTTATCCAGTCCCCGCATGGTCGAATGAACCGCGATCAGCGTATGTGCAACGGGCATACCGATCGTGCGCAGAACCGTCGAGTCGGTCAGGTCCCTCTGCAGGCGCGAAACCGGCAGCTTAACAGCCAGGTGCTCAAACAAGGCATTGGCGATCCCCAGGTTTCCTTCCGAGTTCTCAAAATCAATCGGGTTTACTTTGTGCGGCATCGCCGACGATCCGACCTCGCCGGCTTTAATTTTTTGCTTGAAATATTCCATCGATATGTAAGTCCACATGTCGCGGTCGAGATCGATCAGAATGGTATTTACTCGCTTCAGGGCATCAAAAATTGCCGCGTGGTTATCGTAGTTGGCTATCTGTGTGGTGTATTGTGCGCGTTCGAGTCCGAGGTATTTCTTCAGGAAATGGTTGCCGAACGCTTTCCAGCTGATCTCGGGATAGGCAGCCTGGTGCGCGTTGAAGTTTCCCGTTGCGCCGCCGAATTTGGCATCGCATTGAATTCCTCTCAGTTGCTCCAGTTGTTTTTTTATCCGTTCGGAAAAAACCCGGATTTCTTTCCCCAAATTTGTTGGCGAAGCAGGCTGACCGTGGGTTTTTGCCAGCATGGGTATGTTTTTCCATTCGTCGGCCAACTCATCCAGCTTATCGGTTAAATCATTGATCGCCGGGAAATATTCGTAATCCAGCGCATCGTGAATCGACCGGGGAACTGCCGTATTGTTAATGTCCTGCGATGTCAGTCCAAAATGAATGAACTCTTTATAGGCCTGAATGCCCAGTTTATCAAATTCTTCTTTCAGAAAATACTCGACGGCTTTTACATCGTGATTGGTCACTTTTTCAATGTCTTTCACCCGCTGCGCATCGGTTACCGAAAAGTTTTCGACCAAGCCGCGCAAACGGGCAAACAAGGTCTTGTCGAAACCGGCCAATTGAGGCAGGGGCAGTTCACACAAGGCGATAAAGTATTCGATCTCAACAAAAACCCGGTATTTGATCAGGGCATATTCAGAAAAATACAATTGCAGGTTTTCGACTTTCGATCGGTAACGGCCATCAATGGGCGTAATTGCAGTGAGTAAGTTCAGTTCCATGTTTTTAATTTTTCACGCGATAAAGGTAACAAAAATCATCAAAAATTGTCAGTCGGCGCCACCTGGGAATCGTTACCAAAATCAGCATCCTCCTTCTGATATAAGCAGCCTTTCTCCGCCCGAATATCTCCTTCATAAAAAAATGTTAAATTCTCATTTTAAACAAAAAAAAGATTTCAACCAATGTCTTCATTTTGTAAGTTTATTCATAATTTTATGCTCTGAAAATCACAAACAAAACACAAATCATTGCCTAAAATCAAACAAAATGAAACTAGCCACACTTATCCTGCTGCTTTTTATCAGCGCTGTTTCTTTTTCTCAACATCACAAATTAGCCCTGGTATACGGGTACGCGAACAACGATGTATACCGGGTAAACGAACTGGATGGCGCTGCCGGCTATCATGGCAAGAGCTCATACCTGATCGGACTAAACTACCAGAAAGCGCTTGTTTCTTCGCTCTGGTTCGAAACCGGGCTCGAATATTCCAGAAACAAAATAGAAATTACCCCGGCACCGAATCCGGAGATTGATCTCACGGCCAGGCAAACGACGGCCGAACTGTTAACCATCCCGGCTTACGGCAACCTGAGCTTTCTAAAATATTTTTTTGTCAATGGCGGGTTACTGCTCGATTTCGACATCAAGCTGCCCGAACAAAGCATTGACAGCCAAACCGGAATTGGGTTCGGGTTTGGGATTGGCGGAGAAATAAATATCAAACAGCTGCATTTCTTTGCAAATGCCTTTCTGAAAAACCATGCGGTTATTGCCTTCGATAAAGAACGTAACCAACAGCATTTGGTCGAAGACGGGCTGAAATTTGGCATTGGCTACAGTTTCTGATTATTGGCAGCAGAACGGCATGCGCTCAATTCGTAACTTTGCCGAAAGGTTCTGTTATGAGCGGTTTGAATGACATTCCTCTTCCTGTAAAGTTCAATGCCTTCAAGCACCACCGGAAGTATATCCTGGCTTTACTGACAACCGTTTCGGTAGACGAACTGGCCGAAATGCTTAATCCCTTGTGCCATAACTACATCGATATTTACACCGGCCGCTTGTCGCCCGAAACGATCGGAAATCAAATAATTTGTTTTCTGAAAAACGAAAAAGCCTTTCATCCGGACGAATTCAAAACCTGGTTGAATGCCACATCGGGTTATCGGCACATCCGGTTGGACGATGGATCGGAATGGATTATACGCGAAGGAGTTGAACCGGAGAGGTACATCCATGTGCATCCGGCCCGAACAGGAAGTTGCACGATCCGCGTTAAAGGTTCGACCCTGAAAACAAGCCTGATCCTGAAAATAAACCATCCGGATCTTCTCCTTCCGGTTTCGCTTCACGAAGTTAACCGGGTACGGCAACTAGCCGGACTACCTCCGGTAAAAAAACTTGAACGCGGGAAAGGAATTCAAAACTGTATCGAACGGTTCTTTGCAGCCTGCTAAGGCACTTTAAAAAAAGAATAAAACACCTTTAGGTATGGAAATTACCCATTGACTTTAGCCCCTTCAATGTGGTTAATTCGCATCGAGGAAAAATGAGAACAGGATTCTTATATTTTTTAGGGCTTAGTAATAATCGTGAGGTCTTTTTTCCAAAATTCGTTACATGTCATTCGCAGGTGATGCAATAAGAGGTAGGGCCATTGTTGCAAATACTTCAACGACATCTCTCTGATGAGCGGACCAAATCGCTCTGCATGAATCTGAAGGATTCATTTTTAGGTGAAGTATGCAATATTTAAAATTATTTTATGAAAAATTTATCCTTATTATTCCTGATGCTGATTTGTTCAGCAGGAGTCGGTTACAGCCAGAGTGGACAAATCCCGCTGATTGGAGCAAAAGCGCCGGTATTTACAGCGGAAACAACAAACGGAACCTTAAATTTTCCTGACGATTACGGTAAAAACTGGAAAGTATTGATGAGCCATCCCAAAGATTTCACACCGGTATGTACATCGGAGTTACTCGAATTAGCCTATATGCAGCAAGCTTTTGAAGATTTGGGTGTAAAGCTGGCTGTCATCTCGGTAGACAACCTGAACCAGCACGCCATGTGGAAGGCCCACCTGGAAGAGTTGGACTACAAAGGCCGCGGAGCCCAAAAGATACACTTTCCGCTGATTGACGACCATTCGATGCAGGTTTCCCGAAAATATGGCATGCTCCATAGTCCGACAAGTACCAGCAGGGACATCCGCGGTGTTTACATTATCAGCCCCGACAACATCATCCGTTCAATCAATTTTTATCCGACCGAAGTTGGCCGGAATATGAAAGAAATTGAACGAACTGTCATTGCCTTGCAAACAGCGAGGGATGAAACGGTTTACACCCCGGCCAACTGGAATAAAGGCGAAGATCTTATCGTACCGCATTTACCTTACAGGCACGCCGATCGGAGTAATGTACAATTGACCGATTTGCAGGAAAGCGACAAATATTACAGTGTGGGCAACCGGCTGTGGTTTAAAAGAGCAGAATAACTGACGTTCATCCGGCTGAGCAAAGAAGCCGGATTTTTAACGATACCTGCCTTTTCCCCTTCAAGAAGAAATCCGATTGGGTCCCCTCAATCGAAGCCCAATCGGATCTTCCCGTTAACACAGGCCGGATTATATACCAAGAATACCGGGGCCTTGTTCAAACACAATATCTACCGGAATGCCGGCTTCGCCAATCCGGTCGAGGTCTTTTTGCAGTTCTTCGCGAATAAAACCCGACTCGTCGATCATCTGCTTCGCTTTGGCGTAATCTCCGTCGCCCTGAATCGTTAAGACCAAATCAGACAGATCAAACATGGCCTGTTTCATTTTCTCAAAATCGACGCGGTAAGTTCCGGGTTCCGAGTCGCGTTCAAAAGCGCCTTTTTCCTGGAAATAGTAAAAGCGGATCATGTTGGCTTTCCCGTGGGCGCTGGCTGCGCCGAAGCGTACCGAGCGGAAAATGCCGGCCATGAAGGTAACAAAATTATCCATCAGGTCTTTATCCGTCAGTTCTCCCATCCGGTTTAACTCGTACACGCACCACAAACCCAAGATATCGGCTTTTCCTTCTTCAATCGAGGTGTAGGCTTCTTTCAGGGCTTCCCGGACAGTCTGACTACCTTCAATTGTTTTGCCCAGACCCAAGCCATGCGCTACCTCATGAAACATGGTATTTTCAAAAAAGGCGTCAAACTTCACATGGGCACGCTGATCTTCAGCGATCAGCAATTCAGAAATCGGGATCAGTATTTGATCGAATTTGGCCTGCATTGAATTTTTAAGCTGCAATTTCCGGCTGCCTTTTGTTTCCCTCACCTGCTCATCATTCGGCAGGTTAATCGCGATGGTTTTGCTTCCGGCATTACAGTCGCCTGCATAAAAAACAGCATCGTAAACATTCATGTCAGAGTCCGATCCGGGCATTTCGTTTTTATATGGTGCTGCACAAGGCAGGGCTTTTTGCAAATCGGGCAGCAGAGCAGCGTACTTTTCAAGTTTACCGCTCCAGTCTTTATCTTTTATCAAAATGAAAGCCTCATGGGCCGCCTTATAGCCAAACAGTTGATCTTCGTAATTTTCAATTGGACCCACGATAAAGTCGATCGTGTTGGTTTTCATCTCCATCCAAGCCACATCGCTGGCAAAATAATCATCCGTCAACAAAGCTTCGGCACGGAGTTCCAGGTATTTTTTCAAACCGGGATCTTCGGCCAAACCGGCGGCCTGCCTGATGTAGCCAACTGCCTCTTCAATCTGCTCTTTGAAGGCAATATGGTAAGGTATAGCCGTCGGTTTACCACTAGCATCACGCTGAATAAGGGTATACAGGCTGCTTTTTGTTGGTTCGTCCCAGGCTTCAAATTCTTCTTTGGTCATGTCGGCCGGATAAAATCCGGCTCCGGCAGGTTTATCGCCATAACCTTCCACGAAAGGCCGGTTTCCGTTCAAACGTTCCCAGGGTCCGTAATTAATCCGAATAAATTTCTCCATAGCCGGGCTACTTGCTTTTGCCAGAACATCGTTTTTGTCGCCGTATGCTTCCAGCCAGAAAATGTCGTCCATAATTTTGGCTGCCTCAAACAAAAGCGGCAGCATTTTTTTCTCATTTTCGGTGAGGACACTCAAATCGGTGGTCAGTTTAAACGGGGCAAATGCCTCAGCTTTCATGTCAATTTCAGTTTTTTCAGTTTCTTTTTCTTTTGGTGTTCCGGTACAGGAAGTGAATACCATCCCTGCTCCTGCGATCAATAAAATAAATAAATTCTTCATGATGTTTTATTTTTCAAAATAAATAAGGTTATCAGTCGGAAGTAAAAATCAGAAATCGTCTGACTGTTTTCATCTTTGGACAAAATTAAACAGCAAAAGATACAAAAAATGCTGCCAAAAGGCAGCATTTTTTGTATCTTGTTTTTATCTATTTCGGCAATTGAACTCCCCGCTCTTTCGCCATTTTCTCTAGGCGTTGCTGGAATTTTGACTTTTTAACCGGACCGCCTTTCTTTTTGGCAGCATACAACTGGGTTCTGATTTTTTCTTCGTCGATCAACACCCGGAACAGGTACATTTGTCCAATGGTGATCAGGTTTGCCAGGAAATAATAATAGCTCAGGCCCGAAGGATAACTGTTCAGAATAAACAGGAACATGACCGGCATCAGATACATCATGGTTTGCATGCCCGGCATGGTTTGGCTGCTGGTTGCCTGCTGGCTGAGTTTGGTTGAAATGATAGTTGTAATGGTCATCAACAAACAGAATAAACTCACATGATCGCCATAAAACGGAATGGTAAACGGCAGGTTCAGGATCGAATCATACGATGACAAATCCTTTGCCCACAAGAAACTTTCCTGACGTAATTCAATTGAAGTCGGGAAGAAAAAGAACATGGCAAACAAAATCGGCATTTGCAGCAACATGGGTAAACAGCCGCCCATCGGGCTAACTCCCACCTTTTTGTACAAAGCCATCACTGCCTGCTGTTTTTCCATAGGCTTGTCTTTCCCGAACTTTTCGTTAATCTCGTCCATCTCCGGTTTCAACGAGCGCATTTTAGCCTGCGAAATGTATGATTTATAGGTGAACGGGAATAAGATCAGCTTGATGAACAGGGTCAGTAATAAAATAATGAGGCCAAAGTTGTTGATCCGGTTTCGGAGCATGTTAAAAACCGGGATGATCAGGTAGCGGTTTACCGGGCGTAAAATTGAATAGCCCAGGTTCACCAGCCGGTCGAGATCAAGATCATATTGTTTCAGGGTATGATAATGGTTCGGCCCAAAGTAAAGCTGCATACCGTAGTTCTGTGCAGGAAGGTTTTCGTAAGGGAAAGCAATATCGGCGTAAAAATCTCCCACGTATTTATGACTTTCCTCGGTATAATTGAATTTAATATCGGCGGTGGGAAAAGCATCGTCAGCAATCAGGGTCGAGCTAAAGAAAAGTTGTTTAAAGCTAATCCATTTCACCTTGGTCTTTAAGGTTTCCTCGCTCGATTTTGCCGGGGTCAGTTTATCCACTTCATCTTCAAAATACTTATAATTGACCGACGTATAGCGATCTTCGCCGTACTGTGATTTCCGTTCGAGGCGAGGGGCAGAAAAAGCCCAGTTAAAATTCAGGTAATTGGTATTGGAAGAGACCAGCGAATTTAGCCCAACTGTATTCACCTTAAATCCAACCATGTATGAGTTATGCGACAGCACATACTGATACTCCAGGTAACGGTTCTCTCCTGCAGGTAATTTCATGCTTAACGATTGACTGCCGCTACCGTGTTCTTCGTTATAATTTACGTTTCCTTCTTTCCCTTTTCTTACCTCGGGACCTGTCACGCTTAAACCAGCCTGGGTCGATGAAGGAATAAAGTACAGGTCATCAGTCCTGATCCTCCGGTTCTGCGAGAAAAAATTCAGTCCGAATAAATTGCCGGGGCCGTCAAAAAGGAATAAGGGCAAGGAATCGTAGGTTTGATAATTCTTCAGCTCAACCGAATAAATTTTCCCTCCTTTGGTGGATACAGTCACCTTCATGAGGTTATTTTCGAGGGTAATGAATTTCTCTTCGCCAAAAGCTGCTTCGGCAAATGCCCCGTAACGGTCGGTCAGTTCAGTACCCGCGACAGCGGTATCAGCCGCAGTTGTCTCAGCCTGCTGTTCATCCATTACCTGAAGTTGACTTTCAGCCTGCTGTTTACGCAAGCTTTCCACCTGGCTGATTGAATCCTGCCGTCGTCTGGCCGCCTCGATTTCCTCCTGCGATGGCTTATTCAGGTAACTAAAACCAATCAGGATGGCAAAAATCAGCACAATCCCGACAATCGTATTTTTATCCATAAAAATCTGTTTTTTTCGAAAATTAACTCATAGCTGCCTTCACAAAGGCGACAAACAACGGATGCGGACTCAGCACCGTGCTGCTGTATTCCGGGTGATACTGGACCCCGACAAACCATTTGTGTTTTGGGATTTCAACAACTTCCACCAGGTTGGTGTCCGGGTTTAGCCCAACCGGGACCATTCCGGCATTCTTAAAGTTTTCCAGGTAGTGATTATTAAATTCGTAACGGTGACGGTGGCGTTCCCTGATCTCAGTTTTGCCGTATGCCTTATAAAGATTCGATCTTTTATCGGTAATATCGCAGGTATAGGCCCCCAACCGCATGGTTCCGCCTTTTTCGGTAATCCCTTTTTGTTCTTCCATCAGGTCGATCACCGGGTAGGGCGATTTTTCATTCATCTCGGTTGAATCAGCTCCGTTAAGACCAAGCACATTCCGGGCAAATTCAATTACCGCGATTTGCATTCCCAGGCATATGCCCAAAAACGGGATGTTGTTTTCCCGCACATATTTGGTCGCGAGTATTTTGCCTTCAATTCCGCGGTGCCCAAATCCCGGGGCAACAATCACACCGCTTAAACCAGCCAGTTCTGATTCGACATTCTTTTTGGTAATTTTTTCGGAATGGATCCATTTCAGGTTAACCTTTACCCGGTTTTCGGCGCCTGCATGAATCAGGGCCTCTGCAATCGATTTATAAGCATCCTGCAACTCAACATACTTCCCTACCAAACCAATATTTACAATCGCTTCCGGGTTTTTATGTTTTTTCAGGAACTCGTTCCAATCGTCGAGCTTGGGTTCGTTTTTATAGGGCAATTTCAGTTTTTTGAGGACCGTTACGTCCAGCTTCTCTTCCAGCATTTTATTCGGCACTTCATAAATGGTCGACACATCGATGGATTGAACCACCGATTCGATATCGACATTGCAAAAAAGCGCCACTTTTTTCCGGATACTGATGCCCAGGTCGTGTTCGGTCCGCAAAACCAGTACATCGGGCTGTACCCCGTTTTCGAGCAACATCTTAACCGAATGCTGAGTTGGTTTGGTTTTCAGCTCGCCCGAAGCAGCCAGAAAGGGCACCAGGGTCAGGTGGATGACCAATGCGCTTGAACCCAGTTCCCATTTCAGCTGACGAACAGCCTCAACGTAAGGCAACGATTCGATGTCGCCAACCGTGCCGCCAATTTCGGTAACCACGATGTCGTAATCTTTTTTCGTTCCCAGAAATTTTATTTTCCGCTTAATTTCATCGGTAATGTGAGGAATGATTTGCACGGTCTTGCCCAAATAATCGCCGCGACGTTCTTTGTTAATCACCGACTGGTAAATCCGCCCGGTTGTTACATTGTTGGCCTGAGACGTGGGAACATTCAAAAAACGTTCGTAATGACCTAAATCCAGGTCGGTTTCGGCCCCGTCTTCGGTCACGTAACACTCCCCGTGTTCATAGGGGTTAAGGGTCCCCGGATCGACATTAATATACGGGTCGAGCTTCTGGATCGTCACGGAATAACCCCTGGATTGCAATAACTTAGCTAATGATGCTGCTAATATTCCTTTTCCTAAGGAGGAGGTCACACCTCCGGTTACAAAGATGTACTTGGTTGCTGACAAAATCGTAAAATTTTAATGTTTCTAAAAACGCCCAAAGTTAAGCAATAAAAACTATTACGCTTCAAAAAAAATCACCGGTTTGACATTTTATATCCGACAAAAAAACAGGATGGTTTCGGACCCAAGCCTGAAACCATCCTGTTAATTTATTCTGTGATATCCGGTTAAAACCAGTGTTCATTTTCTATACTAATCATAGTCCTCATCATCCATTTCGTCAATGATTCGGATTTTTTCTTTCAGAAACTCAATTTTCTCCTGTGTACTCTGTATCTTTTTGGTCACATCATCAATCAGCGATTCGGCATTTTTGGTATTGGCAAAGAAACCGATGTTGTTATTCAGCAGGGCCAGGTCGCTTTCCATCTGCTTCAGCTTGATCACATACTTATCACGTTCGAAGCGCATTTTATTTTGCCCTTTGGAGGTAACCGAAAAGTTTGACATTTTATTCTTGAATTTCAGCAGGTTTCGTTTCTGATCATCAATTTTCAGGTGGTCAAAATGAATATTGATGGCATCGCGGAACTCATTCTGGACTTTATCCTTGTCTTTGAAGGGAACATGTCCGATCTCGGTCCACCGCCGCTGAAAATCTTTCATTTGTTCCAGGTCGGCGTCTTCATCTTTCGTCAAAACATAATCCTTGATCTCTTTAATCAATGATTTCTTAAGCCTCAGGTTCTCAACCTGGTCATGATCGACCGACGAGAAATGGATTGATTTCTGTTCGAAGAAGTAATCACAGGCCGCGCGGAACCGTTTCCAGATCAGGTCGGACTGTTTTCGGGGCACGGGGCCAATTTCCTTCCATTTCTTCTGAATGCGGATAAATTCATCGGTTGTTTTTTTCCAATCGGTACTGTCTTTCAGCGATTCGGCCTGCATGCACAAATCGGCCTTCATTTGCATGTTATTTTGCTGAAATTCTTTGTTTTGTGCATAAAATTCGCGTTTGGCATCAAAAAACTGATCGCAGGCGCTGCGAAAGCGGTCGTAAATGCGGTTATTGTCTTTTTTTGGCGCAAAACCGATGGTTCGCCAAACCTTCTGCAATTCAATCAACTCACGCGACTTATCATCCCAGTCTTTGTGGGTCAGTAATTCGGCGCCGGCAATTTCTTCCGCTTTTTCACACAAGGCGGCTTTAGCTTCCAGATTTTTCTTTTGATCGTCTTTCCTGTCTTCAAAATACTCCTGGTGTTTTTTATTAATAATGGATGTCGCCGCTTTAAACCGTTCCCACAACTCATCCTTCTTATCGCGCGGCACCGGTCCGATTTCGCGCCATTGTTCGTGATATTTCTGCAGAATGTTGAACGCTTTTATCACCGATGGTTCGACCAATAATTCCTCGGCCTTTTCGCACAAACCGATTTTGGCTTCCATGTTTTTTTTCAGGTCCAGGTCGCGCAGCTCTTTATTTATCTTGATATAGTCGTAGAAATTCTCGACATGATGATGGTATGTTTCCCAAAGATCTTTCAGTTTCGATTGCGGAACCAGGCCCGTATCCCTCCATTTCTGCTGCAAATCCCTGAATTCCTGGAAAGTTTTATTGATTGACTCCTTCCGGTTTACCAACGATTTTATTTCCTCGATGATATCGTACTTAATCTGAAGATTCTGTTCTTTTTCTTCGTCCATCTGTTTACCATGCTCATTTTTCAGCTGACGATATTCTCTCAACAGGTTTTTTAAATCTTCTTCATAAGGCGCATTCGCCGAAACAAATTCGCTTTCGTCGCCGCCGGCCTCCAGAAAAGTGGCCTTTTCAAGGTCGAAGTTGGCCTTGTGTATCCTGTAGAAATTGATTTTTATCCGGTCAACTTCTTCTTTGATATCTTCATCGGTTGGCGATGTAAGCAAGGCCCGCAAGGCATTAATCAGTTCAACTTCCGAATACCCGGAGTAATCAATCTTTCCTTTAGCCACAACGGCATTGGCCGTTTCTTCGTCCAGTTCATCTTCATCCGGTTCCGCCGGTTGCTCAGGCTGATCAACTGCATCCGGGCCTGTTTCTGCCCCGGAGCTTACTTCGGCAGTCTCTTCTTCAGCCCGGATTTCCTCTTCACCGGTTTGTTCAGCTTCCTGCCCCGAAACCGGCTCAGAAACCTCAGGCGTGGGCTCTGCGTCAGAAGCTTGCTCCGGTTCTTCCACTGTGTCACGGGCTTCTTCATCCCCGGCGACTGCTTCCGCCGGTTCGGCCTCATGTTGAATTTCTTCCCCGACATGTTCACCTTCCCGGATGATCACCGGTTCAGAAACTTCCGGCACGAGATCCGCTTCGGAAGTGTTTTCAGGTTCAGGACTCAGCGCCAGGCTTTCTGCGGACGTAGCAGTAACATCGTTTTTTTCCGGTGTTACATTTAACTCATCATTTGAGTTTTTCAGATCTTTAGGTTCCATGTGACAATATATTTAAATTACCGGGTAATTTCCAGAGATTTAAGTTCACTAAGTTACGAAAATATAATTTTCGGCACGAATACTCAAGCAAAACAACGAATAATTCTGCAAAACATACGTAATAAACAAAAAAATAAGCTGCTCCCTTGCGAAAACAGCTTATTGTCCTAAACCCTAAAAATTACCTTATGCAATTTCGATTTGCCGCGTCTGCAATTGTTCTTCTTCTTTTTTGGAAACCGTAACCTTTAAGATACCGTTTTTAAAACCGGCATTTATTTTTTCCGGATCCAGCTTTTCCGACAACTTGAACTTCTTTTCGAAATTCCCGGGTTTAAATTCCACGCGTGCGTATGTTACCTTCTGATTTCCTTCATTCTCCACTTCACCCTTAATGATTAACAGATCTTTTTCAACCGAGATTTTAATCTGCTCTTTTTCGTAACCGGGAACAGATAACTCAATCGCTACATGATCTTCTTGGTCATAAAGATTGGTTGCTGGCTGGTTCGTCAACTCCTTTCTATCGAAACGGTCAGTCTGATAATTCTGACTGAAAAAATCATTCAGCAAGCGATCAACAGCATTGACATGATAAACCGGGTTCATTGTTAATAGTTTCATTTTTATTTCCTCCTGTAAAATTTTAATTGTTTTTCGTTATTTCGGTTTACCCCGGTCAAGTTCTGTTCCAGACCTGATTTTCTGACTTTTTCCCGGAAGATTGGTTAATTACCGTGCCATTATTTCCGAAATTAATCATCAATGCAAGCCACATTGTCATCTTATGTACTTTTCTGCATGTTTTATCTTCCCAAAAGCCCGTCGTGAATCCGGCAAATGTTGTTACTTTTGCAAAAAAAATATTGTATGCGTATTGATATTCTCACCGTCGTGCCCGAATTACTTCAAAGCCCGTTTAACCATTCCATTCTGAAACGGGCCAAAGAAAAAGGTTTAGCAGAAATACATGTCCACAACATCCGCGATTTTTCGACTGACAAGCACCGGAAGACCGATGATTATGCCTTTAGCGGAGGTGCCGGAATGGTGATGACCATTCAGCCCATTGAGGCAGCCATTGAACACCTGAAGGCTCAGCGCGAATACGATGAGATTATCTATACAAGCCCTGACGGCGAAGTGTTTAGCCAACGCACAGCCAACCAGTTGTCTCTTTATAAAAACATCATCATCCTGTGTGGTCATTACAAGGGAGTTGACCAGCGCGTACGCGATCATTTGATCACCCGCGAGATTTCGATCGGAGATTATGTACTGACTGGCGGCGAACTTGCCGCCGCGGTGATTGCCGACAGTATTGTCCGGCTGATTCCGGGCGCCATGTCGGATGAAACCTCCGCCCTGACCGACTCGTTCCAGGACAACCTGCTCAGCCCGCCGGTTTACACGCGCCCTGCCGATTACAAGGGGTGGAAAGTTCCCGAAATCCTGCTTAGCGGAAACGACAAGCAGGTAAATGAGTGGAAAGAACGCCAGGCTTATGAACGTACCCGGCAGCTTCGCCCCGATTTACTGGAAAAACACGATTAAGACCTGCGGCATATCAAATTGTACGCGCAGGACTGGCATTTTTGGCTGTCTTCGGTTTGATCGTAGCGGTTGTCCGGGCTGAATATCTCGTGCAACAACTCATCGAGGCTCGCCGTAAAGCCGTCAGCCAGCCCGCTGTAATTGACGGTATTTCCTTTTTGCTTTACCGAAGGGTCAAAACCCTCATCGAAAAACCGGTCGATCTTATAAATGGTTGGCCAGATGGATTGCTCGCCCGTGCTGCGCCTGAATATTTCGGAATACACCAGGGTCTGAAAAATTTCTTTCGGGCGGCTCTTGTTTTTCCGGTTATAAAAATCGGCAAATTCATTAAACTTAAGCGCCAGGTTGCGGCCGGTTTTGTAATCAATCATCCGGACTCCCTCCCGCCCCCGGTCAATCCGGTCGACGATGCCCCCCAGTTTAATGGTATGTTCTCCGTCGTCTGCCTTTAACCGGAATTCAGCCTCGTAATTACCTTCCAGATCCAACACCGAAAAGGGGGTGAAAGCCTGGTCGTTTTCGAGCATGCGTTCCAGGTAAGTATGCAAATTACCGGCAATCAGCCTGTTTTTGCCCGTTATTTTTACATCTTTCAAATCTTTGTCCTTATAATATTCGCGGGCAAAGGCCGAATGAATGGCTTTCCCGATTTTATTTTTATCGGTTATCAGCGCATGCAGATTTTCGCGGTTCACTTCTTTTCCCTTAAATGCCGAATAAATCAGCTCTGCCGCGTAATGGAACAAATTTCCGAACAACCGCGGGTCTACATCTTCGGTCAGTTCATCGGCTTCGCGGATATTTGCCACATGCCTGAAATAAAACTTCAGTTTACAATCGAGGTAAGTATTGAGGGCGCTCGGGCTCAGCCTCTTTTCGGCATATTGGCTCAACAGCCGTTGCTGGTGTGTTTTGGTTCCCTGAACCGCAATCGGCTCAGACACGGACGCTTTAAAATCGAAATCGAACTGATAGAATTCAGGCTTCACGCCCGAATCGTACAACAGTTGAAACAGGTACCGGCTCATTTCGCCGGTATTCATCCCGTCGCCGGAAGAATCATACACCAGAACAACTTCTTCGGCCCGGTGAATGAGGCGATAGAAATAATACGCGTACATCGCGTCCTGCTCTTCGTATGCCGGTAAGCCAAAGGCTTTACGCAGGTTGTAAGGGATAAACGAATGAACGGCCGAGGTTTTGGGCAACTTCCCTTCGTTCACCGAAAAAAGAACCAGCTTTTTAAAGTCAAGGTTCCGGGTTTCGAGCACCCCCATCACCTGTAAACCGGAGAGCGGCTCTCCTTCAAAAGGAATATTAATCCGTTGCAGATGTTGCAGCAGAATCCGGTAAAAAAGCGATAACGATATGGCATCGGCGTAATACATGCCGAGGGTACCTGCCAGACGTTGAACAGCTAAAAACACCTGGTACAGGTACTCCGGTTCGAGCCTGACAGGACTGTCATCGCGCTGCGGAAAACCAACGGCCAGCTTTCGCACGATTTCCATAAAATAAACCGCGTAATCGCGCCAGTTTTCCTGACGGCTAAAGATCAATTCCAACAAGTCATCCTTTCTCAGATCGGCTGTTCGGACATAAATTTTGTTTTGCTGATGAATTTCGCGGACAAGTTTTGTTCGTTCTGAGCGGGCAATTAATTGGTGATTTAATACCGCCAGTACCGGGCGAAAATAAAATCCGTCGTCTCCGTCCACCTTGCGGAAATTTTTCTGCAAATCGATCAAACTGTAAATCAAACTGTAAACGGGCGTATTTTGCAGCGGGTATCCCATCGTGATGTTTATACTGCTGAAACGGGAACCGGCAGCCGAGACGACCGGCACCAACAGGTTTTCATCAGCCAGTACCAGTGCGGCTTCATCAAAGCGAACCTCTCCGCCCGGATCAGTCAGAAATTGCTTTTGGTTGACTATCTGGGCCTGCGCTACTTGTCCCGGAACCGAAACCAGCTTAATCTTTTTGGGCGGCTGCATTTCGGTATCGGGGGAAAAATCGTCTGGCGCCGGAAACTCAACCAGGTTTTTTCGAATGAATAAACCGGCTTCGTGGGCCGGGTCGTTGACAAAAGCCGCATCATAATCCCAGAAAAAATCGCCTTTTCCGGCCGCCTTAAACAGCCGGAATAACTTGTTCTCGCAACTGTTCAACGCGTTAAAACCAACAAACACATGCCGGTCCATGCCGGCAATCAGGTCCTGTTGCGTTTGTAGTTTCTCAACCAGGTCGCGGTAAACCAATCCGCTGTATCCCTGTTGTTCGGCCAGTAATTCGTTCCGGAAACGATGATAAATCCCAGCCAGTTTATTCCATATTTTTAAAAATTTTTCACGGTTTACCGAAGCTCCTGCCTTTCCCAAATTTCCCCAGAATAACTCAATAGCCAGTTTTTGTTCGGGGGTTAGATACTCAAACCGGCTTTCTATTTCTTTTAAGTCGGCGATATTCCGAAACAGGTCGTCAGCATCCAGCAGGTATTTATCAACATCATTGAAATCATTCAGCAGTATTTCGCCCCAAAAATAAAAATCATCAAGTTCCTCTAAATGACCCGTTTCTTCGCGGTAAATCCGGTGCAGGCGCAAAATCAGGTTGATTTGGTCTGATATTTGCAAACCCGACAGCTGTGAAACGAGTTCATTGATGGTTATCACCCCGGGGCCAAGCGCAGGCCGTTCAACCAAATCATTCAAATACGCGTTAAAAAAGACGCCTGAACGGCGGCTTGGAAATACAACCGATAGACGATTGAGCGACTCGCCATGTTTCCGGTAAAGAAAACCGGCAACCTGTTGCAGAAATGGATTCATGAATTGATATTTTTGTTAAAGATAATACTTAATTTTAGCTCAGCGGAACAGAATGAATAAACAACCGGATAGAAGGATTTAATACAAATCAGTCATACTTCAAACAGACAATTTAAAAACAGAAACAATGAAAACAATTTATTTAATCATGGCAGCGCTGCTATTCAGCAATTTCGCCATAGCTCAACCAATGGCTAACCCAATCGAATCGACTCCTTACATCGAAGTGACCGGCGAACATGAAATGGAAATTGAACCGGATGAGATCTATCTGCAATTTACCTTGAAAGAACGTTACGACGGGAAAGAAAAGATAGAACTGGACAAACTGGAGAAAACGCTGAAACAGTTGCTCCAGAAAAACAACTTCGGTCTGGATAAGCTGTCGCTGGCAGATGCCAATGCGGATTTCATCACGATCAAACGGAAGAAAAAGGACGTACTTTCGTCAAAATCCTATGTCATGAAAGTCGCATCGACCGGGGAACTCACCAGGCTAATAAACATACTGGACGAGGTAGAAGCGCTCAACGCTGCCGTAAGCCGCGTAGACCACAGTCAAATGGAGAAACTGAAGAAAGAAGTAAAGATTCTGGCTGTAAAAAATGCCCGCGAAAAAGCAGAATACCTGCTCGGGGCCATTGACGAAGAAGTTGGCCGCCCCCTGTTTTTACAGGAAAGAGAAAGTTACATTCAACCTTATGTTCGTAAAGTTGCCATGGAAAGCTTTGCAATGGATCAGACCACTGCGGACACGGAAGAAGAAATATCATTCCAAAAGATTAAACTGAACTATAAGGTTTTTGCCCGGTTCGCGATAAAATAATCCGTATTTAGCCGAATCCTTTGATTCGCCGGGGTGGCAGTTGTCCGGTTGTTTACTTGTTACGGGCAGTTGCCACTTCTTCTTTGGTTACCGGGCCGAGCTGATTGCCAAAACTGGAGCGTACATACGAAATGACATCTGCCAACTCCTGATTGCTCAGGTGATCGTGAGGAACCATGATGTTGTTGTACTCGACTCCGTCAATCTTAATTTTGCCGGTCATCCCCCGCAACATTAGCGTGATGAACTGCTGTTTATCTTCGATGTACTTATTTGGCGTCAGCGGCGGAAATACGCCATAAACACCCGAGCCGTCGGCCTGGTGACAGATTTTGCAGTGCTGGTTGTACACTTGTTGCCCCGGATGAGGCCTGCTTTTCGCCGGTATTCCCGAATTATCTTCGCTTTTTTCAGCCAGTTCCGACGTGTCGAGCGCCTGCGGTTTTTCAGTTTTTTCCGAATCGCCACAGCTAAAATTGAACAAACCAAAAGCAAGGAGTATCAAAAAAAATTGTCGTTTCATCTGGATGTGTTTTCTGTTTTCGTTCCCGGTGACCTTCATCGTGAGCCAAATCAGTCACCCCAATAAAGAACCGGGTTGATTAGTTTTTGTTCAGTAAAAACCGGAAATAAGAGAAAAAGCCGCGTTGAAATTAGCTATTTCGCCGCCAGGTAAAAAATGGCCTGTTTGATCAATCTCCGGAAATTTTCGTCACGATAGCTTTGTTGATCATGACCGGGCTGAATGTAAATGATGGTTGACGCTTCATAACTGTTTTCCCAGGCAATAAACGGAGCGCTGCCCGGATGGGTGGTTTGCAGCAAGGGTTTAACCGATGGTAAGATCATCAAGTTGCCGTAAACTTCATCAAACAAAACAAAATCAGTCAGCCCTTTGGTGACCGGATGCTCGTCAATCAACACCCTGACCGGCACAGATGTATCATGTTGGTAGGTAGAATACCCGTTTGCCGGATGACCGGGATATCGCGTCTCATCATAATAACGTCCACCAATAATCTGCTCAAATTCGTCCCATTGCTGGTACGAAACCAGGGCGTGGTGCAAAAACAACACCGGTTTCCCCGATTTCAACAGGCCGAGAAAAGCAGCCTTCTCTTCATCACTGATTTCCTGATACATATCGTAAAATACCAGCACATCAAATTCATCTGCTTCTCCGCTGAGCATCATTTGGTTGGCTTTCGGTTGTACCGCTTCAACCCAGCTGATTCCGTCAATCGAACCGAACAGTTCGAAAAACGGGGCCCGCTCGAAACTATGCCCGCCGGTAACAATTAATACCTTCAGGTTCCCGGAATAACCGGAGCTGACCATGGCCAACAGGGAAAAAATGAAAAATAACGATTTCATACGCCGGAAGATGGAATTAAATTCAACTATTTTCGTTTTAAATGTATCATTTTTATGTGGAATTACTTTCTTTTACTTTGAAGAAGAAACTATTTTAGCAATTTTTACAGCAGTTTACAGCATACCTTAGTCACCTTAACCGTCCGGCTATGTTCAGGATCAAACAATCAAAAAGACGAAAATTAATCCGCTGGTTAACAGTCGCGATTTTTCTTTTGATGGCTGGTTGCGCCGGTTATTTGTCCATCTATTCAAAAAATATCATCCGCCAAAGGGTTAACACCTACGTGTTAAATGCGACCAACCACGAATATTCGCTTTCGTTTTCGGGAATCCGCACCAGCATTTGGAGCCGGAGTATCAGCATCGACGCACTGGAACTGATTCCGCTAAAAAGTGAGGGAAAACATTATTATTTTTCGGCAAAAGAAATCAAAGTCATCGGTATATCCGGGAGTTCGCTTCTTTTCGATCAGGAACTGATCATTCAGCGAATCAGCATCCGTGAGCCCGAATTCGAACTTCACGACGCCGATAGCCTTTCTGCTGAAGAGATTGAAAAAAATGATCTGTTTGATAAACTGCAACCTTTTTTCGGCAACAAGCTCAATTCGGTTTCCATCGGCGAAATCAGGCTTTTGCAGGCAAAAGCGAACCAATACACGCAGGTAGCCGACAGTTCGGTGTTTCATTCGATCAGCGACTTTAACATCGTGGTCGAAGATTTTTACCTCGACCAATCGGTCCTGGCCAAACGGCAGGAATTGTTCCGGGCCGGCGAAATCTATTTCCAGATACAGGATTACAGACGGATCATGGGTGATCAGCTTCATCGCCTGCACGTGGACGAACTCATTTATTCCATTCAAAACAAAACCATCCGCGGGAAAAATATCAGCCTCTCTCCCATCCGCGAATCCGATCACCTGAAAACACGGTACTGGATTGAAGTGCCTGAAATCAGGCTGAAATCGGGAAACCTGCGGTCGATTATTGAGGGAGACAGCCTGAAAGTTGACTCGCTGCAGCTATTGCAGGCCAACATCCGGGTGAAGCCTCCGCGATATGCCGACGGACTCAATCTTCGAAAAATCAGCGACTTTGATCTGTACCAGTTGTTTCGGGACGATTTCAGCCGGATTACAATTAGCCGCCTGATCCTTGAAAGCCGGAAATTACGGTTTGAATCGAGAACAGCCGACGAAGATTTGTTTCAGGAATTCACAAACATACGGGTTGAGGGCGAGAATTTTGAACTGGACTCCACTGCGTACCTGCGCGAGGACAAAATCCTCTATTCCGACGATTTTGTACTGACCGTCGGATCGTATCAACTGCGGCTGAATGACAAGGTTCACCGCTTCGAAGCAAAAAACATCACCGCTTCAAGCGCCGAAAAGCTGATCAAAGCCGAAAACCTTCAGCTGATCCCGGCCGGCGAACGGAAAGAATTACCCGCAACAGTTCGCTTAAGCTGCGACAGCATCCGTTTTCTTTCGGTCGATCTGGCCCGTTTGTTCCATCACCGGGAAATGCCCTTACAGGAAATTTCGGCCTTTAAACCCGAAGTCAATATTCAGCAATTTCGCGATGCCGCCGAAAAAAACAGGGATCACACGAGCCTGCTCTATCATTTTATTGGCGACTACATCAAAGGGATTTATGCCCAGGTGATCGCCATCGATCAGGGTCATTTCCAAATCTCGGACCTGCGAAACCAACAGGACTCCGGTCATATTGAAGCATCGTTCAACTTTCGTCTGACTGATTTTTCGCTGGATTCGGTGAGCGCCCGCCGGACCGACAAGCTTTTTTATGCCACCAACCTCGAATTAAGTTTCCGCGATTATCAAATGAAATTGGCCGACCAGCTCCATAAACTCGAAATCGCCCGCCTGGAAGCATCGAGCATACAAAAGCTGGTGAGCATAAGCGGTTTTCATCTGTACCCCGAAACAAGCGACAACCCGGAAACTACGCTCCGACGGCTTAACCGCAGCGAACGCTACCGGATAAAAATACCTTCGGTTTATTTGCGAAATACCGACATTCACCACGCCTTTTTTGAGAAAAAACTCAATATCAACAACATATCCATCGTCAAACCCGAAATTTATTACGAAGTTTTTGCCCGGCTGAAAAAATCGGATAATGAGTTTAATCCGGAAGAACTGTATGAACTGCTGAACAACTATATTGAACACATCGAGATCGGCGGGATTAACGTAACCAACGGGGCCATCCGCTTTGTGAACCACAGCCGGAAAGGAAAAACCATCGACCTGACCAACAAGTTTAGTGTAAAACTCGACCGTTTTGTCCTCAACGACAACGAGCTGAAAAAAAACCGGTTATTTTTTGCCGATGAGTTCGAATTACGCATCATGGACCACCTGTTTAAACTGTCGGATAATGTGCATTTGCTGAGGGCCAAAGAAATCAGCCTGGGCTCCAAAGATTCGACCATGACGATTTCAAATGCCCTCCTCTACCCCAACATTGCCAGCGCTGAATTCAACAGCATGCCCTGGCACATCCAGGTAAACATTCCGAAAGTAAAACTGAACGGTGTAAACCCGGAGCAGGTCTATTTCAACCAGGTACTTAAAGTGCGTGATTTACAGATCGATTCGCCAACCATAGAAATATACCGGAACGGGAAACCATCCGGAAAATTTAACTTTAAAGACCTCACGGTCCCGCTTCCGGAAGAAATGAAAGAACTGAGTATCCGGAAAGTTGCGCTGACAAACGGGAAATTAAAGATTTACAATACCGACCGGTTTAATCAACAGCAAATCGCCGGTTCGGACCTTAATTTTTCGATTGACGGCGCCAGCCTGAAACGTCCGGAAAATATAAAAACCGCCAGGTTTACATCGGACAATATCGAAACGAGCCTCTCTGCATTAAAGCTGACACCCGAAAAAGTCCCCTATACGATTGGGGTGGAAACCGTAAACTATTCTTCCGCAAAAAAGCAACTTAGCTTCACGAATTTAGACATCCAATCGACCCGCGACGGCGACGACCGCACCATTTCGTCCATCCAAATGCCGGTTTTGCGTTTTGAACAACTGGACCCGGTGGACGCCTTTCAGGACAATCGCTTTCATGCACAACTTATCCGGATGGCCAAGCCCGTGTTCAGGCTAAATATAACCGACCAGGAACAGGATGGTAACCCGTTTTATCTGAAACTTCCGGCCGATCTGCAACAGGTGATGGATGAATTGTCGGCCGAAAAGGTGATCGTTGAGGATGCCGGTTTCTATATTTCTGCAAAAAAAGAAAAAATCAGCCATCAGCATGTCGATATCACCCTGGATCAATTCAGCCTGGACAGCACCCTGTCAGAAAAACCGTTTGGCGCAAAAACATTGAGCATTGTAAAAAGAGACCACCGCTTTACAGATCAGAAACGATGGTACGACTTCGTGATCGATAAAATCTCGTACAGCGGAACTGACAACCGGATGAGCTTTTCCGGGATCGAAATAAAACCGAGGTATTCCAAAGACGATTATCAACGAATCATCCCTTTCCAGGCAGACTATTACTCGGGAAAGATCGGCCACATTGATTTTTCGGGAATCGATATCGACCGCTGGTTTGATAAAAAAGAATTTACCGGGCGCCTGGTCCTGATCAACAGCGCCCAGGTCAATATTTACCGCGACAAGCGAAAAGAATTTAACGAAAAACAACGTCCGCCCATGCCGCAGCAACTCGTCAGGGAGTTTGAACTGCCGTTTTATTTCGACACGGTAAAACTGCTGAATTCCGACATTTCGTATGCCGAACAACTTGAAAATATGCCTGCCCCTGGTTTGGTGAAGTTTGGAAAGCTGAACGGAAAAATTTACCCGTTTACGAACCTGCCCTACCTTATCAATACCCGTCCGGAAGTCAGATTCGACGCTTCGGCCTGGCTGATGAACGAGAGCGAGCTGAAAGTAAACATGACCTTCAATATGAATTCAGACAGGCACCGGTTTCATGTTTCGGGCCGGTTGTCGCCTTTCGACATGCGAATGCTGAACCCAATCACCGAAAACAACGCTTTGATTTTGGTCCGTTCGGGACAGGTAAACCGTTTTGACTTTGAGTTTAACGCCGACGAAGACAAAGCAAGCGGGAAACTCAGGTTTGCATACGACGACCTGAAAGTTTCTATCCTGGAACAAAAAGACGGCGACACCAAAGAAGCCAAATTTGCCAGTTTCATGGCCAACAGCCTGATGTTGAAATCGAAAAACCCACGGACACGCATCCTGCTCCCGGATGACATTTATTTTGAGCGGGACAAGCAACGGTCAATCATCAACTACTGGTGGAAATCGGTTTTCAGCGGGGCAAAAAACACCTTTCGCATCAAAGACGAGAAAGAAGAATAATTATGCTCCCTTTGTCGGGCTGACTTTCCGAATGCGGTAAGGCGTTTTGTGCTGCGACTCATAATAGGTACGCATCTGCATTTCGGCTACCAGTCCCATCGTGATAAACTGGAGGCCGGCTACCACCAACAGCAATCCCAGAATCAGTAAAGGTTTCCCCCAGATATCCTGCCCGAAAAGTTTCAGGATCAACAAATACAGGTTAATCAAAAAGCCCAATCCCAAAGTAATTATCCCCAGGCCACCGAAAAAGTGCATCGGCCGTTGCATATATTTTTTGAAAAACAGCATCAGCAACAAGTCGTTAAACACGCGTGTTGTCCGGCTCAGGTTGTATTTTGATTTGCCAAACTCTCGCGCGCGGTGGTTCACGTCAACCTGGGTCAGCCGGGTGGAACCTTCGAGAGCCAGCAGCGCCGGGATAAACCGGTGTAACTCGCCATAAATATGAATGGACTTTATGGCTTCGTTGGTGAAAACTTTCAGGGTACAACCCAAATCTTTCATTTTGATCCCTGTGGATTCGCGAATAATATAATTAGCAATTTTACTCGGTATTTTACGCAAAAAAGCGCCGTCTTTTCGGTTTGCGCGTACACCGGCGACCATGTCCCATTCCCCTTCCCGGCAGATTCTCAACATCATCGGGATATCAGCCGGGTCATTTTGGAGGTCACCGTCAAGCAGGACAACGTAAGCTCCTGATGCTTGATCTATCCCGGCCTGCAGGGCCGAACTTTGTCCGTAATTCCGTTTCAGTTCCACCAAAATAAACCGTTCGTCAGCAATGGCCCGGATTTCTTCGCGGGTACTGTCGGTTGAACCGTCGTCAACAAAAACTGCCTCAAAATCATAGCCCGACAGGGCGGCCTTAATTTGTTCACTTAAGGGCCTGATGTTTAACTCCTCGTTGTACACACAAATAACCAGACTCAATTCCTTCATACGCTTCACTTAACGTTCTTAATTCGTTCTGTCAAGATTCAATTGCTTTACTCTGCTGCGAATTTATAAAAAGGTATTTAGAAAACATTCTTTTTCAATTAAATCAGATGTCCACCCTGATAAAACGATGAAAAATCAGGACAAAGGACAGAGCGTCATGATCATGATCCTTATGGAGACAAATTTCCCGTCCGATCCAACAAAAATCAGGAGATTTTCTATCGGACTAAGTATCAGCCATCTATGCGAATACTCCGAAATACGGGCATTTCCTGTTTTTTTTGGTAAGTCAAGTCTGTTATTTGATCAGCCAAAAAACCCATTTGAAAAGCCAAAGCCCAAAACAGGCCGTTTTGACGGTTTAGCATAAGAACAAACCGCCTGAAACAGCCGTTAAATGACGTAACTTGTATCACATAAATATGGATATTCACTTAACTTTAAATACCATGAAAAATTTGAATTCTTTTATTGTAAAAACAGTACTTTCCCTTGCAGTTGTTTCCTTCGCCTTTGTCGGATGTCAGAAACCCGATAAATTAATAGACGGCGTTGCCGGCCTTGAAAAAGAAAAAGGGAAACCGATTCCGTCAGAATCGAGTTGTGCCGATTACCTGGTCGACCTGAATGTCACCCAGAACGCCGGTTCAACCGAATTTGTATGGACCATCATCAATCCAAACCCGGGAAACGGGAAAAACGGAACCTTGCAAAACCTCTCACACTGGGGATTCTCAGCTGCCGGATGTGAAGATCCTGCTTTAAACCTGGAAAACAACTGGTCAGACGTTCTGGCTGCCTACTATTTTGATTATTCATTAGGCGAATGGGTCGAAATACTTCCTACTCCCGAAGTAAAACCGGATCCATCCATGAGCGCCTGCACAAACGACCCGATGGTGAAATATGACTATGGCACTACCGGCGATCTTCCGTCGCTGTATAAACTGGTACTTGCGGGCCACTGGGGCACATCGAAGGTCACAGGTTATTTCAAGTCGGGAGCCAATACCGGCTGCTGCGAATTTCAGATTGACGGCATCGGTTGTAAAGATGAAGATTCACAATGTTCTTTCTCTCAGGGTTTCTTCTTTGCCTCTCCTCATGCCTGGGCGGTTGCAACAGTAACTGTTGGAGGTTTTGAATATACCGAAGCCGAAGGACGCGCTATTTGGAATACATCGAACGCCGGCGGCATCAAAGATTCCAAAAAAGGATTTACCCAGGTTGCAGCCATTAAACTGTCGGGGGTAACCGACGCCCTTGTTCTGGAAAAAGTAGCCATCATTGAAAGCTGGCTGGCCACTGTCGGCAAATTATCTGCTGCCAACCTGCCAAACCAAACAGCTCAGGACATTCTTACCTACGGCGATGCAGCAGCAGCTGCAGGATGGATCGGCGACTGGATTAACGAGAATCACTGCGCCGACGACGATTATGAAGAATAAAATCAGGACTTGATAAAAAACTGACGATTGCGTGAAAGCAGCGGGTTTCGTACCCGTTGCTTTTTTTATTCTGTCAATAATTTTGCTATTTTCAGTTTTTTTATTCAAAACAAGCAGTATGGGTAAGAGCGGGATCTCAGAACACGGACAGGTATTTTACAAAGACGGCTACCGGTTAGGTAAACAAGCCGTGCAGGAAGTAAAAAACGAAACGGCATTTCTGCAACACATTGGCGCCATGTACCAGGCCGTAGACGAACTGATCGATTCGCTGCTTGCTCTGGCCCAAAGGCAACAGGTAACTGTTGACTGCAAAAAGGGATGCGCCTGGTGCTGTCATCAGGCTGTATTTGCCAATTCGTACGAAATACACTACCTCGGGAATTACCTGAAAACCCATTTCGGCCCTGAAGAGCAAACGGAAGTTGTCCGTCATGCGGCCAATAAAAACAAAATCACCGGCTCACTGACCCAAGAAAAAATGCTCAGCTATAAAAGCCCCTGCCCCTTACTCAAAAACGGCGCCTGTGCTGCCTACGCTGCACGCCCGATGGCCTGCCGGATTTACCTTTCGATGGACGTTGGCACTTGTCGCGAGTTTTACCAAAATCCAGACAATCCCGCGAATTTTCCGGCCTTACTCGACTTTCCGCTGCTGGCCGGCAAAATGATGAACGAAGGTTTCATGGCTGCCCTAAAGGAAGAGGGCATTTTTGTGAAGGAATTCCGTCTCGAAGAAGGACTGGAGGCCATTTTAACATCCGGTAGTAATCTTTAAAGCGCCAGTTTCGATTCGAGTTGAACAATCCGGTCCCGCCTTTCCATCGAATAGGTATGGCTTTTATGCTCCACGTAATTCAGCAGCAACAGCGCTTTTTGCAGGTACAGTTCTTTTCGCAGCAGGGTTTCATGTTCCAGGGCATGATCGCCTAACAACTCAAATACCGCAGCCATTTGTTCAAAATGTTCGTTAGCCAGCAAATTTTCATCCATCAGCCCGATAAAACTGCGGTCGTCCAGAAACAGCAGTTCTTCCATATCCCAACCAAACTGAACACAAAAGGCGTCAGCAGCCTCTGTAAACAATTGGTCTTCTTGTCCCTGGTCCTTTTTCTTTTGCAAACGGTCAATCAGTTTGGCAATAAAAAGCCCCAGTTGATGTATTTGGTCGATTAAATAGTCCCTGCGTTCCATAAAGCCGGTATTTTAGTGAATAAATTTATAAAATCCCTTTCAATAAATTGCAGATCACGTCAAACTGACACGATAATTTAGCCGGATAAATTTCATGATTTAAATCGATTCTTATCTTTGCAAAAATTTGGCAATGGTAAATGGATGACATCAAACAACTTCCGATTGAACTTCTCTGGCAATCTTTTCTGGCAGGCGACGACCGGTCGTTTTCAATCATCTACGAACGCTACGCAGGAAGCTTATTAACTTATGGCCGCAAGTTCAATATAGACAACGAACTTGTCGGCGATGCCCTTCAGGAAGTATTTGTTGATTTATACCTGAAGCGCGACCGTTTTGGAAAGCAAATTAAAAACCTGAAAGCCTATTTATTTATTGCGCTGAAAAACAACCTGCTGAAAAAAATCAACCACCGCAAGAAATGGCAGTTCCAGGTAATTGAAGGTAAAGGAGACGAGCTGGAATTCTCAACCGAATACAATATTCAGGAGTACCTGATTGAAAAAGAATTATCCAAAGAAATTCAGCAAAAACTGCAAGCGGCCGTTGCCGGATTGTCTCCGAAGCAAAAGGAAATTATTTACCTGAAATTTGAAGAAGAATTAGACTATCCCGAAATCGCAAGAGTTCTAAAAATCGGTGTCGAATCAGCCCGAAAACAAATTTACCGGGCCATAAAAACACTCCGGGAAACCATTGACACAAAAATACTTAGTAATTTTTTCCTGATTTTCCTGAAAAAAAGCCGGTAAAAACTGTCCATGTTTTTTCCGGACCGCGACCTTACTGATGTAAAGGTCTTCCTATGGATAAAATTTTTGCCTATTTCGAAAACACAGAATTTGTACGCCGGGCTCTTTCGTCCGATGAACAAACGCGACAGTACTGGAAGACATATCTGGATGAACATCCGGAAGAACAAGCCGATATCGAAACAGCCCGACTGATTCTGATCCACTTAAAATCAACCGGGAGATCCGTTTCCAGACATGAAATAAATTCCCTTTTTCCCGGAATTTACACGAAAATCACCCGGCGCAAAAAATCGGATAAAATCCGTAAACTTTTTCTGAACACACTGAAATACGCGGCCATGGCGCTGTTGTTTTTTGCCATGGGAACGGTCATTACGCAGTATCAATACCAAAATACCATCCGCGAAATCAGTGCACAAATGGCCAATGTTTCCGTTTTTAACGGACGACATGCCCGCTTAATTCTGTCTGACGGAAACAGCATCACCTTGCGCGAGAAACATTCCCAAGTCGATTACCTCAGCAATGGCGCTGTCGTGATCAACCAGACCGATACCATCCCGGTAGCAACAAAGTCAGGCAAACCAGGTACTAACCAGATCATTGTTCCATACGGAAAAAATTCGGCCCTGACCTTACCCGATGGTACCGTGGCCCACATCAACGCCGGGTCGCGCCTGCTTTTTCCTCATGTCTTTAAAGAGAAACACCGCGAGGTGTTTTTAATTGGCGAAGGTTACTTCCAGGTAAAGCACAATCCTGAAAAACCTTTTCTCGTAAAAACAACCGATGTACAAATAGAAGCAGTAGGAACAGCGTTCAACGTATCGGCCTATGCTTCAGATAAAAAAATTGAAGTCGTGCTCGCGGAAGGTAAAGTGCATATATCCGAAAATACGTTCAGCCTGCTGAATAACAAATACACCATGCAACCCAATGACATTCTGTATTACGATAAAGACCATGCCACCATTTATAAAAAACAAGTTAAGGCCGAAAATTACACGTCATGGCATCATGGTTTTTTAAATTTCGAAAGCGTTGAACTTCACAAGGTAATTGAAAAGCTCGAACGCTATTACGATATTCAGGCGAGCTACAACAACTCAAACCTGGAACAGAAAAAAATCACCGGGAAACTGGCTTTACAGCAGGAAAAAGACGACGTATTACAGATATTGGCAACAACCGCCAATATTCAAATTACAAGAACAGAAGAAGGTAAATATTTGATTAAATAAAAGCTGGCCTGTGTTGCGAGCACAGACCAGCCTGATACGATTAATTACTTGTATAATAATTAAAACATGACAAACTTATGAAAAAATCACGAATGGGTGACCCTTTCGCTGTAAAGGGTTGCAGATTAATTCTAAGAAAAATGAAACTAACTTTCTTATTTTCATGTCTGGTTTTTATCACCAGTTGGGGAAATACCTTCTCCCAGAACACGTCCTTGAATGTGAAATTAAAAGATGTTCCGGTTCGGGACTTTATCCAATTAGTTGAGGATCAAACAAATTATTATTTTTTGTACCAGGATGAAGTATTCAGAAAAGGTCAAAAAGTAACTATTGAATCAGAAGGCAGATCGTTGGACCACATTCTTAACCAATTAGCCGAACAGGCCGGGATTACTTACGAAGTAGTCGACCGGCAAATTATCTTAAAAAGCAACGCCACCAACATCCGGACGGCAACAGTGATGCAGCAAAACCTAACCGTAAGCGGTGTCGTAAGGGGAGAAAGCGGCGAACCGATCCCCGGGGTTACAGTGGTGATAAAAGGCACCGGCAACGGTACCATCACCGATCTCGACGGGCAATACAGCCTGAACAACGTACCTGCCGATGCGACCCTGCAATTCTCATTTGTAGGGATGAAACCGGTGGAAGTTCAGGTGAGCGGACGCAGCCAAATTAATGTTACCCTTCAAGAGGAAACCATCGGACTGGAAGAAGTGGTAGCCATTGGCTATGGCACCATGAAAAAACGGGATGTGACCGGCTCGGTTGCTTCCGTTTCGGGAGAACAACTCGCTGCCATTCCGGTTGCCAACGTGGCGCAGGCGCTCCAGGGACGCCTTCCCGGCGTGAATATCATGTCTCAGGATGGACGTCCCGATGCGACAATTTCCATTCGCGTTCGTGGCGGAGGTTCTATCTCCCAAAGCAACGATCCGCTTGTTTTGATTGATGGAATACCCGGCAATATCAGCGATATTCCGGCTGATATGGTGGAAAGCATTGACGTGCTTAAGGATGCTTCTTCTACCGCTATTTTCGGTGCACGCGGAGCAAACGGGGTTATTCTTGTTACGACAAAAAGGGGCAAAGAAGGCCAGGCTACCGTGAGCTATAACGGGTATGTAAAATTCAATACCCCCACCGGATATCTGGATACTTTTGATCCATACGATTACCTGGTAAACAGATGGGGACTGCTTGATGTCTATTTCGGAACTACTTATACCACTCCGTTTCAACAATTGTTTGGCATTGGAGCCTATACGGGCAGTAACTCTGCCGGTATTGATGCCTATAAAAATGTGTCGCCATACAACCTGCAAAAGGAGGTGTATAACAGTTCATTCTCGCACAACCATGACCTCACCATTACCGGCGGAACAGACAAGACAAAAGTTATTTTCACGGTTAACTACATGGACGAAGACGGGATGAAGCTGAACTCCTATTCCAAAAGAGCTACGGCATCGTTCAAGTTAGACCAGAAAATAAGCAAAAAGCTGGACTTCAACTTAGACGTACGTTATACGGATCGGGAAACCCTGGGGAATGAAAGTACCACCAATGGGTACGGTTCTGCACTCTCAGGATCTTACCGTTTCCGTCCGATCGCAATGGAAGATATAAAAGGCGACCTGTCTTTCCTGGGTGATGCTTCTTTGGGTGAGGAGTCTTTTGTATTTGATGACATGTACAGCCCTGTAAAAGTGATCAAAGACCGGGAGAACCTGACTTTAAGGCAATCACTTCGTGGTACAGCCGGCGCAAACTGGGAAATTATAAAGGGGCTAAACTATCGCACGGAATTGACCCTGGCCCGCGATTATACGCAGAATAAAATATGGAGAGGCCCTACACCTGCCAGTTTTAACGAGGAAAACTACCTGAATGGCGATGGAACCCATAAATGGGCTGGTGATGCCGATTTTAGAAAGAACGAAGGTTGGTCGTTGCGTTGGACAAACACCCTGAGCTATGAAATAGTACTGAAAGAGGTTCACCGGATCAATGCCCTGATTGGTCAGGAAATCACAGACTCGGGCGGAACAAACATGCGTATCTCCGGCAGAAAATTTCCGAACAACTTTACAAAGGCGAATGCATTTGCCATGATTTCGCAATACGGATCAGACCTCGTAATTTCTTCGGGAGTTTCTACGCCAAGCCGTATTCAATCTTATTTCGGCCGGGCAAACTATTCGCTTCTCGACAAGTACATGTTTACTGCTACCTTCCGTGCCGACGGCTCTTCGAACTTCTCGCCCGAACACCGTTGGGGATACTTCCCCGCTGCTTCTGTTGCCTGGCGGGTTTCGGAAGAATCGTTTCTGAAAGACACCTATTGGCTCGACGACATGAAACTTCGCGTATCTTACGGCGAGGTAGGAAATGATGCCATTAGCGCCGATCAATGGTCGCAATTGTGGGCATCCGAAAGTGACACGCGCTGGCAATATGGTTTAAACAATGAACTTCAGCCTTCTTATGACCTGGCTTCCAGTCAAATGGCCAACCGCGATTTGAAATGGGAAACCACCATTACCCGCAATATCGGTCTCGACTTTACGCTCTATAACAGCCGTTTGTGGGGAACGATCGATCTTTATAAAAACACAACACAAGACTTGCTGATGCTGACCGACATTCCTTCGATCACCGGATTTACAACCAGTTACGCCAACATTGGTCAAACCAGCAACAAAGGAGTGGAAATCTCACTGAATGGCGTATTATTCAAGAACCAGGACTGGAATATTACGGCAGGCGCCAACATCAACTTTAACAGGGGAAATATAGACGAGCTTGCTGAAGGGCTTCAAAGCGCATACGGAACGCAATTCCTGCAATCAGGTATTCCGAATGCCGACTACGCCCTGCAGGTTGGTAAACCCGTTGGTATCGTGATGGGTTATAAAATGGATGGTAAAGGCTATTATACGCCCGACGATTTCAATTTCGACGCTGCAACCGGCATGTACACGCTGAAAGATGGCGTTGCCGATCTTTCAAAAGCATTTGTTTCCTATCGCGGAGGCCTGGTTCCCGGGGAACAACAGGCTTATCCGGGCTTACCTAAATTTGTGGATGCTGTCAAAGACGGTGTAATTGACGACAAGGACTATGTCGAGATCGGTAACATGAATGCCAAACACACCGGCGGGTTCAACGTCAACGCCAGTTATAAAAACTTCGATCTTGCCCTGTATTTTAACTGGAGTTACGGCAACGATATCTACAACGCCAATAAATTGGCAACGCTTTATAACCTGAACAAAGGGGGCGGTCTGTATGGCAATAAGCTGGCTATCGTGCAAGACTCTTATACTCTTTTCGAAATTCAAAATGGAAACCTGGTACGCCTGACCTCTCCCGAACAGTTGAATGCAGCCAACGCAAATGCAACCCTGCCGTCAACCTATCTGCAACAAGGCTATGTTTCCGATATCGGTATTGAAGACGGTTCATACCTTCGCCTCAACACGCTGACTTTGGGCTATACCTTGCCAAAACAGTTGCTCAGCAAGGCTAAAATAAGCAACATCCGCGCATACGGATCTATCTACAATGTATTTACCCTGTCGGGTTATTCGGGACTTGACCCTGAAGTAAATACGAATGAAAACATGAACAACGCCCGTTATCCTACTCCCGGGCTTGACTGGGGAACCTATCCCCGAGCCCGTCAGTTTGTGATTGGATTAAATGCTACTTTCTAAATCGCGTAAATGGACAATAATCTTTAAAAAAAACAATGATGAAAAAAATAATATTATATATATGCCTGGCGCTGTTGCCGTTCATGTTTACCGGATGCAGCGACTACCTGGATGTATCAAATGAGGGTCAATCAGACGATAACTTTGTGATGTCGAGTCCTGCCGAAGCCTTTAAAGCGCTATCGTGGGCATATGCCGAATATCGCCAAAATGCAGCACACGGCGGAAACTACAACTGGCAGGACCCGCTGGGATCTGATGCTGAATATATGAGCGAATTTCCTACGGCAAACAATGTAATTGCACGTTTGCAGCCCACTGCGGTCACAATAAATGCAAGTGCCGGTCTGTATAATAGCTTGAACATTACACTTGCACGCGCTGCCCGTGTTGCCGATTTAATAGAAAAAAAAGGAGAATACCAGACGGAGCTTACAGGTAGTGCACCTACCGATTGGACACATCTTTACGGAGAAGCTAAAACCTTGTGGGCATTTTGCGCCTGGGAACTGGTACGTCATTTTGGCGATGTTCCCTTTGGCTATGAAAACAAATATGTGGAAGAATACGAGCTGACTTCACGCTTCGAGATTATAGATAAGATCTTGGATGAACTTAAAGCTGTAGAAAGCAAAATGTACACATTAGGGCAAGGCGGAATTACCGCTGAACGGATTAGCCGCACGTACGCCAATGCGCTAATCGGCGAGATCGCGCTTCACGCGGGTTCATGGCAAACCATTCGCACGGATGTGTCCGGATTGTACGGCGCTGTGCAATTTGAGGAAAAGGGGTCCAATGACGGAGCCTGCGTTTATGCCCGACGTACGGATTATCTGGATTATATCAAAATGGCTGAACAATACCTGAATGCAGCTGTGAATACCCACAAAGGAACGGCAACCCTGATCACAACAGACAGCCGGGCAGCCAACAATCCCTTCCAAAAACATTTTCAGGAAGTGAATTCGAGACGCGTAAGTCCCGAATCGCTCTTTGAAATCGGAACGGTTGCCGGCGTTGGAAATGCTGAATATGGATACAGTATGGGGCGTCCCGGTTCCAACAGTTCGGTGATGAGTGTTTTAAATACCTTTGCTGCCATCCGCATCATTCCCACCTTCTTCTATAATGCTTACGAAGCCGGCGATAAGCGTCGCGACGTCAGTATGGTGGTAACCGGAAGCAACGCGGCAACCGGACAGGAAAACCTGATTCCGCTCGGCGTAGGCACCCGTATCGGCGGCGGCGGCCCAAGTATCAATAAATGGGACAAAAACAGAGGAGATGTACCCGCATACCCAAATGCAGGAAACCGTACGACAGGTATCAACTACGTCATCATGCGGATGGCTGATGCGATGCTGATGCTTGCCGAAGCCAAAGCAATTGTAGGAACCGATAATGCCGGAGCGATTTCGCTGGTAAACCAGATTCGTGAACGGGCTTTTGGCAATACAAGCAAAAACATTTCCGGGCTCACAGGCGAGGCCTTGTTGAATGCCATTTATAATGAGCGCAAATTGGAATTATTGGGCGAAGGCGATATCCGTTGGGACATGATCCGTTCGGGTAAGTTCAACGAAAGGGCCATTGCAGTTCGCCAGGAAATGGCAGCTATGTTGACAAGCCTTGAAGCAAACGGATACTACACATTCCCAAGCGGAAGGACCTTTTCCAATTATATTTGGACAAAGTTTGTACAGGTAGGCAGTGGCAGCGCTGCTGTAGTCACACAAAGTCCTGACGAAAGTAACCCGGCGCTCTACCCGGGCTGGCGCGGCATCTACGAATGGGGCGCTGCAGCCCACGCGAACTACCCAGCCAAAAATCTGGCCATCAAAGGTTTGTATAACTACATTGATCCTAACGGCGCAGAAGCGTTAGCATTGGTCGCTGACGGATATACCAGAGTGAATTGGGGGATCCGGATCTGGAGTGACGCCAATGCCAAAGCGATGTTGGATGCTGCTATTCTCGACGGCGTAGTAGGCCGTGAGACCAGCGCGCCCCGCTACTTCCATGCAATGCCCCTGGTAGTAATTGACCAATCGAAAGGTAAGGTAAAAAATGGTTACGGATTGCCCAATCAGTAAAAATGATGTTTGATTATTGAAAGCTGTATTAAAAGTTTGAACGTTTTCAAGAATCAGTTACCGTTTCAAATGATTTAAAGAGAGGCCGTCCAAATGGATGGCCTCATTCTTTACGATCTCAAACCATCCTTCTCTGAAATGCCACTATCTTTACCTTAAAAACCTCCTATGAGAACCGCTGCACTCCTGATGTTCATCCTATTTTTCCCGCTGATTACCCGTTCCCAAATCATTGAATTGTTTCCGGCAGAGTTCCTGGGATCAAAATCATATTCCGAAATTAGCGGCGCTCCCAAGCTAGTCGATTCCCCATACGGGAAAGCCGTTTGGTTTGATGGCCGGGATGATGGCATTTTCCTGAATGAAATGCCGCTAAAGGGATTGACTCAATTCACCATCGAAGTGATTTTTCGTCCCGAAAGCCAGGGTAATTTTGAACAACGCTTTTTTCACTGCGGCGAGGCAAATGCCGACCGCGTCCTGCTGGAAACACGCAACACGGCTACCCATTGGTATTTCGATGCTTACCTGCAAAGCGGGACCGAAAAGCTTGCCCTGATCGACTCCACCCTGCTGCACCCGCTCGACCAGTGGTACCATGCCGCCTTTGTGGTCGACAACGGCCACCTGGCTACCTACATAAATAAAGAAAAGGAACTGGAAGGATCGGTCAATAGCAGTCCGATCAATACAGGACAAAGCTCTTTCGGAGTCCGGCTGAATAAGCGGTCCTGGTTTAAAGGGGCCATTTATCACGTAAAAATTAGTCCGAAAGTCTTAAAACCTGAAGAATTCATCAACCTGTAAAACAAACCGTTTAAACCGAAATCAATAATGAACCAAACTTACCAAGATGAAAAGAACTAAAATCTGCCTCTTTTTCATACTCATTTTCATGTTACCAGCCACAAGTATGTCGGCGCCAAAAAAAGATATCATCCGCGAGATCGAAGAAACCATGCTTCGGGCCACCCGGTTTATGGTTGAAACGGTCAGCACAAACGGCGGTTATGTCTGGTACTACCTGCCTGATTTTTCGCGTCAATGGGGCGAAATGGAAGCATATAAAACCATGATCTGGCTGCAACATCCGGGCACCATCAGCATGGGGCACCTGTTTCTGGAAGCTTATCACGCTACCGGAAACGAATATTACTACCAGGCAGCACAGAAAGCCGCCGCCGCCATCATCTGGGGCCAGAGCCACGAAGGGGGTTGGAATTACATGATCGACTTTGCCGGCGACCGCTCGCTGAAAGCATGGTACAGTACCATTGGCAAAAACGGCTGGCGGCTCGAAGAATTTCAGCACTACTACGGCAACTCCACTTTCGACGACGACATCACCTCCGACGCTGCCCGTTTTCTGCTGCGTATGTATCTTGAAAATACGGACCCGGCCTACCGACCGGCACTCGACAAAGCCATCGGCTTCATCCTCGAAAGCCAGTACCCGCTGGGAGGCTGGCCGCAACGCTACCCCTTGCGTTACGATTTCAGCAAAAAAGGCCATCCGGATTATTCCTCCTTCTACACATTTAACGACGATGTAACCTGGGAAAACATCCATTTCCTCATCCAATGTTACCTGACCCTGGGACAGGAACGTTTTCTCGATCCCATCAAAAGAGGGATGAATTTTTATTTGTTGTCGCAGGACGGATGCGGCGCCTGGGGACAGCAGTTGAACATGGACCTGGAGGCGGCCGGCGCCCGCACCTACGAACCGGCTGCTTTTCTTCCCTCCACCACCTGCGAAAATGCCGGCCTCCTGCTGAAGTTTTACCAATACACCGGCGATAAGCGTTTTCTGGCCCGTGTGCCCGATGCCATTCGCTGGCTCGAAGAAACTGCGCTTCCGGCCGATCAGGCGGAAGGCGAACGTACCCACCCTACTTTTGTAGATGCCAAAACCAACAAGCCGGTGTATGTCCACCGAAAAGGATCGAACGCTGCTTACGGCTATTATTTCACCGACGACGACGACCAGCACCTGCTGTCGCATTACTACGGCAAATGTCGCGTACCTTTGCAGGAACTGAAAGAAGAATACAACCGCATAGCTGCCCTTTCCGCGGAAGAAGCAACTCAAGATTCCCCTATCAGGCCCGGAAGATTTGAGCATCCGGGAACACCTCAAAAATTCTATGATCTGAACAGGTTTAAATTCAACTTCCCCGCCACCGAGGAAATGGTCCGGGAAATTATCAGTTCCCTCGACCAGGGAAATCGCTGGCTGGCCAAACACGCCATGATCAGCCATCCGTACGTCGGCGACGGAAAGGATCAGGAGCTAACCGACGAGTTCACCTCGGAGAATGTGGGCGATAAAACGGATACTTCGCCCTATCGCGACACCACCGATCAGGAATACATCTCAACGGGCGAATACATCCGCAACATGCACCTGCTGATTAATTATCTTAAAACGAAAAAAGAAGGGCGGACAGCAGAGTAGCGGGTCCGTTGATCGCTTTCATATACTTCTGAAAATTCAGAGAAACAATAAAAAAGCACAAGATGAAATGTAAACGATTTCAATACGCAAAATTCATTCTCCTGATTTTGTTGTATGCCAATCAGGGCATGGCCCTGGCGCATTTCAAAACCACCACCAGCTCGCCGGTACACATCACTGAGAATAAAAAGCTGGAATATCGGATCGAGGCCAACGGCGATCGGTTACCCGATTATTCGTACTGCGGGTATTTGGCTTCGGAAGCTCCTGTTCCCGATGTGCCGGTAAAAGTCATTGTTCCGCATAAAGCAGGCGATGCCACAGCCGATATTCAGGCTGCCATCAACTACCTGTCGGGTTTACCCCTGAACGAACAAGGATTTCGCGGGAGCGTACTGCTTGAAAAAGGCGTCTACCAAATCAGCGGAAGTTTGATCATCGCGGCTTCGGGAGTGGTGCTGAGAGGAAGCGGCTGCGGAAATGACGGCACGACGCTGCTCGCTACCGGCACCGACCGGACCACGCTCATCCGTGTGGCCGGAAAAAACGACCTCAAAACAGAACAGCCGGTACAACTGGCAGACCGGTATTTTCCGGTAAACAGCACCGAACTGACCTTTGATACCGAACATACTTTCCATGTGGGCGACCGGGTGATCGTTAACCGTCCTTCCACCCGGGAATGGATCGAAAGCATCGGGGCCGACAAAATCGGCATTTATGTGGACTACCAACTCACCAAGTGGGAACCGGGCGATTTCGACCTGAACTGGGACCGCACCGTGGTGGCCGTTTCGCCAACGTCCATTACCCTGGATGCTCCGCTGACCAACTCACTTGATCCCAATTTTGGTGGCGGGTCAGTTGCCAAATATGTCTGGGACGAGAGAATCAACAATGTCGGAGTCGAAAATCTGCGTTGTGTGTCCACCTATGATTCTTCCAATCTGAAAGACGAAAATCATCGCTGGATGGCCATCATCATCGAAAATGCCTGCGACTCGTGGGTGCGCCGGGTGGTTACCGAAAACTTTGTCAGCTCGGCGGTGGCCGTTTGGGAAACCGCCAAACGCATCACGGTTGAAGATTGCAAATCACTTCATCCGGTAGGCGAAATTGGCAACTATCGCCGTTACTCCTTCCAGACCCTGGGACAACAGGTACTTTTTCAGCGGTGCTATGCCGAGTATGGTTATCATGCTTTTTCGGTTGGTTTTTCCACACCGGGCCCAAACGCTTTTGTACAGTGCTATTCCTACCTCCCCTGCCACGTCAGCGGAGCCGTAGGCGGCTGGGCCAACGGTGTGCTGTTTGATAAGATGACTGTGGACGGGGGCAACATTAGCTTTGCTTACCGCGATGTGGACGGGCAGGGAGGCGGCTGGAGCGCTGCCAACTCACTGTGCTGGCAGGGCCGGGCCGCCCAAATCCGGCTCGACGCCCCGCCCGGAGCGCAAAACTGGGCCTACGGAAGCTGGGCACAAGGATACGGCAGCGGTCATCACGAACTGGAACACACGTTCCTGGAACCTGAAAGTTTTTTCTATGCCCAACTGGAAGCGCGTACAGGTAAAAAATCGGTAGAAACAGATAAGATCCTGGTGTACCGATCGAATGAAACCACCGCCCCAGCGCCTGAAATGACGGCTCAATTTAGCGCACGCTCAAAATTTCCCGACCTGATCATGGATGCCTGGATTGACCGGATGATTGAGCAATACCCGATCCATTCAGATGTTTCAGAAGCAAAGATGCTTCAGGAAATCGACCGGCCGGCAGTGTCCGAAAAACAGGGAAAGGGTCCGGTTCTCTCCCTGCAAAACGGACGATTGCTTCTGGGAGACCGGCTGATGACCGGAAGAAGAAACCGCAGCTCCATGTGGCGCGGATCCGCCCGTCCCTCGCAACTGACCCGGCCAAACCCCAACCTGGTCCGTTTTGTTCCCGGCCGTACCGGTCGCGGACTGACTGACGACCTGGACACGCTGGTAACCGACATGTTGCGGAACAAAATCGTGGTGATGCAAAATTTCCCGGCGCTATGGTACGAACGGCGCCGCGACGACCATGCCCGCACCCGCCGCGCCGATGCCGACGTATGGGCGCCATTTTACGAGCAGCCTTTCAGCCGCAGCGGACAGGGAGAAGCCTTTGACCGCCTCAGTAAATACGACCTTAGCCGGTGGAACCCCTGGTACTGGATGCGCCTGCAACAATTTGCCGAATTGGCCGATCGAAACGGACTGGTGTTTCTGCAGGAACATTACCTGCAGCACAACATCATCGAAGAAGGCGCGCACTGGGCCGACTATCCCTGGCGATCGGCCAACAACATCAACAACCCGGGTTTTGCCGAAAATACACACTATGCCGGAGACAAGCGGGTATACATGGCTGAAGAGTTTTACGATACCACCCACTCCGTACGGAAGCAGTTTCACCGCAACTATATCCGCAAAAGTCTCGATAACTTTAAAAATAACCGCAACATCATCCATCATCCGGGCGAAGAATACACCGGACCGGTCCATTTTATGGAATTCTGGCTGGACGTGATTGCCGAATGGGAAAAGGAAACAGGGCAAAACGCCTTGGTCATGCTCCCCGGAACCAGGGATGTGCAGGACGCGATCCTGGCCGATCCCAAACGCTCGGCCTGCGTGGATGTGCTGGACATCATCCAATGGCAATACAGGGAAGACGGCAGCTTGTATGCCCCGCCGGGCGGCGTGAGCCTGGCCGGCCGCCAGTATGCCCGTATCTGTGAAGTCGGCGAAACATCCTTCGATCAGATCTACCGCGCCGTGAGCGAATACCGGCAAGGTTTTCCCGAAAAAGCCGTGGTTTATTCACGACAGGGCGATCCGTTTGCCAACTGGGCCGCTTTCATGGCAGGAGCTTCACTTTCACCGCTGCCGTTCATTGGCGATGAACAGTTTTTTCGTGATGCCGCCACGATGGAAAGTTTCACCAAAGGGAAGGCCGAAAAGAAACAATACCTGCTTGGGACAGAAGGCACCGGATACATCATCTTCAGCCAAACATCTTCTGTAAACATTGAACTGACAGGCGACAACAAAACTTACCGGCTCGACTGGATTCATCCGTCAACCGGAGAGATCACACGCACCGGCAGCAGGATTTCCGGAAAAGGGACCGAGGTGTCAGCGCCTTTTGACGGTCCTGCAGTAGCCTGGCTGCATCTGTAAAAAACAAAATAAACTCTAATAAAATGAATACAAACCGCTTACGAAAATACCTGCTCGTCATTCCCGCCATGTTGCTTTCGGGGTACTTTCCCCTCCTGGCTCAATCGCACCGGGGTGAATTGTACCAACACCTGGTTTTCGAAGGTTCGTCCATCACCTATCAGGACAGGAAAATACAACTTGGCCCCAATGCCTTTTTCATTGACGGACAACTAAGCGATGAAGAAGCTGCCGGCTATCCGTTCGTTTTCAATTCGGTAAACGAGGCGGCAAAACAGCTGACCCACGGAACCGAAGAATCGCCGATGGTGCTTTACATGGCCCCCTGGGTATATTGGATTGACGATCCGGATGATCCGGAAGTCCGTTTGCCCAGGGCCGGAGAAGGAACGCCCTTCGGGCTTGAAATCGACTGTGAATGGCTCAAATTTCACGGACTGTCCGATGACCCCGGTCATGTGATCCTGGCATGTAACCGCGGACAAACGATGGGAGCCAAAGGCAACTTCACCATGTTCAACATCAAAAGCGACGGCTTGTGTGCCGAAAACATCACCTTTGGGAATTATTGCAACATCGACCTGGAATACCCGCTGAAACCGAAACTGGGACGCGAAAAAAGAGGCCCGGCCATTGTGCAGGCCCAACTGATTTTTTCCAATGGCGATAAGGTGTTTGCCCGCAACACGCACTTCATCAGCCGGCTTAACCTTGGCCCGTTCTGGGGCAGTAAGCGCAGCCTCTTCGACCGCTGTCATTTCGAATCGACCGATGATGCGCTGAACGGTTCTGCCGTTTACCTGGATTGTACGTTCGATTTTTACGGTAGCAAGCCTTTCTGGGGAACATCGGGAACCGGAGCCGTTTTCCTGAATTGCAACATCGAATCGTTTGTTCGGGGAGAACAGTATTTCACGAAAAGTAACGGACAGGTAGTCGTCATCGACACCCGTTTTCACTCCAACACGGCAACCGCCGTCGGCTGGCGCGAAAATCCCCCGGGAGAGACACGCAACTATCAGTTTCAAAACCAACTCAACGACGAACCGCTGCAGATTGGGATGCAAAAACTGCAAACGACAGTCGACCTGACCACAAAATCGCTGCTTAACGCCTACCGCATCGAACTGAATGACCAACTGGTTTACAACACCTGGAACCTGCTGCGCGGCAACGACGACTGGGACCCGATGGGAATAAAAGAAAAAATACAAAAAGCTGAAAAAGAACATGGAAAGGATTACAGCAATCTTCCGGTACAGTTGCTGATTTCGTCCACCCGCGATACCCTGGAAACCGGCCGCGAAAGTCTCGTGTTAAGCGCCCGGGCGCTCCGTTTCGGAAATTACGAAATGAAAGGCGAAAAAATACGTTGGAACATTTCTGCTGAGGACGAAACATTGGCCAGGCTAAACATCAAAGACAACGGCGATTGCGAAGTTATTCCTGTCAACGAAGAAGACGGGGTGAAGGAGATCACCGTAACAGCCTGTACCGACTCAGGACTTGAAGCGGCCAGTGTGTTGTATATTTCGCCGTCTATCCTCGAAGCTCCCGACTTCAGCGCCGGTCCCGCCCTGATTTGTGAAAAAGGTCAGCTTCGGCTCGATTATCAGTTAGACATGCGTTTTGAAGACCAATCGCTGATCAGCTGGTACCGCTGCCGCGATGCGCAGGGCACACATCCCGTTGAAATCGCGGTGTCCCGGTTCAACAAACCCCTGAAAACCTATCAATTGTCTGCAGGTGACATTGGCTATTACATCATGGCCCGTGTTTCACTCAAACATGTGCGTTGCCATCCGGGGAATACAGAAAGAACCATTTACCACAAGGCGATTACGCCGGAGGATGTTAATCAAAACCCGCATGTTTTCATTCCTGATTTAGAGAAGATGTCAACAGCATATCAACCGGAAGTTTTGCCGGGGTTCTGGACACTTGATGGTTATGCCCCTGCCGATACCCGCGAATGGTATTGGGAAGCCGACAGCACCCGCGATCCCTGGTACTATGGTCCGGGCGTTGACGGCGCGGCACAGGATACGGGACTGGTGCAAGCCACCAAAGGGGCGCGCCTGCGCTACACGCCCGTTGGCGACCAGTTTGGCGACATGAAAATCAGTTTCACCGCGGTACCCGCCAAAACAGCCGGACAGGGCTTTAGCAGCGCCCGGGCACAATACATGGACGTATACATCAAGTTCGACACAAAAACGCTGACCGGCTACGCCCTGCGCTTAATCCGAACCACCAAATACAGCGATGCCATCGACTTCCTGTTGATGAAATATGAAAACGGCAACGCAATGCCCATCAGCGATCCGGTGTCGGCCTCGTGCTACCGCCCCGACTGCCGGATTACGGTAGAGGTCAACGGTAATCTACTAAGGGTTCATTCCGATAATGCCAGGGATTATTATACGGTTCACAACGAATCGGAAGTGAAACGGGTGGTAGACCTGGAAGCCGAAATGGAGCCCAACACCTTCGGCGGTATCGGATTTCAGCATACCGGAACCGTGAGCGGAGGCGCCACATTAATCAAGGATTTGAAAATTGAATGGAACTAATTTCAGCAGTCATAAACTCAAATTTTTAACACGACCCACATGAAAAAAAATTCAATTGAAATACTAATCGTGCTGGCAGCTATGCTATATTCGTGCAGCCGGCAGGCCCCAAAAACCAATCAGAATTCAGCCAAAACTTCCACAGAAAATTTCTACCAAAACCCGGTGTTAGGCGGCGACTATCCCGATCCCTCCATTTTCCGCGACGGCGCCGATTATTACATGACCCATTCCTCGTTCGACTATTACCCCGGCCTGCTGATCTGGCATTCCACCGACCTGATCAACTGGCAGCGGGTAGGCCATGCCCTGCACCGGTATGTAGGTTCGGTGTGGGCGCCCGATCTGATCAAACACAACAACCGGTATTACATTTACTTCCCGGCCGGGGGAACCAACTGGGTGGTAATGGCTATGTCGCCTGAAGGCCCGTGGTCCGATCCGATCGACCTGAAACTGCCCGGTTTTATCGACCCCGGCCATGTGGCCGACCACGAAGGAAACCGCTATTTATATCTATCGAAAGGCTACATCGTAAAGCTGACTGAGGATGGTTTGGCAACCGACGGTGAACCGGTTTTCAACTACGAAGGTTGGGAATTCCCGAAAGAATGGAGCACCGAATGTTTCTGCCTCGAATCACCCAAATCGACCGTGAAAGACGGCTATTTCCACCTGATTGTGGCCGAAGGAGGAACGGCAGGGCCGGCCACCTCGCACATGGTGGTTTCGGCACGTTCCACATCGCCTTACGGTCCGTTTGAAAATTCGCCCTACAACCCGATAGTGCATACCGAAAGCCGCGCCGAACGCTGGTGGAGCCAGGGCCACGGCACGCTGGTAGACGATATTGACGGTAACTGGTGGATCATGTATCACGGTTATGAAAAAGGCTTTCACACGCTGGGACGCCAAACGCTGATGCTCCCCGTTGAATGGACTGCCGACCAATGGTTTCGGGTGCCGGAAGGGGTGAAAAGTGAAAACCCCATCACGAAACCAACCGGAAAACCTTCTGAAAACGGAACTGCCCTGTCGGATGACTTCGAAGGCGCAGACCTGGGATTGCAATGGCAATTTTTCAAACTGTACGAACCCGAACGCGTGGAATTGAAAGATGGACAACTTGTGCTTCAAGCAAAAGGGAAATCGTTTGATGAAAGCTCACCTTTGCTGGTTAATTCGTCTGACCGGCACTACGAAGTGATTGTTGAATATACGATCGATGAGGATGTTACGGCGGGTTTATGCCTGTTTTACAACGAAAAAGGGAACATGCGTATCGCGGTAAATAAAGATCAGTTTACCGTTTTCAATCAGAAAAGCGCCAAAATCAGGGTGAAGAACGAACTGGGCAAGCGAGGCTTTCTGCGTATTTTGGATGATGAGAATGAAATCAGTTTTTATTACAGCGCCAATGGCACCGACTGGAACCGGGTTGAACGCAGCATTGACGCCACCGGATTCAACAACAACGTGTTTGGCGAATTCCTCAGTCTGCGGGCCGGTGTGTATGCTTTTGGCGAAGGCAAAGCGACTTTCGACAAGTTCGTTTACAACAAACTGTAATCAGTTGCTAACTGCGTTTGCCGTTGTTTAAAGTGTTTTCCTTTGACAAAATTCATGTAAATTGCACAATTAAACGACGGCAAAACAGTTAATTCCTAAATTAGATTGAGAGGGCATGCGCATAGTCATCCGGTTCCTGTTCCTGTTATTCATCGTTCAGTTTACTGAGTATTCTTTCGGGCAAAGCAACAATGCAACTGTTCACGGTAAAATAACCGGCACAAATGGCCAGGCCATTGATCTGGCCAATATTTCCATCAAAGGATTTCCGTTGGGAACCGTATCCGATCAAAAAGGTAATTACCTGCTACGCATCCCGGCAAAGCGCAAAATCACCCTGGTCTTTTCCGTCGTGGGCTATGTAAGCTTTGAAAAAGAAATTTCGGCAGAAGAGGAACAACGGATTGAATTGAACGTGACTCTTTCGGAAGATACGAAGGAAATCGATGAGGTCAGGATTGATCAGCAACGGAAAGGGCAAACAAACATCGCGCAAATTGACCCTCATTGGGCAGCCAACCTGCCCGGCGCAGGCGCAGGCAGTATCGAAGCGCTCCTGAAAACCCTGCCCGGCGTATCGTCAAACAACGAGTTAAGTTCGCAATATTCGGTGCGTGGCGGGAATTTCGACGAAAACCTCGTGTACGTGAATGACATTGAGATTTACCGCCCCTTTTTGGTCAGGGCCGGCCAGCAGGAAGGGCTTAGTTTTATCAACCCCGACCTGGTTTCGTCGGTCAGCTTTTCAGCCGGTGGGTTCGATGCCAAATACGGCGATAAAACAGCTTCGGTGCTCGACATCAAATATCGCCGCCCCAACGGGTTCAGGGGCTCTGTATCCGCCAGTATGCTGGGCGGTTCGGTCCATGTTGAAGACAACAGCAAAAACAACAAGTTGAGTTATATCGGCGGACTTCGTTACAAAACCAATTCATACCTGCTAAACAGTCTGGACGAATCGGGAGAATACGACCCCCGTTTTACCGATCTCCAGGCTTATGTCAGCTACCGCATTTCAGGCAGTTTCGACTTGTCGTTTCTCGGCAACCTCGCCCGGAACGACTATCATTTTGTACCCAAAACCCGCGAAACAACATTCGGGACCTGGAGCCAGCCGCTGCAAACAAAAATTTATTTTTCCGGTCAGGAAAAAGATGAGTTTATGACCCGGTTGGGAGCGCTTTCGGCCAACTTTCACCCAATCAGTCAGTTAAATCTAAAACTCATCACCTCGGTATTTGAAACGGAAGAAGAGGTCAGTTACGACATTTTAGGAAAATATTACCTGAACGAACTCGAACGCGATTTGGCCTCGGGGCAATTCGGCGACAGCGTATTAAACATCGGCATCGGCAGTTTTTTAAACCATGCCCGCAACAAGCTCGAAGCCCGCGTCATCAGCCTGGCCCACAAAGGGGCCTTTAATTCGGATCAGCATTTGCTAAACTGGGGAATTGATTTCCGCTCGGAAAAAATTACCGACCAAATCCACGAATGGGAAATGCGCGACTCGGCCGGCTACTCGCTGCCCTACTCCGGCAGCGAAATTCTGCTTTACCGGACCGTACACACCGATAACCGCATGAATTCCATCCGGGCCTCGGCCTATATCCAGGACACTTACCAGGTTCCGCTGGCCGCCGGCGAGTTATACCTGACCGCCGGAATCAGGGCCGGTTATTGGGACTATTCGGATGAGTGGCTGCTGAGTCCCCGTTTTTCCGTCAGTTATTTTCCCGAATGGGAATCGCGCTTTGTTTTTCGCCTGTCGGGCGGAAGTTACCGGCAACCGGCTTTTTTCAAAGAGTTGAAAGACCGTGACGGGAATGTTTATCCCGATACGAAAGCACAAAATTCACAACAAATCGTACTGGGAGCCGATTATATGTTCAGGGCCTGGGACCGGCCGTTCAAACTAAGTTCGGAACTGTACTACAAATACTTTTCACGGTTAATTCCTTACCAGGTCGAGAACGTGCAAATACGTTACCTGGCCGACCAGCAAGCAACCGGCTACGCTGCCGGCCTCGACCTGAAAGTAAACGGTGAATTTGTCAGCGGTATCGAATCGTGGGCGGGCATCTCGCTGTTGCAAACGCGTGAAGATATTACCGGCGACGGGCACGGCCTGATTCCGCGTCCAACCGACCAGTTTCTGAACATCAGCCTGTTTTTTCAGGATTACCTCCCCGGAAACCCGTCTTATAAATTGCACCTGGCCGCCTTTTACGGATCGCGTTTACCAACCGGCCCGCCCAACTCGCAACGTTATCAGGACATTTTTCGCATGCCGCCTTACCGCCGTGTCGACCTGGGCCTGTCAAAAACGCTGATCGGCTCCGAAAGCCGGTTCCGAAACAAAAGTATCCTGAGTACAGTAAACGATATGTGGCTGACCCTTGAAATTCTAAATCTGTTGGGAATTAACAATACAGTTTCTTACTTTTGGGTTAGCAGTAATTACGGCGACATGTTTGCTGTCCCCAATTATCTTACTGACCGGAAAATAAACCTCAAACTAACTGTTAAATTTTAAACGATGAAACTGCCCCTATTTCAGGTTGACGCCTTTGCCGAAAAGTTATTTAAAGGCAATCCGGCTGCCGTGGTGCCCTTGGAGCATTGGTTGGACGATCAATTGATGCAGGCCATCGCGATGGAAAACAACTTACCCGAAACCGCTTTTTTTGTTCCTTCGCAGTCGGGATTTGAGATCCGGTGGTTTACCCCCAAGGCCGAGGTGAAGTTATGCGGGCACGCCACCCTGGCAACAGCCCATGTTATTTTCGAAGAAGCTGCTTACCCGGACGATGAAATTACTTTTGGAAGTAAGAGCGGATTGTTGCAGGTAAGAAAAACAGGCGATTTACTGCAACTCAACTTCCCGGCCGACAAGCTGTCGCCCGTGGATGTCCCAAACCTGATCATCAAGGCCCTGAAAAAATTGCCCGAAGCCTGTTTTAAAGGACGAAGCGATTACCTTTTTGTTTATCCGTCGGAGAAAGAAATCCGGGAAATGAACCCCGACTTCACCATTTTGGCTAAGACCGACGCCCGCGGAATCATTGTCACGGCGCCAGGCGACGAAGTTGACTTTGTGTGCCGCTTCTTTGCTCCCAAAGTGGGCGTGAACGAAGATCCGGTAACCGGGTCGGCCCACACCACGCTTACTCCCTACTGGGCAAAACGACTGGGCAAAACAACATTCAAGGCGCGCCAACTGTCGCAGCGCGGAGGCGAACTGATCTGCACCCTGCAAGACGACCGGGTATTGATCGCCGGAAAAACAAAAACCTACCTGCGAGGTGAGATATTTGTTGAATTAGAGTGATCCCATTGGTCCATATCGAACCCGATTGGCCTGCAGTTGTTTACCTGACAAAAGGAAAACAATCAGATGGAAAAATACCGGCATACCAACAAGCTCATTCACGAAACATCGCCCTACCTGCTGCAACACGCCCATAATCCGGTCAACTGGATGCCCTGGGGCGAAGAAGCGCTCCGTCAGGCTAAAACCGAAAACAAGCTGCTGCTTATCAGCATTGGCTACGCGGCCTGTCACTGGTGCCATGTCATGGAACACGAATCATTTGAAGACGAAAGCGTGGCAGCCATCATGAACGAGCATTATATCTGCATCAAAGTCGACCGCGAAGAACGCCCCGATGTAGACCAGATTTACATGACGGCCGTACAACTGACCACCCGCCGGGGCGGCTGGCCTCTGAACGCTGTGGCCCTGCCCGACGGAAGGCCGGTATGGGGAGGAACCTATTTCCCAAAAGAATCGTGGGTTGATATTTTGCAGCAAATTGCAGGGTACTACCTGCAAAATCCCGAAAAAACCGAAGCATACGCCGAACGCTTAACACATGGGATTGAGCAAAGCTCCGTCATCCCGCTCAGCAACGAGGCATTCCCGGTCGGATTAGCTCAAATCGCCAAAGCAGTTGGTTTGTGGCAGGCATCCTTCGACATGGAAGAAGGCGGTAACCGCGGAGCTCCCAAGTTTATGATGCCCGTCAACCTGTTGTTCCTGCTTCGCTGGGCGCATCAGCAGCACGACCTGATTTCGGAAAGCTTCGTACAAATCACGCTCGAAAAGATGGCGCTGGGCGGAATTTATGACCAGGCAGTCGGCGGATTTGCACGTTATTCGACCGACTCGTCGTGGAAGGTACCTCATTTCGAGAAAATGCTTTACGACAACGGGCAGCTGATCAGTCTGTATTCCCAGGCTTTTCAGAAGTTTCAGGATCCGTTGTACCGGGAAGTGGTTGCCGACACCATCGGCTGGTTAAAGCGCGAAATGCTTTCGCCCGAAAACGGCTTCTACTCGTCGCTCGATGCTGACAGCGAAGGCATAGAAGGCCGGTTTTACGTCTGGCAAAAAGCCGGACTGGAAACCTTGATCGGCGAAGAGTTTGACCTGTTTGCCGATTATTACCAGGTAAACCAAACCGGTTACTGGGAAGACGGCCACTACATTTTGCTTCGTAAAGAAACCGATCCGGTTTTTGCCCAAAAACACGGCATGGAGCCTGTGCAACTAAAAGAAAAGGTACAGCGCTGGAAAATAAAGCTCATGGAAAGCCGCGACAAACGGATACGTCCCGGGTTGGACGACAAGATACTGACATCGTGGAACGCCCTGGCGATCACCGGTCTGACGGATGCATACCGGGCATTTGGCGATCCCGAATACCTGCAACTGGCCGAGCAGAATGCCCGGTTTATTTCCGGCGAGCTGGCAACAAAAGAGGGCGTTTTACGGCATTCTTACAAAAACGGGATCAGTAAGATTGATGGTTTTCTGGAAGATTATGCACTTTTTATCCAGGCATTGATTTCACTGTTTGAAGTAAGCGGTAAAGAAACTTACCTGCGCGAAGCCAACGAACTGACAGAAACCGCGTTTGAACAATTCTTTGATGCCAAAAAAAACATTTTCTACTTCAGCCCCGCCGGAAAAACAGATCTGATCAACCGAAGCATTGAAGTGTATGACAATGTGGTTCCTTCGTCAAACTCGGTGATGAGCAATAACCTGTTTAAGCTGGGCCACCTGCTCGAAAAAAACAACTACCTCCGGCTTGCCAAAACCATGCTCGAAAAAGTGGGTGAAAATGTGGTTCAATATCCGTCGGGACATGCCAACTGGCTAAACCTGGCGCTAAACTTTGCCGACTCCCACTTTGAGGTGGTCCTTGCCGGACCGGAAGCCACCCACCTGGGCAAAGAGCTGCAAAGTCACTATTTACCCAATTGCCTGTTTTGCCCGGGAGACACAGAAAATCTGCCCTTACTGAAAGAACGACTGAAGAAAGACAAGACATTGATTTATGTCTGTCAAAACAACAGTTGTTTGCTTCCTGTTGAAAAACCGGAGGAAGCCCTTCAGTTGGTTTCCGACTAACCGACTGCTTAATCGTCTTCCAGGATATTTTTCACACGCCCTACTTCACCGGTTTCCAAACGAACTTTAATGCCATGCGGGTGGGTGGGTGATTTTGTCAGGATTTGGGCCACGTAACCTTCGGTCAGTTCACCGGTACGCTGATCCTGTTTCTGTACAATCTCGACATGACTTTCGATTTTAATATCCGAGCGTTTTCTTCCGTCCATCTGTTCTGTTTTTAAGCAGGCAAAGTAACAAAATTCCGTAAAAATGAAAGCGACGTTCTTTTCATCAAAAAACATGAAGAGAATGAAAGCTCCCCATACTTTGATTGCATGGCGAAATTCCGTAAATTACTTACTCTAAATCATTAAATATTAGTAGTATGAAAAAAATTCTATTCGGAGGTATCGCGGGAGGAATTGTTTTCTTCCTGCTCGGATGGTTGTTTTACGGCTTTCTTTTTGCCGGTTTTATGGCCGACAATGCCGGCTCGGCAACCGGGGTCGCCAGAGAAATGGATCAAATGGAAATGTGGGCTTTAGCGCTGGGAAACCTGTTATGGGGCTTTCTGCTGGCAGTTATTTTCGGAGTTTGGGCAAACATCCGCGGCCTGGCTGCGGGAGCCAAAGCAGGCGCAATTTTGGGACTGCTGATGGGAGCCAGTTTCGATCTGATCATGTACGGCACCTCTAACCTGATGAACCTGACAGCCGTTTTTGCAGATATCCTGATCATGATCGTCATTACAGCCATCGCCGGGGCCGTGGTTGCCATCGTCCTGGGACCGGGAAAAACAGCAGAAGCGGCTAAATCTGCATAAGCGAATAATTTGACCCTTAACACCGGTTTTATCCTGCCCAAAAACGTTTTGCTTTTGGGCAGTTTTTTTTGCAGTTAACGTTTTCCGGCTCAAACAATCCCGATATAAACATAGCCGTCCTCAACTTTTACCGGGTAGGTTTTCAGTTGATAATTTTCATCTGTCAGGCATTTGCCGTCTTCGAGCGAAAAGGTACGTTTATGAAACGGGCAGGCCACTTTGGGATGTCCGTCAGCATCTCCGGTCAGTCCCCTGGAAATAGCCATTTCGCCTTTATGCGGACACTGGTTCTGGGTAGCAAACCATCGGCCTTCGTCGGTAAAGTTGAACACGGCTATTTGTTCGCCCTTCACTAAAACTGCCGCTCCCCCGTTTTCAGGAAATTCGTCTGCAACCGCTGTCTGTACCCATTCTTTCACTTGGTTTTGTTCTTTTACGTCCATAATTTATTCTGATTTGGCGGGAATTTTCTGGTTCCGCAATGGCATAAATTTGATTGTATCATCGGATTTATCTGAGTTCACAAAATGGCGGAATTTCTTTCGTAGTTCCGGGTTACGAACCACTTCTGTCCATTCACACTTATAATGCGAGATCAATTCTTCCATTTCCTGTTCCAGCTTTTCAGCGATGCCGAGCGAATCTTTCACAATAACATCTTTCAGGTAAGCCAGTCCGCCTTCGAGGCCGGCCAGCCATTTTGATGTCCGGGTAAGCGGTCCGGCGGTTTTAATGTAAAACATCAGAAACCGGTCAATATACTTGATTACCGTTTTCTCGTCAAGGTCGGAGGCCAGCAAATCGGCATGTCTTGGGTTGGCCCCGCCGTTTCCGCATACAAAAAGGTTCCAGCCCTTTTCGGTGGCAATGACGCCAAAATCTTTTCCGCGGGCCTCGGCGCACTCGCGGACACAACCTGAAACGCCGCCTTTCAGTTTATGCGGGGATCGCAATCCTTTGTAACGGTTTTCAATATCGATGGCGAAGGTGACCGAATCGTGCATGCCGTAACGGCACCAGGTTGAGCCCACGCAGCTCTTCACCGTACGCAATGCTTTCCCGTAGGCATGTCCGCTTTCGAAACCGGCATCAATCAGCTCCTCCCAAATGTCGGGCAACTGGTCGACCCGGGCGCCAAACAGGTCAATCCGCTGACCTCCGGTAATTTTGGTGTAGAGTTCATATTTTTTTGCCACACGCCCAATCACCATCAGTTTCTCCGGGGTAATCTCACCACCCGGAATTCGCGGGACCACCGAATAAAGGCCCCCTTGCTGGATGTTTGCCAGAAAACGGTCGTTGGTATCCTGAATGGTATCGTGTTTCACGATCACATCATTCCAGATGCTAGCCAACAGGGAGGCAACGACCGGTTTACAGGTTTCGCAACCCGAACCGCTGCCGTAGTTTTTCAATAATCCGCCAAAGCTTCTGATTTCGTTTATCTTAATTAAATCGTACAGTTCCTGGCGGGTATAGCTGAAATGTTCGCAAATGGTTTGACGGATCTCCCGCCCCTGCGCTTTCATGTAAACGGTAAGCAAATCGTCGAGCATGGGCATGCAGCCGCCGCAGCCGGTTCCTGCTTTTGTACATTTTTTAATCAGCGGAACGGCTTCGGCCCCTTCGTTCTCAATGGCGTTTAAAATGGCTCCTTTACTGATGTTTTCGCACGAGCAAATGTTCGCGCTGTCGGGCAAATCGGCCACACTGATGCCGGCTGCACCCTCGCCGTTGCGAACGCCCAAGATAAAATTTTCGGGGTTGGGCGGCAAAACCATTTTATTGGTTACCACTTGTTTGAGCAGGTTATACTCTTCGGCCTCGCCAACCAGAATACCTCCCAACAGATACTTTCCGTCTTCCGACAAATTCAGGCGTTTATAAATTCCGCGGGCCTTATTTTCATAAACAATGGTTTTTACCTTTTCATCCTGAATGAGGGCGTCGCCAAAGCTGGCCACATCGGTTCCGATTAGCTTTAGTTTTGACGAGAGGTCGAAACCTGGAAATTCGGCCTCTGCGCCCTGAAGATTTTTTACCAGGACTTCAGCCATTTCGTAGCAGGGAGCCACCAGGCCCCAAACCATGTTGTGAACAACCACACACTCGCCAATGGCAAAAATGAAGGGGTCGGTCGTTTCCATTTTGCTGTTCACCACAATTCCTCCGCGGGGATGTACCCCGAGACCGGCAGACCGGGCCAACTCGTCGCGCGGGCGGATACCGGCCGAAATCACCAGCAAATCGGCATCGATCCGTGAGCCATCGGTAAATTGCAGCCCTTCCAGTTTGCCGTTTCCAAGAATCGTCTCGGTGCTCTTATTTAACAGAACGTTCAGGTTGAATTCTTCCAGCTTTGCTTTCAGTATCTCTGCACCCTGCGGATCGAGCTGACGGGGCATCAGGCGCGGGGCAAACTCAACAATGCTGGTTGGAAGCCCGTCGTCCAAAACCGCCTTGGCCGCTTCAAGTCCCAACAATCCGCCTCCAATCACTACGGCATTTTTGGCTTTTGGAATGTATTCTTTGATCTTGTCGATATCATCAAATGTACGGTACACAAACACGCCCTGTTTATCAATGCCATCAATTGGCGGAACAAAAGCCGATGATCCGGTGGCAAAGACCAGCAGGTCGTAAGGATACGTCCGGTCCTTTTCGGAGACCACTGTTTTGGTTTCGCGGTTGATAGCTGTAATTTTTTCGTTTGTCAACAGGCTGATGCTGTTCTCCCGGTACCAACCGGCAGGAGCCATAAGCAATTCGGCAGGAGCGGTGCCCGTATAATACGACGTGAGATGCACCCGGTCGTAAGCCGGGTATTTTTCTTCTCCAAAAACAACTAATTCGTAGTCGTTTACCAGGGTTGACGCGGCAAATTTTTCACAAAATTTGTAGCCGGTCATCCCGTTCCCGATTAATAAAATTCGTTTTTTCATATGGAAGTCTTTATTTCTAAATTCCCGAAAATGAGTTTGTTTTCACTGTTTGTTTGACGTTTTTATTGTTGCTGTCATCAACTTTTGGCATTTCAATGTGTTTATCCATTCTAAACAGAAAAGCATGTACAGTCCGAATTTCCAACCGGCCACCGAAGCGCTGAAAGCGGCACACCTTCGGGACCCGAATCTCGAATTAAGCGGAACTGAAACAGTTCCCGCAGAGTGGCTCTACATCAGCCGGTTGCTGAATTGCCTGAAAAGCGTCTATCCCGATGCCTCTGAGCCATTGACTATTGCAGCATACTGCCAGCATTTGTACCGCTGGGAAATTAAGCGGACCAGTTACCCCGAAGGCAAAACCGGCTATTACCAGTGGCGAAATTTCCTGGCCGCCTACCAGGCTGAGAAAGCGGTTGCCATCCTGAAATCCAGCGGGTATGACGACGGTTTTATTTCGGGAGTACTTGACATCCTGAAAAAACTGAACATCTACAGGCTCGAGGAGTCGCAAAAACTGGAAGATGTGGTTTGCCTGGTTTTTCTTGAACATTACCTGAGTGATTTCATGCATGAAAAACCGGAAGCCCAACTGGTTCAGATTGTGCAGAAAACCTGGAATAAAATGTCGGAACATGGACATCATGTTGCATTACAGTTAAACCTGCCCGAGCCAACCCGGCGGATTGTGAAGCAAGCTTTGGGTTAAATTGAAATCAGCCTGAACCGGTTGTCCAAAATCGAGAAAACCAGCAGTTTTCCGCAGAGCACCTCACCGTATCCGGTAATGATCTTGATCACTTCGTTGGCCTGCAGGCTTCCGGCAATACCGGGTAAAACGCCCACCAAACCAATATCTTCAGCCTTAAATATCCCATCCTTGGGCACTGTTGGGTAAAGCTGACGAAATGCCGGGCCGTTCCGGTAATTAAATACCGTCAGCTGCCCTTCGTAATTCATCACCGAGGCATAGACCAGGGGTTTGTTTAAGCGCTCCGTTTCGCGTCCCAGCAATTCGCGGGTTACAAAATTATCGGAGCAATCAGCCACCAGGTCATATTTTCCGATCAGTTCACCGGCATTCTCAGTATTCAGCCGTTGATCGCAGGCCTGAATTTCGACCTCAGGATATAGATCCCGGAGCCGTTTTGCAGCCAGCTCAACTTTTTTCTGCCCAAGTTGTGCCGTTGTGTAGAGTACCTGCCGCTGCAAATTGGAGAGGCTCACCACATCGTCATCGGCAATGCCGATAGAGCCCACGCCTGCTGCCGTCAGGTAAACGAGCAGCGGACTGCCCAGCCCTCCGGCGCCAACAACCAGTACCTTTGCATTTTTCAGTTTTTGTTGCCCGCTTTCGCCAATTTCATGAAGCGACAGGTGACGCGAAAAGCGGGTATATTCTTCTGTAGTCAGTGTTTTCATCAGGCAAAAGTATGGGGATGGAAATGAACCTGACAATCACAATTCCGGCCCCATTCGCTGGTGCCGTCGGTATAAAATTCATGCTTCCAGATAGGTACTTCATTTTTCACCCGGTCGATGATGTAGTGGTTGGCCTCGTAAGCCGCCGCCCGGTGGGCCGATCCGGTAATCACTACAACCGCACAGGCTGAAATAGCAACCGGTCCGAGCCGATGTATGCAAACCGCCTTGTTCAGCTTCCATTTTGCTGTCGCTTCATCCAAAATTTGTCCGATCATTTTTTCAGCCATGGGCTCGTATGCTTCATATTCGAGCCGGATTACCGGTTTGCCGTTGTTGTTGTCGCGAACCTCGCCGCTAAAAAGAACGACTGCCCCGCTGTTCGGATCACGAAAATCGTCAAACAAGCCGGCATAATGGATCGGTGTATATCTGAGGTGTTTCATCTGTTAATTGTCATTGGGCATTTGTAAACTGGTCATTGATTGTGTATTGCAACCGGCAACTTCTTCTCAACCACCGCTTGACGGCGGAATCAGGTATACCGGCTCATCGGTCATTTTCAGGTCGGTGGGCGCCACAAAGCGTTCATTCACGGCAATCCGGCAATGATCCAACAGATCAGCCGCTTGCGGATTGAGCTTTTTCAGTTCATAAATAACCGAATGATAAGCGGCCGGCAGTTGAAGCTGAATGTTTACCTCCGGATCAAAAAATTTCCGCAGCGCGGCAAAACAGGTAATTTGAATTTGTGTTTTCATCGTTATCCTCCAATATTTCTCATTGATAATTCACTGCCCCGGAACTTCACAGGCTGCTTGAGCCACAGTAGCTTCTGGAGTTTGTCTGTTAATAATCCGGGGTCGTTTAGGTAAGGCGCCAGTTTCTCGCCGCGGGCGTTACTCAGGCAACCAAAAAAATTTCCCCGGCTATCCATACGCAGGCGGTTGCAGTCGCGGCAAAAAGGAGTTGATTCGTTGGCGATAATGCCAAAAACCCGGTTTTCCCCGGCTGTCCAGTAACGGGCGGTTTCAGACGGCGTATGCGGTAATTTTTCGATCACATAGCGTCTGCTTATGGTGGCAAGGATTTCATGTTCGGCATAAAACAATTCGTTTGGCTTATGGTACAGGTGCCCCATGTTCATCAGTTCGAGATAACGGATTTTTACACCCATTCCCGAGGCATAATCGAGCAGCGGAATAATTTGTGATTCATTTTTTCCCCGCATAATAACCGCATTCAGTTTCAGTTTCAATCCGGCATCCAGGGCCGCTTCAATGCCTTCGAAAACACGCCGGGGCTGGTTGTGGCGTGCAATTTTTTTTAACAGTTCCAGGTCGATGGCATCAATGGATACATTAACCGACTGAAGGCCTGCATCTTTTAATTTCCGGGCACTTTGCTTCAGGTAATAGCCGTTTGTGGTCAGACGAATATCTTCAATTCCGATAGCCCTGATTTTTTCAATGAGCGGGATCAGATCCATGTATAAAAGCGGTTCACCACCGGTAAGACGGATACTCTTCAGACCTGTCAGCTTGTGAACTGCTCCAATCAGCGAAATAAAGCCGCCGGTATCGAGTTGTTCTTCTTTAAAAACGGGTACAATTCCCTGGAAAGGCGTATGGGTGTGGTCATTCACACAGTACACGCACGAAAAGTTGCAGGTATTCAGCAAGCTGATCCTCAATTTTTCAAAACGTCGTCCAAGGTGATCTTCAATTCGTTTCATCTTTCCATTTTTTAAATACCAACAGGTTCTGTTAACTCCAGCCAGGTAAAAGCCGATTTGGGCGTTTCGCAAACCTGGCAACAATAGCTGTCGGGTAACAGGCCGAAAGGAACCCCCTCTTTGATACGGGCCAGCAGATCGCCGTAACGGTCATCATAAACCGTCAGGCAATCAGGGCATTGCCAAACCACCCGCTGAGTGTGTCCAGGCTGAACCTGCTTCGGAATTTGTCCCCACTTATGCTGCACAAACAAGCGGGCGTAATAGCGTTTCGACAGTTCACGAAGTGTTTGCGGCAACTCATTTTTGCCCAGGTTTGTCGCGTACGCGACGTAATGGTTGTTATTTGGGTTAAAGTCGTACGCATATTCAACAGAGTAAGTCCGGGTAAAATCAAACCGACCGAGAAAGGGGAGCCAGCCTTTTGAACGGATCACGACGCTTGTAAAGCGCTCGCCGTCTTTATTCAGGATGGCAAATGACAGGCCGAAGGTCCGGATGTCGAATTGATCGAAACCGGCGACCAGGTATCGTTTCAGTTTCAGGGCCTGCTGATCGAGCAAGGGCAAGTGCCAGTTTAATTCGAAGGAGGAATGGCGCATGTTAATGCCGTACCGTCCAATCAGTTCCTCCCAATAGATTTTATCTTTGGCTTCAATGTCTTTGATCAGAAAGGTTTTCCATGGTGTAAAGCTTATTTTTACCAGGTTGGTCCGTTGGCATAACTCGCAGATTTCCTTTAAAAACGGAATGGGATATTGATTGTTCCGCCAGTAGAAACCTGCCCAATACAGGTCCTTCCCGTCAATCTTATTCAGTCCTTCGTAATACGGAAAGAAACCTTCGGGTAAAATAAGTTTTGCTGTTGTTTCAAGCGTATTTTTTTGCAATGTTGAACCGGCCATCTTTTCTTTCAGCTTCTCCTGCGATTTTATGTTCTGCCCGATGATCAACTGTTCCAGTGTTTGTGCAAAGCGGGCAATGTCGTCGGTAAAGATCAGCCCATCCCAACATTGCGGACTTTTTCCGGCTTGAAGGTTCAGGTAAAGGTGCCAGTAATTGGGCGTTTCGGAAGCAACAAAATTGAGCTGTCCGTAAAACAGGGGAACCAGGTTTTGCCGCGGGTCTACCAGGTTTACCCGCAACGAGTGGTGGAAGGTAAACTGATCGAGCACGTTCAGGTAAGTGCCGGAATGTACCCAGTTGGTTGAAGGCAGCATATCGACACACACATAGGACGACACCACATTTTGAATACCCGAACTGCGTTTATAAACGGAAAACCCTTCATTATGGAGCTGGGTTTCCGATGCGGTTTCGGGCAAAAAAAACAAAATATCCTGGCGCGAACCCAGAAAAACATGCGTATTCCCCGCGTCTTCCGCCACTTTCAGTATTTTTGACAGAAGCGCCGGAGACAGAACCCCGCCTTTATTCAGTATCCGGTACAGTTGTTTTGATCGGCTCATTTGCTTGTTTGTTTTTAGCTTACAGCAACCAGCTTCGTTTCTTTTTTCAGTATTTTCTGAATTTCGGGGCGGCAACTTCCACATCCCAACCCGGCGCCGGTTTGCTCACCAACAGCATCAATCGTCGTCGCTCCGGCACGAACGGATTTCAAAATGTTGCCTTCACCCACCTGATTACACGAACAGAGCAGCTCCCCGATCACCGGTTCAAGCGGTTTTCCGGTGCGTAACAGGGTATTCCGAAGGCTTGCCAGCTCGGTTTTTTGGGTAATCAGTTTTCTGAATTCGGCAAACTCCGCTTTGTCGCCCATTAAAATGGCGCCTACCAGCACGTCGTCTTTTACAATACATTTTTTGTAATAGCGGGCCGCTTTGTCAATAAACACAACCTCTTCGTAACCCGCCGAACCATCGGGGATACTGGTCAAGCCGATCGAACAAAGGTCGATGCCCGGAATTTTCAGATGATTCGTGGAAACTGTGCCCCGGTATTGGCTCATGGGGTTGCCAAGAAGGTGATTGGCCAACACCGCCGCCTGTTCTTCGGCAGCTGCCGTGATGCCATACAGGTTTCCCCGGAACTCTGCAATTTCGCCAATCGCGTAAATTGATTCGCAGCTCGTTTGCAACTGTTCGTTTACAATAATCCCGCGACGCGTGTTGACCACATTTTGGGCATATTCAATGTTGGGTTGGGTTCCGATGGCAAAAACCACCGCATCAAAGCTCAATCGTTTCCCGCTCTTAAATGTAACCTGGTATGTTTGTCCGGCAACCGGAACAAGCTGGCTTAGCTCGTCATTAAAAAGAATATTTATCCCTTTTTCGGTCAGGATCTCCTTCAGCAAACTGCCTGATTCGTTGTCGAGTTGCCGGTCCATCAGGCGCGGATTCCGGTTTGCCAGGGTGACCTGCACGTTCAGTTCGAGCAGTGAAGCGGCCATCTCCAGTCCCAATAATCCGCCTCCCACCACCAAAACATGGTTGGCCGGTTTAATCCCGTTCCTGAAACGATCGGCATCAAACTTGTCGCGGATGGTATATATGCCCGGATATAACATCCACTCCGGGTGGTGTATGTTGGCCCGGGATCCGGTGGCCAGGATCAGCTTCCCGTAACGAATGCTTTTCGCGTTTGAACAATAAACCGTTTTTGTTTCCGGATCAATGTGCTCGACACTCACCCCGGGTTCCACTCGGATGTTGAGTCCTTCCAACTCAGCGTCACTGGTTTTTTGAAGGGCTTCCCATTTCAGAGTACCGGCAATATAATCGGGCAACAGCACCCGGTTGTAAAAAGGATGTATTTCTTTGGATATCACGACAAGTTCGTCCGTCGTGTTTTTCCCGCGGTAGCTGCGGATAAATTGCATGGCTGCAGCGCCGGCGCCAACAACGACAAGCCGTTCGGCAGCTTTGCTGTATTTCGAAACGGCAACTCTGGTGTATTTGAAGTCGGGTTCTTTTGATTGGGGATCAACCAGGCCGCTTGTCAGGTTATTGGCGCGTACCTGGTTGCCCGATAAAACCTTTCCCCAGTGCATGGGTAAGAACACCACCCCCCGTTTCATTTCGGCGGTAATTTTCACCGGCACCTGCACCTGGCCGCGATCGCTTCTTACCACAGCAATATCGCCCTTGGTAAACTCGTACTTCCGGGCATCATCCGGATGAATCTCCAAACAGGGACTTGCCATGTGTTGCTCCAGTTTTTTGACTTTTCCGGTACGGGTCATCGTATGCCACTGGTCGCGAATCCGGCCTGTGGTTAAAATAAGCGGATATTCACCGGAGGGCGATTCCGCGTTATGCTTCGGTTCAACGGCAAAAATACGGGCTTTAGCCCCCGGCGTGTAAAACCTGCCATCTTCGAACAGGCGGCTTGTTCCCCGGTTATTTCTGAAAGGCCACTGAACTGTTCCTTTTTCAATCAGGTAATTGTACGACAGCTCCTCAAACGACAAATTGGTGCCGCGCGTCAGTAGCTTGTATTCGTCAAAAACCTCGCGGGCGCTTTTAAAGTTGAAACCGGAGTAACCCATTTTACGGGCGACCCGGCAGATAATTTCGTAATCTGGCAAAGCCTGGCCGGGCGCTTCAATCACTTTGCGGAGGTAGTTGATGCGACGTTCCGAGTTGGTCATGGTCCCGTCTTTTTCCAGCCAGCCTGCCGCCGGAAGAACCACATCGGCAAAAGGGATCGTATCTGATTTTTCGGAGATGTCCTGCACCACAACGAATTTTGCTTTTTTCAGCGCCTTTTCAACCTGGTTGGAATTAGGCAGACTTACCAGCGGATTGGTGCAAATGATCCAAATGGCCTTCAACTTACCCTGGTCAAGGGCTTCAATCATTTCGGTAGCGCTGTAACCCGGCGTGGCCGGAACCTGATCTACTCCCCAAAAATCAGCCACTTCCCGACGATGATGTTCATTGTCGAGGTTCCGGTGGGCGGGCAGCAGGTTACACATGCCTCCCACCTCGCGTCCTCCCATCGCGTTGGGTTGGCCGGTGAGTGAGAAAGGTCCTGAACCGGGTTTCCCTATTTTACCGGTAATCAACGACAGGTTTATCAGCGATAAATTCTTGTTCACCCCCACAACACTTTGATTTAAACCCATCGCCCACATCGGGATGAAGCCTTTAGCCCCGCCGATGTATTTTGCCGCCAACTGAATATCGTCCTCCTGCAACCCGCATATGGCAGCCGATTCAGCAAGCGAAAGTTCCATGACCTTCTGTTTGTATTCTTCGTAGCCTTCGGTGTTATTTTGCACAAACTGCTGATCGGTATAAGCGCCTTCAATCAGGCACCGGCCAATCGCGTTGTTTAGAAAAACATCGGTCCCCGGATTAAGCTGTAAGTGCAAATCAGCCAACTCGCAGCTTTGCGTTTTACGCGGGTCGGCGACAATGATTTTAATATCCGGATTAGCTGCTTTATGCGCTTCAATCCGCCTGAAAAGTATCGGATGGCACCATGCCGGATTGGCCCCGGCAATATAAAAACAGTCAGCCAGTTCAATATCGTCATACGCAATTGGCACCGCATCTTCGCCAAGTTGCATTTTATAACCGGTTACAGCTGAGCTCATACACAAGCGTGAGTTGGTATCGATATTATTGGTTCTCCAATAGCCCTTTGCCAATTTGGTAGCCACATAATATTCTTCAGTCAGGCATTGGCCCGAGATATAGAACCCAACCGAATCAGGTCCGAACTTATCGATGAGTGTTTTAAATACCGAAGCAACCCGATTAACAGCTTCCGGCCAGTCGGTTTTTACCAGCGGATAACCTTTGGCCCGCCTGAAGTGTGGATACAGCAGCCGATCGGTTTTGTTATTGACCACGTAGTGAAGGTTCAGCCCTTTGGAGCACAACTTTCCGCGGTTCACCGGATGGTCGTCGTCTCCTCTTACCGTAACCTTCCCGTCGGGCTTTTTCGATACGATAATTCCGCATCCGACGCCACAGTACGAGCAAGTCGATTTATATTCATTGCCAATCATTCCGTAACATACTTATGGATGGTATTTTGAGAAAAGCTAAACGCATAAACCGGTCGAAGCGCTGGCTTATCATTTCGCAAAAGAAGTTGTTGCATCTCCAGCCCCGCCTCCTCTTCTGCCTCCTCCGAAAAGCGGATCAAAAAAGCAAAAAGCGAAATAACCGTGACAACAATTCCGATGACAAACAGCGCTTGCGGATATGAAAGGCCTTCAACTTTGAACAGAAAACCGGCTGCAACCGCCCCGGCATTACCACCCGCGCCGACAATGCCCGAAACGGTCCCTACCGCCCGCTTATTTACAAAAGGCACAACCGAGAATGTTGCCCCCTCGGCCAACTGAACAAACAGGCTAAAAATAATCATCGACCCGATTGCCAATGGCAGGACAGTCACCTTGCTGAATAGCATAATTGCAAGACCTTCAAAAAGCAAGGTCAAAAACAGAAAATAAACGCGTCCTTTCAGTCCCCACTTCATACCCGATTTATCGCCCAAAATTCCGCCAAGAGACCGGGCAAACAGGTTCATCAATCCAAACAAGCCGGCAATTAAACCCGCTGTTTTAACATCCAGGTTAAAATAGTCCCGGTAATAAAGTGAGGCGATGTTGTTGACTGTTAACTCAACGCCGAAACAGGCGCCGTAAATCAGGAAAAGGCCCCAAACACGATAGTCTTTGAGTGCTGCGGCAAAGCTGCCATTTTCAGTTTTTTTCCCGATGGCAAACTCCGGGTCCAACCTTTTTAAATCCTTTAGATTCCCTTGCGGAGTATCGGTAGTGAATTTGTAATAAATGATTCCCATCACAATCATCAGTATTCCGGGGATGATCATGGCGTACCTCCAGGCCTGACTGTCGACAAACCCAAGGCCGATAAATCCGGCAAAAATCAATGGCATAACGATTTGCGTTACACCACCTCCCAAATTTCCCCAGCCCGCCGTGGTGGCGTTGGCTGTTCCCACCACGTTCGAAGCAAACATCAGCGACGTGTGAAACTGGGTCAGTACAAACGACGCCCCGATAATTCCAATCATTAAACGGAAAATCAGCAGCGAAGTGTAATCGGTGCTTAAGCCGATGAGCATCACGGGGAATGCTCCGACAATGAGCAGCCAGGTATAGGTAATCCGCGGGCCGATTTTATCAGCCAGCCAGCCGATGAATAAACGGGCAAAAATGGTAATCATCACCGACGAAATGATGATGTTGCCAATCTGAGCTTTCGACAAAAGCAGCTCTTCCCGGATAACCGCCATTAAAGGCGCTACGCCAAACCATCCGAAAAAACATAAGAAAAAGGAGAACCAGGTAATGTGGAAGGTCCTCATCTGGATTGTTTTTAAACTAAACAGTTCGATTTTACCGGCTTTTGTTGAATTTACTTTTTCCATAACCATGATCCCAATTATTAAAGACAATTATGTCTTATTCTTTTCACAAAGAAATGAATTAACAACTATCAATTATCTTTTTTATTTATTATTAAAATATTAAATTGTCTTAAATACATGAAATAATATATCATTTAAACATTTTTTAGTCATTTTTTATACACAAATGATAATTTCAACTAAATTGAAATCGGATAGATAAAGACGATCAAAGGCTTTAAAATCAGAATGATGAACTCACCGTAGCCTAAACAAATTTAATTCATGCTTATTTAGAAGATAAAAATCATACAAATAGATTTTAAAGTTAAGCTTACATTAACAATTTGACTTAAAATTAAATCATACTATACCAAATAGTAACTTTCGCTTCAATTCGGGACCTTTGAAGTTGCATGACAACTCAACCACATTCTGGTTGGATTGGCAGCAAGCTGTTATAATAAAACCATCAGTTTATTGGATTATGGAATTCTTGTTTTTGCTGATATTATTGGTCATCTCCTTTCTGTATGCTTCGGTAGGACATGGCGGGGCAAGCGGATATCTCGCTCTGATGGCTCTTTTCGGGATGGAAGCTTCCGTGATGAGACCATCGGCCCTCACACTCAATCTCTTTGTTTCTTTTATCGCTTTTTTTTCCTTTTATCAAGGAGGATACTTGCGATGGAAACTGTTATTCCCCTTCATTATTACTTCGATCCCCATGTCATATTGGGGAGCCGGGATAAGCATTGATCAGCGGCTTTACAAGTATCTTCTTGGCATATGCCTGATCGCCGGCATCGGACGGATGTTGTTCATGCCCGATGAAGGGCCTGTTCAAAATAAAAAAGTTCCGTTTCCGGCAGGTTTGGTGGCCGGCGCCGCACTTGGTTTTATTTCGGGACTTATTGGTATTGGCGGAGGGGTGATTCTCAGTCCACTCCTGATTTTGTTCAGATGGGCAGATCAGAAAGAAACAGCAGCCGTGTCATCCGTATTTATTTTCCTGAACTCAGCTTCGGGCTTGTTGGGGCTGAACGGATCGGGACCGGTTATCGGTGCGGACTTGCTCACCTGGGTAGCTGTTGCCGTCATTGGCGGTATAGCCGGTTCAGCCGCGGGAAGTTTCAAACTGAACCCGTCAAGCTTGAAATACATCCTCGCCGGGGTACTTCTGATGGCCAGCATTAAACTATTCGTAATTTGACAATGTTACAGATAAAACAAGGTTTTAATGAAAAAACAACTTACCCATATCGATCACGACGGAAAAGCAAACATGGTAGATGTCGGGCAGAAACCCGAGCAGGGACGAACGGCCGTTGCCTCCGGAAAAATCAGACTGAACAGCGAAACCGTCCGCCTGATTAAAGAATACCTCATGAAAAAAGGCGATGTGCTCACAGTAGCTCAGATTGCAGGGATACAGGCAGCCAAAAAAACCAGCGACCTGATCCCCCTGTGCCATCCCCTGCCCCTGTCAAAAATTGAAGTGAAACCTGAAATCGAACATGATGGTGTAAGAATAACCGCACGGGTGAAATGCCAGGGGCGGACCGGAGTGGAAATGGAAGCCCTTACTGCCGTTTCGGTGGCTCTGCTTACCGTGTATGATATGTGTAAGGCTGTGGATAAAATAATGGTGATCGAAACAGTCCGGCTTCTTGAAAAAACCAAAAATGATCCCTGAACCAAGCTTGATTCAAAATAGAAGTTCAGTTAATTTTTAACATTCAGGCGTATGAAAATAGTGTCGCTCAATCGATCGGAAAACGGGAAACTGACAAAAACTCCCCTTGAAAACATCAGGTGGAATGACGGCGAGGCTTTCAATGATTCCCATGGCGAACCCCATCGCCTCCAACCCGAAAAACCGGAACATGAGACGACGGGAACATTTACAGGATCCACCGGCGATGTTATTAACCGGGGAAATTCTACGGTAATAATCGGACTGAGGGGATTGACGATGACAAACGTCCATCCTTTAGATCAATTCGTTTGCGGAACGGTTCAACTCGAGGTCACGCGAACCGGCGCCATCACCCCGGGAGCTGATTGTGTCGTGGTGCGCGAAACAGAACCTGCAAGCCTGCCACCCGAAGGGATCTCATGCCGGATTATAAAAGGAGGAGAACTCCGGACAGGAGATGAAATCCGCTTTCAGCCCAAAGAATTCACGATATTGGTCATCACCCTGAGCGACCGTTGCTATTCCGGATCACTCGAAGATACCGGCGGCCCAATGGTCGTACAGAAAATCAGATCACTGATGGATACAAACGACCGAAAAAGCAAAATTGAAACAGCAATTTTGCCTGATGAACCCAAGCTGATCGCGAAAAAAATGAAAAGCGCATTCGAAAACAATTACGACCTGATTGTTACAACGGGCAGCACCGGGATAGGCCCCAGGGATATCGCCCCGGAAACCATCAAACCCTTGCTGGATAAAGAAATCCCCGGAATTATGGACCGGATACGAATAAAATACGGCGCAGAAAAGCCAAACGCCTTAATAAGCAGGGCGATTGCCGGGACTAAATCCAAAACACTCGTATTTGCAATTCCCGGGAGTTTAAGAGCAGTAAACGAATACATGGAAGAAATCAACCAAATTATCTTTCACTGTTTCGATATGCTTTACGCCATCGATCATCACTCTTGAAAAGGAGATGGACGAATGAAAGGGAGAATCAATGCACATCAACGTTTAAAATCAGAAAAATGAACGAGATAACCGGAATCATACTGGCAGGAGGGAAAAGCAGCCGGATGGGCACCGACAAAGCCTTGATTTCTTTCAACGGGAAAAAACTGATCGAATACAGCATTTCTGTTATGAGGGAAATCTGCCAGCACATTCTGATCAGCGCGAACAATCCGGGATACCGGGATTTCGGATATCCGGTCGTTTTCGACCATTTCGTGGAAATTGGTCCGCTGGCCGGACTTGAAGCCGGTCTCCGTCATTCTAAAAGCCGGATCAACCTTGTAGTTCCCTGCGATACCCCTTTTTTAAGCGCTTATCTGTTCAAAGACATTCTCAGTCACAGTCCGTTTCATGATGCCGTGGTGCCGGTTCAGAAAAACGGGAAGATTGAACCGTTAACCGCTTATTATTCAAAAAAAATCCAGCCGGCGCTAATCCGGCAAATCAACCAGGGAGATTATAAAATGCAAAATTTGCTGAAACTGGTCAACACAAAATACATCATTTTAAACGACAACAATTTACTTAACAATTTAAATACGCCGGGCGACCTGGCAGCATTAACCCAATAAATCAACCGGCACAGCCGTAAACTACTGATATTGAAATATTATCCAAACATATTACTGATTGCAGGCGCCGGCCGGAATGTTGGCAAAACCATGCTGGCTTGTGAAATCATCAGCCATTTGTCGATGTCGGCCGATGTAACGGCGATAAAAATTTCGTCCCATTTTCATCCGGTAGAAGACGGGCAGAAGGTAATTGCAAATACCAAAAACTACCACATCATTGAAGAAAACCTGCACACCGAAAAAGACAGTTCACGGATGTTGAGGGCAGGTGCGAAAAAGGCGTTCTACATACAGGCAAAAGAAAACAATCTTCAGGATGCATGGGATATATTGTCAGCCGAAATAACTGATTGTCCGGTTGTTTGCGAGTCGGGAGCATTGCACAAGCTGATCAAACCCGGCCTGTTTTTCTTTGTCTGCGGAAATAAGGTCCCCGAAAATAAACAGCAAATATTCGCTTACCATCCGGTGACCGTAAGCTTTAACCATCGGGTTCAGACCCTTGAGGCAAGCCAGGTTCATTTTCAGGACAACCAATTTTATTATGTCCCTAAATCAAATCAGAATGGCCCATTTTGAAGAAGTAAAACAATGCATCGAAAACAGCATTCGCAGCATAACAACTGAGCGGATAAACCTGTTAGGTTCGTTAAATAAGGTATTACAGGAAGATGTTATCGCTGATTTGGATATGCCCCCATTCAACAAATCGGCCGTTGACGGGTATGCTTGCCGAAAAGAAGATCTGGGAAACGAACTGGAGGTCATTGAAGTGGTCCAGGCAGGGAAACTACCTTCCAAAACGATTGGTCCCAACCAGTGTTCGAAAATTATGACCGGCGCCATGGTGCCACCGGGAGCCAACTGCGTCTTTATGATCGAACATGCCCGGTTAATTGGGGAAAATCGCGTCATATGTACCAATACGAAGACAAAGGAGAATATTTGTTACCAGGCAGAAGATAATTCATGCGGAGATATCCTGATCAAAAAGGGAACACTGATTTCTCCGGCGCATATCGGGATTATGGCCGGCGCCGGATACACCGAAATCACAGTTTCCCGGGCGCCCGTAACCGGAATGATTGCAACAGGCACCGAGCTGGTTGAACCGGGTAAAAAGCCGCTTCCCGGGCAGATCCGGAACAGTAATTCAACTCAGTTGATGGCCCAATTGCAACTCATGGGAATCCCCTGCAACGACTACGGCATCATTTCCGATGATTTCGAACAGATTTCAAGCTGTTTTGAGAGAAGCCTGGCCGAAAACGACCTGGTCCTCATCACCGGCGGAGCTTCTGTTGGCGATTATGATTTTGTTGCCTCAATATTAAAAAATCAGGGCTTTGAACTATTGGTTGAAAAAACCGGCATACAACCAGGCAACCCGATGACTTTCAGCAAAAAAAATAAAAAATATTGTTTTGGACTTTCAGGCAACCCGGTATCATCATTCATTCAGTTCGAACTATTTGTGAAACCATTCATCTGCGCCTATATGGGCGGCCAGTACCAACCAACACGCATTAAAGGGATACTTGACCTGGATTTTCACCGCAAAAAGGCTGTGAGGTTTGGTTTCGTGCCGGTGAAGTTTTCCGAAGGCAAGCGGGTTGAACACATCGGATTCCACGGATCAGCCCACCTGAACGCGCTGGCCCATGCCAACGCTTTCATGGAAATCCCCGCAGGGGTATCAAGCATAAAAAAAGGTCAGGAGGTTTATGTGCAGCTGTTTTAATCAAGGCCCGCACAATCCGGTCTTTTGAAGCCTGCTGGTTATTAAAAAGGCGCTTCCAATTGTGGAAGCGCCAAGGGTGAATAAAAATGTCTTCGGTGCATATTCAAAGATAAATCCCGGGGAAATTAAAAAATGGCGTTGGTTGTTTTGTAAAAATAATCGATGCACTGTTTGATGTCAGGGACCGAATTCTCCCAGTTGTACTCGTATTCGACAGAGAAAAGCCCTTTGAAATTTTGCCGCTTCAATTCATTCAGTACCGACTCAATGTCGCACACCCCGGTTCCCCAGATCACATCGTGTTGTTCGTTTTCGCCTTCCTCCTTTTCTTTAATATCTTTAAAGTGAAGGGCTTTTAAACGGCCTTCGTACATTTTCAAGGCTTCCACCGGATTTACGCCCATTCGTTTCCAATGGCCGATGTCGGCGCAGGCGCCAATACGGCTGCTGAGCCCGTCCACCGCATTCAGAAACAACCGGGGTTCCCAGTACAACGAAGGTTTCGGGTGGTTGTGGATGGCCACGTCAATCTTGTACTGATTGGCCAGCGCGTCCACATATTTCAGGTGTTCGTATTTAGGCTCACAGGTAATCAGTTCAATGCCCATGTCCGATGCAAATGCAAACAGCTCTTTCCATTCGTCTTCATCATTGCAAACAACAACGCCGCTGGCAATAATTTTTACCCCTTTCGACTTGGCATAAGCAAGCACCTTTTTTTGTGTTGCCTGGTCCATCCGGAAATCCATTTTTCCTTCGATGTCTTTTCCAAGAGGCTGTCCGTAATATACTTCCGCGTATTTCAGTCCCAATTGATGGGCCTTATCCATGGCTTCCTGAAAAGTAAATTTGTGAAACGTATAGGTCTGGATACCCAGCTTCCATCCGGCTTTTTCTGTCTTATTGGGTTTTGCCGAAAGACTGAGCGAAAAAATCATGGCCAGAATCAGGCTGCCAATGCTGTAAATCATTCTTTTCATATCTCTTATAAAGGTTGAATAATCAGGTTTTTCCATTGCACTTTTATCCCGCCGCCATCGTGAATCTGAAGGGCAATGCGTCCGTTGGCGCTGCCGATCAGTGAATCGTTCAGCCGGGTCATTTCTTCCCCGTTGAGCCAGGTTATTACTTCGGGGCCAACAACTTTAATGCGCATGGTATTCCATTCGCCGGGCTTCAGTATTTCTTCCTTTTCGTCGGGAATCTGGTTCAGCCAGCCCCGCCCGTACGATTCGTAAATGCCTCCCGAATCGTGTCCTTTAGGGGCTACTTCCACCTGCCAGCCCGAAACTTTGGTGCCATCAACCGTTGAACGGAAAAAAATGCCGCTGTTCCCGTTTGAAATTTGTTTGAAATCAACCGAGAGGTCGAAATCTTTGTAATATTTTTCTGTACCCAGATAACCGTAGCCTTTATCGGGGCCGCTTTCGCATACCAGCAGGCTATCCTCCACGTACCATTTTTCGGTTCCGTAGGCAATCCATCCACTCAGGTCGACACCGTTAAAAAGCGACTCCGCAGCTTTTTCTTTCTTCGGAAGTTCTTTTATTTTCATATTCCGGAACCAGACTTTACTGCCATGATCCTGCAAACTGATGTGCCCAATTTCCGACAATCCGTATTCCGGAGCCATGGTCCATTTGCCACTGTTTTTTAAGGCGAACCACTCTTCATTCCAGGCTTCAAACGCTACAATTTTTTCACCGTTCAGCCAGTGTTCCACACGACCATTGTCGAAAACAATGCGGGAAGTGTTCCATTCGCCCACCGGGTTCAGTTTCTTTTTGGTGGTATCGGCTACATACATGGCATAATCGGCGCCGGTAAGCTGCCAGTCTTCCACTTTATGAGGAAAGCCGGCATCGTCGAGCATTTGGTACTCGGGCCCGGTGAGATATGGGGTTTCAAAGTTTTTATTTTCAACCACATGATACATCAGCCCGCTGTTTCCTTCGGGCGCAATTTTCCAATCCCAGGCCAGTTCAAAATTGTCGAACTGTTTTTCGGTGATGATATAGCCGGTATGATCGGCGCCGGTTCCGGCAGCAACCAGGCAACCATCTTCGACACTCCATCCGGTAACTCCGGTACCGTTGTAATCTCTCCAGCCATCAAGGGTTTCTCCATCAAACAGGAGTTGCCAGCCTTCCTGTACCTCCTGTGGGGTTAATACATTTTGTTTCTCAGCACAGCCAAACAAAATAATAGCTGCCAATAAAATCATCGATAAAAACGAAATTTGGTTTTTCATAGCTTTACTATTTTTGAATTTTGTTGTATTTCTATTCAGCCTAAAAATACAATTTGTCCGGGAAAAAATGTATTCATACGATGATTAAGTGCACTTTGCAACCGACCCGGTAGAAAATGATTGGCTTTGTGTTTTTAAACCCGGAAAAGGCTGTAACGGGCAACACAATCGGTATCATTATTTGGTGGGACTACCTTCCAGCTTAGTTCCATTTCGGGGCCGATGATTGGTTTCAATGTTTTTTCCGTTACCGTAAGTAAGCCCATCGCGATAACAGATTGTTTGTTTGCTGACACAACGCCTGACCCCGGCCAGGTTTTCCGGTAGCGTTTCATCGAAATAATAGTGTGGCTGAATAACCACATAATCGAAAATATCGGTTTTATTGGTCACGTACCCGATCTTCTTACAGATCCGTTATCTTTTTAAAATCCACCATCCATTCAATGCCAAATTTGTCTCGAAACATCCCAAAATATGAACCCCAGGGACTATCGCCAATAGGCACTTCAACAGTTCCACCTGCTGAAAGTCCGCTAAATAAACTGTCGGCTTCTTCACGACTTTCTGCACGAATAGATATTTTAGATCTGTTTTCATTTTCATTTACCGGACCCATACTTTCCGGAACATCATTGCCCATTAAACTGTTTTTGCCAATAGGCAACGCAATGTGCATTATTTTATTTGCTTCATTTTCTGCTACCGGAAATTCAGGGCTTGATAGGTCTTTTAAACGCACAATCGTTGCGAACTCTCCGCCAAATACTGATTTGTAAAAATTAAATGCTTCTTCGGCATTTCCGTTGAAGTTAATGTGTGGATTGATAAGTGCCATCATTTTTACTTTTTAAGTTGTTCTTTCGTTTGTCGGTTCATAGTAAAGCGTAACTGCACCACCACTAAAGGTTTTAGTTTTTATGAGTTTAAGAATCGTTCTGTCGTTTGTATTTTCAAATAATGGCAACCCGCTTCCTGCAACAAACAACCTATTAGTTGCTGTCTTCGTTTTTTATGCCTTTCAAAAGTGCATAAATCGCCATCGCGTGGCCATGCCCCAGGTTAAACTCATCCTTTAGCCAATCAACAACTTCACCGGCTTTTATGCCCGGTTTCAATTGTCCATCCTCACTGAATCCTTTCTCTTCTGCCATTCTCCTGAAATCGTCAGGGCCCTTGCCCGTCTTCGATTTGATTGTATTTAAATAAGCCTGAAACGACATAGTTATTTCAATTATTGGTTGTTTTAAACATTGCACTCATCCGTTCTTGCATTTCCTCGAAAGAAACATCCTCGATGTGCGTCATGATTAACCACTGGTGACCAAAAGGATCGGTGATTCCACCTGTTCGGTCGCCGTAAAACTGGTCTTTGACCACCATTTCACCGGTTACTGTTGCCCCGGACTGAAGCGCTTTGGCAAATACGGCATCAACATCTTCAACATATAAACAAAGGCTTACCGGAGTTCCGCCGATTGTTTGCGGACTTCGGTTTCCCCACTGGTCATTTTCTTCGGCAAGCATAATTTTTGAATCGCCTATTTCCAACTCAGCATGTCCGATGCTTCCATCGGGCATCGTGAGTCGCCCTGTTTCTTTTGCACCAAAAGCGTTTTTGTAAAACTCGATGGCTTCCACGGCTCCTTTCACCGAAATGTAGGCAGTTAATGCATGCCATCCTTCAGGGATTGCTTTTACTTTTGTTTTCATAGATTTGTTTTTGATGATATTTTAGATTATTGATATAATGAAGCCAAATAACTCCCGAAGCAAATGTTTTGCTCGTCAGGAGCTTCAGCTTGATTTCGTGTCAAAGGTTTTGAAACAACAATTTTTTGAACACTTTTATACCAGGCCGAATGTTCAATATCGTGTTTGGTTGCAGCGGACTGATCGGCTGCCGTTGGCCAATAGGCTTCCATTATTTTGCAGGTTCCCCGTCCATAATGGGCAGTGTCTGATTTCCGGGTTTGTTGTCCGGCAATTTCGAACATTTCCTCACCTGCCAGGATCCAATCCATTTGATCTTTCGAGTTGGTGGTAAAACCATCCGGCGAAATGTGCATAAACGAAACTATTTTTCTCATATTCAGATTTTTATTTGTTCAAAAAACCTCACCCATCTCGTCCTGTAGTTATTATTAGCAAATCGTTGTTTTCTCTTGCCATTTAGTTTAACTTCCATTTTCTAACAATCTCGGCATTAAAACCATTTCCTTCATTAGGGTTAGGATGTCCCCTGCCAATAGTAATTAAATCGAAAAGGCTTTTTTCTATATAGTTGCTCCAGGCTTCGTTGCAAATTTCGTAGCATTCGTAATCTGGAACTAATCCTTCGTGGGTAAATAGTAACTTAGTCTTGTCCCCTTCGCTTGAAATTGAAAAGAGTAGTTTTGTGTTTATCCATATTTGTCAATTATGTGAAGTTTAATTTTTACTGGGTTTCACCTTTTCCGGACTATGAATTATGACAGGCCTGCATGAGTATATCAATGTCAAGTTTTTTCATTTTCAGCATGGCCTCCATCACACTTCCAGATTTAGCCGGGTGGCTTAACAATTCGCTCAAAACATTCGGCACAATTTGCCACGAAACGCCAAATTTATCCTGAAGCCAACCGCATTGCTGCGCCCCCTCGAAACCGTCTTCAGCAAGTTTTTCCCAATAAAAATCGATTTCATCCTGTGTTTCGCAATTTACCACCATCGAGATGGCCGGATTAAAATTCATGCCCATATTTTCATGGCTGTCCATGGCGATGAATTCCTGTCGGTTGAGTGTAAATTTGCAGTGAACGACAGCACCTTCGGGGCCGACTTCCTTTTCATATCGCTCCAACTGAATAACTTTGGAGTCGCTGAAGATGGAGGTGTAGAAATTGATGGCTTCTTCGGCTTTTTTGTGCTGATCGCCGGTAAACATGAAACAGGGTACAATTTTTTGTTCGCGTTGTGGCAAAATTAATTGCCACGAAACGCCAAATTTGTCCTGAATCCAGCCGTACTTTTCGGCGAATGGATAGCTGTCGAGCTCCATCATTACGGTTCCGCTTTGCGATAGTTTGCCCCAAAGCTGGTTGATTTCCTGAATGGTTTCGCAATTCACAAAAAAGGAGATGGTTGGATTAATTTGAAAGATTGGCCCGCCGTTTATGGCCACAAAATCCTGTCCTTCAAGCTGGAAAGCCATCGTCATGACCGAATTTTCCGGCATTCCGGTAGCTTTTGCACTTTCTTCCCCGTAGCGGGTCGTTGTTTTAATTTTCGAGTGATTAAAAACAGTGAGGTAGAAATTTACAGCTTCTTCAGTCTGATTGTCGAACCATAAGAATGGGGTAATCTTTTGAATTTCAGCTCCCCTTTTTGTTTTTCCAGGTTCTGATTTAATTTGTGTTTCCATGATTTCTGCTGTTTAATTGTTTAAAACATTTTTCTAATTCCAAAGTTCGAACAGTGTGGGAGTAAGAACAATAACAAAAAAGTCAAATTTCGGGGCATTTAAGACAAAAATGCCTTAAATTAGCAAAAAGATAAAAAAATGACAAATTTAGGATTAATAGTGCCTTATGATTATAAGCTATTGAGCATCGCGGCAATTCTTGACGTCTTTGAAACTGTTAACCGGATTTACAGCGAAGAAAATCAGGAAGAGCCTTTCAGGATTTACCTACTTCGCACTCCCGCTCAAATTGAACAAGAAGGCGCTTCGTTATACGGTTATCACGTAACCTCAATAAAATCGGAACTAAAAGCAGATGTGGTTTTAATTCCCTCGTTTTCAACTGAAAATATGAAGGAAACGCTATCGAAAAATCAAATCTATATTCCCTGGCTGCATCGTCAATACCAGGATGGAGCTGAAATTGCCAGTTTTTGTACCGGAACGTTTTTGTTCGGCGCTTCCGGGCTGCTCAACGGGAAACTGGCCACCACACACATGGATGCCTGTACCCGGTTTTCCTTAGCTTTTCCTGCTGTTATTTTAAAACCGGACCATGTGGTTACGGAGGACGGTTGCTTTTATACCAGCGGCGGATCAACTTCAACCTTTCACCTTTTGCTGCGCTTGGTTCAAAAATACTGCGGAAATGAAATGGCCATACGAATAGCCAAAATTTTTGCCATTGATTTGGACCGGTATAGCCAAAGTTATTTTGGAACCTTTGCGCCCAGCCATAACCACAAAGATGATCTGGTGAAAAAAGTACAGGAGAGTATGGAAACCCGGTTTCATGAGATTGGATCACTGGAGGATATCATGAAAGATATTCCTTCGAGCAGGAGAAATTTTGTCAGAAGATTTAAGCTGGCCACCGGAATTCCACCCATTGAATATCTGCAAAATGTGCGCATCGAGTCGGCAAAAAAACAATTGGAGCAAACAAATCAGAATATTAACGAAATTATTGACCGGACCGGTTATTCCGACCCAAAATCATTCCGGAGGGTCTTTAATAAATTGGTGGGTATGACTCCCATGGAATACCGCGAAAAATTCAACTTAAAGTAAAAAGCCGGTAAAAGGTGTGTTCTCAGCCCATTTTGAATAAGTATTCCAAAGTGGATCAATTGTTTTAAAACTTGAATAGCCTGAATAATCCAGATTATTTGGTTCAGCAATGTTACGGCAATAAAACAAAAAACTTCGATAGATTACTGTTTTTCAATAATTTATCGAAGTTTATTTGTGCCCAGAACAAGACTCGAACTATATTAATTTTGATAACCTGCGAACTTTCCAGTCTTATTATAAAACACCTTTGGAATCAATGCTTTTAGACTAATTATTTTTATTTGGTTGTTTATTGCGATTAAAGGAAATTAAATCTTATAAATAAATTCTGGCTGCAATATGGCTGCAAGTATATTTGAATTTGTATCTTTGATTAAAATTCAGGAATATGGGTGTTTCTTTCTTTGTACGTACAACAGCCACAAACAAAAAAACAGATGTTACTATTCGGTTGAGATTGAGAGATGGGGAAAAAATAAACATGTTTGCAGCTACCCCCTTGCATGTCTCATTGAAGTATTGGAATCCAAGGTCTAAGAACAGTAGAGATAAAATACGGGATATGGTTGAGTTTCTGGAACGGGACTGGTATAAAGATCAGCTTGAAAAGCTTCAAAAGCATGTTGAAACATCATACCGAAAACTGACTGATGACCCTTCACCCGAATGGCTCAAAGAAACAATTGATATGTTTTTCAAACCTGAAAAATACATCAAAGAAGAAAAACCGGTTACACTATTTGAATTCATTGAGAATTATATTGAGAAATCGAAAAATAGAATTAATCCAAAAACCGGACAAAAGATCACTACTTCAACCTTGCGGAAATATACAACCTGTTTCAACCTTTTGAAAAAATACAGTAAGAACAAAAAACAAACGTTCGATTTTAAAGATATTGATGTTCATTTTTATGAGGGCTTTGTCAAGTTTCTGAACACAAAAAAGGTGCACAAAGGCAAAGACGATGAAGGAAACGGCATCTCAGAAATAGGATTGGCAATTAATTCTATCGGGAAACAAATAGCCGTATTAAAGAGCTTTCTGAACGAGGCGGCAGAGCAAGGACATAACACATACACCGGGCACAAAAGTAAGCGGTTTACCGTACTTACCGAGAATTCTGATGCAATTTATTTGAATGAAAAAGAACTGGATATTTTGTATAATTTGGATTTGGTGGAAAACAAAAGACTGGACCGAATCCGGGATTTATTTCTTGTCGGTGCCTGGACAGGTTGCCGGTTTTCTGATTTCTCAACGATAGGACCAGATCAAATCACAAACGGTTTTTTGTACGTTCAGCAAGCCAAGACAGGCGCAAAGGTTGTGATTCCGTTGCATCCGGTTGTAAAAGCTATTCTGCAAAAATATAACGGCATACTACCAGATGCACCATCAAACCAAAAGTTTAACGATTATATTAAGGAAGTAGGGGAATTAGCGGGAATAAACACACCGACCGCAAAACGGTTGACACGGGGCGGCAAAAGGATTACTCAGTCCTTTCCAAAATGGGAACTTATTTCTTCACACACCGCCCGCAGAAGTTTTGCAACAAACCTCTATAAAAGCGGATTCCCTTCAATATCGATCATGCAGATAACCGGACACACAACCGAAAAAGCTTTTTTGAAATACATTAAAGTAACGCCGGAAGAACATGCTCATTTGTTGGCTGAACATTGGAAAAAATTCAATAAAACATTGTCGGAGGACTGAAAATGGAGAATTTGAAGAATATATTTGAACACGAACTATCGATAAGTTCACTCCCATTTAAGGACATTTTTGAGAAAGAACCATTCAGGGAATATTTATTTGAACAGTTTTGCGGGTCGCCGACCAAACCATGTTTGTGGCTTTATCGTGAACAATTTTTTTCGCAAGAAGAATATGAGAAAATAATAGCCAGGAGGAAATCCGATGTTTACCCGACAGATGATGAAATTGAGTTAAGAAATATCTATGGTGAATTTGAAAAAAAACAATTTGACAACACCCTGGATGAACAGTTCTTTTGCCCGGATATTTTACGAACCCCTATTTCCATTGCCCTCTTAGAAATTAACAAAGCACTTGGATTTTTTAAAGAATCTGATTTTAAAAACGAGGGAGAACTTAGCTTTTATGTGGATATAATTACGAAAGCGTTGACATCTCTCTCCTCGCCTGATTTTAAAAATGAAATCATCAAAAAAATTGTTGAAGATGATATAAATTTTCACGCTCTTGGATTTGACAACGGTGAGTCTCTCAGTAAATGGGCGAAAGCAAAATTCAAGCTGAATCATTTGCTTTCAGGTCAAATCAAACATCAAGACGCCATTGATCAATCTCCACTGAACTACGAAAAACTTTTCAAAGACCCCAAAGAATGCGCCCGGCTAACAAATATTATTATCAATGAAGGATGCAAGGATGGTGTATTTTGTGGCTTCAAAGACGTTCCGGGTAACAGACGAGCCCAACTAATCGAGGCGTATGATATCATCAAAGAACAGTTTTTAAAACCAATTTACGCCGGTACCAAGGGAACCGTAGAAGAAGCAAAGAAGCTGTTTTTTATGCGTTTCGGATGGATAGGCTACCGGGGAACTAAGCCGGAAGGAGAAAATTTAATTAATCTGAAAAAATCAACACCAGCGCAAAGCCAGAGTATGAGGAAAGACATTGAACTTATACTAAAGTAATAAAAATTAGGGGTGCAAAACGGTTCGCACCTTTGCACCCTAATTCCTAAATCAATCTGTTTTACATTGCATTAGATTTAAAATTTAATGCGATGAACATAAGAAAATTACTCACCGAAAGGCCGGAAATAGCCGAAAAAATCACAGTAAGTTTAAAAGGAAACGACCTATTACCGCTTGCTGACCTACTGGCAGAGCGAATTAAGCCTGAGCCTGCCGTCTTGCAGCCAGCAGAAAAATATCGCACAGCCGATGAAGTATCAGATTATCTTGGCGTTACACGGGTAACCCTCTGGCAATGGGCAAAAAAAGGTATCCTCAAACCCCTAAAAATAGGGAATGTTTTGCGTTACCGACAAAGCGATATTGATGCTGCTTTTAGTCGCTCCATTTAACTATGAAAGGCTGGATATCCATACACAGAGAAATTCAGGAGCATTGGGTTTGGCAAAACGAAAAGTACCTAAAATGGTGGCTTACTATCATTTTAAACGTCAACCATGAACCAAAGAAATTCCCGGTGGGGACAGAGCTTCATGTTTGCAAACCTGGCCAGTCTTTCCGCTCTGTAGAACAATGGACAGACATGTTCTCATGCTCAAAGCCTACCACTTTGAAATTTTTTGAAATGCTCAAAAACGATGGTATGATTCAGACGGAAATTATGGGTAGGGGAAACCGAAGGAAACACCTGTTAACAGTGGTAAATTGGGTGAAATATCAACAGATGGAAACCGGAAACTTTACCGAAACAGTACCGGAAACTTTACCGAAACAAAACCCGAATGTACCCTCTAACAATAATGAGAATAATGAGAATAATATTCCCCCTAACCCCCAAATTAGGGGAAATGATGGTGAATCCCTTGTCTGGAAAAAGGATTTTCAAACTTATCTTAATGAACTTCGTGAGGCATTCAAGGAAATTACGACTAATAACAAATGGATTAAAAGACAGGAAACATTCAATCCCGGTGTAGACATTCTTAAATCAATCGAAAAATCATGTGTAAACTATTGGGCTACTGAGGCCGGATGGAAAAAGAAAAAAGACACAAGGATTAAGCGGATAGATTGGGAATCAACATTTGGAAATGCAGTTAGCCAACCTATGAACCGAGTCTACAAGCAGGACAAGCCAAACAACCAGATTGCAGGCGTTAAACTTCCAAGTATATGAACATATTTAGAAACAAAAAATAATACCAAAATGGAAAAGAAAATTATTCATTTCAACGAACAAGATTTTAACAGGCAGAGGGAAGTATTTCTCAGGAACTTGGAAATCTTAAATCAAATTTCCCGGGAATACGCAACCCTTGGAATTGGAAAAATCACCCCGGAAAGAACACAGGAGATCATTTCTGGCAACTTTGCCAGCATGGAGTCCGCTTTGGCCGATGTCCTCGAAAAAGAGACTAAAAACGCCCTTGTAAAGGACATATTGGAAACAGGGGTGTTTGAACGCCTTGAAATTTTTCAAATAAAGGCCGGGCAACTTGCTGCTAGGTTTGAAAGAAGTCAGAGTACCGCAGGGGGCATCATTGTTACTCCGGTCGAATGGTTTTCCATCAAAGACGGACAGTTTGAAATTACAACTGAGGTGTGGCAACGAATCAGGGACGAACGTTGCAGTAACTTCATTGAGAACGAGCAAGAACAGAGGATTTTTGAAGCCACCCAGAAGTTGGCAGCAGCAGCAAACGAGTGGCTTTCTGTTTTGTCCCCGGCTATACGGCAGAAGTATTTTCCGCTTAACGAGCCTTTTGACTTTGTTATGATTAATTCCGAGGGACTATACGAGGTAGACCCAAGGACCGATTTTGAACTTTTAGCACAGTAAGCCATGAACGAGGAATCAATGAGAAAGTATTTAGAGGAGAGCGAAAAGCGACTCCAGGCATTGGAAGACCAAATGTCAGACAACTCGGCGAAGAAGCCCAAACAGCCGGAAAACAAACAGCAAAAAGAAGTTGACGAGTTTATCAGCTTTCTGAAAGAAATGAACAGGGAACAGGATGAGGATGAAAATGATTTTATCAAAACGATGAAAAAAATAAACGAAAAATGAGAAAGGGATATTATTATCGGCGTTCATCTGATGGGTGCACCTATCGGTACCGAATGAGCACGAATGGTCTTGACGTTGATGTCAAGTTAAATGATGCTTTTGCCCGGTTAGCCGGACATACAGATTTGGGAGACTTCCTTTCAAATGACAATTGTCTCGGCTTTGAGAAATTACTTGAGAGGTTTGGCGAAATCCCAAAGTACCTACCATTGAGGATAAACGGACAGGAATCCGATATTGTCTCTGAAGGCAAACGATTAATGCAGTTTTACGGAGTACCCTATGAATGAATCAAGCATAATTCAGGATGTATCCAGGCTACCGTCTCAGGTGATCCAGGACACGGCAGTAATTGATACCAGAGTGATTATGATTACTGATACCGTTGAAAGCATTCAGTATTTCCTTGCCACCGAGGAGGGCGAATTTGTTACAACGGAGGATGACGAACTCATTGATTTGAATCAAATTTTCAAAACTAAAATATGAATAACAAGGAATGGTACGCAATAGGGCTCGATACTTCGCAATTCGACAAAGCAGGCAAGCAGGTAGTCGATGGGTTCAACCGGATCGAATCACAAGCCAGGCAAAGCTCAGCAAAAATGGACAATGCCTTTAATAATATACTGAAAGGAGCAGCAGCTTATCTGTCTGTCAGTGCATTATCCCGTTTTGGTCGTGAGATCATTAATGTTCGGGGCGAATTCCAGCAGCTGGAAATAGCCTTTGAGACGATGTTGGGAAGCAAAGCAAAGGCCGATCAGTTGATGCAGGAAGCAATCACTTTTGCCTCCAAAACCCCTTTCACGCTCACTGACGTAGCTGCAAACATCAAACAACTCATGGCAATGGGTATTGCCACTGAGAACGTAATAGACACGATGAAAGCCCTTGGAGATGTTGCAGCCGGTGTATCTGTACCCATAAGCAGGGTAGCTATCAATTACGGGCAGGTAGCCACTATGGGCAAGTTACAGGGCCGGGAACTTCGGGATTTTGCAATGGCCGGTATTCCCCTGGTCGATGAACTGGCAAAGAACCTTGGCAAAGCAAAAACCGAAATTCAGGACATGGTAGAGGCTGGCCAGATCGGCTTCAAAGATGTTGAGTATGCTTTTCAGACAATGGCCAGTGAAGGGGGGAAGTTTTACAACCTCATGGAAAAGCAGAATGCCTCTGTTACCGGGCAAATTTCCAACTTACGGGATAAGATTGATGTGATGATGAACTCAATCGGAGAAGCCAACGAAGGGTTGATTTATAAAGGGATATCCGGTATCGCAAATCTGGTTGAGCATTATGAGGAGGTTGCTAAAGTCCTTGGTGTACTGATTACCACATACGGGGCTTACAAGGCTGCTGTTATAACCGCTGCCGTGGCTCAGAAGGCCATGGTTGCATCCGGGAGTATCGCAGCATGGTTTGAGCTGGCAAAAGGAATAAGAACAGCCAAAGACGCTCAAATTGCTTTTAACCTGGCAACGAAAGCGAACCCCTACGGGCTGATTCTTGCCGGAATTTCTGCCGTTGTTACAGCCCTTATTTTATTCCAAAAAAAGACCGATGATTTAACCGGTGTTACCGCAGACTTCACAAAAAATCTTTCCGAAGCTACCGGGGAAGCAAAGAAGCTTTTCAAAGCGATTACAGACAGTAAGACCGGTACTGATCAGCACGCCAAAGCGATCCAGACTGTAAATGATAAATACCGGGAATACTTACCGAACCTACTGACTGAAAAATCCAGCTTGGAGGATATTCAAAAGGCTCAGGATGCCGTAACCGAAGCAATGGCCCGGTCATTAGCTTTCAAAGCACAACAAGATCAATTAACAAAACTAAAAACTACCACAGACGAAGCCACAAAGACTTTTTACCTGTCAATTGACAAAGCGTCCGGGGAAATGTCTGATGCGCAAAAAGGCCAGATTAAGGCCCTGGTTGAGCAGTATAAAGATCAAATCAAAGCCGAATTTGAAAAGACCGGGGAAATGTCTGATACTTTCTCCATTGACTTGTATAAAATCTTCAATGAAACAACAGGAGGAAGCATAGGAACGCAGGCAGCTCACCGGATAAAAACAGCTATCATTGACCTAATTGAGAGTGAAAAGGAACTGGATAGCCAAACAACAGGATTAAAGACAACCTATGAGAGCTACCTTGAAGCTTTGGGGCTGACAGGACAGAAGGGAGATCAGGTAAACGAAACACTAAGGACGGTACAGCAGCAGATAGACAGCACCACGGCTGCCATTGCCGAAGCGGAAAAGAGATTGACCGAGATGCGTTCTCCCGGTTCAACGTCAACAGTAAAGGACATTGAAGACCAGGCAAAAGTAGTGTCTGAATTAAAGAAACAGCTGGAATTATTGACCGGGGTTAAAGAACGTTCCCGGCAGGTAGTTAAAGATATCGGCCAGCAAATCAGCGACCTATACAAGCAATTGGAAACAGCAGATGAAAAGGACAAACAGATCATCGCTGAAAGAATTGTAAAATTACAGGAAGAACTCTTACTTCGTGAAAGGTTAGTTGATGCAGCCGTTAAGGCAGTCAGGAACGAATCTGTTCCTGCCAAGACCACCCCCATGAAGCAAAACATTTTTAGCGGGAATATTCAGGCCGTCAAGGGTGCAAACGCAGAATACAGCAAGCTTGCTGATCGCATGGCAAGAGCCAAGACAGAGGCCGAGGAATTACAAAAACAATTAGATGCAGAAAAGTTTCAAAAGACGGGTGAAGCTTTACAGGGTGCGTCTGTGGTCTTTCAGGAGCTTGCCAATTCAATCAGGGAATCCAACCCGGAATTAGCTGACTTGATTGACAATCTGGGAATGATCAGCAATATCGGGGCTAACCTTGCATCCGGGAATTATTTTGGAGCCGCAGCGACAGGCATACAATTCTTATCTGCTTCATTCGGGAAAATGATGGATAACTCCAAAGTTCTGGAACGATTATCCAAACCTTGGGAGGAATTTGAAGAATGGATAGCCCGGTCAAACAGAGAGTTAAAACAGTACATCAAACTGAGGGATGAAGCAATAGGCGGCGCAAGATATGGCTCCTCTGACAGCTTAATTGATGCCACAAAACAGGATATCACTGATGCTCAGAAAATGCTTGATGAACTGAACCTTACATTCCAGTTTAAGGGGGACGGATTGTTTAATAAATCAAAAAAGGAAATCGGCAAAAAGGTTGATAAGATGGTTGAAGCCTTGGGAGGCGGCATGATGAAACTTGAAGATGTAAAAGAGTGGGGCATAGGCTTTTGGAAAAAGAGTAAAGCAACATTCAGTTATGATCTTTCTCAACTGCTTTACAAAGACGGAGAGTTTACAGTCGATAAACTGAATGACCTGATCAACGAGGGAATTGTCACCGATGAAAATGTAATTAAAGCCGTGGACGATTACCTGAGCCTTATTGATCAACTCACAGCAGCAGAAAAGGCCAAGCAGGAACTTTTAACAGCCACCGCAGCCAGCAATATAGCAGACAGCATTATTGATGGGTTCAAAGAGGGTTACAAGGGGGCTGCTGACTTTGCAGATAACTTTGAAAGCTTAATGAAGGATGCTGTTTACAATGCCCTGCGGATTAAAGCATTAGAAGAACCATTAAAAAAATGGTATGAAGATTTTGCAGAGAGTATGGAATCAGGCGGGGGGCTGACTACCTCGGAGATTGATGACCTGCAAGAAGGATATAACCGGATTATTGATGATTTTAACTCAAAACTCAATGAAGCCGCTAAAATATCAGGGCTGGACTTTTCAAAGGAAGAAGATTTTGCCCGTGAGGCTTCATCTAAAGGTTTTGCTGCCATGTCTCAGGATTCAGCAAATGAATTAAACGGGCGGTTCACGGCAATACAGGGACACACTTATTCAATGAGTGAAAATGTAAAAGTTCTCCCTTCAATTAACACAAACATAGAAACGCTTACATCCCGGAGCGCAGATATTCTTAACCATTTGGCCGGTATTCATGAGAATACAAATCAATTGTCAAGGTTAGAGCGGATTGAAAATGATATGTCAGCCGTGAAATCAGGTATCAATGATATGAACTTGAAAGGATTAAAACTAAGAACATAATTATGAGAAAAATATTTGAAGATGATATTTCCATTTTTTGGGAAGAAATGATCAACGATTATCCAGTCAGACACATGCGGAATAAAAAGACACAAAGACTGTGGATAAATATTGATGACGCATTTGAGGCTGGCGGAGGAAGCGGGAAGGCTGAGGACTGGCTCAAGACAGATGAGGGGCTTGACTTTCTGAACGTATGGAAACAAGAACATCCTGCAATTCCGTTTGGATTTCTTTTTGGGAGATTTGAAGTACCGCCAAAAAACAACATATATGAAATCTGAAGCGATATACAATCAAGAACACATCCAAAGAACAGAGGGCCTTTATGTAAAAAAGATCGAACAGCTTTATTTGCTGGCAGCCAGAGAAGCGGCAAACATCGCCATGATCAATAACCCCGAATCAGATCCGGATAAACCGTTTTCATTTTCCGACTATCCGCAAACAAAGAGCCGAATTGACAAAATATTCAATGTATTTGCCGTAAACCTTGCAGCAATTATCCATAACGGCACGAAAACAGAATGGCTTGCGGCCACAAATAAGAATGATGCTTTGGTTGATCGGTTGTTGAAAACGACAGATTTCAAGAAAGAACAGGTTAAGCACCTTTACCAGAGGAATTTGGAGGCACTTGAGGCATTCCAAAAAAGGAAAATCAAAGGGTTAAGCTTGTCTGACCGGGTCTGGAAGTACACCAGACAGTTTAAGGGCGAGATTGAAATGAGTATCGATATCGCTCTGGCAGATGGGCGGTCAGCAGCAGAGCTCAGCCGGGATATCAGAGGGTATCTGAAGGAACCGGAAAAATTATTCCGACGAGTCCGTAACCTTCGTGGAAATCTCGTTTTGTCGAAGAACGCCATGCAGTATAATCCAGGCGGGGGAGTTTACCGAAGCAGTTACAAAAATGCGATGAGGCTGGCACGAACGGAGATAAACATGGCTTACAGAGAGTCAGATTTTGAGCGATGGCAACAGCTTGATTTTGTGGTCGGTGTTGAGGTCAGACGGTCAAACCACGTTTTCGACTGCATTGTTTGTGAATCACTAAAAGGAAAATATCCGAAAGACTTTAAGTTTATCGGCTGGCATCCTCAGTGCAGGTGTTTTGCAATCTCAATTTTATCAACCACCGACGAGTTCATAAAGATCGAAACTCAAAAGATGAGGGGAGAAGAGCCAGGGGCGATGCAATCCGTAAATGAAGTGAAAAACGTTCCTTCCAACTTCACAAAGTGGATCTCAGATAATCAGGAACGAATTGAGAGGGCAAAGAGCAAGCCTTATTTTATCATTGACAACAGTAAATATTTAATAAACAATAAGATATGAAAAATAAAATATCGATCAAACAAGAAAAATTCTGTCATGCCTTCCTGGAAACAGGTAATGCGTCAGAGGCCTACCGACAAGCCTACTCAATCAGCCCTGACATTAAGGATTCGACGGTTAACCGGAAGGCATGCGCTCTTCTCAAAAACGGCAAGGTTGCGGCAAGGGTATCTGAGCTACAAGAGGAACTAAAAAAGGCCTCTGACATTACCAAAGATCGGGTGCTGGATGAGCTTTCATCCATTGCATTCTCTGATATTCGGGACTTTGTCGAGTTTGACGGATTCACAATCAAATTTAAATCATTCAAGAAACTGACCAACCGGCAAGCAAAAGCTGTGGAAAGCATTAAGGCCACAAAAGCCGGGATTGAATTAAAACTTTCTTCCAAGCTCCAAGCGATTGAAAAGGCGTCTCGAATACTTGGATTCGATGCGGCAACCGATTTTAACATAAGCTTAGAAAAATTGGATGAATCAGCTATAGACCTTATCCTCAATCGAATAATTCAAAAGAAATGAACACGAAGCGTGATAAAATTGAACTTCTCAAAGGCATTTCAGCCGGGAAGATTGAACCGTCTGAAATTCCCGAAAATCCCCTTATCTGTTCACAGGAGAAAGAAATGTTTATCGGTTTAATGATTGACGGATCGCAGGAAAATGAAGAAGATCGGCATGTTGTGTTTGTTGGCCCGGCAAAAATCGCCCTGGATAAATTCATGAAAGAAATAGACGAAAATCAGTAAAAAATATTGCTCAATAAGCAATATAATAAATTAATATTCAGCAAGTTACGAAAAATAAAATTAATGCACAACGTTGATTTTTCATTTTATTCACAATAGATTTGAGCCATAATTTTAAACCATAAAATCATGGAAAACCAAATTGAAATTAAAGGTGAGTTTATCATTGTAGAGGGAAGAAAATTGAAGATTGCCTCTCTCATTAAGCTTTTACGAAACTCAGACACCTTATCCGAGTACAGCGATGCCATTAACCGGATTGTCTTTTCAGTTGCCCAAGCTGCCTCTTTTATCCTCACGTGCCCGACGATTAACGACGATGACCGCAGCCGTGCCGGAGAAGGTATGCCAGCCCCAGACGCTTTTTTTTCTTTAGAAACACTCGCAGAAACCCTTAAACAGATTGAAAAATGAACACTACATTTCACGACAAAAAAATGATCAGTCTTTTTCACGGCGGCCAGATCGTTACCGATTTTGAGGACGCAAGAGTTTATGTTACCTCCGGCCCCAAAACAACATCTCTGCCTTTTGGAGGAATGAGTTTGGGAGACTTTGACCGGCTCGTCAGAAAAACAGAACTGAGAAGTAAACCGGTATCGAAGCTTACCGCAAATGAACTTGAGAAACTTTTGGCGGGATTAAAGCCCTGACACTTATTAGACCCGTGAAACCGGGACAAAATGACACGGTTTCGGATTGTTGTTGACCTCTCAAATTAATGCCTGCTCTGCTCCGAGTAAGCATTTTTTAATTTCGGTAAATTCGTAATTTCACAGCATGAAACAAAGAACTTACAATGAGATCATTGAGAAGCTCAGTGACGGTAAAACTGTGTACCTCGTGAATGAGTTTTACAACCGGGCTATTAAGATTCCCCCAGGAGGGCTAATCTACACAGCAAAGAAAAAGGGCGGCGGCGAATATCCTATTAAACGAAGCACGGATTTAGTTTGTGAAACGATGGATGAAGCCGTCGAAATCACCGAACAAGAATATCTAAATTATTGATAACTTTAAGTCATTAGTCCCCGATTCAGTCCCTATTTTTTGTAAATGACTGATAATCATTCTGGATTATAGATAGACTACCTCTGTAACCTATCTTTACCCGTTCAAACCATCCCCAGAAAATTCTAACTTAAATTTATTTTGGTTATTGACTAATCAATATTTAGGTCTGACAATATCAGAATGGAAATAATTTGATTGAAAGATAAAATAGAAAATCTGGCTGCAAATCTGGCTGCAATTGTTATAAACAAAAAATGCAAACAACTGTAATTCAATTGATTGCATTTTGTTTCTGTGCCCAGAACAAGACTCGAACTTGCACACCGTAACCGGCACCAGCCCCTCAAGCTGGCGTGTCTACCAATTTCACCATCTGGGCTCTTGTTAGTTAGAACGTCATGCCTTCCGGCATCAGATTCCGATCATTTCCAAGACAAATCCCCGGTCGAAAATCGTGAGTGCAAAGCTATAAAAATTCTCAAAAAAGCAACAGCTATTCGCTAAAAATATTCCCCAACAACAAACTTCTGCCCCGGACCGGCAAATTCGTTTATCACCAGCCACCTTCCTTGTTTAGGGCAATTACTCACCGACAGGAGAAGAAAAATAATAAAATTGGTTATTTAGCATATCATGTTTTTTGCAAATTTAATCAAAAATACCTAATTATGAATTCCGGGAACAACACAATCATGAATCAACCAACTCACAATCAGCACATAACAAAGTATGACCTTCGGAAGAACGGTCCCCGCCGGCAAATTGAACTTCATCTTATAAAAGACTTTTTAATTTTGCCACTATGTAATCTTTACAATAACCCAAAATTTATCCGGATTGCCAGCCGCAAATGATGAGATATTATTGATCCGTGATTTTAAAAAAGGAAATGCAAAGGCATTTGAACGGCTTTTTGAAATCTACCATAAACGTCTCTATGGATTCATTCTAAAACTAACCGGTTCGAAAGCCGACAGTGAAGAGATTGTCCAGGATACATTTATAAAGATTTGGATAAACCGAACCAATTTTAATGAAAGCTACCGCTTTGACGCGTATTTATTCAGAATTGCCAAAAACAGTTTTATCAGTCATACGCGCCGGCAAATCAACAAACGGATTTTTGAGGACCATCTGTACCTTTTTGCTGATCAGGCTGACGAGAGCGCCGACGAACAAATCATTTTTAAAGAAACCGGTCTGATTGTAGACATCCTGATTAATTCAATGCCCCCAAAGCGAAAAGAGATTTTTTGTCTTCAAAAAAAGGAAGGATTGTCGAGAAAAGAAATCAGTCAGCGGTTAAATGTATCGCTGGTCACCATCGACAGCCACCTGATGAAAGCCAACAAACAATTCACGGAAGGCTTGAAAAAATACGGACTATTAGCAATCGTTTTATTTCTTTGATAATCTGCATATTAGAATAAAATATTCAATTTTATTTTAAAATAAACCACTTTTCTCCTGTTCAGACTCATAGTTTTTTTCCGCTGAAGCGTATTGCTTTCAGATAAACCGGATATGAAACAGAATAACGATCATTTAACCCAACTTCAAGAGCTTCGTCAGGGGAAAGAACTTGACCCCGGGGAACTTAAGACGCTTTTTAAACTTTATAACAGTTCCGAAGGAAATGTTCAGGTGAGCGACTTACTGGATAAAGAATGGGCTGAATACACCGAAGATCAACCCTTTGATATTGATTCACCTAAGTTGCTCGCCAAAATTAAACGTTCTCTTGGCCTGCAACTGAGTCCACAGACCAAAATAAATAAGTTACTTCCCTGGTTCTCAGGAGCGGCTGCCGCCATTGTGATAAGCATCCTTGTATCTGCAGGGTCCTTTTACGATATCCGTTTGAAAAACGCCAATGTAGTTTATCTGCAGGAAATTACTGCACCCGAACACTAGTGTCCAAAAGATTTTTTTAGAAACCTTTGTAAGTTATTATAATATAGTCAATTAAAAGCAAATAATCCACGTGTCGATTTGAATTCATTTCGCATCTTGCAGCCTGGAAATAAACCCGGGCAAATATGAACAGCGGCAAATATGTATTCAGTCAACTGGTAGAGTTCCTGCCAAAGAGAGTTTTTGATATGATTGTTAAGCGACATAACGGAGACAAATGGGTGAAGACATTCACCTGCTGGAACCAATTGCTCGTCATGATGTATGGGCAATTGGCCTCGTGTGACAGCCTCAGAGAGGTCGCGTGCATAATTGACGCTATCAAAAGCAAGAGCTACCATCTCGGATTTGGCACCGGAGAGATTAAACTGAGCAATCTTTCCTATGCCAATATGAACCGGGACTACAAGATATTTGAAGAGTTTGCCTTTTTCATGATTAATCTTGCTCAAAGCAAGCGAATCAACAGACCATTCGAATTGCGTGGAAAGTTCTATGCGCTCGATTCCACCACGATAGATCTTTGCCTGAGCTTGTTCAAGTGGGCATACTTTAGAAAGAACAAGGGTGGCATCAAAGTTCACACACTCTTTGACGTAGTAACCCAAATACCGACTTACATTCATATTACGGAAGCAAAAGTTCACGACGTGAATGTGATGGATGAGATTCCCTATGAGCCGTATGCGTTCTACATTTTTGACAAGGGATATTATGACCTCGCAAGGCTGCATACATTCAACACGATCGGTTCCTGGTTTGTCATCCGACAGAAGTCTCACCTTAAGTATGAAGTTATTGATGGTGAAGAGCTTTTGGATGGAGCGGACAACGTTTTGCTTGACCAGACGATACGCCTTACCGGCTACCAGACCCAAAAGAAGTATCCCTGCGTGTTGAGAAGGATCGTTTACTATGCTCCTGACCTTAAAAGAACGTTCACCTTCCTGACCAACAATGTCAGCATCAAGGCCAAAGACATCGCCATGCTGTATAAGCAACGCTGGCAGGTGGAGCTGTTTTTTCGGTGGATAAAGCAACATCTCCGTGTCACATCCTTCTGGGGCAATACCGAGAATGCCGTGAGGATACAAATTTATGTTGCGGTTATCACATACTGTCTGGTGGCCATCGTCGAGCATGACTGCCAGTTGGGCAGGACTACATTCAATGTGCTTCGCGTGATCAGTAGAGTACTGACAGACAAAACGAACATCAGAGATCTTTTCCTGACCTCCGGGGACATTGATGATATATATGAACAAGCCGCTCAACTTGAATTTGCCTTTAAGTATTAGTTATTGAAAATTTATTGGACACTAGTGGCACCCGAAGGAAAAATTAAACGGGTTGAACTTCCCGATGGAACATTGGTTTGGCTGAATCCCGGATCTTCCATCATTTTTTCCGAAAAACTGACCAAAGAAGAAATCCGTGACGTCAGACTATGGGGACAAGCTTATTTTGACGTTGCCCCGGACGACAAACATCCTTTTGTACTGCAACTGGGAGATGTTGGTTTAAAAGTGATCGGAACCAGCTTTAATGCTTCCAATTACAAAGATGACCAACAAATTGAAATTGCCTTAAAAGAAGGATACGTAGGCCTTTTTGAAGGGCAATATAACGATGCTAGTATTTTTCGCTCATTAAAACCCGGACAAGTTGCTAAATATATCAAAGGAGAAGCAGGCTTTCAAATTACTGAAAGCGATATCAATAAATATACATCCTGGATGGATGGAATCCTGATCTTTCGTGACGACCTGATGTCGGATGTTTTCAGACGTCTTGAGCGGTGGTACGATGTTAAAATCATCGTAGATGATCCTCAAATCAACCATTACCTGTACACCGCCACGATTAAAAATGAAAATCTTACACAAATACTTAATCTGCTGGAATTTACTTCCGACCTGACCTGCGAGATCGTGAACAACAACAGCTCCCGGGCCTATAAACCAACAATTTTAATTAAAACTAAAAACACTAAATGAAGTTGCCAATGGAATAAAAAAATCTTGTCTGTAAAAAAGGAGATGCGTCAACACCTCCTTTTGAATCAAGAGCCCAAAAATTACCCATTAAAAGGCTCCAATCAACTTGAACGTTACATTCAAATCATTACGAAATTATGAAAAAAAACTATTTAAGGACAGTTTTCATATTAAATAAGATATGGAAATTTAAACTATTGAGAATTATGAGGATAGCAGTAGCTCTTTGTCTGTTATGGGTATCTCAGCTTTATGCTGTCAGCACCTACTCGCAAAACACCCGCCTAACGTTAAATCACACGAATACAACTATCCGTAAAGTTCTGCAGGATATTGAAGATAAATCCGAGTACTTTTTCATGTACTACGGGAAGGTTGTTAACGTGGAGAGAATCGTCAGCATTAAGGCCACTGACAAATTAATTGCAGACGTACTGAACAATCTGTTCGAAGGAACGGGGATCGATTACAAGATAGATGACCGTCAGATTGCCCTGACGGAAAAAGCTTTCGTGTTACAAACACAACAACTGCGAAACATTCAGGGCAGGGTTAGCTCAACATCGGGCGAACCGATTCCGGGGGCAACGGTGGCTGTCAAGGGAACTACCGTCGGAACAATTACCAACTTCGACGGGAGCTATATCCTGAATAATGTACCGGGAGATGCCGTACTGGTGGTTTCATTCGTGGGGATGAAAACCGCTGAAGTGGAAGTCGCCAATCAAAGCGTCATTAATATTGTACTCGACGAAGAAACCATTGGGTTGGAAGAAGTTGTCGCCATTGGCTACGGTGTGCAAAAGAAAAAACTGGCTACGGGCGCCAACATGAATGTAAAAGGTGAAGACATTCAGGCGCTGAACACCACCACCGCAATGGACGCGTTGAAAGGCATCACACCGGGGGTAAATATTACCCAGAACAACGGCCAACCCGGAGCGTCCAACAAGATCAACATACGCGGTATCGGTACAACCGGGAATTCCAGTCCTCTTTACATTGTTGATGGCGTCATACAAGGCAATATCGACTACTTGAGTCCGAATGACATTGAAAGTATCGATGTGTTTAAAGATGCGGCATCATCTGCGATTTATGGTTCGCGCGGGGCCAACGGGGTCATTTTGGTAAGCACTAAAAAGGGACAAAAAAACATGCGTCCCAGCATTACTTATGATGGGTATTACGGCGTACAAAATGTGTACAAACTTCCCGACCTTCTGAATGCACGGGAATATGCCAACATTTTGGACGAAGCCCTGGTAAACTCCGGAAACGCACCGCACAACTACCAGGCCTTGGTACCTGATTGGAATAAGATTCAAAGTGGTGAATGGAAAGGAACCAACTGGTTTAAAGAAATAATGGTTGACGATGCTCCGGTTCAAAGTCATGCCATTGGTATTCAGGGCGGATCAAAACAGTCAATTTATTCATTCGGGGTCTCGTATCTCGACCAGGAAGGTATCATCGGCAAGCAATCCAATTCATTTTATCAACGACTCAACCTGCGTTTAAACACAGAACACATCCTGATATCAAACGCTCAATTCGATGTGCTAACCTTTGGTGAAAACCTGACTTACACGAACAGTCAAAGTAATGCAATCCGGCAGGGAAACATATACTGGAACGATGTACACAATGCACTTGTAGCCAGCCCCTTCCTACCGGTTTACGACGAAAACGGCAATTACCACAAAACGATCGAATGGAACTCTTCCGATCCAAACCCGGCAGCCATGATGGAATATCAAACCAAATACGGCGAAAACGATAATAATCAGCTGGTCGGCTCATTCTACCTGGTTATCCAACCTGTTAAAAATCTTAAACTTCGTTCAAGCTTCGGCTTTAACACGTATTGGGGTAACAGCCGTCATTGGACCCCAAATTACAATTTGGGCCCTCGTTACACGACTGATGCCGATCAGGTTTCGCAAAATTTGTGGACCGGAAGAAACATCATTCAGGATAATACGCTGAGTTATTCCTGCACCATGAACGATGACCACAATTTTGAGGCTTTAATTGGTAACAGCATTGAAAAGTCGGTTCAGGAAGTCAACCTCAGCATCACCAACAGAAACAGTCTCTTTCAGGATTTTGAGCATGCATACATCGACAACACGCCTGGTGCATCCAGCATCACATCAATTGGTGGCTCAGATCGTTACGGCTGGGCCATGATGTCCTATTTCGGACGAGTTTCCTACAACTACAAAGAAACCATCCTGTTCTCAGCCATGCTCCGTGGCGATGGGTCATCCCGCTTTCCGAAAGACAATCGCTGGGGCTATTTCCCCTCTGTTTCTGCCGGTTATGTATTGACCAATGCCCCTTTCATGTCCCGCGCCGAGAATATTCTGAATTTCATGAAAGTTCGCGCCAGCTGGGGACAAGTTGGTAACGAACGGGTGAGCAGCTTCCTGTATTCATCAACCATGGCTTATCTGAATGATGACAATAATTTTTACAATTGGTCATATGGTTTCGGCGATGATAAAACAAGCCGGGACATTGGTTCAAAACCAGCCCGAATCCCCAACCCGGAAATCGGCTGGGAAACTTCGGAACAGTTAAATCTTGGCTTTGATGCCAATTTCTTCAACTCCCGCTTAAGTGTCAACTTCGATTGGTATAAAAAAGACACCAAAGACTGGCTTGTTTGGACAGACATACCCGTACACAATGGCTTAAGCGGAGTCACGATCAATGGCGGACAGGTTACCAACAAAGGCATTGAACTGGCTCTCAGCTGGAATGACAAAGCGGGTGATTTCAGATATGGAGCAACCCTTTCGTTGGCCCACAACAAAAATGAGATTACATCCATTAATAACTCAGAAGGAATTATTCACGGTCCAAGCAACGTTTTAAGCCAGGGTACCGGGGAAATATTCCGCGCCCAGGTTGGGTTCCCGATTGGATATTTCTGGGGTTATAAAACAGACGGTGTCATTCAAAATGAACAAGAGGCAAATGCATGGGTTGGGCCGGATGGTTCAAAATATTTTGATGATCAGCAACCGGGCGACCTGCGTTGGGTCGATCAAAACAAAGACGGTAAAATAAACGAACTGGATAAAGTGATGATCGGTGATCCAAATCCCGACTACATTTTGGGTATTCAGTTGAATGCCGAGTACAAAGGTTTCTTTCTTTATGCAACAGCAAATGGCGCTTTCGGTCAACAAATTGCCAAATCGTACCGGTCGTTTGCCGACAGCTATAAAAACAATTACACAACCGATGTATTCCAGCGTTGGCATGGCGAAGGAACTTCAAACAAATATCCCCGTTTGTTGTCAACGCCTCACCGCAATACACAAAACCTGTCCGACCTTTACATTCAGGACGGAGACTATCTGCGAATTAGCAATATCACTTTTGGCTACGATCTGAAAAATGTGATTAAGAACTTGTTTTTAAGTGAAGCCCGTCTTTACATAACGGCAAAAAACCTCTATACATTCACCAACTATGACGGAATGGATCCTGAAATTGGATATGGCCACGACCACAGTTGGGCATCAGGGATCGACCTGGGGTTATACCCGTCTGCCAGAACCTATTTGATTGGATTGAGCCTTAAATTTTAAACGAAAATGAAAATGAAAAATATATTATCAATAGCATTAGTAGCTATCCTGACGATACTTACAGGTTGCGGTGATAATTTTTTGGATCAAAAAAACCTGTTTGAAAAAGATTCTGAAAACTATTACAGAAATCCAACCGATGTAAATGAGGCCCTGATCGGAGCTTATTCGTGTCTGGCATTGGACGGAGGCTCAAACCATCCGGTCCTGTTGGCCAACCTGCTCAGCGACGATTGTTTCAGCGGAGGAGGCACCAACGACATTGAAGTCGGAGGAACCGATAAGTTCGAAAAACCGCTTGAAGATTTATACCTTGGAATATACAGCCGCAGCTATGAAGGTATCTTCATCCTGAACAGTTTAATTGAAGGTTTTGATCAGGCTGCTTACACCGATATTGAAGCCCGTATGCAAAACCGGGGTGAAGCACATTTTCTCAGGGGAATGTTATATTTCCGCTTAGCCCAGTTCTTTGGTGAAGTTCCGCTGGATCTTTCCCCGACCATGGAGTACCTGCCAAAAGCCTCTGCTGACGAATTATATGCCCAAATCGCCGACGATCTGAAAATAGCCATTGACAGCATGAGCAATAAAACGTACCTGAACTTTGAATCGGGACGCGCTACCAAATGGGCAGCCGAAGCATTAATGGCACGTGTCTACCTGTTTTATACCGGCTTTTACAATAAAACAGACCTGCCCGTTATTGAAGGAACAGCCATCACTCAATCACAGGTAGTAAATTGGCTCGAAGACTGTATCGACAACAGTGGTCATTTTTTGATTCCTGATTATGCGAGTATCTGGCCGTTCTCTTATCTGAATGATGACGGCTATGACGACGGTTACGCCTATGCAGAAGGCATTACCTGGGCCGGAGACGGTTGCGCCGAAACCGTGTTCGCGGTAAAATATACCAACCAGGGCGATTGGGGAAATACCGGACGTTTAGCATTCTCCAATCAACATGTACTTTTTACAAGTCCCCGTGCAACCGATTATCCCCCATTTGGTTTTGGTTGGGGTATTGCATCGGTGAACCCGCAATTACGCAATAGTTTCGAGGCAAATGATCCGCGCAGGACCTCGACAATTATTGACAATACCGATGAGAATGAACCTACCTATGGCGATAACTACCAATGGGGAGGATGGAACTGTCGCGATGAAACCGGTTTGTGGAATAAAAAATATGCAGCAGTCATTCGTGATGTTGACGGCAATGGTACTTACACCGGAATGTACTATGATTTATTTGGCGGAACAAATAATATGCAACTTTGGAATATGCAGGATGACATTCTGATCCGCTTTGCTGATGTACTTTTGATGGCTGCCGAGCTGGGCAGTAATTCGCAGGATTATCTTGATCAGGTTCGGGACAGGGTAGGCTTAACACCGGTTCCCTACTCGCTGGCAGCTCTGAAAGCTGAACGCCGCCACGAGTTTGCGCTTGAAGGTATTCGCTGGTTCGACCTGCTGCGTTGGGGAGATGCTGCTACCGCGATTAATGCCGGAAACGGTGTTGCGGTGAAAACCGACAATGTTGATACAACTTATAAAATTACATTTAATGCAAACCGTGTGTTCCTTCCGCTGCCGGAGTCACAAATACGCGTGTCCCGCGGAAACCTGGTTCAGAATCCGGGATGGGAATAATCGATTCAGGCTATGTGCCGAAAAATTGATATCTGCAAACCTGTATGTTAAAACTTAAAATTACATCAACAATGAAAAAAACAATAGGATACCTGATGATTGTCACCATGTTGCTCTTCGCAGCATGTGATCCCATTGAAGAAAGACATGACGCCGGCGGTGTTTTAACGGAATCTGAACTGTTAAACTATATGAATGTCACCGTCAACGGAAATGTAGCAACCTGTACCAATACCGCACCTGAAGTCATTTCATTTTGGAAGAATAATTTTGGACAACAATCCAATAAAAGCTCGGCTGAGTTTTATATCCCTCTGCAAAATACCTACACCGTTACTCTAACGGCATATTGTGCAGGCGGTCCGGTAACTGTCAGTAAAGAATTCATCATCGAACAAAACGATCCGGAGTATTTCAGCGATCCGTTCTGGAACCTGCTGACCAATGATGTAGATGGCAAATCATGGGTTTGGGCGACCGATATTCCGGGCGGAAAGATCTGGGGGAATGGTGGTTATCTGGCAAGTCTGAAACCGGAATGGTGGACCTTGTCGGTAGTCGACATTCCAGGACAAGGCGGAACCGCTACCGATGAAATCATTTTCGACCTGAACGGCGGGTTGAATTTTCAGGTAATAAATTCTGTGGGGTCCGGCGGAAACACTGCCGTTCCAGGCAACGGAAGCGGAATGTTCAATATGTCGCTGGGTGAAGAAAATCATTTAATGAACTCCGATGGTTCTGCGGTTTGGTCGTATGGTAAGATAAAATTTACCAACCACACCATTCCTTTGGGATTCGAACCCAATAGTGCGGGAAAACCTTTACACTATGAATATGACATCCTGAAATTAACAAATGATGAACTGCATCTGGCATTCGGCGAACCGGGTGCCGGCGCATGGGGAACAGCATGGTTCTATATGTTTAAACGCAAAGGGTATTCATACTAACTATCACTTTAATCTTCTTTAAAGAGGCTGTTTGAAAAGCCATCTATCAGACAGCCTCTTTGAGGAGACTAAACCGGATTAAAAACATCACGATCAATATCATTTTAATCATAAAGCAGACAACACCTCCAAAACATTATGACGATGCATCATTTATTTTTTCTTTGGCTTTTGATTCTCATGGTCGTTGCCTGCCATCCCAAAGCCGAATTCGTCATTCACGGACGGATGCCCGATACCAGTTTCGACGGAGAACAGATTTACCTTGTCCCGCTTTTTAATGCAACTGCCGATCGGGTCGATTCGTGCACCATTCAGCAAGGAAAATTCAATTTTAGAGGAATAGCTGACCTGCAGGAAGTTTTTATTATCCGCCCAAAACCTATACTCCGGATAAACGTTCAGGAATTATTGGTGGTAAAAGAGCCAGGTGAGATTCAGGTCGAAATGGGGTCAAACAGTTTTGTTTCGGGAACGGAAACGAACAATTCGATCCAAGCCTGGAAAAAACAGAAAGAGATGTTTGACCGACAAGTTTATGATCTCCAGGTGGAGAAAAATAATCTTCCTGACAGTCTCCAAGCTACAATTGCTAATCAACTGGATTCGTTAATCACCGCCCGAAAGAATTATCATGATCATACCTCTGAAAGTAATAAAGATAATGCATTCGGAAAGATGCTGATCCGGATGCTCAATCAGGCTGAACAGATACAAAATTAACGACTACAACACTTCTGCTTTCTTAGTTTAAAACCTACTTCGCCCTTAAAACCACCATGGTGGCGCCGTAGCCATATTCCTGAAAACTGGCATCCTGAAAAGGATACTTTTTGTATTTGGCCGACAGTTCGCGGCGTAACTCTTGTTTCAGTGTCCCGTTCCCCAGCCCGTGGATGAATACAATCCGTTTAACCGACTGGTCGGCAATGGCTGTTTCCATCTGTTCGCGGAATTTACTCATCTGCACATCCAGCAGATCTTTATTCGACAAGCCGGCCGTGCTGTCAAGTAGCTCATGAATGTGCAAATCCACCTCTATCAATTCCGGATTGGCTAATTTGGGTTGCAATCCGGCAGGGCGGGCAGGTTCCTTTTCACGGACTACTTTTTTCACCTCTTTCTCCGTCAGCTCCTCCAGAGCTTTGTCCATGGCGGTTTCATTCAGCTTAAACAACATCACTTTTTCCCGGAAGAAGTCTGATTTGGAAAAACTGCCCGATTTATAAAACTTCACCGGGTTGACGCTAACCTTGCGGATAACAGGTTTTTCCAAACGCGGAGCCTTTTCTTTGAAGTAGATCAGTTGAAAAGCAAACTCCGGCAAATTGGCAATTTCGGCCTGTGAAATGGCACCCAACGCCAGTTTGGTGTTCGGTTCAAGCTTGCCGGCCTCCCGCGTCTCGTATTCATTTCCCCTAAAATGACTGTAATGGTACAGCACGAAGAAATTGCTGTCGTTGATCAAATAAATGCGGGTTTGCCCTTCCAGCGGATTATGGCTGTTCTCAGGCAGAAAAGCCAGGTAAAACTTCGGCTCGTCGTTCCCGGCAATATACACGGGCGGTTCATCAATGACCTCCTCCCGAACAGGAATTTCGGCCACTCCTTGCTTCACAAATTGTTCCACACTCGGCTTTTTATCCGTTTTGGGAGCTTGTTCTGCATCCAAAATAATTTCATGCGTGAGGACCGGAATTTCAAAACCGTCTTCGTTTTCCACATGAACCAGATTGGCGCTGACAATTTTGGTGATCACGCCACCGCCAACATCATTCAGAAACTTAACCCGATCGCCTAACTTGTACATATTCTCCATTTTTTACACAAAAGTAAGAACAATTTTTAGGGAGAATAATTATTCCGTAATTTTGCCGCCCATGGAAGCGAAAAAATCAGAACAAACGGTTTTTAATTTAAGCGCCCAGGCATTGGATTACCCGCTGCCCGACGAACGTATTGCCCGTTATCCGCTGCCTCAACGCGACCAGTCGAAACTGCTGGTGTGGGAGAACGGGACCATCACTGATTCCTGTTTTCGTTCGGTGGCCGGCTTTCTTCCCACAAACAGTTTACTGATCTTTAATAACACGAAGGTGATCCGGGCCCGTCTGCATTTTCAGAAAAATACAGGCTCGCCGATCGAAATTTTCTGCCTCGATCCGGTGGAACCTGCCGACTATCAACTGGCATTTCAACAAACCGGGCAATGCAGCTGGAATTGCCTGGTGGGCAACCTGAAGAAGTGGAAACAGGAGGTTTTGGTTAAAGAGCTTGTCGTGGACGGTAAAACCATTTCGTTTAAAGCTGAAAAATTAGCCCGGGAAAATGGCTCGGTGAAAGTCCGTTTTAGCTGGGATGATCCCGCGTACGACTTCGCCACATTGATCGAAACCGCCGGAACGCTGCCCATCCCGCCTTACCTGAACCGTGAAACGGAAGATTCGGACCTGGAACGCTACCAGACGATATACTCAAAAATAAACGGTTCGGTTGCTTCGCCAACAGCCGGGTTGCATTTCACCGAGGCGGTCTTCAAAAGCCTGGAAGAAAAACAAATTGATTGCGATGAAGTAACCCTGCACGTGGGGGCGGGGACGTTTAAACCGGTAAAGTCGGAAACCATTGCCGGGCACGAAATGCATGCCGAACAAATTTTGGTTCGCCGTTCGCTGATCGAAAAAATACTCAGTCACACCGGGAAATTAATCGCTGTAGGCACCACTTCCATCCGCACCCTCGAAAGCCTGTACTGGCTGGGAACAACACTCGCCGAACAACCTGACGCCAGTGCGGAAAAGCTGGAAGTTGAACAATGGCAACCTTACCGCAGCCACGGTATACTTAATAAAACCGAAGCGCTGAAAGCCATTTTACATTTCATGCAAAAAAACGGCCTCACGACAATTTGCGCCTCAACAAAAATCATTATCGTGCCGGGTTACCGGTTCCGGATGATCGACGGGATGATCACCAACTTCCACCAGCCGCAGAGCACCTTGTTACTTTTGATTTCGGCTTTTACCGGCGACGACTGGAAACGCATATACGCCCACGCGCTGGCAAACGACTACCGTTTTCTCAGTTACGGCGACAGTAACCTGTACCTGAAATAAAAACGAAAAATTCTGCCGCGTCTATTTTTTCAGGGAAGCTTCCTCCACGATCAGCTCGTAAAAATAACCCGCCCCAAAATCTTTGTCCAACGCAACAATCCCTTCCAGGGTAACAATATCGTTCGGGGCGATATTTTCCTGGCTGGTAAAGGTCAGGTCAAACTTTCCGTTGTCTGTTGTTCCGTCCTGCAGGTGAATCCAGTTCCGCTCCATGATGCCGTTATTTACCTTCACCACCTTGCCCCGCACCACCACCTTCTTGTCCCGGTAATCGGCCCGGTTTTTATACAAATCAGCAATGGTCACTCCGCCGGCTACCGGATCAATGCGGATATCCGGCTGAAAATCGTTCGATTTACGCTGCCCGTGGGCCGATAGCTGGTGGTGCATATCCATCGTTTTATCCGGCAGAGATCGCAAATCTTCGACAAACAACACCCGGTCGAATACGCGGTTCAGCTCTTTGCTTTCAAAGTCAAGCATTTCGAGGGCATTGTCGTAATAAAACACATCGCCTGTTTGGGCTTCCATTTTCGTTACCGCGATCCAGACTTCCTGCCCGTTTTCGTTCCCGAGAAGATACGTATAGGAGGTTGTTTGAATTACATCTTCCACTTTAAGCTGGTGTGTGTTTGTTAAGGTTGCGGTATCAATCGGCTGTACAGGTTCTTTTGGTTTCACCACGCAGGAAAACATCAGTAAACTTCCTGCAATCCATGCAAAAATCAATTTCATAGTTCTGTCTTTTATCATTTCTTTAAAATCTAACCCGGGTAAAGTATCAAACAACTTTACGGGCTGAAAGTTAATCATTACCCGGAAAATCACAAGCCTGTTCAGAAACGTTTCGTCAGGTTGATGTAAATCCGGTTATAGCGACCTGATTTTTCAAAAGTAGCTTCGTAATTTGCCGACAAAGACAACTTTTTGCCCATTTGCCAGGTCAGGTCCAACTCGCCGATATGTTGCACCAAGGTTGAAACGGAGCTTAAAAAATTATAATCGACATAGCGATATCCCGCGCTGGCGTATAATTTACCGCTCAACAAGTCCTGGTATAACTGGGCGCCGTAAATTTTTCCTTCCAGAAAAGCGGTTTGAACCAGGTTGCCCGAAAAAGTCATCGATGCCCCGGTCCACGGAAATTCTGAAAACGAAACAAACCCATAAAGTGTTTTGGTCGGGTCGGGGTCATTTTTACGAACGCGGTAAGATGCATTCAACCCTGAATTAATCCGGTTTACAGGACGATAATTCACCCGGAAATGGACCCCCTGTCGCATAGCCTCTTCAAAAAGCTGGTCTGCCAGGTTTTTAAATGTCTCGTAATAGATGACATTTTTTCGTGCGTCGTAAGAGGCAAACAACACAAGTTGACGCGCAAACCGGTACCTGACCGATGCATAAAAGCTGGTCAGGGAAAGTGTACTTTTCGACTCATCATTTTCAAGCTTGTACATATCCAACTCACCGGAAAAAAACCAAAACAGGTTCTTCATCAGCGCGTTGCTGTGTTGGAAATAAACAAAGCGGCGATCGGTATACCCGTTGTTCTTTTGTTCAAAAAAAGCAACTGAACTCCGGCCTGTGCCGTTTTCATTTGAATGGACGAATGCCAGGTAAGCGCCGAACTCAAACAAATCGGTGTTCAGACTATAATCCAGGTAATCGGGGCGAAACCCAACTGCCGCGCCAACCCGAACGGATTTATTTCCTGTCTCGTACTGGATGCCGTCAATGGCACCCACATTTGACAAATTCGGGTTGATTTTCCTGCCCAACCAGATGGAAGACATTTCCCCGGGCTGATACCTGAGCGCCAGACTGTATATTTTAAGGGCACTGAACAGGTTGCCCTGAACGACAGCCCAATCGTTGGCCTGGTGTGTAAATGTGAGGTATGTGTCTGCCGAAAACCGGCTGTCGTCAATATTTGAGGCTTGCAGGGAAAAGGTGTAGCGCATCCGGTGGCTGCTGCTTTCAGTCGCCCCCGAGAAACTTGAATAAGACGAAGCGGATACCCTGCCCCGTATTTTTTCACGAAAAGCGGTAATCGCCTTGTCTTCCGGCGCCGGGCGTACTTCCTGTTCTTCCCCCTGTTTTTTATCCATGCCGGCAATTTCACTTCCGCTTTTGTTTTCCTCCGTTGCCTGTCGCTTGGCAAATATTTCATCGCCTATCGTCAACGAAATGGAAGACAATGGCTTGCCCATCGCGGAAAGTGATGATTTTGATTCGATGATGAGCAAAGGCTTTACGGCGCCGTCCCGCTCGACAAATACCGTATCCCCCTCTTGTATATTATTCGTACCGTCAAAACGCACATAGATATTTTGCGCGGTCAGGTATGATATCTTCCCAAAAACCTTCAATTGGCCCTCCTGGGCTTCTGAACCAACGAAGGCGAAAATCGCAAGCAAAAACGTCAATATGTGTTTATATTTCATCCAATACTATTTTAATCCCTTCATTAACGCAGGTTAAAACCAATTTGAAACCGGTATCCGCAATGCTTTGTCATCGCATTATTCACTTCCTGTTGGATGACATGAATAACAGGCGTTGCTTTCGTATGTGTAGCCGTTTCTGCCCTCGTGTTTATCGTCCATCCGGGCTTGACTATGTTCGTGGCAATTCAGGCAACTGAATTCCGCGTAACTCGACGGATTGGCGTGGCAATCCGTGCAACTGTCCCATTTGCCTTTGTGCTTGCCCGAAAAGATTGGGAAGAACCCGGCATCGTGTTGTGTGAATTTAGCCGGTTGCCAACCCCGGTTGAGCGTGTGGCACTCTGCACAATTCGTTGAAAATCCCGACAGCAAATGGGCCGGGTTTGTTGTGGCATTATAATCCGCCTGGTGGCATGAAACACACTCATTCGGGATTTTTTCGAATACGCCCGATACGTGGCATTCCATGCAACTGATGGTATGGCCCCCGGCCAACGGGAAAAAGTTATGCTCAAAATTCGCTGCTGTCCAGCTAATCGCCTTTGCACTATGGCAGTCGGTGCATTCCGTTGAATACCCTGATCCTTGGTGATTGGGCTGTGTTGTAGCCAAATAATCGCTCCGGTGGCAATCGACGCAGGCAATGCCAAGCGGCTCGAACTGTAAATTGCTGGCCGACACATGACACTGAAAACAATCGGCTGTAGCATGCGATCCCAACAAAGGGAAACGGCTTTGGCGGTGCATTTCGGAGACCTTGACTACAATCCAGGACTGCGGGTTGTGGCAACGGTCGCAATCGGTTCCTACGGTATTGTTGTGCATATCGGTATGGCAGGATATACATTCATTCCTGGCTTCGGAAAACATCAGCGACGCATGGCAACTCTTACAATCTACCGTTTTGTGCTGCCCGGTGAGTTCAAACCGGGTTTGCGTATGGTCGAAGGTCATCTCTTTCTGCAGCAGTTCCCAACTTTCAGGAGAATGGCAGGCCGCGCAATCCATTTTAAAATTGTCGCCATGCCGCGATTGGGCAAATGACGCCGCGACGGACCCGGCCGTCAACAGGATTATGAATGACAGTTTACGCATTGGATTTCGTTTTTGAATAATTTATACCGGGTATAAGTCCCCTCAGGCTCCGTGGCCGGCGCATGGCACTTCCCGCAATCAACCTTGGTATGCGCACCTTCCAGTTTAAACCGGCTCCGGTCATGGTCAAAGCGGGAAGCTTCCCAGTTTTCGAAGCCATGACAGCGGTCGCAGCGGGTTTTATAATTCTCCCTGAATTGATCGCGATGGACATCCGCATGGCAACTTTCGCAGTATGATTCCATATTTGAAAAACGTTGAACGTAACCGCTCCCGTTTTCCTGAGCAAAGTGACACTTCCGGCACGTTGTTTCTGCATGTTTCCCTTCGAGCGCGAAGCCGGTTTGCCGGTGATCAAATGTAACCCCATCCCAGTCGTTCACAGAATGGCATATCTCGCATCGCTGTTCGGGAATATATTTGTCGGCCATAAAGCCTTGATGAATATTTTTATGACAATCGACGCACTTCCCGCCGATTTGCCTGAATTCCCACCGCTCATTTTGCCGGTGACACGAAAAACAGGGTGTTGCCAGGTGTGCCCCTTCCAGCCTGAATTTACCTTGGTTGTGCATTTCAATTGTGAAAAAAGACGGAATAAACCCATTAACCGTATGACAGTCGGCACAATCGGGTGATTTTCCATTTTGGGCGAATTGTCCCTTGTGATAATCGCTGTGGCAATTGCTGCACCTGTTATGCGTAATTTTTGCAGTAAAAGACTGTTTATGGCATAAACGGCAATCAACCGTCTGGTGCTTTCCGGTTAACGGGAATCCGGTCCGGTTATGATTAAAATCAGGGAGACTTGCCACCTGGTGAAACGAGTTCTCGCTGTGACAGGTCGTGCAGTCCTGCCCGAATTTATTTTTGTGGACATCCTCATGACAGGCCGTGCAATTGGCAAAAGCGACATTCGTAAAATGCTGAATTTTTTTGCCGTTCCGTTCTTCTTCGCGATGGCATTTGGCGCAGTCTGCCTGTTGGTGTTTGCCACGCAACGGAAATGCAGTTTTTTGGTGATCGAACCCAGGTGCAGGCCTGAACGCATCAAAACCATGACACGAAGCACAATCGGGCGATAAGCTTTGCTGATGGAAGTCCTCGTGGCAGGTTAAGCAGCTTGTTTGTAATCCTAAAAAGGTTCCGGCTGACTTCTTCCGGGTAATCTTCTTCTGGACAAATTCGGGCTTATGGCAATCCTTACAGTTAATTTTGGCATGCTTGCCTTCCAGCACATATCCGGTAAGTTTGTGGTCAAAATTTTCCTGGTCGAACCGGGTAATCTGAAAGTTTTTCCCGTGATGCTCGCTGTGACACACAAAGCAATCTTTTCCTTTAACTTCGGCCGACGCATGATATCCCCGTTTTGAATCGATCAGGTTCCTGATTTCCTTATGACAATCCAGGCACTTCTCATTTGTCACCTTCTTCCCCAAAACGTGACACTGCGTGCAGTTTGTCAAACCTTCGAGCTGCTCATGGGCCCTGGTTAAATCGCCGGGTGAAAGCTGAGCCGGTAGCTTAACCGATAAAAACAGCGACAAACAGATAACTATTAACTTTTTCAGACTATTCTCCACGGTACATCCTTTATAACAATCGCTCACATCAGGGTATCAGACGCCAAACAGCAGCCTGTTATTGATCATGCTTCAAAATAGCGTCGCCAAACTTACGGGTGATTTTAATTCCTGCTTTTTCAAGAAATTGCGTAGGCAACTCCCCGCCGGCAAAAATGTAGACCAGATCATTTTCCAAAACCAAAAGCTCATCCGGCTGACCGACAGATAACGTAACTGAATGCTCATCTATTTTGTAAACAGTTGAATTATACTGAATTTTAACTGTTCCGGCCACACCGGCTTCATCGATCAACAGCTTATTACGCGGCTTTATCCGGCTGAACGCTTCATTCCGGTACGACAGAACCACCTCGTTTTGCCCGGCAAGCGCCAAGGCCGCTTCAACAGCCGAATCACCGCCACCAACAACGACTATTTTTTTGCCGCGGATACGTTCCGGCTCCAATAAGCGATAAGCCACTTTTATACTTTCTTCTCCGGGAACATTTAATTTTCGCGGACTGCCCCGCCTGCCAATACTCAGCAACACTTTACGGGCCGTAAACCGTTCGCCTGCTTTTGTTTCCACCAAAAAACGGCCATGCTCCGGTTTAATGATTTCTACTTTCATCTGTTCTTTAATGAGGATGTCATTTTTTGAGATGACCTCATGCCACAAACCGAGTAATTCGGCCTTACTGGTCTCATACAACTTAACTTTCCCGTAAAGAGGAAGTTCCATCGGGGCAGTCATGACAATTTTAGCACGCGGAAAAGTATAAACTGTTCCGCCCAGGGAATCCTGTTCAAGAGTCAAACATGAAAGTTGTCGTTTTTTTGCCTCTAACGAAGCCGAGATGCCAGCTGGTCCGGCGCCAACCACCAATAAATCAAACTCGGCCTCAACTGCCCGGTCAATCGTTTTTGCCAGGTTCTCAACCGCCTGTCTCCCCTGCTCCACCGCATTTCGGATCAACCCCATCCCTCCGATTTCACCGGCAATATAGATACCCGGCACATTGGTTTCAAACGATTGGTCGACATGTGGCAGATCAACTCCACGCTTCTCTGTACCGATACAAAGGGTTATTGCCTGTGTCGGGCAGGCATGAAAGCAAGCCCCATGGCCAATACAACGGGAAGTATTGATGGTTGTAGCACGCCCGTTCCGGATACCTAAAATATCTTTTTCAGGACAAGCGGTGATACATGCCCCGCTTTTTATACATGAATTGGGATCAACCACAGGGTGTAACGAAACAGGCTCAAACAATCCCTCGGCCCGGGCAATTTCAATTTTTTCGTCAACCAACCGCGATTGCTTATTCATTTTATAAATATAGAACCAGAAGATTGATACAAAAAGGCCTCCGACAAGCGAATAAATGATGATATTTTCGATTAAAGTCTCCATTTTTTTCAGAAGATCCACCGATAGCCAAAAGCTAAAGTTACTACTACATGAATAATCAAAATGATCAGCATGACCAAAGCAAAAGGTAAATGGGCAACATGCCAGTAACGGAATAAATTCTGCATACTGACTAACCGGTCTATTTTTCGGTTTAACCGAATCTCGTAGCGTACCAGCCGCATCAGGTCCCGATGTGTTTCGTGCGATAGATTTCGTGTTCTCAGGATGGCTTTTACCTGTTGCATGATCCTTCTTTCAAATCTGAATTTGGCCGCAAAACGGACCATGGTATTCCCTCCCGAACGGTCAGGCCGCGCTTTCACCGCATACAATACCGCCCATAAAGTTTCATTGTCCAGTTCGTATTTTCGCTGAAGTTCGGCGTTCACTTCCTCCTTTTTCTGATCCAGTTCATTCAGGCTAAGTTCCCGTCCTTCGATCGTTCGCGGTATTTGCAGATAAATATACCGGCCGATTACTCCGCTAACCACCACTGCCACCATACTCCAAAAACTCACCGATACGATCCCTCCAAACTTAAATGCCGTATGAAACAAAACGAGCACCGAACCAAGCGTACACATAAAAATATGAAATTCAAGCCAATACTTCAGAACTCCCAAGCGTGAAAACCGCCGAATGCGTTTCCTGATCATATACAGAAAAACCCCTGTAACAATCAGCAGTGAACCGGCAATCCCAAGTCCGTGTCCTAAAGTTCCGCTGGGTTTTAACAATTGATGTTGATCGCTGAAAAAACGTTCTTCGGGATTCAGCCGGTAATAAGAATAGCCCTCTGCCGACAGGTAAACCAGCACAAAGAGAACAACGGCTACCATCAACGCCAGGTAAACCTTATGCAGCGTACGGCTCATCATTTTATTCCCTGTTCGTGTAAAAGCGTTGCAGGATTGAACCGTCGTTCACTTCTTTCGAAAGCGACTCTATGGTGTTCTTAGGCACATCGTACACATCAAGCAGGATTAACCCGTCGAGGCAGTTATTGAATTTCGGGTCAACATTAAAACCGACAATTTTAGCGCCCAGTTTAATATATTTTTTCAGCAACACCGGCAAACCGGTATTCAATTCATCCACATCGCCGATAAAACGATCAAGTTTATTGATATCATCCAGGTTTTCCATGATCACATTGATATTCGGATCCTGGCTTTTAAACTTAAACGCCCGGCGCGGCGCCACCAGCGGCGCCAGATTCCAGTCGAAATGGCGGAACATGATAAAGGTAATAATCAGTTCTTTCGATATCTTCGAGTAATTGTTGCTGATGCTCACCGGCCCGAGCAGATAGCGGTACTCCGGATTTTTCAGCAGGAAATACAAAATACCCTTCCACAACATAAACAACGGCATGGGTTGCCGCTGGTAATCCTTAACCACGAACGAACGGCCAAGCTCAAGCGCCTGTTTCAGAATGGGTTCGAAACCTTCTTTCATGCGAAACAGGCTTTGCAGGTAGAACCCACGCGCCCCGAACTCGTGTAAAATATCATCTCCCTTCCCAATCCGGTAGGCCCCTACGATCCGCTGCGCATCTTCATCCCAGATAAACAGCTGATGGTAATACAAATCAAATTCATCCAGATCGATGCCGCGGTTGGTTCCTTCGCCCACCTCGCGGAAGGTAATTTCGCGCAAACGCCCGATTTCGGTCAAAATATTCGGAATTTTTCGCGAGGGCGAACAGTAAACGGCAAAATTCTTCAGTCGGAACAACAGCGTATCTCCGGCCTCCTTAATCTCTTCGGTAATTTTTTCCTGATCCACCGGCGGCACAATCGGTTCGGGTTTTGCATGGGGCTTCAGGGAATAATTGAAGAAACGCTTTACCTCCATGTTCCCGCATAAACTATAGGTTTTTGCCCGCAGATAACGGCCAAACTGATAGATTTCGCCGAAGTTGTTCTGATCGGCGATGGTGATCGGTGAGCCGATGCGGACCTTAACCGGTTTTTTCTTTTTATTTAATAGTTCGGAAGGTAACTTAACTGTCCTTAAATTGGGATGAATCAGGCCGATGAGATGAAACAAACGACTGTTTTTGCCTGAAAAATAAACCGGGACCACCGGCACGTTTGCTTTTTTAATGAATTTCAGCACCGGATATTGCCACTGACGGTCCGAAATTTTATTCGTACCATCAAAGCTCGAAACTTCGCCTGCCGGAAAAATGCACATTCCCCCTCCCCGATGCAAATGTTCAATCGCGTTTTTTAAGCCGCTGAAACTTGGTTTGTCAGCTTTCCGGCTTTCAAACGGATTAACAGCCAGAAAAAAATCGCTCATCGGCTCAATCCGTTTCAACAGAAAATTAGCCAGAACTTTAATATCCGGCCTGACCTGCGAGAGGATCTTGATTAACAGGATACCGTCCAGCCCGCCAAAGGGATGGTTCGATACCACGATAAAAGGCCCGGATTTAGGGATTCTTTTCAACTCCGCTGCGTCAAACTCGTAGCTGATCTCCAAAACTTTTATCAACTCATCAATAAATTCGACTCCCTGTTTATCAGCAATTTGTCCGTATATTTTATTTAACTTATTAAACCGGAGAACATACATGATGAACTTTGCCAGGTTTTCGCCTCCAAGGTAAGCCAGGTAAGGGTTGGCTCTCAGAATATCTTTCGGGTTGACAATTTCCATTACTTCGAATTAAGTGCTTGCTAAAAATATAAATGTAGCCTTAATTTCCATAGCTTCCGTTCATTTTTCTTAAAAATAAAAGAAGCCGGATTTCTTTAAAAAAAGACACAAAAGTCTTTAAAAATGAACAAAACCATCATACCTTTGTCATTTCTAAAGAACAAGGCATCTCATGAATATACTTTATCAACGATACCAGACAACGAATTGGCTTCCCACCACTAAAAAAGAAGTTGAAGAACGTGGTTGGGACGAGTTGGACGTCGTCCTGTTTACCGGAGATGCTTACGTGGACCACCCGTCGTTCGGAGCGGCCGTGATTGGCCGGATCCTGGAAGCCGAAGGGCTGCGCGTGGCCATTGTTCCCCAGCCAAACTGGCAGGACGACTTACGCGATTTTAAAAAGCTGGGGGTTCCCCGCCTGTTTTTTGCCGTCACCTCGGGCAACATGGACTCGATGGTGAACCACTACACCGCCAACAAGCGCAAACGTTCGAACGACGCCTACACCCCGGGAGGACAGTCGGACAAACGGCCTGATTATGCAACGGTTGTTTACTCCAATATCCTGAAAAACCTGTATCCCGATGTTCCGCTGATTATCGGTGGAATTGAAGCTTCGCTGCGCCGGGTCACCCATTACGACTACTGGCAGGACCGGCTGAAACCGTCGATCCTGGTTGATTCGAAAGCCGATTTGCTTTTTTACGGGATGGGCGAAAAATCGATCATCGACTATGCCCGCCTGGTACAGAAAGGCGTCGATCCGAAAAGCCTGACCAACATCCCTCAAACAGCTTTTCTTGTCGGGAAAGAAGACCATTATGCAACGCAAAAAAAGTGGAACAGCATTGAATTGTATTCGTACGAAGAATGCCTGGCCGACAAAAAAAAGTTTGCCAAAAACTTTATGCACATCGAAGAGGAGTCGAATAAAGCGGAGGCCCATGTCATCATTCAGCACACCGGCAACATGAAGGTGGTGGTTAATCCGCCCTGGCCGCCGCTCGAAGAAAAAGAAATTGACCGGTTTTACGATTTGCCGTTTACACGCCTGCCCCATCCAAAATATAAAACGAAGGAAACTATTCCGGCTTACGAGATGATCCGGCACTCCATCAATATTCATCGCGGCTGTTTTGGAGGCTGCACCTTTTGTACCATCTCGGCACACCAGGGAAAGTTTATTGCCAGCCGTTCGCAGCAGTCGGTCATGAAAGAACTGGAACAGGTAACGCTGATGCCCGATTTTAAAGGATACATCTCAGACCTGGGCGGCCCCTCGGCCAACATGTACCAAATGAAAGGCATCCACGAAGAGATCTGCCGCAAATGCAAACGCCCGTCCTGTATTTTCCCGGATGTGTGCAAAAACCTGAACATCGACCACCAACCCATGCTTGATTTGTACCGCGAAGTACGAAAACATCCGAAGGTTAAAAAAGCTTTTATCGGGAGCGGTATCCGTTACGACATGATCCTGCATCAGACCAAAGACGAGCAGGTGAACAAAAACAACAGGAACTACCTGCGCGAGGTGGTTAAACACCATGTTTCGGGCCGTTTGAAGGTAGCGCCCGAACATACCTCCGACAATGTTTTGCGAATCATGCGCAAACCGTCATTCAGCTTGTTTTATAAACTGAACAAGGTGTTTAACGAAATCAACAAACAAGAAGGTTTGAAACAGCAACTGGTCCCCTATTTCATTTCCAGTCATCCCGGCTGTAAAAACGAAGACATGGCTAACCTGGCTGCCGAAACCAAACAGCTTGATTTTAAGCTGGAACAGGTGCAGGACTTCACCCCCACGCCCATGACCCTGGCCACGGTGATCTTTTATACCGGTTTTCATCCCTACACGATGGAGGAAGTTTTCACAGCCAAATCAAAAGCGGAAAAACTCGCGCAGCGAAAATTCTTTTTTTGGTACAAACGCGAGTACCAGCAACAAATCAGGCAAGAATTAATAAAGCTGAACCGAAAAGATTTGCTGAAGAAGATCCTGGATAAGCCTTAATACTTCAAAATCAAATCAATCAGGTTATCATCGTGCTCAAGGCCCATGCGCTGTCTGAGCCGGTAACGGTGGTTCTCCACTCCCCTGACCGAAATCCCGAGCAAGGGCGCTATTTCTTTCGACGACAGGTTGAGCCGCAAATAGGCGCACAGCCGAAGATCCTTTGGCGTAAGATCGGGAAATTCATCTTTCATTTTCTTCAGAAACTGCTCGTGGGCCCGCTCAAAGTTTGTTTCAAACAGCTTCCAGTCGTCCTGACTTGATATATTATTATCGATTTTCGTAACCAGGTGCTGGTAATATTTATCGGGGTACCTCGATCCCAGTTGTTCCTTCTGTTCGGCCACCATTTCTTTCAGTTCAAGCAAAAACTCATTCTTTTTAATCATGGCCATTGTTGAGTTTGCCAGTTCCTTACTCTTGTGAGATACCTCGGCATTTAACTTTTCGTTACGAAGCCGGATCAGTTCCTGTTCGCGCTTTTCACGTTCGGCCTGCTCTTTTCTGCGGATTTTCCTGATTCCGAACAAACGGAACAAAAGCAGCAGTCCGCCCAAAACAACCGCGTAAACCACACGGGCAAGCCCCGATTGATACCAGGGAGGCAAAATCTCGAGGGTCAGCAAATTGGCCTGGCTTTCGTTATTCCAGAGGTCGATGGCTTTCACCTTCAGTTCGTAAACTCCCGCAGGTAACCGGTCGAAGCGGAAAACAGGCGTTTGTGTTTTCGCCGACCAGCCCGGATCTATTCCCTCCAAAAAATATTGATAGTACACCGGATCGTCGGTATAGTGCGGGAACGAATACCGGACCTGCACACTGTTCTGACTGTTGCTTACTTTGAGATATTTATTTTTAGGCAGATTGACGGCACCCTCGTTCCGCCTGTTTATGGTCTGCAATTCCCTCAGCACGGGAAAGAGGTACCGGATGGTTTGCCCCGGGTCTCCGAAAGAAGCATCGAGCCAGGCCATGCCGTTTTCGAGGCATAAAATGGCTTCGGTTTCCGAAACCGGCAAAATATTCTCGAAACCCTCAATCACCTGGTTATTTTCAAATATCGTTGACGGATAAGCTTTTACCAAATCGACCCGGTCGCCGTAAATATAAAAAAGCGCCATGCTCTCGGTGGTAATAAACCAGTAATGATGATCGGGCGCCTCAACAACGCGGTGCGAACGGGCATATTCGCCTAAACGGTCGTTCAGGTAAGCATAGGGAAGAATCAAATTATTCAGGTCATCGTAAGTATAAAGCTGATTTTTGGTGGTAAATACAATCCGGTTTTCAATTTTAAACACATGCAACGAATGGTCTTTCCTAAAAACCGACCCGGCGCCAAAATATTCCTGCTTTAATACCTTTTCCCGCTGATCGTCCAGGGTAAGCTTATAAATGCCCCGGTGCATATGGCTTGCCCAGATATTCCCCAGGTGATCGATTTCGATGTACCGGATCAGATCGTTAAAATCGTCAATGGTATGACTGAAGGCGTACTGCCCGCCGGTCTTTTTAAACGAAAGCAGGTTATTATAGGTTGAACCTATCAGATACTCGGGGTGAACCGGGTCTTTCCGGATCGAAAAAACACCTCCGGCCCGGTGGATAAAACCGGCAAACCCGTCCCTGATCAGAAAAGTGCCCCCATTGTGCCCGACAAAAAGCTGATTATCAATCACCTGACAGGTCCAGACCTGGCCCTGAGTCCCCGGAACCAGCCGGTAGGCGTTATTCGGTTCCGGCAAATTCTTGGCAAACAAGCCCTGGTTGGTTCCCAGGTAAATCTTGTCCTGAAAGACCGCTGCTGCGTAAACAGCCCCGATATCCGGGATATTCTCCACGCGAATCCCCTTAACCGGCGATGCCGATATAAAATCAATGCCGCTGTCGAGGGTCAGCCAGATGTTATCGAACTGGTCGGTTGCGATCCCCAGTACGGTATTATTCTGAAGCCCGGTCCCCACATTCAGTTTATAGATCAGACGCCCCTCTTCATCACAAACCAGCATCCCGTCGAGAATTGTTCCAAGGATAATTTCTCCGTTTTTTCCAACCAGTCCCCGGTTCAGTTCATTTTTCATGAAATAATCGGTCCATTCGGGGGCCCACTCCCGGAGCTTTTTGCCGTCCCAAACAACGATTCCGTGCGAGGCCGTCCCGATCAGGAGTTGATTTTCTTTATACGGAAGTAAAAAACGGACGATTTTATTGGAAAAGAACGGATCGGTGACATAGGGCACGGTTTTACCATTCTCGACCGTAAAGATCCCTTGGTTAGCCACCGCGATCAGGATCCGGTCCCTGATTTTTTGCATAGTATTCGTAAAACCGGGAAGGCTTACCGGAACAGCCGTGTCATTTTTATAAACAATCAGTTTATTAAACGAATGGAAATAAGTTCCATCACCCTGCGAGGCAATATTCCAGAACTCTTCATTTTTTGTAAAAAACTGTTCCACCAGACCATTCAGTGAGAAATAGTCCAGTTGCCCCAGCTGGTTCCGTTTCCAATAACCCAGTTCCCGGTAACCACTGGTGTAAATAATGCTGTCGTTAGTAGCAAATACGGCCCGGGTAATGGTTTCGTTCGGAAGCTTATGCAGTTTCCAGTTGGTCCCGTCAAACTCAAGCAGACCATTGTGGTTGGCAAAATACATGAAACCGTTGGTTCCCGAACAAGCCGCCCAGTTCTGACTGGCCGCCTGATAATCTGCTTTGCTAAAATTTTTGATGCCCAGTGTTCCGGCTGCCTGTCCCCATAACGGGATCAGAACAAACAGGCCGCAGGATAAAATGATCTGACCAATTTTTCGTTGCATGCCGCTTATTTTAACTTTCCAAAATAAAAGCTTAAGCCTCTAAAACCTCTTTTTGGGATACCGGATACAAAGAAAGAACAATTTTCAGTGGCTAAACAGCCGCTTTCAGGCAAATCTTCTCACAACATGTTTTATATCATATCGTTGTTTTCTTCCGAAATATCACATTTTACAAAACCTAACAAGTTCAACTACTGTATATTATAATAACACAGACAAGAAGTGATGAGGGAATGATGAGGCGAAAGAATGACTTCACCCGCCGGCGAGAATTCATGGTGTACCCTTTTATTTCCTTACCGGGATACATCAGTCATAATTTTGTGTACACACTGATTCTAAAAATTGAACTATGAAAAAATTAATGATTCTTTTCTTATTTCTTTTATCAGTTACAACAATTTATGCGCAACAAATTTCTGTTACGGGTAAAGTAACTGATGCGTCAAATGGTGAACCGATCCCGGGGGCAAGTGTCGTTGTAAAAGGCACTACCCTGGGAACCATCACCAACTTTGACGGTAATTACACGATTAATACAGCTCCCAATGCTGTGCTGGTCTTTAGCTTTGTGGGCTTACTAAGCCAGGAAGTTACTGTGAATAACCGGTCTGTTATCAATATTTCGATGGAAAGTTCCACCGAACTGGTCGACGAAGTGGTGGTGGTGGGCTATGGACAGTTGAAGGTGAAAGACCTGACCTCGTCCATTACCACACTCAAATCGGAGGAACTGGTAAAGACCCCTGCCGGACAAGCCATGCAGGCCTTGCAGGGAAAGGTCGCCGGTGTTCAAATTGTCAACTCGGGGGCTCCGGGAAGCGAGCCAACCGTACGGATCCGGGGGATCGGATCATTTCCAAGCAGCAGTAATTCTGCTCCTTTATATGTGGTCGACGGGATGTACTTCGATAACATCGATTTTCTGAACCCGTCGGATATCGAAACCCTGTCGGTTTTAAAGGATGCATCAGCCGCAGCCATTTATGGGGTTAGGGCTGCCAACGGGGTTGTCCTTATTACCACAAAAAAAGGATCGCTGAATGCCAAAACGACCATTACTTATGAGGGTTATTATGGTGTTCAGGTTCCGCAGAATGTATTGAAAATGGCCAATGCAGAGCAATTTGTAAACTACGTGAACCAAACAGGCGATCCTGCTGATATCAGCTTTGTTGCCAATGCCATGCAGCGTTACGGCCGAAGCCGGGTTAACCCGAACGTACCAAATGTAAATACCGACTGGTATGCCGAGATTATGAGGTCACATGCCGCGCAGCAAAATCATTCCTTATCGATTCTGGGGGGCAATGATAAAACATCTTATTCAATCGGCATGAGTTATTTCAACCAGGAAGGACTTTTGGAAGCCAAAAACTCCTACAAGAGGATGAATCTCAGAACTTCGATCGACCACCAGGCAAACAGTTGGCTAAAAGCAGGGGTTAACTTTAATGTAAGTAACGGAACGCGATATATTGCTGACGATGCCGCCTGGTTTAACGCTTATCATGCCGTTCCGATCTTACCGGTATATGACCAGGAGAATTACGAATACCTTTTAACCCAGGGACAGACCAATGCAAGTAATTATGCAAGCGCTCAGCTTTTGGGTTATCGTGGCGCTCAAAACCCGTTCTTCCCGCTTGCATACCGGGATAACAGGCAAGATATCCGAAAAGTACTTAGCGGTATTTATGCCGAACTTGAATTAATCCCGAATAAGCTGACATTTAAAACAAATTACAACCTCTCCATGATGTTTTTAAAAGGCAGAAATGTTGGATTGCCTTATTACGCAACAAATCAAACCAACAGGCTCCTATCCACCATCAGTTCTTCACGGACAACAGATGTGGACCAGTTCTGGGACAACACATTGAACTACAGTGACAATTTTGGGGACCATAACCTGACTGCCATGATTGGCACCTCATACCGGGATGAATGGTACGATTACCTGGTGGCTTCAGCCGAGGATATCCCGATCAATGAAAACGCCTGGTATATTGGACAAACGCGGTCAGAAACATCCAAAGATGCCGATGATAATGCCGAGCGTCTTCATGGTATTTCCTACTTTGGACGGGTTTCTTACAACTATAAAAGCAGGTACATTGCTTATGCAACCGTGCGTGTGGAAGGAACCCAGAAGTACCAGGAAACCTGGGGAACATTTCCTGCCTTTGGCCTTGGCTGGGTGGCAACAGAAGAAGACTTCTTTCCGAAAGGAAATCTTCTCAATTATTTGAAAATACGGGGCGGCTGGGGAAAATTAGGTAACGATAAAATTGCGCGCCAGGATGGTGCCAACACAACGAACCCTGTCTTTTTAGCGATTAATGACACCCAGGTGGACGGAACCAAAACAACCAGTACCTTTGGATATTTAGGTTGGGAAACTGTTACAGGCACGAATATCGGCTTAAATGCTGAAATGTTCAACAACCGGTTGAGTCTGGAGGCCGATTATTTTGTGCGCGACACGGAAGATGCTGCCATACCGGTTAGCCTCAAATTACAGTCAGGCAGTGTGCTTCGGAATGTCGGTACAATCCGAAACTCCGGTTTTGAGATGGCAGCCAGCTGGAAAGGAAAAATCAACAGCAACCTGAGGTACACCATTGGCGGTAACTTATCGACTCTTAAAAATGAAGTACGCGACCTGTACGGACAAGCCTATATCGATGGCGGTCAGGCCGAATTCCGGCAAAGATCACAGGTTGGCGAACCATTGCTTTCTTTTTACGGCTATGAAGTGGCAGGCGTTTATCAAAATGCCGCAGAAATCGCAGCTGATCCGGTCGCTGTTGCCAACAACCTTGTTCCCGGCGATTTCAAATTCAAAGACCAACAAAAGGCAGGGGAAGAGGGTTACGGCGTTATTGATGACGATGATAAAATTTTCCTGGGTTCATACATTCCTACACTCACTTACGGTGGCTTTGTAGGACTTTCCTACAAAAATTTTGAATTCTCCATGAATATCATGGGGCAATCAGGTAATAAAATCCTTAACCGGAAACGGGGCGAAATTATCTGGACAAATGATACCAATTTCGACGCCGATCTTGCAACAGGTTTGTGGAACGGTGAAGGAACTTCAAATAAATATCCTTCAGCTGCTGGCTTAAGAAAAGGTTGGAACCAGAATTTTAGTGACTACTTCCTTGAAGATGGCGCTTACTTCCGGATTCAGAACATTCAGCTCGCCTATAATATTAAAGGAGAACAACTCATTGGCCCTGGAATGCCTGATGCCAGAATTTATGTCACGGCTGAAAAACCCTTAACTCTATTTAAATACAACGGCTTTTCACCTGAAGTTCCGGATGGTGTCGATCGTCAGTTCTACCCGGTTCCCGCCGTATATACGATTGGTATAAACCTCAAATTCTAATACTTAAAGACATGAAAATAAAACATTTAACTACATACTTTGCGCCAATATTTTTCAGCGGGGCGCTTCTTGTTTCGGTCGTTGGATGTACCGATAAACTGGATTTGCCTTTTGAGGATGTCGCCTTTACGAGCGATGTTGATTACACCAAAGGAGAGGATATGATATTACCTCTTTTAGGCGCCTATGAAGGATTATACACCCGTGGCTGGGAGGATCCGGTAACACTGGGCATCCGTGGCGACGATGTCAATGCCGCCGGCGACCAGGCCCCCATGCAGGAACAGGATGCATTCATTTACCTGCCAAGCCACTGGAATCTCAATTCTGTATGGCAAAATCATTACAACGATATCATCAACGCGTTTACAGCAATGGATGAAATCGAGAAATATCGCGCTGCCGCAGGCAATGATGCGCTGACCAATCAGTACATTGCCGAATGCCGCACGATAAGGGCCTATTTATATTTAAACCTGGCAAAAGCATTCGGAAAAATTATCGTCATCGATCAACTCGATAACATCCAGAACCTGCCGGCCAGCAACAAAGCAGAAGTCATGCAGTACATTGTTGATGAAATGGATGAAGTGATCCCTCTTTTGCCGAATATGCACCCCAACAAGCGAACCGACGTACGCGGAGGCATTACCCGTTACACAGCTTATGCCTTAAAAGCCCTGGCTTACCAGGAAATGGAAGACTACCAGGGGGCTGCCACCGCAGCCGCAGCAATCATCAGTTCAGGTGAATATCAATTATCGAATGATTATTACCACCTGTTCAAAAAAGCCGGAAAGCTGAACAACGAGATCATTCTGGAATTCCAGTATTCTGACTTTAACTCCGGAACCGGGGACCGTTTTGGTCACCTGTTTAATCCGTTCGGACTCCAGTGGACTCCGGTCAGAACAGGCGCCGGCGGCGGTTGGAATTTCTACGAACCCACCAAAAAGTACATCAAATTTATGCTCGACAGGGGTGAAACGGTTCGATTGGAAACATCAGTTCATTGGACACCCGCCGGAATGACGGAAATTCAGAATGAATGGGGAACATTACCGGCATGGATAAACAACAGGAACAGAGAAGGGGATGTTTTTGTCGACAATGCCCGGAAAAAGTGGGGAGCCGGCAAATGGATCCAACCATCCACCGAGCTGATTGAAGGAAGAACAGCGCCCGGAAGTAATAAGAACATGATTGTTATTCGTTATGCCGAAATTCTTCTTGTTTACGCTGAAGCCCTAACCAGGGGTGCAAGCGGCGGTATTTCGATGACTGCTGATCAGGCGGTAAACCTGGTACGCGCAAGGGCAGGTCTTAACAATCTAAGTGGTGTGACAACACAGGTTGTGCTGAATGAAAAACTCGCAGAACTGGGCACGGAATGGGATATCCGGTTTTATGACATGGTGCGGACAGGAAACACCGCAGAACTGAGTCACGAAGGAAAAAACTTTACTATGAACAAAGCCTATTTTCCAATACCGGCGCCTCAACTTGCTGAGTTACCGCAATTGGCCGAATGAAACAAATAAAAACCAAGGGAAATGAATACATATTACAGATTAATAATAGTTGCATTGAGTTTAGTGATTTTCAATGCCTGCGATCAGAATTATATTGACGGGATTTCGAAGGTCGATCCCGGAGAAGACCAGACGCCCCCCGTCGTTTTAATTACATCTCCGACCGGAGATCTGATCATCCCGTTTACCGATACCGAAACGGATGTTGAGTTCAGGTTTGAGGTGACAGATGATATCGAAGTGCAATCGGTCACACTCTCCCTGGACGGGACCCAACTGAAAAGTTACAGCGATTTTATAGACTACCGCAGGTTCTTGAACTCATATACTCATGAAAACCTGGCGATTGGCAATCACACCGTTCAAATTGTTGCTACCGACATGACAGGAAAATCAACAACTAAAACCCTTGCTTTTGAGGTCAGCAATAAATACACGGCCAAATACGCCGGCGAAATCTTTTATATGCCATTTGAAGCGGGACTGAATATGGAACTGATCAACGAAGTCAACGCTACAAAAGTTGGAAACCCGGGCTTTGCTAACGGCAAAATCGGCAAAGCCTATGCCGGAGCAACTGACGCTTATCTGACTTTTCCAACGACCGGCCTTCAGGGAAATCAGTTCAGCGCTGTTTTCTGGATGAAAGTCAATGCAGTGCCCGACCGTGCCGGCATCCTGGTAATGAGCCCGGAGGATCCGGGAAATGCAGGATATCCGCTTGTTCAGAATAACCGTACAACCGGCTTCAGGTTTCTTCGCGAGAACGCGGGAGGCAAGCAACGCTTCAAACTCAATGTTGGCAATGGAACTGCAGATGTCTGGTTCGACGGCGGAACAGCAGCCGATGTTGATCCGGCAACCGGCAACTGGGTTCATTTTGCATTCACGATCTCCGGTACCGAATGTGTTGTTTATATCAATGGTCAGGTGGTAAAACAAGGTGCTTTTACCGGTATTGACTGGACGGGATGTAATGTATTCTCAATTATGTCCGGCGCTCCCAGGTTCACCGGATGGAATCATTGGTCGGATTTGAGTTTACTGGACGAATTACGCCTGTTTAATAAGGCGCTTACACAGACCGAAGTTCAGGCAATCTGGAATGCCGAAAAGTAATCACCTTTTGTCAGATACATTCTGATATAAGACGGATTATCATCCTGGCTATCCGCGAAAAAATAACAACAATATCCCCTCTGCTGTATTGTGGAGGGGTATTTATCCTGCTCAATCATTTATTGAGAAATCTGTTCGTTTTAACCAAAATTTGGAGATCGATGCGATATTTTCTTTTAATGCCATTTTTGTTTTTGCTTCTTTTGGCGTCGTGCGGAAAAGATGACCCCGAACCGGACAAAAATCCGGGGAAGCTCGGCATTACCTACGTTTATGTTGGCTCAACCGCATTACCGGCAACTGGTGCGGGCGAAAATGTCGCGCTCGACAAACCGGTTGAAATCAAGTTCGATAAAGCGCTGAATACCATTTCGGCCCAACAAAACATTCAACTGCTCGATGCCGGCAAGCAGAAAGTTTCGGTAACGTTTTCTTTTTTTAGCGACAACCAGCTGGTTAAACTTGCCCACGAACCCTTTACCGAAGGAGCCTCCTATTCGCTGAACATCTTAAACGGCTTAAAAGGGGAAAATAACGAAACATTCGGAGGACAGGTTTTCAATTTCACGACCCTCACGATGCCTTTGTTGCTTGAATCGGTTGTTATTGACGGATCAACTGTTAATCCGCTAAGCCGTATCCAAAACATTACCCGCAATCCGCAAATAATGCTGCTATTCAGTTCGCCGGTTTCCAAAGATGATCTTTCGGTTTATTCAACCTACAGTACCGGCGGAACTGCCATTGCCTACAGCCTTACCCAGGTGGACGAACGCAGCATCTCCGTTTCGCCTGACCAGACCCTGACCGGACTGACAAAATATCGTTTCTCGGTTACCTCGGGCCTGGAAAACCGGGTTGGAAAACCATTTGCCGGTTTTGATTTGAATTTTTACACCGAAGTCGATCCGACTCCAAAGTTCCCGGTGATCAGCGATGACGAGCTTCTGACCAAAGTACAGCGGCAAACATTTAAATATTTCTGGGATTTTGGACATCCGGTGAGCGGATTGGCCCGCGAACGCAATACTTCGGGCGAAACGGTCACGACCGGCGGTTCCGGCTTTGGCGTGATGACCATTTTAGTCGGCATTGAACGCGGATTTATCAGCCGGACCGAGGGCATGGAGCGTCTGGCTAAAATAGTTGATTTTCTGGGAAAAGCCGACCGTTTTCACGGAGCCTGGTCGCATTGGCTCAATGGCAGCACCGGAAAAGTGATCCCGTTTAGCCCAAAAGACAATGGCGGCGACCTGGTCGAAACGTCTTTCATGGCGGCCGGTTTACTGGCTGCCCGCCAGTATTTAAATCCTTCGGCCCCGGCCGAGAACGCGCTGATTGGTAAAATCAACGAACTTTGGAAAGCCATTGAGTGGGATTGGTACACCCAGGGAGGGCAAAAAGTCCTTTACTGGCATTGGTCGCCCAATTACAACTGGGAGATGAATATGAAAATCCAGGGCTATCACGAAGCGCTGATTACCTATATCATGGCGGCTTCGTCTGAAACTCATCCCATCCCGGCCGATGTATATCACCAGGGATGGGCACGCAGCGGCGGTATTGTTAATGGGAAACAATTCTATGGAATCAAACTGCCGGTAGGTTACGACTACGGCGGTCCGCTGTTTTTTGCCCATTATTCATTCTTAGGGATTGACCCCCGTAACCTGTCTGATCAATATGCCGCTTACTGGGAGCAAAACCGCAACCATAGCCTGATCAACCGGGCTTATTGTATCGAAAATACAAAGCAGTATGTGGGCTATAGCGCCTATTGCTGGGGACTGACTGCCAGTGATAACCACCAGGGGTATTCAGCCCATTCACCGACCAACGACCTGGGCGTAATTACGCCAACCGCCGCCTTATCCTCCATACCGTTTACCCCGGAAGAATCAATGGATGCCCTGCGATTTTTCTATTATCAACTGGGCGACCGGCTTTGGGGAGACTATGGTTTTTACGATGCATTTAATCTGACCGAGGGTTGGACCGCCGGCTCATTTCTGGCCATTGACCAGGGACCGATTGTCGTCATGATCGAAAATTACCGTACCGGCTTAATCTGGAATTTACTGATGTCGGCTCCGGAAGTGAAAGCAGGTTTAACCAAACTCGGATTTACTTATTAATACCATGAAGAAATTAAGAAGAAATATACTTGTCATATTCGCTGTATCAGCTCTCGGATTTGTGGCTTGTCATACAGGGAATAAAAATTCTGTGACAAACTCCGGTACAAATGAACGTTTTTCCGAAGACTCCCTCTTAAACCTGGTTCAGTACCAAACCTTTCAGTATTTCTGGGAAGGCGCCGAACCGGTTTCGGGCATGGCCCGCGAACGGATCCACCTGGACGGGATTTATCCTCAAAACGACCAGGACGTGGTCACCATCGGCGGTTCGGGTTTTGGCGTGATGGCCATCCTCGTGGGCATCGAACGCGGTTTTATCACGCGTGAAGAAGGACTGGCCCGCTTTCAGAAAATCGTTGGCTACCTGGCAAAAGCCGACCGCTTTTACGGCGCCTGGCCCCACTGGCTCGACGGCCCTACCGGCAAAACAAAACCCTTCAGCAAAAAAGACGACGGCGGCGACCTGGTCGAAACCGCCTTCATGATCCAGGGATTGCTCACCGTGGCCGAATATTTTAAAAACGGAAACGAAACCGAACAGCAGTTAGCGGCCGATATCAACACACTTTGGCACGAGGTGGAATGGGACTGGTATACCAAAGGAGAAGACGTCCTGTACTGGCACTGGTCGCCCAACTATGGCTGGGACATGAACTTCCCCGTGGGTGGCTACAACGAATGCCTGATCATGTATATCCTGGCAGCAGCCTCTCCAACCCACGCCATCAAGCCTGAAGTTTATCACAAAGGCTGGGCATTGAACGGAAAAATTGCCGATGCTATGGAATATTACGGCTTGAATACCGTATTAAATTTTTACGAACACGACGATGCCCCCACCGGACCGCTGTTCTGGGCCCATTATTCATACCTGGGTTTAGATCCCCGGGGGCTTACCGATACCTATGCCGGCTATTGGGAGCTGAACAGGAACCACGCGCTGATTCATTACCGCTACGCCCTGGATAATCCAAAAGGTTATGAAGGATACGGCGAAAAACAATGGGGATTAACTTCCAGTTACTCGATGAACGGCTATGCCGGACATCGTCCGGGCAACGATTTTGGGGTTATTTCGCCGACGGCTGCTCTTTCTTCATTCCCATACACCCCGGAGGAATCGATGCAATTTTTAAACTATTTATACTTCGAAGCCGACTCCCTGGTTGGAAAATACGGCCCCTATGACGCCTACAGCCATTCAAACAACTGGTATCTGCCCCGTTACCTGGCTATCGACCAGGGCCCGATCCCGGTGATGATCGAGAACTACCGGACAGGCTTGTTGTGGAATTTATTCATGAAAAATACTGACGTTCAGAATGGATTGAGAAAACTGGGGTTTAACTTTTAAATATGGGTTGAAAGCATCGGAACCGCTCAGAAAAGAGATTGATCAATTCAACCGGCAAACTAAAAAACGAAAAACATGGCACAAAAAAGGAATCTAAACAGACGAAAATTTATTTCTCAGACCACTGCTGCAGGTTTGGGATTGAGCATTGTTCCTGCCCATGTAATGGGCGGCCGGCAACGGGTTGCTCCCAGCGATAAAATCCATGTGGCTCTAATCGGCTCCGGCACACAGGCCCTAAAACAACTTCCGGATTGGCTGAAACGCGACGAGTTGCAGTTTATTTCGGTGTGCGACCCCAACCGCGAAAGTTACGACTACCCCTTGTGGGGACGGCCAATGGGCGAAAAACAGGGCGCTCCCGGCGGCCGCGAGATTGGCAGAAAGCACATCAACGATTATTACGCTCAACTGCATGGGAGTCATTCCTATAAGGGCTGTACCGTTTATGCCGACTTTAGGGAGCAACTGGAAAAAGAAAGCGGACTCGACGCCGTTTTTATCATGACCCCTGACCACCTTCATGCCACCATTGCGCTGGCTGCCATGAAGAAAAAATTAAAGGTTGCCACCCATAAGCCAATTGGCAACTTTATGGACGAAATCCGCCTGACATGTAATCAGGCCAAAAAAACCGGGCTGGCTACGCAATGTTTTGCATTCCAGGATCCGGCCGAACTTTACAAGCTGAAAGCATGGATTGACAGCGGTATCATTGGCAAAGTGAAGGCGATGCACCGCTGGACAAACCGCCCGATGTGGCCGCAGGGCTCGCCCTACCTGCCCGAAGAAAAACAAATCCCCGAGGGGTTTGACTGGCAGCTTTGGCTGGGGCCTTCAACCGACAGACCCTATTCGCCCGATTACACGCACACGGCGTTTCGCGGCTGGTACGAATTTGGCGCCGGGTGCCTGGCCGATATGGGCTATTACGGCTTTTGGAAAGACTGGCGGATGTTAAACCTGGGAATGCCGGTTACCGCCGAAGGCGCATCAAGCTTCACCTGCGAAATCCGGGATTTCAAAAGCGGCTGGGTGAAAAATGAATTGAGTTATCCTCATGCGGCAACACTTTACTGGGAAGTGCCGGTCGACGATACCGGCCAGATGATCGATGTATTTTGGCACGAAGGCGGGATAAAACCTCCAACGCCAAAATCGCTCGTTCAAAAAGGACTAAAAATGCCACAGGATGGCGTCATGTTCATCGGTGAGCGCGGGAGCATCCTGGCAAATTACGGCTATGAAAATCCTGTTTTGCTGGATGTAAAAGATGATGAGGTCGTATCTTCAATCAAAATTCCTGAACTTGAATTGATTGACCAGACCACTGAAATGATCCGCGCCTTTAAAGGTGGAAAACCGTCGAGGGGAAGTTTTGAGCAGGTACAAACGGTAGCCGAAGCCATCTGCCTGGGCAACCTGGCCATTCGTATGGACGACCGGCTGGAATGGGATAACAAGCTGATGACCGTAACCAATTTGCCCGAAGCCAACCAGTACCTCTCGCGGGTATGCCGCCAGGGATGGGAACTAACATTGATGATTGATGATTGATGATTGATGAAAACCGTAATCCGATAAATAAAAAAATCATGAGACGAATTTGCATTTTAACCACAGTGAGTCTGTTTCTTTTTTCTACCCTTGCTTTGGCACAGGTGAAAACACAGTTTGAAGCAGAGGGCTACACCAAATTGTTTAACGGCAAAGATTTGACCGGGTGGATCATCCCGGAAGGTGACAACGGTCATTGGTCCGTCATTGACGGCGTCATTGACTACGATGCCCGATCGGAAGCAAAAGGCGATAAAAACCTATGGACAGAAAAAGAATACCGGAATTTCGAACTGCACATTGAATGGCGTTTTAAAGGTTACGGCGACCACCTGTTCCCGCTTCCGACCATATTGCCAAACGGCGAATATTTACGCGATGAAAACGGAAAAATTATCGAGCCGTTGAGGCCAAATTCTGATTCGGGAATCTTGTTGAAAGATGTCGGTCAGGCGAACCTCTGGTGCTGGTCCGTCGGGTCGGGAGAATTGTGGTCTGTCAGAAACAACCAGTCGCTCCCGGCCGAAGTACGGGCAGCAGCAGTGCCAACCGAAAATGCCGACAAACCGGTTGGCCAGTGGAATGCTTTCGACATTACAGTCATTGGCGACCGGATTACAGTGGTCAACAATGGTATCACCGTGATCAACAATGCCTTGTACCCGGGATTGGATAAAGCAGGCCGTATTGGCTTGCAGCATCATGGCGGGATCAACGAAAAAACAGGGAAACTGCAGGGTGCATCCAGCCTGGTGCAATTCCGTAACATCCGGATTAAAGAATTATGAGGATCATCATCAATATAAAAATGACGAAAAAATTATTCGCCTGCATCGGGATAATCCTCTTGGGATACCAGTTTGTTGCAGCTCAGAAGCAGACTTACTGTAACCCGATCAACATTGACTATACCTACATGATTTACAATGCCCATAAAGATCTCTCCTACCGATCGGGGGCCGATCCGGCAGTTGTTGAGTTCAGGGGCGAATATTATATGTTTGTTACCCGCTCCATGGGTTATTGGCATTCCACCGATTTATTAAACTGGAATTTCATTGAACCCGAAAAGTGGTATTTTCAGGGAAGTAATGCTCCGGCTGCCTTCAATTATAAAGATTCAGTCCTGTATGTAGCAGGCGATCCCTCCGGTTCGATGAGTGTTTTATATACCGACGACCCCAAAAGGGGAAACTGGAAAGCCACGCCCGGAATTTTGAACCAACTTCAGGACCCTGCGCTTTTTATTGACGACGACGGGAAAGGATACATGTTCTGGGGTTCTTCAAACAAATTCCCGATCAGGGCCCGTACATTGGAAAAAAACCTTCGTTTCCGTCCGTCGGAAGAAGTGTACGAACTCTTTAACCTCAACCCGGAGAAACACGGCTGGGAGCGTTTCGGCGAAAACCATTCCGACACGGTTCTAGGCGGTTATATTGAAGGTCCCTGGATGACCAAATACAACAACAAGTATTACCTGCAATACGCCGCACCCGGCACCGAATTCAACGTGTATGGCGATGGCGCCTACATCAGCGATTCGCCCCTGGGGCCTTATTCATACATGCCCAATAACCCCTTCAGTTATAAACCGGGCGGATATATGAACGGAGCGGGGCATGGAAGTACCGTTGATGGTCCCGATGGCCTGTTCTGGCACTTCTCGAGCATGGCGCTGGCCGTAACAATTGGCTGGGAAAGGCGCATCTGCATGTTCCCGACCTATTTCGACCGGGACGGATTGATGTACAGCAACACCGCTTTTGGCGATTACCCGCATTTTGCGCCGGCTGTTACCGGAAAAGCCGGAACATTTGCCGGCTGGATGCTGCTTTCGTACAATAAACCGGTTAAAGCCTCGTCGCAATCAGACGGGTACCGCCCCGAAAATGTTGTGGATGAAAATTCAAAATCGTTCTGGCTTGCCGGTGAAAACAACGATCAGCAGTGGATTGAAATTGATCTGATCAATCCGGCCGCCGTTTATGCCATCCAGCTGAACTACGCCGATTACCGCTCAGACATGTATGGCCGGATTCCCGGACTGTTTCACCGCTATGTCATTGAAGGTTCGGCAGACGGCAAACGTTGGGAAACCTTAATTGACAAAAGCAAAAGCTATAAAGACACGCCCAACGATTACGTGGAGCTGGGCATCCCGAAAACAGTCAGGTACATTCGTTATAACAACATTCACGCACCTACTCCCCACCTGGCCATTTCCGGATTACGGGTATTTGGAAAAGGTGAAGGGAAAGCGCCCAAAACAGTCAAAAACCTCACGGTGAAACGTTACGATGACCGCCGCGACGCGCTGATCAACTGGGAAAAACAGGATAATTGCCAGGGATACAATATCTTATGGGGAATATCTCCCGACAAGTTATACAATTCCTGGATGGTTTACGATCAGCATTCGTTGGAACTAAAATGTTTGACCACCGATCAGGAATACTATTTTGCAATCGAAGCCTTTAACGAAAACGGCATATCAGGAAGATCAAAGATTTTAAAGGTTGAATAAAATAACGCATATGAAACAATTAGTAATTTTTTTAATAGCCATTTGGATATTATCCGGCTGTGGAGTAAAGGAAAAGGCATCGAGAGATGCGGAGATGGACGCATTCATCAGTAAACTGATGGACCGGATGACCCTGGATGAAAAAATCGGACAGTTGAACCTGATCACTCCCGGGGGCGGAATCCCCACCGGCGCAGCGGTGAGTACCGATGTGGAAGCCAAAATTAAAGCGGGCCGGGTAGGAGGCGTATTTGGAGTGACCGGGCCCGAAAAAGTAAGAATGACGCAGGAAATGGCCGTCAACGAAAGCCGGATGAAAATTCCGCTCTTGTTCGGTTCGGATGTGATTCACGGGTTTAAAACCACCTTCCCGATCCCCCTGGGCCTCTCGTGCAGCTGGGATATGAAACTGATTGAAAAAACAGCCCGGGTGGCAGCGACTGAAGCAACCGCCGACGGTCTGAACTGGAACTTCTCCCCCATGGTGGATATTTCGCGCGACCCGCGATGGGGACGGGTTGCCGAAGGCGGGGGCGAAGATCCTTACCTGGGCTCCAAAATTGCGGTGGCCATGGTGAAGGGTTACCAGGGCGACGACCTGACACAACCAAACACGATGATGGCTACCGTGAAACATTTTGCCCTTTACGGCGCCTCCGAAGCCGGCCGCGATTACAACACGGTAGACATGAGCCGCCTGCGCATGTACAACGACTATCTCCCACCCTACAAAGCGGCCATCGATGCCGGCGCGGGCTGCGTCATGTCGTCGTTTAACGATGTCGACGGCGTGCCGGCCAGCGGCAACAAATGGCTGCTGACCGACCTGTTGCGCACCGCCTGGGGATTTGATGGCTTTGTGGTTTCAGATTACACCTCGGTCAACGAAATGATTGCCCACGGCATGGGCGATCTTCAGGCCGTTTCGGCCCTGGCACTGAAAGCCGGTTTGGATATGGATATGGTTGGCGAAGGGTTCCTCACCACCCTCGGAAAATCGCTGGAAGAAGGGCTCGTCTCCGAACAGGACATCAACCAGGCCTGCCGCCGCGTTCTCGAAGCAAAATACAAGCTGGGACTATTTGACGATCCGTACCGTTATATTGACGAATCGCGCCCCGAAAAAGAAATACTGACTGCCGAAACCCGGAAAGCCGCGCGCGATGCAGCCGCCCGTTCGTTTGTGCTGCTGAAAAACGAAAACAACACATTACCCTTGAAAAAATCAGGAACCATTGCCCTGATCGGACCTTTGGCCGACAATAAAAACAACATGCTGGGCACCTGGGCAGTTTCGGGCAACCCGCAAAACTCCGTTCCTGTTTTAACCGGAATAAAAAATGTAGCCGGCGATAAGCTGAACATCCTGTACGCCAAAGGCGCCAATATTGCCGACGACCCGGAGTTTGCAAAAAAAATCAACGTGTTTGGCCCCCGCATCGAAATTGACGAACGCAGCCCCGAAACCATGCTCCAGGAGGCGCTTTCGGTATCGGCAAAAGCCGACGTACTTGTCGCCGTTATTGGCGAAGCAAGCGAGATGAGCGGCGAATCGAGCAGCCGGACAGACATCAGCCTGCCCGAAAGTCAGAAAAAACTGCTCCGCGCGCTTGCCAAAACCGGGAAACCCTTGGTGGTGGTACTTATGAGCGGCCGTCCGTTGGCAATGGAAGAAGAAAACGAACTGGCGGACGCCATTCTGCTGACCTGGCATCCGGGGATAGAAGCAGGACATGCGGTCGCCGATGTCCTGTTTGGCGACTACAATCCCTCGGGAAAACTGAGCATGACTTTTCCGCGCAACGCCGGACAGATCCCGATCTACTATAACCTCCGAAATACCGGCAGACCCGGAGCAACCGAGGAATTCAAAAAATTCGAATCATACTACCTCGATGTTCCAAACTCGCCTTTATATCCTTTTGGATATGGACTGAGTTATACCTCCTTCGAATACAAAAACCTTCAGTTAAGCCGTAACGAATTAACCGGCGGAGAAGAACTGGAAGTTTCGGTAGAAGTAAGCAATACAGGTGATTATGATGGCGAAGAAGTGGTCCAGTTATACCTGCGCGACCTGGTAGCCTCGGTTACCCGGCCCCTGAAAGAACTGAAAGGGTTTGAGAAAGTGGCCATTGGTAAGGGTGAAACCCAAAAAGTAAGCTTCAAACTAACAACCGACGATTTGGGCTTTTATCATCAGGATATGAATTTTGTAACCGAGCCGGGAGAATTTGAAGTTTTTGTTGGCGCCGGTTCCGAAAGTACGATGAAAGAAAAATTTACACTGAAATAATGCGATCAACCCGCAAACAAATTAACTTTAGAAAGATCCTGCCCGGGGCAAAAACGTCATTCTTCGGGCAAGATTCTTTCCCATGTTTAACCCCGTAAAACCAATCTGATGGAAAAACAAACAATAAAAGGAAAAGCCATTGCCGTATTTGGACTGGGAGCCTTAAGCCTTTTCGCATGTACAAGCCGGGAAGCTGAACCCCGGCGTCCGAACATTGTGTTTATCATGAGCGACGATCATGCCTACCAGGCCATCAGCGCATACAGCAACAAACTGATCGAGACTCCCCACATCGACCGGCTGGCCAAAGAAGGCATGTTATTTACGAATGCCTGTGTCACCAATTCCATTTGTGCGCCGTCACGGGCCACCATCCTGACCGGGAAACATACCCACCTGCACGGTAAGGTAGATAATGTTTTCCCGTTCGACACCACCAATGTCACCTTCCCTCAACTCTTTCAACAAGCCGGTTATCAAACTGCCATGTTTGGCAAGTTACATTTTGGCAACAACCCGAAAGGATTTGATGAATTTATGATTTTGCCCGACCAGGGCGATTACTATAACCCCGACTTCATCACCAACAAAGGAGATACGGTAATTAACGGCTACGTAACCGATATCATTACCGACCTCACCCTCGACTGGTTAAAAACACGCCGAAAAAAAGATCAGCCCTTCCTGCTGATGTACCTGCATAAAGCCCCGCATCGCGAATGGATCCCGGCCGAACGGCATTACAAAGAATTCACGAAGAAAACCTTCCCCGAACCGGAAACACTGTTCGACAATTACGAGGGTCGCGGAACTGCCGCCAAAACGGCTGAAATGAACCTGCTTCACCACATGACCATTTCGGCCGATAATAAAATCTACCCGGAAGTGGCCGAAGAACTCGGCATCAAAGAATCGTCGAACTGGGGTAAAAATGTTTTTCTGCAGAAATATTCGAGGCTGAACGAAGAGCAAAAAAAGCAGTACGACGCCATTTATCAACCAATAAATGAAGCGTTTAAAAAAGCTTACCCCAACATGACCGACGACGACCTGATGCGTTGGAAATACCAGCGTTACATGCAGGATTACCTGGCCTGCATCGCTTCGGTGGATGAAAATGTAGGCCGGGTACTGGACTATCTGGATCAAAACGGCTTAAGCGAAAATACCATCGTGGTTTATACCTCCGACCAGGGATTTTACCTGGGCGAACATGGCTGGTTTGACAAACGTTTTATATACGACGAATCGTTTAAAACACCCCTGCTGTTTCGCTGGCCCGACAAAATAAAAGCCGGATCAACATCGAACGAAATGGTGCAGAACCTCGACTTTGCCCAAACATTCCTCGAGGCTGCCGGCCTTCCCAAACCCAACGACATGCAGGGCGAAAGCCTGATCCCCCTGCTGACAGGCCAAAAGGAAAACTGGAACCGCGACGCCGTGTATTACCATTACTACGAATACCCGGGTTTCCACATGGTTAAACGGCATTACGGCATCGTAACCACCGAATATAAACTGGCCCATTTCTATTTTGATGTGGATGAATGGGAATTGTACGACCGGAAAAACGACCCGTTCGAACTAAAAAACGTGTATCACGACCCGGCTTATGCCGAAGTGGTTGATAAACTGAAAGAACAATTGGCCGAACTCCGGGTAAAATACCAGGATTCAGAGGATCTGGACCAAAAATACATCCAACGGTACCGCGAGCGGGGGCTGATCAAATAAGACGGATCCCGAACCTCTCATCCCGTTTGAGATATAAATTCGGCAAGGGGCAAGGGGCGTGGATCCGGGAGTCGGGAGTCGGGAGTTGGGAGTTGGGAGCTTGCTGTTTGCTTATAAAGCGCCAAAGTAAAACTGCGGCTTTCTCCCATCTTGGTCATTGGTCATTAGTCATTGGTCATTGGTCATTAGTCATTAGTCATTGGTCATTGGTCATTGGAACTTGCGGCTTGTTGCTAAAATCGGTAACCGGTTATTTCCCGTTGCTATCCAGTTGCCTGTCTGCCCCATCCCCGGGTGACGCCTCCTGCCAGGCGTCTTACCCAGGGTTACAACTAAGTTCAATGCCCGTTAAAAAGAAGATACAGGCCAATCATCACCACAATCAGGGCGGCCCACAACCACAATACTTTCCGGTTGGGTCGGCCAAGGTCGCCATAATCGAAATGGGGACGGGCTTCGGCCTCTTTTTCAGAAAGTGAAATCAGAAAAGTAAGTACCGCCAGAAAAACAAAAATGAAAAAAGACAACAATAAAAAGTGAGGCCAGAAGGTGTAGCTTTCTTTTGGAAAAATCCACAGGTAAAAAATCCCGGTGCCGATACTGATCAGCGTTCCAAACGACAAGGTAAAATTGACAGCCCGTGTAGTCGTGCGTTTCCACAGCACTCCAAACAGGAAGACTACGGCCATGGGCGGCGCTATAAATCCAAGGATTGCCTGAAAAATATCGAACAGGTTCAGCCCCTTGATGCTGTTGATCGCCAGGGTGAGCACAATGGAAACGGCGGCCCCCAAAACGGTAACCATGCGGCCAATCGAAACGACCTGCTTTTGCGAAGCCTGCGGCTTATATTTTTTCACGTAAATATCCATCGTGAACACGGTGCTCAGCGAGTTAAGTGCCGAGTCGATGGTACTCACCAGCGCGGCAATCAGTACGGCCATTACCATCCCGATCATGCCCGACGGAAGCAAACGGGTCACCATCGTCATATAAGCTTCATCGGGGTTCGAAAGGTTCGGGAATAACACAAAGCAGGTAATCCCGGGAATGATAAACAGCGCCACATCCAGAATTTTTAGCCATCCGGTAAAGTTGGCGCCCAGTTGTCCCTGTTTCAGATTTTTTGCCCCCAGTACCGACTGCACCATCGACTGATCGGTACACCAAAACCAGACGCCCATCACCGGGTAGCCCAGGATAATGGCCAGCCAGGGATAATTGGCATCATCAGCCGGAAGCAACAGATTCCAATAATGCGAAGGCGTATTTTCATAAATGGCCATCGGCCCGCCCGCTTTTATGATACCGACAATGGTTAAAATAGCCGAAACAACAATCAGCAATCCCATCTGGAACACGTTGGTATAGGCAATGGCTTTCAGGCCGCCGGCAATGGTAAAAAAGGCGGCAATCATTACCAGGATGATCACGGAAACCCACAGCGGAAGATCCAGGATTTGTCCCACCAGGATACCGCCGGCAAACAAGGTCAAGGCCAGCCACGAAATCAGGATGGTGACGAGCGTGTACCAGGCCAGGATATTACGGGTGGAATCTCCGAAACGTTTTCCCATAAACTCGGGAAGCGTTTGCACGCGGGCTCCCAGATAACGGGGAGCGAAAACCATCGCCAGCAAGAAAATAAAGACAAAGGCATACCAACCGAAATTACCGGCCACCACGCCGGTGGTATAACCAATACTGGCCGAGGCAATCAGCATCGAAGGCCCCACGTTTGTCCCCCACATGGTCAGCCCGATGCTCGGCCAACCCAGCGAACGCCCGGCAAGAAAAAGATTTTCACCTTCTTCGCGTTTTTTTACAAAACTTACCCAGTAGCCAATGGCGATCAGCACAAGCAGATACAGGGCTACGACAATAAAATCAATGGGTTGTAAAAAACTATTGATACTTTCCATGTTGTTTGTTTAAGGTGATTAGTCAGGTTTTTAGTTTGGGTTTTAAAACGAAATGTCTTTCAGCGAATCCTTTATCTTTACCGGCAAACCCGTTTCCAGTGACAGTTGCATGGCCTTCAGCACCGCAATGGTTCCGATGCCTTCCCGCAGGTCGGGATAGGCTGTTTGACCGCTTTCCAGGCAATCGGCAAAATATTCAAGGTAATTCTGGTACTCGCCGGCATGATGGGATTTTCCTTCAAAACGAAAATAATATTTCAGTTTTTCGTCAAAGGTGATCAGTTTTTCTTCGCCGGTTTTATCGGTAATGGCATAGCGCAGGTCCATGTAGTCGGCCTGGCTGCAACCTTCTGTCCCGCGCAGGATACAGCTCATCTCGCTTTCGCGGACCGTTGGCTGGACCGGGCACGAATAGGTTCCGCTTACCCGGGCAATACGCCCGTCGGCAGCTTTGAAAATGAAGTGCATGGTGTCATCATTTTTCAGTCCGCCGGCAGCCCCGTTCGGACTCAGCATGCCGTAGCCCATTACTTCGTCAAGATTGGGCAGGTACCAGCGCACCAGGTCAACCGGGTGGCTCAATCCGCCAAAAAGCCACCGGAAACTTTCCTGTAACGACCAGCCTTTGCCTAAAAACCAGCGGTGATCGGCATTGTAATGCGCCTCCACGGTGACCAGCTGCCCGATGTCACCGTTATCAAAATCAGCCCGTTGCCGTTTCATCGGTTCAAAAAAACGGGAACTTTGTCCTACAAAAACCCTCTTGCCGGTTTGCGCCGAAACAGCCAGCAATTCGGCTGCCTCATCCAGCGAATCGAGCAGCGGCTTGGTGCATACCACGTGCTTGCCATGCTGCAGGGCCATTTTTATGTGGGTAGCATGAAGGTGGTCAGGCGTATAAATACCAATCACGTCAATCTCCGGATCCTCCAGCATATCCTGGTAGTCTGTCGTATAACGATGAAAACCGAACTCCTTTGCCCGTTGTTTGCACAATTCTTCGTTGCGATCACAAATCGTATGCAACTTCCATTTTTCACTTTTCAGGGCTGCCGACATGGTGCTGCGCCCTTCTCCCAAGCCTAAAATTCCTAATCGAAGCATATAAAAAAAGTTTCAAATTCCAAGTTTCAAGTTCCAAGTTCCAAAAAATTTATCCAATGACCAGTGACCGGGAAAAGTACAAGTATTCAGTCCCAGTATTGAGTCGCGGTTTTACTCAGGTGCTTTTTAACTCCAAGCTCCATGCTCCATGCCCCAAGCTGCAATGACCAATTATCCAATGACCAATGGCCAGTAACCGTTAGCCAGAAGCCGGTTCTTACCGGTATTTCTCCACAATCTTCAAAGCCTGATCAATCTCATTTTCCGATTTGAAATCGACATTGAGATGCAGCCCCTGGTTCCCAACGTTATCCAGCAGCGGTTCCAGTTCGTCAAGGGTCACCCAGTTGGCCATCACCGACTTACCGCCGGCCAACATGCGTTTATACAAATTGTACCAGCAGGGATTGCCCCCCTGGGGCTGCCCCACTCCGGGTGTCCACTGAATGGCGTTCAGTTCGTCAATTTCAAGTAAGGCGTCCAGGTGGCGTTGGGCATCCACGCCGTCCAGGTGGTAAAGCGTGTAATCGATTTTCCGGCATTGCTCCCAAATATACGGCTGAACAAAACGCCGGTAATCGTCTTCCGAAATCATGATGGACAGGTCGCATTGAAGCTTGGAAACCTTGCCGGGCCCCCAGATCGAGAAATAGCAAAAGGCCATCTCATCGCCTTCGCGGATGATGTTGTAAATGCGGTCGAACACTTCGAAGTACACGTCGTTTACTTGCTGTAACTGTCGCTCCAGCCCTTCGGGATCCATGATCATGTCCATCATCACTTCGCTGGTCCCGCGGATGCTGGCCAGCACATCCAGTCCTTCCACCAAATCGGGGCAACCCACATAGTAGCGGCTGGCCGAGTTGGCTTTGCAGGCTTTCAGCAAATCTTCGTGCAATTTCCAATACGGGTCATTTTCATGAAACGTGAGGTTCAGCTCTTTGCCTTCCACATGTTTGATCCAGATGGTATCCTCACCACCATCGAGCGCCGCACCCATCATGGCAGCCAGTGAGCCCGGCCCCAGGTGCGTGTTGGCCACCGGCAGGATGTCGGCCTTAAACGAGCTGCGCGACAGCTGATCATGCAGGTTTGCAGCCCGCCATTGCGGGTCGAACCACAATTGCTGCAGGTCGCGGGCCGGTGCGGGCAGAGGAACCACTTCATGCGGGACACCATCTTTTTGCAGGTGTTCCCACATGCTCAGCACAATGCCTTTTCCGTTCCACCAGTCGATGTATCTTTTTTGGGATTCTTCCCAGTTGGTTTTCCAGGTTTTCATATTCGTTTCGGGTTTCCAGTTTCAAGTTCCAAATTTCAAGAGTACCAGTTTCTTCGACATTGGAAATTGATCATTCAATATTGATTATTTAATTGACAATTAATATCTTCTGCCCAAAGACTCTCCTTCATTAATCGTTAATCTTTCCGTCCCATATTCCAGTTAAAACACGGTCGGCTATTCCGCAGTAGTTTTCATCAAATTTCAAAGAAACAGTTTTTGACAGGTCTATCTCATCGGTATTGCTTACCGGATGCGGATAAACCGGGACCTGTGCGCCGTACTTCACCCAAACGGGCATTTCGTCAAGCGGGCATTCAAAACCTTTCAGCCAACAGTTCCCTTCGGTCATTTTTCCATTAAACAGGTTCACCCAGGTTCCTTCGGGCAGATAGACATCGCGAAGGTTTTGGCTGTTCATCACCGGGGCCACCAAAAAATCATCACCGAAATAATACTGATCGTCGATATGCCAGCACATGTTATCATCTGAATGATGAAAAATCAGCGCCCGCAGCACCGGGAAACCTGTTTTTGTTGTCTTCTCGCTTTGTTCCTGCAAATACGGGATCAGCGCGTAACGCAGCTTCAGCCACTTGCGCACAATTCCGGTGATGGCCGGATATTCGTAGGGTTCGCGTTTTGAGGTGCCATGATACCGGAGGTGCGACGAAAACACGCCAAACTGGGTCCAGCGAACATACAGATCATCAGGAACCACCGAATTCATAAAATCGGGCACACCGTGAAATCCGGGCACATCGTGGCTCCAAAAGCCAAAGCCCGACAAACCAATGTGCAGGCCGCCTTTCAGCGAACCGGCCAAACCGTCCCACGAGCAGGCCGAATCGCCGCCCCAGTGCAGGGGATAGCGCTGGCAACCCGCCCATCCGGCACGTGCCCAAACAATGCCGTCACCGGTAACTTCTTTCGTAACCTCGAAAGCCGCTTTTTGATACAGCAACGCATACAGGTTGTTGAGCAGTTCGGGCTTTATGGCGTGATATTCCGCATCCAGGTGGATATCTTCTCCAAAGTCGGTCTTGATGCAAACCACCCCCATATTCAGCAGGCTACGAAGAAGATCCTTGTACCATTCCACCGCTTTTGGGTAAGTAAAATCGATGGTTCCGGCATAATCCAGCGCGCTGAAATTGGATCCGCCCTGTTTTTCCGTCTTTTTCAGGATGCACATGTATTTGTTTTCCAACGCCTCATCGTGCTGTTCGGCTTTGGCGGCAATATATGGCATCTGCCAAAGACTTACTTTGAAGCCATCGCCCCGAAGTTTGCGGATAAATTTTTCCGGTTCGGGGAAGCGCTCGGGGTTGAATTTCCACTCGCACAGCCAGTCGGTTCGAAACCAGCCGGTATCGAGGTGGATCACGTCGCAGGGGAAATCTTCTTTTCGCAACCGGTCGCAGATCTGCTCCACCTCATCAGCCGAAAAATAGGTCATGCGGCTCATCCAGGTACCGAAACTCCAAAGTGGCAACATGGTGGGAAAACCGGTCAGGCGACGGTATTCGTACAATATATCCTCCGGAGTATTTCCGCCGATCAGGAACACATCCATTGCCGGTTCTTCGGTAAGCAGCTGCACCGAACGGGTGGAATGATCGGCCAGCGAAAACTTGCTATGTGCCGTGGTATGCATAAACAAGCCATACATCCGGCTTGACAGGTAAAACGGAATATTTTTGTAGGTACGGCGGTTGTTCACCCCCTGACCGTCCTGATTTTTTAGTTGGAAGGTGTGGCCGGACAAATCCATTTTGGTGAAGCGTTCGCCGGTGCCAACAAATTTTTCATCCGCTCCGGCATGAAACGACATGGTGGTTCGGTGCCACTGTCCTTCCCGCTCCACACAAGCCAGCGCAAAGGCATCGTGGCGGGCCGGGAAAAACTGGTCGTAAGCGCTCAGCTCAACTTCCTTATTCCCATCAGGCAGAAAAGTCATTTCCAGCGTTTCGCTCGGGGAAGGCAGTAAATCGCTCCAGTGATCAATGGCTATTGGCTTCCGGTTGTGCCGGGCCCGGATGATCCCGTTGGCATCTTTTACAATCCATTCATCAGCGCTTATTTCAACAGACAAGGGTACAATTTTCAATCCCGGGTCAATCGCCAACATTTCCGAATCGGGCATGGACTGCCCCTCAAAAGCCACTGACAGGCGCAGGATTTTATCGCCATAGGCCCTCAACTTCAGTTGAAACGTCTTGCATTCAGCAGTCAGATCCGGATGAATATCGTTTCCCGGCAATTGTTTCTGAAAGGGAATGTCAAAAACTACATCTGTCCCGTCCGCCCGGACATCAACGGGCATGCAGGTTTTCCACAAGCTTTCGTCCCCGATCAGGTTGGGATCAAAGTCCAGAAAGTCGTAGAGTTGATAATTCGTTTGTTTCATATTCTTTGTGAATAATCGTTTTAATAGTTGAAAGCCAGACTACTGAATTTTCAGGAAGTTGAAACCGATTGGTCCGCCGTCGAGCAATTTGAACCGGATAGTATAAGTTCCTGCGTTGATGGTAGTTTGCGTATCGGTGCGCAAGCTTTTCAGCTTCCCGCCCGATGGCAGAAACTCCAGCGGTCCCTGCCACATGACCCGACCGTCGCGGCTCACAATGCTCATTTCTACCATCAAGGATTTTTCGGCCGGGTTCAGATAACGGATTTCCAGCCCGTATTTCGAAGCCAGGCCAACCGAAAATTGCCAGCTCACCGCATCGTTTTTCCCGGAAAGAAGTATGCCTTCCTTTCCGGCCAGCTCGGTTTTCCGGCTTTTGCCTGCAAGCGTGGCATCCTCTACCCGGTACGTCACCGTTTCGCGCAAGTCGATGGCATCGTCGAGCTTGGTTACCGGGACAGCCGCCAGCATCATCAGCCCGGATCCGGCATTGGGGAATTGTATTGCTTCACCAGCGGAGAAACGCTTGCGGTATATGTGCCAGATCGTTCCGCTGTTTTGGTTTATTTTTACATATTCAGGATGGTATTTGAAACCGTCACGCGCTTCCACTGAATCCTTCAGGGCGAAATACAAGTCAGCATCGGCAGTAATTTTAAGCGACTTTAGCCGGTCTGGTGAAAAACCATTTTCGGTGGCCGGCTGCAACCATTCCGCCCCGTACAGTTCAGAAGGAAGGGCTGCAAAACACGCTTCGGCATCCGCAAAACATTTGTCGCCTGTGTTGAGCCAGGTTTTGGCAGCAAACAGGTCCGGCGCGTCGCCCGACAACAACCTTTCCGAGGCCGGGGCAGGTTTTACAGTTTTCCCGGCGGTTGAAACGGCTATTGCCGAAATCACGGCTTGCCCGGCATCCACTTTCGGGAAAGAGATCTTCAGCTTTCCGCCGGTAACCTTAGCGTGAAGCATTTTCTTCAGCATCCGGCCAACACCGGCCTCGCTCCAGATATCCAGCTTTTTCAGCATCACCTCATCGTTCACCGCCACATCAAATAAGCGCCAGCCGCTGCAATCCAGTCCGCCGCCTTTGCCGTACCAGGGTTCCGTAAAGAACAATTCTACCTGGTACTCGCCGTCGGGGACCGGAAATTCGTACGAAAGTTTGTGCCGGCCATACCGGTAGCTTTGTAAAAGCCGCCAGTCGAGCGTGCCCTGCACCGGGTCGTACGACTGCCGCTGACTGCCGTAAAACGCCGGAAGTCCGTCGTAATCGTCCGTCCACGAACGGCTCCCCCACGATTTTTCATCTGATTTTCGCACATCGGCCATCCAGGTATGGCCATCTGTATCAACATAGTCCGGACCGCCGCAATTTACGCGGTACAGGTAATTCCGGTCGGCTCCTGAAGTCAGCGGTTCCACCTTTTCGGCCAGCTTTTCAATGCCTTCGGCCACCGGCAAATGGTGCAACACGATGTAATCTTCGGCCATCTTTTTCCCGTTTACATATCCTTCGGCATATAAAACATTCGTTTGAACATCCACCTCATTCCATATAAAATGGCGCCCCCTGCCGGGATTTGACTTCCGTCCGAATGAACGGGATTTCACGCCATTGAACAGTTCCACTTCTTCGCAATTGGAAAAGACACGGATGCCGTTTTTCACACCAGGTTCGAGCCAGCGATCGGGCCAGCTGTGCGACACGATGTAAACCATCGGTTCGGTTTGTTTGGGTGCATAATTGGCCCGGTACATATACCAGGCGTCCAGCGGTTCTCCCCAAATGGTCATAATGCCTTTGTAATTGACCGGCCCGAGACGGTCCAGCCCGCGCACGCCTTCCCCACCCTGCGTACGCCCGGGGTTTTCGTGTGAGCTGAACAGCCAGTGGTACTGTCCGCAACATAGGTCGCTGACCGACTCGGCCAGGCGAATTTTTGATTCCATGAGCAGATTAAAACGGTCTTCGCTGTACAGGCCATTCTGGTCGAATTCGCCTTCGGTGTGCAAGCCGGCGCTTCGCCATGCGCCATATTCGCCGTTAAGCAACTGGCTGGAAATTTCTTCGGCATACAAATCGGGATTGCCGCCATAAGTACCCGACCAGTTTTGAATGACATTCCAGTCGGTGCCGGTACCCCCGTTGCAGGTAGTGATTAAACGTTGTTTGGAAGCGGTCGGATCGAGTTTCCGGATCAGGTCGGAACATTCTTCGGCAAAATCGGCAGGCAGGGTGCTTTCGTTTTCAAGTCCCCACAGGATGATGGAGGGACTGTTGCGCCGTTCCCGGATCCAGTCGGTCAACAGCTGTTTAAAGTTTTGGCGAAAGTCCGGATTATCGAACCAGATATGGGCAGCCATTTGTGGCCACCACAAAATACCGTGGCGGTCCCACTCGGGATGATAGCGCAGGTTGTGGGGTTGGTGGGCATCGCGAAACGAATTGTAACCGGCAGTCAGTACCTGTTCCACGCGGGCCAGCACCTGTTCATCTGAAAAAGCATGGCTCTGCCCGGTAAGGTGTTCGTACTCAGCCGTTCCGTTAATGAAAACAGGCTTTCCGTTCAGGTAGAACCGGTTGGTCGGGTCCTCACCAAAAATGTCCCATTTGATCCAGCGAATGCCGCAGGGGGTTTTCAGCTCATCCACCAACTGCCCATTTTCAAATAATTCGGTGTGGACGGTGTACAAATACGGATCTTCGAGCGACCACAAACGCGGATTTTTCACCGGGTCGAATGTCTGCCGGATAGTGTCCATCTGCCCGGCAGCAAGACGAATTTCCTCTTCATCCCGGGTGACGACCTTGCCTTTATTGTCTTTCAAACTGTTCACCACCCGGATCGAAACTTCACGTTGACGGTAGTTTTTTACTTCTGTCGTGAGATGAAGCGCAGCTTCTTTTTCCGAAATGTTTTCATCGTTCCAGATGTGGACGCCAAACGGCTCAATACGCACCGGATCAGTGGTGATCAGATGTACCGGGCGAAAAATTCCCAGGGGCTGGCTTCCTTCCGAAAAACCCCACTCGGGACTGCAACCGCCGCACACCCAGGGCAAATCGCGAATATCGGCCGGATGGTCGGCGCGAACGGCCAAAAGGTTTTCACTTTCAGGTTGAATAAAATCGGTCACGTCCAGCGTAAACGATGTGCGTCCTCCGGCATGATAACCAACCGAATCGCCGTTCAGCCAAACGGTGGCATACGATCCGACACCTTCGAACCATAGAAAATACTGTTTATCCGGCCGCGGTTGTTCTACACTGAAGGTTTTGCGGTACCAGGCATAACCATGCCGGTTTCCGTGTCGAAGACGACGATAGCCCCCGTAATCGTCCCAGTTATGGGGAACATCTACCTGTTGCCAGCCATCAACCACAAAATCAGGTTGCTGAAAGCCTGTAAATGCAGCTGATGACGAATCATCAGCTACGGTAAACCAATCCGCATTCAGCAATTGCTCGCGCCGAATACCGGGTTCCCCGGTCCGTGAACAAGAAAAAAAAATTCCCGTCAAAAGAATCATCAAAAGTAACTGTAACCATCTCCGGCTGTTCCGCCCCAAATTATCCATCATCGTTCTGTTTTTCCGGTAATCTTATTTTTTCAGTTCAAACGTGTAGCTCTTACCGGCTTCGGTTTGAAAGTCGTAAAGAAAAGTTTTCGGTAATTTCACCCCCTTCAGTCTGGCTTTTGGTGAAATCAGCGGGTCTTTAATCTCGTTGATTGGATAAAACGGATTGGAGTTGCCTCCCTTTGCTACTGTCAGCAGAACCCCGTCAACCGGGCGAAGCGGTTGTTTCACCCGGATGCGGCAATTGCCGCCCAGGGATGAATGGACAGTTAATGTTTTGATTTGCCCCTTCTCCCAACTCAGGTCCACTTCGAAACCGCCGCGCGCTTTCAGTCCGTTGATTTGGCCTTTCTGCCAGCGGTCGGGCAAAGCAGGAAGTACATAAATAAAACCGTCGTAGCTTTGCATCAGCATTTCGGCAATACCGGCGGCACACCCAAAGTTGCCGTCGATCTGGAAAGGCGGATGGGCATCGAGCAGGTTTGGATAGGTACCGCCCGATTCCTTACCCCTTTCATTACGTAACGACGGCGACAGCTGATCGCCAATCATTTTCAGGGCATGATTGCCGTCCAGGAAGCGGGCCCAGAGGTTCACCTTCCAGCCCATCGACCAGCCGGTGGATTCGTCGCCCCGGTAAACAAGCGAGTTTCGTGCAGCTTCAAACAGTTTTGGCGTACGGAAAGGCGAGAGCTGATTGCCTGGATACAGAGCATAAAGGTGCGATACATGGCGGTGCTTGTCGTCCACGCGGTCCCAGTCTTTGATCCATTCCTGCAACTGGCTGTGCTGCCCGATCTGCATGGGCGGCAGGCGGTCTTTGGCTGCTGCCAGCGAGTCGGCAAAAGCCTGATCGGTGTCCAGGATTTCCGAGGCCTGAATGACATTCGAGAACAGGTCGAACACCAGCTGGTTGTCCATCGTGTTACCCACACCCACGTTGATTTTAGGCAGGTAAGCATTTTCCGGCGACACCGAAGGGCCGATCACCAGCCAACCGTTAGTTGGTTCTTCAATCAAAATATCGAGCAGAAACTCCGCCGCCCCTTTCATGGCCGGGTAAGCTTCTTTTAAAAAGTCCTGATTGCCGGTGTACAGGTAGCGTTCCCACAGGTGCTGGCACAGCCAGGCGCCTCCGGTTGGCCAGAGGCCTGAACGGGCCCAGTCGACCGGGCCGGTAACGCGCCAGATGTCGGTATTGTGGTGAAGCACCCACCCGCGGGCGTTGTATAACTTTCGGGCAGTTTCCTGTCCGCTTTGCGAAAGCTCTTTCACCATCGTCAGGAAGGGCTCGTGCAGTTCCGACAGGTTGGTCAGTTCGGCCGGCCAGTAATTCATTTCGGCGTTGATGTTGGTGGTGTATTTGCTGTCCCAGGGCGGAGTCACGCGGTCGTTCCAGATGCCTTGCAGGTTCATAGGCTGCGTACCCGGCTGCGAGGCCGAAATCATCAGGTAACGGCCAAACTGGAAATACAGGCTGACCAGTTGCGGGTCGTCGCCGCCTCTAAACTGTTCCACCCGCTGATCGGTTGGAAGTTTCGCGGCCGCGGTTTCGCCCAGATCGATCGATACCCGGTTGAAGTAGCTATGATAAATCGCTTCGTGTTTGGCTTTGGCCGCATCAAAATCGTCGCCCAGCGCCTTTTTCAATATCGAGGAAGCCCTGACCAATCCATCGCCGCTGATGTCCTGATAACTTTTGAAGTTTGAAGCAATGGAAATGTAGATTGTCGCTTCCGTTGCATCTTTTATGCCGAGCTGCTTATCACTCAACAACAATGCGCCGTCTTTTAAAACCGGCTTCACCAGGGCTTCGAAACGGACTTGTCCCAATACGCCTTCGTGGTCGTCGGTAATGCCCGAGAGGCGGATGATCGAGTCTTTCTCCACCTGGATGCGGCTGCGCAAGTCGCAGTTCATGCCCAGCGTGCAGTTGATCTTTCCGCCCTGACCGGCCGTCAGCCGGGCCATGATGGTCTGGTTATCGAGCGAAGCCAGGTATTCGCGGGTGTAAGTCACACCGCCCACCTGATAAGTTACTTTTGATGAAGCATTGGCGATATCAAGCTCGCGGTAGTAATTGTTCACCTGCTCGTGCCCCGGGAAAGTCAGCCAGAGGTTGCCCACTGGCTGATACATCATGCCGCTGTTCAGCGAGAGCTTTTCGGCGTTGGCCAAATCGTCGGTCTCCTGGTATTTGCCCTGAAAGAACAAGTCAACCAGCCGGGGAAGTAATGATGCCTTTTCGGGATCGACATTGCTGTTTGGCCCGCCCGACCACACCGTTTCTTCATTCAATTGAATTTGGTCAATGCCGGTGGTGCCGTAAATCATGGCCCCCATACGACCGTTCCCGATGGGAAGCGCCTCGTTCCAGTTAGCAGCAGGTTGGTTGTACCAAAGTTTCAGGTTGATCTCCTGCGCCTTCAAACTTAATCCACCCAACACGAGCAGTAAACTCCACAAAATTTTTCTCATAATGTTTATTTTTCTGAAAGTCAATCACAACTGATTCTGTCCTTCTTATAGAATACCATGTCTTATCAGACGGATTTTACTTTTTGTCTTGACACAAAAAGTAAACAAAAAGGTCAAGGCTGATTTTTATCTGTAAGCTCCATCCTTTCTAAAAGCTAAGTTCAGCGGGTGATTTCCTCCTATCGTCGGAACTTCCCGCTTGCACTATGCTTTTAGTTTGATTTCGCTTTTGATAAAAATAGGCCGCGCTTCAGTTTAAAATTCAACTCTAACTAAAAATTTATTCATTTTCCAAACCATATTTTTTTCGCACATCATATGCTATCGCTTTCAACTACCGTTATTCTAACATTCTAATACTCTAATCTTCTAACCTTCTAATAGAAAAGCCAGTCCACCGCCGGGCCGTCTTCATCCTTGGTCATGCCGGCATCGTGAATCGGGATTTCTTCTGTCCCGTCGATAAAACCGAGAATCAGCGCCCTGCCTTTGCCAAGGATGAGTTCATGCTCACCGGCCTCGTAATGGTAATTGTACACGTTTACCGGGTACAGTCCGGGAATCAGCATGGCATTGGCAATTTTTATATCGGCCTGACCGCGGTCGTTGGCATTGGCATTAGTTTCAAGCGTCGGCGGTTCCAAAACCGAATAGCTGTTGGTATTGAAATAGCCCACCAGTATTTTCACTGGTTTATCTGTTCTAAACTTTAGCACTGTCCCGGTTTCCTGCTGTTGTTTGTCGGAAAGCTGAACGCCGGAAAGGTTTTGCAACTCTTCGGCTACCGCTTCGATAACTGCTTTATTGTCGCTGTAAACCTGTTGTCCCGGTTTCAGCACATACCTTTTTACCGCCGGATTGAGGATGGTAACCTGCGCCGGTTCGAAAACTTTCCGCTGCTGCATTTCGCCGGCATTTCCTTTGTTTTTCAGCATGTTCAGGTTTCGTTTGAAGTTTTCCAACTCAGCCTGATAGTGTGGCTGCATTTCAACCCAGGTTTTATTGGTCCCGTCAACTCCTGAAATGGGAATGCGGCGCTGGGCTGTTTGCATACTGTTGGCATACAGGTAAGTATCTTTCGTGAGATTAACCAAGTCGTTAAAATACTCCATGCTTTTTTCGAGATGCAGAACCGCAGCTTCCAGGTCGGTCACGTCATTCGAATATTTGTAGTTGAGCACCAGCATGGCGGCTTTCACCTTTTCGGCAAAATGATTGGCGAACGCATTGTAGCAGTATACGTCATTTTTCAGGCGTTCAAACTCGTCCTTGTTTTTGCCCACTTTGGGCGCGGCTTTATCAATGGCTTCAACAGCCAGCGCGCCATGCATGACCACTTCAGCAATAATTTGCGGGGGTGTTTCGCCCACATGGGCCTCACCCTTAAATTCTTTGGCGGCATATTCCGGCAACACCTCCTTCACCGGGCCGCTTGATGTCCAGAAGTTTGAATACACATGATATTTATGCGGATTTACCAATTGTCCCATAAACATACCCAGCAACAGGGTTTGCCGGTTGCCGTCGGAAATGCCGAAGGTACGAAGCAATTTCGGTGCAATCTCGCCGGTTTCTTCATAGGCTTTCAGAATGTTTGCCCCCTCATTTCCGCATCCGTAAAAATCGCCCAGTTCCCCAGTCCAGTATTTGATTTCGTCGTTGCGGTCACGATTTGAATTCCAGGCATAGCGGGCCCAGGCATCGTACCAAATCCGGTCGCGGTCCATTTCCAGCAGGCGTTCATCGGTATTATCGGCCGTGTAAGGCCAATCCCAGTACGAAGCCTGGGGGTACAAATGCAGGCCATTAGCTCCCTGTATATTGTGCATGGCCTGTACGCTTTTCTGAATGAAATCGGGCGATCCGTAGCGGAAGGGCTCCAGGTTGGCCAAAATATGCACATTGGAAATATGCACCGATCCCAGGCTGCTGAGCACCGTATGGTTGGTTTCCCACGAGTCGCGCGGCTCATAGGTGGTCAGCGATTCGCCGTTGTACTTGAACATGGTGTACAGGTTTTTGTAAATCGGCAAGGCGGCATCCATCACTTTACCGGCATCGGTATCGTGGCCGCGCAATACAATGGGGGGTTCATTTTCAATGCCTAAAGCTTTCAGCCCGTCCTGCACGCCGGGAATGATGGTCTCGGTAAACCATTCCACATCATCCTCAATCGTATTCATGGCCTCACCCAAGGTAACCAGTAAGCCTACATTCGGATAATTTTCAATGAAAGCGGCAATTGACTTGCGGGTATAGTCGGCAATTACCGGGATGATCGGCCGGCTACGGTCCTGGGTTTTCAGGCCGTGATGTTCGGCAAAAGGTTTTGAAACGATGATATTGTAAAACATCTGGATAACCCAGATGCCGCGCTTATCGGCTTCTTCGGTCAGGAACGCAAATATTTCTTTGTTCATTTCGAAGGTTTCATCATCCACTTCAACGGCATACGGATAATCAGCCAGTTTCACCAGTGAAGCAAAGGGATGACCGTTCCACAGGTAAAGCGCGTTGTAGCGGTTCTCCACCATCATATCCAAGTATTTAATCCATAACGCTTTATCGTAAAACCAGGGAAAACTTTCCGGTGTATACGGATATTCATACACGTGACGTTCGGGCAAATAAACGGTTTTCTGCAAGCCAATACAGGTCCCGCGCATCACCATCTCCGGCTGGTCGGTCAGCTTGATGGTTTTGGGCAACTTGCCGTTCTTCTTCAGCTCGTCGGACAAATAAAGACAGCCGTACAAAAGGCCTGATGTTCCGGTCGCTTTCAACCAGATCGTGTTTCCCTTGCTTTCGATGGTATAAGCTTCTTCGGACAGGGAAATCGCCTGATCAGCCGGTTCTTTCTCAATCTGCTGAATCATAATTGTCCGATCTTTGGTCTCCTGAATCCCGGAAACGACTTCGACCTGGTATCCGGCATCTGTCAGCCCGGAAGATAAGCACTCAACCGCATATTTTTCGCGCGGCGTACTTTGCTCGGCCACTATCGTGACAGTTCCTTTTCCGGAACATGCTCCAAAAATGACCGAAGTCAACAAGATGTAAAACGTGTTTTTCAATCGTTTAAAATTCATTTTATTTCAGTTATTCGTTTTTATTTGCTGGTTCCAGGTTTCAAGTTTCAAGTTACCGATTACCGAGACTAAAACTGGTACTTCCTCCCGTCTTCTGACTCACTACTCAAATCTTTTCAAAGAATACCCAGGTTTCACCGGCTTCAGTACCCTCAATTCCTTCCTGGTACTGACTCATTATTTGATTCCATTCCACCATCCGGGGATTGTCCTCTTCGGTTTTCGGGTTCAGTTCATCCAGGGTTTTATCAGCCGGAATGGAGATGACCAGCATTAAACGCCTCCCGTTTCGAAAGGCCAAAAGCTGTTGAAAATCTGCGTTGCAGAAGCCTTGGGCCACTTCCGGCCATTCTTCAAACTGTAGCTCGTGATAAGTCATGTACTCTTGTTGCATCACCGAATCGGCCACCAGATTTGCCGTGAGCAGATAGTTTCGCCAGGGCCGTGTTACTGCAGAATCGCCGCAATGATTTTCCCGGTCAAATACATACATCGGCGCATCGTATTTTTTCAGTTGCAGGTTGATGCCTGCTTCCCGGATCCGGGCGGTCAAACCGGTTGTGTCCTGACTATCACCAAAAAGTACCAGGTGATTTTTCCACTGATAGATCTCAAGCGGCATCTGCCCCAGTTGGTGCCATAAAGAATCTTTCTGCCCCTCTTCATCCAAAATCAACTCAATCGCCACGCGGTCAACCGGAATCCCGGCCATTGTACCCGCCGCTTGCTTTGCGCCTTTGGGCTGACAAGCAATCAGCAAGGCCAGCAGTGCAGGCAGTAACAAAAATTTATAAGTGATCGTTTGCTTCATGCAGTTATCAGTTATCAGTTATCAGTTATCAGTTTCGAGTACGACTACTCAATACTCGTTACTCATTACTCAAGTCTAATGAAAAACGTCTCTTTCCTTAAAACCTTCCGGATGAATGCTGATTCTTTCCGGTTCGTTTTTCGGGACAATATCTTTGTATTCGGGCTGAATTCCGGCAAAATCAATGATCCTCAGCGCCTCCTCCGACCATTCATCTTCGCGAAACGAATAGGTTTCGTCGATAATATTGTTGGTGCCATTATCCATCAGCAGGTTGTTTTTCACGTAGTTTTCGCGGGCCACGATGTCGTGACAGCGTTTGGTCCACAAGTGCAGCCACATCCATTTATAACTGGCATTGCCAACCACATTGCGTGTAATGGTCAGGTAGGCCGAACCATCATCGGGATAGATGCAGCGGGGCCCGTTAAACACATAATTGCCCTCAACCACCGTTCCCGGCTGCTCACCCAGCAGATAAATGATGCCGCCGTCATCCAGCACCTGGTGCGTATCGCCTGCTTTGTTAAAACTGATGCTGTTGTTTTTGGCAACTGTTGAAGCCGGAATCCCGGCATTCCCCCACCACCAGCCACAGGTAATCGCGCCGTAAGGTGTTCCTGCAATATCGTTATGCTCGATGCGGGTGCCGGCCACAAAAAAGGAAGTGATGGCTTCCACCTGCCGGAAGTCGAGGCTTACATTCCGAATGTAGTTGTTCGCCACCAGGATGTTTTCACAAAGACCTTCAACCCCGGCCCTGTAACGTTGCAGACGGCTGTTATCCGGCACCTGATCAGATCGGTCATTAGATATAACTGCTTCAACCTGACTGTTTTTGGTTCCGCTAAGAAAATTAACTCCCTTCGCGGCACTCAGCGCCTGTTGAGGTTTGGGCGCCACTGCCAGGTTCGTTTCATTTTCAAGCGGTTTAATTTTTCCCTCACTAACCTGATAATGCTGGGGAAAACCAACACTTACCGCATTTCCCAGTAAATCGTTAAAATAATTTCCTTCAACCCGGCTATTTTTTACATCATTGACCAAATTGATCGCTACAGCGGAGCTGATCCCCTCGAAGCAATTGCGCACAAATTCAATATTTTCGGCATTTTCAACCTGGATGGCGCCCCTTGGCACATCGGTACTGTTGTACTCGGATGGGTGCCAGTTGCCGCCGGGAATGTATTTCACTGCCAGACCCAAACTTTGAATACCGGCAAAGCCGTACGAACCGGCAACCTCCATCAGTTGCCAATGATCGTGCGAAAAAGTGATCCCTTCAAAACGAATGTTTTTCACCCGTTCTGCATTCGACTTACCTTTGATATGGACCAACCCTCCGGACGTGGGAGCAATGACGGTTGCTGCGGTCATATCTTCACCGTTGCTGTAATAATAAAGAGTGTGATTTTTCCGGTCGAAATAGAATTCACCCGGTGAATCGAGCAGTTCCAACGCATTCCGGATGAGGAAGCTTTTGTTGTAGTTGATTTTCCCGGCCCAGGCCATACTGGTAGCGATAGCGCCGTAAGGTTGCTGCAATTTAACGACGGTTGTATCGCCAAACTGCTCAATTTCACGGGCACAAAGTATTTTTTCGGTCCACACGTTAAATTGAACCAACTCTACATCTTCCGGATTTTTGTAGAGTTGAATTTCTTTCGAAGCAAATTTTATCCCGTCGATGGCTGTTCCTGAGCCGAATGCCCAAGGCTCGTTCCCTTCAATTACAAATTTTCCCCAATCGCCCATACCATTCACCGGCTCATCTGTTCCGGCCATGCGCATACGTTTGCCATCGACAAACAAGGTCCGCAACTTGCTGTCGCGGTTGAGCGACGCTTTGTAAATACGGCCTTCCACCTGTTGCCAATCGGTAACCGGCACACCTCCGCTGATGACCACCCTGGCCTTATTTGACGCCTTTATGATGGTAGGCGATTCGCTGGTTCCCGAATCTTCCGGTCCCAACACCAGCGGTTCTTTCAGAAAATACTCTCCTTCGGACAAAATAATTTGAATTCCGTTTTTTACCGAAGCAGCATTCCCGTTTCGCAGTTCGCGGGCTTTCAACAAGGCTGCCTGAACGGTTTTCATCGGTTTGCTTTGCGATCCGGGATTGGCATCATTTCCTGAGGGCGACACCCAAATACCGATGGCCGACGACGACCAGGCTGTTAGTACAACCAGAGCCATTGACAGTATTGTTTTGAATCGTTTTCGTTTCATCTTGTTATTCGGAAAAGTTAAAATACAGCGTCATTTGCTTACTACGGGAACGCCAGTTATCGTATGGTCCATAGTCGAAAAACATGTTTTTCTTACCGCTCGGGCCCATGTCCCAGGGATCGTTCGACTTGGTCCCGATCGGCGGAATCGCCTGCATAAAAGAGATGTCGCCGGCCGGAAATGCCGGCGCCGTGCGTTCAAATACTTTCTCAGGCTGGGCCGGCGTGTAGAGGCGTAAAAACACATCTTCGTCTGAGGTAGCCACGGTAAAGCTTTGTTCTTTCGACTCAATCCGGGCCCAGTACAAATTGGCGTGATATCCTTTAAACTCGGGATAAACCACCGGGGCAACTCCTGTAACGGTATTGTTGTAATCTTTTTGATGCAGGCCCAGTTCAACTCCCTGCATCCGGTTTTTCCACACCCGGTAAGGGCCGCGTCCCAACCATTTCACACCGGTCACCAATTCTTCGGGATATGAAAAGTTGACGCCCATATAATCGAAATCCCGGTCGTAGAACTCCGGCACATAATACAAGTGTAACCGGGCCCAGCCATTCGGGTAAAATGTCCAGACAAATTCCTTCATCCGGGTCGAATCCGATTTTTCCGTTTTGAAAGAACAGATCAACATCAGGCTATCGCCGTAATTTTTCATCTCAAGGCTTTTGAAAGCAGTCAGCCCGGCGCTGATTTCAGGCCCGTTTCTGAAAGGAATTTCACCTTTTTCGTTCACCACCTTTTTCAGCACCCCATCCGTTTTACCAATTGAATACTCAACCGTTCCGGCTTTAATACGATATACAAGACCGGTTTCCGTGAAGGACACCGCGCTGTTACCGTTTGATTTAGCCAATAGCTGAGCAACCAGGTCGGCCGGAAGTTTGATGGCCCGGCTCCAGGTGTATAGTTCGTTCCCAAAGCGATCGGCAGCCGTAAAATAAAGGGCATCGTAGCTTGCCCAGTCGGCAGGAAGCTCCAGTTGAAGCGTTCCTTTCTGTCCCGGGGCAATGTCGGGAGCCAGGGCCGTTCCGCTTACTGTTTTCACTTGTGCCGATGAGCCGGGCAGGGGAAACTTAGTCAGCTTCCAGCTAAAGCGGCATTGGTTCAAATTCGTATAGAAATAGCGGTTTTCGAGATTAATCTTACCCCCGAAATCAGCCGTGATATCGCTGTCGTCGGGGCGTACCGGCGACCAAATTTCTTTAATGGCAAAAAAGCTGCCTTCCTTTTCGTGATGCGGCCCCAGGATACCATCCGGAGCCGACGAACCGTAGGTATCAATGGCTCCGTTCTGATCGGTACGTACCACGCCTTCGTCGGCAAACACCCACAGAAAACCGCCGGCAGCGCGCGATTTGTTCCACATCAGTTCCCAGTAGTCCCACAGGCCGGCGCCATGACCGCCATCGTACATACCGTGCAAAAACTCAGTAGGCATCGTGATCAGATGACCGTTCCAATAACTCCCGGCTCCATAATCGTAAGCCCGGTAATGCTGCGTGGCAAAACCGTTAAACTCGTTCCAGGGATGAATTACCCGGCGGTTTTGAATGTCGTATTGAGCAAACAGCGGATCCAGGTCGAAATTGTGTCCGCCCTCGTTACCGTTGCTCCAAAACACAACAGAAGGATGATTTACATCGCGGATTACCATTTCTTTCACCAGCTTACTGCCTACCCTGGTATCATAGGCATCGTGCCAGCCGGCCAGTTCGTTCATGACAAACAAACCCAGTGAATCACATACTTCGAGGAAGTGCTTGTCAGGCGGATAGTGTGACATACGCACGGCATTCATATTCATTTCCTTCATCAGTCTCACATCCTCAATGCTGAATGCCTTACAAGAGGCACGGCCGGTTTCGGGCCGGAAAGTGTGGCGGTTAACGCCTTTGAACTTTATTTTTACGCCGTTCACATAAACGCCATCGCGATCGCGTACCTCAACCGTCCGGAAACCAATGCGTTCGGTAACTTGATGAATCTCTTTACCTTTTGAAATCAGGCTGAACGTAACCTGGTACAAATTCGGGCCTTCCGGGTTCCAGCTTTTCACCCCCGAAATATTGGATTGAAGACGAATCACGGTACTCCCCTTCTCAACCTCAGTCGAAAATTCACGTCCTACCAAATTCCCGTTCAGATCAAAAACTTGTGCTTTTAAAATTTCGGCGCCTGCCGGTTTTTGAATAAAGACTTCGGCTGTCAGCGAACCGTCGGCTTTGGCGTCAATCGCTACCCGCTCAATATTTTGCTGCGGTTTCACTTCGAGGTATACCGGGCGAAAGATTCCGCCAAAGATCCAGAAATCGGCGTAACGCTCAGCCCGGTTGACCGACTCATTGGCCGAATGTTTGGCAACTGTTACTTCGAGCAGGTTGGTACTTCCGTATTTCAGCAGGCGGCTGATATCGTACTTAAACCGGTAAAACGATCCCTGGTGTATGGGACCGGCCAGCTTGCCATTAATTTTCACTTCGGTATCGGTCATGGAGCCTTCAAATACAATATTTACCACCCGGCCTTTCCAGTGGGCAGGCGTTTCAAAATCAAAGCGGTACCGTCCGGTTTCCTTTCCCCGCTCTTCGTCTTTGGCATGACCGTAATTGTAAGTTCCAAATCCCTGCAATTCCCAGTTCGAAGGAACAGGAATGCTTGTCCATTTGCCCGAATTTTGCCCGTCGGTGCAAAAAAACTGCCAGTCAACGGTCTGATCCGCTCCTGTACCCGAAAGGTATTTGATCTCCGTTTGCTGCGCCGGGACAGTTATTCCCGGGACCAGCATAAAAGCGCCACAAATAAGTTTTATCAAAGTTTGATTCATCAGAATTCATTTTAAGTAACCGGGTAATCTTGCCGGTGCAGGAAATCCGACCCGATTTGAACCTGCACAGGTATTTTCTTCAAAAATGCAAAAAATTGTAAACGTTTTCAATAATTTGATTCATATTAATTAAAAAACTGCCTTTTTCACATGATTCAAGAACAAAATTTTTGTCCGATTTTATGATTTATTATTTGGTTTATATCCTTTTACGTAAATTTGGAATTAATTCCAATAAAACGAAAACGTTTACATCTATCCGGAACAATTCATTGCTCCAAAAATTTAATCGGCTGGTTTGCCGGTATCAGTAAATGAAGCGATAACCAACACAGCAAATAAGCCACGCTGGCTATCCCGAAAATCACATAATAACTGCCGGTGATTTCGAGAATGACACCTACCGCAGCCGAAAACAACACCCCGCCGATAGCTCCGGCAAAACCCGAAAGTCCAACAACTGAACCGACAGCATTCTTTGGAAAAATATCGGAAACAATGGTGAAAATATTGGCCGCATACCCCTGGTGGGCAAAAGTCGCCATCGAGATGAGCGCCACGGCAAGCCATACACTTGATGTAAACGAAGTGAAGAAAATTGGCACGACCAGCAAAGCCAGGAGAAAGATCGTCAGTTTACGGGCCGACACCGGATTTTCTCCCCTGTTTATCAGAAACGACGACAACCAGCCGCCAAAGATGGAACCTCCGATTGAAACCATATAAATAATAATCAGCGGTAAGCCAATATTGGTCAGATCGATCCGGTAATTGGAATTCAAAAATTTTGGCAACCAATACAGAAAGAACCACCAGATGGGATCGGTCAGGAAACGCGCCAGGCAGATTCCCCAGGTTTGTTTATACGAGATGATTGATTTCCAGGGAAGTTTTACCCCTTCTGACTCCGGATCATCCTGTAAAATATGACAGAGTTCAGCTTCGCTCAACCGTTTGTCGAGTTCCGGTTTCCGGTACATCGGAATCCAGAAAAGCAGCCAGACAAACCCCAGCGCCCCGGTACTGATAAATGCCCATTGCCAACCCCATTTCAGGGCAATAAGCGGGATAATCAAAGGCGTAATGATGGCGCCAAGGTTTGGCCCCGAATTAAAAATTCCGGTTGCCAATGCCCTTTCCTTCTTCGGGAACCATTCGGCAACGGTTTTCACAGCTGCCGGGAAGTTGGCCGATTCACCAATCCCCAAGGCAAAACGGGCAAGTGAAAATGAAAAAACGCTTCGGGCAGCAGCGTGGGCCATCCCGGCCAGGCTCCATGCCGAAATAGCGATGATAAAGCCCAGCCGTGTGCCAATTCGGTCAAGCAAGGATCCCATCGAGATTAACCCAATCGCATAAGCGATTTGAAAGGCCATGATGATAAAACCGTAATCCGATTCCGACCAGCCAAACAACTGCTGAAGTTCAGGCGCCAGGATACCCAGTACCTGCCGGTCGATGTAATTGATGGTGGTGGCAAAAAACAACAGCGCCACGATCCGCCAGCGGTAGTTCCCTGTTTTGATTTGGCGATCTACCTGCATAGCCGGTGAATTAAATGATAAGCTTCTTCCTGTTCTCCGGGCGTTTCGCAGTAGGTGACCACCACCAGTTTCATTCCCGGAACCCACAGCCGCGAAACCTGTTCCCGAATGGTTTCCAAATCGCCTACAATGCGTGCGTTCAAAACAACTCCGGTGTTGGCAAATTTGTGAAATTCCTCCAGCTTGTTGGTCGCTCCCGGATCGGTCTGTGGTGAAAACGCCGCATCAGCCATTTTCAATCCTTTCATCTGAATCACGGCCTCTACCCAGCCCGACCAATCGCCACACGAATGAAAAACCGGGCCTCCCAGCGATGCGCAAATTTTTTCAACCGACGGAGCAGCCATCTCCAAATACTGGTCCGGCGAGATCATAATGGCATTGTCGTCGCTCATGCCCAGTCCGCTCCATGTTACAGAAGATGCAAACCCGTGTCCCGGCAAAACGAGCGCGCTGCCAATCAAATTCATTTGCTCCTTGTTGAAGCCGATTGATAAGTCAGCCAGCATATCCAATAGCTGCAATACTTTTTCCGGCTCCATCAACAGATCAATAAAAAACTGATCGAGCGGATACAGGTGCCCGATCATGTTCAGCGGTGATTGGGTATCCGTGAGCGAAACGGGCAGACGTCCTTTGGTCTGCTCCATAAAATATTCGATCATGTTTAAAGTATGCCGCCCGATGTTGGTTTGAGCGATTTCCTTTGCCGGATGAGCCAACAATTCATCAATCGACGAAAAACGCGGTTTCAGGGCAGGCGCATTTCCTTCCACCCAAAGGTAATCGCCGCCAAAAGCGCCGGCCACGGTCCCGATGCCATACCAGGGTTCGATAAAATTGGGCACATCAGCCTGAAAAAGCATACTTTTCTGCAAGGCGCCCAACTGAAGCCCGAGCGAACGTTTCATATCCCTGCAACCAAACGAAAAGCACTCTCCCACCCGCATCCGTCGGTAAACAGCCACTCCTGCCGGTTGTTGCCAGAAACGGGCACAGGTTTCATTCAACCCGGCTGCATAGGCTTCGTATTTTTCAAAGTCGAAATTTCCGGGTTTCACCGGCGTTACCTGCGTTGCCTGGGCATCGGCCAATCGGTTATCAAATTTCTTAGCCATACTTGTCGTCTATTTGGCAGAATATTCCTTTTTAAGTTCCTCCACCGTTTCAAAAATGGTACTGATCCGGTCGTCCGATACCGAGTCGTCCATGTTGATACAGCAAACACCCGTCAAATAGGGATTTCCGGAGTCGTGAACCAGGCGGATAATTGTTTCCCGGATCTCGTCGTGTGACTGCCGGGCAATTTCAACCGGACTCAGGCGGATGTTGAAAAAGGTATGAGGCAGATGTTTCCGAAGTGCTTTCACATCGCCGCCCCAGCCGAGGTCGAGGTAGTCGAGATGCGGGATTTTAGCAAAAGCAGTAGCCATCCGGTGCGGATCGGGCCCGCAATAGTGAATACCAAACGGACGTTTTTCACTCCATTTTTGATCGAACGGAAGCAGGTAATTTTCATAATCCTCCTCCGAAATCATCGTATGTGAACATTCGGAATGCAACAGCACCGGTTTCCGGATATGGCGGACACCCCGATTTACCGAGATGGATGTGGTGCCTGTTTCAGTCTGAAGAAACGATGTAAATTTTTCAATCACCCCGGCAATCCCGGAGAAATATTCGTTCACCTCATCGGGAGTCATCATCATGTCGGTAAAGATGGCTTCGCCCCGCAGATCCATCGCGATGTTCAAAATGCCACCCCAATTGATGTCGCCGGTCAGACAGCCGTATTTTTTTTTCAACGTCCCGGCCAGTTCAAGTACCCGACTGAAAGCCTCCGACTGAAAGGCTTCTTCGGTTGTAATGCGACGCAGTTCCTGGCGGGCAGGCAGTACCTGGGGCGGATGGGCTTCGGAATAATTTACCCGGCAGCCCAGCATTTCCGATAACAAAAAACCGGCTGCCAGGTGTACTGCGCCAATTTCGGGCCGCGCCTGATCTTTATGGGTTCCCAACCCGAATTTTCCCCAGCGTTCGTACAACACTTTTTCCATTTGTTGTTCGGCTTCCACCCGTTTCAGCGGGTGAAAAAAGAAGTCGGGATCGAAGGTCATTTTTTCATTCTTGTTCCACCACTCCGGAGCCAGCACAATATCGACCGGCAATATTTTTTCATTGGTCAACATATCGATCAAATCACTAATAATCAACAGCAAAGATCCAACACAACGGTTTTATAAAAAAGGAGCGAGGAGACTCTCCTAACTCCTTTTATGATAAACAATCTAACTAAAATCAGTAGGTACAGCCGTTAATAGCCCGGGTTTTGTCCAAATTCTTCGGCGTTCAGTATCTGAAGCAGGAAGCGTTCGGGAATCGGACGAAGCAACGCCATTTGAGGAGAAGACTGAAGGTATTGCCAGATATCCAGGTTGCGTTCCCGGATATAATCGGCTGGTTTGCCTGTTCTTTTGATATCCATCCAGCGCAGATGTTCGCCGCACAGTTCACGGGCTCTTTCGTCAAGAACAAAGTCGAATGTCATCTGGCTTTGTGAAACGCTCATTTGGGTTTCTTTACCAGGCACAGCAGCCCGGGCCCTTAGTGCATTAATATGAGGTACAGCCCCCCCGGGGTTATTCAATCCGATATGAGCCTCAGCCGCAGCCAGGTACATTTCGGCCAAACGGATCATAATGACATCAAGGGTTCCCCGGTCTGAAGTAGGAATTCCACCTGAACCGTCAGGATTGACCGAGCCACGGGTCGGATCATCATATTTTTTCAAAGCAGGGAAACGAACCTGTTTGAACGCGTGAGTGGTTATTCGGCCGGTCACCGGATCATAGGTATCGTTAATATCAAAACAGGCATACGGGCGGGTTGCCTTATCAGCAATCGGATGTTTGGAGTAAAAGATTGCCGTGTCGCCCGGAGCAATGCGCGTACCTGCCACAGAAGCATTCTTCTCATAGTTTATAAAATCGGTGGAACCGGCCTGCCAGGTATAGCCGTTCGGACTGTTGCAATAATAAACATCGCGGAAGAAGGCCCGGTAGCGGGCGTCAATTTCATCATTATACAGGTTGAGCAGGTACTTGGTCGGCATCATCGACATGTCGCCCGGACGGGCACGTTTATCGTCACCATAGGCCAGGTCCTTCACCATCAGATTATTGCCATCCGAATAAGCTGACGAGTAAGCAGCTTTAAAGTATTGGTGCAAACGATTCGGGTTGCTCTCCCTCGGGTTAAGGCCAGAGGTGCGGGCATGTGTCACGACAAACAGCGCCTCTTTATTTGTTTTATTGTTCCGGTAATCGAAAATTTGATCGGGGGTACTGTATAAACCGGTTTTCAGAGCAGCCTGATTGTTAATTACATACTCGGCAGCATCTCGGGCAATGGTATAGTAGGTAGCGGCATCGTTATACATGGCGCTGTAGTAGCCAGAAGCGCGTGTAAGAGCTGTACGTGCCAATAGTCCGTAAGCCGCTTTTTTTGTTGCGCGGCCAACGTCGGTTGCCGGGAGCGGATCAACCGGAAGCTTCTGACATGCAATCTGCAAATCACTTATAATCAGATCGTAAAAATCGCTATACGGACTTCGGTAGGCATACTGTTCAAATGTTTTGGTTTCCGTTTTACGTAAATCACAGTTACCGTAAATCTCGACTAAGTGCCAGTAATAGTAAGCGCGCAGGAAGCGGAGTTCGCCTTCACGGGCATCTTTTTCTACCTGCGAATTAAATTCAATGCCTCCTATGCGTTCCAATCCGGCATTGCAGTAATTTATCCCCTCGTAAAAACGGTTGAAGTCGTTGTAAAACTGGCCTACTGCCGGAGTTGTTTCCTGGTATTTTGACATCTGGCGCCCATAGGTTCCGTTTCCGATATTAATAAACAAGTCGTTACCTCCAACAAGGAACAACACCATATCCTCGCGTCCGTAGAACTGGCTTTCCAGGTTCACATAAGCCGAATTAACCAACATGTTGAGTCCTTCCTGAGTCGAGAATATAACATCGGCAGTTGCCCCGGAAGGATTATACTCGTCCAAACTACATGAAGAGAAATTTAAAGCTATTGCAGCAAAAGCAATAGACATTATATAATTGATCTGTTTCATTTTTTACTAGTTTTTCAGTTCAGTTAACGATTAGAAATTCACATTCACCCCAAAAACAAATTGCCTTGTAAGCGGATCTCTTGCCGCCCCTCCACGTTCCGGGTCGTAATCCTTAATCAACGGATTATTATTGAAAGTCAACAAATTAGCACCTGTAACATATACGCGCAGATTGCTGATGTTCGCAGATTTCAACCAGCTATTGGGTAGCGTGTAGCCCAAGGTGACATTTTTCAGTTTCACATACGAACCATCGGCAAACCAATAGGATTGGTAGCCCACATAGTTAAAGAATTCGCCGTTGTTCGGCCGGGGGAAGTCTGCCTTTGTAGCTTCCGGAGTCCAGTACTTAAAGTAAGCGGGGAAGTTGGTATCGCCTTTCGGATCGAATGCTCCGGTAAAGTCGCTTTCCAGTAATTGCCCCCAGCGGGCTGTCAGGTAGAAACTAAAATCAATGCCTTTGTAATAGAATGAGTTATTCAGACCGGCTACCCACTTGGGTGTTCTCGAACCGATATAAGTGACATCGTTCACCCCGTCAATGACGTTATCGCCATTGATGTCGCGAAGTTTAATATCACCCGGCTGGAAAGGCTGTGTTTTGCCTGCATCTTTAAAATAAGTAGCAGCTTCGGCGGCTTCAGATGCCATCCAGATCCCCTGGCGGTCGAAGGTATAATACGATTTGATGGGGGCTCCCAATATCAATGAATTATGTTCTTTTCGTTGTCCGTCATAGATATTTTCACCATCAATCAAACTGGTAATCTTTTCTTTATTGCGCGAATAGGTGAAGTTGGTACTCCATTTAAAGTCCTTTTTATCGATGTTTACTGTATTAATCGCGAGCTCAATTCCCTTGTTTCTCGAAGAACCAATATTCTGGTAAGTTTGAAAGGGCGTATTATTTCCGCTGCCCATAGAGGTAGGCAACGAGCGAAGCATCAGAATATCATCGGTTTTGGTGTCGTAATAGTCGAATACAACCGAAACACGGTTGTCCAGGATACCTAAATCCAGACCATAATCGATGGATTTGGAGATTTCCCATCCGAGATCCTTATTTCCAATAATCGTGTTGAAGTTATAATAAATAAACCCTTGTTCCTGGAACGCAGCATTGGTGAAAGGCGACACACCGCTTTGGGTACCGTATTCGCTGATACCTGAGTTTCCGGTAGTTCCCCAGCTTACCCGCAGCTTGGCATTCGATAGCCAGTTTTTGGTATCGGCCATAAATCCCTCTTCCGAAATTCGCCAGGCACCGGCAACCGACGGGAACATAGCCCATTGTTCTGAAAGGCGTGATGCGCCGTCCCAACGACTGGAAACGGTCAACAGATATTTGTCACGATAACTGTAATTAATACGGCCGGCAAACGACAAAGTCTGGCTGCCGACGTAACCGGATGCAATATTGTAGGTATCCTTGTTGTTTGCTCCCAGACTGTAAAACAATTGGTTGGCAACAAGTTGCCCCTCACCGTAAGCATAAACATTGTCGTACATCGACTTGGTCCACGATGTTAAGGCCGTAACGCCAAAACTATGCTCTCCGATATTTTTTGAGAAATTAAGAATGTTGTCCCAGCTGTAATAGCGCTGTGTTGAAGCAGTAATCGAAGAAGTGGAAGTAGAGTACTGGCCTGCCCTGTCGATTGAATTTGCCCCGGCGTAATCGCCGTTCCGTGCAAATTTCAGGTTTGTCCCGATGTTTGAACGGAAGGACAATCCCGAAACCGGCCTGAATTCGAGGTATCCATTTGCTATAACATTTGTATTCAGCCGATTATATGAAGCAATATAATCATCGGCTTCATCGGCCAGCGGAGATACCCGGAACGAAGTTCCCAGCGGGAAAAGAATGACATTGCCCTCATCGTCGTATGCTCTTCCCAGCGGGCTGTTGGTTGCCGCCCTCCAGAGCACATTGCTGGCCCTGATGTCGGTGGCATAATGTGTAACCTGAGCAGTTCCTCCCAATGTCAGGAAATCATACATTTTGTAATCTGCATTCATCCGGATGGAATACCGTTTCATCTCGTCGTCGGCAAATGAACCTTTTTCGTTGTAATACCCGGCCGACAGGTAAGAGGTAGCCTTTTCATTACCCATCGTTGCGGTAATCTGATGACTTTGCTGAATACCATTGTGCATCACTTCATCCACCCAATTTGTATAATACCCGTTTTGAATGGCTTCCCATTCGGTTGACGAAAAAATGGCCACGTCGTCGGCCGGTGAATTCCAACTGCCATTGGCCCGGTAGGCTTCACGACGAACGTTCAGAAAATCTTCACCTGTCAACATTTCAGGATATTGTGCCCAGCCGTTCACACCGTAGTAGCCACTGTAGGAAATTTTTGTTTCTCCGGCTTTCCCTTTTTTAGTGGTGATGATAATAACCCCGTTGGCGCCCTGAGACCCGTAAATCGCGGTAGAAGATGCATCTTTCAATACCTCGATTGACTCAATGTCTTCGGGGGCAATGTCGGTATAGCTACCACCCTGCATTCCATCAATAATAATGAGGGGGCTGTTTGACCCATTGATCGAACGGTTACCACGAATGCGAATTTCCACATCAGACCCGGCTTTACCGGATTGACGGATAACATCAACCCCGGTAACTTGTCCCTGCAGGGCTTCCATCGCGTTGAATGTCGGAATCCGGGTAATGTCGTCGCTTTTTACAGAAGCTACCGAACCGGTCAGGTCGCGTTTCCTTATCGTACCGTAACCAATAGCCACTACTTCTTCGATGCCGATTGTTTCCTCTACCAATTTAACATTGAGGTAAGTTTGCCCGTCAAAACTCACTTCCTGAGAAACCATGCCGACAAAAGAAAATACCAACACCGAACCCGGCCTTACGTTGTTCAGGGTAAACGATCCGTCCAAATCGGTGATTGTTCCCGTGTTTACTCCTTTCACCACCACGGTTACTCCCGGAATCGGTTCGCCGGACGCTGTCGTCACCTTCCCGCTTGCCGTTTGCGGTTGCACAGTCCGATTCACGCTTCGGACCTGTTCGTCGGCGCGAATAATTACCTGCCGGTCGTAAAGGGTGTATTTCAGGTTCTGGCCTTTCAGAATTTCATCCAGCACCTGGGTGATCGTGGCGTTTTCGAGGTTAACGTTGACTCTCCTGTTTTCATCCAGCTCGGAGAGATTGTACAGGAAAACATATTCACTTTCCGTCTCAATCTGGTTAAGGATTTCTTTTACCGTTGAATTCGAAAGCTTCAGGTTTAGTTTCGTTGATTGCGAGTACGAATTTGCCGTAACGGAAATTACGAAACACAAAGAGATCAGTGTAGTTAGTTTCATGATTCTCCATAATGTTTTAATGCTTCCCCACCAGGGAAAGTCTGTTAATGACTTTTTTTTCATAAATTTGACATGTTTAGATTATAATAAACAACCGGTTGATTTCAACCTGGTGCGAACCGGAGGATGTGCCACCATCTTCCGGTTTTTTAATTCAGGCTAAATGCTCCGGCATTTTCTTTCATTATTTTTTTATCGGTTATTAATTCAATGTATTCAAATACTTCATTCAATTCTTTATTTAAATCAAGTTTTCCTTTTATCCGTCTGCTGCCAACCTGTTCGTCCGGCACCCGAATGGTGATATTAAAGTATTGTTCTACCCGGTTTAAGAGATCAGACACCGGTTCGTTGTCGAATTGCACGATTCCGTCTTTCCAAAGCTGGTAATACAGGCCGTTTCCTTGTTGTACCTTCACGTTTTTCGTGGTCTTGTTTAAGCTGAGTTGTTCCGTCGGTTTCAGATCGACCCAACCCGCGAACAACGAATGATCGGATGCGCGAAACCGGATCTGTCCTTCCTGCAAAAAAGCGGTCAGCTCCTGCCGGTCGGGATAGGCTGACAGGTGAAAATTGGTTCCCAATACCTTGATAACTGCCGAAGAAGTTTCTACAAGAAACGGATGACCTGGATCTTTGGTGATATCGAAAAAGGCCTCGCCGATCAGGTATGCGTTTCTGGTTTCACGACCAAATTCGCGCGGAAGAATGATCCGGCTGCCGGCATTCAGCTTAAGTTCGCTGTTGTCGTAAAGTTTTACCCGGGCCCGTTTTCCGAAGGGAACCACGACCAGGTTTTTTGAATTTTCATGACGTACCGTTCCGATTTTGATCGTATCGGTTTGGATAACCAACTGTCCGGGCACCGAAAAATCGATAATTGCCTCACTGTTTCCTATTTCCCGCTGCGAACCGTCGGCCAGGTAAACCATCGCATTCAGCGAAGCGCTTTTTACCAGCAGACTCTCGTCCACCGGCATAACGATCCGGTTCCGGCTTATTTCGTACATCAACAACGAGCCGATAGAGAAAAACAGCAGGGCAACAGCGGCATAACGGGCAAAACCGGCAAAACTAAAACCGGTCGACCGGGAAGGTTTTTTCCGCATACCGGCATCCATCATCCGCTGGTAAATAATTTCTTTTTTCCCGGCCTGTGGTTTTTTGTTTCTCACGGCTAAGAGCCCAAGTTCTTTTTTCGCGCGCAATAGTTCTTCCCGTTCGTCAGGATGTGCGTCAAAGTAGGCAGCATAGTATTTTTCGGTTTCAGGATCGGGTTCAAATACCCATTTTACAAACCGTTTATCCTCAATATATTTTTCCAGTTCAGGCATTTCTCAGGTATATTTTCTTCCTAATTGCACAGAGCCGGGAAAAGTGGACACGGATTGACAACTATATTTTATGTCCTAAAACATATCATCAGTAATTCCAGCGGTGAGTCTTTTAAAACAGCCCGTAAAGAAGTAACGATACGGTAAACCTGTTTTTTGGCCGACTCGGGTTTGATCCCAAGCATTTCGCCTATTTGCTGATAGTTGAGGTTGCTGTAAAATTTCAAATAAATAATTTCGCGGGATGCCGGGCTCAGGTCATTCAACGATTTTAAAATCAGGTCGATCTTCTCTTGTTCCAGATCTTCCGGCTCCTCGGTTTCCAGCATGAATTCAAGCTTAAAATCGCCGGACTCTCCCCGATCGAAAACAAGACGTTTTTCCTTTCTCAGCTTCCCGTAGATGGTGAACTTTAAGGCTTTCAGTAAATAAAATTCAACCGAATCCGTATCCGACAACTTGTTCCGGTTGGTATAAACGGTTAAGAAAAGTTCCTGTATGCTGTCTTCAACCAGCTCGGTATTTCCGGTCAGCTTACATCCATATTGAAACAAGCGGTCGAAAAACTGATTATAGATTTGTTGAAAGCAATCCATGTCCCCGTCTTTAAAACGAGACCATGCGACAGACCAATCGGTATGTTTAATTCCTTTCATCATGAGGCCTCCAGCCTGATTTATTTGATGTGTTCCTTATTGATAAACACGGGCACTGACCGATTCAAATATTCCTCCACATTGTCCGCAATATACCATTTTGAATCGAATCTGTACTTTTGTGCATAATCAATTCTCATCAGTTGGCTTTTATTTTTTCTATCGGTCAATTATTCCTGATTCTTATTTAATTGATTGCTTTCTGAAAAACTTCTTCCAGCTGATCAAAACCTTTCAAGGCATTGGCAGGCAAGCGTTCACCGTTTGCGCCAAATACCTTTAACTGGTCGGCTGGCTCAATGGCAATGGCTGATTCGTCCAACCCGCCGTCGGGGCTGAATACTTTCGATGAGTCGAGCCCGAGGTGTTGCACCATAAAACGGTACATGGCCGCCCGTTTTGAGGGGCCGTAATCGTGCCCTTCACCAGGGAGATGTACATTTTCCACCACGGCGTTCGGTCCGTAAAAGTCATAAATGCGTTTCAGGTAAGGAAATTCCAGTTCGGAAACATTCGCAGTCCAGTCGCCGCCATCCGAAATAATCAGCTGTGGCTTGGGGGCAAAAAGCCCGGCCAGTTCTACATTGTTCGTCCCGCCTTCGCACAAATGAATGGGATTGCCACTCTCACAGGGACATCCGCCGTAATGAATGGCCGACATCATGACCACCGGAACGCTGATATCAATCCGGTCATCCAGGGCCGACATCAGCATGCTGTGGCTTCCCCCACCCGATCCGCCGGTAATCCCAACCCGGTTGGGATCGGCGTAATCCAACGAAAGCAGGTAATCAAGCAGGCGAATGCTGTTTAAAGCCTGCATGGTGTTGGCCATACTTTTGCGGTGCGCCTCCGGTTCAAACTGCAAGACCGATTCGCCCCAGGCAAACAGGTCGTAGCTCACGGCCACAGCGCCCATCCGGGCCAGTCCGGCACAGCGGGCCTGGATATCTTTGTTGTAGCGCCCGTCGCCAAAATGGCCGTTCGGGCACAAAACCACCGGTATTTTCCCTCTTATTTTTGAAGGTTGATAAACCGAGCCGCATACATAAACGCCCGGTAAAACTTCCAGGGCAATATTTTGAACGGTGTAGCCGTCCATTTTTCGTTTTGGTGTCAGAATAGGTTTTGTACCCGGGCTTTGGGGCAGAGGCGACAAACGGACCGCTTCGGGCAAACAGGCTTTCAGTGCGTCGCGGCGGCTTTCCCAGCTTGCCTTATCCGGGTATAAACCTGCCAACTGATCAAGCGTTTCGCGGGCTTCCGGTATAGTTCGGAGGTGATAGCGGTATCCTTCAATCTTAAACTTACCCGGGGCCCCGTCGGGCAAATGAACCAGATCGAAGGGAGCCAGCACATTTTTCAGGGTTTCTTCCAGTCCGGGACGGAAACGCCAATCGGCATAGTCCAATACCTTTCCTTCAACATCTTTTTCCGAAATCCGCAACTTGACCTGGTAGCGCGTTTCAATGTCTTTTAAAACGTCTTTCAACGGACGCTGAAACCGATTGTCTGAATTAAGCGTTTGGGCATGAAGCTGAAAAACAGCCATACCTGCAAGCAACAATAAGATTGATCGTTTCTGCATATTTTCAGGTTTGATATGGAATTGCAGTAACAAACTTTTGCCAAGTACGTCATCCCGAACTTGATTCGGGATCTCATCCTAACAGAGATGCTGATCCGGCAACTGCCGGACAACATGACCTTCTCCAAGGGTTCTTGTACGTACAGCACAAGTTTGTTGATACTGCCCCCTCAATTATCGTTTACTCCGGCCACTTCTCACCAACAATTTTGGTCAACTTCAATTTCGACGGGTCGACTTTCACATATTTCATGCGTTCGCGGCGCCAGGTGTAGATGACGTGGACCATGCCATCCGATGATTGAATGACTGCCGGGTAAGAATACTGGCTGATTTCCGAATCTTCCAGCACCAGCGCAGCCGACCAGTTACGGCCATCTTCCGAAACAGCTACATTCAGCGGGGTCCGGTAACCTTTCGATGCGCCAACAGGAGTCTTCACATGGTTGTAAACCACCAGTTGGCGTCCGTCGGCCAGGCTGACGGCATCGGTGCCTGAGTTGTTGTTCGGCAAGCCGGACTCCTGCGGCAGCGACCAGGTCTCACCCAGATCGGATGACCAGGCATCGACAATCACGCTGTTTTTACTGCGACACAAAACTTGCAGACGTCCATCCGGATGAATTAAGACACTGGGCTGAATAATCGAATAAGTTGACGGGCTGTTAATCGGGCCCACTTTCTCCCAGCTTTTTCCAAAATCGGGAGTGATTTCGAAATGCACCTGCCAGCCATTGTCGCCTTCGGTGCTCGAGGGGCAAACCAGCTTGCCGTTATCCAGCAAAACCGGTTTGTTTTTCACCGGCCCGATAAATCCTGTTGGAAGCGCTTCGGCTTCGCTCCAGGTTTTTCCGTGATCCGTTGAACGTTTCAGCATGCCCCACCAATCGGAAGGTTTCGGTCCTACCTTATAGAACAAGAGCAGTTCGCCGCCCGGCACCTGGTATAACACCGGGTTCCAGGTCGGGTAACGCAGTGTATCGTTGATCACCCCATTGGCCACTTCGGTGGATTTGGTCCATTCGCCATCCACCAGGCGGCTGAACCGAATGGTCACATCCGGGTGGCGTTCGTGCGTACCGCCAAACCAGGCCGCTACCATCCCTTCGGGGGTTTCGGCCAGCGTTCCGGCATGGCACGACGGGTAAACATCTTCCTCATACAGAAATTGTTCTGCTACAATTCCTTGCTTCCAGCGATTTTCCGTTTCAGTAGTGCAGGCCGAAAACAACAGGGCCATAAGCAGTGAATTTATGATTAGCCAATTACGTTGCATCTCTGATCGAATTAAGGTTTATTATTTTCTTTTTCCGCTTTTCGTGCGTTCACATAAGCTTTGTACATTTCCCGCCAGTTTCGCCCGTTGTTATTCAAGTATTGTTCCGATTTGGTTTTGTAGATTTCGAAAATGGCAGAAATTTGCTTCATGTTTTTATAGTCGACGGCCATTTCACGGGCCTCTTTCAAATAGGCCAGAATAGTGGCTTCCTCTTTTTCTGTCATATCCGGAACTATCGCCCGGTAACCTTTCATCGTGAAATCGACTTTCCCGATCGTATATTTATCCAGGATAACTTCCACTTGTTCTTCCGTCAATTCGGCGCGCAGGCCGGTCATCAGCGCTTCGTGTACCGATTTGGGCATGGCCGAGTCGGCAATCATCTGCCGGTCGAGCTCGCTCAGCGGGTTCCCGGTAACGGGATTAATACCTGCCGGAACGGTTGATGCCGGATGGTCGTTGTGCCAGTCGCGCACAGCCGTGAGGTGTTCTGCAATTACAGCAACCAGACGTTTTTCTTTTTCAACATCATTCAGATGAAGCGAAGCCACCCATTCGGCCGCCTTTTTTTCTTGTTCGGTTGGTTCCGCAGTTACAGACACCGTTGTTGTTCTTTCGGCAAAAACCTGTGAGATGGGCAAAAACAAAAGCATTCCTGCCAGTAAACAGGTTCCTGCGTTGAGATAAGATTTTTTCATCAGTATTCAGTTTGAAGTTTATACACATTGATTTTTATTGACAAATCAATTTTTCCAAGCGGGCCGTTCGGCCAATTTCTTTGCCATCTGCCCAAACGCTCAGGCCCTTTCCTTTTTTGTATTTCTCCCCGGTTTTATCCCAGATAATGGTCAATGTTTTTCCATGATACAATACATTGTCGAGGCAAAACCAGTCCCACTTGCCTTCCGGGATCAGCGGATTAACGTCGATCAACTCGTCGGCGCGCGGACGAAGACCGATTAAGCCTGTAATTATCAGATCATTAAAAGTGGAATGGTTGTAATAACGACTGCGTTCCTGATCGCCTTTCAGCCAGTAGCCGGTCGTCTCATCCTGATATTCGCCAATATACGGGCGACCGCGGTGATACTGCGATTCCACATAAAGCTCCATGTGCATAAAATAATCGCTTTTATCCACTACTGTTTGCTGGTAGTCGTTCAACAAATTAGCCATCCCGGTAAGCGTTTGCGCGGTGGCAAAAGGCCAGATGGCCCCGTCCCACTCGCAGCGGCAGCAACCGTGGCTGCGGAAACCGGGGTGACGGCGTTCGGCTGTTGTCAACCCGTACGGAGCAAGAAATCCGTTGTTGTCGGTTACCTGTTTCCAGGCGATGGCATGTTCCTCGTTGGGAAGGTTGAAATACCAAGGAATGTAACCGATGGCTTCGCGAACCTGCGCAAAACCTCCTGCTTCTTTCACCGTTTCAAAAAACTGGTCACCAGCGTTCCAGAGGTTTTCAAGAGCCAGTTTTTTCAAGGTATCGGCTTTGGCCGAATAATAATCAGCAAATTTCTGATTATTGTTTAAAGCGGCAATTTTTGAAAGGGCCATCGCGTTCCCGTACATGTAACTGTTGATGGTTGGCCTCATGTTTTTTTCTTTCCGCCCGCCACTGATCTGCTCTTCCATGCCGTCGCGTACGTCGTATTGCCAAAACAGCCCGTTTGGGGTCCTTTTTTCCAGCTCCCATTGCCGGTATTCGTCCACCAAATCGGGCAGCAAACCGGTCAGAAATGTTTTATCCGAATTAACCAGGTAGCTGTTATACAAAGCAAAAGCTGTCCAACTGCTGAACGCTAACAGCTTGTCCATCATGCGGCCCTCATTTCCGCGGAACCAGATCCTGACATTGTCCTGCAAATAAACCGGATTATGCAACCAGCGGGTTTCCATGATGTGGTGGCCCAGCGCACAACTGATCAGGTTGTATTTATCGGCATACGGGCGGTCAACCAGAAATTCGGTGATGCCATAGCCCATCGGGGTTTCGGTGATATGTTTCCGTAAGCTCCACCAGCGGTAATAATAGATTTCCTCAAAGTTATCCTGCGGACATTGAAACAGCGGAATGTTGGCCTTCATCCAATCCCACGAAGCTGAATTAGGGATGGATTTGGCGATATTCTCATCTTCCATCCGATTGAAATAATCGGCATAGTGTTTAAAATCATCCGCTTTTAAAACCGTTTTATGCTTCGCTTTGGATGAAGCTATGGCAGTTCCCTGATACGGATTGACCAGGGAAACCGCACAAATCATCATGATCAGGAAAAATCTTTTTACGTTCATCATCATCGTTTATAATTTCCGGGTGGTTAATAAATAAATCGAGAACTTCGCTTCGTCAACCGGTTTTCCGGTTTGCTGAAGGTCGTAGTCCTGATCGGTTGGCGTATCCACATCAGGAAAACGGCGTACATCACCGGTACGGAAGGTCACCCGTTCGAACCCGTGCACCGGGGCAAAACACAAACCGGTTGATTTGCGTTCTCCGTTGATATAAACGTGATAAAAACGATTGGTGGCTGTGGCTTCAATACGGATCGTATAAACCTTACCCGGTTCGTAGGCCATGATGTTTTTCATCCGGTAGCCGTTTTTCTGTTTCAGGTAACCGTCGGCGCCAAAAGAAAGACGAAGGGCTGCCGTTCCTTTTCCGTCAACCAGTTCCACATCCAGCTGGCCGTGGTTATTCTGACCGGGAACAATGACAAATTCCACGCTCACGCTGTCACCGGCCGGGAATAAACGTTCAGCTTTGGCATAATCAAACTCATCCTGATCGCGCAAAACCAGGCAACGTTTGCCGGCGGGATCTTCTTCAACGGCCACCCGGGCCCATACCGGGCTGAAGATGTTCCAGTTGTCGAGTTCCGTCTTTTCGGGTAGCCGGTCAAACACCTCATTTACCTGCTCAGTTGCTTTGCCAACAATCGGCACCGGAATTTTTGAAATCCACATGTCTTCTTTATTCATGCTGTAGGTAACCCACAGATGACCGTCAGACGGCGTACCGTTTCCTTCCATGATGCCGCGCACATATTGCGGACCGTACGATTTATAGTTCCCACCATAGCGCATGGCGCTGATTTCGCCGTTCACCAGCAACAGTTTGTCGTATTTCAGCCCGTCGTCGCTCACCGAAAGCGCCAACGGCCAGCGAAATTCAGACGGATTGTAAACGGTTGCATAGCGGCCATCCGAGGTTCGTTGTCCCCAGATTTTGGCATTGCTGTTTACAAAGCCCGGCGCGCGAACCGGCTGGGTCCAACTTTTTCCTTCATCTTCGCTGATGGCGGTCAGGGCATGTTTCCACAGACCAACCACTCTTCCGTCGGGCAAATGATAATAGTTGAATGCCTTGTAGTCGCCTTTCAGCGAAATCAGCGGATCATCACGATCTGCTTCTTCGTTCCAGTGCTGCGTAACCAGGCGTTTCGACAACAGTTCGTTGCAGGCTTTCACAAAACCTTTGTCCTTACTTTTTTTGTAGTTCGGGTAATCGGTATTTTTTTCATTCCACGCCTTATTGTAACTGATAAAATGGATTGGCCCGAGCGCACCGTCCTTGTAAATTTCGCGAACGACGCGCCCAATACCGCGACCATCGTTCGGACTGTCTTTCGGATGAAGGGCAATGGCGATGTAGGCCAGCGCCAGCAGACGGTCGTCTGACGAAACGTAAAAACCCATGCGCTGGTGATTCACCGATTCGAGGTTGCGGGCCACGGTGGTATCTCCGTCTTTCATGGTTCCATCCGGAATTTTATAGGGTGGAAAGATTACCTCGGGCATCGTCCATTGATAGCCATCGGCAGAAGTTTGCAGCAAGGTCGCGCCGGGTGCAATGTGCTCGCCCACGGGATCGCTGAGGTATTCCAGAAAAAACGTATTGTTCCAATAGGCCAGCATGGGTGCATGGTTATACGTCCATCCCAGTTTGTCGCCATACTCGGGAAACTCACGGTTGGCCCGCATCACCCCGATGTTGTGCACGCCCATCGCCGGTTGCAGCTGACCGTGGTGGTAATCCGGATTATTCAAAGTTTTACCCACATAATGCGGCAATTTCTGGGCATGCAAAAAAACACTGATGAACAGCATTCCCACTATCAACCCAATAATCTTTTTCGTTCCTCTCATGCTTTCCTGTGTTTTTCAATTTTACTTTTTTGAAGCGGAAGCTTCAATCAACCGATCGATCATTTGACGGTTCGCCTTAAAAATGGTACCGTGTTTATGGCCTTCGGGCAAAGAAACCTCACCCGAAATATCTTCGAAATGAACAAAATCGTTTGTTCTGGCAGCTCCATATATTTTCTCGCGGTAGGCATCGTAATAAATCAGGTAATCATTATCAACTTTCACAACGGTTGGCCCCTCCGTGAAAAAGTCGGTAAACGGCCCGGAAACATTTTGGTACGGACCGAGCGGATCAGCGGCAAATGCCACCTTCAGGTTGCGCATCGGTCGGGTATTGTCCTTCAGCACCAGCACATAATCTTTGGGCGCGCGTTTCACAATCACCGCATCAATCACGCTGAAACCGGGATCGAGAAACAGTTTTGTTTCGGTGAACGTCCTGAAATCTTTGGTCGTCGTATAATACATCCGGTGGTTGTTCCTTTCTTCTTCTTCACCTTTTTCAAACTTGAAAGGAATCGTAGAAGCCCAAATAATGATGTATTCCTCTTTTTCGTCATCATAGAACAACTCGGGCGCCCATACATTTACGGTGGAAGTATCGGTCATCACCTCGATAAATTGCTGTTCCGACCAGTTGACCAGGTCTTTGGAACTGGCATAACCAAAACCCAGATCGCCCCGCCACGAAGAGGTCCAGACCAGGTGAAAAGTACCGTCGGGGCCTTTTACGATTGACGGGTCACGCATCACTTTCTGATTGCCGATTTCGGGAGCCAGGTAGGGCCCGCCTAAATCAGACCAGTGATAACCGTCCTCGCTGTATGCCAGGAACAAACCGGCATCAGCCGGTTCGCGGAAGGTTGAGAACACGTAATATTCTTTTTCGCTTGTTTTTTCGCAGGAAACCAGTCCGGCAAACAATATTAATAATATCGGAAAAATTCTTTTTTTCATATTCATACAGTTTTCATTTGACAGTTGCCGTAATATCGATTACCGGTTACTGATTACCGGTTACCTATTTTCCCGGCTCCGGAAAAACAGCGTCGGCATTGTCCAGGATCAATACCCAGTCGTTACCATTTTCCACCTCGCCCGCCGGATCAAACTCCTGTACGCCTGTGTTCGGGAAAGTACCGATTTCGGAAATCTCGCCGTTGCGCGGATTGAACCAGCTTGCTTTCACCTGTTCGCCTTCAATTTTACCCATGTTTACCTTGATATTTTGACCATTATAAGTATAAATAAATGCGTAATTCGTTCCACGGGTAGCTAATTGATAGGCGTATTTTTCACCCGGTTGTTCAGCGACAAGGCTTTGGTCGGGCACCCGTTCGAAATACGGACGCGACAGCATCAGGGTTTTCACGTGAACCATCTGTCCGGCGCCCGGATCGTTGATGGCTTCGGTCCAGTATTTTTTGGCGCCGTAGGCTGCGCCGGTATCTTCGGGCCGGTGAAACTGCATCACCGCACTGTGCCCGTAAGTATATCCGCAGGCACCGGCAAATACCGACCAGTAGGCATAACGGCGAACATCGGCATCGTTCCAGAATGGTTGCAGGGTATCGTGCAATCCCTGCGGAATTCCTTCATAGGAAGGTTCGCCATCCAGGGTGGGTTTTACGGGTTTTAACTGAAAATCGGCTTCCACGTAACGCCAGTTGTCTTCGCCGTAATTTAACTCGGTGTCATCCTGATCGTAACGGCGGTGTCCGGATTGAAACATATTAAAATCGAGCCAATTTTCCTCATGGAACCACATTGAGGATTGGGTCCTGCCTCTCGGGTGAAAGGTAATCAGATGGTTGGGATCGTTTGTCCGTAAAGCATTTCCAAGGATGTTCCAGGTTTGAATAGAATCGGCCCCGGGCACATCACCGCCATTCAGCCAAATGATATTGGGATATTCTTTATAGCGGTTAGCCATAAATTCGCCGTAAACCTGTGCCTCGTCGCGGCTGACATGCCCTCCCCGCACATTGCCCCCCCAAACAGGAACCAAGGCCATGTAAAGACCTCTTTTTTCGGCTTCGCGAATGACAAAATCCATATGGTCCCAATAATCATATTCATCCTGATCTTCGAAATTATTTCCTTCGGTTACCAGCGGTTGGGCCACACTTTGGCTAACGAGCGCCGAGTCACCATACCTGTTTTTTGCACCAACGCTGTGCAGCACCATCACCTGGATCACATTAAAGCCTTTTTCAAGACGATCGTCGAGGTATTTAACTGCCTCCTCGCGATCAAGTTTGGAGAATAACAGCCAGCCTGTATCGCCCAGCCAGAAAAACGGATTACCGTTCTCATCGGTAAAAAAACGGCCGTCGGATGACACTTTTAACAGGCCCATGCCTTTTTCTTTTTTGACTTCCGTGGTGCATGAAAACAGAAGCAGTATGAAGCTGATCAGTAACAGAAAGTTTTTCATTTTTGTTTGGTTTTGTATTTGTTTCGATTTTATTTCATTCTTTTTATTTAAACGGATTTCTTCTCTTTTTGCAGTTTCTTCCAACCCGACCAGGTTAGCGAGGGGTCGATGGTTTTTCCCCGGTACATAAAACTGGCCAGGTAACCAAAGAAAATAAGTACTACATGACTGTATACACCAATCATGTATTTATGGTGAATGTAATTGAATGGTCCGAGGTCGATCAGCACGGATTTACTGCCGTCCAATCCGATTGGCGTTGATGTCAGCAAGGCCCAGGCCGTGAACAAAACGCTGGCGCCGATACCCCAATATAAGCCTTGTTTATTGGCTTTCCTGCTGAAAATTCCTAATAGGAACATTCCCGCGATACCTCCCGAGAAAATGGAATACAGGGTGAAAATAATGCCCAGTACCCCCTCGCTGCCTGCCCTGACATAAAATAAAGCCACCATAATTGCTCCCAAACCGGCAATAACGATAAACAGCTTACTCATGAACAATCTTTTCTGATCCGAGCTTTTTGGCTTCAGCCGGATATAATAATCCTCCATCAGGATGGCTGAAAGACAGTTCAGGTCGGAGTCGAGACTGGAGATAGCAGCAGCAATTAATGCCGAGAGGATTAAGCCAACCACGCCAACAGGTAGTTTGGTCATAATAAAATAAGGGAAAACAGCTTCTGCTTCAATTCCATGCGGCAGGGGGTCTCCCGTAATTTGATAATAGGAGAACAAAGCCGTGCCGATAAACATGAACATAGCCCACACCGGCACGCTGAGCAAGACCCCGATCAGAGACGCTTTCACAGCAGCTTTATCCGATTTCGCGGTCAGGTACCGTTGCACAATGGTTTGGTCGGTTCCGTATTTTTGAATGGCATAGAAAACCCCGTTCAGGGCCATTACCACGAAGGTCAGATTTACGAAATCCCAATCAAAAGGCCCGAACCCGATCCGCCCGTTTTGCATAGCCACCTCCCAAACCTGCATGGGCCCTCCCTCGGGCAAAAACAGCAGGATGCCAAGAGCGATAATTCCGCCAACAATCAGTAAAAACCCCTGGATCACATCCAGCCAGATGACCGCTTCAATTCCGCCGAGCATGGTTAAAATAACCACGGCGCCGCCAATGATCCAAATGACGGTAATCGTATCTAATCCGGTCATCTTACTCAATGCCAGCGAGATCAGAAAAAACACCGTCCCCATTTTTGAAAAGTGGGTCAGGATAAAAGAAACAGAGGTATATAGTCGTGCAAAAAAACCAAAGCGTTTTTCAAAATATTCGTAGGTACTGAGCTGGATGACATGCCTGAACAACGGCACCACAAAACCAACAATGGCGATCAGAACAATCGGCACCATCAGTCCCTGCACCAACAGTATCCAGTTGGAGGAATAACCTTCGCCCGGATAGGCCAAAAAAGTAATGCTGCTGATCAGGGTCGCCAGGATCGAAATGCCAATCGCCCAGGAGGGGATAGATCCTTTAGCGGTAAAATAATTCTTCGTGTCTTTTTGTCTTTTTGAAAACCAAAAACCGATTCCCAGCGATACCAGCAAGGTCGCAATCATGATCAGGTAATCAATCAGATGAATAGATGGTACTACGTCCATAGTCTTTAAAGTTTAGTTAGTTCTTTACCGGTTAATATTTCAGGCCATGTATAACTGCCGGGTTTGGTGGTTACCGTCAATCCCGGATAACGTTCGGTATGCATTTGTATAACACCAAAACTCAACTCCCGAAATGGCGTCAACTGCTTAATTTCCAGATGACTAAGAATCATCGAAGCCGTTGATCCGCCTTCAATAAAAAGGTCGTCAATCTCAACCTGTTCAAATACTTTCCTGACCACCCGGCTCACATTTTTCCGGGTTGTTTCGGCGGAAATTCTGGCGTTTTCGTCGCTACAAATGGTGGTAACCGCTACTTTCCGGTTTTCGCGTATCGCAGCCACTATCCGGTCGGCCAGAATAATCAGCGACCGGGAGGGCGTATCCTGCTTCTGAAATATTTCCCTATTCAGGTTAATGATCTCAATTCCGGCATCTTTGAATTTGTTCATCATAGCCTCATCTTTTGGAAACGTACTCCCCAATACAAATAAAGCATGTTTTCCCGGAATAAGGTCCAGACTCTCTCCTTCCGGCTTTGCCGGGAAATCTTTTTGCAAAACCGCATCAAAGAACCCGGATCCACCGGCTAAAACCGATTGTCCGTCGGCTTTGTCGGCCCACGAAGCCAGGTCTTCCACCGTAAGCACGTTCCCAATGATCATTCCCTGATCGGGTAATTGATCGTTAACATTCTTTACCACAACGTCAGCTGCATTGTTGCCCACAATCGTCCTGACATCGGAATGTTTGACCGGAAACTCCGGATCGTGCGCAAAAGATGTTTCGGCCAGGGGTACGCCGCCAACATAATAAACGCCACTTTTGATGATCCGGTTAAAATGCGGGTTTGCGGGAACCATAATTATCCGCTGTTTCTTCGATGCAGTTTGTTGACTGATTAATTCGGCATACACGTTTCCGCGTAAAACTGAGTCGAGTTTCTTAAAAATATATTTTGGTTTCAGCTCCATCAACTGACGGGTGGCCTTTTCAATTTCTTTTTTGGCCTGCTCAACCGGCATCGAACGGGTTTCAGTAGCAAGCACCAGCAAATCAACGTCTTCAACAGCATCTACCGAGGTTTCAATCAAAACCTTCATCCCCCGGCGCAATCCGATCCCTCCGATCTCTGCAGCTCCTGTAAAATCATCGGCAATTACGGCTATCATTCTCTCTTCTTTCAACATGACTGATTTTGGTATAATTTGATGGCATAGCTAATCGCGAACAACAAAGCGTCGGGGCTCGCAATCCCTTTGCCGGCAATTTCAAAAGCGGTTCCGTGATCAACCGAGGTACGGATGATCGGCAACCCCAGGGTAATGTTCACCCCTTTCACGCTTTTCATCGCTTGCTTTTCCTCATCCCAGACAAAACCAACCAGCTTAAACGGAATGTGCCCCTGGTCGTGATACATGGCTACGCAGCCATCAAAACTGCCGCCGCTGGCCAGCGAAAACAGGGTATCGGGCGGGAACGGCCCTTCGGCCCGGATGCCCCGCTTTTTGGCATCCTGAATCGCCGGTAAAATCTCTTCCGTTTCCTCTGTACCAAAAAGGCCGCCATCGCCGGCATGCGGGTTGAGGCCGGCCACGCCGATCCTCGGGTTCTCAATACCGATTTTTCTCAACCCGTCATAAGTCAGACGGATCACATCGAGTACACGCTGGCGTTTCACCAAGTCGCAGGCCTGGCGAAGCGAAACATGCGTACTCACATGGGTTACTTTTATTTTTTCGTCGGCCAGCAACATCGCATACTTTTCTGTTCCCGTAAAATGGGCATAAATTTCGGTATGCCCCGAAAAATGATGTCCGGCCAGATTGATGGCTTCTTTATGGATCGGGCCGGTTACTGTACCGTCCACCTCACCGTTCATCGCCAGTTCGATGGCCTTATGCACCGCTTTAAATGCCAAATCGCCGGCCGGAGCCGAAACCACTCCGTGTTTTATTGCGGCAAGCTGCTCCGAAGGAATGTTATACACATCGATGGTTCCGTGAGAAAAACGGGCCTGACCGACTTCCTGTACCGGATTGATCTTTAAATCCAACCCGGTCAGTTTCACCGCCTCCTTCATGATCTGCACATTGCCCACCAGCAATGGGTTGCAGGCATCGAACACCGAAATCTCATTCAATGCCTTGGCAGCAATCTCCGGGCCGATTCCCGCAGGATCGCCCATCGTGATGGCCAGCGTTATTTTATGCTGCTTATTCATTCAACTCAAATTTTGCAGTTCTTTTTCCAATTCTTTCCGGAAGGCCAATTCCTCCTCCTGCTCCATCGGGCAGATGGGCGGCATCATTTGCGTTCCGCACAATCCTTTTACCGACATGACTACTTTCAGCGCAGCCAGCGATTCGCTCAAACTGCGCCCTTTTTGATACAAGGCCGACAGTTCGTTTGTTTTTTGCTGAAGGCTTTCGGCCAATTCCCAATCACCCGTAGCGGCCGCCTCGTATAAACCGACATAAGGAAGCGGAGCAAAATTCCCTGTACTGGGCACAATCCCGTCGGAGCCGTTTTTCAGCGCGTAAACCGACATGGCAGCCCAACCGGTCAGATGAACAAAATCTTCACGGTTTTTCCACAAAGCCAGGGCCTGATCGAGGCGATTCTGATCTCGTTCCGAATCTTTCAAGCCTGCAATATTGGGATGATAACTCAGTTGTTCCAGTAAGGCAAGCGGAATGGAATAGCCGGTCGTGGCCGGTATGTTATAGAAAATCAGAGGCTTCGGGCAGGCTTCGGCCAACTGCTCGCAATAATGCCGGGTGTAAGCATCTTTCAACGGATAGTACGAGGGCATGTTGGCCACCAGCACATCGGCACCCAGGCCGGCAAAACGTCTGGCCGCTTCGATCGATTCGGGCAGACAATTACCCGAAATTCCCGCATACACCAAAGCCTTTCCATCCACCTGCCTGACAGTTTCTTTCACCAACATTTCTTTTTGCTGAAACGACAGCGAGCTGGCTTCGCCGGTGGTACCGGCAATAAACGGGCTGGCCCCTGCCTGAAGCAACAGGCCGACGATGTTCCCGACAGCTTCCCGATCAATGGAATAATCCTCATTCAACGGGCTGACCATCGGAACGACAACACCTTTATATGGATTGTTTTTTTTCATTTTTTTTATATTTTAAGTTGGAAGACGGAAGATTGAAGACCGGAGACAGACGCCCCGCTCTTCTGACTTCCGACTTCTTAATACGCCTTTTTATAAATTTCCAGAGCATCCTGAAGCGTTACTTCGCGCACATTGTTTTTCAGCAAACGCTGCACTTTTAAGGCTGAAACAGCCATCTCTCCAAGTGCATCCTCCTGCAGGCCAATCTCTCTCAATTTTCCGGGAATACCAATTGATTTCATTAGTTCTTTGATCGATTCAATGGCAGCCTGCGCATAGGCTTCATCAGAAAGTAAACCTTCGATACCAATCGCCTTAGCCAATACGGCAAATTTTTCGGTTGCCGCAGGCAGGTTAAATTCCATGACATAAGGTAAAATCAGGGCATTGGAAAGGCCATGCGCCATTTTGTATTTGCTCCCCAGCGGATAAGCCAGCGCATGTACGGCTGTGGTATTGACCGGCCCCAGACACATGCCGCCGTAAACGCTTCCCAGGGCAACCTTTGCCCTTGCTTCCAGGTCTTTCCCATCGTCATACGCTTTTTTCAGATTCCTGAAAATCAACTGCATTCCTTCAAGCGCAATCCGGTCGGTTACCGGGTGGGCGAAACGGTTGACAAACGCTTCGAGGCAATGGGCGAAGGCGTCCATACCGGTTGAAGCCGTGACAGCAGGAGGCATACCTACGGTCAGTTTCGGATCGATGTATGCTGCATCCGGCACCAGAAACGGACTGATAATCCCTTTCTTCTCCTGATCGGTTTCATCCAGAAAAATGGCATTGGGCGAAACTTCGCTCCCGGTTCCCGATGTCGTGGGCAGGCAGGCCAGGTAAGTTTTTCTTTCCTTTAACAGGCCGATACCCACAATCTCGTGTGTCGCCTGTGAATTACGGATTTGCGCAGCAACCAGTTTGGCCGTATCGAGTACGCTGCCTCCTCCGATGCCGGCCACCGCATCGGCCTGAAAACCGCGGGCCAGATCCAAAATCGCCTCAAATTCGGTAAAAGTGGGCTCACCGGCCAGCCGGTCGTAAACCAGGATGCTGACACCTGCCGACTTCAGCGATGCCAAATAAGGGGCCAGTGTTTTATCGAGCGCCGGGATCGTCAGCAAAAACAAACGTTTAAATTCCCGTGCAAGAAAGTCATCAATAAATTGCAACAAGCTTCCATTGCCAAAAACAAAGCGCGCCGGGTTATTTATAATTAGTTTTTCCATTCCCTTTTTTTTATTCAATGTGAAAACGTTTACATTTTCGAACAGTTCATTTTTAAAGCATTCACAAAAATATAAATTTGAAATTTAATGAAAACGTTTTAATGAAAAAAATCTGACTTCGTTCAGCAAGAACTGCGAACCATTAACTCCGAATTTAAGGTCATTTGAATCGGTGTCCGTTTCGGATCGCGAATCCGCTGGATTAAAAGTTCTCCGGCCCTTTGCCCGATTTCGTAAGCCGGTTGCCGCACGGCAGTCAGCGGCGGGTTCAGCGAATTGGACCAGTTCATGTCGTCAAATCCAATAATGCCTATTTCCTGTGGTATGCGAAGTTTTCGTTTATGAATGGTTTCGAGCGCCCCGAGGGTGATCAGGTTATTCCCGGTAAACAAGGCATCGGGCGGTGTATCCAGATCAAACAGTTTTTCGGCCAGTTCTACCCCGCTTTCATAGGTGGAGTTCCCGTGAACAAGCAATTGCGGATCAAAGGGCAGCTTGTTTTCTTCGAGGGCCCTCCGGTAGCCCTGCTCGCGCAAACGCGACGAAGGAATGGTAGTTAAACCTGCAATATGGGCAATCCGTTTGTAACCTGCTTTCGCGAGGTAATCTACGGCAGCAAAGGCGCCGGCATCGTTGTTCACCCAAACCACATCCACGTCGATTCCGTTAAGTCCCCGGTCGACACATACAACCGGCAAGCCGTTTTTCACCATCTTTTTTACCCGCACATCCTCTTCGCTGGCCGGAGCCGCGATCAGGCCATCGATAGCCTCCGACTCAAGAATGTCCAGGTACATGGCCTCTTTTTTCTCGTCCTGGCTGAAGTTGCAAACAATAATTACATAGTTGTTTTTGTAAGCGATATCCTCAATGCCGCGCAACACATCCACATAAAACGGGTTTTGGATGTCGGGAATCAGCACGCCCAGCAAATTACCCGGACCGCCTTTCGAACGAAGCCTTTTTGCCACCCGGCTCGGTTGATACTTCAACTCCTTAATTGCTTTCAGAATCTTCAACCTGGTTTCTTCATTTACACTGTTACTGTTGTTCAGCACCCTCGAAACAGTGGCGATCGATACGCCTGCCCGCTTAGCGACTTCATTCATGCTTGCCATAAACGCTGTTTTTACATTTTTTTTACGGGTTGAAAGACACGACTTCTTGTTGTTCAACCAGAATACAAATGTAAACGATTTCACGAAACAACAGAATTTTTACACTTATTTTTTGCACGAAGACGAAAAAAGCATACTCGGAAGAAAGAAGTAACACCCATAAATTCATGCAACGATGTAATCGTTTACATTATTTTTGCTTTTTTTGCAACAACAACAATATCACACGTATTTATTCATAAATAATCAAATGCAAAACCATGAAAAAAACTGTAAAATCCTTCATTCTGCTGTTGTTGTCGATAAATCTTTATGCACAACAAGGGGGATGGAAAAACGTGCTCGTTTGCGGTGCAAAAGCAGATAACGAAAGCTTAAATACGGAAATCATCCGCGGGCTTATTGAAACAACTGCTGCAGAAGGAGGAGGAACCATTTATTTTCCCGCGGGTAATTATTTAACCGGCCCCATTCATCTGAAAAGCAACATCACGCTATACCTGGAAGCCGGCGCAACCCTGCGTTTTACCGATGATTTTGATGCATACTTACCGATGGTCCCATCGCGCTGGGAAGGTACCGATGTGGTTAATTTTTCGCCGCTGATTTACGCGTACCAGGTCGAAAACATCACCATCGCCGGGCGTGGAACCCTGGACGGACAGGGCAAAAAATGGTGGGATTACCATCATTTTCTGTACGCTCAACCCAAAGATTTTAAATCAAAATGGCAGCAACTGTTTGCCGAAAATAATCCCGACGTGTTGTTGCCCGACGAACCTGACATGATTACCCGGGGCTTTTGCCGTCCGCCATTCATTCAGCCGATGTATTGTTCCAATATCCGGATCGAAGGGATTACCATCGTCAATTCGCCGTTCTGGACGGTCAACCCGCAATTTTGCGAAAACATCACCCTTGAGGGCGTAACGATCAATAATCCCAAATCGCCCAATACTGATGGGATTAACCCGGAATCGTGCCGCTATGTGCATATTTCCAACTGTCACATTTCGGTGGGCGACGACTGTATAACCATCAAATCGGGAAAAGACCGCAGCGGACGTAAAATGGCCGCTCCCTGCGAAAATATCACCATCACCAACTGCACCATGTTGCGCGGACACGGCGGCGTGGTAATTGGCAGCGAAATGTCGGGCGACGTCAAAAAGGTGACTATTACCAACTGTGTGTTTGAAGGCACTGACCGGGGAATCCGGATCAAATCGACCCGCGGACGGGGCGGTGTGGTGGAAGATATCCGGGTCAGCAATATCATCATGAAGGACATCCGCGAAGCAGCAATCATACTGAACATGTACTACCGCCAGTCGGAATACGAAGAAGTTTCGGAACGGACGCCTGCCTTCCGAAACATCCATTTCAGCGGAATTACCGGAAATGCCAAACAGGCCGGTCTCCTGCTGGGACTGGAAGAACTGCCCGTCAGTAACATTTCGTTTACCGACATCCGCATCAAAGGCGAAATTGGCTTCACCGTAAAAGACGCGCAGGATATCAGTTTCCACAATGTGCAGATGAATGCCACCAAAGGGCCGGCCCTGTCGATCGAGAAGAGCAAATACGTGGAGGTCAACGCATTCAGTTCCAACTCTCCGCTAAAAAACACGCCGGTGATTCAACTCGACCAGGTGGAACAACTCAGTCTGATCAACTGTTACCAACCGCGTGAAACCGATATTTTTATTCAGAAAAGCAAAACCTGCAAAGATCTGTTTATCAGGAACAATATCCTACCCAAGGTCAGGAAAAAGATTTTGGTGACAAAATAGGCATCCGCACGCATACAAGAAAGCCTGTAAATCAAGTAATTTACAGGCTTTTAAATTCTATTTGCATTTTATTTTGTCGGGATGATCCGACTCGAACGGACGACCCCCACGTCCCGAACGTGGTACGCTACCAACTGCGCTACATCCCGATCATTAACGGGATGCAAAAATAATATTTTCATTGAATAACCTAAAAGGATGTTCATTTAATTTCAGTTTAAATGCAATATTTTTTTTCAGGCACATTCATCCGGCAGGTTCATTCAAACCCGACATAACATTAGGTCTCACCTTCCAAAAAATCCCGCAGATAACTAAATTGTTCGGTTAGCTGACCGTCTTTCAAAATAGTCGCCCGTTCAATAATCCCCTCGGTATCTTCACCAAAGAGCGAAGGTAAAACCTGGTGATACAGGTCACGGGCAAAAGTGCGCGAAGCATCGAAAGGTAAGGCGGTCGGCAAATTATCGACAGCCATCACCGTTATATGTGCAGACGACGAAAAAGCAGGCTGCTCAAGGAGGCTTTCCGGATCAACATCATAAAACGGATTGTCGATAGACGAGGTCCGAATCGTTGTCGGGATCGGTCCGGGAACATCGCAACTAACGTCTGCAATCAGCGAAATACCAAAATCCGGCGAGCGAAGCTGTGCCGGGGTGAAAAAATGCGGAGATACCTGGTCCCAGAAATGACAGGGTATAAAAATATCGGTCGGTTTTAAATAAGGTAAGAAGGCCGAGCTGTAATCTGCCGGATTCTGATAAAAGTCGTCCCGGTCAAACTTACCTTGCTTTTTCACCACATAATCCTCCGGATCAAGCCGGACATACACCGGGTGATCGTAATCCTTTTCGAGAAAATCTTTTGGCAATACCTCGGCAATACCCATCTCATGAATCATTTCAAGCGCTCCGGAAGCGACCCGTCCCCCTCCTGTCAATAAAATTTTCAACGGCGGCAGTTTGATGGTACGCAAATGATGATACAATTCGCGCAGGTTACGACAAGTCTCCGGTCGCGGCAACCCAATGCCCCTGAAACGTCTCGCCGCTCCCTGAAACGCATAGTAAGCGCCAACAACTCCGGCCCAAAATCCGAAGGCAACCAGACGGTTATGATGTTGATCGGTAAAGTATTCATAGTCCAGCAGCGTAATCTTTTTATCGGCCATCTGCTTAAAAAACGAACGGTTAAACGCTTGTTGTTTGGCCACATGGGCAAACATGATGTAGGTTTTCCCTTCAATCAGGCTTTCTTCCGAAACTTCTTTTATACCAATCAACAGGTCGCAATGTGAAACATCATTTACAACCGGAATCCCCATCGCGCTGTATTCTTCATCCTGATGAATGCGAACAGCGGAAGATTGAACAAACAAGCTGACCCCGGGATAATTCTCCCTGATCAATCGGGCTGTTTCCGGGGTAATGGCCACCCGGCGGTCGTGGTATCTTCGGCTTTCCCGTAATACGCCTACTTTCATACACAATTCAAATTTACAACGATTTCATCCGTCAATCCGGCTCTTATCATATCTGTTTCAGATGAAGGCATATTTAAAGATAGGGATTACATTTTAAAATTGCAGAATTTTCTGTAATTTTGTCGTCCCTTTATACCGGGGCTGACTGGTTTTGACAGCGGGTAGAAGAGGTATGTAAGCATGCCGAGCATTGTTTGTTGGCTCGTTAATCTCAATGATCAAACATTTAATTGGCGAAAATAATTACGCTCTTGCTGCGTAACCGAATTTAGTAGGTTCATGCTTAATCCCGGCACCAGGTGCTGGGACAGGACATCGCCCGGATGCCGTTGCCCGGAGGCTATCCGATCAGGTGGTGCAAGTAAATCAGGGATAGCTTGTTGGTTGCTTCGTACAACAAGCGAAATTCAGAAGCTAAGGTAACGGTCGGTGGCCTTGATCCAGCTGTTACACGAAAACCAAGTCGGGGCTAAGCATGTAGAAAGCATATTGCTTCCTCGTTTGGACCCGGGTTCGACTCCCGGCAGCTCCACTTCTTACAAAGAGATGAAATTCATAATCCTGTAAACTACTGTTTTACAGGATTTTTTTATTCTTATCGAGATTGGTCGGATCACTTCATATTTCTGGAGATAATCGAAAAAAATCCATAAAAAAAGGAGGAAATCATCCGGCAAATGACTTTCCCCTTTGAGCGGGAGACGGGATTCAAACCCGCGACCCTTAGCTTGGAAGGCTAATGCTCTATCGACTGAGCTACTCCCGCTTTTAACTGATAATTGTTGATTCTTGATTGATGATTTGAAAATACCGTTGTTTTTTTCAGGCAATCAATCATCAATCATCGTTTATCAATCATCATTTGTGTGGGGAGAGCAGGATTCGAACCTACGAAGGCATGAGCCAGCAGATTTACAGTCTGCCCCAGTTGGCCACTTTGGTATCTCCCCTTTTTCAATTTTCTATTGGTGATTGATGATTTATAATTGAAACGCACAATCTTTCAACGCCACAATCATCATTAATCAATCCTTTGAGCCGGATCTCAGATTCGAACTGAGGACCCCGAGATTACAAATCACGTGCTCTGGCCAACTGAGCTAATCCGGCAACAAATCAAAAAAAGTGGGTAAGCTACCTGTATCGCACCGCTCAACCGCTTACCCTTGCTGCCTTCCGACCCTGGGGGGTTCAGCAGGAGCTGGTCGTACAGGACTTACCCGGCGACAAAAGTAGAAAAAAATGTATATCCGGCAAACGAAAAACAAAACTCGCAGGCGCTTTTTTCAAATATTCCGGTTAATCCGTTAATCTTCAAGAAAATATTTATATAACTTTTTTTTCAGCTAAAAAATCAGATATATTTGCTAAAAACTCCCAAACAATAACACGATGGAACAAAAATCAACATTCTGGAAAAGCGCGATGACTCATGGCTTGTACCTTGGAGTCGCCCTGATTCTTTATGGCGTCATTATTTATGTGGCCGGTGAGAATACGAACAAATCATTGGGTCTAATCTCTTATGCTATCATGGCCGCCGGAGTCGTTTACGCGCAAATTAACTACCGGAATCACGAATTGAACGGGTTTATCAGCTACGGTCAGTCGCTTGGTTACGGAATTGTTGTTATGCTCTTTGCCGGTATTCTTAATTCACTGTATTCCATTATTCTGTTTACCTATATTGATCCCGGGTTGATTGACCAAATCCGCATTGCTCAGGAAGAAGTCATGATGGCCAGGGGCATGTCTGACGAACAAATTGAATTAACGGGACGGTTAACCGCCAAAATGATGACGCCGGGCTGGATGGCCATTTCGGGTTTGTTTGCATTTGGACTGATTGGATTAATTATCTCATTGATCTCTTCGATTTTTGTCAAAAAACAGGATGATGAACATGCCTTTGAAGATGCGATGACTGAAATCAAATCTGACGAGTAGCCGACAGTTAAAACAACAAAAACATATTAACTAATTTTCTGCACGTGAATATTTCCGTAGTTATTCCTTTGTATAATGAAGAAGAATCGCTTCCCGAATTAACGGGATGGATTAAGCAGGTAATGGATGAACACCGGTTTTCCTATGAAATTATTTTGATTGATGACGGAAGCAATGATAACTCCTGGACGATTATTGAAAAGCTTCATCACGAAAACCCGGATATAAAAGGCATCAAATTCAGGAGAAACTACGGAAAATCGGCCGCGCTGCAGGTTGGTTTTACCGATGCACAGGGCGATGTTGTGATCACGATGGATGCCGACCTGCAGGACAATCCGGAAGAAATCCCGGAACTTTACCGTCTGGTCACGGAAGAAAATTTTGATTTGATATCGGGATGGAAAAAGAAACGTTACGACCCGCTCTTTTCAAAAAATATCCCCAGTAAGTTTTATAACTGGATTGCCCGGCGCAGTTCCGGGATTAAGATCCACGATTTTAACTGCGGCCTGAAAGCATACCGGAAGACCGTTGTGAAAAGCATTGAAGTGTACGGAGAGATGCACCGCTATATTCCCATCATCGCCAAATGGGCCGGATTCAAACGGATTGGCGAAAAAGTGGTTCAGCACCAGGAACGGAAATACGGGGTTACCAAGTTCGGGTTCGAACGCTTCATCCGGGGCCCGCTCGACCTGCTTTCGGTTATTTTCATCGCGAAGTTCAGCAAACGCCCCATGCACTTTTTCGGTCTGATCGGCTCATTGGTCTTTCTGGTAGGTTTTATTTCGGCAGCGTGGGTAGGAATCAGCAAGCTCATCGCCGTTTCGAAAAAAATTGCGGCGCCCCTGGTCAGCGAGAGTCCTTATTTTTATCTGGCTTTAACCGCGATGATCATTGGCACACAATTATTTATGGCAGGTTTTTTGGCAGAATTATTTTCCCGGAATTCATCCGAACGAAACAGGTACCTGATCGATAAGAAAATCATTTGACCGCTTCCTGCGTTGATCCGGTCTATCAATCAGATATTCTTCGACCGGTATTTCCTGACCAGCTTATTCAACTTCTCGTCATGCAAATCCTGCTGTTCGAGGTACTCATAAGCTCTTCGGGCAATAAACCGGTTTTTGTGCTCCAGAAGAACGGCCACCTGTAAACCAATCTCTTCGGCCGAAACACCCTGGACAACAAAAAGTTTCAGAATGCGATCAACAACAGAAGCGCTCAAATCCGGCATATGACTGGCAAGTGCGCCCGAAACCCAGGATGATAAACCGGAAACACGCTCCAGTTTTTCCAACAGGATCCGCTGGCTCATATAGCTCAACCCCTTGAAATGATCCACCAAGGGAATCTGAACCGACTGCTCTTCGAGAATAGAATCAGGCAAAGCCGACAGCGCCTGACCAGCCAGGATATCCGGCATCTCGCTAACTTTTCGAATGATCAATGCCTTAAATTCTTCCGACCAGCTTAAGCATGCTCCCATATTCTCCAACACCCAGAGTTTATCGTGATAATCCCCGCTATTTAAGATTTGGGCAGCCAGCTCATCGGTCAACCTGGCCGCTGTATAATTCCGGATTTCTTTTTGGGTAGAACCATATACCAGGTTCCAAAGCGTATAGGTGGTATAAACAGCATCTTCCACCGAAGCTTCTTTTACCGACAGAAGTGTTGCTCCCGAAACAGCATCAACCGCCATATCCGGTTCGGCGGTTGTTAACTGGTCAATCCGGTACGATCCGAGTACAGAATACGGGTTTGCCAAGATTGTCTCCAACCGGCGATAGTCTTCCTCCTTAAACGGCACATGATCTGTTTTGCTCAAAAACTCTCCCTCGGGTAACGAAAATCCCCGGTAACGCCCGGTTGCCGTCCAATATAAGATGATATCCAACAGCCTGCATTCGCCGTTAACACAAACGCCGGTATGAATTTTCCGAAAATAGAACTGAATCAATCCCGCCTCGTTTTCACAAATAAACAGGGTGTCGTTCGGTATGGTATCATTAAAATCAACAATCTCCCAACGGACTTTCAGACTATCTGTTTCGTACACCGGAGCATGGAAATAAACGCTAACCGTTGTTTTTTCAAGATCGAAAAACAAGCCCGCCCACAAAAGAATAATGATATAAATGATTTTCATCTCTTTTCTAAAAACGATTTTAAGACCTGTTTGTTTTAAATATACCGATTTTAAACCTTGAATATTAACAAATCGGGAACCGGGCACAAAATAAAGGAATTCCGGGTCAACCAATTGCCTGCAATAAATAATTTTACACAAATTTTAAGATTTTGATCAAACAACGATTTAACGACTACCCCTTCTCACCTGCCAAATCACCGGTATTTTATGGCTGGTTCATTGTTTTATGGGGAACGATCGGCATCATCATGAGCGTACCTGGTCAAACCATGGGGGTATCAACCTTCACTGAACATCTGATGGGCGCCCTCCGCTTAAGCCGGAACGAACTGAGTACAGCCTACCTGATAGGTACGATCAGCAGTTCGTTTCTGCTGACCAAGGCCGGAAAATGGTACGACCGTATTGGCGCCCGCTGGCTCGGCAGTTTGATTACCCTCATTTTGGGATCCGTTTTGGTTTTACTCAGTCAGGTTGATCGTATTGCATTTGCTATAGGTAACTTTTTCCAGATTGGCGAGTTTCAGTTTTACCTGAGTTTCGCGGTCATCGCCATTGGTTTTTTTATGCTGCGATTCAGCGGACAAGGTGTATTGACCATGCTTTCGCGTAATATGATGATGAAATGGTTCATTCGCCGGAGAGGTTTTGCCAACGGCCTGAGCAGTATATTCACCTCCCTGGGCTTTGCTATGGCTCCGCTCGTTTTCGATTTTTTTATTGAGAGTTTTAGCTGGAGGGGCGCCTGGATCATCTTATCCATGATCACCGGGTTTGGGTTCAGTATCTTTGTTTTTCTGTTTTTTCGCGACAACCCCGAAGATTGCAGGCTGGAACCGGATGGGGCCAAACCCGAACTGAAAACGATAAAAGAGGGCGAGCCAATCCGGCGGGCCATAAAACAATTCAGTCTGAAAGAAGCTCAGCGAACCTGGCCTTTCTGGACTTTTATCGTGGCCCTGTCCATGCAGTCGCTTTATATCACCGGTTTCACATTTAATATTGTTTCTATCTTCGAATCGGCCCAAATGGACAAAACCACGGCCTTGTCGGTGTTTATTCCCACCTCGGCCATTTCGGTATTTATTTCATTTTCGGCGGGCTGGCTAAGTGACCACATCAAGCTAAAATATTTACTGCTCGTTTTCCTCACGGGGCAAATGATCTCGATGCTTAGCCTGTCGTTTTTGAGTCCCGGTTTTCCCTATATCTTTCTGATCATCGGAAACGGCATTGTTGGCGGCCTGTTCAGTGTTTTGGCAGCCGTGGTATGGCCCCGGTTTTACGGACGGGAACATTTGGGTGCTATCAGCGGATTTTCCATGAGTTCACTGGTCTTTTTCAGTGCGCTGGGACCTTTGCTTTTCAGTTCATCGTTCAGCAGGCTGGGTTCCTATTCTTATGCAGCCATTTTGTGTTTTATCATAGCTGCCTTCACCTTTGCAGCCTCATTCAAAGCCAATAATCCGCAGGAAAAACTTGGGTTAGTATAGCAAAACTTCCCGCAGGAATTTTATCTTTGTCTTTGTTAACCAAGCTAATATCCCGATGAAAAAAATTATCCTGCTGATCCACGCCCTGAGCCTCCTGCTTGCTATGTTTTCGTGTAAAAACAACAACACCGGAAAGTGGGTTGACCTGTTCAACGGCAAAGACCTCTCCGGTTGGGTTGCGATGGAACATCCGGCTTCATTTACTGTTGAAAACGGCGCCATTGTATGCAGCGGGCCACGGGCTCACCTGTATTATACCGGGAAACTGCAAAATGGCATTTTCAGAAACTTTGAGCTGAAAACGCTTGTCATGACGGCTCCGGGGGCAAATTCAGGCATATTCTTCCATTCAAAAGAGCAGGAACACGGCTGGCCACTGAAAGGATATGAAGTTCAGGTGAACAATTCACACGAAGGCTCCGGCGACTACAAAGAATTAAAGAAAACCGGCAGTCTGTACGGAATACGAAACGTTTATTATCAAACGGCATCCGACAACGAATGGTTTGAAATGCACCTTAAAGTAATTGAAAACCATGTTGAAATACGGGTAAACGGAGTAAAAGTAGTGGATTATATCCAACCGGATGAACCTTATCGTCCGGACAATGATAAATACAAAATTTTTGACCGGGGAAGAATCGCTTTACAGGCCCACGACGAACACAGCACCACCTATTTTAAAGACATCAAGATCAGAACATTACCGGATGGTCAACAACTGGAACCGTACGCCGGAAAAGAATGGGATACGCGAATGACCCGCTTACACATGGCCAATTTTCCGGTCATTGATTTTCATGTTCACCTGAAAGGAGGCCTGACCATTGAAGAAGCCTGCGAAAATTCAACGAAACTGGGCATTAATTACGGGATTGCACCAAACTGCGGGCTCAAATTCCCGGTAACCGACGATGAATCCCTTTATGCTTACATGGACACCGTAAAAAAACAGCCCATTTTCAGGGGCATGCAAGCCGAAGGGCGCGAATGGATTACCCTGTTTTCACCGGAAGCCGTTGCCGAATTTGATTATGTGTTTACCGATGCCATGACCTGGACCGACCAAAAAGGCCGTCGTATGCGTTTATGGATTCCCGAAGAAGTTTTTGCAGACGACGAACAGGCATTTATGGATGAGCTGGTTTCAAAAATTGAAGCAATCGTTTCGCAGGAGCCGATCGATATCCATGTCAACCCGACCTTCCTACCCGATGTGATTGCCGGAAAATATGACGAATTATGGACCGATGCACGGATTGACCGGTTCGTAAAAGTCCTGTCGGACAACCATGTGGCCCTTGAAATTAATTCAAGGTATAAAATTCCATCCGAAAAAATACTGAGAAAAGCCAAAGAAGCGGGCGTGAAATTTACCTTTGGAACCAATAACACGGACAATGATTTAGGTCGGTTGGACTATTCGCTTGAAATGGCCGAAAGGCTTGGCCTTACCTACAAAGATATGTTCATGCCCCGGCCAAAAGGCAGGAAGCCTGTTGAGCAAAAAGGATTACCTGCGCAAATCACCGGTTAATCAGAAGAAAGGAACTTTTTTCTTCATCTTTTCCGTGATCCCTTTTATATCGAAAGCCGTTTTAATCAGATTGACAACCTGACCTGTTGTGAACCTTGATACATTGATCACCAGGTCGAAGTTATCTTCCTGCCCTTTGCCTTTAACGAAGTAGTTTCGGAAAAGGTCACGTTCTTTCCCCGTCTCCTGGATGTACTTCAAAGCGTCGGCCCTGGAGAGGTTTCTGCTTGCCGAAATGCTTTCAACCCGCCAGGTCAGGGGGGCTGTTAAACGAATATGCATGGCATTTTCAACATCAGCAGCAATAATATGGCCGGCACGACCAAGGATGATACAGCATCCGTCGATGGCAAAGTTCCGGATGACATCTTTCACGGTTTTCAGGATCACCTTGTTGCTTTTGTAATATTTGTCGGTAAAAGCCGACAAGATTTCTTCGAAGGTGAAATGTTCGTTAGATGTTAATAAACGTGATACTTTTTCAGGGGCAATTTTCAGCTCCTGAGCGCTTTCGTTAAGCACTTCTTTACTGATGACCTGCCACTGCTTGCAAAACACGCATTTATTCAGTTCTTCAGCCAGGGCTTTGCTGATTTTCAGGCCGCCGCATCCCACATCCCTCGAAATTGTAATCACCGGGCCGGCCTCCTTTTCGCCACGAACCTGTTTCTTCTCAAGTTCGTTAAAGCGCTTGTTCATATAATTCAATAAGGTATTATCCATAACGCCGATTTTTTGGTTCCAATAAAGTTTACGTTATTCTGTCATTTCAGTTATATGTTTGACAGTAATCATTTCCGGCTTCCGTTTTTTACAAACAACAACCATGTATTCGCAAAAAATCATAAAATTTTGACTGATTAATCTCTATCTTACACCCTCAATTAGGTCAAATTAAAATCGCGCTTATGTTTGAGAAAGAAATTTACACCAACCGAAGAAACAAGCTAAAAGAAAAACTTTCAGGAGGAGTTGTTCTTATTTTAGGCAATATTGACTCGCCGATGAACTACCTGGACAACACCTACCACTTCAGGCAGGATAGTTCCTTCCTCTATTTTTTCGGACTTGATTTTCAGCAACTGGCGGGTGTTATCGATATCGATTCAGGTGACGAGGTCATCTTTGGGAATGATGTGGATATCGCCGATATCATTTGGATGGGCCCCCAGGCCAGTGTCAGGGAAAAAGCTGAAAAAGCAGGAATAGCGCATACAGCTCCCTTCAACCAATTAGGCGAAACCATCAACACGGCAATAAAACAAGGACGAAAAATTCATTTTCTTCCGCCTTATCGTGCCGAAAATAAACTGTTGCTGCACGAATTATTGGGCATTCACCCTTCAAAACTGGCTCAATACGCCTCGCTTGAACTGATCAAAGCGGTTATTGCATTGCGGTCGGTTAAAGAAGCCTGTGAGATCGAAGAAATCAAAAAAGCATGTGCAACGGGATATCAGATGCATGTTACTGCCATGAAAATGGCGCAGGCCGGCGTCTGGGAACAACATATTGCCGGAACAATTGAAGGCATTTCACTGGCTCATGGCAGCATGCCGTCGTTCCCGATCATCCTTTCGCAAAACGGCGAAACCCTGCACAACCACGATCATTCAAACTACCTGGCTGCCGGTAAGCTGATGCTGGTGGATGCCGGAGCAGAAACATCGATGCACTATGCCTCCGATTTTACCAGAACCACTCCTGTTGGCGGAAAATTCACCGCGCAGCAACGTGAAATTTACGAAATTGTGCTCGCTGCCAACAACAGGGCAAAAGAGTTAACCCGACCGGGAGTGACCTACCTGTCGGTTCACCTGGAAGCTGCCAAAGTAATTGCCACCGGCTTGAAAGAATTGGGACTGATGAAAGGCAATATTGACGAAGCCGTTAAAAACGGCGCTCATGCCCTGTTCCTGCCTCACGGACTTGGTCATATGATGGGACTCGACGTGCACGACATGGAGGACCTGGGACAAATTTACGTCGGTTACGACGAGGAAACCCGCCCGGTTAACCAGTTTGGAACCGCCTACCTGCGTCTGGGAAAAAGACTTGAACCCGGATTTGTCGTTACCAACGAACCTGGAATTTATTTCATTCCTGCCCTGATGGACAAATGGAAACAAGAAAAAATCAATACCGATTTTATCCATTTTGACCAACTCGCCCGCTACCGGGATTTCGGCGGAATCCGGCTGGAAGACGATATCCTGGTAACCAACTCGGGAAGCGAGTTGCTTGGAGAACGCATCCCGATTACGCCCGAAGAAGTTGAAGCAACTGTAAACAGTTGATAAACCGGAAAAAGGCTGCTTAATGGGCAGCCTTTCCTTTTAATATGCGATGATAGAAATAATCAAGCTCCGTTTTTACCTCTTCAATAAAGCGCAGGTAGGCTTCCGTTTCCTTCACTTGATCACCTGTAACTTTTCCAGGATCGGTGAAGCCCAGGTGTAGCTTTTTCCTGTAACTGAACGAGAAGCTGTCGAACTCTTCTTTCGTTCCTTCGCAAACCGTGATGACATAGTCAAACGATAGGGGCGCAAGCTCGGCTACCGTCCGGATTTGCTGCCGATCCATGATGAACCCGACGGACTTCATGACCTCAAAGGGCAGTGGGTCCAGGTTCACAACAGGCTCCGTCCCGGCAGCAAACACTTCCAGATCCTCATCAAACGACTCCAGTACGGTTTTCGCAATGAGGCTCCGGCAGGAACTTGCACCCGAGCAAAGAAACAGGATTTTCATAGTCGGCTTTAATTATTCATATAAATTACTGAATATTCATCAGCTAAGAAATAACCAATCTCTGGTTTTTATACTTTTTATCGTTCTGAACTACTGTTTTTCAACAGCTTACAACGGACGTTCTTTGGCTTTCTGCGATGGACGCAGGATCAGGCGCAGCGATTGGTCGAAGGTCACATACTTCCACAGCCAGTTGATAAAGATCAGCAGACGGTTTTTCACCCCCACGATCGACATCAGGTGGATAAACATCCAAACCATCCAGGCCAGGGTTCCGCTAAAGCGGATAAAAGGCAGGTCGACCACTGCCCGGTTGCGGCCAACGGTGGCCATTGAGCCTTTATCGCGATATTCGAACTCAACCATTGGCTTTCCGTCATTCAGTCTAACCAGGTTTTGCGCCAGACAGGAAGCCTGCTGCAAAGCAACCTGGGCCACCTGGGGATGGCCGTTCGGGTATTTCTCCGTAGTCATCAGCGCAACATCGCCAATGGCAAACAAATCATCGAAACCGGCTACCTGGTTGTAGCGGTTCACCATCAGCCGGTTTCCCCGGGCAACAGCATCCGGCTTAATCCCGTCGGGTATCTGTCCTTTCACACCTGCTGCCCAGATTAACGTTTCGGTCAGCAACTTTTTCCCGTTTTCGAGGCTGACTTCCAAGCCGTCGTAATCGGTGACTTTATGGTCGAGCAGAACATTTACCCCCATCTTTTCGAGGTATATTCTCGATTTTTCGGCTGAACCGGCGCTCATTCCATGCAGCAGGTGCGGATTGGCTTCGATGAGTGTGATCTGCATCATGTCAAAATTGAGATCGGGGTAGTCTTTGGGCAGCACAAATTTTTTCATTTCGGCCAGCGCGCCACAAACCTCTACTCCGGTCGGACCGCCGCCCACCACCACTACATTCAGCAAACGCCTCAGTTTTTCTTCGTCACGCAAGGTCACCGCCTCTTCAAAATTAAGTAACAGGGTATTTCTCAGGTAAACAGCTTCGGCAACAGACTTCATCGGGATGCTGTGTTTTTCGAAATGCTGCATCCCAAAAAAGTTGGTCGTGGCGCCGGTGGCCAACACCAGGTAATCGTACCAGACATACCCCATCGGCGTTTCAATTTGTTTCTTTTGCGGATCGATATTCGTAACCCGGGTCACGCGCACAAATACATTCTTTTCTTTTTGAAAGACTTTACGCAGCGGAAATGAAATGGCGCTTGGTTCCAGCCCCGAGGTCGCCACCTGATAAAACAGCGGTTGAAACTGATGATAATTATTCCGATCAATCAGCACCAATTGAAAACCTTTCTTTTTGAGCTTCCTCGCCAGACGCAATCCGGCAAATCCCGCCCCCACAATCACAACTCTTTTCTCTCCTGTTTCCGGAATATTTATTGGCATAATCTTTTTCTTTTCAAAAACAGCCGGAATGATTTAATGTTGAATGAATTTTTGTTTTTAATCGTCTGAAAATTTACCGGAGAATAACCGAAATACCGGTTCAGGTTCTTTTTCCTATTTCTCTCTTTTTTTATAATTTCACCACGCAAATCAAACAATATGATTGAAAATTCCAGGATCGATTCCGAATCAGAAATTCCACTCTACAAGCAGGTTGAAGATTTGATTATTGCCGACATTGAATCGGGAATCTTTAAGCAGGGGCAACGGATCCCCTCCATCAACGAAACCAGTGAAGAGTTGTTGCTATCGCGCGACACGGTTGAAAAGGCCTACGTCAGGCTCCGGAAAAAAGGAATTTTGTCGTCGGTCAGAGGAAAGGGTTATTACGTCAACCAGACCAATGTTGGCAAGAAACTCAAAATCAGCCTCATCTTCAATAAACTAAGCAATTACAAACGAAGCCTGTACAACTCGTTTGTGCAGACCCTGGGAACGAAAGCCAGTGTCGACGTTTTTATTTACAATTACGACATCAGTGAATTTGAAAGCATTATTGACAATAACCTGACGAACTACGATTACTTTGTCATTCTGCCTCATTTCCGCAATGAAAATGCAGAAATCGGGCGGGTGATCAAAAAGATACCAACCGAAAAAGTACTGATTGTTGACCGTTACCTGGAAGAGTTGAAAAATTATCCGGTCGTTTACCAGGAATACGATAAGGATATCCAGGATGCGCTTGAGCAAGCCCTGGATTTACTCAGGAAATACACCCGGCTAAACCTGGTCTTTCCTCAAAACGAATACTATTCGCCCTATATCCGTAAAGGATTTATGATCTTTTGCCAATCTCACCAGATTGAATACCGGGTGATTGGCTCCCTGGATGCCGGCAACATCTGCGAACAGGAAGCCTACATTGTCATTTCAGACAACGACTTGTATTACCTGATCAAAACCATGAAAGAGAGGGGCTGGACCCCGGGAAAAAACAGCGGCATTATCTCGTACAATGAGAACCCGGTTAAAGAACTTCTTTGCGACGGCATATCTACCATATCCACCGATCATGATGAAATTGGAAAGCGGGCTGCCGAAATGATCCTCAATCAGGATTTCAGACGGATAAAAAGTCCCTTCGAGTTTATCCGCCGAAGATCGCTTTAGTCGTGTAAATCTCCTATTGCGGCCTTGTGGGGGTAACAGCAAACAAATATCACAAAATATCAATCCGCTTTTTTACAAAAAGGGGTTATCTTATTTCAAATTGATGCTTATCTTGCAGACGAAAATTAACCCGGAGTTCATATCCAACTAACTAACACGCCGGCATGCTACAAGAAACAGACACGACAAAAAACCAGGAAAGCTGTTTACATATTCTGATTGTTGAAGACGAAGAGTACAATTACCTGTTCCTGGCCTCTGTATTAAGAGATTACCAGGTAAGAATAACCCGGGCATACAACGGGAAGATGGCTGTTGAACAGTGCCAGGCCGACGGTTCGATACACCTCGTTCTCATGGATATCCGCATGCCCGTCATGGATGGTTACGAGGCCACCGGGCTAATCAAAAAAATAAGACCGGAGCTTCCCGTCATTGCACAAACAGCATACGCCATGGAAACTGACCGCAAAAAAGCCCACGATGCCGGTTGTGACGACTATTTGCCCAAACCCATCCGAAAAGCGGAGTTGATCAATACGATTGCACGGCATACCCCACTGAATTTTCCCCTGGAAAAAAAGGAAGCAACAAATCTACTTTAGTTTAGATGTAGATCATCTTTTTTGTCATTCCCCCGTCGATAACAAAATTCTGGGCCGTAATAAAATCATTTTCAGGACGAAGTAAAAACAAGACCATATTGGCAATATCCCGTGGGATCCCTACCCGACCCGCCGGATGCTGCATGTGATCCTGTTCCGAAAGTGAAGCCGGTTGTGCTGCCGATCGCTTTTTAACCGCCGAAACATCAATCCATCCCGGGCTGATGGCATTCACCCTGACATCGGGCGCCAGGCTCATTGCCAGGGCATGAGTCAAAGCCAGCAATCCCCCTTTCGATGCCGAGTAAGCCTCGGTATCCGGCTCCGACTGCAGCGCCCTTGTAGAACAAATATTAATGACGGCGCCTCTGTTTTTGCGCAATTCGGGGCAGGCATATTTGGCGCATAAAAACGGCCCGCTCAGGTTAACCGCGAGCACCCGGTTCCATTCGTCCAGCGACAGGTCGCCCAGAGGTTTCCCGGCCTGTACCGCCGCATTGTTGATCAAACCGTCGATCCGTCCAAATTCATGAACCGCCTGTTTCATGACCGACTCAACCTGCTTTTCGTCCGAAACATCAGCTAAGCACGCGATTAAATCCGGCGTGTTACATGCCGTTTTAAGTTCATGAAGCGCCTCGGCGTCCACATCCAGGACAGTAAGCCGGTAATCGTTTGCCAGCAATTCGCGGACGATAATCTGACCAATACCTTGGGCGCCACCGGTCACTACAATATTTCGTTTCATCCTCAGTTCCACTAGTGTCCCATTAAAATCGGGACGTATTAATAATTAAACAAATTTGGCTCATTAAGGCTAAAACGTTCTTTGTCATTTTGAAATTTAGTTCTATCAAATAGGTCTCGAAGATTAGTTTTATCTGTTAAAGATATGCTCAGTATCTGCAAGACCTCATATGTGCTTCTATCAAGTTGCATGTCCTTTTGGACGATTGCCACCAAGCAGTAAGTGCACATGGCAGCGTAGATTTGAATCCGAACAGCATTTTCAGTAGTACCCCAAAACTTTTTGATTTTCAGATGTTGCTTTAACCATTTGAAGAACAGCTCGACTTGCCAGCGGTTCTTGTAAAGTTCAGCAACCTGCAATGCAGAAATGTGCATTGCATTGGTCAAGAATACAAGCTCACGCTTTTGTTCTTCATCCCAATATCTGACCAATCTAAGATGCTCTGGATAGTATTGCTTAGGATAAAACCCAGTCAATTCAATTGTTACATCTGAAAGCACGTTCTTGGGCAATCTTCGTTTCCATTTGATCATCTTGCATTGTAGATTCTTTTTGGCTCTTAAAACATAGAAAGCTCCTATTTGATGAATCTTATACAACATCTTGAAGTGATTATATGCACGGTCAAATATGTAATATGAGCCTGATTCATAAGGGATCTCTTTCATGGCAGTAGAGTCGTGAACAGATGCTTCAGTGATATGGAAAAATGCAGGTATCTGTGTCTCCACATCGTATAATGCATGTACTTTGATTCCACCTTTTTTCTTACGGAACTTCGCCCACCAGAATACCGAAAGGCATAAGTCAATTGTCGTTGAATCAAAAGCATAGACATTGCCTTCAAGCTTGAAGATGTCAGCAACGCGTTTCTGCCTGGCTTCGTTTACCAGATAGTAAGCATACTCTTCAAAGATGTGATAGTCCCTGTCTTGATTGGCTCTGGCCAGTGATGATTTTGAAATGTTCTTGCCCAATCCCAAATGATAAGATTTGGAGTGATGAGCATCAAGTGCGACGATCAAATCTCTAAGACTTTCACGATTTGACAATTGCCCGAACATCAGAGATAGCAATTGATTCCAACAAGTGAAATGCTTCACGTATTTGTCGCCATTGTATTTGGCAACAATACGATTGAATTTGCTTCGATTCAGAAACGAGACTAGTTGAGCGAAAACGTATTTGTCTTGATACATATGCAATCAGAATAATCTGATGCAAAACTAAAAATTCAAGTCCGTTCGCTCGAAAAATGGATACAACTAACTAAATTTCAAATACATCAAAGAACTTTTTTAGTTTTTAATGGGACGGTAATGCCTCAGTTCCATTTAATGCTTAAAGATCACGATCATTTATCGTGGAATTTTTTGATGGCTTCATCCAGAAACCGCACAAAATTATCGGGGTTTAGGTCATAAGCTTTCGGAGCGGCCAGCAACGCTTCATTGGTGTCCAACAATACGTAATAAGGCTGGGCATTTACACCAAACCGGCTGATCTGGAAATCGGCATATTTTTTACCCAGCGTCTTTTTTACCTTGCCGTCGTATGTTGATGTCACCCATTCATCTTCGGACAGTTTTGTTTTATCATCCACATACAGGGCAATGATGATGAATTCGTTTTTCAGCCGTTCCAACACCCTCGGATCCGACCAGACATTGGCCTCCATTTCGCGGCAATTGACACAACCGTGTCCGGTAAAATCAATAAACACCGGTTTGTTTGAAGCTTTGGCGCAAGCCATGCCTTGTTCATAATCAAAATAGCCTTCCAGCCCATGCGGCAAATGCAAAAATTCGCTGTATTTAGGAGTCTCACACAATTCAGACGCTCCGTTGAATGTGCCTGCTCCGGCGGTGGCGTTTACCAGTTTCATCTCGTCGCGGATTATTTTATGCAGGTCAAAATCGTGGGTGGTTTGCGGCGGCAAATAACCGGAAATAGCTTTCAACGGCGCCCCAAACATCCCCGGCGTCAGGTAAACCACAAATGCAAAGGATGCCATCGCCAGCATTAACCGGGGTACCGAGATAAACTTCAGTTCGCTGTCGTGGGCAAACTTCAGCTTACCCAACAGGTAAAATCCGAGCAAACTGAAAATAACAATCCACAAAGCCAGGTAAACTTCACGGTCGAGAATCCCCCAGTGATAGGTTTGATCCGCTACACTCAGAAACTTCAAGCCCAAAGCCAATTCGAGGAAACCCAATACCACTTTCACCGAATTTAACCATCCCCCCGATTTAGGCAAGTTGCTCAACCAGCCCGGGAACAGAGCAAACAAAGTAAACGGGAGCGCAAAAGCCAGGGCGAAGCCAAACATGCCGATAATTGGTTTTAGCACAGCCCCTCCGGCCGATTCAACCAGAATAGCGCCGACAATGGGTCCGGTACACGAAAACGAAACCAAAACCAAGGTTAACGCCATAAAAAAAGAGCCAACCAGCCCGCCTTTGTCTACCTGCTGATCTGATTTATTAACCAACCAGCCCGGCAACACAATTTCGAACATGCCGAAAAACGAAAAGGCAAATAACACGAAAATGATAAAGAAAAGCACATTGGGCAACCAATGCGTACTGATGAAGTTTGCAGCATCGGGCCCGAACAGCACCGCCACCAGGGTGCCAACAATGGTATAAATGGCGATAATTGAAAGACCATATACCACGGCATGAAATATGGATTTGGCTTTCGATTCGCCGCTCTTCATAAAAAAGGACACAGTCATCGGGATCATGGGAAACACGCAGGGTGTCAGAATTGCAGCTAAGCCTGCCAGAAAGGAGAAAAAGAAAAACAACCAGAGCGTTTCGGTCGAGCCCTCCTTTCCCCTGTCGGTGAGTACTTTTACCGACTCCTGTTGCACACCCGATTGAATATCGCCTGTTTTTTCACCAGCATTAAATTCAAATTCAAAATCGACTTCAGTTGGCGGCAAACAGGTTTCGTCGTCGCAACACATAAACTCAACGAAACCGCTGATGACTACCGGATCGTCCGACTTCAGGCGGATGGTTTGAACCAGTTCCGCCTTCGTACTGAAGTAGCGTAGATCCATCATGAACGTTTCGTCGTACTTTTCAGTTGGCTGCGGTATTTTTTTTAGCTCGCCTGCAAATTCAAACAAGCTGCTGTCGTTAAAATTAACCGATGTCGGGACCGGACCTCCGTCCGGAAGGCTGGTATCGTACAAATGCCAGGTTTCCTCAATGGTCGCTTTGAAAACCAACTCAACTTCGCGCCCGTTTTGCCGGGAGTCGAATGACCATTTAACCGGTTCCAGAATCTGTGAAAATAACTGCGTAGAAAAAAGTAAGAGTCCGATCAGTAAATTAATTTGCTTCATCATATGCTGATTTGTTTTTACAATGAAACAAAATTAATCAGACAAATCATATTATTTTATGACCGGATGGTGGATTCAAGGTAAAAAAGGGTTGAAAAAGGGTCTAGTCCCCCTTTATATTCACCGGGTTCAAATGGTTATATAGGCTGATCGCCTCCTTCCTGTTGGTAACACCCAGCCGCTTATACAGATTATTGATGTGTGTTTTTACCGTGCTGATCTCGATATACAGATCGGTTGCAATTTCTTTATTTGTTTTTCCGGCGGCCAGGCTTTGCCAGATCGTTCGTTCTTTTTCGGTCAGTAAACTCACAAAATCGGGTTCTCCCTTCCTTTTCCGGATATTTCGCTTTTTTTTGAATAGGAGGAAAACCAATAAAAAGATCAGGACCGTTTCGCCCCAAATAACCCAATCGCGCCAGGGTTTTGTGATGGAAGGAATGGCGCAAACCAGGTCGCGGTAGCCCACCAAACTATTTAACAGATCGTCGTATATATGGGCATAGTACCGGTAGCTGCGATCGGCCTGCAAACGATCCTGCAAACGAAAATAGAAATCGCTGTTCTGCAGGAAGTCTGTCTCCCGGTCGTCCAGGTGATACAGTGCAAACAAGGCGACCAGCGGGTCGGGGCAATTCTCCGTGAATTCGCGGATGTATTTATTCAGGCTCTGACTTTGGAAATTCCGTTTGGCTGAAGTATTCACGCCACTCAACTGGTTGCGCTTTTGAAAGTAGGTTTTCTCAAAATCTGCCAGCAGGCTGTTTTTCTCCGAACCGTTCATCTGCACCGACTCAAATACACGTCTTTCGTCGGCATTTTCAATAAAAACAGTCGTTTGGTTATCCAGGATCAGGTGCATAAAGTTCCGAACCGAATCCGTCATAAATTCAACACCGAACACATTATTCCGAACCAGGTAAAGGCGGTAAAACCGGGAATCTTCCGGCAAATCAAGTCCTCTAAGTATAAAACGTCCCTCCCCGTCGATTAAAGCCTCATCAATTACAAATTCAGGGGAGGCAACAAACAGCTTATCCGGAGAGTTTACCGAAGCCAGGAAAATCCGGCTCTGCCAGTCTCCCGAAATCTTCAGCCTGCCTGTGATCTCGTAGGCATTCACATTTCCGGCAATCAGGCTGCAACATATAAGCAGGACCGATTTGATCATATTTCAAATTTAAAAACACCCTAAAATAACAAATCCCGGGTAAACTCCGGGATTTGTATGATTAAAGAATAATTTCTTCCATATTCTCATCAAAAAAGTGATACTCGAGAAAACTCATGGAATTCACTTCTTCGACGCTGATATGCCTCATGTATTTTAAAGCCCATTTTCTCCTTCGGGACATAAACCCTTTTGTTAAAAATGCAGCAACGTAAGGATGAACTTTTAAGGTCAGGTTCTTTTTATTCAAATCTTTAAAAATGTAATTGACCTTATTGTCCAGTTCATCCGTAAAGAGAATTGTAGGCGTCACTTTTCCGGTTCCTTTGCATGAAGGACAGACTTCAGCTGTCTCCACGTGTTCCTCCGGACGTACCCGTTGACGTGTAATCTGCATCAAACAAAACTTACTCAAAGGTAAGATATTGTGTTTGGTGCGATCAACGGACATGGCCTCTCTCATACAATCATAAACCTTCTGTCGGTTTTCGGCAACATGCATATCGATAAAATCGATTACGATGATGCCTCCCATGTCTCTCAGCCTCAGCTGTCGTGCAATTTCCTCAGCAGCCGCCAGATTTACTTCCAGCGCGTTGGTTTCCTGATCGATACCTGCTTTTGAGCGGTTACCGCTGTTCACATCAATGACGTGAAACGCTTCGGTGTGTTCGATAATCAGGTAAGCCCCGTTTTTAAACGAAACGGTTTTCCCAAATGACGACTTAATTTGCTTATCGACTCCGTAATGTTCAAATATGGGCTGGCCGCCTTTATAACATTTGACCATTTTTTTCTTTTCCGGGTCGATGGTTCCAAGGTATTCGGCTACATCATCTGCAATTTCAGCGTCATTGACGATGACGCTGTTAAAGGTTGGGCTGTAAATATCTCTCAACAAGGCGGTTGTCCGGTCAATTTCTCCAACCACCAAGGTTGGAGCAGTCGCTTTTTTAAGCTTCTGAAAGATCGTTTCGAACTTGGCAACCAGTTTCTTCAATTCCTGATCCAGTTCTGCAACCCGTTTGCCTTCGGCAACGGTTCGGACAATAACACCATATTTCTTCGGCCTGATACTTTGAATCAATTTCTTCAGCCGGTTTTTTTCTTCGGTTGAGCTTATTTTCTGAGAAACGCTTACTTTCTCACTAAATGGCATCAACACTAAATTTCTTCCCGCAATTGACAGTTCGGAGGTCAGCCGAGGCCCTTTCGTCGAAATTGGTTCTTTTGCAATTTGAACCAAAATATTCTGGCCCGCTTTTAAAACCTCCGTAATTTTGCCCTCTTTGTTAATGTCGGGCTCGGAGTGGATTTTAGACAGCGAAGAAATACGGTTTTTTTTAGAACTGGCAATTTTCATGAACTTGTTCAAAGTTGAAAATTGCGGACCCATGTCGAGATAATGCAAAAATGCATCTTTTTCATACCCAACGTCGATGAATGCAGCGTTCAAGCTCGGCATTATTTTTTTCACCCTGGCTAAATAAATATCGCCAACAGCAAATTTTGCTCCGCTTTTTTCCCTTGTTAGCTCAACTAAGCGTTTGTTTTCCAATAAGGCAATAACGACTTCCGAGGGAGTGACATCAATAATCAGATCGCTACTCACAACGTTATTTAATTAGAATTAAGTTTCGCGTATTTGTCGACTTATAAAACAGATTAAACCTAAAACACCGGTGTGCTTTAGGTTTAACCAACATAACGCTATAGCTCTACCTTAATCGTAAAACTATTTCTTCTTCTTATGTCTGTTTTTACGAAGCCTCTTTTTACGCTTGTGCGTCGACATCTTGTGTCGTTTTCTTTTCTTTCCGCTTGGCATAATTTACTTTTTAATTTGGTCTTTAACTTGTGAAACAAATGTTTTCGCCGGTTTAAACGACGGAATAAAATGTTCCGGAATAATGATCGTTGTATTTTTTGAGATATTACGTGCTGTTTTCTCTGCTCTTTTCTTCACAATAAAACTTCCAAACCCACGCAAGTAAACATTTCTGCCTTCAGTTAATGAATCTTTTACAGTTTCCATGAAAGCTTCAACTGCTTTTTGTACGGTTACTTTCTCGATTCCGGTGTTCTTGCTGATTTCGTTAACAATATCTGCTTTAGTCATCTCTTAAAATATTTAGTTTTCAATAAATTATAAATACAACTTTATCGGTGTGCAAAAATAAAAATTATTTAAGAACTAAAAACACATGTGTTGAATTATTTTTGCAATTCTTGTAGATTCTAAAGCAGTTATGAAAAATCCGCTTGATTTTGGACCTGATTTATTGCGTTGGTACAAGCAGAACAAAAGGCCTCTCCCCTGGAGGGAAACCCGTGATCCATATCGGGTTTGGCTGTCTGAGATTATCATGCAGCAAACCCGGATTGACCAGGGGTTGGCTTATTACCGGAAGTTTGTAGAAAATTTTCCTGCCTTAACAGATTTTGCAATGGCCGATGAAGACACAATCCTGAAATTGTGGCAGGGCTTGGGCTATTACTCCCGGGCCAGAAATATGCACCACACGGCAAAAACAATCGCCGCAAACCACGAAGGAATATTCCCTGACAATTACACGGCCCTGCTGAAACTAAAAGGCATTGGTGAATACACCGCTGCGGCTATTGCCTCCATCGCGTTCAAGCAGCCGCATGCCGCAGTCGACGGAAACGTATACCGGGTGTTGTCGCGCCTTTATGGAATCGATACTCCGGTTGATTCGTCGCAGGGGAAAAAAGAATTCCGGGAACTGGCAAACCGCCTGCTTGACCGGAAAAACCCCGGCGACCATAACCAGGCGCTCATGGAATTCGGCGCCCTGCTTTGCACTCCCCGAAACCCGGACTGCCCGGATTGCCCGTTTAAAAACCGTTGCGTAGCCCACCAGTCGGGGCTAACCGATAAACTTCCGGCAAAAGCCGGGAAACAAAAAATCAGGCTGCGCTACTTTAATTACCTGCTTATTTGCTCGGGCGATGATATCTACCTGAATAAGCGAACCGGGAATGATATCTGGAAAAACCTGTACGAGTTTCCGCTGATTGAACACGACCGGAAAACCGAACCCGCCGAACTCGGGCCCCAACTAAACAGTTTATTCGGTTTGCAACAGATCGTTGTTACAAAAATCACCGCCTGGAAAAAGCAGGTGCTAAGCCACCAGCATATCTATTACCGTTTTCTGTATATTTCTGACGGAGATAAAAAAATCGAGCTTTCAGCTTTCGTAAAAGTGAATAAAAAAGATATTTTTAACTTTGCTGTTCCAAAACCTGTGGAAAAAGAAATTGAAAATCTGAATTTATAAAACAGTTTCGTTCATAGGCATAAATGATACGGTTCGTCAAAAAAACAGAGGTATTCATAAAATAACTGATTATGAATAAGCTGCAAGAATGAAGAATGTCGTAAATTTATTATTGTTAATTTTAAATTTATCAAACTATGTCAGTAAACAAAGTAATTCTAATTGGCAATGTAGGCCAGGAGCCTGAAGTCAGACATCTTGACAAAGACGTAACCGTAGCCAACTTTTCATTGGCAACTTCCGAAAGTTATACCTCCAAGACCGGGGAAAAAGTGACCACAACCGAATGGCACAACATCGTTGTATGGCGGGGTTTGGCCAAGGTAGTTGAACAATACGTAAAAAAAGGAGATAAATTGTATATTGAAGGCCGAATCAGGACCCGTTCGTGGGACGATAAGGAAGGGAACAAACGATATACGACCGAAATATACGCGGACAACATGGAAATGCTTGGAGGTCCGCGGGGAGGAGATGCTGCAGGTAACAACCATGCGGCCCCGGCCAGTCAACCGGCAAACAACGTCAACGAGCCTGATTTTGAAACATCGGAAGAAGACGATCTGCCATTTTAGTAACTAAAACAACATTTCATTGGAAACGGACCCTTTACCTGATTTTATCACTCTGAGTTGGGATGTTTATTTTCATCCTGTTACAACAACTGCTGTTATCAGCTTAATTTTTATCGTGATTTTACTCATCACCTCTGCGCTTATATCCGGCTCCGAAGTGGCCTATTTTTCATTAAGCCCGAAAGACCGGCAAAAGCTGAACAGCAAAAAAGAAAAATACGCTTATTTTATTTTACACAACCTGGAAAACCCGGAAAAGTTGTTGGCTACCATCCTGGTCGCCAACAACTTTGTCAATGTTGGTATTGTTATTCTTTCGTCGTATACCACCAACATGTTAATCGACTTCTCGCAAGCAGAAACAGCCGGATATATTTTTAAGGTGGTCGCCATCACCTTCTTCCTGCTGCTATTTGGCGAAATTATCCCCAAAGTATACGCTTCGCGGCACTCGCTGCGGGTAGCCCGGATGATGGCCTTGCCCTTGAATTTGCTCGAACAGATCTTCAGTCCGATAAATGCCGTGCTTATTTATTCAACCTCTTTTGTGAACCGGCGGATGCAAAAACATTCCCAGAATATCTCGGTTGATGAATTATCGAAGGCCCTGGAGTTAACAGCCGACAATGAAATATCGGAAGACAAGGACATCCTGGAAGGAATTGTCAAATTCGGCAATAAAAGCGCCGTTGAAATTATGCGTTCCCGGGTAGATGTGGTTGCCGTTGACATCAAAGATTCGTACAACAAAGTCATTAACCTGATTAATGAGTCGGGTTATTCCCGGATTCCTGTTTACTCAGGCTCATTTGACAACATCCGGGGAATTCTTTATATCAAAGACCTGCTTCCCCATCTCCATAAACAGGAAAATTTCCGCTGGCAATCGATTATCAGGCCACCCTTTTATGTGCCCGAAACAAAAAAGATTGACGACTTACTCGAAGAATTTCAGAAAAACAAAGTACATATGGCCGTTGTGGTCGACGAATACGGAGGAAGTTCCGGGATTGTCACCCTGGAAGACATCCTTGAAGAAATCGTCGGTGATATCTCGGATGAATTTGACGATGATGAAATTTACCACACAAAAATTGCCGAGAATAAGTATCTTTTCGACGGAAAAATTCTGTTGAATGATTTTTACAAAATCACCGGCGCTAACGAACATACTTTTGATGAACACAAAGGCGACGCCGATACGCTTGCCGGATTAATCCTGGAGTTAAAAGGTGAGATTCCGGCATTGCATGAAAAGATTATTTGTAAGAATTTCGTTTTTTCAATCGAAGCGGTTGACAATCGCCGGATTAAAAAAATTAAAGTCGAAATAAATTAATTCACAGGAAAGGAACGTGATGAAGATAGCTTTGTTTGTGATAATTGCCCTGCTGATTGTTGGATCGTGTCAAAAGCAATATACGCCAAAACCAAGGGGATATTTCAGGATTGCCTTCCCGGAAAAATCGTACGGACAACTGGATATGCAGCTTCCGTATACCTTCGAGATCGCCGATTATTCCCAGGCTGTGCCCGACGATGGATCCTCCCCTCAATCCGGCTGGATCAATGTGGTCACCAAAAAAAACAAAGCCGACATTCACGTCACCTATGTAAAACTCCGCGACGATTTGTATAAGCACATCGAAGAATCACGGAAATTGGCTTACGATCATTCCATAAAAGCCGATGCCATTGAAGAACAGCTTTTTATCAACCCGAGAGAACAGGTGTACGGCAGCATTTACTTCATTGAAGGAAATGCTGCCTCTCCGCTTCAGTTTTACCTGACTGACAGTTGCACCCATTTTATGCGCGGAGCTCTTTACATCCGCGAAATTCCAAACATCGACTCCATCAGCCCGGTGATTGAATTCCTGAAACCGGATGTCATTCATCTGATTGAAACCACCCGCTGGACCCAACCCGGAAGCGGGAATCAGGCGCAACGCCGGTGAATTTGAAAAAAGCCCATGCCTTTACTGAAAAAAATACCGGTTAACAACGGTCTGCTGATCCTTTGGAGCATCCGCGAATCCCTGGAAGTTCTTGAACAAATGATTCCCGAGGCTTTGGAAGATCCGCGATACCGGGCAATCAGCCATATCAGACGTAAACGGGAATGGCTGGCCGTCAGGCTGTTGATGCGCGAAGTAAACTGCCCGGCCGGACAGCTCTTTTATGCCGAAAACGGACAGCCGCGACTAAACAATCCAACCTACAAACACATCAGCATCAGTCATTCCGACAGCCTGGCTGGTATTTTTCTTCATCCCTCACAAGCCGTAGGTCTGGATATTGAACAGGCAGATCGTGATTTTATACGAATCGAACAAAAATACCTGAGCCCTGAAGAGCAGGAACTGGCACGTACCATTTCGGGCGGACACGGGTTATTTTGGTGTATCAAAGAAGCCGTTTACAAACTGGCCGACACGCCGGGACTACATTTTGCCCGACAGATCAGGATCTTTCTTCAGGAAGATTCAAAACTTGCGGTCACGCTGATCACCGGGACCACAAAAACTTTTCAGGTTAATCATTTTGAAATTGAGGGGCAACTGATTGTTTGTCTGGTTGATGAAAAAAAGAACGAAGTTTAACAAACAAGAATCCCAAACATAAGGGCGGATGACTTGTTTATTTCTGAAAACTGAAGACGATGAATAGCACAAAACCACAAATACTGGTTATTTTTGGCGCATCCGGCGACCTGACCAAACGAAAACTGGTTCCTGCCTTGTTTGAACTATTCCGGCAAAAATTACTTCCCGTGCAGTTTGCCGTTTTGGGTGTCAGCCGCACGGAATATTCAGATGAAGAATTCCGGGACAAAATGACTGAATTTTTACCCAAAGACGAAAAACAGCAGCCAATCATCGGTAAATTCCTGTCGACCCTCTATTACCAGTCGCTGGCCACGGAAGATAACTACGAATACCCGATTCTGAGAGACCGGCTCACCACCATATCCAAACAGAATGACATTCCCGAAAATTATATTTTCTACCTGTCAACGCCTCCGCGTTTGTACGATATCATTCCGGCCAATCTGGCGAGCGTAGGGCTGAACAAACCGGCCGACGGGTTCCGCCGCCTGATCGTGGAGAAACCCTTCGGCGCCAACCTGGAATTGGCCAAAGCGCTAAACCGCAAATTGCTAGAACACTTTGATGAAGACCAGATATACCGGATAGACCATTACCTCGGGAAAGAATCGGTGCAAAACATGCTGGTAACCCGCTTTGCCAACGGGATCTTCGAGCCGATCTGGAACCACAATTTCATTCATCATATAGAAATTACCTCGGCCGAAAGTCTGGGAGTGGAAGATCGCGGAGGCTACTACGACCATTCGGGCGCCATGCGCGATATGGTGCAAAACCATCTGATGCAACTGGTCGGGCTGGTGGCCATGGAACCCCCGGTCGTGATAGAAGCCGATGCCATTCGGAACGAAATATTGAAGGTCTTTCAGTCCCTTCGCCCCATCCGGGAAGAAGAAGTGGTGAAGCACGTCATTCGCGGCCAATACATCGAGTCGCACATCAAAAAAGAACTGGTGAAAGGCTACCGGCAGGAAAAGGGAGTTGACCCAAACAGCCGGACAGAAACCTTCTTCGCGATGAAGTTTTTCATCGATAACTGGCGCTGGAGCGGGGTCCCGTTTTACATCCGCACCGGGAAGAAACTACCTACGCGGGTCACCGAAGTGGTTATTCACTTTAAAAAAACGCCACATCACCTGTTTGGAGCCTACACCGATTATCAGCAAAATAACCAGTTGGTCATCCGGATTCAGCCCGATGAAGGTATCCTGTTGAAATTCGGTATGAAAGTGCCGGGAGCAGGCTTTAATGTACAAACCGTGAATATGGATTTTCATTACGACGATCTGGCCAATGTTCATCTGCCTTCGGCCTATGAGCGTCTTCTGCTTGATTGCATGCAAGGCGATGCCACGTTGTACTCGCGCGGAGATTCGGTGATAAAAGCATGGGAATATGTACAGCCAATCCTGGATGCCTGGAAAAACAACCCCGACATTCCGGTGTACGGCTATCCCGCCGGCACCTGGGGGCCCGACGTAGCCGATCAGCTCGTTGAAGACGGCACCTGGCGTTATCCGTGCAAAAATTTATCGGACGACGGCACTTATTGTGAGTTGTAACGCCTTTCGGGCAAAATCAAATCCTTAATACCCAAATTGAAATGACCACGATACGGGAGATTAAACGATACGCGAATCCGGATGCAGTAGCTGAAGCATTCGCCGCCGAACTGTACCAATGGGTAAAACAAGCCAAGAAGCCGGTCCATATTGCCTTGTCAGGCGGCACAACCCCTGCCCTTTTGTTTGATGTATTGGCCCGGGACTATGCCACAAAAATGCCCTGGAAAACCATTCATTTCTGGTGGGGGGATGAACGCTGCGTTGCCCCAACCGATGCCGAAAGCAACTACAAGATGGCCAATGATCATTTATTCAGCAAGATTCAGGTCAACCCGGAACTGATTCACCGGGTAAAGGGAGAACTGCCACCCGAAGAGTCCAACAATGCCTACCGCGATGAAATTGAACAGTTTGTGCAAAAAAAGAATGACTGGCCGGCTTTCGGACTGATCATCCTGGGTCTGGGCAACGACGGGCACACGGCGTCCGTTTTTCCACATCAGATGGAGCTGCTGGAATCGGACCGGACCTGTGCCCTGGCTACCCACCCCGAATCGGGACAAAAACGCGTAACCTTGACCGGCAAAGTCATCAACAATGCCGAACGTGTCTTTTTCCTGGTCACCGGAAAATCAAAAGCCGGGCGTATGGCCGAGTTGGTCAATCAAACAGATGAAGCAAAACAGCTTCCCGCGTATTACATTTCGCCGAAAACCGCGAACCCGGTCTTTTTCCTGGACTACGATGCGGCATCGGAACTTGGACCCGAAGATTGATTGTCAGCGTTCAGCAGCAAGCGGTCGGATTTCGCATTAACTGACTGAATCCGGCATTTCTCTCGTTTTTGCAGCTTTTGTTGCAGCCTCAGATCTCAAAAATCAGCAACTTCCCTGATCAATAAAGGAGGAACAAACGATGCTATATTTAGATTCCTATCAGCAACTGAGAGAGGTATTGCTGGCTGACGATGCCGTCATTCCATTGGAAGATTTGCGCATCCACCGCCAGGAATTCCGGTCGAAATCCAATAAGTTGTTGCCAGGAGAAGAAGATTATTGCTGTGAAGAACACCAGGAGCACTTCAACCTGCAACACAGTTTTTACACCAACATCGGGCACATCAGCAACCAGATTCAAATCCGCGACAACGACATCCTGGAAAACCAGGTATTTTCCTATCACATTTTTATGCCTTCTTCGGTCGAAAAGGCCGAAAGCGCCATTTTTCTTCTTCACGGATTTAACGAGAAAAACTGGGACAAATACCTCCCTTGGGCCCAATACCTGGCCCGGCACACCGGCAGCGCTGTTATTCTATTCCCGATTGCCTTTCACATGAACCGGACACTCTCGGTCTGGAGCGATAAACGAAACATGTTCCGGTTAAGCGAAGAACGAAAAAAGATGTTCCCCGATGTGGTCGATTCATCGCTCACCAACGTGGCCATCAGTATGCGTTTGCACAGCCGCCCGCAACGATTTATCTGGTCGGGACTGCAAACCTATTACGACATCATCCGGTTTGTGGAAGAATGCAAAAGCGGGCTAAACAGCCTGATCTCCCCGACTGCCCGTTTTCACTTTATGTCGTACTCCATTGGTTGCTTACTGGCCGAAATTCTGAAACTGACAAACCACAACAATTATTTTAGCGACTCCCGGCTGTGTTTATTCTGTGGCGGGTCTGTTTTTAACCGTTTGTCTCCCGTATCGAAATATATTTTAGACAGTGAAGCGAATATTGCCCTCTACGCCTACATGATTGAACACATGAAGAAACACCTTGACCATGACAAACAGCTGAAACATTATATCAATGGCCCCCATCCGGAAGGACTGGTGTTTTATTCGATGCTCGATTACAAGGAAAAGCTCGGGTACCGCGAAAGTTTGTTCAGTCAGGTTAGCAGTCAGATCATGGCCATTACCCTAAAACAGGACACCATCATTCCTCCCTACGAAATTATCAACACCCTGCAGGGAGCTGCCCGGGATATTCCGATACCGGTAACAATTTACGATTTCCCGTTTCGTTACAACCATGTCAGTCCCTTCCCTGCAACCGATAAAAACAAGGAAGTGATTGACGAAAAATTCAAACTGGTATTCAGACAATTTGCTGCCTTTATAAATGGTGAATAAAACCACAATGCCGGGTTTCATCGGTTTTTAACGAGTTTTGGGGTATCAGCCTTTCCCGATCGATTTTACTTCAAAACCGATTTCTGTCAATGCCGGCCTATTGAGTATGTTTCTGCCGTCGAAAATAAAAGCCGGCTTAAACATCCGATCGTAAAGCTTTTGCCAGTCGTAGGTTTTAAACTCATCCCATTCGGTCAGGATGGCTACCGCGTGAGCCTTTTCGCAGGCGGCAAAGGGCGAATCGTGTACGGTTACCAATTGTTTAATCTCTTCGGGCGTCAATTCTGCAAATTTTGGCGAATGGCAGAGGTTTTCGTCGCGCCGGTGTTTCTGCAGATATTCCAGGTCGGCGTAAATTTGCCTGGCCGAAACTTTGGGATCATATACATGAATTTCAGCCCGGTCCTGCAACAATTCATCGGCCACGTAAATGGCGGCTGATTCGCGGGTGTCGTTCGTGTCCTTTTTAAAAGCCCATCCCAGGAAAGCAATTTTTTTACCCGACACCGTATTAAACAAGGTATCAATAATTTGCTTGGCAAAGCGATGTTTCTGATAATCGTTCAGCAAAACTACCTGTTCCCAGTACCCGGCCACCTCGGGCAGGTTAAAATGATGACAAAGGTACACCAGGTTTAAAATATCTTTTTGAAAGCAACTTCCTCCAAAACCCACCGATGCTTTCAGGAATTTGGATCCAATGCGTGAATCCATCCCGATAGCGCGGGCCACCTCATCCACATCGGCGCCTGTCCGTTCGCACAGGGCCGAAATGGCATTGATCGATGAAATACGTTGTGCCAGAAAAGCGTTGGCCGTTAATTTCGACAATTCAGACGACCAGATACGTGTGGTAATAATCCGTTCGCGTGGTAGCCAGTTGGCATAAATGTCGGCAAGCGCCTGTTCGGCAATTTTGCCTGTTTCGTTGTCTTCGCTCCCGATCAGCACCCGGTCAGCATGGATCAGGTCGGTTATGGCTGTACCTTCGGCCAGAAACTCCGGATTGGAAAGCACGGCAAATTTTGGAGCCGGAGCAACGGTAACAGCGGCGCCGTTGGCTGACGATGCGTCGAGTATCGTGCGGATCGCCTGCGCCGTGCGGACCGGCAGCGTTGATTTTTCAACGATGATTTTATCATCGGTCGAAATTTCGGCAATCTGGCGGGCGCAAAGTTCCACATACTTCAAATCGGCAGCCATCCCTTTGCCCACGCCATAGGTTTTGGTCGGTGTATTCACCGAGATAAAAATCATTTGGGCCTCGCGAATAGCGCCTTCCACATCGGTCGAAAAGAACAGGTTCCGCCCTCGGGCTTCAGCAACCACTTCCGGCAGTCCGGGTTCATACACGGGCAAACGGGAAAGATCGGCTTCGTTCCAGTCGGCAATACGCTGCGCATTAATATCTACTACGGTTACCCGGATGTGCGGACACTGCCTGGCAATAACGGCCATAGTTGGTCCGCCTACATAGCCTGCACCAATACAGGCAATATTTGTGATTTTTGATGGGATCATGTTTTTCTATTTGTCGTTTTCAGAACTGTTTCATGCTCATCGGGCAGCATGATCGTGATTGCGCTTCAAATTTAGTTAATTTAGCTTATTCAACTAAGGAATATCGCGTATTTCGACACGAAGGAGGGGATTTTGCAGGGGGCAGGGGGCAGGGAGCTTGGGGCTGAGAGCAAAGACGATTAGCGAAGAAGGGAGATGGGAGACCGGAGACCGGAGACCAACCAAAACGTGGTAAGCCTGACCAGGTTGCGTTGTGAGCTTGACAAAGGTGTATGGCAGCCTTTACCACGGAACCTTGTCTACGCTGCCACGGAACTTTGCCCGGTTGACTATAAACCGCAAGACCCTTCAGTCTTCAAGCAATGGGGAAGCGGCCGGGGATCAGGCTTTGCCGTTCTGTCCATAGTAGGCGTAAACATGCCTGTACCCAACCTGGTCGAATTTGATGTCGTTGATCACCAGGGAAGGTTTGTTCATCACCGACTGAAAGGCAATATCATTGATCTGTTTTAACTGATCTTTCCGGCTTAGCCCGTAGCGGAGTACAAAAATATTCAGATCGACCAGACGGCCGGTGATTATCCCGTCGGTTACCATCGAGACCGGAGCGTTGTCAATAACAACGTAGTCAAATTCGTTCTTTGCCCATTCAAGGAGTTCAGCAAACTGCACACGTTCGAGCAGTTCGGCCGGGTTAGGCGGAATTGGGCCGGAAGGAATCAGCCACAGGTTATCAGCGTACGTTTCCCGGACAACATCCTGTGCGCGATGATGTCCGATCAGGTATGTACTCAGTCCTTTCAGGTTGTCAAACCCGAAAATCTGATCCAGTCGGGGTTTTCGCAGGTCGGCCCCGATCAGGAGGGTCTTCTTGTCGTTCATGGCCAGGATACAGGCCAGGTTTGTCGCGCAGAAGGTTTTTCCTTCACCGGGAATCATCGAGTGAATTCCGATCACTTTTTGGCCGGCCTGCGTGAATTTATACTGCAGGTTTGTTCTGATCGCGCGGAACGATTCGGTAATTGGTGCGGTCGGATTTTCAAAAACAACCAGGTCCGATTTCGACTTGCTATGGAAAACATTACCAATGATCGTGAGAGGACTGGATCTTTCCACATCTTCCTGCTGATGTATTTTATTGTCGGCCATTTCAACCAGTAAAATAAAAAAGGCAGGAATAATCAAACCAATCAGGGCGCCCAGCAAGATCAGCATTTTAGATGAAATTCCTGTTTGCCGAATCCGTTCCACCCGCGCCGGGTCGATAATTTGAATATCGACCACGGTAGAAGCAAGGCTTATCTCTATTTCGGCACGTTTCTGTAACAGGTAAGTATAAATCTCACTGGTCAGATCGTATTGCCGCCGGATATTGATCAACTCCTGTTCCTGCCCGGGAAGATTATTTAACTGGGCATTCATGGTATGGTAGCGGGCATCCAGATTCTGAATCGTCAAACGGGCGTTATCGATCAAATTAACCAGATTTTCGCGAAGCTGTTCGTTTACCTGGCTGATTTCCTTATTTAACAGCACCAGAGTAGGATTATTTTCATATGCGCTGAATGAAAGCACTTCGCGTCGGCTGTACAGTTCGCTTAATTTCAGCACCAAGGCATTCAGCGACGGATCCTGGATGCCAACAACCGATGGGGTAACAACTTGTTTAATCCCGTCCGACTTACCCAAATAAGCCAGCAGATTGACAAAATATTCCAACTGCATCTGCTGCTGCGACTTATTTTTTTCGATATCGCCCAACTGTGTCATAACCAGTTCTCCCTGGGCGCTAAGATCGATGATCTGATTCCGTGAACGAAACTCGGTGAAGGTAGTGCCGGCAACAATAAGCGAATCGGAAATGCCGCTCAACTGGTTATCGATAAACTGCAACGATCGTTTTTGGGTGGTGGTCTGCTGTTCCAGCTTGAGGTCGAGATAAACCCGGACCAGCTCATTCAGGTAACGAATCTCACGCAGCGCTTCAGTTCCCTGTACCGACAAACGGATGACATCGCTGAGCTTATCGGCTGAAGCGATGTTTAATCGCTCCAGGTATTCAAGCGTAAGCCGGCTCCTGTTGGTAAAACGAAACCGGAACCGTTCGCCGGCAACACGGCTGATGTCGTCTTTCAAATATAAGGTGAAGTTGAAAAATTCATTCTGAAAATCTTCTCCGAACTTCCCGGCAGAACTGCAATTGATATCAACCGGAGCATTGTTCAGCATACCTGTCCCGGAAGCAGAAACCAAATACGTGCTGTCGGCTTCAGGCCTGATTTCAATCCAGATATCTTCGATGTTTATTTCATTCTCATGTTCACGTATCCTAAAAGGTTCGTTAGTGTACAAACCTTTCCAGCCAAATACTTCCCGTTGAAACCAAATGGTACGCCAGTTCAGATTTTCTACTACCCTGTAATTAAGTGTGTAAGAACGAAGCAGTTCCACCTCAGTTGAGATCGACATGTCGGCCATCCCGGGAAACTGGTTTCCAAACATGGTTTCAAGATTAAACGCCTTATTCTTTTGCGGAATGATGATGCTGGTATCCACCAGATATGCCTGGCTGCGGTATTTCCCGAAAAGAAAAGCCAGGGAAACAGACAGAAACAGACAAGCCAGAAACCAGTACCATTTGCGTAAGAGTATGAAAAATAAACGTTTCAGATCGATTTCATCATCCGGTTGATTTAAAGCCGGTTGAGGAATATGGTTTGATTGCATCATCTCGATGAATTTGGACAATTAACTATTTCAAAACAAAGCCTAAAACGGCCAGCAATACACTCAACGATGAGAAGAAAAGTGAATATGCCTGGCTGTTTAGCTGAAAATTTTTGTTTTTGTCGGGTTCCACAAAAATGTAATCGTTCGGATGCAGGTAAAATGCTTTGGACATCCAAACATCTTTGTCCGATAAGTCGAGAATAGTGGTCTGATTACCTTCTGCCTGCGGACGAACCACCATTACCCGTTTAATATTGGCATAATCGGTACTCCCGTTAGCCATCGCCAATGCCTCAAACAAAGTAAAATTATTGTTGTAATTGTAGTAAACCCCGGGACTTTTCACCTCTCCCAGCACAGTAACTTTATAATTCAGCAATTTAACCCGAACGATGGCTTCTTTCAGGTACTGATTCGCCCGTTCCTGCACAACCAGCTCAACCTGCGACTGAGGACGTCCGGTCACGGGAATGTCGCCCAGTACCGGAAGCGTAAGCATGCCTTTTTCATTTACCTCAAAACCGTATAGATATGCACCCTGCGGACTGGTATACTTTTGATACGAGTTATAACTCTGCTGTTCCATATTCGATTCCGGGTTAAACAGGGCATTTACCTCTGCATTCATCGACTTGATACTGACATAGAGGATATCTCCCGGCTTGACGATATATTCAATTGCACTATCATTCAGCGCTTTGACCAGTTCCCGATTGGACGCATTTTTCAAATACATCAACTCCTCGCTGTTTCGGCACGAAACCAGGGAAATGGTTAAAACCAGCAGTATCAGGCTCATAAAGCCGGCTGATGTTACCGTATTAGTAGTTTTCATGTTAACAGAAAAAATGGAATAGATGAGAATGGAAAAATTGAAGAAGTAAATATTTTTGCATAAAGTCTGATTCTATATTGATTAAAAACTATCTACAAAGCAGCAGATTTTTTAAAAATCCACCACTTGCGGCCCGACTCTTTCATCCCGCCGGTATAGTCTGTTTCCGGATGAAGAGTCCGGTATAACTCAGTCCATGAAGGTAATCCTCCCGGAATCCGGTCGTCCAGGTATAGGTCTGCTACAATTTTTCGGCTGGATTCAGGCTTCCAGCTTTCTTCCGGATAATTTTTATTGATTGCATAAAATTCCAGCCCCCGTTCCCGGCAAAACAACACGGCCTCTTCGAGTTCCCGACCTGCCCGGCAGGTCCAGAGAATGAGCCGGTGCCCATTCTGTTGCAACATCTTCAGCGTTTGAATAGCAAAAGGCAATTCTTTTCCAATCTGCGGATATTTGTGTTCAACAATGGTTCCGTCAAAATCTACAGCAATAATCAATCGTTTATACATGCCCCTATTTAAAATGAAAACCAGAACAATGCTTCAAGTTACCAAGTCGGATCAATGGACGAAAGTAATCTTTTTGAATGTTTTTATCAACGGTTTTATGAGAAGAGGGGCATTTGTTATTCGTTGCGAATGAAAATGAACAGTTTACACGCAAATGGAAAAATGACCAAACGCCATCCTCCCGTGAACGGGTTTCAGGCGCTGCTCAGTCTGCATTTCGTTAAAATTCGGGCGTATCGTATTTAAATCGCCGTTTACGAAGCCAGGGTTGCGACCATCACGGCTTTAATGGTGTGCATCCGGTTCTCTGCTTCATCGAATACGATGGAAGCCGGGCTTTCAAAAACCTCTTCGGTAACTTCCAGCGCGTCCATCCCGAATTTCTGAAAAATCTCTTCGCCAACTTTTGTTTCCCGGTTGTGAAATGCCGGTAAGCAGTGCATAAACTTTACACCGGGGTTTCCGGTTAGCTTCATCACCCGGCTGTTTACCCGGTATGGTTTCAGCAGTTCGATACGTTCGGCCCACACCGACTCCGGTTCACCCATCGATACCCAAACGTCGGTATACAAAAAATCGCAGCCGGTTACAGCATCGTTCACCTGATCGGTGATGGTAATTTTTGCGCCGGTTTGTTTTGCAATCTCCTTGCAGGTCTCAACCAGCTCTGCCGCCGGTTGGCATACGGCAGGAGCTGCAATCCGAAAATCCATACCCATTTGGGCCGCTCCCACCATCAGCGAATTTCCCATATTAAAGCGGGCGTCGCCGAGGTAACAAAATTTCACCTGCGACAAATCCGTATTCGCATGTTCCTGCATCGTCAGGAAGTCAGCCAGGATTTGGGTCGGGTGAAACTCGTTGGTCAGCCCGTTCCATACCGGGACGCCGGCAAAACGGGCCAATTCTTCCACAATAGCTTGCCCGTAGCCGCGGTATTCAATCCCGTCGTACATGCGCCCAAGGACGCGGGCAGTGTCTTTCATCGATTCTTTATGACCAATTTGAGAGCCCGAGGGGCCAAGATAAGTGATATGCGCTCCCTGATCGAATGCCGCCACCTCAAACGCACAACGGGTGCGGGTCGAAGTTTTCTCGAAAATCAGGGCAATATTCTTTCCTTTCAAAAGCTGTTTTTCTGTGCCGTTATATTTTGCTTCTTTCAGTTCTGCCGATAGTTTCAGCAGGTAAGTGATTTCTTCCGCGTTAAAATCCAGCAGTTTCAAAAAATGTCTTCCTTTCAAATTGATTTGCATGGTATTGATTTTATAGATTGGTTACTTGCATGGAGCATGGAGCATGGAGCATGGAGCATGGAGTTGGAACTTGAAACTTGAAACTTGAAACTCACTCATAATGCAACGTAATTTTTGAACCGTACGATTTGTCTTCCAGCTTTTTGGCCTCGGTAATGACGCTTTTCTCACCTCCTTTTTCAATGAAACGCAGGCAAGCTTTTATCTTCGGGGCCATCGTTCCTTCTCCAAAAGTACCGTTTTCAAGATACATTTTCGTATCGGCATAATCTAAAAATTCGAGCTTCTCCTGGCTCGGGAGACCATAATCTTTGTAAATAAAAGATACATCGGTTAAAATATAAAATTCATTAGCCCCGATTTCCGACGCCAGCAGCGACGAGGTCATATCTTTGTCGACAACGGCATCCAGCGTGCGCAACTCGTTGTTGGCGTCGTAGTAAACCGGAATGCCGCCTCCACCGGCTGTAATAACGATATTGCCGGCCCGCGCCATGTCTTCAATCACATCTTTATTGAGTATATCGATGGGGTCGGGCGATGATACGACCCTTCGCCAGCCATCGCGGTTTTTAACCGATGGTTTAAACAACCAGCCTTTCGCTTGTTTCAGTTCTTCGGCTTCGGCTTCAGTATAAATTTTTCCAATCCGTTTGGAGGGGTTTTCAAAGGCAGGATCAACCGGATCGACGGTAACCATACTGATCACGGAGATGATGTGTTTTTTTATACCGTGTTTGTTGAGCACATTCCGGAGCATCCGCTCAATCATATAACCAATACCGCCCTGCGAATCGGCCACACAAATGTCGAGAGGCATGGGAACGATGCCGTACAACTGTTCGCCTGCATCGTTCCGCATCAGGATATTACCTACCTGGGGTCCGTTGCCATGCGTGATCACGAGCTGATAACCTGATTTGATCAGGTGTACCAGGTTTTCAAGGGTTTCCGTGGTGTTGGCTTCCTGCTGTTCGATCGATCCGGCTTCGTCGCCACGCAATAAAGCATTGCCTCCTAAAGCAATTACGGCTAATTTTTTCATTGAAAGATGAATTACATCAGACACAAACATAAAAAATCAACGCGATTCTAAATCTGAATTTTGCTTGATTTTTCGCCGATATCAAATGCTATAAAACACTGATTAATTGAGTCTTTTATAAATTAAAACAAAAAGATCATCCTGAATGACAATTTGAAAACAGGAGGAATAGTTTTCGTTTTGGATTGATGATATTGAAGTTTTTTTCGTAATTTTTGTCATCAAATAATCAGGTACACCAAAATAAACCGACCCATGATCTACGACGAAAAATCTTTCCGCCCCGATATGCCGGATAGTCCGGAACTGTATCAGAAAATTATCGACGCTCTGCCCATCCCGATCTTTTTCCGCGATATCAACGGCATCTACCGGTCGACCAACAAGGCTCACGAAATTTTCAGCGGCCGAAACCGGGAACAGATCACCGGGAAGACGGTGTTTGACGTGCAGCCGCCCGAAATTGCCGAGATCTACGCCTTGCGCGATCAGGAATTGTTCGACAGCCCGGGCAACCAGGTTTATGAAACTAAGTTTCGCCAGCCCGACGGATCGTTACACGACGTGGTGTTCAATAAAGCGGTCATCCGCGATGATGCCGGAAATGTCATGGGGATTGTCGGTTCGATTTTTGACATTACCGACCGGAAAAAAGCAGAACGGAAACTGGAAAAAGCCAAGGAGGGCACTGTCATCGCGTCGGCCATGCTCCATAAAATCAAAGCCGGGATCATTATCGTGGACAATGAACTTAAGGTACTCGATTCGAACCAGGGATTTGCCCGGTTGTTTGGCGAAGAAACCGAAGAACTTTACGAAACCATTCCCGGTCTGACCGGCGCCGACCTGAAAGAACTGGTTCCCGAGGTAGTGTATAAAATGTTTGCCTCCATCATGGCTTCAGGCGAAAACATGCTCGAACGCGACCTCAAAATTCAAAACAAACTGCTGCACGTGTCGGTGGTTACCATTTACAAAAACAGGGTAGTCGGGGCGCTCATCCGCGATATGTCGGCCCCCTCGCTTGTTCGCGAAGAAATCATCAGCCGGGCGCAGCGGGTAAATAAGCAAAACCTCGAAACGGTGCAGAAAATCGCCTTCCTGCTTGGCGAAAATGCCTCGCTGACTGAAGAATTACTGAACTCGATTATCGAATCATACAAATACGGGGAGGACGAAAAGTAATGCCTGATTTTCATGTCGAAGTTGACGTTCAGCAAAAACAAGCCAAAGGCGAAGTGGTTTGCGGCGATGTGTTCCACACCCGGCGGATCAGCGAGGAAGGACGCACCATCCTGGTTTTGTCCGATGGCATCGGCCATGGTGTAAGGGCAAACGTACTGGCCACGCTAACGGCATCTATGGCCTTAAACTATACCTCTTTTCATACTAAACCCGAAATTGCCGCGAATATTTTCATGCGGGTGTTGCCCCGAAGCAGTGACGGCAAGGAAAGTTATGCCACCTTCACCATTATTGAAATAGACAATAATGAGTTGGTGCGTATCATTAATTACGATAACCCACCCACCATCATTCTGCGCAACGGACATCCTTTTGCTCCGCGCGAAATTGAAATGAACATCCGTGGCGAAGAAAACGTGGGCAAAATCTTACGTATCCGCGAGTTTAAACCGCAAAAAGGCGACCGCGTGATTTTTATCACCGACGGCGTAGCGCAGAGCGGGCTGGGCAGCAAAAAGCATCCCGAGGGCTGGGGACAACCGGAGGTATCGCTGTTTGCCCAAAAACAGATCGCCCGCGAATCCGAAATATCGGCAACCCGTTTAGCCCGAAAAATACTGAACCAGGCCGCCATGAACGATGACTTTGAGTTAAAAGACGACACCAGCTGCGGAGTGGTCTATTTCAGACAGCCGCGTGAATTTATGCTGATTACCGGACCCCCGTTTTACAAAATCAAAGACTACGACTTTGTAAAGCGGGTGCAGGATTTTCCCGGGAAGAAAATCATCTGCGGCGGAACAACTGCAGAGATCATCGCTCGCGAACTTAACCTCGAAGTCAATATTCAGCACCGCTATGCCGACATCGCGATTCCGCCAACCGCCCGGATGGAAGGCTTTGAAATGGTCACCGAGGGCATTCTGACCATGGGAAAAGTGGAAGAAATCCTGGAAACTTATACCAGCGACACGCGGTTAGGAAATTCGCCGCCTGAAGAGGTAGTCAAACTGCTCATGGACCACGACACCATTCACATTATTGTAGGAACCCGGATCAACTGGGCTCACCAGGATCCTGACCAACCGGTTGAACTTGAAATCAGGAAGTTTGTTGTAAAACGCATTGTCAAACTATTGGAAGAACGTTTTTTCAAACAAGTCAGGGTGGAATTTGTATAAACATACACCGGAATGTGGCCGGAGCGACCATTTCATCCGACTTAACCGGGAAAATCGTTCATGTTAAAATTATTTGATAGTTTTATCCGGCAATTTCAAGTCATGGAATGAAAGAGACTTCTACTGTGGAAGAAATGAACCAGTTGACCAAAAGAATCAGGCAAGGCGATATCAAAGCCTTTGATCTTTTATATGCGCAATTCAGCGAACGATTGTTTGGCTTTGCTTTCTCCATGCTGAAAAACCACGAAGATGCGAAGGAAGTGGTGCAGGAAACCTTTCTGAAGCTTTGGAAAAAACGCGATCAGCTTGATTCGTCGCAATCCGTAAAAGCCTTGCTTTTCTCTGTTTCATACCACATCGTCATCGATTTACTGCGCAAAAGGTTAAAAGAAAACCAATACTTGCAGGAACTGCACGCCCGTTTCGCCGAAAATGAACCCGGCGCTGATCATCTAGCCGACTACAACGAACTGAACAACGAATTGCAAAAAGCCATATCGGCCTTACCTGAACAACGGAAAAAAATTTATCAGTTAAGCCGCGAAGAAGGATTAAGCCACAAAGAGATCGCCGGAATCCTGAATATTTCGGTAAAAACAGTTGAAAATCAGATTAACCTCGCGCTAAAAACAATACGCCGGCAACTGGATTCAGGCAAATTTCTGAACCTGCTTTTTATCGTTCTGTTCCTTTAAAAGGATTTTTTTTGAAAAAAAGTTGTTTTTGCTTGGGGGGTATCCAAAGATTTCACGTATTACCCGTAAATATTTCAGGAAGAAGTTGCACCAAAGTAAGCATCACCCGGAATATCACTGATCTTAATTTACAATAAAATGTCAACTGAAAAAGATACAGCATCCCTGATTCAGAAATACCTGGAGAACAAATGTCATCCGGATGAATTAAATACGATTATTCATCTGTTCCAGCAAAAAGAACATGAACAACAAATTCAGGACTTGCTTTTTGAATACTGGAGGAATACGCCGTCGTTCCAACATAAAATTGCACGCGAAGAGCTTAATCAAATGCTGGACTCGATCCACCACCGGATTAATCTGGACGAAACATCAACAAAGGCCGGAAGGAGAAAGATTATTTATTTCGGCATGCGTGCAGCAGCCATCTTATTTATTCCCCTGTTAATTACCAGTCTTTGGCTGCTCTCGAACAAGGGCGCCTACCGCCGGGAGCAAGCCTGGATTACCCTGGAAACACCACCCGGATCGAGATTGAAAACTACGCTGCCCGACGGGACCGAAGTATGGCAAAATGCAGGAACCAGCCTGCAATACCCTGCCGAATTTACCAAACGGAACAGAGAGGTAATCCTGACCGGAGAGGCTTATTTCCATGTTTCTTCTGATCTGAAAAACCCGTTTTATGTGAAAACAGCTGACGGGACCATTAAAGTCACCGGGACGAAGTTTAATGTTTCAGCTTTTCCCGACGATAACTTTTCGTCGGTTGTGCTCGAAGAAGGAAAAGTGTCGTACACTCCCGCCGGCAAGGAAGAAGAACCGATAGCGCTTTTGCCGGAAGAGCAAATGATCTATCTGAGAAATTCCGGATCGCTGATCAAACAAAGAACTGATGTGGAAAAATATACGTCATGGACCGAAGGAAAGCTGATCTTCCGAAACGACCCGCTCTCTGAAGTCATTGCCCGTTTGCAGCGTTGGTATAATGCCGAAATTATCCTGTCCGACCCCAACCGGAAACTGGGAGAGCTCACCTTTACCTTAACCGTCAAAAATGAAACCTTGCCCCAGGTTCTCGAGTACCTCGCTCAGGCTGCCAACCTTTCTTTTGAAACACAACAGGCCGTCAGCGAGACCATTAACGGACCTGAAAAAAAGAAATATATTTTATCAAAAAACGAGAAAAACAAAATGCCTATGTAAGCATAATCAAGCAAAAGGGGAAGATGCGCTAACATCCTCCCCCGGGTTTCTTAAAATAACAATCTTCTCTGTAAAAATTGTCAAACTCAAACCATTTCAAAATTATGGAAAAAATTCGTAAAAGGATTGACCCGGGAAATTTTTATCCGCAGGTCAGAAAATTTGGAAGAATTATGAAACTAACAATCCTCCTTGTCATTTTCGTTATTGGTCAGGCCTTGGCCATTGATTCCTATTCGCAAGGCACACGCCTGTCGCTGAATATGAATAATACCACCGTGAAAGAGGTTTTGCTGAACATCGAAAAAAACAGCGAATTCTTCTTTATGTACAGCAATAAGTATATCGATGTTGACCGGAAGGTGAGCGTACAACTCACCGACAAAAGAATCGATGAAATTCTGGATGAGATTTTCCGGGGAACAGCTGTCAGGTACGACATTAAAGACCGCCAGATTATCCTCAGCCTGGCGCAACAAGGAAGCGCCGCTGTCAGTCAGTTAAGTCAGCAACCCGCCCTGGTTCGCGGGACGGTGTTGGACGACAATGGTAGTCCGATCCCCGGGGCCACTGTAATTCAAAAAAGCACATCCAAAGGAACCATCACCGATTTTGACGGCAAGTTCGGCCTGGAAGTATCCGGAAGCAACCCCGTCCTGGTTTTCTCTTTTGTCGGCATGAAGAGTGAAGAAGTTAGCTACACCGGGCAACAAACCATCAACGTAACCCTTAAAGCTGACGTGGTTGGTTTGGAGGAAGTCGTTGCCATCGGTTATGGCCGGAACTCGCGCAAAAACCTGTCAAGCGCAGTTACCTCTGTTAAGTCAGACGACCTGAACCGCGGAGCTATCGCCGACGTTGGACAGTTGCTGCAGGGAAAAGTACCGGGATTGAATATTTCATCCAGTGGAGACCCAACACGCGGGGCAACCATTATCATGCGCGGGGCTTCAACCATTAACAGTTCGCAAAGTCCTTTCTATGTAATCGACGGTGTTCCCGGAGCCGACATTTCACTGGTTGCTCCCGACGATATCGTTTCAGTGGATGTATTGAAAGATGCGGCAGCAACTTCAATCTATGGTAACCGCGCTGCGAATGGTGTGATCATGATTACCACCAAAAGAGGCAAAAAAGACCTGGAGCAAATATCCTATAACGGTTACGTGGGTATCGAAAGTGTTTCGAACCAACTCGACATGATGGATGCCAATCAGTTGCGATCTTTCCTTGATAAAAACAACATGAGTTTTGCTCCCGAAGATGATATGGGCGCCAATACCAACTGGCAAAAGGAAATTCAACGTTCAGCCGCTATCTCAACCAGCCACAACCTTTCGTACAGCGGGGGCAATGAGCGCAGCAATTACATCGCCAGTATTACGTATATCGACAAACAGGGTATTTTGCTCAGCAGTAACCAAAACCGTATTGTTGCGCGCATGGCCATCGAACAGTTGGCATTTAACGATAAAGTAAAATTCGGATTGAGCGTGACCAATTCCAACATCAAAAACACGAAAGTACCTCAACGAAACTCGGCCTTGTTGCAAGCGGCAAAGTATCTTCCGGTAACCGCACCGAAAAATGCTGACGGAACCTATTTCGAAAACTTTAACCACTCAGGTTACTTTAACCCGCTGGCTATCATTGAACAGGCTGATGACGATTCAAAAATAAACACACTGCTTGGTAATTTCACCACAGAAGTGACCCTGCCCTACGGTTTCAAATACAACCTGAATGTAGCCTACCAAAAAAATACTTCGCTGAACGGAGAATACTACAACAGTTATTATGCAACGTACTACAACAGCGCCCAATTTTATAATAATCCCGATCCACCAGCGGTACACTCCATCATCAACTTTGGAGACAATGGGCTTGCAATCCGGAGTTCCTACCAAAACACCAATGTAATTTTTGAGAATTACCTGACCTGGGCCAAAGAATTCGGGAAGCACAACATCAATGCAGTAGTCGGTTATTCGTGGCAAGACGACATATTGGGCGATGGGTTTAAAGCAAGTAATACCAATTTCCCGGTAGACAATGTAAGTTACAACAACCTTGCCCTGGGGGACTATTCAACCGTAAGTAATTACCGGGTTGATTTTGGAGCGCTGAATGCTTACCAAAAAACCCGTTTGATTTCGGACTTTGCCCGTCTGAACTACAGTTATGACTCCAGATATATGTTACAAGCATCAATTCGTCGGGATGGTAGCTCCGTCTTTGGCGAAAATAAGAAATGGGGTTATTTCCCATCTGTTGGCCTAGCCTGGCGAATTGACCAGGAAGGGTTCATGAAGGGACAAAGTTTCTTCCAGGATTTGAAACTTCGCGGTAGTTACGGGGTCACCGGTAACTCATCTGGATTCGATGCTTATACCGCGCAATTCATTATCGACGGACTCGGTTCATTTTACTATAACGGCCAGCAGACTAAGGCCTTCGGACCAAGCAAAGCCGCCAATCCAACTTTGGAATGGGAAAAAACAGCGACTACCAACGTTGGGGTAGATTTTGCGGTCCTAAATGGGAAAATAAGTGGTTATGTTGAAGTTTATAACAAAAAAACCACGGATATGATCTATGATTATGAGGTAAACCCGGTACTGGTTCCAGCCGGAAAGATTACAGCCAACGGAGGTGAAATGTCGAATAAAGGGATCGAAGTTAGCATTAATGCGGCACCGGTAAAAAACGCCGATTTCAGTTGGTCAACCAGTCTCAATCTGGCCCACAACAAGAATGAGATTGTAAAATTAGAAAATCCTTTGTTTATAGGAGGCGACTCTATTCGATATACCCAGCCTGACGGGGGTGGCCAAACCGGCAGTACACTTCAAATCAGAAAAGAAGGCAAGCCAATCGGTCAGTTCTTTACACTGGAATATGCCGGCAAAAATTCCGAAGGGGTTTCACAATATGTTGCCGCCGACGGAAGCCTGACGACTAACCCGGCAATCGGCGTTGATTATCACTATCTGGGCAGTCCGCAACCCAAATTGTTGATGGGCTGGACCAACGATTTCAGATACAAAAACTTTGACTTGAATATTTTCGTTCGCGGGGTCTTCGGGAATAAGGTTTTCAATGCCACCCGGGCCGATCTGTTCCGCCCAAGTACAGCCCATTCGACAAATATATTGGTTGATGTGGCCAACGAGTCTCCCACGGATCTGAATTCTTACAAGTATTCATCCCGCTTCATCGAGAAAGGAAGTTATATTCGTATGGACAATGCAACGCTGGGGTACAATTTCAGGAATCTCGGCAAATCCATGAAGAACCTGCGTGTCTATACCTCGGTAAATAACCTGTTTATTATCACAAAATATAATGGAATCGATCCGGAAGTGGAGCAAGGAGGCATGGCCCCCGGCGTGGATTCGAATAACTTTTATCCCAAAACCCGGACCGTGTTATTTGGCGTAAAAGCGACTTTTTAACAACTAAACATACGTAACGATGAAAAATATAATCAAATACATCATTTTTCCGGCGCTTGCAGGTTTACTGGTTTCCTGCCATGATATTGATGTGCCGATCACGACACAGATGACCCCCGATGTCTTTCCGCAAAACGAAGAACAATACGCCCAGACCGCCGGCGCTGTTTATTCCGTTTTCAGGGGAGAATATGCGCACTCTTTTTTCTTCATGAGCACCATCAGCACGGATGAAGGAATTCTTCCGGCCAGGGGCGGAAACTGGTACGATAACCAAGGCTATCTGAAGATGCATTATCATACCTGGGATAAAGACCATGGCGCAACCAATTACCTTTGGTACATGATGGAAAAAACCATTGGGGTAAACAATCAGGCCCACTATATCCTCAAAAACGTCATGCCCGAAGGCTCAAACAAAAACACGACTTTGGCCGAACTTCGGACCATGCGGGCCATCACCTATTTTATCCTGATGGATTTTTACGGCAACGTTCCGCTGGACACCCTCTACGGCGATTTTGAGCCGCGAACAAACACGCCGCGTGCCCAGGTTTTTGAGTTCATCGAAAGCGAGCTGAAAAAAGCCATTCCCAACCTGAGCGAGGAAACAGGAGAGGCCACTTACGGGCGTCCGACCAAATGGACTGCCTATGCTTTACTGGCCAAAATGTACCTGAACGCCGAATATTACACCGGAACGGCCCGCTGGAACGATTGTATTGCTGCCTGCGACGCTGTAATCAGCTCCGGGAAATTTGCGATCGAACCTCGCAGTTCGTACCTGCAAATGTTCTACCCGGACAACGGTCCTCAAATGAAAGAATTCATTTTTGCCGTTCCGTTTGATCCCTCGGCCACAGCCTACCCGGGGACAAACGGACAGATGTACCGAGCCCGCTACGACGTACCGCGTTCGCTTCAGGCTAAATTCGAACTGCCATTCCGGCCGAGCGCGCCAATGAGTACCCTGCCCGAATTTTACGCCATTTTTGATGATGCGGGCGATATCCGCAACGATCAATGGCTGACCGGACCTCAGTATATGAAAGATGGTGTAACCCCGGTTATGGTGACTACGACAAAAAAAGGATATGACCAATTTTATACAGGCGATGATGGCGGTGATCCCTATACCTACCATGTTACTTTATCTCCTGATATCGTTTTACGTCAGAATGAGGCCTTGTTTGACTGCGGAAACGATGAGATTGCCTGGAATATGGGTTATCGCAACATCAAATTCTATCCCGATAAAACATCAACAAACCGGAATCAAAACAACGACGTTCCTTACCTGCGTTATTCAGATGTTATCCTGATGAAGGCAGAGGCGATCCTGCGCGGCGGAGCACCAACACTGGGACACACTGCCTTGTCGTTGGTCAACATGGTACGTGAAAAACGTTCCACTTCGCCGGCATGGACAAACGTTACACTCGAAGATCTTTACAACGAACGGGGCCGTGAGTTTGTGTATGAATGCTGGCGCCGGAACGATATGATCCGTTTTGGCAAGTTCGAAGGAACGTGGGGCTTTAAAACCAATAACGACACGTACCGCCGGATTTTACCAATACCGACCGACGCGATGAAATTAAATTCGTTGCTGGTTCAGAACCCGGGTTATAACTAAAAATAAAGTTAAGAAAGAGGCTGTCTGAAAAAAGTACTGGGTTCTCTGTATCCGTCACCCTGAATTTATTTCAGGGTCTGACGATCAGGGTATTGAGATCCCGAAACAAGTTGGGGATGACTGGCCCGGACCTTTTCAGACAGTCTCTTTTTTTATCTCCGGGAACAGCGTATCTTTCCCGTTCTCAACCCTCCATTCAAACAGCTTTTATTTTTAATTACCACAACCAAGCCCGGCAAACGCAACGCTGGTCGCGCGAGGTGGTCGAATCGGTATACGAAGGACTTAGCCCGCAACGGGGATACAACGGCGACGAAGACCAGGGACTGATGAGCTCACTTTCGGTTTTAATGAAAACGGGGCCTTTCTCCATGACGTGCGGATGTTCAACCGAGCCGGTTTACGAAATCGGAAGCCCGGTATTCGACCGGATGACTATTCGCCTGAACCCGGATTAGTATCCCGGAAATACTTGATACGAATCCATTCCTTTCATCATTCGGTCATTTGATTATCTTTGCCGGCTGATTTTTAAAACAAAAGAACGATGATTTCAGTTGACGGCCTGGCGGTAGAGTTTAGCGGGAGCACGCTTTTTAAGAATATCAATTTTGTAGTGAATGAGAAGGACCGCATTGCGCTGATGGGTAAAAACGGCGCCGGGAAATCAACCTTGCTGAAAATTCTGGCCGGCGTACAAACACCAACAAGCGGAAAAATATCGGCCCCGAAAGATGCCGTCATTGCCTACCTGCCTCAATACCTGATGGCCGAGAGCAAGCGCACCCTGTTCGAAGAAGCCTCGCAGGCGTTTGCCAGGGTGTTGAATATGCAGAGCAAACTGGATGAACTGAATCACGAATTGACGGTGCGCACCGATTACGAATCAGACGCATACAGCGCCATCATTGAGCAGGTGTCGGAACTCAGCGAAAAGCTGTACAGCCAGGGTGAAATTAATTTCGACGCCGAAGTGGAAAAAATCCTATTGGGACTTGGCTTCGAACGCAGCGATTTTAACCGCCCCAGCAACGATTTCAGCGGGGGCTGGCGCATGCGGATTGAACTGGCCAAAATCCTGCTTCAAAGCCCCGACCTCATCCTGCTCGACGAACCGACCAACCACCTCGACATCGAATCGGTACAGTGGCTCGAAGATTTTCTGGTGAACAATGCCAAAGCGGTGATTGTCATTTCGCATGACCGCCGTTTTGTCGACAACATCACCACCCGTACCATTGAGGTGACGATGGGCCGCATATACGATTATAAAATCAACTACACCAAATACCTGGAACTACGGCGCGAACGCCGCGAACAACAGCAAAAAGCGTACGACGAGCAGCAAAAAATGATTGCCGAGACGAAAGAATTTATCGAACGTTTCAAAGGTACCTACTCAAAAACCCTGCAAGTGCAGTTGCGCGTGAAAATGCTGGAAAAACTTCAGCTCCTGGAAGTGGACGAAGTAGACACATCGCACCTGCGGCTGAGGTTTCCGCCGTCGCCACGCTCGGGCAATTTCCCGGTGATTGCCGAAAATGTGTCGAAAAGTTATGACAATCACCTGGTATTTGAAGGCGCGTCGTTCAGCATTGAGCGAGGCGAGAAAGTGGCATTCGTTGGTAAAAACGGTGAAGGAAAATCGACGCTCGTCAAGGCTATGATGAAAGAAATAGAACACGGCGGCAAACTATCGCTCGGGCACAATACCCTGATCGGTTATTTTGCACAAAACGAAGCCTCCCTGCTCGACGAAAGCCTTACCGTTTTTCAAACCATCGACGATGTAGCCAAAGGCGATATCCGCACAAAAATCAAGGATATTCTGGGCGCTTTTATGTTTGGTGGCGAAGACTGGGACAAAAAAGTGAGCGTACTTTCCGGGGGCGAACGCACCCGCCTGGCCATGATCAAACTGCTGCTTGAACCGGTCAACCTGCTTATCCTCGACGAGCCCACCAATCATCTCGACATGCGCACCAAAGACATCTTGAAACAAGCTTTGCTTGAATTCGACGGCACGCTGATCCTCGTGTCGCACGACCGCGATTTTCTCGACGGGATGGTAACCAAGATCTATGAGTTTGGCAACCAGCGGGTAAAAGAACACCTCGAAGGCATCACCGAATTCCTTCAACGTAAAAAAATGGAACACCTGAATGAACTGGAAATAAAGAGCCGGAAATAGAAGCGAAGTCCGTAGAAGAAAGAAATTTCGGCTCACCGCTTCGCGGGTGCTCCTTCCCGAATCAAGTTTGAGACAAGCTCTTGGCAGGAAGAGAAAAAACCTGCATTCAGACCGTTGCCGGTTGTTGTGCTGCGGGGTGGCGTGGTTTTTAACCGCGCATTCGCTCATCGCCGGTTAAAAACCGGACACCCGGGTCGGAACGGCCTGCCCACCCCTTTTCAAAGCTTGTTCTTCTGTACAAAATCCCGGTGGGCTAACTGTCAGACACAAAACCTGACCGGCGAGGCAAATTATCAGGATATGATTAACCGTCAACCGGAAATCCCGGAGGGATTAAATACGGGTAGCCCCGGGTGATCCGGGAACAAATGTTTCATACGCCGCAAAGAGATGTGGTTTTGATTACGGGGAGACCGGCCGGGGTTGTTTTTTTACCAACGGGAATACCGTTTGCCAACGGTTCGCCGTTACCGCAGCTCCCAACTGAGTAAACAAACCGGTTCCCCCGCTGCGCTTAAAAAAAATGTTTCTCTGTACAAAAGCAGGCCGCAGTGTGTTATGTCCTTCCGGACCGGATTTACTTTTTTGTCTTAACACAAAAAAGCAAACAAAAAAAGTCAAGGCTGACGGTGATTTTGAAGGAAAACTACGGGTTGAGAATGCCACACGGCCCAACTCGTCGTTCCTCCTCAAACAGGGCCGCTTACCAGTCCCTGCCCCGATTCCCTTCCCTTATTTCCAGTTTCAAAATCGCCGTAGGCCATAGCCAGGCGACAGGTCATCAATGAAGCGCCGTCATGCTGAACTTGTTTCAGCATCTGTTGACCGGCGCACCCCCGGTGCAAGGTGCGTGATGCCAGACCAATTTTCCGGAAAATCCGTTTCAATTATGCGGAAAATACAATCCGATTATGCGGAAAATTCAATTGTAATATGCGGAAAACACAATTGGGTTTTCCGCGAAACAGAATTGGATCATCAGGATATTCCGAAAATCCTCCGCTGGCTGGTTCTCCCGCGGGCAGGCATTTATTAACCGGCGGTTCGGAAACCGCTGCACCCGCAGCGGGATGACACCCATTTACCAACTGTTTTTAAATTGATTCCAAATTAGCCAATCAGTAAAATTTATTACGTCAAGTTTTGTAAATTGGGGAGCGAAACCGGAAAATTCCGGCCGGTTGGTTGATTTGAAGCGTAAGGAAAAAACAACATAAACCCTTACCGGCGATGTTGAAGAAGAAAAACAGGGGCAAGGACGTTTTATGTTCCAAATTTTTCATTGCCGGATGGAAAAAACCCGATTGATGGTTTGATGTGAGTGAGGGACGTATAACGATACTTTCCGGATTTGGAAGAATATCTTTCACTTTCCATCCGACAAAACGGAAATATATGTACCTGGTAAATATAGACAAACGTTAGCCACAATTGTAAAAGAATGAAGAAAACAGCTGATTATATAAATGATTTAGAAGACTTTAAGAATCTTCTCTCACATTGGGAATATGGTAGTCCAACACATGAGACAAGAACGCAAATCAATAAAAAACTCAGAAATGTAAGAAATTTAATTTCCAGAACGGGTTCTTTAAAGACTTATACTATTTCCCCTCCACCAGCGATTGGAGGAATGATTATGAAAAATGTTGACCCATTTACATTAATTTTTGACCCACCATATGGACAATCAATAATTCCACCGTTAATTGACATGATTGATGAAGCGATTGGATATATCGAGACGAACGAAGATTTTGACCCAAATCCCAAAATTCCAAAGACTAAGAGACTGTTTTGATTTTAAATTTAAAAAATATTATAGCGCAATTAACACCAAGGTGTTTATAATTAAAAAATTGGTTATCAGCTAACTATATCAGGTTAGATTTTCTTTGCACTAAAATAACGACAAATTAGTGTACGATGAAAATTTACCCAAGTGATTTAACCGATAACCAGTGGCAAGTTATAAAAGATTTGTTTGAACAAGAGCGAAAAAGAAAACATAGTTTACGATCAATTGTGAATGCAATTTTGTACATAACCAAATCCGGTTGCCAATGGCGGATGCTCCCCAACGACTTTGCGCCATGGCAGACAGTTTATTATTACTTCAGACAGTGGAAGTTAAACGGGCTTTTGGAGGAATTGCATGATTATCTTGTCGAAAAGGTCAGGGTGCAAAAAGGCAGAAACCCTGTTCCATCTGTTGGCATAATTGACAGTCAATCCGTTAAAACAGTCAATGTTTGTCAAGACGAGATTGGGTATGATGGCGGCAAAAAGATTAAGGGCAGAAAAAGGCACATTGTTGTTGATACCCTTGGCTTACTACTGGCCATTGTAGTCCATTCAGCAACGCCACATGACAGCAAGGCCGCAGAACTTGTATTTAAAATCCTTAAAAATAAATACATAAAAGGGATCGTAAAAATATTTGCCGATGGCGGTTATCGGGGGGAATTAATAGAGACAGCCAGGATAAAATTTGGTTGGGCCCTCGAAATTGTCAAAAGAAATGAAGCCCACAAATTCAAAATCCTGCCTAAAAGATGGATTGTTGAAAGAACATTTGCCTGGATTTCATTTCAACGACGGACCTCGAAAGACTATGAAAGGTTGACCGAAACAAGTGCAGCCTTTGTCCAATTATCAATGATAAGATTGATGCTTAACAAATTTTGACAATGATTTCAAAACAGTCTCTAATACGCAAAATGAAATTTCAAATAGGATTTTTTTAGTTCACGGTCATGACAAAGAACTAAAAGAAACAACAGCAAGATTCTTAGAGAAAATCGGCTTGAAACCAATAATTCTACACGAACAGTCAAGCAAAGGATTAACAATCATTGAAAAATTCGAAGAATACTCAGATGTTGCTTTCGCTGTTGTCTTATTGACTCCAGACGATTTCGGATGTGCATCTGAAGAAAAACAAAATTTACAAAAGAGAGCAAGACAAAATGTAATATTTGAATTAGGTTACTTCATAGGAAAATTAGGTCGAAAGAATGTAGTTGGACTTGTTAAAGACAATATAGAGATTCCGTCAGATTACACAGGAGTAATTTATATTGGTGTTGACAATAGTGATGGATGGAAAATGATTTTATCAAAAGAAATTAAAGCCGCAGGATTAAAAATTGACTTAAACAAAATATTTGAATAAACAACTGTGGCTAATAAATAGGAACATGAGCGGCGTGCAGCGCCCAGCGATTGTTCCCGGTTGAACTACACCCGCCGGGCTGAGGGCTATGCACTTATTGAAGGTTTTTATTGGATTTCACAGATAGAATGGGCAGGAAAGAGCCCGCCGTTCATTGACATGTTGCAGGTTTTTGTGCTTTTCAGTTCAGTTTGCATCAGCGAGGTGATGTTTAAGCCCTGCTTTTTTTGCGTTTTTGCCGGTATGGGGGCATACCTCTCCCGGATACGCCGGGAGCGTAACGTGATTTAGTGATTATGACGAATAGATCAGCGTGAGCACCACCCGTTGTTTCAAAAGCGTTGGCGCGGTAAAAAGCTCTTTAAGCTCCTGTTGGTTCAGGATGACCGGCAGTTTGGTATTTCCTTTCAGCGAAGGCAGGGCAATGGCATTTTTGTTCATCCCCGGCAAGCGGTAATAGTAGCGCAGCCCGTACACCATGTGTTTAAAACTGCTGCGCGAAGGCGAGCGGGGATCGCGGGCCAAAGCTGCAGGTACTCGTTGATCTCTTCGGGATCGATCTGTTCGGGAAGCTTCCCGAAACGGACCACAAACAGGGCGATGCGGCGGATGTAATTATTTAACGTACTTTTGCTTTGTCCGCGCAAAGTAACCTGTTGCTCCAGCTTGCGGACCACTTTTTCAAACTCAGGAACAAGCACAACAGCCTGCTCAACGATAGTTAAACCCGATTTCTTTCTCATATTCAGAAATTTTAATGGTTAAAAATTCCGGAGTATAGGAAGAATCGGGTACTTTTAAAACACTACCCGCGTAGGCGGGTTTAGTTCAACAAATTGCAAATTGCATTGCGGTGCAGTGGTGTGCGTTGTCTCTGCTCCTTTCTTGACCGTCATGTCCTGGCGGACACTGACGCTCTTCGAAATCCGCAACGACAACTTGCAAGTGACCGTTGTACCCCATTTTAAAAAGACGTCATACCATTGATAAGGCATGTTGAACGAAAATGATTAAATTTGTAAAAAAAAGGATTACATGAAGATACCACATCCGATACCATATCAGGGCAGCAAAAGAAACCTTGCTGCTGACATCTTGAGATTTTTTCCTCAAAAGATTGATAGATTAATTGAGCCTTTTGCTGGTTCGGCTGCAATAACTATTGCATCAGCATATTATTTCAAGGCTAATAAGTTTATTGTAAATGACATAAATGAACCTTTAATAAACCTTTGGGACAAAATTGTAAATGAGCCTCAGACAATAATTCGGGATTATCATCATATTTGGAATAATCAACTTGGCAATGAAGAGGAATTTTATTATCAAATAAGAGACAATTTTAATCAAACAAAAGAGCCAAAATATCTATTGTTTTTATTGGCAAAATGCGTTAAAGCTGCCGTAAGATATAATGCAGAAGGCAATTTTAATCAAAGTCCTGATAAAAGAAGGAAAGGGCGTTTACCAGAAAATATGAGATTTGATATTTTAAATGTTTCAAATTTATTAAAGGATAAAGTTACTTTCTATTCCGTTGATTATGAGAAAATTTTGGATATGGCAACTGAAAATGATTTAGTGTATATGGACCCGCCATACCAAGGGACAGCGAAAAATGGCGGTTTTAGATATATGGAAGACCTTAATCATGAAAATTTCGTGATTTCACTTTATAAATTAAATAAGCGGAATATTCCGTTCATTTTAAGCTACGATGGTCGGACTGACAACAAAACATACGGAGAGGAACTTCCAAAGGAATTGAATTTACATAAAATTGAAATAGATGCAGGTCGTTCTTCAATTGCAACATTGCACAGTAGGAACGAACGGACATATGAAGCTGTTTATATATCCGATAACTTGGCCTCAATTTCGCATATAAATAAACGGATAGAATCAGTTTCAATTAAACAGCCTTCATTGTTTGACTTCGTATGAAAAAGTACCCAAAAGAATTTTTAAAACTTGCTGAATCAATAACCAATAAAAGAGCCAAGATTGTTATTGACCATATACTTAAACATGGTTTTATAACAACTGAAGATTTGGAAAAAACTTACGGATATAATCATCCACCCCGTGCGGCAAGAGATGTTAGGGAGGCGGGAATCCCACTTGAAACATTTAAAACAAAATCCGCTGATGGTAAATCAATTGCTGCATACAGATTTGGAGACCGTTCAAAAATTCGTAATAATCGGGTTGACGGAAGGCAAATATTTTCGAAAGAGTTCAAAAAATCATTATACGATGCAAATAATGGGCATTGCTACATCTGCAATGGAAAGTTTGAAGAAAGGTATTTGCAAGTTGACCATAGAGTGCCATATGAAATAAGCGGTGATGATGAAAATTTTCAACAAAACATCAATGACTATATGCTTCTTTGTGCTTCTTGCAATAGAGCAAAGTCATGGTCTTGTGAACACTGCGAAAATTGGAATGATTCAAAAGATATTGAAATCTGTTTAAAGTGTTATTGGGGCAGACCTGAGAATTATGACCACATCACTTTGGAAAAGATTCGCCGACTCGAATTGACATGGCAAGGAGTTGAAGTGAATTTTTTTGAAGCATTAAAGAAAGAAGCGGACAAGGGAGAAATTGCATTGCCTGACTATGTAAAATCATTATTAATCAAACACATATAAAAGAGAAAGAAATAAAAACGGGGTACAATCGAGTAGACTGCCCCGCCAGTGAATACTGACGGGGAGAGCCTCTCACACCACCGTACGTACGCGAGCTTCGCTCCTCCCTTTCGATTCAAATGTCCACCGGACATTCAAATCTCAGGCACGTATACGGCGGTTCGTTAAACAATGGGAAATAGTGGCGAACTTTGGTAATGTGGGCTTACTTTGCAATAATGGGCCAATAACGATTCGTAGCCCCGTTGGGTGAGCCGTGCTACCGTGATGGTGGTGTTCAGTATTGGGCTTTGGGCAATTGCCCAGCCACCCATTCTGCTCCGGCTCCATTGGTAGGCATAGTCCAAATCTACCCCAAGTCTTATCAGGTTTTTCCGCTTTCGCTCCGGTTTTTTCCAATCGGTCCAAATGCAATAGCGTATCCGGTTGCGTAACCATCCGTCCAGTTCGTTGAGCTTATTGTATATGCCCGCAAACCTGAAATAGTTGGTCCAACCCCGTTGTACCTCTTTTAGCTTTTGTATACGTTGGTCGAAACTCATGGGCTTTGTTTTACGGGTTATTTCTTTTAGCTTGGCTTTCAACGTTCCCCAACGTTTATCTTCAATGGATAATCCGGAGCACAACCACCCAGTAATTTAGAAAGAATCCAGAGGAAATGAACGTTTTTCAAAAGGAAAAAACATGACATTCCGGCGGATATGCACCCAAAAACGGGGTTGTTTGGGGCATTTTAGGTTGTAAAATGTGATTTTGAAGGAATCACGCTGCCCCGGCCAGACCGGTTCCGGAGCATAACCACCCAGTGGGTGCAAGTTATCCGAAAACGGGAGAAAACGGCACGGATTCCGGAGCATGACCACCCAAAAATGGGCCGCTAATCCAATGGCAGACAGGTGGATATTTTTTCGTGGCATCCCGTTGGCGGGTTCTGACAGAATCCGGAGCATATGCACCCACTAACCTGGTTTCCCTGAGTAACTTTTCGAGTACTTTGTGTGCTTATAAAACCAATCAAGCACACGGATTATGGCAAGAAAAGTAATACTTATGAGTCAGTTAAAACAAATTTTGAGGCTTCATCAGAGCGGGCTGTCCAACCGTCAGATCGGAAAAGAACTCGGCATTTACAAAGGGACGGTCAACAACTACATGCAAAAAATAGCATCCGGGAAACTGGATATCGGAGAGCTTCTTACCCTGGATGATCCGGTGCTGGAAGGCCGTTTTCATGCCGGAAACCCGGCCTACCTGGAAGATCGCTTTAATGAGCTGAAACAAATGCTCCCTTATCTTGAAGGAGAACTCAAACGCAGGCACGTGACCATCAAACTGCTTTGGCAGGAATACCGTGAAAAGCACCCGCAGGGGTACAGCTACTCCCAGTTCTGCTTTCATTTAAACCAGTTGCGTGTAGCCCGTAAATCTTCCGCGGTGCTGACCCACCAGCCCGGGCAGCAACTTTTTGTCGACTTTGCAGGGGATACGCTCTCTTACGTTGATCGTGAGACCGGGGAAGCGATAAAAGCGTATGTTTTCGTGGCTACCCTGCCTTACTCGGATTACAGCTTTGCCATGGCTGTTTCCCATCAGAACACGGAAAATTTTCTTTATGCACTTGGCTGCTGTTTGCAGGCACTCAGTGGTGTCCCCAAAATTGTGGTTTGTGATAACCTCAAGGCTGCCGTGATCAAAACCGACCGGTATGAACCGGACATTAACCGGGTGATGGACGATTTTGCCAACCACTATGGTTTTGCCGTGCTGGCTGCGCGTGTGCGGACCCCAAAAGACAAGGCTCTGGTGGAGAACCAGGTTAAGCTGGTTTACCAGCGGGTGTATGCCCGGTTGCGTAACCATGTCTTTTTTTCCCTGGCCGACCTGAACAGGGCGATCAGCGAAAAGATCCTGCAACATAACCAGACCCGGATGCAACAACGGGAGTACAGCCGCGAAGAACACTTTCTGGCCGATGAAAAAGGACTGTTAAAAGCCTTGCCCCTGTCAGGTTTTGATATCCGTTATTATGCGAGCCTGAGGGTGCAGCAAAACAGTTGTATTTACCTGGCACGGGACAAACACTATTATTCGGTTCCTTACGCCTGCACCGGGGAACAGGCCAGTGTGGTTTATACCCGTACCCTGGTGCGGATCTATTGCAAATCAGAGCTGGTTGCCACTCACCGGCGCACCATCGGTTTCGGATATACGCTCGTGCGGGAGCACATGCCATCGGCCCATCAGCATTACATGGACCGCAGCCCCGGGTACTACATGGACCTGGCCCGCAAACGGTCAGATGGCCTGCTCTGCCTGATGAAGATGATGTTTGCAAAGGAAGAAACGCCCGAGGTTTTATACAAACGCTGTGAGGGGTTGTTGAGCCTTCAACGCAAAACCGATCCCTTCTGTTTTGAAGAAGCCTGCCGGGTGGCCGTTGCCAACGGCATACCAAGTTATCAGTTTGTTCGCAGGCGAATCGAAAACAGGATGACATCGGATAAGCCTTCAACCATAAAGAAACTCCCCAAACACGGAAACATCCGGGGAGACTATCAATAATCAAGGAAAATAATCAGAGTACAAACCAAAAATGAAAAGAAGATGGATCAAATGATCACCCAACTCAGCGGGCTTCGGTTGTCAGGGATGGCCGCCTGCTGGAAAACATTAATTGAGACAAGAAAAACTACAGAACTTTCCCTGGAAGACGGGCTGGCCCTGCTGCTCCAGGCAGAACAGGACCAGCGTAAAATGAACCGGTTCAGCCGGCTGGAAAAGAATGCCCGCTTTCGTTACCGGATAAGCCTGGATCAAATCGACACCAACCCGGCAAGGGGAATCGACAAATCCCTGTTGACAAGGCTGGGCATGGGCGATTACATCAAGAACGGGGAGGCCGTGATCATTGTCGGACTAACCGGGGTCGGCAAAAGTTCACTGGCCTCGGCCCTGGGACTGAAAGCGTGCGAACTGGGCTATAGCGTAGCGTATTTTAATATGCAAAAGCTGATGATGAAACTAAAGATTGCCCGACTGGAAGGCACTATAACCCGGGTTTTTGACAAACTGGCCAAAACAGAGCTGCTTGTCCTGGACGATTTTGGATTATCGCCACTGGAAGGACAACAGCAACTGGATCTGATGGAAATCATCGAGGACCGCCATGCCCGAAAGTCAACCATTATTGCCAGCCAGTTGCCGGTGGCCAGTTGGTTTGATGTCTTTTCCGAACCCACCGTGGCCGACAGCTTTCTGGACAGGATCGTCTATACGGCACACCGGTTTGAACTAAAAGGTGAGAGTTTAAGAAAAAAACGGTAATATTGTCAGTCAAATAAGTTCTTCGATTTAGTTACTCAACCTGGGTGGTATACGCCGGATTACTGGGTGGTAGCTTCCGGAATAGCCAATCTTCAACAACCAGTTGGATAGTAAAGGGCTTAGCGGACTTCCTTGTGGTACGCCTTTGCGCCGTTTGGCCAGTTTTCCGTCCAGCAAAACCGGCACCCGCAACCAACGGCGGATCAGGCGCATGGTTGCCCTGCATTTTATCTTGCGATAAAGTATTTGCAGCAGCAAACAATGATCTACTTCGTCGAAGAACCCCTTCAGATCAATATCAACAATGTGTTGATGCCCTGAGTTGATATAGCCCAACGATTTCTGTATGGCCTGATGGGTGTTGCGACCTGGCCGAAAACCATAGCTGTAACCCGAAAACATATACTCGTATTGGGGCATAATAATGCGCACTACCGCCTGTTGCAGCATCCGGTCGACAACCGTGGGGATTCCCAGCAGTCGTTTCTTGTTGTTGCCCTTCGGTATTTCCTTGCCCCGTATGGGTTGCGGGCTGTATTCGCCTTGGCGTATCAGTGCTGTTAGTTCGTCCCTGTGTTTATCCAGATACGGTCTCAGCTCTTTTACGCTCATGGCATCCACTCCGGATGCCCCTTTGTTGCGGATCACCTCACGGCTCGCTTCTGTAAGGTTTCCGGCACTCAAAATAGCGTCAATGGTTTGCATACATTTTCTTACTTTCCAAAATAGTCCAACTCTTGTTCCCCTTTCTCTTTTCTGTTGCGCTTGCCGGCGGCTGTTTGATACTCCGTTCGGTATTTGCAACTGTTCAACGTTCAGCCCTTCATTGCTTTGTGAGACCTCCGCTTCATTCATCGGCTCGTTACCAACAACTAATATGGCCTCTGCTGACTCCTTGGCTTAACCAAACCCGTGGCTGCCAAGGTATCCCCTGGTAAAAGCTTTTCCCTTCCTCCAATTCCTGCAGCATCTACTACAAAACGATTTTGATATTCTTCGGACGTTACAATGATGTGTTTGCTTATCCTCGTTTCATAGCCTCATATCACACCGCTTCCGCTTTTCATTCCGTCAAATATCCACCGGACATTTGGTTTTACTATCGTAAAACTGCACTCCATTCACTGTTCGTCAGTACCGGATTTTGCCGTGGTATTTGCTCTTTAATCAATCGCAAATAACCTTCACTGCTGCCGTCACCGGCAACCACCTTGTCACTTGCTAATACTTCCGGGCGTTACCCCGGCGTATAAGGGACTTACACCCTCCGGAAAAATACACACTTGTTGTTTTGCCGCTATGTAAAGTTTATTTGTATTCTTAAACTTTTTCCAGAGCTTACAACAAGTGCCAACAAGGCTGAGAAACATCCTGCATGAAGGAAACAGACTTAATTTTTAAATAATAAGATTTCTTATTTAAGAAATTTTACAAATAATTAAATAAGAGTTATCTTTATTTAAAATTTTACCATGAGACAGTTTAAATCTGGTCAATATATTAGTCAAGGTTATTATAAAAGCTTTCAACCAGAGTTTATTAATAGGCAATTGCAAGTCGATAACATGGAAATATTGCAATTGTTAAGCCAAGCTGATAGAGAATTAGGGCGATTGGACATGTGTTCAAAATATATTCCCAATATCGAATTGTTTATCAGTATGCATGTGTTGAAGGAAGCGACACAGAGCAGTAAAATTGAAGGAACTCAGACAAATATAGATGAAGCCCTTTTAGCGAAAGAAGACTTGCCATTAGATAAACGAGATGATTGGGAAGAAGTTCAGAACTACATAAAAGCAATGGAATGGGCTATTGAGCATCTTGATAAACTGCCTTTTTCATCACGATTAATAAGAGAAACTCATCGTGTATTGCTTCAAGGTGTGCGAGGAGAAAAAAAACAACCTGGTGAATTTCGGATTAGTCAAAACTGGATTGGTGGAGCAACAATAAATGATGCTGTATTTATACCTCCAGTTCACAGCTCTGTACCCGACCTAATGAGTGATATTGAGAAATTTATTCATAACGAAGAATTTCATATACCTGAAATGCTTAAAATAGGACTGGTTCATTACCAATTTGAGACAATTCACCCTTTCCTTGATGGAAATGGTAGAGTAGGACGATTAATAATTCCGCTTTATTTGGTAAGCAAAGGAATATTACAAAAACCAGTATTGTATTTGTCTGATTTTTTTGAGCGAAACAGGCAGTTATACTATGATAATTTAACAATCGTAAGAGAAAAAAATGATTTAGGACAATGGTATAAATTCTTTCTTGTAGGAGTGATTGAAACTGCTAAAAATGGAATTATCACTTTTGACAATATACTACAACTTCAAAAGCAAATTGATATTGACATCCAATCATTAGGCAGTAGAGTTTTAAAAGCAAAAAAAGTAATAGACTACTTGTATAAACGTCCGCTGATTACAGCGGACAAGGTTAGTGAGATTGCTTCGATTTCTATGCCATCATCTTACAAATTGATTTCTGATTTAGAGAAACTTAAAATATTGAAAGAAAAGACTGGTGGACAAAGAAGTAGAGTATATGTGTTTGATAATTATTTAAAATTATTTAGATAAAGCCCAGTTGGCATTCGAGTAGACTGCCCCGCCAGTGAATACTGACGGGGAGAGCCTCTTACACCACCGTACGTACGCGAGCTTCGCTCCTCCCTTTCGATTCAAATGTCCACCGGACATTCAAATATCAGGCACGTATACGGCGGTTCGTTAAACAATGGGAAATAGTGGCGAACTTTGGTAATGTGTATCCGCCCGGGGACGGGCACCGTGATGCTTCTTGTCCGTTCCCAAAAACCATCGGTACAAACCCTCTTTTAGGGGGAAGCTGTCCTCTGAGTTTGTTCTGCCAGTAATAAAACTTGGCTTCGTTCATTTGCTGGTTGGCGCAATAGTCACGGGTGGTCAAACCCGACGCCAGGAAATCATCGTAGATAGCCCGGAACTTTTTCTCGTTTAACATGTCGATATCTTTAAAATCAAGCCACGAATGTAGAGACCGGCAAAATGATTTAAAGCACGGGGGGTCAGCGAATACTTACAGACTATCAGCCTAATGGGAGTCGGAGGAAGAGGTGAGCCGGCAAGGTGTCGGTGTAATTTGGACTGAAACAGCCGGCACATCTTGAACCGAAACGGGTGGCACAAATTCGTCCGTTTTATTAACAGTTGGGCCCGGAAACGGTACAAGCGTTACAAAACGAGCATCAACCGGCCTTATACCTGGCTGAAAAGAGTGAAAGAACAATACCCGACACTGTTTTACCACGCATGCCGGCTGTCCTGGTGTTTCTGTACCACTTTTTGGTGCTTCAAATGGTTTAAACAGGCGTTTCGCACCGAGCTAAACAAGTAGGCCTTCAGGTGTTCTTCATCCAAAAGGGCTTTTTTCTTCTCCCAAACCAAAGCAAACACATCCTGCACCAGGTCGAGCGCTGCGGCTTCGTCGGACACAAATTTCCGGGCATACAAAAACAGCGGGCGATGGTACTTGCGGAATATTTGTTCAAAGTCTGACATGGGTTAGGATTTCGGGGGGTAAAATAACGAAATAATTGCTCAAATATAAAAATCAAAATCTCCCGGAGTTCGTTTAAATGATCCTCAACGAAAAAAGCTCCCTGAAATTCAGGGAGCTTAACCACATTCAAACAAAACCTTACTCTTATCTGATCCTAACCTACAGTTTATTGAAATACCCGCACATAGTCGATGAGCATCGCGGCCGGAAAAACCTGGTCGTCGACCCCGTGTTTACCGCCCCAATTGCCGCCAACAGCTACATTTAACAGCAAATAAAAAGCCTGATCAAAAGGCCAGTCGCCCGGACCCTTTCCGCTGTTTTTAAAGGTATGCTGAAAATTGCCGTCGACAAAAAAGTCGATTTGATGCTCATCCCAGTCAATGGCATATACATGAAAAGCATCGTACATTTCGGCCAAATAAGCCGATTTTCCTTTTTGTGTGCCAATCATGTGGTTGAAATGTTCCGTATGCACCGTGAAGAATACCGAGTCCGGGTTATAACCCACATGTTCCATGATGTCTATTTCGCCGCTTTTTGGCCAGCCGCCATAGTTGTTTTCAGTTGGAAGCATCCAGATGGCAGGCCATAATCCGCGCCCCTGCGGCAGTTGAGCCCGGACTTCTACCCGACCGTACTTCCAGTCGCCTTTATGTCTGGTGACCAGCCGGACCGAGGTATAGTTTTTTGTGTCGTACGGTTGAGCCCGGGCGATCAGTTCCAACTGTCCGTTTTTTACGTTTACATTGTTGGAATCGGCCCTGGTGTAGTATTGCAGTTCGTTGTTCCCCCACCCGTGCCCGCCAACCTGGTAGTCCCATTTGACGCTGTCGGGCAAACCGTCGTAATCAAATTCATCGCTCCAAACCAACTTTCGGTTTTTATCCCGATCAAACTCCACGGATTCTGTCGCCGGTTTTTTCCGGTCATCAGCCGTTCCGGGAACCGCGTGGCTTTCCGGCAAAGGTTCAGCAGGGATGCCACAGCCGGTTTGTTCAGCAAGCAGACTGCCGGGATGTAAACACCAGATCAGTGTCAATGAAAATAACAGGAATTTTTTCATGTCATGTATTTTAGATGCAGAAGGGTGTGTAGATTGATCGGAAACTGCTGGTTGTTCCGGATCAATCCACACCCTTTTGAAATCAGTTTAAACCTTATTTAAGCAGCCACATCAGTTTATTGATCTCGTCGTACCCATCATACTGCCGATTCAGCGCCTCTTCGAGGTTCTCGCGGTTGTAACTGGTTTCCGAGCCGGGATACAGCCAGCGCACCGGAAGCGCATTTTTGTTATTTTCGTTCAGGCTGGTTAAGGGATTGATGGGGAATACAGGGTAACCGGTCCGCCGGTAATCGAAATAGGCAGTATAAGGATCCTGCATAAAGTTGAGGATATACCGTTGCATCCAGATTTGTTTGAGTTGCTCTTCGGAGGTTGACTTAAACGCGGCGTTACCTGTAAAATAGCTGTCGATATAGTTTTGATCGATCGCATTGCCGTGCGCATAACCGGCCGGGATGCTCATCATGGCGGCCAAAGCTGATTTCACGCCCGATTCATAATACTCCTGCGCCGTGCCGGCAGTAATCCATCCGCGGATGCGGGCCTCTGCTAAAATGAGCTGCTGCTCGGCATAGGTCAGCAACCTGCGCGGTTCGTTCGCTTCTTCCTGCTGGTAGCGGAGGTTGATCAGCGAATACACATTGGCGCTGTGATTGGCGTTCATCATGGCATAATCCATTTCAACGTCAACGCCCACGTAGGCAGCCGGTTCGGATGCGCTTTTCCCGGCGGCAATTTCAGCAGCCGATGGCTCGGCAAAATAATACAGACGCCGGTCGTTTAAGCTTTTTAACGAATCGACCAGTAACGAAGATGGAATCGTTCTGCCGGTAAACAGCGGGCTGGTGCTGTATAAAGGCTGCCTGTTTAACGACGAATAATTCAAGCCGAAAAATCCGGTGCCGGCTTCCAGCAGATAACCGCCGCTAACAATCTGTGCAAAACGTGTTTTCACGTTTAACGAAGTAACATTTTCTTTGGCGCTTAAGGTCATCAGCACCTTCAGGGCCAGGGCATTGGTTGCCCTGCGCCATTTGTCGGGATTGCCGTTATACGGAGTCGGATCGCCGGTAAAGGTAATGCCGTTGGCGAAATACTGCTCGGCTTCTTTCAGTTCATCCAGAATACCGATCAATACGCTTTCCTGGCTATCGTAAGCCGGTTTATACAGATCACCTGAGCCTTTTCCGGCTTCGCTGTAAGGGATGTCGCCCACCTGCATCGTCAGACGGTAAAACAGGTAAGCCCGTGCAAATTTGGCCACTCCCCGGTACGAGTTTTCCGTATTGTCGCCCATGGCATATTCCACCATCTTTTCAATATTCGGCAGGGCAAGCAGGGCATCAAAACCAACGCTCCCGATTTTATTGTACTGCGCATCCATCTGCCCTTCGTTGGCATAACCGACGTACTTGGGCAAGGCACTCTCTGAAATCAGCGCTTTGGCGTCGATTCCGCCGAATTTGGCCACCCTCAATACCACATTGGTACACAGCATCGAGGCGCTTACCTGGGTAGTGGTATCGGGATTGGTATTCATATCCTCAAAGTCGTTGCAGCCAAAAAGCAACGATAAGATCAGGATACTTACTAGTCCTATATGTTTGCTTTTATTTTTCATATTCTTTTTTTTTCGAATTACTAATCCTTGAAAATTTCGTTTTAAAATTTTTTTCAGCATCTTACGCAATTTACCTGTTTAGAAAGTAACTTTCAGGTTAACACCAAGATACCGTTGAGCAGGATCGATGAAATTCTCCGTGCCCCCATCCGGATCTGAATATTTAAATTGCTTTGCCCACAACAACACATTCTGCCCGATGGCCGAAACCGAGGCTCCCTTTGCATGGATCAGACTGCATATCCGCAGCGGCACATCGTAGGTAACCGACATTTCACGGATTTTGAAGAAAGTGGTACTGTAAGCGTCGAGTGGCGAAGGCGAACCGCCCCAGGCTGTTCCTTTATGGATCCGGGCAATGTAGTTCTTGTAAGTAACTTTTTCATCGTTTGTCGCATACTGGCGGGTGTCGCTCGTAATATTGCCGTAAGTGTCGTAGGTTGCCGCTCCCGAAACTACTTTTACGCCCTCGCCCAGGTAGTTACTGGTTCCGGGCTGGGTAGCATCCAGGTAACGCTCATTGGTAACCGATTTCGGATGGTTACCCGATAACCACATGTACATCTCGGTTGTGGTTTGGGCCAAACCTCCCACCCGACCGTCAACCGACATATTAAAGGTGAAATTCTTATACCTCAATGAAGTAGCCAGCCCCCAGATCCAGTCGGGATCGGAATATCCAAACACCGAGGTGTAAGGGGAATAAAGAGGAAGGCCGGCGCTGTGAATAAGCTGACCATTGGGGTCTTTCTGAAAATCGTTCAGGATATAATGGTCAGCCCGTTCCCCCACTTTCACCCAGGGTTTATCCACCGAGAATTCATCATCTAACTTGGTGTAATACCGGGCATATTTGGTCCAGTTAAAGCTAAGGTCCCATTTCCAGTCATTCGTTTTTACCGGTGTTACGTTGGCCGTTAATTCCACCCCGCGGCGGGTAATTTCTTCATCCGTATTGATGTAATTTGAATAGAACCCGGATGCCGGGCTGATCGGCGCCGATACAATCTTGTCGTATATCCGGTGATTATAATAGGCAAAATCGACTGATGCCCGGTTTTGCAGAACACTGACAATAGTCCCGATTTCATAGGTTTCGGAACCTTCGGCGTGAACATCGGTCCCCCGGATGGTAGACGGATAGGCCGCCGAGCTCATATTTCCCCAGGCATTGTTGGTTATGGAATACACCGAATTAATTTCATAGATATCTGAAGGTTTTCTCGCCGTAGTCCACGACCCGCGCACTTTCCAGAGCGAAAGCCAATCGGTTTCAGGCAGCAGTTCGCTTACAATAAAACTCGTTGCCACCGAGGGGTACAGGTATGATCGTTCTGATTTTGCCAGGGTCGAACTCCAGTCGTTTCGTAAAGTCCCTTCCACAAAAACCATATTGTTCCACGACAGCGACAAACGGCCAAACAAACTGTTCACCTGGCGTTTATATATCCGTGAACTGACTGCCACCGGGTTCACCGACGCTTTCAGCGAATAATATCCCGGAATAGAGAGACCGGCTTGTGTCCTGGCTTCAATGCCTTCGTCCTGAATGTAATTCATGGTCCCTCCAAACAAGGCATCCAGGGTAAAATCGCCAAATTTCCGGTCGCCCGACAGGATAAAGTCGTTATTGATACTGTAACCGCGGCCAATACCCGTGTTATACGAACCTTTTTTAGACTCGCCCCAGATTTGTGTCCCGTTTTTGATAACCGTAGAGGTGCCTCCCCCCTGGAAAGATCCCATCGAAACCCGGACAACCTGGCGATCGCTGTAGGTATCAAATCCTGAACGGAAAGTGGCTTTTAACCAGGGGGTAAAATCGTAAGTCAGGGCAACTGTTCCGTTAAAGATGTCCCGGTCGACGCTGTGAATGCGTTCATGACGATCGAAGTAGGGGTTGTTGTTGATGGAGGTGAAACTGCTGTTTTGCGATTCGTTTTTCACCAGCCAGTAATCTTTATATTGCCGGATGTCGTAATCGGGCGCAGCCCAAACCAGGATGTTATACATCGGGTCGTAACCGGTGTAGCCGCTAAAACCTACATTGGGCGAGGTTTGTTTATTGTACGACAGGGTAGACGACAAGGTGAATTTATTTAGTTTCATATCGCCGCCGAGGCTATAGGTAATCTTGTCGAACATCGAATTGGGATAATTTCCTTTATTGCGAACCCAGGTGGCCGATGAGCGAAGGCTCCCGTATTCTCCCTGTTGCACCACGCTAATGTTGTTGTTCAGAATGTAGCCCTGTTCCACGAAGTTCTCAAAGTTGTTTTTTCCGATTGGCAGATAAGGCATGGATTGATAGGTTTTTGAAACCGGGTCCCACTGGATCACCTGTTGCCCTTCCATCGGCGGCCCCCAGGCGCCATCGCCCGATCCGACATATTGATTGGTTGCCGTATTGACCACGCGTCCGAAGGTAGATTGGGTTTCAGGGATCGCCAAATAGCCCGCGGTAAACATGGTACCGCTGTTTACCGATACGCTTAAGCCTTTTTTACCACTCCCTTTTTTTGTTGTGACCATAATGGCCCCACCCTGTCCTTTGAAACCATAAAGCGCAGAAGCAGTAGCGCCTTTCAGCACGCTGATGTTTTCGATATCATCCGAAGGAACATCTCTCAAGGTCATGTATTCGTACGGCACCCCGTCGATAACCAGCAAGGGGGTTTCGCCGCGAAGCTGGATTTCGGGGGCCGCTGTAAATTCAGAGCTGTTTTTCACCAGCAAACCGGCTACTTTCCCGGTAAGCGAAGTTCCCATATCCACTCCTTTCACGGTTGCCAGGCTTTCACCCGCTACTTTCTGAACGGCGTATCCCAGCGCTTTTTCTTCCCGGCGTACGCCCAGGGCAGTCACAATCACTTCGCCCACGCCAATGGTTTCTTCCTCAAGTACAACCTGAAAATTACTCCTGTTGTCAACCGGAACCTCCTGGCTCCTCATTCCCACAAACGAAAAAACAAGGGTTTCGTCACCCGAAACATTGGCAACCGAAAAGCTCCCGTCAAAGTCGGTGATGGTGCCGATGGTAGTCCCTTTTACAATCACCGTCACCCCGGGAATCGGCTCCCCCTGCGTGTTGGTTACCTTTCCGTTCACTGTCCGCTTTTGTTGTTGCTGAAGACTGGATGGGTTTACGGATGGATCGTTGGCCGTAATGACCACGTTTTTACCAATATAGCGGTAGCTGTAGCCATCGCCCAACAAGGTATCCAGAATGTCTTCAACCGTGCTGTTCTCAAAATTTACCGTGTATTTTCTGGTCAGGTCCAATTGATCATTCTTGAAAAAGAATCCCACATTGCTGGTTTCTTCAATTTGCCTGAAAATCTCAATAATGGTTGACTCACTCACCTTCAGGTTAATCCTGGCGGTTTGGCTATAGGCACCCGTCGCCATTGAAATGATTGAGACGAGTAACAAACTAAGCGTTAGTTTCATAATTCGTACAATTTTTTGGAATCGATACCGGTTCCGGCCCGAGACCAAGTGATTTTTTTTCATACATTTGTGTGTTAAGTTCAACATTTAACTGTTTACCAGACAGTTTTTTAAAATTTAACCTGAAGTGCACCCTGCCCGGTGCACTTTTTTATTTGTTCAGATAGATGGTCGTTCCCTTTTCTTCCTGATCATCAATCGTGTAATTAAGCTCTGTTGTCAGTTTTAACATGTCCAGCAGTTGTTTCACTGTGGTTGTACGGCGGATGACGCTCGTGTATTTCACCTCCCTTAAAGCCTCATCGTTAATGACAACGGAAACGCCGTACCACTTCTCAATCTCCTTACAAATCTCTGCTAATGGTTTGTCGATAAAAACAAATTTATTCTCGGTCCAGGCAGTAACCAGACCCGGATCAATCTTTTCAAGCTGATACGAAGAATCCGGTTTCCGGTAACTGAACGTTTGATTTACCTCCAGTGACCGGATTTCCCGGTCATGCTCATCCAATACAGCAATGGCACCTTCGAGTAAGGTGGTCCGGCTCACTTCGTCATCCGGATAAGCCGACACATTAAAGCGTGTTCCCAGATCACGTATCTTGATGTTGTTGATGTTGACAATAAAAACCCGCCGTTCGTCGTGTTTGATATCGAAAAAGGCTTCGCCCTCCAGGCTGGCCAGAACTTCGCCTTTCTTCTCAGTTAACGACAGCGTGGTGCCCGAATTGAGCCAGATCACGGAACCATCGTCCAGGGTTACACGGGAAATACTTCCCTGTTCCGAATAAAATTGTTTGCAGGTTCCGGCTGGAGCAGGTTTGTATAGTTCATTTAAAAAGAATCCGCTGACCAGGGCCACGATCAAAATGGCAGCATACTTATACCAGCCTGGGTGCAATTTTTTGGATTTTGTTTTTGATTCCGGTTGAACTGAATGCCAAAACTCCTGGAATAACTCGGCTTTTCTTTGCTCCGACAATTTTTTCCCTTCGCTGATCTGTTGTACATCCCAAAGTTTTTTCAGGCGAATGTATTCCTGCCGGTCTGCCTGGTTATGATTTAATTCTTCAAAAAATACTTCCTTCTCCTGTTCGGATACCTGTCCAAGAAGCATTTTTAAGAAAGTTTGGTGGTTCATCTGATATCATTTTTACCAGTAAACACCAAAACCCGGGCATACCCTATTCAAAAATCAATTTTTTTCTATAAAATGATGCGTCACCCAATAAAACAGGGCTAAATATTCTTTCAGTCCGGCTCTCAAAAGCTTGAGCGCCTTCGTCATCCGGGCCTCAACGGTTTTCTCGCTGATATGCAGCCGTTCAGCAATTTCGCGGTACTTCAAATCCTCGAACCGACTCATTTTGAAAACTATTTTCAGTTCTTCGGGCAGATTTTCAATGGACTGATCCGCTTTCGTCCGCAACTCTTCAAATTCGAGATAAGACTCACCCAGGCGGCTTAACGATTCAATGGCATAATCATATTCGTCATGCCTCACCTGGTTCAGGTGTTTCCAGATAGTTTTCTGATTTCTCAGGTGGTTCAGACACAAATTTTTGGTGACCGTATATAAGAAATTTTTGACATTCGTCCCCGGAACAAGGCTTTCGCGGACTTCCCACAATTTCAGAAAAGCATCCTGAACAATACTTTCTGCAACAGACTGATCAGCGGTATATTGAAAACCCAATGCGTACAACACATCAAAAAAACCGGAATAAATCTTTTCAAATTCAGATTTACTCCCGTTTCTGATTTGTTCTGCATTATAATCTGCATGAATGTTCATCTTACACGACTAAGGAAACAATCGTGCAAATTAAACATTCCGGGAAGGAAAGCAAACAAGAATGCGCTTTATTTTATCGCGGTGGTTTTTCCTGAAACGAGGAAACGTCCGGATACCGTTCCGGTTGTTTCGGCGTCGGTTCGCCCCGAAAAGCCAGGTTGTTTGCCGCCGACGGCAATGGTAAACCATCCGGGTTCAATCACCCGTTGCTCTTTTTTGTCAATCATAGACAACTGGCGCGGTTGCAAAGTAAAGCTCACCGTCTTGGTTTCTCCTTTTTTCAGATGAATACGCTCAAAACCTTCCAACTGCCTTATGGGACGGGGCGTGGTTGCTTTTTCATCGCTCAGATAGAGCTGAATCACCTCGTCGCCGTCGCGGTCGCCGGTGTTCGTTACATCAACCGAAACGGTAACCGGCTCTCCCGCATTCACCTTTGAAGGGATTTTCAGGTTTGAATAGGCAAAGGTGGTATAGCTTAAGCCGAAACCAAACGGATATAACGGCTCTTGCCGAAAATAGCGGTAGGTGCGACCCTCCATGTCATAGTTTTCGAAGTCAGGCAACTGCTCAACCGATTTGTAGTAGGTTACCGGAAGACGTCCGCCCGGGTTATAATCGCCAAACAACACATCGGCAATGGCATTTCCGCCTTGCTGCCCCGGATAACCGGCAGTGAGGATCGCCGGCACCTGTTCGGCCGCCCAGTTTACCGAAAGGGCGCTTCCGTTGATCAAAACCAGTACAACCGGTTTACCGGTAGCGACCACTGCCTGCATCAGTTCAAGCTGGTTTTTGGGCAAGTCGAGGCTGGTCCGGTCGCCGCTGGAAAAACCTTCCAGTTCGATTTTCATTTCCTCGCCCTCCAACCGCTCATTCAGTCCCAAAACCAACACCACCGCATCGGCATTTTTTGCGGTTTCAACAGCCTGACCAAGCATATTTTCCTGCGGAACAGCCCATAGCAGGCAGGCTGTGGCATCGCCGTAATAATTTTTGTATTGCACTTCGATGTGGTAACGCTCCCCGGCTTTCATCTCCACTTTCACCGGCATGATATTGGCATGGTGCTCATGATTTCCGCCGGTTGCCAGCTTACCATCGATTATAATTTTCATGAATGGCTTTCCCCAGTCGCTTAAATAGTAAGTCCCGGTTTTGGGCGCGCTGATGTAACCGGTCCAGCGAATGCTGAAACTTCCTGTTTCCAGGCGCGGATCGGGGGTGCCCATATCCCACACAAAGTCGATCCGGTCGTCAACCTGGGTATATAACGGTTCACCTTGCAGCTGATCATTGGCAAAATATTCGCCGTAAATTCCTTGTTCTCCTTCTTTTGTTTCGAGATAAACCGACGGAATTGTTTTCATAGCCGGAATGCCTTCTGCCAAATCGGTTCCCTGGGCATACAGCACGTTAACCTGTGGTTCCAGTTTGTTTTTGATACCTTGCAGCACGGTTACCGGATTGAACGGAATGCCGTTGTAATTTCCCCAAAGCGACTGCACGTCATCGGCATTTGGCCCGATCACGGCAATGCTTTTTAACTCTTTTGAAAGCGGCAGGATTTGGCCGGTGTTTTTTAGCAGAACAATACTCTCGCGGGCTGCTTCGCGAGCCAGTTTATCGTGGGCCGGACTATTATTCACCGAGTACGGAATCTGTGCATAGGCGACCCGTTCAACCGGATCGAACATCCCCAGTTTAAAACGGGCCGTGAACAAGCGCTTTACCGCCACGTCAATTTCCTGTTCGGTAATTAAGCCTTTTTCAACAGCTTCGCCCAAGGCCTTGTAGGCGCTTCCGCAGTTCAGGTCGCAACCTTGTTTTACGGCCAGTGCAGCCGCCGATGCAGCATCGGGTACAATCTTGTGGTATTTCCAGATATCGGCAATGGCCCCGCAGTCGGACACCACGTAACCGTCAAAAGCCCATTGATTTCGCAGGATATCAAACAATGCGGTGCTGGCGCAGGCGGCTTCGCCCCGAAAGCGGTTATAGGCTCCCATCACCGAATACGCGCCGCCATCGACCACCAGCGTGCGAAAAGCAGGCAGGTAGGTTTCGTGCAGATCGCGTTCGCTGACGTCAACGTCAAACTCGTGCCGAAGCGGTTCGGGCCCCGAATGTACCGCGTAATGTTTGGCTGTAGCAACCACTTTCAGGTAATCCGAATCGCCGCCCTGCAAACCCAGCACAAATTCTTTTCCCAACTGGCCGGTGAGAAAAGGATCTTCTCCATAGGTCTCATGTCCGCGGCCCCATCTCGGATCTCTGAAAATATTAATATTCGGCGACCAGAAAGTCAGTCCCTGATAAATTCCCCGCTCCCCGCGACGAACAAATTCGTGATGTTTGGCCCGCGCTTCGTCCGAAATTACCGACGCAACCCGGTTGACCAGCCCGGCATTCCAAGACGCGGCAATTGAAATGGATTGCGGGAAAACCGTGGCATAACCGGCACGCGCCACCCCGTGCAAACATTCGTTCCACCAATTGTATTTGGGGACGCCAAAACGTTCAATGGCCGGCGATTCATATAATAACTGATCGATTTTCTCCTGAACGGTTAAGCGAGAAACCAAGTCTTCCACCCGTTGGTTCAAGGGTAAATCAGGATTTTGAAAAGGGAATTCGTATTGAGCTAGTGCCTGAAAGCTCATGGTTGCCATAAAGGCAAAAATCAGAAATAGGTTTTTCATAATAGCTGGTTTTGTCTGTTCTGTTCTGGTAGGCAAATATAGGAGATTTTCAGGATTTAATCCAAACAAAAATTCCCGGTTATTTGTGATTATTTCTTTCCAACCGCTTCTTCCAACAGTTGAATGGCCACATACAAAACACCGGCCTCTCCCCTGAAGGTCCCTGACCCCCGGGGTTCATTGTTGATGGAATACCACTCGTAAAAGCCGTCATTTTGCATCACCCGTTCGGTCATCGGCAAAAGTTGCGTGTACGCTTCTTCAACAAAACCGTTTTTTACCAGTTGCTGAATCATGCGGCCTCCGAACCAGGTCCAGTCGCCGCCATTTTGATAGCCGTAAGGGTACATGCCTTTGTTTTTGAAGAAACCTTCGGGATAGGGAGGATAAAGCGTCAGCCCGATGGATGCCGCACCGGCCAGTTCAACCCGCCGGATCATTTCGTCCAGCGAGGCTTTAATTTCAGGTTTCGAAAGCAGGCCTGCTTCTATCGCGATGGCGGTGCCTCCAAAATAATAAATTTCATCTTCGTTAAAATCGTCGGGGAAAGGCGAACCTTCCAAATAAATGTGCGGCCTGAACTTCTGCTGTTTCTCATCCCATAAGTGTTTGCGCGTATTTTCGAAAACAGCATTTCGCACCGGAGCCCATTTGGTTTTTGCATAGGGAAGCATTTCCATCAGGTTATCCAGCGCAATAATAAACATGGCATTATCATAAATATCGATGGCGCGGTGGGTGTTCTCATCCAGGTCGACCCCCCAGTCGTGTTCGGGCTGAACATCGCCCCAATCAGCGGTGGTGGCTCCCCATAACAAACCGTATTGAGAAGCATAGCGGTGGTTGATCAAAAAAACCATCGCCTGTTCCAGGCGCTCTGCAACGGCAACACCGTCAATTTTTTCATCCAAAACGGCTTGGTCGCCGGTACATTTGATGTATTTGCAAACCGCCTGCACCAGCGAGCTTTCCTGGTCGGTTTCTACCGTGTTTTTATGCCCAGCATATTCCGGCGCCAGTTCCGAATAGGTAAAATCATACCGGATTACCGTATCCTGACGGGGCGTAAACCCGTCAATGATATTTCCGTCTTTTTCCTGCATGCGAAAAAATACGAGCAGGTTTTCCTTCAGTTCAGCGGCATCGTACACTTCGGCGGCCAATTCGATGAACGTGTTGTAGTCGCGGATCCACACTTCGCGATAGCCGTCACCTGCATTAAAGCCGGTTTTAATCACCTCAACGGCTTTTAGTTTTGTAAAGGCGATCGATTCGTTTTCTTTTATTTTTTGGGCCAACTCTGGTGTTAAGCCGGATTTCTTTCCCGGCTGACAAGCCGAAAAAAAGAAGATCAACAGAAACATTAAAACGGGAATACGCATACTCAAACGGATTATAAATGAATAAACAATCAACGTAATCCGGCTACATGTTTGCCAGACAAGGCGCCACCCGCTCCCAAAAGCCGGTTTCGATCAAACGGGCGCTGCCGATAATAGCAGCAGTTTCTTTAAGCGCCGACAGTTCGACTTTAATGTCCAGACCTTCTTTCTGCAAGGCCTCGTTCAAGGCCGGCTGAAACAGCGGAAAGGCGTTGGAAATATTTCCGCCGATCACCAGCGCCTCCACGTTAAACTTTACAAACCAGGGCTGAAGCAACTCCACCAGTTTCCTGCCGAAGTCGTCGAAAATCGCCTGGGCTTCGGGTTCACCGGCGGCAGCCACAGCCACCTCTTTGGCGCCGGTTACCGTCTTTCCGGTGGCTTCCAGGTACCGCGCCACCAAACCGCGGGTTGAAAAATAATCGTCGGCAATACCCTTCCCGAAAGGTAAATGCCAAACGCATCCCTGATCGGGCACCTCGTCGCCGGCCGTTACCGGCAAACTGTCTTTCAGAAAGGCCGAGCCAAAACCTGTCCCAAGCGTGACAGACAAAGAGCGCGATGAGCCTTTGGCCTTGCCTACCCAATCTTCGCCGATCGCAAAGGCTGTTGCATCGTTGATAAAACGGACCGGAAGACCGGCAGGCAGCTCCAGGTATTCACGCAGGGCTTTTGGTACATCCAGCCCGTAAATATTTTCATACTTATTGTTTTCGCCTTTAAAAAGCGGGATTCCTTTTTCATAGTCGAATGGCCCGGGCATAGCAAAACCAATCCCGGCCACCTGCTCAACTCCAACCAGATCAATCGTCTTTTGGATTGTTTTTCCCCACGATTCAATAATAACCTCTGCCCCGGCATGGTTATCCAGATCATTTTCGGCAAAGGTATCTTTCAGGTAGTTTTGTGTTTCCAGATCGAAAGCGGCGCTGCTCACGTGGCTCCCGCCAACATCAACGCCAATGGCAATTTTTTTTACATTCATCGTCTATAAGTTTATGATCCAGGTTTTATTTTACGGTCGTATGTCTGGACATACAAATATAATTGATCTGGTTTCAGAAAAAAATGAACCGATCAAAAAAGGGCTGATAAAATTCGGAAAGAGAAACCAAATGGATGGCGGGTTAAAGATTTCCGCCAGAGACTTGGTAAGGAGTAGCAAATCTCTGGCGGACATTTTATTCTGAAAAAAAGTTCTATTACCGGTTATTTTCTTTTGAAAACGAATATGGAAAATCGCTTTCACTAATTCCCCGGTTTTTGTTTGGCTGGTCGCTCATGTTGAAGTTAATTTTAGCGCCTTTCATCAGTTCGGGGTATTTGAAATAGTTTTTGCTCCAGGTTTTCCCGTTCAGTTTCACGTCGTGTACAAAGCGGTTCGCGGCATTGTTTTTAGGCGCGCTGATTTCGATGGTTTTGCCGTTTTCGAGTTTCACGGTGATTTTCTGAAACAGCGGCGCGCCGATTACATACTCGTCGGTTGCCGGAGCCACCGGGTAAAAACCCATTGCCGTGAATACATACCAGGCCGAGGTCTGCCCGTTATCCTCGTCGCCACAGTAGCCGTCGGCCAGAGGCGTATACAGCCGGTTCATCACTTCGCGCAGCCAGTATTGCGTTTTCCACGGCTGGCCGGCATAGTTGTACAGGTAAATCATATGCTGGATAGGCTGGTTGCCGTGGGCGTAGTTGCCCATGTTCATGATCTGCATCTCGCGAATTTCGTGGATCACCTGCCCGTAATACGATTCATCAAAAACCGGCGGCACGATAAAAACCGAATCCAGCATCGTCACAAATTCCTTTTTACCACCCATCAGGTCAATCAGGCCCTGCACATCGTGGAAAACCGACCAGGTATAGTGCCAGCTGTTTCCTTCGGTAAAAGCATCGCCCCACTTAAACGGGCTGAAAGGAGACTGAAAAGTGCCGTCTTCGTTACGACCGCGCATGAGTTTGCTTTCCTGGTCGAACACATTTTTGTAATTCATGGCCCGTTTGGCAAAAATACTGATCTCGCTCTCGGGCTTCCCGAGCGTTTTTCCGAGCTGGTAAACGCAATAATCGGCAAAGGCATATTCGAGCGTACGGGCTACATTTTCATTAACCCCGACGTTATAAGGCACATATCCCAGTTTATTGTAATAATCAACACCAAAGCGGCCCACCGAATGCAGCGGTCCTGCGTTTTCCGAGTTTTTCACCACAGCATCCCACAAGGTCTCAATGTCGTAGCCGCGCAGGCCTTTCAGGTAAGCGTCGGCAACAATGGTGGCCGAGTTGGAACCGATCATGCAGTCGCGGTGACCGGGGCTGGCCCACTCCGGGAGCCATCCGCTTTCTTTGTATGTATTGGCCAGGCCCTCCTGGATCTTTTCATTTAGCGAAGGGTACATCAGGTTGAAAAACGGAAACACGGCGCGGAAGGTGTCCCAAAAACCGTTGTCGGTAAACATATAGCCGGGCAGTACCTGTCCGTTATACGGACTGTAATGTACCACCTGACCTTTTTCGTCGAACTCGTAAAACTTGCGTGGAAATAACAATACCCGGTACAGACAGGAATAAAACGTTTTGATCTGGTCGTCGGTTCCGCCTTCAACCGTGATGCGCGAAAGTTCTTCATTCCAGATCGCTTCACCTTTGTCTTTTACCTCATCAAACGAATCACCGCCCAGTTCATTCAGGTTGCGTTCGGCCTGTTCGTAACTAATAAATGAGGAAGCTACGCGGGCATGGATTTTTTCGCCCTTTTTTGTTTTAAACTGAATGGCGGCGCCCACGTGGTTGTCCTGCAGTTCCGTTTTACCCGAAACGACTTCGCCGGAACTCCAAACTTCGCTGTTGACAAAGGGTTTGTCGAAAACAACCACAAAATAATTTTTGAAGTTCTCGGGCACACCACCGCTGTTACGGGTGGTGTATCCAATGATTTTGTTTTCTGAAGGGATGAGTTTCACATAGGAGCCCCGGTCGAACGCGTCCACCAGCACCCACGATTGTTCGTTATCGGGGAAGGTGAAGCGAAAGATGGCCGCCCGTTCGGTCGGGGTGATTTCGGTGACGACATCATAATCAGCCAGATAGACTTTATAATAATGCGGCCTGGCTGTTTCGGCCTTGTGCGAAAACCAGCTGGCGCGGTCTTCTCCCTTGATCTTCAGATCGCCGGTACCTGGAAACAGCGAGAACTGGCCGTAATCGTTGATCCACGGGCTGGGCTGGTGGGTCTGTTTGAAGCCCTGGATTTTATTGGCACCATAGGCGTACACCCAACCGTCGCCCATTTTTGCGGTTTGCGGCGTCCAGAAGTTCATGCCCCAGGGCAAAGCAATCGCCGGGTACGTGTTCCCGTTCGACAGCTTAAATTCAGAATCGGTGCCCATCAGCGTGTTCACGTAATCGACAGGCTTAAACTGTTGCGCCCGGACAGCTTGAAAGGAAATAGATAAAAGAAATGCAAATAGGAAGTTTAATTTTCTACTCATGGTTGTTCGTCGATATAGGTTAATTTAATACAATATCAGGTTTATTAACAGGAAATTAAAAACACAAAATCCTTCCACTGACGATGAATTTCCTTCCCTGAAAGGAAGGCCCAATATACACAAAGTTCTGTTTTTCCTTCATCTGTTAAATTCCTTTAGCAGCTTCAAAAAATTGTTTGCACACCGCATCGGAAAGATCGTTTATACCTTTGTTTATATACAACCAACAGGAGGAAAACTCACACATTAAGGAAAATTTTCAGATAATGTCCACCTGAAAAGTCGCCATTCATCCTTTTACTTTCATTAATAAAAACGGAAAAAGCCCGAAAGTTTAAGTACTCCCGGGCTTTCGGATTATCTAATTGGTTTAGGATTATTCATAGTTTGGATTCTGAACCAGCGACGGATTCCGTTGCATCTCGTTATCCGAGATCGGCCATACCAAATGTTTCTCCTGGAATGTTTGTCCCCAGGGATTTGTAGCGCCAACCACATCAACAAATGTAACCACTCCCGGGTTAGCATCGCTGGTAACCGGATATTTCCGGGTACGCTGAATATCTTCCCAGGTACGGAAATCATACACCAGTTCCCGCATCCTTTCGATCCAAACCTGCTGAATGAAGGCATCTTTAGACAAACCGCCCAGTGAAGTTTCAATTTCAGCGCGCGGCGTTGTGGTATAAGCTCTCACACGCACGTCGGTCAGGTATTTAATCGCTTCGGTTGTCACCCCTTCAGACTGGGCAATGGCTTCGGCTGCAATCAGCAAAAGTTCGGCATAGCGGTAAATGGTAAAATCTTTCCCGCACTGGCCGGTATTTAGCGCCGCATCTTCGTCGTACCACACCCATGCACCCGGCGTTTTATCGTCGGCAAATACCTGGGTGACCTGCTGGCCATCTTTTTCGTAAGTATAGGAATACTGGAAAAACTGCTGATGCTGAGCACGCAGGTCTTTGGTTTTATCGTACACATTCATATACTGCTTAACCGGGCGATAGGCATTGTTGGTAATGGAATACTTCAGTACGCCCCAAGTCGAAGCCACATTCGGCAAGCTGGTCTGTACCCGTCCATTGTTCGTAGCAATACTCGATTCAAACTCGTAGGTATAAATGTATTCCGCATTGTTGTCCTGTGTACGAATCTGGTTGTACGCGCTCCCAAGTAAATGATCGGTATGGGTCAGCAGGGAATGTTTTCCCCGGGTAATCACGTTTCTGGCGGCAGTAGCTGCATCGGCATAATTATCGGCCAAAACCGGATAACCGCTCATAACCAAATAGACATGAGCTAAAACCGTTTCAGCCGTATTTTTGGTGATGCGATGTCCGTTGCTGGTGAATGCAACATCAGGTAATCCGGTAATGGCATCTTTCAGGTCTGTAATAATCTGTGCATACACGACCGAAGCCGATTCACGGGCTACATACAAATCGCTCAGCGATTCATAGGGTTCCAGAATAAAGGGTACATTCCCAAAGAATTTCACCAGATAAAAATAGTTGAATGCCCTAAAAAATTTGGCCTCTGCCATCAGCGAGTTTCTCTGCGAATCAGTTAAATCAGGGGTTGAAGGAATGTATTTAATCGCAGTATTTGCCCTTGAAATTGCTCCGTAAGCGCCATCCCATACGCCATCCATCGATCCGGCGATATTCTTGCTGGTGATTGATAATTTCTGGCTGTAGTCGGCAATCACTTCCTGTCCTTTATATTCGTTATCGAAGAAACCGGAAAGGTAACCGCCATGCGACGCTGTTTGAGGCATATAAACGCCACCGTTGGCGTAGAAAGAAGGAGCGCCTGTCCGGTACAGAGCGTTCACAGCGCTGGTTGCATGAGCCGGAGCCGAGAAATACTGGTCAGTACTCATTTCACTTCTGGGTTCTTCATCCAGGAAATCGCTGCATGACATGAAAATGCCCAGTGTAACCGTAAAAATTAATCCAAATATTATTCTTTTCATTTCTGTTCGATTCAAAGGTTATTAAAATGTAACATTCACACCAAGGGTATAGGTTCTTGGTTTCGGGTACTGGTAGAAGAACATATTTTGTCCCCACTGATTATCGCCCTGCGATGTTCCTTCGGGATCGTACCCCTGAAAATCTTTAGAATGAAGAACAAAGGCATTATTCACACTTGCATAAACCCGAAGAGCCGCCAGCTTCATGCCGCGCATCGATTTGGTATCGACCGAATAACCCAGTTGGATCAGGTTGCCGCGCAAATAAGATCCGTCGCAAACCCAGCGTGAATCAACCTCCGAACTTTGACCGGACAAGTTGGCATTCCGCACAGCCTGTACCATGGTGTTCGGGTTGGTTCCGTTATACCCGTCGTATAAAATCGACGCCAAACCGCTGGTGTATCCGAAACGGTCTTCTGCCGAGTGATAAAATTGCTGTAAAATCTCCACACCGGTTACAAATTGCAGGTCAACCGTGAAATCGAAATTTTTATAGTTGAATGTATTGATAAAACTACCGGTCAGATCGGGAATACCTTTTCCCAGAATTTTTTTCGCTGCCGAACGTTTTGCCTGCCCAACCCGTGCGCCTGCGGCTTCAGCCTCGGCCCTTTCTTCTTCGGTCCATACGCCTAAACGCTCGTAACCCCAGAATGAACTCAGGGATTCACCGACCCTTAGGATCGTCTGGCTTCCCGATACCCAGTTCGGACCAGGCAGGATATCTTCATCATTTTCACCCAGTTGCTTAATCTCATTTTTATTGAAGTTCAGATTCACCGTTGAGTTCCAACTGAAGTCTTTGGTTTTCACATTCACCGAGTTCATCATAAAATCGACTCCATAGTTGGCTACCTCGCCGATATTGTCGATCACAGAACTGAAACCGGTACTGTGCGGAACCGGGCTGTCGAGCAATAAGTCTGTCGTCAGCTTATAGTACCAGGAGGCATCAAAACTCAATCGGTTTCCAAACATATCGAGGTTAACGCCGATGTCAAACTGATTGGTTTTTTCCCATTTCAAATCCGGGTTCGACAAACGGGAAGCGTAGGATATCGCCTGCCGGGAACCATCGATCAAATAAGTTCCGGAGGTAATGGTGGCCAGCGAACGGTAAGCGGCGATTTCGCTGTTACCGGTTACGCCATAGCTGGCATGCAGTTTTAACTGGTTAATGGCTTTAACATCAGCCATAAAATCTTCGTTTGAAATTAACCAGCCCAGACCAACCGAGGGGAAAAACGCGTATTTGTTATTTTTCCCAAACTTGGACGAACCGTCGATACGGGCAGTTGCAGTGGCCATATACTTATCGTTGTAGGTATAAGCGCCCCGCACGAAATAAGAGTTCATCGCCCAGCGGTTGTAGGTAGAAGAAGGAGCTCCCGGATTAGTTGCGGCGCCCAGGTTGTTGTAACCATAAAAATTATCTTTGAACCCGGTAGCCGAAACGCTCATGTAATTATAGGTCCGTTCCTGCCATGACAAACCGGCCACCGTATTAAGCCGGTGTTTACCGAATACTTTGTTGTAGGTTAAGTAGGTTTCTTCCTGCCAGTAAAACTGTTGTGTATCACTCATAAACGCGTACCCGTTTGGCGAAGAAATATTAATCAGGTCGTTTGGCGAATATTCTCTCCATTTACGCAGGTGTGCATCCACGCCAAACTGTGTTCTTAAATCCAGCCCCGGAAGGAGATGAAATGTCAGCGCGGCATTTCCGAAGATTTGTGTCCGGTAACGCATACGTTCCTGTGTTTTCAGCAAGTGTACCGGGTTGGCCATTGCTTCAAAGCTAAAGTCGTTGGTCGATTGGGAATTTACCCAGCTGCCATCGGTCCATTTTACCGGGAAAATAGCGGGCATTTCAATCATGGTACGACGGGCCACCTGGCTGCCGCCACCCTCGTCGGTATCGTTCTGCCAGGTATGGTTCACCAAAAGGTTGATGCCTGTAGACAGCCATTTCAACGGATTTGCGTCGTAGGACAATTTCGTATTTACACGTTTCATATAAGTATTCAGCATTACACCCTGATAATCGGTATAGTTGATAAACGCGCCTACCGATGAGCTTTTACCTCCCTGCTGAATGCTTAACTGATGACTGTGAGAGTATGCTGTTCGCGTAGCTTCATCCTGCCAGTCGGTATCGTAAAGCGGATTTCCGCTTGAATCAAATAATTTCGGGTCGCTCACATTAAATGTACTTGTGCCGCCATACCATTTCCGGTTATTTTCGAAACTCACTTCCATCGCTTCCATAAATTCGGCAGCATTCAAAACATCCATTTTGCTTGCTTTATGGCTCATGCTCACATAACCGTTATAAGTTACCGAAATTCCTTCACCGGCCAGACCACGTTTGGTCGTTACCATGATCACGCCATTCGCTCCGCGGGCGCCGTAAATCGCTGTTGCAGAAGCGTCTTTCAATACGTCGATCCGTTCAACATCGTTGGGATTCAGAAACTGAAAATCTTCCATAACAACACCGTCGACCACATACAGCGGGTTGGAAGAAGAGTTAATGGTTCCAATCCCCCGGATCATCACGCGGGTTGCTCCGCCCGGCTGACCGGAATTGGTAAAGATATTCACCCCCGACACTTTACCTTTCAAACCGGCCAGCGCATTGAAGGGCGCCGCCCTCAGAATATCATCGGCAGTTGCCACGGATATCGAACCGGTCGCATCAGACTTCTTTTGCACACCATAACCGATGGCCACAACCTCGTCGATACCAATTGTTTCCTCGTATAATGCCACATCCACAGTTAGTCTGCCCGACACCGGTAATTCCTGGGTTCTCATACCTACAAACGAAAATACCAACACGCCATTTGCAGGTACATTCGAAATGGAATAATAACCGTCGATATCCGTAATCGTTCCGCTGGCTGTTCCCTTTACAAGAACTGTCACGCCGGGCAAAGGCTGGTTGTTACTGTCTGAAACCCGGCCTTTCACCGTGCTTTGTTGCTGGAAAACCCTTTGATCTGAAGTCAACAAAATCAAATTATCCTCCAAAAACCGGTATGAGACCCCCGCATCGCGGAACAAAGCGGTGAGGACATCCTCAACACTTTTATTGGTGATCTGCAAATTCACTTTGCGCTCAACATCAACCTGTTCGCGTTGATAAAAGAACCGAAAATTCGTCGTTTCTTCAATGTCCTTGAGAACATCAGAAATCTTCTTACCTTGAAAATCAAAGGTAAATTTGGTTGTTTGCGAATAAACAGATGCAGAAACCTGCATCATGCAAACCAGTAGTGCAACTAAGGTCAACTTCATTTTCAGTAATAGCTTTTGTTTTAGCCTTCGTTCTATCAGGAAGGTTAATTCACTTTTTTTCATAAATTTGAATTGTTGTTGATTAATAATTAATTGGTGTGACAGCACCGGGTTATTAATTTTACAGGCCGGAGGGTGTGACAGCATCTTCCGGCTTTTCGGTACAGCTTGTTCAGGTATGATCCATAAGCATCCTCCTTTTACGTGTTTATTTTCTTAAAATCCTGATCTCCTGATCTTTAATCTCATAATCGATCGGGAGTGTTTTCTCCAGGATCGCTAAAACTTCCAGAATGGTTTCGTTTTTAATCGTCCCGTCGTAATGGTAATTCAGCAGACTTGGATCGGCAACCACAATGTCGACTCCGAATTTCCGCTCCAGCAAAGTCATCAGGTTGGCAAAGTTCATATTGATGAATATCAGCTTATTGTCTTTCCACGAGGTATAAATTTCGGGCTTCACCGGGCTGATGTGCAACGACCGTTCCTGCTTGTGAAAAACCAATTGTTCTCCCGGACTTAAAACAATGTTTTCGTTCGTTTTAAAGCTTTTCCCCGGTTCAATCAACACCGAACCTTTTTCGAGGGTTGTAATAATTTCCTGATCGTCCGGGTATGCTTTTACATTGAATTCGGTTCCCATTACCCGTACATTATAATAAGGCGTATGAACGATAAACGGTATTTCGTCCGATTTTTCCACCTCAAACCAGGCTTCGCCTTCAAGAAAGGCTTCGCGGGTTTTTGTCCGGGCATTATAGGTGTATTTCATTTCAGAACCGGCATTCAGGAAAATAACCGTTCCGTCGGGCAGGATCGTTTCCGAAACAGAACCTTTGGGCGCGATGGCCGTGTACCAGTCCTGACCGGCGCTTACCGGGCCGGTATCAGGATGCACGATATTCCCGAGAATAAAACCCAGTATTAAAATTGCTGCTGCCCAATAAGCATACCTCAGTCTGAAAACTCCGGATTTTCCTTCCTTTTCCTTATTCTCGATGCGTTTCCATAAACGGTCGAACCCGGAAACCGTGTTTTGACCCTCCTGATATCCGGGATCGTTTTCGAGCTGGCTAAATAATTCTTTTTTGAGATCAAATTCCAGTTCCGCCTGATGAAACATGCCCAACGCCTCCTTTCGCTCCTGCTCCGTCAGCGCGTCCGAGTTCAGTTTTTCAAGCCGGTTTTTCAAATATTCCTTCATCCTTATTATCCAAAATTTTATCTGTTATACGAATTAGCCGGATCAGATACTCACGCCTCCTGAAAAAATAAATCGTCTTTTTACAAATTCCTGTTCTGCCGGTCAATTTTACTTGTGTTAATTAAAAAATAGCATAATTTTGATCGGACATTAAAAAACAAGTACCCGTTTTGTCAGATAAACTTCAAACATTAAATCCAACTCATGCGAAACCTACTTTACATCCTGACCGCTTTATTTATACTAAACGCCTGTTCTTCGGGTAAAAAATCGTTAAACAAAGGCAATTACCCCGAGGCCATTGAAAAGGCAGTAAGCCGTTTAAGCAACGATCCGGGCAACCGGAAAGCCCAGCAGGTTATCACCGAAGGCTATCCCATCGCCATGGAATATTACCAGGAGCAGATTGACCAGATCCTGAACAGCAACGAACGCTTAAAATGGAGCAAGACCCTCCAGATTATGGAGCAGGTAAACCGGCTGTCGGATCAGATCCGGAGGATACCGGCTGCCCGTAACCTTGTTCCCTCGCCGAAAACATATACCTCCGAATTGTTTGATGTAAAAAACAGGGCTGCCGAAGAGCGGTATGCCGAAGGCCTCCTGTTGTTGCAAAGGCAAAACCGCGAAGATGCCAAACAGGCTTACCTCCAGTTCAGGGAAGCCGACCGCCTGGTTCCGGGCTACCGGGATGTTTTGCAAAAAATGAATGAAGCAAAAAACTTAGCCACCCTGACCGTGATTGTTGAAACCTTACCGGCCCCTTCGTTGACCTACGAACTGACCGCAGATTTCTTTTATAACCAGGTGATGACTCAAATGAATAACCGCTTCCCTTCCGACAGCTTTATCAACTTTTACTCTCCTGCCGAAGCTGAACAGGTCGGGATAAAGTACCCCGATATGCTGGTGCGGCTGGCCTTCTTCGATTTTTACATTGGCAAGCCGGCCCATTCGGAAGCCACACACGACTTATCCAGGGAAATTGAGGAAAAAGTTGAGGTGAAAGTATCGAGGGATTCGGTGCGTTACGAAACCCGAAAAACAGTTAAAACAGGCAAAATACGCATTATTACAGATGAAGTGGCCTCAGGTGGCCTGCTCGACCTCAAGATTGAAGACTTCCAAACGCGAAAACTCCTGCTGGACAACAAAGTTCCCGGTGAATTTATGTGGCGCAACCAATATGGTATTTTTGTAGGCGACGAAGCCATCCTGACGGCTGAAGAACAGAAGATCATCCGGAACAAGGCGATCTTGCCCCCCGGACCGCAGGATATGTTCCTCGAATTTACCCGCCCTATTTATTCACGACTGACAGAAAGTTTAACCGTTTTCTTTCGGCGGTACAACTAAGCTATAAGGTAAAAAAGTTAACTTTGCACAACAGATTAAGCCTGAAGTTTTGATCATCAATTAAAAGCCGGATTGACATCATGGGAAAATTGGAAAAGCTGCAGCCACAGCCACTTTGGAATTATTTTGAAGCAATTTGCCAGGTCCCCCGCCCGTCGAAGAAAGAAGGAAAAATCAGGCAATTTCTGCTTGATTTCGCGGCAAAGCACCAGCTAAAATACAAGACCGACGAGGCCGGGAATGTGCTGATCTGCAAACCGGCAACTCCCGGATACGAAAACAAACCGGTAGTCGTGCTGCAGTCGCACCTGGACATGGTGTGTGAAAAAAACAGCGACAAAAACTTCAACTTTGAAACCGATCCCATTGTTCCGGTGATTGATGGCGACTGGGTAAAAGCCGACGGAACCACGCTCGGTTCCGACAACGGGATTGGCATTGCCACCCAACTGGCTATCCTGTCAGCAAACGACCTCGAACACGGGCCAATTGAATGTTTGTTTACCGTGGATGAAGAAACAGGACTGAGCGGTGCTTTTGCCCTTAAACCGGGTTTTTTCTCCGGTAAAATCCTGATCAACCTCGATTCGGAAGACGAAGGTGAACTGTTTATCGGCTGTGCCGGAGGTATCGATACCTTAGGCGAACTGGAAGTTGAAAAAGAACCCGTCCCCGGAAATTCCTTTGCCCTGAGAATTATGGTCCGCGGGCTATGGGGCGGCCATTCGGGAGACGACATCAATAAAGGACGCGGAAACGCCAATAAAATACTGGCCCGTTTTCTCTGGCAGACCATCCGGAAGTTCGGAGTTCGCCTGGCCGACTTTAACGGTGGCAACCTGCGCAACGCCATCGCCCGCGAAGCCTATGCAGTAGTTATTGTACCTCATGTTCAGAAAGAACAACTGGTGGCCGAGCTGAACATGTTTTCGGGTGACGTGGAATTTGAATACGAACGGACCGAGCCGAACCTGGTACTCGACCACAGCTCCACCATCCTGCCCGAAAAAGTACTGACCCAGGCCAGTCAGGAAAAATTGCTGAACATGCTGTACGCCTGTCCGCACGGCGTTCTGGAAATGAGCACCCGCATGAAAGACATGGTGGAAACCTCCACAAACATGGCTTCGGTAAAGTTTATCGACGACAACCGGGTGCTGGTTACCACCAGCCAGCGCAGCGAAATTGAAAGCCGTAAATATTTTGCGTCGGAGATGGTTCGCTCGGTTTTTGAGCTGGCCGGCGCCGAAGTAAAAAACTCAGACGGCTACCCGGGCTGGACCCCCAACCCCAACAGCCAAATTTTACGGATCACTTCCGAATCGTATAAACGGCTGTTTGGCGTAGAGCCGATCGTCCGGTCAATCCATGCCGGACTGGAATGCGGCCTTTTTCTCGAAAAATACCCGGAGCTGGATATGGTCTCCTTTGGTCCGACGATCCGGAATGCCCATTCGCCCGATGAACGCATCCAAACAGATACTGTAAATAAATTTTGGCTGCACCTGACCGATATTTTAAAAAATATTTCCTGATTTTTTTCAGAATTCCTTCCTGTCTTATCTGCTCATCTTCAGGTATTATCCTACCTCACAAATAGGATAAAAGAATCAGTCTAAATACAAATTATCCCGTTTGTATCCTTTATCATTTGGAGGATTGGAATTTTATTCTATGTTTATCCCACCAAATTAGTAGGAATAGTGGTATAAAAATGAAGGAGATGATTAAACTATTAAAATTCAGTGCCGTAACGGCTCTTTTCGTGATCGCAGCATACGTAGCGATGGCTCAAACTCAGTATAAACTGAACTTAAAAAGCAGTTCCATGCTTGTTAAAGGAACCTCCACCATACACGATTGGGAGATGAAAGTGGAAGATTTTAACGGTGGTTTTACGCTCGCCGAGAATCAGGTGTTGAGTTCGTTGAACTCCGGGAACCTGGTAATTTCTGTAAAATCGATAAAGAGCGATCAAAACCTGATGAATAAAAAAACTTATGAGGCGCTGAAAGAAGAAGAGCACCCTCAGATTAAAGTAAAAATCATTCAGGTTGACCATAGCCAGAACAAGGCCCAGCTGGAATTAACGATTGCCGGTAAAACCCAAAAGCTAAACGAAGATTTTCAGTTGGTAAAGCACGAAAACGGAACCCTGCAAATAAAAGGCATCCTGGAAATTAAAATGTCTGATTACGGGATTAAACCCCCGGTCGCCCTGATGGGCACCATCAAAACCAATGATGAAGTAAAAATCGCTTACGATTTGAATTATCATAAATGAGAGAAAAAGAAAGAAGAGAAGTTTTAACCAAATTTTAAATTACAATGAAGAAGATTACAGCAATTTTTGCAGTTTTATTGATTTCGATAAGCTCTTTCGGTCAGCAATTTGAAGCCGAAAAGATCAATGCAGATGAATTTACCGACTTAAAAGTCAAAGTAGGCGCCGATTTTGCGCTCCAGCTTCAAATGCTCGACCACGAAGCTCCTGTGGAGTTGATTGATCTTAAAAATAACTTCAACTTACCGACGGCAAACTTAAACCTGACCGCCGACCTGGCCCCGGGCATCCAACTGTACATCAACAATTACATGTCGTCGCGTCACCATAACGAAGCCTGGGTTGAAGGTGGCTACCTGACTATTGACAAACTGCCCTTCCTCCCGGAAGCCGACAACATCATGAAATACCTGACCATTAAAGCAGGGGTGATGATGCCGAATTATGGCGATGCCCACTATTTCCGCAGCAACAACGCGGCAGTTCTCAACAATCCTTTTGTTGGAAACTGGATTATGGATGCCTACACCAACAACCCGGGGCTTGAATTTATGTACCGCAACCAGGGTATTATCGCGCTTGCCGGGGTGAATAACGGACGCATGAACTACGGCAGAGGCAACGACCTCGGCGAAGACCTGGTGTTTAACTGGAAATTAGGATACGACACCCAAATCAACGAAAACTTAAGGGTACGTGCATCGCTTTCCGGGTATCATGTCGGAGAAGGTCACAGCGGATCGACCCTGTGGGATGGCGACCGCGCCGGCGCCCGCTACTACAACGTGATGCAGCTGGCAACAGCCCAGGCCGACAACTTCCGGTCGGGACGTTGGGGACCGGGCAGCGGACAAACCGAAATGAACAGCTACATGGCTAACCTCTTTGTCCAACTGTACGGGCTGGAGTTGTTCGGAATTTACGAAGACATGAAAGGTGTGAGAGCCGAAAATGATCAGCATTTCACCCAAACCGCGCTACAGGCCATTTACCCCGTCGGCAGTTTCTACCTCGGTACCCGCTTAAATAAGGTATCGAACAACGACGGCTCGAAAGTTACCCGCACCAACATTGGTGGCGGATGGAACATGGTGAAGCATGTTTTGGTGAAACTCGACTATGTAAACCAAAAGTACAGCGGCCCTGCACACGGAGCAATTAACGGCGGAAAATTCAACGGGCTCGTTCTCGAAGCCGCCATTTCATTCTAACTCATTTTAACTGAAAGGTTGTCCGGCGATGGCCGGATGGCCTTTCTTCCTTTTTTGCTGAACAAATGAACACGAGGCTGATCTCCCTGATTTTGATTTTGCTGATGAGAATTCCTGATCTCAGCGGTGCAGTTCCTTCGGGCGAAAGCCGGATCGAACGTTACCTTTTTGATCAGGTTATTATTAAAGGGACCACCAACGTAAACCAGTTCGAGCTTTCTTATCGTGAAGAAAATTATACTCCCCTACCGGATACGCGTGGATTTCAGGATAAAAATTTAAAAATTGCCATCCCGGCACGAAAAATTAAAGCCGAATCGAAAACCATGTTGGATGATTTTCTGGATTTGATCAATGCCCGCCAGCATCCGACCATTAATATCTCGATGGCCGAAAACATTACCGGTAAACTGATGAACGAAACGGACCTGAAGCATGAAATCCGGGTAACCATGAACGGGATCACGAATACTTACACCTGTACTTCCGAAATTGAAAAGCCGTATCAGGATCAATGGCGGCTGAATGGCGAAATGGACGTATTGCTCACCGATTTTGGCATTGAACCTCCGCGAAAATTTTTAGGAATTGTTAAGGTTGGGAACGAAGTATTTATTAGCTTTAAAATCTTATTCTCAACCGAAAAAAAAGAAACCGAAAATTGAAGTTTAGCACAAAAACCCGGTATGGTATGCGTGCGATGCTCGAAATTGCATCAGACACAACACAAAGTGGCGTACTTCAAAAAGATATTGCCGAACGTCAACAGATTTCGGTGAAGTATCTGGATCAAATTATTCATGCCTTAAAATCGGAAGGCCTGATCATCAATGTCCGCGGAAAAAAAAGCGGATACATCCTCACCCGTAAAGCTTCCGAAATTTCCATGCTGGACATCCATAACGCTTTTGAACCGGGAATTTGCGTGATCGATTGCCTGTCGGCATTAGTTCCTTGCCCGATGAAAGATGTTTGCCGGACCATCGGTTTTTGGAGCAAATTAAATGACCTCATTTTCGATTATTTCAACAGTGTAACCCTCCAGGACTTGCTGAACGATGCCCCTTCGGCTGATAAAAAAATTCTTTCGGATTTATCTTCTTCCAATCTTGAGTAACATTCCATTCCCGGAATATTTTCAGGCAGATTCTTAGTATATTCGGCAGATAAACGATTCACTAAAAAGAACAAACGTGAAAATAACTGTCAACTCTGCCCCCTTCGCGGCTTTTTTGCCTTTCCTGTTTTTATTTACTTCGTGTACAGGCCAAACCGAAAACTGGACCCACCTGCGCGGAAGCCTCCTCAATGGTATTTCTGCCAGCGAAAAAGCGCCGGTAAGTTGGAGCGAAACTGAAAATATCAGCTGGAAAACAGCCATTCGCGGACTGGGATGGTCGTCGCCGGTGGTGTTTGGCAACCAAATATGGCTGACAAGCGCCGACCATAACGGGAGCTGGTTTTCGGCCTTTTGTGTTGACTTCGAAAGCGGAGATCTGATCAAAGAGCTCGAACTGTTTCATACCGATTCAGCCCAGCGTATCCATGCGACCAACAGCTATGCTACACCAACGCCCTGCATCGAAAACGGCTTTGTATACGTTCATTACGGTACCTTCGGAACAGCCTGTATCGATACCAAAAGTTTTAAAACCGTTTGGAGCCGCACCGACCTGAATTGCGACCATTTACAGGGTCCGGCGTCTTCGCTGGTTTTATACAACGATTTACTGATTGTCCATCTTGAGGGGACCGACCTGCAAAATATTTATGCCTTGAATAAACATACGGGAGAAATTGTCTGGCAGGTTGGTTGTCCCGACCCGGAGGTTTATGAAGAAGTTTCCCCTGTTTTCCGAAAATCGTACCAAACACCGATTGTAATAACGATTAACGGAAAAGATCAGTTGATCACCAACCGCTCGTTGTATGCCATTTCATACGATCCTGGCACGGGAGAAGAGAACTGGCGCGTTTATTACGGCGAAGACTCGGCTGTAAGCATGCCACTGTTGTACAACGGGCTGGTCCTGGTCAACTCGGGCTGGGTGCTTTCGCAGGGCGCCCCGTATTTTGCCCGGCTTTTTGCGGTCGATCCTACCGGAAAAGGGAATGTCACCGACAGTCATATTGTTTGGCAAACCGATCAGCATGTGCCGCAAACATCTACCCCGGTCATTACAGACAGCCTGCTGTTTATGATTGATGAACGCGGCAGCCTGACTTGCCTCGACCCGGGAAACGGCCGGGTGTACCGGGAGGAAAAGCTGAAAGGACACTTCAACATTTCGCCGGTTTACGCGGCCGGAAACCTGTATTTTACCAATACCAACGGCGAAACAACCATTATAAAAGCTTCGGCAACTCCCGAGATCGTTGCCCAAAACAAATTGGAAGGCACGTTTAAAGCCACTCCGGCCATTTTACGAAATTCGCTGATCATGCGCAGCGACAAGTTTCTTTACCGGATTGATCTGCCGGAAACTCCGTAAGGCCCGGGAAACAGTGGCCGACCGGGCCTCTGTGTACAAAAGCGGGGATTCTGCTGGGGGCTGAGGGCAGAGAGCTTGGGGCAGAGGGCAAAGCGCAAGGACAATTAACGAAGGTGGAAAAAGTAGAACGGAGACGGGAGAAAGGAATACAGGTGGCATTTTACTTTGTCACTCAGGCACTCAAGTATTTTTTTAACGCAGAGAAGGCCGGGAGGTGCTAAGCACGCAGAGAGCAAGCTGCAACCTTCAAATCACTGAACACTGATTACCGAATACCGATTACCGGCTGTCATCCCAACCCGGCGGGGTGACATATCAGTAGCCCCGGGCAATCCGGCAACTGCCGGAGATCAGGCCGACAGGCCATCACAGAAACGTCGTCATGCTGAACTTGTTTCAGCACCTGTTGCCAGATGCCGCCCAGGTAGTTAACGACAGAGATGCAGAAATAAAGCACCACCAGGTTAGAATCAGCCACTGCCTCCCGAAGCGGCGCGCAGGCCGTTTAAGCGCCCACCGGCTGCGTCGATTTTCAATCGACGATTATTGAATGCGCGGTTACAAACCTCGCCACCCGGGAAGAAGAACGTATTTGAATAAAAATTGAAGTGCTGCTATTCTGAAAAAAGCCTTGCTGCGGATGTCCTTCCGGACAGGATTTACTTTTTTGTCTTAACACAAAAAATTAAACAAAAAGAGTCAAGGCTGACGGTGATTTCAGATCAATTTTCCGGGAAATCCGTTTCAACTATGCGGAAAACTCATTTGTATTATCCGGGAAACTCAATCGTATTATCCGGGAAATGCGATTGTATTTTGCGGGAAATACAATCGTATTGTCAGGATATTCTGAAAAATCTCTTCGCTGGTTGGTTCGTTCTCCGCCAGGCATTCGTTAAATGCTTGTTTTTTAAAATTGGTTCCAAATTAGCCAATCAGTAAAATTTATTACGTCAAGTTTTGTAAATTGGGGCGACGAAGCAGGAAGATTATCAGGCAGGGTGCACAATACATGCCCATTTGGCTTGGAAAGAACACCGTTGAATCCAGCCATTAACAAAATAAAGACACTATATTTACACGAACTGGGAACCATAAAAACTAATTCAAAATGGCAAAAGAAACAGTAAATTTAAGTGAAATCAGTTTAGATGATTTACCCGAAAGAAAGTTGGTTTATGCAATATTTGCACAGTCTGAAAGCGACTTAAAACCAATTAATTGTCGGTACGTTGGCGAAACTGACAATTTAAGGGAAAACTTTTTAATTTCCGAGAGAATAAAACAAATCGAGTATAAACAAAGTCTTACACGAACATATTTTTGGAGAACAAAACAACAACGGGAAGTTGATTTTGTAGAGGAAAACAGTGGAAAATAACCGGGTATGAATTTAAATGGAAAAAGAAAAAAAACAACAAAATTGCCTAAAACATTTGTGGAATCATATCATGCAGAAAGTAAAGTGATAGATATAGATAATTTTAGAGAATTTGTAATAATGAATTGATGCCATCGTTCAAACCATTATGCTTAATATATCAACAGAGATATCACAATTATTAACAAGAAACTTATGAACAACGGAGGTGTAATTTTTGATTTTAACGGAACATTATTCTGGGACTCTGAGTATCAGGAAATCTCGTGGGATAAATATTTAGAAACCCACAACATTAAATTGACAATGGCTCAAAAAAAAGAATATATCCACGGTAGAAACGGAAAAGACACACTTGAATTTTTATTTAAACGAAATTTAAATGATTTTGAAGTTGAACAATATACCGAAGAAAAAGAAATTATTTACAGAAATGAATGCCTTAAACACGATATGAAACTTGCTCCCGGAGCTATCAAACTTTTAGATTATTTAAAAACACAAAAAATACCAATAGCCATCGCAACAGCATCAGGAAAAACAAATGTAGATTTTTTTATTGATAAATTAAATCTACTTGATTATTTTGCCGAGGAGCATATTATCTATAATGATGGAAAAATCAAAGGGAAACCTCACCCTGATATTTTTGAGAAGGCAATCTGCAAATTGGGCGTAAAAAGATCAGAGTCAATTATCTTCGAAGATTCTTTTTCCGGTATTCAGGCAGCCATAAATTGCAACGTGGCAAATGTGATAATCGTAAATTCCACAAAAGAGAATTATTCAGAATTCAAATTCCCGATAATCGAACATTTTGACGAATTTGACAGAAATATCCTAAGGTATCCCTGTTTAGAAAAATAGAAAAACAAAACACAATAAACAGGACTCTGAGCGGCCTGCAAGCCCGGCTTAAGTTGGTGTTGAACGACACCGGCCGGGATATACGGCGGCTTATTTTTCGATCCGGATCCGGGCATCCACGGCCAGAATTTTATCGCCTTTCCCCAGCAGGGGATTAATGTCCATTTCTTTAATTTCGGTGGCAAACCGCAAGAGGCTTGACAGGCGCACAATGATTTCGGCAAACTTTCGCTGATTGACGCCTTCCTGCCCCCGGTAACCTTTGATGATTTGATACGATTTGAGGTTTTTGATCATGGAAGCTGCCTCGCACAGGGTAAGCGGCGCCAAACCGGAGGTAACATCTTTCAGCACTTCCACCAGGATTCCGCCCATGCCGCAAAGCATGACGTGCCCGAAGCGGTTTTCGTATTTTGCACCGATAAACAGTTCGATGCCCGAGGCCATTTCAGCCATCAGCACGGCTGTTGTTTCGGGAATAGCCATCAGCCGCTTAAATTCACTGACCACCGTTTCGGCGCTGCGCACATTCAACACCACTCCGCCGATCTCGGTTTTATGAACCGGCCCGACCACCTTCATCACCAGCGGAAATCCCAATTCATCGGCTATAACCAGCGCTTCTTCTTTCGTTGTCGCCACGCGTTCTTTTACGTAGGGAATGCCGGCCGCATCGAACAAGCGGTGAATCACTTGCGGCGACTGGTAACCATCCCGGGCATGGTCGATGATACGGCGGATTTCGGCAATATCGACCCCCTCCAGAAAAATCCGTTCATCATGCGGCCTCGGCGTATTCGACACCCGGGTGAGGGCGCGCCCTAACAACACTTCGTCCGGAAAATTCACATTACCGGCCGAAATAAAGTGAGCCACATCATCTTTTACATTGATCACCGAAGGCAAAATCGGGTAAATCGGCTTTCTACAGCTCTGCATTTTTTTACTGAGCACGTCATACACATCGCCAACGGGGAAAAGCCCCGGACTGCCGTAAATCACCGCTATGCCGTCGACCTCGCTGAAATCGTTGTCGCACGCGTCGATAATGGCGCCCAACTGTTCTGCGGTGCCGGTTGCCAGAAAATCGATCGGGTTTTCCACCGACGAGCCGGGAAACAGTTTTTCTTTCAAGGCTTGTTTTTGAGGTGAACTTTCAATTTTCGGAATATGCAGACCGCCGGATTCCAATGCATCGGTAAGCATCACCGCGGGCCCTCCCGCGTGGGTAACAATGGCCATTCGCTTGCCCTTCATTTCCTTACACATAAATACATTGGCCACCGTGGTCAATTCTTCGCGGCCGTAGCAACGCACGATACCTGCCTTACGAAACAATGCTTCCACCGCCAGGTCGGAGCTGGCCATTGCGCCGGTATGCGACGAAGCCGCCCGGCTCCCGGCCTGGCTGCTCCCTGCTTTAATAGCGGCAATTTTGCATCCTTTGTGAATCAGCGAACGGGCATGTTTCAACAATTTATCCGGATTATTGATGCTTTCGATGTACAGCAGTTTTACGCGCGTGCTGGTTTTCGGGTCAAATACTTCATCCATAAACTCAAGCACATCCTCGACCCCCACCTGGGCCGAATTTCCAACCGAAAACACGCTGGCAAAATGCAATCCTTTCGGAATACCCGACTCCATAATGAAAACGGCCGTCGCACCGGAGCTCGAAATAAAATCGCAGCCCATTTGATGCAGTTTGGGGACCGGCTCGGTAAAAACACTGGCATGGGCCGGGGTGATGATGCCGATGCAGTTGGGCCCGATGAGGCTGGCCTTATGTTTGTTGACAATCGCTACAATTTGCTCCTCCAGCCGGCGCCCGTCTTCGCTTTCCTCGCTAAACCCGGCGGAAATAATGATAAAACCTTTGGTTCCCTTCCGGGAAGCCAGCCGGTCGACCGCTTCGGGGCAAAAACGGGCCGGAATGGCCAGCACTGCCAGTTCAACCGGGGGCAGGTCGTCAATCTGCTTAAACGACGGAATTCCCTGAACCTGTTCTTCGTTCGGGTTAACCGCCATCAAGTCGCCCGAAAATTGATTATCGATCAGATTTTTAAGGAGTTTACCCCCTGGTTTCATGATATTATTGGATGCTCCAATTACTACGATGCTTTTTGGCCAAATGAGTTCTCGTGTCAGCATGAATCTTTTTGTTTTTCATCAAATTTACGAATAAGCCAATCAATGCCTGCTGATATTTTTCAGTTATCAAAAAAATAAATAGTTTTGAGCACGAATGAGTAAAAACACAGAACAACGGATTATGGTGTACTGCGACTTCTCGGAGTCGATGGCCGATGCGATTCTTCACGGAATCAGGATCGCCGAAATTTTCCGGAAAGAACTGTGCTTATTTCATCCGCTGGGCAAAGGCGGAAAAACGGAGAAAATGGATGCACAGCGGGCTCTGGCTGCCATCATCCGTAAACTGCAAACCGATTTACCCAACCTGGTCATTTCGAGCCTGACCTTAAAAGGCAACCTGCAGCAAACAATCGACCGTATTGCCGAACAATACGACGGGATTATGCTTGTGCTGACCGGCGAAAAAATAAAAACAAAATTACCGGCCCTGCAACAAAGCCAGATTCCGTTTTTGTTTGTCAAAGGAAGCGACCGGGATTTTCTGCAATACAATAAGGTGATGTTGCCGGTTGATTTCCGCAAGGTGATGAAAGATACGTCACTTTGGGCCTCGTATTTCGGACGGTTTAATCAATCATCCATTGAGGTGATGGTGGCCAAAGATAAAAACAACGAATACGGCGCCATGACGAAAAAAAATAAACGGTTTATTGAAGAACTCCTGTTTAAGCTTCATTTGGATGTACGCTTTCGAACGGCCCAAAAAGGAAGTTTCGGCTTACCCTTTGAGGCGCTCGATCGATGCCGGGAGGACGATTGCAGGCTGATCATCATCCCGTCGAGCCGGCACATCAGCTTAATTGACCTGATGGTGGGGCTACCGGAGAAAAAAATCATTCAAAAAGCCGGAAATATGCCCGTTCTCTGCATCAATCCGAAACGCGACATGTATATTTTATGTGATTAAGCCACTCAAAGTAATTCTGTATTTTTGTTTAGGTTGACAATTTTTATTTTTCTTTGCACACCGGGATCTGTTTCCAATAAACCCATTTAAATTGACACGAATGCGCCTGATCTTTTTAATCGCACTCAGCTTATTTTCGGCGGCTGCTTTTGCTCAAAAACCCGAATACCAGGTCGGGTTTCACGGTTTTGGCGACAACCGGGAGTATTTTAGCGGGAAAGCTTATTCCCAAACCATTTTGGGCGAACGAACCAGTTTCGAAATCGGGACAACGCTGGACGAAAACCACCGGTTCCGGATCGGTTTAAACCACCTGTTTGAATTCGGATCGGAAGCGGATGTATGGAAACCTAAGCTGACAGCCTATTACCGGTATTCAGACGAGCAAAACGAATTTTACTTTGGCGCTTTTCCCCGCATGGACCTGGTCGATTTTCCGTTAGCGATGTTAACAGATACCCTGCTGTATTATCGCCCGAATATTGAAGGCATGTACGGGAAACACAGCTGGTCGTGGGGCCACCAGAGCGGTTTTGTTGACTGGACCAGCCGCCAAAGCGAAACCCAACGGGAAACCTTTATGGCTGGTTTGTCGGGGAAAATGCACCTTGGCTCCTGGTTTTCCGAAAATTACCTGCTGCTGTACCATCATGCCAAAAGCGCGGTTGAAATTCCCGATGAACACATCAAAGACAACCTGGGTTTTGCCTTGTATGCAGGCAGGAGTCTCGACCAGTTTATTCCGCTGGAAAATTCGTACCTGAAAATCGGACTGCTCCAATCGACCTTTCGCGATCGCGGAAATGATGACGGGTTTGTGACGAACCGGAGTTTCGTGAGCGAACTGTACGGCGAGCTGAAGCCATTCGCCTTACGGGCCACCTTTCACCAGGGCAATGGGCACCGGTTTATGTACGGCGACCGCTTTTACGATGCAGACAGTTACCTCCGTACTGATATTTATTGGAAATTCCTCAACAGCGAGCATGTGCAGGGCCGCTTCAACCTGTCGTTTCACCTGATTGAAGGAAACGATCTGGATCAGTCGCAACAGCTTTCACTGATTTACCGGTTTGGAAACTAATTTCTTTCCGGCTATTGCAGCAGCCGGCAATCAGATTGTCCGGCAATTCAATCCGCTGTGATCTGAAGCCTATTTTAGTTTCGACTTATAATCAATCAGGATTTTGGCTGAATCAAGCATTTCTGCATGCTTCATCTCCAGGGTGAGCGGTTTCAGCTTCCCGAAAGTTGGGGCATGGGCAAAATCTTCTTTCAGTACCGGGTCGATCTCCAGATTCGCCAGCTCACTGCCGGTTTTTTCGGTGAAATAGAAGGTTAGCTTAAAAAACTTATCCCATATCGAAATCCAGCAGATGGTCTTCTTTTTATGGATCAGTTTGCACAACCAGGCTTTTCCGTCGCGATAATAGCGCCATTCGAAGGTCATGGAAGGAAACAGTAACGACACCATTGCGTTAAATTCATCCCAGACCACTTTATTCTGATCCAGATACTGTGTCAAAATAGGGTCGTCGGGATATTCATTTTCATCATTCAATAATGGTTTGTCCATGATTTTTTCATACAAATTTCGACCATTTTTATCATTTAAAAAACAGATACAGGGCGGCGGCAATACCTGCGCCCACAAGGGGGGCACAAACCGGTACAAACGAATACGGCCAGTCGCTGTCGCCCTTATGCCGGATTGGAAGAATGGCGTGCATCAGCCGGGGAGACAGGTCGCGTGCGGGATTGATCGCGTAACCGGTAGTCCCGCCCAACGACAATCCAATGGCTGTAACCAGAAGGGCCACCGGCAACGCGCCTACACTGCCCAGTCCGATCTTCATATCGGGGATGTCGTTGCATAAAATACTGGCACCCTCAATATAGAAAACGCCAAAGATCAGGATAAATGTCCCCAACACCTCGCTGAAGAAATTATTGGGAAGCTTACGAATAGCCGGTTTGGTAGAAAAAGTGGCCAGAATCGCCTCCTGGTTCTCGCTTTCATTATAATGATGCCGGTAAAAAAGCCAGACTAAAAAAGCTCCGGTGGCAGCTCCCAGCATTTGGGCGATCACATAGGAGCCGACTTTTATCCACGGAAATTTTCCCGCGATGGCCAGACCAATGGTTACTGCCGGATTGATGTGAGCTCCCGAATACGGACCGGCAATCATAACGGCGAGAAATACCGCCAATCCCCAGCCCCAGGAAATGACGATCCACCCCCCGTTATTCCCTTTGGTGCCTTTCAGCACCACATTGGCCACCACCCCGTTTCCCAGAAGAATCAGGATCATGGTTCCGATAAATTCAGCATAAAACTCGCTCATGGTATTGTTTTTTTTCAGTTTAGTAAGGATGATTGTTCTTCTTCCCGTGCCCAGTTCATGGCTCTTTCTAAAGCCTTTTCCCAGCCATTCAGCAGTTTTCGCACAAGCCCGGGTTCCATTTTCCGGTTGAAACACCGATCAATAGCCCATTGCTGTTTGATTTCATCAACATCTTTCCAGAATCCCACGGCAAGTCCTGCCAGGTAAGCAGCTCCCAGGGCCGTTGTCTCCAGAACTTCCGGACGAAACACCGGAACGCCGATCACATCGGCCTGAAACTGCATCAGCAAATTATTCACCACGGCGCCGCCGTCAACCCGCAATTCTTTCACCGAAGCCCCCAGATCCGCTTCCATTGCCCCCAACACGTCGTAGGTTTGAAAAGCGATACTTTCGAGCGCGGCACGGGCAATATGCGCCGAATTGGAGCCGCGTGTCAGCCCGAGGATGGTTCCCCTGGCATACTGATCCCAATGAGGAGCGCCTAAGCCCGTGAGGGCAGGCACCAGGTAAACTCCGCCGTTGTCGTTTACCCGACCGGCCAGCTCTTCAATTTCGGCCGAAGTTTTAATTATTCCCAACTCATCACGTAACCACTGGACAATCGCCCCTCCGGTAAAAATGCTACCTTCGAGCGCATAAGTAGTGGCACCGTTAATTTGCCAGGCAATGGTCGATACCAGGTTGTTTTTCGATCTGACCACTTTGCTACCGGTATTGCAGAGCATAAAACATCCGGTGCCATAGGTGTTTTTAACGCTGCCCACATCCATACACATTTGTCCGAAAGTTGCAGCCTGCTGGTCTCCGGCAATCCCCGAAATCGGAATCTCAACACCAAACCATTCCTTCGAACTGTAAGCATATATTTCGGACGAAGATTTCACTTCAGGCAATATTTCCCTGGGGATACCGAATAAGTCCAGTAGTTCGTCGTCCCACGAAAGCGTGCGTATATTGTAAAGCATGGTCCGGCTGGCATTGCTGACATCGGTAATGTGTTGTTTTCCGTTTGTCAGCTTCCAGATCAACCAACTATCAATGGTGCCAAAAGCCAACTCTCCGGCCCGGGCCTTTTCCATCGCTCCTTCCACCTGGGTGAGGATCCATCGCAGTTTCGTAGCCGAAAAATACGAATCGATGACTAATCCGGTCTTGTACGAAATCGTATCGGCCCATTCGCCCGCCTTCAGTTCGTCGCAATAGGCCGATGTACGCCGGTCCTGCCATACAATGGCATTATAAACCGGTATTCCGGTTGTCCGGTCCCAAACCACTGTTGTTTCCCGTTGGTTGGTTATTCCGATGCCGGCAACGACGATTTCTTCATTACCCGATTGCTGAATCGCCTCCCTGGCGGTTTCGATCTGCGACTGCCAGATCACCAGCGGATCGTGTTCCACCCACCCGGGGCGGGGATAGATTTGCGGGAATTCCTGTTGGCTTGAGGTAACAATTTGTCCCTTTTTGTTGAAAAGAATGGCCCTGGAACTGGTCGTTCCCTGATCAAGAGCCAATAGGTATTGGTTGGACATGATTTTAAGTTTAAGTCAGGTTATTTTAGTTTTTGCAATCGCAATTTAGAAAATTCCGATTACTTTTTGTGCTGTTTTTTACTCCAGGATATAGGTCTTGGCCAACTTCGAATACTCTACTAATTGCCGGTCAATCCAGCTGCCGTTTTTATGCAATTCTTTCGCCATAATTCCCGCTACTACCGGCGCAATCCGGATGCTTTCGCGGGCATCGAGCAACAAGGCCCTGGTCCGGCGCGACAGGAAATCCTCGACCGTGCGGGCCATTTCGTGCCGAACGGCCCAAACCACCTGTGCTTTCATGATGTTTAACTCCTCGCTGATGATCTCGCCCAGTTCCTTATCATCCAGGGCTAAAGCAAGCATTTTTTCTTCGTCGGATCCGTAAAAATAATAGGGGTTTTGCAGATCAACATGCTCTTTGTAGCCGTGAATTTTATAACTCACGGTTTTTGATTCCGGAATATTCAGGTTGAAATGGGTGCCAATCAAATCAATCACATCCTGGGCCATTTGCCGGTAGGTGGTCCATTTCCCCCCCGTGATGGTCACCAGACCGGAATCGGACAGCTCGATGATATGTCCGCGTGAAATTTCTTTTGTGCTTTTCCCTCCTTTTCGCGGAGCTGCCAGCGGCCTTAAACCGGCAAACACGCTTCTCACATCCGCACGTGTAGGAGGCTTGACCAGAAAACGTCCGGCTGTTTCAAGAATAAAATCAATCTCTTCCTGAAGTGCAACCGGTTCAATTTCGGCGGTTTCCTTCTGAACATCAGTTGTTCCCACCACCACCCTGTTGTGCCAGGGAACGGCAAAAAGTACGCGGCCATCCCGGGTTTTCGGAATCATAATGGCATAATCACCGGGGACAAACTCTTTGTCAATCACCAAATGAACCCCCTGACTAACGCGAACAAGTTCATGCGCGTGCGGATTGTCCATTTTCATGATCTGATCGACAAAAACACCGGTGGCATTTAATACCGCCTTGCTGTATATCTCGTGTCCTTTCCCGTTTTCCTGGTCAACGACCTCGATTCCGCAAACTTTTCCGTCTTTTTTGATCAGCCCGTTCACCTTCATGTAATTGATCGCGACGCCGCCCATCTCGACAAAGGTCTGAACCATGTTGACCGCCAGGCGTGAATCGTCAAACTGCCCGTCGTGATAAATAACTCCTCCGTACAAATGATCAGCGATCAAGGTAGGTATCTTTTTCAGGGTTTTGGCTTTTGAAAACGGTCTCGACTTCCCGAGACTTAGCCGGCCCGCGAGCAAGTCGTAAAGGACCAGTCCTATAGTATAAAAAGGCACTCCCCACCAGGTGTAATTCGGAATAATGAACGACTGGTCTTTAACCAGGTGCGGGGCATTTTTCTTCATTCGCCCCCGTTCCCTCAGCGCTTCTTTTACCAAAGCCACGTTTCCCTGGGCGAGGTAACGAACGCCGCCATGCACCAGTTTTGTACTCCGGCTCGAAGTTCCTTTTGCAAAATCAAATTGTTCTACCAACAAGGTATTTAACCCTCTGCTTCTGGCTTCAATGGCGGCGCCTATCCCGGTAGCGCCTCCGCCAATGATGACCAGGTCCCAGTTGTCGCTGCGATGCTCCAACTCAGCTATCATATTTTCCCTAAGCATGTTTCCTGTTGTTTTAAGTCATTTTATTCCAATCCCCTCTCCGAAAGTGATATTCACGATTTGCTTTTGTGCCCCAAGGTGAGGGATAACAAGAAAATCGCGATCACCGAAACGACAATCAACACCTTAAATCCGCCGTCCCAGGTAAAATGTTCCACAATGTAGCCCATCGCGATATTGGCAAAAAGCGCACCTCCCATATAACCGAACAGTCCGGTGAGCCCGGCAGCAGTACCGGCTGCTTTTTTGGTTACCAGGTCGAGTGCATGTACCCCGATCAGCATAACCGGTCCGTAAATTAAAAATCCAATCGCGATCAGGGACAGATTAATAATGAAGAGGCTGTCGGATTTCCAGTAAAAAATAATGGCCAGGATCACAAAAACCATATACAGGATACTTGCCGGCGCACGGCGACCATGAAAAACCTTATCGCTTATCCAGCCGGCCAGCAAGGTACCCGGAATGCCGGCATATTCGTACAGAAAGTACGACCAGCCCGACTCGCTGAGATCGATGTGTTTCACCTCTTTCAGGTAAGTTGGAGCCCAGTCTAGCACGCCGTAGCGGATCAGATACACAAAGGCATTGGCAAAAGCGATGTACCAAAGAAACTTGTTTCTAAAAACATATTTAAAGAATATTTCCCTCCCCGAAAGTTCTTCTTCCGATTTGGTTTCATCATATTCAGGCGGATAATCGTTCCGCCATTTCTCAATCGGAGGCAAACCGCATGACTGGGGCGTGTCCTGCATCAACCAGTAAGCAATAAGAGCCACCAGGATCGCCACGAAAGCCGGGAAATAAAGTGCGCTCCGCCAATCGCTGAAAATGGCAATTCCCAGAATGGCAAGCGGGCCAATTAAGCCGCCGCCAATATTGTGGGCCACATTCCAGACCGACATTTTTGTACCCCGCTCGTTTGTAGAGTACCAATGCACCAGCGTACGGCCACAAGCGGGCCAGCCCATCCCCTGGAACCAGCCGTTCAGAAAAAGGACCACAAACATGATTACCACCGAAGAGGTGAAAAACGGGATAAACCCGAGTAACATCATGGTCAATGCTGAAAGCACAAGCCCTAAAGACAAAAACACCTTGGGATTGCTTCGGTCAGACACATTCCCCATAATGAACTTGCTTAATCCGTAAGCAATGGAAATCGCGCTTAATACCCATCCCAGCTGCGATTTGGTGTAGCCTTGCTCGATGAGCTCGGGCATGACCAGCGAAAAATTCTTCCGCACCAGGTAATAAGCCGCGTATCCGAAAAATATTCCCATGAAAACCTGCAAGCGGAGTCTTTTATACACCGGGTCGATTTGTTTCTCAGGTAAAGGTTCAGCGAATCCTTTGGGTTTTAAAAAGTTGAGCATAACAGCCGTCTTTTGGTTTTATATAAACAGCACAGGGAATGACAGAAAAACCTGCCACCCCTGTCTGCATTTCATTTTGTTTATTCGATAAATAATACTTTAATATCGTCGAGGAAAATCCGGTTTTTCTTGGCACCAATAGTACGCAGGTCATATTCGCCACCCTGGAACATGATCTGGGTATCGGCGGTGGCCCCTGTAATCGTAAAGCTACGTTCAGCAACAGGGTCTGCCCAGATAGCCGTACAGGTAGGATCAGTGGCATAGTCTGGCCAATTATCGATATTGAAGGTTGTTGTGCTGACGGTCCCCGGACCAATCACACTGACAATAAGCTTTGTATCATCCTTTGCTCCTGCTGCGGTCATATACGGAACTGCTTTAAATTTAACCAGCACATTTACCGTTCCCTCAATCGCTGACAATTTAGGTGAGATGATATCTCCGCCATAATTAGTCTTGCCCAGTTTAACGAAGCCCTGGCGTGCATAACAAAGCGGCGTGTTACCACTCAACTCGACGGTATTGACGGTACTTGTCCATCCTTTGGCTTTTTCACCCTCTGTCCAGGCGTCATAGCGTTTCTCACCGTCGGTTGTATAAAATATGGCGCTGCCGTAGGCCAGCCAACTGAAATATTCTTCCAGAATGATATTTCCGGGTGATTGCGTCAGGATGACCTCCTGGGCCAGATCGGGATACTCGGACGAGCTAACCGTGAGTTTTGCCTGACGTTCGTCGCCCATATTCTTGCCTGCATGCAGCTTAATCTGGGTGGCCGACAGTTGCGTTTCGGTCAGCCAGCCTCCATCCTCAATGGTATAGCTCCAGTTAACATTGGCCTTTACGTTGATGGTGATATCGCCGCCTACAGCCGGAACACCGACACCGGTTGAGGCCTCGGTAACCGTAATATAAGGCACACTGGCTTCCTGCTCAACCCTGAACAGAACAGGTTGTTCCTTTCCGTCGACCACAAAAGCAAAATTCATGATCCGCACATTGAAGGTACTGTTCTCTTTCACAATAATTTTGAAGATGCCATCGTCGTCGCCTTCATCGGGGAACGACCTCACCCAGTCGCCTTCGCTTTGGGCCACGACTTTCCACGGCCGGTTGGAGCGAACCACATAACTTTGTTCCTTCGCCGCTGAAGTAACGGATAAACCGGTAGGCTGCCCTTCAATATTGAAATAAGGTTCGCCGGTATCCTTATCATCATCGTCTTTCTCGCATGAGGTAAAGAAAACCGCAGAAATAAAAAACACTGAAAAAAGTATCATTCCCGCGTTCTTCAAACCGAAGAAATTATTTGTTTTCATATTCTTTCTATTAGCATTTAAAAAACAGGTTAATTACTGCCACCAATGGCTTGTTTACTCCACCACACCGGTGTTTTCATATCATTCGGTCCACCCATTTCCGACAAGGCGGCATTCGCGTTGGCGCTGTTGGTCGACATGGTTGTCGGAGGATATCCGAAACGGGTAGGGAGAATTCCCTGGTTATATGTCTGCGTGCCTTCACCGATAGTCAATACAGGATAACCGGTCCTGCGGTATTCGTGATAAGCTTCCATGCCTACCCAGAAAAGCGCTAAAAACTTTTGGTTACCCAAAAACTCTTCTTTATTGGCTGCCAAATCCCACGAGCCGAGCGGTGATGCCAGATAAGTATTCATCTCTTCTGCTGAAATTGACGTTGGCGTCTCTGAATAAGCGCCCAAGGCTGACCATTTTTCCATCGAAGCTTTTACGCCGGCTTCATAATAGTTTTTGGCTGCCGCTGCTCCGCCACTGATCAATCCTTTCAGGGCCGCTTCTGCAAATATAAATTGGGTTTCGGCATAATCCAGATAAGTTACAGGAGCATCTTTGCGGCAAAAAACCTTATAGTTTAACCAGGAAGTCCCTCGGTCGACTTCACTCCGTTCCTGATCAGTACATCCTGATTTTGTACCAATCCAAATATTATTGGGATTCACTGATACCACATTGTTTTTCTTACCGATAATTGGCAATCGGGGATCAACATAAACCTGATTGCCGTTTATATCTGTCTGAACAGTCATTCCGATCAGTTGGCGGGTTAGTTTCCGTCCGCTTGATGTAAACTCGCTCTCTGTTGTTACACCAAAGTTGCTGATATACGGATCGTTTCCTGAAAATTTAACGGTTGCGTTATCGGCGTTGGATGCAAAAATCGGGTACTTATTCGGATTATTCAGGAATTCAGTCATCTTGACTCCGACATTCATCTCGGAACGACCGCTCACCCTGCACAACAATCTCAGATATAATGAATTACTGAATTTACGCCAGGTAGCCATGTTTCCCCCGTACATCCCATCCATCGACGTATTTTGGAAAACCGGATTCGTGGCATACAGGTCATTTGCAGCTTCTAAATCGGCAAACATCAACTGGTATACTTCTTTTTGCGTATTGAATTTTGGTGTTAATGTGCCTCCAAGTTTACGCCCGGTGAAGGCCTCTTCGTACGGAACACTTCCAAACATATCCGTCATATTGGAAAAGAACAACACCTTAAATGTCAATGCAATGGCCTCTAACGATTTGTCGCCTTGTTCCTGAGCCAGTTCATACATATGCGCAATGTTCTTACCGTAAGTAGCATAATGGTTCCAGAATCCATACCAGTCTCTCGATTCTTCAAGAAAATATTGGTGCTCTCTCCTGGTTACACCGCCGGTATGAGCTGTAAACTGGATCAGTTCGTTATTGTAATACCAGGTACGGTTCAGCCATTGATTGGCCGAATTGTATAAGATCGGCTCGAACATACCCGACGCCGGGATCATACCGACAAGGGTCCTGTTTGGATTTGTATTGATTTCTTCAAAGTTATCCGTACATGAATTTAAGATTCCAAGTACAAATCCACATAATATAATAAGTGTTAGCTTTTTCATGTTCTATTCGGATTATACGTTAAAATGATAGCTTTAAGTTCATGCCGTAGGTACGGGTCATGGGGAAAGAGCCGGCTTCAATGCCGTTAAAAACGTTCGTACCGGTCATCATACCGCCCTCGGGATCGAATTGTGGCCAATTGTCCCATGAAAAGAGATTTGTTGCAAACATAGCCACATTTGCACCCTGAAGGAACCCAATTTTGTTGCAAATTTTGCCCGGCAACTGGTATTCCAGCCTTACTTCTTTCAGTTTCAGGAAAGATGTATCGAATGTATGGGCCTCGCCGTTATAACGATCTAACGCAAGTGCCTGATAATAAGTATAAATACTTTGCGTAACCGTATTATTGACCTGATATACACCTGAACCATCTTCATTGGTCGACACCAGGTTAACACCTTTGGCCACAATGCCGTCATAACGGCCTTCCAGCGAGTTCTTCAGTTTACCCTGGTATGACAGGATCCCATTAGTCACCGAGAACCGATTACCACCCCACTGGTAAGCGAACGACATGTTTAAGGTCAGATTTTTATAGCGGAACGAGGTATTTAGCCCTCCCCTCCAGTCGGGGTTAACCTTACCCAGGTAATTATCGGCTGTAGAGACCAACGACGGTAAGCCGGTGTTCGAATTGATCAGAACCTGCCCGGAACAATCGACTTTGTTCCCGTCTCCATCGATATAGTAAGAACCTTCCGGGGCTTTTTTGAGAGCAAAACCATATAACTTATGCATCTCTTCCCCTACGTAAGAATACACGTGCAACCTTCCGCCAATGGTGGTTCCCATGTCGGTTTCCAGCGGTTGTGCCGGATCCCAGCCATCCTGCAAGCTCACCAGCTTGTTGATGTTTTTTGACCAGTTGGCATTGATATTCCAGGTAAAATCTCTGGTTTTTACGGGAGTTGCATTTAACGAAACCTCGATCCCTTTATTATTAATCTCACCGGCATTGATCTTCATTCCCGATGCCCCAACAATGGGGTCGATGTCAACCGTTACAATCTGGTTTGTTGTAGATGAGTTGTACAAGGCTATATCAAATCCTAACCGGTTATTAAAGAATTTTGTATCCAGACCCAATTCCCAGCTTTCAACATTTTCAGGCTTTATCAATGGATTGGTGATGGTTGACGGAAGTGTATGTCCGCCACTGATTGAAGATGCTGAATAATATTGATCAAGCGAATACGGGTTGGTATCGTTACCGACATTTGCCCAGGACAGCCGAAGTTTCGCAAATGAAATGACCGGAGCATTCGACTTAAAATCAAATACTTTGTCGAGCAAAACACTACCTGCAACAGACGGATAAAAATACGACCAGTTTCCCCTGGACAAAGTACTCGACCAGTCATTCCTCCCCGTAATATCAAGGTAATACGTTTCATTCCATCCAAGCGACACAAATCCGTATAAACTATTGATCACCTTGGAACTCCTGTAATTCGTGGGATTAGGATTGATACCCGAAGGAACATTGGAAGTGTGATAAACATCCGGAATATCCAACTCGTTAAGCTGAACGGTGTTACTCTTGTAATTGTTTGTCATATTATTGCCGCCAATAGCGCCTGTAATAGACAAGCGGTCCTCCAGTTTCGTCGTTTGATATTTCAGTAAGAAATCGGAGTTCGCCTCGAAGTTAATCAGGGTCTGTTCCCGGTAGAAGCCGTTCTCCCAGCCAAAGGTCATTTTAGGTTTCCGTTGTGTACGGAATTCAACTCCCATATCCATTCCCGATTTAATATCGAGGGTAAGACCTTTGGCCAAATCAAAGGTAAACCCAACCGAACCAAAGACACGGTCTTTATCGGTTGAATTCAGTTCTTCGTAAAGCACCCGGTATGGGTTATATGAACCGGTTCCGGCAAAAACCAAGCTATTCCCGTTCTGAGAGATATTGGAATCTCTGTTAATCTTATTAAAACGTCCCTGAAAATACTCATTCTTCCAGTCATTCATCGAATTGGAGTTATACCCCCACATCAAGTCATACATCACCGTCGTTTGGTGATAACCGGCCATTGGCATATTATCGCTGTCTGTACGATAATAGTTAACTTTCGAGTTAAATTTAATCCACTTATTGACAGGCGATTCAAATGAGAACGACATCGACTGTCTTTCGTAACCCGTATTCGGCAAAATCCACTCATTCCGGATGTCGGTTACCGAGAAACGGACATTTTGCCCCTGACCGTTACTTCCGCTGATCGACACCGAGTTGTTATAGGTAACTCCGGTCCTGAAGATTCCGGTAAACCAATCATCCTGGTATACAAAAGGCGTTTTTTCAATCAGTCCTGTTTCCCAGTTTTTACCGGCATACTGATAACGGAGTTTATTCGGGTCGAATTTTTCACCCCAGGCATAACGTGAAATATTTCTCGGGGGATAATTGGTTGTTCCCACCAAATCGGGGTTCAAAGTCCAGAAATTGTATTCATTGAGTCCCATGTCACCACCAGATCCGTATTCTTTCTGAAAATCGGGCCAGTAACCTGCCTTTTCAATGACTACGGAAGAACTGACGGTTACGCCGATACCTTTGTCTTTTCGTCCTGATTTTGTGGTGATCACAATGGCGCCGTTCGCTGCACGCGAACCGTACAGCGCGGTAGCAGCAGGCCCCTTCAATACGGTAACCGACTCGATATCATCGGGGTTAATGTCGCTGGCTCCATTCCCGTAGTCCACAGGAAAATCAGAACCGGAATTGGTATAACTACTGCTTGAAGACGTAGCGGTTGTTCCCGAGCGAACAGGAATCCCATCTACAACAAAAAGTGCCTCATTACTCCCGTAATTCAAGGATTGGTCGCCGCGAAGCGTAACGCGCACAGACCCGATCGGACCTGTGCTGGCCCCATTCATTGTCAGACCAGCCACTTTTCCTGACATCCCGTTTAACCAGTTTCGCGAAGCAACTTGCGTCAACTCTTCGCTATCCACTTTACTCACGGCGTACCCAAGAGATTTTTGTTCGCGGGTTAAACCCAACGCGGTAACAACCACCCCTCCCAGTTCAACCGATTCTTCCTGCATGGTCACATTGATCACCGATTGGTTTCCAACCGGAACTTCCTGTTTCTGAAATCCAAGAAAATGAAACACCAGGACCGGATTATGACCGGAAACACTAAGGGTGTACTCACCATTCACATCGGTAATTGTACCAATCGTAGTCCCTTTTAATAAAACACTGGCTCCAATCACGGGAATCTGCCCGCCCGTTTCAAATACGGTTCCTTTTATCTGCCTGCTCTGTGCCATGGCGGGCAGTGTTGCCACCAAAAACAACAAGAAGGTCGAAAGGAGAATCTTTAGCTTTGATTTTAAGTTCATAAGTCAGTTATTAAAGTTATTGTAAGAAAATAGTGGTTATTTCATTAAATAGGTAAATGGCTTAGGGCGCGTCATCGTTTCGGTATAGACATTCCCGAACCGATCGGTCACCTTAATCTCCAGCGTAGAGTTTGGACTTGACGCCGTAACCTTAAACATATGGGCCGTGGCGCCGGTAACAAACGAATCGGTTGGAACAGCGCCTACATTTAAGCGTTTGGCTTCGTATGAGATGATATGCAGCGGATCGAGCGCAGATACGCGCGTCACAGTCAGCGGGTTGGCTCCCTCTTTGACTTCCACTTTCCACTGGCTGTCGTAACCCCACACATTGATTAAAACTTCGTTATTGCTGTTCGGACTGGCATAAACGCCGGCGTATGGAGCTAATGCTGCATCAGTTGAGTTCGGTGCATAAGTTGCCGCTGTTATATAAACGGTGTTCAAATCGTATGAACGGAACTGATAATTCTTTTCATAGCCGATACTTTTGTAATACCATTTCATGTCCCGGTCATTAATCTCCCATATCCCATAGCCACCGGGGCTGCCGTCTTTACAAATATGATTTCCGGCATAGCCGGTTCTGCCCGTCCACCACCAGGTTGCACAAACGGCGGCGGTATTGTGTTCCATCAACGACTGACTGCCTTCTACCGAATAATTGATGTGCGTATGACCGCTCAGAACGTGTACATTGGAAAAATCCTGCAATAAGGTTGCCAAGGCGCTGCCATTATTTAATGCAAAGCCATTTACCTGATTTCCGTTGGCATCGAGAGTCGGATTCCGGTAAAGCGGGGTGTGCATACCAATCACAATCGGGGTGCTCTTATCGGTAATGGTCGCCAAATCTTTTTGCAGCCAGGCCATCTGATCGGCAACAACGACGTCGTTATAATTGCGCTGTCCGAGTACGCCCTGAGAACCGCCGGTATTGATGTATTCCACGTTATCCAATACCACATAATGAACATTTCCCAGGTTAAATGAGTAGTATGTCGGGCCGATAATATTCTTATAGGTATTCTCGGCAAACCAGTCGCCTGCATAATACGGATCATTGTCGTGGTTGCCCATCAGGTTAAAAACGGTACAGTTAATTTTATTCATCTGGGTCAGGTACTGGTTTAGGGCAAAGTTGTTATCGTACCAATACACATCCCAGGTCATATCGCCAAGCGTTAAGCCATACACTTTGGTCCCGCTGGCCTGATAGGCGCTGATGATGGCATTCACATCGTTCAGGAATCCCTGGCTAAACTGAGCCAAATCATCATTCCGGTTAGCCAGATGCCAGTCGGCCAGGGTAAGAACAACATGTTTGCTGTTGTCTGCCCTGATCAATGAGAAATCTTTTTGTTCGACCGTACTTCCACCGGCAAGTTTTTTGAAGAACTGCGGGAAATTGTTGTTCGCGGGAACCTCGTAATTCCCCGGAACCGAAATAAACACATACCCATTCTTCTTTTGCGAAGGGAGATAATATACGCCGTTCTGGTCGGTCTTGGTCAGCTCGTAACCATCCGATACCACCACATCCGGAATACCGGCCCCATCGCAATACACAACCCCTTTGACGGTCATTCCGGCTTTATCCGGAATATTGGTATTGGCCACCAGGTTTAACATGAACGACCCCAACAGCAGGCTGTCGGTACCCCTCGAAACCGTAATTTTATAACTTCCGGAACTGATTGCCCCAGGTAACGAAAACGTTGCTGTTTGTTCGGTGACTGATTTCACAGCAGCAGAATACACTTTTGTTGCATCGGAAGACGAAGTCAGGCTGATCTGATCGCCAACCCGGAACCCTTTCCCGCTAATCGTAACATCGCCTCCCGATGCAATATCCAGGGTCGACGGAATGGAAACGCCTGTAATACTAAGCCCGCTTTCAACTTCAATAGGATCATCATCGCTGCAACTATTAAACGTTGTCCCAAGTCCCACGAAAGCCAGGATTACCATTAACATCACCCAAGGTGTTTTCAGATGGGGCCGTCCCAAAAACTTCGGATTCCATCCAAATGTTGTTGTTCGTTTCGTCATAAATTGTAGGTTATTCATTATTGTTTCTAAATTCAGTTTCAATCGTATTTCGGACAATCCTGTTTATGTCCATTAATTGGTATATCCTAATCGTTTCAACACAGCCTTTGCCGACTTAGCGCCTTTCCGGTTCTGGTAACAAAGCGACAGGTCTGACCTGTTGGTAAAGCCACCATCAATAAACATATCAGGATGAGGAATATAGCCATCCTTCGCTTTCCGCCGGGGGTTATCGAAGAACGATTGGTCTTTTTTATAAAAGTAGTCGCCGCCGTATTCTTTCAGCTGGCTCATCGTATCAAACGAATAGGCATGTATGATCAGTCCCGCCTGGTGATATAATTCACACATCCAGGGCTTCGTAAAATCATAGTAATTATTGGGAGGACCACCGATTGACGGCCCGATAAACTGAAAATTATTGAAAACAGCAAAATCAATACAATCGATCAGAGCCTGGCGGGTGGTGTCCTTTAAGCTCCCTTTCGATATTAAGAAACATTTGGGGATGCCACTCAGATATTTTTCGAGATTAACAGCGCTTTCGCGCGAGAAAGTTTGCAGAATAACTCTTCCCTCTGTATTTGCAACATCAACCCGGCCCTTGTGCGTTTCAATAAGCTTGGGATTACCGGTCGTCAGCCATCCCAATTCGTTTAATTGTTTTGCCAAGACTTTTTCAATTCCCGGAAACAATTCAGGATTTTTTGTCTCCACATAAATTCCGGGCCGATTGCCGTTATCTTCCGGATCCTTCTTAAAAGAATAGCGTCCGTCCCAGATCCCGTCTGCATTCAGTTCCCGGAGAGGTTCGCCTGATCCATCGCGTTCAATACAATAACCTTCGGCAATTTTAACCACCTCTTCAAGCGTTGTGATTTTTTGTCCTTCAAATTGCCTGCAGGCCCGATCCGGATTCTTCGTATTAAACCACGATCCGGCATCCAACATCCTCAGTTCTTTCAAGGTAAATGCGCTTACCGGTAAATTTTCCCGGCCGGGAAAAACCTGAGCGATATTTGTTGTCCTTTTCAGATTGACATCATGTAAGGCAATTAACACACTGTCTTTTGTCATTTGCAAATCCAGTTCAAGGTAGTCAGCCCCGATGTTCCGGGCCCAACGATAGGCTGCTTCAGTTTCTTCGGGAGTCCAGTAGGTACTGCCCCGGTGAGCAATGACGGGATGAGGCTTCACATAGCGACTGATTTCTCCTGACTGGTTTGCCGGCGCTAAATCCAAACGTTCAATCCGGCGAAACACATCATCCGAACCGTAAACAGCAAACAAGTCGTTCGCAGAACATACCATAATAACGAACAGCGACAGCAGGAACAGATCCTTTTTCATCGTACAATTTTCAGTTTTTTTCATTCTCCATTCATCCTCAGCAAACTAGCACACTCCAAATAAGGGCAAAGCCTAAAACTCCGAAAAATTTCAGCCTCAGTTTCACTTATGTTTACATATTCTTTTTATATTATTCACTTCACGTTCTCTTTGTTGTGAAAGATAGTATTAATATGAAATAAAAACAAATATTTCGAAATATTTCCGAATCAAAAATGATATTTCTCAAACAATGTAGCCCTCCGTTCATGTGTGAAAACATTTCGTCGTGATCTCCGGGCTCAAATCGCCACCCGATTGCTTCTTTTCTCAGCACAAATCATTGCGCATGAACATCGGACCTTCGAACGACTCCGCAAAGAACAGGCATGCAGATTACAAATCAATTAAGAATCAGTTATTCTTACATTACGCTTCGTCCTTGCATAAAGGGCAAAATGTATCACTTCCGGGTTCCGCAAAAAAGCGCCGGCTGAAGCTCCGAAAAAAACAGACACCAAAAAGTACTTCGTTCTTTTTCTTACAATTGCCGGTATTTTTCATACTTTTGAGGAAAATTATCATTTCACCATTATGATTACATCACAACGTCACAAGTACATCCTTGAGAAAGTTGCCCAAAAGGGATTTGTATCGGTATCAGAACTCGGTGAAGAGTTAAACGTTTCGACAGTAACAATCCGAAAGGATCTGAAAGCGCTTGAAGAAAGAAAACTACTATACAAGACCCACGGTGGCGCCAGTTCGATTGATCCTTACATCAACGACAGGCCTGTTAATCTGAAAGAAGGTATTGAAGTAGAACAAAAAGAGCTGATTGCCAAAAAAGCAGCAGAACTGGTGATGCCGAATGATTCGATTATCATTGCCTCGGGCACCACGGTATTGGCGCTGGCCAAAGCTTTACATCCCGACCGGAACCTGACGGTTCTGACAAGCGCCATGAATGTGACCCTGGCGCTCCTGCAACACGAGAACATTGAGGTGGTACAGCTAGGCGGTATTGTAAGGAAAAGCTCATCATCTGTTGTCGGGCATTATGCCGAAAGCATGCTTCAGAATTTTGCCTGCAGCAAGCTCTTTCTCGGAGTTGACGGCATTGACCTGGATTTTGGCCTGACCACAACAAATTTAATGGAAGCCCAGCTCAATCAGCAGATGATGAAAATTGCCCAAAAGGTGGTGGTGATTGCCGATGCGACCAAGTTCGGGAAGAAAGGTTTTGGCAAAATCTGCGATCTGGATAAAGTTGATATTATTATTACAGACAAAAGAATTCCCGAGCCTTTTGTGAAAAAAACAGAAGAACTCGGGATTCAGCTATTCATCGTCTGACAGTGTTTTTATTTTGAAACCGGCCTGAAACGAAAGGTTTAAAATTCAACACATTTGCGTCGTGCCGGTTTTCTTTTCTTTCGGAAAGTAATCATTTCGGATTAGACTTATTTTTCCTGATCTTCCAGGCTTCGGTGTGAAATGTCACACGGGGGTCGGCCACATCGTTACAGTTTACAATCAATGCGCCTTCTTTTTCCCAATACGACTTCACGGTGTGTCCGCTCATCGGGCCGTCTTCGACTCCCCTCACCGTCTCATCATCAGGGTTTACAATAATCTTTAAGCCCACCGACTGGTTCAACATATCCATGTCGCCGCGGCTGTTGCCACCTACAATCAGCGGATGCGCCTTAATGAAGGTTTCAATCGTGTGCGCTTTCCCGTCATCCTGGGGAATCGGAAGAATAATTTCGCCGGTGGTTTTTCCATCAGCTACCACGCTTTTGGCGCCAACCACATGGATTGCAGAAAGGCCCAATTCTTCGGCAACAAATTTCTGATACAGCAATTCCGGGGAAGCCGTCAAAATCCAGACTTCAAAACCATATTCTTTCAGATTGGCAATCAGCTCTTTCATTTCCGGGTAGAATTTTCCTTTGTAGGACTTCCGGTAACAATTATATCCGATCATTTCAATTTCTTCGGGTGAAAGTCCGGCCAGAAAATGAACGCGATCCTCAACATAAACCTTACCTACATTATCTCCGTTTTTGACCATTCGGTCCAAAATAGCCAGTTTTTCTTTCGCCTCGCGGTCATTTCTTTTTTTCAGCGCTTCGTCGGCGTACTGATAAAGCGCCTCATCAGCCAAATAAAAAGGAACCTGACCGAAGGTTGTTCCGTCGCAATCGAACACGGAAACTTTCCTTTCCTTCATCGGCAAGGTCGAGTTTAAAAAACTCTCCAGCTTGTCATTCACCGAGTCCGGCCAACCTTTAACCGGACGAAACGTTTGTGCCTGCACCGCTTGCAACAAGCACACAATCAATAGAGAACAGATCAGTGATACTTTTTTCATCGTCTTTGTTTTTCTTTATTTCAGGTGAAAATTAAGTTTTGCCTAAGGCTGATGAATTTAACAGATATTTTTGTGTCATTCAAATTTTGCCGCCCTAATTCAACAGGTAACTTTTTGCCAGTTTCGAGTAACTGGCCACCTGATCTGCTTCCCAAAGCTGATCCCGCCCCAATTCACGCGCCATAATGCCGGCCACTTCAGCAGCCATAGCAATACTTTCCCGGGCGTCCAGCAGCAGAGCCCTTGTCCTTCGTGCAAGAAAATCTTCCACGGTCCGGGCCATTTCTTCGCGAACCGCCCATACCACCTGGGCTTTAATAATTTTCATCCCTGTGCCCAGACTTTCCCCCAACTCAGGATTTTCCCGGACGAGTTTCATAACGGCATCTTCATCCGTTCCGTACAAGGACAACGGCCCCTGGTTTCCGTTTATTTCTTTTGAACCATGAATGGGTAAGGACCGGGTCACGGCCTTGCGCTGAGGTAATTTTCCAACCTCAATGAGCTTGTCAACCGAATCTTCCGCCATTTGCCGGTAAGTAGTCCATTTTCCACCAATGATCGTAACCAGATTTGATTCGCTGACAACAATCCGGTGTCCCCGTGATATTTCTTTCGTTTTCTTGTTATCTCCTGTCGGTGCAGCCAGCGGTCGCAGTCCGGCGAAAACACTTTTCACATCAGCCCTCGTTGGAGCTTTTTTCAGAAAACGGCCTACGGTTTCCAAAATAAAATCTACTTCTTCTTCTAAAGCCATTGGTTCAAGTTCGGCTTTTTCCTTTTGAATATCCGTTGTTCCGACCACCACCTTATCGTGCCAGGGAATCGCAAATAAAACACGTCCGTCGCTTGTTTTTGGAATCATAATGGCATGATCGCCCGGGACAAACTCCTTATCCAGCACCAGATGTACTCCCTGGCTCGGACGAACAATGTCTTTCGCTGAAGGATCATCCATGCGCAGGATATCGTCGACAAAAACACCGGTTGCATTCAGCACGGTTTTGGACTGAATCGTATATTCTTTTCCCGTCTCCTGATCCACGGAAACGACTCCGGCTATCTTCCCGTCATTTTTCAACAGCTTCACCACCTTCATGTAGTTCAGGATTGTTCCGCCGTGATCCTGTACCGTTTGGACCATATTTACGGCGAGGCGGGAGTCGTCAAACTGACCGTCGTGATAGACAACCCCTCCCCGCAACTGTTCGTGAACTAAGGTCGGGATCCGGTCCAGCGTTTTCTTTTTCGCGTATGGGAAAGACCTTCCAAGCCCCAGCTTTCCGGCCAACAAATCATACAAGGTCAAACCGATGGTATAAAAAGGCCTCTCCCACCACTGATACGCCGGAATAATAAATCGCTGGTCTTTTACCAGGTGAGGAGCATTTTTCTTCAATAAACCACGCTCGCGCAAGGCCTCCAGCACCAAAGCGACATTACCCTGAGCCAAATACCGAACCCCTCCGTGAACCAGCTTGGTACTCCGGCTGGACGTTCCTTTCGAAAAGTCGTATTGTTCCAGCAAGAGCGTTTTAAACCCGCGGGTAACTGAATCAATGGCTGCGCCTAAGCCGGAGGCTCCCCCGCCAATAATCACCACATCCCATATTTGATCCTGCTGTGCGATTTCGTTTAGTTCCTTATCCCTGCTCATAATCGATATAAATAGTTTCCTTTAATTTTATAATGTTTCATTTAATTACAAATTAACACCATTAAAAAAACAAAAGCAAATATTTTGAAACCTTTTTGAAACTTTTCTAAAACACAGGAAATCATACCTGAAAACCGGGAAAAAGCGACCATGTAGTGATCTTGTGAAATTGCCTGAGTAGTATGCCTTTTTCACTCAAAATTTCTCAAAATTGAAAGGCAATTAAAAAATAACAGTCAGGTGAAACACCGGCACCATTAATATTGAGTCCACTCCGAAAAGTCTGAGTTCATCGATTTTCAACTTTTTTACCCCTGACCCGACAATTGCCGGGGAACCTGGTGGAAATCAATGAACTCTTCAAAGTCCCCTTCAGGGGATTTAGGGGTAAAAAGACTTTTTAGAGTGGGCTCAATATTGTATCTTTAAACCCGTTTTAAGTTAAATACTCATATAACACTACTAATCAAATGAAAACATCGATTACATGTATCTTTTTATTGCTCTTTGCGGCAAGTGGTTTTGCACAACCGCTGATCCTGAAATCGCCTGACGGCAACCTTCAGGTGACCATCGAAACCGGAAATCAACTCCGTTTCTCCGTCAGTCACGGCCAAACCGAAGTTTTAGCTGCCTCCCCGATCTCGATGAGCCTGAAAAACGGGACGGTATGGGGAATAAACCCGAAGTTAAAAAGTAATAAGGCTCAGAGCGTTAATCAAACGATCAGCGCTTCGATTTACAAGAAAAACGAAATTCAGGATGTTTACAATGAACTGATCCTGAATTTCAGCGGCAATTACAGCGTGATTTTCCGGGCCTATGACCAGGGAGTTGCTTACCGGTTCACAACAACAGCCAAAGAAGAAATTTTCATCCAAAACGAAGAAGTCAGTCTGAACTTCAGCCACGACAAGCAGGCATTGGTTCCTTATGTACGGGATTTTGACCCTCAAAATTTCGACAGGCAATTTTTTAATTCTTTTGAAAATACCTATACCCACCTGAAAATAAGCGAACTGAATAAAGACCGGCTGATGTTTTTGCCCATGGTGGTTGCATTGGATGACGGGAAAAAATTGTGTTTCACCGAAGCCGACCTGGAAAGTTATCCGGGCCTTTACCTGATAAACCGGACCGGAAATACCTCGTTGACAGGTGTTTTTGCACCCTATCCGAAACAAACAAAACAAGGCGGTCATAATATGTTGCAGCAAATTGTGACCGAACGGGAGAACTATATTGCGAAACTAAGCGGACCGCGCAGTTTTCCGTGGCGTGTGCTGGCAGTATCGGCCAGTGATAAAGAATTGCTGAACAACGACTTGGTTTATCTGCTGGCAGCTCCTTCGCGCGTACCGGATATCTCGTGGATTAAACCCGGGAAAGTTGCATGGGACTGGTGGAACGACTGGAATATTTACGGAGTGGATTTCCGCGCCGGGATCAACAACGAAACCTATAAATATTATATCGACTTTGCAGCTGACCACGGAATTGAATACGTTATTCTGGATGAAGGCTGGGCCGTTAATAAACAGGCAGACCTGTTGCAGATTGTTCCTGAGATTGACGTGAAAGAACTGGTCGGCTACGGGAATGCCAAAAATGTGGGAATTATTCTCTGGGCAGGCTATTGGGCCATGGACCGCGACCTGGAAAATGTATGCCGAACTTACGCTGACATGGGAGTCAAAGGCTTTAAAGTGGATTTTATGGACCGCGATGACCAGCTCATGGTTGATTTTTATTACCGCTGTGCCGCTACAGCCGCCAAATACAAACTGATGATCGATTATCACGGTGCCTATAAACCCACCGGTCTCCACCGCACTTATCCCAATGTGATCAATTTCGAAGGCGTATTCGGGCTGGAGCAGTTGAAATGGTCGCCAGCGGAAGTCGATATGGTGACTTACGATGTCACCATGCCTTATATCCGAATGCTGGCCGGACCGCTCGATTACACGCAGGGCGCCATGCGTAATGCGTCGCGCCACAACTACCGCCCGGTAAACAGCGAACCCATGAGCCAGGGTACGCGTTGCCGCCAATTGGCTGAATACGTGATTTTCGAATCGCCTTTCAACATGCTTTGCGACAACCCCTCGAACTACATGAACGAGCCGGAAAGTACCCGTTTTATCGCTGAAATACCAACAGTATGGGATAAAACAATCGCGCTTGACGGCAAAATCGGCGAATATATCGCTATCGCCCGTCAAAAAGATGGCATCTGGTACGTGGGGGGATTGACCAACTGGGACAAACGTGAACTGACGGTCGATTTGTCGTTCCTGGATGAAGGAAACTATCAGCTGGAAATTTTCAGGGACGGAATCAATGCCGACCGGGCTGCCCGTGATTATAAAAAGGAAATTGTGCCTCTGCCGGCCAACAAAAAACTAGGCGTCACGATGATGCCCGGAGGCGGATTTGCTGCAAAAATTTCAAAGAAATAACAAGCTGCTATAGCTATTAACCAGGGAGAACAGGATTACTTTTCCGAAAGAGAAGGAAAGCTGTTCTCCCTGAAAAACTAGTGCAAAATAACTTCAAAAGCTGAATTTCCGGAGCCTGTTCCTTCAATAACAGCATACTTTCCTTCCTGACGGTATTGTACAACAGTCCCGTTCATCATCACCTGCTGCGATTTCGACCAGAAAGGCAAATACACATCTGCCGTTGAGTTTGCCGGGATTGTTACGTTTAAACGAAATGATTTGCCGGGATTGTTATCAAACGAAACGCTCACATCACCCCGGATGGTCGGGTGTTTTATTTCAGCATGAGACAGACTGGCCGGCTGAGGTTTGATCCGGATTTTCCGAAATCCCGGTTCAAGCGGTTCAATGCCCATTAGCTTGCGTGGGATAATGTTGGCAGGGACTGCTCCCCAGGCGTGGTTCCAGTCCTGGTTGGGTTTGTATTTGTTGTCCCAGGCTTCCATGGAAATGGTCGAACCGGCCCGGATCATGTTGTACCAGCTTCGTTCCGAAGTTGAAGTCAGCAATTCAAGCCCGTAGTCGCCATTGTTGCCATCATAAACCGCATCCATCAAAAACTGCGAGCCATACACGCTGCACGCCATTCCCCGCGAACGGATAAAATCGTTAATGGCCGCGATATTTTTCTCCGGGGCCAGTCCAAAAGCCAGCGGAAACATATTGGCATGCAGCGAAGCGTGTCCGGTGCCAATGCCATCCACGTAAATTTTCCGTTTTTTGTCAATCAGTTTTGAATTGAAGATTTTTTTGAGGGTGGCCGCACGTTTGCTGTAAAATTCACTTTCGTCAGCCTTGTCCAATTGGCTGGCAATGGTCGCCATCACGTTTAATGCAAAATAATGATAAGCGTTGACCACCGTGTTGATATCCTGAAAAACAAAGCCGTCGGTTTCACCCAGTTCGTTTTTTCCCAGGCCGAGGATGCCCGTGTGCGGCCAGTCCACAATGTCGCGCAGGTTGTCGTTCAGGTGAATGGATTGCAACAGGTCGGGCGTCACTTTTCCGGTGCGGGTGCTGATAAATCCATCTTCATCAGCTAAATCCAGCAGGGTTTTAGCTTTTAAATCCATGTAGAATTCCTCCAGCGATTCTTTGTTTCCGGTGTACAAAAAGTCATTCCAGGCCATTAACATCGACTGCAAGATCCATTCGGTAGGCCAGGTGGCATGATGGATGAGGTATTCGTGGGAATAGCGGCCCATGCTGTACTCGCGGGCAACGCCGTAATGCCCGAGTTGATTGATCAGCGCATCGGCTTCGTAAGAAATTCTCTCCCGGTCGCCATCCACGTAAATGCCTGCAAACGAAGTCGCTTTCATCGAATATTTACACAAATCCCAAACCTGGTTCAGCACTGTATCGGAACTCGAAAAATATGATTCCGTTTCATCGAAAGGATAAAATACGGATTCACGGATGATTTGTTGTTTTTCAAGCTGTCCGTCATATCCTTCGATTTCACAATAACGGAAAGGCAACACATCGCCGATTTCCACCGGAATAGGAATGGCCCGCGGGCCGGTATTCCGTTTGTCGGGCACGATGGCGATGATGTAAGTGTTCCAGCCATTCTTCAACGCCAGCTTATATTCCGAAAAACGCCTGCTTCCGCCGGGATTCCGGTCAATTCCCCCGTCTTTAACCACTTCGCCCATGCGGATTTTGATCGTGTCGCCTGTATTTTTCCATTCCAATGTTAACCGCAGCCGCCCGAAAGCTGCTTTTCCAAAATCAATGAAAGATTCGTTTCCCGAGGCAGTTTTGATGGCCACCGGAAACTCGTCTTGTTTTTGCAAGGGGTAACGAGCCGTGGCATAATCCTGCAGGCTGGCAGCCATTTTAAATAGCGAGACGGCTGAATAGGCCGATTCCACACCGTGGTTGTCCCAGGTTTTTACCTTCCAGAAATAAACCGAATCGGGCTGAAGGGCTTTGCCTTCATAACAAACATTCACCGACCGGGCGCTTTCTGTTTTGCCGCTGTCCCAACAATCGCCCACATCGTTTTGAATATCCTTCAGGCTGGAAGCGACTAAAATGCGGTAGGCTACCTGCAAGGTGTTGTTCTTTTCTGAATTGACCACCCATCCAAAAAACGGTTGTTTTTGGGCAATTTCTGCAAACCGGAAATTTTCCCGGTGGCCGATCGCTTCATGCAGCGGAGTTTGCACCGGATATCCATTCAGGAACACCTGCCCGGCATGAGACAGCAGGTTAACGGTGAGGCCGGAAGGTTGATTGGGTTCAGTTGTTGCGTACCCTAAAAAGCAGCTTGCCAAAAAGAAAAAAAGCAAAAGAAACCGGAAGCGTATATTAATTTGACTCATCATTATTGGTTTTGGGAAAATTTTCCGTATTTATTTTTGTTTGATAGTTGCACATAAAACTACTTCTTTTTCGGGAATATCATGGTAATGAAAGTTTGTATCCGTATACAAGTTAAGCGTCAAATAGCGACCGCCATGCTGTCCTCCCTTCTTTAATAAAAACCACATAAACACATAGAAAAAAATTAATTCATCTTATGTATCTATGTGATTCAAAACGAATTTCATTACTTCACACAATACACTTTAAAGGTCTCAAATAAACCGTAATCAATCAGAGCGTAGTCCGAAGCGGCAGGGCTTTTTTCGGGTGCATTCATCCAGGCGTGCGGCCCCCAGATCCAGTTATCGTTTTTGTTGTAAAACACGCCAAAGGTATTTTTAAGGCTCCCGGTAATTTGAACGGTAATTTCGTTTTGCCCGTTTTCCAGTTCGCCGGTAATGTCCAGTTCATAAGGCGCCCAGGCGATCAATCCGGCAGCTTTGCCGTTCACCAGCACTTCGGCAACCGTGCCTTTCCACTGGCCCAGCCCGAGGTGATAACTGCATCCGTTTTCTTTTTCAATTTGAAAATTTTGAGAATAAGAAACCTGTTGCGAATAAAACGGCAAACCTGCCGCCGCCCATGAGCCCATACCGGTCAGTTCACCTTCCGCGAGGACAAATCCGTTGGCATCCGGTTTCACCAGAAAACCGCCCAATAAATAAACAGGCATAATCTCCGTCAGAATAGTCATTCGCGGCGATTTTAAGGTGATGGTGTTTTTGCCTGTTTTCAGAAATTGCCCAATGGCAAACACGGGGAAATCTTTGTCAATCCAGAAGGCATCAGGGACTTTTTCAGCCAATTCACCATTGACAAAAATCTGCCATAATTCGGGACGTTCCACCACTGCCCGGATATTTTTGACCGTTTCTTGCGAAAGATTTTTGTCGATATAAAAATGATAATTCGCCTCGAACCCTGAGCCGGACTGAAACAAAGAATCCATCTCGAGGTAGCTTTTTTTGTATTGAACTTTGTGTTGCCACGGATTGCCGATCTCTACGCCGTTTTCAGTAAACAGATGATTGGCCGCTTTAACAAAGTAAATTTCTTTCTGATCCGTTTTGGCCGTTTTCAGATCCAGGTAATTGATTGGAAGGAGATTGTCAGACTCCCGTTTGATCCTCATTTCTCCGGAAGCAGCTATTTCTTCTCTGTTTTTTTCTTCGGAAACAAACTCCGGCGCTTCGCTTTTTTTGTTTGTAACCGCGAACAGAGCGCTTCCGCCAGGTTGCAGTTCAAACTCAAAAGAGACACGTTTATTGGCTGAAGCGGCCGGATACGAAAATTCTTTTCCGCTCAGCAAATCAATCCAAATGACCTGTTTGCCTTGTACAGAGACAGTGGCTGCCGCCTTTTCGGTTTCGTGCGAATTTACCACAAAAACCAGTTGACCGTCATCCAGCATCCTTTGTTGGTGATACAACATGCCATTGTTGGTTTTATCCAACATCTCAAATTCATGACTTGCAAACATCTGGTTGGCAATGCTGTCATTCAAATCGCGGACAAAAAACCACTGCTCCGGATATTGACTAGCCAATTGATTCACTTTATCCGATTCGGCGCCGTTGAGCCTTGCAATCTGTCTGGTGAAACTCAGTAGTTTTCCACCTTGTTCCAGGTATTTTTGCAGAAGTTCAAATGTCTGCTGATCGATATTTTCCATTTCCGCAGGAATGACCACCAGCGAATACGCCCGTTGTCCGACGACCATTTTCCCCTTGTTTACCTGCCCGAGTTCTTTCAATACATTTTCCGAGCCGAGGTCGTATTCCCAATGTTTTTGTTCCAGTTGCCAGACAAAGTTTTTAAAACCATCGCGAATGGTTTGGATGGTTGGATTTTTTTCTTTCCTCGAAAAATACATCCACGCCGTGGTGTTGGGCTGAAGCACCAGCGTGTGGTTAATCTGCTGCCCTGCGGCCATCGCCATACTGATCCGCCCGAGGTAGTCGCCCAAAATTTTGTAGTGCGCCCACCAGGGTTCGTGATACGAAAAAGAAGGAGGATAATCGAATTTGCGGACGCCTTTGATCGTGTAATACGAAAGGTGCTGGTTGACAAAGTTGACGCCCAGCACCGCCTGCCAGTCGGCCAGCCGTTTTTGTTCCGCGAAATCCATTTGCCAACCGCCGCCACCGTATGTTTCACTCAAAGTCCGGGTCCGGCCGGCCTGGTTGGCGGCGCTTGCCAGTTCCCGAACGGCGCGGTCGTTACCAAATTGTCCGCCCAGCCCTTCCCTGTCCAGCTTATTTCCCAACATATCTACCCCGGGTTGCTGGTGCCAGATGTAAAACGCGGCTTCGTCAAAACCATGCGTGGGTTCGGGCCAGCCGTGTTCCCAGTAATGGCCTGTCCATTTCAGGTTTCTGTCATCGCAGTATTTGCTCCAGGGTTTTGCCCAGCGGTCTACAAACAGTTCGAGCAGCAATTCGTAATAATCGTGCCTTACTTTTTTCCAATCGCCTGTTTCTTCAACCAGCGATGGCAGGTTTATTTTCAGGTCGTATCCCCAACGCTGCTGAAAAGTTTCCCAAAGACCGGGCGTCCAACGCAGCATGGTCCCGCGCGGCATAGCCGCTTCCAGGTTCGGTTCATCGGTGAAAATGCCCGGAAGCGTATTGCCAAAATAGGCGCTGTTTCGCTCGTAACCTTTGGTCATGGTCAGGTCGATGAATTTTTCGGTTACCCCTTTTACCAATAGGTCAACATAGGTAAACCCTCCGTACCAGGGCGATTTTTGCGGATAAGTTTTCCGGAAAATATAGAAGTCCCCTTTTTTGCCGTTCCATTGTACCAGTTCGGAAGTGATATCGGTAAAACCATTTTCGGTTTGATGAAGCACCACTACGATGGTATCATTGGGTGCAACCGTCAGTTCCTGCTGAATTTCGAGCCCCAGCCCGGCGCCGTGTTGGTAGGAATCGGGCATTTCGGCAGGTACATGGCCGCCTGCAAAACCGGACGGATATGAGTTTTCATCGTAAATCCATACCTTCATATCCAGCTCTTTTCCTTTTTGAAGGGTATAATCAAACAGGTGAAACCATTCATCCGAAAGGTATTCGGTGATCAGACCCGGGCGCGGGTGTACAAAAACGCCACCAATACCGGCTTTTTTAAATTCCTCCATTTGAAAAGCAATTCCTTCTTCCGTGATGTCGTCATTCCAGTCCCACAGCGGGGCGCTGCGGTATTCCGACGGCGGATCGACAAGCAGTTTTTTCAGCTCAGCATAAGAATGGATACCTTCTTCAGTTGCTTCTTTTTCATTGCAACCAGTAAGAAATACCATGAAGAGGGCGGCAAAAACCAGTAGATAAGTTTTTTTCATTTTATTTTTGATTTAGTCGGGTTTTATCAACAAGCACAGTTAGGTGCAAGTTATGAATTATTTACCCTTCCTTCAATTTGAAAAATGATCGAAAAACTTTGAAAATTGACACAGAAAAGAGAAATTATTATTTGCCTTATTTAAATAATTTTTTCGATATACTCGGCACAAATCAAACTGGACCGGAACTCGGTCGGAAAAACCATCAAGTTTTCGAAAAGCTTTTAAAACACGTTCTCTTGAATTCATACCTTTATTTAATGTTCATTTTTTTTGAAAAGATAAGGGATACCGGCCCTATCAAACCTGACTCCCGCAGGAATTTTTCGGCATCTGGCCCATCAAATTTGTTGATGTTGGTTTTGGTCAGCCTTTCTTGTTCCGGCAGTTTTCCATCACCGATCAACCGGTTTGGCCATAAGTTGGTAACTTCTATTTCAAGTTCATTTTTGCCATCTTTTAGGTAATTGGTCACATCCATTTCGTAGGGCGGTGCCCAATTGAGGTTGAATCGATGCCCGTTCAGTTTGACCACGGCCATTTCGTGTAGGTTGCCTAAACTGAGCATAGCTTTCTTTCCCTGCAAAATTGTCTTTTTCAAATGGAAGTCTTTTTCATAAACGGCTGTCCCTGAATAGTACCTGACACCGTCTTCAGAAAGTTCGGTCCATGACTTAAGCTCATCCAATACAATTGTTCCCGGCCCTCCCCATTCCGTATCAAAATGAACATTCCAGCTACCGGCTACCGGGATAACCTGTGCCGTCTCGTTGAACTTGACAGTTTGTATTCTCCCATTTGACCAAAACAGGGAATAATTTCCGGGTTTAAAAGCTGTTGCTTTCCACTGACCTTCCGATTGCTCAAATGTAATAAACGGATGTGCTTTTGCTTCAAATTCATTTCCGGGGAAGAGTTTCTTCCCGTCTTTTTCAATTTTTACAATATGATTTTCGGGCAGTTGGTCGGTGAAAACTACAAAAACGGAACCCTCAGGCTCCAGGTGGAGCGGCACAATGGTGTGCCCGTCTTCTTCGCGGTAAACTGCAACCGGCCTGACCTCGCCTGTTTGCGGGTTCCACAATTGAGGTGTTTTACCGGTTACACGGAATTTGCACTCCACCTGTTCAAAACGGTCGGGAAGATCAGTAAGATAGCGATATTCAAAATCATTAATCCCTTTCCGGGCAAAGCGGTTCACCATAAAATAAATATCTGCACTATCGGTCCTGCGGTGGATGTAATCCAAAGCTGTTTCTTTATCCGGACTTGAAAACGTCAGATCGGGGTTCACCCTCATCCCGGCCAAAATCTCATTGACATCTTGTCCCCAAATAACCCGGCCTTTTCCATAACGGTTTTCAGTTGTGTTTTCGCCATCAATATTGCCCCATAAGCGGGCAGCGACACCTGCCAGTTCCTTATCGCTTTGCGGGTACCCTCTTAATCCTGTTGTTGCTTTTGGCCGCGGTGTAATAACGGTTAAACCCGCGTGAACCAGTTCCTCCACTTTCTTCAGTACTTCCAAGTCGATGGCTTGTTCCGGGGCTAAAACCAGGATGCGATAACTCATTCCGTCAGGCAACACGATTTTTTCACCATCAAACGAAACCCGGTTTAGAATTATATCTTTGGAGCACTTGTCCCAATCGTAACCAAAATTCAGCTCCGGATATTCTTCTTTCAGAAAAACAAAATTTGGCACGTCGTCACCGTAATAATACAGCACATCGGCTACAAAAACACCTTGCTGGAGCATAAAACTGCAACGGTTAAGGTAACTGATAAAATCCGCGGACTGCTCCCACCAGGTCACATTCGGGTTCAAGTGAGTGCCTGCAAAATATTCGTTGCCCGGTTTGCCAAATTCTTCAGGCGAAGATGTGAAGGTGTGCCAGACAATGCGGTTGACCCCTGAGCAAAAAATCCGGTCGAGGTTGGCTTTCAGGTCTTTGGGTGAACGTTCCCATTGCGGGCCGATGCTGGTAGGCCCTTCGGCAGCGACGAAACGTTTGCCGTTGGTATGGGCAACACAGGCGCTTTGTTTTACAGCCAACCGGGCGGCATCAGATACGCGGTGCGTATTGGACCGCGCCCAAAATTCGCCCTGGGGGAAGTCGCTGATGGCCATTACTTTCAGCGCATCGACCGGAGCAGAATGCGGTCCGCCCGATTCGGGATGAATGCCCATGCCATGTTTGTGTGCCAGCTCGGCGAAAAGCCTGTAATGGTTTTCGGCGACGCAATCGCCAACAGTTTTCCTGAGATCGTGCAAAAACCGGTTCGATATTTCTTGGCTTTCGACCACACGGCCTGTCATTACGGGGAGGTATTTGTCCAACTTGTAACCTCTGAACTTTTCAAATTCTTCCGGGAACCGGTTTGTCCAATTCACTGTTCCCATTTCCCAACTGTCGGTTTGCAGGAATCTGACGCTGTTGCCAACAGCCTGTGCCGAGTCGATAAGTGGCTGGATGACCGTTTCCCTGAAAAGCTCAAAGGCGGCAGGGTTTAGATGGTCAAGCGAAAACCCTTCCCAACCATCACTTGTGGTAGAAGTCCTTGCCCCTGTACAAGTCCAGCCATAGCGAATTACCAGCCAATCGCCTTTAGGGGCGTCCCATTTTAACGTTGCTCCGTCAAAATTTGCAGTCAAATCAATGATATCTTCTTTTCGGATAACATTAACGTTTACCGGATGGTTGAATCCATCGCGTAACTCGTGCAAAGGATAGATTCCCTGCCAGCCCATGGCGCGGTTAAATGATTTTTTGTCCCAATGGATGATGGCATCATTTTTTACAGGCGAATTTTTTGCCGGCAACGGAATGGCCTGTACCATCACATCTTTATACGCCAACGTTGTTTCAGGTTGGAGCAGCCTGATTGTCAACTGTTTGCCTCCGGCAACTTCTATCTCATTGTAAACCAACTTTTTAAGAGCCATGTCAGGGGTGATGGATGGGGCGCCGGGGTTCCATCCGCTTTGCACGTTCACGCTTAACTCAATGCCAACCCGGTCGGCTTCTTTCACAGCATGCTGGTATAGTTCCATCCACTCAGCGCTCATAAAAACGGGGCCGGCAGCAGTTTTTTGCGCCACCGAGTAATTCGAGCTTCCGGCGTCAACGATTGACGCCCCCCCGTAGCCTTTGGCTTTCATTTCCTCCAGATCGCGGGTAATCGATTCTTTTGTGGCCATACTGTTGAGCCACCACCAGTAACAGCGGAGCTTTGATTCGTCTGGCAAGTGTAAGAATCCCTCTTTGACCACTTCAATATTTACTGATATGTTCGTATTTAATGAATAGAAATTCTGTCCCGATACATTCAGAAAATCACAGGCAACAATAATTAAAAGGATTATTTTATTCATGTTTGGCTGGGTTTAGGTTATTTTATGAGACGACCTGAATACGGAAGATTAAATTTAGGACAGCCGGATTTGGGCTGTCCTAAATTTTGCAAAAAACAGTGAAAATAAGACTACCGGTTTGTCCAGCCCGGGTTTTGGGCCAGAACAACATCTTTGTTGGTGTCGATTACCGCTTGCGGAATCGGCCAAAGGTTGTAATTGAATGTCAGCGTAGCTTGCGTTTCGGGCCAATAGGCATAATTGCGTATACGTTCCACGGCAATGGTTCCGCCCACACGCAATAAGGTATTCCACCGGCATTCTTCGTAAACAAGCTCCCTTGCGCGTTCATCAAGAATCATGTCAAAATTGTCATCCATGTCGACAGCCGACACCAGGTAACCGCACTGGGCGCGTTGCCTGAGCAAGTTGATATCGGCTGCAGCTCCGGCTTTGTTCCCCATCCGTTGTTTTGCTTCTGCGCGAAGCAGGATCGTTTCGGGAAGACGGATAATATAATCATCACGGAACAGGTTACTCCTGTTCTCCCCATCGGCCAGTCCGGTATATTTATCGGTAGCAATTTTGCAGGAAACCGGATAGCAAAGACTACGGTTATTGGTATTGGTTGTTGCATCTGCGCCGCCATTATACATAACTTCCCAGGGTACCGGGTTTAAATAATAGGGAGAACCGGGTACATTCCCGATGAACGACCTTCGGTAAACAATATCTGAATTCCTCATATCATCTCCCCATTCATTTGCATAGATCAGATCGCGTGAATACATGGTTGTAATCATCTGGGCGATCCCGCGCCCGCCAACTTCTTCGAGCGTTCCCGTGAGGTGGTTCTTCGCTCCGTCGCGAAAAACCGGCCCATAAGCCCGTGAATAATTTAGCTTTGATTTCCCGTCTTCTGCTTTATACGCGGCATAATCGATCTGAGCAGCCCAGATGCATTCTTTGTTTCCATCCTGATAATTCACACTTCCTTCCTGAAACAAGTCCCAATAGTAGTTGGCCGGCAAACTGAGTACTCCTACTTTTTCACTTGCACTTGAAACACCATTTTTGTAGATATTGATGGGAATGTCAGTTTCGGAAGCCCGGGCCCCAAAACGAGCGTTCATCAGCGAATAAATCCCACCATCAATCACTTGGCTGGCATAACTAACCGATTGGGTAAAGGCCGCCTGAGCCTCCGTTTCTTTGCCTTCGGTCTGGAGCTGAATTCCCAAAGCGAGGTACAATTCGGACAAATTATGCTGAGCTGCCCCACGAACAATCCGTCCGCCACTGGCCGTTGTTTCGGGCAAGTCATTTAGGATCGCTTCTATCTCGGTAATGGCAAACTGGTAGGTGGCCACTCGTGTAGCTCGTTCAAAGTTGAACAACGGAAACTCGACCGGTTCCGTAACGATGGGGACACCGCCAAAAAGCTCGCCCAGGTTACGATAAGCAAAAGCCCTGAAAAATCTGGCTTGCGCCAAAACATATGCTTTCTCACCGGCCGACGACCACGACAAAGCGGGTAATTCAGCCGCATGAATGGCAATATTCGCCCTGGAAATTACATAGTACCATGTCGAAAAATTGTCGTAGAAATTCCCGTTGTCGGGATTTATAACACTATAATCGCTGAAAGTATTTCCTCTCCGGATACTTGGCACGTCGTACATATCGGTTCCTTTTCCCCTGAAAACATAAATCCACCCTGTTTCAGAAGGATTTACCCATAAATCGCGGATGTGGGAATATATAGAAACCACCACCTGATCGATTTGAGAGGAAGTGGTAAATGCATTCTCAACCGTATAAAAAGTAGACGGATCTTCCTGCAGGAATTTATTGTCATCGCAGCTTATCATGCCTGTGAGAAGTATCATAAGCCCCAGATAAATATATTGTATTCTTTTCATAATCGTAAGCATTAGTATTTTGGTTAAAAACTGATATTTGCACCGATTGAGTAGGTTGAAACAACAGGAAAGGTATTCTCCAGGTATCTGGCTCCGGTTTCCGGATCGCCACCGTCCCAATTGGTAAAAGTAGCCACATTTTTAGCCGCAAAAAATAATCGGAGCGAACTGATATTCGCCATTTTTATCCAAGGCTGATTAAATGTATAAGACAGCGTGATATCCTGGATCCGTACAAATCCGCGTGATTGTAAACCAAGGTAACGCCCGTCGGCCGAATAGGTTGCTGAAGGGTAGGTATTGCTCCTGTTTTCGGCGGTCCAGGCTGGCTTGTAAGGCATATTATCATTAAAGCGGTCGGTCCGGGTCAGGAAAGCAGGCGTATTCGTCTGAAGATAATGATTGTTCCCTCCGAATATTCCGGTGACCAGCATGTAAAACTCGAAATTTTTATACCGGATATTGTTGCTCATGTTCAAGCGGAAATTCTCCTTGGTATAACCAACGATGGTGCGGTCATCTGCCGTGATTCCGGCTACATTGTCTAAATCTTTATATTTGGGCGAGCCGGGCGCAGCACCAGTCAAAGCGCGATATTCCGTATCATCTTCCTGTACAATTCCATCCTGCTGATAACCGAAGATGGCTCCAAGAGATTTACCGATAAACAAACTGTTACCAATATCGTCATCTTCTTTTCCGTCACCGTCAAGATCATCTCCATAAAGTTTTTTCAACTTATTATTGTTCTTCCAGAAAGTGACTCCTGTCGTCCAATTCAGATCATTTTTCTGAATATTCACGGAGCGTACCGTTAATTCGATACCCGAATTATTCACCTGCCCCATGGATGCTAACACTGTTTTGAATCCGTTCATCACGGGAATGGTTCGGGTAAAAATCTGATCAGTGGTCTCCGAAAAATAAACATCGAGATCTGCAAATAGCCGGTCTTTTAACCAAGCCGACTCAAAACCCATGTTCCACGATTCGGTACTTTCCCAACCCAGCTCCGGATTGCCCAGCGTACTTTGCACCAAACCATAACTAATTTTGCCGGGAGCATCAGAAAACTGGTAACGATAACCACCTGTTGGTCCGTTGGCTACCTGTGACAAAGTTCCGTAAGGCCCCAGTCCCTGGTTTCCGTTCTGTCCCCATGCCAATCTCAGTTTCAGGAAGTCAAGCGGCTCAATATTTTCCATGAAATCTTCATCCGAAATTTTCCAGGCAAGGCCAAGCGCTGCAAAATTTCCCCATTTTTTATTGGCACCAAATACGGAGGCGCCGTCCCTGCGATATGAACCTGTCAGGTAATATTTACCGTCAAAAGAATAGCTAAGACGTCCCAGGTAACCGATATTCGCTTTTTCGTAACCGCCGATCTGGTTTCCGTTGACGCTGCTGTTTACATAAAGATCAACTTTCTGCACGGTTGCTTTATGGAGTCCCCACATGCCCAGCGCCGTATTGCCGTTAGCAGCGAAATCAGAACCTGTGACATAGATGATTTTATACTTCAGGTAATCGCGGGTGGCCACCAATGTACCTTCTACACTGTGTTTTCCAAAAGTATTTTTGTAATTCAGAATATTATCCCACACGTAGCTGTTCATGCTGTTTGTATTCAGATTTCCGTTTGCCCGTGCAAGAAGCGACTGCACCGTTGCCGGAGAATAGCGGTCCAGGCTCGAACCTTCAGCAATATAATAATCTTCGTAATAAAAACTTCCCGATTGATTCTGATCTGAGTTAATCAGGTAGTTCAATCGGTAATTAAGTCCTTTGATCCAGGGAACATCAATAGAAGCATAACTATTTAGCCGGTAATTGTTTCTGACATCTTTATTATCGGTTGTCCCGTCGTCAACTCCCCACAAAGGGTTAACCAATGACTGTGTGTACGGATATTTCTCCAGATTTCCCTGTTCATCACGATACAGGACCCCGTAAGGCGACATTTTTTGTGCGCTTTGAATGTTCGCTGCAAATCCGGAATAATCCCGCCGGGAGAAGCTTCCATCAACGCCAACCTTCAACCAACTGGTAATTTCGGTGTTCACTTTTCCCAATACCGAAATTCGTTCAAAATCGTCGCCAACAATAGCCCCCTTGTTGGTATTGTATGACGTGGAGAGGTAATAATTGATTCCCTTACCTGCCCCGGACACGGCTAACTGATAATCCTGAATGATGCCGGTTTGGGTAACTTCATCCTGCCAGTTTATTTCTCTGCCAGCTTCCAGATTGGCCAGTTCGCCGGCTTTCATCCAGTCGGTAGAACCTTCCGTATAGCTGTTGCGGGCATTTACCGATTTAATCCACTCAGCCCCGTTCATCATTTTGGGGCGGTTTTGCCAGGTATGAACGCCGGCAGAGGTATTAAAGGTAATCAGCGGTTTCGCCGAACTTCCGCGCCTAGTTGTAATGGCAATAATCCCGTTTGCCGCCCTCGACCCGTAGGCCGCCGCCGAAACAGCATCTTTCAGAATATCAAAGCTCGCAATATCGTTCGGATTGATGTCATTCAAGCTTCCCATATAGATCACCCCATCCAAAACAATCAACGGATTATTGTCGCCGTTAATGGAATTCTGACCTCGAATCAACATGCTGGGTTCGCCACCAGCCGAATTTGTAGCGCCAATGTTCAGGCCCGAAACATTTCCTTTCAGTGATTCCAACGCATTCAGATTCGGAGCCAGAGAAATTGGTGATCCTTCCATTTTCACTGAGCTCACCGAACCGGTATACTCACCTCTTTTGGCAGTACCATAACCAATCACAATCACCTCATCGAGAGCCATTTCATCTTCATTCATAAAAATGTTAATGGTTTGTCTCCCGTCAATGAGTATCTCCTGTTTCTGCATACCCACAAACGAAAAAACCAGGACTTCATCAGACCTTGCCTGGATGGCATAATTCCCGTCTGCATCTGTAATAGTTCCAACCGTAGTCCCTTTCACCACAATTGCTACCCCGGGTAATGGTTCTCCCGTGGCATTTGTTACTTTGCCCGTAACGGGTGTTTGTTGTGATGAGACCAACGTTGCAGAGGTTTTAGGCGTGATAATAATCTGCCTATCCATCACAACATACTTTACATCCTCCCCCTTAAACAACAAATCGAGTACTTCTTCAATTCCCCGGTTTTCAACCTTCACGTCAATAACCTTGTTAACATTAATCAAGTCGTTGTTGTACAGGAAAAAATAGTTGGTGGTATTTTCAATCTCTCTCAGCGCATATTTAATTGTTGTTTGCTGAAGATCAAGTGAGATTTTGGCATTCTGGGAATAAGTACCTGAAGCCAGGCTGCTTAGCACCGAGAAGCACATCAAGAAGATGTTTAGTTTAACCATAATTAATACTCTTAGCCAGACGCTGCTTTTACAAGCGCCCGACGCGTTTACATTTTTTTTCATAACTTTGAAACGGTATAAGTTTATAACTTGTAACATTACCTGAACCAGTCATTCAGGTGAAACATCAACAGGGAAGTGTGCAACCACTTTCCTGTTCTTTGTAAAACGGCATTATATCATAGGCTTTCTGTTTTTGTTATGTTTCGTTATCTGCCAAAAAGGATTACTTTTGTACGTTGTTCTTCCCCCTTATCCGTTTTTAGAGGCATAATAAATTCATAGTTCATTGGAGTAGATATACTCAGGTATTTGAGTACCTGATCAAGGGATTCGTGGCTAAATGTTGCGGTAAAATGATAGGCCATTAAACGACGATCGGCAATCTCGATGTCAACATTATACCAGTTCTCGAGGCGGGAAACCAATTTCTCAACAGGATCGTCAAAAAAGACAATCTTTCCGTCCTTCCAGGCGGTATAGCGGGTAATCTCGGGCTCTGCTTTACGGACAATTTGATTATTCTTCGTGTCGTAATCTGCCACGTCAGAAGGATTCAGTCTCATAACCGAAATATCCTTCCCTTTCACTTGCTGTAATAATTCAACCTTTCCTTCAATCAGGGCCACCTCCACGTGTTCCTCCTCTTCATACGCATTTAGGTTGAATGATGTTCCCAGTACTTTCACCTGAAGCTTTGACGTATGTACAATAAAGGGTTGCTTTTCATCTTTAGCCACTTCGAAATAACCTTCCCCTTTCAAATCAACCCGGCGGTTTTCCAAATGGTTAAATGAAAGCGGAAAACGAAGGGTGCTTCCGGCATTCAGCCAAACAGCTGTCCCGTCGGCAAGGACCAATTTGGTTTGTGTACCGTAAGCCGCTTTTATTTCCTGGTAAACTGTTTGTTCAGTCGTGTTTTGCCCCGGTTTCATCAGAAAGTGATAGGCTGAAGACAGCAGCACGGAAAGCACAAACACTGCTGCAGCCTGCCGCCAATAGCTCAATAAACGGGTTTTCTTCGTGAATTGCGGGATTTGTTGTTTGGTACGACGGAGTGCCGGTTCGACGTCAAAGGCGCCGGATAAAGTCAATGTTTTTGAGTTTTCCCACAATTTTCTGTAAGCTTCGAATGTCTTTCGGTTTTCTTCCGGCCCGGCAAGCCATTCGCCGATGGTTTGCTCCTCATTTTTGTCTGTTTGCCCGGTAAAGGATTTGATCAGTAAGGCTTCAATATCTTTCTTTTCCACGTTAAAATTCTCCTGTTTTCATTCAGGACGAAAAAGGTGACGGGATACCCTACATGAAAAATGAAAGATTCATTCTAACTCAAACACAGGAATGCTTTTTGGACAAAGGGATCGTCAGTATTAATTTCACAAATTTAATGCGTTATCCGGTACAACAAGATAATGACGGGCAGATAGTCTTTCAATTCGACCCGGAGTATTTTTAACGAACGGCTGATTAAGGCTTCAACTGCTTTGACCGAGATGTCCATCTTTTTTGCTATTTCGGGATAGGTAAGTCCATCGAACCGGCTGTATTCAAAAGCGATGCGGCACCGATCGGGCAACAAAGCCAATGCTTTCACCATCTTTTCTTCGAATTCGTGCGAAAGTAAAAGCGTGTCGGAAAAACGGTCGTCGGCCTGTTCGCGGCCATCCATGTTTTCTTCCGGTTGATGGCGCCGGCTCCTGAGGTAGTCGATGCAGCGATTGCGCACCATAAACGACATATACGAAGAAAGGTTTTCAATTGAAGCCGACTGGCTGCGCTTTTCCCATAGTTTGATAAAACAATCCTGCACCAGGCTCTGTGCCAGGTCCAAATCATTGACCCGGGCATTCGCCTGTGCACAAAGGGCTTTGTAATATTTCCTGAAAATAAAATCGAATGCCGCCTCCTGCCCGTCTTTCAAAGCAATAAGCAAAAACTGATCACTATTTTCCGGATTGTTTGCTGCCATCATACAGCAAATATAAAAGATTCCCGCGAACAAAAGCCGGATTGGCATTGCCTGCACCGGAGAACATGCGTATCAATTTTAATATCAACTGATCTATTTACCTTCCGTAATTCCTTTCCAGGTGTCGGTTCTGAATGGCGAAGCCAGTAATCCGTCACTGTTGACCAAATTGATTTCGACCGGGTTGTTGGCCCAACCATAACGAACGGCTACCGGCCGTTGAACCTCATCACTGAAAACCACCACCTGGTTGTTGTGCAGATAAGCTTTCGCCCATACAAATTTCTGATCGTCACCGGCAATCGCAAAGCCGTTTACATAGCCATACTTGTTCTTATCCAAAGTTGAAAGCCCCTCGCCTGTTCCTGAAAATGATAAGATCATCCGGTTGCCATCCCGCTTCATTTCCTCAAATACAGGTCCCGACGGCAATACGTCCTTTTGGTATGCCACGTTCATGGCCGTATGCGCTAACCGCAACCCGACATCTTTTTTGTTTCGCGGATGAATATCGAATGCTTCACCAATATCGGTAATAACTGCCTGACCGGTTTTAGGGAGGCTTAAGGTCATATTTTGCGCTTCCCTGAGCTCCGCCCATTCGCTGTCTTTTGGCTGGTCGTCCAACGCCATGAAACTGGCCAGTTGCACCCAAAGAAAAGGAAATTCATAGCCCCACTGTTTTCTCCAGTCAGTGATCATATTGGGAAAAAGCGAACGATAGCGATAAGCTTCACCCGAATTATTTTCGCCCTGGTACCAAATTACACCCCGAATACCATAACCAACCAGCGGATGAATCATACCATTATACAGCAGCGAGGCAAAACTGTTCGGGCCGGATCCGTATGCTTTAAACCCGAAAGAAGAACTTAAAACAGACGGTTTATAATCCCATTCACCGGCCAGCGGATACCTCGTCCCGTTTACCTCAAAGTAAAGTTGTTCAGCTACGCCAAACATCCCTCCGGTGGAACCGGTGTCCTTGACCCGTACCATGATGATATTTTTACCGGCTTTTAGTATTCCCGGGGTGATTGAATAATTCCTGTTAGCAATCCATAACCCCATGGAGCCCACCTGCTGCCCGTTAATCCAGGTAATATCTTCGTCGTCGATCGCGCCGAGCTGAATCGTCCCTGCTGAGCCATCTGCATCAGCCGGCAATTCAATTTCTTTGCGAAACCAAATGATGCCGTCTTCGTTTTCCAAATCACCATTCCAGGCTTGTGGCACCTGCATTTTTTTCCAGCCTTTCACTTTTGTTGACAAGTCATACCATTTCGCATCCAGGGCCGGATCATTCTCCAGCGCCTGTTTGAAACGTTCAACATCACTTGACGTATAGCCGATTGCGTTTTCGAGTGTTTGCCCTTTAAAGGGTGCATATTCCGAATTATTCATCGACGCTTCCCAGCTTGTCCATGTTTCAATATCGGTTCCTCCCCACGACGAGTTGATCAGACCGACCGGAATACGAAGCTCTTCCTGTAACTTTTTTCCGAAGAAATAGCCTACTGCCGAGAAGTTTGCCGAGGTGGACGGATCACAAACCATCCATGTTGTTTCTTCGGTGTTGTCGCACTCGCGTGTTTGAATTGTTTTAGGAATCGTCAGCAGGCGAATATTTGAGTTCGCGGAATTTTGAATGGCCTCTTGTGCCGTCAGGTCGCCATTCAGGTTAAACTCCATATTCGACTGGCCGCTGCACAACCAAACGTCGCCAATTAAAACATTGTCGAGTATGATGGAGTTGTCCCGTCCATCAATCCGGACCTGGTAAGGCCCGCCATAGGTCATGGCTGGCAGTTCCACGCTCCACTTGCCGTCTTTTCCTGCCGTTGTTTTTTGGACTGATCCGTTCAGACTGACAGCAACCGGTTCATTTTTACCGGCATAACCCCAAATCTTAACCGGCATGTCGCGTTGCAGAACCATGTTGTCAGAGAAAAAATGCGGCACACGCACCTTGCCGTTCGCGATCATGGTCAACAGCAATATGGCCACTGTCAGGAATATGTTTCTTAAATTCTTCATTTCTTCCGGATTTTTATATTTTATGCTAATTTTTCAACAAACGCTAGATGATAAATGAGTTACCTCCCGCTTTCAGTTTATATGTTTTCCCTTCCCAAATGAAAATTCCTGAGATGCCAACCGGAATGTAAATTTCAATTCGCCATTTTGAATCCAAAAATAAATATTTAACAGAAATTTTCCCGTTTGGATGAGGAATTTCCCCACTTACCTTGGTTAACCCACCCAAATGGGGTTCGATTTTTACGGATGAGAAACCGGGCGCATGGCTGTCGATTCCCAAAACAGTCCGGTAAAATTCAATATTCGGGCTGCTCGACCAGGCATGACATTCTGAACGGGTAAACTCGAGGTTTGAATACTCGGGCCAGGTGGTCATCCCGGCTTTCATCGCGTTTCGCCATACATCCAGCCAGTTGAGATAGTCGTTGCCCATCCCTCCTTTGACCAATGCCTGGTACAGGTAATAGCTAAAATAAAGCGTACATTCAGTCAACGACTGATCGGTCAGCAAACTATTACAAACTGATTTCATTTTATCTTTACCGACAAGTCCGGTTAAAATGGCCAGCGAGTTAGCATGTTGCGAGAAATGTTTCTTTTCATTTGTGTCAGAAAACAAACTTCCGGAAGCGTCCCAGTATTTGGAAACGATCGTCTTTTTTAGTTGCCCGGCCTTCTCTGCATATATTTTTGAATAGGCTGGCATTCCCAGATTGGTTTCCAGTTCGGCGGCCCACTGATAGGCCCATAAAAGCTGCATATCGATAATGGCGGAGCTGCCGTCTGTCCCCTTTGGCGAAACACCGACAAACCAGTCTTCTCCGTTGGCCCAATCCACAAAGTTCCAATACGGAGTATTTTTCAGCGAGCCGTCGGCTTGCTGGTATTTACCGAAGAATTCGAGGATTGCCCTCATACCGGTTAACTTTTCCTTTACAAATTCAGCATCCGGGCGGTACATCCAGTAATCGTGCAACATACCGATGTACCAAAGCGAAAAGGTTGAAATAACCTGCGTCCCTTTCGACGGGTAGCGGCTTAAGGTAACCCCTTCGGTCAGGCGCGAATGGTCCATCAGGGTCAGCGCATGGCGGGCCAAACGGTCGTCGCTGCTGTTGTAGTAAGTGATCATTGCCTGAATGCGGGTGTCGCCGATATACTGCAACTGTTCGTAATACGGACAATCCCAGTAGGTTTCCATCGCACAGAGTCGGGCTGTTTTCCATCCGATATCGAGAATTTGTTTAATTTCGGCCTGATCTGCATTGAATGCTGACTCCTGTTTAAACGGGTAGCCGGTAAATGTTCCGTAAATATCGGTTATCGTCAGCGGTTCATCTTCAGTTTGAACCGACAGCTGAATATAGCGAAACGTTCGCCAGTAAAGCGTTGTGTACGACTGTCCTGTTTGTCCGTTAGAAATCAGACTATCCCGGCTGCCATAAAAAATTTTGTCCTCCACTTCGTTACGATTACTTTTACGGGCGCCGTATGGCGTCATTTCATCGATCAGGGTTTCGGCATATTTTATTCCAATGCGTGCATCTTTTCCTGCATCGAAATTCAACGTCAGGTAAGCATTCGTCAGATAAGTCTGGTCGAGGAGCATGGTTACCCGGGTATGAGCAGGGATGGTTACCGAAGTTTTTGTAGCTGGAAAACCGGTTGGAACGTCTATTCCTTCTGCTTTTCGCAAGACCGGAATACGGTCGTACGTCATCTCCATTTGCGGTATTTCCGACGCAACAAGCATCCACCCAAATCCATCTGAATCGCCTTTCAGGTTCCCCTGAAACAAATTTGCTGCTTTCGGCCAGTTGCTGTCATCGAGCAACGGATCGTTCCAATTCATCACGCTCTGATTCAGATCGACCATTTCACCGGTAGTAGCCGAAAAAATACTTGGCGCCGCACTGTAGCCGTTGTCGCGCAAACATAACCAGCTATCATTGGTATTCAGTATTTCTTCTTTTTCCGAATTTCCCTGCAAGATAAATCCGGTACGCACGCTAACTTGCGCTTCAGGACTCAGCTGCGACTCGTTCCATACCAAAGCGGCCACATGATTTTCGCCGGCTTTCAGCTGAGGCGCCAAATCAACGGTCTCGAAATTCCAAAAATAGATATCGCCACGAGCAGGCCCCAGCGAAACCAATTCGCCATTAACGTATAGTTTATAGCGGTTGTCGGCAGAAACGTGAACGACAAAACGTTCCGGTTTTTCCCGGAGTGTTAAATTTTTCCGGAAATAATAAACACCGTACGCTTTCCCGTCAACCCCATGAGCGGCGATCCAATTTGCATTCCAGTTTTTCCGGTTGTTTCCCGCAACCGGGATTTGCGAATATACGTTCTCGTTCAGCATGCTGCCCAATAAAAACAGGGCCAGAAAGATTATATTTTTCATAACTGTTTTTGTACTAATGATTGATCGTTTTTTGGTGTGACAGCAATAATTTGCTTATCAGCTGTTTTCGGGAACGAGCTTTCTCCGGTTTATAAACCCATGTGTAGCTTCTCTACTTGTCGCTCAACTTTTCGAAAAAATGATGAAAGAAAACAGTTTGAAAAGCGATTGAATTTGCCCAATATTCCCAGGTATGCCCTCCCGGCCTGACCGTAAACTCATGCGGAATATTCCGTTCCATGAATTTTTCGTGCAAACGGCAGTTTACACCGTAAAAAAAATCATCCATCCCGCAATCAAATGTAATTTTCAGCGAATCTGCTTTCAGCTTATTAACCAGGTTGATGACCGTATTTTCTTCCCAGTTTTCTTTATTTTCGGCATAGGCTCCCAATCTTGTCGGAAGGTCCCAGTTATTGGGGAAAGGGCGGATATCAACTCCTCCGCTCATACTGCCGGCTGCACCGAATACATCCTGGTTGCGAATGGCCAGATAGAGAGCTCCGTGCCCTCCCATGCTCAGTCCGGTAATTGCTCTTCCCTCCCTTGATTTAATCGTGCAAAAAGATTGATCGACCCAAGCCACCAATTCGTCCGCGATGTAGGTTTCATATTTCATGTTCTTATCCACCGGACTATCAAAATACCAGCTGGAGTATGCTCCATCGGGACAGACAATAATAAACTGGTACTGATCGGCATAATGCCCTATTTCGGGGACTTTTGTGATCCAGTCGTTTTCATTTCCGCTATAACCATGTAATAAATAAAGAACAGGATAAGCAGTTTCCGCAGAATATCCTTCGGGAGTGATGACAATGGCCCCGATGTCTTTATTCATGGAACGACTATGTGTTGTAACCTGTTTGACATCCGCCGCCCGGGTATTCGGACAGCTGCAGCAGATGACGAGAAACATCGCGATTGACCTGTAAAATAGTTTCGCCTTCATACATAAATGGGTAAGAAATTTCTGCAAATCTGCAAAATTATATCATCTCTACAATCCGATTAAGGATAAAGGCACCCGGATGGCTTTAAGCCGGTAATAATAGGCATTCATGGCTTTATTTCCATATTCGTCGATATAGTAATCCTCCTGACCGCATGCACTGAAATTCAGGCAATAGGTTAAGAGCAGTTCATTTTGTTCATTAAGATAATACGGATGAAGGATTGGCGTGTAAAACCGGGCCTGGTTTCCGTTTATATATTCCTCGATCTCATAAACTTTAACTTTTTGAGACCAGGGTCCGGTTGGACTATACGCGTAAGAGAGATAGATATTCCGTTCTTCGGTACACCAAAATCCCATATCCATTGACATCATCACGTACACATTATCTACCTTTCCGACACTTGTTGTTGCTTTTGAAGTGGCTACCGGAGCTTTCGCCGAGGGGTTGGTCGTCCATCCGGCGCCATCCCAGAACGTCCAGTCTAAAAGAGGATCTGATTCGAGGTATCTTCTGACAAAAACATTTGATGAGTATCCAAGCCAATCGGTTGCTTCGTGGCTGTAACAATACACATAACCATCGTCACCGCGGACCATTCCATCGGCGCCGCCCACATTCACCGGGGTTTTACGCTCAACCTTCCACGAAGTCCCGCTATTCTGATGTAATATGTATAAGGCATCGTTCACCGCTTCAAGACCTCTGCCCTCGCCTGCGTAGACATATACTTTATCTCCAATTTCCAATCCTACACCAGGCCAGGTCCAGTCCAGTCCATCCGGCACATCCATAATTTGATATTCCCTGCCGGGATGCTTTGTATCGGGGTTGGTCATGTTTACCGCATCTTCAGGATTCCAGTTGTTTTTTGACGGCTGGATGAGGATGGAGTTATTATACTTGAAAAAACTATTCCCGTTTAAAACATCCGGTCTCAGCATTTGACCGGCATCCCAGGCATCTTCGGTTACCCACAGAATTTTACCTGCATTCGCGCCCCAGCTTAATGGAATACTGTTCCCCTGGTCAAAAGCAACCGAGCCCATCCACGACTCATTTCTTCTGAAGAAATTTTGTACCTGAACGTCGCGGTAACTTTCAAATGGAATCCGGTTCAGTTTCCATTGCTGCGCAGCCGCTTCAGCTTCCAGGTTCAAGGTGGCTAAAGCAGAACCGTTTTGGTTAAGTCTCAAGGTTAAAAGGAGTTCACTCTTTCTGTTGACGATTTCATAAACATCATCACCCAACGCATTTAACCGCCACTGCTGAAAATCTGTTTTTTCATTGTTCAACGGTTGATCCTGGCAAATACTGATTCCCTGATAATATCCCGAGTCCGGAACTGTTAAATAAAGTCCGCTAAAAAGATTTCTTATTTTAAAATATTTCAGGCCATTTACCTCAGCATCAAAAATGAGATGCCACTTCTGCCACTTCCGGGCGTCGTTGTATTCGGCGTTTACCAGGGAATGATCCCAGTACTTGTCGTTATAAAGCATATCGCCCCGAATTCCCAACGCATTTTCATTCAGGGAACTGGTAATGATATATGCGCCATAATCTCCGGTATCGGCGTTGGCGTCAGCAATCTTAAAATACACCGTCCACTCCTGCGCCAAACCCGATGCAGACGTAACGGTATAGGTATAACTCATCTCTGAAGAAATATCGATACGCTCTCCCGATCCGGGGAAAATGCTCGCCCCATCGGAGATCGCGATCGTTGGTGAAACCGATGTCAAATCGACTGAAGACATGATCGTTAACCTGACGGTATGGTTATAAATGTCGATCATTTCAGATCCTACCTGGCCGCTTTCAAGTTTAAACGATTTGATTACGCGCCCGGGACTGGGGAAGGGTTTCGTTTCGTCCTCGCATGAAAAGAATAAAAAAGTAAGAGCGAGGAAAAAGGCCATTATTTTATCTATGAATATCTGATTTTTCATTTTCTGAATTTGTTTTGCATTGATCACGCGTTTTAGCGTACGGCCAGTCAGGGAGAAGCAGTTTTGCTCCTCCCTGAGATAGCTATCTATTAAATCAATTAGAAGGTAACCTGTATTCCCAGGTTAACAACACGCTGGTTCATGTAAGCGTCGCCGGCAGTGTTGGTAGAGATTTCCGGATCCTGCTGATATTTGTCGTAACTGGTCAATGTCAGCAAGTTGTATGCATTGACATAGATCCGGGCAGCATTCAGATTAAAGGGCAACACCCGTTGAGGGATCTGGTAGCCGAAATCGACCGTTTTCAACCGGACATACCAGGCATCGACCAGCCAGAAATCAGACATATAGGCCGAGCTGCTGTTCACCGTAGTCGGATTGCTTGTCAAGCGCGGGAAAGTGGCTGTTTCGGCAGTTTCCGGCGTCCAGCGATCCAGGTGAATTGGCTGAAACTGACTCTTAAACGGTTCAATCCCCGTACCCACCACGCTAAAGCTGTAGTTAAATGATCCCTGAAACAGCACGTTGACCGTAAAACCTTTATAATACGCTCCTAAAGACCAGCCCAAAGTCGTATTCGGAAGGTTAGGTTTCCCGATCGGGCCGCGGTCGAAGTTGTCAATAACCCCGTCGCCATTCAGGTCTTTATATTTCAAGTCGCCTGCCTGAACAGGAATATCGCTGATGGGGGTCGGGACATTATTTGCCGGATCATCATCGTTGTTGTTTGCAATATCCTGTTGAGAATAAAAGCCCAGAAATTTATATCCAAACGGCTGATTAATCGGATGACCGGTTTCTGCCAGCCAGGGATAGGCCTGTTCTGCTTCGGCCTTGTATAATACCTTGTTTTTCGCAAACGAGAAAACAAAATTGGTATTTACATGTACCTCCCGAATCTTGGTCTGATAACTGATCTGACCGTCAAAACCCCGGTTTTCGGTTTTTGCCACATTACTCGGAGAAATACCGATACCCAAAATTGCCGGTATATCCTGCTGGGTAACTAACTGATCGAAACGATAATCGTAGAAATAGTCTACAGTCAGCGACACTTTGTCGAAAAGGTTGGCGTCAATTCCCACGTCAAACTTCCGGGCTTTTTCCCAGGTCACGTTGTCGTTCCCCAGGCTACCTTCCCTGATTGAGGGTAAAGCTGAACTCCAAACCGACTCGCCAAACATGTAACCGCCGCTGCTTTCATAAATTTGCTTATAGAGATAACGGTTCCCGTAGGCCACATCAGAACCAACCAAACCGTACGAAGCCCTGACTTTTAACAACTGCACATTGCGAACCTGATTTTTAAAGAAGGGTTCTTCCGAAAGGCTATAACCAAGTCCGACTGCCGGGAAGAATCCAAAGCGGTTATCTTTGCCAAAGCGGTCGGTTCCGTTGTAGGCTGCATTAAAATCGAACAAGTATTTGTTCTTGTAATTATAATTTACCTTCGCGGTGTATCCTTCGAAATTTTCAGGCACATTGGCCGCCGACATACCATCTTTATCTACTTTGCGACTTTGCCGGTTGTAGATCAACCCCACATTTACATTGTGGTCGAACAGAAACGTGCGATTGTAATTGATAAATCCCTGCAGGTTCAAATCACGTATAAATTTTCCCTGGCTCCCGGTTACCGCATAGCTCCCGTAAGCATAATTCCCTCTCGGGTCGATGGTATAAATATCGTTTACCGAATCGTAATGATAGGTTGGAAAAGAACTTCTAAAAACCTGCCGGTTGTTTTCTTCAATACTCGAATAGGCCATCCGGCCTGATACGTCAAGACCTTTCAGCAGGAAACCGAGATCCTGAGATACGGAGAATAAAATATTCGAATCGGTTCTTCTGGTACGCGAGTATCCGCCGTTGGCAATACGGGCATTGATGGTCGGCAACTTATCGTTGGTGTCGTACGCATAAGTGTATGAACCATTCGGGTTTAGCACCGGAGCGGAATACGGGTGAATTTTAGAGAAATCATAAATCTCACCCACGACATTTTGCCCCCTGGGTTCGTTAATATTTCCAAATCTGGAGGTAATATCCATCCGTAAGGTAGTGGTTGAGGTGATATCGAAGTCGAGGTTGGTCCGGTAGTTAAACCGTCGGTAGAAATAATTATTGTCCACCTCGTTAAACGGATCCGTAAAATCCTTCACCAAACCGTTTTGAGAGAAAGCTCCCCCGGAAATAAAGTATCTCAGTTTTTTCGACCCACCGGAGAAATCCAGGTTGGCATTCTCCTGAAAAGCCACCTTCTTAAATATCTCGTCGTACCAGTTAACATCGGGATGTCCGTAAGGATCGGTCCCGTTTTTAAATAACTCCAGGTCTTCTTCGGTGAATTTAGCTTGCAAGCCGTCATTCAGATAGGCTTCATTCACGAGGGAAGCGGTTTGGTACGAATTGAGAAATTTCGGTTTTCGGACCGGCATTTGCATTCCGCTTTCAACACGAACGTTCACCTGAGGCTTACCTTCCTTGCCCCGGCGGGTTTTAATAACCAATACCCCGTTTGCCCCCTTAATCCCGTAAATTGCTGTTGTTGACGCATCTTTCAGAATCGAGATACTTTCAATTTCATTCACGTTAATCTGCGACAACTGATCAAATGAATACTGAACGTCGTCAACAATGATCAGGGGCTGGTTACCGGCATCATTCAACGAGCTGGCGCCGCGGATAAAAAAGTCGGAAGCGTCTTTTCCCGGCTGTCCGGAACGTTGCTGCGTAAAAAACCCGGGCATTTTGCCGTACAGGGCATTTTGCACGCTCGAGGTCGGAATGGTTTGCAGCTCCCGTGCCTGAATGGCGCTGACTGAACCCGTGTTTGTGATCCGTTTGGTTTCGCCATAGCCAACGATGACGATTTCGTCCAAACCGGTCATATCGGGAACAAGCACCACATCCAGTATCGCTTTACTGCCAACAACCAGACTTTCGCTTTTAAACCCGATGAATGAAAATACCAAACGATCCCCGTTGCCGGCCTTTATCTGGTAATTACCATTGCCATCCGTGATGGTTCCCGATGAAGTTCCATCGATGTGAATGTTCACTCCCGGAAGCAGTTCTCCGTCGGACGATGACACTTTACCGTTAATCAATTTTTGCTGAGCATAACCCATACAAAACAGCTGCATGCTCAATATCAGAATTATTATTTTTTTCATAATCAATATTTTACCTCTTTTAAAAATTGATAAACCTGCCCGCTACCATCCGGGGTTTTGGAGCATGTGATCGTTTTTAATCACTTCATCATAAGGGATTGGGTATAAATACTGTCTTTCGGCAAATGAAGGCTGCATAACAACAATTTCACTTGAAATCAGCATGGCTCCGCTCTTGGTAATCTGCAATCCCCGAATCGGATTATTCATCAAGCTCTGAGCTTCTTTCCACCGGCGAATATCCCAGTAACGTTGCTCTTCAAATGCAAATTCAATACGTTTTTCGTTATGAATTACCTGGCGTATCTGCGCTTTGGTCATACCGGCGTTTAGCCCGTACATACCATCAGTTCCGGCTTCAATGCCGGCGCGTTTACGAATTTCTTTGACAAGCTGGTAAACCTGATCAGAGGGACCCGCATATTCGTTTTGCGCTTCAGCGAAGTTGAGCAGTATTTCGGCATAACGGAAGAAAATCCAGTCGTGGCGTACATCGTAATATTCGGTCGCATTTTCAAAAGGTCCCATGAACTTCCTCAAATAATAGCTTGTTTTTGTTTTTTGTACCGAACCTACCGGATTGCTTTTACCTCCCAGAAAGGTTTCAAGGCTGGTTGTCAGCCAGGTTGATCCATTACGCAATATTGTCTTTCCAAGACGGGGATCGCGGTTCGCATACATGTTGGCCGAGCTGTAGTTGTATTTTGAATCCGGGCTTCCAATGGGCTTTCCGTCAAGCATCGGGAAAGCGTCAACCAGGTTCTGCGACGGGCTTGTACGGCCATTTCCCAGATTCACGCCGGTAAAGCCAACCGGAGCATTGTTCGTTTCAATACTTTTATTGATCCCGCCCTGACGGAAAAAGATGATTTCCCGGTTTCCCGAGGTCAGGAATACGTCGGTAAATTCAGATTCGAGCCTAAAATAATTATAGTTGTCGATAAAATACCGGGCAGCATCGGCAGCCCTTTTCCAACGCTCATTGTCGGCTGAAGGATAACCGGTCAGGGCGTTTGACCCGCCAATATTTCCTCCGTTGAACAAGGGACTGGCCGCATAAAGCAATACTCTTGATTTTAAAGCCATTGCCGCTTCACGCGTAACCACATGCCCGTTGGCCGAAGCATCGCTGACAGGCATCCGGCGAAGACTATCGCGAATTGCATCCAGCTCGCCAACGATATAATCGATACACTCCTCAAAGGTTTTTCGGGGTAACTGCAAATCGTCGCCCAACTGGCGCACTTCGTTGCCCATTAAAGGGACCCCGCCATAGCGTTTTACCAGCTCGAAATAAAGAAAAGCGCGAATAAATCTCGCCTCGCTTTTCCAGGCCCGGATCAGTGGCTGTCCGTCGTTAAACGTATCTTTAAGCGGAACCACGCCAATTCCGTTGATGAAATCGGATGCCATACGGATTCCCTTGTAATAACCGGCCCAATTCATATCCGATCCGATGGTACTGACGGCCGTGTATTGTCCCATTGCCAGCCTTTTAACATCATTCTCGGTCAAGGCCGACGATACGGCATCATCGGTCGCTGCATCCAGGTAGTCGCTCCAAACCCGGTTGTGTCCGTTGGGCAGAATCGAATAAACGGCATTCAGATACTTCTTTGCCTGAACTCCCATCGAATCGGTTTTTGAGAATACAAAATCGCTTGTAAACTGTTCCAGCGGCACCGATTCAAAGTCGTCCTGACAGGCGGGAAACATGAAGCCCGCCAGCGCCACACAGAGCAATAGGATATATTTCTTGTTTTTCATTGTCCTTCGATTTTAAGGTTTATGATCAAAACTTAATATTTACGCCGGTGCTTATCACACGCTGAAGCGGATAATTGGTGAACCGCACTTCGGGATCGTCGAGCGTAAAATCGGCTTTGGTAAATACATTCTGTCCGCTTACAAAGAGTTTAATCCTGGTTCCGCCGAAGAACCGGTGGCAAACAGCATCGGGTAAGGTATAAGCCAGGTTAATGTCTTTTATCCTGAAATAATTTCCCGACCTCATCCAGAAAGAAGTCCACCAGCCGTTGGGGTTCATATTATAACTGTTTCCCCCGGCAGTAAGTCGCGGATAGGTTGCCGTTTCTTTTGTTTCGGGAGTCCAGCGGTCGGTCATTTGCAAGTAGGCCTGCCCGTAGCTCTGCCCGACTCCCTGGAATCCGGCCATCAACACGTTATCGCCCATGTAAATATCGCGGTTGTACACACCCTGGAACAATACGTTAAAATCAAATCCTTTGTAGTTGAAACCTGTTGTTATCCCATAATAGGTCAGCGGTTTGCCGCCACCGATCATCTTGAAGTCGAAGATGTTAATTACTCCGTCGTTGTTCAGGTCCTTGTATTTAATGTCTCCGGGCTGGATATTAAATCCCTCAATGACCGGACTGTTCGCGATTTCTTCCACCGAGTTAAAGAAGCCGTCGGCAACAAGGCCGAAAGCTGCACCGTTGGGTTTCCCGGTCACTTTATTGTACTCTTCCGGTTTGTATTGCTCGTCGATAAACTTCACTTTTGATCCTCCCTGGTTCCAGTTGGCCGTAACGAAGTAGTTAAAATCGCCCCAGTTATTCTGATAAGTCAGGCTGATTTCGCCACCATAAAACAGTTTTTTTCCAATATTCTCGGCAGGATAATCAAGTCCCATCAAAGCAATACTTCTACCCCGGCTTTGAAGCAGGTCGTAATAATTATCGTGATAATAGTTTCCGGTAATGTTCAGGTGGTTATTGAACAGGGCCACATCGGCGCCGACATTTATTTTATGCGCTTTTTCCCAGGTAATGTTGGTATTTGCCAGGCCGGTAGCAACGATACCTTCTCCAAATCCGTAGTTGTTGCCCTGAAGGTAAACATAGTCGGTAACACTGGTGCGGAATGTTTGCCGCCAAATATAATATCCCGAATTATCGATCCCGTTTCCGGTTTCGCCGTAAACTCCGGTCAGCTTGAAGCGATCCAACCAGTCAGTATCTTTTAAAAAGTTCTCTTTGGAGATGTCCCAACCGATCCCAAACGCATAAAAAGTACCCCAGCGTTTGTCGGGCATATACCGGTTAAAATAACTGCGGGTAGCTGCCAGTTCGGCAAAATATTTACCGCCATAGTTGTAACGTCCGCGTATCGCCATGTTTGCCGGTTTCTGCGGAAGATCGTAATTCAGCGTGACAACATTTTTATCGGCATGAACCGTTGCGTCGATCTTGTGTTTCCCGATGGTTGTCTGATAATCAAAACCAAGCTGACCGTACCAGTACCTGGCATTCGAAACCGAAATAAACTGGTTGCTTTGCGGGGATAAGACACCGAACGGATCATAACGGCCTTCTTCTCCGTTTTCGCCCGGCGTATATTGATAGACCAAACTCTGTTTTTTGCGCGAAATAGCGCCCGTGTTTTGTGTCGATATGTTTGTTATCGCTTTAAATGTCAAACCTTTCACCAAGCGTTTCAAATCGTAGGTCAGGTCAATATTGGCTACCGCATCCCGCGTTTCGTCGCTTACATAACCTGAATTGAAGGTACGGGACAGGATGTTGTTATAATACGATATATTTCCCCCCCAGGATCCATCCATATTATATACCGGATAAGCGTTATTGGGAGTTGTATAAATGGCATTCAGAATATTATTGTAACCATCGCCGGGTTGGTTCCCTTCTTCGATACGTCCAATAATGGTTGCGCCGACTTTTAGTTCATCGGTGATATCAATTTCCAGTTTCGAGTTGATCAGGTAGCGTTCCGTTCTTAAGTTGGTTTCATAGGAGTTCATGTCAGAACTCCTGAAAAGTCCTTCCTGGTTAAAATATCCCAAACTCACGAAATAGCGGGCAGTTGCGCTTCCGCCCGAAACATTCAGGTTATATGATTCGACCGGCGCATTTTTCTTCAGGGATTTGTTATACCAGTCGATATCCGGGTGACCAAACGGATCGGAGCCGTTTTTATAGGCCTGAAAGTCTTCGTAAGTATAAGCAGGAGTTTTACCGTCGTTTTGCAAAGCTTCGTTCAGCAGGTAGGCGTATTGATAGGCCGGCAGTTGTTCCGGCATTTTCAAGGTGCTTTGCACACCGTATCTGCCTGTAAAAGAAAGCTGAAATGCACCCTTTGACGGCTTTTTGGTAGTTACCAGCAATACAGCGCGGGAGCTGCGCATTCCGAGGAAAATCGACGAAAGAGCATCGTTTTGGATTGATACGGATTCGATATTTTCCGGATCGAGTGAGAACAGTTCCCGCTGAATACCGTCAACAATCACAACCGGCGCCAGGCCGCGGGCGTTGATTCCAAACTGGCTGTTATCCGTTGGCATTCCTGCACCAAAAACAGGAACTGAACCGATCAGGTCGGCAGTTGAGTTTGCGGTGGTCGACGGATTTCTGAAGCCACGGGTTTGCTGCACATACAAACCGGCCAGGCGACCTGAAAAAGAGCTGATGAGTGTATTCGACAATGAAGACGCCATCTGGTCAGTATAGATTGTCGATGCCGCGCCAATATAATTTTCTTTATCCGTCGAACCATACAACACATCTAATTTTTGCGGATCAGGCAAATATTTTGCAGCCAGCGAAACTTCCACCGGAGTTCCGCCGGTATCTGACGATTTCAGCTTACGTTCGCGGTTGTAATAATCGGGGTGTGAAAAAACCAACACCTGTCCCGGAACTAATTCCAGGTTATAATATCCGAGTACGTTTGTCAAAGCATGAGCCTCCCGGCCTTTCACCTGAACAAGTACATTGGCGATTGGATTGCCGTAACTGTCGACCACCTTCCCTGATCCCGGTACGATTTCGGTCAGGACTGATTCCTGTGCCTGTGCAAAACCAATCAAGAACATCATGATTAGCAGCAACAAAAATTGTCGCCTGGTTATTTTATATAAATTGTACATAAATTTACAGTTTTACAGTGATACACTTGAAGTGACAGAACCTCCTCACATACAGGTAAATATGTATTCAAAAGGAACTTCCGTATTCTGTCCGTCGTCCAAAACATTTTTTAACTCGATGGTGCCGTAGGCGTTTTTGAACGAATACTGGATTCTTGAGATCTCTTCACCCTCGGGGATACCGAAGTAACCAGCAGGCCAGAAAGTAAGGCTGAACGTGTGTCCAAGCGGATTTTCGCGTAACATTCGGGATTTCATGGCTTGCCCGCATACGGTATATGTTTTTTCATCCTCTGTGAAAGCAGTCGCGCACAAATAGATTTCATCCTGATCATCCAGCGGGTTATCAAACAGGTCTCCCTGGTATTTGATTGTAATCAGGTCATTCTTTGTGGCGAAAAGAGGCTGTGCCGAGTTGATATGAAGTTGACAGAAATCGGTTAACGGACCTGGTCCTACGACATCGATACAATCTGTGTACATCACTTTGAAACGTTGTGTGTCGGTACTGAACCCGTCATTACTGTTGTTTACAAAAAAACCAAGTTTTACGCGAATATTGTCGGTCCCGGTTTTCGTTTTTAGTTTAACAGTCACCGCAATTTTCTCACCGTTTGTCACATTATATACCCCGTCGGTCTGATAAACAACCCATTCCATGTCGTCCAAAACGTTCGGTCCGAAGCCAAAACGTTCTTTCAGGGCGGCCGGCCAGGTTCTTCCCTGCATGTTTTTGGGCTGGGCATCCTTCGGCATTAACGACATGGTTTTGATCCCCTCGTCAATTGTACTGGTGTAGGTGACCACGGTATTGTCGGCTGCGCGCCAGCTTTTGGGAACCAGGTAACCGATTACCAAACGTTCGCCGCCTGTAGCAGAGTTTTCAGCCGGTTCGATACGGATACGCATGGTATAAGTGGCCTCCTGTCCTGCGATTACCGATGGCTCATAATCCACTGAATCGAGAAAGATACATTGTGCCATCAGTACCGTAAAAACGACAATGGCAAAAATTTTCAGGTATTTCGAATATGAATAGTTATTCGTTTTATTTCGTTTCATAATTTCTGATTGTTAGTTTATTCCCGTTCCAAAATGTAGGTGTAAATATTGCCCGGGCATCCGGGACTAAAAGTCAAACCAATTTGGCGCCCGGTATTTACAATCGGAAAGTTTAGATTTGTCTCAACATACTGGGTCTCTCCTTCCTGAGTAAATTGAATATGAAACGGATACTGAGGATCATCCAGACTATACCTACCGTTTTCACGAACGACAAATGGCAAATAATCATCAATCGTGTAGGTTTCGTCGTCGTTAAAATTTACCCGGAAATTACCAAAGTCCATCATATCCGTTATGTCAATTTCGTTTCGGTATGCTTTGATAATTTTCCAGGAACCAACAATGCTTTTGGGGTTTTCGGTGTATTCTTTTGTGTCTTCCCCAAAATACTCGCAGGAATTTATCAAAAGTGCGAAGGCACAAAAAAACATCCCTATTTTTATTCCAGAAAATCGCTTCATAATATGAATATTTTTAAACCTCGGTTAATTATTGTCATAATAAGGATTCTGCACAAGCGTTGGTGATTTCGCCACTTCTTTGTATGGAATCGGCCAGAAATACATGGCCTTACGAAAGATTCGTTTCCTTACTTCAAATTTTGTGTAGCTGACGTTGCTTCCGTTACGGCGCACTTCCATGCCATGCATGATTTTGTTTTCGGTTTGATCGGCAATCATCCAGCGGCGAACATCCCAGAACCGGAACCCTTCCATCGCCAGTTCAACCCGGCGTTCAGTCTGTATCAATTCGCGCATGGCTTTCTGGCTCAGGCCGGGAGTTATTCCGAACATGCCATCGGGGCCGGGGTCAATTCCCGCTCGTTCACGAATTAGTTTTAAGGCGTCGTAAATATCAGAAACGGGTCCTTCATACTCGTTTTGAGCTTCGGCATAGTTAAGCAATACTTCTGCATAGCGCATAAGGGGACGCGCCTGGTTCACATCGATAAAGTAATTGGCCGCACATTGCCGGTGCTGTTGTTTCCTGAAATAGTAGCCAGTTGGCGTTCCGGTGTGAACGGCGTCCTGGCCTTGTGGCTGGCCGTTGTAGTTTCCAAGGAAAATATTTACAGGAACACTTTCTGTTGCCGCATTTCTCAACGGAGTCTGGTCGGCAACAAAGGTATTATTGAAGCGTGGATCGCGGTTGGCATACGGATTATTCGGGTCATAACCGGAATTCGGATCTGTAATCGCTTTCCCGTTTTTCATGGGAAAGACATCTGCCAGTTCCTGATAAGGCCAGCCGCCGCCACCGCCGCCGCGTGATGGCGGTTGAAAAAGGTTTTCGCGCCATCTCCCGGGAGATCTTTTATGCTCAAGGATAGTACCCCTGTAAGCTCCGTCAGCAACCCAGTCGCTCGGTATAAATATCCGGTAAAATCCTCTTCCCGGCTCTTCGCCATTATCAACATAAAGTGAATATCCCCCCATTGATATCACGGCTTTTGCTGCATCACGGGCCAGTTTCCAGCGTTCTTTATCATATTCGGGGTATCCGAGTAAATTTTTTATTTCAGGTTTTTCCGAGGCAAAATCACTCCCATTGAACAACGGACTGGCGGCAAACAAAAGAACTCTCGCTTTCAATGCTTTACATGCACCGGCGCCGGCGCGCCCCCGATCCCGTCCGGACGGGTTATTGGCCAGATCCATCGCCGCTTTGTCACATTCCGACACAATATAATCGACGCAGTCGGCAAAGGATGCGCGCACCGGTTTAATTTCGTCGGTTGGAGAAAAAATGGTATCGCCAACCAGGGGAATACCCCCATAGTGTTTCAGAAGGACAGAGTAGTACCAGGCTCTTAAAAATCGGGCTTCGGCGATGTAACGTGTTTTTCGCCCTTCGGTTAGCGGAGCTTCCGGGATATGTTTCAGAAACAGGTTGACCTTACGGATATTTTCGTAAGGTTTGTTCCACGAACTCACATCAATAATCACCGGGTTAACCGTTCCGGTAGCAAACTGCACGTCGGTTGTAATCTTTGCCAACTGACGGGGTTCGGCCTCATCGCAAGCGGTTTGTAACCCGCCACTCGGGGTCGCCCAAAATCCGCCATCGTTGAATCGGTCAAAGTCGCTCGCAAAACCAATACTGGTGTAAATATCGGTCAGAAAAGCGGTGGTATAAGTACTGTCAGAAAAAACAGTCGCTTCATCCAGGTCTGTGGTTTGGGTTTCATCCAAAAAGTCTTTCGACTGACAGGAGCTTATCAACCAAAGCCCCGAAATCAATAAAATCGGAATAATGATTTTTTTCATAAGCATAAAATTTGGTTCTTTAATAATTATTCTATTCGATGTCCTTTACTTGTTCATTTCTCTTGGTTCGAAACAGAGAATGGTAAATCGTCGTCAGCGGTTCCCCGTTGATAATTCGGTTGCTTGCTCATCTTTAGATGCAGTACGCCACCGCCGGCCATGTCATCATAGCTGATCCAGTTTTTCGAATAAGGTTTTCCGTTTAGCTCGGCCGATTCGATGTACACATTGCCGGAATGATTGTTCTCCGCGTTAATGATGAATTTTTTTCCGTCTTCGAGGGTAATGGTTGCCTTACGGAACAAAGGACTTCCCAAAACATACTGGTCGGTTCCGGGACAAACGCTGTAAATTCCCAGGGCGCTCAGTACGTACCACGACGATAGCCCGCCCTGATCTTCGTCGCCGGGGTATCCCCTGGGAGATGCATTGTATAATTGGCTCATCACTTTTCGCAACTGAGCCTGTGCTTTCCAGGGTTGACCGGAATAATTGTACAAATAAGGCACATGCTGACAGGGCTGGTTACCGTGCGCATATTGCCCCATATTGGCATCGAGCATTTCGGCAATCTCGTGAATGACAGTTCCGTAACTGCCAACATCGTACGCGTTCGTCCCGTTAAAAAATTCATCCAGGCGGGCATTGAAATTATCCCTTCCCCCCATCAGGTCGATTAATCCTTGAGGATCGTGAAAAACCGACCAGGTATATTGCGCGGAGTTGCCTTCGGTAAACGGGTTTCCCCAACGGTAAGGGTTAAACTCGTCAAAAACCCACTCTCCATTTACTTTACGGCCTCTCATATACTGAGATTTTTCATCCCAGATATTCTTGTAGTTGTACATTTGGCGACCGAAAACCTGCATGTAGAATTGATTACCGGTCATTTTTGCCAGCTTGTAGGCGCAGAAATCGTCGTAGGCGTACTCCAGCGTTTTGGCTGCGCTCTCGCCGGCTGTTTCGTATGGGATGTAACCCAGTTCGAAATATTCTTTGTGCCCTTCGCGACCGCTCGAACCACGCCAGAAACTGACATTGGTAATTTCGTGGTAATACTGAGCCAGCACTTTTTCCGGATCGAAATTCCGGATTCCCTTCGCCCAGGCATCGGCCAATAATGAAATGGCATGATTGCCAATCATGATGCCTGACATGCCCGGACATGACCAGGCCGGAAACCAACCGCACTGTTCTTTGGCATCGACCAACGACTGCATGTAACGGCCCTGCATGGTTGGATGAAGGATGTTGGTGAGCGGAAACTGCGAACGAAAGGTATCCCAAAACCCGTTGTCGGTGTACATATAACCGTCATGCACCTCATTGTCATACGGACTGCGATAATACGGCTGACCGTCTTTATTGATTTCGTAGAATTTATGCGAAAACAGGTTGGCCCGGAATAAGCAGGAATAGAATGTGGCTTTATCAGCCTCGTTATCGCCTTCCACCAGCACCCGGTTCAACAGTTCGTTCCAAGATTTTGCGGCTGCGTTTTTCACATCCTCCAGCTTTTTGAATCCGCCCAATTCCCGGTCAAGGGTCAGTTGGGCCTGTTCGGGACTGATATAAGACGAAGCAATCTTCACCTGGACCGTTGCCCCCGGCTTAAACCGGATGTAAGCCCCGATACCGTCGCCGGCGTCTTCTGTTCCGCTTTCTTTCACCCCATTGTTCCTGTTCTCCCAGGTACCGTAGGATACAAAAGGCTGGTCGAAACTTAAAACAAAGTATCCCCTGAATTCTTTGGGAAACAGAAAACCGCTGTTCACCCAGCCGATGATTTTTCGCTCTTTAGGCAAAATTTTCACTTCGCTGGTGCCGATATAACCGTCTAAAACAAGGTAAGCATCTTTCTTCCCCGGGAAAGAAAAACGCATCATGCCTCCTCTTTCGGCCGGCGATATCTCGGTTTTAATTCCGTTGGCCAGCGTTACCGCGTAATAATGAGGCTTTGCAATTTCATCATCATGCGAAAATCCGGTTGCCCGCTCGTGTTCGTCAACCACAAGTTCTCCGGTTTGCGGCATCAGCGAAAAGGTGGCATAATCCCTCACCCAGGGGCTGCACTGGTGGGTTTGCTGGAAGCCCCGGATGGTTGTAGCGGTATACTGGTATTTCCATCCGTTGCCATTGGGTCCTGTTTGGGCCGAAAAGGCGTGCATCGGGTAAGGCATGGCAACGGTGGGATAGGTATTCCCATAACTGTAATCGGGCCTGGAGTCTGTTCCCTGCAAGGTGTTTACATACGGCAACAAATCCTTATTTTGCGCCTGGAGCAACAGGCTCATCATGCTAAATACTAAAATTACAGCAAGTTTCTTTCTCATATTGTTGGTTATTGGTCATTAGTTATTGGTTCCCCAGCTGTGGTTAGGTTCGGGCCCCATGACCAGTTCGAGCGTTCCGCCAGCCGCAATCTCGCTGTAATCCAGATAGCAACGTTTGAGCGGGACTCCATTCAGTTTTGCCTGTTGGATGTACCTGTTTTCCGGCGAGTTGTTTTTGGCAACAACCCTAAATGCCTTTCCCGAAGCATAATTCCGATCCGGTTGAATCGTAATTTCATCGAATACCGGGCTGGTAATTTCATAGCGAAGGTCGCCCGGGCAAATCTGGCTCAGGCCGGCCGCTGCCAGCACATGCCAGGCCGACATCTGCCCGACATCTTCATTGCCGACCAAACCTTCCACATCGTTTTTATAAGCCCGGCGGCAAATTTCGCGGGTCCATTTTTGGGTGAGCCAGGGGGCGCCAAGCCGGTTAAAGAGGAACGGTACATGATGAACCGGCTCGTTGGCATGGTTGTAATAGTCGTTCCACATCATGTTTTCGGGAACTTTATCAAAAAACTCAGTCAGATCGGCCAATACTTTTTCGCGGCCGCCCATCAGTTCAACCATGCCTTCCACATCGTGCGGAACAAACCAACCCTGCTGATACGGATTGCATTCAACCGTTCCGTACCAATCCTGCAAACGCCCTTTTTCAGGCCATGCCTGCCAGCTGCCATCTTCATTCCGGGCCCGGAACCAGCCCTTCTCGGGATCGAAAATGTTCCGATAACTTTGCGCCAGTTTCGAATATTTCTCATAATCGTTCGTCTTGTAAATCGATTTAGCAATTTGTGCCAAACACCATTCGGTATAGGCCAGTTCAAGCGTATTCGAAATGGAATACTCGCTCGTAGCAAAACCTTCATAGCCGAAATCTTCCGGATTGCAACGAACGGTAAAACCCAGTTTTTCGTTGCCGCTCAATTCGCAGGTTCTGACGGCTGTTTTATAGGCCAGGTTCAGGTCATATCCTTTAATCCCTTTGGCCCAGGCATCAGCCAATACCGAAATGGCCGGGTTGCCAATCATACACCCGCTGTAGGCATTCGCCAACTCCCAGCGCTCGTAGTAACCTTCCCCGCTTTCCGAGGACAGGGTCAGCAGCGAATTAATCATGTCGTTCACAACCGTTGGGTTAATCAAGGTTTGCAGGGGAAACTGGCTGCGGAAAACATCCCAGCCGCTGAAAATGGTGCGCTTGGTGAAATTTTCGGAAACATGAATCATTTTATCGCCGCCAATGTACAGGTTGTCTACATCTTCAAAAATCCGGGGGTCGATCAGGGTATGATAAAGCGCCGTGTAAAACACGGCCTTTTCGTCGTCGGTGCCGCCTTTAACGGCCATCTTACCCAATTCAGCATTCCAGGCCCGGTGCGCATTTTCGCGAACGCCATCAAAATCCCAACCGGTAATTTCTTCTTCCAGATTTTTCCGGGCCCCCTCAGCGCTCGCGAACGAAATTCCGACTTTCAACAAAACCGGTTCATTTTCCCGGGTTGAAAAATTGGAAAAGAAGCCCAGGTGTTTTCCTTCCATTTCGCGTAAGCCTGAATGTACTTCGGCATTGGCAATCACTTCCTGGTACTTTTCACTGGTTACGTCTTCCAGTTTGCGGGTCCAATCGTCGGGAATACCAGCGCTCCAAATGCCAAAATCGTTCAGTGGTTTATCGAATTGTGCGTAGAAATAAACCGTATAATCCGCTTTTCCCAGGCCGTTCCCCCAGCCACCTCCTTCGGGCGGACATTTCATCCAGCCGGCAATCGTGTGTTTATCAACAACTTTGACCTGCTGCAGGGTTGAAGTCCCTCCTACCCTGCGGGCCAAATCAATCTGGATGCGGGATTCCTGATTTTCCGGAAATGTAAACCGGTACATGCCACAGCGCGTCGTAGCAGTCATTTCGGCTTTTACCCGGTAATCGCCGAGCTCCACCGAATAGTATCCGGCCGATGCCGTTTCGGTCGATTTGGAATAACGCGAGCGGTAACCTTCTTCCGGGTTTTCGGCCCTTCCGGCGCTGGTTTTCAGCGGACCGGTTGCCGGCATCACCAAAAAATTGCCCATATCGCCATTCCAGCCAATCCCGCTCAGCTGGGTCATGGCAAAGCCTTCAATGGTGGTATGTTCGTAACTGTAGCCCGAGCCGTTGTCTCCTCCGGTTATGGTATTGGGGCTCACCTGGACCATGCCAAACGGCGTGGCGGCGCCCGGAAAGGTTTTCCCCAAGCCGTGGTAAACACCAGCTGCACCCATATTGGTACTGGCCCCAATAAACGGATTCACATAAGAAGCATAGTCTGCACCGCCTGTCGTGTTCACCGACCGAGGATTTGAGCATCCCGCCATAACGAGCATGAAAGCCAACGGCAGATATTTCGAGTTTCTGATCATCTTATTTCAACTTAACTTTTGTTAGTTTGACAGTTTGAAATCCAAACTGCGGCAAATTCAGGTTTGTCACCCAATCGCCGTTCCTGTTTTTATTTTTTTGAAGCGAAGAAATCACCTTACCGTTCAGGTCAACCAATTCGAACACATCAGCCTGGCAATTCCAGCAGACTTCCTGATTGCTATTTTTTGACGAATTGTAAAAACGAACCAGTAAATCGTCGCCATCGACGGTTACTGCCGAAACGTGCAGGTTTTTATCGGTAACTTCCAGCAATGAGAATTGATCCGGCTCATTTCCGGCATGGATGAAGCGGCCAATCAACGGTTCATTCCAGGCGGCGCTTGCGGGTTCAATCCCGGCCGTCTCCCAATTTCCGGCATGCGGTAAAAGCGCATACCGCAGTTGCGTAGGGCCGTCGACACCATAGTTTCGCCCCCACAAACCTTTACCGGCATACTGAACGGTAAGCCCGATCGGCAACTCTTCGGTACGGATATAACTGGTGGTATGGTCCGAAAACAGGGCTACGCCGTAACCGCCGGAGCTACTTTCGGCATCCACCCAATTCAGGATCACGTTGTGTTTAATTTGGTCCCAACTGGTGTAAATGGTATTTTCAAGCTGGCTTTCGCAAACATCGAAAGGCGCATTTTTATACAGTTTCCCGTTCATCCCGGCCAATGGAAATTGAAGCTGAAGCTTGTACCCATCGTCGTAAAACGCTTTTTCCCAGTCTTCGGCCTTGTAATTGGCACCCTGGTCATAAGCGCCGATAGCCGGTTGTCCGTTCCAGTCGATGCTGAGTTCAAAGTCAATCAGGGGACTGGTTTTCGCGAACCGGATGAGTTGCGTGTACAGGTTTCCCGCCAGCTGGTTTTCCACCTTAATTTGGGTGAACAAAGCGCCATCTTCCACCACCGACACCCGGGCTTTCGCATCGGAACTTTTCCGGAACTTTTCCTCTTTGTAAAAATACCCGCGAAGGCTGTTCAAGCCTTTTCCCTTTTCCACCAGTTGCCGGTTACCCTGCTTTTTATCTATTAAACTGATGATTTCGCCGCCTGAAGCCGGGTCAAACACCGCCCGGTAAAACGCCGTTTCGAGCTGAAGTTTACCGTCAGCAAATTGCTTTACAGCTTGCTTTTGCTTCGATTTCCCGTTTTTAACCTGAAAAGTGGCATACCCGAAAGCAGGCACAGTGGCTTCGAAAGCCAATACCGGTTTTCCAGTCCTGCCAACTGAAACCTGCGCCGGAAGTTCCTTCCCCTTCCAATCGAAAACCGAGAACCCGGAATTTCTGAAGCGCTCAGGCAACTCGATTTCCACCACATCGGTCCTGCTGATTCCCAGCGTATTGAAAACGCGAACCGTTTCAGCATTGCCCGGTTCATCCAACTCAAACAGTTGTGAGATCTTATCGTCGGCTATCCGGTTCGAGGCGTCGGTCCAGCGCGTTACCTTATCCGCCCAGGTGTCGCCCGGGCGACCGTTGTAGGGCACTATCCAGCAATCGTGGTGCTGGGCCAGCATGAGTGTTCGCCAACCTTCAGCAATATCTGTCGCCGGAAATTCTTCTCCGTAAAGCAAATAATTGAGCGATGCCATTTTCTCTGCCACTACCATTTTGTTTTCACTCACCCTCACCTCCTGGGCAATCTGTTGCAACACCTGTGCTCCCCACACCAGTCCCGGCTTCACATCCTCAATCGAAAATTTCCAATCGTCAGGCTGCACTTTCCCCTGAATCATATTAATATAAGCCGTCCAGGTAGTATATTCCGTTGGTTTGTATTGATTTCCCCAGGGGCCGCCATCCCATCCGGCATCCTGAAAAGTCATGCCAACCGGATATTGAATGCCGCTTGCAAAACATTTTTCGATAAAGCTGTTCGAGTTTGTCCACGACTCGGTTTGCCAGGTCGACTTCGTTGAAAGCCCTTCGCACGCGTACCGCGGAACGGCAGGTATGGAGCTGCCATCGGGGCCAATCCAGTTCACCAGATCTTTCCCGAAAGCGCTGGTATAGCCGCCCCAACAGGTGTTCGGGTTACGCAATACGGCATACCGATAGCCAAATCCTTTTAATATCTGCGGCAGACTGCTCGTAAAACAAGGCTCTTCAACCGAATAAGTGATGAACGTAGCCTCCGGAAAATAAGCCCGTGTTTTTTCGATCCCGTAGGCGAACTGGCGGATGATGCTTTCGCCAGAAATATTATAGCAATAGGGCTGTGCATAAGCCGGATTGACAAACTCTATGCGTCCAAACCGCCCGGTTTTCGAATAATATTCCTGCAAAAGTTTGAAATTCTCAGCATCTTTTACGCTTACCGTATCCCAGGTTTCCGGTTCAATTTCGAGGTTAATGGCCCAAGCCGGGTTTTCAGTGAGTGTTTCGACCATAAAGCGGGCCTGCCACATGGGATAATGGCCGTAAATACCGCCATGATAACCATCGGCAAACCAGGCCGTTTGCGACTGCGCTGAATATGTACCAGGCAACAGAAGGATCAAAAGAAAAAAGCAATATGTTATTATTGAATGCAAAGCTTAACTCTATTTTAGGTTATTACATTTTCACCAGTTCGATTTTGCGGGAAACCGGCTTGTTGATCGAATAGATAGTTTTGACGATTCCATCCATCTGCTCCTGCCATAAGTTTCTGATTTCGGAGTATTGCGCTTGTTGGTAAACGCCAAAATTTCCGCGAACAAAACCATTGTCCCAATTGGCTTTGATGGTATCAATAGCTGCCTGGTTGCAGGCAAACAACAAGCCTTTTTCCTGCAGGAACGAAAATTCCATCCAGGCATAGTCGCGCAAACGGCGTTCGATTTCCAGGCGGTTTTCATTCAGAAGCATAATTTTCGTCGCCTGCTGATATTGAGGTGTTGTGGTCAGCTCGGCCAGGTTTACACCTTTGGCCAAATCCGAAGCGGTAAACTTTTCAATGGGCAGACCATCGATTTTCAATTGGTATGCTCCAATGGCAAGGCCCTCCACTTTCAGCAGTTCCTGGTTAAAATCCGCGTTAAACGGAATAAGTTTCAGGGCATCTTTCTGCGATTTTTTAGCCCCCCAGCCACGAACGGTCGAATCGACCGGATAAGGCAGCGCTTTTGCCAGGTAATTAAATGCAATGCCGTTTGCGTCGGCTTTTACATCAGAAACCGTGCAATTATCGGCCAGTGCAACTTTTTTTGTTTTCGCATTGACGCTGATTTCAGCCACTTTTTTACCGGCCAGTCCCTGCGCTTTCAGAAACAGGTATGCCATCACCATATGGCCGTCGTTGTCGGGGTGAATCCGGTCGCCGCCTTCCAGGTTGAACAGGGAATCTTTTTGTTGTTCGCGCAGGTCGATTTCCATCATCGGGCGGGTAAAATCAACAAATCCCCAATCGTTGGCCCTGGCCGATTCGCGCTGAAAATCGTTCACTTTCAGCAAAGCGGCATTTTTCGTCGGGAAAATCTGGTTTGGAACTTTCGATGTCTCATCGTAAGGCGAACCCCCAATCAGCACCTTGGTTACCTCCTTTGCTTCCTGCAAGCGCTTTTCAATGACCTGGTAATTGTCAAACGACTTTTCAATTTGCCGGACAGCAATTTCCTGGGCATCCGGCTTGTAAAAATCGAAATAACCCACATCGTTCATCCCGAAAGTCATGGTCAGGTAGCTCGGATTTTTACTGAATATGTCTTCTTCCAGACGTTCTTTTATATCCGAAGAGGTATCGCCGCCAATACCGGCATTGATCATGGTAACCGGCATTTCGGGGAAACGGGTCATGTAATACAGCCAGATAAACGAATGGTAATGCCCGCCGTGGGTAATGCTATTTCCGACAAATACCACCCGTTCACCTTTTTTAAACTGAGGGATTGATTCCTGTGCCTGCGAAAAGCCAAAAAGCACACAGGCAGCAATAACCAAAATAATTTTTTTGCAATTCATTTTATTTAGTTTGAAAATTGAACATTCTTGTTTGAAACGGCCACCGCTACGCGCGAATCGGCGCAACCATAATAGAGAAACCATTTGTTTTGATGAAACACCAAACCTTCGACAAACACAGTACCAGCCGGGTATTGCCCGCTTTTCTCGAAGGATTCCTGCGGAACCAGAAAGGGTTTATCGAGCCTGTCAATCACCTGATAAGGGTCGTTTTTGCCGAACAAAAGCTGACCGGCACAATAAGCATTGCCCGTGTAAGTTGTATCGCCGTCGGCGCCTGCTTTGTTTTTTCCATTGTAAATCAACACAATGCCCATATCTGTCATTACTGCAGGCGGGCCGCATTCGGTCAGTTCGCTGTCGAAATAGCCTTTGCGAGGCGAAGCTAAAGGAATCAGTTCCTGGTTTTCATCTACCAGCGGCTCCCAATTTATCAAATCTGCGGATGTCGCAGCATAAACATGTTTTTCGCCCCAGTACATCAGGTAGTTGCCGTTTACTTTTGAAATGACCAGCCGACCATTTTTAAGGGTTGTCACCATTGAAGCTGATTTACTGAAGCTATCAGCAAATTTTCCGTTGAAGGCATTTCTGAATGCAGGGCCGTATTTTTCCCAGTTGATCAGGTCTTTCGACAAGGCGACCGCAAGCCTCGCCTGTTTGCGGTTCCATTGGGTGTATAAAATCACATAGGTTCCGTCTTCGGTTACGGCCACGCGCGGATCTTCGCATCCGCCAGGCCATTCCAGTTCCTGCTGGCTGTCGTTATCGGGAAACAGAACCGGAGCTGTTGCTTGATTCGCAATCGTTATCCCGTCCACTGTCCGGGCAAGCCCAATCCGTGATGTGCGTTGCCCGATGCCCTGCCCCGATTGATCCTCGGCGCGGTATAACACACAAATGGTATCGTTCTTTACGATTGCTGCCGGGTTAAAGGTATCGCCGTTTTCCCAGGGAATGGTATCGCCGGTTAGCGGACAATAAAAAGTTGTTTCCTGCGGTACAATAATTGGGTTCACTCCGTCAGGCCGCTCGAACGGGCCAATTGCCCAGCTTTTCAGTTCCTGTTCCGGCGCTTTGGGCCGACAAGCGACGAAAGCAACCAGGGCAAATGCGCCAACCAGGCAATTCATCAATCGTGTTCTCATGTTTTATTGATTTCCGTTATAATTGTTATCATTCCGGGATGTTGTTACCACAATTGCCAAAAGCGCCGAAACAACAAACCTAAAACGTTTAAGGATCATCAATTCTTAATTTACCTTAATATTCTACTTTTAACTAAATCGATTTAGTCTGTTTTGAAAAAAATATACTACTTTCCCGCCGTATTTGTTAATACGAAAATTGTTGAGAATGTATTTTTACAGTCAACATTACTAAATCGGTTTAGCAGTTTCAAATATACACTGTTTTTGTAAAGACAAAAAGAAATTTAAAAAAATATTCAAATTTTTAATTTTTTGCGAACTTTATACAAATATGAAAAAGCATTGTACCCAAATCTTTTGGGAATACTTACTTATCGGGTAACAAAATAAACTTCATGGCAAAAACAAAAGTTTCAATTAACGACATAGCGACAAACCTGCACATTTCAAAAACTACGGTTTCATTTATACTGAACGGGAAAGCCAAGGAAAAAAGAATCAGCGATAAACTGGTAAAGAAAGTTCTCGATAAGGTAGAAGAATTAGGTTATCACCCCAACCAGTTAGCCAAAGGTTTAAGAACAGGAAAATCGAATATCATCGGATTAATGGTGGAAGATATTTCCAATCCGTTCTATGCAAGTATTGCCAAAAAGATCGAAGACAAAGCCTATCAGAATAACTACAAAATTATCTACTGCAGTACCGAGAACGACAAAAACAGGGCCCGGGAGTTTTTAACCATGTTTACCACCCTGGGGGTGGACGGATGCATTATTGCCCCGACAATGGGCATCGAAAATGACATCAAACAGCTGATTGAGATCGGAATGGATGTGGTTTTGTTTGACCGGAAGTTTAAGAATATGTCCACCGATGTGGTGATGGTTGATAACAAAGAAGGGATGTATACCGCCGTAGAACACCTTATTCAAAACGGATACACAAATATTGCACTGATTGCCCTTGCTCTCGATAAACCGGAAAAAGAAGACCGTATCATCGGGTTTAAGGATGCGATGAATACTTATGGCCTCTCCCCGCGAGTCTTTCCACTTCCTTTTAAATCTAATTTTCAGGATTATGTGACAGATATCAGGGAAATCCTGGAAAAAGAGAACCATATCGATGCCTTAGTTTTCGGAACCAACTACCTGGGAATTAGTGGATTGGAAGCGATAACTAATCTCAATCTCAAGATACCGGAAGATTTGGCCATCGTTTGCTTTGACGATCACGACCTTTTTAGAATTCACCAACCGGATATTACCGTTGTAGCGCAACCGATTGAGGAGATTGCCCATACTGTTATTAACACGCTTCTTGAAAACCTTCAAAAAGACAATGAACAAGCAACCAACAAGAGCATCACGTTATCTACAAATCTGATCATCAGAAGTTCATCGCAAAAGAGAACCTGAAACAACCCTTTAATTCCATACTAAATTTTCGAAAACAGAAGAAAGCTGTGTCATGAATCATCGTATTCTCAACTATGTATTGATCGTTTCGATTGCAGGCTTCCTGATGGGCTTTGATACGGTAGTCATATCGGGAGTTAACCTTCCGGTCAAAAACATGTGGCAAACATCCGATTGGATACACGGAACGTTTATTATTTCAATGACGCTTTGGGGTATGGTCGTCGGTGCGCTAACCGGAGGATACCCAACGGAAAAACTAGGCAGAAAGCAGACGTTGATTTTGGTAGGACTTTTATTTGTCTTTTCAGCCCTGGGCGCCGCATCATCATCGAACCCGTATTCTTTCTCATTTTTCAGGTTCATCGGCGGATTAGGCGCCGGATTTGCATCAATCGCCGCGCCTACCTATATCTCTGAAATCTCCGAAGCTCACAACCGCGGACGATTAGTCATGCTCTACCAGTTCAATATTGTATTTGGGATTCTGCTGGCCTATTTATCCAATTATTTACTGGAGGGTCTTCCTTTCGAAAACACCTGGAGGCTGATGATTGGAGTTGAAGTGCTACCTGCCTCATTGTTTGTGTCGCTGCTTTTCTGCATCCCGAAAAGTCCGCGATGGTTTGTGAACCTCAAAAACAAAACGGATTTAATTGATCAGTCAGACCGGTCCGGCCTGTTTTCCGGAAAATATAACCGCGCCTTACTGCTTTCATTTCTAATGGCCTTTTTCAACCAGTTCTCCGGGATCAGTTTCATTTTGTTTTATGCCCCCGAGATATTCGAAAAGGCAGGACTTGGCACCTCAGAATCACTTTTGAGTTCAATTTCGTTAGGAATAATCAATTTGATTTTCACCTTCGCCGGAATCTACTTAATTGACCGAAAGGGAAGAAAACAACTGATGTACCTGGGAACAATCGGCTACATCATAAGTTTATCGATGGTGGCTATTGGCTTTTACATGTCATTTCAAACCATATATATGGTCATTTTTGTCCTGCTTTTTATCGCCTCGCATGCAATTGGACAAGGCGCTGTAATTTGGGTATTTATCCCTGAAATTTTCCCCAACAGCGTAAGACCGTTCGGACAAGCATGGGGAGCAGGTTTACTGAATATATTTGCAGCAACAATCGCGCTCTTAGGGGCAGTGATCATTAATTCGTTCCCGGCCTGGTTCGTGTTCTCTCTTTTTACTTTTTTTATGGTCTTACAATTAATATTTGTTCGTTATATGATGCCGGAAACAAAGGGAATTCCCCTGGAAGAAATTGAATATTTTATGAGGAAACAAAAAAATTAATTCAGGTACCGGTTAGTTGTGTCTCAAATCCATTTCATCCAGCAAATAGCCGGCGCCGGCAAATTTATCGATCAGAAAAAGGACATAACGGATATCAATCATGATATTCCGGCAAACATCCGGGTCGTACATGATATCACTCATGGTTCCTTCCCAGCAACGGTCAAAATTAATTCCAACCAACTCGCCGTTTGCATTAATTGCCGGACTTCCGGAGTTTCCGCCCGTGGTGTGGACCGAGGCAGCAAAAGCAACCGGCAACTCCCCTTCACGGGCGTAATCGCCGTAATCTTTAGCGGCATACAAATCGCGTAGCCGCTGCGGAACATCGTAATCATATATAAGCGGATTGTCCTTCTCGACAATGCCTTTCAAGGTAGTATAGTACTTGTAAACAACCCCGTCGGCCGGTTTATATCCTTCCACTTTGCCGTAAGCCACACGTAGGGTCAGGTTGGCATCCGGATAAAGCGCCCGTTCCTTTTGCATTTCCATGATTCCCCGCATGTAGATTTGCTGCGATACGTCTATTTGACTGCGGATACTTTGATAAACCGATTCAATATTTCGGGCATAATGACTGCGAAGTTCTTTGTATAAGGCCATTACCGGATCTTTCTGTAATTTTTCGATCGTTTTTTCATCAAGTTGTTCAACCAAATCGAGCAACTTTTTTTCATCGGTAAAAACCGATTTCCGGTAAACCTTATCCAGCAACTTTGCATCGTCGTGCAAACGCATCAGTTCGCGAAAACCGTTTGGCAGGAAAGATGGATCCAGATCAGAATACAGTACACGTATCAAACGAACAAATACTTCTTCGTCGACTTTTTGGTCGTAATCTTTAAAATACTCCCGGATCCGGTTATTCAGCTCCTCCTTATATTTCCGAAGCAGATCCTCATTTATCTGCGACCATCCGCTCCCGTTCCGGGGAAAGTTATCGGCTAGTGAAAAAATATCGGTCCCCCGGATTACAATTTCATCATAATAGTTATAGGCTTTATTGTACGGCGTCAGGTCGATATACAGTTTTTCAAACCGGGGAAAAATTGCGGAATAAATACTTATAAGAGAATCATTTTGTTCATACCAGTTTTTAAACTGCTGTTCAAACGATCGCTTAAGATCCGGTGCATTCATCCGCTTCAGCCCCTTTATTTCACCCTGCCACCGTTTCCACGAATTACTGGTCCTCGCGTATTTTGAAGCATACTGGATACGGACTTTGGGATTCGCGTCCATATGTCGAGCCATTATTTCCAGCTTCTCTGTCCGTATTTTCACCTTATCCGGATCAGACTGGTGCATGATCAGGTCGACCTCCTGCGACGGAAGATATTGTTCTGTGCTTCCCGGAAAACCGAAAACCAGGATAAAATCATCTTGCCGGATTCCTTTTTTCGAAATCGGGAAAAAGGATTTCGGACGATAGGGCACATTATCCGGTGAATATTCAGCAGGCTCATTATTCCGGTCGGCATAAATCCTGAAAATTGAAAAATCGCCTGTATGACGGGGCCACATCCAGTTGTCGGTATCTCCTCCAAATTTTCCGATGGATGAAGGAGGAGCGCCCACCAGGCGAACATCCCTGTACACTTTATAGATGTATACAAAATATTGGTTACCATGAAAGATCGGCTTAACCACTGCCTCAAACTTTCCTTTTTCAGAAAAAACTGACTCGGCCGATCTTGTATTTCTTTTAATTTTGGCAGCCAGTTGATCTCCTTCCAAACCTTCAGTTCCTGACAGAATGGAGTCGGTCACATCATCCATCCGCTCCAGAAACCGGACAATTAACCCCGGATTTGGCAATTCTTCTTCCTTCGACATGGCCCAAAACCCGTCTGTTAAATAATCGTGTTCGACCGAACTGTGCGATTGAATAGCCGAATAACCGCAATGGTGGTTGGTAAGCAGCAAACCTTCTTCCGAAACCAGTTCGCCGGTACAGCCTGAACCGAACAAAACAACAGCATCTTTCATGCTGTTCCGGTTTATGCTGTAAATATCATCGGCGTTTAACCTGAATCCCATTTGCCTCATGTCTTCGATGTTATATTTTTCCATTAAAGTCGGGATCCACATGCCTTCTTTGGCAGACAACCGGAAAATAAGAATGGTAAAGGCTAAACTAAAAAGTACTTTTTGCATGAATAATCAAAATTCTTTCAAGTATTGGTAAAGTTTGTGAACGGGCAAGCCCATGACATTATAAAATGAACCTTCAATCTTGTTAATTCCCACGTAACCGATCCATTCCTGTATGCCATATGCACCGGCTTTGTCGTAGGGTTTATACTTTTCAACATACCATACGATTTCTTCTTCGGTCAGTTCATCAAACCAAACTTCGGTTACGGCATGAAAAGAGATTTTTTTGGTTGTGGATTGCAGGTGCATCCCGGTGATCACCTGGTGCTGACTTCCCGACAATTCCTGCAGGATTTGGATGGCTTCTTCTTTCGATCCGGGTTTGCCAAGCACTTTATCATCCTTCCAAACAATGGTATCAGCGGTGATTAAAAGTTCATTGTCCTGCAAGGTGTCTTTCAGCGCATCGGCTTTTAACTGGGCCAGGTAAACCGGAATGGCAGTCATTCCAAGTTCTTCCGGATAAAATTCTTCCAGATCGGCTGGGCGAACTTCAAATTCGAGTCCCAAACCACGCAGCAAATTTTGCCGGCGGGGAGACTTTGAGGCTAAAACAAGCCTGTAATTTTCCAGATTTTTTAGTACCATCAAATTGACCTCCAATAATACGATTTTTCATTGATCCAGGTATCCTGTGCCCTCATTACCTGTTCAATCACATCCCTGACACAGCCTTCTCCTCCTTTTTTATCTGAAATATACAAAGAAATTTCTTTTATTTCATGAACAGCATCCAACGGACAACAGGGAAAACCCACCAGCGACATAATCTGATAGTCGATCAGATCGTCACCCATATAAAGCACTTCGTCGGCTTTCAATCCGGTTTTTTCCATGAAATCAGACAAGGGTTGCACCTTATCCCTGACCCCCATATAGATGTGGGGTACGCCAAGCTTTTCGTAGCGTAAACGAACACGATCAATGGCCCCTCCAGTAATAATTCCGATTTGATAATTCATATTCAGCGCATTTCGGAGGGCATAACCATCTTTTACGTTAGCTGTTCGCACCGGATCTCCTTCTTCATTTAACGGAGAAGTATCGCATGATAATACGCCATCAATATCGAAAACAAATGCTTTAATCTGTTTTAGTTTATCTTTAAAAAATGTCATCGCTGTTCTTTTTATGGGCCAGGAAAATACTCTCGGATACAAAACTATAGATTTTCCTGAGTTCCGGCTGCTTGTCGAGTAAATTTAGATGCTTGTTAATGATTGTTTCATCAAAACGCCTGGCCGGACCGGTTTGCACGTCAAAAGGACGAAAGTTCATGACTTTGTCTGCGGTTTCTTTAATCAAAGGTTTTAATAAGTCAAAATTCAGTCCTTCTTGTTGCAGTAAGCGATCGCCCAAATAATATAAATGATTTACAAAGTTACAGGTGAACACGGCGGCCAAATGCAGAATTTTTCGTTGTTCTGAATTGATTTCATGAACATCTCCGGATATTTGGCCTGCCAATTGTTTTAACCGGTTTACCAAAACGGATGAGCTAGCTTCCAAACAAACCGGTACTTGCGAAAAATCAACGTCGCGTTGTTTCGAGAATGTTTGCAGTGGATAAAACACGCCAAAACGCTCAGTATATTTTGCCAATACATCCATTGGTATGCTCCCGGCGGTATGTACCATCAATGAATTTTGCCAGTCGCGTTTGGCAAGGACTTCTTCAAGAACATCATCTTTTAGCGCCACCAGGATTAAACCGGCCGATAAATCGATTTCGCCCACCTTGTTTGTAAATCCGCAGCCAAGCAAATTTGCAAGTTTACCGGCCGATTCTTCTGTCCGGCTGTAAACCTGAATAATTTCAACGCCTGCTTTTTGTAGTGATTTTCCTAATTGGGTCGCCAGATTTCCGGCTCCAAGCAAGGTAATTTTTTGTATCATTTCGTAAAATTTCGGAGATTCAAAGTAACAAAAAAACCGGCTAAAAACCGGCTTGAATTGCTATGCATTTTGATATCTCCTGCTCACCTCTTCCCAGTTCACAACATTCCAGAAATTATCGACATATTCGGCCCTACGATTTTGATAATGCAGATAATAGGCATGTTCCCATACATCCAAGGCTAACAATGGTCTACCTTTTTTTGCGGCATTACTCATCAGGGGGTTATCCTGATTAGCCGAAGTGGTGACAAACAATTTCCCGCTTTCATCAATGGTCAGCCAGGTCCAGCCACTGCCAAAATGTGATTTGGCTGCTTTCCCAAACTCTTCCTTAAATTCATCAATAGAGCCAAAATTGTCAGAAATTGCCTTTCCCAACTCATCCGGTATCTCTCTGGTCTCATTGGTCATATTTTCCCAAAACAGCTTATGGTTGTATAAGCCTCCTCCGTTGTTGCGGATCCCGGCGTCATAATCGGTTATTTTGGCAAAAATCTGTTCCAGGGGTGTTTCCTGAAGATCCGTCCCTTCGATCACTTTTATAAAATTATTAAAATAGCCCCGGTGATGCTTATCGTAATGCAATTCCATCGTCTCTGCATCAATATAAGGTTCCAGTGCATTGTAAGCGTAAGGCAGGTCGGCGAAGCTGTGCCCTTCAAACTTTTTGCTTTCGGTGCTGCATGCCGCCAGCGCCGAACCGAGAATAGGTGTAGCAACCGCGGCTGTTCCAACCAATTGTATAAAATTTCGTCTCTCCATTCCTAAATATTTTTTATTCTTCAAGATTAACAAGATAAACCTGCAAAAGTTTAGGAAAACGAAGTCGATCGAATTTGATGGGTTTTTGTCAATA